>CAVRWF010000001.1:0-1004345 GCA_963724845.1 uncultured Alphaproteobacteria bacterium
GCATCGATAATGAGAGCGATCAAGTGCCTTAAGGGTATTCGGTGGATGCCTTGGCGCTGAGAGGCGATGAAGGACGTGGTACGCTGCGATAAGTCATGGGGAGCTGCGAACAAGCTTTGATCCGTGAATTTCCGAATGGGGAAACCCACCTTCGATCTCTGTAATTTCAAGTCTCGAACTCGAAGGTTTTTTAAACATTCGTGGCGCGAGCCTCGGATTTGCAGAGATCATGAAGAAGGTATTTGCATCTGAATACATAGGATGCAAAGGCGAACCCGGGGAACTGAAACATCTAAGTACCCGGAGGAAAGGACATCAACGAGACTCCGTTAGTAGTGGCGAGCGAACGCGGACCAGGCCAATGCTTCAAGTTTTCTAACTGGAACCGATTGGAAAATCGGGCCATAGTGGGTGATAGCCCCGTACGGATTTCGAAGACTTGAAGATACGAGTAGGGCGGGACACGTGAAATCCTGTCTGAACATGGGGAGACCACTCTCCAAGCCTAAGTACTCCTCAGCGACCGATAGCGAACAAGTACCGTGAGGGAAAGGTGAAAAGCACCCCGACGAGGGGAGTGAAACAGTTCCTGAAACCGGATACCTACAAACAGTTGGAGCCCAAGGTTCGTCCTGGGTGACAGCGTACTTTTTGTATAATGGGTCAGCGACTTAAAGTAACGAGCAAGCTTAAGCCGATAGGCGTAGGCGCAGCGAAAGCGAGTCTGAACAGGGCGTTCAGTTCGTTGCTTTAGACCCGAAACCGAGTGATCTAGCCATGAGCAGGTTGAAGGTGAGGTAACACTCACTGGAGGACCGAACGGGTGTCTGTTGAAATAGAACTCCGATGACTTGTGGTTAGGGGTGAAAGGCCAACCAAACTCGGAAATAGCTGGTTCTCCGCGAAAGCTATTTAGGTAGCGCCTCGCATGAATACTCCAGGGGGTAGAGCACTGGATGGGCTAGGGGGTCCCACAGACTTACCAAACCTAACCAAACTCCGAATACCTGGAAGTAATGTGCGGGAGACACACAGTGGGTGCTAACGTCCATTGTGGAGAGGGAAACAACCCAGACCAACAGCTAAGGCCCCTAATTCGCAGCTAAGTGGGAAAGGATGTAGAAATCCCAAAACAACCAGGAGGTTGGCTTAGAAGCAGCCATCCTTTAAAGAAAGCGTAACAGCTCACTGGTCTAGATAAGGATTTCCGCGCCGAAGATGTACCGGGGCTCAAGCTGCGAGCCGAAGCTTTGGGCTTGTCGCAAGACAAGCGGTAGCGGAGCGTTCCGTAATCCGTCGAAGGAGCAGCCGTGAGGCGCTCTGGAGGTATCGGAAGTGCGAATGCTGACATGAGTAACGAGAAACACTGTGAAAGACAGTGTCGCCGAAAGTCCAAGGGTTCCTGCGTAAAGTTAATCTTCGCAGGGTTAGCCGGCCCCTAAGGCGAGGCCGAAAGGCGTAGTCGATGGGAACCACGTTAATATTCGTGGGCCAGCGGGTGGTGACGCGTAGCGAAAGCTGTTCGGGATTACTGGATTTCCCGGGCAGCCTGGCCGCGCCAGGAAATAGCCCCCGCATCAGACCGTACCCGAAACCGACACAGGTGGACAGGTAGAGTATACCAAGGCGCTTGAGAGAATGACGCTGAAGGAACTCGGCAATTTACCTCCGTAACTTCGGGATAAGGAGGCCTCGTATGAGCGCAAGCTTGTGGGAGGGGCACAGACCAGGGGGTGGCAACTGTTTAACAAAAACACAGGGCTCTGCGAAATCGCAAGATGACGTATAGGGTCTGACGCCTGCCCGGTGCCGGAAGGTTAAGAGGAGGAGTGCAAGCTCTGAATTGAAGCCCCGGTAAACGGCGGCCGTAAATATAACGGTCCTAAGGTAGCGAAATTCCTTGTCGGGTAAGTTCCGACCTGCACGAATGGCGTAATGACTTCCCCGCTGTCTCCAGCGTCAGCTCAGTGAAATTGAATTCCCCGTGAAGATGCGGGGTTCCTGCGGTCAGACGGAAAGACCCCGTGCACCTTTACTGTAACTTTGCACTGGCATTCGTGTCGGCATGTGTAGGATAGGTGGTAGGCTTTGAAGCATGGGCGCCAGCTCGTGTGGAGCCATCCTTGAAATACCACCCTTATCGTCATGGATGTCTAACCGCGGCCCGTTATCCGGGTCCGGGACAGTGCATGGTAGGCAGTTTGACTGGGGCGGTCGCCTCCCAAAGAGTAACGGAGGCGCGCGATGGTGGGCTCAGAGCGGTCGGAAATCGCTCGTTGAGTGCAATGGCATAAGCCTGCCTGACTGCGAGACAGACAAGTCGAGCAGAGACGAAAGTCGGTCATAGTGATCCGGTGGTTCCTCGTGGAAGGGCCATCGCTCAACGGATAAAAGGTACGCCGGGGATAACAGGCTGATAACCCCCAAGAGTCCATATCGACGGGGTTGTTTGGCACCTCGATGTCGGCTCATCACATCCTGGGGCTGGAGAAGGTCCCAAGGGTTCGGCTGTTCGCCGATTAAAGTGGTACGTGAGCTGGGTTCAGAACGTCGTGAGACAGTTCGGTCCCTATCTGCCGTGGGTGTCGGAGAATTGAGAGGATTTGTCCCTAGTACGAGAGGACCGGGATGAACATACCTCTGGTGGACCTGTTGTGACGCCAGTCGCAGTGCAGGGTAGCTATGTATGGACGGGATAACCGCTGAATGCATCTAAGCGGGAAACCCACCTCAAAACGAGTTCTCCCTCGAGAGCCGTGGAAGACGACCACGTTGATAGGCCGGGTGTGGAAGCGCGGTGACGCGTGTAGCTTACCGGTACTAATAGCTCGATTGGCTTGATCGCTCTCATTATTCAATGCCCATCCTCCAAAAGGATGAAACGATAAAAACGCCATTTGCTTCAATGTTGCTTTTTGCCGGCCTGGTGGCCTTCGGCGAAGCGATCAGACCCGATCCCATCCCGAACTCGGCCGTCAAACGCTTCAGCGCCAATGGTACTATGTCTCAAGACCTGGGAGAGTAGGTCGTCGCCAGGCCTGCAAAACGCAACATTCCCACTCCACGATAACAATTTAACAAAGCGGGCAGACCAAAAGCCGCCCGCAGCCGTAATTCCATAGCCTATTGCTTTTTTGGCGCGGGGTGGAGCAGCCCGGTAGCTCGTCAGGCTCATAACCTGAAGGTCATCAGTTCAAATCTGGTCCCCGCAACCAAAATCCCCCAAAAACCAACCAATCAAAATAGCGCCAAATGCCCAATTGACCCCCTTCGCCGGAAATAGGCTCGGGCTGCAGATCCCCACTCCGCCATCATATTGAGCCATCCTCGCTGCCGCGTCTTGACAACCGGCCGCGACAGAAAAAGCGCGCTCTCTTTAGATGGGCGCGCTTTTTCCAAGCTGAAGCATCGCCGTTCTACTTCTTTTTGCCAGCCTCAATCACGTCCTCGATCGTGCGCAGACCGGTGGTCGGAGCATTGACCAGCACGGCCATGTTTCCGGGAGCATGTTGGTTCTTCCACATCTTGGTGTGGGCCACCGGAATCTTGCTCCACGGAAAAACCTCGGACATACAGGGGTCCACGCGCCTGTCGATAACAAAACGGTTCGCGGCCGCAGCCTGTTTCAAATGTGCGAAATGCGAACCCTGAATACGCTTCTGCCTCATCCAGACGTATCGGGCGTCAAAGGTCAGGTTGAAGCCGGTTGTTCCGGCGCAAAAAACTACCATGCCTCCGCGCTTCACCACCAGACAGGAAAGTGGAAAGGTTTGCTCGCCTGGATGTTCGAAACGATGTCTACATCCTTCTTTCCGGTAATGTCCCAGATGGCCTTTCCAAATCCGCGTGCGGCCTTCGTCCAGGCGTTATATTCCGGAGTATTTACCTTTGGCAGTTGACCCCAGCAACCGTCGAAGTCCTTACGGTTGATGACGCCCTTGGCGCCAAGCGAAAGCACGTAGTCGCGCTTGCTTTCATCTGAAATGACACCGATGGCGTTGGCCCCCGCGGCGGCGCAGAGCTGCACGCCAAAGACCCCGAGGCCGCCGGAAGCGCCCCAGATCAAAACATTGTCGGATGGCTTGAGGCGATGCGGCTCGTGGCCAAACAACATGCGGTAAGCGGTGGCGAGGGTCAGCGTGTAACAGGCCAATTCTTCCCAGGTCAGATGCTTCGGGCGCTCCATGAGTTGGCGATCTTGCACCCGGCAGAATTGCGCGAAGGACCCATCGGGAGTTTCATATCCCCAGATTCGTTGTGAGGACGAGAACATCGGATCGCCTCCGTTGCACTCTTCGTCGTCGCCGTCGTCCTGATTGCAATGGACAACTACCTCGTCGCCCACCTTCCAGCGCTTGACCTTGGAGCCCACCGCCCAGACGACGCCGGAGGCGTCGGAGCCAGCGATATGATAGGGATTCTTATGAGCGTCCAACACGGAAATGGGTTCGCCGAGTGCGGCCCAGACGCCGTTATAATTGACCCCCGCCGCCATCACCAGAACAAGCACGTCATGGCTGTCCAGCTCCCAAGTCGGCAGGACTTCAAGCTGCATCGCCTCTTCTGGTGGGCCGTGCCGCTCCTTGCGGATCGCCCAGGCGTACATCTTCGCGGGGACGTGCCCGAGCGGCGGGATCTCGCCCAATTCGTAGAGGTCTTTGGCTTTAGTCAATTTTGGGTCTCCTAACGGGACGGTTTCCCCAGCGCCGCCGGCAAAGGCGTCGCATTTCCGTTATACATATACGCCCTGCTTTCGCCTGAACAGGGTCATGCGCCCATCACCGGCGAGACAATGATTAACGCTACAAGCAGATGGCCGCGGTTACGTGGCCACGCAAGTTGGCGCTGCCGGGCTTTTCCTTTATTGACCGACAAAAGCCTTTCCGCTCAAGGAATCCATAATGTTTCCGAAGCCCGTTTCCGATCTTAAGCCTAACACTTACGCCTATGAGCAAACCCCGCTCGTGAAGCCGACCGGTTTTCGCGAGTATGACGCACGCTGGATGTTCGAGGAAGAATTGAACCTCATGGGTGTGCAGGCGCTCGGCTTTGGCCTTGGCGCCTTGTTACATGAAATGGGCGTTCCTCTCGAGCTCGTGACAGGTCACGACTACCGCTCCTACTCCGCCTCGATCAAACTTGCGATGATCACCGGTCTCATGGGTGCAGGCGTGCATGTGCATGACATTGGTCTGGCTCTCTCGCCGATGGCTTATTTTGCTCAATTCGAACTCAATGTTCCCGCGGTCGCAATGGTCACCGCCTCGCATAATGACAATGGGTGGACTGGGGTCAAAATGGGAGCGCAACGGCCGGTGACCTTCGGCCCCGAAGAAATGAGCCGATTGAAGGAAATAGTGCTTTCCGGAAAGTTTCGTACGGGCAGCGGGGGGACCTATCGCTTTCACGAAAATTTCGGCCAGCGATACCTCGATGATCTGGCTCGCGGCATAAATTTTTCCAGAAAAATGAGAGTGGTCGCGGCATGTGGGAACGGGACCGCCGGCGCCTTTGCGCCACGGTTGCTGGAGCGTCTGGGCTGCGAGGTAATCCCTCTTGATGTCGAGCTCGACTATACATTTCCGAGATACAACCCTAATCCCGAAGATCTGAAGATGTTGCACGCCATCGCTCACAAAGTGCGCGAAACGCGCGCCGATGTCGGCCTCGGCTTTGATGGCGATGGGGACCGTTGCGGCGTCGTTGACAATAAGGGTGACGAAATTTTCGCTGACAAGATCGGCGTGATGCTCGCGCGCGATCTCTCCAAAATCTACCCGCAGGCGCGTTTTGTCGTCGACGTCAAATCAACAGGACTGTTTGCCACCGACCCCGTGTTGATCGCACAAAATGTGCAGACCGACTATTGGAAGACAGGTCATTCCTACATCAAACGCCGCGTGAATGAACTGAAGGCGCTGGCAGGGTTCGAGAAGTCAGGACATTTCTTCTTCAATGAACCCATTGGGCGCGGCTATGACGATGGATTGCTGACAGCGATACACGTGTTGGAGATGCTCAATCGCAATCCACAAAAATCGATGGCGGATTTATATGCCGAACTGCCGAAGACATGGGGATCCCCTACCATGTCTCCGCATTGCGCGGATGAGGTCAAATATGGCGTCGTGGACAAGGTGACGGCGCGGTTCAAGGAAATGAAGGAAACGGGCCTTCCCTTCCTGGGCGGGCCGATTCGCGATCTCGTGACGGTCAATGGCGTGAGGGTGACGGTCGGCGATGGCACTTGGGGGTTGGTGCGCGCCTCTTCCAACAAGCCGGAGCTGGTTGTCGTCGTTGAAAGTCCAGCGTCCGAGGCGCGCATGCGAGAGATGTTTGCTTGCCTCGACGCCGTGCTGCGCGAAAACCCCGAAGTCGGCGCCTACAATCAGACCATCTGACTGACGCCAAGAGATGCGTCGCCAGCCTCGCGTCAGGATTCTGATGGAAATTGGGTGCGCGTCATGATCGATGAATTCGAGCTCCGCCGATGTTGGTGGGAAAGACGCGATCGGAGGCGAGATGACACTCGACGACGCGCTGGCTGTCGTGAAATGCGATGACTCGATTTTGTTGAGGATGGCTGGCCCTGCCGTTTTACGATTGAAGCTGCTTGAAGTCACGCATGTTCTAACGAGACCCTATTTGCCTGCCGACGTCCGAGCGGCAGCGCAAACAGCGGCCGCCGAACTAAAGAGGCTTATCGCGGAAAGGCCATGCGTATCAATTGCGGACTTCGCAGCCAGGGAAAAGGTGATCGGCGCGAAAGTCGCCTGATCGAAAGGAACGGGCGCAGCCGCGCTTGAGAGCGATTAGCGCTGCTTCAGCGCGGGCTTTTCTTCGTAATGGTTTTATCGTCCTGCATTTCTTTGCGTAGCGCGTCGATCGCTGAGTCGATGCGTGCGTTCATTTCGCTTAGAAGATTTCCCGGTTTTTCTACCGACCGCCACAGGTCTGGGTGGCATCGACGAGCGACATCACGCCGCAGCTTCTGCAGTTTTCGCATGGAGTGTTTTGCAACGCGCAATTCAGCCAGCAATGTCGCCAGTTCGGGAGGGGAACTCACCAAGGCAGGCTTGGACAGAGATTTATCGGTCACAGATTCTTGCGCGAGAGAAGATTCGCTGTCATGCGTCGCAGCGTATTTTCTTCGCTCGCTCGCCTGAGGCTGCCGCTGGGTTTGCTCCGGCTCGCTGCCAAGCCGGTAACTTATGGGGCTTATGCCGGCGTTCTCCAGCAGGGTGGCCGCAGAATTTTCGATTGCAGCGAGAACGTCAGCAAAAGCGCGCATGCAACTTACCCCGACAAAAATTTACGACCACGAGCAGCATTAAGCCGCCATACCGATTTCAGGCGTTAACGACCGAAGGCAACATTTGGCATGGGCGTGTCAAGCCGAGCCCACTTGCGAAAAACGCAGCTTGCGCGAGACCACCCAGGAAGCCGCATTTCGCGCGCCCGCTACAAACCACCGCATATCAAATCGCGCGTTGGCGTTTGTCGATGAGCGCTCGTGAATGCTCGCGGCAATTGATAACAACACGATTGTAGAGGCCTGCAAGAAAAGGGTTTCATCTCGAGAATGTCGATCTGTGCGCCCAATAGCCTGACGGAGCGTGGAGCGAATTTGATAGTCCATAAGCTCAAGTTCGTCCTTTAAGGCCCCTTCCAGTCGCAAGCATTGCTCAAATGTCATTGGCCGCGAGCTCAAGTGATTATGGCCATCAGTATTGTATATATCATCTTCTGATGTTGACATTGTTGTTCCCGCTGCAAGCTTTGCGGCTCCAATGTCTAATATATTCTGGTAAAAAAATATTTAGCGAGCAGATGTATACATTCTGTCGTTTCCCTCTGATGGAGGAAGCCGCCAATATTCTCCAACGGCACAAGTCGAAGCGCCGCTGCAAAAATCCTGCGACGCTGCGTCTATGAGCCGGTTGGGAGAAGAGCGCTAAGGCTTCGTTCGACGGGGGAAGAGAGCAGCATGTATCCTAGAAAGCGTTGGGACTCGATAGGATCGTAACCCAGCCGGGCGCGCAGTTTCTTGCGCAGCTTGCTGATATGGCTTTCGACGACATTCTCTTCGATGCCATCATCAAACAGGCCATAAACCGCGTTGAAGATCTGAGATTTCGTCAGAACGTCGTCCCTTGTTGACGACAAAATATTCCAGCATACGCCGCTCGCGCCGCGGCAGCGGCAAAGTCTCGCCGCTCACCAGTGGATCGCGGCCATCGAAAAACACTTTTATGGAACCAACCACCGCGAAATCCTGGCGCGCCTCCGCGCGCCTTCGAATAGCTGTGATTCGCGCCAGCAGTTCTTTGACGTGGATTGGTTTGCGGACGACATCGTCAACGCCTGAACTGAACAATCCCAGCGTTAACTCCAGCGATGGCGCCTCATTCAACGCGATAACCGGAGCCTGCGAGCGGCGTCGAATGAGTTGGGGAATCTCCTCGCGGTTTGGACATTCGCCAATCAGGAAAGCCTCGACTGCCTGCACATCGCCTTCTACAGCGGAGTCAACCCAGTCCATAAACTGACCGCCACAAAAACCCGCTGAAGCGATACCCTCGCGCCCAAATCGGCACGCATATCCATTCGTTACGAGTTCTCTCTCGTCGACGATGATGAACATTCCTTGCCTCCATGGCGGAATTGTCGACAGACATAATTCCGCGAAATCAATAATATGAAGTATTTATTCGCAGCAAACCAACATCGTCAACGAATTATACATATCAGCATCGGTGTACATTACGATCTGCAAAGATGTATACAATCAGTGCTCCTTTCCCCAATGTAAACTTACGTCGCGTGCATGTTTAGTTCGCAAGAAGCGGATTTTGACGTGCTGACCTGCATCCGCTCGCCGGCCGGCGCGCTCACTTTGGTAAGCCTCGCGTGAGCAGTGGGTGAATAAAGTCTTATTGTCGTCGATAATACGCGAGGCTAGTAGCATGCAGAAGATGTCCCAATTGAAGCAGATCCGCGAACAGATGATGGAGGAACTGACCCAGATTCCGCAATATCGCGCACTCAAAGCGATCGACCGACTGATGGGAGAGATCGCTGAAATATACGGTCCAACTCCAATTTTGTCGGGCGCCAGTGCTGTGGAAGATCCAGAAAAAAGCTCTTCGACGCTCGACAGTCGAACCCGCGACGGCTCGCTGCAGAAAATCACACCCTACATACCCGCCCACCGCGTCGCCTGATCTTTGCTCTCGGCCTTTTCCGTGATGAGAGAAGGCCGAGGGCTCAATTCTCAGGCCGGCGTCCAAACTAAACGGGATCTGGCTTGCCGCGCAGCGATTTGACGCTTGAGCGAAGTTTTTTACCCTCAAGTCGCCGCAGCTTCGAGCCAAGCGTCGGCTTGGTTTGGCGTCGCGGCGGCGGAGGCGGCGCAGCCGCCTGACGAATCAGCGACAACAGCCGCTCTAGCGCGTCTGCACGGTTGCGCTCCTGCGTTCGGTGGCGCTGCGCGGAGATAATAAGAACGCCGGACTTGGTCATGCGCTTTCCGGCGAGTCGCTCCAGGCGAAAGCGCACGGGCGTCGGAAGATTGGGCGAGTTGGCGACGTCGAAGCGCAACTGCACCGCTGTTTCGACCTTCTGAACATTTTGTCCCCCAGCGCCGGACGATCGAAGAAAGTCCTCGTGCAACTCGCTTTCGCTGATGGCGATTAGTGCTGTAACCTGGATCATGTGGGCGTCCGCTGACTCGTCTTGCCGTTATAGCCGCCAGGCTGCCGACTAGGAAAGCTGCCGAGTCCGCATATGGCACAGACCGTCCCGAGCGCCGCGGCTGCGTCGGGGCGGCAATCGCATGATGTCGCCCACCGGGGCGTCCTGTCGACTGGCGGAAGGCTGCGGACGCTCGAGTTCGTAAAGATAAAACTGACGTCCGCGCTATGGTTGGGCGAACAGTGAGACTAAGTCCCTATGTTGATATGAAAAAGCGGGCATTGTACGTAGAACGCTGGTTCGGCGTGGCGAGCGCCTGTTTTGCTGGTCAGCTACAGAACTGGGGACGCAAGGGGATTTCTTGGGGCTTCAAGTTCCAGTGGATGAGCGGCTATCAGCTGTTCCATCGAAAGCTTGGATTATGCAGAGGCGCGAAATCTCCAATTCCCGTGAGCCGAAAGCTCCACAAATGCCTAAAACCTCGCTGTCCCAAGACATCGGCATGGCGCTGATCATCAAAGTGATTGCTCTGATCCTGATTTACTTTGCTTTTTTCAGCAGTTCGCACAAAACACGCGTAACGCCCTCGGAGATGGCCGCGTTCCTGCGGGATAACCATTCGGCGTCCCAGTGATCCAGTTCTATGGAGAAGACAATGCTCGAACTTGACGTGGTGACGCTATCGCGGCTGCAATTTGCGCTGACTGCACTTTATCATTTTCTGTTTGTCCCATTAACTCTGGGGCTTTCGCTGCTGCTCGCCATTATGGAGAGCGTCTATGTGATGACGGGTCGGACTGTCTGGCGCGAAGCGACCAAGTTCTGGGGAACGTTGTTCGGCATCAATTTCGCAATGGGCGTCGCTACGGGCGTTACCATGGAATTTCAATTCGGCACAAACTGGGCCCACTATTCGCATTATGTCGGCGATATCTTCGGAGCTCCGCTAGCGATCGAAGGTTTGATGGCGTTCTTTCTGGAGGCGACGTTCGTCGGCTTGTTTTTTTTCGGCTGGAAGCGGTTAAGCAAGGTTCAGCACCTTGCAGTGACCTGGCTTGTCGCTCTGGGAAGCAATTTTTCGGCTCTATGGATTCTGGTGGCGAATAGCTGGATGCAAAATCCAGTCGGCTCTCATTTCAATCCCCAAACCATGCGCATGGAACTGACTTCATTTGTCGAAGTTTTGTTCAATCCTGTCGCGCAATCCAAATTTGTGCACACCGTCAGCGCCGGTTATGTGACAGGCGCGATGTTTGTGTTGTCTATCAGCGCTTATTACATGCTGCGCGGTCGTCATCGTGACGTTGCGCGCAGGTCCGCCACGGTCGCCGCTAGTTTCGGACTCGCCTCGGCGCTCTCAGTGGTGGTGCTCGGAGACGAGAGTGGATACACCGCCGGGCTCAACCAAAAGATGAAGATCGCGGCGATTGAAGCCATGTGGGAGACCGAGCCTGCGCCGGCATCCTTTACTCTGTTTGGCCTGCCAGACGTCGCCAGCGAAACCACGAGATACGAAGTCAGTGTGCCTTGGATGCTCGGGTTGATCGCCACGCGGTCCATCGACACGCCTGTCGAAGGCATAAAGCCCTTAGTGGCCAAGGCCGAAGAGCGCATTCACAATGGTTTGCCAGCCTATCTCTGGCTCGAGAAAGAGGGCGGGAGTCCAACCGCAGAAGTCCCCGCGGATCTGGAACCGTCGATGCGCGATCTTGGTTACGCCTTTTTATTGAAGCGCATTCGTCCCGACATTGAGAATTCGACCGATGCGCAAATTCACGAGGCCGCGCTGTCGACCGTCCCCGACGTCCCGGTGCTGTTCTGGTCGTTCCGGATTATGGTTGCGCTGGGCTTTTATTTCATAGCGCTGTTCGGCGCTTATTTTTACCTGATAAGCAGGCGCACAAACATACAGCCCTGGTTCCGACAAGTGGCGATGTACAGCCTCCCTCTCCCCTGGGTCGCGGCGGAACTCGGCTGGATCGTGGCGGAGTATGGACGCCAGCCCTGGATCATAGATGGCGTTTTGCCGACATTCCTTGGAATCTCCAAGGTTCCAGCGAGCGACGTTCTACTAAGCCTGCTGGGCTTTGTGCTGTTTTACAGCTTGCTCGCGGTCATCGATCTCGTGCTGATTGTGAAATACGTCCGCATCGGTCCACAGCGAGGGAGCGACGTCGCCCCCACTGTTCTGGTCCAGGTCCCGTCTCACTAAGGAAGCGTCATGATGTTCAACTATGAGATGCTGCGCATCATCTGGTGGGTTCTCCTCGGCCTTCTGCTTGTCGGATTCGCAATCATGGACGGATTCGATCTTGGCGTGGCCATGCTCCATCCATTCGTTCCCCGGACTGAAAATCAACGACGCGTTCTGCTCAACGCGATCGGACCAGTGTGGGAGGGCAACCAGGTCTGGTTCATCCTTGGCGGCGGCGCTGTTTTCGCCGCATGGCCACTACTTTATGCGGCCTCATTTTCAGGTTTTTACCTCGCGATGATGCTTGTTCTTATCGGACTGATATTACGGCCGGTGGCTTTGACTTTCCGCGGCAAAATGGACTCGACGATCTGGCGAAGAAGTTGGGATTGGGCGTTCTTCTTTTCCGGCCTCGTTCCATCGCTGGTGTTTGGAGTCGCCTTTGGCAATTTGTTGCTGGGGACTCCGTTCCATTTCGACAATGCGTTGCAATTGGAATACGAAGGAGGCCTTTTAGGCCTTCTCAATCCTTTCGCATTGCTTTGCGGCCTCACGAGCGTCGCTATGCTTACGATGCAGGGCGCGGCTTATTTAGCTTCAAAAAGCGAGGGCGAGGTTGCGGCGCGAGCAGTCACATTTGGCGCCCGCGCGGCGCTGGCTCTCATCTTCTTGCTGACCGTAGCGGGGGCCTGGGTGGCGTTCGGGATTGACGGCTTTGTCGTCAAAGGCGCGATCGACAAGGGAGGGCCGTCCAACCCTCTCTGGAAAAACGTAGTCAGGGAACACGGCGCATGGCTCAACAATTATCGGGCAATGCCATTCAGTCTTGCTGCGCCGGTTTTCGCGTATATTGGCGCTCTCGCGGCAGTCGCTTCCCTTCGTAATGGCCTGCCGAAGACAGCGGTCATTTTCAGCAGCGCCTCCGTCGCGGGGGTCTTGACGACCGCAGGATTCAGCCTCTTTCCCTTTTTGCTGCCTTCCTCCACAAACTTTGGTCATAGCCTGACCGTTTGGGATGCGTCGTCCAGTAAGACGACGCTCGGCCTCATGCTTGCGGCGACGCTGCTGTTCTTGCCGATCGTGCTCGCTTATACAGGCTGGGTCTTTCATGTTTTGCGCGGTCCGATCACAGAGGAAGCGATTGAACGAGGCGATGACTATCACTACTGAACCGGAGTGAAATCAATGTGGTATTTTTCCTGGATATTGGGTCTCGGCTTGGCTTGCGCCTTCGCTATTCTCAATGCGATGTGGCTCGAACTTGACGAGTACAGCGACGAAAAATAACGTTAGCCAAGTGATCGCGCGCGAGCCTGAGCTAACGTCAGTCTCTCTCTCGAGCGACGAGTAATGCTAGTCCCGTCGCGGGCGGCTTCCTCGAGAATTGAGAAAGTGAATGATTTCGGCGACGGGTCTGAAAAATTCGGCCGGGATCATCTTGTTCACCTCGATATGATTATACATGGCGCGAACAAGCTCTTTTTTTTCTATCACCGGGATTGCCTTCTCCTCGCCGATTTCTCGAATTTTCAGGGCTAGAAGGTCCTGGCCCTTGGCGACTACCAACGGTGCCCCGCCGTCTTCCCGTCGATAGCGTAGCGCGATAGCGTAATGTGTCGGATTTGCAATAATCAACGTCGCTTTTGGAACCGCCGCCATCATGCGCTTGCGAGATCTTGTCAGCGCCAATGACCTCATGCGGCCTTTTACCAGAGGATCTCCTTCCGACTGCTTATGCTCATCCTTCAATTCCTGGCGGCTCATTCTGATATCCTTGCGCCACTTGAACCGCGCCCATGCAAGATCACCGAAGGCGAGGACGGCGCCGACAATGCAAACAGCACTGGTGAGATGAATGACGAGCCTGACAGCGATAGCTGGCGCCATAGAGGGTTCCGTCCGCATCAAATCTCTAAGGGCGCCGCTATCCGAGGTTGTCGAAAGCGCCAAAGCTCCAAAGATGATGGAAATTTTCAGAATCGATTTTATCAGTTCCGCCAGGCCGGCGACCCCGAATATCCGCCCCAAGCCCTTGGCCGGATCGATTCGTGAAAAATCAGGCATGATACGATCGAACACGACTGCAGGAGCATTCTGAGCGAAGGCCGCAGCGAGGCCGCTAATCATGAAAACCGAAAGGAGCGGAGCCAGGAAATGCGCCATCTCTTTCAGGACAAAAGCGAGATACTCGAAAGCGTCAGCTCCATTTCGCAAGGGGACGGCGGCGGCGTTTCCAAGCATGATGCCCATTATGCCGAACAAGCGTTCCGCAACGCCCTCAAGAAGAAAACAGACGCACAACAAAAAAGCGAGGAAACCCGACAGGGAAATTGCGTCTCTAGATACGGGATTGTGGCCCTTTTCGAGCGTATCCAGAATTTTCTTTTCGCTTGGCTCCTCGGTTTTGGATTCAGCGTCTTCTGCATCGGACACTTAAAGCGCTCCTAGGAGAATTCTGTCGAAGTGAGCGCTTGCGACGTTATCTCGATCACTCCTTCTTCACTTAATTGCAACACCGTGTTGGCTATAAGACGTTGCGCTTTGAGAACGTCACGATGAGGAGGCGCATCGCTTGTCGCGAGTTCCGCCTCGACCATCCTCCGAACGCGCGCGCCCAAAATAGGAAGAACAGCCCCCCGCACAGCTTCCTCCGCGCCGCGAAGCGCCAGTATCAAGCGATCTGTCGGCACCTTATCGAACAGAATGGAACGGGCGCGTTCTGACAACTGTGGAATATCTTCAAAACTAAACACGAGGCTCCTTAGCTCCTTTGCGATCACGGGCTCAGAGTCCTCAATCGCCTGAAACGCCTCTTCGATTTGTTGCCTGTCCATCTGATTGATGATTCCAGCCACCAGCGATCGCGATCCAGAACTCGTATTAGACGCCTGCGCGCCCAAAAGATCTTCTTGAAGGGTGGTCTCAAGAATGCGAATTGCCGCATCGAAGACAGGACGAGAGACCAGCATGCGTCGTATAACGCAATTGCGAATTGCGCCGTCCATCACACCGAGAACAGCCGCAGCAAAAGATGTATCGAGTTTTGTCAGCACCGCTGCAATTGTCTGCGGATGTTCATTCGCCAGATAACTAGCGAGATTGCTCTCCGATACAGAAGAAAGGCGTTGCCAGAAAAACTGATTTGAGTTTCCCAGAACATCCGACATGATTTCCGCCACGGCCTCGGGAGGAATTACGCCGGTCAGCAATTGTTCTGCAGTGTTGGGCGCGACCACAAGATCCGGTGCATTCTCGGAAAGTTGCTCGAGCATGTCTTTGATTACCGGTTCAATAGCTCGCGCCGCAACATTTCCCAATGTCGAGGCGCGTTTGGCCAACTGCCGCAACTCAGCTTGATCGAAATGCCTTAACACGCATCGCGCGACGTCCTGATCAATAGACAGCAGCAAAGCGACAACCTTATCAGTTCCAACAAGGATATCCCTCGAGTTCCCCATAACCGAATCGGTCATGTCATTCCTTTTGCAACCTAATTTTGAGAACCGGAGAGTTGCCGTTCTCGAATCTCTGTGAGGGATACGCCGAACCGTGTGCTGTCTCCTTCGACAACGACCACTTCGCCGCGGGCGATGACGCGTCCATTGACGACCACGTCGACTGGATCGCCAATTCTGTGGTCCAGCGGAACAATTGCGCCTCGACCAAGTTTCAGAAGACTGGAGACCGGTAGCGTTGCGGAGCCCACCACTACCTGGACCACAACCGGAATGCGAAGTATGGATTCCATACGCAACGCTTCGCTATTGGGGACGGCATCCTGCGCCGTTCTCTCCGAAACGCCTGCCTTCGATGCGTCGCTATCAAGTCCGTTATATCCGTCAATGTCCATGCTGCGCCCTGTCTTAAAGTTGTAAGAAGTTGTTCTTCATGCTCGCAGATCACTGGCCGATCAGATCCTGAATGAACTCTTCGCTATCGTCGACGAACTCCTCGATGCGAACCGTATAGGACCCGTCTCTTTGGCCAAGTTGACACCGAAAAAGTGCACGGCCTTGGCATTCAAATTGGATCAGCGCCGTGGGCGCTATCGGCAATTCTATGGTTTGGCCGATATCGAAATCGGCGATGTCCTCCAACGTCAGTCCCCTTCGCTCAATGGTGGCGGAAAGCTCGATCTCGGTTTGAACGACACTGTCGTGCAAATTCGCAGCCCAGCGCTTGTCCAGGCTCGATCCTTCGACTTGGGGATTTCGGGCCAGTTGATTTCGAAACGGATCAAGCGCCGAGCGTGGCAGGACCAGAATGACTTCGCTTGACTGCCCCAGAACTAGCAGCGAACATTTACAGATTACGAACGCGGATCCCCTGCGCCCAAGAGTGGAAAGATCAACGCTGGATTGAATCGATTCCAATCGAAAGTCGCATTCCACAATTTCCGCAAGCGCATGCTGCAGGGTTGATGCAAGGAGCTTGAGTCCGAGAGTGGTTGTCCTTACCTCCAGATGCGTGGCGGCGCGAGAACAATCCACGTATTCCTCCACAAAGCTGGCGCCGAATAGAATCTCTGTCAGCGAGCAAATGAAGGGGGCGTCCACAAAAATTGCAATCTTCGAATCCAGCCGCATCGAATAGAAAACCGCGGAGAGCTTTGCGTTCTGCAAGCTTGTATGAGCCTCCTCAACGCGTCGACTGCTTACGCTCGACAGCTGCAATTCTGTCGGCAGGTCGACCATTGCGGAGAGGCGCTGAGAAAATTCATGGGCCATTTCCTCGAATATCGACTTAAGCGCGGGAAGCCGCTCAACAGCATCATCACCCCCGGCTATAAGGAGATCAGGACGAACGAAGCTCATGCCGCCGCCGCTGCGCCTTGAGCGCTGCCGCTGAGCGTTTCGCTCTCGACTTCGTCAATGGTGGGGCGTTCGTAGGAAGGTATTGATTTGCGACCGTGTTCAATCGCAACTTGCGGCAGGGCGCCATTCATGAACGCCAACAGCGTCTGCTTCAAAATAAGAAAGACATAACATTCCTTGGTGCGAGCCACCTTTACCTTGAAGGCGAGCGGCGTGACGATTCCGTATGAAACGAAAATGCCAGCGAATGTTCCCACCATCGCGGCTCCAATCAGACCCCCTAGCAACTCCGGTGATTGATCGAGCGCCCCCATCGCGTGGATAACGCCCAAAACCGCGGCGACAATGCCAAGGGCCGGCAAACCATCGCCAATCGCCGTCAGCGCGTGATACGGCTTCATTTTATCGTATTTGATAGCGGCGATCTCTTCATCCATAAGGCTTTCAACCTCGAACGTTCTTACATTCCCAATGATGTAAAACCGGCAATAGTCGCAAATGAAGGAGGTGATCTCCTTGTTCTGCAGCACCTTAGGGAAGCGACCAAAAATTGGGGACTCTGCGGGAGAATCGATGTGAACTTCAACCTCGCTGCGCGACTTGCTTCTCAATTCGCGCATAAGCGAATGCAAGAGTCCGAGTGTGTCGAGATAGTCCCGGCGTTTCGGCCCCTTGTCCAAAACGGCCTGCGCGACTGCCTTGCCTGTATCCATTATGACTTTGGTCGGATTGGCGACAATAAACGTTCCCAAAGCCGAGCCCATAATAATCACGAATTCCCAAGGCTGCCAAAGGACGATGAGATGGCCTCCAAGCGCTGCGAAGCCACCCAGCATGCAACCCATAGTGACCACGAGGCCAAGCACGAAACTCATAGACTGGCTCCTTCGCAACGCATGGTGCGTTAATTGATGGTTAACCATCCTGCCTTGCGCGGGGCTTATAAACGCAAACATTAGCCTGACCTGAACGCGACTTGTGGAGCTAAGCCAATTCAATCCGCTATTTCGCTAGGAATTACAAAATGACCTCGACTTCTGAGTCCATGAACCAAAACCGCTGGAAATCAGATTTTTGATAACAGCACAGACATAATTTGCTTGCGCCTGAGCGTTGCGAGGGCCGGCATGATAACGGGCGACAGCGGCGGTCCATGATCCTTCGGAAACACGCAGTTTCTTTAACAGTTGAGCGGCATAAACGACATTTTCCCGAGGGTTGAACATATCGGAAATGCTCGCGAATCGCGCCCCGTGATAGTGATGATTGATCTGCATGCAGCCGATGTCGATGAGACGAGCTCCAGTCGCTTTGGCGGTAAGAAATAGCTGTTCGGCCTCTTTCAGGCTTTGACTGTAAGTCGGTTTCCCATCGATATTCAGCGCATAGGGCTGTAGCGCACCGTGTTGAGCCGTTTCCGTCATTGCCACTGCGTAAAGCAGACCGAGGGGAACTGAGTGTTCGCGTGAGGCGCTTACCATCTCCATGTCACACAAGTTGTGCGCTTCTGCCCCCAATGACCTAGAGGTAAAAACCATCAAGATGACGCTTGTTAGGAGGGGAAGAATGTTCCTCCACGTCGCTGGGTTGTTCGCCTTGCGGGAGTGTTCCATTTCGACTTTCGTCCGCCGATCCGCCATGCCCTGCAAACGCCTCCGAGTTCTGACCCAGACCCAAAAAGTTAGTCTGGTGATTAATGTTGCTAGGTTCAGTTCGAACCTTATCGGGGCTTGATGGCAACATGCTTCCAAGCTGCATGTCCAATGAACCTACTCTTCCACCTGCGCTCTCGATGGCTTTGCGCAAACTTTCTTGAGAGCCGCGTAACGACGATAGCGCGTCCGAAGAGGCAACATTGATCTGCAGCGAAATTCCAGCGCGGTTCAGCGTCAATCTTATCTTTACGGGCCCGATTGCTTCAGGCTCCAGACTAATTGTGATTTGTCGCTGGGGAGCGCCGTTCGATAAAAGCGCTTTCTCAGCCTTGTCATGCACGAAGGATTGGCGCTCACAAGTGGTAACATCGCTAGAGATATTCGGTGTCACTTCCAAGTTTTGTGTAATCGTCTGCGCTATCCCTGTGCTCATCAATGCCGGGCTTGGCACATCCGAACCGCGACAGGGAGGATCTCCGATTTTTTGCTGGAAAGTGAGGTTTGTTTCCTTCAAGAGAGTCTTGACGCCTACGCTAGCTGAGAGTCCGACACTTTCCGGTTCCACCTTGAGCGTATTTTTGACAGCGTGACTTAGAACAGCAATGTAATTAGCAACGCCGCCTTTTGCATCATTTCTGGACTGCTGTCCTGCGATCGTAAACACGACATCCGGACTAGCCCCATTGGAAGCAATATTTTTTGTTGTCGCTGTTTCAAGCTCACCTTCGAGGTCCTGTCGGGAAGCTAACCCTGCTCCGAGCGCAGCCGGAGCGATCTGCGGAAAACTGCCCAACGCTCCAAACGCGGGGCAAGAAAGCGTTGGTTGATCCTTGGCCGCTGAGTTCAATCTCGACAGATCAGTTGTCGCTATGGGTGATGTGGCATCGTCCCATTTTTTCACCTTCAATGGCGCATTTTGTGTAGAGGCGGCTACGTGCTTCCCATTCGCTTGCGCGGTTAGCCGACCGTCTGTGCGAATCTCATCGCAGATTGAGCAAAAGCTCTTCGCGCCGTCGTCTAGCGCATTTTTGGTGTCACGCTGCGTTCTACGACCGGCGCCAAACCCCGACTCGGAGGGAGATGGCTGCGGGCTTATTGAGCTTGTCATTATCTCAACGCCTTTGCTAACAACTCGTCAGATTCCGCGAGAGCCTTTCGCAGAGAAGATTCGATAGGACGTTCCGGAATTGCCGAATTTACTGAAATTGATCTCCCCTGCGCGAGGAGAGCCGTTTGCGCAAGGATGGCAGTTGGAACCTGTCGCATGGCGTCCATTACAATGCGCTTGAGTTGACGATCGGAGGGCGTGAGAGCCGCAGTGTTCGTCTTGTCATCAATCAGGGGGGTGTTGGCTGCAGAACCGGATAGCGCGTCGATCAGAGCCAAGAAGAATTTCACGCGTTCGCCTTCTGAAACGCTTCGCACTACAGACTTTGCTTTCGCGACTTCCTCTTGCGCTATATCGAATCTGGCGAACAGGATCGCCTTTCCGGAAATATCAAGGTGCATCTCGACCTGACGAGGAAGGGGCATCAGATCGAGCAGTTTCTCCATAGTAGACGTCTTGGAATAGTCGACTGACAGAGCGTGACCTACCGTTATGCGGCTTAGGTTATCCCAGAACGGAGGCGCGAACGGAGACCTGGAGTATTTCTCCGCATACCGGCGCCCGAGCTTTTCCACGCCATCGAACTCTGTGGTGGCATCCAGTGTTAGCAACTCGCGACGCAATGCCGCTTCTTCCACAAGAGAGTCAGGCATCACGAGCCGAGCATACCTCAGGAGCCGTTGCGCAGCGGGCCTGTCGATTCCCATCAGCAGCCCTCCCTGGACAAGCGACAAATGGCCGGCGAGGGTTCTCGGAAACAGGCTTGCGTTCAGAGGATCCAACAGCTTGCGGGCGTCATCAAATCGCCCTTCCGCAAAAGCGAGGCTCCCCCACACGAGAGCAGTCTGACTTTTTGCGAAAGCTTCCCTCTCCATCAAGATGCGTAAGGACTTTGCGGAACCGCCGCACAACAGATAGGTCGCGGCAGCCCATGCTGACTTTTCTGATTTCAACTCTTCGGCTGGAAGAGAGGGCAACTCGCGATCAATACTTTCGAGACGCGCTGCGACTTTGTCCCCCGCCGCTGCATCTCCGGAAACCATTCGATATTGATCGGAGTTGAGTTCCCTCACCATGTCGATCAACTCGGCGCCCAAGGAGTGGGTTGGGGACACGGCAAGAATGCCCAGGATCGCGATTTCGAAAACGCTAATGCGGGTCAATGCGCTCTCTCCGCATTAGAATCTCGATGCGACGATTGACGTCCGAGTTGGGATCGTTCGGAGTCTTCAACTGACGATCTGCAAAACCGGATATTTTCTTTATCCGGGTCTCTCGCAATCCGCCACGCTGCAACATGTAATTCGCCAAATTTGCGCGATCGGAGGAAAGACGCCAATTGTCATACGAACCGGACTTGTATGAACGCCCATCGGTATGGCCTCGAATCTCAATTTCGCCAGCTTCCTTCGAAAGCACCTGTCCAATTTTTGCGAGAATCCTGACCAATTGAGGTTTTGGCTCGATTGATCCAACATTGAACATCGAAAAATTTGCGCCATCAGTCAGGCTGATCAAAAGTCCTTCCTCGGTCTGGGTGACGGAAAATTGAGGCGCTCCTCGTTTGCCTGCCGACTCCGAAAGAATGATCTTGGCCAAGGCTTCATGGAGCCTGGATATTTGCGACGCGTCCGCTTCCTTGTGCAAAGAAGATTCTGGCAAAAGTTCGTTTGTAAACTCCGCAAGACCTCCATTTGCAGTCTGCTTATTCTGCTGAGAGCCTTGACGCGCATCAGTCAGCTGTTGGATGCGATCAAAAGGATCGCCGAGGGCTGACGCTGCGCTGCTCAGTTCCTGGTCGCGCTGAGTGGCGGGTGGCTCTCGCGCCTCGATTTCATCAAGCGCCTTCAAAGGCTCCTTGTGAAGAGTGGCCTCAGAAACGTGCTCAGTTCCTTGAGCAGAAGCTTCGGCGGACTTGCCGGCGCCTCCTTGAAAATCCGTCTTTTGATTGCTTCGGCCTTGCCCGCTTTCGGTGGGATCGCGTAAGCCTTTGACATTCGGACTCGAGTTGACGAGCTGAACGGGATTGAAATACTGCACAATTGCAGCCTTCGTTTCCTTCGTCGTGGAATTGATCAGCCACATGACAAGGAAGAACGCCATCATGGCGGTCATGAAATCAGCGAAGGCTAGCTTCCAGACGCCTCCATGATGTTCGGCTTCATCATCATCCCTGCGTTTGCGGATAATGATTTGGTTAGGATGAGGTTCTCCGCTCATTCGGCAATGCCTTCTTGCTGCATATTGGAAAGCCATTCCTCTAAACGGGAAACGATGGTAGTGGCGCCAAGAGAAGCGCTCATGTCGATTTGATCGCTTTCGAAGATTTGTATTGCAATGTTTTCCGCCTTCAATTTTGCTTCGATGATTTTCGTGAGGTCCCGTGGACCTCGGATGCTAATTGGAGGACAACTGACGTTTCCAGCGATAGAACGTATAGTTTGGGCGTAATCTTCAAGAAGCAGGTCCATTGCGCGCTGGCTTATGAAAGGCAGAAGCACGCTTTCGATTGCAGTCCGCAGCTCAACGGTAGCCGACTCCAACGACGACTGCAGCAAAACAGCAAGCCTGTCGCTTTCCGCTTCCGTCCACCTTTGCCGTTCAAGACGCATCCGGTCGGAAAACTCCTCTAGGTCAATTTCGCGCTGCGCGGCAAACTGCTTCTGCGCCTCTTCCTGAGCTTCGGCGACCGTCTTGCAAGAGCTCTCTGCCTTGTTCTCCGACGGTTGCTGCGGGGTGAGCATGGACTCGTCGACAACCGAGACTTGTTCGCACTCATCGCCGCCTTGCCGCGCAGTTTCGAAGCGCTCAAGATATAAAGAGATAGGGTGCAGCTTCATGCAGCGCCTTCCGATCGCATCCACTGCTTAAGAACGGCCGCGGCCTGCATTTCGTCCGAAGCGATCAACTGTTCCAACTTTCGACGCGGGGCGTCGGGTCTTGACATTTTGACTTCCAACGCCGCCTCCGCTTGTTCGAAAGTAAGCGATGGGGTGTCCGCGTCCGGATTTGGGAGTTCAAGTTTGGGATTAACGCTTAATAGGGCCGGTGACTCCCCGTCATTGGTCGGTCCCTCGGTGAGTAACGCACGGGTGGCCGGTCGGAGGCCGAAGATAATGATCATGATTGTGACCACCAGGAAAGTGGCTGCGTTGACCAACGAGCCGAGATGATGACCGATGAGTTCACCAAAGCTCTGGCTTTCAAGCGGCGACATTTCATGTTCATCGAACATGAAGTCGACGGCAGTAATTTTGAGCGCATCACCTCGTTCTTTTCTGAGGCCCGCCGCAGACGTCACCAATTGCTCGATTTCCTTCAGCCGTTGTTCGACGATTTCCGGTTTCGGCTTTTCTTTGCTCGCTCCGGAAAAAGCAGCACGATTGATCAACACTGCCACCGAGAGGCTATCTATCGCATAGCCGCCGCTCACCGTAGTCACCGATTTTGAGGAGACCTCGAAGTTGGTAGTTTCCTCACTCTTCTTGTTCTCATCATTGGACTGTTTGCCGTCTCCTGAGGGAGAGCGATCCTGCGGGATATTACGTTCTGCGCTCAATCCCGCAGGAGCGCTGTTGTTTTGCGAAACCGAATTTTCTTTTACTGTCCTGACAGATCTCTCTACCCGCGAATCCGGATCATAAATGGTTTCACTGGTCTGCTTTCTGTCCGTGTTGATTCTTGCGCGTACGCTGATCTGAAAGTTCGCGAGTCTCAAATAGGGCGTAAGAGTCCTTCTAATGTTGTCCTGGATGTCCTTGGAGATGCTTCTTTCCATTGACAGCGTCTTGGCCGGAATTGCGTCCGTTGCATCGCCGTCGGCGGTCGTCAAGATCATCCCATCGGTATTTAGAACCGTGACTTGATCGATTGTCATGCTCGGCAAAGACGCCGCCACAAGATGACGGATAGCTTGAGCAGCGCTGGAATCGTCGGGTCCTTCTGTGCGGATGACAACCGAAGCAGATGGCGACTGTTTGGAGCGACGAAACGAGCCTTCGTCCGGCATTACAAGATGTACGCGTGCCGCCTTGACCCCCCGGATCAGTTGGATCGTCCGAGCAAGTTCGCCTTCCAGCGCTCTGACTCGGGTCACTTCCTGCATGAAGGAAGTCAAGCCTAGCGCGCCGACTTTATCGAACAGTTCGTAACCAGCGTTGGCGCTTTGCGGGAGACCTCTTTCGGCCAATAACATGCGCGCTTGAGCGCTTTGGCCAAATTGAACCGAGACGGCATTTCCCTCGGGATTAATATCGAAAGGAATGGATGTCGATTTAAGCACTGCGCCGATGCGACTGACATCTTCCCGGTCGAGCCCAGAATATAAAATCTCGAAATTCGGCCTCGACAAATAGTACGCGCCGAAGCCGACCACGCTCAAAACAAGTGTAAATGTTAGGCCAAGGGCGGCTAACCTCTTGCTGCCGAGATTGAGGAGATTTTCCCAAAAAATACCGAGTTGCCGCATCGCCGCCGATTCCCTGAAAGAACTCTTAGCGAAACCTTGCAGAGAGAGGCTTGCGCGGAAATTGCTCGGCGGGAATTACGAAAACATAAATTTCTCTAGAAAGCAGCGCTTTTTAACGAAATATTAATAAAATGGCCGCGCCTCCAGGCGCGGCCATTTCATGAATTGGAGACATTACTGGAAGAGTTTCAGAATCATCTGTGCATTCTGATTGGAAATCGACAACGACTGGACTCCGAGCTGTTGCTGAGTTTGCAGCGCCTGAAGTCTGGTGGAAGCCTGATTCATGTCCGCGTCGACGAGAGCGCCGATGCCGGTGGTCAGAGAGCTGCTGACGGTTTGCAGGAAACTGTTCTGCGACTGGACCCGAGACTGGGTCGCGCCCAGCGTTGAAGCATATGATGTCAGTGCATTCACCACAGCGTCCGCATTGCTGAGGGTGTTGGCGATAACCGTGGAAGCGGTAGCGCCCGCACCCACAGCTGTTGTTGCGAGATCTGCTGCGCTGATCTGAGTGAAGTCGGTGGCGTCGGTCGAGCCGGTCGCCAAGGCGTTTTGCAAAATTCCGGTCCCGGTGGGCGTGCCTCCGGTATACGTACCGCCGCTGGCCGGGGCGGTGGAGTTGGTCAAAGCAGTGAGAGTAAGCCCGATTGAATTGACTGTTGAGGCCGCAGCGCCCTGGCCGTCGTTATAGGAGGCGGTGATGTTGATCGAAGCGCCCTGAGAACCGTCCAGCAGATTGCTGCCGTTGAAATTAGACGATTGGATGATTGTGTTCAGCTGAGCGCCAAGCTGTGCAAGACTGGTTCCAATCGTAGCAGCATCCGCTCCGGGCTGCTCCGCCTGCGTGATCGCGGCCTTGATCGAATTCATCACCGTAATCGCAGCGCTTACGCCATCGAGCGCAACGCCTATGCTCTGCGAGCTCTCGCTCAGATTGGAACTGAGCGTTGACAAAACTCCTTCGTCCGAACTCATCGTTTGGGCGATCGACCATGTGGCGGCGTTGTCTGCCGCGCTGCTGACCGCCAGACCGGTGGAAATCTGATTTTGCGTCTGAGCCAAAGCTTGTTGCGTCATGCGAAGCGATTGAAGAGCAGTTATGGCTGTGGTGTTCGTAAGAATGCTGGACATGACTCGTCGATCCCTTTTGGGTGGTGGAAGGCTTTTTGAGGGACATACCGGAATTGCACCGGTGCGACGGATAGGCGTCATGCCTCGGGATTAGCCCCGATCCGAAGTAGTTGGCGATAGAGATGGTAGATCAATCAGGCCATCATTATCGGCGCTTCGATATTGCGCACAATGTCGAAGACATGGCGAGAGATTAGCCTCATCCAGATTAAAATTCCGCTAATGTCTAGGCCTGTTGACTTCGTGTACATAAGCAGGACGTCGCGTACAAACGCGAACGAACGTAGCAGCGATGAACATTCGTTGATATGGCGCAAAAACCGGTAGCCCTGAATTGTGCTCAGCACGGAGATACCCCCAAAACCTCATGCATCCCGGTTGACGCAAGGATTGTGTGCTTTTGCTTTATACGCACTGCTTTGCCACGCTTCAGTTCCGCGCGTTTATGTCGTTTCTCGAAGGCATGGCGGCTAGCTGTTCATAGAAGGGTATATGAATGAGCCTGGATCGTAGGACGCCCCTGCGCCTGAATGGCGTTCGCATCGGCGTAAACCTCAGGGAAAACGAATTGTTTTCTACCCCAGGTTTCTCGCCCAAAGAAAAGGATTGGGTTTTCTACAGCGTTGTCAACGAAGCGGAACATCCGCGCAAAGAGCGTCGTCAGACGACGAGAGCGCGGACACGGTTATCGTCGGGAAAAATTTTGGATACGAACCACCGCTTCCTGACGGAGTGTGCGGTGAAAAACAGGACGGCTAACGGCGTCCAGTTGAGATTAATGCATAAGGCGGATATTCCGGAGAGAATCCATTTCTATGACGACAGTTTGGGTTGTCTGTCCTTGCTCTTGGTTATTTGGCGAAAACCGAATGAAATTGGGTGCAAAGTGCTGCAGGCTCGGACAGTCGCGGACTTTCGCTTACTCGCCCGGCTAAAGAACCGATTTTATGCGATGCCCTAGAACGGAAGTAGAAATCGGAGCGCAAAAAGCTTCGAAACTTAGCCTTTACATTGAAAACGAGGGTCGCGCTGAAGGGAGTGATGGTTCAATCTGTCGCATCGCAATACACAACGGCGCTAATTATATTATGATAAGGTAATGTATGTCGCCAAATTGACGTCGGGAAAGGGCCGCGTATGCAGCAGAAATTTAGCGTTAGCCGCCGACGTGTTCTAACGCAATTTGGCGCCGGATTCGCGGGTTTGCTTACGTCCGCGTCTCGGCCTTTCGCTATGGAGAGGGCCGGGAAAACTCCTGCAGTTTGGGCCTCCCCCGATTATAAGCCGGATGTGGAAATCGATTTGATCTGTCGCCCGGACGCTGTCCAGATACTGGAAGGCGCCCCGACGCGGGTTTGGCGTTACACGGCAAGCTTGGTCAAGGGGCCGGAAGGCGTTTTGACGCCGATACAAAATTCCTACCTTGGTCCGATCTTTCGCTTTTCACGCGGGCAAAAGATTCGTATCCGCTTACGCAATGAGCTTCCAGAACCGACGATTACGCATTGGCATGGTCTTCATGTGCCGATGCATGCGGACGGGCACCCAATGTATGCAATCGATCCCGGTTCGACCTTCATTTATGAATTCGAAGTACTAAACCGCGCGGGCATGAATTTCTTTCACCCGCACACGCACGAAGCTACTGCAACGCAGGTCTATCGCGGGTTGGCGGGCCTTATCCTCGTCAATGACGAAGAGGAGCGCGCATTAGACCTGCCAACGGGAGACTTCGAAATTCCATTGGTCATACAGGATCGATCATTCAATTCCGACAATCAGCTCGTTTATGGCGGTGGCATGCATACTGGCATGTTTGGTTTCTACGGCGATCGTATTCTGGTCAATGGTCGCCCGGACTACAATATCGATGTCGCAAGCCGCGCCTACCGATTGAGAATTCTTAATGGATCGAATGCGCGCATCTATAAGCTGGCGTGGGACGACGGTTCGCCAATCACGGTAATCGGCGTCGATGGGGGACTGCTGGAGCGCCCGGAAACCAAGCCTTACGTGATGTTGGCGCCTGCGGAGAGGCTGGATATCTGGGCAGATTTTAGCGGACGTGCTGTGGGGGCGCAATTCGTGATGCGGAGCGCCGCTTTTTCTGGCGTCTTGCCAAGAATGGCCGAGCGGATGATGCGATCGACTTTGCCGGTAGGCGAGGATTACCCTGTTTTCACGGTGCGCGTCACTCGTTCGACCAGCGAAACTCCCACTCTGCCGCAGAAGCTGACAGAAATAAAACGGATCCGCGCCGAAGACCTCGCTAATGCTGACAACCCCGTGCCAATTGCGATCACCGAGGCGCCGATGTCAATGCTGCTTAATGGTCGCCCTTACGCGATGGACGATGTGCAGCCGCGCGAAAGAATTCCAGTCAACACGACACAGTTGATAGAAATTTTCCATGATCATGGCGGAGGGGAGCACGGCCGGATGGGGATGATGGGCGGCATGGGCGGAATGATGGGCGGGATGGGCATGATGTCCATGGCGCATCCAATCCACTTACATGGCCAACCATTTCAAATTGTCGAACGCTCTTTTGGCGGCGATGACAACACCGGATACACCACCATGCGAGATGGCTTCATCAATTCCGGCTGGAAGGATACGGTGCTCGTGACGCCGGGTGAGCGACTTCGCATTGTTAAGCCATTCCAGGATTTCAAGGGGCGCTTCATGTATCATTGTCATAACCTCGAACACGAGGACATGGGAATGATGCGAGAGTTCCTGATAGAATGAATTCCTGACTCTCGGCCGTCCGAACCGAAAGCATACGCCTGTCGACTGCCGCGCTGGCTTGCCTGAACCTTACAGCAGTTGACGCTACGGGGATGACCGAAGCAAGTTTTTGCGTATCTATATTGCCCGCAGTACAGCGCGAATTGTATACGCGTCACTCGATGAAAATCTGCGGGTCTTGTGCTGAGGTGAAGATCTTTTCGATCGGGGCAAGCGAATGGAACGCGGCGAAATGTTCTTGGGCGTCGCGGGCGTGGCGCTGGCGCTGGGTTCTGCGGCTTTCGCAACGCGCATGATCACCGATGCCGACTATCGACCGCAGTTTGCGGGGCTGGATCACCTTTCGATCTTCAGCAAACCAGCAACTCATGGTGTCGCAAGCATGAAAGAGTCAGCGCTGGCGCTTCGAAAAAACGGCGTGGACCCGTCCCCAGTCGGTGCGATCAAGCGGTCGGAAGTTGCCGCGCAGCATTTTACGATTCTGGAAGCCTCTTCCAACGCTGCTCTGATACTAGCTCCACATGGTGGAATCGAGCGGGTCGCGCGTGGTTCGTTTATAGAGGGGCTTGGTCGCGTTTCTGTAATCGAATGGCGGCGAAATCGATGGGTCGTCATTACGACGAACGGCTTTGTTGTTGAATGAGGAAATATCGTTAATTAAAACACACGCATTGGCTGCTCGGGAAACAAGATCAGTTATAGGATCTGATGAGATTGCCAACGAGCAGGTTCCAACCATCAATTAGAATGAAAAACAGAATCTTTATCGGTAGAGAGATTGCTGTTGGCGGCATCATCATCATGCCCATCGACATCGTCATAATTGCGACGATCATGTCGATAACCAAAAAGGGCAGCACGATCAGGAAGCCGATTTCGAAACCGCGCCGCAATTCTGAAATCATGAATGCGGGAATCAATATTTGCAATCCCGGTGTCTTTTGAGTGGGCTCTGAGATGGGGCGCTTGGCGAGCTCCTCGAACAGGCGTATGTCCTTTTCACGAACATTAGCCGCCATGAAATCCCGAAAAGGCGCTGATATTTTTTCGAAAGCTTCTGTTTCAGATATCTTGTTTTCGCTGAGTGGCCTAAGCCCCTCCCTCCAGGCCTGTTCGAACGTCGGGGTCATGACATAGAAGGTCATGAACAACGCGAGGCTGATCAGCACAAGATTGGCAGGAGTGCTCTGAAGACCAAGACCTGCACGGAGAAAAGACAAGGCCATGGCCAAGCGTGTAAAACTGGTGACCATGATAAGCAGGCCTGGAGCAATGGACAAAACGGTCAGCAGGGAAACAAGCTGGATTATCTTACCTGTGGCGGACGCGCCTCCAGATGGAAGGAGCGCGTTAAGATCAAATCCTTGCGCGAAAGCGATTGACGGTACAACGACAAAAATCAAGGCCGGCAAAATCCGTTTCATTGCACGACCAATGTTTCAATAATGATCTCATGCACGTTTCCTTCCGAGCGGATCAAAACCCGTTCGTTCAGATCTTCCTGAAGGTGTCTTAATCCCGCTGCCCCTTCGATCGACGCGACAGTCTGAGTCCGGAGAAAAGCTATAACGTCGGCCGTAATCTGAGAGGCAATGATATCTGGATGTGGCAACGCCGTTGCGTCATAAACAATGGAGCTTTGCATACGAATCCAAGCTTTTTCTGAAGATGCCAGATTGGTGACGATTGGCGCAAGTGCTTTTAATTGCAGAGACGGGACTAGCTTCTGAGTAGCGACCACGTCCTTGTTCACACTTTTATGGTCGGATTTTCCGTGCTCAGGAGGCGCGGGTTCTACTCTCGCCGCAGCGCCCGCGCCTGTTTCCGCATGAGTATTAGACCCTGGGAATTCACCCAGTGTCATGCCCAGAAATCCTCCGCTTCCTCCAACCAAAAGAGACAGGAGACCAAGCGGAACTAATGTTTCCTTTAGTGTCCGAGTTTGCGCGGAATTAGATGAAGGAGAAGCCATAAGGAATGCATCCTCTAGAACGGCGCCGCGATGTCATAGATCTGCTGGCCGAGCGCGGGTTGCTGAACTTCGGTGAGTCTGCCTCTCCCCCCGTAGGAAATACGCGCTTCGGCTATTTTGTCATAGGAAACTGTATTGTCTTTGGAGATATCGCGAGGACGAACCACGCCGGCGACGGTCAGTTCGCGCAATTCGAAGTTTACTCTTATCTCCTGTGATCCTTTGATCACCAAATTGCCATTTGGAAGAACGTCAGTGACGATCGCCGCAACGGAAAGCTTTATCTGTTCCGACCGATTTATCGACCCTTGACCGTTTGTCGTTGAGCTGGACTGGAGGTCGTTATTCATGGCGCCCGACCATTTATGCTCCGATGGAGCAGGAGACGAAGCTGTGCCCGGAATGAAATCAAAAAGGAAAGACCATGTGCTTTTCACTTCCGAATTGCGCGAACGATCAGTCGTATTGCCCATAATGGCCTTATCATCCATTGCGATATTCACCGTCACAACGTCGCCGGTGGTCATTGCTCGCAAGTCGCGGTAGAGGTTTGCGCGGTTCTCGTCGATGATCATACCGGGACCGGAATACGCGGCGCGTAGCGGTGCAACAGGCAATCTCGTGTCCGGATGGTTTAGCCCGCTGCCTACCGGCGACATATGTGGCTCCTGGCCGATATCACGAGGATCAACGGCGCAACCGCCTAGCGCAACTATCACGAGTAAAAATCCATACATGGTCCTCATTGATTTTGAGGGCCATGCTTCAGCGACGAAAATCCAACGATCTTTTTGGCGAGCAATGCCGCGTGAAACGCGTCCATCTCGCTCAGGATTGCGCTTGAATTCTTTGGCTTGAGCTGCAGAAGCACGCTGGCAGCCGAGTCATCGTCAAGGTTAGCGAGTTGAATGGCGGCGGACTCTGGCTTCATTTTTGAGAAGACACTGATTAAAGTTTCGTCAGTCCTTTTGATCAAAGCATCATATCGGTCGAGCAGCTCCCGAAATTGGGAACTTTTTGTCTGAATCTCGGCCAGTCGCTGCTGCAGCTGTTGTTCCAGTTCGCTGAGGCGCTGTTGCTGCGCTTCTGCGCGGGCGACAGCAATGACATTTGCGATATTCCCACAATACTGTTGGCTTTCAGAACTTTTGGCTTCGACCTGTGTGGCGACTGCGCATCGGAGCTCTCCTAACAACGCACAAAGCACCAGAACAAGGAAGGTTGCGGCTGTAGTTCTAGATTTTTGCGCCATCGCGGGAGGCATTGCGCGTTCTGCGGGTTCAAGTGACGATAGGTTATATTGGATGCTCCACCTTGCGCCGGACTGACGAACTTGGACGCAGACTTGTTTCTCGCTGAAACCTCCTGCGAAACAACTTAGCCCGACGTCAACCCGTTGAGAGTCGCGGCGATCTCGGAAAAAACGTCCGCACTGGGGGGCGAGGCTGGAGTTTGTCGTAGCGAATCATAAATCACCGGCGTGAGCGCGACCGCCTGATCAAGCTGCGCATCATTGCCCGGCTGATAGCCACCCAACATGCGCAGATCCCGGGTCTCCTCATAGCGGGAGAGCAGGCCCCGAACTCGTTGCACAAATTCCCTCTGGTTGTCGGTCCAGACCCGGTCAGCAAGTCGCGAAATCGATTTCAAAACATTTACAGCGGGAAATCGACCCTGCTCCGCTATTTCGCGATCCAACACAATATGTCCGTCGAGCGTTCCGCGAATGCAATCCGCGATCGGATCATTGTGATTATCACCGTCTACAAGCACCGAAAAAATTCCGGTGATAGATCCGGATCCGGAAATTCCGGGACCCGCTCGCTCCAACAAGCGCGGCAAATCTGCGAACACGCCAGCAGTAAACCCGTGCGCGACAGGCGGTTCTCCCGCTGCAAGGGCGACCTCTCGCGTAGCGTGGGCGTAACGCGTCACGGAATCGACGATCAGCAAGACCGCTTTTCCTTGATCTCTGAAATATTCGGCCACCGTCGTAGCAGTTAGTGGCGCCATTCGGCGCATCATGGGGCTCTCATCGCCTGTGGCGACGATTGTAATGCTTTTGTTGCTGCCAGACAGCGCCGCTTCGTCCAGAAAATCTCGCACTTCTCGTCCACGCTCTCCCACCAAACATACAACAGCGATGTCGAAGCCAGGAGAGCGGGCGATCATGGATAGCAACGTTGATTTACCGACTCCCGATCCTGCGAAAATTCCGATCCTCTGTCCTTTGCAGAGCGGCGTAAAGCAATCAATCACGCGTACTCCGGTAGGGATTGCAGATTCCACACGCGTTCTGTTCAAGGCCTCGGGCGGCGCCCTGTTGATTTGATAGTAGCGACGTCCATGTCTCAATGCGCCTTTATCGTCGATCTGACGGCCATAGGCATTCAAAACGCGTCCGACCCAAGAAGCGTCGGGCGCGATTTCCACAGGCCCCAGGCGTTCTACCGGAGTGCCCAGTCCAACGATAGCACTGACGTCGAACGGTTTTACCAGCGCATAAGTCTTGCTGACACGCAGCACCTGGCCCAGCGCTTTTGCGCCGGGTGCGCCAATTTCAACGCATTCTCCGACTTTGAGAAATTCAGACAACCCCACTACAACGTAGTGTGAACTCAGGACTTCTGACACTGCGCCGATCACCCTTGTTCTGGGGTGCATCCGGGAGAACTGTGCGACGATTTTCTGCAGCTTTCCAGTAGATGGCATTTTATTCATTCGGTGGATCACGCAAGGGAGCGTTCACGGTAACCCAAGTCGATCGAAATTGACTTTTTTCGCTTCTAGCTGACCCCGCCAAGTGTCTTCACGGCGTTTCTCTGCGAGGCATCCATCATGTCGTTGATAGCGTTTACGTCGTCGAAGGTCCGTGAAGTCACGATTAATTTCGTCATTTCCTGCAGCGGATTGACGTTTGCGTTTTCCAAAGATCCCTGAACCACGCCATTGCGCGTGAAATCGAGAATAGGAGTCGCTGGCATCGACGGAATAACGCTGGAATTTTCGCCGCGTGTAAGTTTTGCGCTTTCATCAATATCGAACAATCCAAGCGCGCCCACCTGACGTGAATCTTGATTAATCATTCCGTCGCGATAAATTGTCGGCGGCCCCGCCAATGGGTCAAGCGCGATTGGGGAACCTCCTGCATCGAGAATCGGATAACCGAGAATTGTTTGCAAATCGCCGGTCTCCGTTACTTTCATTCGGCCGTCCCGCGTGTAGGCGACGCCGTTCGGGGTCTGTATCGCTAACCAGCCTTCGCCCATGACGGCTACATCAAAAAGATTGTTGGTTTTGGCGACCTCTCCCTGTTTGCGCGAGATAAAATCTTCGCCTGCCGAAGCATAGGCGGTCGAAGTCGCGCCGCTTTCTGAAAGCATGGTCTCGAAGCTGACGCCGTTGGCGCGGTAGCCCGTGGAACTGGCGTTTGCGATGTTGGTCGCAATTGTGGTCATGCGCTTTTCAAGCGCAATCTGTGACGAAAGCGATACATAAAATGATGATTGCATGGTCCAAACGTCCTTACAGCACCCTCATGGGAGAAAGTATGACTGCAAGCTTGCGGGAATATGTCGAAAGGCCGCCCGAGAGGCGGCGCCCGCCCGGTGAGGTTTGTCCAAGGTGGGATACGTCGGGATCTGGACGCTCTGTATATCTATCTTGCGGGTTCGACTTCGGTCGAGGCCGTCAGAGTTTCCCCGGCATGGGCGGCGGGGTGCATTTCACCTAACAGCCCCTGTCGCTTGGCTTCATAATAATAGCCGCTTGCATACAGTCTTATTGCTCGCTTCTCATCGCCTCCCGCCACTTTGTAGGCGTTGGCGAGATAGGCGACAGCGTAAGTCATGTTAACGTCGGGATCGAGCAGACCATTTGCAGTCCCCGAGTAACCCATCGAGCGCGCGGTGTCATGACGGATCTGCATCAACCCCCAAAATGGACCATGCCTAAGCGAAGGATTGTATTTGCTTTCGCGTTGGACAACAGCGTGAACCAGTGATTCCGGGACTTGATAGGTCTTGGCGTAATAGGCGATGCGCGCTTCAAGCGCCTCCCGTCGTGACGCGGACAGTTGTTGTTGTGACCCCGCGTATGCTCCCGCTGCGTAGTCGGATGCGCCGGTCGTAGCGCAGCCGGTTAAGGCGAACATCGAGAAAAGGGTTGCTGCGATAGCCGGTTTCATGGAGCGATAATACTCAAGAACGGCAGAAGCGCAAACTCGACCGTTTGAGCCCAAAGTCTCGCAGCGGTTAATCGAGCGTCAGACGGCCCATTGAAACAGATCGCTCGTAGCAAACGCATCACGTTGCAGCGCCGATTGAATCGCCAAAATCAATGCGCAGCTTGGCGTAAGCTCCGTCTCCTCTAATACGATCGAGAAAACGGGATCTGAGGGACTTCAATGAGCACTAGTTTTGGTCTTTTCAACACATCGATCATGGGCATGTCCGCACAGTCCGACGCTCTCGCCAACATCTCGGAAAATATCGCAAATTCTGGAACTACCGGCTACAAGGAAGCTTCAACAAATTTCCTGACAGTGCTGAATGGATTGCAGGGCGGCGAGGAATTCGGAGGCGGCGTAACAACGGCCAGTCGATATAATGTTTCCACTCAGGGCGCATTGCAGTCGACGTCTTCATCAACCGATTTGGCAATTCAAGGCGCAGGTTTTTTTGTTGTTCAGAACGCCGCTGGCGATACTCTGCTGACCAGGGCAGGTTCATTTGTTCAGGATGCACATGGAAGACTGGTCAATGCCGCTGGTGACTATCTGATGGGGTTTTCCGGCAATTCGGGTCCCTCGGGCGCTTCTGCAAACGCTCTATCCAGCATGTCGGTTGTGACAATTCCCAATAACAAGCTCTTCGCCAACGCATCTACTTCCGGAACGTTGTCCGCCAACCTCGATGCTCGCGCCGCGACGGTGTCGGCCGCCAATCTTCCCTCTACGAATAGCGCTACCGCACAGTATACATCAATGACGTCGGTTACCGCGTACGACAATCTAGGCACGCCAATTGTTTTAAATGTCTACTACGCCAAGACCGCCGCGAACCAATGGCAGATGACCGTTTATAACTCCGCAGGCGCTGCGACAGGAGGCGGATTCCCGTATTCCTCCGGACCGATTGCCACTCAGAACCTGACGTTTAATTCAACCAACGGTAATCTAACAACAGGAAGTCCAGTCTCGCTGCAGCTTCCCGGCGGCGCCGCTGTGAGCCTGGATGTCAGCGCAACCACTCAGTTAGGTTCAGCCTTCGCCGTCAACACGGCGACAGTCAACGGGAATGCGCCCAGCGCAATAAGTCAGGTGCAGGTCAGTCAAGATGGTTCGCTCAGCTATCTCCTGGCCAGCGGACAAAGCGTGCCTGCTTACTCGATCGGTCTCGCGAATGTCGCAAGTCCAACCAACCTGACGTCTCAAAACGGAAATGTATTCGCCGCCAATGAACAGTCGGGTCAAATATTCGTTGGGACGGCGGCTCAAAATGGCTTGGGTTCGATCCAATCGTCGACGCTGGAGAGCTCGGCCGTCGACCTATCGACGGAACTTTCCAGTATGATAGTCGCGCAAAGGTCCTTCACCGCAAACAGTCAAGTTTTTCAGGTCGCCTCGGACGTGCTCCAGGTTCTTAACAATCTGAAATAGGACTTCTCCTCCATGACCCTCTCCAGCGCCTTCGCAATCGCCAATCAATCCCTGGGAACGCTCTCAAATCAGATGAGCATCATTTCCCAGAATGTTTCCGGCGCCAATACGACCGGATATTCGGCGAAGATCGCAAATGTAATAACCGGGCCAGATGGAAGCGCTTTCATCAGCGCGGTCACTCGCGCGGTAAATTCTGCGCTTTTAAAGAGTTCGCTTGGGGCAACGTCACAACAAGCTTCAAGCTCTGCGCTATCCTCTGGACTGGATCAAATCGATCAATTCCTCAATATTTCCTCCAGTTCTGCGTCCGGCACAACGAATAGTGCAACTCCCGCGACCATGATCGCTAACCTTGCCTCAAGCTTACAAGCTTACGCGGCGAGTCCGACGAATACTTCAGCGGCTCAAGGCGTGCTTACGGCTGCGCAGAGCCTCGCCCAATCGCTAAATGCCGCTACCATGCAAACGCAAGGCGTGCGCCAACAGGCTGATGCGTCCATCGCTTCAGCAGTCACCAATATCAATCAACTTCTCAATCAGTTCCAGACAGTCAACAACGCAATCGTTTCCGGTACGCAGTCAGGCGCCGACGTCACAAGCGATCTTGATCAGCGAGATCAATTGGTGACGCAAATGTCCCAGTATCTAGGAGTCTCAACGGTCGCTGGCTCCAACAACAGCATGTCACTATATACAGACAGCGGCGTCACCTTGTTTCAAACCACGCCGCGATCGGTAACTTTTCAACCCACCTCCACATTCACCGCAACAACAACTGGAAACCCGGTCTATATCGATGGGATTTCGGTGACTGCCAGTCCTTCGACCGCCATGTCGCTGCAGTCAGGCAGTCTAGCGGGGCTTGCGCAGTTGCGAGACGTCACCGCGCCCAAATTCCAAGATCAGCTGGATGAGACCGCGCGCGGTCTAATCAGCTCTTTTGCGGAGAGTGACCAGACGAATTCGGGGCAACCGACTTTGATGGGCCTTTTTACGACCGCTGCCGGAATTGCAGCCGGCAACCCAATGCCTGGGTCCATGCTGGCTCCCGGACTGGCGGGTCAAATCATTGTCAATCCAGATGTGGATCCGAGCCAGGGCGGCAATCTAAGCCGACTGCAAAATGGCGGCATTTCCGATCCCGCCAATCCAGCCTACGTCTATAACACAACGGGCGCGACAGGATACTCGGCGCGAATTCAGCAACTGTTGAGCGGACTTTCCACAACTCAGAGCTTCGACCCGTCCGCAGGCAATGGTTCAAGCGCATCTGTCACCGCCTACGCCACCAATTCTATTGGATGGTTCGAGGCGCAGCGGCAGACCGCTGACAGCGCCACAACCTATCAAAACGCTCTGCTGACACAGACGCAGCAGGCGTTGTCGAGTGCAACAGGAGTCAATCTCGACGCGCAGATGTCTCAAATGCTGACTCTGGAGAATTCATATCAGGCTTCAGCCAAGTTGCTGGCTACTGTGAATACGCTCTACTCCACTCTATTCAATGCGCTACAGCCGCAAGCACAAGCGTGAGCAACAAATGACCTACTCAACCTCTACCCTCGTAATGTCCACTTCGTTAGCCAACTCAATTCTGAACATGCAAACTAAACTCGCACAAGCGCAGAAAGAGATGTCGACTGGAAACGTCGCCGACCTAGGGGACAGCCTCGGATCTTCGGTCGGGCTGGATTATTCTTATGGCGCTAGCAACTCCCTGCTTTCGACGATCCTCTCAACGAACAATCTTGTAACTTCGCGTCTCGACCTCACCCAGAGTTCTCTGTCGAATATCTCAACCGACGCTGGAAGCCTCCAAACAGCATTAGTTCAGGCGCAGAATGGCGAAGGCAGTGCGGCGACGATAGTTAGCGAGGCAGAAAACGCACTGCAGAGTCTTACCTCGTCCCTGAACGTCTCGGTCGGTGGCACATATATCTTTGCGGGGATCAATAGCGGGGTCGCACCCGTCGAAAACTATATTTCAACTCCGCCCTCCGCGGCTCAGCAAGCGGTTGCCGCAGCATTCACTTCGGCATTTGGGATGTCTCAAACATCCAGTGCAGTAAGTACGATAACCGCGACGCAAATGCAGAACTTTATTTCTGGACCCTTCGCGAACCTATTTTCGTCGAGTAATTGGAGTGCGAATTGGTCCCAAGCGTCGAGTGAAGGCGCGCAAAACCAAATTTCCCTTTCCCAGTCCCTAAATACATCCATCACGGCAAACGATCCAGCGCTGCGCCAGCTTGCCGAGGGATATACAATGTTAAGCGATCTCGGCCTGCAAAACCTCAGTCAGCCAGCTTACAATACAGTCATAAGCGCCGCTTCAAGTTTGATTAGCCAAGGGGTCTCGGGTCTTACACAGATGCAGGCGAATGTGGGAATCATGCAAAGTGAAGTAAAGAGCGCTAATCAGGCAATGTCGATTCAACAGAATTTCTTCCAGACTCAAATCGGAACCTTAGAAAATGCAGATCAAACTCAAACTGCCGTTCAGGTAGATAGTCTCACGACCCAAATCGAGACGGCATATCAATTGACGGCGAAGCTGCAACAGCTAAGCCTCGCACAGTACCTCTGAAACAGCTGGGGCGGATGTCGCATGTATCAACACATCTACGCTGAAACCTTTACTGAGTCGCCAAAGTCTGCTCGCGACAGGGAGCGGCAACTTCTGGAAGAAGCTATTCGGAAGCTCGCGATCGCGAAGATGAAGGGACCACACAGCGTCGAGACCTTCGAGGCGACGTCCTTTCTTCGCGACCTGTGGAGCGCCTTCGTCCGAGATCTCAGCAACGACGAAAATGCGCTTCCGCCGAAGCTTCGCGCTTCACTGATCTCGATCGGCCTATGGGTGGGGCGCGAGGCGGATATGCTCGAACTCAGGACAATCAAAAAACTACGATGGGCTTATTGAGATCAATCAGATGATCGCCGACGGATTGATCTGAAGCGCTATGAATATATCTTTGCGCAAGGGCGAAAAAATCTACATAAATGGTGCAATATTTCGTGTCGACCGAAAGGTTTGCATCGAACTGCTCAACGATGTGACGTTCCTACTGGAAAACCACGTCATGCAAGTTGACGAAGCCACGACCCCTCTGAAGCAACTTTATTTCGTCGTTCAGATGATGCTGATGTCGCCCAACGAGACGGAGACGGCGATGGCTCTCTGCAGAAACATGCTCGCGTCTCTCCAAAACGCCTTGGCTGACCGACGCATCGCGGAAGGTCTCTCCCGAGTGACTAAAAACATAGAAGATGAGCGTCTTTTCGATGCTTTGAAGGCGGTTCGTTCTCTATTCTCCATCGAAAAAGAGATTCTTGAAACGCCGTCGTTACATCCACAAAATCTAGTAGCATAAAGGGAACCAGAATGCAGGTAACTCCAACCCAGACTACTACCTCGAGTGCTACGAGCCCAACGCAAACGACGTCAACGTCTAACTCAAGCTCGGCGTCTTTAGATTACAATTCATTTCTGCAACTGCTCGTCACGGAGATGCAAAATCAGGACCCGACTCAACCGATGGATCCGACACAAACCGTCACCCAACTCGCGACGTTTTCAGGTGTCGAGCAGGCTATCCAAACAAACTCGACGCTAACATCTTTGCTTACGAATGCATCTCTCGAGCAGGCGAGTTCACTGGTGGGTCACACGGTGACCTCTGCTGATGGCTCAACAAGCGGCGTAATCAGTTCGATTGCGCTAACCAGCTCTGGAATGACGGCAACTCTCGCTAACGGCGCGACGGTGCAACTGGGAAATGGAATCACAATTTCATGAACCAGGCCGATGCGATTGAATTGCTGCAACGCGCTATTCTGACTGTCTTGATGGTTGCAGGTCCGATAGTCGGCGCCGCAATGGCGGTAGGCATTGTCGTCGCTCTGTTTCAAGCGTTGACACAGGTTCAGGAGATGACTTTAACCTTTGTTCCTAAAATCATCGCGATGCTGGCAGCGCTGAGTCTCGCAGCTCCATTTATTGGCGCGAAAATCTACGCGTTTACGCAAGACGTTTACTCCAGAATCGAGACTGGGTTTTGAAGAAAGTCGAGACGTCAAAAATCTCAACCTCGTCGCAGTTGGGGACAGCATCTTAATGGCCGAGGTTGCAACGCCTCGCGCTGATGCTGCGCAAGGAAGTGCGCGCGACATCGGCTTTGCGATGTCGATAATCTTCATACTCTGTATATTCTTTCTGCCGATTCCGCCGTTCCTTATCGATATCGGCCTCGCCTTCTCTATCGCTCTTTCCGTCGTAATCCTGATGGTCGGGCTATGGATTCAAAAGCCGCTGGAGTTTTCATCCTTTCCAACGATCCTCCTGGTCGCGACCATCCTTCGACTATCCCTGAATATCGCTACAACGCGATTGATTCTTTCAAATGGGGCAGAAGGAACAACCGCCGCAGGGTATATAATCAGCGGCTTTTCAAGACTGGTGATGAGCGGAGATTTTGTTATTGGACTGACGGTCTTCTCGATTCTTGTGACGGTAAATTTTCTCGTCATTACGAAGGGCGCTACGCGTATTGCGGAAGTCGGCGCTCGCTTTACACTGGACTCCATCCCTGGAAAACAGATGGCGATAGACGCCGACCTTTCCGCCGGGCTAATCAATGACACGCAGGCGCAAAGTCGCCGGCGGGAACTAGAGGAAGAAAGCGCTTTTTTTGGATCGATGGATGGCGCGTCGAAGTTTGTGCGAGGTGATGCAATCGCTGGACTCATAATTCTCGCCGTAAATATTTTTGGAGGCATTGTAATCGGAGTTACACGGCACGGTATGAGCCTCGCAAATGCTGCTGACGTATACACTAAACTTTCTGTCGGGGATGGTTTGGTGTCACAGATACCCGCGCTCATTGTGTCGTTGGCGGCAGGACTGCTGGTCTCAAAAGGCGGAACGCGGGGCTCCGCCGAGCAAAACATATTGAGGCAGTTCGGCGCCTATCCAAAGGCATTGCTCGTCGCGTCGAGCCTCATGTTCGTCATGGCGCTGGTTCCAGGCTTGCCGTTCGCACCCTTTGCGATGCTTGGAGGGCTTATGGCTTTCATAGCGCAAGCAATTCCGCGTCGCATCGCTTTTGCGAAGGCCAACGAGGACGCCAGAAAAACAGAGGCAGAACGCAAATCTCTCCAAGAGATGAAGCAGTCGATAAGAGAATCACTGAAATCACCGGGCGTAGAAATTTGTCTAGGAAAACAGCTATGGAGCGTATTTCTGACTGCGCAGGGCGAGCTGAGTCAACGCGTCGCCAAAATGAGACGCAATTTCGCCAAGCAGTACGGATTCGTAATACCGGATATAAAACTTTCTGACGACCTCAGTATTTCGCCAAAAGGCTACCAGATAAAAATCTACGGCGCTGTCGCGTCCGCGCAGGAGCTTCGACTGGGTCAACGACTTATTATAGTCGGAAGTGGAAAGATGCCCGATCTTCCTGGAGAAGAAACGACCGATCCGGCGTTTGGCGTTCCCGCCATGTGGATCCCGGAAGGACTCGCGGAGGAAGCAAAGCGCCTGGGACTTACGCCTGTCGACCCGGTCTCAGTGTTGCTCACGCATATTTCCGAGGTACTGCGAAATCATCTGTCCCAGCTGTTGTCATACAAGGATACGCGGGCCCTGTTCGACCGGCTCGATCCCGAATATCGAAAGCTACTGGACGAAATCTCACCGGCTTTGATATCCTATTCGGGCCTGCAATCTGTTCTAAAGCTGTTGCTTGCGGAGAGGGTTACAATAAGGAACATCGAGCTGATCCTGGAAGCTGTCAGCGAGGTGATATCCTTTGTCCGAAGGCCTGAGGCGATAGTCGAACACGTGCGCGTTCGGATGGCCCAGCAAATATGTAGCGATTTGACGACAGACGGGGTCTTGAATGTCCTTAGACTAGGCAACAGGTGGGATCTGTTCTTTCACGAAAACGTTAAGCGGGATGCCAAGGGAGAGCTTATCGGATTTGATGCGGATCCAAATCTTATTGAAAAGTTCACTGCCGAAGCGTCGTCAGCGATCAAAGCGTTAACTGAAAAAGGCGAGGTGTTCGCCCTTGTGGCTACTCCAGAGGCACGGCCTTATGTGCGGCTGATAGTCGGGCGCGTGTTCAATTCACAGCCTGTATTATCTCATATCGAGATAGCGTGTGGCGTGCCACTGAGATCGCTTGGAACGATTTCGTGAACGTTCCTCCGGAAGACATGATCCTGGTAGGGATGGTCATCTTTTGCCGAAGCGGCGGTTGCATGATGGTCCTTCCAGGCTTTTCCAACGAACATATTCCAATACGAATTCGTCTGTATATCGCGATAGCACTCGCTGTCCCTTTGATTGTATCCCTGGCGGACAAGATTGAAAAACATATATCCGGAGCGCCAATTTATAAGATCGCGGGAATGGTTATTTGCGAGCTGATTATTGGTGTTTTATTGGGGACTCTTTCGCGTCTCTTGGTACTGGCGCTCGAAACCGCCGCTACTTCCGTTACGATGTCGATCGGAATCGGCAACCTAATGAGCGCACCGATTAGCGACTCCGAAACTCTTCCTTCCATGGCCAGCTTGATTGTTCTCGGGGCCACAACACTCATCTTTGTCAGCGACCAGCATTGGGAGCTGATTCGTGGACTATATCAGTCCTATGACTATGTTCCTCCTGTTTCCGAGTTCAACGGAGAATTTATGATGCGCGAGCTTTTGCAAGCTTTGCGGCAATCCTATTTATTGGTGTTTCGTATATGCAGTCCTTTTCTAATGTTCGCGTTAATTGTCAATCTTGGCTTTGGGTTTTTGAATCGCATGACGCCGCATGTCCCAGTGTATTTTCTCTCAGCTCCGCTTATCATTTTATTGGGATTACAATTATTTTATTCGATCGGCGCAGACTTCTTCGGTTCACTCTCAGCCGAAATCGGGCGATGGATAATCAAGGGCAATTAAAGCATGGATAAACACAAGCGTCTTCAGCGTATCGCCACTCTGCAACGACGCCTTTTCGGCCTCTCGAGCGTCGCGGCCACGCAGGCTGATAAGTTACTGAAAATGGTGTGCTCAGAAGAGCGGCAGTTGATTGGCCAACTTGAGTTTAATGAGACGCTCATGAGCCTTTTTCCAGATTTGGTGCTGGCCAAGATGCGCGAGACCGCGTGTCGACGGTTGGACGCTGAAAAACAGTTTGAATCCCAGCGCATTACATTATTGGAGCATGGCAGGAGGTTGAAACACATCGAGCGAATGGCGGCTCACGCCACATCACAGCATGAATTGCGAGAGTTCGCACAGCAATCAAAGTGCGCTTTGGATCTTGTTCTGGGCAGAACAGAAGTCAGTTCAACGTAAGAGTGTTTTCGTACATTCGAGGTGGCGTCAACGAGGTCGATTTATGACGAAAACCTCCCTTACAGATATTGTTATCGATGTTGCCCAAGCGGCGGATCCTCAGAGACTCGCCGCCGCACGACAGCGCTTGCTTGATCGCTCAGCGTTCGTTTCTTCACAGGCGGGGAATTTTGAGGGTTTGGCCGCGAAAAGCTATGCCGAAACGGCCAATGCATCTGTAAGCGTTTTCAACAACGCAACCCCCATTCCTGCACGGTATCAGAATGGCAATGCCTTGCGAGCGACAACTGACGCCGCTACGATCGCGCAAAAATTTGAAGCATTCATACTTCAATCCATGATTGAAACCATACTGCCAAAGGAAGGTGGAGCTGCCTTCGGCCATGGCGCCGGGGCGGGAGTTTGGCGCTCGATGCTGGCTGAGCAATTGGCAAATCAGATCGCGAAGTCTGGTGGTGTAGGGCTCCAGAAATCCATCAATGCTCATATCAAGACGCAAGGTGGGAGTCACTCGCCAGGATAAAATATGACTAATGGCAGGCCGCTCCTTCGTTGCGACAAGACTGCTCATCAATCTATTTCAACAGTGAGAGAACATGAGACCGGCTGCCTCCGAGATTTCTCAAGATATGGAAACCGTTGCTTTGGAGATGCAAGGTTCGGGGGACGCATTCAAGAGGTGTCTGGCGCGCCTCGAACTTCTGATTGAACATGAAACGGATGCACTGAAAATCTGTGCGCCTCTCAATTTCGTGGATTCCAATCAAAAGAAGACTCTTTTCCTGCTCGAATTCGTTCGTCTGTCAAGAGCGTTGTCTCCCGAAGATTTCTCTCGCGTGAAGCCGCATTTGGCGCAGATCAATCATAAGCTGTCTGAAAACGCCGAGTTACTCGCGCTTCACCTCAGCGCGATGCTCGAGGTTGCGAAGATCATGGTTATGAGTATCCAGTCGGAGGAATCCGACGGAACATATTCTGGCCGCGTGGCGAGCCAATCGAGAAAATAGCCCATGCTTCGCATATTTTTGATTGGCCTTTGGATCGGCGCGGTCAGCCTGGGATCGACCTATGCGGGCGCTTACTGGAAGCGACGCTCTTTGTCGCCACAAACCGACCAGGTCAAAGAAAAAATCGAAGTCAAAAAAGTAAGGCCCATAACGGCGCCCGTTATTGCTGGAGGAGCGCTAAGGGGATACGTCTCTGCCGAATTCTCCTACGTGCTGGATAATTCTGCGATTGGCCAAGATGGACTGGATATCGAGAGCTATTTTATGGACGAGGCGTTTAAGTTAATTTATTCGGAGAGCAATATAGATTTCGATCAACTTGAAAAAGTTGACGTTGACGCTCTGACAAAAAAAATAACCGCGAAGGTGAACGAACGCGTTGGTTCACACGCTGTGAAAGAAACTTTGGTCAAAAATCTTGCTTTCATAGCAAAAGAAGACATGCGTCACTGACAAAAATAAGCAAGCCGCCTGTTCAGTTTGACGTAAGTCGAACCCGATAGCATTAAATTGCGTCATCGAGCTGAGGTTTTCAATGGAGCCCGTCTATCTCTTCCGCGTGGTTGATCAGCACCAGAGCTGGCTTTCCACAAGACAATCGATTGTTTCTCAGAACGTCGCAAACGCCAACACGCCAGGATTCCGGTCGCTTGATCTGGTTCCATTCAGCAGCACTCTGGACTCTAGTGCAATCCAGATGTCTGGTTCCAATCCGGCTCATTTTTCTTCTGCTAGCCTGGTGCAGTATCCACTAACGCAAAAACAGAGCGATATTTGGGAAACGACGCACTCTGGCAATTCCGTCGGGTTGGAATCAGAGATGATCAAGGCTGGCGACATTCGTACGGCGTTCTCACTCAATACGAGCATCATGAAAGCGTTTCATGGCATGTGGCTTAGCAGCTTGAAGGGTTAGGAATGGATCCGCTCAGTGCGTCTTTGAAAATTGCGGGCTCTGGACTTGAAGCTCAATCCGCTCGCCTACGCGTCGTGTCAGAAAACATGGCGAATGCGCAATCGACGGGAAAATCTGCGGGGGCCGATCCCTATCAACGCAAGACAATCTCTTTCTCCAATGAACTTGATAGAACCTCTGGCGCTCGTCTTGTTCGAGTTAGTTCTTTAGGGGTTGATGAGACCGCATTCAACATCGAACACGATCCGGGGAGTCCAGCCGCTGACGCAAACGGGGACGTCAAAACTCCGAACGTAAATCTACTTATTGAGCTCGCGGACATGCGCGAAGCAAACCGGGCCTATGAAGCTGATCTTCAGGTCATGAAGCAATCGCGGGATCTGTTGAGTATGACCATCGATCTGTTGAAAGGAAGCTCATGATAGCTCTTATCCCTGCTCTAGCGTCTACAGTTGGTTCACTTAGTGGAATAGAAGCGGCATCTGCGCCGCTTGGACAGGCCGGCGGCGTTTCGGCGAGTGCTTCGCAAGTCTCGTTTACGGAGATGTTTGAGCAGGTCGCTAACGGCGCGATCGACACTCTTAAAACAGGCGAAGCCAGCGCCATAGCAGGTTTGAAGGGTAGCGCTCCCGTGCAGCAGGTGGTGGAGCAGGTTCTGTCAGCGGAGCGCACGCTGCAAACCACAATAGCGTTACGTGACAAGGCGGTGGGAGCCTACCAGGAAATATCTAGGATGGCGATTTAGGGAGTAAGGAATGAGGGCGCTCGCGATTGCGGCTACAGGAATGGCTGCGCAAGAACAAAATCTTGAAGTCATCTCCAATAACATCGCCAACATCAACACCACGGGGTTCAAGAAGTCACGGGCGGAGTTTACGGATTTACTGTATCAGGCGGAACGTTTGCAGGGTGTCTCCAATCGTGGTCGCGACGCCACAGTGCCGCAGGGCGCACAGGTCGGTTTGGGAGTGAGGACCGCAGCTATTCGACCGCTCGAAGTGCAGGGAGCGCTCACCCAAACGGGCAACACTTACGATCTGGCGCTTAATGGACCTGGGTGGTTTCAAATAGCGGGCGCGAATGGCGAAACCCTTTACACGCGAGCGGGCTCGTTCAGCACAAACGCCAACGGGCAGCTTGCAACTGTGGACGGTTATCTGCTGAGCCCAACAATCACGGTTCCAAATAATGCCGTAAATGTCACAATAAGCCAGTCTGGACTGGTGTCCGCCACGATCCCGGGCCAGACAAACCCTCAGCAACTGGGTCAGTTGACGGTCTCGATGTTCCTCAACGATCCCGGCATGCAGGCTCTTGGCGGCAATCTCTTCGCTCAAACAGCAGCGTCCGGAACTCCAATCAATGGCGTGCCGGGCGATACTGGCTTCCCAACGATCAGTCAGGGCTATTTGGAGAGTTCCAACGTCGATCCGACGACGGAGCTTGTAAATCTGATATCGGCGCAGCGCGCTTACGAGCTAAATTCCAAAGTCATTCAGGCTGCGGACGACATGGCGGGGACTGTCTCGAAAGGTATCAGGTAGCAGATGACCGCTCCGCTCGCATTCTACACAGGCGTAATGTTTCGTTTGCGGCAGCTATTGGCGCTGTTGCTTTTGCTGTTTGGCGCACATGGTGTGTCATTAGCCGAAGAACGGGTCCTTCCGACGCCTCGCGTAACAATTTACCCAGGAGACCACATCTATGACAATCTCTTGGAGGAGCGTAGCTTCTCTTTCGAGATTGCGCCCGACGGCGCGGGCGTCGAGAACCGGGAAGCGATTGTCGGGAAGGTCGCGCGGCGGACATTATTGCCCGGCAAGCCGATACCTGCGATTGCGATCGATAATCCGAAAATCGTGGCCATAGGCGCGCAGGTGAAAATAGTGTTCGCCGAGTCTGGTCTTGAGATCACCGCATATGGAATGGCGATGCAGGCTGGGGCGGTCGGTGATCTGATACGCGTTCGCAACCAGGACAGCGGACTAACTGTGTCCGGGCGTGTGCGAAGCGACGGTTCCGTGCAGATCAGTGAGGGCTAATGCGTAGCTTCCTAGTTCTGCTCGCAGCTGCGCTTTTTGTGGCTCCGACCGAGGCTGCCACGCGCATCAAGGACATCGCCTTCGCGCAGGGCGTAAGAGAATATCAGCTTTTAGGCTATGGAATCGTGATCGGGCTCCAAGGCACCGGGGACACGCTTCGGAACTCGCCCTTTACCGAGCAAGCGGCTATGTCCATGCTCGATCGCATGGGAGTGAATATTCGTGCGAACTCGATGCGCACGCGTAACATCGCCGCCGTATTGGTCACTGCCTCGCTGCCTCCGTTTGCCGGGTGGGGTACGACGCTGGACGTAACGGTATCCTCGCTGGGTGACGCAGCATCTTTGATGGGCGGAACGCTCATAATGACCTCCCTGACGGGGGTGGACGGTAATATCTATGCATTGGCGCAGGGGCCAATTGCCGTTTCCGGGTTCACTGCAACCGGTCAAAGTGAAACTCTAACGCACGGCGTGGCGACCGTGGGACGCATACCGAATGGCGCGACGATTGAGAGGGAGCCTCCCAGGCCGGTCGGGGAGCCGGGACAACTGGTCATGGAGCTGAGAAACCCCGACTTTGCCACCTCCGTCCGCGTGGCAGAAGCGATAAATAAATTTACCCGCAAGCAATATGGCGCGACGCTTGCGCGTGAAAGGGACAGCCGCAGCATCGGATTGGCTATTCCTCGCCAAGCCACGTCCACTCGATTGCTGGCCGAAATAGGCGAGCTTCGGGTGACGCCCAACACACCCGCGCGCGTTGTCATCGACGAACGCACAGGAACAGTCGTTATCGGACAGGACGTCCAGATTTCTCCCGTAGCGGTGACGCATGGCGGTCTTACCATCCGCGTAAGCGAAGCGCCCGAGGTTTCCCAACCAACGCCCCTGTCCAAAGGACAGACGACGGTGACGTCACGCACTTCCATTTCTGCAAATGAGCAAATAGCTCAGGTAGCAACGCTCTCTGGTCCAACGCTCAAGACACTGGTTCGAGGGTTGAATCAGATTGGTCTGAAGCCAACCGGCATTATTTCTATACTCCAGGCCATCAAGAGCGCCGGCGCGTTACAGGCGGATTTGGTGATTCAATAGGTTCAGTGGCCGCGATTGGCCTTCAGGCGCCGCAGCGCCGCCGCCAGGTGTCTACAAGCGGCTTTGACATGACCAGTCCGCGCCTCCTGCACTGCCTCCGTGAGACTTGCGACCGCTTCCAAACGATGTCGGTCGTGTTCCGCCGCATCTACGATTTCAATATCGAATTGATCGAAATTCGTATGCAGCGCGAGCAAAGTTAAAAGTCCGATCATTTGTAAAATCAGCGGGTCGGACCGCCAAATTGTTCCGCTAGCGTCGTTATAGAAAATCGGCTGCAAATAGTGCGGAAGTTGCTCGCTTCTCTTCTGAATTCCGTCTCCGGCAAGTTCTTCGACAGAACCCTGTTCGAGCGCTTTTCGCTTTAGCAGCGCCCGCGCTTCATCGAGCGATTTTGCGAGCCATTGATCATATTCCTTGCCAGTGCTCATCTTTCCCGCCTTATCGCTGAGCCAGCGATGTTGACCGAGTTCACGAGATGAAAGCAGGAAAGGATACGGGGTCCATTGAATCAATATAGCGTCATTGGGCGCGCAAAACGAGAGGAGAGTGATCTTAACTCGCGCGGTAGAAATGAAAAGTGGCGCAAGCAGGGATTTTCAGCGATCTGATTTTCCGCCGCGGATCATTTCAATAATGCCGGAAAAATCCACCTCGCCGCGGCCAGATCCGGCATAGATCCCGTAGAGTTGTTCAGCCATCGCGCCAAGCGGGGTCGTTGCGCCTGCACGAGCGGCGGCGTGCTGAGCGAGCCTAAGATCCTTCAGCATCAGCGCCGCCATAAATCCCGCGCGGTATCCATTGTTGGCTGGCGAAGTTGGCGTCAATCCTGGAGCAGGGCAATAGCTTGTCAATGACCAACACTGCCCGGAAGAAACTGATACGGCATCGAACAGGGCCCGATCGGAAAGACCAAGTTTTTCCGCAAGAACGAAGGCTTCGCAGGTCACGATCATTGACGCGCCGAGAATCATGTTGTTGCAGATCTTTGCCGCCTGCCCAAGGCCGGCTCCGCCGCAATGAAGAACAGTCTTGCCCATTTTTTCGAGTATTGGTTTGGCTGCAATGAAGCATGACTCTTCGCCGCCACACATGAAGGTAAGGGTTCCCGCTTCGGCTCCGGCCACGCCTCCGGAAACAGGAGCGTCGAGCGATTGCAAGCCCAAACCAAATGCAGCCTGATGGGCCTGACGGCAACTGTCTATGTCGATGGTGGAGCAGTCGATAAACAGCGTATCCTTTGCAGCGAGCGGCAGCAGATCTTTCCATACGGAAAGCACTTGTTCGCCACCAGGCAGCATGGTGATGACCGTATCTGCGCGCATCGTCTCTCGCGCCGTCGTCGTCACCTCAACACCGGTCATCGCGGCCTTTTTACAAAGAAAAGGCGATAGGTCGAATCCCTTCACCTCATGTCCTGCCCGTGCGAGGTTGGAGGCCATGGGTCCGCCCATAGAGCCGAGGCCAATGAAAGCGATTTTGGCCATGACAATTCTCCGGCCGCGTTTAACGCGCAAAACACGGAATGGTAGACAAATCAGGACATCGTTGGCATCACAAAACTCGCGCCCTCGTTTTTGGTTCGCTGCGTCCAGCGCGCGGTTACCGTTTTGGTCCTGGTATAAAAACGGATCGAGTCAGGACCGTGTTGGTTGAGATCACCAAAGATCGAGCGTTTCCACCCACCGAAGGTGTAATATGCCAGCGGCGTCGGAATCGGCACATTGACGCCGACCATGCCGACTTGAACCCGCGAAGCAAAATCTCGCGCCGTTGCGCCATCCTGCGTAAAGATAGCGACGCCGTTTCCGTATTCATGATCGTTCACCAGCACGAGCGCTTCCTCGTAACTCGCAGCGCGCGAGACACACAGCACGGGACCGAAGATTTCCTCCTTGTAGATGCGCATTGCCGGCGTCACCTTATCGAACAGACAGCCGCCCATGTAAAAGCCGTCTTGATAGCCCTGCATTTTGAAGTCGCGACCATCGACCAGAAGCGCGGCGCCTTCTTCCAGCCCAAGCGCAACATAGGCCTTTACTTTGCCAAGGTGAGTCGAAGTCACCATCGGACCGAAATCGGCCGTCTCGTCGGTTGAAGGGCCGATTTTCAGACTTCTTACGCGCGGAATCAGGCGTTTGCAGAGTTCATTAGCGGTTGCTTCGCCGACCGGCACCGCGACTGAAATCGCCATGCAGCGCTCGCCCGCCGAGCCAAAGCCGGCTCCAATAAGTGCGTCGACCGCCAAATCCATGTCTGCATCGGGCATGATGACCATGTGGTTTTTGGCGCCGCCAAAACATTGCACGCGCTTTCCAGCCGCCGCGCCGCGCGCGTAAATATATTCGGCGACAGCCGTCGAGCCTACGAAGCCGACAGCTTTGATGTCCGGCTGGTCGAGTATTGCATCCACGGCTTCTTTGTCGCCATTGACGACGTTGAAGATTCCAGCTGGCAGGCCGGCTTCGATCATTAGCTCGGCCATCCTCAGCGGAACGCCAGGATCACGCTCGGAAGGCTTTAATACAAAGGCGTTGCCGCAGGCGATGGCTGGACCAAATTTCCACATCGGGATCATGGCGGGAAAGTTGAACGGAGTAACGCCAGCGACAACGCCGAGTGGTTGGCGCATCGAAAAGATGTCTATGCCCGGTCCTGCCGCGTCGGTGTATTCGCCTTTCATCAAATGCGGAACGCCAACCGCAAATTCGACTGCTTCGACGCCCCTTTGAATTTCCCCTTTAGCGTCGGCGATGGTCTTGCCGTGTTCTCGCGCGAGCAGCTCCGCGAGCGAGTCAGTCTCGCGGGTAACAAGTTCAAGAAACTTCATCAGCACGCGCGCGCGGCGCTGAGGATTTGTAGCGGCCCATGCAGGCTGCGCCGCTGCAGCGCTCTCCACTGCTGCGCGCACCTCGCTGGCGGAAGCCAGTGGAATGCGCGAGATGACTCTCCCCGTCATCGGCTCGAAGCCATCGACGAAGCGCCCGGATTCGCCTTTGACATGCTCGCCGCCGATGAAATGAGTGAATTCTTTCATGGAACTTCCTATTCGCTGTCGGCTTGCTGCGAAGGATGGGCCGCTCGAAACGCGGAGAGACCCGAACACGCCGCTTCGACATTCAAAATGCGCGGGAAGCGATCCAGCGGCGCCTCGAATCGCCGCGCACTATATATTTGCGGGATCAGGCAAACGTCAGCAAGAGTCACGTTGGTCCCAAAGCAAAAAGGTCCGGGCGCGATCAGTTTTTCCACCGCCTCAAGCCCGCCCTCAAGCAGCCAATGGCGCCGCCACGCATCAATCGCGGCCTCCGGCGGCTTGAATTCAGCTTTAAGGTAACTGACTACACGCGGATTGTTGAGCGGATGGATATCGCATGCGATGGCCAACGCGACCCCCCGCACTTTCGCCGCCAGCGCAAGGTTTTCTGGAATAAGTCGCGGTTGCGGCCACTGCGCTTCCAGATATTCAATAATCGCGATTGATTGAGTGAGAACTGTACCGTCGTCAAGCTCTAGCGCTGGAATCAGCGCTTGTGGATTTTTCGCCATATATGCCGGCTTTAATTGCTCGCCTCTCCCCAGATGCACAAACTCATGCTCGACAGCAATCTGCTTGAGCTCCAGAGCGATTCGAACCCTGTAAGCGGCCGAGGAGCGGTAATAGTCATGAAGGATCATTTACATCCGCCACCCTGCAGGAGCCGGTTTTTTGCATCCACCACTATAGATAGGGCTCGAACCGAGCGCCGCTCGACATATGTGTGAGAACGACCGGACTGACGATTGGCCTTAAGGAGGATACGATCATGGTGCGCTTGGGGCGCGAGGCCCAACCCGCTGTCATTTCAGATGAAAACCCGATGGGCACCGATGGTTTCGAATTTGTGGAATTCGCACATTCGGAGCCGGAAAAGCTTGGCGTTCTGCTCGAGGTGATGGGTTTTTCGGCCGTGGCGCGGCATCGCTCCAAGAACGTAACGCTCTACCGCCAAGGCGACGTAAACTTTGTGCTCAACTCGGAGCCCGACAGCTTTGCTGCCGAATTCGCGAAGATCCACGGGCCCTCAGCCTGCGCCATGGGTTTTCGCGTCGCTGACGCGGCGAACGCGTACCGGCTTGCGCTGGCCAAGGGCGCCAGACCCCTAGCCTCGCATGTCGGACCAATGGAACTGAATATTCCTGCTATCGAGGGCATCGGCGGCGCGCTGATCTATCTCGTGGATCGCTATGGCGACAGTGGATCGATCTGGGACGTCGACTTTCGTTGGCTGGGGCAGCCCGATCCCTCTCCCTTTGGAGCCGGTCTTATCACCATCGATCATCTCACCCACAATGTTCATCGCGGGCGCATGGACCATGTGGCGGACTGGTATCAGTGGATTTTCAACTTCCATCAAATTCGCTACTTTGACATTGAAGGAAGATATACCGGCTTGCACTCGCGCGCGATGACCAGTCCATGCGGCAAGATACGAATCCCGATCAACGAGAGTGCGGACGAGAAGAGCCAGATCGAGGAGTTTTTGCAAGCCTATAAGGGCGAGGGAATCCAGCACGTCGCTTGCGCTTGCCACGACATATACGAGACTGTGACGAAACTTAGCGCCAATGGGCTCCCGTTCATGCCACGGCCGCCGGATTCCTATTACGCAAAAATCGATCGGCGCATGCCCGGTCACGGCGAAGCGGTCGAGCGCCTCCGGGAACTTGGCGTTTTGATTGACGGAGCTGGCGGCGCTCCTGGACAAACGGCGCATATCCTGCTGCAAATTTTTTCCAAGGCTTTGCTGGGGCCGATCTTTTTCGAGTTCATTCAAAGAAAAGGCGATGAAGGATTTGGCGAGGGCAATTTCCGAGCTTTGTTCGAATCTATCGAAGAGGATCAACTACGGCGCGGCGTGCTGCAACAAGCTTCGGAGTAAGATATGGCGGAGGCCCCGCTTTACATGTCGGGCTTTGGCAACGAGTTCGAGACAGAGGCGCTCCCCGGGGCGCTTCCGTTGGGCCAAAACTCCCCCCAGAAATGCCCTTATGGTCTTTACGCCGAGCAACTTTCCGGAACAAGTTTTACAGCGCCACGCGAAGCCAATCGGCGGTCGTGGTTTTACCGGATTTGTCCATCCGTTCTCCATGCGCGCAAGTTCACCAGAATAAGCGACACGCTCTGGAAAACCGCAGGCTCCCTTTTGCCGGAGATTCAAAGCATCGGCCAATTTCGTTGGAGCCCTGCGGCCAATCCGACTGAGGCGCTCACCTTTGTTTCTGGCGTTCGAACGATGACCACGGCAGGAAACGCTGACGGGCGGACAGGCATGTCGGCCAATTGCTATTTTCTGAATCAGTCGATGATTGATGACTATTTCTACAATGCGGATGGCGAGCTTCTCGTTGTTCCTCAGAAGGGCGACCTTTCGTTTTTTACCGAGTGTGGAGTCATCCACGTTTCCCCAGGAGAAATTTGCGTTTTACCGCGCGGCGTCAAATTCAAGGCGAGCGTTACCGATGGCCCCGCGAGAGGATTCCTATGCGAGAATTATGGGGCTCCATTCAGCCTGCCCAGTCGTGGCGCTATCGGAGCAAATTGTCTGGCCAATGCGCGCGACTTCAAAACGCCCGTCGCCGCTTTCGAGGACAAGCAGGCGCCTTGTGCCCTGACCGTGAAATGGGGCGGAAAATTCTACATTAGTGAGATTGATCGTTCGCCCTTGGATGTCGTCGCCTGGCATGGGAACTATGTCCCATATAAGTACGACCTGCGCTGCTTTGCGCCCGTCGGACCGTTGCTATTCGACCATCCGGATCCATCCATCTTCACGGTTCTGTCCGCCCCGTCGGGGGAGACGGGAGTGGCCAACGTCGACTTCGCAATATTTTCAGAGCGCTGGCAGGTTGCCGAACATACGTTCCGTCCGCCCTGGTACCACGTGAACGTGATGAGTGAATTCATGGGGCTTGTTTTCGGTCAGTACGACGCGAAACCGACCGGCTTTGCGCCTGGAGCAATGTCGCTGCATAATTCGATGGCGCCGCATGGACCGGACGCAACCGCCTTCGAAAGAGCTATCGACGTTGAGTTAAAGCCGGAGAAACTCGAGGATACGCTGGCGTTCATGTTCGAAACGCGCCTCCCGCAGCACTTGACCAGTTACGCCGCTGAACTTGACACTCTCCAGCTGGATTATCCTGATTGTTGGTCTGGATTACGGAAGCGCTTTAGCTGCTCTTAGGAATTTTTGCATGAAGCTTGCGTCGTTGAAGGAAGGCCGGGATGGGCGGCTCATTTTGGTGTCGCGTGACCTGATGCGGGCGACTGAGGCGTGCGACATCGCCCGAACGATGCAAGAGGCTCTCGACAATTGGAGAAACCTGGCGCCCCCTCTGATGCTTCTCGCCAGGAAGCTAGAGGAGGGCGCCATCGCAAGTTTCAGATTTCGCGCTGAAGCGTGCGCTTCGCCACTGCCGCGTGCATATCAATGGCTCGACGGTTCGGCCTATGTGAATCACGTTGAGCTGGTGCGCAAGGCGCGGGGCGCATCGATGCCGCAATCGTTCTGGACGGATCCCTTAATGTATCAAGGTGGATCGGACAGTTTTCTTGGCCCTCGCGACGCAATCCCTTTTCTAGAAGGCGGGAGTGGTCTTGACCTGGAAGCCGAGGTGGCGGTGGTTACAGACGATGTTCCTGTGGGCGTCAGTTCCGACAGCGCCCGCGATCACATCAAACTCGTCATGCTGGTCAATGACGTTACCTTGCGCGGGCTGGTCGCCGCGGAACTGGCTAAGGGTTTTGGCTTTCTTCAGTCCAAACCATCTTCCGCTTTTTCGCCTGTCGCAGTGACGCCGGATGAACTCGGACCATTCTGGAAAGAGGCCAAATTATCACTTCCTCTGCTGTCCTATGTTAACGACGCTCTGCTTGGCTGTCCCAACGCAGGGACAGATATGACTTTTGATTTTGGACGATTGATCGCCCATGCTGCGCGAACACGAGCGCTCGCCGCGGGAACGATCATCGGCTCCGGCACCGTCTCAAACCGGGCCGCGGACGGATCTCCCGGTAGGCCCGTGGCGCAAGGCGGCGTCGGCTATTCCTGTCTCGCCGAACAAATGGTGGTGGAGACTTTGTCGCTAGGTTCTCCACGCAGCGCGTTCTTGAAAGCGTCAGATCAAATACGCATCGAGATGTTAGACGCGAACGGTCATTCCATCTTCGGAGCAATTGAGCAGAAAGTCATGCTGCGCGCGGAGCCTTCCCCTTAGCGCGGAAATAATGAAAATCGCCTTTGGTGAGTATTCTGTCGTTCGGTGCAAGTTCGTGTGCTTCCAGATCCGGTTCGGTCCGCAAACTATCGTAAAGCGTTCCGAAATCCCGGAAACAGTCGTCGAGAAGCTTTTCAAAGCTTTCAATTACAAAATAGGTTTGCTGAAAGTCATTAATTATATATTTCGTCCGCATGACGCGGGGCAAATCGAAAACAATTCGATTGGGTGAACTATCGTCAAGCGAAAAAGCCGTTTCCGCTGGCGAAGACATGATACCGGCTCCGAAAATGCGGATGCCTTGGGGACTCCTCATCAATCCAAATTCGATCGTATACCAATAAAGGCGCGCGAGGTTATGCAATTGGTTTCTCTCGAGAGCGCGACGCCCTCCTTTCCCATAGGACTCGAGAAAACGCGCGTAAGCAGGATTGGCCAGTAACGGCACGTGCCCAAAAACATCATGGAAAACGTCGGGTTCCTCGAGGTAGTCGAACTCCTCCTCTGGGCGAATGAAAGCGCCTGCGGGGAAACGACGGTTCGCGAGATGTTCAAAAAACGCGGCGTCAGGTATGAGGCCTGCTACGGCGACGACGCTCCAGCCGGTCAATGCCATCAACCGTTTACTCAAATCGGCGAAGTTCGGAATGCCGGCGCGTGATATTTCAAGCTTAGACTTCGATTCGATAAATTCATTGCAGGCGCGGCCCGGAAGCAGCTCGCTTTGCCGGCTGAAAAGTCTATTCCAGCGGTCGTGTTCCTGCGCAGAATAAGTAGGCCAATCCTGATTGATGGTCCAGTCCGCGTTGCGCGGAGCATCGATGTAACGGTTTTTCTTATTTGTTGAGGAGTTCTCGCCCATTTCGCTGTTCCCCAGCGAAGCAACTACAATGCGACATCGTGATGCTTAATATGGGGCCTTTCACAGAAAAAAGGAGCCATGCAGCTAACAAATGCGGAATGCGCGTCCAATTCTGCTGACCGCCTCGGAAAGTTCGTCCGACCGATTAAGGATATCAGGACATATGCGCAGGGAATCAAACCTGGCGTCGACGATAACGCCCTCTGCGCGCAATCTGGCGGCGAGACGCTTGGCTTTCGGCGTCTTGACAGTAAGGAAAGCGCCATGCGGTAAGTCAGCGTTTATTGCAGTAATTCCCTGCTTTTTCAGCAAGGCGATCAGCAGGGCTTGCTGTAACTGTGAGTACGTGCGCAGCCTCTCCACACCGATCGCAAGAGTGAACTCCAGTCCAGCGCGAGCTTGATAAAACGGCAAGATTGCAGGCGTCGCATCGAGCCATCCATCACCACCGGACGCAAAATCCGGTGCTTCTCGGCGTTCAAAAGCGAATGGATCGCGAAGAGCGAACCAGCCCGCATCCAAAGTCCTCTCATTTTCGTCAAGGCTTTGAGGGCTAGCGTATAACCAAGCGGCGCCCGGGCCGCCGCGAAGATATTTGTACGATCCCCCAATAGCGAAGTCCACGTTGAGCTTTTGCAGATCAACAGGAACGACCCCGACGGCATGGTAAAGATCAAGCAAAACCTTCACGCCCGCACGTCGAGCTTTTGCAAGGACCGGCCCCAGATCACTCAGCAGCTGGCCACTGTCAAAAAAAATTAGCGACATTACGAGGAGTTCTGGTCTGGCATTCAAAGGAGCTTCGAAATCCTCGTAGCGATACCAACAGTCCTCGCGAGGCTTGACCCAGTCGACAGCAATCCGACCGCGAGCGGCATAGGATTTTAGGGTGAGGTCAATCGAATCAAATTCAGAACCGAGTCGCGACAACGTGGATTGGCCGACTATGGCGATTGAGGACCGCTCTCAATCCCTGAGCGGCGTTGGTCTTGGGAATGATACAATGAGGATCTGGTGCGTGAAGCAAATCGGCGACGCGCTTTCGAAACGCAATTATTTCTGCGCTCCATCGAGACCATCCATCGCCAAGCGCAGCATACCAGACATTCAATCCCTCCTGAACATCCACTGCGGTGCGATCGAGCGGCCGTCCGAGTGAATGATTGGCAAGATAGATTGCTTTGCCATCGTTGTGCAGGACTCGTGCGAATAAGGGATGGATATGTTCAATCAGCGCCGATTCGCTTAGAATCTCCGATCCTAGCGCCGCAATGGCGCGCTCAATGTCCTTCATGGCGCGCCGCCGATCGCTGTCCTCGCGTCGATCAACTCGGGAAAAAATGGCACGTCCACCATTTTCTTGAGAAACGCGACGCCGGATGTTCCGCCCGTCCCCGACTTGAAGCCAATAATCCGCTCGACGGTTTTCATATGGCGGAAGCGCCAAAGCTGGAAAAGCTCATCGATATCGACGAGTTTTTCGCACAATGCATATGCGGGCCAATGAGCCTTGGGCTCGGAGTAAATGCGTTGAAATACAGGGATCAGATCCGGCGTGCGTTGATGCGGCTTTGTCCATTCTCGTTCGACGCAAGCTTGAGGCACTGCATGCCCCTGTCGCGCCAGATGGCGCAGAAATTCATCATATATGCTCGGCGAGTGCAGGGCTTCGCTTAGCTCGTGACAGGCTTGCGCGTCATGCGCGAATAGGTCCAACATGTCTTCCTGCTTATTGCCAAGAACGAATTCGATGATGCGATACTGGAGAGATTGAAGTCCGGACGAGGGACCTAGAACACCTCGAAATTGCGCATATTCGCCTGGAGTCAATGTCTCCAATACGGCCCATTGCTCGAAGAGTTGCCGCTGAATCGCTTTGACACGGGAAAGAATCTTTTCGCATGGGTCAAGAGCGTCGGATCTAATGCAGTTTCTCGCGGCGAATAGTTCGTGCAGCATGAGCTTAAACCAAAGTTCGCCCACCTGATGCTGAACAATGAACAACATTTCGTCATGGCGTCGCGGCTCGCTAAGTGGTCGCTGAGCGCTCAAAAGCAGATCAAGTCTCAGGTAGCCGGCATAATCAAGTCGTCCATGCAAGTCGCGGTGTACGCCGGGCTCCAGCGGTCTTCGGGGTTGGGAGTTATCCAAATTTGCACCGCTGTTAAAATTCATACTCAGGGCTAATCTTGCTTTCCCGGTTTAGCGTTCAAGACGGACAGACAAAGTTTACCCTTCGTTCTCTTGCCGCGCGGCAGTGCTGCGCCAACTTGGCTAAACAAAAGCTCTATGCGGGAAATTGGCAATGGCTCCGATCTGGGCGCCCGAACTTGATCGTCGTCGAGACTCGAGGCTAACTGCTTTCGCGAAAGGACAAACTGCGACTTCTCATTACGGGGAGGCTTTTGATTATTCAGGACTGCACAGCTGGAGTCTTGCGCATCGCGAAGCGTTCTGGTCGCATGTCTGGGACTTTTGTGGGATCATCGGCGATAAGGGCGCATCCATACTTTTGGACGGCGGCGCAATGCCCGGTGCGCGATGGTTTCCGAATGCGCGTCTGAATTTCGCGCAAAACCTGCTTCGCTCAAGGCCGGCGAATGAAACCGCCATCGTGTTTCGCGGCGAAGATAAGATAAAGCGAACGCTTTCTTTTGCCCAGTTGCTCACGGAAGTCGCTTCGCTCGCGGCGCATCTTCGCGCTCTTGGATTGGCGCCCGGGGACCGAGTGGCAGCCTATACTCATAATGGACCGGAAGCCGTCATCAGTATGTTGGCCGCCGTTAGCATAGGGGCAACTTGGGCGTCCTGTTCCGCCGATTTCGGCGTGAGGGGCGTTCTGGAGCGCTTCGGTCAGATTGAACCAAAAGCGCTGATCGTCTCCGATGGTTACTTCTACAAAGGCGAGAAGGTAGAGCGGCTGGCGAACGCCCTGGAAATCGCCGAAAACCTTCCGAGCCTCAGGGAAACGTTAGTCATTCCCTACATTGGCGCGGAAGCAAGAAGCTTTGCCAAGGCAAAGGCTTGGCCGCATGCTCTGCGGGAGCATCAAGGCGCCGCGCTTACTTTCGAGCCGCTTCCCTTCAATCACCCGCTTTACATAATGTTCTCGTCGGGCACGACGGGCGTGCCGAAATGCATCGTTCACGGCGCTGGCGGAACCTTGCTGCAACATCTGAAGGAGCATCAGCTGCAATGCGACATCGGTCCCTCGGATCGCGTGTTCTACGCGACCACAACGGGCTGGATGATGTGGAATTGGTTGGTTTCAGCCCTCGCTAGCCAAGCGACAATCCTTCTGTATGACGGCTTCCCGATGGGGAGAGAGGGCTTGGCATTATTCGATTTTGCAAGCGAAGAGCGAGCTACGTTTTTCGGCGTTTCCGCTGGCTATTTGAAGGCGGCGGAAAAAGTGGGCGCAAAGCCGCGGCAGACCCATGATCTTGGATCCCTGCGTCTGATTGCTTCCACGGGTTCGCCGCTTTCGCCAGACAGTTTCGATTACGTCTATCGAGACATTAAAAACAATGTGCAACTTGCGTCAATCAGCGGAGGCACCGACATAGTTTCCTGTTTCGTGTGCGGCAATCCGTGGAGCCCGGTTTATCGCGGAGAGATACAGGGTGCGGGGCTCGGCATGGCCGTGGAGGTGTGGGATGCAGACGGTCGAAGGCTGTTTGGCCAGCAAGGCGAACTGGTATGCACAAGTGCGTTTCCCGCGATGCCGATTGGCTTTTGGAACGATCCCAATGGTGAAAAATATCACGCCGCTTATTTCTCCCAATATCCAGGTGTCTGGAGGCAGGGCGATTATGCGACACAGACCGTCAATAACGGATTCATACTTCACGGCAGGTCAGACGCCACGCTCAAGCCGCATGGCGTGCGCATCGGAACTGCTGATATTTATTCCACGGTGGAAGCCTTTGCAGAGGTCCAGGAAGCCCTCGCCGTGGCGCAGAATTGGGAGGGTGGCGAACGCATCGTTCTGTTTTTGAAGATGCGTGCGGATCGGCGCCTTGACGAAGACTTGGCCCGCCGTATCAGGCAGAGATTAAAAGACGAGGCGTCTCCAAGACATGTGCCGGCGATGATCGTTGAAGCGCCCGACCTTCCACATACGCGATCTGGTAAACTGGTGGAGCTTGCCGTTCATGATGTGATTCACGGACATCCCATAAGAAACCGGGAAGCGCTGGCCAATCCAGACTCGCTTTACTTCTTCGCCAATGTGCCGGCGCTTAAGCCTCATAACGAACCTCCAAACGCTTGAAAGCTGACGCCGTGGCGAAATATAGCTGCTATGGCGTCGCCTAAGGCGTGGAAAGCTGTGTAATGCGTCACTGGACTCCAGCTCTGGATTTTGACCTCGGCGATACGCGGGAACTGCTTCGTCGTCAGGTAGAACAATTTGCATCGCGGGAAATTGCGCCGCGCGCCGCCCGCATCGACGTTGAGAACGCCTTTCCTGCGGACCTTTGGCGCAAGATGGGAAATCTTGGCTTACTGGGAATCACTATTGATGAGGTGTATGGCGGCGCCAGTCTGGGCTACCTCGAACACGTGATTGCGATGGAGGAGATCAGTCGAGCCTCAGCTTCAGTGGGACTATCTTACGGCGCTCACTCTAATCTTTGTGTCAATCAACTCCACCGTAACGGCACGGCTGAGCAAAAACAGCAATACCTACCCAAACTGATATCTGGCGAACATGTCGGAGCCCTCGCCATGTCCGAGCCGGGCGCCGGATCCGATATCGTGAACATGCAGATGCGCGCCGAGTTAAAGCGCGATCATTACGTCCTCAACGGCGATAAGATGTGGGTGACCAACGGGCCGGACGCAGACGTTCTGATTGTCTACGCCAAGACGGCTCCTACTGCCGGATCACACGGAATTACAGCCTTTATCGTCGAAAGCACATTCAGCGGTTTTCGCAGGGCGCCGAAGTTGGACAAACTCGGCATGCGCGGATCCAACACATGCGAACTTTTATTTGAAGACTGCATTGTCCCGGCAGAAAATGTTTTGGGATGGCCGGAACGCGGCGTGAATGTTTTGATGAGCGGGCTGGATTTCGAGCGCACTGTGCTCGCGGGCGGGCCGCTCGGCATTATGCGCGCGTGTATGGATGTAGTGCTACCCTATGTGCATGATCGAAAGCAGTTTGGACGGCCAATCGGTGAATTCGAAATAATGCAAGGCAAGCTTGCGGACATGTACACTGCAATGAGCGCAACGAGAGCTTATGTTTATGCAGTCGCGCAGGCCTGTGATAATGGGCGCGTTTCGCGCAAGGACGCAGCTGGAGCGATCTTGTTCGCCGCTGAAAACGCAACAGCCATGGCGCTCGAGGCGATTCAGTGCCTCGGGGGCAACGGCTATATGAACGAATATCCCACGGGGCGACTGCTCCGCGACGCGAAACTTTACGAAATAGGCGCAGGCACAAGTGAAATTCGCCGCATGTTGATAGGTCGAGAACTATTTGAAGAGACGGGCTGAGAAGCGACAAACAATATAAAGAGAATTCCGATGCCGGTTCTGGAAACATCGATTGACGTGCGCTCGCACGATTTTGCGAGCAATCGCGAGATGATGTTGGAACGGATCCGCGAAATGCGAGAGATTTCCGAGGCCATTAAAAAGGGCGGCGGACAAGAGTCGCAGGCGAGACATGTAGCGCGTGGAAAAATGCTGCCGCGCACTCGCATCGAGGCCCTGCTCGATCCACTCTCTCCCTTCCTCGAAATCGGTCAATTTGCAGCTTATGGCATGTATGACGCGCCGATTGCCTGCGCTGGTGTGATTGCGGGAATAGGCCGGATATGCGGACGCGAATGCATGGTCGTCGCCAATGACGCGACCGTAAAAGGCGGCGTCTATTTTCCGATGACAGTCAAAAAGCACCTGCGCGCCCAGGAAATAGCCGCGCAAAACAATTTGCCATGCGTCTATTTGGTTGATTCCGGCGGCGCCAATCTGCCGACCCAGGACGAAGTGTTTCCTGACCGAGAACATTTCGGGCGCATTTTCTACAATCAGGCGATGATGTCGGCGCAAGGAGTGCCTCAAATCGCAGTCGTGATGGGATCGTGCACCGCTGGAGGCGCATATGTGCCTGCGATGTGTGACGAAACTATCATCGTGCGCGGGCAGGGGACGATTTTTCTGGGCGGACCGCCGCTAGTGGCCGCTGCGACCGGGGAAATCGTGACCGCCGAAGATTTGGGCGGCGCCGATATTCACTGCCGCCGTTCCGGAGTTGCGGATCATTGTGCGGAAAACGATGCGCATGCGCTTGGCATCGCGCGTTCCCTGGTCGCAAATCTTGAGCCTCGGAAATCTCCGTCCGTCGCGGTAACCAGGCCATCGCCGCCGAGATACGACATCGAAGAATTGCTCGGAGTTATCCCCGTGGACTCTCGCAAGCAATTCGAAATCAGGGAAGTTATAGCTCGGCTGGTCGATGACAGCGCTTTCGACGAATTCAAGCCGCTCTATGGCTCGAGTCTCGTCACTGGCTTCGCGCATATCTATGGATACTCTGTCGGCGTACTCGCCAATAATGGAGTTCTGTTTCCCGAGAGCGCGCAAAAAGGTTCGCATTTTATCGAGCTTTGCGCCAAACGACGCACGCCGTTGGTATTTTTGCAGAACACCACCGGCTTCATGGTAGGCGCCAAATATGAAGCCGCAGGCGTGGCCAAGGATGGCGCCAAAATGGTGACAGCGGTCGCGACCGCCGCCGTGCCAAAATTCACCATAGTTGTGGGCGGGAGCTTTGGCGCGGGCAATTACGCAATGTGCGGGCGCGCCTATTCGCCGAGGTTTCTCTGGATGTGGCCGAATGCTCGCATCAGCGTCATGGGCGGTGAACAGGCCGCGAGTGTACTTTCACGGATCCACCGCGACAGGCTTACCGCTCGCGGCGAAAACTGGACAGATGACGAGCCGTTTAAAGCGGAGATTCGCGATCAATATGAGCGCCAGGGGCGTCCACTATATTCAAGCGCGCGCCTTTGGGACGACGGCGTAATTCACCCTGTCGACACGCGGCGCGTGCTGGGCCTTGGCCTTTCTATCGGCGCCAACGCGCCTATCGAGGAAACACGGTTCGGGCTTTTTCGCATGTGAAGGCAAGGCGATGGATGTGCTGGACTCAATTGACGAACGAGGGGTGGCGACGCTCACGTTGAACCGCCCAGATCGACATAATGCGTTCGATGGAGAGATGGTGTCCCATCTGACCGACGCTTTGCGACGAGTGGAGGCGAGTACAGACGTTCGTGTGGTGATCATTTGCGGTAATGGCCACAGTTTCTCAGCGGGCGCAGATATTGATTGGCTGCGCCGGATGTCCGTCGCCTCGTTCGAGGAGAACCTCGCCGACGCCGCCGCGCTCGCCGAATTGATGCAACGCCTGGATCGTTTGACCAAGCCAACGCTAGCCTTCGTGCACGGCGCCGCCTATGGCGGAGGGGTAGGTCTTGCCGCCTGCTGCGACATTGTCATTGCCACCGATCGCGCCAGTTTTTGTCTTAGCGAGGCAAAGCTTGGGATTATTCCGGCGGTTATCAGTCCTTTCGTTATTCGCGCGATCGGGGTGCGCCAGTTGCGACGCTATGTCATGACCGCCGAGGTGATTGTTCCGCAAGTCGCTAAGGAAATCGGACTGGTGCATGAGTTCGCGAATGAAGCAGAAGCGCCCTCCCTTCGCGAAAAGATCATCGAAGCGTTGCTGCGCTGCGCTCCGGGCGCTCAAGCAGAGGCTAAGCTGCTGGCGTTTCTGTGCGAAGGACGCAGCAATGGCGGCGACCTCGCGCAGGAAACCGCCCGCCGTATCGCTGAGCGGCGTGCGACCCCCGAAGGTCGCGAGGGATTGAGAGCCTTTCTCGAGAAGCGACCTCCCACTTGGAGTTTGCGCGGGAAAGAACCGCATGTTTGAAAAAATATTGATCGCCAATCGCGGCGAGATTGCGTGTCGTATCATCAGAACCGCCAAGCGGCTCGGAATCGTGACCGTCGCTATTTATTCCGAAGCAGACCAAGGCGCGATGCATGCAGAACTCGCAGAAGAAGCGTGGATGGTTGGCCCAGCGCCTGCTCGCGAAAGCTATTTGGCTATCGATAAGATTATCGAGATAGCGCGACGGTCGGGCGCGCAAGCCGTGCATCCGGGGTATGGGTTTCTTTCGGAGGATCCCCGGTTTGCCGAGCGCTGCATCGAGGTGGGCGTTGCATTCGTTGGACCACCGCCTGTCGCCATGCGTCTCATGGGCTCCAAGGCTTCAGCAAAAATGGTGATGGAGCATGCAGGCGTGCCCATCGTGCCAGGATATCATGGCGATGCGATGGACTTGGAAACGCTTGCCGGGGAAGCTCAACGCATCGGCTTTCCTTTGTTGATAAAGGCCTCCAACGGAGGCGGCGGGCGAGGCATGCGCATCGTGCGCGAAAGGGGCGAACTTGCGGAAGCTATTGCCGGCTCGAGGCGGGAAGCGCTGTCGTCTTTCGGTGATGATCGCCTGCTAATTGAGAGATATTTGACACATCCGAGGCATATAGAGATCCAGATCTTCGCCGATTCACGCGGAAACTGCGTGTCTTTTCTTGAGCGCGACTGCTCCATGCAACGGCGCCATCAGAAAATTCTGGAAGAAACGCCAGCGTCAGGTCTGTCGGAGATATTGCGACAAAAGCTGCGGGACGCTGCGACAGCAGTGGCTCAGGCGGTCGGATATATCGGCGCGGGCACGATCGAATTTCTCGTGCAGGACGGAGAGGTCTTCTTTCTCGAGATGAATACGCGCTTGCAGGTGGAGCATCCTGTCACTGAAATGATATCGGGACAAGATCTCGTCGAATGGCAATTGCGCGTAGCCTGTGGCGAAAAGCTGCCGGTTACGCAGGAAGCGTTGATCATGCAAGGGTGTGCGGTGGAGGTTCGCATCTGCGCGGAGGATCCGGCTCAAAACTTTTTCCCCTCAGTAGGGAAAATCGACCACTTTCGGACTCCGACGAACAACAACATGTTGCGCATCGACACGGGCGTGCGTTCCGGGGACCGCGTTACACAATATTATGACTCACTTCTGGCGAAATTGATCGTGTGGGGCAGGGATCGCGCAGACGCCTTACTGCTTCTGCGCGCTGCCTTAAGCGCATGTGAACTCGTGGGCGTCGCGACAAATCTCGACCTGCTGCGCGCTCTTGCTGCTCATCCGCTGTTCATGGCGGCGGAGTTGGATACGGGGTTTATCGAGCGCGAGGCGAAGGGACTGACGGCCGAGACGCATTTGGCTCAGAAATTGGAGCCGGTTGTTTTGGCCGCCGGCGCCGCTGTCTGGCTCGCCGATCTTCGGCGATGGGAACAAGATAAAGCGGCCGAATGCGGCGATCCTTGGTCGCCTTGGTCGATGTCCGACGCGTGGCGCATCGATGGTGTTGGCTGTCATGACCTTGAATTTATGTGCGATGCACGAAAGATGCATATGAAAATCCACCCTATCGCCGAGGGAAGCTTCCGGCTTGATGCGCAGGGGGGCGTGGTGAGTGTCACAGCACGTGAGGACAGGGATAGACTGCACCTTTGCGTCGATGGCTTTGCTCGCGAAGTCGGGATCCTGCGGCGGGGAGAGGAACTGGCGGTGATTGTAGAGGGGCGCAATCATTCGTTTGTCGTGATCGATCCGCTAAAGCCACCCGCGACCGCGGCTGATCCGGAGCAGCAGCTTCGGACCCCGCTGCCGGCAAGGGTGACGCGTGTCCTCGTCACCGAAGGCGAAAAAGTAAAGAAAGGAGAGCCACTTGTCATTTTAGAGGTCATGAAGATGGAAGTCGCAATGACGGCGCCAAGAGATGGCCAGATCGAAAGCATTCTTTGCAAGGAGGGAGAATGGATGGCGGAAGGCGAAAAACTGGCGAATCTCTTTGAAGAAAGAGCCGCATGACCCTGCCCGCCCGCGTAAGAATTGTGGAAGTCGGGCCTCGCGACGGTCTTCAAAACGAAACAGTGATGTTGTCTGTCGAAACCAAGGTTGAGCTGATCGAGTTGCTTGTGCAAGCTGGCCTGACATCCATCGAGATTGGAAGTTTCGTTTCGGAGAAAGCCGCGCCGCAAATGGCGTCCACAGACGAGGTTGTGCGCCGTCTGCGGGCTCGTTCCGATCTTCAATTCTCCGCGCTTGTGCCAAATATGCGCGGGCTATCGGCGGCCCTTGGTGCCGGGGTCCAGGAAATAGCCGTCTTCACGTCTGCGTCGGAAACATTTTCACAAAAGAACATCAACTGCTCCATCAGTGAAAGTCTGACGCGCTTCTCCGCAATGATCAAGGAAGCCAATCAAGCCGGGATTAGAGTGCGAGGCTACGTCTCCTGCGCAATGGGGTGCCCTTACGAGGGTGCGATTTCTTTAAGTCATGTCACTTGGGTCGCGCAGGAATTGCACGCCATGGGTTGCGAGGAAGTTTCTCTTGGCGACACGATTGGGGTTGGCACCCCTCTGGCTGCGCGGCGAATGGTGGAGGCGGTCGCGAAAGATGTTGGCATGGAGCGCGTGGCGGTGCACTTCCACGACACCTATGGTCAGGCGCTTGCCAATATTTTCGCCTGTCTCGAGGCAGGCATCGCCGTCGTCGACAGCTCCATCGCCGGACTTGGCGGCTGTCCTTTTGCTCCCGGCGCAAGCGGAAATGTTGCGACCGAGGACGTAATCTACATGCTCGATGGGCTGGAGATTGAAACGGGAGTCAATCTCAGTTCTTTGATGACGGCTGGCGACTTCATTCTGGGGCGACTCGATCGCGCTCCCGCCAGTTCCGTCGCGAAAGCGCTCAATAGAAAGCGCGGGCGCTAGCGCCTCTTGCCTCGCCGCGGCTGCGCCCCAGATTCTGTCGGGGAACGCGCTGGGATTACGGATGACTTCGTCGTTTGGATTAAGCCCCGAACAACTCGCCATGCGAGACATGGCCTTGAACTTTGCGCGCAACAAGCTGGCTCCTCATGCTTTGGAATGGGACCGGGATAAGTATTTCCCCATAGAGATTCTGCGCGCAGCGGGGGCTTTAGGAATGGCGGCCATGGGCGCGCGGGAAGAACACGGGGGGTCAGGACTCTCCCGTTTCGATGCAGTCCTGGTTTTCGAAGCTTTGGCTACTGGTTGCCCAAGCATTGCTGCTTACCTGTCGGTGCATAACATGTGTGCCTGGATGGTCGATGCTTTCGGCACATCGTTGCAGCGTCGATTTTGGCTTCCGCGTCTCGCGTCCATGGAGGTGTTGTCAAGCTACTGTCTCACGGAGCCTGGCTGCGGCTCGGATGCAGCTGCGCTTCGCACCAAGGCAGAACGCCGCGGCGAAGAATTCGTGTTGACAGGCGAAAAGCAATTTATTTCTGGCGCTGGCGCGGGGGGCAGAAACCATCTTTACGTTGTAATGGCGAGAACCGGCAGCGATGGCCCCGACGGCATATCCGCTTTCCTTGTGGAGGGCGGAACGCTCGGTCTCAGCTTTGGCGTCGCTGAAAAGAAAATGGGCTGGAATGCGCAGCCGACTCGCGCGGTCAGCTTGGAAAAATGCTGTGTGCCCGCAGCCAATTTGCTTGGGCGGGAGGGGCAAGGTTTCAAAATAGCCATGGCGGGGCTGGATGGAGGTCGATTGAACATCGGCGCGTGCTCGCTAGGCGGGGGCCAAGCCGCGTTCGACAAGACTCTTCGCTATATCAGCGAACGAAAAGCCTTCGGGCGAGCTCTGGATAGCTTCCAGGCGCTTCAATTTCGCCTTGCGGATATGGCGACACAACTCGAGGCTGCGCGAGCACTGCTTTGGCGCGCCGCGTCGGCGCTCGACTCGCATCTGGACGAGGCCACTATGCTTTGCGCCATGGCCAAACGCGTTGCTACCGATGCCGGATTTGCGGTCGCCAACGACGCGCTGCAACTGCATGGAGGTTATGGCTACCTATTTGACTATGGCATCGAAAAGGTTGTTCGCGATCTGCGCGTCCATCAGATCCTCGAGGGAACGAACGAAATTATGCGCGTTATCATCGCTCGCGATGTCTTGGGCGCGTCTTCAAGACGCAAATCGGTTTCAGCGAATGAAAAAGAGTAACGCTGAATTGCTCGTTTCACGTGTCGGCCGTTTGGGAAAGATTTGCCTAAACAGGCCCGAAGCTCTCAACAGCCTGACACTCGGCATGGTGAGATCCTTCGCGTCCGCCCTGGATGAATTCGCCGAGGACAAAAGCATTGCTGCGACATTAGTGGTCGGTGCGGGTGAGCGGGGGCTTTGCGCTGGCGGCGATATCCGCGCGCTATATGATTTGAAATCCGAAGATCGTGAAAAGTTTACATCGTTTTGGAGAGAAGAATACCAACTGAACGCGCGTATCGCGTCCTTTCCAAAACCCTACATTGTCATGATGGATGGAATCGTGATGGGAGGTGGCGTTGGAATATCCGCGCATGGAAATCGTCGCATCGTGACTGAACGGACGCGTTTGGCGATGCCGGAGACAGGGATTGGCTTTATCCCTGATGTCGGCGGCTCCTGGCTGCTGACTCGTGATGGCGGAGCTGGTCTCTACGTTGCGCTTTCCGGCGCTATCATGTCGGGAGCGGAGGCACTGTACATCGGTCTTGCTGACCTGATGATCGATTCTAGCGGCATTCGCGGTCTTGTGGATCGTCTGGAAGCGATCGAATGCGCTGAGGATGTGGACGCTGCTTTGACGAGCCTCGCGCGAACTTCAATTACGGGACTTCTTGAACAAAACAGGGATTTGCTCAACGCAGCGATGGCGCATGATCGCATAGAGGAGATTATTGCAGCGTTTTCCGCTGACCTTTCGCTTTTCGCCCGACAGGCCGTCGGAGAATTGGCCAAGAAGTCGCCGACAAGCCTGCGCCTTACGCATGAGCTCTTGAAACGGGCCGAGAAAGCAAGTCGGTTGGAAGCCTGTCTCATTAATGAATTCCGCGTCGCTTGCCGATTGTTGGAGTCCCATGATCTTTTTGAAGGCATCCGTGCAGCAATTATTGACAAAGACAGGAATCCCGACTGGCGCCCAGCTACGCTCGGCGAGGTGCAGGACAAAACGATCGCCCAAATGCTCGAAGGCGCCGGAGTGGCCGACCCCGTGTTTCCGCCGTGGCGCCAGTCCCGGTACGCGCGACCCCCGGCGAACACTCGCTGGGATCAATAGCAGAGGGTTTTCGATGAACGCATCCGATTCCGTCGTTATCATAGGCGCCGCTCGGACGCCGATGGGTGCTTTCCTGGGCGAGTTGAAGGATGTATCCGCACCACAACTTGGAGCCAGTGCGATTAAGGCGGCTGCCTCCAGATCTCAAATGCCCATCGAGAAGCTAGATGAAGTCATCATGGGGTGTGTGCTTCCCGCTGGACTCGGTCAGGCTCCGGCCCGCCAGGCCGCCCTTGGCGCCGGTCTGCTGAATGCTACGGCTTGTTTTACGGTCAACAAGATGTGCGGCTCTGGCATGAAGTCGATCATGCTTGCGCATGACGCCCTGTGTGCGGGCAGCTCGCGAGCCGTGATTGCGGGCGGAATGGAGAGCATGAGCAACGCGCCCTATCTGCTTGACCGCGCGCGCTCCGGATACCGCATGGGGCACGGCAAGGTTCTCGATCATATGTTTATTGACGGCCTTGAAGACGCTTACGAAAAAGGTCGACTTATGGGTTGCTTCGCGGAAGATTGCGCGATCGACTATCAGCTGACGCGAGAGATGCAAGACGATTACGCCGCCGAGTCATTATCGCGTGCCCGCCGGGCTATCGCCTCGGGCGCTTTCCAGGAGGAGATCGTTGCGGTGATCTTGGGGGGCAAGGTCGAACGCGAAATCGGCGCCGACGAAAATCCCCGTCGCGCACGCGACGTCGATATCTCGAAATTGAAGCCCGCCTTTCGTGCGGACGGCTCAATCACTGCTGCCAACTCCAGTTCGATCTCCGATGGTGCGGCTGCAGTCGCTCTAACAACGCTATCGGAATCAGAGAGAATGGCGCTTCAACCCTTGGCGAAAATCGTTGGTCACGCGACCTACGCCGGTCCGCCGAACAAATTCCCGATCGCTCCAATCGCTGCAATCGAAAAACTGATGGACCGAGTGGGGTGGACGCTGAGAGACGTGGATCTGTTCGAGATTAACGAAGCCTTCGCCATCGTGACGATGGTCGCCATGCGCGAGCTGGATATTCCTCATGAAAAGCTCAACGTGCATGGTGGCGCCTGTGCTCTTGGCCATCCGATTGGCGCCTCTGGCGCGCGTATCGTCGTCACCCTGCTTGCGGCGCTACGCAGATGCAATCTCCATAAAGGCGTCGCCGCGCTTTGCATCGGTGGAGGCGAGGCGACGGCTATCGCGATAGAACGCATAAGCTAATCGAGGTGGACGCGAAGGATAGATTTTGTTGGGTCGAATTTGGCCCGGACGAATTGCGTCTTAATGCTAGTGCGCGCGCCAAATCGGCCAAGAAAGCGCATGATAAAATTTTCGCTGAGGGCGCTGACATCACATCCAAGCGCGCTACCTCAACTTTCAAGAGCAACGCAGCGCCAGAGCTATCGGTGAGGGGTATGAGCGTTTCATTTTCTATTGAATATTCGCAGATTCTCTCACCATCCGGCGAAATACAAGAATCTGGCTGCGCCATCGCGAATGACGGGGATCTGCTGCAGTCGCTTTATGGAGCGATGGTGCGCGCTCGGACCTTTGACAATAAGGCTATCGCATTGCAGCGCACCGGACAGCTGGGAACGTTCGCCTCCGCGCTAGGGCAGGAGGCTGTCGGAGTTGGCGTTGCGTCCGCCATGCTGCCAAGCGACGTGCTCGTGCCATCCTATCGTGATCATGCAGCGCAATTACTGCGCGGTATGAGAATGGAGGAAATTCTACTCTATTGGGGTGGAGACGAGCGCGGCAGCGACTTCAAGAACTCGCGCGCGGATTTCCCCAATTGCGTTCCCGTAGGCACTCAAGTGGCCCATGCGGTCGGAGCCGCCTACGCTTTTCAGCTGCGAAAGCAGGATCGTGTAGCAGTTTGCTTCATCGGAGATGGAGGTTCTGGAAACGGGGGCTTCTATGAGGCGCTGAACATGGCTGGCGTCTGGAACGCGCCGGTCGTGATTGTGATCAATAATAACGGCTGGGCCATTTCAACCTCCCGCGAACGCGAATGCGCCGCGCAAACTCTAGCGCAAAAAGGGATTGGTGCGGGAATAGAGGGACGCCAGGTGGATGGCAACGATGTTATCGCCGTTTATCAGACCGCGCGCAAAGCGATCGCAAAGGCGCGTAGTGGCGACGGACCAACAGTGATCGAAGCCGTAACCTATCGCTTGGGCGACCATACCACGGCCGATGACGCAAGCCGCTATCGAAACCCGAAACATCTCGGTGACGCCTGGACGCGGGAGCCTGTTGGAAGGTTGCGCACCTACCTGGCGACAAAAGGCATTTGGACAAAAGATAAAGAAGACGCCCTCTTGAAAGACTGCGCGAAGGAGGTCGAGCAGGCTGTTGCCGCTTATCTCGCGACTCCCGCGCAGAACTATGACGCCATGTTCGATCATTTGTTCGAAACCTTACCGCCTGCAATGGCTGGACAAGTCGAAGAAGCTCGGCGCTTCGCTCCGACAAAAGGAGCCGCCGATGCCTGAATTGACTCTCGTCGACGCCATCAATCGCGCTTTGGCGTATGAAATGGCGCACGACCCAGAAGTTTTGCTGCTTGGCGAAGATATCGGCGTAAACGGCGGAGTATTCCGCGCGACAAACGGCCTGCTCGCACATTTTGGACAAGAACGGGTCGTCGATACGCCGCTCGCAGAATCTGCAATCGCCGGCGTAGCAATCGGCATGGCTGCGATGGGTTTGAAGCCTGTCGCAGAGATTCAGTTTTCGGGTTTCATTTACCCGGTGATTGATCAGATCATCAATCATGCGTCCCGACTCCGTCATCGCACCCGCGGCAGAATAACTTGTCCGATGGTTTTGCGTTCGCCTTGCGGCGCAGGCATCCACGCGCCGGAACACCACTCCGAAAGTCCGGAGGCCATGTTTGCGCATATGCCGGGCCTGCGCGTCGTTGCTCCTTCGACTCCAGCGCGCGCATACGGTCTTCTGCTGGCCGCGATCCGGGATCCAGACCCCGTGGTATTTCTTGAGCCGACCCGCCTCTATCGATTATTTCGACAAGAGGTTGTGGACGATGGGGAAGCTTTGCCCCTCGATACTTGTTTCGTGTCTCGGGAAGGGCGCGACGCCACTGTCGTCGCATGGGGCGCGGCTCTTCACGAAGCCATGGCGGCGGCAGAAATCCTCGCGAATGAGGGCGTCGAAGTCGACGTAATCGACGTGGCCACGCTGAAACCGCTCAATTCCGAAACAATAATGCGATCGGTGGAAAAGACGGGTCGCTGCATCATTGTACATGAGGCGCCACGAACAGGTGGATATGGCGCGGAGATCGCCGCGCAAATCGCCGAGCGGGCGCTGTATTCATTGCTCGCGCCTGTCAGAAGAGTCACCGGCTACGATGTGGTCGTCCCCTTGTTTCGCCTTGAAAAGCAATACATGCCGAGCGTCGCACGCATCACCGACGCAGTGCGCAAGGTTATGGAGGCGTGATGAAGATTTTCAGACTCCCGGATCTCGGCGAAGGTCTGCAGGAGGCGGAACTCGTCGAATGGCGAGTCAAGCCCGGCCAGACGGTGGCGGTTGACGAACCATTATTGGCTGTCGAAACAGCGAAGGCGGTCGTAGAAATCCCGTCGCCTCAGGCTGGACGGGTCGAGCGGCTATTTGCCAGCGCTGGCGAAATCGTTCACATCGGAGCGCCGCTCATCGAATTCGATATCGAGTCCAACGAAGCCGAAGAGGGAACCTCCATCGTCGGCGCGGTCACGACCGGGCGCCAGGTGATGCACGAATCCGCGATGTCGCTCGGGCATGCAGTGGGTAGCGTTCGCGCGGCCCCGGCCGTGCGCGCGTTGGCTCACAAGCTCGGCGTGGAATTGAACATGGTCACTCCTTCAGGCGCTGATGACGTAATTACCGTAGCCGACGTGCAACGCGTTGCGAAGATATTGAGTGAGGCTGAGCCGGCCGAGCCGCTGCGTGGATTTCGTCGTGCGATGGCGCAGAATATGTCGCTTGCGCGCGCGGAAGTCGCGGCAGCGACGATCATGGACGATGCAGACGTCGAAAGTTGGCAGAACTCGACCGATACGACTGTCAGATTGATACGCGCGCTGGTCGCGGGTTGTCGCGCTGAGCCCGCTCTCAACGCCTGGTTCGAAAGCCAGACCATGGCGCGGCGTTTACTCCGAAAAATTGATCTTGGCGTTGCTGTGGACTCGCCTGACGGCCTGTTCGTACCTGTTCTGCGCGACGTCGGCGCGCGCGATGCCGTCGATCTACGAAAAGGACTTAATCGCATGCGGGCGGATATCGCGTCGCGCACCATTCCGAAAGAGGAACTGAGGGGCGCAACCATCACGCTTTCGAATTTTGGCATGATCTCGGGAAAATACGCAGCGCCTGTCGTTCTGCCTCCGACGGTCGCGATTTTGGGTGCGGGACGTATTCGCGGCGCAGTTGTGCCATGGAATGGCGTACCAACTGTCCGCCGTATGCTTCCTCTGAGCTTAACCTTCGATCATAGGGTGGTGTCTGGTGGCGAAGCGGGACGATTCCTGGCTGCTGCAATTGAAGATTTAGCCAAGGCGGACTGACCATTGAAAACTGATTCGGTTCACTGTCTCGCTGGTTCAGGGGCCGCGACCTCATCATCAATGTCAAAATCGACTTTGCCTTGTACCCAGTCCCCGTCGGTGGATAGAACGTGATAGCGAACATGATAATGGCCTGGCGCCAATCGAGGAGGGTTGATCTGAAGATCGGGCGAGGCTTTCTGCTGAGTTTGCGTAGCCAAAACCGAACCGTCGTCCGCTTCGAGATTGAGCGTTGAATACAGGGCGTCCGCTTTAACAGAAAAGCGCAACCTTATTTTTTGAGGCGATTCCGTCAAATGTGTCTTTGCCCCTGGAAATGATTCGACAAGATAACCGTGAGCACAAACTTCCGCCGGAAACATAACTATAAACGCGCTCGCGACCACTGGCGTAAAAAATGCGGCGACGGTATTCATTGCAGTCCTTTCAACCCCCAGAATCAAGTGAGGCTTTGCCCAAGGGCCTAAAAAATTAGCTAGAGCAGTGACCGCTTCTGACAATATTGCAACGCGTCGTTAGCGCAACCATCAAGGGCGAGACAGAAATGGCGTCGAGCCCTATTAATCCACGCCCGGACAAACATAGGCTTTTGCTTCAAGCACGCCTTTTCATGCTCCGAACGCGCCCTATTTCAATGGCCTATACGTATCCCTCATGAGGCGCTTTTTAAGGGGCTGCACGCTGAGGCTTGACAATGAAAATTGTGACTGAACAGCACGAAGGCAAAACCGTTCTCAGTTTGAAGGAAGGTCGTCTAGACGCACATAACTCCGGTGAATTGAAAAACCGGATCTTGAAATCGTTTGAAGAAGGTGGGCGAGACATCATCGTAGATCTTGGCGACGTACAGTTCATCGACAGCTCTGGCTTGGGAGCCCTGTTGTCGGGACATAAGAACGCAATTCAAAGATCCGCGGGATTCGCCCTCACAGGATTGCAACCCCGAGTAAAGGCGATGTTTGAATTGACGAGGTTACAAAGAGTATTTGAGATTTACCCGGGTCTCCGAGAAGCATTGGACAACTAATGCGGAGAGTCGCATGTGCAACGCGTCCGAGACCATCTTAAATCTTGATATCGAGGTGCCGAATCAAACACGCTATCTGCGACTCGTTGGCAATATCGCTGAACAGATTGTAAAGGAACTTGACGCTGAGGATGGCGATCATGGCGCTCTGGCCTACCATCTCAATTTGGTCGTAACCGAAGCCGTCACCAACGCAATCCAATATGGCTGCCCCAAAGAAGCTAAAAACACTGTCAGGATATTTCTGTCCATCGAAAACAGTGATCTATGCGTGAGAGTCTACGACTATGGACAAGGCTTCGACCTTAATTCAGTTCCAGCGCCCGACCTCTCGGGTTTGAGTGAACGGGGACGCGGAATCTTTTTCATCCGGTCACTGATGGACGAAGTGGATTACCGGAGAACTGAGTCCGGAAATGTTCTGGAAATGAAAAAAAGGCTCACCTAGCATTTGTACTCTTCCGCGTTGCACATGGACAGTAGATGCACGTATGTCTTGGGAAACTGACCTTCGGAGTTTTCTTGATCGCGCCACACGAAGATTAGGTTTGGATCGGGTGTCGTTCCCATATGAGAGCGGCTTTTCTCCTGATTACCGGGCCTTGATCTCTCCCTCCGAGGCCGTTCGGGACGTCCTGAGACTCAACAGCGTCGCGCAAAGCGGAAGCGACGCTTTGGATTTGCGCCCTCCTGCTGTTGACGACAAAAAAAAATGCTATCGCTTGATGATTTATAGTGCGGAATATCATGACCTTTACACATTGTTGCCGCCACTTCAAAACTTGGGCCTGCGGGTAATAGATCAAATTCAGTTCACAATGGCAGCGCACGAAAAGAAACTCCACATCCGCAAATTTTTAGTAACGCCCGCTGCAGAGCAGGCCCATAAACTTTCAGAGCATAAGACATTTCTGCTGCAGGCATTGCAGGCGCTTTTTGCGGAACAGATGGATGATGACGCGCTGAACGAATTAATATTGCTTACCGGTCTCGACTGGAAGATGATCGATGTCATTCGTGCATATTGCAATTATTATCTGCAAATCAATAAACGCTTTGAACGCGTTCGGGTGCATCGCGCTTTACTCGACAACTTCGAGGTTTTGCGATTGCTCTGCCGCTATTTTGAAGCTCGTTTCAGTCCAGACGAGAGTCTAGGTGGGCCAGAAAAACGGGAGACGGAAGGTTTTACACTCCTTCGATCAGAGCTAATCCGCGTGCTGGAGAAGGTGACTGATTTGGTGGAGGATCGAATCCTGCGTGACATATTCAATCTGATCGACGCGACATTGCGTACGAATTTCTTTCGACGTTTGAGGGAAAGTGAATTTTTTGTGTCCCTGAAAATCTCCAGTCTCGGCGTGATCAACATGCCAAATCCAAGGCCATTGGTTGAGATATACGTGCATGCTCGTTCGATTGAAGGTGTGCATCTGCGCGGAGCCAGAGTCGCTCGAGGCGGCATCCGCTGGTCCGACCGTCCTGATGACTTCAGGGCCGAGGTTCTTGGGTTGATGCGCACGCAAATGATGAAGAATGCGCTGATTGTGCCGCAAGGCGCCAAAGGAGGCTTTATAGTCAAAAGCAAATCGACCGAAGCGGAAAGTCGAGCGAGGTTAGCACAGGGAGCCTACTGCAATTTCATGCGTGGATTGCTTGATCTGACAGACAATGTGCGCGGCGCTGATGTCATCCGTCCTCCTCAAGTGATCGCCTATGACGATGCCGATCCCTATCTCGTCGTGGCCGCTGATAAGGGCACAGCTGGATTTTCAGATCGCGCCAACGAGATAGCCGCGGAATATAGCTACTGGCTGGGCGACAGCTTCGCCACCGGCGGCTCCCACGGATTTCATCACAAAAAGCTCGGCATTACCGCACGTGGAGCCTGGATCTGCGTAAAAAGGCATTTTCGTGAACTGGACACTGACGTCGATCTACAGGCGATAACCGTCGTAGGCGTCGGTGGCATGGAGGGAGATGTTTTCGGCAACGGCATGTTGCAATCGAGCAATATCAGACTGCTTGCGGCGTTCAACGCTGAATACATATTCCTAGATCCAGATCCCGACCGCGGCGCTTCCTTTGCCGAACGCAAGAGGCTTTTCGAAACGCCCGGGACGACCTGGGAGGATTACAACCCGGCTCTCATTTCAGCAGGCGGAGGCGTGTTTCGGCGAAGCTCCAAGGACATTCTCCTTAGCGCGGAAGTGCGCAGATGGCTCGGCGCTCGCAATCTCTCAATGGATGGAGAGGAACTGGTCCGTCTCATACTAACGGCCCCAGTGGACCTGATATGGATGGGTGGAGTTGGCACCTATGTCAGAGCCAGCTCCGAGACCGATGAGTCCGTCGGAGATCGCGCAAACGATGGCGCCCGCGTTCAAGCCTCCCAAATTCGAGCCAGAGTGGTGGGAGAAGGCGCCAATCTCGGGCTCACTCAACGGGCAAGAATAGAATATGCCTTGACCGGCGGTCGCGTCAACACGGATGCGGTCGACAATTCAGCGGGCGTGGATTTGTCCGATCATGAGGTCAATCTCAAGATCCTTTTGGCGTCGCACGAGAGCGGTCCCGGGCTTGATATCAGTAACGACGAACGCAATCGCGTCCTGGTCGAGGTCAGCGATGAAGTTTGTCGACTGGTTCTGAACAACAATTACCAGCAGAGCCTGTGCCTTTCACTGGAGAGGGAGCGTTGCCGTGAAAGCGTCTTTCCTTTCCTTGATCTTGCCGATCAGCTTGTGAACATGGATCTTCTGGACCGGTCGATGGAGTCGTTTCCTACGCGCAAGGAAGCCATTTCGCGCGGCGCTTTGGGGCTGACGCGTCCTGAGTTGGCTGTGCTGATGGCATACGCCAAGCTGGCGTTGAAACGCGCGCTGTTGGATGCGCCTCAGGTTTCAGAGGAAGAATGGATTAGAAGCTTTGTGTTTGAATATTTTCCGACGCGCGTCCGCACGCGATACGCGGACCGGTTGAGGGATCATTTGCTCGCGCGCGAAATCTCAATCACCGTTATCTGCAACAAGGTGATCGATCAGGCCGGCGTCAGCTTTCTAGCTGGAATGGAAGAACTGGACCCGTTTCGCGTCAGAGAGGCCGTTGGCCTTTATCTGGCGTTCGACCAGATTTTGCAAGGCGATCGGTGGCGCGAAGCAGTCCGGGCGTTGGACGGAAAATTGACGGCCGATCGTCAGTACGAGCTGCTTCTGCAACTTGAAAGCGCTTTGAGCTTTCTGTGTCGCTGGGCTTGGGAGCATGGGCGAAGGCTGATTCCGGTTCCAGAGATCATCGAAGCGTGGCGGGCGGATTTACGCCAATATCTCGTTTACCTTGGCCAAAGCCCGGAATTCACCTTGCTAACGTCGGCTGCGCCTGAGGCGTCCCGCCTGCTGTTTTTGAATCGACTTCGAGATTTTCCCGCCCTGGTCAATTTGTCCAGAAATTCATCCCAGAGTCTCGCGTCGGTGGCAAAAGCATTCGATGATCTACTCAAATTTTTAGGTTTGCGGCAAATTGTGACGCTAGTGTCAGAGGTAAAAGCTCGGGATCTTTGGGAGCGTCGTTTGCAAACCGCCCTGGATGATCAATTCCGATCGGCGACCGGCCGCCTTGTGCGGATGGAACTGCATTCGAACATGGCGGATCCCGAGCAGTTTTTTCATGAGTTTGCGTTGGAGCCGCGCCTGGCCAGATTTTTGAAATTGCGCAGTGAACTCGTGGAAGAGCCACTTGCTACGCTTGAGCCTTTCGCCGCACTCGCGGCGGAACTGGAGTCCTTGACGGATGCCTGTGGCGCCGCCGCGGGCCTCTACTGAGAAGCGCCCCGATCTAAACCACGGAACTGCACTGGCGAGTTCGTTCGTCAGCACTAAAATTATCCTATGAGATCGATGATTGCATTTGCGGTGGCGGGGTGGTGACCGAGAAGGGCGCCGCTCATCACGGGACATCGCTATTGCGATCTGTCCTCGATTGTTTCGAGGAAGGTCTTGTTTTGCTTGACGACGCTGGCTCACTCGTTTGCATGAACAGGGTGGCGGAGAGGCTGATCGAACGTACAGAATCTGATCTTGCGGGCAAAAACTTTGTCTCCCTCACGGGGTTGACGCAGGCACTCCGCTATCGGGAAGATGAATGGAATCGGGTGACGCTCAAAAAAAAATCCGTTGGGTTCTTGAATGCTTTTTGTCGTCGCCGAGAGCTGAGCGCAGCGGGCACAAGCGCGACACTCTTAGAGTTTACCGCCAATGAACACAACCAGACTTCACTTGTTGCAATTGCAGACATTGAGGAAACAGTCGGCGCTATATTTGACACCGTCCCCGATGGGCTGATTCTTATCAATGAAAGCGGCGAAATTCAGTTATTCAACTCCGGCGCCGAGCGGCTATTCGGCTATCGCCGTGGTGAAGTAGTTCGGCGCAATGTCAAAATGCTGATGCCGTCTCCTTACCAGGAGGCGCATGACGGCTATCTTTCGACATATTTAAATACTGGGGTAAAAAAAATCATCGGGATTGGTCGAGAGGTGGTCGCTCGGCGTAAGGATGGGTCGGTCTTTCCTATTTATCTTTCTATTGGAGAGTTACTGTTGGAAGGGCAACGACTCTTCGTTGGGGTTACACACGATCTCACCGGGCGCAAGCAAGCGGAGCAAAAGCTTCTGACACTTTCTTCCGCTGTTGATCAAAGTCCCGTTGCGATAATGATTTCCACAAATGATGGATTGATCGAATATGTGAACGACAGTTTCACGAGGTTGTCTGGATACGCCGCCAGTGATCTCGTCGGCAAGAGTCCTCGACTGCTACGCTCAAATCATACTGCGCTAGATCAGTATCGTCGGTTGTGGAGGACGATATTGAACGGTCGCGAGTGGCGCGGCGAAATCGAGGACCGCAGGAAGAATGGCGAGCTTTACTGGGCGCATGAAACCATAACCCCATTACGCAACGCTCTGGGCGAAATCACTCATTACCTGGCGATACAACAGGACGTCACGCAAGAGAAGCGTGACAAGGAGGCCTTGAAGGAGAGTGAAGCCAGGTTTCGCCATGTTGCACAGCTTACAGGGGAGTGGTTATGGGAACAGGATCCACAAGAGCGCTACATATACAGCAGCGGAGCCGTACGAAAAATTCTGGGCTTCGCGCCCGAAGAGATTATCGGCAAAAGCTATTTGGATTTGCAATCCAGGAAAGCGGATAAGTTGAGTGCCTCCAACTCCGGCGACTCGGCGAATGACTGCCGCCCTTTCTATCGCCTGGTCAACAATTATCGCCATAAAGACGGAAGAGAAGTTTATACCGAGTCAAGCGGCGCGCCGATTCTCGATCAGCATGGACGTCTCGTAAAGTGGCGGGGCGTAGATCATGACATTACCGCGCATAAGGCCTTTGAAGATGCTTTGCGCTTGCGCGAGCGCGCTATTGACAGTGTCCATGTAGGCATTGCCATCAGCGATGGGCAGAAGGAAGGAAATCCGAATATCTACGTCAATCCGGCCCTGTGCAGCATCACGGGATATTCTCAGGAGGAGCTGCTTGGAAAGAGCTTGAGACTATTGCGAGGTCCAGACACCGATCCCGCAGCTTTGGAGCAGATTCGCCAGGCCATTGCGGTTGGTCGCGACTGCGAAGTGACGTTGAGATATTATCGGAAGGGCGGCCAGCCATTTTGGTGCGAATTGTTGATTTCGCCCGTCATGGAGGCAAACGGAAAGGTGACCCACCATGTCGGAATATACACCGACGTCACCGAGCGAAGGAAAGCCGATGAAAGTCGGCATGAGCTGGAAATCGCCAAAGGCATTCAGCTTTCGCTCTTGCCGAATGCGCCACTCAACGTGCCGGGTGCGGAGTTGGCGGGCATCTGCGTTCCTGCTGGCCACGTTGGCGGAGATTACTTCGATTTTTTCAGAAACGGTCAGGCGATCGACTTGGTGATCGCAGATGTTTCCGGTCATAGCGTAGGCGCAGCCCTTATTATGACCATGGTGCGCAGCACGCTCCGAACCAAGGCCAGCAATATGGCGGGCACTCCGGGCGGTCCATCGCAAATCCTGCGGGATCTCGCCAAGATTTTATATGATGATTTGAACAGGTCGGATCTGTTCATCACAATGTTTTATCTGAAATTCGATTCTGAGTTACACGTCTTGAGATATGCGAATGCTGGCCACAACTGGGCGCTGTTGCTCCGCTCAAACCACGCTGAATGCACGCCTCTCGACGCCGATGGAATGATTCTGGGCGTTCGCTCATCGGTCAATTTCGAAGAGAGAAGAACGGAGCTCGCAAGAGGTGATATTTTGCTACTATACACGGATGGAGTGACGGAAGCACAAAATGCGAAAGGTGAGTTCTTTGGTCTCGATCGCCTCTGTGCTGCGCTCACCTCTTTCAGGGCGCTGGCGCCAGAAGCGCTTGTTCGCCGCTTGCTGGAAGAAGTGCGTAGTTTTTGCGGCGACGAACGGCTGAGCGATGATCTCGCGATCGTTGTCATGAAGAACTCATTGAGGCTCATTCGAAAGATCTGCTCGGAATTGTGCGCCACGCTTCAGGGATAACAAGCGGGTTACGAGGTCATCGATGTCTGTCGGCCGATCAGTCAATGCGCCTGGGCGTCGCAAAGTCGGCTTGGTGTTGAGCAGCGGCGTAGCGCGTGGCTGGGCTCACATCGGCGCGCTTCGGGCGTTGACGCGTTTGGGCGTTCCCTTTGACATTATAGCCGGTTGTTCGGCCGGCGCGCTTGTTGGCGGATGCTATCTCGCCCGACAACTCGATGCTTTGGAGAAGTGGGCTTTAGCACTCAATAAGCGTAGGATTCTCGGATATCTCGACCTCAATCTGGGGCGCGGCGGCGTCATCAAAGGCGCAAGAATAGTCACGGAGCTGCGGCGGCTGTTAGGTCCTCTCCGCGTTGAAGATCTTCGTATTCCGTTCGTCGCCGTCGCAACCAACCTTGTCACTGGTCATGAGGTTTGGCTGCAGCAGGGAGATCTTGCGGAAGCGGTGCGCGCGTCGTTTTCATTGCCTGGACTCTTTCCTCCCATGCAGATTGAAAAGCGCTGGTTAGCAGATGGCGCATTGGTCGATCCGCTTCCTGTGTCTGCATGTCGCGCGCTGGGAGCGGATTTGATCATCGCGATCAATCTGAATACCGACATATTGGGCAAATCGCGCCGCGCCGCCACCCCGACTCCTGTTACCCTCGGTTTCGATCCTGCCAGCCTCGCCGAAACGCGAGGGCTGATGTCCGACGACCCACTTCCGGAGAGTTTGACGCGCGGCATGTTTGGTCAGGACGGCGACCACCCAAACATATTCGGCGTGATGACCACCTCCCTCAGCATTATGCAGGATCGTCTGACGCGTTCGAGGTTGGCGGGCGATCCGCCGGATGTGCATATCACCCCTCGAGTCGGACACATTGGCTTGCTTGAGTTCGAACGCGCGGAAGAAGCAATTCGAGAGGGAGAAAGCGCTGTTGAGCTCAAGCGACCAGAGATTATGGATGCGTTGGAGGTTATGGGACTTTCGGTCAGGCGATGAGCAACAGAGATTTCAGCTCGCTGGCCATTGCGCGAATGTTCGCTAATATCGCAGTTCCTGCGGGCTTCTCGACGAGCCTTCAATGAAGAAGACGCCCTTGAACGCGACCCTTCCAACCATGCAAGCGATGACTTTGCGTCGTCCAGGCTCGCCCCTCATCCTGGAACAAAGAGCCTTATCTGATCCAGGACCCCAGGAATTGCGGTTGCGCGTTCTGGCGTGCGGGGTCTGTCGCACGGATCTTCACGTTGTTGATGGCGAACTGCCTCGTCCTGCCTCGCCCATCGTTCCGGGTCACGAAATTGTGGGCTGCATCGAGGCTATTGGGTCCGAAGTTCGAGGCTTTTCCAACGGACAAAGAGTTGGCGTTCCCTGGCTGGGAAGAACCTGCGGCCGTTGCTCCTATTGCACGAGCGATCGAGAGAATTTATGCGACGATCCTTTGTTCACCGGCTATACGCGAGACGGCGGATACGCCACTCATGTCGTCGCGGACGCCTCCTTTTGTTTCCCTCTCGCGGAAACGGAAGATCCCGCTGCGCAGGCGCCTTTGCTTTGCGCTGGCCTTATCGGCTGGCGTTCGTTGAAGTTGGCCGGGCGCGCATCAAATCTGGGGCTCTATGGCTTTGGCGCGGCTGCGCACATCGTGGCGCAAGTCGCTAACTATCAGGGCAGGCGCGTCTTTGCTTTCGTTCGGCCGGGAGACGCCGCCGCGCGCGATTTCGCCTTATCTCTCGGAGCGGTCTGGGCCGGCGGTTCCGACGAACAACCGCCTGAGAAACTCGACGCCGCGATCATTTTCGCACCCGTAGGAGCTTTGGTTCCACAAGCGCTGGCCTCGATAAAAAAAGGCGGCGTCGTCGTTTGCGGCGGCATCCACATGAGCGACATTCCCTCCTTTCCCTATTCACTGCTTTGGGAAGAGCGAAAAATCTTATCGGTGGCGAATCTCACGCGAGACGACGCGCGTGAATTCCTTGAAATGGCCCCGAAAGTGGGCGTCGAGACGCATGTGGTTCGATATCCGCTGGTGGAAGCCAACCGGGCTCTATCCGACCTGCGTGAGGGAAGATTTCAAGGCGCCGCTGTGCTGATACCTTAGAGATGTTGAGGCTCCGCGCCATCCGCCAAAGTCGCGCCCTCGCATCATTTTAACTGTCGCGCCTGGGTTGGCGACCGATCGGAAGCAGTTTCTCTTCACCGGTCCAAGGTTTCAGACGCAAAAGCCGCCAGCCTCAAACACGACGAAAGGCAAACCGCCATCACTTGTTTTGTGGCTGCGGTCCTTGGAGCTGCTGTCCTGCATAGCGGCATGAAGAAGCGAGAGTATCGCTGCGAGGAGTGGTAGCGGAGGAGGGATTCGAACCCCCGACACAAGGATTATGATTCCTCTGCTCTAGCCGACTGAGCTACTCCGCCCCGAAGCGCAACAGCTATAAGGGGCGTCTCTAACGGGTGTCAAGAAGCTGTCCTGCGAAACGAGCGGACTCTCCCGCGTCGAAAAGCAAGGCGTGGCAAAACCTCGCTGCCGAAAGATCTTGCGGTTTCGAATATGTGGGCATGGTGCTGCAAGAGAGGATTGAACTCTCGACCTCTCCCTTACCAAGGGAGTGCTCTACCACTGAGCTACTGCAGCGCTAAACTGGCGGCCTTGTGCCACAGGCGGGAGCCACTGGCAAGCGATCTTCGACAGGGTGTTGGCGAAGCGCATTGTGATCCTGACGCTTTTCAGGCGAGTCGCAATTGAATGTGCGGTTGTGTTGATATTTTATACAACCTTAGGTAGATTACGAATTAGTTTTGGATCTCTCGCTCTCTGGCTCTATCCGCAGGGGTTGGCGTCTGCGGGTGGCGGCCGTAACGGCGGGCGAAGCGCGCCGACAAATCTGAGGGATGTTATGAGCGAACTCTATCTGACTGACGAGCGCTGGGCTCTGATCGCCGGAAGCGTGCCCGGCAAGGAGGGCGATCCTGGCTGCCACGGCCGTGATAATCGTCTGTTCATTGAGGCGGTGCTGTGGATCGCTCGTACCGGTTCGCCTTGGCGAGACCTGCCGCCGCATTTTGGAAAGTGGTACACGGCCTACACGCGTTTTCGACGTTGGACCAAAAGCAAAGTGTGGCCCAAGGTCTTTGCCAAGCTGGCGGAGGACGCTGCCTGTGAATATTTTCTTCGCGAGGGAAAGCTGCACTATGCACCGCTGCGCGCGCTGCTGGCACGAGAAACCGGGGAAAACTCTGCAGTTGCTTTGAATGAAGAGGAGCGTGCCGCCTGAAATGGCGGCCTTTCAGCTTTGTGATTGAGCGCGGGCCATGGCGACCCGCAAGCGAACTTCCATCACTTCCTCTCCGCCCGCCGTCCGCGCCCCACGAATCGGCGCGGCGCCGAGATAATCCAACGCCACCGCGACGCGGACATAGGCTTCGTTAGGCGACATTTTATGCGCCGGGTCGAAGCCGACCCAGCCGAGCCCTTCCACATAGGCTTCGGCCCAGGCGTGGCCTGCCGCCTGAGCGTCCTGGCCGTCTGAGCGTTTGAAGTAGCCGCTCACATAGCGCCCTGGAATCTCCAGCGTTCGCGCGCATGCGACGAAGATATGCGCGAAATCCTGGCACACGCCCTTCTTTTGCATGAAAGCCTGCGCCGCGGTCGTAACCACTTGCGTTGAGGCCGGATCGAATCCCATCGCTCCATGCAGCGCGGCCGTAAGTGCGTGCAATTTGTCGAGAGTTGTTGTCTCCAGCGCTGTAGCGGCTTGAGCAAAATTGCGGAGATTAGCGTCTGCAGCCGTCAACGCGGTCTCGCGTAAAAAAAGTTCCGCAGGGAAACGCTCGATCGCGCCGCTGACTACGCCAGCCGTGTCGAAGGTTTCAACTTCGCCCTCCACCAATGTGGTCAGCGATTTAAAAGGGCCGTCGGCGGTAAAGCAGTGCAGAATATTGCCAAAGGCGTCCTCGCTTTGGCGCAGTCGGCAGTCCCGATCTACTTCTATGCGCCAACTGACTACATGCTGGCCGTTGTAGTTGCGCGGGGTCACCAGGAGTTTCTGCACCGCAGCTTTGGCCGGTTCGCTGTAGCGATAGATGGTCTCGTGTCGGATTCGCATCAGCATGTCGGCGACCTTGGTTCAAAACAGATACTGATCGGAAACCAGGGTGCCGAGTTGGGAGTTGTCCGCAATAAACGCTCCTATGAATTCGTGAAGCCCGTCCTGAAACAGACCTTCCATGGACATGTTTTCCAGCTTCCCGTACATGGCCCGCGCATGGCGTTGCGCCTGCCCTTGGCGACCATGGGTGTTTGCAAGGCGGTCAAGATAACGCACTACGCTTTCATAGCAGGAGATCAGCGAGCGCGGCATTTCCGGGCGCAGAATAAGCAGATCTGCAACGAGCCAGGGTTTCAGACTTTCGCGATAGACCCATTGATATGCGGTATGCGCCGATACGGCGCGCAAGATCGCCGTCCATTGAAAGTAATCGAGCGAGCCGCCGACCACTTCTTTTTCAGGTAACAGCAACTGATATTTGACGTCGAGCAGTCGCGCCGTGTTGTCTGCGCGCTCGATAAACAATCCAACGCGCGAAAACCAGTAGGCGTCATTGCGCAGCATTGTGCGATAGGCGCCACCGTCATAGGCCAAAGAGACCTGCTTCACGAAATCCAGAAAGCGCATAAGGTCTTCGCCCGAGCGCGCACCTCGCGCCTGTTCAATGGACTGCATCTCCAGATAACCCCCGTTGATCGCTTCCCACATGTCAACGGTAAGCGCGGTGCGCACCGCACGGGCGTTGGTGCGCGCAGACTGGATGCAGTTGCGAATTGAGCCGGGATTGTCGGGTGCAAAGGCCAGAAACTCAATAACATTGGCTTCGTCGAGCTTGCGCCCGGTCGCCCCGAAGGCGCTGGCGGAGCCGGCGGAGAGCAGCACGCTTTCCCATTCGCTCTCTGCGCCCCCATACGCCTTGGGCAGCGAGGCGAGACGCCGAGAGGCTTGAATGACGCGCGCTAAGAAATCGGCGCGTTCCATATAACGCGCAAGCCAGTAGAGGTTGTCGGCGGTACGTGACAGCATGTGTCGAACTCACAAAGAAAGCAGCTAAACGTCGCTTGAGCGAGCACGCCCAAATCCTTACCGGCGCTCTTCACCCTGGAATGTCATCCACAACCCAGGTGTCTTTGGTTCCTCCGCCTTGACTTGAATTTACGACGAGCGAATTTTCGGTCATTGCGACACGAGTGAGACCGCCGGGAACGACGCAGATGTCTTTGGCGCCCTGCAGCACGAAAGGACGCAAATCCACGTGGCGCGGCGCCAGGCCTTGCGCCACTGAGATCGGGCATGTGGACAAAGCCAGTGTCGGCTGTGCGATGAAGTTGTCGGGGCGTTCCGCGAGCTTTTTTGCAAATTCGTCGAGCTGAGCGCGCGTCGCATGCGGCCCTACCAGCATCCCGTAGCCTCCCGAGCCGTTCACTTCCTTGACCACGAGCTGGTCAAGGTGCGCGAGAACGTAAGATAACGATTCTTTCTCGCGGCATCGCCAAGTCGGCACATTTTTCAACAGCGGTTCTTCGCCAAGATAAAAGCGGATGGCGTCAGGAATATAGGTGTACATGGCCTTGTCGTCGGCCACGCCTCCGCCAACTGCATTGGCAAGCGTCACGTTGCCTGCATTATAGGCGCCCATCAAACCCGCGACGCCCAGCGCCGAATCCGGACGAAAGGCCAAAGGGTCCAGAAAATCATCGTCTATCCGCCGATAGATCACGTCCACGCGGCGAGGCCCCTCGGTGGTGCGCATGTAGACCACATCATCGCGCACGAAAAGATCGCGGCCCTCGACGAGCTCAATGCCCAGTTTGTCCGCCAGAAAGGAATGCTCATAGAAGGCGGAATTATACTGGCCCGGCGTCAGCAGCACGATGGTCGGATCATGGCTGGCGCTGCGTGGCGCAACCGATTGCAGCGTGGCGAGCAGCCGGTCGGGATAGTTCTCGATCGGGGCCACCCGATACATAGCGAAGAGATCGGGAAACAGCCGCATCATGACTTCGCGGTTTTCCAGCATGTAGGACACGCCTGAAGGCGTGCGTGCATTATCCTCCAGCACGTAAAAACTATTGTCGTCGGTCCGCACCATGTCGATGCCGGCAATATGGACATAGATGTCATGCGGCGGCCGTCGGCCTGCCATTTCTGGCCGGAAAGCGGGGTTGCGATAAACCAGTTCCGAAGGCAATACGCCGGCCTTCAAAATTTCGCCTGCGCCATAGAGGTCCGCCAGGAACAGGTTTAGCGCGCGCACTCGTTGGACCAGGCCTTTCTCCAGAGTAGTCCATTCTGTCCGGGAAAGGATCCGTGGCAGGATGTCGAACGGAATAAGGCGCTCGGTCGCCTCTTTGGATCCATAAACAGCGAAGGTGATGCCGATTCGGCGGAACAAAAGCTCGGCCTGAGCGCGTCGCGAGGTCAGGAATTCCTGTGGAGTTTCCGCCAGCCACTGAGACAGTCTTTGGTAGGGCGGGCGTGTCGCTCCCCCAGTTCCACTCATTTCGTCGAATTGAGCCCCGTTGAATTGCAAAGTTGCTGCTCCTAGCTGCTTCCGAGACTTGAATCTTCTGACTGAATTCGCTTTTGCCGTGTTGCTCTCGGGCGTTCGAGCGCGCTGCAACTTACTCGATAGCAAAAAGCGCGCCATTCTCAAAAAGCCGCAGTTGAATTAACGGGGAGTGTTTTCAAGCCCTGTCCCGGACAGGTCGAAGCCAAACGCGATTTCAATCAATCTGAATGGAGAATTGAAGAATCCCGAGTTTAGCTGCCGAGAACGGCAGCGACATCGGCTTCAATAACAGCCGGCGTCTCGTTTGGGGCGAAGCGTTTTTGTACGCGACCCTGACGGTCGACAAGGAATTTAGTGAAATTCCACTTGATCGCCTGCGCGCCGAGCAGCCCCGGGGCCTGTGCTTTCAAGAAAACATACAAGGGATGCGCCTGCGCTCCATTCACCTCTATCTTGGCGAACATCGGAAAGGTCACGTCATAGGTCCGATTGCAGAAAGCCGCGATCTCCGCTTCGGTCCCCGGCTCCTGATGACCAAATTGATCGCAGGGAAAGCCCAGAACAAGAAACCCTCGATCGACGAATTTGCGATACAGGGACTCCAGACCGGCATATTGCGGCGTAAAACCGCATTTGCTCGCGACGTTCACGATAAGCAGCGCCTTGCCCGCGAAGTCCCCAAGCTTTTGCTCGCGGCCGTCGATCGTGAGCGCTCCGATGTCATAAAGCTGCGTCATGCGGCCTTCCTAATGGTACGCTCGCATATTAGCGGGGGTTACGCCACCATGCTGGCGTCCTCACTGTGCTCTTCAACGCCCGCCTCGCCAAGTCCATATTCTTTCATCTTGCGATAAAGCGTCGAGCGGCCGATCCCGAGACGGCGAGCGATCTCCGACATTTGCCCGCGGTAATGCTGAAGCGCGAATCGAATGGTTTCGGCTTCGATGTCCTCAAGCTTTCGCATCTCGCCGGTCTGTCCAAGCAAGGCAAGGACATTCGGGTCGCGCACTTCCACGCGCAGAATTTCGCGTTCCTGCATCGCAGTTTGAGCGAGCGGCGCCGGCAGCGGGGGCACGCGCACGTCGAAGCCCGAAACGTGAGCGGCGATCTGGGGAAATTCCGCGACGGTCAGCTCATCGCCATCTGCAAGCACCACGGCGCGAAACACTACGTTTTCCAACTGACGGACATTTCCTGGCCACTGATAGGAGCAGAGCAGGGACAGCGCCTCGGCCGTAAGCCCCCGTATCGTTCGGCCTTCCTCCGCCGAGAAGCGCGCGCAAAAGCGGCGCGCAAGATCCGGAATATCCTCGCGACGAGAGCGAAGCGGCGGAATGCCGATGGGAAATACGTTGAGGCGATAAAACAAATCCTCGCGAAAAAGACCGCGCTTCACCAGTTCGATGAGATTTTGATTGGTCGCCGAGATCAACCGGATATCGACACGAACAGGCCGTTTCGAACCAATGGGGTCAATTTCGCCTTCCTGCAAGGCGCGAAGCAGCTTGACCTGCAAATCAAGCGGCAGTTCGCCGATTTCGTCCAGAAAGAGGGTTCCGCCATTGGCTTCCACGAACTTTCCGACGTGCTTCTCTGTTGCGCCGGTGAAGGCGCCCTTCTCATGACCGAACAAGATCGATTCGACGAGATTAGCGGGCAGAGCGCCACAGTTCACGGTGATGAAGGCTTTACCTCGTCGATCCGAAGCGCCCTGAATTGCGCGCGCCACCAACTCCTTGCCGACTCCCGATTCGCCTTCGATCAGCACCGGAATCGTGGAATGCGCGGAGCGCTCGCCAAGCCTGATTACGCGGGCCATTTCGGGACTGCGGGAAACAAGATCCTTAAAGGTCAGAATTCCCTGGGAGCGACGATTGATGCGACGCATTTCACCGGCAAGCGCATCAACCGACAAGGCGTTCTTGATCGAAATCTGAAGGCGCTCCGCGCCCACAGGCTTGACGACAAAATCATGAGCTCCGGCTCGCATCGCGGAGATCACCGCTTCGATCGAGCCATGCGCGGTTTGCACAATCACCGGAGTCGTCAGCTTCAATTCGCGCATGCGGGTGAGCACGCCCATGCCGTCGAGATCGGGCATTACGAGATCCAGGATCAGTAAAGCGACGGTGGTCACTCCGGTCTGCGTGAGCCGCGCAAGCGCCTGTTCGCCGCTTTCCACCGTTTCAACGTCATAGCCGAAGCGCCGCGTCATTGCCTCGAGCAGGCGGCGTTGAACCGGATCGTCATCGGCAATGAGAACTGTCGAAGTCATTGGCGCCCTTAATTCGCGACGCAATGCGCCGCTGATCCCTGGTCTTATTCGAGTGGGGCGCCGGGTTGAGCGGCTGACCCACGGCTATCGTCGGGGAACAGGGTAAAGGCGGGGTTAATGGACGCCGGAGCGGCGGGTTGCGGGCTGTTTATAAGTGTATGTTTCATTGAGACTATTTTTAGCAATTGTGAGAATTGCGGTATTTCTGTCGCAACCACAAAAAGGGCGCGTCAAGCGGAAAATCGGCGCTTTTCCGAGTTTTTTTGCGGGATATTCACCGCTTTTACGCGGGTTGATCCCGCTTTGGCTTTGGCCATATTAGAGGTCAATCGGTCGCTTCGACCTGTCTCTTTCCATTGGGTTTTCGCAATGCCTCCTCTGCAGAACGCCGCGCCTGAAACTGAAGCTTTGCCCGAGTGGAATTTGACGGATCTGTACCCGGCTATCGATTCGCAGGCATTGAAAGACGATTTCGACCGGGCTGCGCGAGACTCGAGCGCGTTCGCTGTCGACTATCGCGGCAAACTCGCGGAGCTTGCCGCTCACGCGCAGGCGAGCGAAAAGCTCGGAGAGGCTGTCGCCCGTTACGAAGCGCTGCAGGACTTGCTGGGCCGTATCATGTCATTCGCCAGTTTGCTGCATGCAGGCGACGTAACGGACCCGACGCGCGCAAAATTTTTCTCGGATGCGCGAGACAAGATTGTCGACGCCTCGACCCATTTATTATTCTTCCAACTCGAGCTCAATCGCATTGACGACGCGGTTCTTGACCGCGCCGCGCAACATCCGCCGCTGGCGCAATGGGGGCCTTGGCTGCAAGATATCCGCAAGGAGAAGCCCTACGAGCTTGATGACAAGCTTGAGGAACTGTTTCACGAAAAATCCGTCACAGGCGCGAGCAGTTGGAATCGCCTTTTCGACGAAACCATCGCTTCACTGCGCTTTACGGTGGGGGGCAAGGAGCTGGCGATCGAGCCCGTGCTCAATCTGATGCAGGATCGACGCGAAGAGGTGCGACGGGAAGCCGCCGAGGCTGTAGGCAAGACGCTTACCGCGAATTTGCGAATCTTCGCGCTGATTACGAACACACTGGCCAAAGACAAGGAAATTTCCGACCGTTGGCGCGGGTTCAAAGACGTCGCCGATGCGCGTCATTTGTCCAACCGGGTTGAGGGTGAAGTTGTGTCCGCGCTCGTCTCTGCTGTCGAGGCGGCGCATCCGCGTCTGTCGCATCGTTATTACAAATTGAAAGCCAAATGGTTCGGGAAAGACGCGCTGGACTATTGGGATCGCAACGCGCCGTTGCCGATGGCTCCGGCCAAGGAGTTTTCCTGGGGCGAGGCGCGCAATGTCGTGCTTTCGGCATACAGCGGGTTCGCGCCGCTCATGGCGCAGATCGCGGGAGATTTCTTCGACAGGCGCTGGATTGACGCGCCAGTCCGTCCCGGCAAGGCGCCGGGCGCTTTTTCGCATCCTACTGTCCCTTCAGCGCATCCCTATGTGTTGTTGAACTTCCAAGGCAAACCGCGCGACGTCATGACGCTCGCGCATGAACTCGGACATGGCGTGCATCAGGTGCTCGCAGCGCGGCAGGGAGCGTTGATGGCGCCAACGCCACTCACCCTGGCTGAGACGGCGTCGGTGTTTGGAGAAATGCTGACCTTCCGAAAACTGCTGGAAGGCGCCGCCGACAAGTCTGAACGTCGCGCCATGCTTGCCGCAAAAGTCGAGGACATGCTGAACACGGTGGTGCGGCAGACCGCATTTTATTCGTTCGAGCGCAAGGTCCATTTGGAGCGGCGTAATGGTGAATTAACCTCGGAAAAGATCTGCGAATTGTGGATGAGCGTGCAAGGCGCAAGCCTTGGTCCGTCGATCCGGCTGGGTCCCGGATACGAGAGCTTTTGGGCCTATATCCCGCACTTCGTCCATTCGCCTTTCTATGTCTATGCCTATGCCTTTGGTGACTGCCTCGTGAATTCGCTTTATGGCGTCTACCAAAAAGCGCATGAAGGCTTCGCCGAGCGTTATTTCCATTTGCTCGAGGCGGGCGGATCGAAGCCGTATAACGAACTGCTTGCGCCCTTCGGTCTCGACGCGCGCGATCCGGCCTTTTGGAGCATAGGTCTGGAGATGATCGAAGGTCTTATCGCCGAACTGGAAACGATGGAGGAAAGCTAAGCGCTTTTGGACGAAGATGCGCCCTCTATTTCGCCGTGACCGAACGGGTGAAGCGGTCAAGGAGAGGTTTCACTTCGACGGAAACAGGAAGCCTTCCTTACAAAGATGCCGGATCAAAGCGATCCTTGCGTCATCTTTCATGTCGGACGACAATTCCCCGGGAGTAAAGGATGGCCTTGCGCACATCTCGGAGAGCATCGCCCGGAGCTGTCGGGGCAGGACCAAAGCCTTGCCCGAGAAGTTCAACACGATGTTGCCGCTTTCCTCCTTAAGGGAATAGCGGCTTTGATCGAGGGCTTTGATCTAGCTGTTAAGGCCTATCGCCGCGTGGGCGTCGAACTCGCTTCTGACCGCATTTCGCCCTGGATAACCTTCGCGCACGCGCGACAGGAAAACGTCCACTAATTCGTCCGCATCGAATCTTTGGACCAGGCCGGCGACCAGCGTCGAAAATTCGGTCTTTAATGTCTCTTGAATCTCGGGCCGGCTCGCGCGTGATCAATAATTGGCGAGGATCGGAGCTGGCGCCCCCAAATCGAAATGATAATTCAAGCCCCCGCGCACGATATGTCCGTTGAACCGGGCGCTGGCCTGACTCGCAAGAGTAAGGGCGGCTGATGGGCCGCCAGCGGGAGTCGTTCCCGGAACCAGGCCGGAGACGGAGACGGCGCCGAGATCGTAATAGAAATACTCCGCCTTGACGCTCCAGTTCGGATGGAACATCCACTCCATGCCGGCCCCGGCGGTCCAGCCGACCAGCATGTTGGAGTAGTTCGCCGAGCCTGCGGCGAAACCGGCGAGAGCGCCGGACGGAGTAGCCGCGAACAAGGAAGTTTGCGTGCTCAATTTAGCTTGCCCATAGGCGAGACCCCCGCTTCCATAAGCGAGCAAGGCCGGGGTGAGCAGATATCCGACGCGCGCGCGCAGGGTGCCGAGATAGTCGAGGTTGTGGGATGTCGCGACGCTGCCGCTGATATTGTTCGCAGGAACCAGCGTGCTGGGCGCGCCATTCGAAATGGGCCAGGTGTTTCCGGCGCCGGCCGTTCCCTGAATATCCGCTTCGAGACCTGCCACGAACTTCTTTCGGCTCGCGTGCTCGTCACCCAGTTGCCAGTTGTATCCGACCTGGCCGCCACCGATAAATCCGCCAAAATTGCCCAACCCGCTGGTCGCCGCGCCCGACACGGCAGTAGCGGCGCCCAGATCGCCGCCCGGAGCAAGTGGAAGGGCCACCACATTGAGGTTGCTGCTGCCGAAAGTGTCGCCGGCGTTTACGCCCGCATAGAGTCCTGTCCACGAGACTGGAATCGCGGGGACCGCAGGCGGTCCCTTCTTGTTGGGTAAAGACGCGCCCTCGTCGGAGGCGAAGACGTTCCCGCTGGACACGTCGGAGGCCAAAGCGAGAAAATCCTTATAGGGCGTATGGTCGCTGGGCTTGGAAGCGAAAATCGGATCGAAGGCGCGCGGCGACAACGGGCCGCTCAGCGTTACGCGAATGACGCCCGGTTCAATCGGCTTGAAATGACGATCCATCTGTCCTATCGCGCAGACCGCAGCCGGAGCCGCTCCGCTCACGCATTGCGCGTAAAGCGGGTCAGTGGGCAGCAAAGAACCATATGCATAGGTGATCTGGTCCGAGCGCGAGTTCAGCGCGTTGAAGCCGTCGATCTGCAGCTTTAGGCCATTTTCCCATTTGTAGCCGACGCGCAGATTGACCGTTCCGGTCGCGGGCGCCTTGAAGTAGCCATCCTCCGTCAGCGGATAGGCGCCTTTGAAACGATATTTCAGCCCGGCGAACCAGCCGGTCTGCTTGCCAACTTCGACCGCGATCGAGGCGATGACCGGCGGCCCTTCGGGGATGTAATTGCCTGGCGCGTTGCCAAGATAGGTGAAATAGCCGATCGTCTGCGGCGTGACGAGCGAGGCCCAGGTCGCGAGCTGGGGCGTGTCAAAGCCCCGCGAACGCGCATGGCTGAGCGCCAGGTCGCCGTCGAAATGCACCCAGTCCGTCGGCGAATAATGATTGTTGAATTCTATGCCATAGCGACGGCTCGGTCGCCCGAAAAGCGTCGTGCCGGTATCGCCGTCGAACTGGTTTTCGGAGTCGAAGTTCAGCGCCCAAAGCGTGAGCGTGGAGTCGAGACCCTCGATGAATTTGGTGCGCGCGCCGACTTCAGCGCCGCGCGCTTTCACCAGGAGTGGAGTCGTCGCTGAAACAGAACCGTCGCCAGGAGTGAGCGTTGTAACCGTCCCCCGCGCATCGGTCGAGTGGAAACCTTCGCCCGCATTGATGTAGAACTCAGTCTTCTCCCACGGGCCCAGAGTGATGGCGAGCTTGGGGCTGTCCATCCCGTCCGCTTTATGGCCGGAGTTCCAGGGGCCGGTCCAGATCGGCAGCGCGCCTGCTGTGCCAAAAGGCAAATTCGTCGGGGCGGAGAGCGGGTTTTGATAATCTCCGACAGCCGCCGCGAACAAGTCGTAGCGAATGCCGGTCGTCGTGCGTAGCCAGGGGGTCCACTTGACGGTGGTGTCGGTCCACACCCCGACATTGCCCTCCGCGACCTGGTCGTTTTCCACGGTTGCGTAAGCCACCGTCTGAGTGGTGTCCTGCAAACCCACGCGAATATTGTCGTAACGCGATTGCAGGCCGATGCGCGTCTCGACCGGGAAACCCGCGAATTCGTATTTCCAGCCGTGTTCCGCGTTGATTCCAAGGGTCGTGCGACGATCGAACTGACGGAACTGGTCTCCGATAATCGGCTGGGTCAGGTAGTAATCGAAATCATTATAGAGATCGAGCGTCGTATGGGCCGCAAAGGCCTCGATCCGCGAATTGCTGTGAGCGTCGGTCTCGCTCCACCGGGTCGAAAGGCTGAAGCGCGTCGTGTCGCCCCGGTCGGTGGGGTCGATATTGCCCCAGAGCGGTATTACCCCTTCCGACACCGCGCGTTCAGGAATCTGATTGCTCGCATGCCAGTCGTTGGCGTAGGCCATCGCGGTGATCGAAAGGCCGTTTTCCTGCGTGCCCTGGGACCAGCGCAAGACGCCGTTGATCTTGTGCATTTGGTCGCCAATGGTCCACGGACCATTGTAATAGCCGAGTTCCACCGCGCTGAGCAGATTTCCGCCTTCGAGCTTGTTGGAGGTTATGCCAAGCAGGCGCCCATAGTCGTAACTGCCCGCGGTGGCGGAGAACAGCCCGCCATTGGGCACGCTGTCGACGATATTGATATGCACCGCGCCGACGGCGGAGAAATCGCCTTCCTCGGCGAAATATGGGCCCTTGTGCGCGAGGACCGTGTCGAACAACTCGGGGATCAGGAAGTTGGCGTCGGCATAGCCTTGGCCATGGCCGTGGGTCGGCATGTTGAGAGGCATGCCGTCATACCAGATGGCCAGATCGGTGCCGTGGTCGAGCTGGAAGCCGCGCAGCTGATATTGATTGGCCTTGCCCTCGCCGCTGTGCTGGGTGATCAACAGACCGGGGACAATCTCAAGCGCCTCGCCGGGCCTTGTGTAGGAACGCGCGCGGACTTCCGCGCCGGAGACATAGATTGTGCTGGCGGAACTCCAGGGGGCGCGGCGGTTTGACTCCATTGGGGTCGTTGCGCGACGGGTCATCGAAATTGGACTGGGTCAGCACCGGTGAAGAGGGCAGCGGCTCGGAGATCGGCCTTGCGACCCGCTGCGGTTTCGCCGGCGCGGCGGGCTTGGGCCGACGAGGCTTAGCCTTGCCGATATTAATTTCTGGAAGCGCTTCTTGAGCGATAGCGAAATCGGCGGCCGCGCCCAGCAGAAGCGCAAGGGCGGAGATTTCCCAAAGGTGCCGACCGGTTTTCATCTAGGCCTCCCCGCCAGGATATGCTGTTTCTTTATTTTTGTCTTACCGGGGCTAGCGCCGTCAATATATCATGCACAACTTTCACTCACCGTGCCAAATTTGTCACACTCAACTTGCGTTGCAAACGCCGATAGTCTCAATGTTCATGTTCGTGATCGTGATGATGCCCATAATCGTTCGAGGGCCGCTCCGCGCTGGCCGGGACGACAACGAGCTGGCCATAGCGAACGCCGCGTTCGCCGGTCACATGCTGCGCGAAATGCTCGACCGCGGCCTTCTGACCACGAAGCAGCGATACCTCGAGACAGCTTTCCTCATCGATATGCACGTGCAGCGTCGCTATGGAGAGGTCGGTGTGACTGTGATGGTCGTCCATCAACCGCTTGGATAATTGGCGCGTCTCGTGGTCATACACATAGACCAGCGCAGCCATGCAGCGTCTGGCGCTGTCATCTATCTTGGGTTGTTTCAACAGCCCTGCGCGCACCAGATCTCGCACCGCTTCCGAGCGATTCTGGTGTCCCGAGGCCTCCATATAACGATCGAGGCTCTCCATCAGCTCGTCGTCGATGGTCATGGTTACGCGTTGCACCGCTGAACTCCCGACTTGCCTCTGGTTTCAAGAAATCGACGCCAGTCATAGCCGATGCGCGGGCATCGCTGCAATGCGAGTCGACGGTCCGGCCTTGTCCCGCGTCGCGCCTTCGGGCATTGTGCGCGCAAAACAACGCTAAAGCTTTAGGGAAACGCCCTTATAAATCCGCTGTGGACGAGACTGGCCGCCATCGTTCTGTTGTCGCTGGGCCTCGCCGCGCCCGCGCTTGCGCACACGCCGGACATATCGACCGCCAAACTGACCTTCAAGGACGGCGGATGGGTAGTCGACGAGGGGTTCCTGGCGACCGATCTCGAGCGGATGTTTTCCGAGACGATGAACGAGCGCCCCAACGCGGATCTGTCGGCGCCCGGCGTGCTCGAAGACGAGATCGGCAAATTCGTCGCGCGTAGGGTCGCGATGCATGATTCAAACGGGCGCACCTGCGTCGGCACAGTCGAGCACGCCGGCGAAGATCCGACCAATCAAGACAGCGCGCTCGTTGTGCTGCGCTTTAACTGCGCCGGCGACTTCACCATTTACGACGCCGCCAGACTTTTGGCGGCGCAAGGGCCGCGCGGGAAGCAACTGGTCACGGTGATCGGCGGCAAAAATCCCGGCGAGACGATGCTCGACAACAAGAGTCCGCCGCTTGATCTGACGAAGCCGCTGCAAACAACGTGGCAGCTGATGCAAAAATTCGGTCTCGCCGGCATCGAGCATATTTTGACCGGTTACGACCACATCTGCTTCTTGATCGCGGTGATCCTGTGGGCAAATCGCGTGTGGCCGGTGGTGAAAATCGTCACAGCCTTCACTATCTCACATTCGATCACCCTGTCGCTGGCGGCGCTCGACATCGTGACCCTGCCGACGACTTTGACGGAATCCGCGATCGCTCTTTCGATTATTTATGTCGCCGTGGAGAATTTCGTTTCGCGCAACACCGACAAGCGCTGGCGCGACACATTCTTTTTCGGCTTTATCCACGGATTTGGTTTCGCCAGCGGACTGAAGGAGCTGAACGTCCAGCAACAGACCATCGTGCCGGCGCTTGCGAGTTTCAACATCGGCGTGGAGATTGGCCAAATCGCCATAGTGCTCGCGCTGATGCCGATCTTGCTCCTAATCGACCGCCAGACGGGTGGAAAACGCAGCGAAAAACTGGTTTACGGCCTTTCCTCTGCAATCGCGCTGGCGGGGGCTTACTGGCTGCTGCAGCGGATTGGCGTCATTCGGGGGTGACGCTCGAAACGGGGGGGCCGCGTTGATCAAGGCTGGCGATCTATTCGCAGATGAGACGGGAAGGTCGGACGAAGAAAGGATCTCCGTCCTTGCCGATACTGCGGGCGTGACGATCGAAAAAATCCTGTCGACCGGACAAGCGAGCCCCGCCGGTTCCTGGTACGATCAGGACTTTACCGAGTGGGTATTTTTGCTCGCCGGCTCGGCCGGTGTGTTGATTGAGGGCGAAGCCGCCGCGAGAGTGCTGCGTCCAGGCGCCTATCTCGAAATCCCCGCGGGTCTGCGGCACCGGGTGGAATGGACGGACGCTGAACAGCAAACCCTCTGGCTTACGGTGCATGTCAAGCAATAGGCTCGGGGGCCTTGGCGCATTATCCTTCGTCCTTAGCGCCGACGACGCCGCCGATAAGATTTTGCGCAAGCAGGAATTCCGCTGACAATTCGTCCTGCTCAAGAGCCGTCAGCACGACGCCCGCCGCAATCATGCGCGCTCGATCTCTGCGGGCGGCAAACGCTTGCTCCCACGTCACGCTCTCGAAAGTTATGTAATCTCCGGGTCGCTTCTGCGCCAGAGCGCCAAGATCTGCGCCGATCACATGGGCGATCTTAGGATAGCCGCCAGTTGGCTGGCGGTCGGCCATAAGCACGAGCGGCCCGCCGTCGCCGGGGACTTGTATCGCTCCAAAGGCGAGTCCGTCGGAGATGATGTCGTGGCCTTTGAGATGCGCGAGCGCCGGTCCTTCCAATCGGTAAGCCATGCGGTCGCTGCGTGGCGACAAGCGCCAGCGCGCTGACAGAAATGTATTGATTGTCTCGGATGAAAAATAATCCTGCTGCGGTCCCAACAAGAACTCGCAGTCTACCTGGCGCAAGATCAAGCCAGGGCGCGCTTATCGCCCGGGGCCTGGGAGGCGCCGGGCGTGGATCGACAATTCTCAAAATATCGCCGCCGCGCAGCATTCGTCCCGCCAATCCACCCACCCCCGAACGCGTGTGCGTAGCCAGAGATCCAAGCATTTTTGGCAGATCGAAACTTCCGAAGGGGGTTATGTAACACCAGGCGCCGGCGATCCCGGAGCGCACCGAGAGACGCGCGCCGGGCGCAAGATGCAGCGTGCACGCGGTCGGCAACGGGTGCCCATCGAGTCGCAGATCGAAAGCGCCGCCGGCGATGGCAAGGCCAACTTCTTCGCCTTCAGCTGTCAGCTCCATTCCCCCCAAAGAAGCTTCTATTGCTGCGCCATCAGGCTCGCCCGACGCAAGCAGCGCCGCGATGAATGCGCCTTGGTCCATTGGCCCAGCTGGCGTCACGCCAAAACGCAGAAAATCTGCCCGCCCTGCGTCTTGCACAGTGGCGCCGGGGCCAGCGGAATGAATGCGCAAACTAGCGTTCACGACAAGACCTCGCGCCGCGCCAGCACTTCGCCGCGCGCAGCGCGCGCTTCCAAATTCCGGAAGGTTTCGGCGTCGATGGGTTCGAAGCTCAAGGCGTCGCCGGGCTCGATCAGCGTTGGCGGGTCGCGCTCGACCGCAAACAACCGATCCGGCGTACAGGCCGATCACGTACCAACCCGTCGGCATAGGATTTGTCGCAACAAGAGACAGTCCGCCACCAATCAGGACGGCGCCCTGCGGCGTCGGTCCGCGCGGACTGGCGCGACGCGGCAAAGCCAGTTGATTTGGCAGACCGCCGAGATAACACCAGCCCGGCGCGAACCCGTACATGTAAACGCGATAGTCGCCGCCTGCATGCAAAGCGGCGAGGCGCTCCGGCGCCAGCGCCAGCATTTGCGAGGCCATGACGATATCTTCTGCAAGGTCCGTGTCGTAGCAGCAGGGAAGGCGCCAGCGTGTCTTCGGCGCAAAGGCTCCAGCGTCCCGCGGCGACAGTCTCTCCAGCGCCGCCACAAGCTCAGCGCGAGAAACAATCAGCGGTTCGTAGTGGATCATCAGCGAGCGGTAAGTCGGGACTGTTTCCTTTACGCCCGCGAGCGCCGCTTCGCGCAGGGCGGCTTCTAACGTTAGAACGCGCGCGTTTATGGCGGGGTCGACGCTATCGCCGAATTCGACCACCAATGCGGCCTCGCCAGCGTCGAGAAAGGCCGGTCGGTCGTAAAGCGTCATCCCCTAAACCGCCGCTGGAGCGAAGGAGCGTAGACCCCAGCCCGCGCTCTCTATCGCAGCACGCAACCGCATCGCCATTTCAACCGCATGGGGCGTGTCTCCATGCACGCAAACGGAGTCTATCGGCGTTGGCAGGAGGGCGTCGCCCGGACCAAGCAGAGCCCCTGCCGTCAGCATCTTCAGCACCCGTTCAACGACCAGTTCCACGTCTTAAATCACGGCTCCTTTTTGCGAGCGGGGCGCCAGACGACCTTCCTCCGTGTAGGCGCGATCGGCAAAGATTTCGTGCGCTGCGCGCAGCCCCGCGCGCTCGGCCGCGCACGTCTGCTCGCTGAGGGCTATAACGAGCTGCGTCAGCAATGGATCGACGGCGACAATCGCGCGCGCTATGGCGTCCGCAATCTGCGCATCGCTTTCGGCGAGATTGGCCAGCGCGCCATGAGCTTTGACGAATGTGATTTTGTGTCCGGCGTAATGCGCTACAGCTTGAGCGGCTCCCAGCTGGTAGGCGACGGCGCGCTCGATTTCTTGCGGCGACATCGGGATGGAGCGCCGGCCAAAGCCCGCAAGATCGGGAAATGAAACATGGGCCCCGACGGAGACTCCCGCCTGCTTCGCCTGCGCAAAACATTGCGCCATGATGTCGGGATCGCCGGCATGAAAACCACAGGCGACATTCGCGCTTGAAACGATCCGCAGCAAAGCCGCGTCGTCGCCCATGCGCCAAGCGCCAAAGCCTTCGCCAAGATCGGCGTTAAGATCGATGGTCGGCAAACGCGCTCCTGCATGCGCCAGACGCCGTTCCGGCAGCGCCTGCGAGCAAAACTAAGATCATTCCTTACTCTGCGGCGAGCCCTTGCGCCGAGGGAAAAGCCACTTCAACCAAAGTGCCTTCATTCTTGCGGCTCTTGATCAGGAACGATGCGTGATTGGCCTCGATCAAGGCCTTCGTGACGGGCAGGCCAAGGCCGGTGCCCGTCATCTTGCGCGATGTTGCGATCTGACGAAATGGTTCCAGAGCGATCTGGATTTCATCATCGGACATGCCTATGCCAGTGTCTTTTACACGGATCACCACAAATCCGGCGTCTGTCAGCGCGCTCGACACGATCACCTGTCCGCCCGGCTCGTTGAATTTCACTGCGTTGGACAGAAGATTAAGCAGGATTTGCCGTAATGAGCGTTCGTCCGCGCGGATGCGCGGCAATCGGGGAGCCAGCGACAGCCGCACGATCACGCGTTGCTGATTGGCCTGCGTCTGCATGATAGACACGCATTCGCCAATGATCGCATTGACGTCGATCTGCTCAACCACCAACTCCATCTTTCCTGCCTCGATCTTGGAAAGGTCGAGAAGGTCATTGACAAGACTGAGGACATGCACGCCCGAAGTATGCACATCCTTGAGATATTCCTTGTAGCGTTCGGAGCCGATCGGCCCAAAACGTTCTTCCATCATGACTTCGGCAAAGCCGATGATGGCGTTGAGGGGCGTTCTGATTTCGTGAGAAACACGCGCAAGGAACGCCGACTTAGCGGCGCTCGCCCGCTCCGCTTCTTCGCGGGCGGCGTCCGCGTCGTGTTTTGTTTCGGCTGAAGCCGGCTGCGAGGAGGCGAAACAGACAATGCGGGACTGCGCAGTGTCGCCAAGGCGGTGCAAAGCGAGTTGCACAGGGGCGGTTCCCGCGCGCAGACTTGCCGCGAAGCTCGAGGCTTCTGAGCGGATAGCGTCAGATCCGACCGCTTTTGCCTTGGTGACCTCGGCGAAAAAGCCTTTCAGGCGACGAACGTCTCCGTCGACGAGAAAATTCGTGAGATCCTGTCCGACGCAAGCTTCCGCTTGAACGCCGAGAAGTGCGGCGAACTCCTGACTTGTGCGTTCGATACGCCCATCGCCGGCGAGAATCGCCGCCGGAGCGGGGCCCATTTTGAAGACAGCGGCTAGTTCGTCAGCTTCGGCGCGGACGCGCGAGAGTTCGGCGCCTTGGGAGCGCGCCAAAGCTCGCGCGGCCACCTCTTCGGCTCGGCCGCGGGTTGACGAAGCGTGGCGGCGCAGGCTGATCAGAGTGGCCGGCTCTCCATTCCACTCAATGGTTTGCACATGCGCATCCGTATCAAGCGTTTCACCGTCTTGAGTTTGTACCTCGACAGCTCCGGACGGCGCTCGCGCAGCAAAAGCTTGCGGGGCGCGCCCGAGAAATACCCGCGCAAGGCCCCCATCCGCACTCAGTTCCTGCAGGTTGGCGTATCCGAGATAATCAAGCAACGTACGGTTGGCGTAGAGCGCATTCGCGCCCCGCGCCGCTAGTACTGCGACGGGCAGAACGTCAATAAGCGCCGCCCATTGCAGCAGCGGAGCAGCCTCCGCGAAGACCGGCATGGCAGGCGTGCCCCCCATCGCGCGGCCAACCTGATCGATTAGGTCTCGCGCGGAGCCCGGCGGCGTGGGCGCCGAAACGCCACAAGACGTAAGAGTTCGAGCGATTTCATCGAAGGCAATCTGCTCTTGCGGCGACAGGACATCTCCACTTTCAGTCGCCTCACGTTGCGGCGTCGGGCAGGCTGGGCGCAACGCCACAACATTGGCGCCTGGAAAGCCGTCCTCTAACGGCGCGCTTTCACGAACTGCCGCCGTCCTCGACTTCAACTCCACAACTATGCTCGCTTTTTCCTCATGCTTGGGAGCTGTGACGGTTGCACGCGGCTCGGCTCGTGAAAGCCGGAGCACGCCATAACCTTGAAACCCGATGAAACGCCGCGCAGCGTCATGGATAGGCAGAGCCCCAAGCGTGGTCGGTGCGCTCGCGGGCGGCTCCTCAATGGGCCAGTGGACTTCGACTCCGCTCCAGGATTTGCGCGAAGCGAGCGCCGCGGCGAAGACGGAACCGAGCCCTAAGGCCTTGGACGCTTCTTCGACGTCGAGACCAAGCAAATCCGAATATTTTTGGCCGACGACGTCTCCGAGCACATGCGTCACATCCACAAATCTGCCGGCGGCGTCGGTCTTCCAAAGAAAACGCGGCGCCAGATCGCCGTGTCGTTCGGCGAGACGGGCGCGAAGATCCAGAACCGCAAAGTCGATGTTTGAATTGTCCGCCAGTGAAACAGGCGTTTCGAGAACGGCGGCTTCTTGCCTTTTTCGCGCAGCAGTAGCGGGTTCCATTGGCGGGGGTCGAAATGTCGAATGAGATGGCCCATCCATCGTGGAAGAAGAAGCGACGGCTCTTAATCCGAGCGCAGCAATGACAAAATACGTCCCGTCATCTCCATCTGACAACTGGCGGCAAAGGATCGTGACTGTGCGGATAGTGTCGCCAAAAGCGATTGGGACGCGTTCCAGACGTGGCGCCGCGCCATGCCGGACTCCATCGATCATTTCCAAAAGCCGACCGGCCCCGGGCTCGCCCTGCAGGAGTCGTGCGCTTGGGTCTTGACCAAATACGGCCTCCGCCGAGACGTTCGCATAGACAACGCGCAGCGGTTCCCCCGCCATGGCGAGAATCGGCGCGCCCGAGGCCTCCAGCGCAGTGAAGGCAGGATCGGTGGCGATCAGCGTCGCCGCGTCGTTACGCTCCCCTCGGACATGGGACTCGCCTTTTTCGCGCAACTTGTGCTCGTGCGGTCAAACTACCCGCGCCGCCCGCCCAGCTTCGCGCAACTGGGTCGGCGCTGGGTTGCGTTCGGTTAATAAGAGCTTAATCGCTCGGTGTGCTAGGGTCCATGCAACCGGTAAGTTTTTTACGTATTTTAACGATTCATTATTAATTGGCGACAGCGCTCCCGCGCGGGAAAGCCACAGATGCAATGCACAATTTTATATTGCAATGCACAATAAAATAATCCATAGTGAATTCTCTCATCGCTGGCGCGCCGTCGCGGGGTGGGGAATAGCCATGGTGAAGCCGGGCATGAGCTTCGCCGTTTTTGGCGTACAACATAGTTGCAGGGAGAAAAGTCCATGACAGGTCCGACCTACCAGGTTCCGAATGAAGTTCGTGATTTTGCCGAAAAAAGCGTCGAACAGGCCCGCAAGGCTTTTGAAGGCTTTTCCGGGGCCGCTCAAAAGGCCATCGCTTCCGTCGACACATCGGCTCTGCCGTTCAGCGTCGGCGCAAAGGACGTTGGAGTGACAGCGCTCTCCTATGCCGAAGCCAATGTCAAAGCCGCTTTCGACCTTGCCCAAAAGCTCGTGCAGGCCAAGGACGTTCAGGAAGTTTTGCAGCTCCAGGGCGAATTCGTGAAAAACCAGTTCGCTGCGATTCAAGAGCAGACCAAGGAACTTGGAGCCGTGATCCAGAAAGCTGCCACGCCCAAGTAATTCTGAACGCGAAGCCAGGTTAAGGCGGCCGCTTCGTCCGCTGGCGAAGGACGAAAATGCCGGAGATCCGTGAGAGGGGCCGCGCCTTCCAACCGAAATTGACGGAGTCCATGTCCATGACGACGCAAAAGCGAGACATCAAAAGGAAATTTCCGGTTGTGCGGCAACCGGCTTCCATTAAATTGGCGCCTGCTGCTGAACCGAAGACAATTGCTACGACGCAGGCTGCCCAGGAGCTGATCGCCGAAACGAAGGAAGCATACATTCCCCCGGCAATCCGGTGGAAACGGCTATCGTCGCGCCAGCGAAAGAGGCTGCTCCCCAGCGAGCCCGAGTTTCCAGCCGGCGTCGAGTTCTGGCGAAGCTCAATGTCGAGCCGGCGGCTGGAGCGGCGGCTTGGTCCAAGGTCTGGCCGACCAAGAGCCTGGATATCTGGAACGAGAACGCCACCGCATTCGTTGAATTCGCCACGGCTCTCAGCAGGGCGAAGAATATGTCGGAGGTCGTGACTTTACAGTCGCAGTTCCTGAATGATCGCTTCGGCAGCTATTCGCGGCTATCGAGCGAGGTCGTCACGCTGGCTCAGAATATCGCCAAGGAAGCCGGGGCGGCTGTGCCCAAGACTTTCTTCACAGTCTGCTGAAACCGCGCACTCATTGCACCGCTAAAAATGAGTGCGCCGGCGCGAATTTTAATTTCGCGCCGGCGTTTCTCTTCACCGCCTTCGCCCTTGCGAAAGCTACAGAGTCGCCGCGACCAGCGAGCGTAGCGCCGGGGTCACTTCCGGCATGACGCCAAACCAGTCGCAAAACGCCGGACGCGCCTGATGCATCAACATGCCCAGGCCGTCCACCACGGTGAGACCCTGCCGCCGCGCGGCGGCGAGCAAAGGGGTCTCCAGCGGCGCATATACGATATCCGCCACCAGCGCCGAAGACGGCGCCGCGTCCAGCAGCAGATCCAGAGGCGCCTGACCAAGCATCCCCTGGCTCGTGGTGTTCACTACGAGTGGCGCCGGCCAGTCCAGCGTTGCGCTCCGCCCAAGGGTGGGCTTCCACAGGCGCGCCGAAATCGGCGGCGAGGGCGTGCGCGCGGTTCTGCGTGCGATTGAACAGCCGAATTTCACTCGCGCCCGCGTCGATCAGGCCGGCGACTACTGCACGCGCGCCGCCACCCGCGCCAATCACCGCGGCAGCCCCGGCGTTAGCCTTCCAATGCGGCGCCGCCGCATGCAATGACGCGATAAAGCCGAATCCGTCGTAATTCTTGCCAGTCAGCGAACCGTCCGGTTCCACGACGACGCAATTGATGGCGCCAATTCGCGCCGCTGCCGCTTCGACGCGGTCCATGAAGCGCAGAGCCGTTTCCTTGTGCGGAATAGTCAGATTACAGCCCGCGAAACCCAATGCCGGCAGAGCGCGCAAGGCTTCCTCGAGCTTGCCCGGTTCGACGGGCAGAGGGACATAGGCGCCTTCAAGGCCGTATTCGCGATCCAATGATTGTGTATTTTGGGCGAGCGGGAATGGGCAATCGGCCAGCCCATGACCCCCGCGAGGAGGAAGCGATGGTGGATTTGCATCTTTCCTCCGGCCTTTCCGCTGCTCGCGATCATCCCTGCGCGTAGGCGGAGCCTTCACGCCCCGCCAGCGCAGCAAAGAGCGCGTCGTCCTCGTTGACATGGGCGTTGCCGGTCGTCAGCAGTTTTTCGCCGTAAAAGATCGAATTCGCGCCGGCCACGAGGCATAGGATCTGCGCTTCTCGGGACAGGAACGAGCGGCCGGCCGATAGCCGCACGCGCGATTTCGGCATCACGATTCGCGTCGTGGCGATCATCCGCACAAAGTCAAGCGGGTCGAGCGGCTTCTGCTGCGCGAGAGGCGTGCCCTCGACAGCGACAAGCGTGTTGATCGGCACGCTTTCCGGATGGGGGTCGAATCTGCCGAGCACTTGCAGCATGGCCGCCCGGTCCCTCACGGTCTCGCCCATGCCGATGATGCCGCCGCAGCAGACCGAGATGCCGGCGCTGCGCACGGCCTTCAGGGTCTCAAGCCGGTCGTCGTAGGTGCGGGTGGAGACGATCTCGCCGTAAAACTGGCGGGCGGTGTCGAGGTTGTGGTTGTAGGCGGTCAAGCCGGCTTCCTCGAGCCGGTCGGCTTGCTCGTCGGTCAGCATGCCGAGCGTGACGCAGGCTTCCATGCCCAGCTCGCGGACGCCGCGGACCATCTCCAGCACGCGGTCGAACTGCGGGCCGTCCTTCGGCGCCCGCCATGCCGCACCCATGCAAAACCGGTCGGCCCCTGCCTCGCGCGCGGTCCTGCGGCCTCCGCAGCACGTCATCGACGCCCATCAGGTCGACGCGGTCGAGCTTGACCTCGCCGTGATGCGCTGACTGCGGACAATAGGAGCAATCCTCAGGACAGCCGCCGGTCTTGATCGACAGCAGCGCCGCCTTCTGGACATCATTGGGGTCGAAAAAGCGCCGATGCTCGGCGCTCGCCCGCGCGACCAGTTCAAGCAAAGGCGCATCGTGGATAGCGACGATCTCGTCGACAGTCCAGTCGTGTCGCAGGGTGAAATCGGCGGGAGCGTTCATGTTCAGCGGCCTTTTTTCAGTTTTGGCGCGTCGGCTTGACGAGTTGCGCTGGCGCGAGCGCGCCAGACTTCAAAGCCGACATAGAGACCGAGCGCGACGTCAAAACCCGCGTTCGCCAGAGCAAAGGGGCCCGAAGTGAAGGCGGAGCCTGTGCCAAGGTAATGAAAGGAGATCGCCCAAAAAGGGTGCAGCAAAAGCCCCGCGACGAGGAACCAGGGCGAGGAGATAAAAGACAGGCCAGCCAGCGATCCGAACAGGGCGACGCCGGTCATTTCAATCGCCACCCAGGTGTTGGCCGCTTCCGAGCGCATCGCGAAGCCGACATACAGAAAAGAGACAGCGAGCAAAGCATAGGCCGCGATGCGGACCACGTTTTTTTGTCCCCATCGCGCCAGAACCACGAGACCGACAGCGAAAGCGACGCCGAGGGCCGTAAACAGGAAGATTTCGGTTGCGTCTTGCATGATTGGACCGCTCGCCGGGCTGGTCGCCCTTGTTTTGCTGTTGTAGAGGCTCTGATCGTTGCATGGTCTATATGTCGGAGCGGCGCCCGGAACAAGGGCAGGGCGCGCCTGTTCCGACTTCGTTCGCTTCGTCTCTGCTTCTGGCGGCCGCCGCCCGTATATTTTGGCGAAGGGCAAAAAACCGCGGAGGCGTTCGATCGACGTTCGTCGCCTTTTCTGTCGGTCGCCTGTCCCAAGGCGTCTCGCGCACGGTCGTCAAGGGCCAATGTCGCCGGAATCGAATTGTCCCGCAAAGCCTGCTATAGAGGAGCCTTCGCACATAATTCTCTCCGTCTCCGCCTCATGCAAGGATTGTCACGAACGATGCACGTCGAAGACAACCTCCCAGCCGCTTCCGCTCCTCAGGCCGCTGTCCCCGCCGCCCCGACACATCACAAGAGTGATGCGCACAAAGGCGAACGCGGACTGCACGAAGACATCCGTCTGCTCGGCCGCCTCCTCGGAACAACGGTGCGCGAACACGAAGGGGAAGAAGCCTTCGAGCGCATTGAGACGATCCGCCGTCTTTCGGTCGCCGCGAGCCGCAATGGCGATGTCGAGGCGGATGCAAAGCTCGATCAGTTGCTGCGGCGCTTTCAGCCAAGGAGGCGCTCGCGGTTATACGCGCCTTCAGTTATTTTTTGCATCTTGGCAACATAGCGGAAGATTTGCATCCCCTGCAGTTGCGCGCGAAGGCGGAAGCGGCAGGCGATAAATCGGGCATCGCCTCGGAGCCTAGCCTCGCCCGCACTTTCGCGCATCTGCGCAAGGCTTCAGTTGGCGCCGGAAAGATTGCGCAAGTGCTGGCGCGCGGCTGGATCTCGCCCGTGCTCACTGCCCATCCGACCGAAGTGCGACGCAAGAGTCTTCTCGATGCGGAACATGCGATTTTCTCGCTCTTGGAAAAGCGTGAAAACTTGCATTCCAAAAGCGATCTTGCGCAGAACGAACTGCAGTTGCGCGCCCGCATTTCGCAGATGTGGCAAACAGAACTCCTGCGCCAGTCGAAACTCACCGTTCGCGACGAAATTGAAAATACGCTCAGTTACTATCGCACCACCTTTTTACGTGAGATTCCGCATCTTTACTCCGACATCGAACGGCGCCTTGAAGGACTGCGCGTCCCCCCGTTTCTGCGAATGGGCGCATGGGTGGGCGGCGACCGCGACGGTAATCCCAATGTCACCGCAAAGTCTCTTGAACAGCGCTGCGCATGCAGGCCGACACTGCGCTGCGCTTCTATCTGACCGAGGTGCATCAACTGGGAGCCGAATTGTCGATCTCGCGCAAATACGCCGGCGCCACCAAGGCGCTGGAGGACCTGGCCGTGCGTTCGGGCGATGACAATCCGCACCGCGACGACGAACCTTATCGGCGGGCGCTGATCGGCGTTTATTCCCGACTCGCCGGCACGCTGGAAATGCTGACTGGCGGGCAGGCGCAGCGACATGCGCGCACTCCCGGCGAGCCCTACGCCAACAGCTGGGCGCTTCTCGCTCAACCTCGTCACGGTGGACGAATCCCTTCGCCTACACCATAGCGAAGTGATCGCCTCGCAGCGTTTGGAGCCATTGATCCGCGCAGTGGAAGTATTCGGCTTCCACCTCGCCACAATCGATCTGCGCCAAAGCTCTGACCGTCACGAGGAAACGATCGCGGAGCTACTCTCCCGCGCGCGAATAACGCCGGATTACGCGGCTTGACGGAGCTCGAGAAACAGAAGTTGCTCTTGCAGATGTTGACTGATCCACGTCCGGTTCGGCTTGTCGATGAACAATATTCCGATAGCTGCGAGGGAGAGCTGGCGATCTTCGCGAAAGCCTCGGCGATGCGCAAAAAATATGGCGACGAAGCAATCCGCCATTACATCGTCAGCCATACCGAGACGGTCAGCGACCTGCTCGAAGTGCTGCTGCTGCAGAAAGAAAGCGGGATGATGCATGGCACGCTCGATCTGCGAGACGCCAGCACTGTTTCCGCGCAGCTGATCATCGTGCCCCTATTCGAGACTATCGAGGATCTGCGCAACGCAGCGCCCATCATGCGCGATTTCTATGCGTTGCCCGGCATCGCCAAGCTCGTCGGCAATTCCGGCGCATGCCAGGACATCATGCTGGGTTATTCGGATAGCAACAAGGACGGCGGAGTTTTTACAAGCATTTGGGAGCTGTATCGCGCCTCGACGGCGCTTGCGGAATTTTTCGCTGGTCTGCCCAATATCGCGATGCGGCTTTTTCACGGGCGCGGCGGCACAGTCGGTCGCGGCGGCGGACCCAGCTATGACGCCATTCTCGCCCAGCCGCCGGGGACAGTCAAAGGCCAGATTCGTCTGACCGAACAGGGCGAGGTGATCGCGGCCAAATATGCAAATCCGCAAATCGGCCGCACCCAGCTTGAACTCCTGGTGGCGGCGACGCTGGAAGCGACGCTGTTGTCCGACCTGCAGGCGCCGGAGGCGGAGTTTCTCGCAGCAGCGGAGCAATTGTCTCGCGACAGCATGGTCGCTTATCGGCGTATGGTCTATGAGACCCCGGGCTTTGTCGATTACTTCTTTGGCTCGACGCCTATTTCGGAGATCGCCTCGCTAAATATCGGCTCCCGGCCCGCTTCGCGTAAACCCTCGCGCCGGATCGAAGATTTGCGCGCGATCCCCTGGAGCTTTTCCTGGGGGCAGGCGCGTCTCGCTTTGCCGGGCTGGTTCGGCTTTGGCTCCGCGATCATGCAGTTCTTGGAGCATGAGCACAAAGAGCGGATAATGCTGCTCCGTCGAATGAATTAGGAATGGCCGTTTTTTCGGGTCATGTTGTCAAATATCGACATGATCCTGTCGAAAACCGATCTGTCTATCGCACGCCACTATGCTGAACTTGCTCCCGATCAGGCCCGCGCGAAAGAAATTTTTGCGTTGATCGAAGCGGAATACGCTCGTGCGCTCGACGCGCTGGAAGCGATCACAGGCGCCAGCGAAAGACTGGCCGATAATCCCGGATTGGCGCACTCACTGAAATTGCGCGTGCCGTACATCACGCCGCTTAGCTATCTCCAAATCGAACTGATCCGTCGCTGGCGTTCGGGCAAGACCGACGACGACATCCGTCAGGGGATTTTAATGTCGATCAATGGCGTGGCGGCCGGATTGCGCAATACGGGGTGAGCCGCTGCGGCTCGCCGCGGCAGGCGTCCGCGATCAAGACAGTTGATCGAAGAAAAGCGAACGGTGCGACGCTCCAAGTTCTTTTGGCAGTCCGAACATATAGACTAGGCCGATGGCGAGATCGCCGAGGCCCAACGGCGCCGCAATCATGCCGAGGTCGCCAAGGAGTGCGGCGGGAATCAACAGCAGCGCTGCAATAAACCGTAAAAGCAATCCCAATAAACGAACGACGCGCGCCGCCGCAAATCCCGGGAAGACAGTATAAGCACCGCGCCGGTGTAGGCCAGGAAGCCTCCGATCAGCCAACCCCAAAAGGGCGCGGGGACATTCAGGCCGAAAGCCCGATAAAGGGGCGGGCACGTGAGAAACAGACCCAATCCAACGTTATAAACGCCAGACCAAAAGACAAATTTTGTCATCTTGCACCTTAACTGTTCCGGCGAGCAAACATAAACTCTGGCGTCTCTTTCTTGTATACGCCTCACGGCGGGAGCAGCAACGGCGATCGGTGTGGAGGCGCCCCTTCCGGGGTTGCCATGTTCGCTTAACCCAAGCATCCTGTTTAACTCTTTTGCCGTGTCAAATGGAGATTGGAATGGCGAACGAACGAATGAGCCGCCTGAAAACGAAAGCCGTCGACGAGGCAAAGGAACTTTTTGAAATCTTCCTTTATTTCTGGGTGATGTTAAGCCTGTTTTCCCTGCATAAGGCTCTCATCTTCAACGAAGACGTTCTCACCTACCAGCAGGGCTTCGCGATGATCAATGCCTTTGCCTTGGCGAAAGTCGTGCTCATAGCTCAAGATCTGCATCTCGGCGAGCGCCTTAAAAACAAACCGCTGATCTATCCAATCTTATTCAAGGCGGCGATTTTTTCGGTGTTGCTGCTTGTTTTTCACGTCATCGAGGAAATACTCATCGGGAAATGGCACGGTAAGACGCTTGCGGAAAGCATTCCCACTTTTGGCGACGGCTCGCTGCAAGCGCTGATAATGACCGAGCTCATTGTCTTTGTGGCGTTGATACCTTTCTTCGCCTTCATGGAAATGAAGCGGATTATCGGAGCAGAAACGCTTCACGGTCTTTTGTTCGGTCGCAAAGCGCCGCCACAATGACGAGGCTTCAACCGCGTGAGTGCTGATAGATGATTTTCATCCCGCCACGCGCGCAGCTAGCCCTCGCTCCCACGTCAGCGCTTGCATTACGATTTCCTCGAGATTGTCGTGCTGCGGTTTCCAGCCCAGCGCTGATTTGATCAGCTCGTTGCCGGCGACGATGGCTGCTGGATCGCCCGGACGGCGGTCTACGATCTCGACCTTGAAATCGACGCCCGATACGCGTTTCACCGTGTCGATCACGTCGATCACTGAAAAGCCCTTGGCGTAACCGGCGTTGCAGACGAGACTGGCCCCGCCTTCGCGCAAATAGCGCAGCGCATCCATATGGGCGCGGGCGAGGTCCGAAACCTGGATATAGTCGCGCACGCAGCTACCGTCATGGGTAGGGTAATCCGTGCCAAACAGTTGCATTTTGGGGCGAAGACCCAGCGCGGTTTGCACCGCCACCTTGATGAGATGGGTGGCGTTCGGCGTCGACTGGCCAGTTCTGCCTGCAGGGTCGCCTCCGGCCACATTGAAATAGCGCAGCGCAACGTAATTGAAGTCAAGCGCCCTGGAGACGTCCTCGAGCATCCACTCGACCATAAGCTTGGAGCGGCCGTAGGGCGACATGGGTTTTGGAGGTTCGTCCTCTGTCACCGGATTTTGTAGCGGATCGCCATAGACCGCTGCAGTCGAAGAAAATATGAAGCGCTTCACATCGCATCCGGTCACCGCTTCCAATAGCGTGCGGGCCTTGGCGGTGTTATTAAGATAATACAGCAAGGGGTCGGCGATGGACTCTGGCACGACGATCTTGGCGGCGAAATGAATGACTTCTTCGACGTCATAACGCGCAATGGTTTCCGTTACGAGATCTTCGTCGCCGAAATCGCCGACGACAAGTGGAACGCCGTCCGGGACCGCCCAGCGGAAGCCCGTTGAAAGATCATCAAGGACAACTACCTTCTCGCCTGCATCCAAAAGCTCCAGAACCATATGGCTGCCGATAAAGCCGGCGCCGCCTGTCACTAAAACTGTCATGGTCAACACCCGTTCACACCGTTTCGTCACCCGAAATTAACGGGCGGCGCCTAAATTTCGTTGCAACCGCGTCGGCGTTTTCGTCTTAAACGCGGTAGACGCAACTTCTGTAACGCAATGGATCATCCATGACCAAGCGCATTCGCAAGGCTGTTTTCCCGGTCGCCGGATTGGGCACCCGCTTTCTGCCGGCCACCAAGGCTGTGCCAAAAGAGATGCTTACCGTTGTCGATCGACCGGTTGTGCAGCATGTGGTCGATGAAGCGCGCGAGGCTGGCATCGAACATTTTATTTTTGTGACAGGTCGCGGCAAGGCGGTGATCGAAGATCACTTCGACATGTCCTACGAACTTGAAGACACCCTGCGCAGACGCAACAAGGTTAAAGAATATGAAGCCCTGATGGCTGATCTGCCCAAAGCCGGCGCCACCAGTTTTACGCGCCAGCAGGCCCCGTTGGGGCTTGGACACGCGGTCTGGTGCGCGCGCGATATCATCGGCGACGAGCCCTTCGCTGTGTTGTTGCCTGATATGATCACACTGCCAAATGGACCACGCAAGAGCCGGTGTCTCGCTCAGGCCGTCGAGGCCTACAATAAGCACGGGGGCAACATCATCGCGGTGGAGGAGGTTCCTGCAAGCGAAACCCATCAATATGGGATCGTCAGCGTTGGCTCCGACCATGGCCATAGTTTTGAGATCAAAGGCATGGTCGAAAAGCCGCCGCAGGGGACCGCGCCCAGCAATCTCATGATTTCCGGCCGCTATATTTTGAACCCGGAAATTTTCGAACTGCTGGAGAAAGGCGAAAAGGGTGCTGGCGGCGAAATCCAGCTGACTGACGCCATGATCAAACTTGCGGGCAACCAGACGTTCCACGGCGTGCGGTTCGACGGCAAGACTTACGATACGGGTTCAAAGCTGGGTTTTCTGGCCGCCAATATCGCCTTTGGCCTGGAGCGGCCCGACATAGCGGAAGGATTGCGGGCGGAGATCAAAAAACTGGTTGGGTAAGCTTTTCCAGAGCGACCAATTCAGCGCTTCTTGGCGCGCAGCCGGATGATAACGTCGCAGCCGACGATCTCCATGCCTTCCGGCGGCGCGGGCAAGCGCGCAAATTCCACGGAACTGTCCGGCGCATCGAACATGCGCCCGCTGGCCTCGTCCATGAAATGGTGATGCGGCGAGGTGCGCGTATGAAAATATGTACGCGGGCCTTGCACTGCGATCTCTCTCAGCAATCCGGCGCTCGCGAACTGGTTGAGCGAGTTGTAGACAGTCGAAAGCGACATCTGCAGTCCGGCTTCGCGCGCTTCGGCGTGAAGAGCTTCGGCGCTGACGTGTCGGTCGCCCTTGCCGAACAGAAGGCGGCTCAATGACAGCCGTTGCACCGTTGGACGCAAACCCACCGCGCGCAGTTTACTCTTAAGGTCGAACTCTGTCGGCGCGACGGCGCCTTTGCTTTGAGCCTCGCGCAAACGGATTTGTGCGCCGGGGCCGATGGTTGAAGGCAAATGCGTCATTACGCTGCTGTACACGGCCTCCCGCGCTCCCTTTTTGTCGATAATTCCTATAGGCAGTAGAAGACAGCGCCACGCCCCTGTCAAACGAATTGGCGGAGAGTGTGTAATCTTTCCAAACAAGGCTTTCGCAGGCGCCAGTCCAGCAAGGCTGGGCTGTGCGGCCCGACCTCGGAGACCAATATGCAAGATTTGGACGAGTTGGCGCGGAGGGTCATCGTAAACCGGCGCGACTTTCTCCTGACGGGGGCGGCGCTCGTCGGCAGCGGCGACGCCCTGGGTCAACCCGCGGGCGATTTCAATTCCTTCCTCCAATCCCTCTGGCCAGCGTCGCAGGCCGCTGGCGTGTCGCGCGCAACCTTCGACGGCGCCGTGCAAGAGTTGACTCCGGACCCGGGCGTCATTTCCAAGCCAAAGGCCCAATCTGAATTCACCGTGTCGATTCCCGCCTATGTCGCCGGCGCCGTGACCAATAGCCGCGTCGCACGAGGCCGCGCAGTCGCTTCGGACCTGGCGCATATGCTGCGCCAGATAGAACAGCGTAGCGGCGTCCCGAGCGAACTTCTGGTCGCCATTCTGGGGGTTGAGAGCAATTTTGGGACGGCGACTGGCGGCGCCGACGTGCTGCGCGTTTTGGCGACTCTCGCGTTCAAAGGTCATATGACCGAAAAGCTCAGCGACGAGTTCGTGGCCGCGCTTCTCCTGCTGCAGCAAGGCATACCGCGTCATCGCCTGCGAGGCTCATGGGCGGGCGCAATGGGCATGCCGCAGTTTATGCCCTCAGCCTATCTTAAGTATGCGGTGAGTTTTGCTGGCGATACTGCGCCGGACATTTGGACGTCGGAGCCGGACGCCCTCGCTTCCATCGGCAGTTTTCTGCAAAAATCGGGCTGGAATCCAGCCCTCCCCTGGGGCATTGAAACCCGCTTGCCGCAAGGTTTCGACTTCGCCGCCTTCGACATGGACTTGTCGCAGTTTCGAGCGCTCGGCTTTATCCAGGCAAGCGGCGCGCCCCTTCCGGCCAGCGGCGCCGCCAGTCTTTACATGCCCGCTGGCGCGTCGGGTCCGACTTTTCTAATTACCGATAATTTCGAGGTGATCCGCCAGTACAACACTTCGGACGCCTATGCGCTGGCTGTGGCGCTGCTGGGCGAACGCATCGCGGGCCGGGAAATGCCGTTAGCGCCCTGGCCGAAGGTGACGCCGCTGACCACCGCGGAATGCAAGGCGATGCAGCAGGCGTTGACCCAGCGCGGGCTTTACCACGGCGCGATCGACGGAAAACTCGGGCGGGTCGCCCGCAACGCCGTGCACGCCTTTCAGCTCAGCGAGGGAATACAACCCGCCGACGGTTTGGCGACGAAGGCGGTGCTGGAGAGGCTTCGGTAATAAAATGATTGACATCGGCTTTCTGATTTTTCCCGACATGCAGCAGCTTGACCTCGCGGCGCCCTATGAGGTCTTCGCCACCTGGGGCGGCGCGCGCATTCATCTCGTTGGCAGGAACCCGGACTTTGTCATTTCCTCGACAGGGCTGACCTTCAAACCCGACGTGACTTTTGACCAATGCCCCCGTCTCGACATTCTCTGCGTTCCCGGCGGCGCCGGGATCAATCCTTTGCTCGGGGATGAACAGACTCTGCGTTTTCTGCGCGAATTTGCACTCTCAGCGCAAATTTTTGCATCGGTTTGCACCGGCTCTCTGGTGCTCGGCGCGGCGGGACTGTTGCGGGGAAAGCGCGCCACGACGCATTGGACATGCATGGATTTGCTCGCCGCCTTTGGCGCGACTCCAACGCCGGCCCGCGTGGTGCGCGACGGCGCTCTGATGACAGGCGGCGGCGTCACGGCGGGAATGGATTTCGCGCTGGCGTTGATCGGGGAGATCGCGGGACGCGAGCAGGCCGAAGCCGTTCAGCTGCAATTGGAATATGCGCCGCAGCCGCCTTTCGACGCCGGCAGTCCGTCGACCGCGCCCAAAACCGTCATTGAGAGCGTTAGAGCCCGCGGCGTCGCGATGCGCGCCGAACGCGAATGGCTTGTCGCGCAAGCGGCGGCGAAGCTGGGCTGAACGGCCGCGTTCATGAGGCCTTCTTGATCGCTATATCCTCTCCGGCGGTGTATGGATGGATATGCGCCCCGAACAACCTGATCTGCCTGTTTCTCCCGACGCTCCCGAGTCCGACGCGGCGGCCGCCCCCCCCGAAGAGTTTGAAGCTTGTCCACAATGCTTGAAACCTGCGCTGTTATGCGTCTGTGAAGGCGTCACTCCAGTCGACAACAAAGTCGATCTACTTGTCCTGCAACATCCGCAGGAACAGGACAGAATGCTGGGTTCGGCCCGACTCGCCGCACTGCATTTGAAAAAATCGGCGTTCAGGATCGGTCTGTCATGGCCCAGTCTGACCAAGGCGCTCGGTCGACCCGCCGATCCGGCCGAGTGGGCGATTCTGCACCTTGGCTCCACAAAAAGCAGCGATTTGCCGAAAGACCGTGAAATCATTGTCCTCGACAAGAAGGGCGTTGCTCTTCCGGACCAGGATCGCGCGCTGGCCGGCGTCAAGGGCATCGTTATTTTTGATGGAACCTGGGCTCAGGCGAAGACGCTGTGGTGGCGCAACGCTTGGGTCTTGAAGGCCAAACGCCTCGTATTGAACCCGCGGAAAGCTTCGCTCTACGCCGAACTGCGCCGCGAACCGCGTCGTGAGGGTCTGTCGACCATAGAAGCCGCCGCCTTGACGATCAGCCGGATTGAACAGCGCCCCGAAATCGAGACGGTCCTGCGCGCGAGCTTCGCGCGTATGCTGGAGCGCTACCGGACCGCGCAGTCGCAAAACGCGTTTGGCGAGCGCGCAACAAAGGAGTCGGCGCCGAGGAGCACGAGGAACTTCCGACGCAAGCGGCGATGAGGCGGGTCCTGCGTCGCCCTCCAAGCCCTGCCGGTCCTTGATTGACGCAACCTATGCATTCCTGTATTCATCCCAGTTGCTGCGCCGCAGCGCGAGACGCTCCAGTCGCGTAAACAGGCCTTGTCCACTCCTGGCCGACGATCTGTCGAGCGTCCCTCATTTTTTTGACATCAGACAGCCCGATACGCGGGGCATGTCTTTTTCTCCCCTGATCGGACCCAGCAGGGCGGCCTTGAGCCGCGTCGGGGCGTCGGTCGCATCTGAAAGATCACACGTGACGAAATTTTCCGATCTTGGCCTCGCCGAGATTCTTTTACGCGCTCTTGAGCACGAAGGTTATGAAGCCCCCACTCCGATTCAGGCGCAGGCGATTCCCTCGTTGCTGCAGGGCCGCGACTTGCTGGGAATCGCCCAGACAGGCACTGGCAAGACGGCGGCTTTCGCCCTTCCGATTTTGCAGCGCCTTCTCAATGACCGCCGCCGCCCCATTCCCCACACCACCCGTGCGTTGGTGCTGGCCCCAACGCGCGAACTTGCGGCGCAAATTGCGGATAGCTTTCGCGCCTATGGGCAGTTTTTTCGTCCGGCTGTCGGCGTGATCGTCGGCGGCGTGTCGCATGGGCCGCAACTCGACATGCTGGCGCGGGGGCTCGACGTCCTCGTTGCGACGCCAGGCCGTCTGCTCGATCATATGGGCGCCGGCAAGCTCAAGCTCTCGACGACAGAAGTGGTTGTGCTCGATGAAGCCGATCATATGCTTGATCTTGGCTTCCTCGTGCCGATCCGTCAGATTGTCTCGCGCTTGCCAAAAAGCCGGCAAAACCTCTTTTTCTCGGCGACCATGCCCCGGGAGATCGCGGGTCTGGCCGCCGACATGCTGAAAGATCCGATCGAGGTAAAGGTGACGCCGGTTGCGACGACGGCCGAGCGCGTCGAGCAGCACGTCTATCTCGTGGACGGCGGCGCAAAGCGCGATCTGCTCGTCGAACTGATGAAAAACCCCGACGTCTCCCGGTCCATCGTCTTCACGCGCACCAAGCGCGGCGCCGATCGCGTTGCGCAGCACCTGGAGCACGCGGGCGTCGGCGCGGCGGCGATCCACGGCAACAAGAGCCAAAATCAGCGCCTTCGCGTGCTGAAGGATTTTCGTGACGGGCGCACGCGCGTTTTGGTGGCGACCGACATCGCCGCGCGCGGCATCGACGTCGATGGCGTCAGTCATGTCGTCAACTTCGAACTGCCGGAAGTGCCGGAAGCCTATGTGCATCGCATCGGCCGGACCGCGCGCGCCGGCGCAACGGGGCGGGCAATTTCTCTGTGCGACAATGCCGAGAGGCCCTTGTTGCGCGCGATTGAGAAGCTGACGCGCCAGACGATCGAAGCCACCGATCGTCGCACTCCCGGCGGTTCCCGCGACGAAGCCCCGGCCGAGCCGCGCCGTCCGCAGCAACGCCATCGTCCGCAAGGCGCCGCCCGGCAGGATCAGCCCCGCGCCGCTCAACACGCGCAAGGCCGCCCTCAGGCGAAGTTTGGCGCGGCACAAAGAGGAGGAGCGCCCAGCTCTGCGGAAGCCAACAGGCGCCCGCGCGGCGGGACAAATGGGCGCACGGCTTAAAGCCCTCTAAAGTCGTCTGGCCGGATCCGTCCGGCCAGAACGCTCCCTCCGAGGCGACGAAAACACCGAATAAAATTTAGGCGTGATCTGCAGGCTACAAGTTCAGCGCGCAAAGCGCACAAGTCATTCGTTTGACCAGACGCCTTCAGTCGAACCATAGGCGCCACTGACGAAGCTTAACTTTGCTGAGCAGGTTCCCCATTGTTTATTCTCTGCGCCCAACCGCAGTGGCGGGCCTTTCCTCAGCCTTGTCTTCTTCACGCACCTGGACGGAATACTTTCCCTTTTCGTCGACCAGTATTTCGACCACGAAAGTTCTTCCATCCTTGCATTCGTCGTCATCAGCGCATGCGCGATCCGGATCAGTGAGGCCGAGATAAAGAGCGTCGATCACCGCCTGTTCCAGCTTTGCGCGTTCGGGTGATCGCTTTACTCTTGCTTTCTTCCTATCGTTGTCATTCATCGGGAAGGCGTCCTCAAGAATTGCGGATAACCTTCGCAAGATCCGGTTCAAGCTGGCCGCGCTCAAGCACGTGCCCCGTTTTAACGGAGGCGTATCTCGCAAAGCGCTGCTTTTAGGGAGAGTCTATCGTGAACGGAGCCGCCTTAACCTCGACGACGGCGCCGGACGAGTTCAAGCTGCTGGTGCTCGAAGAGCTGCACGGCGCTCTGGAGAAGGGGTTTGAAGGCGCCAGCGACCGGCAGCGCAAACTCCTTGCGTACCTCGTGAACGAGGAGCTCGAAGGACGCGGATCCAAAATCAAGGCCTACGCAATAGCGACGCAGGTCTTCAACCGCACAGAGGATTTCGACGCTCAGACGGACAGCATCGTGCGCGTCGAAGTGGGTCGGCTGCGGCAGGCCCTAGAAAATTATTACCTGAAGTCAGGCGCTGGCGCCAAGGTATTGATTTCAATACCGAAAGGTCAGTATCGGCCGATCTTTGCCGTTCCCGTGTCCTCGCAAGCTTCCAGGGCGCGTCGACAATTCGCTTGGGGCTGGAGTTTGGCCTTGCTCAGCGGCGTTGCGAGCATCTTTCTGATCGCCGCCCTTGCGTTGAGAAGCTACGCGCCGCCAGCGCCCCGCAACGGGCCGCTCGTTGCAATCGCGCCTTTCTCCTTTGCGTCCGACAAGGAGGGCCAAAACTATGTTGGCGCCGGACTGCAGGCGGAATTGGCGGGCGTCCTGTCGGAATTCGATTGGCTTTCGGTGGTTCCGCTGACCGCCGAGTCGGCCAAGCGCATTGACGAAGATCCGGCAGCCCTGAAAGCCGACTTCCTGCTTCGCTCCTCCGCACGTCTTGCGAACGACGGCCTTTCAACGACGGTTTTGCTGCTGGATGGACGCAGCGGCGCGGTGATGTGGACCCGCAATTACGATTTGCGCTTCCGGGCGACCGAGGTCATCGCAATGGAGCGCGACATTGCCGCGAAAATCGGCGCGGACCTTGGGCATCCCCTCGGTATCGTCGCTAATATCGAACGCACGCGAATGGCGCTGGACGAGTTCAAATCCGACGACGCATTCCTTTGCCATCTGCGTGCGCTTCAGTACTGGTCGACCTTCACGGCGGAAGATTACGCTCCCGCCCGCAAGTGTATGGAGGCGATGCGGAACAGAGAACCGCCGGACCCCAACAGCCTTGCCACGCTGTCGCTGCTCGTGCTCGATCCGGGAAATGCTGCGCGTGACGCCAAACCCCGCGCCGAGATCCTTGCGGATGCGACGCGCCTTGCCAAGAAATCATATGATCTCAATGAGCTGGGAATTCTACCGCGCATCGCGCGCTACAATGCGGCTCTTTGCGAGAAGGATATGGCGACGTTTCGCCGCGTGGGGCGCGCCGCGGCCAGCGACTATCCCAACAATCCGCTGATCCTGACTGACTTTGGCGCCAGGTTGACGCTCGCCAATGCTTCTAACGAAGGGTTGCCGTTGATCGCTCGGGCCCGCGAAATAACCTCCAGGCTGATGCCCGCTGACGTCACGGCGCCTGCCGTGGACGCGCTGCGACGGGGGGAGACGCCGGATGTCGCGAGCCTGCGCGAGGCCGCTTCTCGGTCGGCTTCACCTTCGGTCGCCCTCATCTATTTCGCGGCAGCCGCCGCACGCGGCGACGCGCAAGAACTCGGCCTCGCCGCACGGCGGTTGCAGGAAGTGGGTTTTGCGAGGGAAGATTCTGCCGCCAACCTCGCCAATGCTCAATGCTGGTCCGAGCAGTCGGGCAAAGCCGTCGGCGCGAATTTGACGAAGGGTTTCCGGCTGCTCACGGGACGTTAGTCCCGCGTGCTTATACTCCTGAGAGTTTCGATTCGGATGGGCCAACATGATTTATGATCTTCTGATTGTCGGCGGCGGGATCAACGGCTGCGCTATCGGGCGCGACGCCGCCGGACGAGGCCTTTCCGTCTTGCTGGTAGAGCAGGGAGATTTGGCCTGCGCAACTTCCTCCGCTTCGACCAAATTGATCCACGGAGGGTTGCGCTATCTCGAACTCTATGAGTTTCGTCTCGTCCAGGAGGCGCTGGCCGAGCGCGAACTTCTTTTGGGCGCCGCGCCACACATCATCTGGCCGCTAAAGTTCGTCTTGCCGCATGAGAGGGGCCTGCGTCCGGCCTGGATGATGCGTCTTGGCCTCCTCCTTTACGACAATCTGGCGCGGCGCAAACGGTTGGAGGCGTCCCACGCCGTATCCTTGCGCGACAACGCCCTCGGCGCACCCTTGCGCCCTTCGTACAAAAAAGGCTTCACTTATGCCGACTGCTGGGTCGATGACGCTCGCCTCGTCGTCGCCAACGCCATTGCCGCAAGAGAGCATGGCGCAGAAATTCGCGTGGGCGCGAAATTCGTCTCGGCGTTGCGTATGCGCGACAGATGGATCGCCACTATAGAATGCGATAGTGGCGCTGATGACGTGGAAGCGCGCATTATCGTCAACGCCGCAGGCCCCTATGTCTCGCGCGTGCTGGACGGCTCCCTGCACATCAAGTCGCGCAAGCATGCGCGACTGGTGAAAGGCTCGCATATCGTCACGCGCAAATTATACGAGGGCGATCACGCCTATATCCTGCAAAACTCCGACAAGCGCATCGTGTTCGCAATTCCTTACGAGCAGGAATTCACCCTGATCGGCACGACCGATGTAACCTATGACGCAGCGCCTGCGCCGGTCGCAATCAGCCCCGAGGAAACAGACTACCTGATCGCCTCGGTCAATCGTTGCTTCAATCACGTCATCTCTCCAAACGATATTGTATGGAGTTATGCGGGGTTACGCCCGCTGTTCGACGACGGCGCCATAGACGCCTCGGTGGTGACGCGCGATTACGCCTTCGACGTCGACATTGACGGCGCAGCGGCGCTGTCGGTCTTCGGGGGAAAAATCACCACCGCGCGACGTCTTGCAGAACACGCGCTGGAGCAGGTGGCGCATTTCTTTCCTCACATAGGGCCCGCCTGGACGCAGAGCGCTCCATTGCCGGGCGGCGATATCACAAAGGGGGATTTTTCCGCGTTGCTTTCACAGCTTACGCGCGAAAAGCCCTTCTTGAAACCGCTTGTGGCGCGCCGGTTGGCCCATGCCTATGGAACGAGAGTATGGCGTCTGCTGGGCGAGGCGCGCAGCATGGCGGACCTTGGAGAAGACTTTGGCCAAGGGCTCACACGGACGGAATTGCGCTATCTCGTGAAGGAGGAGTGGGCGCGCTCTGTCGAGGACATATTATGGCGACGCTCGAAGCTTGGCCTGCATCTGTCGCCGGACCAGATGTCTAAAATCTCCGCCGCTTTGCCGTCTATCCGAGAAGCATTGGCGCGGTAACGGTTTTAGGCCGACAAAAAAAGCCGACGGTTTCCCGCCGGCTTTTTTTTCGTTCAGGGCGCCGCCCTTACTGTTGCTGCGCGCCGAGGCTCGCCACATCGATCTTGACGCCCGGACCCTGGGTGGAGCTCAGGGCGACGCGCTGAATGTAGGTTCCCTTGGAGCCGGCGGGCTTGGCCTTCGAGACGGCGTCGACAAAAGCCTTGATGTTCTCGACGAGCTTGCCTTCGTCGAAAGAAGCCTTGCCAACCGTGCCCTGCACGATGCCCGCCTTTTCGACGCGGAACTCGACCGCGCCGCCCTTTGACGCCTTGACGGCGGCCGCGACGTCCATGGTCACTGTGCCGACCTTCGGATTTGGCATCAAGCCACGCGGGCCGAGAACCTTACCGAGACGTCCGACCAGCGGCATCATGTCGGGCGTCGCGATACAGCGGTCGAACTCGATCGTTCCGCCCTGCACCGTGGCGACCAGCTCTTCGGCGCCCACGATATCCGCGCCGGCGGCCTTGGCTTCGTCAGCCTTGGGGCCGCGGGCGAAAACCGCGACGCGCAGAACGCGGCCAGTGCCGTTTGGCAGGTTGACCACACCGCGCACCATTTGGTCGGCATGCTTGGGGTCGACGCCCAAATTCATGGCGATTTCGACCGATTCATCGAATTTGGCCCTGGCGCGCTCGCGCACCAGCTTGATGGCCTCGCCGAGCGGATAGAGCTTCGTGCGTTCGATGCCCTCGCGCGCCTTGGCGATTCTTTTTCCGATATGCGCCATGACTTACTCCACCACTTCGAGGCCAATGGAACGGGCGGAGCCTTCGATCATGGCCGCCGCGCTGTCGATCGAACTGGTGTTCAGATCGGCCATTTTCTTTTGCGCGATTTCGCGAATCTGCGCGCGAGTCACCTTGCCGACGAAGCCGCGTCCGGTGGTCTTGGAGCCGGACTTCACGCCCGCCGCCTGCTTAAGGAAATAGGACACCGGCGGCTGCTTCAGCTCGAAAGTGAAGGAGCGATCCTGATAGGCCGTGATGATGACGGGGATCGGGGTCCCCTTTTCGGTCTGCGCCGTCTTGGCGTTGAACGCCTTGCAGAACTCCATGATGTTCAAGCCGCGCTGACCGAGCGCGGGACCGATGGGCGGCGACGGATTCGCCGCGCCCGCGGGCACCTGGAGCTTTATATAGCCCGAGATTTTCTTCGCCATTTTTCTTCTCCAACGTTAGGCCGGGCTGGCGAAGCCTTTAGGGCTGCGCAGCGAGGCCGGTTGCAGTCGCGTGGTCCGACGCTTGTCCCTCATGGCGTTCAAGGGGGCGCCCGCCACACTGCTCAAACGAGGCGGAGAACCGCCTCGAATAGGTGCTAAACCTTCTCCACCTGGCCGAATTCAAGTTCGACCGGCGTGGCGCGGCCAAAGATCGAGACGGCCACTTTCAGGCGCGAACGATCCTCGTCGACTTCCTCGACGACGCCGTTGAACGAGGCGAAGGGCCCGTCCGCGACGCGCACCGTCTCGCCAACCTCGAAGGAAATGGTGGCCTTGGGCCGTTCGACCCCTTCGGCCACCTGGCCTTTGATGCGGCCAGCCTCTTCCTCGCTGATGGGCATCGGCTTATTGTCGGCTCCGAGAAAGCCGGTAACCTTGGGCGTGTTCTTGATCAGCGAGAACACTTGATCCGTAAGGTCGCATTTCACCAGCACATAGCCGGGAAAAAACTTGCGCTCGGTATTGACCTTGCGACCGCGACGCACCTCCACGACGTGCTCCGTCGGCACAAGAATTTCCTCGAAGCGGTCGGCGCAATTGCGCTGCGCCGCCTGCTCGCGAATGGAGTCCGCGACCTTTTTTTCGAAGTTCGAATAGGCGTGGACTATGTACCAGCGCATGGTCATGGCGGCGAGATCAGCTCCTTGAAAAGACTTACTGTCCAATACGCAGCATCAGCCCCACGGCCAGACGCAACGCCCAATCAACTACGACAAAAAACAAGCTCGCCGCCAGCACCATGAGGATTACAAGGCCGCTGGTGATCAGCGTTTCGCGACGCGACGGCCAAGTGACCTTCTTCGCTTCGGAACGGACCTCCTGCAGGAACTGTATCGGATTGGCCATGCGACTCACCTGACGCCGTTAAGGTTCAAAAAGGGAGTTGCCTCTTTAGGGGAGACGCCTTCCGCAAAACAATCGCGGCGCGGAGCCACTCGGCCACGCGCCACGAAGTCAGGCTTATAACGGCTTCGCCCTGTGTCGCCAAGAGGAATTTTGCGCGTAAAAATTGAAGGGCAGCCAAGCCGGTCCTTTCCGCTGCCCGTTTCCTTCACCTCGCCGCCAGTGTATTGCAAGCTTGATCGGGCCGATCTCTCGGCGCTGCACGCGAAAGTTCAAGTCATGGGTTCCGGCGCGATTGCAGACTTAGACGCCGGTGCGGGCGTCGAACAGCCAGCGCAACCTAAAGCGCTGGCTTTCCTGTCCTCTGGCGCGCCGGAGGCCGAGGAGGCGCGTGAACGCCTCATCGCCAAATATGGAGAGGTTACGCCGGAGGACGCCGACTGCATCGTGGCCTTGGGCGGCGACGGTTTGATGTTGCGCACGCTCCACCGTTTTCTGGGCGACGGCAAACCAATCTACGGCATGAACCGCGGCTCCGTCGGCTTTCTGATGAACCAGTATCGAGAGTCCGGCCTGCGCAAGCGCATCGCCGCAGCGAAGCGCTCGATCATTCATCCTTTGCTGATGCATGCCGTCGACCGGCTTGGCGGCGAGTTCCGCGCGCACGCCATCAACGATGTGTCGTTGCTGCGCCAGACCTCGCAAATCGCCAAGCTGCGCATCGTGGTCAATGAGAAGGAGGCGATGGCCGAACTCGTCGCCGACGGGGTGCTGATCTCCACGCCGGCCGGCTCGACCGCCTATAATCTTTCCGCGCATGGGCCGATCCTGCCGCTCAACGCGCCGCTGATGGCGCTAACGCCGATCTCGGCTTTTCGTCCTCGACGCTGGCACGGGGCGTTGCTGCCGGACGACGCCAAGGTTCGGCTGGAGGTCATCGAAGCGTCGAAGCGCCCGGTGTCTGTGGTTGCGGACCACGATGAATTCCGGGACGTCGTGAGCGTCGTCGTCGAAATGGACCATCGGACCGAGCTGGTTCTGCTGCATGACCCCGGCCATTCGCTGGAGGAGCGGATCTTGCGCGAGCAATTCGGCTATTGAAAAAGACGCCTCAGTAGCCGGTCATCTCCAGGTAACCTTCACCTTTCTGCGTTCCGGTGAAGCTGACCGGGCCCTCCCAATAAGCAAATCTCGTCGCCATCCAGCTCGCGGCGTTGAGCGGCCTCGTGACCACGTTAAGGCCATGGCTCTTGACGCCGAGGCGCCACTCCGTGGGGAGAGTAACGGCGGGAAGCTTTGTCGTCGTCAATGGCTCAATGGAGATATCTTCCGGTCTTAACTGCTCGGGCGAGCCGTCCGCGCCAATCCATGTTCCCGCCAGGTAGCTGCGCTCGGCCACGCCTCGCAGGCGAAACAACATCAGCTCCTCGCCGTCGCTCAGGTGAAGGGAAAACCAGTCCCAACCTTTTTGATCGGGCGCGAGATATTGGCTGCTCCACTCGCGGTCCATCCAGGCGCGGCCCGTAACCTTTATTGGCGCTCCGTGCAACAGGATTTCTCCGTCGACGTGGTAGAACGGCTGACTGAAGTAATAGGAGGCCTGTCCTTTTTCAGACTTGACGCTGTAGCCCCTGTCTCCTTGCGGCACAGGCGGCCGGTCGGCGGTCAAACCAAGTCTGTAACTGAACTTCGCGTCAAAGGCGCAGACCGAGAGACGAGAAATTCCTGATCCCCGCGCCGCCATCGACCAGTTGTCGATAAAGGCCTTGAACGGTTCCAACTCGACGCCGGCCTGCCCAATCCCGCCGCGTGCAAAGGTCTCAGAAAAAAGATGCTCATTCGCACTTGTCACTGCGGCATGCCCCATGAAGACGATCTGACTGCCCCAGCCGTCTTTTTCAGGGCCGGGGGTCATCGCCAGACGGAACAGCGTCCATTGCGCCCCGTAAGATGCGCCCGCCGCATCCCGCAGATTCGCAGTAAGATACCACCATTCAGTGCGAAAGCCTGGATGGGCGCCGTAATCGCGCGGAAACTCAAGCGCGACTCCCGGAATGACGGCGGCATATCCCGACGCCTCCTGGCCAAGGCCGGCAAAACCGTCCGCTAGCGCGGTCGTGGCGATGCAAAAGGCGATGGCGATCGACGAAACCGCTTTGGCCAAACCCCTCGCCGAAGGGCCAGTGCGCGAGTTGCTAGCGTTCATTGGAAAAGACTTTCAACAAATCCGCTGGCGCCGCGCGCGCGAGCCTGAGCGCTGGAGCGAGCGCCGCGAAAAAGGCGGTCAGCAGCGCGATGGCGAAAACCTGCGTCCACTGGCTCGGGAATACATGGTACAGGGAGTCGCCAGCCAAAAGCCTCCACATTGACGATGGCGACCAGACACCAGGCCATGAACAAGCCCAGGGGTAGCGCGAACAGTGCTGTTGCGGCTGCAAAAAGCACGATGCGCGCCAACTCCAGTCCCCCGAGGCGCCGGCGCGCGACGCCAATCGCCCAGACCGGCGCCAGTTGCGCGAGGCGAAGATTGCTTAGTGTTAGCAGACTCGCCAGCAGAGCGATTGCCGAGACAATCAAGGTCAGCGTATTCAGCGCCGCGGTCACCGCAAATGTGCGTTCGAAAATCGACAGCGAAAGATGCTTCACATAAGCCTGATCGACAATTCTCGTCATTGACGGGCCCATCTCGCCCTGCAGATCGCGTATAAGATTTGCGACGGCGGCAGGGGCGACGCGCAGACTGTAGTTTGTGCGCGGAGCGTGGGGCCAAAGGCGCGCCAGCGCGTCGGCGTCGACCCGTAGCTGCCCATTGGGGTTGCCATAATCGGGATAGACGCCAACGATTGTCGTGCGCCAGACATCGCTCTCGGTCGGGATGTCGAGCTTCTGTCCAATGCTCAATTTCAGGCGTCTCGCCAACTGCTCGCTAACAAGCACGGCGTCGCCCCGAGAAAGGCGATTCCAGACCTCTTCGCTTTGCGAGAGCAGCGGGAAATGTTCGCGATAGGTGTTGTGTGCGCGTATGCCGAAGATTTCCACCGGCCAACGCGCGATCTGCGACTTTGTCCTCCATACCGGCAAGATCGCTTCGACCTCGGCACGACCCGCGAGCCAGGCCTCGATTTTTTTCGCGGCGGCGTTGTCGGTCGCTTCAAAATAGATCTCGGCGACCAACCGCTCGTCCAGCCAGCGTGTGAACGTAACCCGAAAGCCCTCGACCATCGCGCCGACCCCGATATTGGTGGACAGCGATAGCAATAAAGCCATGAGCGCCAGGGACAGGCCGGGTAGCTGTTGTCGGCTGTCGGCCCAGAACCAGTGTGCTATGGGCCCTTTGGCGAGACTTTCGCCGAGCCGTAGGAAGCCGGCGAGCGCCAGCGGCAAAATGAGGGCGGCTCCCAGGAGGCCTCCCGCTATCAGCGCGAAGCCGGAGACCAGTCCGCCCTCAACCCTCCAGGCGACGAAGGCGCCGACGAAAGCCAGCCCGCCGAATATTCCCTGTCGCCATAAATAACGCCGATGCGCTTCGCGCCACGCCTGGGGTTGTGCCGAAGCGAGAATAGGCAGGCGGAGCGTCCTGATCAGAGCGCCCGCCGCCGCGCTCAAGGCGCCGAGCATGGCCATGGCGAGCCCCGAAACAATCCAGCTGGATTCAAGAGGCAGCCGCGGGGCTATTTGCGCCCCATAAAGGCTGTCCAGACTCGCCGCAACATTGGGCAACAGCGCCTGCGCAATCCAATAGCCGCCCAACACGCCGACGCCGCCTGCCGCCAGCGTCAAAATCAGGAGTTCGATCAGCATGCTCAAAATGAGCGCCGCCGAGGATACGCCGATCGCGCGCATTGTGCGGATTGTCGGCAGACGCTGCTCGAAGGCGAGGCCGAAAGACGCGTGAACAATGAACAGCCCGACCAAAAAGGACAAAAGCGCAAAGGCGGTCAGATTCAAATGAAAACTGTCGGTCAAGCGGGCGAGATCGGAGTTTTCGTCGACTTCGACAAGGCGTAGTTCGCCGCTCGTGATGTCGCTCAGGGACGTTTCGCCTTTTGCTTCCAATATGAGTCGCGACAGGCGGTCAGGGCGGTCGAGCAGCTTTTGCGCAACGCCGATATCGACAATAAGCGTTCCCGGCGGCGCCTCGGGCAGGGGCTCTACAGGCGGCAGCGGGTAGCCTCGCTCCGTGATAGCGCCAGCTGCGAGGTTAAAAGAACTCAGCGTATCCGGCGCAGCAAAACCCAGACCCGCAGGCGCAAAAAATTTCTCGAGATTCCCCTTTCCGCGCAGGCCTGCGAGACGGGCGCCGTGCGGCAAGGTCAGCGGCTCAACGCCGACCACACGTAGCGAGCGTTGGCCAAGTCGCAGCGCTCCCTCGATCACTGGCGAAACTTTCCATCCCGCCCGCCGCAGTTTGACGTAATCGCTCTGCGGAAAGAGGCCGCCCCGCGCGGAGACGATCGCCTGCACGTCGGCGCCGCTTACCGTCGCCGTCGCGTCTGCATAACTCTTGCGCGCATGCTCATTCAGCGCCTGCACGCCTGTCCACAAAGCAGTTGCGATGGCGAGACCAATAAGCAGCGTCGCCAGATTGACCGGATGTCTGCGCCAATGAGCCAGCAGCGTTGCGAGCGACCAGAAGATTTGTTTCATGCGGCTGCTGTCGGCGCCAAATGCGCCTGCTCGATTTTGCCAGAACAGAGCACGACCTGCCGTTCCAGCATCGCTGCAAGCCGAGCGCTGTGGGTCACCATCAAGAATGCGCAACCTGTCGCCGCAACAAGTTCCAGCGCCAGCTTCAAGACTGCGTCGCCCGTCGCTTCGTCGAGATTCCCGGTGGGTTCATCGGCGAGCAGCAAACGAGGCCGCGCCGCCAGGGCTCGTCCAATGGCCACGCGCTGCTGCTGCCCGCCGGACAGTTGCTCGGGATAGCGGGAAATGAGTTCGGCGAGGCCGAGACGACGCGTCAATTCCTCCTGCCAAGCTGCGTCGAAACGGCCGGCGATGCGGGCTTGAAACGCCAGATTGTCGCCGACGGTCAGACTGGGAACCAGGTTAAATTGCTGGAAGACCATGCCGAATGTTTCGCGTCGCAACGCCGCCCGCTCGCGATCGGCGAGAGAGGCGATCGGACGCCCGTCGAGCCAGATTTCTCCGCTATCGGGTCGATCCAGCGCTCCCAGCAAGTGCAGCAACGTGCTTTTTCCACTGCCTGATTCACCCATAAGCGCCATGCTTGCGCCGGTTTCCAGCGTCAGATTGACGCCCCTGAGAATTTCCAGCGGCCCTTGCGGCGACGGATAGATTTTCGTGAGCTTCGCGACGTGAAGCAAAGGGGGCGGCGCAACTTTATCGGAAAGCGTCATTGCGCTACAGCGGTCAGGTTTTGCGTTAAGACGCGGAGGCCGCAATTTAAACTATCCATGTCGCAAACTCTATGGGCAGGCGTATTTGTTGCGACGGTTGAGGCCGCCGTCGGAAAAGCTTCGGCCTCTCTCTTGCCATTCGCTCTAGATGCGGCTAAACGGTTCTCGCGCCGGCGAGTTGCATCTTCGCGGATACGACCATAGCCCGTCGCGCGATGCGCCCGTAGCTCAGCTGGATAGAGCACCAGACTACGAATCTGGGGGTCAGAGGTTCGAATCCTTTCGGGCGCGCCATACAAATCAAACACTTGTAATAGGTTTTTCACTATGGTCCGCGCGGCCTCGTCGCGCCCGGTAACGATTCTCCTCGCCTATATACGAGGGCGGACAGACCCTCGCGCGTGCGTACAGCGAAAGAGCTGGCGGAGAAGCTTCGACTCGACTCAGACGTGGCCTGCGTTGAGGCGCTCGTCCTGGTTCGGGCCCGCAGGGCGTCGCTTTCGCCACCAAAACTCCGGGGCTCCTGGCCCAACCGAGAGCAGCTGCAGCCGAACGCGCGAAGATGGGTGCGCGTGACACAGGGAAGGACGGCGGGCGCACCACTCTGGACATATTGAATGGGTCGGAACAAGATGCCAAGCCGGTACTGCGCCACGAAACAAAGCCGGGGCGACCAGGAACCCGGCCCGGCGTTGAAAGGCGAGATCTCTTTGCGAGCCCAGAAGGCGAGCGCCGCCGACATCCACGGCGGCAAGCCTTCGTTTTCGTTCCAGACGTCCCAGCCATTGCGAGCCGCGCGAGGTTTGGTTATTAGGCCAAAATGTTTATGTAATGGACATGGTAATAATATGATTACACAAGTATTGCGAGCCATAAGGTCGTGAAGCAAATGCGATGTGCCGTAGGGGGACGCGGACTGGTGCAAGAAGTTTATAATTGTATCGCAACGACGTCCCACTTCATCAGTGGTGCAGGAGAATCGCGCAAAACGAAACATGAGGAGAAACGTAGGCTTGCAAATGCTTGCGCCTCTTTGACCTGGGTCCTTCACGGAAAACCTCCCAAATTGGCCGCCACGTCCTTAAGTCGATGTATCGCGCTGCTACTGATAGTGAGGGCGCTGATGTCCGGGATGGCGCATTCAGAAGACGCGCATGTCATCTTGCTCCCTCTGAAGGAGCAGCAAGTCCGCGCCGCCGCCATAGAAACTCAGCCCGTCGAGGCGGAGTCAGGAGGCGGGGAGCTTGTTGTCTCGGGGGTGGTCGTCGCGCCGCCGCAGCAGCTTCGCATCGTGGCGTCTCCCGTCGCCGGCATGATCGAGGCCTTCCTTGTTGCGCCCGACGAGGATGTGAAAGAAGGCGAACCAATTGCGCGCCTCAGGTCTCCAGAGCAAGTCGAGTCGCAGCGCGCCTTTCTGCATGCGCGCTCCGAATACGCTCTGAACTCCGAAAAACTGCGGCGCGACGAACAACTTTTTCGGGAGCGTATCATTCCCGAGCGCAGATTGATCGTCACCCGTGCGGAGGCCGCGCAGGCCCGCGCGAACCTTGAAGAGCGCGAGCAATTGCTTGCCTTGCAAGGGATGAGCGCGGCAGACATCGACGTGTTGCGGGCCGAGAGTAAGCTCGCGAGCGTGTTGATTGTCCGCGCGCCATTGTCCGGCGTCATTCTCGCGCGACAAGGGTCGGCGGGGGAGCGCATCGCCGCTTCCGCGCCGCTCGTCACCATTGCTCGACTCGATCCCTTATGGATCAACCTGCAAATTCCAATTGGCCGCGTCCCAGCATTGGAAAATGTCGAGCATGTGACGGTGCCATCCGCCGGAGTTGAAGGAAAACTCATCCGGATAGGCCGCTCCGTCGATTCCGGAACGCAATCGGTCACCGCCGTCTTGGAACTGCGGCCCGGAAAAGCGAAACTCCGTCCGGGACAGGTTGTTCAGGCGATCCTGCAACTGCGCGGCGGCGGAGTTCATTGGCGCGTTCCGGCCGAGGCGATTGTTAGCCATCATGACCAGAACTTCGTGTTTGTGCGTACAAGCGAAGGCTTTCGCGCAACACCAGTAACCGTGGTGTCGCTGACTCCGCAATACGCTAGCGTGGGGGCGGACCTGAAAGCAGGCGATCAGATCGCAACACACGGGATATTGGCTCTGCTCGGCGAACTCGCCGAAGCGGATCAATGAGCGGCGGCATGCTCGAACAGCTCACTAAATTCGCCCTAGACAGAAGACTTCTGATTTTTCTGGGCGCTCTCGGCCTCGCCGTGTGGGGCGCCAACTCCTATGGCAAACTGCCAATCGACGCTTTCCCCGATGTGGCGCCGATACAGGTTCTCGTGGCGATGCGTGTTCCCGGTCTCACACCGGAGGAACTGGAAAGCCGGGTGACGGCGCCTATCGAAATAGCCGCGCGCGGGATTCCAAATCTCGTGGGGATGCGCTCAACCACGCGCTACTCGATAGCTCTGCTGACTTTCGAGTTTGCGGATGGCGTCGATATCTACTGGGCGCGCGCGCAGGTGAACGAACGTCTGGCGGCTGCGATGGATCAATTGCCTGTCGGCGCCTCGGGCGGACTCGCGCCCATCGTCACGCCGCTTGGCGACATGCTGATGTTCACGCTTGTTGGGGGTGATCTCGATACGATGCAGCAGCGCAGCCTGATGGACTGGACCATCCGACCGGCCGTCCGGAGCATCGCTGGTGTTGCCGATCTCAATATTCTCGGCGGCTTCGTGCGCGCTTTTGAGATAGTGCCTTCTCCCACCGCGATGGCCGCCCGCGGAATCACCGTTGGCATGCTGGAGACGGCCCTTTCCGGCAACAACAAGAACGACGGCGCGGGCCGAGTCCATGATGGCGAGGGGGTACTGCCCGTGCGCGTCGAGGGACGCTTGCAAACTTTGGAAGAGGTCTCCGAAGTGGTTGTGGCGAGTCGTCCGAATGGCGTCGTGCGCGTCTCCGACATTGCACAGGTGCGTATCGGCGCGCTGTCGCGCAACGGCGTCGCGACTCGCAATGGCGAGGCGGAAGCCGTTTGGGGGCAGGTGCTGGGCCTTCGAGGGGCCGACGCCCGCGCCGTTGTCGAAGGCGTAAAGGCGAAGTTCACAGAAATACAGTCCAGTCTGCCCAAGGGAGTGCGCATCGAGATTTTTTACGATCGACGCGAATTGATCGGTAAGGCGGTATGGACGGTCGAAAAGGTGCTGCTCGAAGCTGTCGCGCTCGTTGTTGTGCTGTTGCTGTTGTTCCTCGGCGATCTGCGCGCTGCGATTGTCGTCTCGCTTATCTTACCGCTCGCTGTGTTATCAACATTCGGGATCATGCGCCTGTGGGGTCTTAGCGCAAATATCATGTCGCTGGGCGGCCTCGCTATCGCCATCGGCCTGCTGGTCGATTGCGCGGTCGTCGTGGTCGAAAACGTCGAGCACAAGATGGCTGGCGTCGCACGAGCGCCTCTGGCCAACCGCGTCGCCATAACGTTCGAGGCGACTCGCGAAGTCGCCGTGCCCTTGACCTCCGGCGCCGTGATCATCGTCACCGTGTTTTTGCCGCTGTTGTCTCTTGAAGGGCTGGAAGGCCATTTGTTCGCCCCTGTCGCGCTGACCATTGCTTTCGCCCTTGTCTCGGCTCTGCTACTGTCGCTTACTTTCGTGCCGGCAATGGCGGCGACGCTGCTGAGGTCGGGTCGTGGCGCCGAACCCTGGCTGGTGCGGAAGCTGTCCGGCTTTTATGCTCCGTTGCTGGAAAAGGCGATGGCGCATCCAGGACGGGTTGGCGCCATTGCTGTCGCGGGGCTGCTGCTGGCGGGCCTCGCCGGGGCGCGCATCGGCCAGACTTTCATGCCCGTGATGGACGAAGGCACGCCGGTGGTCACCGTACGCACGCATCCCACTATCGGCGTGGAAATGGCCGCTGAAACCGACATGCGCATTCAACGCGCCATTCTCTCAGCCGTGCCGGAGGTGAAAGGTATGATGTCGCGTACCGGCGCCGACGAACTTGGCATCGATCCGGTTGGGCTCAACGAGACCGACAGCTTTCTCACTCTGGCGCCGGAGAAAGAATGGCGCGGCAAGGGACAAAAATGGTTGTTGGACCAATTACGCGCCGTGCTCGACAATATTCCCGGCATTTCCTATTCGCTTTCGCAACCCATAGACATGCGGGTGCAAGAGATGATCATCGGCGCGCGAGGCGATGTAGTGATAAAAGTGTTCGGTGAGGATCTTGGTGAATTGAATCGTATCGCCAACGATGTCGCGGCGACGCTGAATAAAATTGCTGGGGCGCGAGACGTATTCGCGCTGCAGAACGATGGCATGCGTTATCTCACCGCACGCATAGACCGTTCCGCTGCCGGGCGCGCCGGATTTAACGCTAGTGACATCCAAGACGCTCTTCGCGTCTGGATCGATGGACAGCAGGTTGGAATAGTTCTGGAAGGCTCCGTCCGCACTCCGCTCATCGTGCGTGGCGAGGCAATTTCACGCCGCTCCACGGTGGACTTCGCTCGGTTGCCGATCGTTGGGCCGGACGGCAGGGTCATGGAGCTGTCTCAGCTTGCCAACGTGCATGCGGAGAAGGGGCCGCTGCAGATCATCCGGGAGGAAGGCGAGCGCTTCGCCACCGTCCTCAGCAATGTCGCGGGACGCGATCTTGTCGGCTTTGTCGATGAAGCCAAGACCGTTGTCGCCCGAGAGGTGAAAACGCCGCCCGGCTATCACTTTGAGTGGGGTGGTCAGTTCCAGAACCAGCAGCGCGCATCGGCCCGCCTCTCTATAGTCGTGCCCCTCGCTCTCGCACTCATTTTTCTGCTGCTCTACCTCACCTTCAACTCTGTGTTGCAGGCGGCGCTGGTGTTCTGCAACGTTCCTTTCGCAGCCATTGGCGGCGTGCTGGGCCTATGGATGTCCGGCGAGTTTCTGTCGGTCCCAGCATCCGTCGGCTTCATCGCGCTCATCGGCGTCGCCGTGCTGAACGGCGTCGTCATGATCTCCTATATCAACAAGCTCGTCAGTGAAGGCGGACGCAGCATTCGCCAAGCGGTCGTCCAAGGCGCCCATCGCCGTATGCGACCCGTGCTGCTCACCGCCTTTATCGCCGCCCTTGGCCTATCGCCCTTCCTGTTCGCGACGGGGCCTGGTTCAGAAATTCAGCGGCCGCTGGCCGTGGTGGTCATCGGAGGCCTCGTCACAGCTACTGCGCTGACGCTCGTGTTGCTCCCGATACTTTACGAGTATTTTCGTAAGCCGGCGCATTTCGGGCGACGCGCCGAAGACCAGCAAGACGTCGACGCGAGCGACGACGGCTTGCAGTTATGAGTGCATCGCAAATGATGCGCGGTCTTTTCGCGTGCCTCCTCGCTGTCCTTCTCGTGGCGGCGGCAGCGGCGCAAGCGAAGCCGAAAACTAAAGGCCATAAAGGCACGGGCGGATTCTTGCTATCGCGGCATCTCGATATGGCTGTCTCCATCGATGCGCAAAGCCGCACGTTGGAAGCGCAGCGAAGCGCGGTCAGCGCCCGTTACGCGACATCCAATTCGATTACGCCCGGCTCGCCCTATGTCTCTGGTTCGCAGCGCAACAATACGTCGGGAAATCTGCACGACTACACCGAGACGGAAGTCGAAGCGGGAATGCCCATGTGGCTGCCAGGACAGCGCGAAGCCTATGAGAACAGCGTGACGGCGGGCATGCGGGAGATTGATGAGAAGCTGGCGCTGCGCCGTCTCGAAGTCGCGGGGCTTGTGCGCGACGCCTGGTGGAGCGCACAACGCGCGGCGCAAGAGTTAACGATCGCTCGCCATCGCGTCGTCACGGCCCGCGAACTGGGCCACGACATGGAGCGCCGGGTGCATTTCGGTGAGGCGGCAGGACAGGACGATCTGCTTGCACGCAATGAAACCCTTGCCGCCGAAACAGAACTCTCGCAGGCCGAAGCTGCGGTAAAGGCGACGCGCGCGACTTACGCCGTGCTGACAAACGGCGGTAAGCCCGAAGGAATGCTCGAAGGAGCGACGGAAGACGGTGATGGGGACACGCATCCCGCTCTGCGCGTTCCGCGTTCCAGCCTTGCGCGCGCCGAAACAGAGTCGCGCCTGGCCGAGACATCCTTTATCGAGAATCCGGAAATCGGCGTCTTCGGCCGTCACGAAGGCAACAATCAGTATGACGCAGGGCAAAGTTCCGCGAACGGCATAAAAACGGATTCGACGACGGTCGGCGTGCGCATCAAAGTCCCGCTGCCAACGCCGGGCCGGAACGAGCCGCGCGAAGCCGAGGCGGCGGCTGAAGTGGAGCGCACGCACGCGGAACTGGACCGCGCCGAACGCACGGTCGCGGCGGAGGCGGCGGCTGCTCGCGCGGCCCTTGCCGCCGCGCGGCGCTCGGAAGCGCTCGCGGCCAAACGCCTTGCCATCGCCAATGAACACTTCGAACTTTCGCGCAAGGCTTTTAGCCTCGGCGAAATAAGCGCCTTCGAACTCTATCGCGTGAGGCAATCGCAACTCGATGCGCTTCATGCACGGGCGAGTCTCGCAATTGACGCCGGCGTGGCGCTGTCGCGGCTCAACCAGGCGAGGGGATATGCTCCGGCGCAGTGAGACTGCGATGGGCTATGCGGTCGAGGCTGTGTCACGCGCAATCGTTAGTTTTGTGGACAGTTCCAGCTTTGGCGCGTTATGCGGGAAGTATCAGTCGTTCCAATGGCCGTCACGGGCCAAAAGGGACCGACGGCTTCACCGAGCTGTACAGAGAAACGGCCTCAATTCCGACCTTACATTGACCTATCAGTTACATTTGCGCGCTGAGGGCTGCTTATTGTGCGGTAGAATTGGACGGGACCAAGCCTTCGCCGCCGCAATGTTCAGTAGCCAGACCAAGTATCGAAGACCTTAAAAAGTCGGAATCGCCGGTCGTTGGCGCTACTCGAGTTTTGCTGGGCGAGTCCTTCCGACGCTGAACATGCAGTTGCGTGCATCGCCCTCAACTCACGTGCGTTGCAGCGTCAACCCGTTAACAATTTGCAAATCTTACTCCGCTAATTTTTGTTAAGCATGAGAGGGATCCCAATGAGCGAAGCCGCCCAGGCCAGTCCGGCCGCATCGGTCAAAACGGAAAATCCGGCCCGGCCGGGAATGATCGCCAAAGCTGGCGCTTTGATCGGTCACGGCGCCGGCATTTTCGAGCGTCTACGCCATCTGACCATCAATACGGCGGTGTTGTTCGGGGTCATTGCCGGCGGCGTCGCCATATACAAGCTCGCCGCGAAAACCAGCTTCGTAGTCAAAGATATATCGGTTCCGTCGGCGCTTCAGGAACAAGGAGTCACGGGCAATGTCATCGCTCAGCAAATTCTTGATCAGATCACCGAGATCGACACGGTGGCCGGCTCCAAAAAGCAGAAGGCGGAAATTTCAGGATTTGATTTCCAGAGCACGATGCCTTCGATCAATTTACCGGTCGGAGGCTTCAACATCACCGGCATCGTTTCAGAACTGCGGCAATTGCTTGGCTATACCGAGACAATCATTACTGGCGAAGTTTTCGCCGAAGGCGCGAGCAAAAGCGATAAGGACAGCCCGGTCAAATATGGATTGCGTTTGAGGATCGCCGGCCAGGGGCCAATCTACAAGTCGGACCATCCGGAGGCGGATATTCAACATTTGATTTCCGTCGCCGCCGAAAAAATCATGTACAAATTCGATCCGATCAATCTCGGATACTACTATTTTCGCCGTAAGGATTACGAAAAGGCCGATGAAACGGCCGACGCCGCTTTGGCTGGAGATGCTGCGGAAAACTATCCTTGGGCATACACAATGCGCGGCCTGATAGCGCGTGATCAGGGGAAGTTCGCGGAAGCAGCGGAGAATTTCCACCAGGTTATCGAACTCGACCCTCGTTTTGGCATGGGCTACGTGAATTTGTCCGGCATGTTGCGGCTTGACGGCAAGCTGGACGAGGCGGAGACCGCCGCGCGGAAGGCAGTCGAACTAATGCCGACGCAACAGGACGGCTATTCCGCGCTTGCTGTGGTGCTCATGGATCGGGGCGATCGCGAGCAGGCGCTAACCGAAATGAAGAAGAGCGTCGCGGTGAATCCGAAGGATGCGCAGAGCCATTTGGCGCTCGGCAGATTGCAGCATCAGCTCGAGCAATATGAGGAAGCGATCGCATCCTTCAAGACCTCCGCCAAGCTCGCGCCTTCGGCGGCTCCTCTCATCAGCGCCGCGAGCGCTTCCCTGGAGTTGAAGCGGCAGGAGGACGCTTATGCTTACCTGCGCAAAGCGACCAGCGCGGAGCCGAAGAACTTCGAGGTATGGATGGCCTATGGCTCCGCTGCGCTGCAACGGCATGACGTCAGAAAGGCGGAAAAGGCTTTTGAAAAGGCCCTTACCCTCGCGCCTAACGTCTCCGCGCCGCTGATTCAGCTATCCAACATTTACGTGAGCCAAAAGCGCTTTCCGGCAGCGGAAGCCACTTTTTCGAAGCACGCTCACAGTTTCGGGCACGATCCTGAATTCCTGATCGGATGGTCGCATCTGCTTTCCGAAGAGGGAAAGAAAGCCGAAGCCGGCGCCAAGCTGCAGGAGGCGCAGACCGCTGCACAATCCAATGCGGTGGCCTTGGAGAGCGTGGCGCGCGACTTCGAGTCGCGCGGAGAGATTCCCGAGGCGATAGCAACTTACGAGAAAGTAATCGCCGCAGATCCGAAAATGACGGAAATCATAACGCCCTATATTCAGAAGCTAACCGCACGTCTGCCTGCGCGGACGACAATCGTCGATCGGGCGACCACAGGCTCTGTGCGACCCGCGACCCCACCACATCCGTAGGATCCGCTTGGAGAACGCTGGGCTCTTTCGTCGACCATGTTGACTAGGCTGCGACTTCTGCTCGAGGAGCTGCGAGTCTACGGGCGCAAGTGACGCCAATACGGATCACGACTTCGCCGCTCTCATTTGCGACGAGGATCAGGCTCCCGGGCTCTTCGATGCGGTGTGCGATGGCTCCGATCAGGGGCCAGACAGCGCTCGAAATCCTGCAAAGTAACCGACCGGTCGACAACCTTGATCCTGTGGTCGCGCGTTTGCACCATGAAGTCGAACTTCGCCATGCGGGTTCCTCCACTGCCGTCGCTGTTGTTTTTGTTCGCCGGATTGATTGCGACGCTTCTCACAGATTCATTGTGACTCCTTTGTTCCCGGCAAGGAAAGAGTCGGAATTTACGTAGTCATGCAGTTCGAGCCGTTTGCAGTCAGTAGCAAAGCTCCGCTTTGCTAAGGTGAAGATTTTGGACTTCCTTTGCGGGCCGCCTCTCGCCAATAAAGAAGTTTTCTGGCCTTTCAAACTTTTTGTCCGTTTTCAGTTTGGTTCCAGTGTTATTTCGTCTTGGCCCGAAACATGCTTTTGACCCCTCGAACTAATTTTGTTGAAAAGGGAACATGCAATGTCGGACGCAGCCGAGACGCCAAAAGGCTATTTCATCGATTGGGACGGGAAGTTGCGACCCATTGATCAGCCTGGCAAGGACTTGCGTTGCGAGGTGGATTACAAGTCAAAATATGTAATGGTTTTCAATAAATATGGCGGGCTCGATCACGAGTTCGAGCTGGTATCCCGACGAGGCGGCTGTTGAAAAGGCCGGGATGAAGGTAGTTCACGCGGATCTCGGAGCGCCCATTCGGATTTCATCGGGCGGCTGACCCTTCCGACGCGGTGCGCTGCGGGACCTTCTCCAGAGTGATCAGTCGCCAGAACCAAAGGCCTCGAGCAGTTTCGAAAGCGTGGCTGTGCTGTTCCAGTCCAGATGACTACTGACGCATCCGTCCGAGATGATGATAATGCCGGTTTCAGCGACCTGCGCTTCGAACTCGAGGTCGCCGGCAATGGGACTCATGTAAATCAGTCGCTCGGCGCTTGACCCTTCTGCGACAGCGTTCAGCGCCCGCGAAACAATAGTCGCTTCCTGCCTCGTGAAGCGCCGCTGTGGTTGGCCGCAGACATCGAGTATCGCCAAGGCGCCGAACGCGCGATGCTGCATTTTGGTGACGGAGAACAGTGGCGACATGCAGGGGTCTTTTCAAACGCGCTAGAGACAGTGCCGACGGCTGTTTGAAGCAAGTTCACAAATCGACGTAGACAAATTTCCTCGCTTTCAGGACGGGATAATTTTCACGCAGCGCCTTCGAGATTTTTCCTACCAACCCCTTGTCGCTCGCCGCTGATGGGCCGACAAAATCGGTTCCCTGCATCCATGTTTCAAGAAAACAATGTAAAGTTTCGTCGTAGTCCGGGCCGGTGGGATTTGCGGTCTTGTCAGAAAGATCTGCGAAGCCGTCTATTCCCACCTCCAAACGCCAGTCGCGATCATCCGTGACTGCGCCGATGAGTTCGGCGATGTCGGCATCCGTCCAGTTTCCCTTCAGATCCACAGGCATGACCGAAGCTCCTCGATGATGTCACGTCATGGATAAGCACGTTCTGGGCCAGCGCAGAGACGTGCTTATGACGGACAGCAATAGCCATCAAAGTGCATCGCTGGCTGGAGATGGCTCCGTTCAGGCTCGACAAGAACATCGCAATCCAGAGTTTCCGTCTTGTATCTGACAGGCGGTCTAATGACGTTGCGAAGCCATTTTCGGAAACGGCACGGGTTTTGCGGAACTGCGGCCTCACACACGAGGGAATTGCGATGCCGATGGCCGAAAACGACATACAGCCGGGCAAATGCTATGCGACCGGCGGTCGAGAAAACTACAAGGTGCTCCATATCAACAGGGGAATTGTCTCCTATCAATGCTGGATAAAGGGTGCAAAATTGCAACCGTTGCGCATTAATGTGGGCGTCAAGGCGTTCGCCGCAGCTGTCATCAAAGAAACAGGCTGTCCGGTCGAGGCATAATCTGCGCATCTAAGTGCAAGATAGAACTAATGATTTTTTTCCTCAGGCATAGACAGCGTTATCCTGTCTAGCCGATCTTGCCGATCAGCCGACGCGCGAGATGCTTTCTTGGCGAGAGTTAGCGTTGCCGTCACAATAGAGCGACCGCTGGAAGCGCGTGCAATTGCCAAACGGGCAATGACGCGTCAATGTCAATTGGTAGAAAACCAATAGCTTCGAGAAGGCGTCCAGTCGCTGTTGTAATCTTTGAACAAACAGCATCCGCTACGTTAGATGGACTTGGCTGCGTGCCTCGACCGTCGGGCTGCGGCGCGTTTCTCGGTGGGTGATGGAACAAAAAAGCGTAAAGACCTCGCTGACCTTGTGATCATTGCGGCAAGGCCGAAAAAGGTGCTCGTGATGGGAAGAATGCATGATTTGCATAGTGAGCACTGGGAGAAAGAGGCGCTACGGGCGAACCACGAATTATGCCGAAAAGGATTGCAGGCGCAGCCGGCGCATATCGCCGTTATAGATTCGGGAGGCCGGATCGTTCTCGTTAACGAGGCATGGGCCGAGTTCGCCCGCGCCAACGGGTCCGCAATCGATCCCAATGTGACAGTTGGGGCGAATTACCTCGATATTTGCCGCAAGGCGGCGACGGATGGCGCCTCCGCAAAACAGGCGCTTACAGGCATCGAAGCTGTGCTGAGCGGAAAGCTGACGCAGTTCTCGGTCGAATATCCCTGCGCCAGCCCGACCGAGGAGCGCTGGTTTCTCATGACGGTCGCGCCGCTCGACCTCGACGGTCACACCGGCGCTATCATTTCGCATTTGAACATCACAGAAGGCAAGGAAGCGCAGCGAGCCCTGCGCGCCAGCGACGAGCGATTTCATGCGATATTTGAGAACGCAGCAGTGGGCATCGCGGAAGTCTCCGCCGATGGAAGGTGGTTGCGCGTCAATGATGCTTTAGCCCGGCTTACGGGATATCCGGTCGAAGAGCTTTTGAACAAAACCATTCAGGAAGTAACGCATCCTCATGATCGTGACGCCGATGCGGCGCATATCGAGGTCTTACGATCGGGGGCCACCAATTCCTTCTGCTTGGACAAGCGTTTCTTGCGCGAGGATGGGTCCGACATATGGGTCGGTTGCACATTAAGCGTGGTGCGGGCCGCTGACGGCGCGATCAGTTATTTCGTCGCGGTGATAGAGGATATTTCGGAACGCAAGCTTGCCGAGCAACGTCAGCAAACCTTGATGCACGAGCTTTCGCATCGCGGCAAAAACCTGCTCGCCATCATTCAGTCTATAGCCAATCGCAGCCTATCGGGCGCTGGTTCGCTTGACGCGGCGAAAACTGCGTTTATCGGTCGGTTGACCTCGCTGTCGAAAACATATGACAGTCTCACCGCTGAGGCGTTTGACGGAGCGCTCCTCGATGTCGTTCTGGCGAACGAGCTGGCGTCTTTCGGGGTAAGGGCGCAGCTCAAGGGACCGAGCGTGATACTGACCGTCAAGGCGGCGCAAACATTCGCTTTGGCTGCTCACGAACTCATGACCAACGCAGCCAAATACGGAGCGCTATCGGTTGCTGGCGGTCGGCTGCATGTGAGTTGGAATGTCGAGGACGCGGGAGACGAACGCCGTTTCCAGTTCAACTGGCGCGAGGAAGGAGGGCCAAAAGTCGTTGCGCCGACACGACAGGGATTCGGCTCTACACTTATCAGCCGAGTCCTTGGAGCGGAGTTCAAATGCGCACCTAAACTCGATTATTCTGAAGAAGGTTTTTCCTATTGCTTCGAAGCGCCTCTGGCGCGCCTTGGAGACCTCCAGTTTGACTCGCCGGTACGCCGGAAGCTTAAGAGCGAAATCGTCTGCTCACTTTACAACACGTGGGCGCGGCAGCGCGGCGGCGGCGGAGTCTTGCCGAGTCTGGATGGTTTTGAGTGGAGCCGTTTTGCAGCGACGGGTGCTTTGACCATCGCCAGTATTGATGAGAGCGCCGCTGTCCATTTTGTTCAGGTTGGCCGCGCATTGATAGAACAGCTTGGTCGTCCTCTTGAAGACCGAGACCTGGCCAGTGAAGATCCAATCAGCCTTGCTGAGGCTTACAGGCGTTGCGCGCGAATGGGAAAACCCTGTCACGAATATCTGCGGTTCGATTTTGGCGACGGCGATCCGCTGACATTTGAGCGCCTTTTGGTTCCTTTCTCCGCGAAGGCGAGACGAGATGTCACGCATGTCGTCGGCGTGGTTGTCTACCGTGGCGACACGCGGCCGCCGGAACGTAAAAGCGCTAAATGACCGCAATTTGGTTCCTGTCGAATGTCTCCGCGATCGGCTCTTGCTCCTCAATAAACAGGATGCATCCGGTTGCGCCACCGTCGCCGGATGAACCGATAAACCCGATTTCCAGGCAATACCCATTGGCGCGCGCATAACTTTGTAAAGTCTGAATCGTCGGGCTCTGTTTACCGCTCTCAAGTCGCGCGATCGCGGTTTGAGTCGTTTCCATTCGTTGGGCTACTTCCTCTTGGGTGTAACCAGACCGGGTGCGAAGCTGCGCAAGAGTAGCGGCAAGACTTGCCGTGCTCTTTTGCTTCACGCGAGGCCGTGTTGGCATGCATGTCCTTTCGCGAGCGATTGTTGACGGTGATATAGCGTTAACGCTATGCTCCCAGGATCTTTAGCTTAAGACGATATCTTTGACCCACGGTCGATAGCAAGGGAAATGGATGCACACTCTGCCAAGTTTTGACACGCCCAAGCTTGCGGAAGCTGTCGAGCGGCTGACGCCTGAGCAACTCGACATGCTGCCTTTTGGCGTGATCGGCCTTGACCCTCACAATACGGTGCGCGTTTACAATAGGACCGAAGCCCAACTTTCCGGCTATCATGACAGGATTGCGCGCGGAAAGCTGTATTTTGCAGATGTGGCGCCCTGCATGAATAATGGCTATTTCAAAGGACGCATCGACAAGGCGCTCAAGGCGGGCACTCTGGATATATCCTTTACATTCATTGGCGACTTTGGCGATTGTGACCGCGAATTATCGGTTCGCGCGCAGGCCGCCAGCGATGGCGGAATTTGGATTTTCCAGCGTCGCTCCGCTTCTGAAGAGTGACCGGGCATGAATGGTTTACGCGTTCTCCTGGTCGAGGACGAAGCTCTGATCGCGCTCCACACTCAAGACGTGCTGTGCGAAGGGGGTTACGAAGTCGTAGGTCCGGCCGACCGCCTCGATGAAGCTCTCGACCTGGCCAGGTCGGAACAACTCCATGCTGCGGTGCTGGACGTGAATCTGGCGGGCGAATTTGTCTGGCCTGTCGCTGATATTTTATTTGAGCGCGGCATCGGTTTTTTGCTTCTGACCGGATTCGGATTTCGTCTGGGTGTTCCTGCCAGTTGCATCGGCGCGCCGCGACTGACAAAACCATTAAGCCCGGATGATTTGCTTGCAGCGATGGTGACTATCGCGCAAGATCCCGCGCTGATTGCTTCCAAAAATTAAACTGCGGCCTGGCATCCAATTGTCTCATCGGTTCAAGGCGGCCACTCGCTGCGTTTCAATGCGCGGCTCATCGCCGCCAAAGGTTGCGACAACGACACGTCCTTTCTGAAAATCGGCACGATCTCGCGGCGCTGGGCGAGCAGCATTTTTGAGGTCGACGAAAGTCGTTCGCCGGCGCCTGCAGCCTCTGCTCCCTGGGACAAAGCGACTGCGAGAATAGCCGCTATATCGAAGGAGTTGTCGATTGTCTGCATTGTGAGCCATGCGGCGTTGGCGCCCATGCTCACCACATCCTGATTATCCTTGTTGCTGGGAATCGAATGCGCGCTCGCAGGAAAGGCGAGCGACTGGTTTTCAGCTGCGGTCGAGGTCGCCGTGAATTGAACTCCCTGAAGGCCGAGTTCGACCCCCAGCCGACCAAAATTGAGAAAAGGCGGCAGCTCTGCGTTGATCGCGTCATTGAGCAACAAATTGAGTTGCCGTTCCATCAGCAGCGAACATTTGACCACCGCAATTTTCAGCACATCCAACGCGAGTGCGATTGGCTCCCCGTGAAAATTGCCTCCATGCAGCGCCTCGCCCGTCGTGGGATCGAACACCGGATTGTCGGAAGCGGAGTTTAGCTCGTCGCTCAAGGTGCGTTCGGCAAAAGCCAAAGCCTCATACATCGGGCCAATGATTTGTGGCGTACATCGCACCGAATAAGGAGCTTGCAATCGTAATCCCGAACGGGGCGCCTTGCGCCCGAGCCCGGCGCCATCCGCTAAATGTTCGCGCATACGTCGTGCCACATCAATTTGCGCCGGATGACGCTTTGCGTCGTTCAAAGACTCCGCATAGGCTTGTTGATTGGCGTCCAGAATTTCGACCAGAATGCAACTATGCGCGATCGCGCAATCGAAAAGGCGGCGCGCATAGTGACAAGCAAACGCGCCCATCGAAACCATTGCGGAGGCGCCGTTGAGCAATGCGAGACCGTCTCGGAACTCGAGGCGTAGCGGCGCAAATCCGAACTTTGCGTAAGCCTCGTTGGCAGGGAGCTTTTGCTCCTTGATCTGACATTGGCCTTCGCCGATAACGAGCAACCCCAAATGCGCGAGCTGCACCAGATCGCCACTGGCCCCTACGCCTCCCTTGCGCGGGACGCAAGGCAGAGCTCCGACGTTCATCAACTTGGCGATGTGAGCGGCGACGCTTCCTCGCACGGCAGAACGATTGCGAGTCAGCGACTGCAGGCGCGCCAACATCAACCCGCGAGTGATTTCCGAAGACAACATCTCGCCCATACCGGCGGCGTGACTGCGAATGAGGTTGTATTGGAGATCGCGGCTGACGTTGGAAGGCACGTCGAATGCGACCATCGGACCCAAGCCGGTAGAAACCCCGTAGATGTCCGCTTGCGACACTCTACCCCTGGCGACATCGAAGGCGAGATCCATGCGAGCGAGTGTCGCATCTGCGATCGCGATCGGCGCGCTCTCGGTCGCCGCGCGCAGGAATTCGGAAAGGGAAAGATCCATTTGGTCTGACAATTCGAGAGGCGTGTCGGACAAAGCCATGGTCATTCGAGCGTTCGCGCCTTCCCCTGGAGATCAATGGTCCAGTCCGCGGGCTTTCCCATTTCGTTCACGGGCGCGGCTGTCCCGAATGTGAGCGAGCGTGGCCGCTCCGCTGTGGTCAAGCGTTGGTTGATCCAGGTTTCAAGCTGTTGGCGCAATTGTTCCACCGACGCGTTGCGATCATTTGGCACGATGAAAGCCTTAAGACGGTCGCCTTCATCCGGCCGCATCATGCGCACTTGCGCTTCAGCGACCGCCGGATGCGCGAGCAGCGCGGATCGCACCAGCTGCGGATACACATTGACGCCGCCCACCTGAACTGCGCCGTCACGACGCCGTAGCGGCGTCAGGCTGTCTTCATCACGCCACAAGACGATGTCCGGCAGCTCGAAGGCATGGACTTCTGAGCCCTCTTGTTTACGGATCCGATCCTCGTCCATTTTCGACCAATTCGAAAAAAGTCGAAAGGCTGCATCTTCGTGGTCACGCCATCCGATGCCGCCTGTTTCTGTCGAGCCATAAACTTCAAAGAGCCGGCGCAGACCATTGGCCCGCAAAGCCACGGGGATTTCGCCGGGACAAGGCGCTCCGGATGTAACTCCGTCGACGCTTTCCGGCCACCGCAAATTCGATTGCGCCATCAACTGCCAGATCGTGGGGAATGCAACGATCAGATCGCCGGGGACCACCAGAGCGTTCATGGACGATAGCGCATGATCGCGACAGTCGAGCACAGGACATCGCAGACGCGCCGGGAGCAGGATCGTGAACAGAAAGCCATAGATATGATGACAGGGCGTCAAGCTCACAATCCGCTTGGATCCTTGGAACAGGTCGGCGAGGCGGTCCGCCTCCTGGCAAAGCGTTTCCCATGAATGACTGACGAATCGCGGAGCTCCAGTGGCGCCTGAAGTTTTGAAGGCGATCTCACCGCCGGCTCCATCGAGAAGGCGGCGGCATTCCGTCATCCATTCACCGAAGCGCTTCATCTGCATTAAACGGCTTCGTCGTTCCTTTGGAAATTGCAGCGTTTCGGCGACCGCCGTCGCCAAGCGCAAATATTCGAGCGAATCGACGCCCAGCCCTTCCGCTTCGAAGGACAGTTCGTCCCTCCAGGGCCGGACCGGGAGGATTGCGCCCGGCCTCAAGCGCGCGAGCTCCGCAGCCAGGAGGTCCGCGAGAAAGCGCGGGAACTCCGAGCGCTTCGACCAAGAAATATTGCCTTCAGACTGCATGTTTCGACGTAAGCCTTACCGCTGTGCTAGCTTGAATTTCCAAATGTTAGAATGACAGGCGATTTTGAGGCGCAAAAGCAGGCTTGCATATGGCTGTGCACCAAGCAATTAATGGTCATTAAAGTAAGACGGCGCGCACAGCAAGAAAGAGGCATCATGCGCATGCTGGTGGTGGAAGATGAGGGCCTAATCGCTCAAGATATCGCTTGGGTGATCGAAAAAGAAATGCAATTCACTGTGGTGGCGATCGCCAGTACAGTGGAAGAAGCATTGTCCGTTCTTGCGAATGAGAAATTGGACGGCGCGGTTCTTGATGTTCATCTGGACGGAGAAAGCACGGAAAGCGTCGCTGCGGCGCTGTTGGAGCTGAACATTCCCTTCTTCGTCCTTTCAGGGTACTGTTGCACAGGGACTCCTGCCGGAGCCGCTCAAAAGAGCGCCTATGTTACAAAAACCCTATGAGGAACGCGATTTGATGTCCCGGATACAAAATTTGGCGCAATGAGCACTGGCCATCCAGCTGAAGTTTTGGAGCGGCCTATGCGCGTCCGGAAAATAATGCCACGCAACCCCTGATCTGGATTGAGACGCAATTAAATCTTTGATTGAGTGCTCGCTCCAGACCCCTGAGGTCGTCGCTTTCGTTCGAGAAAATCCCTTTTTTGTTGTAAAATGCCATAAGATGCCGGGCTGCCCAGTTGCGTTCGACGCCTCCCTGCAAAATTGTTGCGCCAAACAACACGCCATTCGGTCTCATCAGGGATTTGAGGTGGTCAAAGGCGACGGCCTTTGTTTCGATTGATCCCGGCAGGCAGTGGAGGAGATAATTGGCGCCGACGGAATCGAATTTTTCGGCGTTCCATGAAATCGGCTCCAGGACGTTCCGGACATATGCTTCAGGCCGGAAGCGCGCAATCCGCTTAAAACTGTGCTCCAGCGAGTTTAAATTGAGATCCATCAGGGCGATGCGCGGTACATGGGAGGGAAAGCGACAACGGTCGAGGAAATAGCCGGTTCCAACCCCGACATCGAGATGATTGGCCGAAACGTGCTGATTATAGTGCCTGACCTGCAGCGCACTCGGGCACCGCCAAATCAGCCGGTTGGACAGGCCGAGCACGAGTAAATCATAAACAGCTAAGGCGCGCGCGCTATAAACTGCCTGTCCTGCAGCGACTTGTTCGGGATTCGCGCTTGTCTTTGTGGTCTCTGTCAAAACTAACTCCTTTATTATATTGAAGTTATAATGCTAAATTGAAGCCGAGACCATTGCGCGAGAGGTTAGCGTTCGTTGGGCCGCTGCTGAAGACCTCTCCGGCGGTCGCGGCATTTCTGGACCACCATTGACAGGCGCCCGGCGCAACTGGTCTATGCGGGAATCGCGCCCATGCCGCGCGCTCTGGAAAGGACCGAAGCCTGTCGCCTATCGCTCTGCCCCCCGGAATTTTCGAGCCCTTCCAGCGCGCTTGGCGCCATCGGGAGCTGATCCGCGCCGTGGCGCGTCGGGAGTTCATTTCGCGCTTTCGGGGCTCCGCGCTGGGACCACTGTGGGCCGTGTTGTCTCCGCTGATCATGATGCTGACCTATACCGCCGTCTTTTCCATAACGGTGCCGCAGCTCGCGGGGGGCAAAAGCGTCACCGAATACGCCGCCGGCATCTTTATCGGCCTGATAGTTTTCAACCTTTTCAGCGAGCTCGCCTATCGAGCGCCGATGCTGTTGCACGAGCATGTGAATTTCGTCAAAAAGTCGATCTTCCCCAGCGAGACCATCGCCTGGACTGCGACCATCCGGGCCTTCACATACGGCGGGATAGCTTTCCTGGTGTTTCTCGCGTTTCGACTTCTCACCGGGGGTGGGTTGCATTGGTCGCTGCTGTTCACGCCCTTTCTGGTCGTGCCTTTCGCACTCCTGATTCTTGGCGTTGTCTGGTTTTTCATGGCGCTCGGCGCTTTTACGCGTGACGTCGCGCACATCATGGCGTCCATCGTGCCGATTCTCATGTTTGCGACGCCAGTGTTTTATTCGCTGGAGCAGTTGCCGCCCAACATCGCGGTTTGGCTGCGACTGAATCTCATCGGCGATTACATCGAGATGTTCCGCGCAGTCACTCTGGACGGCCGTATCCCCAATCTGTTCGGCTATCTCGTGATCGTCGCCGTGTCCTACGCCGTGTTTTTCTTCGGGTATCAATTCTTCATGCGCTACAAGTCGGTCATCGTCGATGTCATCTAAGACCATCATCGAAAGCCAGGGCGTCGGTAAGGCGTTTCAGCTTTATGCTCATCAAAACGATCAGCTGAAGCAGATCCTGTTTGGCCTGTGGAAGAAATTCTACAAGGAAAAATGGGTTCTGAACGACGTTACTTTTACGGTCGCCAAAGGCGAGCGCGTTGGTCTGATCGGACGCAATGGCGCCGGCAAGACGACGCTGTTGCAGATCCTGTGCGGCATCACTCGCCCCACCAGGGGCGTATTTTCTGTATCGGGGCGTATCGCTCCGATACTGGCGCTCGGTTCGGGTTTCGATGGTTTGCTCACCGGCCGCGAAAACGCTCGAATTGGAGCCGCCATACTGGGCCTGTCGCGGCGCGAGGTGGATGCATGCATTGACGGCATCGCCGCCTTCGCGGACATCGGTTCGGCCTTCGAGCAGCCGATGCGCACTTATTCGAGCGGCATGCTTGCGCGCGTGGCTTTCGCCATCTGTGCTCACGCTAACGCGGACATCCTCATAGTCGACGAGGCGCTGTCGGTCGGGGACGAAGCTTTCCAGAAGAAATGTGAAGCGTTCATAGCCAACTTCGCCAAGACCGGCACCATTCTCATGGTGTCGCATGACCTGGAGTTTTTGAAAAACCTTTGTGATCGCGTCATCTGGCTGGACAATGGCGTGGTGCGGCTGTCTGGCGAACCGGCGGCAGTGCTCGGCGAATATCGCGCCGCGATGGCGCTGGTGTGAAGTCTCAGGCGTAAGGGACCGCGTAGCTGTCGGAAATACCTTGCTTCGCGCTGGCGGAAAGAGCTTTTGGCCGCGGACCATAGTTCAACCGCGCAATCAGCCATGCCGAGTACAGAACTTCTAAAAGCGCGAGCGAGGCGAGCAGGAATACGAAGCGCGCGTCGGCGCGCAGCAGTGACTGCAGGGCTACAAGAAATAGAATGTGCGCCGTCGGAATCGCGACGATCAACGCTGAGCCGCCTGCGCCGCGGCGGCCTGTGATGTTTCCATAGGTTAGCACCAAGGCGATGGCGAGAAGCGAATGTCCCAGCGCCAGAAGGGGCACGCCCAGCCGCATGGCTGCCTCGGTCGTCCATTCGGCGAGCAGTCTCGGATCGGCCCGCGCAATTTTATGCTGCGCTATAAATTCTCCCGCCGAAAGTTCGAACACCCCACGCCAGGAGCGTTGCGGAAGACCGCTGCTACCCTGCATCGGCAAGGCCATCGCATATTCGTCAAAATTGGTAATGCGCACTTCGCTGCTGTTTAAAAAGCGCGTCTGGATGCTGCCCTTTGTCAGCGCGACAATGACCCCCGATTCATTGCGCCGGAATTCAGCGCGCGCGGCTGTGACGGTTTGTTCCTCGTTCTTGTCGATGGAAATCTGCCGCAGGAACAGGTTAACGGCGATATCGGGCGTTTCCCAGCGCTCCAGATAAAGCGTCTTTACGCCGTTTTCGAACGTGTAGAAACGCGCCGGATCGAGCATGCGATGGTTAAGCGAGTTGCGGACGACGTTTAGCACATCCTGCATGCTGCCAGCGGACTGCGGCGCAATGAAATTGGACAGCAGAAGGCCCATGACGACAAGCAGCAGCGATAGAATGAGCGCCGGTCGGCACACGGCCCACGCTGAGAGACGCAGCGCATAAAGAACGGCGATCATGCCCTCGCTCGCCATGCGCGAGAACTCCAGCGCAGTCGCGACGCCGACCGCCATCGGCAAGGCGACATAGGCGACGGTCGGAGCGACGCCCACCAGCGCGGGCCATACCAATCCACCACGCACCGCGGCAGCGGAAAGCGAGCCCAAAAGATACGACAGCACCACAGGAACGCAGAGCGCGAATTCTATGACGGCGACGGCGAGCGCGATGCGTTTGATGAGATAGAAGAACAACAGGCGCGGCATGTTTCAGCGCCTTCGCGAGCCGGACTCGCCAGAGCTGCGGTTCATTTCTTGAACCTCGCCCAGGCAGCCCTGGAGAACTCCGTCCAGGCTGGATCGAATATGCCGCGCGAGGGCAGGGCGGTCGCTCCGGCCCAATGGCAGAAGTAAATTTCCTTGCCATCAGGATCGAGCGGTTTGCCTCGCGCGAAGGTCACGCCGGGCGCCTTGTAGAAACTCTCATGCGAGGCGTTCTCGACGACATTCGGCAGTAACGCGATTTTCAGGCCTCGCCTGTGCGTGACGAAGTTGACCAACGGTTGTGCGAACAACTGGCCGCGTTTGCGCACATCGTGGAAAATCGCCGCGTCCTTGGCCATCGTCTCTATGAAGTCTGACAGCTTCAGATATCTGTTCGAGGTGACCCAGAAGCCGTCGTTGAAGAGCAGCACGTCGCGCAAAAAAGGATAGGCGTCGCGCCTATCGTTGTAGACGTATTCAAAGCTTGGCGAGGCCACGATAAATTCCGTTTTGCCCGCCTCCAGTCTCCCGAATATCGGAGTGAAATCGCGAAACAGGATCACGTCCACATCGACATAGGCCACTTCGTCGAGAGGAAGCGCAAGCGCCTGAAGCTTACGCAAGCGCCGACGGTTATTATTGAATATCCCGGGGTAAAGCTCATGGGCGAGCTTGTCGATTTCGGTCGGTTCGTCTTCGACGAAGGTCGCCCCATAAATTTCCGCTGCGCGGCGGGTCTGGGCGACATTGTTGTCATAAGGAATGAGGTAAAGCGGCAGCGTGGAATTAGTGGAGCGGTAGCTTTCCAGAAAGGGCAGCAGCCAGTCGATGATCTTGTCATTGCCGACGATGGCGACGCCATATCGTTTCTTCGCGCCCTCCACGGGAGCGGACTCCGAGACGCCGGCTTCGGCAGGCGGCGAAAATGCTGGATTCGACGGGTTCAGGCTCATATACGAAGCTCTACTTGGAAAGTTTGGCGCTTAGCAAGAGGGGCGGTTTTTGCGGACTGGAGAGGTCTTGCAGGGAGACGCGAATCTCACGCCTTTGGCTGGGAAAACTGTCGCCGTGGTGCATGCGGCCTGGCATTCCTGCGGCAGTTATCAGGTCAATGTCAGTCAGATCAAAGCCTATAAGGCGCTGGGCGCCCGGGTGATTTCCATCGCCATGATGGACGCGCTGTCGCCGCCCGCCCCCCATGGCCCGCGGTGGCCGGCCTATCTCGCCGCCACACCGGATCTTCCGGCCGACCGCCGGTTTTTTACCGCTCCAGCGGGCCATAGCCTGCTGACTTCCGCCCTGCTTCGCAAAGGGTGGTGGCCGCTGATTCATGGCGATCAGGCAAGCTGGCTGATCGAGCTCGCCAAATGCGCGCCGCTGCCCCCCGAACTCGACTCCGAGCGCATCGACCTCATCCACGCCAATCATTACTTTACCTTGCCGCTGGCTGAGAGGATGCAGGGCTCGGGAGCGGCCCCCATCATCCTCGAAACCCAGGACGTTCAAGCGCGGCAATATGTTCTGCGCAATCAAGGTGGTTTTTTCGTGCCGCCTTACGCCAGCTATGAGGATTTGCTGGATGTAGAGCTGAAATGGACCAGCCGCGCCAATCTATGCGTCCACCTCAATGAGGAGGAGCATGGCGAATTTCGTAGCCTCCTGCCCAGGTCGCGCCATGCCCTGGTGTATCCCGCTACGGAGCCCGTTCCCATCAGCGCAGGGCGCGACCTCACCATCGTGGCCAGCGACAATTACGCCAATTTCGTTAGCCTGCGCTGGTTTTTGAACGAGGTTCTGCCTCTGGCCGGTGACGTGGCGATAAAGATCTACGGCAACATCGACAGCGGCGTAAAGAATCGAGACAGAGCGCTTTACGAGGCGCATAAAGCCTTGTTCCAAGGCCGTGTCGCGGACATCGGCGCCGTTTATGCGGCCGCAGGATGCATTCTATTGCCAACCATTGAGGGCCACGGGCTATCGATCAAGGCAGTCGAGGCGCTGTCCAGCGGCGCGCCCCTGCTGGCCACACCACAAGCTTTTCGCGGGATGGGCGTCGATCCCCGCAGCCTCTCCAACGTGACGCTCCGAGAGGACGCTGCGGGCTTCGCTGCAGCTTTGCGGGAAACAGCGGCTTGCTTGAGCGCAGGGGCCAATGCGCGGCCCGGCGCCGCCAGCGCCACGCGGCGGCTCTATGACGCAACATTCAGTCCACAGGCCTATGCGCGAGCGCTGGCCCGCGTCGCAGTCCCCCTAATCGAGGGTGTAACGCAGGTCGCGTGACCGGAATATGGCGAGGCCAAAGCAATTAGCCTCATTCCACCGTCACGCTTTTCGCCAGATTTCTCGGTTGGTCCACGTCTTTACCCATGAAAACCGAAACGTGATAGGCCAGAAGCTGCGCCGGCAGAGCATAAACCAGAGCCGCGAAGGCTCCGGCCGCTGTTTCCGGCATTTCGACGAATCCCGCCAGTTCCGCCGCAGCCGCGACTCTGGCGCTTTGCGGGCCCACAAGAATCAAATGGCCTCCGCGCGCGGCAACCTCCTGAAGATTCGACACCGTTTTTTCGAGGCTCGCGTCATGCGGCGCCAGCACGATGACCGGCATCGCGAAATCGATAAGTGCGATTGGCCCATGTTTGAGTTCGCCGGCCGCGTAGCCTTCGGCGTGGATATAGGACAGTTCCTTGAGTTTTAGCGCCCCCTCGAGCGCCAGCGGATAGGAGGGCCCCCGTCCCAGATAGAGAACGCTCGACGCCCGCGCGACGTCCCGCGCCACCGGCTCCAGCCGCGCCTCGTCCTTTAGCACTTGCGCCATGAGGCCTGGCGTCGCGATGAGTTCGGCGACCAGTTCTTTTTCCCGCGCCTCCGTGAGAACGCCGCGCGCCCGGCCCAGCGCGAGTGCGAGGCAGGCGAAAACCGCAAGCTGGCAGGTGAACGCCTTGGTCGAGGCGACCCCGATCTCGGGCCCGGCGAGTGTCGGGGCCACCGTGTCGCTTTCGCGCGCAATGGTGGAAGTGTCGACATTGACGATGGAAAGAATGTGCTGGCCCTGTGTTCGCGCATAACGCAGCGCGGCTAGAGTGTCCGCTGTCTCGCCCGACTGCGACACGACAATCATCAGCCCATGCTCTGGAAGCGGCGCCTCGCGGTAGCGAAACTCGGACGCTATGTCGATGTCAACGGAAAGTCGTGCGAAACGCTCCAGCCAGTAACGGGCGACAAGCCCTGCGTAGAAGGCGGTGCCGCAAGCCGAGATCGTAACGCGCGACAGCGCCTTAACGTCAAAATCCAGCTCGAATGGCAGCCGCACTGTCCCATTGGCAAGGTCGAGATAATGAGCCAGGGTGCGTCCGACGACTTCAGGCTGCTCGTGAATTTCCTTCGCCATGTAATGGCGGTAATTCCCCTTGTCGACCATCAGTGAACCGGCCTGCAACGGCCGTCTAGCGCGCTGGACGACGGTTCCGGCCGCGTCGTAGAAAGTCGCGCCTTCGCGCGTGAGAACGACCCAGTCGTCCTCTTCGAGATAAACGATTTCATTTGCGAAAGGGGCCAGCGCCAGCGCATCTGAGCCGAGATATCCGCCCTCTTCGCCAAAGCCTACCGCAAGCGGGGAGCCGCGCCGGGCGCCAATCAGCAGATTGGGCTCGCCGTCGAACAAAAACACCAAGGCGAAAGCGCCCTTTAGCCGCGCCAGCGCCGCTGCGACCGCCGACTGCGGTCCCGCGCCCCGGCGCATCTCCTCAGTGACAAGATGCGCGACAGCCTCGGAATCCGTCTGCGTGGTGAATATGTGCCCCTTCGCGGTCAGCTCCTCCCGCAGCTCGCGGAAATTCTCGATGATGCCGTTATGAACCACCGCCACCTTGTCGCTGGCGTGCGGGTGGGCGTTGGTTTCATTCGGACGCCCATGCGTCGCCCAGCGCGTATGGCCAATGCCGATATGCCCTTTAAGCGGCGTGCTTGCGAGCTTCTCTTCGAGATTGCGCAGCTTTCCGCTGGCGCGCAGACGGGATAGCCTCCCGTCTTCCAGCGTCGCAACGCCGGCTGAATCATATCCGCGATATTCGAGCCTTCGCAAAGCTTCAACAAGTGCTGGAGCCACCGGCTTGCGCCCCAAAATTCCCACAATGCCGCACATGCGCGATCTCCATAGCGATAATGGACAAATTAGCATGAACGGCGCCGCGGCGACGAGATGCGAGGGTTCTTTAGGGGTATTGGTTAAGCCGGATGTTCAGGCCTTATGATTTTTCTCATTCTTCTTGTTCTGCTGGCTGCGCCTGAACGCCTCAGCCCATCCGGACTTCTCCACTTGCCTGCCGCGCGCAAGAGCGAGAGCGTCAGGGCTGACGTCTTCCGTGACAACGGACCCGGAGCCGACATAGGCGCCGGCGCCAATGCTTACCGGCGCCACCAGGGAGGAGTTGGAGCCGACGAATGCTCCTTCACCAATGCTGGTGCGATATTTGAAGAAGCCGTCATAATTGCAGGTGATTGTTCCCGCCCCGACATTGGCGTTCGCGCCAATGTCGGCGTCCCCGATATAGCTGAGATGGCTGACCTTCGCGCCTGCGCCGACATTGGCTGCCTTGATTTCCACGAAATTGCCGACCTTGGAGCAGGTTCCGAGCTTTGCGCCTGGACGCAGCCGCGCAAAAGGGCCGACGCTGGCGCCGGCTCCGATGCTTGCTTTCTCGATGTGCGAAAAGGCGTGAATCACGGCGCCGTCTGCGATCTCGACGCCTTCTCCGATGAAGACATTAGGCTCGATCAGCACGTCCCGACCGAATTTCGTGTCGGCGCACAAAAAGACGGTCTCGGGGGCAATCATCGTGACGCCTGCCGCCATCGCCTCTCGGCGCAGCCGGTCCTGCGCGATCCGCTCCGCTTGCGCGAGTTGCGCACGGTCATTGACGCCGAGCACTTCGCTCTCCTCGCCAATGACGACGCGCGCCTCCAGACCTTTCGCGCGCGCGATTTCGACAATGTCGGTGAGGTAATACTCGCCTTTGGCGTTCGCGGCGCCAACGGAACCGAGCAGTTCCAGAGCGCATCGTCCATCGATCGCCATCAGGCCGGCGTTGCACAAGGCAATGGCGCGCTCGGCTACGCTTGCGTCCTTCTCCTCGCGAACGGCGACCAAATGACCTGCGGAGTCCCGGAGCAGCCGCCCGTAGCCAAAAGGATTCGCAGCCTCGAATCCAAGCACGGCGACCGCCGCTCCCTCATGGAGCGCCGCGCGTAGCGCCTGCATCGACTTTGGGGTCACCAAGGGCGTGTCCGCGAACAGAATGAGAAGATCGTCGAATCCGTCTGCAATAGCGTCGCGAGCTGAGAGCACAGCATGCGCTGTGCCGAGCCGCTGCTCCTGGACATAGACCCTTGCGTCGTGACGAAGTCTCATAATTTCCGCGCGCACGTCCTCTCGACCGGGGCCGATCACGACTGCGACGTCCTTGGCCTCCGCCGCAGAGATGGTCGCCAAAACATGCGCCAGCATGGGGCGTCCCGCGACCTGATGGAGTACTTTCGGCACGGCGGATTTCATCCTTGTGCCTTCCCCGGCGGCTAGAACTATGGCGAGGGCGCTGCGGTTCTGTTGTAATGACGACATTGGTGCGCAATGACCTTTCGCAGTGATTGGTGTTGTGGCGCCTTTTTACCAGTTCTTTTCAGATAACGAAGCCCGAGGGAATTGCCGCGAGAATTTTTGCAGCGCTGGAGACGAGTTTCTCGGCGAAAAGTTGTGGGGCCTTAAGAAAGCCGTTTCGATTCTTTGAGGTTCTTGTATAGATTGGGCCGCGCTTCAGTGGTTTAGCCGCGCCTCCCTTGGGTTTTTAAAGCTTATGGTCGAACGTAGAGACGTTTTGCGAGCGGCGCTGGGCGCGCTGGCCGCCGGAATCACTCCCGCTATCGCGGCTCAGCAGGATCCGCCTCCGGCCCCTCCGGCGCCCGTTCCCACTTTCTCCCGCGAAAACGTCCTCGACCTGGCGCGGTCCCTCGCCAAAAAGCCCTTCGTAGCGCCGGTCAATGATTTGCACGAGCCTTTCGCCGCGCTGACTTACGAACAATATGTCGGCATCAAGATGAAGCCCGGCGGCGCCGTATGGGCTGGCGAAAACAAGGGCTTTTCGTTCGAGCCCCTGCATCGCGGGCCGATCTTCACGACGCCCGTCGAACTGTTCATCGTCGAAGCCGGCGTTATGAAACGCATCGTCTACGACCAGACGCAATTCGACTACGGCGCCTTGAAGGTGCCCGAAAAACTGCCGGATATGGGCTTCTCCGGTTTTCGCGTGCTGCGCGCACAGAATGGCGGGCCCGAAGCGGAGTTGGCGCTGTTTCAAGGCGCCAGTTTCTACCGGGCCTGTGCGCCCGGGCAGATGCTGGGGGCCAGCGCGCGCGGCTTATCCATTCGCACCGCCGATCCTCGCGGCGAGGAATTTCCCGCCTTCCGCACCTTCTGGATCGAGAAGCCGGCGCTGGGCGATAACACGCTCGTTATCCATGCCTTGCTCAATTCGCAGAGCGTTACGGGCGCCTATCGCTTCACCCTCCGCCCCGGAGAAGCCACGATAATCGATACGGAGCTGACGCTCTTTCCACGCGCGGAGCTTGATCATGTCGGGATCGCGGGTTTTGCCGGCGCCTCGCTGTTTACGCCGCTCGACCGGCGTCGCTCCGACGACATCCGCCCCACTGTCGCCGAGCTGAACGGTCTGCAAATGCTGACCGGCAACAACGAGTGGCTTTGGCGACCTATATCAAATCGTAATAGCTTGCAGCTGTCCTCCTTTGTTGACGCCAACCCCAAAGGTTTCGGCTGTCTGATGCGCAATCGGGACATCGGCGCCTATCAGGATGACGACCAGCATTGGGAGCGCCGTCCCTCGCTCTGGATCGAGCCTTTGGGGGAATGGGGCGAGGGTTCCGTCCAACTCGTGGAAATCCCTTCAGAGTCTGAAGTGAACCAGAACATCGTCGCCTATTGGCGACCCAAACAGCTCTTGACTGTCGGCAAGGAGGCGAGTTTCGCCTATCGCCAGTTCTGGTGCTGGGAGCCGCCCGTGCGTCCCCCATTGGCCTATGTGACGGATGCGCGAGGAGGCCGCGCGGCGGCGCCTAAGCTTCGCCGTTTTGTCGTCGTCTTTTCAGGCGATGTGCTGGGAGACCCTGCGCGCACTGGAGCGCTCCGGGCGGTAGTCACCACCTCGCCGGGAGCGGCTACAAACATCCGGACATTCAATAACCAGCAGGCGAAGACCTGTCGGGTGGTGTTCGATGTCGACCCCGGCGGCGAGACTTTTTGCGAGCTGCGGCTCGTTCTTCAATCGGGTGACGACCCGATCAGCGAAACTTGGCTTTATAGATGGACGTCCTGAAGAAAACGCTTTCCGAGGTTTCACCGATGAGCGGCGCCGCGCAGTCTGCTAACGGCGTGATTTACGCACCGCCGACTCCCGTGGAGAGTCGGCTGTCCATGCCGGCGCAAAATCTCTTCAAATTCGACGTTCGCCAGCGGCGGCGAAATGTGTCGACCCATCTCAACTTCACGCCCTGGCTGGCCCGGTTGGTGACCTTCGGCGGAGGCGCAGCGTTGACGCTGTACGGCGGCTACGAGATGTACAAGGTCATCGACGTCGGCGGCGTCACCACACTGAAATGGGCGCTTCTGGCTCTGTTCGTGCTCAACTTCTCCTGGATCGCATTGTCGTTCTCAAGCAGCATCGTCGGCATGACCGCCTTGCTCGGCCGACGCCAAAAACTCGTCGAGCCCGGCCGGATTTCCGCGAAAACCGCCGTGGTGATGCCGATCTACAACGAAGCGCCAAGCCGCGTCTTTGCTGCTTTGCAGACGATCTTCGAAGATCTTCAAACAACCGGTTTGGGCGACAGCTTCGACTGGTTTTTTCTCTCGGACACCACCAGTCCGGACATCTGGATCGCCGAGGAGCGGGCTTTCATCGGCCTCCGCCGCCGTCTCGGCGCTGTCGGAGCGCGCGTGTTTTACCGCCGGCGCGAAAAGAACACGAGCCGCAAGGCCGGAAATATCGCGGATTTCGTCATGCGTTGGGGCGGCGCTTACGATCACATGGTGGTGTTGGACGCCGACAGTCTGATGACCGGCGCGACCATTGTCCAACTGGCCGCTGCGATGGAGGCGGATCCGGATTCGGGCATTATCCAGACGCTGCCGCTCATCATCAATCGCAACACTTTGTTCGCACGCGTGCAGCAGTTTGCGGCGCGAATCTATGGCCCCGTCATCGCGGCCGGCCTTTCCGAATGGATGGGTCGCGACGGCAATTACTGGGGGCATAACGCCATCATTCGCACCGAGGCCTTCGCGCGTCATTGCGGCCTGCCCGATCTGCGCGGTCGTCCGCCATGGGGCGGACATATCATGAGTCATGACTTTGTGGAGGCTGCGTTGATCCGCCGCGCGGGCTATGCGGTATACATGCTGCCCACCCTTGGCGGCTCTTATGAGGAGAGCCCGCCCTCGCTAATCGACCTGTCGATCCGCGATCGGCGGTGGTGCCAAGGCAATTTGCAGCACATTCGCGTGCTGTTCGGGCGGGGCTTCCATTGGGCGACTCGCCAGCATTTTTTCACCGGAATCTTTGGTTATCTGACCTCGCCGTTATGGCTGCTGCAACTGCTGGTCGGCATCACTATCGTGTTTCAGGCGAGCTACTTCCGGCCGGAATATTTTTCCTCCGAATTCACGCTTTTTCCTGTTTGGCCGCGCTTCGACCCGGAACGCTCGCTGGGGCTGTTCGCGCTCACCATGGGCATTCTGCTGGCTCCGAAACTGTTCGGCGTGATCGTCGCTATCCATGATCCGGAAACCCGCCGTGGTTCCGGCGGAGTGGTGGTTCTGCTGATTTCGACGCTGTTCGAAGTGGTGCTCTCCGCGCTGCTCGCCCCAATCATGATGCTAATTCAGACCGGACACGTCGTGCATATCGTGTTCGGCTTCGACACAGGCTGGGATCCTCAAAGGCGCGACGACGGTTCCGTGCCCTTCGCCGCGATCGTGCGGCGACATCGCTCGCATGTCGCTCTTGGCGTGCTGACGCTGGTCGCGGGCTTGCTGATCTCTCCGTCGCTGGTAGGCTGGATGTCTCCCACAATCGCCGGCCTCATTCTCGCTATCCCTATTTCCTGGTTGACCAGTCAGCGCTGGCTCGGATTGGCTTTTCGCCGCGCCGGCGCGCTCGTGACGCCGGAGGAGACCAATACGCCGCAGATCGCCAAGCGCAGCCGCGCGCTGTCGAAAGTGCTCGCGCGGGCTGGCGAAGACGAGGTTAACGGCCTGTTGGCCATTCACGGCGACCCCGAGCTGCGCGCGTTGCATGAAGCCTGGCTTCCGGCGCGCAAGCCGCGCCAGCGTGGCCAGATCACAGCTGACCGCGCTGTGGCCGAGGCGAAACTCGCTGACGCCGAAACGATCGAGGACGCCGTGCAGTGGCTTAATCGCGGCGAACGACTGGTTACGCTGGGCGACCGCGCCTTGCTGTCCATGGTGGCTCGATTGCCGGGCCGCGCCAAGCCAGAGGCCGCAGCCGCTGAATAGGGAGGCTGCCGATGGCGCTCATTTACAAGATCGTGTCGGCTGGACATTTCGGAGTGAAGGGCGACGCTTTCCCTGGCGCTGGCGTCGACCTCGTTGACGGCTTCATCCATTTTTCGACGGGGGAGCAAGTCAGGGAGACGGCCGTGCGCCATTATGTTGGCCAGACCGATCTTCTTCTTGTCGCAGTGGAAGTCGAGCGCCTCGGTCCGGCCTTGAAATGGGAGGTTTCACGCGGCGGAGCGCTGTTTCCCCATCTCTATGGCGAGTTGCCGCGCTCCGCTGTGCTCTGGGCCAAGCCACTGCCGCAGTCCGCAGATGGCGGCCATGACTTTTCCGGGTTCTGCCTATGATCTCCTGGCTGGGCGATGCGGCGACGGCGTTGGCGCAACGGCTCGACGCGGAAGACGCCCACCGCGCGACCCTTGCGGCGCTGAAATATCTGCCTAAAGCGAAGCCGGGCCCTGCGGACTCACGTCTTGCAACGATGGCTTTCGGACTTGATTTTCCCAACCCTGTCGGCCTCGCCGCAGGCTTTGACAAGAACGCCGAGGTTTTCGACGCGACGCTCGCTTTGGGTTTCGGTTTCGTGGAGGTCGGCACGCTGACTCCGCTCCCGCAGGCTGGAAATGCGCGTCCCCGCGCCTTTCGCCTTGTCGAGGATCGTGGCGTCGTCAATCGCTATGGATTCAATAATGACGGCCACGCGTCGGCGCTGAAGCGACTTTCTCTTCGCGGGCGAAACGGGATCGTGGGCGTGAATGTCGGTGCCAATAAGGACTCTGCGGATCGCGTCGAAGATTATGCCGCGGGTGTAAGAGCCTTCTCCGCGGTCGCAGATTACTTCACGATCAATGTCTCATCGCCTAATACGCCCGGCCTGCGCGACCTACAGGACCCCCAGGCGCTCGCCGAACTGCTGGCGCGGGTGCTGGAAGCGCGCGAAAGCGCATCCTTCCGTCGCCCGCTGTTGCTGAAGATCGCTCCGGACCTCAATCTGCGGCAACTGGACGACATCGTGCGGGTCGCCCGCGATGCGCCTCTGGACGGTATGATCGTCTCCAATACGACGATATCTCGCCCGGCTTCGCTTCGGTCGAAGCTTGCGAGCGAGTCCGGAGGACTCTCGGGCGCGCCGCTGTTCGCACTTTCGACGCAGCGGCTCGCGGAGGTTTTTTTGCGCGTCGAGCGCCAGTTTCCCCTCGTCGGCGCGGGAGGGATCGACAGCCCGGAGGCCGCTCTCGCCAAAATTGAGGCGGGCGCCAGTCTGGTGCAACTCTATTCGGGGCTTGTTTACGAGGGGCCGGGTCTGGTGACGCGCCTCAAGCAAGGCTTGGCGGCTCGCCTCGAAAGCGAAAATGTGACGCTTGAGGCGATTGTCGGCCGTGAGGCCAAGAAATATGCGCAGAGCTCGTGAGGGTCGGCTCCTGAGGGCGCAGTGTGGTCGTCAAGCTTGACCCCCGGTTCGCTCTCGCTTAATTTGGCCTCAGATAAAAGTCTACGGGGCTGTAAAAGTGAGCCGATCTTCCCTTGTAGTATCCATCGCGCCTGCTTCGGATCGGGATTAGCCCCGTACACTCCGGCGCTGGCGCTTGACCCAAGGCCCCGAGTGGGCCTTTTTTGTTGCCCGAAATCCGGCAAGCTTTAAAAAGAACGCGCAAAAACGGAAAGCCAAGACGATGTTGAAAGAGATGACCGGCGCTGAAATGGTGATCGAGGCCCTGAAAGATCATGGCGTCGACGTGCTTTTCGGCTATCCGGGCGGCGCGGTCCTTCCGATCTACGACGTGCTGTTCCAGCAGGAGTCCGTGCGGCATATCCTGGTGCGCCATGAGCAAGGCGCTGCGCATGCCGCGGAGGGCTACGCCCGTTCTTCAGGCAAGGTTGGCGCGCTGCTGGTCACCTCCGGCCCCGGCGCCACCAACACCGTCACCGGCCTGACCGACGCATTGATGGACAGCATTCCGCTGGTGTGCATAACGGGGCAGGTGCCTACGCATCTCATTGGTTCCGACGCCTTCCAGGAATGCGATACGGTCGGTATCACGCGCCATTGCACCAAGCATAATTACCTCGTCAAAAGCATCGACGATTTGTGCCGCGTGCTGCATGAGGCCTTTTACGTGGCGACCAGTGGCCGACCGGGCCCGGTCGTCGTCGACATTCCCAAGGATGTGCAATTTGCGCGCGGCCTTTATTCGCCTCCGCATAACGTGCATCACAAGACCTACAACCCGCAGATGGATGGCGACACGACTCTGATCCGCGAGGCCGTGCAAATGATGGCGGCCGCCAAAAAGCCGGTTTTCTACACGGGCGGCGGCGTGATCAATTCGGGACCACTGGCGGCGACGCTGCTGCGCGAACTCGTGGCGCTTACCGGCTTTCCGATCACTTCTACGCTTATGGGTCTCGGCGCTTATCCCGGCTCCGGCGGCAATTGGCTTGGAATGCTCGGCATGCACGGCACTTTCGAGGCCAATAACGCCATGCACGATTGCGATCTGATGATCGCCGTGGGTTCACGCTTCGACGACCGCATAACGGGGCGCCTCGACGCCTTTTCGCCGGGTTCGAAAAAGATCCAGATCGATATAGACCGCTCCTCCATCAACAAGAATGTGAAGGTCGATCTCGCGATCGTCGGCGATTGCGCCCATGTGCTGGAGGCGATGGTGCGGGTATGGCGCTCCGAGGCAATGCATGCCGAAAAACAGCAGCTTGGAGACTGGTGGCGGCAGATCGACGAATGGCGCGCGAGAAAGTCCCTGGCCTTCCGCAATTCAGATAAGGTGATCAAGCCGCAATATGCGGTGCAGCGGCTATACGAGTTGACCAGGGGTCAGGACGTCTACATCACAACCGAAGTTGGCCAGCACCAAATGTGGGCAGCGCAACACTTCCATTTCGACGAACCCAACCGCTGGATGACTTCCGGCGGCCTCGGCACCATGGGCTATGGCCTGCCAGCGGCGATTGGCGCGCAGCTCGCCCATCCTGGAGCTGTCGTTATCGACATCGCAGGTGAAGCCTCGATCCTGATGTGCATCCAGGAGCTTTCGACCGCCATTCAATATCGCCTGCCGGTCAAGGTGTTCATTCTTAACAACGAATATATGGGCATGGTGCGCCAGTGGCAGGAACTGCTGCATGGCGGCCGCTATTCGCACAGCTATTCGGAGGCGTTGCCGGATTTCGTCAAGCTTGCGGAAGCCTTCGGAGCAAAGGGAATTCGCTGCTTCGATCCCGCCAGCCTGGACAGCGCGATCAAGGAAATGCTCGACCACGACGGGCCTGTGCTGTTCGACTGCCTGGTGGAAAAATCGGAAAACTGCTTCCCGATGATTCCTTCCGGCAAGGCGCACAACGATATGCTGCTCGCCGATCTGACCGACGACGCCGGGCTCGAGCTTGGCGCAATCATCGATGAGAAGGGCAAGATGCTGGTGTGACGCGCTGGTTATAGATTTGGGCAGTCTTCGACTGTTCGTTCGCTACTCCATCTGCCGATCGCCGATCCGCCAACTGCCGACAGGATACTGAATGAACGCCCCGACCTCACCGCCATCGCCTTATTCAGCGTCGACGGCGCAATCGAAGATAGAGCAGCACACGCTTTCAGTGTTGGCCGACAATGAGCCCGGCGTACTGGCGCGCGTCGTAGGGCTGTTTTCGGGCAGGGGCTATAACATCGAAAGCTTGACCGTGGCCGAGGTCGCCCATGCCGAGCATCTTTCGCGCATTACGATCAGAACTTCCGGCGCGCCCGAGACGATCGAGCAAATCAGGCATCAACTGGAACGTCTGGTGCCGGTGCGCCAAGTCACTGATCTCACGCAAAACGGCCGAGGCCTTGAGCGCGAACTGGCCATGGTGAAGGTCGGTGGCCGCGGCGAGAACCGCGCCGACGCGCTGCAACTCGCGGACGCCTTTCGCGCCCGTATTGTTGACGCCACGACCGAAAGCTTCATTTTTGAGCTGACCGGAAAGCCCGAGAAAATAGACGAATTCGTCGATCTCATGCGGCCTATCGGGCTCGTCGAGGTTTCGCGCACCGGCGTCGCGGCGATTTCACGGGGACCGGAGCCAATCTGATCGGCGTCTGGGGCTTTTGACCTTCGCGCCTTCGCCGCGTAGAAGAAGCCGCAAATTTCACTTTCCACATAGTCCGTCTTCAAACAGATGCTCCTGAGCCTGTCCACCGGGACAGGCGTGGCTAAAAGGCCATAGGAGCTTCACGCCGCTAGCCGAGGGAACCACAACAAATGCGCGTTTATTACGATCGGGATGCCGACATCAATCTGATCAAGGGCAAGAAAGTCGCCATCATTGGCTACGGCAGCCAGGGCTTCGCCCATGCCCTGAATCTCAAAGAAAGCGGCGTTCCCGAAGTTGCGGTGGCGCTGCGCAAGGGCTCCGCCTCGGCCGCGAAGGCGCAGGGCTCCGGCTTGAAGGTGATGGAAGTCGCGGAAGCCGCCAAATGGGCCGACGTCGTCATGATGCTGACCCCCGATGAACTGCAGGGGGAAATCTACGCTAACGATCTCGCCCCTAATCTAAAACAGGGCGCAGCCTTGCTGTTCGCGCATGGCCTGAACATCCACTTTAACCTGATCGAGCCGCGCAAGGATCTCGACGTGCTCATGGTCGCGCCCAAGGGGCCCGGTCACACGGTGCGCGGCGAATATCTCAAGGGCGGCGGCGTGCCATGCCTGATCGCGGTTCATCAAAACGCATCCGGTAATGCGCTTGAGCTTGGCCTTTCTTACGCCAGCGCCATTGGCGGCGGCCGGGCTGGCATTATCGAGACCACATTTCGCGAGGAATGTGAAACCGATCTTTTCGGCGAGCAGGTCGTGCTTTGCGGTGGACTGGTCGAACTGATTCGCGCAGGCTTTGAAACGCTTGTCGAGGCAGGTTATGCACCCGAGATGGCCTATTTCGAATGCCTGCATGAGGTGAAGCTGATCGTCGACCTGATCTATGAAGGCGGCATCGCCAACATGAATTACTCGGTGTCGAACACCGCTGAATATGGCGAGTACGTAACTGGTCCGCGCATCATCACCTCCGAAACCAAGGCCGAGATGAAGCGGGTTCTTGAGGATATTCAATCGGGTAAGTTCACCCGCGACTGGATGCTCGAGAATAAGGTTAGCCAGACCTCCTTCAAGGCCACGCGCACCCGCAACGCCGCCCATCCGATCGAGGAAGTTGGAGCGCGGCTCCGCGGCATGATGCCCTGGATTGGCAAGAACAAGCTTGTCGACAAAGACCGCAACTGACGCATAATATGGCGGAGGTGAGGCGCTTTCGGACGTCTGTCGAAGGCGCCTTGCATTCGCGAGATGCGACAAGAATTATGCGCCAGCTCCCTTTGAAGGAGCTGGAAGGTAGGAGAACTGCGTATGCATGGAGGGGCGGATCGCCCAGTCCAATTAACCGGCAGCGAAATCCGCCGCCGGATAGCTGATATTACCTATTTTCGGCTTGCCGGCGAACTCGACGCGCTGATGAGCTTTTTCGCGCCCAATGTCATTGTTCATTACAATTGCACGAAAGAAGGCCTTTTTAGTCCGGGTGTCCTCAAAGGGCGCGAAAGCTTTCGCGCCAATCTGCGGCTCACCGAAGAAGAATACCAAGGGGTCGACGGCGAGATCATTGATATCCTCGTGGAAAACGAGCTCGCGGCGGTTCGCTGGCGCACCAAATGGCGCCATCGCGGGACCGGCGTCGTCTACACGCTGGAAATGGCTTATTTCCTTCGCTGGCGCGATGACCTCGTCATCGAGATGCACGAGTTTCTCGATATTCCAGGCGCGACGATCCTCGGGCGTAGCGCTTTGTCGAGTTTCGAAGACATGCTGAACCCACGCTCGCCAGGGTTGGACCGAGCGGCTATTCAAGAGTGCATTCAAGCGCTTTCTTTTTTTCCTTCACCTCAGGGAATGGACCCGGCGTTGGTGCGCAAATATTTTTCGCCTGACGTAGTTTGCGAATTCGTCGGCAACAGAGCGCGCATTCCCTATGCCGGCAGGCACGTCGGCGTGGACGCGATGTTGAACATCATTCGGGCCATCGGCGTTGATTTCGAGCAATTGAACAATTCGCTGTCCGACATTGTCATCGAAGGAGGGCGCTTGGCCTGCCGGCGCACCGTTGAATGGCGACATTGCGGCACAGGCCGGCGCGGACTGGTCGCACTTGCCGAATTTCTGAAATTCGAGAATGGGCTGATCGTCGAACTCATCGAATACCGAGACAGCATCACGATTCTTGAGATGCAAGGCGAGATGGAACGCCGGTGAAAAGGTCGGTGCGTTTCCATTCGCTCGACATCTTCACTGACAACAAATTCAGCGGCAAATCCCTGGCTGTATTTGAAGACGGCGATACTTTCACTCCCATCGAAATGCTGGCCATAGCGGGTGAGTTCAATTTCTTCGCCACCGCATTCATCTGCGCGCCCCGCAATCCTGTAAACACCGTCCGCTTGCGCGTGTTTTCACCACACGGGGAGCACGCCTTCGCATCGCATGCCGTGATTGGCGTTGCCGTACTGCTGGCTCAAACCCGCGCCGCTGAAATGCTATCGCGGCGGGAGGTGGTCGTTGTGCTGGAGTTTGGCGAGGAAATTTTCACCTGCGAGGTCATCCGCAGCAGCGCGGGGGTGAGCTATGCGCAATTTGCGTTGAATGCGATTCCCACAAGCCGGGCGGGGGCGCCTAATTTTGAGACGCTGGCGCCCGCTTTAGCTGTTTTCCTTGAGGACCTTGGCTTCGAAAACCACGCGCCTCGGGTTTACGGCGCGCGCGAGCCCTTCACTTTTGTTCCCTTGCGCTCGCTTGCTGCTCTTGAGCGGGCATGCCCCTCCGCAGACGGTTTAACGCTCCTTCTGGGAGACACCGCCGGGCTTTGCCTTTATACCGCCGACACGATCGATCCGAAAAGCGCGGTGCATGCTCGGCTATTTCGTCCTGGAGGGGCAGAAGACCCGGCGAGCGGCGAGGCTCTCGCCGCTTTCGCCGGCGTGGCTTGCGAATTTGAACGCCCGAATGATGGCGAACACCAAATATTCATCGAACAGGGCCACAAAATGGGGCGGCCGTCGCGGTTGACGCTCCGTATGAACATCGCGGACGGCGGTCTCGCCGGCATCCAACTCGGCGGCCAGGCGATCCAGATTTGCCAGGGAGAACTCAAGCTTTGACGGACGCGGTTCGGGTTCTGCAAGTGGATGGGCTGGACTGCCGACTTGTAAAGCACGCCTGGGACTTCGAACGCGAGTATGAACGCGACATCGAATCTCATTGGCGGGAGCGGACAAAATCCAATTCCGCGTTTTTCGATGGACCTGTCCTGCTCGCCAAACGCGCAGAAACGCGCAAGGACGCACAAGGCCAAACGATTCTTGAACTGGATTTTTTCGAGGTTCGCTTCTCGCGCTTTCTCGCCTGGCGCGATTTCGGTTTTCCCGACCGGGGCGTCTATAACTGCTTCGCCATGCCCGCACTACGCTCGCGCGAGGGGGCTTTTCTGCTGGGCGAAATGGGGCCGAGTCACTCCTGCTCCGGACAGCTCTATTTCCCGGCGGGAACACCGGACCGCGATGATATTGTGGGGGAGCGTGTTGATCTCGACGGTAGCATTATCCGCGAACTTGCGGAGGAGACGGGCGTTTGCGTCACGGTGCAAATGTTTTCGCGGGGCTGGCGCGTCGTTTTCGACAGTCAGCGCATTGCCTGCATGAAAATCATTGACTGGCCGGCGCCGGGTTCTGACCTGCTCGCTCAAGTTGAGCGCCATATCGCCAGCGAAGCCGAGCCGGAACTCGCATGTGGATATATGCTTGGCGCGCGCGCCCAGCTCTCCGATGCGCGCCTCCCTGCATTCATGACCGCATTTTTGGACCCGCTGCTGCCCCGCTAAGGTCTCGGGCGATTTTTGGCTGAACTTTCCACAACCACAGTATAGATTGACAACCATGATCAGAAGCCACGACGCCGATGGCCCCCAGGGGGCGACTGACCCGCGCGTCGCGGCTATCCGAGCCGCGCTCGATAGTTATTGTATAGTACTAGTGGGAATGATGGGCTCGGGCAAAAGCGCCATAGGCCAGCGCCTGGCGACGCGGCTTGGACTGAAGTTCATGGACGCCGACGCTGAGATTGTTTCCGCCGCCGGTATGACGATCCCTGAAATCTTCGCAAAATACGGCGAAGGCTATTTTCGCGATGGCGAGCGCAGGGTGCTGTTTCGTCTACTCAACAACGGACCGATGATTCTCGCGACCGGCGGCGGCGCCTTTCTTGACCCGCGCACGCGCCAACGCATAGCTGAGCGCGGGGTTTCCGTCTGGTTCGATGCAGACCACGAAACCCTACTGAAGCGAGTGCGCCGAAAGAGCGACCGTCCCCTTTTGCAGACCTCCGACCCGTCGGCGACATTGCGTCGACTCATGGACGAACGCTATCCCATCTACGCCAACGCCGACATCAGAGTGCTCTCCCGCGACACGCCGCAGGAGGCGATGGTTGAAGAAACCCTCGACGCCCTGGCCTGTCGCCTGCCCGGTCTCACGCTCGGCGTTCGCCGCTCAATAAAGGAAGCCCAGACGATCATGGATCATTTCGCGCAGCGACCCAACCAGTCCTCCGACGCCCCGCCGCATCAGGAGAACGTGCGAGTCGGATTGGGAGAGCGCTCCTACGACATTCTGATCGGCTCGGGGCTTTTGGCGCAGGCTGGCGAAAAAATCGCGGCGGTGGCGCCTGGAGCCGCCTGCGCTATCGTCACCGACGCCAACGTGGCGCGACTTTATCTCCCGGCTCTCGAAGATAGTCTCAACGCGCAAGGAATACGTTTCACGTCGATTGTCGTCGAGCCGGGGGAGAGTTCAAAGTCCCTCGCCGTATTTGGCCGCGTTTGCGAAGACGCGATCGCCGCAAAGATCGAGCGGCGTGACGTGATCGTCGCGCTGGGAGGCGGAGTTGTTGGCGATTTGACAGGCTATGTCGCGGCGAGCCTGCGGCGAGGCGCGCGTTTCGTTCAAATTCCGACCTCCCTTTTGGCGCAGGTTGACAGCTCTGTCGGCGGAAAGACCGGCATCAACTCGCCTCAAGGCAAAAACCTGATCGGCGCATTTCACCAGCCCCTGCTGGTGCTCGCCGATGTCGATACGCTCGCGACCTTGCCGCCGAGAGAATTTCGCGCCGGTTACGCTGAAATCGTAAAATATGGGCTCATCTGCGATCGGCGCTTTTTTGAATGGCTGGAAGCCGATGGCGACGCCGTGTTCCACAGCAAGCCGGAACAAATTTGCGCGGTTGCAGTAAGCTGCGAAACCAAGGCGCGAATAGTCGCGGACGATGAGACGGAGCAAGGCGACCGCGCCCTTCTTAATCTCGGTCATACCTTCGGCCACGCCTTTGAGCGGTTGGTAAATTACGACAACGCGCGGCTGGTGCACGGGGAAGGCGTGGCTATCGGACTCGCCCTGGCTCTGCGTTTTTCGCAACGTCTTGGCCTGTGTGGCGGCCAGGACACGCACCGCGCCGAGCGTCATCTGTCGAGCCTTGGTTTGCCTACACGCATCACCGATATTCCCGGCTGGAACTTCGACGCCGAGACCATCCTGAATGCAATGTATCAGGACAAGAAGGTCGAGCGCGGAGCGCTGACCTTCGTGCTGCTGCGAAGCATAGGCGACGCATTTGTGGCCAAATCAGTTGACGCCGGGGATGTGCGGAGTTTCCTGCAGAGCGAAATTTAGCAGCGGAACATGCGCATTTTCCGTCCGGCCAATTCATGGAGGCGAGGTTGAGCAACGGCGACCTTTGGACGACGCTGCTTATCGTGATTGCGTGCGTTTTGCTGTCAGCATTTTTTTCTGGATCTGAAACAGCTCTGACAGCCGCCTCGGCGGCACATATGCACGCACTCGAAAAGGATGGCGATAGACGCGCCGGCATCGTTTCGCGCCTGATGCGCCAGCGCAACCGAATGATCGCCGCGCTCTTGCTCGGCAATACGCTGTTCAATATCGGCGGCTCCGCCTTTGCGACCAGCGCAATGGTGTTGCTTTTCGGGGAGCATGGCGCCGTCTACGCGACGTTCATCATGACCGTATTGTTGTTGGTTTTTGCCGAGGTTCTTCCAAAAACGCTTGCGATCAACCATCCAGACCGCATTTCTCTGGCGGTGGCCCAAAGCGTAAATCTGGTCGTTTCGATCTTCGGCCCTCTGCTCGCCGGCGTCGAATATTTCGTGCGCTGGTTGCTCAAGGCGGTGGACGTGGAACTGGGTCAAGGACGCACTGTGCTATCGCCTTACGACGAGTTGATGAGCGCCGTCGATATTCTGCACGAGGAAGGCAACGTTGAACGCAGCGCGAGGGACATGTTTGGCGGCGTACTCGATTTGCAGGTCATGCATGTTTCCGACGTTATGGTTCACCGCACCAAAATGCGCGCCATAGACGCCGATCTGCCGCCACAGCAGATTATTCGCGAAGTGCTTGCGTCCCCTTACACGCGCATGCCGCTTTGGCGCGAGAGGCCGGACAATTTCATCGGCGTGCTTCATTCCAAGGATCTGCTTCGTGCGCTTGACGCCGCGGGTGGCGACGCCGCTGCGTTGCACATTGACGAAATCATGCTTGAGCCCTGGTTCACGCCCGAGGCGACGACGCTCAAGGATCAGTTGGAGGCTTTTTTAAAACGCAAGACGCATTTTGCGTTCGTCGTCGACGAATATGGCGAGGTCATGGGTCTCGTCACTCTCGAGGACATTCTGGAAGAGATTGTAGGCGACATACGCGACGAGCATGACATCGCCATGCTGGGCGTGCGCGCTCAGAAAGATGGCTCAGTGCTCGTTGACGGGGCGGTCCCGGTGCGCGATTTGAATCGGGCGATGGAATGGCATCTGCCCGATACGGAAGCCACGACGATCGCCGGCCTTGTCATTCATGAAGCGGGCGCGATCCCGGAAGCCGGGCAGGTTTTCAGTTTCCACGGATTTCGTTTCGAGGTGCTGCGCAAAATGCGCAATCGGGTCACCTCATTGAAAGTAACGCCGGAAGCCTGAGGCGTCAGGCGTCCACGGGCGCGACCTTCTCCGAACTACGGGTGAGAAGCTGCGCCGCCGCCAGCGCGGCAAAGCGGCCGTCTTGCGCGACAAGCTCGTCGAAGGAACCGCATTCGACGATAGCGCCATTGTCGAAAACCAAAATACGGTCCGCGTTACGAATGGTGGCGAGCCGATGCGCTATCACGAAAGTGGTGCGACCCTTCGTGGCCGCATCCAACGCCTTCTGAATTTGCTTTTCGGTCTCCGCGTCGAGTGCGCTGGTTGCTTCATCGAACACCATAATGGGTGGATCTTTCAGCAATGCCCTCGCGATGGACAACCGCTGCCGCTCGCCGCCGGACAGCGTTCGCCCACGTTCGCCGACCTCCGTCTCGACGCCTTCGCTTTGACGTGCGACGAAGCCGGCCGCTTGTGCGCGCTCCAAAGCCAAAGCGATTTCCTCGACTGTCGCGTCCGGCTTGCCGATGCGCAGATTTTCTTCGATCGAGCGGGCGAAGAGCATCGGCTCCTGAAAGACCACGCCTATGTTTCTGCGCAGTGAGGTCAGGGTAAGATCGCGAATATCGACGCCGTCGACAGTAATCCGGCCTTCCGAAGGGTCGAAGACGCGATGCAATAGCCCGAGCGTCGTCGATTTTCCTGAACCCGTGGAGCCCACCAGCGCGATGGTCTCGCCGGGTTTGGCGACGAAGCTGACATTGCGCACCGCCATGCGCTTGCCATCATAGGAAAAGCCGACGTTCTCGAACGCCACTTCGCCAATCAGCCGTCCGGCGTCACGGGCTTCGGGACGATCGGCGACGATAGGATGTGTGTCCAGAATGGCAAAAAATTCCCGCAGCTTCGCCGATTGCTGGAACAGATAATTGACGAAGCCGACGACCTGCTCCAACCGCCCGATCAACATCGTGGCGAAGTTCATGAAGGTGACAATCTCTCCGATGGAGGCGAGGCCCTGCATATGCAGCCACGCGCCGAGCACAAATATTCCCAGCACCGTGAGCGTCGCCGAAGCGCGGCTCGCCACGACCACCACGGCCCACCAGGAAAGTACCGGCATCTGCGCCGCGAGCAGATCCTGAATAATACGCCGCAGCGCCTGGGACTCGCTTTGTGTGCGCGTAAAGCTTTGCACAACGGGCACATTGCCGAGTGCATCCGAGGCGCGACTCGCCAGAGCGGCGTTGTAGCGCTCCACCGCCGCCTGTAAAGTATCGGTGCGCCTCAGAACGAAAGTGGTGACGACATAAAATACCGCCACCATGAAGATCAGCAGGCTGGCGAGTCGCCAATTGTAAAACAGCGTGGCCGGCAACAGCAGAAACAGGGCGAAAAACGATGCGCAATTCTCCCGGAAAAACGAGAGCCACAGGCCGAACATTGCGCCTGCGCCTTCCAGCATCGATTGCAGCAGGCGGCCGGAATGGACGTTAGCGTGAAAACTCAGCGGAAGGTTGAGGACATGATCGAAATACTCCGCCATGACGGCGAGGCGACTGCGATGCGAGAGGCGGTCCGCCTGGAGGCCGACCGCCATCGAGGCGCCGATCGAGAACAGGCCAAAGCCCGCCCAAGCCAGGACCAAAGGCAGGAGGTCGCCCCAGGCAAGCGTGGCGCCGGAGGACTGCGAGCTGGTCATGAGGTCAATGATGTGACCAAACAGCACAGGCTCCGCGAATTGCGCGCCAGCGAGAGTGAGATTGGCGGCAACGAGAATATAGGCGAGCCTCAACTCCGGCCGCAGCTGGCGCAACACGCGAAGATAGGTTGAAAGCACTGACATGGGCGCGGCTCGAAGAAGGCGGATGCTCGCCATTACAAGTCCCCTCGACCCGGCGCAAGGGAGACTGCGGCGACGCGTGCAGTCCAACAACCGAAAGAAGCCGGAAGTTTGGCGATGAGACTAGAACGCTTTCACGCCGTGACCGGGGAATCTACATCAAGCCATGTGTTATAGCAGCTCCAAAGTATTGCACAGTTCAAGGTCCTAAAAGCGCTGCTCGGCCGCGGTCTTTCATATTTTTCGCCAACAGCTTAAATTCCCTGCCGCCTGTCGGCGCAGTTAGCTATGGAGATTTCGATGAGCCTGGTTTCACGTTGGCGTTCTCTCGTTCTCGCCGCCTCGCTGGGGCTAAGCGTCGCGGGCTGCGGATACAACACGATTCCAACTCTCGAAGAAAACGCCAGGGCGAAATGGGCTGCGGTGCAGGCGCAATACCAGCGCCGTGCAGATCTCATTCCAAACCTGGTTTCCACGGTGCAGGGCTACGCCAAGCAGGAAAAGGACGTTTTGACCTCCGTGGCGGAGGCGCGCGCCAAGGCGACGCAGATCAAAATCGACGCGTCATCCTTGTCTGACCCAGAAAAGATGAAGCAGTTCCAGGATGCCCAGGCTCAGCTCAGCGGTGCGCTGGGTCGGCTGCTGGCGGTCAGCGAGGCCTATCCGGACCTCAAGTCCAACGCTAATTTTCTCGCCCTGCAATCCCAGCTGGAAGGCACAGAAAACCGCATAAACGTCGCACGGCGCGACTATATCGAGGCCGCCCGCGACTTTAATCTTTCACTTCGGACATTCCCTACGCTCTTGTGGGCAAAGACGTTTTTTGCGTCGGAAAAGCCGATGGCCGAATTTTCCGCCAGCGATGCGGCGCAGAGCGCTCCGCAGGTCAAATTTTAGGCATAGGGGCGGAAAGGCCTATCGGCGAGTTGTCGTCGCTCCGGGGGGCCTATCTAGCGAAGAGCGGAGCGGTCGCGGAAGATGACGAATTTTCCGCCTATATAGCCTGCGGCTGGATCGAAAAGATTGCACGAATGAACAAGCATGCCGCGCGATACGAAGCTGACAGCGCCCCGAACCTCGCCGGCGACGCCCTAAGCGAAATTTGCGCGAGCGACGCCCTATGGCGCCATTTGCGGCAGGAGGCGGCGGCCGCTTTGCGTCTGGAGCCTGCACTGACGCCTCTGCTGGTGGGCGCCGTTTTGAACCGTTCAAACTTCGCCGACGCTATCGTTCATCGCGTCAGCGCGCGGTTGGCAGGGACTGCTATTCCCCAGCAGATGATCGTGGACGCCTTTACCGCGGCAGTCGCGGCGGAGCCGCCTCTGGAGGACGCCTTTCGCGCCGACCTCACCGCCATCGTCGAACGAGATCCAGCCTGCGGTCGATTGATAGAGCCATTTCTGTACTTCAAGGGTTTTCACGCGATCGAAACCCATCGGCTGGCGCATTGGCTTTGGCGGCAAGGCCGGACTGATTTCGCTCTCTATCTGCAAAGCCGCAGTTCGGAAGTTTTTCAGACCGACATTCACCCGGCGGCGAGATTTGGATGCGGGATCTTCCTCGATCATGCGACGGGGCTCGTTGTCGGTGAAACGGCTGTGATCGACGACGATGTTTCCATAATGCAGAATGTGACGCTGGGCGGCACAGGCAAGGAATCCGGAGATCGTCATCCGAAGGTGCGGCGCGGAGTGTTGATTGGCGCGGGCGCGAAAATTCTCGGCAATATCGAGATCGGAACCTGCACGCGCGTCGCCGCCGGGTCGGTCGTATTGCAATCGGCTCCGCGCAACGTCACAGTCGCAGGCGTTCCTGCAAAGGTCATTGGCGCCAATGGTTGTGCGGAACCCGCGCGCGACATGGATCAACTGTTGAGCGACTTAGCTTATGATGCTTTCAATTACGTGATTTGAGGATGGCGCCGCTCACTCCATTTCTCCGCGCGCGTCGATCTGCCGATACGAAAAAGTAAAGGCGCTATCGAGATCTAACGCGGCGTACAGAATTGGTTCCGCCGTCAAAAAAGGCCGCCAATATTCGCCAAAGCCGCGCGCACCCTCGATTCCGGCGCGACGAAAACGCCTTTCTCCAGGCTGGTGCGGGTCGATGTTGGGGTTCTGGAACTGTTTGGTGAAACCGTAAGCCGAAGTAACTGTAAAGCGAACCGAGACGCCGGCGATGTCGAGCGCGCGCAGGCCGTCCATCCAGGGAGCGGCGCGCAGCAGCTTCTTCGCGACATGCAGCGCCACCGCCGGATCGCATGCGTAAGTGAAGGCGCTCGGCCCGAGGTTCACGAACAGTCGCTCATATTGAGAAAACGCGACTACCAGCCGCCGCAGTCTTTTTTCGCGGCTTCGCGCCAAACGGTCGATGAGACGCGACATTGTGTCGATCCAACTGCTATCCTCCAGCTGCACGGTGGGCAACACCAGCACAATAGCCTGCGCGGACAGCAACTGGCCTGAGAATTTGTTCTTCACATCGTCGAGTATGGCCACGCGCGCGCCATCTGGCGGCACTGCGAGTTCGCCGGCCGCATCGATGATTTCAAGCAGCCAGGGCGCTCGCTCCGCGACAGCTGGCGGGGCGGTTCCGTTTAGCGCGAGACGGAAATAATATTCGTAAGTGTCGAGGGTGTCGGTGGCCACGCCGCCTTCAACGAAGTCGCCTCGCAGTTTCTCGTAATCGCTGTTGGGTCCAGCGAAAATGTCTTGGGCCTTGGCTGAAGCGCCTCCATTAAGAACCTCAGCCTGGTTAATCGCCTGCAGGCTGGGCCGAAGCGTCAGCGGGTAGCCGAACGCGCTTTGTGCAACGCAATCCGTGAGCGAGGCGAGAAGGGACGACTTGCCGCCCTTTTTTGGACCTACAAGGCAGATCGTCAATTTTTCCGTCATTGCCCCCCGCATTGCCTTTCGCACGACGGCATCCTGCATTCTGTGACAGGTGCGGTCGTTGCACAGCAGCCCAAGATACATTGGCAGGAGGCGCGATGAAAGGTGACGGGGAACGCGCGACGTGTTAATCGCCGGCCATGTTAGAAGGCCTGCCCCCCAATGGCGCCAGCCATGTGATGCGTCTTGTCTGTGACGAGCAGTCCGCTCGCGCGATCGCGGACATCATTGTTGAAACCTATGATCCAGCCGAAACGGCCGCATCCGCCTTCGAACAAGAAGGCGGCCCGGCCTGGACGGTCGAAGTATTCTTCGGAGAGCCGCCCGACGAAACACGAGTGCGCGCTCTTGTCGGGAGCGCCGCGGGGAGCAGCGCCGCCGCCTCCGCGCAATTCTCCCGGATCGCAAAGGAAGATTGGGTTCAAAGCGCGCTCGCGGGCCTCAAGCCTGTTCGAGCCGGCCGCATAGTCGTGCATGGCTCGCATGACCGGCAGAGACTGCGCGCCAATGACCTTGGCATCGAGATCGAGGCGGCGCTGGCTTTTGGCACAGGTCACCACGGCACGACGCTCGGTTGCCTTCTGGCGCTGGACCGCATCTTCAAGCGGCGCCGTCCAATGATGGCGCTTGATGTCGGAACCGGCACAGGCGTGCTGGCTATCGCAGCCGCAAAACTGCTGCGCCGCTTCGTCGCCAGTTGCGATATCGATCCTGTCGCAGTTGAAACCGCCCGCGTGAACGCCCAGGCCAATGGCGCCGGCGCCTTCGTGCGGCCAGTTGTCGCAGCGGGCGTGCGGCACAGCGCTCTTCGCAACAAGCGCGCCGATCTGATCCTCGCCAATATATTGGCGAAGCCGCTGCGCCTGCTGGCGCCCAGCCTGGCGCGCGTCGCGACTCCGGAAGCGGAGCTTGTGCTTTCGGGATTGTTGACCCGAGACGTGCCTTGCGTGCTGTCGGCATATCGCGCACAAGGCTATGCGCTGCGCGAACGTCGTGACATTGAAGGCTGGTCAACGCTGGTGCTCAAACGCGGGGGCGTTCCTCGCCCTTTAAGACAACTCTAAAACACAGCTCCTCAACCTTCCACTTCTCCATTTGGCGCCAAATTCGAACACGCAAATTGCGAGCGCAAATGTTTTTTGTTGTCTCGAAGATCTTCGAGTTTTTTGGAGCGCCGTCACACGCGGCGCTGTTCGTGCTGGCGCTCGGAGTAGCTCTCGCCTATACGCGCCGCGCGGTTCTGGGCCGACGATTGACGACCGGAAGCGCCATTTTTTTGCTGCTTATGGCGTTCGGCCCGTTGGGGCACTTTATGGCGACGCCGCTGGAAAACCAATTCCCCGCGCAGCCGGACAATATGGCCGCTCCCGATGGCATCATCGTGTTGGGTGGTTCGGTGGACGAAATGCTCAGTGGCCAGCGCGGCCGCATCTCTTTCAATGAAGCCGCGGAGCGCCTGACGGCGCCGATTGAATTGTTGCGACGTTTTCCAAAAGCTCGCCTGGTTTTCACAGGCGGTTCGGCGTCTTTGACAGAGTCGTCCTACAGCGAAGCGCAGGCGGTGCGAAAATTCTGGCGCGCAGTAGGTCTTGATCAAGGCGATGTCCTTTATGAAGACCGTTCCCGCAACACTTTCGAGAACGCGACGTTCACCCTGGAACTGGTGAAACCCAAACCTGGGGAGCGCTGGTTGCTCGTCACTTCAGCGATGCACATGCCGCGATCCATGGGCATATTTCGTAAGGCTGGTTTCCCCGTCACCGCCTATCCGGTGGATTTTCGCACGAATGGCGTTTTTTGGCGTCCGGGCGTCGCCAAATTCACCCAGGAAGCAGTGGGCGTGGCGGATTTCGCCGCTCACGAGTGGGTCGGCCTTGTCGCTTATCGGCTGACAGGTAAGACAGACACGCTTTTTCCGGCGCCCTAGATCAATCAGGCGACGGGCTTCTGTGCGGCGAGAGGCTACTCGGGCCGCCCATGTCGCCTGCTGCGCGCGCCGCTGGACGGTTCGACGCTGCGTCCGCCCTGGCTGGAGCCCGATGGCCAGGAGCCGTGCTTCATCTCAAGAAACAGCGCTATCGCCTGAGCGCGGTTGCGCACGTCAAGTTTTTCGAAAAGATTGCGCAGGTGGAACTTGATGGTGTTGATCGACACGCCAAAATCTTTGGCGAGTTGGCTGTTGGTGTGGCCTGAACCCAGCGCCGACAACAGACTGCGCTCGCGCAGGGTCAAATTCTCGAGCGGATCCGCGCGCATTTTTCGTATGTCGACGAAAGGGAAAACCATGTCGCCGGCTGCAACCGCCGAAAGCACGTCAAGAAGGCGCTCCGGCGGAGCGCGTTTGCTGACAAATCCGGCTCCGCCCAATTGCAGCGTTTCGGCGGGCGCGGCCGGATCGTTGGTGCCGCTATAGACAACAATCTTTGGCGCTGACGCTTGCCGTGAAAGCGCGCGCAGAACTTCACGCGCATGCATCGTCGGCAATTGCCAGCCGATCACCGCCAATGTGAAACGGGGTTGTCTGGCGGCCTCCAAAAATTCTTCGCCGTCCGTGACTTTCAACACCAGATTGAAGCGCCGATCGTCAGTGAGCAGCTTGTCCAGGCCGGCGAGGATCAAGGGACTTTTGTCGCAAACCGCCACGTCGATGACGGCTACACTAGGCGCGTGTTTTCTATCGCCGGATTCTCCGCTCTGACCGCGCAGGGAAGCTTGCCGGTCGGCAGCAACGCGGGGGAGGGGGGAGTCAACCATCTCTATGGCTCCGCGTTCGTCGGCCAGACTAGTCGAAGGGGCAGGAGGCATGACCATCTCCACTACTTGTTCGAGTTGGACGCAAACAGAACGCTCCGCAGCTTGAAAGCGTTTTTAGTCTGGCGACGAACAAAGAATGCTGCTCCACCTCGTTGTCGGGCGTTTTGCGCTCCACTCGGACGGGCAAGCAGTGGATTCAGCATACAGCTGTCCGGGAAGAATGGAAAGTAGTAGTCCTATCCGATTGGGCGGTCACGTTGGATCAAGCAGTGCAGGATGGTGGGCGAAACAACACATAAAAAAAGCGCGGTGCATCAGCTTTTAGCCGATGCACCGCGCCTGAAACTCGCGCTTGTTGCGTAGCTCAGTTGTCGGTGAAAACCCAACGAGCGGCAAAGTAAGCGGCAGCGCCCAGAACGATGATGGCGATCATGCCAACGGGGGTCGCAGCGTAGCTTGTCAGTTCGAGAATCGCGCCCATAACTTCCTCCTATTCGTCATACTCTAATGTGCCGGTCTCGGACAGTTGCCGACATTTCAACGAGTCACTCGTCAAGAGCGACATCCTGTCTTACGATCTGTGGTTAACTGGATCGTATTGCCTCACAGGTTCCCGCCGCGTCATTGCCCGACGCCGGCTGTCCCTCGAAGAGACAGGAACACTCCTGCATGGTCGCTTCCGGCTCTATCCCTTAATGGAATGAACCATATCAATCAGCAGCTCGCGTCTGCGGTTCCGATCTGCAGTTATTGATGGAATTATTGTAACCGGTGATGCTTGTCAAGCGACTCGATTCGCCAAGGTCGTTCCGCTCCGTTGTCTGTCCAGCGAAGTTCGTGCTTGCCGCGGCATGAGACTGCACATTATCTTTCCTGCAATGTGTTTGAAGCGGCGAGCATATCTATCGCGACCGCGTTCGGGACGAACGAAGAGAGACAAAAATGGATCGCCTGCCTACCAAGAAGTTCATGTTCGCTGCCGTAGTCGCCGTCGCCGCGCTTGCTGCTTTCGTCGCTACCCGCCGCACGCCGGCGTGCAGTGGCGACGGCAAGATCATGTCGACACGAAGCGAATGTCAGGCCTGGGGTTTTGATGCAGCGACTTGCAAAACCGTTGTCGAAAAGGCGAGGGAGATCGCAATCCGCTCGGCGCCTCGAAAGGCTAATTCGATACAGTGCGAAACCCAATTTACCGATTGCTTCGAGGCGCAGGATGGCGGCTTCTATCCAAAACCGTCTTTCTGTTTGCGCGCCTCCGGCAAGGAGCAGGAGCCAACGGAGCTAAGGTATCTGGAGTATGAGTCCGATCGCATGAACCGCAAGAAAACCCGCGAAGTTCCGATCAATTGATAATTATGCCGAAGCAATCAGCGGCGCAGCGTCAGGCTCATTGTTGTCCGATCTGAAATTCCACCGCATCAATCGACAGCATCCCCGCTGTCGTTTTGACGTCGATGCGCAGCGGCGCCACGACATGCGCCGTGGACAAGGGCGCAAGCCAAACGCTCATATCCTGGTTCTCGGCCATGAATTTGGTTGATGTGCTCGCGGGGCTATGGCCCGAGATCGGCGTGTAACGCGCCGAGCAGATCGACACCGGTCCCGCATACCCTTTGGTCTTCGCCGTTCTCGTGTCGACGTAGGAGAGCTGCACGTTAAAGCGCGTCACTCCGTCGAACACCGGAATTATACGGTTGCAAGCGCTAGGACCGACCAGCGGCTGGTCTGCCGGCACGCTCATGATGAGCGCGCTCACCGGGTCCACAATATGTTTTTTCTGCTCCTCGCTAACCGGCAGGCGTATCGCTGCATCCCACGGCGGAGGCTTCACCTCCAGGGAGCGCACGCTGTTGTTATTGAGAGACATCCGCGTCGTTCGCGTCTCGTAGGAGTTGGAAAAAGTGTTGGCGAAGCTGACCGGAGCAGGGCCGCCGGGGATGAGTTTCCCCGACGCGCTTGCAGCGGCCTTGGTGCTGTTCACGAGATTGGCGAGCCCTGAAGTCCGCATCGAAATATCGAGACGGTAATTTTGCGGGTCGATGGCCGCCGACGCAAAGGCGCTGCCGAGGGAAAGCCCCATGAGGCTGAGCGCATAATGTGCTTTCAGGCTTTCGCCGGAAGCAGGAGTCGTCAGCGCGATCGCCAGGGTCAAACAGATCGCCAGCAAAGACAGTCGCGATGATGGATTGGAGCGTGAAAGATCAACGTCGCTCATGATGGCTCGCTTGAAATCCGTTTTTGTGAGCAGTTGCAAACCATAGTCCATAGGAGGCGCGCGCGAGCAGGCCTCATGCTGTTTCCTGGAAGCGACCATCGGGAAAGATGCGCCAGGCTCGCAATCCCGCCTTCGCGACGACCATGTGGCCTTCCTTCGCAAGGCTAACCAAGTGCTTGAATATCAGAGGATTGCGCCAGGAAAACGGCTTTTCGGGGTCGCAAACGGCGTGATATTCGTCGCTGTCGGGATCTTCCATCAGCAACGTGCCGATGCGATCGGGTCGGAATTGCGCGGACAGCCCGCGGTCATCCTTCCAGTCGCAATAGTAATCGCGACAAACCTGCGGTCTGCTCTCGTAAACGGCGCAACCGCCAGACGCCGAGCAGTGGCCGCACAAATGGCCGGCCTTCTTCTTTAGCTCCTCGATCTCCAGCACCTGACAACAAAAGGAGCAGGAGCCGCAGGCCTTGCCGGGGATTTCAAGCATGATGATCCTGAAGAAAGTTCCGTCTTCGACAGATGGAATCGAATCTGCTTATTGTGCTGACAACTCGCCGAGAAGCAACAGGCGCCCGCGCTTTCGATTTTCAGACTGGGTCGGAGCCGGAGTGGGCCAGGTTGGCGAGCGAAATATCGAGGAAATCGTGATGCCGCACAGCAGTGTTGATCCCGAAAAACTGTTCGTAACGACGCAATGGCTCGAGACGCATCTGACGGAGCCGGATCTCGTCGTGTTCGACGCCTCCTGGCATATGCCGGCGAGTGGGCGCGACGCTCGCGCTGAATACCTTGCGGGCCATATCCCAGGCGCAGTGTTTTTTGACATTGATGCAATCGCAGACAAAAAAACCGATCTGCCGCATATGCTGCCGGACCCGGTGGCCTTCTCTTCAGCCATGCGCAAACTCGGATTTGGCGATGGCATGCGGGCAGTGATCTATGACAGCATCGGCTTGTTCTCCGCGCCGCGCCTTTGGTGGACCCTGCGCGCCTTCGGCGTTGAAGACGTGTCGATACTTGCGGGCGGACTGCTGCGTTGGGTCGCGCAAGGGGGCAGATTGCAACAACGCGAGACTCCAAGGCCGCCGGTTCATTTCACCGCCAGGCTCAATCATGGGCTTGTGGCGGAGGCTGCCGACGTGAAAAAGGCGTTGGACTCCAAATCAGCTCAAGTTGTCGACATGCGCTCCGCCGAACGTTTCCGCGGCGTCGTTCCCGAGCCGCGCCCAGGTCTTCGCTCTGGTCATATGCCAGGAGCGATCAATCTGCCTTTCGGGCGCTTGATCGACAAAGACACGCTGAAAGACGCATCTCAGCTCGAGGCCGAGTTTCGCCTGGCCGGCGTTGATCCGACACGCCCAATCATCGCAAGTTGCGGCTCTGGACTTACGGCGTCCATTCTCAGCCTCGCCCTTGCCGCTACGGGCCACGGCCCCGCGCCGGTATATGACGGATCGTGGTCCGAGTGGGGCGCGCGCGACGAATTGCCGGTGGTGACGGACAAGAGCTGAATTTACCTGCGCGTCTTCTATCGTGGCGGACCTCGGGCGCCGATTTTCGAGGCAAATTTTACCCGTGGCGCAAATAACCGCCAAATGCTATTAGCCCCGTGGCTCCATTACGCCGGGCGCATCCCGGCGCTACAGCGTCATGGGGTCGCATGCGCGGAGTAATGGTGAATGAAAAAAATCGAGGCGATCATCAAGCCTTTCAAGCTCGACGAAGTGAAGGAGGCGTTGCAAGCAGTGGGGCTGCAAGGCATTACCGTCACCGAGGCGAAGGGCTTTGGTCGCCAAAAAGGTCATACGGAACTGTATCGCGGCGCAGAGTATGTTGTAGATTTCCTTCCCAAGGTGAAAATCGAAATTGTTCTCTCGGACGACGCCGTAGAGCGCGCCGTGGAGGCCATTCGCAAGGCGGCTCAGACCGGCCGCATTGGCGATGGCAAGATTTTCGTCTCCAATGTGGAAGGCGCGATCAGAATCCGGACGGGCGAGACCGGCGCTGACGCAATCTGAAGCGCCGTTCCTGGATAGACCATCCCACCTTGCTATGCCGACGCTAATATCGACAATCGTTAAACAAAAGTAGGGGCTCAAGGACATGACGACTGCCAACGACGTAATTAAGAAGATCAAGGACAACGACATCAAATATGTCGACTTCCGCTTCACCGATCCGCGCGGCAAGTGGCAGCATGTCACCTTCGACGTTTCGATCGTCGACGCCGACGCCCTTGTCGAAGGCATTGCATTCGACGGCTCCTCGATCGCCGGCTGGAAGGCGATCAATGAATCCGACATGCTGCTGATCCCGGATCTTGCAAGCGCGACGCTCGATCCGTTCTTCGCGGCTTCCACGCTGGTCCTCGTTTGCGATGTCGTCGAGCCCACCACCGGCGCCCGCTACAATCGCGATCCGCGCGGCATCGCCAAGAAGGCCGAGGAATATCTGAAGTCGACCGGCGTCGGCGACACCGCCTTCTTTGGCCCGGAAGCCGAATTCTTCGTTTTCGACGACGTGCGCTTCTCCGCCGACCCCTACAACACCGGCTTTTCGGTCGACAGCTCGGAACTGCCGAGCAACTCCTCCACGGCTTACGAGGGCGGCAACCTCGGCCACCGCGTGCGCACCAAGGGCGGCTATTTCCCGGTTCCGCCGATCAACTCCGCGCAGGACATGCGTGGCGAAATGCTCGCCGCAATGGCCGCGATGGGCGTCGCGGTCGAAAAGCACCACCACGAGGTCGCCTCGGCCCAGCACGAACTTGGTTTGAAGTTCGCGACGCTGGTCACTGTCGCCGACCATCTGCAGATCTATAAATACGCCATCCATCAGGTCGCCAACTCCTACGGCAAGACCGCGACCTTCATGCCCAAGCCCGTCTATGGGGACAACGGCTCCGGCATGCATGTGCATCAGTCGATCTGGAAGGGCGGCCAGCCGGTGTTCGCGGGCGACAAATACGCCGGCCTGTCGCAGGAGTGCCTCTGGTATATCGGCGGCATCATCAAGCACGCCAAGGCGCTCAACGCCTTCACCAACCCGTCGACCAACTCCTACAAGCGTCTGGTGCCGGGCTTCGAGGCGCCGGTGCTTCTGGCCTATTCCTCACGCAACCGTTCGGCCTCCTGCCGCATCCCCTATGTGACCAGCCCGAAGGCCAAGCGCGTCGAGGTTCGCTTCCCCGATCCGACGGCCAACCCCTATCTGGCCTTCTCGGCCATGCTGATGGCCGGTCTCGACGGCATCGCCAACAAGATCAATCCGGGCGAGGCTTCGGACAAGGATCTGTACGACCTGCCGCCGGCAGAACTGAAGGCCATCCCGACGGTCTGCGGCAGCCTTCGCGAAGCGCTCGACAGCCTGAAAGCCGACCACGCGTTCCTCACGGCCGGCGATGTATTCAACAAGGATTTCATCGAATCCTACATCGAGCTGAAGTATCAGGACGTCTATCGCTTCGAAATGACCCCGCATCCCGTCGAATATGACATGTACTACTCGTATTGACGTAGGATCAGTTCCTCCCGCAGCGACACTGGTTGTTGCGGGAGAGCGGTGTAGCGGCCCGGAAGTCGTTCGCCAGAACGCTTCCGGGCTTTTTTTGCGCGTTTTGGATAGCATTGGCCGAGGCAGTCGCATTGACGATCCGTGTTTTGCGCGGAAGGCGAGTGAGACATGAGCGTTTGTTCACTCTCTTGCTTCAGTCGCTTGCTACATTTAGCCTGGGCTTGCGGCGCTATGCTGACGAAGTTGGCTAATTTATTTGTTTTAAAGTTGTGTATTCTAATATATGTAAAGAATTTATTGTGGAGGCGTTCTGTATTTTTTATAGGAATATTCTTAAAAAATAGTCTGTTCTGCAGCATTACTACGAACAAAATCAGAAGTTTACAGTTTCTTATGGCTTATATGTAAGAACATTCAAGATGTTATGTGTTCCCAAGCGCTATTTCATACCGGAGGATTGCGTGTTCGCATTATTCGTTTCCTCGCATAGGCCTGTTGATTGCTCGACCGTGTTTGCTTGATTGGGGTCTGACAATGCTGCGCAAATCAGGCTTACATCTGATTTTTATGACGATTTTCGTGTCTTTTGTGGTCCATGAGTGCGCGGCCAGGGAGAACCTGCCGTCGCCGCTTCAACTTGGCGGAATTCTGCAGGGCAGCGCAATCTGGGTCGACTATAAAGCTCGTTTCCTAGATGAGAGCGGGCGGATTATCGACACGGGCAATGACCGTATCAGCCATAGCGAAGGCCAAGGCTATGGAATGCTGCTTGCCGTGGCCGCAGCGGATCACGCCGCTTTCCAGGCAATCTGGTCTTGGACAAATACGCATCTTTTTGTCCGCAAGGATCGGCTCGCCGCCTGGAAATGGACGGGGAGCGCCGCGCAGGCGTTTGACAGCAACAATGCGAGCGACGGCGACATATTGATTGCCTGGGCCTTGGCGGAAGCGGCAGACTTCTGGGACGATCCGGTCTACTTCAGCGAAGGCCGCGCGATAACCCAGGATATCGTGGGAAGATCTTTGAGCTCTGCCGCTTATGGGGCGATATTGGCGCCCTCCACTCGCGGCTTCTCGGCCAGCGAGCGCTCTGACGGGCCAGTGGTAAACCTCTCCTATTGGATCTTTCCGGCGTTTTCCCGCCTTGCGCAGTTCGAGCCTGACTATGATTGGCTTGGGCTAACCCAGGCAGGGCTCGCGCTCCTGGATAAAGCGCGGTTCGGATCGTCACAATTGCCGCCCGACTGGTTGTCGCTGGGTCTGCAACCAGTTGCCCCGGCCGAAGGGTTCAGCGCGCGCTTTGGATATGATGCTGTTCGGATTCCTCTTTATATGTTTTGGGCCAACGCGGCCAATGCGGAGCGGGCGGGTTTTTTCGCCAAGGCCTGGCCCGCCAACTCGCAGCCTTCGCTCGTCAACTTCAATACCAAACCCGATGGGAAATTGAGCGTCGCCCTGAAAGAGCCCGGATACCGCGCAGTGGCGGCGCTGGCGCGATGCGCGGCCTTGAACATTCCTTATCCAGACGACTTCTATCATTTTACAAATAATCAAAACTATTATCCCGCGACGCTTCATCTCCTGTCCCTCGTGGCGGCGCGCACGCGGGGTGGAGCGTGTCTTAGTTATTCGAAGATGCGCAACATAGTCCCTGACGCCTGGCGTCCGAAGCAAGGCGCTTTGACGAAGTTTGGTTCGGTCGCCAAAGCCGTCACCGCCGTAATTACTTTGAGCAAGACGCTGCCCCCGCAGGCGCCGCAGCAGTTACAAAACGCCGCAGAGGAAGACACGGGACTGGTTTTCTACCTCCGCATCGCTGGCGGCGTTCTGATGTGCGTCGCGGCCGCCATCTGGTTGGTCCGCCGTCGGGGAGCGCAGACTCCAAAATCCTGGGTGAACGACGAAGAAGATCTGGTCACCGAGGCGATCACGGCAATCGGTCCGGCAATAGACAAAAGTCATTTTGTCTTGGCGCCCAGAACGCTGCCGCACAGTCCTTTCACGCCTTCGACCGACCCTGTCATGCTTGGAAAACAAATCGAAATCGCGGCGACAGCTTGCGTGCGACTGAGCCGCACCATCGGTCTGATCTATTTCGAAATTCCATCTTTCGGCATGCTCGAAAAGATCCATGGAGCCGCTACGGTCGAAGCGCGTATAGAAATGCTTGCGGAAGAGCTTCGACAAGCGCTTAGGGCGACGGACCATGTGGCTGTGCTTAGTCGCAATCAGATTGTGATCTGTATTTGCCTGCTGGCGAGCGCCTCGGATTTGAAAAGTGTCGCGGAACGTCTTTCTACGATCGCGATACGTCAGGATCTGACTGAGAGTGACGAGCCGCCGTTTTCTCCAGGCTATGCTGTTTACCCACTCAACGGCTATGAGGGGCTGTCGCTGATAGACGCTGCGCGCGAGGATTTTCAGTCGCATTCGAGTCAGAAAGGAATTTTTCAGGCGGAGGCGAAACAGGTCGCGCCTCTTCATGCCGGCCCAGCCTTCACCAGGAAGAAGCGCAGAGTTTTCCGAAAGAAAACGCCCTCGATCGAACCTACGACGAATTGACGCGGTGGAATCGCGCGCAAGCGTCGTACTAGCCAACGGGATCCGGACGCGCCAAGCTGCGCATCGACGCAGCCAACGTCCTGCGTTATGAGCGGTTCGCTCTTCAATCTGCAGGATTTGCCAATGCGTCCCAGCTGCTTTCTTGTTTCAGTTCGAGCCCTCGTGCTTATCCCCTTGTTGGCGCTGCCTCCGGCGGCGGTCGCTGCGGATAGTTTGCGGCTCGCCGTGCAGGCGACTGGAACGACACTTTGGGACTTGGCGGTTGTCTCGGCTTTTAATCTCGACAAGGAAGCCGACCTCGACCTCAAGATCACCGAACTTGCTTCTACCGAGGCGGGCAAGATTGCGCTTCAGGGCGGTTCCGCTGACGTCATCGTTTCCGATTGGCTGTGGGTGGCGAGAGAGCGCGGCGGCGGTGGCAAACTGACTTTTTATCCAGCTTCCACAGGCATTGGCGCGGTCATGACGAAGAATGCGGGGATTCATGCCGTCAATGACCTCATAGGCAAAAAGCTTGGCGTGGCCGGCGGGCCGCTGGACAAGAGCTGGCTGCTGCTCAGGGCATTCGCTCTAAAGCAGGGAGTTGATCTCGAAAAACAGGCGACGGTGCTTTACGGCGCGCCGCCTCTGCTTGCGGAAAAAGCTGCGCAGGGCGAACTCGACGCCGTGCTGGAGTTCTGGAATTTCGCCGTGGATCTCGAAGCGCATGGTTTTCGACGAGCAATTGAAATGACGCAGGTCGAGAAAGCGCTGGGCGCCAAGAGCGATCCCGTCGTCACCGGCTATGTGTTCGACGAGGGTTTCGCAGCGACTCATGAGCGCCCATTGTCGCGCTTTTTCGCAATGATGAAGAACGCCAGAAAGCTGATCGCTTCTGATGAAAAAGCCTGGCGGGCCGCGGCGACGCGTATTCGGGAAAAGGACAAGTCCACGCTCGAGCTCTACCGCAAGCGCTACATTGAGGCGACGCCGAAAGGCGGCCTTTCCGAGCAGGAGGAAGACGCCGCAAAGCTCTTCGCCGTGCTCGCGCAGATTGGCGGCGAGAAATTAGTGGGACCGGAAAAATCTCTTGATCCAGGCGTCTTCTATCGGAGCGTAAAGGAGAGTCGTTGATCCGCCTGGCGTCTTTCGCTGCGATGATTTTGCTCTGGCAGACGGCGGCGTTTTTTGCCGATCCGCACCGTTTGCCGGGTCCGTTCCCGGTTGTGCTCGTTATGCTGGAGGAAGCGCGCTCGGGCGCGCTGTTCCTCCATCTCGCTGTCACTCTTGCGCGCGTCGCGGCGGCTTTCGTATTGGCTATGAGTATTGGCTCGGCGGTCGGCTATCTGATGGGGCGCAATCGCCTCGTCGATAAAATTCTCGATCCCTGGCTCATCGTGCTGCTGAATCTCCCAGCGTTGGTGGTGATTGTGCTGGCCTATGTCTGGATGGGGCTCGGGGAGGCGGCGGCCATCGGCGCCGTGGCGCTGAACAAGCTGCCCGGCGCCGTTGTCATGACGCGCGAGGGCGCGAAAGCGCTCGACCCGATGCTCGATGAGATGGCGCAGGTGTTTCGGTTGCCGTTGGAAACCCGGCTGCGCCATATCGTATTGCCGCAATTGGCGCCCTATCTTGCGGCGGCGACCCGCTCCGGTCTTTCGCTGGTCTGGAAGATCGTGCTTATCGTAGAATTGCTCGGCCGCTCAAACGGCGTAGGCTTTGAAATCAACTTGGCCTTCCAACTCTTTGACGTGCGTCTGCTGTTGGCCTATGCGCTGCCTTTCGTGGCGATCATGCTTGGAGTCGAAACATTTTTGGTGCAGCCCCTTGAACGAAATGTCTCGCGCTGGCGCGGCGACGCTGCTCGACGTCGCTATTACGGCTAAGGATTATATATCCTTCAGCGGGCGCCCGCAGCGCACGCTGGAGGATCTGCGCTTTACTCTGCGGCGTGGAGAGGTTGGGGCCATACTTGGTCCTTCGGGCTGCGGAAAGACGACTTTGCTTCGCCTCGTGGCGGGCCTCGACAAGCATTATTCGGGTCATGTGAGGCTGCCAGATCACAGCCGTCTTGGCGTGGTGTTTCAGGAGCCGAGGCTCTTGCCGTGGCGAAGTGTCGCAGACAATATTCGTATCGCTGCGCCGCAGGCGAACGTTTCAGAAATCGAGGCGCTGATGGACGCATTTGGTCTTGCTGGCCACGCATCCCATTTTCCGGGCGAATTGTCCTTGGGTCTCGCTCGCCGCGTGGCTCTCGCCCGTGCGCTTGCGATCAAGCCCGACCTTTTGCTGCTCGACGAACCGCTGGTGTCGCTTGACGCCACGCTTGCAATGGAGCTGCGTGACCGCATCGCGCGACTGATCGACGACACGCATGTGACGACAATGATTGTCACCCATGACCTTAGCGAAGCAATCGCACTTGCCGACAGAATTTTCATTTTGTCTCCGCGACCTGCGCATGTGGCGACTGTGCTCGAAATAGACACGCCTCGCAGCCTGATGACTGACAAGGCCGCGCAAGCCTTGGCAAGAGAGGCGCAGACGGCCATCGCGTTATCGCGTTCACAGTAGCAATGCGAGTTGTCAGCGTTCACCAGACAAGCGTCTCGCCGCGATAATTCAAGAAGTTCCCGCTGTCTTCAATGGTCAGCCCATCGACGGTCGCTATGAGTCCCGCGACGCTCTCTGTTACATTGAGGGGAGCGTTAGGGCCGCCCATGTCGGTGCGAACCCACCCCGGGTGCAACGTCACCACACTAATTCCCTGCGGTTGAAGTTCCACCGCGAGGCATTGCGCCAACTTGTTCAGCGCTGCTTTAGTCGCCGAGTAAATGGCGGTTGAAGGATTCACATTCGACATTGATCCCAACTCGCTCGACATCAGCGCAATGCGCGGGTTTGCCGCGCCCCGCAGCTTGGGAAGCAACGCCTGAGTCAGGCGCAATGGCCCCAGGGTGTTTACTGAGAAAAGATCGAGCGCAGCGCCGAAATCCATATCGAGCGTAAATTGATGCTGCGGTCCGAAGGCGCCGGCGTTGGCGAACAGCACATCGATGGGCGCTTCGACAGCGGCTGCGGCGTTGGTCATGGCTGCAAAGTCCCGCATGTCGAACGTGACCGCTTCGACCTGCGCATGTTGGGGCGCCAGCCGCGCGGCCAGGGCAGCGCGCGCCACCTCGTCGCGGACGCCGGCTGTGACACGGTCGCCGCGCGCTTTCAACTGTCGCGCCAGCTCCAGACCGATGCCACGGTTAGCGCCGGAAATAAACCAATGCTCGCTCATGATCGTCTCCGCAAAATGACGTGTGGATAGATAGCCCTCACCGTGGAGTTGGGGAGGCGCGCTTCTGCCGCAGTCTTGCAGGCGGAAGCGTGACAGGCCATGCTGTGTCTACGCTTTTGTTCCGGACCCGTCATGACATTCAAAAAACTGCTGCGTACAAAAAACCTCGAATCCTTGCAGATCGAGGCGGGGCGGCCGGGACAACTGCGCCGCGTGCTGGACCTGTGGCAGCTTACTGCGATCGGGCTCGGCGGTCTGATCGGCGTTGGCATATTCGTGCTGACCGGCGTCGTCGCGGCCACGCAGGCGGGTCCCGCCGTGGCCCTGTCTTTTGTCATCGCCGGCGTCGCCAGCGCGGCGGCGGCCTTGTGTTACGCGGAATTCGCTTCGATGATTCCCGTCGCCGGCAGCGCCTATACTTACGCCTATGTGGTGCTCGGAGAACTCGTCGCCTGGATTATCGGTTGGGACCTGCTGCTAGAATATGCGTTGGTCGTCGCTGTCGTTTCCATTGGCTGGTCGGGTTATGTGGCGGCGCTGCTGCAGCAGTTCGGGCTGGCGTTGCCAATGTGGGCCAGAGGCGCGCCAGGGGTTGGCGAGGGCTATGTCGTCGACCTTATCGCAGTATTGGGGAGTCTTGGCGTCGCGGGCCTGTTGACGCTGCGTATCGAATGGGGCGCGCGCTTCAACACCACGATGGTCATTGTCAAGGTCGCGGCGGTGCTGCTGGTCATACTCGCCGCCGCGCCGCACATCGACCCCGCCAATTGGCGTCCTTTCATGCCCTTCGGGTTTGGCGGCGTGGTCGAAGGCGCCGCGGTCGTGTTCTTTGCCGTGTTCGGCTACGACACGCTCACCACGGCGGCCGAGGAATCCCGCGACCCTCAACGCGATCTGCCCCGCGCCGTGCTTTTGTCGCTCGCGGTCTCGCTGGCGCTTTACGTGGCGATGTCCTTGTCGCTCACGGGCGTCGTGCGCTACGACAGGCTTAATACGGCGGCGCCTGCGGCCACCGCCTTCATGAGCATCGGCATGCCCTGGGTGACGCTGATTGTTTCGATGGCGGCGGTGGCGGGGCTCTTGAGCGTAATGCTCGCCTTCCTTCTGGCCTGCGCGCGCATTTGGTTCGCGATGAGCCGTGACGGGTTGCTTCCGGCATGGTTCGCCAAGCCGCATCCGCGCTTTTCCACGCCTTATCGCCCGACGCTGATCGCCGGCGCGATCTGCGCGCTGGTCGCCGGTTTCTTTCCGATCCGCGAAGTTGCAGAACTGGTGAACATCGGCACGCTGTCGGCCTTCGTCGTGATCTGTCTGGCGGTGATTGCTCTACGGCGCACGCGCCCGGATGTCGTGCGTAAATTCCGCACGCCCTTCGTGCCCTTCACCCCACTGGTGGGCGTCGGCTTTTCTCTGTGGTTGTTGTCAAAGTTGCCCGCAATTGCATGGGAGCGTTTCGTGATCTGGCTCGCCCTGGGCCTGGCCGTTTATTTTCTGTATGGGCGGTCGCGGAGCCATCTGGAGAATAGTAAAATTGGCGGTTGAGCCAAGTTTTCGCGCCCCCGAGCTGACTTGCTCCGCCGCCGCCCTAGTCTCCCCTGGTAAGCTTAAAGCATTTGGGGAGGGTTCAGTGGCGGATCATGTTTACAAGGTCGTTGAATTGGTTGGGACGTCGACGGACAGCATTGACGACGCTATTCAGACCGCAATCAAACGGGCAAGCCGAAGCCTGAGGAATTTACGTTGGTTTGAGGTCGTGCAGACCCGAGGCAGCATCGAAAAGGGCGCAATCAGCTGCTATCAGGTCGTGCTCAAGGCTGGCTTCACGCTGGACACGAGCGACGACGATGTAACGGAAGTTTAAGCGCCGCTACATCCGGTCATTTCCTCACTTCATTTCAGCTCGATGCCCATAGCAGCCAGCGTCTCCTTCAGGCGATGGCGGCCGCTCATGGCGTCAGGGCCTCGCACGCGCGAAAGAACCTGACGTATCCAGCCCTGTTCGGGAAGGCCCTGTTCCTTCTGGAAATCGCGGAATTTCTCGTCGAGGGTGTTGATGGCGTCAAGTTGCGCCTCGCCCCAGGCATAGTGTTCGTGATGCAGCACGGCGCCTTGGCCAAGGCGCGGCTTGACGCCGGTGTCGACCTTTGGATCGGGGACGCCAACCGCCATGCCGAATACAGCAAAAACATTCGGCGGTAGTTTCAGCTCCTTCGCGACCTCCTCCGGCTTGTTGCGCATGGCGCCGATATAGACTGATCCCAGCCCCAGGGACTCCAGCGCCACAACCGCATTTTGGGCAGCGAGCGCCGCGTCCACCACGCCCGTCATGAATAACTCGACATAGGGAAGCGCCGCCGCCTCGCGGCCGTTGAGCTTGGCGAGTTCATGCAGTCGGGCGAGGTCGGACAGCCACACCAGAAACACAGCACAGTCACGAATATGCTGCTGGCCGCCCGCCAGATCGGCGAGGCGGTTCTTGCGCTCCTGATCCGTGACCGCGACAACGCTCCAGACCTGGAGATTGGATGAGGTCGATGCCGATTGCGCGGCGGCGATGATCGTCTCCAACGCCCCTTCGGGGAGTGGCTGCGGCAAAAAAGCGCGGTGCGAGCGATGCGCGAGAATAAGGTCGAGCGTCTCATTCCATTGAGCGGGCTTTGGCGAGTCCTCGCGCCGGTAGCGGGCGAACATCGCCGCAGCGCCTTTGAGAGCTCCTATATCGGTGGTTGGCTTATTCATCTGCGCCTCTTGGATTTGTGCAGCGCGAGCGCGTTCGTATCCGGCGTCAGCCGGGAACGCGCCTACTTTCGCGAAGTTCCGGACGGGTCCAGCCCGCAGCTGAGGCTTTTTTGCCCCGACAAATCGTTTCTGTCCAGTTAATCGAAAAGTCAGGCGCCGCGACCCCAGGCTCCGTTTCGGCTGCATTTCGTGCTGCGTCGCAATATGTGATAGACGGAATTTAAAGGCGCCATGCGTCGCGAGGAGATTGCCTATGGAAGAATGGCTTGTGCACATTTCCAACAGCGTGGGGGTCGACAAGGAGGTGGCGCGGCTCGCGGTTGGTCACGTCTTTGGGTTTTTACAGCAGCGTCATCCCGAAGGCCTCGCTGAAGAGCTTATCGCAAAGTTTCCGGGAGCCGAGGACGCCATTGCCGCGGCGGCAACCGCTCCGCAGCGCGGCATGGGCGGCGTTTTGAGCAAAATCGGCGACGCCGTTGGCGGAGCCAAGGGCGATCTGATCGTGCTCACCACCCGTCTGGCTGGCATGGGACTTTCTGCCGAGCAGCTTCAAAAACTGGCCCATGAAATTTTCGGGGCGGCCGAACTGATGATCGGGCGGCCGAAGCTGCAAAGCATGACGGACGAGATTCCGGGCCTCTCAGCCTTCCTATGGCCGCAAAAGTCCTGATTTCCAGCTTTATTCTGGCTATTTTTGCCCCTCGCGCCATTTGCGAACGGCATCGAGCGCATTCACTATGTGCTTATGGGCGCCAGAGTCGACAAAGGCGTGGACGATCTTCCCGTCGGGCGCGATCACATATGAGATGCGTTCGGCGAAGATTGGCCCCTTCAGCGGTATTGAAAAGGCGGCGTCATAAGCCTTGATCACGCTGAAATCCGGGTCGGCGCCCACAGGAAATTTGTCGCGGCAGTCCTTTTGGGAGAATTCGCGCTGCACGTCGATGGGGTCGCTCGACACACCGATAACGCTGGCTCCCAGCGCCGCAAACTCCTCAATGCTTTCAGCAAATTCATGCGCCTCGACTGTGCAGACCGAGGTGAAGGATTTGGGATAGAAATAAAGAACCACGGGCCCCTTCTTGAGAGCGTCCGCCAGCGAGAATTTGAAGTCATGGCCACCCAACGCCGCTTGCAGCGTGAAATCGGGCGCCGAATCGCCGGGTTTCAGGGCGGCCAGCGCCGGAGCGGCGGGAAAAGACAGACAAAGGCAGACCAAAAGCGCGGCGGGCTTCATGTGCGGTTCCTTGAGCGGCGCGGCTTAGGCTTGGACAACTAGCGGCGCGAGATTGTTCGTCAACGTCGCGTCTTCAGCCCAGCCTCATTTCAAATGCGCAGATCGCGTGGTGCGGCAGGCGTCTCGGGGCGATAAACACCGCGTCTGCTCGAAGCGTGCAGCGCGCCGCCCAGGGATTTCCCGCAAGCCACCGCGCTGCGGCGATGGAAAAACGTCGCTGTTTTTGCGGCGTGATGGCGACCATTGCGTCATCCAGTACCGACCGCGCTTTCACCTCGACGAAAGCGATAGTGTCGCCCCGCTGCGCAATGATGTCGACTTCACCTCCGTCAACGCGGTAACGGCGCGCCAATACCCTATAAAGCTTGAGCCGCAGCCAAAGCACCGCAATGCTCTCCGCGCGCAGGCCGAAGTCGTGGCTGGGGCGACGCTTGCGCGCGTGCGGCAAACTCATTTGTCGCGGCCTGCGGAAAGCTGCAGCGCGCGTGCATAAACTTGCCGGCGTGGCCGGCCTGTCGCTGCAGCGACGACGCTCGCCGCGTCCTTGACCGAATGAAGCGCCAGGGCTTCTTCGATCCTGGCGTCGAGATCCGCCTCGTCCAAAACCTCGGCGCCTGCTTCCGGCGGAGCGATCAACAGCACGATTTCACCTTTTGGCGGCTCTTCCTGCGCCAGCGCGGAGGCAAGTTCGACAAGCGAACCGCGCCGCACGGTTTCATACAGCTTGGTGAGTTCGCGGGCGATGGCGGCTTCGCGATCGCCGAGCGCGGCAAGACAATCCGAAAGCGTTTCGGCGATCCGGCGCGGACTTTCGAAAAACACCAGCGTTCCCGGAATGCGCGCCAGTTCCGCGAGTCGAGCGCGCCTGGGGCCGCCCTTATGTGGCAAAAAGCCCTCAAAAAAGAAGCGGTCTGTCGGCAGGCCGGCCACCACCAGCGCCGCCAGCACGGCGGATGGACCGGGCACCGACGTTACCTTGACGCCAACCTGCAGGGCTTCCTGCACCAACTTGAACCCCGGGTCCGACACCAGAGGCGTGCCTGCGTCCGAAACCAGCGCCAGCGCCGCTCCCGCTTCCAGTCTTGCAATCAGATGCGGGCGCATCACCCTGGCGTTATGTTCGTGATAGGCGACGAGAGGCGTCGAAATGCCGTAATGCGCCAAAAGGAAGCGAGTGACGCGGGTGTCCTCCGCAATGACTGCATCGGCAGCGGCCAAAGTCGCCAGTGCGCGGAAGGAGATGTCTTTCAGATTGCCGATCGGCGTCGCCACGACGTGCAGACCGGGCGCGATGGGCTCGGCCTCAGCCCGCAGACCAAAGGCGGTATAGTTCGCCGCCGGCTCTAGGGCTGTTTCGTCAGACATGATCGCCGTCCCCCCAAGGTCGCCCGCAGCGCTGTTCGATTGAGCGCTCGTTCGTTCTTTTTATAGAACGACATCGCCGTTCCCGGCAAGGCGTTAGCTTTGCGCAAATCCGCCGCCTTTGTGCGGTCTATTGACATTGGTCCACTGAAACGGGCCTATTCCGGCTATGATGAACGGGCGAGGCTGGCCTTGCAGCAGTCGCCGCAGGGGCAGGGGACTTTACATTCATGCTCACGACAAAACGAGTGCCGCCGAGAGGGGCGGTAGCGCCGCGTCTGCGTTTTGGTCTGAGCGTTCTGGCCTCGATGGCCTTCCTTGCCGGCTGCAATCCAACTTCCGGTCCCGGCGTTCCGGGGATGCGCGATCTTAAGCTCAACGCTCCGCTCGCCAGCGCGCCGACCGCGCCTGCGCCCTCCGAGGTCAGCGAACAGATCGGCTCCGGTCCGATCAAGATCGCATTGATCGTTCCGCTGACGCAGGCTTCCGGCCCATCCATGGTGGGCGCGTCACTGCGCAACGCCGCGCAGCTCGCCTATTCGGACGCGGGCGCCAACGACGCCAGCATTCTCGTTAAGGACGACCACTCCAATCCGGCGGGCGCCGCCGCCGCTGCGCAATCGGCGGTGAACGAGGGCGCTGAAATCATTTTGGGTCCGCTCTCCGCCGCCAATGTCAAAGAGGCGAGCCGGGTGGCGCGCGCCGCCGGTCGGCCGCTGATCGCATTCACCACCGACAGCTCGGCGGCCACTCGCGGCTCCTATCTGATGTCGTTCCTTGTCGAGAATTACGTGGAGCGCATTATCGATTTCGCCGCCCAGCGCGGCAAGAAATCAATCGCCGCGCTGATTCCCGAGAGCGACTACGGCACGATCGCGCTGGCCCAGTTCCAACAGAGCGCCGCCAATCATGGACTGCGGGTTCTGACGATCGAGCGTTTCAAACCGGGCGCCGCCGGGGAATCGGTGCGCCGCATCGCCGCCGTCGCAGATCAGATCGACACGCTGTTCATCTTCGAGCAGGCGGACGCCATGGGCCCCATATCGCGCGATCTCACGGCCGCCAATCTCAATTCCAGCCGCGTGCAAATCCTCGGCACCGGGCTCTGGAACGATCCAAGCGTTCTCAAGCTTCCCGCCTTGCAGGGCGCCTGGTTCTCGGCGCCAGAAAATGGCGGCTTCAGCGCGTTTGCATCGCGTTATCGCGCCAAATTCAATACCGAGCCGGCGCGCATCGCCACGCAGGCCTATGACGCGATTTCCCTCGCCCTTGCTTTGTCGCGCGTGCAGGGCTCGCAGCGTTTTGCGGAAGGGGTGCTCACAAATCCGGAAGGGTTCAAGGGCGCTGACGGCCTTTTCCGCTTCCGCGTCGACGGCACCAACGAGCGGGGTCTGTCGGTTCTGGAGATCAGCGGCGGGCAGGCGCGGGTCATCGCGCCTGCGCCTCATACGCTCGTCGGCAGCGGAACGTAAGCGGAAAGTCGCAGCGGCGTCAGGCGACGCCGCCGTCTCCCGCCACCTTGCCGAAATCGGCGACGCCGAGCATCACGACGCGCAATTCATTGAGCAGGCGAAGGCGGTTGAGACGCAGGTCCTTGTTGTCGGCGTTGACGGTGACATGCTCGAAGAAGGCGTCGACCGGCGCGCGCAGCTTCGCCAGCATGTGCATGGCGCCGGCGAAGTCCTCTTTTTTCAGCTTTTCCGCCGTCTCCTCGCGCGCCCGCGCAATCGCGGCGGCGAGCACATGCTCTTGATGCTCTATGCGCAGGTTCGGCGCATGATGCTGGTCATAAGCGCCGGGGCCGTCCTTCTTCTCTTCGATCTTCAAAATATTGACGGCGCGGCGATAACCCGCGAGCAAATTCTTGCCGTCGTCGGTGTCGAGGAATTTGGAAAGGGCTTCGACCTTGGTGGTGATCATGACGAGATCGTCCTGTGTCTGGGGCGTCCCTTCTCCCCTTGCGGGAGAAGGTGGCGCGAAGCGCCGGATGAGGGATTCCGAAGAAGGGTGCGACCCCTCACCCGTCTCGCTGCGCGAGCCACCCTCTCCCGCAAGGGGAGAGGGGAGCGTCGCGCCCAAGGCCGCATCGATAAGATCGGTACCGCGCCCCCCGGTCGCGCAAGTAGACTTTTAGACGGTCGATGAAAAAAGAGAGGAGGTTTTCCGCCACTTCGTTCACGTAAAGAATAGGCTCTCGAGCCTCAAGCGTCTTATCCGGAAACTCGCTTTCCGCTCTTTGGACCCAGTTTAGCTCGAAACCATCAAAATAATACCGGCGGATACGAGCGAAATCCGCGAGGCTGATAATCTTGGCTTGAACCCGTCTCAATTTGGTTAGAGCGTCCTCAGGACTCTGGGACGGCAGGCTTCCGTCTTGCACCATCATCGGCACCAGATTATCCGTAACAAATCTGTCGTTAAAAAGTACAGGCCAAACTCTTGAACGCGGGCTCTTCAAAAACTTTTTCCTTTCGAGCTTCGACGTCAGCCTTTTTACGTTCGTTCACAAAGTCCAGCAAATGAGGGAACCAATCGCTAAATATCGGGTCGGCATATAGGTAGGTCTTTTGGATTGGGAGTTCCTTCAAAAAGCGCGATCCCGCCTCTTCGTTGATACTTGCTTCGAGCGTGGCGCCACGCTCCGCTAAATGCCATCCATATACACTCGCAAATATCTCCGCGAGCCTCATCCGCAGCCCATTCTCCAACACCAGCCTAATCACCCCCAACGCCGCGCGCCTCAGCGCGTAAGGGTCCTTGCTCCCCGTAGGCTTCTCGTCGATCGCCCAAAAGCCCACCAGCGTGTCGATCTTGTCGGCCAGCGCCACGGCAATCGACACAGGATCGCTCGGCACGCGGTCGCTTGGCCCCTGCGGCTTGTAATGCTCCTCGCAAGCCGCCGCGACGGAGGGGTATTCGTTCTGCGCCGTCGCATAATAACGCCCCATCAGGCCCTGCAATTCCGGGAACTCGCCGACCATTTCGGTGACGAGATCGGCCTTGGCCAAATTCGCGGCCCGCTCCGCCATGCCGACATCGGCGCCGACCAGCGGCGCCAGCTCCTTCGCCAGCGCGGCGATGCGCTTCACGCGCTCGCCCTGCGTGCCGAGCTTTTCGTGGAACACGATCTTGTCGATTTTCGGCAGCCGGCCTTCCAGCTTCGTTTTCAGATCGGTCTCGTAAAAGAACTTGGCGTCCGACAGCCGCGCGGCGATGACGCGCTCATTGCCGCCGATGATGGTCTTGCCGTGGTCGCTCGCCTCGATGTTGGAAACGAGAATGAAGCGGTTGGACAGCGCGCCGTCGTGACGCTTCAACACAAAGCATTTTTGATTGACGCGGATCGTCGCGCGGATGACCTCCGGCGGGATCGACAAAAATGCTTCATTGAAGGAGCCCATCAGCACGACGGGCCATTCGACGAGACCGCCGACCTCCTCCAAAAGTCCGGGGTCCTCGACCAGATCCAGTCCCTGAGCCATCGCGAGATTACGCGCGTCATGCAGGATGATGTCGCGCCGGCGGGCGGCGTCGAGCACGACTTTCGCCCGCTCCAGCGCGGGAACATAATCGTCGAAGCGCCGAACCTCTATTGGTTCCGGCGCCATAAAGCGGTGGCCGAATGTCTTGTTGCCCGATTCTATGCCGTCCACCGAAAAACGCACCACATCAGGGGTTTCCGTCTCCGGTCCGAAGGTCGCGAGAATCGAATGCAACGGGCGCACCCAGCGCAGCGCGTCGGGGCGGGTGGAGGCGGCGCCCCAGCGCATGGATTTTGGCCAGGGGAAGCCGCGAATAACGCCGGGGATGATCCCGGCAAGCAGGTCGATCGTGTCGGCGCCTGGCCGCTCGATGACCGCGACATAGAACTCGCCCTTTTTGGCGTCCTTCTGGATCGTCGCCTGTTCCAGCGACGCGAGCCCTGCGCTTTTCAAAAAACCCTGGATCGCGGCATCGGGCGCGCCAACTCGCGGGCCCTTTTTCTCCTCGCGGACGTCCGGCTGGCGCGCGGGCAGCCCGGCGATGTGCAACGCGAGCCGGCGGGGCGTCGCGAAGCTGGCGGCGCCTTCATAAACGAGGCCCCGGTCGACCAGCGCGTTGGTGACGAGCTTGCGCAAGTCTTCCGCCGCCTGCGTCTGCATGCGGGCGGGGATTTCTTCGGAGAAAAGTTCAAGCAGAAGATCGGGCATGGGCTCGCGCGGTTATGGTGTAAAGGCAGGTTTTTCTCCCCGTGAGGGGAGGCTGGCCGCTCATTACAGATTCTTGTGCGTACCGTCGCACAGCGGCTCTTTTTGCGAGGCTTTGCATCCGCAGAAAAAGGCCTTGCCGGTGGCCTCGGCCTTGTAGGCGACGGGTTCAATTCCGGTACCCTTATGCGCGCCGTCGCAGAATGGCTGTTTGGCGCTGCGGCCGCAGGCGCACCAATAATAGGTTTTGCCCTCTTCGACTTCGACCGGCATCGATTTTTTCTGAAATACGACTCGTTCGGTCATAGGCGGTTTTCCCTTTCAAATAACGTCCGGCGGTATATCCATCAGATAACGCTCGACATCGAGCGCCGCCATGCATCCCAGACCGGCCGCTGTCACAGCCTGGCGGTAAATTTCGTCTGCGACGTCTCCTGCCGCGAAGACGCCCGAGATACTGGTGCGCGTTGTCCCCGGCTCGACGTCGATATAGCCGGAAGGCTTTAGCTTGAGCTGATCTTTGAATAACTCGGACGCCGGGCTGTGGCCAATGGCGACGAAGACGCCGTCCGCCTCCACCCGCTGGATCTCGCCGGTTTTTACGTTCTTCGCATGCACATGCGTGACGGACCGCGGATTTTCGTCGCCGAAGATCTCGTTGACCGCATGATCGAACAGGACTGTTACATTAGGCCGCTGGCGCAGCCGCTCCTGCAGAACGCGTTCGCTGCGCAACTTGTCGCGGCGATGCATCAGGGTAACGTGTGAGGCAATATTGGAAAGATAGATCGCTTCCTCGACCGCCGTATTGCCGCCGCCTACGACGATAACCTTCTTGCCGCGAAAGAAAAATCCGTCGCATGTGGCGCAGGCGGAAACGCCAAAACCCTGGAATTTTTCCTCGCTCGGCAACCCCAGCCACCTCGCTTTGGCCCCCGTCGCTATGATCAACGCGTCGCAGCTATAGAGCTGACCGGAGTCGCCCAGCAACTCGAAAGGTCGCTTGCCAAGCCGCGCTTCGACAATATGGTCGGAAAGGAGTTTCGCACCGACATGCTCCGCCTGGGCGCGCATCTGGTCCATCAACCAGGGCCCCTGAATCGGCTCGGCGAAACCGGGGTAATTTTCAACGTCGGTGGTGATCATCAACTGGCCGCCCTGCTCGAAGCCGGCAATCAGCGTCGGCTCCAGCATGGCGCGAGCCGCATAGATTGCCGCCGTGTAACCAGCGGGGCCTGAGCCCAATACGATGACGCGGGAATGTTGCGTGGCGGCGGCTTGCGGCATGGGACTCGTTTTCTAAGGCAAAAGGCGGCGGGCTGGGCGCAATCTAGTCATTATCTTCCGGCTCGCAATCATCATCTTCGTATTCGTCGCTATCCTCATCCTCCTCGTCTTCCGAGAAGGGCGGCAAGGGCGGCGTCAGACCGCGAAAAGTCTCGTAGGCGCTTAAAATTGCGGCGGCTATAGAGGGCGTGGAGTTGATGGGCTCATAGCGCCAGCGCTCGATCGTCCCGTTCCACGGACGCACGGCCCCGAGCCGCTCCAGCCTTTCAAGGTAATCGGCGATCTTCCGATGGCCGCCGATGGGAGCAAAGGCGTAAACTGGCGCGCCGGTCGCAACCGCCTCTCCGACCATGCTGACGCTGTCAGCGGTGACGACAATCGTGTTCGCACTGGCCAGCATTGAAAGATAAGGGTTTTCGCCTTCGCCATCCCATATCCAGCCCGCCCCTTCTTGCAGCGCCGCGCCCACCGACTCGGCTACAAACCTTGGCGTGCGCCGCGAGGCGGTGGCCATGACGCTATAACCTTGAGCAAAAAAAACACGGACGATGTCGGCGAGCGCTATCGCGTCCGCTGGAGTAAATCGAAAATGCCGGTTATTCCCGCCGATCAGCAAGGCCGCGCGGGGCGCCGGCAACGACGCTGTGCGTGGATCGGGGCTCCGTCGCGCCCGCGCCAAGGCGGCAGGGGAGAGGCGATTTGCAGGCGTTACAGGTGTGAAGACATTGCGCCCGAACAGCCCGTCATGGATCGGCGCCACGATCAGATCGGCGGCGCGGCGGCCATTGGCGGGCGCATTGACGTAAACGGTGAATATGCGCCGGCCCGACTCCCGTTTGAGCCGGCGTAGATAGGGAAGCGTGCGGCGTCCTGCCGCCAGCGCTATGTCAGGCCAGGGCGGCGCGATGGGGCTGCCAAGGTGACGCGGCGACTCCCGCGGGTCTATAGGGCCGAAGGGCGCCAGCGCGGCGAAGACTTTTCGGGGCTTGATCCGCCGGAAATCCGGGACAAGCCCCATAGCCTCGGCGATCCCCAAAGTCTGCGCCTCATGGCCGGCGAGACCGTCCGATAGAATGCGCAAGGTGATAGTGGGCGGCAGGGCGGCGAGCGCCTTGCCGCTCGGCCCTTCCGCGCTCAAACGAAGGCGACCGTCAGAATCTCATAGCTCTTGCCGCCACCCGGCGTTTTCACCTCTATGGTGTCGCCGGCTTTCTTGCCTATCATCGCTCTGGCGATCGGCGAGCTGATGGAGACCCTCCCACCTTTGACGTCGGCTTCGGATTCGCCAACGATCTGGTAGCGTTTTTCCTCTTCGGTGTCCTCGTCAAGCACCGTCACGGTCGCGCCAAATTTCACCGTCGAGCCGGAAAGCTTCGATACGTCGATAACTTCGGCGCGCGACAGCTTGTCTTCGAGTTCCGCGATGCGGCCCTCGTTCAGCGACTGAGATTCCTTGGCCGCGTGATATTCTGCGTTTTCGGACAGATCGCCATGCGCGCGCGCCTCCGAAATCTGCTGGATGATCCGCGGACGCTCCTCCTGCTGGCGTCGACGCAGCTCTTCCTCGAGCGCGGCATAGCCGCCGACGGTCATGGGCACCTTCTCCACCATCGTTCTTGCTCTTTCGTCTATAGGTCCCGCCGTATCGTGCCGGGAGAAAGTTTTTTACGGCTCCGTCCGGCGGCATGCCGGAGGAGGGCGAATTGCTGTTAGCTGTAGCTAAGCCGTCCGAGGCTCGTCTTCGGTTTTTTTGGCGCCGCCGCGAGAGCTAAAAAATCTTGCCGCCAAGAGCGGCGAGATTTTGGCTTTGGGGCTTCGCTGGCTGTAAAATCAATATGCTCCAGCCATCGCAGCTCAGGCGAAATAGTCCTGAAGAGCGCGCACCTCAAGATCTCCCGACATATAGGCCTGTATCCCCTGCGCGGCGGCGATCGCCCCTGCCAGGGTCGTGTAATAGGGAACCTTATGCAAGAGGGCCGCCTGACGCAAGGAGCGCGAGTCCGCCAACGCCTGGGCTCCCTCGGTGGTGTTGAAAACCAGTTGAATGGAGCCGTTCTTGATGGCGTCGACAATATGTGGACGTCCTTCCGAGACCTTGTTGATCTTTTGCGTCGGAATGCCGTTTTCAACGAGAAAACGAGCGGTGCCCCCGGTGGCCTGGATATGGAAACCGAGAGTCGCCAGTATTTGTATTGGCGCGATGACGCGCTGCTTGTCGGCGTCGCGAACCGAAACGAACACCGTGCCGCCTTTGGGAGCACGCGCCCCGGCGCCAAGCTGACTCTTGGCGAAGGCCGCCGCAAAAGAAAGATCGAGGCCGATCACCTCGCCGGTGGAGCGCATCTCCGGTCCGAGCACCGTATCGACGCCTGGAAAGCGCGCGAACGGAAACACCGATTCTTTCACGCCGATGTGATTCAAATTGCCATCGGGCAACTCGAAATTCGACAAAGGCTCTCCAGCCATGACGCGGGCGGCGATTTTCGCGATGGGCTTGCCGACCACTTTGGCGACGAAGGGCACCGTGCGCGAGGCGCGCGGATTGACCTCAAGCACATATATCTCGCCGTCCTTGAGCGCGAATTGCACGTTCATCAGTCCGATGACGCCCAGCGCCCTGGCGAGGCTTTTGGTCTGCTGCTCAAGCGCCGCTATCGTTTCCCTGGACAGGGACCTCGGCGGTAATGAGCAGGCGGAATCGCCGGAGTGGATGCCCGCTTCCTCAATGTGCTCCATGATGCCTGCGATGGCGGCGTTTTCCCCGTCTGACAGACAGTCCACGTCGACTTCGATCGCATCCGTCAGATAGCGGTCGAACAGCAGCGGGTTCTTGCCCAGAACGGTGTTGATCTGGCCGGTCTTGTCATTGGGATAACGCGCCTTGACGTCGGAGGGGACAAGGCTTGGGAGCACCCCAAGGAGATAATCGTCCAGCGCGTTGGCGTCGCGTATGATCGCCATGGCGCGGCCGCCAAGCACATAGGACGGGCGCACCACCAGCGGCAGGCCAAGTTCGCTGGCCACAATTCGCGACTGCTCGACAGAGTAGGCGATGCCGTTTTTTGGTTGCTTCAACTTCAATTTGTCGAGCAAACGCTTGAAGCGGTCGCGGTCTTCGGCGAGATCGATTGAGTCCACCGGCGTGCCGAGAATGGGCACTCCCGCCTGCGCCAGCCCGTTCGCGAGCTTGAGCGGCGTCTGGCCTCCATATTGGACGATAACGCCGACAAGCTTGCCGCGGGAGCTTTCGACATCGAGAATCTCGGCGACGTCTTCTGCGGTGAGCGGCTCGAAATAAAGCCGGTCCGAGGTGTCGTAATCGGTCGACACGGTCTCGGGGTTACAATTGATCATGATTGTCTCGAACCCGGCGTCGGCCAGCGCGAAACAGGCGTGACAGCAGCAGTAATCGAACTCGATGCCCTGGCCGATACGGTTGGGTCCGCCGCCGAGGATCACGATCTTGTTGCGGTCGGAAGGCAGCGCCTCGCTGACCGGCGCTCCGTCGAAAGGCCTTTCATAGGTCGAATACATATAGGCGGTGGGCGAGGCGAACTCGGCCGCGCAGGTGTCTATGCGCTTGAACACCGGGCGTACGGCCAGTTTCAGCCGCGCCGTTCGCACGTCGTTTTCCTCGCAATTTGTAAGCGTTGCGAGGCGCGCGTCGGAGAAGCCGGCGAATTTCAGCATGCGCAGGTTTTCTGCGTCGTTGGGCACGCCGAATTTGCGAACCTTGTTTTCCAGCTCAATGATTTCGCCGATCCGAGCGATGAACCAGGGGTCGATCTTGCAGGCTTCGTGAATTTCGGCCGGACTCATGCCAAGGCGAAGCGCCTGACCAACGACCAGCAAACGGTCGGGCGTTGGCGTGCCGAGCGCGGCGCGCAGCACGTTCATGTCATCGCCCTTGCCGTAGCCTTCGATCTCGATCTCATCGAGGCCGGAAAGGCCGGTTTCCAGCGATCGCAGCGCCTTTTGCAGCGATTCCGCGAAATTGCGCCCTATCGCCATGGCCTCGCCGACGGATTTCATCGCCGTCGTCAGGATGGGCTCGGCGCCGGGAAATTTTTCGAATGCGAAGCGCGGAATCTTGGTGACGACGTAATCTATCGTCGGCTCGAACGAGGCCGGCGTTGCGCCGCCGGTAATGTCGTTGGCGATTTCGTCCAGAGTGTAGCCGACCGCCAGTTTTGCGGCGACCTTGGCGATGGGAAAGCCTGTGGCTTTGGAGGCCAGCGCGGAAGATCGCGACACGCGCGGATTCATCTCGATGACAATCATGCGCCCGGTGGCGGGATCGACTGCGAATTGCACATTGGACCCGCCAGTTTCGACGCCGATCTCGCGCAGCACCGCCAGCGAGGCGTCGCGCATGATCTGGTATTCCTTGTCAGTCAGCGTCAGAGCGGGTGCGACGGTGATGCTGTCGCCAGTATGCACCCCCATCGGGTCTATATTCTCGATGGAGCAGACGATGATGCAATTGTCCGCTTTGTCGCGGACAACTTCCATTTCATATTCTTTCCAACCGAGCACGCTTTCCTCGATCAGCACCTCATTTGTCGGCGAAGCGTCGATGCCGCCTTTGACGATGTCGATGAATTCGGCCTCGTTGTAAGCAATGCCGCCGCCCGTACCCCCCAATGTGAATGAAGGGCGGATGATCGCGGGCAGGCCGATATCGTCCAGAGCGGCGAGCGCGGCGGTCAGAGTCTTGACGTGGTGGGAGCGCGGGGTGTCGAGGCCGATCTTGGTCATAGCTTCGCGAAACAGCTCGCGATCTTCTGCTTTATCGATGGCATGGGCGGAGGCGCCGATCATCTCGACGTCAAACTGTTTCAAAACGCCCATTTTTTCCAGGGAAAGCGCGCAGTTCAGGGCAGTTTGCCCTCCCATGGTCGGGAGCAGAGCGAAGCCGCCTGCGACCCGGTAACGTTCTTTTTCAATGATCTTGGCGACGATTTCCGGGGTGATCGGCTCGACATAAGTGCGGTCGGCCATATCCGGGTCGGTCATGATCGTGGCCGGATTCGAATTGACGAGGACAATCCGATAGCCTTCGTCGCGAAGCGCCTTGCACGCCTGCGTGCCGGAATAGTCGAATTCGCAAGCCTGCCCGATGACGATAGGCCCGGCGCCGATGATCAGTATGGTGGCGATGTCGGTTCTTTTCGGCATGGGGCGTCCTTTTGGACGCCCGTCCTTGCAGGACGGGCTAGGTGATTTCGTTTTCGCCGCCTCCCGAATGGAGCGCGCATAAAAAAAGGCCGCGTCGCCGGGCCTTTTGGACCGGAACGCGTCCCGAAAATGCCCTTTAATAGAGCGCGAGCGGGCGCGCCCAGCTCGAAAGTTGGGCTTTACCTAGACGAGATTGACGCTTGTGTGAAGGGCTTAAGAAGCTCGTCCCGCCCTATTCTTACCTTGAAGCGCAAACATGACGCATGACGACGGGCCGCGGGCCAAAGCCTGAGTGGATCTCAAACTCAAGACCGCCTAAACTCCCCGCCATAGGGCGTTTGATGACTTGCGGGCAAGGTTCTTACCGGTTCGCGACGGCGCTTCAGGATAGGAAACGGTAGCTATGGTTCAACGTCTTGTATTTGTCGCCGGCGTCTTGGCTGCATTTTCTCTGTCTAGCTCCGCTCGCGCCCTCGACAGAGCAGCAATCCAGGACGTGATCGTACAATGCGCCGCCTGCCATGGGGCCGAAGGCATCGCCAAGGACGTTGAAATTCCCAATCTCGCCGGACAGCACGACCGCTATCTGGTGACGCAGCTGCAGAACTTTCGCACGGGCAAACGGCCGCACAAGGAAATGCGCTACATGAGCCGTCACATCACCGACGAGGAGATAGAAGCGATAGCGCAATATTACGCCAATATCCCGCATTAGGCCCGCTTGTGACATTGCCCCGTCAGCTCTCGGCCTATGCACTGGTGGGCGTCGCCGCGTCGCTGGCGCATTACTCGGCGCTTATCGCGCTGGTTGAGGCGGCGCGCTGGCCGGCTGTGCCGGCGACGCTGGTCGGCTATGTCATCGGCGGCGTGGTGTCCTACGTTCTCAACCGCCGCCACACCTTCGACAGCGACCGGCCTCATGAAGAAGCGACGTGGCGTTTCGCCCTCGTCGCTTTTGTGGGCTTTTGCCTCACTTTTCTGCTGATGAGTTTTTTCGTCGATCGACTGGGCGCCTTATCTGCCGGCGCAGCTGGTTACGACAATCCTGATCATGTTCGTCACTTTTTTCGCCAACCGACTATGGACATTTGCGCAGCACGCCGCGGGACGCTGAATTTCAGGGCCATTTAACGCTCGGTGGCATCGATGAGAGGATTGAGTCAACATTCCCCCCGGTTTTCAGACCAAAGATCGTGCCCCGGTCATAAAGCAGATTGAATTCGACATAGCGCCCTCGCCGCACGAGTTGCTCCTCGCGATCCGCCTCTGTCCAGGGAGTGGCGTAATTGGCGCGGACAAGCGCGGGATAGATGTCCAGAAAAGCTTCTCCGACGTCGCGAGTGAAGGCGAAGTCCTTGTCCCAGGCAGAATTTTCCGCATCGCCGGCGCTGTTGAGATAGTCATAGAATATGCCGCCGATTCCGCGCGGCTCGTCCCGGTGCTTTAAATAAAAATATTCGTCGCACCACTGCTTCAAGCGGTCGTAGTCGGCGACGTCTCCATGCGCGTCGCAGGGACGGCGCATTGCGGCGTGAAAAGCGAGAGCGTCAGGATCCTGCTGGTCGCGCCGACAATTCAAAACCGGCGTGAGATCGGCGCCGCCGCCAAACCACGCCTTCGAGGTGACGACGAAACGCGTATTCATATGCACGGCGGGCACGTTCGGATTCCACGGATGGGCGATCAGTGAAATTCCCGTGGCGAAAAAGCGGGGGTCTTCGGCGGCGCCGGGAATTTGCTTGGCGAATTCCGGCGCGAAAGCCCCGAACACCGTGGAGACGTGAACGCCGGTCTTCTCGAAAACCCGGCCCTTTAGGATTCCCATACGCCCGCCGCCGCCCGGCGCGCCCGTATGGTCGGCGCGACTCCAGGGGGAGGCGGAAAACCTTCCGGCTTCCGCGGTCTCGCGAGGAAAAGGTCCCGGCGTGTCACTCTCGAGAGCCTCGAACGCCGAAAAAATACGTTCCTGCAAAGATTCAAACCAGGCTTTCGCCATGTCTTTACGCCGTTCAAGTATCGCCGCCGCCTCGGTCATACCGTCTCCCGTGTTTGCCGACCTCTGCTCATAGTGATCAGGCCGTGGCTTGTGCATCATTCGACGCCTTGCGGGTCTGCCGCAGCGCTTCGCCCAGCACGATCGCCGCCGCCATCGCCACATTAAGCGAGCGCATTCCCGGTTGCATCGGGATCTTAACCGCCATGTCGGCGCTATCCGCTACCTCTTGCGGAACGCCGGCGGACTCGCGCCCCACCATCAGAATATCTCCAACCCGAAAGTCGCAGTCGTTATAATTCGCGCTGGACTTGGTTGAGAGCAGCACAAGCCGTCGCGACGGGATCAGCGTGCGGCGCCATTCCTCGAAGTCGGCGAAACTGGCATGTCGCGACAGCGCCACATGACCGAGATAGTCCATTCCGGACCGGCGAAAATGGCGGTCGCCGGTTGGAAAACCGGCCGGCCCGATGATTGCAGCGTCGACGCCGAGGCAGGCGCACATGCGCAGCATGGCGCCGGCGTTTTGCGGAATATCCGGCTGAAATAGCGCCAGCGTCAACGGCGTTCGAACCTGCGGGGGGACCGATGGCGTGTGCATTGCGTTGGGCTAACCTCCCTGCGGCGAAACGTCCCGCCCCACGCGGCCCGTCGCGCGGCCGGCGGCGCGCAGTCTACGCTATGACGGGCGGTTTCGCCCTGTGGCGATACTTTTGTCAACCTGCCGTCAGACAAGTCGTTCGCTGCAAGAAATCGAGGCTTGCCGAATTTTCCCTTGCGCGGCTTGTGGACAAGGTGGAAGTTTGGCGCCACAAGCCAACCTCTCTCTTGAGGGGAACGACTTCGCCGCCGATGGGCGCCAGGGTGTTGTCGGGGCGACGATGAGGACGATAAACTGCGAGGCGCCGCGCTCTGGCGCAGCGCAATATTCCGGAAGGGGTCCTGAGTGAGCGACGAGACAATTGCCCAGCCAAGCCGCCGCGACATTCTCTATATCGCAACGGGGGCCATGGCGACGGTTGCAGCCGCCGGCGCCGTATGGCCGCTGCTGGAGCAGATGAATCCCGACGCCTCGACACTGGCCCTGGCTTCAACCGAAGTGGACCTGACAGCGATTGTTCCGGGGCAGATCGTCACGGTCAAATGGCGAGGAAAGCCGGTGTTCGTGCGTCACCGTACCCCCGCTGAGATAACGGAGGCGGAGAACACGCCTCTGGCGAGCTTGCCAGACCCGGAAGCCGACACCAAGCGTGTCAAAAAGCCGGAGTGGCTGGTGGTGGTCGGGGTCTGTACGCATCTGGGCTGCATTCCGATCGGTCACGAAGGCGAATTCGACGGTTGGTTTTGCCCCTGCCATGGGTCCACTTACGACACTTCGGGACGCATTCGCAGCGGCCCGGCCCCGAGCAATCTCGAGGTGCCGAACTACGCCTTCCTCAACGACACGAAGATCAAAATCGGCTAGCCGTCCCGGCCGGTCTTCGCCCGCCCGCAACCCCTGCGCCCGAGAGAGTTTATGAGCGGACCTTCCAAATTCACGCCCAAGAGCCCATTCGCCCGCTGGCTGGAGCGCCGGCTGCCGATACTGAGCTTTATGTATGATTCCTTCGTCGCCTATCCGACGCCGAAGAATCTCAATTACATGTGGACTTTCGGGGCGATCCTGTCGTTCATGCTGGTTGCGCAGATCGTCACCGGCGTCGTGCTGGCGATGCACTACACTCCGGAAACCTCCCTGGCATTCGACTCGATCGAACACATCATGCGCGATGTAAACTGGGGTATGTTCCTGCGCTATGCGCACTCCAACGGCGCCTCGATGTTCTTCCTGGCGGTGTATCTCCATATATTCCGGGGAATGTACTACGGCTCCTACAAGGATCCGCGGGAGGTGCTTTGGATCGCCGGCGTCCTGATCTTCCTCCTGATGATGGCGACTGGATTCCTGGGTTATGTGCTTCCCTGGGGGCAGATGTCCTTCTGGGCGGCGACGGTCATCACCAATCTGTTTTCGGCCATCCCTGTCGTGGGGAACTCGATCACCGCGTGGCTGCTTGGCGGTTACTCGGTCGACAATCCCACGCTCAACCGATTCTTCGCGCTGCACTATCTCCTGCCCTTCATCCTCGTCGCCGTTGTCGCTATCCATGTCTGGGCGCTGCATGTGACGGGGCAGAACAATCCGACGGGCGTCGAAGTCAAGAATATCGAAAAAGAAACCGTGCCTTTTACCCCCTACGCCACCATGAAGGACGCTTTCGGAATCGGCGCATTTCTGGTTCTCTATGCGTGGTTGACCTTTTTCGTACCCAATTATCTCGGCCACCCCGACAATTACATTGAGGCCAACCCGCTCGTGACGCCGCCCCACATTGTGCCTGAATGGTATTTTTTGCCATTTTATGCGGTGCTGCGCGCCATCCCGAACAAGCTGCTCGGGGTGATCGCGCTGTTTTCCGCGGTGCTGATCCCGGCCGCTTTGCCCTGGCTCGACACCTCCAAGGTCAAATCGGCGCGCTATCGCCCGTGGTTTCGCAAGGCGTTCTGGATTTTCGTCGCCGTTTCGATCGGTCTCGGCTATCTCGGGGCGCAACCGGCGGAGGGAGTGTATCTGTGGGCAGCGAGAATCCTCTCGGCCTATTATTTCTTCCACTTCCTTGTGTTCTTGCCTTGGCTCGGCAAATACGAGAAAACCCGACCCGAACCGCAGTCCATATCGTCGTCGATCGCGGCGGCTGAAGCTGCCGTCGAGGATGTGGCCCATGTTTGAGCCAAGGCGGCGTCAACCGCAAAAAACAAGACGCAAGATCGAGAAGCGGATTCTGCCGATGAGAACATTGGGTTTTGGGGCGGTATTGCTGGCGGGGCTTGCTCTCGCCGCTTCGGGTTCCGCGCGAGCGAGTGAGACCGGCGTCAAGCATGAAGAAAAGCCGAGGCATTTCAGCTGGAGCTTCGCCGGATCGCTCGGGCGGTACGATCAATCCCAACTCCGGCGCGGGTTCAAAGTTTACAAGGAAGTCTGCTCGAGCTGTCATTCCATCAAGTTGCTCGCCTTCCGCAATCTGGCCGAACCCGGCGGCCCCGCCTTTTCGCAAGAGGAAGTGGCTGCTCTAGCGGCCGGTTATAAGATCAAGGACGGCCCCAACGCGAGCGGCGATTTCTTCGAAAGAGCGGGCCGCGCCAGCGATCGTTTTCCGCCGCCTTTCGCCAACGAGCAGGCCGCACGCGCGGCGCTGGGCGGTGGGTATCCTCCGGACATGTCGGTGCTGGCCAAGGCCCGCGGCTATTCGCGCGGTTTCCCGACTTTTTTGTTCGATGCGATTCCGGGAATGTCCTACCAGGAGCATGGCGTCGATTACATCGCGTCCTTGTTGCAGGGTTATCAGGACGCGCCGCCGGACGTTAAATTGCCGGAGGGGCAATATTACAACATCTACATGCCCGGTCGCCGCATCGGCATGATCCCGCCGTTGGTCGACGGCTCCGTGACTTATGACGACAAGACCCCGCAAACTGTCGACCAATACGCTCAGGACGTCGCCGCCTTTTTGATGTGGTCGGCGGAACCGCATCTCAACCAGCGAAAGAGCGTCGGCGCCGGAGTCCTGTCGTTCCTCGCGGTCTTTGCGGTGCTTCTCTATTTCGTGAAGCGCCGGATCTGGTCGGGGATCGAACACTGACAGCGAGCGCAGGCTAATTGGCGAAAACTGTTCTCGCTCCGTCGATGACAAATTGTACAGCGAGGGCCGCCAGTAGTACGCCAAGCAGTTTCGCCAAAACCAGCGCTCCGGAAGCTCCGAGGGCGGCTTCTATGCGGCTCGCCAGTTGACAGACGGCGAGGCAGACCAAAGCGACCGCGGCGATGGCGCCGATCAGCAATCCGAGCAGAACGGCATCACTGTGCGCGCGGCCCGCCAGGAGCAAGGTCGCGGCGATGGCGCCCGGCCCCGCCATGAGCGGAATGGCGAGCGGGAAAGCCGCAGGATCGCGAATGTTTTCTTCAAGCGCCCGTTCTGCATCGCGAACCTCGTGGGCAATGCGCAGGCCAAACAGCATTTCAGATGCGATCGAAAACAACAGCAGGCCGCCAGCGATGCGAAAAGCAGCCAAGGAGATGCCCAGAGTGAGGAGCAGTCGTTCGCCAATGAGCGCCGCGCCCGTCAAAATCAAAAAGGCGTAGCCCGAGGCGCGCGCAGCAATTTTGAAACGCGCCTTTTTGGTCAGAGCGTAAGTCGCGGCAAGGAAAATGGGGGCGAGTCCGAAGGGCTCGACAACCACGAGAAGCGTAACGAAAGCCGTTGCGGCGAATTCAAAAGCGCTCACGCTAACCTCGCCGCGCCGGGCCGTCGCAAAATGCAGGCCTCAAAAACAGAGGCTGACGTCAAACCAGAGCCAGATTCGGCTTAGAGAAGCGCCGCTGCCTGCTTCAGAGAATAGTTATCGGCACGGAGTTGGCCGCGGTTATTTGTTCAAAGCCAGCTCTCAAACGCTTGAGCGCGTTTGAGAGCTTAAATCTCAATCGGGATTGTAAACAACGCCGTCCGGACCCTTCCAGCCCTTGCCGGCCTCATAGAAGCGGTACTCCTCGTCAAACAGGACCTTCTCCCCCGGCGCGACATATTGCTTGCCCTTGGCGTCGGAACTTCTCGGCGCAGTCACGAAATGCTTGCTAGGCGAGCAGCCTTCGGGAAATTTATTGGCGTCGTCAGGCTTGCACTCAAGGTTGGCGCCTTCGGGAAAGACCACCGTGGCGTTGAAGAAATATTCATAGCCCTTTTCGCCGGTGGCGTGCATTTCCAACCGTTCCGTCATCTTCGTCTTGAAATCGATCAGATTTCCAGGCTTGTCGAAATATTTCTTGACCATATTCCCGAACACGGCCTTGGCCTGATCCTCGGTCACGTCGCAGCCGCCAAACAGGCAAAAAGCCGCCGCGCGCTGAGCGCCGACCGGCGCAGCCGCGAGCGTCACAGCCAGCGCCAGCGTCTTAAGCATTGAGCTTCGCATATCGTTCCCTTCAAGTTACTGATAAAGGCGATCCATCAGAGCGCCGCTGTAGCGATCTTGTTTCTTCTGTGGGCTAGAACGCCGTTTCCAGCATATTACCCGATGAGCATCCCAAATTGAAAGCGCGTCGCCAAACCCGTCGCTGGCGGAGCGAATAATAGGGGATGAAAAATCCAAACTTTGCCAGATTGCTGGCGTCCTGTCGTTTCGTGCACATCCCCGACACGCACAAAGACAGCAAACATGATGATTGAGGCGTGCCACCGTTGATATCCGAGCTAGGCGTTTCCTCATTTTCCACGCCTTGCCGAGTCCTCGTCTGCGTCGGACCGCGCTGCGACGCCGAGGGGCGCGGCCGTGCGTTGCTCGAGGAGTTGCGCTCAGCTCTCGTCGACGCATTTCCTGAAGCCTCGGAAAGCGGGCGCATCAGTTGCTCTACCCGAGATTGTCTGCGCTCCTGCACGCGCGACCCCATTGTTCGCCTGGAGCCGTCGGGCGAGGTTTTTTCCAATCCGTCCGTGGCGGAACTGCTGCGATTTTGCGCTGACATTCTGGGCGGTTGAGCGGGGACGGCGGGCAGTTGCGCGTTAACCATGACAGGCTAGCATCAGACTCATGAAAACGAATCACTTCGCTTGGGGCATCACCGCGCTTTGTCTGTTTTCGACGCCCGTCCGCGCCGATTGGAGTTCCTGCCTCGCGGGTCTGCGTCACGCCGCGGGCGCGGCTGGAGTGTCAAGCGGCACGGTCGCAGGCGCCCTTGGCTCACTGGAGCCAAATGACGCCGTGAGTTTCATGGACAAGCAGCCGGAGTTCACCACGCCGGTCTGGGATTATATCGCAGGCCTGGTCGACGAAGAGCGCGTCGAGGAAGGTCGTGCCTTGATGAGCAAATATTCCTCGTCGCTGCACATGGCGGAAAGTCGTTTCGGCGTCGATCCTTCGGCGATCGTGGCAGTTTGGGGCGTCGAATCTGACTTTGGCAAGAGTTTTGGCAAACGGCCGGTGGTCCAGTCGCTGGCGACATTGGCCTGTCAGGCGCCCCGACGCGGCCAATATTTCGAAAAAGAGCTGATGGCGGCCTTAAAAATTCTCGACCACGGCGACATCGCTCCGGAGGAGTTCGTCGGCTCCTGGGCGGGCGCCTTTGGCCACACGCAATTCATGCCCTCGACTTTTCTGACGACCGCGGTCGATCTCGACGGGGACGGACGTAAAAACATAGCCAGTTCCGCCGCCGATGCGCTTGGCAGCACCGCCAATTATTTGCACAAGAGCGGCTGGACGCATGGGATGTCCTGGGGTTTTGAAGTGCGGCTACCCGACGGATATTCTGGCCCGTCGGGGCGCACAAACCGCCAGCCGGTATCGAGCTGGGCGGCTCGGGGAATCAGACGACTGGATGGCGGTCCGCTGGGAGACGGTCGCGCTGCGCTGTTGTTGCCTGCGGGCCGCAACGGTCCAGCCTTTCTTGTCACGCATAATTTCGACGCCATCTATGCCTATAACGCTGCTGAATCTTATGCTTTGGCGATTTGTATCCTGTCAGACCGGCTGCTCGGGCGTCCTGGAATCCAGACGCCGTGGCCGACCGACGATCCCGGCCTCTCGCGGGAGCAGCGGCGCGAACTACAGGCGCTCCTGAACCAGCGCGGGTATCAGGTTGGCGATCCGGATGGCGTGATCGGGACTAAAACGAAGGAAGCCATCGCGGACTTTGAAGGCAAGACGGGTCTTAAGCCTGACGGGCGTGCGGGGCTGAAGGTGTTGAACGCGCTCCGAGCACGGTAAGGTTGCGCCGGGCGCGCGCCTCGCAAGGACGGATAAAGCGATGCCCGCAACGCTGCGCAATAAGACTGTCGACGGAGCGGCGGCTTTCGCGCTCGACCGTGCGCTCTTGTCAGATCTCGCTGATATGGCGATCGACGCCGCCCGCCGAGCGGGCGCAGATTATGTCGATATAAGACTCGGCGAAACCCGCCGCGAGTTTTTGCTCGCGCGCGACGACCGGCTGGAGGATGTAAGCGAAAGCGCGACGACGGGGTTTGGCCTCCGCATCCTTAAAAATGGTTGCTGGGGGTTTTGCGGCGCGGCAACCCTGTCACGCACGGCGGTTCTCTCGGCTGTCGAAACGGCGGTGTCGAATGCGGGGGCGGTGGCGCCGATTCAACTGCGTCCTGTCGTGATCGAGGCTTCGCCGCGAATTGAAGCCCAATGGGCGATGCCGCTCGAGGTCGATCCTTTTGCGGTCGGGACCGGAGTTAAGGCTGACTTTCTCCTTTCCGTAAATACCGCCGCTCGCGACGCCGGAGCCGATTTTTGCCTTGCGGAATATTCTGGCGCGCGCGAAGAGCGGCTGTTCGCGAGCAGCAATGGCAGCCGCATTTTGCAAACTCGCACACGTGTGCATCCTCGGTTTCAGGTCACAGCAATCGACAAGGGCTCGGGGCGTTTTGCGACGCGCGACAGTCTTGCGGCTGCTCGCGGCGCAGGCTGGGACTATGTCACGAACTGCGGTCTGATCGAGGAAGCGAAACAGGGCGCCTGTGATGCGCGGCAAAAGCTGCAAGCCAAACCGGCGGAGCCCGGCCGGTGCGACGTGGTGATCGATCCGAGCAATCTGTTCCTCACGATCCACGAGACTGTGGGGCATTCCACCGAACTCGATCGCGTTCTTGGCTGGGAAGCGAATTTCGCCGGCACGAGCTTCGTCAAGCCCGATATGCTGGGCTCGCTGCGTTTTGGATCGGACCTGATGACCATTGTCGCCGATCGCACACAACAGGGCGGTCTTTCCACTATCGCATTCGACGACGACGGCGCGCCCTCGGCATCGGCTGATTTCGCTATTGTCGAGAGGGGCGTCCTGAGAAACTTCCAGATGGCGCTCGGTCAAGCGCACCTCGTCGGTCTTGCGCGTTCCAACGGCTGCGCTTATGCCGACAGTCCTTACTCCTTTCCGATCCAGCGCATGCCAAACATCTCGCTGGCCCCCAATTCCGACCGGTGTTCTCGTGAAGAACTCTTCTCGGACGTCGAGAATGGACTCTACATTTTAGGGACCGGAAGCTGGAGCATCGATCAGCAGCGCGACAATTTCCAGTTCGGAGGACAATTGTTCTTCGAGATCAAAAAGGGATCTCTCGGCGAGATGGTTCAGGGGGCGGCCTACCAAGGGCGAACTTTGGAGTTCTGGAACGGGCTGGATGGGCTCGGCGACGCCACCACTTATCGCTTGAACGGCACTTTCACCTGTGGCAAGGCCGAACCTATGCAACTCGCACCGGTATCGCATGGCGCGCCGGCGGCTCGATTTCGAGGGGTGCAAATCCTCAATACCGACGCCGGGGCGCCATAAGGCGCCCGGTAATACCTTAAAGGGCGCCACTGGCAGCCGCCGAAGCCAGGATCGAACTTTCCAGTCCACAGCCCGGACTTTGGCGCGCTCACCCCAAACTTGCCTTCACCGTCTCGATCAACTGCTTGAGCGTGAAGGGCTTTGGCAGGAAACCGAAATCGCCTTCCGGCAGATTTTTGGCGAAAGCTTCTTCAGCGTAGCCGGAGACAAAAATAACCTTGGCTTTGATCCCTCGTTTTCGCAGTTCAGCGAACATCGTCGGACCGTCCATTTCCGGCATTACCACATCGGACACGATCAGGTCGATTTTGCCGCTTTCGCGCTCCACCACCTCAAGCGCTTCCACTCCCGAGGCTGCCTCAAGCACGGTGTAGCCACGCGAAGTGAGCGCTCTTGCGCCAAAGGCCCGCACCGCATCCTCGTCCTCGACCAGGAGGATAATCCCTTGTCCCGTGTAATCAACGGCGGGTTTCGCAGCCTCCACCTTGACCGCTATTTCACCGGCCTCCGGCACATGGCGGGGCAGAAAAATCCGGAAAGTCGTGCCTTTGCCGACCTCGCTGTCCACAAAGACAAATCCGCCGGACTGTTTGACGATGCCGAACACCATAGAGAGGCCCAGACCCGTGCCCTTGCCCACTTCCTTGGTGGTGAAGAAGGGCTCGAATATCTTCTCTTTCACCTCAAGCGGAATGCCGCTGCCGTTGTCCTCAACCTCGACAAGCACATAGTCGGCCGGCGTCAACGCCGCCTCTTTGAATTCGACGCATTCGGTGGCAGAGACGTTGCGTGTGCGCAATTGCACCTTGCCGCCGCTTTCGGGCATGGCGTCCCGCGCATTGACGACGAGATTGATAATCACCTGCTCGAACTGGTTTATGTCCGCCTTTACATACCAAAGGTCGCGACCGTGTCGCAGATCAAGCTCCACCTTTTCGCCGACCAGCCGCCGCAGCAGGATTTGCAGTTCCGAAAGCGCGTCGCCAAGCTGGAGGATCTGCGGGCGCAATGTCTGACGCCGGGAGAACGCCAGCAACTGGCGCGTCAGCCCGGCGGCGCGATTGGCCGTCTGCTTGATCTGCATGATGTCCTGGAACGACGGATCCGTTGGACGATGGCTCGCCAACAAAAGGTCGGAATAGCCGATGATCGCCGTCAACATGTTGTTGAAGTCATGCGCGACTCCGCCTGCAAGTTGACCTACCGCCTGCATTTTTTGAGACTGCGCGAATTCCTCCTGCAGCTTGCGCTGCTCCGTCGTGTCGAGCGCGTAGACCATCGCGCTTTTCTTGCCGGCGTCTTCGTCAGGCGACACAAAGAAGCGCACAGAGCGCGCCTTCATGGGGTCGCTGGAGGCGATGCGACCGGGGCCAGTCTGGGCTGGTCCTTCGTCAAATACGACGTCCACAGGTTTCAGGTCGCCGCGACTGTCGAGGGCGGCTTCGATAGCGACCTTCAGGGCGGCGCGGTCGCGTTCGCTTAGACCACACAGAATGGGCCATGAAGCGTTGTCTTCCCCTTGCTCCTTCGGTCCCTCTTGCTGCACCTGAGGCAACAGTCTTGCAAAAGCCGCGTTGGAGCGGCGCACCCGTCCTCGTTCATCCACAGTCGCGATCGCCATGGGAGTGGAATTGAAGAACCGCGCGAATTTCACCTCGGCGGCGCGCAAATCCTCCTCGGGCTGCTCTCCGGGGGCGCGGTTGAGCACCAGCGTCCGCGAGGCGCCAGGCGCACCGTCCTGACCGAACGCGACGCGGTGTTGCAGTCGAACCGGCAGCGAGCGACCGTTGCGGCATTTGAAGTCGAGATCGATCTGCTGCGTGCGCACTTCGCTGGGCCCGCCGGAGCCCATGGCGAGCAAAGCTGCGCCGTTGTTGGCGACTATATCGAACAGGGTCAGACCGCCCGAACCGACTTGAGTGAGATCGTAGCCGAGCCAGCCGGCGAGCGTCTTGTTCATATAGGGAATGTCGCCGCCAGGGGCCGCCGAAAAGAAGCCAGCCGGGGCATGATCGAGAAAGTCGATCGCGTGCTGCAACTCTTGAAAGATGTTTTCCTGCCGCTGTCGCTCCGCTGTCACGTCGGCGACCGTCCAGAGCGTCGATTTGGCGCCAAGATGCGACAGGGGACGCACCTTGATCCGATACCATGCCGCGGCCGCGGTTCCAGTCAGTGGAGGGCAAAGACGCAGATCCTCCACATGACGCCGGCCGCCACGGGCCGCCTGAACTAGCCTGTAGATCGCGTCCGAGACCTCGGGCGGCCCGGAAAACAAACGCTCCACTGTCAGTATGCCGCCAGCGTCCTTCGCGCCGCACAACGCCATATACGCTTCGTTGGCATAGACGATCTGGAGGTCGCCTTCGGTGACCAGCAAGCCTTCGTCGGAGCTGTCCGCGAGCAGTTTGGTCACATCATTGCGGGCGGCGTGCGTGGAGAGTTGCAGCAGCCCTACGGCATAGGCGAAAAGAGAAAACACTCCCGCCACGGCGAACACGGCCAAAGCCAGAATCGTGAAGCGCGGCGCTACTGCGGGCGCAAAGAAAAACACCGCCATGACTCCGACCAGCGCCGCCGCCAGAGCCAGCACAAGCCTAGCGCTGCCAGGGCGTTCAGTTCGGTCGTAAGCTGACGACGCCGGCTTTTCGGTCATCCTTAACGTCTCGCGGGAGGGTCGCAGCGCCCGCGGCCGCGATTATAGAATCAACACCGAACAATGACCTTATGCGCGGCCCAAGGCAATGTCGCGGACATGGACTACAGTCTGGGGCGATCGATCCAGAAAAGACTGTTAACCATTGATTAACCTTTTTGGAGGCGCTTGCTAAGAAAGCTGTTAATTTGTCAATATCCGGCTACGACGTTCGAACCAGAGATTAGAGTTTCATGTTACAGAACATCACGCAGTCGCAGCTGCTTCCGATCTTGCTGGCGGTCGCCGCCTTTTTGGTCGCAGCGCTGTTGATTCTCTATATTTTCCGTCTGCTTTTCGGACGACGCATTCGAGCGCCGGGAGCACGAAATCGCCCCCGTCGCCTCGATGTCGTCGACGCGTTTGATCTGGATCGAGAACGCCAGCTTGTCATTGTCCGGCGCGACAATATTGAGCATTTGCTTCTAATCGGGGGCCCCAATGACCTCCTGGTGGAGGGCGCTATCAATCGGGGCGAGGCCTCCGTCGCGCAACTCGAACCGCGCGAAGCGAGGCCGGCCGCTCCAACTCCGGGGTGGCCGCCCGCGCCGCCCGCCGAAACCGCCGCCATGGCGCCGCCGCTTCGCGACACGCCTCAGCCCGCCGCTGCGCCATTCTCGCTCGATAGTCTCAAACGCCGACCACCAGAGCCTTCGCGCCTTCAGGAGCCAGTTCGGCCAACAGAAGCGCCCCGAACGCAGGAGCCGCCGAAGGCGCCCCCGCTTGCTCCATCACTGCCGTCGGACCTGTTCGCTCCAGCGCCACACCCGGCGCGTTCGCAGCCTGCCGCCCCGGAGAATGCGCCGCCCGCTTCAGCTCCAGCCCCCACTCCGTCGCTGAGCTCGGCGCCCCGCATGGGCGGCCCAATCTTCACGCCGCGTCCAACGGCGCCTCGTCCTCCGACGCCGCCATTCCTCTCGCGAACCCAGAGGGTCGTGCCGCCGCTTAAAAAAGACCCTCCTCCCGCGCCGTCCCCAGAACCGGCTGGAATCACGGTGGAGCCGCCAAAACAGGAAGTCGAACCAGCGGAACCAAAGGAAGAGAATCGTCCTGAGGCTCCGCAGCACGAGTCTACGCCTGCACCGCCGGAGCCGACGGCTGAAAAGCCACAGGACTCTCCACCTGCGGCCGCACCGGCGACAGAGTCGTCGGACGCGCTTGAGTCGCTGGAAGCCGAGATGGCGCGATTGCTTGGCAGGCCGGGGCCGTGAAAAGAGACGCCGCCGCGTTCACAAGGGAACACGGCGGCTTGTCACAGTCCCCAAATTTGACGATTAGTCGTCGCGATAGACCTTTTCCCGGCGCTCATGTCTCTCTTGCGCCTCGATCGACAATGTAGCGATGGGCCGCGCGTCTAGCCGCTTGAGGGAAATAGGTTCTCCAGTTTCTTCGCAGTAGCCGTAGACGCCTTCCTCGATTCGGGCGAGGGCAAACTCAATCTTTGATATCAGCTTGCGCTGCCGGTCTCTGGAACGCAGCTCGATCGAGCGATCTGTTTCCGATGACGCCCGGTCCGCTATGTCCGGATGGTTCTCGTTATCGCTTTGCAAAGCCGCCAAAGTGTCCCGGCTTTCCCGCAAAATTTCTTCTTTCCACGTGAGCAGCTTGCGCTTGAAATACTCGCGCTGCCGCTCGTTCATAAAAGGCTCGTCCTCGGACGGCTTGTAAGTAATTTCAAGTTCGACCGCCATTGCCGCGCATCCCCTGTTGGGCCATAGGCGACGCCTATATAGCGGCGACACAACTAGCTTACAATTGCCTTGAACCACAACAGCCGTGCCCACGGAGTCGCCCAGCATCGACTTAGCTTCGTGCCTTGATGATTTAATGGAGCTTTCCGGTCACTGGATGCGGTGTTTGGCCGCCAGCTCAATCAAATGCCGCTGGATTTCGAGGTAAAATTGAAGTTTTCGATCAGCATTGGCGGAGCCGCGACGACCCCTTGGTCCCTCAACGCGCTCCAGGTGCGCTGAGTAGGACCCAGCGCGTCTATTTTTGCAAACAGCTGGGCCAGACTTTGATTGAAACGCAAATTTCGCGCGGGCGCCACAACTCGGCCATTCTCAATGACAAAATTGCCGTCCCGGGTAAGTCCGGTTAGCAACAGCCCCCGCGGATCGAGCATATTTGTGTACCAAAGCCGCGTGACCAGCACCCCGCGACGAGTCGCCCGGATCATGTCATCGAGCGAGGTCTCGCCGCCAGCCATTCGAAAACTGCGCGGATGTGGAACAGCCTCCTCGCCACTGCGCTGCGCATAGGCGCGAGCGCGATAGAGGGAAGCTATAACGCCTTTGTCGATCCACAGACGTGGCCTTTGCGGGATGCCTTCGTAGCCAATCGGGAATTCCGGCGCGAGCTCGTCGCCAGGGTCAGAGCTTAGGGTCAATTTCGAGTCGAACAGAGACTGCCACCGGCGACTGCCTCCCCCTTTCCGGGAGAAGAAACTGCGACCTTCATCCGCCGCGCGCGCGTTGAGCGACATCATCAGCCAGCGGGCCAGCTCAGCGGTGGCGGCCGGCTCGAAAATCACTGTGTGTCCGCCCGGGTCGAGATCGCGAGGCGGTTCGTCGTGAGCCGCCTTTTCACATGCAGTTTGTGCAACGCGGCTGGCGTCGAGCGAAGCCGCGAAAATCTCGTTCGCACCAGCCCAGCCCGACCAATCGTCGGCGCCATTGCGGGCGGTCGCCGAAATCTCGACTTCGCTCGTACGGTCGTGGACGAAGAGTCCTTCACTTGTCGCCAACGCCCGAAAACGGCGTCCGCTGGCGGCGCAACCGAAGGTCTCGACGCCTCGTCGGTTGCCTTCCTTTATGACCAAACCAGCCCAGTTCGCCAGCGTATCCAAGCGCAACGTCGCGGCGGCTTCATCATAGCGGCTAACGACTGCATAGTTTTGCGGTCCCAGAGGTGCGACGTAATCGGGGTCTCGCGGCAACATCCGCGCGATCGTCTCCGAGCGCGCCAGCGCGCTTAGCAATTGATCCTCTTCAAGCGAGGACACGCTGACAGAACCCACTCTACCTTCGATATGTGACGAAATGCGCAAGGATACTTCGGCGGCGCTCATGTTGGTGGTGGCCCCGCCGCGCGCGAAACGCAAATTCTGCTCGTTGCGACCACGGATTTCAACTTCGCAAGCGTCAGCTCGCGATTGCGCGATCAACTTCTCTCCAATGAGTTTCGCTTCGTCAGCAGTTGGAAACATATGCAAGGAATCCGAGTCGAATGCGGTCACGGCGTAGCGGCGTTCTGGCCTATCACCCAAGGCTCGACGACATTTCAAATAAAGCTCTTCGTCGGATTCGAGTAGAAATATTTGCACCCAACCCCAGTTAGCTCTGTGATCTGCAAAGACAGACGCGGCGCACAGGCCTCTGACACTCGGGCTTCGCAGAGCACCAAACGCCAAAACCGCTTGGGCTCGATAGCATCGTTTGTTTGTCCTGCGAGGCAGGTCGCTCATCACATCCAGGTCGCGCTAGTGGTCAGGCGAGCTCGACGACAGGCTGAAACGGAGTTTCAACATGATAGAGAGACACTGGAACGCCGACTTGTTGGCAAAAATCTTTGGCGCCACTTTTATCATCATCGGCTTGCTGGGTTTTGTGCCCAATCCAGTCGTTTCCGAAACGGGACTGTTTCATGTGAACGACGCTCATAATTATTTGCACATCGCCACAGGTCTCGTACTTCTGGCGGGAGCGTTTGCGAAAGCGCCGGTGATCACAATTCGAGTGGTTGCGATCATCTACGCACTGGTCGCCATCGTCGGCTTCGCGATGCCGGGTCCGATGCTATTTGACACCTTCGCTATGAACATGGCTGACCGCTGGCTGCATGTCGCGTTGGCGGCGGTTCTCCTCCTGGTCGGGTTCCTCACTCCCGCCCAGGAGCGTCTCGGCCATGCGCGGATGTAAATCTACGCCAGGCAATCGTGGCGGGGCTATTGGGCTCCGCCACAAGCTTGCGCCGGAGCCCAAATCAAAAGGCTTTTGGCTGCGTCCGCAGCGCGAAGGCTTAGGACTTCAGTTCACCCACATGCTTCTGGGAATAGAGCGCCACCCCGAGTTGCTTGATAAGCTCTTTCTGCGTTTCTAGAAAATCAATGTGGCGCTCTTCGCTCGCTGTGATCTCTTCAAACAATTGCTCCGAAACGCGGTCGTTGATCGACAGGCAGTAGGCCGCAGCTTCAAGATAGAGGGCGCGCGCGTCGATTTCCGTTGCAAGGTCCGCGTCGATAATTTCTTCCACGGTCTGGCCGATGCGAAGCGCGTCCAGCTTTTGCATGTTGGGAAAGCCGTCAAGAAACAAGATCCGTTTCACGAATTTATCCGCGTGATGCATCTCTTCGATGGATTCTTCGCGCCATTTCTTCGCGAGTTCACCGAATCCCCAATTGTCGAAAATCCGATAGTGCAGCCAATACTGGTTAACGGCGGTGAGTTCACTGCGCAAACCTTGATTAAGATACTCAATAACCTTGTCGTCACCGCGCATGTATGTCCCTTTCAATTTTAAATCGACAGATTCAAGCCGCTAATTCGTCCGCGTGGCAACTATCACAGGCGCCGCTTCCAGAGCATTCTTCCATTCCCGAAGCATGATGCTGATCGATGATGGCGACGATATTGCGCATGCAGCGGCCACATTTGGGTTCACAGCCCAGTTGCCGGAAAAGTGCGCCAACGCTCCGGCGATTGGGAATATCGCCCAGTCGCTCGCGAATGTCGCGGTCCGACAGGACGTTGCATGAGCATAGAATCATGACGCTTCCTAGTTTGGAACGATTGTAAAGAGCATTGGATTTCAGCACCTTACAACATTCCGTCGGTTTTCGCCAGAACTGCGCCGCTCCCCCCGTCCGCGGTCCTAAGCGCCCTTTGGAAATTCCGGATTGGCGGAGATCGGTGCAACGCTCCTTTAAAAATTTATGCCTGTCGCATTTGTGACATCGCTCCGTAACCTATAAATTAGGACGCAAGGGTTATGCCGCCAGCAGCCAATCCGAAAAGGAGCAGCCGATGACTGAGACGCCGACAAATTTTCGACCCCTGCGTCAGCGCATCGCTTTTGCTCTAGCGAAGACCTCGCTTGGTATCGCTTTGGTGGCTGGCGACCACGCGGGAATCTGCGCGATTTTCCTTGGCGATACGCCTGAATCGCTGCTGCAACCTTTGCGCGAGCGATTTCCCCGGGCTGAACTGATTGACGGCGACCAGGTGTTCCTTCGCTCCGTCACCGCTGTAACCCGCTTGATCGAACACCCCCAACTCGCCTTCGATATATCTCTTGACGTCCAGGGCACGGCGTTTCAGCGACTTGTGTGGAAGGCGCTGTGCGAGATACCGCCCGGTTGCACAGCAAGCTACGCTGAGATTGCCCGAAGGATTGGACGTCCTCGCTCCGTACGCGCTGTCGCAGGCGCCTGCGCCGCGAACAAGATCGCCGTCGCGATTCCCTGCCATCGTGTAGTGCGTAGCGATGGAGACGTCTCCGGCTATCGCTGGGGGGTGGAGCGCAAGCGCGAATTGTTGATGCGGGAAGCCCAAAGCGCAGTCACGAAGGCGGCGACGCTTAATGTTGCGGCTTTGGCTAAAGAACCCGTTCTCCCAGCCTGATCAGAGCCGCGCGCAATGCATCGTCGTCCACGTCTTGGACCGCTTGCGCCGCCCGCGCCGTAGCAGCGGGGTCGGGAGGATTAACTGGAGCCCGCTTGGGCGGGGCGCGGCGCAACGGCTCCTGCCGGAACGTCAGCCGCTCCACGCATCGCCAGCCAAGATGGGTGTTTACGCGCTCAATAATGGCGCTGCTCATATGTTGAATGTCCAGCCCAAAGCCCGGCTCGACCCGCAGCACAAGCGTTGCGGGCTGTTGCGGGAGGTCTCGCGTCGTTTGCGGGGGCTTGGCGCTTGTCGGTCGGTTTCGCGCGCGGGGCGGCCAGTTCAGGCGGACGGGTTGGCAAAGGGCGCCGATCCGCGTTCCGACAATCGTCTCCCATTGCGTCAGCAGCGTCGTTTCGCCGAAGCCTTGCCGGGCGATCAGTGGGTCAAGCGCACGATTCACCAAATCCGCCAGCGGTCTTGAAAATATTCGCTGGGACCGCGGGGAACTGGGAGGTGGCATGGCGTCTTCCGCTCTTCAAGTTAGGACAACCGGGCGGCAATTACCGAGCCCAACGCCCAATTTGGTTGGTTTTATGCTAAGACGACGCAGGCTTGACGACGGCTGGCAGTCGCAGGCGTGACGAAAATGAAAACCTCCGGCCTCAACCATGATAACCGCTCCCGCCCGGTTGCAAAAGTCTACCGCTACGAACGACCTTGAGCGCGAGCTGTTGCGTTGGTGGGACCAGCATCGCCGAGTTTTGCCATGGCGCGCGCTTCCCGGCCGGGCGGCAGACCCCTACGCGGTCTGGCTTTCCGAAATCATGCTGCAACAAACCACAGTGGCCAGCGTCTTAAGTTTTTTCGACAAATTCATCGCGCGATGGCCGACGATCGAAGCCTTGGCCAAAGCGCCGCTGCAGGATGTGCTCGCGGCTTGGGCCGGGCTCGGCTACTACGCCCGAGCCCGCAACTTACATGCGTGCGCACAGGTGGTGATGGACCGCTATGGGGGATGCTTTCCGCAAAGCGAAGCAGAGTTGTTGCGGCTTCCCGGGGTCGGGACATACACTGCTGCCGCCATCGCCGCCATAGCGTTCGACCATCCCTGCGTGGCGCAGGACGGCAACGTCGAGCGGGTGATCTCGAGGCTTTTCGCTGTTGAGGAGCCCTTGCCGCGCGCGAAGCCAGTGATCAAGGCGCGTGCGCAAAGCTTCTTGTCGCATCGGCGGCCCGGCGATTTCGCGCAGGCGCTGATGGATCTGGGCGCGACTCTCTGCACGCCGCGCGCTCCCGATTGCGGGCGTTGTCCCTTAGGTATCAACTGCGCCGCACAACGGTCGGGGTTGCAACTTAAATTTCCGGTCAAAGCCGAAAAGCTTCCGCGGCCGCAAAGGCGCGGGGCGGCCTTTGTGCTGCTTCAGGGAGGGAAAGCCCTGCTGCGCCGGCGACCAGCCAAAGGCTTGTTGGGCGGCATGAGTGAATTTCCCTCAACGCCGCTGACGGAGGATGTCGAAGCCGGCGCGGCGAAAGCTCATGCGCCCTTCGAAGCCTCTTGGCGCCCGCTCGTGGGGGAAGTGCATCACGTTTTTACGCATTTCTCGCTGGAATTGACGGTTTTCGTGGCGCACGCCCCTTTTGGGGAAGAGATGCGCATGGAGGAGGGCTATCGCTGGGCAAGCTTCGCGAGCCTTGATGAGGAAGGGTTGCCGACCTTGATGCGCAAGGTCGCGATCCACGCTCAATTGCTGCATAAATAGTTGTGTGCATTTCGGGAGGGGGATTGATGGCGCGACGCGGCTCAGCAATCAATGTCGAGATCACGGAAGGCGCAATTCGCGTGCGCTACGCAGGACGGGTGCTAACCATAGCTAATATTCCGCCGCCCGCGGATCTTGAAGAGGACGCCAACTTCGTCATCGCCTTGGACGAGATCGACCATTGGGACGCCCCTGACGACGATACGGAGATCGAGGTCGCGGAATTGCAGAAGATTTTGGAGGCGATAGAGCAGGAGGTGGAAAAACACGGCCTTAGCGTCGCGTTCGAATAACATTGGCTCTGAGAGCTTTTTTAACGCCCGTCTGTTCATTGTCTTGTCAAGCAGCGGGTGGCGGACAAAATGGAAACCAATCGGCAGGCATTAACTGTAGTGATCTGCGCCGATCATGGTTCGATAACCGGGGGCCAGGCCAAGGTCGCAATCGACAGCGCGCTCGGGCTCAAGCAGAGCGGAGCCCGCGTCATTTTCTTTGCCGCCGCCGCGCCCGTCGATCAACGGCTGCATGACAGCGGGGTCGAAGTGGTCTGTCTCGGCCAGACCGATCTGCTCGGCAATGCATCGCGCGCGAAGGCGATGTTGCAAGGCACATGGAACGGGGTCGCCAGCAAAGCCCTTGGAGATCTGCTGGCGCGGTTGCCAAGGCGAAGCACCATCGTACATGTGCATGGCTGGGCGCGCGCTCTTTCGCCTTCAATTGCGCTTCCGATAGCGGCCAGCGGCTTGCCGGCGGTTTACACGGTGCATGAGTATTTTTTGTTCTGCCCCAATGGTGGTTTCTACAATTATCAGAAGAATGAGGTTTGCGCGTTAACGCCGCTGTCGCCGTCATGCCTTTCGACGCATTGCGACCAGATCAATTATCCCCGCAAGGTCTGGCGAAGCGCGAGACTTATGTTGGCGCAGCGCATCGCAAGACTGCCGCAGATTTTTTCTGCATATGTTTGCCTTTCCAGTTTTCAACGCGGCGTCATAAAAAAATATCTGCCCCCTGAAGCGCGTGTTACCCTGATCTCCAATCCCATCGACGCGCCAGATTTGGGCGAGAAGGCAAATGCCGCCTCCGGCGAGTTCCTCTTCGTCGGCCGGTTGTCGCCGGAAAAAGGCGCCTTCCTGTTCGCGGAAGCGGCGCGCCGGCTCGGTATGCGGGCAACCTTTATCGGCGATGGACCGCTCAAGGACGAACTTCAGGCGCGCTTCCCAAACGCTCGGCTGCTCGGCTGGCAAAACAGCGACGCTGTGCGCGAGGCGATGCGCGGCGCAAAGGCGCTTGTCTTTCCCTCGCTGTGGTACGAGGGTCAGCCGCTCACCGTGCTGGAAGCCAAGGCGCTGGGCACGCCGGTCATCGTCGCCGACCAATGCGCGGGCCGCGACGAGATTGAAGACGGCGTCAGCGGATTGTGGTTTACGTCTGGTGACGCAAGCGCGCTCGTGGCGGCCATGAAGCGGCTGAACGACCCTGCGTTACTTGCACGCATGTCGCGCGCGGCCCATGAAAGCTATTGGAAAGCTCCCTCGACGCTGGACCGCCATGTCGAGCGGCTCGACGCTCTTTATCGGGAAATGCTCTCCTTTGGAGGGCGGCTGCAGCGGGAATCCTGAGTGACGCCGGCTTGCGAATGGCGCGCCGGCAGTTTATAGAACTTTGCTGTAACGCTCCCTTCGTCTAGCGGTCTAGGACGTCGCCCTCTCACGGCGAAAACAGGGGTTCGATTCCCCTAGGGAGCGCCAAATCACCCGTATCGGAGAACTTTGCCACGTTTCTGACCGGGGATAGCGCCTCTGCTGGGTTCGAGGTCTGCTGATTCAGGACAACTTGGAGTAGCGGCGCTCGTCGGTCACGCCGACGCCCTAATCCACCGCCCGGCGAAGGGGGACCTCACGGCGAGCATGGGAGCCAGAGGCGCTTAACTTGTCGCTTCCACGTTTCGTTTGCAGCTTCTGCCGCCGACGCGAACTCAAAATCACGGACGCAGATATGCGCAACTCGACGTCCGGTCCTTTTAAAGGCATTCTTGATGTTGATCTCCGCTTCGCTCCATGAACGTCCATCTCTGCGGCGCTGCAGAAACCCAATCGCTGGCGCTAATTCTTTAGAAGCCCGAGCGCGCGTAGCAGTACCGGCATGGTCAATCCCTGCGCCACGATTGAAAACGCCACGACAGCGAAGGTGACGACAAGAATGTCGTCACGCAGAGGAAGCGTTGCCGGCAGCGAGAGCGCAAGCGCGAGCGACAATGCGCCCCGCAATCCTCCCCACCACATAACGTGCTGCTCGCAGAGTGGGATGGCCCAACGCGTCGACCTCAGGCAAAAGCTGAGCGGGTAAACGGTTAGCGCCCGAGCGGCAAGGACGATGGCTGCGGAGACGAGCAGCATCCCTGCGCCATAGGAACTGAAGGGAAGGTTCGCCGCATCCACGCCGATCAGCAGGAAAACCAGAGAATTCGCTAAGAAAGCGGCAAACTCCCAGAGTGAGAAAACAAATTCGCGTCCCTTTGGAGTTAGAAAGGCGCTTTTCGTAAATGACGACAGGCCCAGATTGCCGATAACGAGGCCGGTCGTCACGGTCGCTAAAACACCTGAGGCGTGGAGATATTCCGCCGAAAGAAACGAACCGAAAGCCGCGATGGTCGTCAGGGCGGCTTCGATAAGGTGGTCCGATATGCGCCCGGCGACCAGAATTGCTACGCCTCCAAATATCGCGCCGACCCCTATGCCTCCAACAATGACTCGCACAAGAGTGAAAAGCGTTCCGATGCCGGTCCATCCTTCTCCTCCAGACTGCGACCAGTCGAGGCTTAGCCCGAAGAGCACAGCTGCGGCGCCGTCGTTCAACAGGCTTTCGCTTTCGATAAGGAGGCGCAGACGTCCCTCCAACTTATTATCTTTGAACATAGCGATGATAGCGACCGGGTCGGTTGCTGCAATCAACGCGCCGAACGTCAATGCTGGCGCCAGGGGCCAATGCATCAATCTCATCATAGCTGCAGCGACGAAGCCCGTTGCCAGCGCGGACCCAAGCGTCGAAAAAAGCAGAATCGGCGCCAGATCGCGCCGCAATTCACGCCAGTGAATGGCGAGCGCCGCTTCAAAAAGCAGAGGCGGCAAAATTAGATCGAAAACCAAATCATGGGTGAGGTGCTGCCCAACATCCACCTTCAGTAAGGTCAGGACCGCGCCGACGAAAACCAGACCGACCGTGTAAGGGAGATGGAACCGTCTCGCGCCGATGGCCACCGTCATCGCAACGGCAAAAAGGACTATGACCTGTCGTAGACCTTCATCCATGTCAGGGCTGATTCTTTCCGTCCTTGCCTTGATCTTAGCCGAAAGCGGGCAGGCTTAAAACGTGAGGCGGGAATTTTTTAGCTGTCCACATCGGGTTCGGATCAAAAGAGTTCAATCGCCTCAAGATTGGCCGTCGTGCCGGAGAGCCTCACAATATCAGGATTTCGGCTATCGCTGTCCCATTTGCGGGTGAAGCCGAATTTGGCGTACCAGGCTTCCAGATGGCACGCGTCTGGTGCGGCGTCGTCCAGCGCATGCAGGCGCGAGCTGTCTGCGCTAAAATATTCTTTATGGTCGCGGTAGTGCAACGGGTGAACATAAGCGTGAATGCTCACGCCATGCGCGTCAGCGGTGTCGCATAAGGCGCGCAATACGCTGCTGGCGTGTCCCACGCCACGTTTACCGTGCGACCAGATCGCTTCGAGAACCAACGCGTCTGCGCCTTTGCTCTCGATCCAAAGTTCGACTTTTAGATCGTTCGGAAGGGGACTGGCGTTCATGTACGCGATTACAGCCTGCGCGGGCGTCATCCGGCTGGAATCGACAGTATTGGTGATTGAAGCGGTCTGCACGCTTAGCCCCGTAATTGCCAAAAAAAGCGTATGACTTGAAAGTTACCAATCTGTATTGCGGCTGCGAAATTGAGGCGGCTTTTTCTCGGCGGCGCAGCGATCGGCTCCAATCAGTCGATCATGCGTTCTACGCGCAATCGGCCCTAAGCATACTGCTTGGGGCCTCCTACACAGCAAGGAGATGAAATGGATCTGCCGACGATTGATCCGCTAATTGCAGCTGGCGTTGTTGCGTCGACTGCGGTCACCGACGGGGTCTATGTGTTCTTCAACGCCGCGGTGTCCGCTCGCCGTCGCGTGGCGGCTGCAAGCTGGAGCAGTCTTTGGTATTTGCTCTCAGCCTTCGCCGTGATCAGCTACACATCGAACTGGGCCTATGTGGTCTTTGCGGCAGTGGGCGCCTGGATCGGCGGTTTTCTTTCGATCACGGCTCTCGAGTTCATAGCGCCGCTTCGTCGCGAATGATCAACGCTTTGTAAACTCGGCGCCTTGCGGAACGGCGTGCGACTTCCAAGATTTAAGGAAATCGCGGAGGTGCGCATGAGTTTTCGGGATCGAGCGGATGCCGGGCGACGCCTCGTCTCGCCGCTCGCAAAATACAAAGGCGAAGACGTGGTGGTTTTCGCCCTTCCGCGTGGGGGTGTTCCCGTCGCAGCTCCCATAGCTGGGGCCCTCGGCGCCCCTATACATCTGCTTCTGGTGCGCAAGCTGGGAGTTCCGTTCCAACCCGAACTCGCAATGGGCGCGGTCTCCGATGCTGGAACGCCGGTGATCGTGCGTAACGATGACGTAATCGCAATGGCTGGCGTCAGCGAAGCGGAATTTGCAGCTGTTTGCAAAATGGAACTGGCTGAAATCGATCGGCGCAGAAGGCTCTATCTTGGCGGGCGAACTCATCCCGCGATGCGGGGGGGCGTCGCGATTGTGGTTGACGACGGCGTTGCGACGGGGGCCACGACGCGCGCTGCATTGCGCGCTGTTCGTGCGCGTGAGCCAAAGAAACTCGTCTTAGCCGTACCCGTGGCGCCGCCAGAGGCGCTCGAAGCTTTGCGCGGGGAGGTTGACGAGACGGTATGTTTGGAAGTCCATCGAGATTTTGGGGCAATCGGATTCTTCTACGAAGATTTCCATCAAATCGCTGATGAAGAAGTGATCGCCATACTCGACCGGTTCGACGAAAAAGGGAGGGCCCAATAAGGTGAAACTATTGGAATGGGAAACGGGGGCAGATTCAATAGGGTTTGCGCTATTTGTGGGGCGAGCGCCCGAAGATCTTGCGAAGCTCCATTTTAGCGTGTTCCAACACGCGTCTGCGCGAGTCCAGACAATGTCGAGCCAGCGCGATTCATATAGAATGTCAACATTGACATGGCGGATCGGAATGGCCCGCTCTTGCGTCGTGAACTTGCTTCTGCGGATCGCTTCAATGAACGCGCGATCTCATTCGGGTCGTCCGAAGCGAACACGCCGGCCTCAAGATCCAGAGCGTTGCTACTGCGCGTAACTTTTGCCGACCAATACTTATTTGCAGGGCGTTTGGTTTTTTCCCTGGCCTCTGCGGCAGAAGTCCTCGTCATGGAACGTCGCTTCAGGGATCTAATCACAACTGCTGCCCCAAGGCCGTGTTTCTCGGCAACATGAAATAAGAGAGATGGTAACCTCCGACGACAATTTCTAGTGAACAATCCCTCAGTCAAATTGACAGACCGCTCGTGCGTAGCGGAGTTTCAGTCCCGTGACAGGAATCAGATGCTATCGAGAACCGAACCCTATCTGCGAAAGGAGAATTCATGACGCTCGCACAATTTCCTGGAATCGCAATATTGCTTGGCGCACTCTCTCTTCCAACCCTCTCTGTCGCCCAAGACGCCACGGGCTTGTGGTTGCGCGACACCGGGCGTTCGCAAGTGCGCATTTCTCCATGTGGCGACGCCCTTTGCGGCTCAATCTTCTGGCTAAAAGAGCCGTCTGGCTTAGCCCGAGTGGGACAGCGCGTTTTCTATAATATGAAGCCACAAGGCGATGGAACATGGAAAGGAGCCGCATTCAACCCCGAAGATGGTAAAACCTATTCCGGCACGATGAAGCTTTCCGGAGATGCGCTGACGACAGCCGGTTGTGTGCTTGGCGGATTGATTTGCAAATCGGCGCACTGGACGCGCGTGCGCTAAGCCATCAAGGCCTGCAGGAATGCATTTCCGCCAGGACCGATTGCTGACGCTCGTCACATTCCGGCGGCGCGCATCAAGCGTGGTACGGAAACTACGCCCGGCGAGGGGGGACCATAAAGAAAGCCTTGGGCTAGGGTAAGTCCTAACTCTCGCAACGTCGCGTACTGCAGTTGCGTCTCCACCCCTTCCGCCACGATTTCGAGATCAATTCTCGACGCCAGAACGCCGATGGCCGCGACTATGGCGCTTGATGTCTTGTCGGAGTCGATACGGTCGATGAATTTCTTATCGATTTTGATTTTCGAAAAGGGGTAGCTCTGAATGTAGGAAAGCGAGGAATAGCCAGCGCCGAAATCATCGAACGAAAATCTTACTCCTAGCAGCGCCAATTCTTCGATCGCCAACCGCGTCTGCGTCGTATCCTCCATCATCAGCGTCTCGGTGATTTCAAGATACAGCCGCGATGGCTCAAGCTGAACGCGCTCAAGCACGCGCTTGACAGTTTCCACAAGCAGTTGCGGGCGTCGGAACTGCACCGGAGACAAATTAACGGCGACGGTTAGATGGGGCTCCCAGTTTTTGGCGGCCCGACAGGCGCTTTCGAGAATCTGCTCGCCGATGACCAGAATCATGCCGGTTATGTTCAGCTATGGGAATGAATCGGTTGGGCTGGATTATGCCGCGCTGCGGATGGCGCCAGCGGGCCAGCGCCTCGTAACTTGTCACCTGGCCAGTCACGATATTTTCAATTGGCTGAAACCAGGGTTCAAACTGCTCCTGCTCTATTGCGAATTGCATTTCAAGTTCGAGAAGCCGCGCATCGTTGATTTTTGCTTGCATCGGCGCATCGAATACGCAAGCCATTTTGCGGCCGCCATGCTTGGCTTCATACATGGCGATATCGGACTTTTTCATCAGCTCTTCTGCTGTCGAGGCGTGATCTGGATACAGTGCGACCCCGACGCTCGCGCCTGCCGACAACGGCATTTTATTCAAAATGACAGGCTCAGACATCGCCTCGACTATCCGTTCGGCGACAACGACACCGTAATTATGGCGCCTGCGCCCTTTCGCCAGCACGACAAATTCGTCGCCGCCAAGCCGCGCTATGATATCTTCGACGCCCACCACCTTAGTCAACCGCGCCGCCATTTCGACGATCACGGCGTCGCCAATATTGTGTCCAAGCGTGTCGTTGATTTCCTTGAAGCGATCGAGATCAATCGTGATGATGGCGAAGGATTCCACGAAGCCGTTCGACGCATGCGTCAGCATCGTTTCGAGAGCGTCACCGAAGGAAAAACGGTTCAAGAGCCCTGTCAAAACATCGTATCGCGCGATGCGACTTGTTTTTTGATTGGCGCGAAAAAGTTCTGTCATTTTTGCGTTGGCGGCGATGCCCATCATCATGGTGATAATAGCGATGCAAACGAGCAGCGCGGAATAGAGCAGACCATTGGCGACGGGAATCCAGAAAGCGTAGCCGATGATCATTGGTCCGCAAATGGCAAGGATCTGCGCCAGTAAGGTGCGCAAGCGACAAGAATTGCGCGAGACTATAGCGACTGCATATCCAACCGTCACGCTGGTGGCTAATGGCGTAGCGTTGATTTCTCGCGGAAGCATCGCCAGCGATAAGTTCATCACGCCGAGCAATATGGTTTAGCAGGCGGCGAGAATCAGAAATTGCCTGTCGTAGGAGAGAGACTCCTTGCGCGTATCCAGATAATGGCTGGCTTTGCTCGCGTAACGATGGGTCAGCGCTATTCGCAGGGAGGTGATGAAAAGATTGATGAACGCGTAGAACAGAAAAATTTGTCGCTGCGTCATGAGCCAGGCGGAGCCGGTTATGAGCACCCCCATGGTGAACGAACCGTAAAGCATGGCGGGAGAAAGGAAGAGCAAACCGATATGATGCCGCAACAAGTCGTCGTCGACGTGCGCGTCGCTGAAAAGCGCAAGCGTTTTTTTGACGCGGCGTCTGAGCATGGCGGGGACTATCGTTTGCATGCCTGAAGATGCCACGAAGCCTTATAAGAAACTGCCAAAAGTGGCTTCGGGAAAACGCATTGGCGTTTAACAGCTTGATTACTTTTTCTCTTCCGGAAGTGGTGATCACGGACAACAGACAATAGCAGTCGAACTTTCGAGGCGAGCTAAATCCACGCAAGCTACCGAGATGTTTCGAGTCTATTATGTTATTTCAGCCAGAACATTGCCGCGTGCGCAGCCGCCTGTCGGTTGTTTCGTTCGCTCAGGTTCGCAGAAGTTTCGGGAAGCAAAAATTAACATTGCTGACGTGATGCCCAATGCATCGTTAACCTGGTCGCTGCGAGTGGGAATGGGTGGGTGGGCGAGGTCGACCGCGTCACACCGGAGAATCCTCTTGCGACGTTTTCGACAGCTGCTTCAAAAGCATTTCGTGATCGAGTTCGCCTTCCCAAGAGGCGATCACGATTGTTGCGACGCCATTACCGCAAAGATTAGTGAGAGCACGGCATTCGCTCATGAATTTGTCGACCCCGAGCAATAAGGCCATGCCGGGCGTCAATCTCGGATCTATGGAGGCGAGAGTTGCGGCGAGAGTGACAAAGCCGGCCCCGGTGACGCCGGATGCGCCTTTGGACGTTAACATCGCGACGCCGATTATCGCGAGTTCTTGCCCTAGCGACAGGTCGACGCCCAACGCCTGCGCGATGAAGACTGTCGCGAGGGTCATATAGATGTTCGTGCCGTCAAGGTTAAACGAATAGCCGGTAGGAACGACAAGTTTGACGACCGAGGGCGCACAACCCAACCGTTCCAGTTTTTCCATCAGTCGCGGAAGTGCGCTTTCCGAGGAAGATGTGCCGAGAACGATCATCAATTCGTCTTTGAAGTATGCGAGAAAGCGAAAAATGCTGAACCCGATGATACGCGCTACAAAACCGAGGCCAAAAATTATGAAAAGGAGCGACGTCGCGTAAAACGAGCCGACCAGCCAACCGAGCGGCGCCAGGGCCGCCAGCCCGAATTTGCCAACAGTGTAGGCCATCGCGCCAAAGGCGCCGATCGGAGCGGCGTACATCACGAGACCAATTACGCCAAACATCGCATGGCCGAGGTCGTCCACAATACTGCGCAGCATTCGCCCTTTGGCCCCCATGCCCATGAGGGAGAAACCGAAGAGAATTGCGAAAAGCAGCACTTGCACAATGTTTCCTTCGGCGAAGGCCGCCACAACGTTGTCGGGGACAATATGTAAAAGCGTTTCCACCACACCATGATTCTGAGCCGCTTTTTCGCTATAGGCAGCGACGGCAACCGCATCCGGCTTGCCGGGAAAACCTGACCCCGGTCTGACCACAAGTCCGACGAGAAGCCCCAGCGCCAGGGCAACAGTGGAAACGACTTCGAAATAGATAAGGGCTTTGACGCCGACGCGGCCCACTTTCTTGGCGTCCTCGATGTGAGCTATGCCGGAGGCGACGGTACAAAAAAATGATCGGCGCAATGACCATCTTGATCAGTTTAATAAAGCCGTCGCCGAGCGCTTTGACCCAATCCGCTGTGGCATGCGACGGGAAAAGCGCGCCGAATATGACCCCGAGAGCAATGGCGACGAGAACCTGAAAGTATAGAACTCTGTGGAAAGGCTTCTTTTCCGGCGCCAACTTACTGGTCGCGGATAAAGGCAACACGCTCATTCAGTCGGCTTTCTTTGGGCGCGTGTGGACAGGGGCGTAAGCGGGTATATCGTTGTCGCATTCTAGTTTTGAGGGCTGCGACGATTTCGGTATTTAGCCAATTGAAAAGAGGGTGTATCCCGTTTTTCAACTCAGCTCTGGTCGCCTTTACTCGAGCCTCTCCCAACTCCAAGTCGGGTTTTCAGAGTTTGAACGATCACTGCAACATCCATGGGCTTCAAAAAAACGCCCGATACGCCCAGTTCCACAAGCCCGACGGCTCCGACAAGCGCGTCGACCGCTGTGCTCACGATATAGACAGGCGGATGGTTGCCCGCTCCGTTAAGCCGAGCCGCTTCTGAAACGCCGCCGACGTCCTGGTCCTCCATGATATCGAAAAGCACAGCATCGGGTTTCACTCGCGATACAGTGCGTTCGCCCTCCGCGCTGTTTGCGGCTTCGCCGACGCTAAAGCCTGCGGCCTCCAGTGCGTTGCGCAAGATCGCGCGAGCGTGCGAATCTGCGTCGACCAGCAAAATGGTTTTGCGCTTGTCGCCCATGCCTATGTTCATTGGAGCACTCCGATGCGCTCGCCGATCCGCCGTGTCAAGAACGCTACGGCTTGCTCAAGATTATTTTCAGCACGGATTGACAGGCCTTCGCAAAAATCGAATTCATAGCCACGGACTCCAATGAGCCAAGCTTCGGGCGCCCTATCGCAGTAGTGGCTCGCGATGGCGAGCAACGACTCAGGATTCATATGATGGCTGTCGAAGTCGATATGTTCGGCCGCCGTCAGTCGTCTCTCTTCAAAAGGCGCCGAGCCCGTTTTGGCCGCATCGATGAACCAGACGATGTCATGCGCAGCGATGTCGACGGAATCTTCAAGAGACAGCTGATAGGGATCATGCACCGCGACGCTGCTCCAGCCTAATCGCTCGATCCGCGTCGCCGCTGCCGGGCCAAGTCCATCGTCCATTCTGCCGGGATTTCCATATCCCAGCACCAGAACCTTTGGCGTCTTTAAGTTGGCGCCAGCGCTCATTGCTTGGTCCGTTGCGCAACGACAGCGCCTTCCGCGTCCTCGAGAGTGACGATGAGAGGCATTTGTCCCAATGCATGGGTAGCGCAGGACAGGCAGGGATCATATGCCCTGATCGCCACTTCAATATGGTTCAGCAAAGCCTCGGTGATCGTCTGGCCGGACAGATAGTCCTTCGCAACGCTTCGCACAGCCCGGTTAATCGCTTCGTTGTTGCTGGTCGTTGACACGATGAGGTTCGCGCGTGTCACCTGATCACTTTTGTCGACTTCATAGTGATGGAAAAGCGTGCCTCGCGGCGCCTCGATACAGGAAACGCCGACGCTGCGCCTCTGACCGGTGACGAGCAGATCCGTGCCCTGCAGATCGTCATCAAACAGCAGTTGTTGTATTTTCTCAGCGCTGTGAACAAGGCAAATCAATCGCGCATGGTGATATGCTAGTGTGGAGTGAATCGGGCTCCCGTCTCCCTTCGCCATGAACAACTGTCGTTCAGTCTCGGCAAGCGGGGTATCGATAGAAGCGGCGCAATTTATTTGCGCCAGCGGCCCGACCCGATACCAACCGCGTTCGCGACCAAGTGAACGGATGTGCGGGAATTTCATATAGCTCCAGGTGCGGACCTCTTCGATCAGCTGATCCTGGTATGACTCTGGCTGAACGCCATCGAAAATAGTGCGCCCGCCGGGGTCTATCGCGCGCAGCACGCCGTCATAAAGATCCATGGAGCCGTCGGCGCGGACGAGACTCATGTAATTGGATTCAAAATAGGCGAAGTTTCGATGTTGGGTACTCCCTTTCCCCGATAACCTCCTTGAGTTTGGCCAAGGCTAGAAGGCACCATGAAAGAATTCGGTCTATATCTTTTCGAAGCGCGTCACGACTTTCGATGTCGAGGTTCTGATTGACTCCGCCGGGAATGGCGCTGGTCGGGTGGATCTTCTTGCCTCCCGTAGCCTTGATGACTTCCTGTCCATATTTGCGAATGTAGATCGCCCATTTGCCAATCTCTGGATAGCGCTCCAGCACAGAAACAATATTGCGTTGCTCGACGGGCGCGTCGAACCCGAACAGCAAGTCCGGCGAAGCGAGATGAAAAATATGCAGAGCGTTTGACTGCAGCAGTTGGCCGTAATGCATGAGGCGACGTAGCTTGTCGGCTGTCGGCGTCACGGCGTCGACCCCGGCGATCTTGTCCATCGCCTTGGCCGCCGCAAGGTGATGACTGACGGGACAGATGCCGCAAAGGCGCTGGATGATGACGGGCACTTCCCAGTAGAGTCGACCCTGGATGAAGCGTTCGAAGCCTCGAAACTCCACAACGTGGAAGCGGGCATCGTCCACTTCGCCGGCTTCGTTCAACCGGATTGTCACTTTCCCATGACCTTCCACACGGGTAACGGGATCGATAACGATTTTGCGCGGCCCCTGCTGTGTACCTACGACGCTCATGCAATTTTCCTCATTGTGTCGCGACCACACAGGTGGAATCAGTCATATTTAAGCAAGTGGTAAGAGAGGGTCGGCGCCTGTCCGGTCAAAAGCGCCTTCAGGAATGTCCAGATTGCGTCCGCCGAAGGCGGACAACCCGGCAAAAAGTAATCAATTTTCACGACCTCATGTGAGGGGTAGACCTTGTCGAGCAGAAGGGGAAGGTCTTCATCGTTTGGAATGACGCCGCGTCCTTCCACCGTTGGACCATTCAGATAGGCTTCCTCCAGACATTCTCGCAGGCCAACCATATTGCGCATGGCCGGCACGCCTCCAGTCAGGGCGCAGGCGCCAACCGAAACCAGAATGTTGCAATTCTTGCGAAACTGCCTCAGAACTTGAACATTATGTTCATTGGAGCAGCCGCCTTCGATGAAGCCAATGTCCACGGGACGGTCGAACTCCTTTTTGTCGTCGAGCGGCGACTTATCGAGATCAACAAGGTCCACAAGCTCGACGAGACGTTCGTCAATATCGAGCAGCGACATATGGCAGCCGAAGCAACCCGCCAGGGAGCACGTAGCCAGTCTCGGCTTTGTCATGGGATTCATTCCTTGTCTTTCGTGCTTTGTCGCTTCATTCTTTTCGTGTCTGCCTCCGCGACTCGATATCCGCGCCGATTGGAGCGTTGTCGAAACGTCGCTGGCCGAGCGGGATGCGATAGCCGGTGCGCTTTATGACAATGCATCCGACGGGGCATACTCTGGCGGCCTTGTCGATCGCCGAAAAAGTCGTGTCATCAAGACCGGCGCTTGAATCGATGTTAAGCCTCATGCCGAGGCCTCTACCCGCGAAACCAAACACTGACTTTCCATCGACGTCGCGCGACGCACGGATGCAGCGAGAGCACAATACGCAAGTGTTGCGGTCGATGAAAACCTCCGGATGCGACGCGTCGATTTCATATCGCTGCCACTGATAGGGAAGCGAGGGGGAGGAAACGCCGAGTCGGTAAGCGAGCGCTTGCAACTCGCAATCGCCGCTCTTCTCGCAGGTGGGACAGAAATGGTTACCTTCCACGAAAAGCATCTCGAGCAAGGCTCGGCGGTCGCTGTTTAATTCTTCGTTTTCGCTTATCACCACCATTCCGGCCGCTGCAGGCATGGTGCATGCGCTGGCGCGACGCCCGTCGATATTGCAAGTGCAAAGCCGGCAATGACCTGCTGGCTTGAGGTCCGGGTGGTGGCAGAGACGAGGGATGAATATTCCCGCTGCGTCGCATGCGGCGATGATCGTCTGGCCCGCCTTCGCTTTGACCTCGAGGCCATTGACCGTGAAGAGAAAGTCTTCTTCCGTCATGCTTCCTCCGCAGCTCCGGATTTGCGGCCCCGGATCTCCTCGGCGCCGGCCAAGGTCTCGGACAGTGTGCGGCGAGATAGGAATTCTTCGGCCTGAAGGCGCGCTTCATAAGCTTCCGGAAAATTGCGCATGGTGCTCAAAATAGGATTTGGCGCAGTCTGCCCGAGTCCGCAGCGGCTCGTGCGTGCTATGGTATGCGCCAACTTGTCCAAGGCAGCCACGTCGGAGAGCGTGCCTCGTTCAAGCAAAATTTTCTGCAGATCCTGTTTGAGAATTGTTGTGCCGACGCGGCATGGCGTGCACCAACCACACGATTCCTCGGCAAAAAACTCTGTAAACTGAAAAGCCGTCTCGAGAACGTCGCGGGCTGGCCCAAACACCATGATTGAGCCGCCCGTCGACAGGTCCTCATAAGCGATGCGGCGACCGTAATCCTTCGGTCCGATGCACTGGCCGGACGGGCCGCCGACTTGAACAAATTGTGCTTCAGGCGCGCCGACCAAATCCAGAAGCTCGTTAATCGTGACGCCGAAAGGCAGTTCGTAAACCCCCGGACGGGGACAGTCGCCGGAAACGCTGAGCAGTTTTGTTCCCGCCGACTCGGACGTTCCAAAGTTCGAGAACCACGTCGCTCCATGCTCCATGATTCGTGCGACACAGGCAAAGGTTTCGACATTGTCCACGGCGGTCGGATGGCCCAGATAGCCGTGGTCCGTGGGAAATGGCGGACGGTCGCGCGGTGCACCCCTTTTGCCCTCAAGAGATTCGATCAGCGCCGACTCCTCACCACAAATATAGGCCCCCGCTCCAAGTTGAATGCGAATGTCGAAATCGAACCCCTCAAGGCCGCAAATGTCAGTGCCGAGTTGACCCCTGCTGCGTCGTTGGACCAGCGCCTCTATCAAGCAATCATGAAGGTAGGCATATTCGCCGCGTAGATAAACAACGCCGTGCTTGGCTCCAAGTGCGTAGGCGGCGATCGTCATTCCATCAAAGACAAGCTGTGGCGCTAGAGTGAGCAGCACCCGATCCTTGAAAGTGCCGGGTTCTCCCTCGTCGGCGTTGCACACGACATAATGGCTTTCCGAAACGGCCTGGCGACATAGCCTCCATTTCAAACCGGTTGGAAAACCCGCGCCGCCTCGCCCGCGCAACTTCGCCTTGGTGATTTCCTTGATCGTTCCTTCCGGCGAGAGCCTGAGCGTATCGCCCAAAGCGTCGCCTTCACTCTCCTCCTGGAACAGGACCGGACCGGAGCGGACCAAGTTTGTCGTCACCGTCGCCTGCGGCAGCGCCGCGCCGAATGGGTCCGCACCGGGGAACAGAGGAAGAGCGCCGGGCCTATCGCGAACGCCCCTTAACGCTGCGACCATCGGCTCCGCGTCGCCGGGCGTCAACTGCGTCACAACCATGCCATTGATCAGGGCCGAAGGCTCCTGGTCGGCCATCCCAAGATCGGAAGTCCAGTCCAGAGTGAAGTCCTGATCGGCGGAGGTTCCGCCGATGACTGCGCCGGTAGCTTTACAAAATGCTGCAACAACTTCGCCGGCTCCTCGCATCAAAGCGATTGGCGTTCGAGCGAAGCGAATATGGAATCGGCCTTTAGGCTCTCGATTGAAAAACGCATAAAACGACGCCACATCCTTGATTTCAACGGGGTGAACGCGAAGGCTCGCTGCGAGCGCGTGGATCTCTTCTTCCCCGAGATATCCAAGGCGGCTTTGAGCTTCTTGAAGAATGTCCATGAGACGAGTTCGATCCGCGTCGAACTTCCCGACAGCGTAGTCGATTGCGGCCGCGTTACACTCTTTTGTGCCGTCCATGGCGTTTTGCATTGCCTCTAGCGCTAGCGCTTCGACTTGGTTGATTTGGCCATCTTGCCGCTTGCGTTAGATGCGCGCAATAGATGAGGGGTGTATATCGTTTTTTATTGTCTAAAAGTATGACATAGGCCGCACCTTTGCTTTTGAATCCCTTTGATCGGGAATGGCGCCAGAAACTTGGGCAAAAGGCGCACTTTTTCTTGTCCGCCATTTATGAAGTTTGCGCCTATTCGACGCACTTGCGAAGTGCGTAACAATAGCCATCTAAGACCCTGCGCTGCGTGATGTTTTTTGGCGCTGACCGAGAGCGTGAGCTGCGTATTTCCGACGTTTGTCGGAGCGTTGCGCGCGGGTCTCCGGTCTGATTTTCTTTTAGTAACAGGAGGCGAAAATGGCTGACAAGGAAACCAAAGTTCCAGTCAAAACCGGCTCGGGGGCGCCATCGGCGTATAGACGTTGCGCAAGACAGATTTCGAACCTTTCGAGCGCTTCTTTTCCGCCGCCTGTAGAGGGAACGGCGCCGATCACCTTAGAAGATGGGGAGTACCATTGCTGGGCGTGATTCGACTCAAAGGCGTCAACCGCATTCCGAATTTGCTGTAAAGGCGAAGTTTGAATAGATTTTCCACACTGCCATAAAAGACAAAAAACTTCGGGCAATTGAAGCTGGAGCGGCTGTGTTATGAGGGAAAAGTTATCCCCGGCAAACGTGGGAGTGAGCAATCACTCCTCAGACAGTTATATTCGTTTCTTTTCGGAAATCGGCATAGAAGATGTGCCCCTCGTTGGAGGCAAGAACGCTTCGCTTGGCGAAATGTTTCAGGAGCTCGCGTCTGCCGGGATCTCCGTCCCCAACGGCTTCGCCATAACCTCAGAAGCCTATCGCAGGACGCTAGAGCATGGGAATGCATGGTCGGCTTTGCGCGACGCGCTTGACGGTCTCAACCCCGCTGATGTTCAGGATTTGGCGCGTCGCGCCTCCAGGGCTCGCGAGATTGTCTATGGCGCGGCGTTGCCGCCTGATCTTGCAACGCAGATTCGTCATGCGTTGGCGCAATTGACGGCTGAATATGGCCCTGAGTTGACGGTTGCAGTTCGTTCATCGGCCACTGCGGAAGATCTCCCCAACGCCAGCTTTGCCGGTCAGCACGAGAGCTACCTCAATATACGCGGCGAAACAGGCGTTATCGACGCTGTGCGCCACTGCTTTGCGAGCCTCTTTACGGATCGCGCAATCCGTTATCGTATCGACAATGGATTCGACCATTTCAAGGTCTTCAATTCGGTCGGCATCATGAAAATGGTGCGATCGGATCTCGCATCGTCAGGCGTGATCTTCACCATTGACACAGAAACCGGATTTGAAAACGTAGTGTTTATTACCGGCGCGTACGGGCTTGGCGAAAATGTCGTTCAGGGCGCAGTCGACCCCGACGAGTTTTATGTTTTCAAGCCGACCTACCGCACCGGAAAGGCCGCGGTGCTGAAACGCTCGTTGGGAGGAAAGAAAATCAAAATGATTTTCTCCGAGAGCGGACGCGCCACGACCCGCAACATCCCCACCGACATTAAGGAAAGAGAAAGATTCTGCCTTTCGGATGCCGAAGTGCTCGCTCTGGCGGGGCAGGCCATGAAGATCGAGCAACACTACAGCGCAAAAGCTGGCGTCTCCAGGCCGATGGACGTGGAATGGGCGAAGGACGGTGTTGATGGACGCCTCTATATCGTTCAGGCGCGTCCTGAAACCGTGGCGTCGCAGCGTGATCGCACTGTCATTGAGGATTACAAAATAAGAAAGCACGGACATAAGAAAATCGAGGGTCGTGCGGTGGGAGCGAAGATCGCTGTGGGCAAGGCTCGCGTGATCGAACATTTGAGCGAGTTATCGCAATTCGTGCCCGGTGAAATTCTGGTGGCCGACACGACTTCGCCCGACTGGGGAACCGTGATGAAATCCGCCGCCGGAGTTGTGACCAATCGCGGTGGACGGACCTGTCATGCGGCGATTGTGGCGCGCGAACTTGGCATCCCCGCGATCGTCGGGACCGACTCGGCGACGAGCGTTATTCGGACGGGAGAACTGATTTCAGTTTGCTGTGCTGAAGGAGACGTCGGAAAAGTCTACGAAGGAGAGATGGACTTCACGATCGAAACCACGGATCTCTCCAGTCTGGAAAGGCCCGCAACGCATGTGATGATGAATGTCGGCAATCCCGACATCGCTTTTTCACTTTCGGCGTTGCCGAATGACGGCGTCGGACTCGCCCGCATGGAGTTTATCATCGCCGAATCCATCAAGGCTCATCCGATGGCGCTTGTCCATCCGGACAAAATCGCGGATGAGCGGGAGCGCTCACAAATTATGCAGTTGGCAAAGGATTACGCGAGTCCTTCGGAGTTCTTCGTCCAGCGATTGTCGGAAGGCGTCGCCACCATAGCTGCGGCCTTTTTTCCTAAGCCCGTCATAGTGCGTATGTCCGACTTCAAAACCAATGAATATGCGTCTTTGCTGGGCGGTCGTGCATTCGAGCCATTGGAGTCCAATCCCATGATCGGCTTTCGCGGCGCTTCAAGATATACGCATCCGGCCTATCGTGAAGGTTTCGCCCTCGAATGCGCCGCCATGAAGCGTGTGCGCGATGAAATGGGGTTCAGTAACGTCAAACTCATGATCCCTTTTTGCAGACGCGTCGAAGAGGCTGAGAAAGTCGTCTCGTTCATGCGCGAACTTGGGCTCGAGCGGGGCAAGGACGGACTTGAAATCTACGTGATGTGCGAAATACCAAACAATGTGATGCTGATCGACGAATTCTCAAAGCATTTCGACGGATTTTCGATCGGCTCCAACGATCTTACGCAGCTTACTTTAGGGGTGGATCGGGATTCGGAAATTGTCGCCTTCGATTTTGATGAACGCGATGCGGGCGTGAAAGCGATAATCCGTCTTGCTGTCGAAGGCGCGCGGCGCAATCAGCGTCATTGCGGAATCTGTGGGCAGGCGCCGTCGGATTATCCCGAGATAGCGGAATTCCTGGTCCGCATAGGCATAAACTCCATAAGCCTGAATCCCGACACGGTAATGCGCACCACGATACAATTGCTTGAGCTGGAGCGCTCACTTGGCCGGCGTCGGGATTCCTGAGGAGTTGCAGTCGGTCTTTGCCTAAAAAGCGAAGGCAAAAGAACTCATGCTCTAAGTACATATGTTCCCGGCGCATGACAGAGCCCCGCGCCCATTGTGGGCGGCGAAACCGGCTCACCTGAACGCGCCTTCAGCCAGCGCGACCATTCCGGCCACCATGATCCGTCCTTGTGTGGCGCGAGATTCGCCCACTCCTCGGGGTCGGAATATCGATCGTCCAGTCCTTTGGTCATCACCTGGTAGCTGGTTCCCTTTCGACCGGGTTCCGCCACAATGCCTGCATTGTGCCCGCCGCTTGTCAAAAGATAGGTGACTTCAGTGTCGGTTAGCAGATGGACTTTGTAAGTCGATTTCCAAGGCGCCACATGATCCCTTTGCGCTCCGACCGCGAAAACAGGAACGCGGATATCATGCAGCGCGACCGCCCGGCCATCTGCGTGGAGTCGGCCTTCAGCGAGGTCATTATCGAGGAAAAGACGCCGCAAATATTCGGAATGCATCTTGTATGGCATGCGCGTCGCATCCGCGTTCCATGCCATGAGATCGCTCATCGCTTCGCGCTCGCCCATGAGATAAGCCTTTTGAGCGTAAGACCAGACGAGGTCGTTTGATCGAAGCAACTGAAATGCGCCCGCCATTTGTTTTGTGTCGAGATAACCTTGCTCCCACATGAGATCTTCGAGAAAGTGGAGCTGGCTTTCGTTGACAAACAGCGTCAGTTCGCCGGCTTCTGTGAAATCCGTCTGAGCCGCAAGAAGCGTCAGAGACTGTAATCTGTGATCATTGTCTCTCGCCATTGCTGCTGCTGCAATGGCCATAAGCGTACCACCTAAGCAGTAGCCCACCGCGTGGATTTTTCGTCGTGGAAGAACGGTTGCGACAGCATCAAGCGCAGCCATTACTCCGAGCTTGCGGTAATCCTCCATTCCAAGATCGCGGTCGTCCTGATCGGGATTCTTCCAAGAGATTATAAAGACCGTGAAACCTTGTTTGGTCAGATAACTGACCAGCGAGTTGCGCGCCGAGAGGTCAAGAATATAGTATTTCATTATCCACGCCGGAACGATGAGGATCGGCTCCGGACGAACTCTTTCCGTCGCTGGCGCATATTGGATAAGTTCGATCAGGCGATTACGATAAATCACCTCGCCCGGCGTATTGGCGACCTGTTCACCGGGATGGAATGCATCCGCTCCAACGGGCTTTTTTCCGCTTGCAGACCGCTCCAGATCCTCGAGAAAATTATGGAAACCGCGAACAAGGTTGGCGCCTCCCTGTTGCAGAGTGCGTTGCTGAGCTTCTGGATTGGTGATCAAGGAATTGCTGGGCGAAAAAATATCGAGAATTTGCCGGGATACGAAGTCAACGACGTTTTCATGTTGCTTGGTTACGCCGCCGACATCGGTGGTCGCGCTGTGCCATAGCTGCTGATTGAGCAGAAAACCCTGGTAAAGCAAATTGTATGGCCAGCGCCGCCAGGCTTCGTGCACGAAACGCCTGTCCTGGGGCAGAGGTTCGATGAAGGGGGCTGCTTCGCTGCCGCGCCAGGGGCTGCGCATTGCATAATTGCCAAAGCGCATCGCCTTTTGCATGGCTTTGTCGGCAAGCTGCACCTGCTTTCCTGGCGAAGCTGCGAAATGTATCACCCAGTCCCAATAGGCCCCCGCCAAAGCGGCGGGCGAAAGGCCGCCAGTCAGTCGCGCGACGCCAGCATGAAGCGTGCGATCCAGTATGTCGCCCGAGAGGTAAGGTGTATAGGGCGCCAATCCTCCAGTGTTTTCAGAGATTCCCGATTTTATTGCCGTTGGCGGGTTCAGCATCTGTACTGGCGACATTGGCGTCGCCCAGAAGGCGGATTGATCGATGGCGCGCGGCGCATCTTTCGCAGCTGTGGCCGAGTTTTGAATGTTGTTTTCGTTTTTCATGACCACTGTGGGGTGACGCGGACCAATGCACGAATTTAGTAGCGAAATATTTCATTGCAATGAACTTGAGGCCGCAGCTCGACCGCAGGCGACCCGAAGTCAGTCGCTTAACGGACCGAAAGGCGCGTATGTCAAGTTCACGTTGCGGCCTCGGCTGCGGGAATCGCACATTTGGCCGCGAAAGCGAAGCGATATATAAGTTGATCAGTGAATCGTCTGCGTCCTGGCGATTTCGGAGTTTGTGGCGCTAGATCTGGGAGAAAGGCGCCGGCGGTAGCCGCACCAGCTGAGAATCCGATATGAACCCCTGGGATGTCTGGACTCAGTCCTGGTCCACGAGCATGGATATGTGGCTTCATGCTCTGGCGCCGGTCCATGGGGGCCAAGATCCGCCGGTGCAGGACGAGCCGGAATGGACGACGCCAAACCATGAAATAATTGATTTTGCTTCGTTGCGCTTGCGCGACTTTTCCTGCCTTGAGAAAGGCGGACACGCTGCGCTCGTCGTTACGCCCTTCGCGCTTCACGATGCGGCGATAGCTGATCTTGCGCCCGGTCACAGCCTCATCCAGACTTTGCAAGCGCAGGGTTGCTGCAATCTTTTTCTGGTCGAGTGGAAGTCGGCCACGCCTCAGACAAAATTGCACACCATCGACTCACAGCTTGCGTCGCTCAATGTCGCTGTGGACGAAATTGGACCGCCGGTAGACCTGATCGGTCTTTGTCAAGGCGGTTGGCTGTCGCTGGTATACGCAGCGCGATTTCCGAACAAGGTGCGGCGCCTCGTGCTTGCTGGCGCGCCGATCGACACAAGCCAGGCTTCCTCGTTGATTTTCTCGAAATTCGCGAAGCAGAGCGCAAATGCGTATATCGACGAGCTTGTCCGTCTGGGAGACGGTCTGGTTTTGGGACGCCAGACCAGAAATCTATGGCCTGGCGACTCCGACAAGTTCTCCCGAGCAAAGACAGCGCTGGAGCTTGCGGGGCCGCCGAACACCCAAGAAGAACGCAGCGTCGTCGACGCCTTCACGCGTTGGGATGGGCGCACGCTCGATTTGCCTGGTCCCTATTATCGCGAGGTGTTCAACTGGCTGTTCGACGAAAACCGCCTCGTTAATGGAAACTTTCTGGCGTTGGGTCGGGTGATCGATCTGAAAAACATAAAGCAGCCGCTGTTCCTGCTTGCAGGCGAGCTGGACAATGTCACGCCGCCAGCTTCGGCTCTGGCTGCAGCGACGCTCGTTGGCTCCCGCGCATGCGATATCGAGTCAGCGCTCGCGCCCTGCGGACATCATGCGCTTATCATGGGCAAACGCACGCTGTTGACCCAATGGCCCCGCATTGCCGACTGGCTGCGGCAGTGACACTTTGCTTTGCTGGCCCTATTGATCTCGATGCGCGGATGATGCGGTCAGCAGCTTGTGGAGATGGCCCATGCCATACGCGTGTAACGCGGATCTCCCCTTCAATTTGCAGCGAATTCTACCTGAACACGCCCAGGATATTTTTCGCGAGGCTTTCAATCACGCTTACGAAGCCCATTCAGGTGAACAGCGTCAAGAAGAGGTAGCCCATCGTATTGCTTGGGCCGCGGTCAAACGCGTCTACTTTAAAACCCCGGATGGATGGCGCAGGCGCGCTTTTTCGATCAGAGAATAACCACGACGGAACCGTTTCGGTAGGGGGGCGGCGTCTCCGGGCGTCAATGGGCGAGCGATCTGGAGCGCTTGCCGCGACTTTCATCAAGCCAAGGTAACAAGTAATCTGTTCCAATTGCGTCTTGTTGTAGCGGGCAGAGAGGCAGTCCCCTGACGGCCCAAGAAATCTAGACTCAGGTTTTGACGATGGAAAATGATGTGTCGAAGAGCAGGGGGCTTGGGCTTGTCGCGGATGTCGGGGGCACGAATGCGCGCTTCGCCCTTATCGAAGCGGACGGATCCATAAAGCATCCCTGGCGCTGCATGGTGAAGGAATATGCTTCACTGGCCGGAGCGATTGAGGCCTATCTTAACCGCGCCTCCGCCGACAGACCCACGCAAGCGGCGTTGGCGGTCGCTGCGCCGATCACCGGCGATCAGGTTTCGATGACCAATCACCCCACCTGGTCGTTTTCGATTGCGGACATGCGCAGGCATCTGGGTTTGACGCGGCTGCAAGTCGTTAACGATTTTACGGCAAACGCCTTGGCCATACCTCATCTTGACGAGGCCAGCCGCTTGCAGATCGGTCCTGGCGCCCCAACGCCCGGTGCGTCCATTGGCTTGATCGGTCCGGGGAGCGGTCTCGGCGTCAGCGGGTTGGTTTCTACGCCGAGCGGGCCGACGCCGGTTGAGGGAGAAGGAGGGCATGCCACCATGTCGCCCGCCAACGAAATCGAAAGCGCCGTGCTCGATCTGCTGCGCAAACGCTACGGGCATGTTTCCGCCGAACGGGTGCTGTCCGGTCCCGGACTCGTCAATCTTTATGAAGCGCTTTGCCAGTTGTCAGGGCTTCCGGCCCGACCATACACGGCGGCGCAAGTTGCGGATCCATCGATTTGGGGTGCAGACACCTGTGCAAAGGACGCGGTCGCGATGTTCTGCGCCATGCTAGGAACAGTCTCCGGCAATCTCGCTTTGACGTTTGGAGCGCGTGGCGGCGTATATATTGCTGGCGGAATCGTGCCGAAATTGGGATCCCACTTCCTGCAATCGCAATTTCGAACTCGTTTCGAAAGCAAGGGCCGCTTTGAAAGCTACCTCCATAAAATTCCCACCTATGTGATTACGCATCCGACACTTGCGCTGCTTGGCGCGAGCGCATTGCTGGAATAAGGCCGAAACCTGTCCCTTGCGGCGCAAACTGCTGCAAAGACGGTATCTAAGGAAAACGCGCGAATCGCAGCGATCTTCACCGTGTTATCTTGTCTCGCGTAAGGCTTCACCCGCCCGAAAATCCGACGGATCTTTATGGACTTTGAGTTCCGCCTCGCAACGTTCAATCTGGAGAACCTTCATTGGACGTCCGCGCGCGATGATGACTTCCAACGCCGGGTTAGAGCACTGCGGCCCATTTTGGAAAATCTTGATGCGGATATTCTCTGCCTGCAGGAGATTGGTGCGCAGAAACCCACAGCCCACGCTGCGCGAGGGTTCTTCGCGCTCGATCGTCTTCTCGCCGACACTCCCCTGGAGAACTACAACCGCATCACCAGCACCAGATCGGGAAGCGAATTTCCTGCCGACGTTCACAATCTCGCTATTTTGAGCCGGTTTCCTATTATTGAGCGGCGGCAGGTTCATCACGACATCGTCGCAAAATGGCGTTGGGCGCCTCCGCTCGAACTCGACGTGGACATGGCCCCCGTCGAGATTTCCTTCGATCGCCCGATTCTCTGCGCCATGCTAGCTTCGCCGGCTGGACCGCCGCTGCATATCGTGAATCTGCACCTGCGCGCTCCCCGGCCAGCGCCGATACCAGGGGCCAGCACACACGGCAGAGCTGTGGCTGAAGGGCAGTTTCTGGCTGCTCAGAAACGCGAGGGTCAGGCGCTCGAAGCGCGCCTGTTCATTGAAAGTCTGTTCGATCGTGAGCCCAAAGCTCGCATCGCCATCTGCGGCGACTTCAACGCCGACGAACATGATGCTCCCACCCGAATTCTTTCAGGCGACAGCAAGGACTGTGCTCGCTTTCTCCGCGCACTGGAATCGCGCGTTCCACGGGAGCAGCGTTTTAGCGTGATTCACGCCGGCAAGCCCACGCTGATCGACCATATTCTCGCTTCGCCCTCGCTAGCAGGCGCTTGTGTCGATGTCTCGATCTTGAATCAAAGCTTGCAGGACGAGGTTTTTGCGCAAGAGCCGATCGATGGGTCGCTGCATGCGCCGGTGACCGCGCTCTTCCGCTTCGCCGACGGACAAAGCGCCTGAAGTCGGGTCTCCCCCCGCACCTGCTTGGCGCGTCATGTTCCGGCCGCTTTCCTGCGCTAAATTACGTCTCCCGCACCACGATTAACGCAGGTTAAAGATATTGACGTCCCTTACCGATAGATTAGCCGAATTCACTGCTGACAGGTTCCCGCAGGACAGCGCTCCAGTGGAATTGCTCTGCTTGGATCACAATGGGACATACGTCTTGCCGTTTCTCTGTCATCGTGCTGCCGACAGCTGGCTTAATTCCGCTACCGGAGAGCGGATTGAGGCCGAAGTGGCTGGATGGCGAACAACCGGACGTTAACCAGGCCGCTGGAGCGGCGGGTGGCATTTTTCGGTCGTCCACTCCAAGGCCCTAGCTTCACTATTGTAAGGGCTTGCAGGAACCGCCATTCGGCGCCATCTTTGGGGCACGATGACCGACGCAAACGAAACCAAACTGGTCGAAGCGCTCAGGAAGGTCGACGTCCATGGCGACGTCGCTCCGGCTCATGTGCAAGATCCCATGACCATGGTGCTGCGCCAGACGGCTATTCAGGCCGATCTGATGCGCTGGGATGACAACCGCGGCCACTACGTGCTGACAGGCACGGGTCGCATACGCATCACCGCGCGCAATCGAGCTCCGGGTTCCGTTCTTCGCTTCAGAAAGCGCGAGGAAATGGAGGGGCCCGCCAAGCCGCAACGCAAGGTCGACTGACCCCTGCGGTCAGGTTCTCGATCTTTCGTCTTTCGCGCGATGCTTCGGCTTGGGGCTCGCTTTGGCGGCGGGAGAGGGCGATCTTGCGCCTCCCGGAGGATCCTTCAATCGGTCGATCTTCACGGGCTCGCCGCCGGGCCGACGCATGTTGGCGCTGAATTCCGCCGCGACGCCCTCCGCAACCTCGAACTGTGTTTCGTGATCGAAGATGCGGATCACCCCGATATCCTGTCTGGTGATATTGCCCTTGCGGCACAACATCGGAAGCAGCCATTTGGGGTCCGCGTTCTTCTTCCGACCAATGTCCAGCCTGAACCAAGCCGCCCCTTCAGGAAATCGCGCCGCGGTGGTTTTCGGGACCCTCGCGGGCGCGTGGCGTCCTGGCGCTTCGCGGGGCTCTCTCAGTTCTGGTCCGACGCCGGGATCGATGACGTCCTCGATCGCGGGCAGGCGGGAGCGATAGAGCTTCACCAGAGCGGCGCCGAGTTGCTCGGCGGTGCGTTGCGCCAGCAGCAGCCGGGCCATTTCCAGCTCGTCATCGGAAGGCGCTTCCGTCAGAAGCGGGTCTTGGAGCAGGCGTTCCTGGTCCAGCTTGACGATCTCCTCAGCCGTCGGCGGTCCGCTCCAACGGGCGCGAACCCCCGCATCCCGCAGCAACATTTCCGCCCGCCTGCGGCGGGAGGGAGGGACCAGGAGCGCGCTGACGCCCTTACGCCCCGCACGCCCGGTACGACCGCTGCGATGCTGCAGTGTCTCCGCATCGTTGGGCAGTTCGGCATGGACGACAAGGCCAAGGTTAGGCAGGTCGATGCCGCGAGCGGCGACATCGGTGGCGACGCAGACTCGGGCGCGTCCGTCGCGCAACGCCTGCATCGACTGATTGCGTTCGTGCTGGCTCAGCTCGCCCGAAAGCAGCACCGTCGAAAAGCCCCGCTCCAGCAGAATCGCTTGCAAATGGCGGACCGCTTCGCGCGTGTTGCAAAACACGATCGCGGTCGTCGCTTCCACGAAGCGGAGCAGATTGACAACGGCGTGTTCGGTTTCCTTGGGCGCCACGCGAATGGCCCGGTATTCGATGTCGGCATGGCCTTGCGGGCTTCCCTCAACCTCTATCCGAAGTGCGTCGCGCTGGTAGCGTTTGGCGAGATTCGCGATGCCCTTGGGCATTGTCGCGGAGAACAGAAGCGTGCGCCGCTCCTTGGGCGTCGTCTCCAGAATGAATTCGAGATCCTCACGAAAGCCAAGGTCCAGCATTTCATCGGCTTCATCGAGGACAACTGCCTTCAGCCCGGATGTAACGAGCCCGTTGCGCTCGATGTGATCCCGCAGACGACCCGGCGTGCCGACGACGATATGCGCTCCTTCGCTGAGCTTGCGCCGCTCGAGCCTCGAATCCATGCCGCCGACGCAGGAGACGATCCGAGCCCCCGCATGTTGATACAGCCACTCCAGCTCGCGTTGCACTTGCAATGCGAGTTCTCGCGTCGGGGCTATGATGAGCGCAAGTGGGGCCGCAGCGGGCGGCATGGTTTCCGCCTTGCCGATTAGCGTCGTAGCTATGGCGAGGCCATAGGCCACTGTCTTGCCGGAGCCCGTCTGGGCGGAGACAAGAATATCCCGTCCTTCCGCCTGCGGCGTAAGCACAGCGGATTGGACCGGCGTTGGATCATTATAGTTGCGCTCGTTGAGCGCGCGGGCCAGCCCCGGGCTGGTTGCGAAAAATGTCACTTGAGGTTTTGCCTGCTGAGAGGTTCGAGGCGCAAGAAAAAGACGTTAGTGCAGTTGCGTCGCCAACGCCATCCGTCCGAGCCAGTCATTGTTCGATTGCGAATGAATAGGTCCGCTTGATGTCGCTCCAATGGCGCTCGTCCCTGATATTGTCGGCCAGCGCATGTCCCTTGTGAGTCACTTTGCGAAACAACCAGGCGTCTTTGTAAACGCCCGGCCCTTCAATAAAGCCTTGGGCGAGCAAATGGTTCAGGTGCGCGCCTATGGACTCGGACGACCGCCCCAGTGTCCGCGCCATCTGATCAAGCTCCAGAAAAACCGGTTCAGGCGGCGAACGCTCAATGGGTTCCAGCGCCAGCATCAAGTCTCTGAGTAAGTCAACATCGCGGCGCATGGAGCAGCTTGGCGTAAACAAGGGGACTGACGCAGTTTATCACGGCAATCCCTTTCTCGCGCCAGCGCCGGGTCACTTCTCCTGCGGAAGGAGAGCCAGCAGATCGGCCATCTTTGGAGCGGCGGAAGGGTTCATCATGCCAACGACATGATAGCCGGCGTCCACATGCAACACTTCCCCGGTAACGCCGCGCGACATTGGCGACAAAAGATAGACAGCTGTCTCGCCGACTTCCTCGATGGACACAACGCGGCGCAAAGGCGAGTTATATTCGTTCCAGCGCAGAATATAGCGGAAATCGCCGATTCCGGACGCCGCCAGAGTTTTGATCGGTCCCGCGGACAAGGCATTGACACGAATATTTTTCACGCCGAGATCAGCGGCGAGGTAGCGCACCGAGGCCTCCAACGCCGCCTTGGCGACGCCCATCACATTATAGTGGGGCATCCACTTTTCGGCGCCGTAGTAAGTAAGCGTAAGCAGCGAGCCGCCCTCCGTCATGAGCTTTTCGGCGCGCTGCGCGATGGCTGTGAAGGAATAACAGGAGATCGCAAGCGACTGGGTGAAATTTTCCGCGGTCGTGTCCACATAGCGGCCGTCGAGTTGGTCCTTGTCGGAATAGGCAAGGCAATGCACGACGAAATCGAGTTTGCCCCAAAGCTTTTCCACTTCCGCGAAGACGGCGTCGATGGTCTCGACTTCCGACACGTCGCAGCGGCCAACGACTGTCGCGCCGAGCTCTGCCGCCAGAGGACGCACCCGTTTCTCAAGCGCCTCGACCTGATAGGTCAGCGCCAACTCCGCTCCCGCTTCGCTCGCCGCTTTGGCGATGCCCCAGGCAATGGAGCGATTATTGGCGACGCCCAGTATAAGGCCCTTTTTGCCTTTGAGAACACCGCTGAAAAGCGCAGGGGTGGTTGGCGATCCATGTTCAGTCATCGAAAATTCCGTTATTTGCAGAGATTGGCCGGCCGCGCCCTTTGATGAACCGGCCGTTTAGCGCGCTTTGGTCAGGAAGGGAACCCGAAAACGATTCCGGCGACGGACCTTGGTCAGCCCATCACCTTGAGTGCGACCATGAAGGCGGCGAAAAGCACGGTCGAAACGCCCGTGGTAAGCACGGCTTTCTTCAACAGCATTGGCGCCATTGGCGCACCGGGATCGGAGCCTTCCGGCGTCTCGCCTTCTTCGTGCAGCGAACGCACGCCCAGCGGCAGGATGGCGAACAGCACAATCCACCACATGGTGAAGTAGACCGCGACCGCCACCGAGGTTTGAATGGGCATGGAATCCCCTTAGAGTTTACGCCTGCTCGAGTTCGACCAGTGTGCCGCAGAAATCCTTTGGGTGCAGAAACAGCACGGGCTTGCCATGCGCGCCGATCTTCGGCGAGCCGTCGCCAAGCACCCTGGCGCCCTCGCTCTTTAAATGGTCGCGCGCCTTGATGATGTCATCAACCTCATAGCACACATGATGAATTCCGCCCGCGGGATTTTTCTCGACAAAGGCTGCGATGGGCGAATTCTCGCCATAGGGCTCCAGCAACTCGATCTTGGTGTTGGGAAGTTCGACGAAAACCACTTTCACACCGTGCTCGGCCACTACTTCTACCGGCCTGACCTTTGCGCCGAGCGTGGAGGCGTAGACCTTGGAGGCCTTTTCAATGTCCGCGACGGCTATGGCGACGTGATTAAGGCGTCCGATCATTTTTCAAAGCCTCCAGTTGGACGATGTGTGATGGAGCTTTAAGCGAAATTTCGCCGCGCCGGAAGGCCTGCAGCAAGGGGGAGGGTCGCGATCAGGCGTGGAGGCTTGGCCGCGCCGATATCGGCCATTAGGCGCGATCAGTAAAAAAAAGAAGCGGCCAGGGCCGCTTCCTCAAATTGCTTCGGCTTCGCTCGGAAAATGAACGAAGGGTTCTCGATCAGCCCTTACTGGACGGGCGGAAGGGAGAGAGGCGTCTTTGTGGTCGAATCGAATGCCGGATTATTGAGACAGGTGGGATGGCCCCATCCGCTGGCGCTCAAACCATTGTTGGCGACGATCGGAGTTGGATTGGGCTGAATGTCAAAAATGATGTTGTCGGGATGTTTCGCGTCGCCAGCGAACAAAGAAGCGGGGCCCGCAATCCCCCCTGTTTTCAGGAAGTCAAGGTTCAGATTGTGGCGGACTTGCCACCCGATCATATGGTCTGTGCAGGATGTGTCGCCGCTGACGCCAATCGCACCGACCTTCGCTCCCGATTTATCATAGAGGGCGAGACCGCCACCGAACACATTGATGCCGCCGATGGGCCGTCCAACCAGCGGGTCGTTCGCGGTGCCGTAGTTCGCGGCGTTGGGCACTGAGCCGTCCGCATTATGATAGGCGCCGAGCGGGTCCACCGGATTGCTGAATTGCAAGCCGAAAAGACTGCCCCCGTCACGATCCGCCGAATAGAGATTGGCCGACGACAGTGCGAGTTTGCCATTCGAACTGGCGCCGCCGACCGCAGCGAGACTCAGACTATTAGCCGTGGCCGCTTTTTGCGCCGAAATCACGCGGCTGGCGAGCCATTGGTCGGTATAACTGCTGCCTGAGAAGGCCACGGCGCAAACGGTTCCATCATTCGCGACGCCGGTAGCCCACATGTTGAAGCCGAGGCCGCCATTGCCGGTAGCTTGGACGGCGGTCACCAAAGCGTTTTTCAGCGCCGTATTGAAGGCCGCAGCCTGCCCGCCGGTGAGAGTAGCGCAGCTGGCGGGAAGACCGGCCGCACTGGCTGCTCCGTTAACGGAACAGACCCCCATGACCGCGGTGGCGGCAATAACCAGTTTTTTCAACATCTAAGACCCTTTCGCAGTGAAGTTTTTTCATTCTCTCTGAGGTTGTTGGCAACAGCCGCTACTGGCGTCTTGAATCAAGAAAATGGTTAAAATCCGCGACATAAGCCGCGCATTTATTCCGCCCAGCCAGAGAACCGTTTGCCACCTAAGTCTGCGATAATCATTCGTTTTTTGCAAGGACACCAGAGTGTAGTCAGTGGTTAGTCACGGTTGTATCGGAATTTAAAGCGTTTAAGGCGAGGTTGGTCGCGACGCGAGCCCGAGACCGTAGTCCTTTTGCTGCCGAAAAGCGGATTTCTTCCACAAGCTAATAGTCGATTGATTACAAGGCTGACTTTTCGACTTTTGAAATACTATATAATTCAAGATGATGGCGACAGTCCGCGCGTTGCTTGTCATTACCCAATGCTGTACAGATTATTATGCTCGCCGAACTATTCGCGCCGCGAAAAAACCATCCACACCCGCGAGGCGCGGCTCCGAATTCGGAAGCAGCCGCGGCGTGGTTCGCATGTCGCCATCGGCATTGATGAACTCCGCCGGAATCACTTCCGCCGCCGCATCTATAGGTTCTCGCCTGAAATCCGGATTGCGGCGCAGAAAAGCCGAGATCTGGCTTTCCCCTTCCTCGGGCTCCAGTGAACAGGTGCAATAGACGATCCTGCCGCGCGCCTTCGTCAGCTTGGCCGCTCGATCCAGCATTTTTGTCTGCAGCGCGGCCATCACGTCGATGTCGCCGGGCTTTTTCGTCCAGGGCACGTCGGGATGGCGACGGATTGTTCCGGTGGCGGAGCATGGGGCATCAAGCAGGATGGCGTCGAATGGAGGCGCAGAAAAACTGGTCGCGTCGGCGACTGCGATGTCGGCGTGTAATTGCAGACGATTGAGATTGGCCGTCAGCAATTTGAGCCTTTCGGCGGAGCGGTCCAACGCCGTCACTTCCGCGCCCGCAAGCGCAAGCTGCGCGGTCTTGCCTCCCGGCGCAGCGCACATATCAAGCACGCGGTCTTCCGGTCCGACGCGCAGCAACCGCGCCGGCAAAGCAGCTGCGGCGTCCTGCACCCACCATTCCCCGTCGGCATAGCCCTCGAGTTCGCTGATCGATGTGTGGCCTATCAACCGCATCGACCCTGTCGGCAATACCACCCCGCCAAGCCGTTTCGCCCACCCCTCGACGTCGGATTTCACAGACAGATCGAGCGGCGGCTCCAGCATGTGCATGGCGGAAATCGCCTTGGCAGCAGCTTCACCATAATTTTTGCGCCAGCGCAGAGCCAGCCAGGGCGGCGTGTCGAATTCTCCGCTCGCCGCCAACTCCAGGAACTCTTCTCGCCGTCGCTGAAGATTGCGTAGCACGCCATTGACCAGACCGGCGAAACCGGCGCTTTTTGGCTCCAGCCGCACCGCACGCACAGCGAGATCGACTGCGGCATGGTCGGCAGCATCGAGAAACAGAATTTGCGCGGCAGCTGCAATCAGCGGCCATTCCAGTCGCACTGCCTGGCGGGGAAGGCCTTTCTCGAGCAAGATCGCCAGAGCTCGACGGATGATGCCGAGTCGTCGTAGCGCTGTCGTGGCGATTGAGCGCGCAAGGGCGACGTCCCGCGCCGCAAGGCCCGTCAGCCGCGCCGGCACTGCGAGGGGTGAGAAACACTCGTCAAGCCGATGCCCACCCTGCACGATATCGGCGATGATATGAGCCGCCGCAAGACGCGCCGGCAAGCCCGGGACCTTCATAGCCTCGGCCTCCCGGGCCGCTTCAGCGGGGACGAAGCCTTGCTTGCTGACCGTTCGGGCTATGGGTTTGGTCCTCTTGGAGAATGGTTTAGAATCGTTCGTCACTAATAACCGCTCCGGCCCCATGGCTGCGAATCATAGCACAGCCGCGATGCTCCGGGCGAGGAAAGGCCACGGCATGAAAGAAGTGACCGCGACAGGTCCCCAAGACGAGGCAAAAACAGCAAGGTCAGAAAACCTTAGCCCTTCAGGCATCCTCCCGGCCGCGGCGTTGCGAGCTCTGGAGGAAGCGGCGGAGCGCCGGCGCGCCGCCTCGACCAACGACGTGCAGGAGGAAATTGGCGGCCGGGGCGGGCAGGATCCGGTGCGATATGGAGACTGGGAAGTCAAGGGGTTGGCCAGCGATTTTTGACTGCTACCCCACTCTCTGCGCGCGAAGAAAGGCAAGCGTTCGGCCCCAGGCGTCCTGCGCGGGCCCGGGCCGATAGCTGTCGCGATAATCCGCAAAGAACGCATGGGGAGCATCGTCGTACAGGATAATTTCCGCTGGCGCATGCGCCTCCAGCAGCCGAGCGCGCATTTCTTCGACCTGGGTCAGGGGTATCGAAGAGTCGGCGCCGCCGTAAAGACCCAAAGTGGGAACCTTCAATTCGCTCGCGATATCGATCGGCCAGCGCGGCTGATTTTGAGTCTTGTCGCCGTCGAGCCGGCCATACCAAGGGACTGAGGCGCGCAGGCGCGGGTTATGCGCCGCATAAAGCCACGCCATCCGGCCACCCCAGCAAAAGCCCGTTATCGCAGCTCGAGCAGCGTCTCCGCGCAGCGTCTTCGCGAAGGCGAGCGCTGCGTCGAAGTCAGTCATGACCTCAGAATCGGGGACCTTGGCCACAATGGCGCGGATCGCGGCAATGTCCGGCGCATTCAGCGGGTCTCCTGCGCGGAAGAAAAAATCGGGAGCCACAGCAAGATATCCTGCGGTCGCAAAACGCCGCGCAATATCTCGAATATGCTCGTGGAGACCAAAAATTTCCTGTGCAATGAGAACAATTGGCAAATCGGACCCATCGGCAGGTTTCGCGAAATAAGCCGGCATCTGGCCATTCTGCGTTGCGATGCGAACTTCTTGGGTTTCAAGGCCCTGTGACGGCGTGGAGATGCGTTGGACCGCCACTGCGCCAGCAGCTTTGGCGAAGGGGGAGCAGGGAGAGGGTTGCATGGCTAACGCTCCGTAAGCTTATGATTCCTAAACATTCACACGTCGACTTATGGCTGCTTCGCACCACGGCTGATGTCGCTCGGCTTCTCAAGTCCGCAAAAGAAGCGTATATGCCGCCGCCGAAACGTGGACTGAACCCTTCAGGCTGCGGCCAGTTTCTAAGCGGCGGTAAAGGCAAGCGACGTCGTTCGATACTAGCTACGCCAAGCAGCCGTTTGGGAAAGCGTTCGGCCGCTTCTAAATAAACGCGACATTCGAGGCTATGCGCGGCTGCGGGGACATTCGCCCGGGTTGTGAGCGGCGATCGCCGAGCCAACGTATCGGCTCGCTGTGGGCACCATAAGGATCGCAAATGAACGAGAAGCCGATTACGGATAGTTTGCGTGCCGGCGTCGAGGCAGCTTCCGCTGCTCCCACAGAAATCCCTGCGCCTCAGCACGGTCGCGGTGCGCTTCCCGCCTTGCTGATCGGCTCCATTGGCGTCGTTTATGGCGATATCGGAACCAGTCCACTTTACGCCTTGCGCGAATCGCTGGCCCACGCCGCCAAGGCGGACCTCCTCACCGAAGAGGCTGTAATCGGGGCGATTTCGCTCCTGCTTTACGCGCTGATTTTCACCGTGACCGCCAAATATGTGCTGTTTTTGATGCGAGCCGACAACCGCGGCGAAGGCGGGATACTTTCCCTCATGGCTCTGGCGCAATCGGCGCTGGGACGGAGGGCCAAGTCCGTATTTTTGCTGGGAGTCGCCGGTGCGGCCTTGTTTTCCGGCGACGCCATCATCACTCCCGCGATCTCGGTCTTGTCTGCAGTCGAAGGTCTCGATCTCGTCACTCACAGCTTCAACGAATATGTGATCCCCATCACAATCGCGATTCTGGTCTCCTTGTTTTGGGTGCAGAGCAACGGCACCGCGAAGGTCGCCGCCTTTTTCGGTCCTATCATGGTAGTATTCTTTCTCACGATTGGCGTTCTCGGCGCCATCCATATTCCCGATGCTCCACAAGTGCTCCGCGCATTCGATCCCTGGGAGGGCATCAGCTTCCTTATTCAGCATGGCTGGATCGGATTTGCCGTGCTCGGTTCAGTCTTCCTCGGAGTGACCGGCGCCGAGGCGCTTTACGCCGACATGGGCCATTTCGGCCGCTTTCCGATTCAGATCGCCTGGACATTTTTCGTGCTGCCAGCGCTATTGCTCAACTATCTGGGGCAGGGAGCGCTCATCCTGTCGCGGCCGGAGGCGATCGACAATCCTTTTTTCCTGCTCGCTCCTGACTGGGGTCTGCTGCCCCTGGTCATACTTTCGACCCTGGCGACTGTGATCGCCAGCCAGGCTGTGGTGACGGGCGCCTTCTCGCTGGTGCGTTCTGCAATTCAACTCGGCCTGCTGCCGCGCCTCGAGATTACGCATACGTCGGAGATGCAGGAGGGTCAGATTTACATCGGCCGCGTCAACCGCCTCCTGTTGATAGGCGTGTTGATCCTCGTCGTCGTGTTCAAGAGTTCGTCGGCGCTGGCGTCGGCCTATGGCATAGCGGTCACAGGCACGATGGTGACGACAACGGCGCTGGCTTTCGTCGTGGTCTGGAAAAAATGGAAATGGCCGCTCTGGGCGTCACTGCTGCTCATTTGCGCCTTTTTATCCGTGGATCTCGCCTTTCTCGCCGCCAACCTAATGAAGGTCGTGGACGGGGGCTGGGTGCCATTGCTGCTTGGCGCTTGTTCTATGGTGGTGATGTGGACCTGGGTGCGTGGCACTCATCTCCTTGCCGAAAAGACACATCGCGACTCCATCCCCATTCGGGACCTGATCGCGATGCTCCAGAAATCGAAGCCGACGCGCGTGCCCGGCACAGCGATATTTCTGACCAGCGACCCCAATGTCGCGCCCACGGCGCTGATGCACAATCTCAAGCACAACAAGGTGTTGCACGAGCGAGTGCTTGTCATTTGCGTCAACACCGAGGATTTGCCGCGCGTAGCGCCCGAAAAGCGTTTCGAAATCGAAAAACTGTCGGACGACTTCAGCCGCGCCACCCTGCATTTCGGCTTCATGGAGAGCCCGCGGGTGCCTGCGGCTTTGGCCGCGATGCGCAAGGCCGGCTTGAAATACGACATTATGACCACCTCCTTCTTCCTCGGAAGGCGCTCGATCATGGAGAGCCCAACATCTGGGATGCCCGCGTGGCAGGATAAGCTTTACGTCGCTTTGACCAGACAATCCGCCAATGCGACGGACTTCTTCTCGATCCCGTCCGACCGCGTGGTGGAGCTGGGGGCGCGCGTAACGATCTAGCTCCCGGGATGGGTCGCTGAAAGCAGTGGACGCGGCTCGACCTAGCGACTAAGCAGCGACGCAGCGGCGCCGCTTCTACCCCCGCAGGCGGGGAATGGAGCAGGCTCGCGAGATTTTTCTGGCTGGCACTCGCCAAGGACACGCAAAGACTCATGCCCACCCGCATCGAAGCCCGTTTCGCCGCCCTTCGCGCCGAGGGGCGCGCCGCTCTCATCACCTTTGTAATGGCCGGAGACCCGGATCTTGCGACTTCGCTGGAGATTCTGAAGGGGCTGCCCGCCGCTGGCGCCGATATTATCGAAGTCGGAATGCCCTTCACCGATCCTATGGCGGACGGTCCAGCCATACAGGCGGCAGGATTGCGGGCGTTGAAAGCCGGAACAACGCTGAAAAAAACTTTGAAGCTTGTCGCAGATTTTCGCGCGGTCGACCAAAACACTCCTGTCGTGCTGATGGGATATTACAATCCTATCTATGTCTTCGGCGTCGAAACATTTCTGGCCCAGGCCTTGGACGTGGGCGTCGACGGGCTGATTGTCGTCGACTTGCCGCCGGAGGAGGACGCCGAACTCTGCCTGCCCGCGCGCGCTGCGGGGCTAAATTTCATCCGTCTCGCGACCCCCACTACCGACGACAAGCGCCTGCCCAAGGTTCTCGAAAACACCAGCGGTTTCGTCTATTATGTGTCGCTCACCGGGATCACGGGCGCGGCGCTGGCCGATTATTCGGGCGTCGCTGCGGCAGTGAAGCGCATAAAAGGCCATACAGACTTGCCGATCGCGGTTGGCTTTGGCGTCAAAAACGCCGAAAACGCACAAGCTATCGCTGCGACGGCAGATGGCGTTGTGGTAGGGTCGGCGTTGGTTAGCGCGCTCAAAGACACGCTCGAAGCGGAAAACCGTGCGGGCCCCCAAACAGTACATGCGGTGACCTCGCTGGTCGCCGAACTCGCTGGCGGCGTGCGCCGCGCTCGCCCGGCGGCGAGCGCATCGTCAATCAAGAGGTTGTTCGAGGCTCTCGCCAAGGTGTGGTCATGAACTGGTATTCGAACGTCGTCCCGCCGAAGATTAAAGCCATTCTCAAACGTGAAGCGCCCGAAAATCTCTGGGTGAAATGTCCCGAAAGCGGCCAGCTGGTGTTCCACAAGGACATCGAGGCCAATCTCTATGTCGTTCCCGGCTCGGGCTACCACATGCGCTTTCCCGTCGAGGCGCGCTTGGCGAGCCTGTTTGACGACGGCGAATGCGAATTGATGGTCACTCCCGAGCCGCCGACCGATCCGTTGAAATTTCGCGATATCAAGCGCTACGTCGACAAGCTCAAGGAATATCGGGTGAAGACCGGTCGAACCGATGCGGTGACGGTGGCCATCGGCAAGCTTCAAGATCTCCCCGTCACCGTAGCTGTACAGGACTTCGATTTCATGGGTGGCTCTTTGGGCATGGCGGCGGGCGAGGCGATCATCGCCGGCGCAACCTATGCGCTGGAAAAGCGCACGCCCTTCATCATATTCACGGCCTCGGGCGGCGCTCGCATGCAGGAGGGAATGTTCTCGCTCATGCAGATGCCACGCACCACCATCGCCGTGCAACGGCTGCGCAAAGCTCGACTGCCGTATATTGTCGTGCTGACCAATCCAACCACAGGCGGCGTCACCGCCTCCTACGCCATGCTGGGCGACATACAGATCGCGGAACCTGGCGCCATCATCGGCTTTGCCGGCGCACGGGTGATTGAACAGACCATCCGTGAAAAGCTTCCGGAAGGCTTTCAGCGCGCAGAATATTTGAAGGATCATGGGATGGTGGATATGGTCGTGCCACGCGATCAGATGCGCGACACTCTGGCGCGACTTTGCAGTCTGCTGACCAAGGCGCCGGCGTCTCGCCGACCCGCTGCGGCCTGAACGGGAGTTCGCTCCGCATGGATCAGCATGACGCGATCCTGTCGCGACTGCTCGACCTTCATCCAAAGAAGATCGATCTTTCGCTGGGGCGCACAGAAAGATTGCTGGACGCTATCGGTCGTCCCGACTTGCGGCTGCCCCCAACGATTCATGTTGCGGGCACTAACGGCAAAGGCTCGACCCTGGCTTTTCTGCGCGCGATGCTGGAGGCGTCCGGCGCGCAAGTCCATGTCTATACATCGCCGCATCTGCTGCGGTTTAACGAGCGCATTCGCCTCGCCGCGCCGGGTGGCGGCAAATTGGTCGATGACGAGGCGCTAACGCAGGCTTTGGAGCTGTGCGAGCGCGCCAATGGGGCACAGCCGATCACCTTTTTTGAGATCACTACTGCAGCTGCGTTCCATCTTTTTTCGGAGACGCCAGCCGACTGGCTGCTGCTGGAAACCGGACTGGGCGGACGATACGACGCCACGAATGTGATATCGGCGCCAAAAGCGACGATCGTCACCTCGGTCTCGCTCGACCACCCGGAGTTTTTGGGCGAAACTGTCGAAAAAATCGCCTTCGAGAAGGCGGGGATTTTCAAGCGCGACGCGCCTGCGATTGTCGGATTCCAATCCGACGCAGCTAAGAAAGTTCTGGTGCGCGAAGCGCGGCGCGTCGGCGCTCCTCTCATCATAGCAGGCGAGGACTATCACATCTTTGAGGAGAACGGCCGGCTGGTGTTTGAGGATGAGCGCGGATTGCTCGATCTGCCGGCTCCACGCTTGCCGGGTCGCCACCAGCACCAAAATGCCGCGGGGGCCATCGCCGCGCTGCGGGAGGTGGTTCCGGAAATCCCTATCGCCGCCCTGGAGGCGGGACTGCGCAGGGCCGAGTGGCCAGCGCGGCTGCAACGTCTCTCGCAGGGCCATGTGGTTGATCTGGCGCCCGCTGGCGCCGAGGTCTGGATCGACGGCGGTCACAATGAGGACGGCGGGCGCGTGCTATCCGAGGCTATGGCCGAGTTTGAGGAGAAAGGCCCGCGTCCGCTGGCGCTGATCTGTGGGGCGCAGACGACCAAAGACGTGGGCGCTCTGCTGCGGCATTTCGTGGGCCTTGCCCGCATGGTCATAGCAGTGCCGGTGGAAGGCGAACACAAGAGCTGGGCGCCGGAGGACGTAGCGGCTTCGGCGCGTGCGCAGGGTATGAACGCACAGGCGGCCGCCAGCGTTGAAGAGGCGCTGTCGATTGTGCGCAACGCTGACTTCGAACAATCACCGCGCATTTTAATTGCCGGTTCGCTTTATCTGGCGGCAAGCGTGCTGGCGTTGAACGGCTCTCGGATCGAGTAACAATTTTGCGCAACATGCGCCCTGTCAGGAGAGTGAGCGCAGCGGGCCCCTTTTACTGTAGGAGCTTATTCGAGACATCCCCGCTCAGGCTTCAGGAGCCCAAATCATGACCTTGATGTTGACCAGCGTCTTGTCTTCCGCCGAGGCGGAGCTCGCCCTTGAGCGGGGCGCTGATATCGTCGACTGCAAGGATCCGACGCGTGGCGCTCTGGGCGCATTGCCGTTGGTCAACGTCGCCGAGATTGTCGCCACTGTCAAAGGTCGGCGTCCCGTCAGCACAGTGGTCGAGCTGCCGCATGACGTTTCTCATGCACGCGCGGCTATCGAGGCCGCAGCGGCGACCGGCGTCGAATTTGTCAAATTCGCATTGCCTTTGACGCCGGACGCGCGCGAGATCATCGGCGAACTGGCGCCGCTCGCTTCTCGACTTCGGCTCATCGCGGTGCTGTTTGCCGACCTTGGTCCGGATTTCGCTGTGTTGCGCCACCTTGCCGAGGCGGGATTCGCCGGCGCCATGCTCGACACCGCGCATAAGGGAAAAGGTCGTCTGCTCGACGCGATGAGCGTCGGGACGCTTGCGGAGTTTGTAGGGCGATGCCGCGCATTAAAGCTAACCGCCGGGCTCGCCGGTTCTCTCGAGCCGCCCGATGTGCCACGCCTGCTGGTGATGGCTCCTGACGTTCTTGGATTTCGCGGGGCATTGTGCGAGGCGGGCGAGCGTCGCAATACGCTTGCTTCAGACGCAGTGAGTTTGGTTCGAGATCTGATTCCGCGCGCTTCATCCTTACCGAAGGCCGCTTCCCGGCAGGACGGTGAGGTGGATTATGTTTTTGTGCGCGATCTGGTGATGCCGATGGAGATCGGCGCTTATGGTTTTGAACGCGGCCATACCCAGCGCGTACGCTTCAACGTCGAAGTCGAGGTGTGGCGGACCACTGGCCCCGATGATATGCGCGTCGTTTTTTCCTACGACGTCATCATGGACGCGATCAAAATCATTCTGGCGTCAGGTCACATCGAACTCGTCGAAACCATTGCGGAACGACTTGCGGAGAGCGTGTTGCTGCATGAACGTGTGTGTGCTGTCAGCGTCGAGGTGGCAAAACTCGACGTGGCGCCTCCGGCCTCGGTCGGGGTGCGCATTCGTCGGGCGCGCCCACGCTTGCTGCCGGTTTTTTCGGGCGCGGTTTCCTCGGCCCCTGCGTCATGAAACGAACAGGCAACCTCAGGCAGGCGCTCGTCGTCAAACTCGGAGGCAGCTTGTGGCGCTCGCCGAATCTGGGTCTATGGATAGCCGCGCTGCAAAAGGCGTCAATGCCTGTAACAGTAGTTCCGGGCGGTGGCCCTTTCGCCGACGCTGTCAGAGCCACGCAATCTCCAATGGGCTTTTCAGATGAAGCCGGGCACAAAATGGCGATGCTCGGAATGGAGCAATACGGTCTGGCGCTCGTCGACAAATTCGCAGGACTTGATCTCGCATCCACGCCAGACGAAGCGAGCGCTGTTCACGCGCATGGAAAAATCGCCTTATGGCGGCCCTCATTGATGGCGATCGCGGCGAATGTCGACGCAAGCTGGAATGTTACGTCCGACAGTCTCGCGGCTTTTTACGCCCACGCGAGCGGTTCCGTGACGTTGGCGATAATCAAGAGCGTGGATATGGAGACGGCGCCCGACTTGCAAGGACTCCTGGACCCCTGTTTCGCCTCCTACGCATGCGGTCTCGACGTCTTTGTCGCAGGCCCTAAGGCGCTTGAATCTGCGCCGCAAATATTCGCGCGAGGCGGCGTGGCCGGCGTTCGTGTTGATCTTACTCTCGTGCCACGAAAGATTGCATCATGAAGAAAGTTCCGACGCCTCGCTGGGGCTGGGCGTTGACCGGATCCGGTCATTTTTTCACGGAATGTCTCGATATGATCCGCACACTCGACCACGTGGATCTCTTCGTCAGCAAGGCCGCGGCGGAAGTCGTGCGCATGTATAAGCATGATCTTGCTTTGCCCAGCAATGTGCGCGTGTTCAAGGACACTACCGCAAGCGCCGCGCCGGTGGGCAATTTCTACTATGGCGTCTATCACACGCTTATTCTGGCGCCCGCGACATCCAACACTGTCGCCAAATGCGTTTTCGGGATTTCCGACAACCTGGCGACAAATGTGTTCGCACAGGCAGGAAAATGTCGCGTTCCAACCATCGTTTTTGCGTGCGACACCGCGCCGGAGCTTGAGACGCGCGCGCCAAAAGGCATGGTCAAGGTCTTTCCTCGTCGCATCGATCTCGAAAACACCGATCGGTTGAAGGATTTTGAGGCGACGCAAGTGGTCGAGAGCCTGGCCGCGCTTGGCGAGGCGGTGGAACGCCGGCGTCGCGAGCTTGCCGTCAATGTCTGAACGTCTGCTGTTCCTCACCGGCCATCTCGCCTTTCCGCGGCTGGAGCGGATGCTGGCGAGTTTCGGCGAGACGGCGAAGGACTGGAGAATTCACGATATCGGAGTCAAGGTGGCAGCGTTGATGACGCAGGAAATTATCCTGCGCCGGTTGCCGCGACCGGTAGAAGCCGAAAGAGTGATCCTGCCTGGCCGCTGTCGCGCCGATCTTGCCGTGTTGACAAAGGAATTCGGCGTTTCGTTCGAGCGTGGGCCGGAGGAGATCGCCGATCTGCCCGTCTATCTTGGACGCGGTGGCGTTGCGCCCGACCTTTCGCGCTTCGACATGAGAATCTTCGCGGAGATCGTCGACGCCTCCATGATGAATGTCGCGCAGATCGTTACGCATGCAAAAGCCCTTGTCGCCGCAGGCGCGGATGTCATTGACCTCGGGTGCCTCCCCGACACGCCTTTCGCCCATATGGAGGAAACCATCGCCGCTCTGCGTGCGGAAAACCTGAAGTCGAGCGTTGATTCGGCAAATCTCGCAGAGCTGGAGCGCGCCGTGCGGGCCGGAGCCGATCATCTGCTCAGCCTCGACGAACACAGTCTGAGCATTTTGCCGGACCGATCCAAACTTGTTCCCATCCTTGTTCCGGCGCCGCATGGAGATCTGGATTCGTTGCAACGCGCCGCCCAAAAGGCGCGCGCGCGCGGCATCGACTTCATTCTCGATCCAATACTCGATCCTATCCACTTTGGGTTCGCGGACTCTATCTCGCGTTATGTGGAGACGCGCCGGCGCGAGCCCAACGCGGAGATCATGATGGGAACGGGCAACCTAACGGAGCTCACCGACGCGGATTCTTCCGGCGTTACCGCCATGCTGCTGGGTCTTTGTTCCGAGCTGAACATTCGGCATATTCTTACCGTACAGGTCAGCCCACATACTCGCCGCACCATACAGGAGCATGATGCGGCCCGACGCATGATGTTCGCCGCCAGAGCCGACCGAGCTCTACCTAAAGGCTATTCAGACGCCTTGCTGCAAATTCACGACAAGCGCCCCTATGCAGCCACGTCGGTTGAAATCGCCGAACTCGCGCGCAATTTGCGTGATTCAAATTTCCGTATAGAGGTCGCCGAGGACGGCGTGCATGTTTATGCGCGCGATTTCCATCGTGTGGCTGAAGATGCGATGTCGCTGTTCTCTTCGCTCGGCGTTGAGAAAGACGGTGCGCACGCCTTCTACCTCGGCGCCGAATTGATGAAGGCGGAAACCGCGTTCCGGCTAGGCAAACGCTATCGCCAGGACGAGCCGCTGGATTTCGGCGCAGCCGTCGATAAAAACGTTGAAGATGCCGCGCGTTTCAAAGAAATCGGTCACACCTTGCGCAAATCCAATGAGAAAGCCGATGCCGCTGATACGTGAATGCGTCGTGACGACTTTGAACGCGGCTGGCGCGCCGCACATCGCGCCTCTGGGATTGATCGAGGATGGCGATCATTGGATCATCGCACCTTTTCGACCCTCCAAAACTCTTGCAAATCTCGAGACCACGCCCAAGGCGACCGCGAGCTTTATCGACGACGCCGAGATTTTCGCCGGCTTCGTTACGGGCAAAAGAGACTGGCCGCTTGTCGCGAATGAGGCGTGGCCGGCGCCGCGTCTCGAGGCGGCGCTCGCCCATGCGGAGCTGGAAGTCGAGCGCGTCGTGTCCGACGAACAGCGCCCGCGTTTCTTTTGCGCGGTAAGGCGCATTGAAGCGCATCGCCCGTTCTTGGGGATGAATCGCGCCAAGGCGGCGGTATTGGAGGCAGCCATTCTCGCGACGCGCCTGCACATGTTGCCGCGTGAAAAGATCGACAACGAGATCGCTTATTTGAAAATCGCCATCGACAAGACGGCCGGCGCGACGGAGCGCGCCGCATGGGAGCGAGTGATTGAAAAAATAAGCCGGCATTTTGGAGCTGCCGGCAAAGTTTGAATCGATGTCCTTAATCGCGGGCGTCGCATCTCATTTCCTGCCAAACAATTTTTCTATGTCGGATAGCTTCAGCTCTACGTATGTCGGGCGCCCGTGATTGCATTGGCCGGAGCCCGGAGTCATCTCCATTTCGCGCAACAGCGCGTTCATCTCTTGCGGGGAGAGACGACGCCCGGCCCGAACGGAATGGTGGCAGGCGCAGGTCGCCAGCACGTGATCGAGTCGGCGCGAAAGTCCACGTGCATCGCCATCTTCGGCGAGTAGATCCGCGATGTCGGCCACCAGCCGGCGCGCATCGACCTCGCCGAGTACTGCCGGCGTTTCTCGCACCAGCACGGCGCCCGCTCCGAAGGGTTCCAGCACGAGACCCAGTTCGGAAAGTTCACTGAAAGCCGGCGTCAGCGCATCCATACGCGAGCCGTCAAGTTCGACGACGCCAGGTATTAGAAGAATTTGTCTCTGGACGCCGTTGGCTTCGCGCTGCCGCTTCAATTTTTCATACACGATACGTTCGTGAGCGGCGTGCTGGTCAACAATCACCAGACCAGTATTTGTCTGAGCGATGATGTATGTTTCGTGGATCTGCGCACGCGCGGCGCCGAGCGGCGCATCGAGATCATGTGACGTGATCGCCTCAACATGAGCGCGCGCGTCGGCAGCCGGCGGACCCGACGTGAATTGCGCCTGAGGACTTTCCGCGAAGCCACTGGGCGCATTGGGCGAATGCCTTAAGTTCCAATTCGCAGATGGCGGCGAGCGCCAGCCTTGTAGCGTTGGGCTGCGTGTGGCGATCATCTCCAGCGCCCTGCTTGCATTGCTATCCGAACCGCGATGCAATGCGGCGGACAGCGCCTGCTTGATCGCGCCGACGACAAGACCGCGCACCAAGCCTGGGTCGCGAAAGCGCACCTCGGCTTTTGCGGGATGCACATTCACATCGACCGCCGCGTAGTCGCATTCCAGAAACAACGCCAGCGCCGGATGTCGGTCGTGCGACAGAAAATCAAGGTAAGCGGCGCGGATGGCCCCAGCGAAGAGTTTGTCGCGCACCGGTCGGCCATTGACATAGACATATTGCATTTGCGCATTGGCGCGATTGTAGGTCGGCAGTCCTGCAAGCCCGGTAAGACGAAAGTTTTCCCGCGCTGCGTCGATTGAGATCGCGTTGGCGACGAATTCCTCGCTTAAAACCTGGGCGATGCGCCGCGCGCGTCCCCTCTCGTTCGCCTCGCAAGCAGGATAATCGAACAATGCGCCGCTATTGGTTGCCAGACTGAAGCGCACATCGGCGTGGGCCATGGCGAGACGTTTGAGAACATCCGCCACCGCTGCAGTCTCCGTTCGGTCGGTCTTGAGAAACTTCAGCCGCGCTGGCGTGGCGGCGAAGAGATCGCGCGCTTCGACACGCGTTCCTTGCGGCCAGTTGCTGGCGCGCATGCCTCGCTTTTCACCAGCCTCAACGCGGATTGAAAATCCATGCTCCGCATCTGGCGCGCGTGTGTCGATGGAAAGATCGCAGACGGCGGCGATTGAGGGGAGAGCCTCGCCGCGAAAACCCAGCGTTGCGATATTGGTGAGGTCGCTGTCCGGAATTTTCGACGTCGCATGGCGTTCAATAGCGAGTGTCAGATCGCCGCCGTCCATGCCGCGACCATCGTCTATCACACGAATGAGCTTGCGTCCGCCGTCTTCGATAGCGACGTCAATGCGATGCGCACAGGCGTCCAACGCATTTTCGACCAGTTCCTTGACTGCGGAGCTCGGCCGCTCGACCACTTCGCCAGCGGCGATACGGTCGATGAGAACGGGGTCGAGGCGGCGGACGGGCATGATGATTCTCAAATGTTGCGGCGCGATTATATAGGCGAAGCGCAGCGACTGGAGGTCGAAAACGAGTATTTCTTGCTTTCTGCGCTATCCATGGCAACACCAAAATGACAAACTGCGCGGGCTATTTGTATTCTTGGCGCCATTTGTCGGATGATCGAGGACAATCATGGAGTTGCTGACCACTGTCGCCGAACGCCATCCTGTCGCCGTGGGAGCCGGCATATTCGTCCTACTGCTGCTTTTGTTCAGCATTCGCATCGCCAATCAGTATGAGCGCGCGGTGGTGTTTTTTCTGGGGCGCTATGTGCGCACTTCCGGACCGGGGCTTTATCTCCTGACGCCGTTCTTTGAATGGCAAAACACCGTCGACATTCGCACCACCACGACCTCCGTCGAGCAACAGGAGACCATCACCCGCGACAATGTGCCGATCAAGATCAACGCGGTGATCTGGCGACGTGTCGTCGACCCGGCGCGATCGCTGATCGAGGTCACCGATGTCTCCGACGCGGTGACTCAGGTGGCGATCACCGCTTTGCGCGGGATCATTGGTCAACATTCGCTGGACGACGTGCTTAAGGCGCAGGACGCTATCTCTGACTCATTGCAGGCGAATATCGACAAGGTGACCGAACCATGGGGCGTCAAGGTCGAGCGCGTGCAAATGAAGAATGTGGAGATTCCTGAAACGATGCAGCGCGCAATGGCGCAAGAGGCCGAAGCGTTGCGAGAGAAGCGCGCGCGTCAGATCAAGGCGGAGGCGGAAGTGGAGGCGGCGGGGCTGCTGCGACAAGCCGCCGAAACCATCATGGAAAGCCCGGCGGGTCTCGAACTGCGGCGCATGCAGATGATCACCGAAGTCGGCGCTGAACAGAATACGATGACCATCATCATGATGCCCAGCGAGTTTGTGGAAATGGCGCGCGCCATTGGCGCACGCGGAGGGGAGAAAGAAAAGAGTTGAGTTTGCTTGTGTCGGAACCGACGTCCCGATGCAAGCCGACCTGATACGCGGGCGTCTTGTAGCGTTCGACAGCTCGCGGCGCCGAGAAAAAACAGTAAAAACGCGCCTGCGCTCGAACATAAAAAGGCTTCGCGCATGGACGGCGCCTGTAAATGATGGGCGTCAATACGGGGCTAAATGACGCAGCAACCGCTGCTTCTTCCCACTTGATTATGCAACACGCGCGGAATCTGAATAGTGGAAAGGCGACGCAATGCTGAGCATGCTGCCGTCGCCCGAGATTTCGACTATGGGGCAGGCGTCCGAGGGAACCTCCGCCAAAGTTGCTTTTTCGAGCCGAGAAGTTACCGAACAAGACAGCAGCGCGCCATTGTTCAGCAATCCCGATCGCGCCAGATCGGCGAAAATCGCAGCAGGCGCGACGAGGCGCGCCGGGCCGATATCGTCCAGCAGCTGAAGAAACATGTCGGCTTTGAACGGAGCGACGAAGTGCAGGTCTGCGCCCGACAGAAGCGCGGCAAGGGGGCCGGCGATAAGGCCCGCGAACGAACCCGGCGAAACCAGAGATACGATCGGCGCCGCGCCGCCACGCCTCGTTTTTCGCACGACATCGAGTCCGAGGCCGAGCAGCGCGCCTTGTGTTAGGAAGGCCGGAGCGCCAGAAGCGTCCAGCGCGCCGATCATGACGCGATCGCCGGACGTCCAGTTTTCCGAAATCAGCGCGACGGGGGTCGGGCTGGCGCGCAGTGCGGGCAAGGAAAAATCTACTGCGCCGTCGATCGGTTCGGGCGAGAGAGAGCCGACCAATCGAATCGAGGGGGTTTGCGCAGCGATTCCGAGCAGAGTGTCTTCGAAATCGAGCTTTGCAAAACGCGCGGGCGCTATCAGCGCCTCCGCGCCGATCGCCTGTGCCGCCGCGGTGAGTCTGTGCTGCGAGAGATGCAACGGCGCTAGCACGGGCTCAAGCCCGGCGGCGACAATGGCGGTGATGGCGATCAGCGCCTGCGCGCGCGGGGGGCAGCACAGCAGAATACGGGCGCCAGGAGTGAGGTCAAATTCGCGCAACCGTGCGACAAAGGCTCCGATGGCCAGATCGAGTTCCGCGAAAACCACCTTTGCGTCGCCATTTTCTCCGTGATCTCGCAGCGCCATACTTTCAGGACGGAGCCGAGCGGAGCCGGCGACCAGCGCGTCAAGGCCGAACATCGTAAGCGGGTGAGCGCGCGCAAGACCCTGATTGCTGGAGGCGGAGATGGCGGACTTGGAATCCTGCATCATGGTGTTTCTTTCCACCAGCTGTCCAGGGTTGGACCAAAAATCGGCGTGGCGTAGCGCGGCGCATGCTCGGGGCGTTTCAAATAGCTGCTGTGAGCGATCCATTGATTGGCGGCGTGATAGAACGGCACAATGTAGAAGCCCGACAGCAGCACGCGGTCAAAGGCGCGTACGGCGGTCACGAAGTCCTCATGGGTTTTGGCCGAAAGCAGAGCAGCAATCAAAGCGTCAATAGCCGGGGACGATGCGCCGGCAAGATTGTACGAAGCCTCTTGCGATGCGCTCGCTGAGCCCCAGCGCATGCGCTGTTCGTTGCCCGGAGAGGCGGAGGCTATCCATTGTCCGGGCATCATGTCGAAATCGAATTTTTGTCTTCGGCGTTGATATTGCACTTCGTCGACCAGCCTTACCCCCGCACTGACGCCGATACGCTTCAGAGAAGTCGCATAATTGAGCGCCAGGCGCTCCTCGCTGCGGTCCTTGACCATAATCTCGAAAGCTACCGGAGCGCCGTCTTTCGTCAGAGCGTCCCCTTCCAGCCGGTATCCCGCGTCGGCCAGCAATGCGAGAGCTTTCTTGGCCATCTCGCGGTCGCGCCCGGTTCCGTCATTGATCGGCGGAGTCCATCGGCCTTCCAGAATATCGTCCCGCACAGCGTCGGGGAATGGCGCAAGCAGCGCGCGTTCAGCTGCGCTGGCGGAGCGGCCGGAGGATGAGAGTTCCGACTGGTCGAAAAAGCTTTTTGTCCGAGTGTACAGACCCGAATAAAGATTCGCGTTTATCCATTCAAAATCGAACATCATGCCGAGCGCTTCGCGAAGTCTGATGTCGTTGAAGATTGGACGGCGCAGGTTGAATGCGAAACCCTCCATGCCTTTTGGGCTGTCGTTGTGCAGTTCCTCCCTCACGATCCTGCCGTCGCGGGCTGCAGGAAAGTCATAGCCACTTGCCCAGCGCGCCGTGCTGGTCTCTTCACGATAATCGATCAGCCCCGCTTTGAACGCCTCGAACAGCGCGTTTCCGTCACGAAAGTAGTCTATGTCGATTTCGTCGAAATTATAGAGACCGCGCTGGCTCGCAACGTCCGTTCCCCAGTAGTTGGGATCACGCCGCAAGACGAGCCGCGCGCCGGCCTTCGCGTCCGCGATCGCGTAGGGACCGGAGCCGGTTGGTTTGGCGAGTGTAGCGTCCTGAAAATGGGCGACGTCGGTCGCGTGTTTGGGCAGCACCGGCATCAGGGCGAGGATAAGCGGCAGTTCGCGATCGCCCACGCCGGAAATATCGTAATGCACAGTCCGCGCGTCGGGCGCGTCAATGGCTTTGACGAGGCTATAGGCGATGCGTTGCTGGGGGCGGCCCTTGGACTTCAAGAGATCGAATGTGAAAAGCACATCCGCTGAGGTGAGGGGAACGCCATCAGAAAAGTGCGCGCGCGGATCAAGATGAAACGTCACGTTGGTCCGTGCAGCGTCTATGTCTACGGATTGCGCGATTAGACCATAAAAGGTGAAGGGCTCGTCCAGAGAGCGCGCCATGAGGGTCTGGAAGACATTGCCAGCGAGGCCTTGCGCCGTCGAGCCCGCTTTAAGATTGAAAGGATTGAGGCTGTCGAAGGTGCCCGCCAGACCGACGCGCAGGCGTCCGCCTTTTTTGGCTGCGGGATCTGCGTAAGGAAAATGATCAAAATTCGCGGGCAGTACGGGGGCCCCATGCATAGCGAGGCCATGAGTTGGTTCGCGAATCGCCTCTTGACGCGCTGAAGCAGGCGGCGTTTCGGCGTGCCCCCAAGCTGCGCTGAAAACGGCGAAGCTTACGGCTGAAATCGCAAAAAAACTCCGCGCCTGTGTGAGGATGGAGGGGCGAATCATTTTTGTCCTCATTCTCCGACCATAGGCCAAGCGAAGCCGGTATAAAGCGGAGGCCGGCCAGACAAGTGCAATTTCTCTTCGCTACCGCTCAAAACATCGCTTCTTTTGTGGGAATGCCGAGTAAAACCTTGAGGTTCGGCGGCCGGCGTCTGGAATTTGCCGCGCTGAGCATGTATGAGCTTTGCCGTAAGCTTATCTCCGGACCGCGAGGGAAGGCAGAAAGGTGGCGCGCGCCGAACTTCTCGCAACTGTTTTCTGCGACATTTTCGGCGAAGTTGATTTTCGCGCGCCGGGCGGATTTTTGTGCGCCATCCGAGGTTTTGCGACGCCCAGTCACTTATCTCGGAGGCGGTGATGCAGTCTAGAAGACAGTCGAAAGGACTTCCGATGTCGATGAATCTTGTGCGGTTCGGCGCTGTCGCCGCGGCTCTGCTCGCAGGGGGGCCAGTTTTGGCCCAGCAGGCTCAAACGCCGGCGCGCGCTCCGGCCCCGAGCGCGCCACAACAACAGCAACAACAACAGCCGCAGGGTCCGGTCAAGGCCGACCTTGTGCCCGTGCAGCCGGATTGGACGAAGGTATGCGGTGGCGATCCTCAGTCCCACAAGGAGGTTTGCTACACGACTCGTGACTTCGGCATTCAGGCCGACCAGCCGATCCTGGCGCTGGCTGTCTATGATCCCAAAGGCTCGGACCTGAAGGTTGTCCGCCTGCTGCTGCCGCCGGGTCTGCTGCTGAAGCCGGGCTTCCGGTTCGCGGTCGACAAGAACCCGCAGGAAACCGGCGCTTTCGAAATCTGCTTCCCTAACGGCTGTTTCGCCGAGGCCAAGGTTAAGCCAGCCGTGGTCGACGTCATGAAAAAGGGCGAAAAGCTTACGGTCATCGTGAAGAATCAGGTCAATAACGAGGTGACCTTCGTGCTGCCGCTGACGGGCTTCGGCAAGGCGTTCGACGGTCCCGCCGTCGACCCCAAGGTTTTAGAAGAGCAGCAAAAGAAGCTGCAGGACGAGCTTCAGAAAAAGGCCGAAGAAGAGCGGAAGAAGATGGAAAGCAAGGGCGGCGCGGCCCCTGCGCCCGCTCCCGCCGCGCCCGCTGGCAAAGCGCCCGCTGGAAAATAACACTCGGCGGCGCCGAGCACTATGGAAGGAAAATGCCCGCTTCTTTAGGCGGGCATTTTTTTGCGTCGTGGGCACAGGCTCAAATAAGCGCGAGCTGGTTTGGTCGCCCTAAACGGGCGCACCTGTCCCCCCGCGCAGGACTTCTCGCTTAGCAAGCAGCTTGAAGCGCCAAATGCGCCTAATGGCGATTGTCCGCCCTTACCCGATATGCTCCGTCATCGGCTCTAACGAAGGTTTCATCAACCTGTGGATGGCGGACCGGATCGCCGGATGTGTCGGCGACGAGATTCTGCTCCGAAACATAGGCCACATATTCAGTTTCGGCATTTTCGGCGAAGAGATGATAGAAGGGCTGATCCTTGTTCGGCCGGACTTCTTCCGGAATCGAAAGCCACCACTCCTCGGTGTTGGAAAACACGGGGTCGACGTCGTAGATTACGCCGCGAAACGGGTATCGGCGGTGCTTCACCACCTGACCAATCGAGAACTTTGCGAAACTCTGTCTTGGCATTTCTCTCGACGCCGGTAAGCTGACTTTTACTGTCCCGAATTGGTAGCGCGGGGCGGTGGGTCCGTCAACGCTGAGCGTACGGTTCTAGCGCGTCGCCCCTGGTTTCCACAACACGTCGCCTTTTTCGCGGTTTACGTAACGGGACGCGACGAACAGAAAATCCGAAAGGCGATTGACGTAGGCCAGCGCGGCTGGCTCCACATGCTCGTCCTGCAAATTAGCCAGGGTGACCATAACGCGTTCGGCGCGGCGAGCGATCGTGCGGGCGAGGTGCAGATGAGCCGCAGCGGCGGTCCCTCCTGGCAGCACAAAGGATTTGAGCGGCGCGAGTTCGCTGTTCAGCCCGTCAATCTCGTTTTCGAGGCGATCGATCTGCGACTGCACGATCGACAGGCGCATTGCGGGGTCGGGCTGAGACTTGGCGGGATCAAAAGGGGTGGCGAGTTCTGCGCCAAGATCGAAAAGGTCGTTTTGAATCCGCTCCAGCATCGAATCGAGCGCCTTGTCCCGTGCATCGATGGCGAGTCGCGCGACCCCGATAGCCGCATTAGCCTCATCTATGGCTCCGTAAGCCTCCACGCGGATATCGTCTTTCCGTCTTCGTTCGCCGCCAACTAGCGAAGTTGCGCCGGTATCGCCCCCGCGCGTGTATATCCTGTCTAGCCGCACCATAATCGTCTTCCAAGGTTAGCGAGCGAGGTTAGCGAGGCGGTAGTCAGCGGCGAAAAAAGAGAATCGCCATGACGATCATGAGCGCCAAAAATTGCAGTCCGACGCGCCAGCGCATCAGGGTTTGGGAGCGCGCGGGATTCCCGCCGCGAATCATATTCGCCACTCCCGCTATAAGCACAAAGACAACCGCCGCCAGTGCGCCCATCAGAAGGATATTTGAAAACTGCAGCATGAACGGCGCCTTTCGTGGCGGGAGATCACACCCGTTGAGTATGACGCCAGCGCGCGCGCCGCAAGGAGGAATGGCTGGAATCCGCAGGCCGCTTCACTCGGGTCGAGCCTCTAAGGCCCAAACCGCTGAACTTCGTGCACTGGTCATTGGAGCCGAGCGCGTGGTTCGGAGGCAAAAGCCGCTCTACAAAGTTAGCTGGATCGCTTGACCATCTAGCTATACCGCAAGGTCAGCGACGCTCGCTCTGCGTCAAGACGTCATGCAGGCGCGCTTTTATGGTCCGCCAATTGGGTGGCGGGAGACGCTCATCGCGACAGCGGCGGCCGATTTCCTGGACCAGTTCGCTGAATTTCGGGCGTAAGGGCCGCAAGTAGAAAGAACGAATGGCTTCGTGGATCAGAGATTCTCGCTTGGGGTCGAGCACCCGAGCCCCTTTTGGGCGTCCGACTGGTCGCGTCGAAGGAGCGATGACGGCGCCGCAGCTTCGGAAAGTCTTGATCATCCGGTATGCGGTGGCGCGGCTAACGCCGAGGTCTCTCTTCAATTCCTCAATGGCTTCCTGGGATAGCTTTCCCTCGCTTCGTCCAAGCAGAGCGCGGACTGCGGCCTCCCGCCGTTGCTGAAGCTGTATACGGGGAGTGTTGAGGTCTTTGTCTCGCATCATCTTGTAATACTTGTCTAAGGTTGTTCGTTATTGGTTTGAAGTTTTAAGACCTTCGCCAGTCTGCAATCGGGAACCACCGCCGTTATGCTCAAGAAATTTCTCCCACCCGCTGACGTAGTGTCAGTTTTTCTCATAATTTCAATGTGAAATACAATGGACAATTTTCGGCACTGGGAGCCCGTTCGTTCATCGCATTCGGACGGCGTCTCACCCAATGCAAACTTCTCCGCCGCGCTGCGCTGCACAATACATTGTAATTGCATGCTGTTCTATTGAAAAATTTTACTTGGAATAGTTCAAAATTCGGATTTTGCTGCAATAGAGGCGGCCAATACATAGGCTGCTACATTTTGTCGCGCAGAGACTTCGCGATCACCGATCCAGTCCAATTCCTTTTTTGAAAACTTAAGCTTCATAACAAAAACCCGCGGAGTCATTTTTCGGCGCCGGGCGGCGGATGCAGGAAAAATTCTCGTCGGAGCTTTGTCCACGGTGGGAATGAAGATCGCGAAAAGGAAGAGTGTGAACCCCACCGGAGCGGCCACTCATTTAGGTTCGTTCACCTTATGTAGAGCCATTGTCTTCCTCCCGGTTGGATTCGCGACTTTGGCGCGATGAGCTTGGTAACACGGCGCGCCAACGGCGCCTCGTCCGGTCCAAGTTGGGCGAGCAAATAATGGTGTATGTTTACGACGAACTGTCCCTTCTGAATATTAGTCATATATCTTATAACAAGATGCATATTCCAAATATTGAATGGAACTGTATAGTTCAGCAATATCGCGCGCAATTTCAGGGCCAAAAGGCTCCGTCCGTGCAAGTCGCGCGGGCGAAGAAATGGATCAGGTCGCTAACGATCCGGCGCCCAATCGCACCCGGCGAGACTCGTGACCTCATCGTCACGGTTCAGGATGCGCGCTTCGACATCGCGCGTCGGTCCGACCTCGCTTGCCACGCAACAGCCAGTTCGGCGGTCTGCTGTTCCTGTTCAGCCTGTCTGCAAGCGCGAAAAGCTGGAAATCGGTAGTCCTGTGATTCAGCGCTTCCATGCCGGCGCCAGTCTCTAAGCGAATCGAAGCTCCACGCAGTTCTCTCTCTTTCTTCTCCCGTGTTGGTGTGAGACTTGCCCCCCTGGTTTCCCCCAAGCGGGTTTTTTTGCAAAAAGGGTGTGAATTGGCGCAAACAGCGGGAAGCGGATAGTTTTGCGCCTGGATTGAGAGCGATGGGGCGGCGTGTAGTCCATGTGGCGCGAACAACTGGACGTATTTTGGGACGGCGAGCGCACGTTGCTGCTGGGCTTTTTCGAGCCCGGCGAGTGCGACGCGCCCAAGGCCTCTCGGCCCGACCTCACCGTCGTCTCTGCCAGCGATCCTGACTTTTCCGCGGGAACAGCCTTTGTCGACAAGCTTGACGCCTCGCGCTGGCGCGCCGGCTCCTGCCTGATTGTGGCGCCTTCCGGCCACAGGCATCTCGCGCTGCTCGCTGCCGATGGGGCGGAACTGCGGCTGACTTTGGAGACCGACGAGGGAGACGTGGGGGAGTGGCGGCTGGCGCTGACCTTGTTGCCGGATAGCGCCAATGCCGGACCTGCGAGCGTCCACATTGCTTCGTTTTCTGGAAGCGGCGACTTTGAGCGTTTCGCTCGCGAGCAATTCGCGCTGGGCGGCGCGCGACTGGTCTGGGCCTGTGGGCACAAGCGTCTGTCCGGGCGCAGCGATTCCGCGCAGCTTTTGCACCTGTGGCCAACGAAACAGATGTTTCCAGCCAGCCGCGCACGGCTCTCGCTGGAACGTTTGGAATATTCTCCGGACAGCTTCGAGGATCGCCGCGAGGCGCCTTTCGCAATCATGGAACAGTGGTTGCGAGAGGGCGGAGCGCCGCGTGCGGGGCTCCGTTTGCGGCTATCGGAATCGCTTGAGGAGAGCGCCCATCTGCTGAGCCGCATAGGCGTCGCGCTGGTGATGCATCAGCGGCGGCGGTTGCGCGACTGGATGCGCGAGCAGCGGAACGCTGGCGAGCCCATCGTCCAACCGCTGTTTTTTGATGATATCCGCCAGGCGACAGGAGCGCCGGAAGAATATCCGGACGCCGTTTGGTCGCATGAACCCATTGTTGTTTTCAATCTATTGAAACTGCTGACGACCCCGGACGATACGCCTTTCGATGGCCTGGCCGTCAGACGGCTAAAACTCGCCAACTCCTCGCCGAACCTTGGCGGCTCCGGCGCCGGATTGGCTCTTGAGCTGGATTTTTACGGCGCTGCCTTGGGCGACGATATCGGCCTAGTCAGCCTGAGCGCCGAAACGGGCGAGCTATCCGTGCGGCCTCGGGATCCCGGAGGCGCATCAAACATTAGATTGTTTCGCGTCGAAGGGGACGGCGTCAATCCACGCAAAGTCGCGGAAGACGATCCGCTGATCGGCGAAATCCTGCATTGCGCCGCGCAAGAAGATGGCGCCCCTGCGGGAGCCATGAGCCGCGCAATGGTCGAACGCGCCGCCGCACTCCATGCGCGGCGCGAAAAGCTCGTGCAGTCGCTGAATGGAGCTCTTGCGCGGCTGGAGTATCCCGGCGGTTTCGATCTTTTCGGATTGTGGGAGCCGCTGGAGCCACTGTTGTTTGCAAATTTCGTCGCTTTGCTGAAAGAGGCGGATGTTGCGGGGCGCGCGCTGGCGTCCCGACTTGGCGGCTACCGAGCCTATCGCATTGACCCCTCGCTTGTTGCGGCGCTTGTCCTGAGACCGCAATGGGGGGAGGGAATGGGCGCGCCGCTAAGGGGCGACGCGAAAGCGCCGCTCGTTTATCGCTTCGCTCAGGCGTGCGGCGTCGAGGGGCTTGTCGCGCCTGAAGCGACCGTGGCGGAACAGGCGCGCATTTTCGACTGGCTTGCGGAAACGCCCGAGCCGCGAAAATTATGTGCGGCGCGTTTGACGCTCGATGGCCGCGCCAACGTCCATCCGTATAAAATCGCTGCGGCATTGTCGGATGTCGCCGCCGTTGAGCAGGCTTTCGTTTTTTACGAAGAACAGGGCCAGATTCAATCCGCCGAGGCGTTGCGCGACTATCTCGACAATCGGTCTAAAGGCGTTTTCACTCCTTTGGAGCAGGCCGCCTCCTTGGTTGAAATCGTCGCACAGTCTAAGGAAGCGTTAGCTCAGGCAGCGCTCGAAAAAATCGAAGCTCCAGAGCCTGTCGTTCCGTCGCAACCAAAAGGTCTTTTCGCCGCAATGCGCGGATTTTTCGGCGGCAGGAAGAACTAGGCGAGGCACTTTTCGATGGGCTGAGACTCGAGTGGGTCGCTAGAGCGGAACGCTTTGCCATATATGGAGGCGTCTTGACCGCTCTGACCATTGTTCCAACTAGGGAGTGGGCTTCTCCGACTTAGGAGCATGTTCATGGAACGCCGCGCATTCGTAACATCCCTGGGCGCCGCTGCGGCCGCGCTGTCAGTTTCTCGAGCCCTTGCCGAAGATTCCAATAAGATGACACAGCCGATGCACATGCATCCGGCGAAGTACAAAGCTCTCATGGAGACAAGCGCCAAATGTGTCTCGACGGGCAATGAGTGTCTTCGTCACTGTTTTGGCATGCTGTCGATGAATGACACCAGCATGGCGAGTTGCACCAAGGCTTCCTACGATCTGGTCGCCGCCTGCGGCGCATTGGAAGTATTGGCGGCGGTCAACTCGAATTTTACGCCGGCTTTCGCAAAAACCGTCACAGATGTTTGCATGGCGTGTAAAAGCGAATGCGATAAATTCCCGCAATATGTCGAATGCAGTGCCTGTGGCGAGGCGTGCAAAGCCTGCGCGGAGGAGTGTCGTCGCGTCAGTTCATGACGCCAGCGTAGTTGTGACGTGACTCTCAAAGTCGATTTGTCTCAATGCAAACGCAAACCATGAGAAAAACGGGGCCGCTTATGCAGCGTCCCCGTCGACTTTGAAGTCTCTGGCCGTCAGTGACCCATGCCACCCATGCCACCGCCGCCGTGGTCCATGCCACCCATGCCACCGCCGCCGTGGTCCATGCCACCCATTCCGCCGCCGCCCATTTTGCCCATGCCGACCTCCATGACATTGGTAAAGACGTGATCTGCGGTCTTTTTCTGCTCCTCGGTCAACGCCGAATACAGCGGTTCGATAGCGGCTTTCAGCGCGCGCAGGGATTCGAGATGGTCGCTCATGTGATGCTCCATCATCGAAAGATGTCCCAGCACGCCGTGGTGCATCGAATGGTCGCCGCCGGTCGCGGCGGCAGCTTCATTCGCCGCGCAGATTTTTGCGGTTTTTTGCGTCGCCCCGCGATAGGCGTCGGCGAATGTGTTCCATGCCCCCTGCTGCTGGTCGGTTAGTTTGAGTTCGGCTTTTAGATAGGCAAGGCGGCCATCCACATGTTCGGTGACTCCGCACAGCATCTTTTGCATCATTCCCATGCCGCCGCCGCCGTGACCCATGCCGCCGCCGCCCATGCCGCCGCCGCCCATGCCGCCGCCCGAGCCATGATCCATGCCTCCCATGCCGCCACCCATGCCACCCATGCCACCCATGCCCTTCATGTCATGGCCCATCGCACCATGATCCATTACTCCGCCCGGCGGCGGAGCGGGGGGAGCCGGAGGCGCAGTCTGCGCGACAGCGCCTGCCGTGATCAGAACAAACGACGCGGTAGCGACGATCAAATTCTGGCGAAAAGATTTATTGTTCATAAGGATCTCCCTTGGGCGCATTATCGTCGCGCTATATTCTTGACCGCGAACTCAGGCGACAACTCGGCAGATTTACTATTTGACCTAGTCGACGGTGTTACTCAAGCGCATCCGTTTGAAGGTCAAAAACTCGCTCCGTCGCTTTTGCATCGGCCTGTCCGATTTTATCGAACGCCTGTAAAATACTATAAAAAACGTTTTTTGTCCGCGATTTTGTCTCTTAGCTCACTCAGCAAAACGTCGCAGGCTCATCATTTCGCGTTTGGCGTTGCCGCATCGGCCGCGCGGCTCGAGCGTTCCGCCCATCCGAGGAAGCAAGAAGCTTCCGTGCTGTTGCCTGCGCAAACACTCATTCGGGGAATGAATGCAACGCTCGCCTGCCTGCGGCCGGAAAGCCTGATCAGTTCTTCTTCTCGGCGATGCTCACAAGTGTGCGTAAAATATCGCGCGTGCCTTCCAGTCGTTCCTGAAGCGTCTCGAAATCACGCACGAAAACGATCTTCATATCCGGCCGCACCTTTGCGTAAGAACGCTCCTGCGATACGAAGCGCACAAGGCCCGCGGGATCGGCGAAAAGATTGTCCCGAAAGGCGATGATGACGCCCTTGGGCCCTGCGTCGACCTTCTCGACATGGGCGCGGCGGCAGAGCGCCTTGATCGCGACGATCTTGAGCAATTGCTCCACTTCCGCCGGCGTCGGGCCGAAACGGTCAACCATCTCCGCAGCAAAACTCTCGATGTCCTGATCGGTCTCCAATGTGGACAGCCGTCTATAGAGTTGCAGGCGAAGGCTCAGATCCGCCACATAATCTTCCGGAATGGTTACAGGCGCTCCCAGCGCGATGGTTGGCGACCAAACTTCCTCCAGCGGCTCGTCGACTCCCGCTTTCAGAAGCTCGATCGCGTCGTGCAACATCTGCTGATAAAGCTCGTAGCCGACTTCCTTGATATGGCCTGACTGCTCGTCGCCCAGCAGATTTCCCGCGCCGCGAATGTCGAGATCATGCGTCGCCAGTTGAAAGCCGGCGCCGAGCGTGTCGAGCGATTGCAGCACGTCCAGTCGTTTTTGCGCCTGCGGCGTGATCGTGCGATTGGCCGGAGTTGTAAACAGGGCATAGGCGCGCGTCTTGCCGCGCCCGACGCGCCCGCGCAGTTGATAAAGCTGCGCCAGGCCGAACATGTCGGCTCGCCAGACGATCAACGTGTTGGCGGTGGGGATATCCAGACCGGATTCGACAATGGTTGTCGAGAGCAGAATATCGTAACCGCCATCGTAGAAGGCGGACATTTTTTCTTCAAGTTCGGTCGGCGGCATTTGCCCATGCGCGACGACGAATTTCGCCTCGGGGATGTTCTCACGCAAGAACGCCGCCGCTTCATCCAGGTCTTCAATGCGCGGGCAGACAAAAAAGGCCTGGCCGCCGCGATAGCGCTCCCGCAGCAGGGCTTCACGCACAATGAGCGGATCGAAAGGCGAAACGAAACTACGCACGGCCAGACGGTCGACCGGCGGCGTTGCGATCAGCGAGAGTTCCCGTACGCCGGTCATGGCGAGTTGCAGCGTCCTGGGGATTGGAGTCGCGGAAAGGGTCAGCACATGCACCTCGGCGCGCAATTCCTTCAACCGTTCCTTATGGCTCACGCCGAAATGCTGCTCCTCGTCAACGATAACGAGGCCCAGATCCTTGAAGTTGACGCCCTTCCCGAGAATGGCGTGCGTCCCGATGAGAATATCTATGCTGCCCTCGCCAAGCTGTTTTTTGGTTTCACGAGCCTCGGCGGCGCCGACCATGCGCGACAGCCGACCGATGCGGACCGGCAAGCCAGAGAAACGCGCTGAAAAGTTTTTGTAGTGCTGTCGCGCCAGCAGGGTCGTTGGAGCGACGATGGCGACCTGCCTGCCATTGATCGCCGCGCAGAAAGCCGCGCGAAGGGCCACCTCAGTCTTGCCGAAGCCGACGTCGCCGCAGACAAGACGATCCATCGGGCGGCCAGAAGCCAGATCGTCCAGAACTGCGTCAATGGTTGCGGCTTGATCCTCGGTCTCGTCATAAGGAAAGCGCGCACAAAATTCGTCGTAGAGGCCTTCCGGCGGGGCGAGTTTGGGCGCCTGTTTCAACATGCGCTGAGCCGCGATCGCGATCAGGCCCTTGGCCATCTCCCGAATGCGGTTCTTCATGCGGGCCTTGCGGCCTTGCCAGCCGGCGCCCCCTAAACGGTCGAGCGCGACTTCGGTATCTTCGGAGCCGTAGCGGGTCAGCAGTTCGATATTTTCGACGGGCAGAAACAGCTTGTCGCCGCCAGCGTAATGGATCTCCAGACAGTCATGCGGCGCCCCAGCTGCCGTGATCGATTCAAGACCGATAAAGCGGCCGATGCCGTGGTCGACATGCACGACGAGATCGCCAGCCGACAATGCGCCCATTTCTCCAAGAAGATTTTCGGTGCGCTTGGTCTTTCGGCGGCGGCGCACGAGCCGGTCGCCCAAAATATCCTGCTCGCCGACGACAGCGAGGCTTTCCGTCTCAAAACCATGTTCCACGCCGAGCACGGCGAGCGAAATTGCGCCTTTGCCTAACGCAAGGGCGCTGGGCAGCCCGGAAACCAGCGGCGGAGCCTTCAGGCCGTGCTCCGTCAGCACATGGCCAAGCCGCTCGCGCGAACCATCGGACCAGGCGGCGACGATGACGGTTTTGCCATCCTGGGCCAGCGTTTTGATATGATCGGCTGCGGCCTGGAACACATTCACGTCTTGCTGATTGCGTTCGGGCGCAAAGTCGCGCCCCGGCCGCGCCGCAAAATCTATGCTGGCCGTTTCGCCTTCCGCTGTTGCAAAGGACGAAAAATGAGCCTGCGCCCGCGACTTAAGCTGACCGCGCCATTCCTCTTGCGTGAGGTATAGTTCGCGGGGCTCCAGCGGCTTGTAGTTTGAACGGGCGTGGTCGAGATCGTAGGCCGTCTTGCGCGCGTCGTAATAGTCGGCGATCTGGGCGAGCCGCTCAATGGCTGCGTCTTCGCTATGGGCGTCGAGCAGGAGCGGAGCGTCGCCAAAATAGTCAAACAATGTGTCGAGGCGGTCGTAAAACAGCGGCAGCCAGTGTTCCGCGCCGGGATGGCGGCGTCCTTCGCTGATCGTTTCGTAGAGCGCGTCGCCCCGAGTCTCCCCGCCAAAGCGCATCGTGTAGCCCTGGCGGAAGCGTCGCATGGTCTCGCTAACGAGTTGCAACTCGCTCATCGGCACGAGATCGAGCGCGCGCAATTGGCCCGTAGTGCGTTGCGTTTCTGGATCGAACGCCCGGATCGACTCCAGAGTATTGCCGAAGAAGTCGAGCCTGATTGGAGTCGGCATGCTGGGGGCGAAAAGATCGACGATGCCGCCGCGCTGTGCGTATTCGCCGGGTTCGCGCACCGTGCTGGAGCGCAAAAAACCGTTGTTTTCCAGCCATCGTGTCAGAAGGTCCATCTCCACGACGTTTCCGGGCGCGGCGGAAAAAGTGTCGGCGGCGATTTTCGCGCGGGGCGGGACGCGTTGCAGCAGGCAATCGACGGTGGTGACGATAACGCGCGGTTGCTGCTCCGAAGATTTGGAGCGCGCGAGACGCGCGAGCGCGGTCATGCGGCGCGACGCCACGGCGGCGTTGGGAGAGACGCGATCATAGGGCTGGCAGTCCCAGCCGGGAATGTCGAGAATTTCGACAAAAGGCGCGGCGAACCTCAAGGCTTCGCGAAACTGCGCCGAGCGGGAAGCGTCGCGCGCGATATGCACAAAGACTGCCGCTTCGCCCTCTGCGCGCGCCGCAAGTGCGCGGGCGAGATCGCCGGCGACGAAGGCGTCAAAGCCTTCCGGCGTGTGCGCGAAAAGAATTTTCTTTCCCGCCTCGATCCGCGCGAGAGCGGTTTTCAATGCGCCCGCCGTGGCTTGCGCGCGCATATCGGTGCGTTGTTTCAAGAAATTGGGTCCTTTTCGGCATGGAACGCCGCGATCTTGCGAAACAAGGGGGTGTCGAAGGGCGGGGGAGCCTGGCCGGCGCTGAACCAGCGAAAGGCGTCGTCGTCGTCTGCGTCAAGCAGCGCCTCCAACTGCTCCAGCTCCTGCCCGTCCAAGGTGTCAATTCGCGCATCGACGAAGCCGCCAAGGATGATGTCCATCTCACGCATTCCGCGGCGCCAGGCGCGGACGCGGATGCGGCGGCGAATGAGGTCAAGTTCGTTCAAGGCGGGCTTTTCGGCGTTGTATGGAGGCGTTTTCGCCAGCCATGAGTTTTTTCCAAGCCGGGTGGAGCGCGAAGTTGGGCTTTGGATCTGACATAGTGCCTTGGCGCCGCCTTAGTCCAGAAGGGGACCGAAGAAAAGAGGCGCGGTCGGGATTTCCGGGACCCGATCCAAATAAGGTTCAAGGTGTTGACTTCGCCAGACGCATGTCCTATTCGGCGCTTCTCGCACGCAATGCGTCGCTGCGGGGGAGTAGCTCAGTTGGTTAGAGCGCCGGCCTGTCACGCCGGAGGTCGCGGGTTCAAGTCCCGTCTCTCTCGCCATTAAAATCAATCGACGATCGAATCGCGGACAGAGCCAGAACGCGTCAATTGGCGAGTTCGGCGGGATCGAATCGTCGGGATATTCCTTTGCCTGCCTCTTTCAAAAGCGGTCCCTTTTGTATGACGGGCAGCTACGCTGGCCGGTCATGTCCTAAGTAAGAATTCAGCGGCGTCGGCGAATTTCCGCAGTCTTCACCCAATTGGCGACGGCGGCTCGCTCGCTGCGGCCCTTGGTCAAAAGCCTGCTCCCCATAAAACCCCCCGTTGCCAGCCAGACCGTTTTCGATTTCTGAAAGACGTCTATTTCGCAACACTCTCCAAATATTTCCACAATCTGCCTGGCCATAAGTCGTTCGCCCTAATTCTTCGCCAAGGTCGAGCCTGCTCGCGACAAATTCTCATTCCGTTGTCGCCTCGAACAGCTCTTACATCGACCAGAACCGAAACGCATCTTTGCATTTGGGCCGGGGTTAGAACGCTGGGTGAGGCAATCGTGGGAGAACACAAGTGGATGAAGAATGAAATGTAAGGGCGTCGATTACGGATTGCGCTGCTCGCGACTTGTAAATCCCTCATTAATTGTTGCACGCAAGGCAAATTCGCGGAATAAAGCGGACACAAGGGGCGCCGGCGAACTTAACCATTCCCGCGTCGCATTGTTTTTTTCGTTAGCTTGAAGGTGGGCTGGCCATGCGATTTAAGATAGCGGCCGTCGTCGCAGCACTGTTCGCGTCGTTTTCGTTATCCGCAGCGCCAGCTATGGCGGCTTCAGACCTCGCAAAAAAGCCGCCCGCGGGAGATGCGGCCAAGAAGCCGCATATCGTCGTCATTTGGGGCGACGACATCGGCCAGTCCAACATCAGCGCCTACACAAACGGCCTGATGGGCTATCGCACGCCCAATATCGACTCCATCGCCAAGCAGGGCATGATTTTCACGGATTATTACGGCGAACAGAGCTGCACCGCTGGTCGCGCCTCGTTCATCACCGGACAAAGCGGTCTGCGCACGGGCCTGACCAAGGTCGGCATGCCCGGTGCGGCTATCGGACTGCAGAAGGAAGATCCTACGATCGCGGAGCTGCTCAAAGCCCAAGGCTACGCCACAGGCCAATTTGGTAAAAACCACCTCGGCGACAAGGATGAGTTCCTGCCTACGGCGCATGGCTTTGATGAATTTTATGGCAATCTCTATCATCTCAATGCCGAGGAAGAGCCGGAGCTACCCGATTATCCCAAGCCCGACGATCCGGAGTTTCCAAACTTCCGCAAGAATTTCGGTCCTCGCGGCGTGATTCATAGTTTCGCGACGCCGGATGGAAAGCAAAAGATTGAGGACACCGGCCCACTGACCAAGAAGCGGATGGAAACGATCGACGACGACATCGCCGCCCGCGCAGTGGAGTTTCTTGAAAAACAAGTTAAGGCCGACAAGCCCGTCTTTCTCTGGGTCAACTTCACCCATATGCATTTCCGTACCCATCCCAAGCCCGAAAGCGTAGGCCAGTCAGGGCGCTGGATGGGTCCTTACGCCGACGTGATGATCGATCATGACAAAAACGTCGGGACCGTTCTCGACAAGATCAAGGAACTCGGGATCGACGACGACACGATCGTTTTCTATTCGACCGACAACGGCCCCCACATGAACTCGTGGCCGGACGCGGCGATGACGCCCTTCCGCAACGAAAAAAACTCCAACTGGGAAGGCGCTTATCGCGTGCCGGCGGTTGTTCGCTGGCCCGGCAAAATCAAAGCGGGTTCGGTCGCCAACGAGATCGTTTCGCATCTCGACTGGATGCCGACTCTGCTCGCCGCAGCCGGGGTACCGGACATCAAGGAAAGATTGCTGAAAGGTTACAAGATCGGCAGGGCGAACTTCAAAGTTCATCTCGACGGTTATAATTTGCTGCCGTATTTGACCGGTGAAGAAGCCAAGAGCCCACGCAAGGAGTTCTTCTATTTCTCCGACGACGGGGATTTGACCGGGCTGCGCTACGACAACTGGAAGATGGTCTTCGCGGAACAGAGAGCGGAAGGAACTCTGCGAGTTTGGGCCGAGCCGTTTACCGTGCTGCGCGTGCCGCTGTTATACAATCTGCGGCTCGATCCCTACGAGCGCGCGAGCATCACCTCGAACACCTATTACGACTGGTTCCTGGACCACGCCTTCATCGCGCTGCCGGTGCAGAAGTACGTCGGCCAATTCCTCATGACTTTCAAGGACTTCCCGCCGCGGCAGAAGGCAGCGAGTTTTTCGATCGATCAGGTCATGGAAAAACTGAAGCAACCGATGCATCACGATTAATTAATATCGACGGATGAGCTAGAGAGGCTTCCCCCCGTCGGATGCTTTACAGTGGAAGCGATGGGAAACAGGCTTCAGCGCCCGTTCTCATCGCTTTTTCCGTCCGTTTCAAGGGAAGCGCCACACGCGACGGATCGCCGCACTTCGGGTGTTCTGCGTTGCGCTTATTATGAGACGGGCTACCATTCCGACTGCGGCGTCGCTCGACCCGCGGGTAGGATACAACAGCAAGGCCTGAGAAACGGGTCGCGGAGAGAAAAAGAATGAGTCACGTTGCGCATGAATTGCACGAAGAATTTCCGGAGAAGGCTGACGCCATCAAGGAGCTGAAGGGCGTTAATGCGCATTTCGCGCGCATCGCCGAGGCCTACCATGAGCTCAACCGCGCCATTCACCGCATGGAGACCAATGTCGAGCCCGTCGCTGACGAGACGCTGGAGGGCATGAAGAAGCAACGACTGACGCTCAAGGACGAGATCGCGCAGTTTCTGGCGATAGCCTGAGCAAAAACCCCGCCTCTCGAACGAGAGGCGGGATTGCGGGGTTTCGTCGGTCTGACGAGTTCCTCGCGTCAAACCGAAAATATTTCCCGCAGTCCCGCGCTCTAGCAATGCGATCTGCCCAGCGGCGTCGCCAAGGCGCTGCTGCGCGGATCGCCGCTTCCGCTTTCGGCAGGCAGAGCGCTCCGGATCGGGCTCAAGGTTGCCGTTTGCGCCGTCGACCGCGACATCAGCAAAATAGGCTCCGCTGTCTTCATTTAATACGTCCGATTTGGAACTGCGGGTCTTGCACGACGGCATTCGACGGGCCGGCGGATCGACGCGGAAGTGCGCGGAGCTGGGACGGGACCGCGTTTCCAGCGTTTGTCGCGAGATCAGACACCCTTAATGGCGCGCCCATCGCCCGGGCGTAGCGCAAAACGTGCTTTGTGACGAATATGCGTATATAAAGGCGAGCAAGGCGGCGATGAAGCCGCTTTATGACGGAATGGGCGCTGAAAAGCGCGACGTCACAATTTGGCCGCGATAGCCACGAAGTTGTCCCGTCGCGCTCCAGCCGGAACGAAACCGGCGGCATGCGCCTTATTTTGATGGCGGAATCTGGCGCGTCGCGCCCAGCGTAATAGCGTCCGCAAGGACATGAAACCTTCAGCACTGGTTCATGTCGCCGAGGTCATGACGGATCGAGGATCGTCTTGGCCGCAAACAGCAAAGGTTGACAATGCCGACCATCGCTCTCGTCGACGACGATCGCAACATTCTGACCTCCGTGTCTATCGCCCTTGAAGGGGAAGGATATCGAGTTCAGACCTATACCGATGGCGCCGCCGCGCTCGATGGATTGCGAGCCAATCCGCCGGACCTCGCCATTTTCGACATCAAGATGCCCCGCATGGACGGCATGGAGCTGCTGCGGCGACTGCGGCAGAAGTCCGATCTGCCGGTGATCTTTCTGACCTCGAAGGATGAGGAGATAGATGAGTTGTTCGGTCTCAAAATGGGGGCCGACGATTTCATCCATAAGCCCTTCTCGCAGCGGCTCCTCGTCGAGCGCGTAAAAGCGATTTTGCGTCGAGCCAACCCTAAGGAGGCTGCTGCGCAAAAGGAATCCGAGGCAAAGGTGCTGGAACGAGGGGCTTTGACAATGGACCCCGAACGTCATGCCTGCACCTGGCGCGGCGATCCCGTGGTGCTGACTGTAACCGAATTCCTGATTTTGCAGGCGCTGGCACAGCGCCCCGGCGTGGTCAAAAGCCGCAACGCGCTGATGGACGCCGCCTATGACGATCAGGTCTATGTCGACGACCGCACCATTGACAGCCATATCAAGCGGCTACGCAAGAAATTCAAAGTCGTCGACGACGATTTCGAGATGATAGAGACGCTTTACGGCGTTGGTTATCGTTTTAAGGAGGCCTGAGTTGAGCCGCGGCGGGAGGGGCGCGATCGGTCGATGAGCGTCGAAGCGCGCGAGCGGACGCAATCGCAGGCTTCGGCGCGTCAAAGCCGAGTTGGCCGAGTGGCGTCTGTGCGCCTGCTGCGGCTGCTACGGGCCGCTCAGGCGCGGCTCTCGTCGTCGCTGACGAGACGTATCGTCGTGCTCAATCTCGGCGGCCTGGTCGCGCTGCTCGGTGGATTTCTTTATCTCAACCAGTTTCGTGAAGGCCTCATAGACGCTCGCATACAAAGTCTGCAAACGCAGGGAGAAATCATCGCTGCCGCAGTGGCGGCTTCCGCCACTATAGACACCGACGCGATCACCATCGACCCAGAGAAACTTTTGAAACTGGCGCCGGGCGAGAGCTATAGCGCCACTGACGGCAGCCAGCCTGCGTTGGAGTTCTCGCTTAATCCGGAACGCGTTGGGCCTCTGCTTCGCCGACTGGTTTCGCCCACTCGCACGCGCGCCCGCATCTACGACCGCGATGGCTCTCTTCTGCTGGACTCGCGCTCTGTCTCGGGACGCTCGAATATCTTTCGTTTCGATTTGCCCCCCGCCGGTCCTGCCCCGACGCCACACATGGGCGGTGACGCGACAACTCCCCTGGAGAGCCTTGTCAACGCGCTACGCCGTTGGTCGCGCCGGCCCGAACTGCCGCTCTATGAAGATATTGGCATGGGCAACGGCAAGGCCTATCCCGAAGTCGCCGCCGCTTTGGGCGGAACGCCGCAACCAGTGGTCCGCGCCAATTCAAAGGGCGAGACAATTATTTCCGTGGCTGTGCCCGTGCAGCGCTTCCGCTCGGTGCGCGGGGTGCTGTTGCTGTCGACGCTGGGCGGCGACATCGATGCGATCATCGCCACCGAACGCTGGGCGATCATTCGAATTTTCTTGGTCTCGGCCGGTGTGATGCTGTTGCTCTCTCTGCTGTTCGCCGGAACCATCGCCGAGCCGATGCGGCGACTAGCAGAAGCCGCGGAGCGCGTGCGTCGCGGCGCCAAATCCCGTCAGGAAATCCCCGATTTCTCTGACCGACAGGATGAGATCGGGCATCTTTCGGGCGCCTTGCGCGATATGACCAAGGCACTCTACAGCCGCATCGAAGCGATTGAACATTTCGCCGCCGACGTTGCGCATGAGCTGAAGAATCCTTTGACGTCGCTGCGCAGCGCGGTGGAGACCCTCCCCATAGCCAAGACTGAAAGCTCGCGCGCGCGGTTGCTGGAGATCATCAAGCATGACGTCGGTCGTCTGGACCGACTGATCAGCGATATTTCCGACGCCTCAAGGCTCGATGCGGAACTGGCGCGAGCGGATATGGCCAGCGTTGATCTTTCCCTGGTGCTCAACACTGTCGTCAGCATGGCGCAAGGCGTTGAGCGGGGTGATCAGACGACAGTGACCCTTCTTAAGCAAGGGGTCGCGAACGAGGCGCTTCGCCGGCGCTGGCGGGTGATCGGTCATGATTCGCGACTAGCGCAGGTTTTTGACAATCTGATCGCTAACGCCCGCTCTTTTTCTGCCCCCAGCGGCGTGGTGCGCGTGACCCTGAGGCCGGAAACTGGCGTCGATATCTCGGGGCGCCGGCGCGACGGCTACGAGATTCTCGTCGATGACGATGGCCCTGGAATTCCGCAAGGCGCATTTGAACGTGTCTTTGAACGCTTCTACACGGATCGCCCCGAACAGGGATTTGGCCAAAACTCAGGTCTCGGGCTGTCGATCTCGCGGCAGATCGTTGAAGCGCATGGGGGACGTATCCGCGCCCTGAATCGCACAGTTTCAGCGCCGGAGGGAACCGACGACCCGCTCGGAGGCGAGAGCCAGAATGCGACGAGGCAAACACCGGACGACGCGGTGCTGGGCGCACGCTTTGTCATCTGGCTGCCGGCGGAGCGATGAACGCAGTCCGAGCCGATGCGACGATGACGCATGCCAACGCGTTGCTGCTGGGCGAACGAGGTGTTCTTCTGCGCGGCGTCTCGGGCTCAGGCAAAAGCGCCTTGAGCTGTCGACTCCTGGAATCGGCGAGACTGCGAGGCGATTTTGCGAGGCTGATCGGGGATGACAGGGTGGCGCTGACAAATCGCAATGGCCGCCTGATCGCTCGTCCGCATCCCGCGATAGCCGGAGCCATAGAGTTGCGGGGACTTGGCCTCATGCTCGCGCCTTTCGAGCCAGCAGGCGTGATTCGCGTTGTTGTCGACCTTGCTTCCCCCAGCGGAGAACGGCCGCCGCGATACCCCTTGCCTAACGCCGAATTGACGCAGATATGTGGATTGTCGCTTCCGCGATGCATAATAGAGGCTGGCGATTACGCCGTGTTGGAAAAAATCCTCTATTTTATTCAATCAGTTGGGGTAAATTAGTTTTTTTAGAAGCTTTTGGCTTGCCAATTTCGCCGCATTGCACAAAATGGCGGGCTGATAAGCGCCCGCGACAGGATGGCGACGCTCGTGTATAACTCCTCGCGGGATAACACTAAGATATTCGTCCGTTCGTCGCCTCGGCTTTTGCGAATGATCGGGCATTGGCCGGCGCCCGTCGGGCCTTGCATTCTATTCCTGGGTCGCCTCGCGAGACGTCGTTATGAGTGGTAGCGTCGAATGATAGGAATGGTCCTGGTGACCCATGGCCACCTCGCCACGGAGTTTCGCGCCGCGCTCGAACACGTGGTTGGTCCGCAAAAGCAGATCGCCTCGATTTCGATCGGGCCGGAAGACGATATGGAGCGTCGACGCCTCGACATCATCGAGGCTGTCAAGCAGTCGGACACGGGCGACGGCGTTGTGCTGCTCACGGACATGTTCGGCGGCACGCCCTCGAATCTTGCCATTTCAGTGATGAATGGCGCCAATGTTGAAGTGCTCGCAGGCGTCAACCTGCCCATGTTGATCAAACTGGCCTCGGTGCGCGAGGGGCAAACTCTCGAACAGGCAGTGTTGCAGGCTCAGGAAGCCGGACGCAAATATGTGCATGTCGCGAGCAGGATACTGTCCCCCCGCTGCGGCGAGGCCAAGAAGCAAACAGTCGAACCGACAAAGTGATGGACCGTCAGAGAGATCCGGTGTTGACCGGCAAAGACTTTTCACGCGACTTGTTGATCGTCAACCGCAAGGGCTTGCATGCCCGGGCGACTGCTAAATTCGTTCAATGCTGCGACCGCTATGACGCCGCTGTCACCGTCACAAAGGATGGAGAGACGGTTGGGGGCAGCTCGATCATGGGAATTTTGACGCTCGGCGCCGCCCAGGGCACGATCATCAACGTAGCGGCAGCCGGCGCGCAGGCGGGGGAAGTGCTTGACGCCTTGGCGGCCCTTGTGGCCAGCAGATTTGGCGAAGACGAATAGCGGATCGCAGCGTTGGCGGGTCGCGCGCGTTTTTCCTGACGTCTATTTGCGACACCCTGCGACAATTTTTTTGCCGCGCCTCACATACCGCAATGCAAATAATCTAATCGCCCGTCTTCGCAGATGGGGATGTTTCGCCATCGCCTATACGTTTTACTGCAATGTCGCTGGCGTCTGACCTGCCAACCCGGTTTATCACGAAAGAGGTGAATCTCTGTTTCTTGAGCAATTGCGCTATCCGTCGCCATTCTAGCGGATGGCTTTCTAGACCATCTGATCGGACAGGTAGTGGGTAGGATATTCCACCCACACCTTAAACTTATGTTTAGAAGTTTGGCGCCGGTCGCCAGAATAGGCGCGAGCATCGGCGCGCCGGTTTGATCGCCCGCAAGCGCCCGTTTCCAGCAATAATATTACTTGACGAAGAAAATCATTTGCCCGCATAGGGGCGACGACGCCGTGCGTACAAAACGGTCCGGCGGGTAGGTCGAAGACGTCAGAGCGAGCCGTCATGCGCGGTTCTGTCGCTTGATGATCAACAAATAAGATTCTAGGGTCTTCTGAATTCGGCCGATGGACGTGTTTTCGTCAAATTGGCCCGGCTGCCATTGGGGGGAGCCTGCGCGTCACGCGTTATGTCGCCCTTCGAGCTCGATTGAAATTGAGCGCAGTTCAGAAAATTGTTGCAAGAGCCGAACAAACCGGCTCTCGAAGGGAGTGGAAGTGGAATGACGACGCCATCGTCGGCCCCCGCGCACGGCGCGAGCGGGAAAGATAACCAGCATCTTGCGCCCAAGTCCGACATCGAGATTTCGCAGGCCGCAAAAATGCGCCGAATCGTTGATGTCGCGCGCGATAAGCTCGGCATTTCCGATGAGCATATTCAGCCTTACGGTCATTACAAGGCGAAGATTTCCCTTGATTATATCGCCTCTTTGGAGGGCAGGCCCGACGGCAAGCTGATCCTTGTCACCGCGATCAGCCCAACGCCAGCCGGCGAAGGCAAGACGACGACCACGGTCGGCCTCACCGACGGACTCAACCACATCGGCAAAAAGGCGCTCTGCTGCCTCCGTGAACCGAGTCTTGGTCCGTGTTTTGGAGTCAAGGGCGGCGCCGCAGGCGGCGGCTATGCGCAGGTCGTTCCGATGGAGGACATCAACCTCCACTTCACTGGCGATTTCCACGCCATCGGCGCCGCGAACAATCTGCTTGCCGCGCTGATCGACAACCACGTCTACTGGGGCAATTCCCTGGGCTTGGACACGCGCCGCATCAGCTGGCGTCGAGTGGTCGATATGAACGATCGCGCGCTGCGTTCGATCGTCTCTTCGCTGGGCGGCGTTTCCAACGGCTTTTCCCGTGAAGACGGTTTTGATATAACTGTCGCCTCGGAAGTAATGGCGATTTTCTGTCTCGCGTCGAACTTCGCTGATCTTCAGAAGCGGCTCGGCAATATCGTTGTCGGCCAGACGCGCGAGAAGAAGAACATTCGCGCCTCGGAGATCAAGGCCGCCGGTTCTATGGCTGCGCTGCTCAAGGATGCGATCGCTCCAAATCTGGTGCAGACGCTGGAAAACAATCCGGCGATTATTCACGGGGGGCCTTTCGCAAATATCGCGCATGGCTGCAATTCAGTTATCGCGACGAAGTCCGGCCTGAAGCTGGCCGACTATGTAGTGACGGAAGCGGGCTTTGGCGCCGATCTAGGCGCGGAGAAATTCTTCGACATCAAATGCCGCAAGGCGGGCCTGAAGCCCGATCTGACGGTGATCGTCGCGACTATTCGCGCGCTCAAGATGCATGGCGGCGTCGCCAAGGACGATCTGAAGGCCGAGAATGTCGAGGCGTTGGAGAAGGGCTTCGCCAATCTCAAGCGCCACATCGGCAATGTGAAGAAGTTCGGCGTGCCGGTGCTCGTCACGGTCAATAAATTCTCCTCCGACACTCAGGCCGAGATGGCCTTGCTCGAAAAACTCTGCAAAGCGGAGGGCGTGGATTGCGTCGTCGCCGACAACTGGGGTTCCGGCGGAGCGGGCGCGGCAGATCTTGCGCGCGCCGTGGTCAAAACCATCGAGACGCAGCCCTCGCGCTTCAAGCCGCTTTATGTGGATGAGACGCCGCTCGTCGAAAAGGTGCGCACCATCGCAAAGGAGCTTTACGGCGCCGCCGATATCTCCTTCGACTCCAGCATCAAGTCGCGCTTCGCGGAGCTGGAGAAGGAGGGTTTTGGCCACCTTCCGGTGTGTATCGCCAAGACGCAATACAGCTTCTCGACGGACGCGAACGCCAAGGGCGCGCCGTCGGGCTTCACCATTCCGATCCGCGAATTACGTTTGTCGGCGGGCGCGGAGTTCGTTGTAGTCGTCTGCGGCGACATCATGACGATGCCCGGTCTGCCCAAGGTTCCTGCCGCCAATAATATCGAGGTCGGTACCGACGGCCGCATCTCCGGCCTGTTCTAGTCCGCGCGGGCGTTTTTCCGTCCGCTGGATCTTTTCGCACTCGCCGCTTTGCGCCAGGGAGTCTCTCCCGGCGCAACCGGTTTCTTTAAACCAACCAAGCCCAAGCGCTCGAAGGGAGCCGATTATGTCGAATTCCAGAATTCCCGGCCGTAATTTTTTGTTCGTGCCGGGTCCGACCAACCTGCCCGACCGCGTCCAGCGCGCGATGCAGGTGGCCTCGGAAGATCATCGCTCGCCGACCTTCCCCGACCTCGTGAAGCCGCTGTTCCCGGCGCTGAAGAAAGTTTTTGGCACCGAGAAGGGACACGCCTTCATCTTCCCGGCGTCGGGCACCGGCGGCTGGGAAGCGGCCATCACCAACACGTTGTCGCCTGGCGACAAGGTTCTCGCCCAGCGTTTCGGCCAGTTCTCCCATCTGTGGATCGACCTCTGCAAGCGCCAGGGCCTCGAGGTCATCGTGCAGGAGCGCGAGTGGGGCACGGGCAACGACCCGCAGCTGATCGAAGAGACGCTGAAGGCCGACACCAAGCATGAGATCAAGGCCGTCCTCGCGACGCATAACGAGACCGCCACGGGTGTGACATCGGATATCGGCGCCGTGCGCAAGGCGATGAACGCCGCCAAGCACCCGGCGCTGCTGTTCGTCGATGGCGTGTCGTCGGTCGCTTCGCTGCCGTTCAAGATGGATGAATGGGGCGTCGACGTGATCGTGTCCGGTTCGCAGAAGGGCTTCATGTTGCCGGCGGCGCTGCTGCTGATGGCGGCCAGCCCGAAGGCGATCGAGGCCGGCAAGACCAATAAGCACCGTCGCGCCTATTTCGAGTTCCAGGACATGATCGCCCAGAACGCGCTCGGCTATTTCCCCTACACTCCGTCGATCCCGCTGCTCCATGGCCTCAAGGAGTCGTTGTCGATCCTGTTCGAAGAGGGTCTGGATCAGGTCTACAAGCGCCATCACCATCTCGCCAATGGCGTGCGCGCGGCGGTTTCCGCCTGGGGTCTTAAGACCTGCGCCAAGGAGCCCAAGTGGAACTCCGACACCGTGACCGCGATTGTCGTGCCGGAAGGCTACGACGCCGCCAAGGTCATTTCGACCGCCTATAACCGCTACAACCTCGCCCTCGGAGCCGGACTGTCGCAGGTCGCGGGCAAGGTTTTCCGCATCGGCCATCTCGGCGATCTCAACGAGTTGATGCTGCTCGGCGCCATTGCGGGAGCGGAAATGGCCATGCTCGACAATGGCATCAAGATTCAGCCCGGCTCCGGCGTCGCCGCCGCCCAGGCTGTCTATCGCGCCGATCCGCTGTTGAAGGCCTAAGCCAAAAAACGTCCGGCGCCTGTTTGGCGCCGGACGTCAATTTTATGAGTGCGAAAAACGCGCCGCCGTCACACAATTCGAGGGTTAAGGGAATGTCGCATAAAATCGTTTTTCTCGACCGCGAGACGCTCGACGCTAATCTGCGCAAGCCCAATTTCCCGCATGAATATACTGAATACGCCGTTACCACGGCCGATGAGGTGGTCGCAAAGCTCAAGGGCGCGACCATCGCCATCACCAACAAAGTGCCGCTGCGCGAAGAAGCATTAAAGCAGCTGCCTGATCTCAAGCTGATCGCGGTCGCCGCCACTGGCACCGATGTGATTGACAAGGCCTATGCCGCGTCGAAGGGCATTATCGTCTCCAACATCCGCAACTACGCCTATAACACTCTGCCCGAACATGTGATTGCACTGATCTTCGCGCTGCGTCGCAATCTGGTGAATTATCACAATTCGGTTCAGCAGGGTCGTTGGCAGCAGGCGCGTCAGTTCTGCTATTTCGACTATCCGATCTATGACATCGCCGGCTCGACGCTTGGCATTCTCGGCTATGGCGCTCTGGGCAAATCCATCGCGAGCCGCGCGGAAGCGCTCGGCATGAAGGTGTTGATCAACGATATCGTCCCTGGACCGAATGTCGTCGACGTGGCGACCATTCTTCGCGAAGCCGATGTGGTGACGCTCAATCTGCCACTGACCCCGCAGACCAAAAACATGATCGGCGCCAAGGAGCTGGCGTCGATGAAAAAGACCGCCATCATCATCAACACAGCGCGCGGCGGCATTGTCGACGAAGCGGCGCTCGCTGATGCTCTGCGCAAGGGCGTCATTGCCGGCGCCGGCTTTGACGTGCTGACCGTCGAACCGCCGAAGCAAGGCAATGTTCTGCTCGATCCGACGATCCCGAACCTGATCGTGACGCCGCACGTCGCCTGGGCCAGCAAGGAGGCGATGCAAGTGCTCGCGGATCAACTGATCGACAACGTGGACGCATTCGCCGCCGGAGCGCCGCGCAATATCGTGACCGCCTAGCAAAAGCAGCAATAGCAACCGCCGCCGTCAACGCGAGAAAGGAAAGCGACGAAACTGTCCAGGCGCCCGCCGGCAGACCTTGCCTGCGCGGGAGCAGGATTCGGGATCGCGGGATTTGCTCCGGGTCCTGGTTTTCTTCGATCCGCTCGCAATGACGCGTTAGCCGCCAACAGAATGAGACGCATATGACCAAAAAACTTCTGTTCCTGCTGGACACCGATCCGGTCCCCAGCGTTTTCGACACGGTTGTCGGTTATGACGGCGGCGCGGATCACATAATCGGCTACGGGGGCGTCACGCCCGCCAATGTGGGCGCGCTGGTCGACGGCACGATTTACACGCGCGGCCCCAAGGAAAAACAGTACACGGCCATCTTTGTCGGGGGCGGCAATATGACGGCCGGCGAGACTCTATTCAAGGCGGTCAAGAAGCGGTTCTTCTCCAATTTTCGCGTTTCGGTGATGCTGGACAGCAATGGCTCCAACACCACAGCCGCCGCTGGCGTTGCGCTGCTCGCCAAAGCGAAGCCGTTAGCGGGCAAGAAAGCCGTGGTGCTGGCCGGCACCGGCCCCGTTGGAATGCGCGCTGCGGCCATGCTGCATATTGAGGGCGCGGAAGTTGCAATCACGTCACGTCAGCTCGCCCGGGCGAAAGCTTCCGCCGCCGCCATCCAGGAGCGTTTCGGATTCACGCCGACCGCGATCGAGGCTTTCGATAACGCGGCTCGCGCGCAGGCGGTCAAAGGAGCCCAGATCGTATTCGCTGCTGGCGCCATCGGCATTCCGCTGCTTGATGAGAAAGACTGGCAAAGCGACGCCACAATCGAGTTGCTTGCAGACTGCAATGCACAACCGCCGCTTGGGCTCGGCGGCGTTGAAGCGGCCGACAAGGCCAAAGAAAAGCATGGGAAGATTGTCATAGGCGCTCTTGGCCTCGGCGGCTTGAAGCTGAAGCTGCATCGCGAATGCGTCGGCAAGCTTTTCGAGAGCGCCGATCAAGTGTTCGACGCTGAAAACATTTATGCGCAAGCCAAAGTGCTCGCCTGATCCGACAGGACCGTCATGACCAAGAACAACACAATTGCGAAATTTCTTGATGAACTCGCCAGCGAGACGCCCACTCCCGGCGGCGGCGGCGCGGCGGCGGTAAGTGGAGCGATCGGCGCTGCGCTGGTTTCCATGGTCGCCAATTTGACTATCGGAAAGAAGAATTACGAAGCGTTCGACGAAGAACTGAAAGCAGCGAACGCAAAGGCCGTCGCGCTCCGCGCGGAACTTACGGGCGCCATCGACGAGGACGTCGTAGCTTTCAATGCAGTTATGGGGTCCTATGGCCTGCCCCGTGGCACCGACGAAGAAAAAGCCGAGCGCACCGCGGCAATTCAGGCCGCTTTGAAAGAAGCCACCCTTGCGCCGCTGCGCGCGGTCAAAGCTTGTTATGAAGTCATCCAGCTTTCCAGAATCGTCGCCGACAAGGGCAATCTGAATGTGATCAGTGACGCCGGAGTCGCGGTTTTGGCAGCCAATGCGGGTCTGCGCAGCGCGGCGCTCAACGTGTTCATTAACGCAAAGTCGATCAAGGATCGAGACTTCGCCGAAAAGCAGCTCGCCGAAGTCAACAGCCTGCTCGATCGCGCGGCGCGCGAGACCGAGGAAGTTTACAAGATCGTTCGCGACAAGATCGGATCGTAAGAATCCGCCGCGCAAAACAATCCAGGGGAGGACAAGATGGACGTCCACGAGTATCAAGCCAAGGAAATTCTGGCCGCCCATGGCGTCGCCGTTCCGCCAGGCACGATTGCTTTCAGTCCGGATCAGGCCGTCTACGCTGCAACGGAGCTTGGCGGCTCCAACTGGGTCGTGAAGGCGCAAATTCACGCGGGCGCGCGCGGCAAAGCGGGCGGCGTCAGATTTTGTCGCACGTATCACGAGGTGCAGCAGGCGGCGCGCGAGATGCTCGGCAAGCGTCTCGTGACTGCTCAGACCGGGCCGGAAGGCAAGCCGGTCCAGCGCGTTTATATCGAACTCGCCGATCCTTTCGAGCGTGAGATTTACCTTGGCTACGTGCTAGATCGGAAATTGGAGCGCGTTCGCGTGATCGCCTCTAAGCACGGCGGCATGGAAATCGAGGAGATCGCCAAGAACACGCCCGAAGAATTACTGCAGGTGATTGTGGAGCCGGCGGTGGGCTTGCAGCCCTTCCAGGCGCGCGAGCTCGCGTTTCAGCTCGGCCTCAATCTCAAGCAGGTTTCGCGCGCGGTGCAGACGATCCTCGGCGCCTATCGCGCCTTCCGGGACTGCGACGCAACGATGCTGGAGATCAATCCGCTCGTCGTGACCAAAGACGACAAGGTGCTGGCGCTCGACGCCAAAATGTCGTTCGACGATAATGCGCTGTTCCGGCGCCGCAATATTGTCGACATGAACGATCCCTCGCAGTCCGATCCGCGCGAGGCGCAGGCGCTCGAACATAATCTCAACTACATCGGGCTGGATGGCGAAATTGGTTGCATAGTCAATGGCGCAGGCCTCGCGATGGCTACCATGGACATGATCAAACATGCTGGCGGCAGCCCGGCCAACTTCCTGGACGTGGGGGGCGGCGCTTCCGCTGAACGTGTCGCAACGGCTTTCCGGCTGGTGCTGTCGGACTCAAATGTAAAAGCCGTTCTCGTCAATATTTTCGCCGGCATCAATCGTTGTGATTGGGTGGCGCAGGGCGTTGTCGACGCGGTGCGCGAGACGAATATCAGCGTTCCGCTGGTGGTGCGTCTCGCAGGCACAAACGTCGAAGCAGGCAACAAAATCATCAAGGAAAGCGGCATTCCGATCATCACGGCCAATACGCTCAAGGAGGCGGCGGACAAAGCCGTCGCAGCCACAAAGAAGGCGGGCTGAGCAACTGCCCGGGCGCTTGCGTCCGGGCGCAGGGGTTTTGATGGCGGCGAGCTTGAAAACTCGCGGGGCCGCCGGGAGGAAATCATGAGCATTCTTATCGACGAGAAGACGCCGATTCTGGTGCAGGGCATCACCGGCGACAAGGGCACCTTCCACACTAAGGAAATGCTCGACTACGGCACGAAGGTCGTCGCCGGGGTCACGCCGGGAAAAGGCGGCAAAAGCGTTCATGGCGTGCCGGTGTTCAACACGGTCAAGGACGCGGTCAAGGAGACAGGAGCGACAACGAGTCTTGTTTTTGTGGCTCCGCCTTTCGCCGCCGACGCGATCATGGAGGCGGCTGACGCCGGCATCCGGCTGATTTGTGCGATCACCGACGGAATTCCGGCGCAGGACATGATGCGCGTGAAGCGTTATTTCATGCGCTATCCCAAGGATCGTCGCCCCATGATGGTGGGACCGAACTGCGCCGGCATCATCAGCCCAGGTAAGGCGATGCTCGGCATCATGCCCGGCCATATCTACAAGCAGGGCAATGTCGGTCTGATCACGCGCTCCGGCACATTGGGTTACGAGGCCGCCGCGCAGCTCAAGGAACTGGGCATTGGAATTTCGACCTCGGTCGGCATCGGCGGCGATCCGATCAATGGTTCATCCTTCCTTGATCACCTCGTGCTGTTCGACAAGGATCCGGACACCGTCGCCGTGCTGATCATCGGCGAAATCGGCGGTCCTCAGGAGGCCGAAGCGTCGGCCTGGATCAAGGAAAATTTCTCGAAACCGGTGATCGGTTTCGTTGCGGGATTGACTGCGCCCAAGGGCCGCCGCATGGGCCATGCCGGCGCGATCATCTCGTCGACCGGCGACAGCGCCGCAGAAAAGACGGAGATCATGAAGTCTTATGGCCTCACCGTCGCGCCGAGTCCTTCCGAGTTTGGAGAAACCGTGGCGAAGGTGCTGAAGCGCGCTTAAGGGCGGAGAGGCGAGAAACCCCCATCCGACCCTTGCTTCGCAAGGTCGCTCTCTCCCGCTGGCGGAGAAAAGTGATGGGGGAATAGCTAGTATCTCCTGCATTCGCGGGAGTTCCGGCCCTTCTATCGGTTCACCGCCGCAGAGTTCGAGAGTTTTCATGACTGACGCTCAATCAGAAACGCCGCCCGCCGCCGCGCCTTCGGCTTTCGCCACGCGCTCTGTCAAGGAGGCTTCAGCCTATCTGGTCGATCAACTGGTGGACGTGGTCAAGCGCCACATGCCACAGATCGAACCTGTGCTGCGGGGCTTCGCGGCTGGCTCCAACCTTACCGATTACGAAATGGGCCGTGCACTCCAGGCGCAGGGTATCTTGTTTCAGCTCGTTTCGATCGCCGAGCAGGCCTATGCGATGCGCCGCCGCCGCCACATCGAGCGCGAACGCGGCCACGACCAGTTGCTTGGCACTTTCGACCAAGTGTTGTCTGGCGCGGCCAAGGCGGGAGTGACCGCCGACGAGATTCGGGCGCAATTGCAGGCCCTCCGTATCCGCCCGGTAATAACCGCGCATCCGACCGAGGCGAAGCGCGTTTCCATTTTGGAAAAGAATCGCCGTATCTACCTTTTGATGCGCGATCTTAAATCAACGCGCTGGACAGATCGCGAGCGCAATGCGCTCGGGGCGCAGGTGCGCGACCAGATTGAACTTCTGTTCCTGACCGGCGATTTGCATCTCGAGAAGCCCACCGTGGAGCATGAAGTCGCCTGGGGTCAGCATTTCTTTTCTGAAACCATCTTCGACCTTGCTCCAGACATTCTTTCCACCTTCGAACGAGCGTTGAAGACTTATTATCCCAACGAAAAATTTGAGGTCACGCCATTCTTCCAGTTCGGCTCCTGGATCGGCGGCGATCGCGACGGCAATCCTTTCGTCACAAATGACGTGACGCGCAAGACGATGAGCGACAACGCTCTCGCCAGCCTGAATTACTATCGACAGCGCTTGATCGAGCTCGCCCGCATGCTTTCGATCAGCCCACGCGCCGCATTTATTCCGCAAAAACTGCGCGACGAACTTGAAAAACGTCTGAGCGCTCTGAAAGATCCGAGCTCCATTCGCGCGCGTAACCAGATGGAGCCTTATCGGCAATTCTGCAATCTCATACTCTACAAACTGGACCAGACGCTGAAAGCGACAAAGGGCGAGACGCCCAATGATCAGCGCTACAACAACGCCGACGAATTGATCTCCGATCTGCGCATGATGGAAGATACGTTGATCGAGGGAAAATCTGCGCCCCTCGCGCTCGATCTGGTGCGACCGGTGCGACGCGCGGTGGAAGTCTTCCGTTTTTCCACGGTGCGGCTCGATCTGCGTGAGAACACCACGCGCACGACCAGCGCGCTTTGCGATCTCTGGCGCGCGACTCGCGACGACGAACCGCCACCCGTGGAGTCGCCGGAGTGGCGCGCCTGGCTCGATGCGCAGATCCTGACTCCGCCCTTAAGCTCGGACGAACGCGAGAAATTTTTCGGCGAGACGCGCGACACAATCGAGATGTTCGAGGTTGTCGCTGAACTGCAAAGCAAGCTGGATCGCGAGGCTTTTGGCAGTTTCGTGCTCTCGATGACGCACAACGCCGCTGACGTGCTGGGCGCCTATGTGCTCGCAAAGGAAGCCGGGCTGGTAAGGCAAGGTTCAAAGGGAGTCTACTGCACATTGCCGATCGTGCCGCTGTTCGAAACGATTCCCGATTTGCGGGACGCGCCGGCGATCATGCGCGAATTGCTCCATGTCCCGGTCATTCGCGCGAGCGCCAAGGCGCAGGGCGATCTGCAGGAAGTCATGATCGGCTATTCCGACAGCAACAAGGACGGCGGCTTCCTGCCTTCGAACTGGGAGCTTTTCAAGGCTCAGGCGCGGCTTACAGCCGTCGGCGCCGAGGAAGGCGTCGCCATAGCGTTTTTCCATGGGCGCGGCGGCTCGGTCAGCCGAGGCGGCGCTCCGACAGGACAGGCCATCGCCGCTCAACCGGCGGGCTCGATCCGAGGACGCTTCCGTGTCACTGAGCAGGGCGAAGTCGTGTCCTTTAAATACGCCAATCGCGGCACGGCGGCCTATCAGATGGAGCTGCTGGCTTCGTCAGTCTTCACCCATGCTCTGAAATCCGAGCGCGAGGAAGCGCTGCTTCCACGCGCCGAGTTTGATGAAGCGTTCGAGGAAATGTCGGCCGCGGCGCTCGCCGCTTACACGAAATTCATGGGCGATCCCGATCTGGTCAGCTATTTCCAGGCGGCGAGTCCGCTCGAGGAAATTTCGATGCTAAACATCGGGTCGCGTCCCGCCCGGCGCTTTGGCGCCCGCAGTCTCGCCGACCTGCGTGCCATTCCATGGGTCTTCGCATGGGCGCAGAACCGCCACGCGATCACCAGCTGGTATGGCGTCGGCTCGGGGTTGAAGTCCTTTCTCGATGCGCGTGGGGACAAGGGGCTCGACCTGCTGCGCCGCATGTATGACCAGTCGCGACTGTTCAAGCTTGTGCTCGATGAGGTTGAGAAGGCGCTCATGCTCGTCGATCTCTCCATCGCCAAGGCTTACGCCTCGCTCGTCGCAGACGAAGCGGTGCGCGAGAAAATCTTTAAGGTCATCGAAACAGAGCATGATCTAACGCGCGCAATGGTGCTTCGCATCACCGGCGCCGAGCAGATAGGGGACCGATTCCAAGCCTATCGCACGCGTTTGGCCGACCGCCTGCCGACGGTCAACGAGGTGAATCGGGAACAGGTCGAATTATTGCGCCAATTCCGCAACACCGAAGATGAAGCGGCGAAGGAAGCGATCAAGATTCCGTTGCTGCTGTCTATCAGCTGCATAGCCGCTGGCTTGGGGGCGACGGGCTGACACTCTTGTTTTTCACGCATATTCCGATCCAGGAAGTCTCCGACTTTCCGGGAATATGCCAACCACCCAAGGAAGGGGAATTGAAATGAGCTTTACATTAGTTGAACAGGCGACCTCGCGTCTGCACCGCTCCGAACTGGCCGTGCCGGGCTCGGCTCCGGGAATGTTCGAAAAGGCTGCGACATCCAAAGCCGACGTGGTGTTCCTCGACCTCGAAGACGCCGTTGCGCCCGACGACAAGGAGCAGGCCCGCAAGAATATCATTCAGGGCCTGAATGATATCAACTGGGGCAAAAAGACCATGACGCTGCGCATCAATGGTCTCGACACTCATTATTGCTATCGCAACGTCGTCGACGTGCTCGAAAACTGCCCGCGCCTCGACGTCGTGCTGATCCCCAAGGTTGGCGTGCCGGCGGACGTCTATGCGATCGACATGATGATCACGCAAATCGAGCAAGCCAAGAAGCGCACCAAGAAGATCGGCATTGAGATTCTCATCGAGACCGCGCTGGGCATGGCCAATGTCGAGGCCATCGCGCAGTCTTCGAAGCGTCTCGAAGCCATGTCGTTCGGCGTCGCCGACTATGCCGCCTCGACGCGTGCACGCACGACAGTCATCGGCGGCGTGAACCCGGATTATGGCGTTCTCTCCGACAAGGACGCCAACGGCAAGCGCGATTACTTCTGGGCCGATCAGTGGCATGCCGCGCAGACGCGCATGATGGTCGCCTGCCGCGCTTACGGCCTGCGTCCGATCGACGGCCCGTTCGGCGATTTCAACGATCCCGAAGGCTATGTCGCCGCCGCAAAGCGGGCGGCGGTGCTGGGCTACGAGGGCAAGTGGGCGATCCATCCCTCGCAGATCGAGCTGGCCAACCAGGTCTACACGCCGTCCGAAGCGGAAGTGACCAAGGCCCGCCGCATTCTCGATGCGATGGCTCAGGCCGCCAAGGAAGGCAAGGGCGCGGTCTCGCTCGACGGTCGTCTGATCGACATCGCCTCGATCCGCATGGCCGAGGCGCTGATCGAAAAGGCCAATGCGATGGCTGGCGCGTAAAAGTCAGAGTGGTTCGCGCCAGTACTCCCTGCTCGCGCGGGGTTAAGTGGCGCGCCATCTCTGTGACCTTTGTCGTTACATCGACTCTACACCCTCTCCCGCTGAGCGGGGGAGGGCTGGGGTGGGGACCTGCTCCATCTCCAAGACGAATTGGAACCCGCCATGTCCGACGACCACCGTAAGCTCCTTCGCGAAATGTTCGACGCCGCCGTAGGCGCGGCGCATCCTTCGCTCTGCGTGCCGCCCTATCTGGCCGAGATCAAGCCGCCAAAGGGCCGCACCATAATCGTGGGCGCCGGCAAGGCCGCCGCCGCGATGGCCGCTGCGGTCGAGGCGCATTACGAGGGACCGGTCGAAGGCCTGGTGGTCACCCGCTACGATCATGGCGCGCCGACTTCGCGCATCGAGGTGGTTGAAGCGTCGCACCCCGTGCCCGACGCCGCCGGCCGCGAAGCCGCCGCGCGCGTGCTCAAGAGGGTGCAGGGACTGACCAGCGACGATCTTGTGTTGGCTCTCATTTCCGGCGGCGGCTCGGCTCTGATGGCGCTTCCCGCCGAAGGCGTGACGCTGGAGGAAAAGCAGGCGGTCAACAAGGCGCTGCTCAAGAGTGGCGCAACGATTTCCGAGATGAATTGCGTCCGCAAGCACCTGTCCGCGATCAAGGGCGGACGCCTCGCCAGAGCGGCCGCTCCCGCGCGGGTTGTCGCGGTGATGATTTCCGACGTGCCGGGCGACGATCTTTCGGTGATCGCTTCCGGCCCAACGGTTCCCGATGCGACGACCCGGCAGGACGCGCTAGAGGTCATCGCCAAATACAAGATCGACGCTCCGGCGGCGGTGCTCGAGCATTTGAACAGCCCCGGCTGTGAGACGCCAAAGCCCGGCGATCCGATTTTTGATCGCGTCCAGAACATTTTGATCGCCACGCCGCAGGGGTCGCTCGACGCTGCCGCGGCCGTCGCCAGGAAGGCTGGCTTCACGCCCTGCATTCTGGGCGATCTTGAAGGCGAGTCGCGCGACGTGGCGCTGGTTCACGCAGGCATCGCCAGGCAGATTGCGTTGCATGGCCAGCCCTTCGAGCCGCCGGTCGCCATCATTTCGGGCGGCGAAACGACCGTGACCGTGCGCGGCAAGGGAAGGGGTGGTCGCGACGCGGAGTTTCTGCTGGCGCTGACGCTGGCGCTGGAGGGCTTTGGCGGCGTCTCGGCTATCGCCTGCGATACAGACGGGATTGACGGCAGCGAAGACAACGCCGGCGCCATCATGACCCCCGACAGTTTTGAACGCGCGCGAAAAGCGGGGGTCGATCTGAAGGCCCTGTTCGCCAATAACGACGCCTACACCGCGTTCGAGAAACTAGGCGATCTGGTCGTCACTGGCCCGACGCGCACCAATGTCAATGATTTTCGTGTGATCCTCGTGCCCAAGAGGGTGTAAGAAGCGAGTGCCTCCCTTGTAGAAGGAGGATAAGCGCGCCCCCATGGGAGAGCCTCGCGAATGCCCCTAGAAATGCCCGCGCCCGAGCCGCAAATCCTCTCGCGTCGCGATGAGTTGCTTTCACGCCTGACGCGCATCCTGCCTGCGTCAAACATCATCGCGGACGAAATCGCGCGCCGGGCCTATGAATGCGACGCCTTCACCATGTATCGGGCGCTGCCGCTCGTGGTCGTACTGCCCGAAACCGTGCCGCAGGTGCAAGCGATCATGTCGCTCGCGCAGGAGATGAACGTGAAAGTCGTGCCGCGGGGCGGAGGCACCTCTCTGTCCGGGGGCTCCATGCCGCTTGAAGACGGCATTCTGCTGGGAATGTCGAAGTTTAACCGCATCCTCGAAATCGACTATGAAAACCGCTGCGCGCGCGTGCAACCCGGCGTGCAGAATCTGGCGATCTCCAAAGCCGTCGAGCATGCGGGCTTTTATTACGCGCCTGATCCTTCCTCGCAGATCGCCTGCTCTATCGGCGGCAATGTCGCGGAAAACGCCGGCGGCGTGCATTGCCTGAAATACGGACTGACCACCAATAATATTCTCGGGCTCGAAGTGGTGCTGGTGGGCGGCGAGACAATCCGGCTCGGCGGCAAGCATCTCGACAGCGAAATGTACGATCTGCTTGGCCTGATGACCGGCTCGGAAGGCCTGCTCGGCGTCGTAACTGAAGTCACCGTGCGGATCCTGCAAAAGCCGACTGTCGCGCGTGGTCTTCTGTTGGGATTCGCCAGCATAGAAGATGGCGCGCGCTGCGTTGGATCCATCATAGCGAGGGGCATTATTCCCGGCGGCATGGAAATGATGGACAGGGCTACGATCCATGCGGTGGAGCGCTTTCAACCCTGCGGATATCCGCTCGACGCCGCGGCCATTGTGATTGTGGAACTCGATGGAACGCCAGCTGAAGTGGATCATCTCGTCGGGGTCGTGGAGGAAATCGCCCGTGCAGAAGGCGCCACGACGTCGAAGGCTTCGACCGGCGAGGCCGAGCGCTTGCAATTCTGGGCCGGACGGAAAAACGCCTTTCCCGCGGTAAGCTGCATCGGCCCGGATTATTTATGCATGGACGGCACGATTCCGCGAGGACGTCTGCCGGAGGTGCTGAAAGGTATGGACGCGTTGGCGCAAAAACATGGCCTGCGCGTCGCCAATGTGTTTCATGCCGGTGACGGAAATCTGCATCCATTGATCCTTTATGACGCCTCGATTGAAGGCGACATCGAGCGCGCGGAAAATCTCGGCGCCGATATTTTAAGACTTTGCGTCGCGGTCGGCGGAGTGCTTAGCGGCGAACACGGCGTTGGCGTGGAAAAACGCGACCTGATGGGCGAGATGTTCAACGAAGTCGATCTGGCGCAACAGATGCGCGTCAAATGCGCCTTCGATCCTTCTGGTCGGCTCAACCCAGGCAAGGTGTTTCCCACGCTTCACCGCTGCGCGGAAATGGGGATGATGCATGTAGCGGGCGGGGCGTTGCCTTTTGCTGATCTGCCGAGGTTCTGATGCGCCTTGCGCCCAAGGATGAGAACGAGGTCGCCGAAGCGATTTGCGCCGCCAACGCCGCAAATGCTCCGTTAAAGATCAACGGAGCTGGCTCGAAAATGCTCCTCGGCCGCCCCGCCGCAGGCGATGTACTCTCGTTGCGGGCGTTGACCGGGATCACGCTTTACGAACCGGAAGAACTGGTTCTCTCCGCGCGCGCTGGCACGCCGCTCAGCGAGATCGATGCGCTGCTCACTGCTCACGATCAACATCTCGCCTTCGAGCCGATAGATTATGGGCCGGTGCTCGGGCTGCCCGCTGACCAGGGCACAGTGGGAGGTCTTGTTGCGGTCAATGCTTCCGGTCCGCGCCGGCTTAAAGCAGGCGCCGCTCGTGATCATCTTCTGGGCTTTCGCTGCGTCACCGGGCGCGGCGAGATCGTGAAGTCCGGCGGGCGCGTGATGAAGAACGTCACTGGCTACGATCTTTCCAAGCTAATCACTGGTTCATATGGTACGCTGGCCGCTCTCACGGAGATCACTCTGAAGGTTTTGCCGCGACCCGAGACGGAGCAGACGCTGTTGCTGCTCGGACTTGATGAGAAAACCGGCCTCGCGGTGCTGCGTCAGGTTTCCGGCGCAGCCGTCGAGGCGAGCGCGCTGGCGCTGCTTCCCGAGGGGGCGGCTCCATTGCAGTGGAACGCCAACGTGGCGGCGATTCGCCTGGACGGGCCGGAAATTTCGGTGAAACAGCGGGTGGAAGACTTGCGCGGCTTGCTAAAATCGCGCGGCGGCACAGTGGAGATTCTGCTGCAGGCGGAGTCGGCCGCGCTATGGCTCGCGCTTCGCAACGCTTTGCCGGTCGCGCATCTCACCGGGCAGGTGTGGCGCATTTCGCTCGCGCCGACCGATGGCTTTGCTCTACTCTCCGGCTTACGCCAAATGTCGGCGCCGCTGATTGGACACTATTACGATTGGGCAGGCGGCCTCGTGTGGCTGTGTCTTGAAGAAGCTGATGACGCTCACTCCTTGCGCTTGCGTGCAATCGTTGATGTGCTCGGCGGGCACGCTACGCTTATTCGCGCAAGTGCAGATGTGCGGAGCGCGTGCGATGTATTTCATCCGCAGCCGCCGGTTCTGGCGGCGCTGACGCAACGGGTGAAAGAAAGCTTCGACCCCAAGCATATTCTGGAGCGCGGACGCTTGCGGATGGAATTTTAAATGCAGACGCATTTCTCGCTCGCCGCGCTCGCTGATCCAGACATGGCGCAGTCAGAAACAATCTTGCGCGCCTGCGTTCATTGCGGCTTTTGTACCGCAACCTGCCCGACATTCCTGCTCACTGGCGACGAGCTGGATTCGCCGCGCGGACGCATCTATCTGATCAAGGAAATGCTGGAAAACGAGCGCCCGGCAGATGCGCGCACGGCGCGCCACGTAGATCGCTGCCTCTCTTGCCTTTCCTGCATGACCACATGTCCTTCGGGCGTGCATTACATGCACCTTGTCGATCATGCGCGCGCCCATATCGAAAAAACCTTTACACGCCCGATGGGCGACAGGGTGCTACGAGCTGTGTTGGCGTTTTTGCTTGCGCGCCCCCCGCTGTTTCGCGCTGCGTTGCGCTTCGCTTCTCTGTTACGAGGATTCGCCGGGCTCTTGCCGGGGCGGCTGGGCGGATTGGTCGCTATGGCGCCAAGCGCAGTCCCCGCGCGTTCCTACGTGGATCGACCGCAGGTTTTTCCCGCGCAACGCATGCGCAAGATGCGCGTTGCGCTGCTCAATGGCTGCGCTCAAACGGTCCTGGACACGAACATCAATGAAGCGACCGTACGATTGCTGACCAGACTCGGCGCCGAGGTCGTGGTTGCGCAGGGCGCCGGCTGCTGTGGCGCGCTGGCGCATCATCTGGGAAAGGTGGAAGAATCGCATACCTTTGCGGCGCGAAACATTGAGGCGTGGACACGGGAGATCGAGGCGGACGGACTAGATCATATCGTCGTTAACACATCCGGCTGCGGCACGAGCGTGAAAGATTATGGCTTCATGTTCCGGAATGATGCGCGGCTGGCGCAGAAGGCCGCGCGCGTTTCAGCGCTTGCTCGCGACGTCAGCGAGATCGTCGCCGTGCTGGGGTTCAGGACAGCGGGAACCGCGCCCGCTTTGCGCGTGGCCTATCATTCGGCTTGCTCGTTGCAGCATGGACAGAAAATCACGCAGGAGCCGCTAGAATTATTGAATGCGGCGGGATTTAAAACTTTAAGCGTTCCTGAAAGTCATATCTGCTGCGGCTCGGCAGGGACATATAATCTGCTGCAGCCGGAACTGGCCACGCAGTTGCGCAAGCGCAAAGTGGAGAATATCGAATCCCTTGCGGCTGATGTCATCGCTGCAGGCAATCTCGGTTGCATGACGCAGATCGGCGCCGGGACGAACATCCCGATCGTGCATACAGTTGAATTGCTGGACTGGGCCAGTGGAGGTCCGAAGCCGGAGGCGCTGCGGCGTTTGGACTGACGTCTGGCCCGAAGGTGCGGCGCCTTAACGCAGAAACCCGACGATATCCTTCACGGCATTCATATTCTGCTGCGCGATAATGCGGGCGCGCGCGGCGCCCTCGCGCAGCACGCCGTCGATATAGCTTTGGTCCGCAGAAACACGGCGCATCTCCGCCGTGATCGGAGACAGCTTCTCGACCGAAAGATCGACAAGCGCGTTTTTGAAAGTCGAGAAATTTGAGCCGCCATACTCAGCGAGCACATCCGACTTGCTGCGACCTGAAAGCGCCGCGAAAATCCCGACAAGATTGCCCGCCTCAGGTCGCCCCTCCAGACCTTTTTCCTCGGACGGCAAGGGTTCGGGATCGGTCTTCGCCTTACGAATCTTCTGCGCGATCTGCTCCGCGTCGTCGGAAAGATTTATGCGCGAATATTCAGAGGCGTCCGATTTCGACATTTTTTTCGAGCCGTCGCGCAAACTCATAACCCGGGTAGCGGGGCCGGAGATCAGGGGCTCGGGCAGGGGAAAGAATATGCCGTCGCTGTGATCATTGCGAATGATCGACTCGGCGAAGTCATTATTGAACTTCTGCGCAATGTCGCGGGCAAGCTCCAGATGCTGCTTTTGGTCTTCGCCGACCGGCACATGCGTCGCGCGATAAATGAGAATGTCAGCGGCCATCAGCACGGGATAATCGTAAAGCCCGATGGAGGCGTTCTCGCGATCCTTGCCGGCTTTGTCCTTGAACTGAGTCATGCGGTTCAGCCAGCCAATACGCGCGATGCAGTTGAGCACCCAGGCGAGTTCCGCGTGTTCTGGAACCTGGCTCTGGTTGAAGATGATGTTCTTTTTCGGGTCGATGCCGCAGGCGATGAAGGCGGCAGCGATCTCGCGAGTATTGTCGCGCAGTTTGAGCGGGTCTTGCGGAACCGTGATCGCGTGCAGATCGACGACGCAATACAAGCAGTCGTAGTTTTTCTGCAGCTCAACGAATTTTACGATGGCGCCTAGGTAGTTGCCTAAGTGCAGATTGCCGGTGGATTGGACGCCGGAAAAGACGCGCTCGGGGAAATTGGACATGGGATGCGCCGGTAAGGGAAGGTGGGCGATCCTTATGGCAATGCTTTTTGTTTCGCGCAAGTGCGAGCCCAAGGCCTTGGCCGAGTATGGGCATTGCCCAAGGAGTTCAGCGGAGCGAAGCAGTCGGCATGGCGCTTTGGACTTCCGCCGAATGGCGTAGCTCAACTCGCATTCTCGGCTCTCCTCGAGGTTACAATATAAATCTGCTCAGATCGCGATTCCTCGCAAGATCGCCGATGTGTTTTTCGACAAACGCGCCGTCTATGACGATTTTCTCGCCATTACGGTCGGAAGCGGTGAAGCTGATATCGTCAAGGACACGCTCCATCACGGTTTGCAAGCGCCGTGCGCCGATGTTTTCGACGGAAGTGTTGACCTCCACGGCGACCTTGGCGATGGCGTCCACCGCGCTCGGCGCGAACTCCAGTTCTACGCCTTCCGTTCCGAGCAAGGCAGCATATTGCTTGGTTAGGCAGGCTTCCGTTTCGGTCAGGATACGTCGGAAATCTTCTTCATTCAGCGATTGCAGTTCGACGCGTATCGGCAGTCGACCCTGTAACTCCGGCAACAGGTCAGAAGGCTTGGCGACATGAAATGCGCCGGAGGCGATGAAAAGAACATGATCGGTTTTGACCGAACCATGTTTGGTCGTCACCGTCGTGCCCTCTATCAGCGGTAGAAGATCGCGTTGCACGCCCTCGCGCGAAACGTCGCCGCCGCCGCCGCGTCCCTCGCGGGCGCAGATTTTGTCCATCTCATCGATGAAAACAATGCCGTTGTTCTCAACGTCTTGAATTGCTTCGCGAACGCTTTCCTCCTGGTCGATCAGCTTGTCGCTTTCCTCGGCTATCAGCGGACCGATGGCGTCCTTGACATGAAGTCTGCGGGTTTTGGAACGGCCCTGGAAAGCCTTGCCGAAGATGTCGCCGATCGAGAAGGCGGTGACATTGCCCGGCATATTCGGCATCTCGAACACAGGTCCGCTTGGGCCAGTAGAGGCTATCTCTACTTCGATCTCCTTGTCGTCCAATTCTCCGGCGCGATAACGCTTGCGAAAGGACTCACGCGTCTGCGGGGAGGCCGCGGGCCCCACCAGCGCGTCAAGCACGCGCTCCTCGGCGGCGAGTTGCGCGCGCGCCTCGACGCCCTTGCGGCGACGCTCTTTGACCAGGCTGATCGCCACTTCGACGAGATCGCGAACGATCTGTTCGACATCGCGCCCGACATAGCCGACTTCAGTGAATTTCGTCGCCTCGACTTTAAGGAAGGGAGCGTCAGCCAACCGCGCCAAACGACGTGCGATTTCGGTCTTGCCGCAGCCGGTGGGGCCGATCATGAGAATATTTTTGGGCAGCACCTCTTCGCGCATCTGGCCTTCCAGACGCAGGCGTCGCCAGCGATTTCGTAAAGCGATGGCGACCGCTCGTTTGGCGTCCTTTTGGCCGACGATGTAACGGTCGAGTTCAGATACAATCTCGCGAGGCGAGAAATCTGCCATGGGGGTCTTCCTTGTACGAAGGAGCCTGCAGGCAATGGACCATCGGCCGTCGGCGTAACCCGATTAACGATTCCACTCACCCGACAGGACGCTCAAATTGTCTCCACGACGACATTATGATTGGTGTAAACACAGATGTCGGCGGCGATGTTCATTGCGCGGCGTGCGATAGACTCCGCGTCGTGACCACTGTCAATCATAGCTTTTGCAGCCGCGAGCGCATAATTGCCGCCCGAACCGATCGCTGCGACAGCGCCGCCGCTGTCAGTCTCCGGTTCCAGCACGTCTCCCGAACCCGTGAGCACTAGTCCCACGTCTTTGTCGGCGACCAGCATCATCGCCTCCAGTCGCCGCAAGTAGCGATCCATGCGCCAGTCCTTGGCGAGTTCGACGCAGGCTCGGGTGAGCTGACCTGGATATTGTTCGAGTTTGGATTCGAGTCGTTCGAACAAAGTGAAGGCGTCGGCGGTGGCTCCCGCGAATCCGGCGATCACGTCCCCCTTGCCGAGCCGGCGCACTTTTTTGGCGTTGCCCTTCATTATCGTCTGGCCGAGGCTGACCTGACCGTCGCCCGCAATCACCGTCTTGCCGTCCTTCTTCACCATGACGATCGTGGTCGCGTGCCAGCCAGACGATATCTGGGTCCGATCATTATCCATTCGCGCCTCTTACGGCTTGTTTGAAAAGCGGATGTAGGGGTTGTGCGGCTGCTGAGCAAGAGCAATATCCGCCGGCTCCAGCACATCAGTCGCCACCTGCGGGATTTACTAGGTTGAACTCCGCGTCGGTGAAGCTAATTTTTTCCCCATATTTTCGGGCAAATAACCCAAGCAATGCCGCCTTGTCCGGTCAGATTCTTTGCGAGGACAGGAAGGATTCAGGAGAAAGCGTAGTTATTCAATGTGCTATTCCCTCGCGGCGAGTATCAACGCGGGCTTCTCACTCGGGGTGGTGGGAGCGGCGACTATGCACAAAGCCTTGAAAAATGACAGGCGAATGTTAGGTTTCGCCATCTTCCCCCTCGTGTTTTCCGCGCACCAGTTTGTGGAGGGCGTCGTCTGGTGGTCGCTGGAGCATCCTTTCGCGGGCGATGAGTTCTTCCGCTATCTATACACGATCATAGCGTTTCTGGTTTGGCCGGTACTCACGCCCGTCGCAGCGACGCTGGCGGAAACCGATTCTCGCCGCCAACGGCTTTGGGCAAGCTTGTCCGGTTGCGGCGTTTTCCTGGCGCTTTACCTTTCCGCCAAGCTCGCCACCGCAGACGGCATAGATGTGAGCGTGGTGAAACATTCGCTCGCCTATGATCCGCAATTCGAACGTCCGCCATTGCTCGCAGATCTCCTCTATCTGGCGTTGACAGTGACGCCGCTTGTTGGCTTCCAAAATCGAGCGCTGCGGCTGTTCGGCGTAATGGTGTTTCTCACTTTCGTCTATTCGCTCCTTCACAACCGGGAAGCGTGGTATTCGCTCTGGTGCATGTCAGCTGCTATGTTCAGTCTGATCGTGTCCTTTGCGATCCGCGAGACCGCCCGTTCGAGCGTTGAAGAAGCGAAAGCATAGACTTTCGGAGGCTCGCTATGGCGTTTTCCCTTTCGTGGCCCTAGATTGGAGGGGCGGCGCTGCGGGGTGCGTGTTGGACTTTAATTCCCCGGGGCCTTATCGATCTCCAAGGGAGCTGTCCCTGACCTTGCCCGTGGGCTTGGACACACGGCGCCCACCTACGTTGTAGGTTCCCGGGATCGATGTCCCACGGCTTTTGTGGCCCGCACTTTTTCTCTTGGCGTAATGTTTCACAATGATTGACGTAAAAACTAATCTGCGCCGACACGCTCTTGAACGCCGCGATCTGGTTACGCCGCATGAAGCGCATGAGGCGGCGGCGGCGATACGCACCCGCGGCCTGGCGCTGGTCGAGACGCTCTCTGGAAACGCCGATCCGGTCGTGTCGGTTTATTGGCCAATCCGCAGCGAAATGAACACACGTCTGCTTATTGAGACGCTTTACGATCATGGTGTCAGGCTGGCGCTGCCGGTTATGGCGGCGGTCAAGCAGCCGCTGGTTTTTCGCGCTTTTGCTCCCGACGATGAATTGATCAAAGGCCCTTTCGGCCTCTCCGAGCCGTCCCCCGACAAAGTAGCGCTCGATCCGACCATTGTTTTTGCGCCGCTCGCCGCTTTCGACCGTAAAGGATATCGCATGGGCTATGGAGGCGGCATCTACGACGCAACGTTGGCGTCCTTGCGCGCAAAGCATCCCGTAACAGCGATCGGTCTGGCCTATGCGGTGCAGGAGGCGGACGCGGTTCCAATAGAGCCGCACGACCAGAAACTCGATTACATAATCACCGAACGCGAGACGATTTTCTGCGGGTGACGCTTTCTGTTGGGAACACGGGCCCGACTGGCGCGTCGATTGCTTCGTCAAAATCTGACTGCTTTCCTAAAAGCGAAGCGGTCAGATTTGGCCGAAAGGGGAGCAGTCGATGGACGAGCGTTTTGTTGCGGAATTCAAAAAGCGCAAGCAGCCTATCAATCTCGCAATCGTCTATGTCGACCCGGACGCTTTCGTCGCAAATTTCATGGGCTGGCTGGAAATCACCGCCTTTATCACGGCGTTGAAGGCGGGAGAGGCGCAGGCGCCGGCCGATGGCGCCACGCCCAAATTGTCGGCGCAAGAGCTGAAAGGCGGGGTGGTGGCGAAATACGCCAATGACGCGATATTCGCCTTTTGCATGACGGCGGCGCTGAACGAAGACAAGGCGGCGGTGGACAAGGTGGAAGCGGCGCTGACAGAAAGTCTGGGCAAGGATTTCCCCGGTTCGGCCGCCCTCTGGCCTTTCCGTTCCAGTATCGAATCGCCTGTATCTCTGGACGACGTGGTCGGTCAGGCGGGCAAAAAAATGCTGATCGGCGACAAGCCGCCGCCGCCGATGCGGGCCAAGGAGAACTGGCTTGCGGGGCTGCGCTTTTTCGAGCGGGCGCGCAATTCCAATTTCGTGAGCGAGATCATGTTTCCTCTTGCGAAATGGCATCGCGACCGATGGAACGAGACCGCCGAGAAGGGCGTGGCGTTTTTGCAGCACATCGAAGACAATGTTCCCATCCTGCGCGAGGCGCTGGCCGAAACGCGCAATGATCCGCCCTTTATCGCCAACCTGCTGCTCAGGGCCGCCCCTGCCGTGGACATGGAGGTCACCGAGGACATGGAGGGTTTCTTGCGGTCCTTGGCGCGGCGCGCCTGACAAGAGGCGTCAGGCTTTTTCGCTCACTCCCGCGCTTTCAAACGTCGCCATATCCCGATGGCAGGCCAGCGCCGCCTTCACGACGCCAATCGCCAGCGCCGCGCCAGAGCCTTCGCCGAGGCGCATGCCGAGATCGAGCAGCGGCTTCTTGCCCAGCCGCGCCAGAACCTCGCGATGAGCGCCTTCCGCCGACACATGGCCGGCCATGCAATGGGCGATGGCGCTTTCGTCAATTGCGTGCAGCAAGGCCGCAGCGGCGCAGGCGACGTATCCGTCAAGCACCACGGGCACATGATTTAGTCGGGCGGCGAGAATGGCTCCCATCATCCCGGCGATTTCCCGGCCGCCGAGGCGGCGCAAAATCTCCAGCGGATCGGAAAGATACGGTCCATGTAGCGCCAGCGCGGCGTCGATTACCGCGTTTTTGCGCGCCAGCCCATAATCGTCGACGCCGGTGCCGCGTCCGGTCCAGCGCGCGGCGGGGCCGCCATACAGTGCCGCGTAAATTGCGGCGGCTGAGGTTGTGTTGCCAATCCCCATCTCGCCCGGCGCCAGCAGGTCGACGCCCCCGACAATCGCATCCATGCCATAGGCCAGCGTCGCGGCGGCGGCGGGCTCCTCCATCGCAGGGCCTACGGTAAAGTCTTGAGTCGGATGCTCCAACGCTAGTTCGAAGACTTTCAGGCCGACGCCAAAGCTCTTGCAGATCTGGTTTATCGCCGCGCCGCCAGCGGTGAAATTGTCCAGCATCTGCTTGGTGACGCTCGGCGGAAAGGCTGAAACGCCCTTGGCGACGACGCCGTGATTGGCGGCGAATACCGCAACCACCGGCATTTCGATGGTCGGCTCAGCTTTGCCTTGCCAGGCGGCAAGCCACTCGACAATTTCCTCCAGCCTGCCCAACGCGCCCGGTGGTTTGGTCAATTGCGCGTCGCGCGCCCGAACGGCTGCGACGCTATTCGCGCAAGGCGCGGGCATATTGGCGAGCAGCAAGCGAATTTCTTCGAAGGGCCGCAAATCCGGGTGGTGAGTTTCTATAGCCATAGGCTCGCTACGTTGGGGGTCGATTGTTCAAATACGGAGCGCCGTTGCGAATGGCATTGGATTGCCTGGCAGCGCTCGCAATGACGGCTTTCCTTTACATTTCCGCCAGCTATTCCACCCGGTCTCCGATTAAAAACTCCATGGCGCGGTCAAGTCGGATGTGGGGCAAGGGCAGCGCTTCGCTGTCGCGCCCAAGTTGTGCGACCGGCGGACGGAATTTGAGAAAACGGAAATCCGCCTCCTCCTCGGACACCGCGAGCGCATCGCCGCGAAATACGAGGCGCGGATCGGACGGCAACTCGCCTGGGAAGATCGCTCCCTCCGCAACGCCGTCGAAGGCGTCGAGCCCGATGCGTTCGCCAGCTATCGGCGTTCCAACGATGGCCGAAAGCGTTTCATCGTCGTGCTTGACCATGGCTTCCCGCGTGGCACGCACTGCGGCCAGCGCTATGACGTCGATCTTGGCGCCCACGCCCTCCGCTCGCGCAATCGCGCGCGAGGTCAGCAGGCGCAAAATTCCTTCCAGCCTGTCGTGACTGGTGTGATGCAAATGATCGGCCTTGGTCGCTGCGAACAGGATTTTGTCGATCTTGGGCCGGAAGATCGAGGAGATCAGGTTGGATCGACCGGTGCGAAAAGCGGTCAGCACCTCAGTCAGGGCGGTCTCCAGATCGCGCACCGCCGCTGGCCCCGAGTTTAGCGCCGCGAGCGCATCGACCAGCACGATCTGACGGTCGAGCCGAGCGAAATGATCACGGAAAAACGGTCTCACGATCTGCGCCTTGTAGGCTTCGTATCGCCTTTCCATTTCAGCGGCAAGGCTGCGTAATGGCAGCTCCGCGCCTTCCTCTACCGCGAGCGGCGCGAAGGTGAGCATCGGCGACCCCTCGAGATCGCCGGGCATCAGGAATCGTCCGGGCGGTAGGGTCGAGAGCGCGAAGCGGTCGGTCTTGGCGTGCCGCAAGTATTGAGTGAACAGCGACGCCAGTCGCTGCGCGGTTGGCTCTTGCAGCCGCGCCATAGGATCGACCAGCGCATTGGCCCCGCGCCAGTCGGCCGCGATAGACGCACGTGCGGCGGCGCTGGACGCCTCCAAAGTTTCTCGCGACCATGCGGCGAAGGATTTGCCGAGCAAGGGCAGATCGAGCAGCCATTCGCCGGGATAGTCCACAATGTCGATGTCGAGCCGCGCGCTTCCCGAACGCGAAAACAACGAAGTGGACTTTCGCTGATATTCGAGGCTAACGCGCAATTCGGAAATGCGCCGGGTCGAATGCGGCCAACGGCGATCGAGTCCGGTCAGAGCGGCGAGATGCTCCTCATAGGAAAAGCGGGGAACATTGTAATCCGGCTGCGGGTCCAGATGCGCGCTCTGCAACCGTCCTTCCGCGAGCACCCGGAATACGGGTAGCATGGTCTGTCGACCTGTCCCCGCCGCCAATGCGCGCGTCAGCTGGTGAACCAAAGCGGTGATGAAAACGGTTTTTCCGGAGCGGGACAGGCCCGTGACCCCAAGTCGCAGCCGCGAACCGGAGAGATATTCGGAAAGGCTCTCAGCGGCGATACGGGTTTCGAAAAGAAAGTTGGATAATTGCGACACGGGCTCGTTGTCCAAGGCTGAAGGCAGTCTCATGTAACCCTCGGCGAGGCTTTTGGGTAGAGCGAGCGCCGGGCTTTGAAACTATCGTCCTTTGGAGCGCATGGCCTCATATGCCCCAAGCGCCCGCGATCGGGCAAAGGCATGGTCGACTACGGGAAGTGGATAAGTCTCGCCCAATCTCACGCCCGCCGCGTGCAAAACGGTCTCTGGCGCCTCCCACGGACGATGGATGTATTTGCGGTCGAGTTTTGCGAGTTCCGGGACATTTCGGCGAACATAAGTCCCATCCGCGTCGAATTTTTCGCCTTGAAGCACGGGGTTGAAGACGCGGAAATACGGCGCTGCATCCGCGCCGCATCCGGCGACCCATTGCCAGCCGCCGGAGTTGTTCGCCAGATCGGCGTCGACCAGGGTGTCCCAGAACCAAGCTTCGCCCTCCTGCCATGGCAATAGCAAGTGTTTCACCAGAAACGAGCCCACTACGAGACGTGCGCGGTTGTGCATGTATCCGATGCGCCATAATTCCCGCATGGCCGCGTCCACCAGTGGATAACCCGTCAGCCCCCGTTTCCATGCCGCTAAACCCCCGGAGTCTTCGCGCCAAGGGAAAGGTTCGAAGCTGTGGTCCAGCGGGCGATCCGGCATCTGAGGATTGGCGAGCAGCAGATGGTGGCAGAATTCCCGCCACCCCAGCTGACGCAAAAAAGGCATGGCCACGTCGCTCGCGCGCCTCCGTACTTCATGCCAGACCTGCCGGGGCGAGATTTCGCCAAAGTGCAAATGCGGAGAAAGATGCGATACGCCATCCTGCCCCAATTCATCGCGCGCTGCGCCGTAAAGCGCTGCGCCGGCGACCGCGAACTGATGCAGACGTCTAGTGGCGGAAGTCTCTCCTGCTTGCCAGGTTTCACGCAGGCCGCCGGCCCAATCTGGCTTTGCAGGCAGCAGCCGCCACTCTTCCAGGCGCTCGCTGGCGAGACCGCGCACCCCTTGGAGTTGCGCTGGCGCGGAGAGCGGCGGTTGGGGTTCCGGCCCCGCCAAGGCCGCTTTCCAGAAAGGGGCAAAAACTCGGTAGGACTCTCCCTTGCTGTTGCGCATGAGAGTTGGTTCAAACAGCAAGGAGGCGTTGAAACTCTCCACCTTCAGGCCGAACCCGCGCAGCCGCGTTTTAATTTCGCTGTCGCGCCGTACGGCCCACGGTTCGTAGAGCCGGTTCCAATAGACGGCGCTCGCGCTCGTCTCGGCGACCAACCCTGAAAGTACAAGGTCGGCCGGCCCTTGCCGCAAAACCAGAGAGGCGCCACGCGACGCGAGCTCTTGCGCCAGAGCCTTTAGCGAGTGGTGCAGCCACCAACGGCTCGCGCCTCCATATCGCCAGGCGCCCATAGCGGCCTCGTCGAAAATGAAAAGTGCGAGAATCGGCGCTCCAGAACTCGCCGCCGCATTCAGCGCCGGATTGTCAGCAAGCCGCAAGTCATGTCGAAACCAGACAATCGATGGGCCGCTCATGCTTCACCGTCGCGCGTGCTTTGCGCCATAAAGGAAATAGATCACCAGCCCTATGCCCGCCCAAACTAGGAGGCTCACCCAAGTCAACAAGGGCAGGAACAGCATCAGAGCAAGGCAGGACAAAATGCCAAGGACGGGTAGCCAAGGAATGCCCGGCGCGCGAAAGGGGCGATGCAAATCGGGATTGGAACGGCGAAGATGCAGGACCGCGCCGCAGACCAGCGCGAAAGCTGCGAGCGTGCCGATGTTCACGAGCTTTCCAAGAATTTCGATCGGCAACAAGCCAGCAATCAGCGCTGTGAGCACTCCCACCAGAACCTGGCTGATTGCTGGCGTGCGCCATTTATCGTGCAGTTTTGCGAAAAGCGGGGGCAATAGCCCATCCTGCGCCATAGCGTAAAACACGCGCGTCTGGCCGAACAGCAACACCAGCATCGCAGTGGTAAGGCCCGCCAGCGCGCCGAATTTGACCGCCCACGATAGCCATGCGACGCCGGTATGATCCATAGCTACGGCAATTGGGTCAGGTACTCCCAGTTCCTTGTAAGGCACGATTCCTGTGGCGACTGCTGCGACCGCGATGTAGAGAACGGTGCAGACAATCAGGGAACCCAGAATGCCGATGGGCACGTCGCGCTGTGGCGTGTGCGCCTCCTGCGCGGCGGTCGAAACCGCGTCGAAGCCGATATAAGCGAAAAAGACCACGGAGGCGCCGCTCACCACGCCGCTCCAGCCATAATGGCCGAACTCGCCTGTGTTGGGTGGAATGAGTGGAGTCCAATTCGCAGTGTCCACATGCGAAGCGCCAAAGATGATAACGGCGAGCACCACCGACACCTTGATGGCGACAATAACGTTGTTGAAGCGGGAGGACTCCTTTGTGCCAAGCGTGAGGATTCCCGTAAGCAGCAGGATGATTACCGCCGCAGGGACGTTAAACAGGCCGGAAACCGCCACGCCGCCATGCGCTGCCGGCTCTGCGAAATATGCGGTCATCAGCGCGGCTGGCGGATGAATCCCAAAGCCTGCCAGCACATCTTTGAAATATCCCGCCCAGCCGACAGCCACCGTCGCGGCGCCGGCGCCATATTCTAGCACCAGATCCCAGCCGATAATCCAGGCGAAGATTTCACCGAGCGTCGCGTAAGTATAAGTGTATGTGCTGCCGGACACCGGAATTAGCGAAGCAAGCTCTGCATAGCAGAGCGCGACGAATGCGCAGGCCAGTCCGGAAAGCATAAAGGAGATCATCACCCCAGGCCCGGCGTAGTTTGCGGCCGCAGTCCCTGTCAGCACGAAAATGCCGGCTCCAATGATCCCGCCGATGCCGAGCGCCATCAACGACACCCAGCCCAGCGCGCGTTTGAGCCCCAGGCGTTCAACGCCATTTGCTGCGATGATGGATTCGACGGATTTGCGGGTGAGATAAATATGCGTCGATTGTTCCGCCAAGTCATCCGTCCTTTGAAGCTTGCAGCGCCGCCCGCGCCTCGTAACCAGGATCGCGATTATGGTTGCCACGCAAAAAGATACAAGGGAAATCGGCGTATATGGAAGGCGACGCAAGTAAATCCCGCGGCGGGAACCGGTCCCGCCCGTTTTAAACAAAGCGCCCTTAGAACAAAGAATATGCGAAACGAGAAACGGCGCAATAATAGGACGAACCATTAATGACAATATTCGCGCGCGCGGCGCTGGCGATCTCGCTGCTCTGTTCCCCGACAGGCGTTCTTGCGCAATGGGCGGGATGTCCGAACAATCCTGTCCCGGGTCAAAGAGTGACCGCGATCGACACCGGATACGCATTCGACGCTTCGAAGCCGGAAACTGTACGTTTCCTCCAGGCGGCGAAGGCGAAGGGCGTAAAAACGATCATCCGCTACTACGACTGGGCGCACAGGCCAGGAGAGCCGCCGCCGAATCTGCCGCCCGGCAAATGGGAGCAAAGCGAATCCCTTTGCCTTAAAATTTATACGTCGCAGCGGTGCGGAGGCGTGCTCACCCCACAGGAACGACAAAACTTACATGCGCAACGTTGCGTCAAGACTCTGAGCGCCGCTGAGCGCGACCTTATTCTGTCCTATGGCTTCAACATCGTTGTTGTCTTTCAGCACTTCAACGAGTGCGTCGAGACATGGCTCGACGAAAGGCGCGCCGCTTACGACGCGGCGCGAGCGCTTGAATTGGCGCGCTCGCTGTCGCAACCCAAGGGGAGCGCTATTTATTTTGGCGTCGACGGCGCTGACGAAAAATTCAAGGATCGTGGCGAGGAAGACCATGGGATGCGTCACATCGCTAGATACTTTGAGGTCGTCGGCAATCAATTTAAAAGCTCGGGTTACAAGCTTGGCGTGTATGGCAGCGGATACGTCTGTAGATCAATCAAGGACGAGAGGCGTTTGGCCTCCTACTGCTGGATTTCGCAGTCCCGCGGCCATTCTGAGTCCTCGACCTATGCGATGAAAGGCGATTGGGCGGTCAAGCAATGTCTTTCCAACAACGCGTTCAACTACCTCGGTGGGGCGAGGCATGACGTCGACCCCGATGTCGTCAATCCCTCGCTTGAGGACTATGGTCAGTGGAGGCCGGCCGGCGGGTGAGGCGTCGCTGAAACGGGCGTGCGCTCGGTCATGTGAGGTCCAGTGGCGGTGAGCGCGGAGTTCGACGCCATGGGTTCGACCGCCGCAATAAAGCCTCCACCCAAGACGCGGGCCTCGTCGCCCGGCCCATCGTAAAAAACGCAGGCCTGTCCCGGTGATACGCCAAACTCGCCAGAACCGAAAACGACCGCCGCCTGATTGAGGCCGCGCGTCAACAGCCGGGCCGCCACGGGCGGCCTTGTGGAGCGCACCCGCGCATAAATGTCTCGCCCCTCCGCGGGCAGTTGGCTGAAGGCGCCGGGTCCGATCCAGTTCACGTCGCGCAGGGCGACGAGCCGTGTCTCCAGCGCCTCGCGTGGACCAACCACAACCTGCGCCTTGCCGGCGTCGATGCGCACCACGAACAACGGTTCGCTCGCCTGACCTGCCTGAGCTGCGCCCAGTCCAAGGCCGCGACGCTGACCGACAGTAAAATTGATGACTCCAGCGTGGCGTCCCAGGACGCGGCCATCGAGATGCACGATGTCGCCGGGAACGATCGCGCCCGGCGCGAGCTTCTCAACGACATCAGTATAATGCCCCGAGGGGACGAAACATATGTCTTGACTGTCGGGCTTCTCCGCGACTTCAAGCCCGTAGCGGCGCGCGAGTTCGCGAACCTCGGTCTTGGGATAGTCCCCGAGCGGAAAACGCAGCATCCGCAGTTGATCGGAGGTGGTGGCGAACAAAAAATAGCTTTGATCTCGCGCAGCGTCTCGGGCGCGAAACAATGCTCGTCCGCCCTCTCCGTCGTCGCGCGAGGATATGTAGTGGCCAGTCGCCAGCACGTCGGCGCCAAGGTCTTTAGCAGTGTCAAAAAGATCGGCGAATTTTATAAACTGGTTGCAGGCGACGCAAGGCACGGGCGTCTCGCCGCTGGCGTAGCTCGCCGCGAAGCCATCGATTACTTTTTCACGAAACCGCGTCTCATAATCCAGCACGAAATGCGGCACTCCCAGCCGAGCGCAGACCTGGCGGGCGTCCTGAATGTCCTGGCCGGCGCAGCAGGCGCCCTTGCGATGGGTCGCCTCCCCATGGTCGTAAAGCTGAAGCGTAACGCCGATGACATCGTAGCCGCGATCCTTAAGCAACGCCGCGACGACGCTGGAGTCGACGCCGCCCGACATTGCGACCACGACGCGCGTTTCGTCGGGGCGCTTGCCAACGACCAAGGGTTCGTGGTCGGGAAGGAGAGCCGTCATTCGTTAGAGAACCGTGGCTGAAGGCGACCCGGCTGGCCCGGTTTCAGGCCGCGCGGCGTCGCTCGGATCGCTATTTAAAGCATTTTCGGGGATTTGGCGCAATTCTTACAAAGTCGCCACCGCCGCCTATCCATCATCGAAAACGCGGGGTCACCGTTTCGTCGTATTGTTCGCGCGCCACGCGGCTGCTATTAGGCCGCTGGTTCAACGGGCGAGGACAATTAATGGCGGCGATGAAACTTCTCGCGGGCAACTCCAACCGGGCGTTGGCCGAGGCCATCGCGGCGCATCTTGGGGTTCCGCTGTGCCGCACAGTGGTGCGCCGCTTCGCCGACCAGGAAATCTGGGTGGAGGTGCTGGAGAATGTTCGCGGACAGGACACGTTTGTGATCCAGTCCACCTCGGCCCCGGCGAACGATCATCTGATGGAATTGCTCATCATGATCGACGCCCTGCGACGCGCCTCGGCGCGGCGCATCACGGCGGTGATCCCCTACTTTGGTTATGCGAGGCAGGACCGCAAACAGGGTCCGCGCACACCGATTTCCGCCAAGCTAGTCTCCAATCTCATCACTCGGGCCGGAGCTGACCGGGTGTTGACGGTCGACCTTCACGCTGGCCAGTTGCAGGGTTTCTTTGATATCCCGACCGATAACCTGTTCGCAGCCCCTGTGATGGTCGCGGACATCAAATCGCATTCAAAGCTCAAAAATGTCATGGTGGTCTCACCGGATACGGGAGGCGTGGTGCGGGCCCGGGCTCTCGCCAAGCGCATAGACGCGCCACTTGCGATCGTCGACAAGCGCCGGGAGCGCGCCGGCAAATCCGAAGTCATGAACATCATCGGCGACGTGAAAGATCATAATTGCATTCTCATCGACGACATCGTTGATTTGGGGGGCACTTTGTGCAACGCCGCCGAGGCGCTGCTTGCGGCGGGGGCATTGTCCGCCTCCGCCTATATTACCCATGGCGTGCTGTCCGGCGTCGCGGCAGAGCGGATCGCCAACTCCAAATTGCTGGAACTCGTGATCACGGACACGATCAAGCCGACGCCGGAGGTCGAGGCGGCGCACAATATCAGGGTCATTCCGATTGGGCACCTGATCGGCGAAGCTATCGCCCGCACAGCCAAGGAAGAGAGCGTTTCCAGCTTGTTCGATTAAGGCCGAGCAGATCTTGCCCCAAAAACCTGGGTCGGGTCAGGAGCTTCTCCACAAACGCTGCATGGAAAATCATCTCATGCGAGAGCCCGTCCCCGCCCGCTTCAACCTTGCACGATACTGTCTCGCCGAAAACGCGCGCACGCAGCCCGACAGAGCGGCGCTGACCATCGTCGGCGACGATCACGTGCTTTGCTGGACCTTTGCTGAACTGGACGAAAAGGTGCGCCGGCTCGCTGCGGGGTTTCTGACCCTTGGTCTTCCGCCCGGCGCTCGCGTGATGATCCGCATGGGCAATGAGGCGAATGCTGCCCTGGCCTATTTTGCGGCGATAGCGGCTGGTTATGTGGCGCTGCTGGCCTCCTCACAGTTAACTTTTGAAGAAGCGGATTTTTTGCGCGTCGATTGCGAGGCGCAGGCGCTGGTGTTGGGAGAGGCGTTTGAGCAGGAGGCGCGCGACGCCGCAAATCTCCACATACTGCTCGCCTCTGATGTGGAGCGCCTGCTGGCGACGCATCCGCTATCGGACTATGCCGATACGGGAGCAAACGACCCAGCCTATCTCGTCTATACATCAGGCACGACCAGCCGGCCAAAAGGCGTGCTGCATGCTCATCGGGCCGCTTGGGCGCGGCGAATCATGTATCCGCATTGGATGGGGCTGGGCCGCGGCGATGTGGTGCTGCATGCTGGCGCGATCAACTGGACTTACACGCTGGGAGTCGGGGTTATCGACCCTTTGGCCAGCGGGGCGCAGGCGATTCTCTACAGTGGCAGTCCAGATCCTGCAGTCTGGCCGCGCCTCATCAATGTGTATCGTGCGACTATTTTTGCCGCCGTGCCGGGGGTTTATCGCCAAATTCTCAAATATTCCGCCGCAGAAGCCAAAAATCTGGCCAGCCTGCGCCACGGGCTGTCGGCCGGGGCGGCGCTAACCCCCGATCTCCTGGCGCAATGGCTCGCTCACACAGGCAAGGAGATTTTCGAAGCCTACGGCATGAGCGAAATTTCGACGTTTATTTCCAGTGGTCCCACCACGCCGGTGCGGCCGGGTTCGCCTGGGCGTCCGCAACCAGGCCGGCGAATCGCGGTACTGCCGCGTGAAGGGGGCGACACCCCGCTGGTTGCCGGTCAAACCGGCCTAATGGCGGTGCATCGTGACGAACCCGGATTGATGCTGGGTTACTGGAAGCGCCCAGAGGAGGAAAAGGAGGCGCTTCGCGGCGAATGGTTCGTCTCTGGCGATCTCGTTGAAATCGATTCGGATGGCTATGTCTGGCTGCACGGGCGCGCTGATGAAGTTATGAACGCCGGCGGCTATCGGGTCTCTCCGGCGGAGATCGAACGCTGTCTTCTGGGGCACCCATGCATTATCGAAGCGGCAGTCGCGGAACGTCCGGGCCGCGATGCCGGAACGACGATAATCAAGGCTTATGTGGTTCCGCGCGAGGGTTACGATCTGGACGAGGCCGAGATTCTCGGCCACTGCGCCCAGCATCTGGCGAGCTATAAGCGCCCGCGGGCAGCGCTTGTGCTCCTCGCGCTGCCTCGCAACGCCAATGGCAAGCTTATGCGCAGCTCGCTGCCCTGACCCTGCAAGTCTAGTCTTCCGCGCTAGCGTCCTTGCTTTTGCGCGCAACCTTCAATACTTCGCGCTCTTTTTCTGGACCGTCGCCATTGACCGAGGCTTTCATGTTCGGCGATGCCTTGAAGACGACGACCTTTCTCGGCTCAATCGGCACTTTTGCCCCGGTGCGGGGGTTGCGGCCGGCGCGTTCGCCCTTGCTTCGTACTATGAATGAGCCAAAATCGTGCAGCTTGAGCGTTTCTCCGGAGGTTAGCGTTCCGACCATAACGTCGATCACGCTGTCCACGAGGCGCTTTGCTTCGCGCCTGGACAAGCCCTCACAGCGGTCAAAGATCGCCAGTGCGATGTCCTGCCTGGTGAGCGTGCTGCGGGACGCGTTTTCGTCTCCGGCTGGAGGATCTGGCTCGCGATCGGCGGAGTTTGGCGGGGACTTCAAGTTGCTGGCGGCTGACATGACATTGCACTCTATCATTGCTTTATTTCCCAAAACCCGAGGCCGAGGCGGTCCAACAAACGACTGCACCACCAAGGGGTAAGGTGAAATTGCTCGCGCGCTCCCCTTATTAAAAGTGCAATTGGTCATCAATTGGACATGACTTTCGCCATGGGCCGCGCCGTTCAGCGAAGAGAAGTTCTTGTCTCCGCAGGAAAAATGCAGGAAACGCCAAGAATTCCCAAAGGTTCTTCGCAGCGTAAAAATACCTTAGTTGCATGACCTTGCGTGAAATTAACGGTCGAATCTCACGCACGCGGGATTAACTTCTCGAATTTAAAGTTTCCACGTCGTATTGCGTTTGATAGATGAAATTGCGCTTCTATCAACTGCTGTTTTTCGGACTAGCGAGGCTGTTAAGCGCTGGTGTCCTCTAAGGTGGTGGAAAGTAAAGCTTCCTGCCTGCTGAGGCCGCGAAAAAAAAAGAGATGTTATTTGGACCGAATTCAGTCTGCGGTTACAGGAGTAGATGATGGCGCGATCAAAAGGCGACCTGGAGGGATCAAACGAAATCGGCGGTGCGCCCACTGTCGATCCGATGGAGCAGGTGCGCGAACTTCTGTTTGGCGAAGCCAAACGGACGGCTGAGCAGAACTTTCAGGCGCTCGACGAAAAGATTGAAGCGATGCGGGCGGATTTTCTTGCTCGTTTCGCAGAATTGGAAAGTCGACTTGTCGATCTTGCGCGCGACACCGAGCAAAATCAGGCGGCGTCCGTTAACGCCATCGGCTCGGCGATCGCTCAACTCGGCGCGACAGTGCAAAATCTGAGCGTGCGGCGAAAGGGCGGTTAGAATGTCCGTCGTGGACATGGAGCAGCAAAGCTTCGAGAAGCTCAAGGCCCTTTTGCTGGGGGACGAAGCGCGCCGCCTTGGCGATGTGGAAGACGGTGTGCAGCGGATCGACCGCTATGTCGGCGACCGTTCGCGCCTCGAAGCCGCGACCGCTGAAATTCTGGTCGACGCGTTGCGTAAGGCGGAAGTGCTTCACCACAAGGAGTTGGCGGGCGTCGTGGCGCCCTTGATCGTCGCCGCGATCCGAAGCGAGATCAAGAACTCCAAAGAGATGATGGTCGAAGCGCTCTATCCGATCACGGGGCGCCTGGTGACCGCAGCAGTGGCGAACGCTTTTCGCGACCTCGTTGAATCGCTCAACAAGCGAATAGACGCGATGGTTTCGGCCAACGTCTGGCGCCTGCGGTTTCGTGCGCTCATGACAGGACGCACTCTGGCGGAAGTCGCTCTGGCGGACGCAGACGCCGCCGCTCTCAAACGGGCGCTGTTGCTTGAACGCGGTAGCGGCCGGGTGCTCGCTTCATGGCCGACGGTCGCGACGGAAGACGGAGATCAAGGCGAGCTGACAAGCGGACTCATCGCCGCGATTACCGAATTCGCGGCGACTGTCTATGCTGATCGCGGCGGTGAGCTGCGAATGCTTGACCTTAGCTCTAGCTATGTGTTTCTGCGGGGTTCGGCGCGGGTGATCGTCGCCGCGGAATTCTCAGGCGAGCTTTCCGGCGCCCGGGCCCGGCGACTTGACGATGCTTTCTTGCGTATCGTCGAAGCGCACGAGAAGGACGAAAGCGCACCCAATGCGCAGGCGATGAGCGACGAACTTGCCGAAGCGCTCAAGGAAGAACCCGCCAAGCCCGCGAGCAAGACGCCACTGATGGTGGTTGCTGCGGTAACGACGGTTCTGATGGCCTGGTTCTCCTACGAGCCGGCGCTGCGGGCACTGCGCAATTATCGCATCGACAATGCTTACGCAGCAGCATATGCGGCCGATCGCAGTCTGGCCGAATATCCGCTGAGGCTGGAAGTCGATCACCAGGGCGAACGCGTCGTGCTTCATGGCCTAGCTGCCGACGAGAATGAACCGCAGCGCGTGCTCGACGCCATCGCCCCTGCTGCGAAGCCCTATCGCGTTGAGCGCGACGTTGTGGTTTTGGCGCCGGCGTCGGCCGTGGCGGAAAGCAAGCAGGCTATCGCGCAACTGCAATCTGAACTGGGGCAGGCCCGAGCAGCGCTACAGCGTCTGAAAAAGGAGGCCGACAGCCCGCCCGCTAAGCTGACAAAACTGGTTGATAGTTTTGCAGTCTTCTTCAACAAGCAGGACAATGTTGTTGATCCGCCCGCCGTGGACACCGGCCTCGATGAAATGGCCAAGCTCCTCAAAAGCACGGGAGAAAGCCTGCGCGTCGTAGGCTACGCCGACGAAAGCGGATCGGCGATCTTGAACAACGCCATTTCCAGGCAGCGCGCGGACAAAGTAATCACGATGCTTGTCGAACGTGGGGTGCCACGCGAAAAATTGGCGCTCGTGCCACGTTCGACGCTTGCTCCCATCGCTGATTCCGGCCTGGGCGTCGGCAGAAGCAGACGCGTTGTCTTCGAACGTCCTTTCGAGCACGAGTTCGACATTCGATGATCGCCGCAAAAATCATGTTGCTGGGCGACATTGGCGTGGGTAAAACGTCGCTGGCGCGCCGCTATGTTTTCAACAAGTTTGACAGCGACTACAAAACCACCATCGGGGTAGACGTCCTGACATATGATCTGGAGTTAGGTTCTAGGTGCGATAACGAAACTCTCCGACTTGTATTATGGGACACCGACGGCGATTTCGGGAGCCGTATATTTGAGACGGTCTACGTAGCTGGCGCCTCTGCAGCAATTATTGTTTCCGACGCCTCCCGCCCCGGAACGATCGTGAAAATGACATCGCTTTCCGCGCATTTCGAGGAGAAATTTCCTGGAAGGCCCGTGCTGATGATCGTCAACAAGATTGACCTTGCGCCGGCGCCGCTCGATTTGGAGCACGGAAAACCCTCTGCCGACGTAATCTCTACCAGCGCCAAGACCGGGGCGGGAGTGGCGGAAATGTTCCAGACTCTGGGAGACGCCATATGGCGCCGAGCTTGTTGAAAAACCGACCGAGTGATTACCGCGTTGACAGCACTTTGATCGCGAGCTCGGTGCGGCTGCGCAAATGCAGTTTTGCGAGGATGGTGCTGACGTGATTTTTCACCGTGCCCTCCGCAAGTTTTAGCTCTTGTGCAATCTCGCGATTACCTTTTCCGTCGGCTACGCCAGCCAGCACTTCCTTTTCTCTGTCGGTGAGCGATTCCTGCTCCTCGAGGCTTTCAGCTCGTTCGGGCGTTTTGACGCGACGAAACTCTCCGATGATCTTCTCAGCGATGCGGGGCGACAGGCGAGGTTCTCCGCGCGCCGCGGCGCGAATGGCTTCCAGAATCTCGCTTTCCTCGGCGTCTTTCAATAAATAAGCCTTGGCGCCCGCCAGTATAGCCTCAAACACAAGTTCGTCCGTTTCGAAAGTCGTGAGGACGATTACATTCGTTTTGGGATTGTCCTGCAAAATTGCGCGGGTGGCGGCGATACCGTCGACACGCGGCATCTTGATGTCCATGAGCACAACATCAGGCCGCCACGCGCGGGCGGCGCGGACGGCCTCCGCTCCATCTCCCGCCGCGGCGACGACGGCGATATCAGGCTCCAGTTCAAGCAAAGCTACAAATGCTTTGCGGATCAGAGGCTGATCTTCAGCGATCAATAGCCGGATCGGTTGGTTGTCGGTCACTTAAGGTCTCCGTCAAGCCACGGTTTAGCGCTGTCAGCCCGATTTCATCATTTCTGGCGGTCGCTCACCGCTCGACTTAATATCAAATCCTCCGGCGCGACACAGGTTTCTGACTGCAAGATGAACGAAGCGGACAGCTCGCGTTCAGCTGAGAGGTTTTAAGTTGAAGAAAGTCGATGAGCAGCCACCTTGGGCTTACCGGAGTGAGAGGTTTCCATTTGCGAGCAGCCCACGGCCCTTTTGCCGGAGCGCCCGCAATACCCGTCGCCGTCCCTCCCCGCCCTGTTGGCGACGGGCTTGGCCTTCCGGACCTCCCTCCGGAAGGCCTTTTTTTGTTTGAAACGAGCCGGAGTTATAGCGGCTTAAGGCTCAATTCCTTGCCTTCCTTGACGTCTCGACGCCAGATTCCGTCAGGCTGGCGTTCAAAATGGGTCTTGTGACCCTTGCGAGCTGTAAGAGCAAGTCGGCCACGTTCGAGACTCCAGGCGATGGGATCAAAGATAACCATACCGTTATCCCGGCATGCCGGCGCGAGCTGCGCTTTGAAACCATCGGCGCGGGCCTGGAGGTCCAAAGTCAACATGCAACCGGTATCCTTGTTCTCCGCCCTCAAAATCGCATAGCGTCCCGCCACCCCAGTAGGACGAGAGTCCATCGCCGAAGCGCTCAGGGGTGTGAGCGCCACCGCGATGCAAATTCCCAGGCGCCAAGCGCCGCCCGTCGCCAGGACGCTGGCGCGCAGGTAGGAAGGAGTGAAGGCCGTCAATATATTGCTCCGGGGATCAATCTTGGTCATCTACGCAGTCTGCCCTGTCCAAAGGCCGCCGCCAAGGTACAATATCATAAAGCAACTGGAAAATCAGGGCCTCGCCTGAGGTCAACTCTGCGCGATATTGCTTTTCCTCGCCACGAGTAATCCAGCTTTTGCTCTAAGCAAATGGTAAAATCAGGTAGCGCCTGTCCTTTTTCCGATCTTGAACACCGGGATGGAAATGACTGCCTTCAGCGGAGCGTTACGGCGAACGTGCGAGTAAGTGACTGCCGTAAAGCTTCAAATCGATCTCGTTTCACGTTATCCTGAGGCTGGGCTTGGCAAGTGGCGCTGAACCCTTCGCCTTTCCTAACAAACGGGCGCTGCATATGAATTCTGCTTCCCTTGCGCTCGCCGAGCGCGCCGCGCCGCGCTATACGAGCTATCCCACCGCGCCGCATTTTTCGCAGGCGGTCGGTCCTGAGCAGATGCGACTGTGGCTCAGGGAACTGCCGGACACGGCAACGTTGTCGCTATACTTTCATATCCCCTTCTGTGCTGAGATCTGCGCCTATTGCGGGTGCCATACCAAGGCGTTGCGCCAGGACGCGCCGCTGACCGTCTATAAAGAGACGCTGCTACGCGAGATCGAACTTGTCGCCAGCACGACGAAGGCGCGACGTGTGATCAGCATCCATTGGGGCGGAGGCACGCCGGGGATGTTGGGTCCCGCGCGCTTCTCCGAAATCAGCGAATGCATCAAGCGTCATTTCGACGTTGGCCCGCACACCGAACACGCAATTGAACTCGATCCCCGACTTCTGAAGGAAGATCTGGTGGAAGCGCTAGTGCGTTCCGGAGTCAATCGCGCCAGTCTGGGCGTGCAGGATTTCAACCCTCACGTTCAGGAGGCGGCCGGGCGCGTGCAGCCATACGAAACCGTCGTTCAAGCTGTCGACGTTTTGCGCAAAGGCGGCATCGACGCTTTGAATTTCGATCTCATGTACGGTTTGCCGCATCAGACGCAACAGGACGTCGCACGCACGGCCGCTTTGGCGGCGGGGCTGAAGCCTGCGCAACTCGCGGTGTTCGGCTATGCCCATGTGCCCTGGTTCAAGACTCATCAAAAGCTGATCGATTCCGCAGCGCTCGCGGGCGCTGCGGAGCGTCTCGCGCAGGCCGAGACGGCGCGCGTCGCTCTGGAAACCGCCGGTTATCAGGCGATCGGCCTGGATCATTTTGCGCTGCCAGACGATGCGCTCGCACTTGCCGCGCGAGAAGGACGGATGCGGCGCAATTTCCAGGGCTACACCACCGACGCCGCCGACGCTTTGCTGCCCTTTGGCGTCTCTTCAATTGGCCGCCTGCCGCAAGGTTTCGTCGGAAACGCCACGGACAACGCCGGTTGGCGTCGGGCGATCGAGGCAGGCCAATTCGCAACGACGCGCGGCTTGGCGTTTACGCTGGAGGACGTGGCGCGCGGCGACGCCATCGAACGCCTTATGTGCGATTTTTCCATCGACTACGGCAAGCTGGCGCAAAAGCACGGCTTGGCGGCGGAAGCGTTCGATGCTGTTGCGCCTCAGCTCGAGACTTTGGTAGAGCAGGGGTTGGCGCAAGTCGCGGAAAGACGAGTCACCATGACTCCAGCCGGGCGCCCTTTCGTTCGGCTGGCGGCAGCGGCCTTCGACGCTTATCTCTTGCAGGGCGCCGCGCGCCACTCAGCGGCGGTATAGTCGCTTCATTGATGGAGCGGAGAGGCGCACCATCAAGCTGCGGGGTGGACTGCGACCGCTGTTGTGAAGGTCGTGTGGAGCCTCAGGTTGCCGCCCCAGCAATCACCTCCCTTGCTTAGGCGCTTTATCTCAAGGACCTGTTCCTTCGTTTCGCCACCGTTGAGAGCACGCAGCTAAAGCAGCGCTTGTCGGTCTGTGCTGGGATTGTCACTCTGTGTGGTTTCGATTTTTTGGACGCTGCACTCAGCGTTTCAGACTTAGCCGCGTCCTAAGGCCGAGCGCCACAATCATCCCTTACAAATTTTCTTTTCTGTGAAAATCAACCTCTTCGCTCGGGGACAGGAATATGAACAGTTGTTGACATGCTTCAGCTTGCCGCCGAAGCTTGGGCGGAGTTTTCTGGCTTGAAGGTTTTTCTCATGAAACTCGGGTTTAGTTTTGCGCTTTGCGACGTTCGATCCTTAGGCGTCGCGTGCATGTGCGTGTTGTTCACGCCGGCAAGCGCGCTTGCGAGCGTTTCTCACACCACGGGCCAGATCGGCGGGGTCCAATGCGACATCTGGACATGGAACGACTCCAGCGATATGCCTCGTACGGTCGCCCTCAAGATGGAGGGACATGGCAATGCGGGTCATGGCGGTTACGCTGTTCAGATGACCTACTTCGCGTTGAACGAGTCCCCTTATAAAAATGCCCTGATTTCCTGGCAAAAAATCACTGTGAATGCAGCCAATGAAGCTGACGGCGGCTTTGGCTACTTCGTGTCGCACGAACGCTACCGGCTGTTCTCCGACAACACGCAGGCTCCGATCGCGAACAGAATTTTCAATGTCGACGACTCGCCTTTAGGTCTGTCTTTTGCCGCGACAGCTTCAATCCCCCTTAACACCGCCGCCGCGGGTGCAGAAAGTTTCAAGATTAACTACGGTCATTATGGCACGATAGCCGTTGGCGGCTTCAACGCGAACACAGGCGTCGACTCTCCGCCGCTCTCTGTCAATCCCGCCGACTATCAATTTTATACAATCCCCGTGACCACGACATGGGTTTTCCAGGCGGGCAGGGATTTTCCGCGGATCGACGTATCGGTCGACATGTCCCAGATCGTTCCTCCCGGCGCGACTTCACCAACGCAAGGACTCGTGAGTTTCGACGTGCGCGGTCCTTATGGGGTTATGGTCTTCGACAACGGGGAGGACGGAATTGTCGCCAATGCAAAGTGGGGGGATCAGGAATTTGTCTTCTCCCCGCTTCATGCGCCAGTCACGAGAGGCGACTCCTGGAACTGGAGCGCGCTTAACTTCGGAGCGCGATATAATGTTCTAACAACCGGCGGATTACCCGGGACTTCATACGAAATGGGTTTGTTCGAGCCATTAAACGCCGGCAGAAGCGCGCTTGCGGACGGCTATGCCGGAGAGCGCGGATACAACAACGCCAGCTTTGCCCAGGCAGGAGGGTTCAGCTGGGATCAATGCGGCGATCCGCAGACACTGCCGAGCGATGGCGAGTGGCCATTCCAGTCGGTGCAATACAGCTTGCCCTGCGCAGCGCAGAGCAGCAACTATCTCACGGCCACGACGACCGGCAAAAAGATTGCGTGGGGTTCGGCCTCATTTTACGGGTTTATTTTGAACAGCGTCTACAATGGTCAGCAATCTTATCCGATTAACAGTTTCCCACCTGCACCATATAAGCTCAACTATAGCGTATGCCTTGTGTTGGGACGGACCAAATGGCCGCAATCGCTCGGAAGCACTCACATTGCTGCTCCCCATTGGCCAATCACGAATTTCAACGCAGGGCTTTACACACAGCTGAACCCGAACCCATCCAGTTCGAATTGCGCCGCTGCAACTCCGTAGGTTAGTCCGCCAGGCAAAGCACGTAGCACTCCGAAATCCATCGCGCCCTTTATCTGGCTGAGGTTGGACTGACGCATTCGAGGGCGCGTACGTGACAAAACAGTCGCTCACAAGTTTTGCGTCTGGCGGCACGACCTCCCAGGCTACTCAGCCTTCGCATTGAGCGTGGGCTTTTTTGCCCCATCGGGAAGTCCTGTTCCAGCCAGCGCATGCACCACGGCTTCAACGTCGTTGGCGTGATCAAGGAGATTTGATGTGGAAGACCGACAAATTCGTGCAGCTCTGGAGTATCATTGGGCCGCCTCCGATGCCAACGACCTCGGGGAGGAGCATCAAATTTTCTGTGAGGACGCGGTGCTGGATTATCCTCAGTCTGGCGAGCGCATCCGCGGGCGGCCAAATATTCAGTCGTCTCGCGCGTCGCAACCGAACCGGAAACGCTTCACAGTGCGGCGGATCATTGGCGCGAGCGACCTCTGGGTCACGGAGTTTATCCTAACCTATGACGGACGGCCGTATTACACTGTGAGCGTCATGGAGTTCTTAAATGGGAAGGTGGCCCACGAAACCCAGTATTTCGGCGATCCGTTCGAGCCGGGGCCTTCGCGCGCGCAATGGGTCGAGCGGATGACCTGAAACCATGCCGCCGTACGCCAATCCGCCGCTCGCTCGTTCGGAGTTGCCGATTGATACGGTCTCTTGCGCCCGGTATCTCATTGGTAAGTTATTGGTGCGGGACTTGCCAGAAGGCGTCGCCAGCGGTCGAATTGTTGAGACCGAGGCATATGTCGTCGGCGACGCCGCCGGGCATGCCTACCGGGGAATGACTCGGCGTAACCATTCACTGTTTCTCGAGCGCGGGCACGCATATATCTATCTCGCCTACGGCTGCTCATTCATGCTGAATGTCTCGAGCGAGAGGCCCGGGATCGGAGCCGGCGTTCTTATCAGGGCGCTTGAGCCGCTCGAAGGCGTCGCGATTATGCAGCGAAATCGGGGTATCGAGCGCTTGCGCGAACTCGCGCGAGGACCAGGAAGACTCACTGCGGCGTTGCGGGTGGATCTTTCGCTCGATGGGCTCGATCTCTGCCACCAAGGCCCTCTATGGCTTGGAAGCGGTGAATCCGAACCTGGCGAAATCGGACAGAGCATCAGGATCGGCATTTCGCGGGATGCGGATCGTCTCCTGCGATTTTATGTTCGGGACAGTCCGTTCGTCAGCGGTCCAAGTTCGCTCGTAAAATAGCAGACCCTCGCAGTCGCCTTCCCCATCTCGTGAAAAAACGTCAGGACTCAAATTCCCGTTTGCTCTCCAACTGTGGGCGGCTTCCGCACCGGCGCGAGCCACAAATTTGGCGCTGAGCAGCTCTTCACGTTTTCTTAGGAGAGACAAGACAAACAGTTTGCCTTCGGGGCAATGAGGGCAATGAGTATGAAACGAAGTGGAGATTCGTTTCGCGAACTCGTGCATGTCTACAATGAACCCCGCCGGAGCACACCATGGGAACCACCTGCGCCAGTTTCCATTTCCGGTCGCTCGGCGCTGCAGACGACGCCGCGAAGGCGCTCGCGCGCGCCTACACGGCGCAAGGCTACCGGCGCGATAAGAAGTTGGTTAAGGGAGCCAAGCGTGTGATTTTGCTTGCACGCCCCGGCGAGCAGTACATGTCCGTCTTCGACAGCGACAATGCCTCTCTCGACAACGGCGAGCTGAAGGAAGCGGCGCTCAATGTGTCTCGCCTGCTGAAAACCGCCGCCGTTTTCACCAGCCTCTATGACAGCGACAGTTATGAATGCATCCTGTTCAGCAACGGCCGCCAGGTGGATGCGTTGATGACGGATGCCGAGACCTATGAAGGCCCGCTGAAGATCTTGAAGGGCAAGCCGCGCGTCACGCAATGGAGCAAGGCTTTCTATCGTGGCTTTTCGACCGGTCAGATCGAAGCGGCGGCAACGCAAAACGGCGCCTTCGCCGAAGCCAGCCTGACGGGGATGGCGAATCTGATTGAATTGCCCTCGGACCGGCCGCTGCTGCATTTCGACGATATGGCCGATGAGGCCGGCGCGGGTGCGACCGTTCTGTATTTCACAAAAACGGCCATAGCCGCACAGCCCGAAATTGACGGCAGCATCGTGTTGCGCAACTATTTTGATCAGCACAACAGCCGCAAACTTATGGTCTATCCTGCGGCCTGGCCGATGTCCGTAGGCCGGGAGGAGATCCTGACATGGCTCATGCTGAGCGATGGAGCCGGATTTTCCGGCGGCTTCGCCGACTTTCGGGTGACCGGCCCTTCGGGGTTAAGTTTTACCAAGGGTTTTATGAACGGCGCGAAGTTTCATAACGGGCAGATCGTCGGGGGCTATGAATTGCCCGCCAATGCGGATCTCGAGACCGCCAAAGCCTATCTTGAAACGAAGAAATTCGCTCTGGTCCCGGCAGCGTCGGAGGAACTCGGACCAAATCTACTCGGCCGCCGTTCCCAATCTTTACGTGCCGCACATGACGCCGGAGCGCACGACCCAGATCCTGCTGGTTCTGCAAATTCATGTCGTGGCCGAAGCGGATGGCGAATGGGAATTAGAAATAGCGCTTCGCCCCGGCGGCGAGGGGCCTCGCCATATTTTGCCTCGGGTGCGGCTAAACGCCTTTGCACGCGTTTGGCAACCCATTATCACGGCTCTAAATCCCAAGGCCGTTTACGATACGAAGGACATCCTTGAGTCCTCTTTGTCGAACGCCGCCGTTGATCAATTGCTACGTGTTCCAATGACAGGGTGGCATTACCGCGACATGCGCCCCGAGGAGGCGCGGGCCAAGCGGCTGGACCAACAGGCGCGTAACCGTCAGCGAGAGTACGAGCTGTGGCTCAGGGAGGTGACTCTCCACCATCCGCGCATCGCACATGATCAACGGCTGTTCCATCCCAGCGTCGCCAGCAGCGTCACGATACTGAATGACAAAGGCCACGCTAGCCTGGATATCTGCCGCGGTGCGATAGAAGCGTGGCTGAGCCCCCTTTTTGAACGGAGGTGCGAATTGCGCTTGCGCGCCGAGCGGCAAATGACAGAGGGCGGTAGCGTCACCAAGATGCGCAAGTCCTGGCCGTTGGCCGAAGCGATGAGGCAGAAGATTTGGGCGAAGCTGTTTGACGCGGAGCAGAACTATCAGGCCGTGATGATCGACATTGTTCCCGAAGGGGGCGAAATTCCCGTCACCGGTTTCGGACTCCACGCCACCATGCGCCAACGCCGCGCCGTCCCGCCTGCTCCTGATGACAAGTCAAGACTAACCAGTGAACTGCTAGCGATGACCTTGGGCAAAATGCGCGGGCGCTCTTTTGCGCCGGTTCCCTCGGGCGAAACCATTCATCTCTACCGCTGGGTGGCCAACCACTCCGAGTGTCACGCCTTCGCGGGCACGACGCCAGCCGCTATGAGGCTAAATCTGGATGGGCTGGCGGCGGCCCATCGTCCGCTACAGGCTTGGTACACTGAGGCCGCATGGCTGCCCGTCTTTGACCGCGCGGATGCTTACGAGGACACAGTGTACGAGGATTACAGCGTGCTCAACTGCTTCCGCGGGATTTTGCACGGCGAACACCTTAGCCTGAAAGCGTTGCGCCTGTCGGCCGGGTGGTGCCAAAATGTGTTGCGCATGGTCACGCCACATCTTTGGCTGGGGCCCAGCTTGGCCGGGCAAATTGATCGCGAGAGGCTCAGCCGTATTGCCGTGGTGATGGATATCAACGGATCCATCAAAATCGAAAAAATTCCGCAGGCATCAATGGATGATCTTGAGCTTGCCCTGCTTCCCATTTTGCCGATTGAAACTAGCCGATTTGCCGTAGCTGAGGCGGATTAAAGACGTTTCTACTCGGGCCATTCCCTAGCCAGTAAACGCAGGCGGGCCAATGATCGACAAGTCCCTTTTCGGCTATGTCCCTATCTTGCCAAATCATCTACGCGCTCCAATTTGCTCCTGCCCCCTCAGTAAGTCGGCGGAAATGTGCTGCCGCCTTGAGGGCCTTTGCTGAGGCGTTGCGCTAAAAGGCGCACAACGATGCAGAAAGGAGCAGGACTATGAGAATACTGATGGTGCTAACTTCGCACAATCAACTTGGCGACACCGGCCGCAAAACCGGCTTCTGGCTCGAAGAGTTCGCCGCCCCCTACTTTGTTTTCCGGGACGCCGGCGCGCAGCTGACGCTCACGTCGCCAAACGGCGGGCAACCGCCGCTCGATCCAAAGAGCGATTTACCCGAAAATCAAACATCTGCCATGGCGCGGTTCAAACAGGATTCAGAGGCGCAAAAAGCGCTTTCCCATACGGTCAGACTTGCTGATGTGAAAGCGGAAGATTTCGACACCGTTTTCTATGTAGGTGGTCACGGTCCCCTGTGGGATTTGGCGGAAAGCGCCGACTCAATCGCATTGATCAAATCCTTTTACAACTCCGGGAAGCCGGTGGCGTTGGTTTGCCATTCACCTGGGGTGCTTCATCGGGTCACCTGCAATGGCGCTCCTATTGTGAAGGGAAAGCGGGTCACCGGTTTCACCAATGACGAGGAGGAAGCCATGCACCTCACGAATGTTGTGCCGTTCCTCGTTGAAGATGAGTTGAAGCGGCTCGGAGCCATCTTCGAGAAAGCCCCTGCCTGGCAGCCATTTTCGATTGTTGATGGCCGCCTCCTCACCGGGCAAAATCCCGCATCCTCGACCGGCGCAGCTGAAGCGCTTCTCAAGTTGGTCGCGACGAGAAAGGCCGCTTAGGCAACCGTCATTCGATCTCTGAAACGACCTGATGCTACGCAGAATAAGCGGCGATGTGCGTGGCTTCGCGTCAAAATGAGTTCCTCGTCATTGGAGACGCTCAAAAAGAATGACAGGCGGCTCAAACTCAATACGGCGGTGGGTGACGCGTTCGCTGCGTCTTGGCGGCCTCGGCCCACCACGCAAGGTCTTCTGCGAACTTTGGAAAGGCCAGTTCCAGAGCCTTTCCGGCGGCGCCGAGGGGAGCGCCGTTCGAATCCAGGGTGTCAGCGATTGGACCAACGGTTAAGGCGCTCGAAATCACTACCATGCCCATTTCGGACAGAATGCCGTGCCAAGCGACGCTCGAGCGCGCACCTGACAGACGTCCTGCAGAATAGCTGGCGATCGCGGCCGGGCGCCAGAACCATTCTTCAAGAAAATGATCCGTCAGGTTCTTCAGGCCCGGCTGCACTCCCCAGTTATACTCGCCCACAATGAATACGAACGCGTCCGCAGCGCAAATTTTCGAAGCCAAAGCTCCCATAGCGTGCGGAGCTGAACCAGGCGCATACTCCTTGTACATTCGGTCCAGCATTGGAAGGTTGACGTCTTTTGCGTCGATAAGTTCGGCAGAGTCGCCGCGCGCGCGAAGCCGTGCGACAATGAACTCCGCTAGTCGGACGCCCATCCGGTTTGAGCGATAGGAGCCATAGAAAACAAGTATTTTGTGAGACATCTCTTACCTCGCTCTCTCCAATGCGAAAGGTGGTCGACAAATGTTGAAACCGTGGAACAGCGTCCGGTCAGGCACATCAGCGCAAGCTTCACTCGCGAAAATTCCTGACCATCCAAGTAAAGCTAACGTCGCTAATGTCGATTGGAACTCGCGTCGGTCCCAACCAGCGGCGCCGGCGCTTCGTTTTTTTCGAAGCTTTGGATGCTGGAGCGTTGAGCGCTACTGCTCGCAATGAGCGCCTTGAAGGCGGTCACGTTGGCCGCATAATGTGTACTGTCGCTCACCCGAACGAAGGAAAAGTCATGACTGATTCTAATACGAAGAAGTTTGTCGCTCTTTACCTTGTGCCAGCGTCTGTGATGGCGGATTGGGCAAAAACCGACCCTGAAACCAAGAAGGCCGCTGAGGAGAAGATGCATGCAGAGTGGGGAAAATGGATGGGTGATCATGCCAAAATGATTGTCAGCACAGAGGTTGGCGGGAAAACCAAACGAGTCACCGCCAGCGGCGTAGTCGACATCAAGAACGAGATCATGTTGTATTCGTTCGTGAAGGCGGAATCGCATGAAGCTGCGGTTAAGGCCTTCGAAAACCACCCCCACCTGCAAATTCCCCAATCATCCATCGAAGTGATGGAAGTCAAGCCGATGAGTGGAATGTAGATTTCGCACCGCCGAACCGGGGGCCACCCCTGAAAAGGGAAAAAGCCATGCTTAGCCCGCCACAGATCATCCAGACCTCAACTCAATCGGCCGCCGTTATTCATCTCACGGCGCCGCGCAAGGAAATGATGAAAGTATTCAGCCCAGCCGTCGGCGAATTGATGGCGGCCCTCGCCGCCCAAGGCGTGAAGCCCGAAAGCGCGGTTTTCGCGCATCATATCAAGATGAGCCCTGAGATCTTCGATTTTGAATTGGGCGTTAAGGTCTCGGCGCCGGTGAAAGCGACCGGGCGGATAAAGCCGGGCGAACTGCCAGCCGCAAAGGTGGCGCATTCCCTATACAGCGGCCCGTACGAAGGCCTGCCGACCGCATGGGCTGAGTTCGACAAATGGATAAAGGCCAACGGACTCAAACCGGCCGCCGACCTGTGGGAGCTTTATACAGTCGGACCCCAAACGACGCCGGATCCAGCGGGCTGGCGCACGGAGCTGAACCGGCCGCTTATGAACTGACGGAGCCGCGCAAGCTTCCGTTCAGGGTCGGGTCCGAAACGGCAGCAGAGTTTGCCGCTGAGCGCTAAAGGCGAAAGGCCACTGGCGGAAGTGTTGGACAGCCTCCCGCGGCTTAGGCGTCTGCGGAAGATGAGCGTCGATGGTTGTCCACCCATCAATAAATTCCCGGTATGAGCCGATAGGTGCGCGTGCGATAGGCGGCATATTCACTGCCAAAATGCTCCTCCAGTAGCGCTTCCTCCGAACGTATGCGCGCAGCCAGCGGAAAGAGCATAAGCAAGGCGAGCATAACGCCAATGATCGAGCGAAAGGCCAGTCCCCAACCCACGCCCATCACCAGCAACCCGAGATAAGACGGGTGACGGATCGCGCCGTATAGGCCCGTGGTTACCAGCGTATGGCCAGGCTGAATGGCCAAAAGCCCGCTGAAGCGGCGGCCGAGCACAAAGACCGGCGCCAAGCGCAAAGCGCCGCCAACAGCAAACAGAAAGTCGCCAAGCCAGCGGATCGCATCGCCGTCGATTGTCAGCAAGTCATTACGGTCGCACCATGCCGGCAGCCAGCCCGAAATCAAGCTGAGGAAAATCAAGGGAATAAAAATCCAGCGATTGCGGCGATCCTCGCGCACGCCAGTTCGCAGGCCCGCTTCGCTCAACATGCCGACGCCGGCGAAAGCGACACCGATGATCACGAGCGCGATGCGCGCCGAATGAGAAAAGAAAGCGGCGAACCCGCCTTCGCCAATGACGGCAAGCGCGTACCAGAGCGAAGAGGACAGGATTGTGATCAGGACGAGAACAGGCTTCGACATTCCCAACCTCCTTGTTGTTGCAAATCAAGTTTGCGGCCGTCTCACGGGGCGGCGCAATTCAATTTTTGCAAACGGACTAAGAGCTTCGGCGTCCCCCAATGATATGCGAGCCTGAGCGCTACGTGCCGTGATGGCGTATGTGATCAAAGGCAACGCCGTCCTACGTTAGCTTCAAAATTTACTTAAGCCCCCGGTTCCGCTCCGCCTGATTGACGAGGTGCTAACCAGTTTTCTGGACGGAAGGGCAACCTGCTCTAAAAGCGGCAGCGTCGGAGATCCGCATTAAGGGTCCGCACCAAGGCCTGGACTTAAGAATGCTCATCCCAGCGTTGGCGCTGCTCTGTTGGAAGATCAGCGATGCTTCGTCGAGTCGGCGTTTTCAACGAATTAGTCCGAGGCCGAGCACCCCTGACATGATTAGGAAAATTGCGATGATGTAATTCAGGAGGCTGGGCATAATAAGAATGAGTATGCCTGCGAGCAGAGAGACGATTGGTTGCAAATGAGCAATACTGAGGGTCATGTGCATTTCTCCGGTGACGTGACTCTTGGTAAGCCGCACATTGGCGACAAGGTCACGCATGAAAAGTGGCGACGGAGCGAAACCGAGCGGCAACTAGGCTGATTCTCTCCGAGAGGCGCCGATCACGGAAACCTTTTGGCGGCTGGCCAAGCAGACTGGATGCAAGATCAAGCCTGCTTGGACTATCAGCTGCCAGAACAGGCAAACGCCTGGTCGATTAGACCTTGTTGGCGTCCTTGACGGCTTCCTTCACCGAATCCTTCGCGGTACCAACTGCATCGCGGACGGCGCCGGCGACTTGATCAGCCTTGCCATGCAACTCCAGATCCTTGTCGCCGAGAACTTTGCCCGCGACTTCTTCAATCTTGCCCTTGATGTTCTGGACGGCGCCCTTGATGTTTTCTTTATCCATAATGAAATCTCCTGTTGGTTTCGCTATCGCCAGTTGATGTGTAATCGGTTCTATGAATATTCGTAGCCTCGGAAACTACTCATGCCGTGCATTCGGTTTCGCGAACGATCGCTGCTCAGACGGCCGCCACCATAAGTCGAATCAGAGCGGGGATCGAGCGGGATCCGGTTTTTCGCATGATGGCGGCGCGATGATTTTCCACTGTGCGCTGACTGATGCAGAGGTCGGCGGCGATATTTTTGCTGGGGTGTCCGGCAAGCACGAGATCCAAAATTTGCCGTTGACGTGTCGTCAGGTCGGTAAGGTGCGCCGCTGCATCTGCGCGCCGCTGCAATGGTAGATTGGAGTCCCGACTTTTCGCTTGGGCGTGCTTGATGCTCTCAATGAGCTCGTCATGGCGAAAGGGCTTTTCAAGAAAATCGCAAGCTCCGGATCGCATCGCCTTGACCGCCATCGATATGTCGCCATGTCCCGTAATCATGATCGACGGCAGAATAATCTTGTCGACTTTCAGCTGCGCCAACAACTCGAATCCATCCATGCCGGGCAACATGGCGTCGATTACGAGGCATCCCCTACGTCCACCCAACGCCGCGAGAAAAGCCTCGCAGTTCGCATAGGTCTCGACGAGCCAGCCCTGCGTTTCGAGCGTCTGGCCAATCGTTCCACGCAGATCCGCGTCGTCGTCGACAACGAACACTGTAGCAGGCAACGGGCCTTCGCGATGGTTTCCTCGTTTTTGCGGCGTCGCCGCTGCAAGGAGATGCGAGACGGTACGCAATAGTTCCGCCGCCTCTACCGGCTTGTCGAGATGAGTGCAGCCAAGCCCGGCGATGACGCGCAGGGTTTGAGTTGAAATGTCCCCGGTCAGCACAACGGCCGGAATTTGTCGCTCGAATGATTCCCGTAGCTTGACGACAACCTCGCCGCCGTTTGGTCCGTTTGGAAGATTGAAGTCGGCCACGATGAGGTCTGGTAGTTCCGAAGTTGCGAGCGCGGCGACGCCATCTGCGACGTTGATCGTACGGTGGCCGGCGGCTTGCAACAGCTCTTCGAGCAAGTCTCGAATCGTCGGATCATCCTCAATGAGAAGGATCAAGGCGCCATCTCCAGCGCGTTCGATGGCCGGATTTCCTTGCGAAAGTCTGGAGGTCATCCTTTCGCCGACGGCGACGGGCGCTGCGATGCTGAACATCGAGCCGCGCCCTATGTTTGATTTCAGATTGATCGGATGACCGAGCAGGGCTGAAAGCCTATGGACGATAGCGAGCCCGAGCCCCAGTCCTTTGGCGCGCTCGCGGGCTGGGTTGTTCATTTGATGAAACTCTTCGAAAATCGCCTGACGATGTCCTTCGGGAATGCCAGGGCCAGTGTCCCAAACTTCGATATGAATTGTGTTGCCGCGCCGACGGCAGCCAAGCAACACTTTTCCGACCGCGGTGAATTTTACAGCGTTGGACAGAAGATTTCGCAAAATCTGTTCGAGCAGACGTGGATCGCTTCGGATCATGCAGGTGCTCGACGCAACGCGCCACTCGAGCCCTTGCGCGCGCATGTGATAGCCGAAATCCTCGTCGAGATGTTCAAATAGCTCTTTTAACGAGAAGTTCTCCAATTCTGGATGTATAGCGCCTGCTTCGAGTTGATTGATGTCGAGCAGCGTATTCAATATTCCCGACATCACGCCCACCGTGGCGTCAAGACGTTTCAAGAGTTTTTGCGCCTCGTCGCCCGGCGCCTTTTCTGTCAGCAAGCCTTGCAGCAGGCGAATGGTTTGCAGCGGCTGCCGCAAATCATGGCTCGCGGCGGCGAGGAAGCGCGATTTGGCGACATTGGCGTTGTCGGCGATCTGCTTGGCGTCGGCCAAAGCTTCCGCCGCGCGCTTGTTTTCGGTGATGTTCCTGAAGGTGATCACCACGCCTTCGACGCCGCCGTCATGGTTGCGGTAAGGTAGAATAAGCCGATTGTACCAAACCCCGTTTCGTGTCGAAACTTCTTTTTCGATGGGCGTCTGATCGTCGAGGATCTGTGATGCGTCGAAGATCAGGTCTTCGTCGTCCACAAGCGAAGAGAAATCGGCGAGAGGACGACCGATATCCGTGGCAATCACTCGAAACAGCAACGTGGCGGCAGGCGTAAAGAAACGTATCTTGAGTTCATCGTCCAGAAAGATCGTCGCGATCCCCGAGCTTTCCAGAATGTTCTGAAGATCATTGGAGGTTTTGCGCTGAAGCGCCAGCGCCTCGTGAAGCTTTTCGTTTAGCGCGTTGAGTTCTTCGTTGGTGGCCTTCTCGTTCACGGGCCTAGCCTCTTGGGTGATGCGTGCGGATTGCGCGTTTGCGTCGGCGAGAGTGCAGATAGTGTTTGGTTCCGGGCCTCGAAACCCTGGAAAACTCGAGTTCCGATTGATTTTCTCAAGCGCAATCGTTCGAGCGCGGGCGCAATCAAGCGTCGCAGCTTGTCACAATAGCACGTCTTTTGAGTAGATTCCGAGGCTACCGTAGCTAGGCCAAAGCGCGATAGTGCGACGAGTAGTTTCGTTGGGCAACGCAAGTGCAGGGGTGATCCAGCCGCGTCGCCAACGTATCCTCAAATGAGCCCGGAATAACTCCATGCCCGCCCATTATCACGCAATCGTCTGGATCGACCATCGGGAGGCAAAAGTTTTTCATTTGAGCATGGCGGAGGTCGATCACATCCTCATTAATCCGCATCGTCCGAGTCAACGCATCCAACATAAAGATGGGACCGGCGGGGACGCGCAATCGGATGAAGATTTCTTAGAACGAGTTCACAGCGGCGATTGCGGACGCAAAGGCGATTTTAATCACCGGACCGGCAAGCGCCAAGTCGGAGCTGAGCGCCCATCTTACACGCCACCATCCCGATCTCGCGCACTGCGTCAAAAGCGTTGAGACTATTAATCATCCGAGTGACGGCGCTCTGGTCGCCGTCGCTCGTCTCCACTTCAAAACCGAAGATCGACCGCAATCAAAAAGCTGATGCGCCTGCCTCAAACCTTATTTACTTATGAAAGGAAGCCCCATGTCACTTGGAACCATCATCTTGATTGGGCTTATCCTAATGCTCGTCGGCGCCATACCTACCTGGCCACATAGCGTCAATTGGGGCTACTTTCCGTCTGGCGCCCTCGGGACAGTGCTGATTGTTGTGCTCGTCCTTGTCGTGATGGGCAGAATCTAGCGACGAGCGCCGCAGCCTCCGAGCGCCAGCAAAAGCGATCTGCTCGGCTGCGGCGATCGATTTTTCGACGAGGCGAAGCTGGCCCACCAAAAAGTGCGCATCCCGGGAAACGCCGTAGCTCGATTGCTACACAATCCTTTCTTGGAGCTCTCCATGATTACGCTCAAAATTCATCACCGAACGATCTACAGTTACAGTCAACGCGTAGGCTTTGGACCGCACCGAATGATGATTCGCCCGCGAGAGAGTCGCGATCTGCGCGTGATTTCGAGCGAAGTAGCGGTTTCTCCCGCCGCAAAAGTGACCTGGGCTCTCGATGTGTTCGGCAATGCTGTTGCAATGGCGACCTTTCAGAGCATGGCCGACATTCTCAAGATTGAGAGCGTCGTGCAACTCCAGCTCGATGCGCCGGCGTGGCCCGTTTTCAACATATCCGCATCGAGTATTTGTTATCCGTTCAAATACTGTGACGATGAGTGGATCGACCTCGGCGCCTTGACGGTTCAACAGTGCGCGGACCCGCCAGGACGGTTGCGCGCTTGGGCGCAGGGGTTTGTCGCGCACAACCAGACGGACACGCTGTCTCTGCTTAAGGATCTCAGCGCCGGTGTTTCGCAAGCGGTGGTTTATCAGAGCCGGGATGACGAAGGAGTCCAGTCGCCGACCGAAACTCTGGATCGAGGCTTGGGATCTTGCCGCGATTTTGCGGTCCTCTATGTTGAAGCTGTGCGTAGTCTCGGCTTTGGAGCGCGGATCGCCTCCGGCTATCTGTACAATCCGGATCAAGCTTTAAAGGGTTCTGCGAACGCTGGATCAACCCATGCCTGGGCCGAAGTGTATGTGCCAGGCGCAGGATGGATTACATTCGATCCGACAAATCGCAGCGTCGGCGGCTTCAATCTCATTCCCGTCGCCGTTGCTCGCGACATCCGACAGGCCATGCCCGTAACTGGAAATTTCGTGGGAGCAGCGGACACATTTCAGGGAATGACGGTGGAAGTTCGCGTTACGTCGGTGCCGAGCCCGATACCGGGCCTGCATGATCAAACAGCACAAGAGAGTTGACGGAGCTTGCAGCTCGGACGCTGATTACCGGCGCGGCGGATCGATCTTGTGTGGGCGCTCGATTAGCTGACAATAACAAACCCTATACCAACACTTCTGCTGGAAGCCGGCGCGCCCCCTGATGCCGGAGGTGATCTTCCACGATGACGCCTATGCGCCGCTCAAAAAGCCGCCGCGCTGGTGATCGTGACGGAATGGGACGCCTTTCGCGCGCTCGATCTTGATCGGGTCAAGAAACTCTTGAAGCCGCCGGTGATCGTTCATCTGCGCAAAGTCTATCGCCGGGGCGATATTAGGACGTGCGGTTTCACCTATGTGAGCGTCGGCAGGTGATGCGACACCGTTATTAAGCGCGATTCTGAACCCGAAGATTCTGGCCTGTCCGCTGCGGCTCATGCGGTGGTTTGACCACGAGGATATCGAAGTTGGCCACAAAGCGAGATTTCGGCATGTTCGACATAGCGTCCGATGACGTTCATCGATTCCAACCGCCAGCCTGCATGATCGGAAGCAGTCCAACGCCGTCAGCCACCAGACCCTGGGCGGCCCCCACTCGCATTGAGTGGCCGGAGAGGCCGGCGACGGTCGCGGGTCCAAGACCCGCCGCACGGGCGACGGTTTTGAGAATGCAATTTACTGGGAAAGGATGCAACGGCTTCGCGCCAATGCGAGTGACGCTGACCTCGCGAAACAGCCAACCCCATTCGATTGACGACGCATCGAGCCAGACTCTGAGAAGCTCGATGGTGGAGGCGCTAGATAGCCAAAACGGCCATCGCCGAACGGGTCATTCTTGGCGCGCCGGACCAGGATAGACATCGCGCCGTTTTCGAGCGGCGGGAAATTTTCAACGCAAAGCGACACCAGTTCAGCGCGTCTGCACAGCGTATCCTAACCGACGGCGATGAGTGCTTGATTGCGTAAGCCTAGAAGGCCGTCCGGACAGGATGCAAGGAGCTTGTCGCGTATTCCTCTAGTCAAACCGAAGGTTTGCTTCTGCCGACGGGATTTGCTTTTCATCGCCCGCCGCATTGCGATCAACACTTCTTCGTCGGCGACGGGATTGTCGAGCCGCATGACACGGTGGATCTTGTGGATGCCCGAAAGGCGCCGGCGAAGGGTCGAGGGTGACGATTTTGGATAAACTCCCCACGGCTTCCGGCACAGCGGGCAAGGGGCAGTAGTTTGCCGCATGGCACCACGCCTCGAACTGCGCGAAATCGGCGCGATAGGCGCGGAGGGAGTCTTCGGAATAAGCTTCTTGGAGGTGTGCAAGCGCCGAACATCAGTCGTAATGGTCTTTCGACGCTCTCTTGCAAAAGCGCTTGGAGTCGGGAATTGTATCGGAAGAGTCCACCATATGTCGGCATAATGGATAAAGATATATTCTATTTTGGGACCTTTTATCGGGGTTCGTCAATGCTTTCGGGTGTGTAAATTCGGTCCGCTCGGGCTGCCCTTGGGTGGTCAATTGGTGACCTGGCCGAAAAAGCTGGTGTGGCAACAAAGATCGTTAGTCGCCCAGAGTCCCTGGGTGGCGTTCCGCAGAGCCGGACGGGCACACTCTTGGAGATCAAAGAGATTCTCGAATCCGTCGGCATCGAATTCGTAGGCTCGCCGACTGTTCGGCCGGACATTCGCATTATGGCGCCTCCAGGCGATAACGATAGCAGCGGGGGTCGCAAGCGCTCCTAATCCGTCACACCGGATACGAATTCAGACAATGAAGCCGCCACAGCGGCGAGAGTTGCGATGACGGCGCAAGAGCTGAAAGTTTCTCCATATCGAGGACTCGGAGAACTGCATCATAGGGCAACCTGCTCACCCGACGCGCGCGCAAAGCCAACGGACCCGAGCAGGATCGGACTGATATCGCCGTCAGAGCCACGCCAACTCCAACGGAGTCCGCAGCTGCGCGTTTCCAGCCTTGCCTATGCCCTGTTCGCGTTCAATGCCGCCTAGCGCGTCGCAGTAGCGGTAGAGGGCATTGGCACTTCAACGGATAAAATTCGCATGCATGGGTTTTGGTGGACTCTGAAGGGTCGTAACAAATTCTTGGCGTTAACCGGATCGTTATAGACGCGGTAGATATTGTTTTTTGATTTGGACAGTGAATGCGTGATCCTAAACGCGATTGCAGAGGAACTGGAACGTCTGTGGAATAGCGATTTTAGTGGCAGTCAACGGTGGTCATGGCTGATCATCCAGGCGATGGCCGAGCATTTGTTCTGTCCCATCAGCCCCAGCATCCTTGACCTACCCATGATGCTACCGGATCGCTCGTGATCGGCGGGTTGGTCGATATGTCTGCCGCCCCCACTAATCATGGCCGCAATGCGATTACGGAGGCTGTTTACTAATAGACAGGAGACTGCCGTTGCAGGATGAAGGTGTGAACAGGCCCTTCTGCGCTGAGGAAGCGCCGCCTTTCGATTGGCGCCCGCTCTCGATCTGTCTGATCAATCCAAGATTCGATCCGTCATTTTTCGGCAAAGAATACGCATTGCCGATCCTGCCGGGGAACAAGCGGAGCGTCATGCTGGGTTGCGGCTTGCCGCTACTCGCCGCGCTTGCCCCCCAAGGTCACTCTGTCACCATTCTCGACGAGAATGTTGAGGAGATCGACTTCAAATCATTGCTGGGAGTTTATGACGTGATCGGCGTTACGGGCATGATCGTCCAGAAACGCCGCATGGTCGAGATTCTGATCCGGCTGCGCGAGACAGGAGCGATTTTGTGCGCCGGCGGACCATTCGTCACGGTGGATGAGCGTCATTTTGATGGCCTCTGTGATGTTCTCTTCGTCGGCGAGGCGGACGAAACTTGGCCGCGCTTTCTCAATGATTTTGCGAACGGACGGCAAGTTGCGCGTCGGTATAAGCAAGAGGCGCCGACTGACATGTCGACCGCGCCCACGCCACGGTTCGATCTCGCGCAGACGGGCCGCTACACCTCGGCTGCGATCCAGTTTTCCAGGGGTTGCCCGTTTATGTGCGAGTTCTGCGATATTATAGTGATCTTCGGACGCAAGCCCCGGCTTAAACCGGTAAGGCAGGTTCTTGCTGAACTCGACGCTCTGCTCGCGCTCGGCATTCGAGATGTGTTTTTTGTCGATGACAATTTCATCGGAAATAAAGCCCAGGCTAAGATCCTGCTTACCGCGTTAATCGACTGGCAGGAGCGGCACGGATATCCCTTGAGTCTCACCACAGAAGCCAGCGTCAACCTCGCCGACGAAGCAGAGCTGATGGATCTGTTGTGGCGCGCGAATTTCCGCACGGTATTCATCGGGATCGAATCAACTCGTCCCGAATCCCTCTTGGAGACACGCAAGGTCCAGAATGTGCGGGGCGACTTGATGGACGAGAAGCTCGATCGGATCCGTGACGCTGGCCTCATCGTCCAGGCCGGATTCATTGTGGGCTTCGACAATGATGACGAGCATGTGTTCGACGAAATATTCTGCTTCGCTCAGGATAATGGCCTCGGCATCGCTGTCGTCTCGATCTTGTCGCCGATTCCATCTACTCCACTGCATGAAAAACTCGTGAAGGAAGGTCGCCTGGTTCCGGAGGATGATATGGTCTGGTTCGAGCCCAACCAGATGTCGCGGCAAGCGTTGAAAGAAGGTTACCGTGATCTCAATATTCGACTTTATTCGCCGCAAGCTTTTTTCGCGCGAGTGTTTCGTAGCTATGCCCGATCGGCCTCCTTCCGCGCCCGAAGAGACGCGGCGATCGCCCGGGAAACAAGAGCTCGACTACCAATGCGGAGCATGCTTGCACGTGGTCTAGTGATGACATGGCGCTTGGCGCGCGCCCTAGCAGCCGAGCAGCAGCTTGTAGCCATCGGCGGCTGTTACGTGACCGCGTACTTCACCCACAACCGACCATTCGGTCGCGAGGCGATGCCTCTCATTGAATTTTTGATGCTTTGCGTGCGCCATTGGCATCACTTCAAGATTGCGCATCAGAAAAATTCATATTGGGGACGAGCTGGCGAAGTCGATCCAGCGGTTCGCTGCGAGGCGCGCCCCAGCGCCGGCTTGTCGCAAAGCTTTGGCGGCTAGCACCGCGCGTCGCAGCAAGCGGATCGTCACCAAGGCCGAGTGCGAAGACGCTCGCGACAAGATCCTGATGGCGCCGACCCTTACAATGCCTGGAGGTGCAAGGTTTCTCGTGCGGCTTCCCGCTTATGAAATCCTCCATGGCGACAAAGATTCCGCCCCTCGCTCATAACCTTCATCACTTGTGACTGGAGAGATTATCTCAACCGTCCCCCAACATGACCTTGATCTGACGTGATCTGAGACCAAAAGCGGGCGAACTACTCCGATTCAACCTCGGCTCTGCCCTGAAGGGCCGGCGCCTTGCGGATTACCATTTGCCAACATGCGCGCCGCCATCCACGTGCGGCACCTCTCCGGTCACCTGACGGGATTCCGTCAGATAAATGATCGCATCCACGACATCTTCCACCTCAGAAATCTGTCCCATCGGTTGCAGAGTCCTGAGAAATTTTTTTGGCTGCTCCTTGTGCATAGGCGTATCGACAGTACCCGGCGCTACAGCATTCACGCGTATGCGTTGTAGTCGCTCACAATTCTGTTTATCAGTTACGCCCCTGTTGCCCCTGGAGGACAAAGTCCGACACCCGCGCTGCCCTGTTGTTTTTTTCATGAGCGGCTGGAGCGTGACGCACTTGTAATGCCGCGTTCAAGGGCTCACCATCTGAAATATGATGGGCGCCGCATCGTTTGTTTCCGACGCTTGTCAAAATCGTTGAGCGCGCACATAGTGAGCCCGATATTGCTGACGGCTCGATCGTCAGGTCGCTTTTGCCGGAGGAAGATTTATGGCCAACGTCATTGCCTGCTGTGACGGCACCTGGAACACCGCAGACGAACGCGATTACGGACTGCCGTGTCCGACCAATGTCGCTAAGGTTTACAATGCGCTGGCGGATGTTGACGGCGCCGGCGTCGTGCAGCAAAAATATTACCATACCGGCGTTGGCACAGACGGCGGCAAGCTGCAAAAACTGATTGAGGGGGCGTTGGGCGACGGGCTGGAGAAGAACGTCCAAAGCGCCTACAAATGGCTCGCAGACATTTACCGTCCCGGCGACAAGATTTTCATTTTCGGCTTCAGCCGTGGCGCCTATACGGCGCGCTACCTTGCCGGCATGATCACGACGATCGGCCTCGCCGATTTTTCCGATCCGACGCTTTCCGAAAAGATTAAATGGCAGCGCGTCGCCTCCGTTCTCAACGAATATCGCAAGCGCGCCACGGGCTCGTCGGAGCCCACGGGGGCGCCGACACTGCCCAACTTCAGTTTCTACTCGACGAAGGGGCGGCAGCAATGCGGCGCGACGCCGATCGAATTTCTTGGCGTCTGGGAAACTGTCGGCGCTCTCGGCATACCCAGCGATTTGCCGCTGTTGCAAACCCTCGACCAACTCGGGGCGCAGCGCTTCTGCAACACGCGGCTGAGCCCGCTCGTCAATTGCGCGCGACACGCCGTGGCGATCGACGAATGCCGGGAAAACTTCACGCCGACGCTGTGGGACGACGTCGTGATGCACAGGGACGCGAAGCAGATTTGGTTCCCGGGTGTTCATTCGGACGTGGGCGGCGGCTATCCACAAAGTGGTCTCGCCGACAATGCGCTGAAATGGATGATCGACGAAGCGGCGGCGCGAAACCTGGCGTTCAACCCGAACGCCGTCGCGCAGATCGACCCCGACCCTCGCGGCGTTCTGCACGATTCCGACACCGGCATATTTCAAAAACTCAAGAGTCTGCCTCGGTCGGTCCCAAGGATGGTTCAGGATTCCCCGGATTTTCACACATCGGCCACCGAACGCCAGCGCAACTGGCCGATAGAAACGGCGCCCTACTGGCGCACGCGCCTTTTGCAGCCAGGTGAGAGCTCCGGCCCCATCGACATATTCGCGCAACAGCATTGGAACGTGACCGGCCTCTTTCTCGAAGCGGGCGTCGACTATGTTTTCAAAGCCGACGGGGAATGGGTCGACGGCGCCATTACGAGCGATCCGGACGGTAGTTTGACCGATCACAAGTTCCACATTCACGAGATCATCCATAATGCGATCGATGAGGCCGCCGGCCTTGCGAGAACGTTGACCGAAGGCGTGGAAAAGAACCCTTTTTGGGGTAAGCGCGTCGAGAACGCCCCCTGGTTCGCGCTGATCGGCATGATCGCCAACGGCTATGGGACCGACGACAACGGCAACCCGGTCCCATACGATCCCATTGTGATTGGCAAGGGAGACCTCATCAGCCCCTATCGCGCGGAAAAAAGCGGCTATCTCTATTGCTTCGCGAACGACGTCTGGGCCGCCTATGACAACAACCGCGGCAGCGTGCGACTGACGGTGACGCGGAGGTAGACAGACGGGGCTCCGGAGCAAATTCCATTTGCGCACGGAAATTGTAAGCGGGCGTCAACAGCACCGGCTGGACGAATCTGAACAGATCGATAAGTGGCGGTCTATGTTGCCATAAACACGAAGCCGCCGTTAAATACGCCAAGCGGAACTCCGGGATGCCATTTGCAGACATTCAGTAGCGCGCAAAATTCAAAATCAGAAGAAGCCCACTAAGCTCGCGACCGTCTTTCGAGCGCCCTTCATCCATTTTCAACCGGGCTTTAATGCGGAGCGGCCCGCCCCAATCTGCGGGCGAGCCGATGCCATTGAGTAGTTCTGCTATTAAGGGCTATGTCCCGTCAATTCACTTGCAAGGCGGATGGCCCTTGCAGTCATGAGCCTCCTTGTGGGTCATGACGCAGTTGGCGCCCTTGCAACAAACCTTGCAGCAGTTCACGTCAACAGCGTAAGCGGCTGTCGCAAAAATGCCGGAAAGCAAAAGGGCGAGCGCGATGCGTTTCATCTGGGCCTCCATCGCCCCCTTTTGAAAATATTGCGGGCAGGAATCAAAGGAGGGCGAAACTCCCTTCCCACGCTTAATTCCGGTGGCGCAGTCCTCTCCGTCCTTTGCCAACCTCTGCGCAAGTTAGACTAAGAAAGAATTGCTGCGAAGCTAGATGACCAGATGTCGCATTGCCGCATGAGAATGATTGCGGCGCACCAAGGCTATCTTGGACGAAGTGTTCAAGCCGATAAAGCGCATACGGAAATTACGGCCGGGCGTGTCATCCAGGCGGTTGGGCTTGTCGCCCGATGCTTCCCGGCCTGCGTCGATCAGGTTCTAGCCTGAGGCTTCCGAAGAGAAATTGCGACCATCGACAATATCGACAGCACAGGAGCGCCTGCGTGCGCGCGTCGTTCGAGGCGACCGGCGCGACACTGCTTTACCCACCGCCTTACAGCCCGGACTTTGATTTAATCGGCAAGCCCCTCTCGAAACTTAAGGCGCCGCAGCTAAAGGCCTCGGAGCGAACCGTCGACCCCGGCGCGACAGGATCGTCGGTGCGCGCCAAGTTACCCCAAAAAGAATGCAAAAACTGGTTCACCACAGCTGGCTATGAGCCTGCTTAAGGCGAATCCGCTCTGGCCATTACAGCTTTTTCACGAAAATCTTGCACCATCCATTGGGATTTATCTCGCCGTGAACCTGATCGCAGGAGCCAAAGCACGGTTGTTTGTGACACCTCTTGGATGGGATAAAATGACTGCACAAACTACAATGTTCACCGTTAACAGGAACTGAGCTATATCCGATGATTTCCTGCCTTACTTTGTCATGGCTGTGAGCATTAGCCACTGTGGTCAGAAACGGAGCTAAGCTACCGCCAATGATTAGCGTGCGACAATTCATTGCTTCCTCCCATCAAATATTTCAACGCGACTTTTTTATTGCGTCACTGCGTAGACAGATGTTCAGCATATACCCGTTTGCTTGTTATCCTGAATGACGCGGCGTTCAAACTCTGCAAAGGCGTCCACCATCGGCAACAGTAAGCGCGCAAAATCAAACTGACGCAAATCACTTTTCAGCTTGCGCCAGCATCTCGGTTTCGCTGCTTCGCGGCAATCAATTTGGCGCTGCTCGCCCCACCCCTGGCGTCTTCCTCTTGTGCCGTGCGGCCAGGCCCGTCCTCGGCGGGAGACTTCGCGAATGCGTCCGCTTGGTCGTCGCCGCGTGCCTCCTTAAACCGCCGCGCGATAAACGCAGCCTCAAGCTGCAGTGACGGGTCCAGGCGGGAGGGAACGGTGACCAGGTCAGCCACTGCTGCAGGTAGGATCGCGGAGACCATACCGTGCGGGCGGCTGTGCAGTCCTAACCAGCCAGCTTCGCGGCCCGCGGTGGTCGCATGGCTGACAATGCACTAACGTTGAGGCTGCTTCCGTGACTGGGGGCCGATCACTGGGGAGGACGCCATGAATTACATGATTTGCTGGTCCGAACGTCCACAAGGCTCGGCCATCGAGTATGAGAATGCGCAGAAGCGGATACTCGATGTCTTTCGTCAGTGGAAAGCGCCCGCCCATTTCAAGATCGAACTGTTCATACGTGCAGGTCACTCGAAGGTTATGGTATGCTGATTTTTAATCCGACATGGGCCAAAGGAGCCGTGACGCTCTTTTGCACAAGAGGCGAAGCGATCGAGAACCGATTTCATCCCAACGCTACGAAACTTGTATAGTCGCAGTGCGAATACGACCAACGTGAATCCAACAGCCAAAATGATCGGAGAAACTCCATGCGATTTTTAGTCATAGTCACGATTCCCGTCGAGTCGGGCAACGCGGCGGCAAAAACCGGGAAGCTCGGCGCGAAGATTCACTCCATCCTGGCGGATTTGAAGCCGGAGGCCGTTTATTTCACCGACCGCGAAGGCCAACGTGCGGGTTATGTAGTTCTCGATTTGCCAGATGCTTCTCACATCCCGGCCGTCGCGGAACCTTTTTTCCTCGCCTTCAATGCCAAAGTCGAGTTTCATGCGGTGATGACCCCTGCGGATCTTGAAAAAGCGAGCAGCGCCATCGACACGGCAGCCAAGAAGTTCGGCTGAACTAGTCGCTTCGGCCGAAACACGTCTGGCTGATACGGACAAAGCTCCAGCGCGAACTGAGAGCCGATGGATGGGGATGCAATCGACTTCGGGATCGCGTCCACTGTTTTCAGAGGCCTGACTTGCGCCGACTGACGCGGCAAAGCATATGTTCAAGCATCCGATGAACGTCGGTTGTTGCCCGAGAGGAACCACGACGATGTTGTACCAACTCCCGCAGGCGGTTTCTAGAAGAACCTCCGATTGTATGTGCCGGACGACAGCTTGCAGAAGAGACATGGAAGCCGCCGGTCGTTTGAGCGGTGGATTGATCCTAAGTTTCAATTGACCGAGACGTGGCAGCTGGAACTTTTCGCCGCAGACGGTCTGGTTCGAGTCACCTTCATGGCGGCCACGCGTCTGTGGTTAAATAAAAAGTAAAACGATGAACTCACGGGTCGCGGGCGTCCGAGTGTTGCTGCTTGGCGCAACCGGAGCAGTCGGGCAGCAGGTGCTACGCTTGCTGCTGGAGGATGAGCGCGTGGCGCAGGTAATCGCGCCAACGCGCCGACCGCTGACACCTCATTCGAAGCTGCGCAATCCGGTCACGGACTTTTCCGTTCTTTCAGACGATGCGTCTGTTTGGCGCGCTGATGCGGTGATCTGCGCCCTGGGGTCCACCATCAGAAAGGCAGGCTCGGAGGCCGCGTTTGCGGCCGTGGACCGCGACCTGCCTATCGCCATTGCGAAGCGTGCGCGAGCCGCCGGGGCCCGCTCCTTCGCTTTGAACTCTTCGCTTGGCGCCAGCCACTCAGGCAACTTTTATCTCCGCACAAAGGCACAGGTGGAGGACGGAATTCGACTGCTCGAATTTCCCCGCTACACCATCGTGCGACCGTCGTTGATCGACGCGCGGCGCTCCGAAACCCGGCCGGCAGAACGCGTCGGCCTGACTTTGGCAAACCTGCTTGCCCCGCTTATCCCGCGCCGCTATCGGCCTGTCAGCGCCGAAGCCATAGCCGTCACGCTTTTGCGTTATGCGTTGGACGCCACGCCAGGTGAGCGAATCATCGAGTCGGAGGCCATCAACAGCTGAAGCCCTACCGAGGCGCATTATGGTTGTTGTGAACTTCCAAGGGCGAAGGCCGACGCCGGCCACGCGAGCCTTGAGAAATTGAAGGTTTGAGCAATTGAAGGTGACGTTGGCGATCGGGAGCTGTCGCAGGGCGGCCCTCGGCGGGCATGTAGCATGCTGCGAGGACTGCGCTCACCGAGTCATCGCATATATCAACCGCCGCAACCGGGATTGCCCCACGTGCAAGCCGCGGCGTTACCGGGCGGCGCATTCTTCTCAGTCATTGCGCCAAACCCGCCAGCAGCGACCGTGGCCACAAGCGTGGCGCGTCGAACGATGCAGCTGCGCCGCCATCGCATTGTTCGGACCAGTCGGCTCGTCCCCAAAAATGTGCCAACCTGGCTTCCCGCAAGCGCGGGCGTTTTGCCGCGCCAGGCCTTTCGCGAGAGCGTTTCGGGCTCGAACCACCAAACGATCACCGGTTTTCGATTTGCACCTTGGATCGGCAGTATCAACGCGACGATTCTTCGCGCATGCACCTGAATGCTGTGGTGGCCGATTCAGCTTACGCTGTTGTCTCGACCGCCACTTCATCGAACCGCGGAGCAATCCATCGGAGCGTTTTGCCTATGGGGGGCCGGTGGCTGCCCTTGTTGTCAATCAACATTAGTTCACTTCGTTGCAGAGTGCGGAGCATTATGGACGGTGACGGACCGCAATTGATGGGTCAGCCGCGCTATCATGCCGCACTCGCATCTTGTTGTCGGTCAAACTATCCAACGCCAAATCGCGGTAAGAGGTGTTTTAACAGCCGTTACAACGGGAGAGGCGCGGGGGGCTTCAAGTGCAGAGTCGTGAGAAAACAGGCGATCTTATGCTTCTAACGGCAATCGCGATTATTGTAGAAATGTCCCTCATCATCGTCGCGTCTCTTGCCGCTCACAACAGCGGGCTACGGTAGATATGCTCTCGCAACGCAGGAGCCAGTGAATTTAAAGCCGGAAATCAATGACGCGTGTAAGGCGACAAATCCCGGCTCTAGACGGGAGAGTAGTCGACGAATGAGGCTGGGGCGGTAAGCGCTTTTTTTTCAACACAACCGCTATTTTGACCGAGTTGGCAAGCCCTCCAAGTAAGAGCAGAGCGCGCTCTAATACCGATCTAACCTGAGGAGCCTCGCGTGAACCAAACTAGCGAAGCCAAACGGCCGCATTTCCCCATCCTTTGGCCGCCGTTGCTGTTTATCGTGGTTATCGTCAGCGGACAGGCAATTGATCTTTTGCTTGCAGCGCCGGGTCTTCCGGCCGGCGCAACGGATGTCGCCGGGACCGTTCTCGTTGCGTTGGGGCTCGCCAATGATGTCTGGTGCGCGCTCACTTTGCGTCGCCATAAGACCACGATCCTGCCGCATCAAGCGGTGACGGCGCTCGTCACCAACGGCCCTTATCGCTTTTCGCGTAACCCTATTTACATTTCAGAACTGGCGATGACGCTGGGCTGCAGCCTGCTGTTGCGCTCGCCCGCTATCATGATGGCGACGCCGCTGCTGCTTTTAGCGCTGACAAAGCTGGCGGTCGAGCCGGAAGAGCGTCATCTTCGCGCAAAATTCGGGGCGGAGTTCGAGCGCTTTTGCGCGCAAACCCCACGCTGGTTGTGACGGCGCCGGCGCTCGCGCGGAACCGCGAGGGGGTTCGCGTTTGCAGCCAGCGTTCCCGGCGATGGCCCAGGCGGAGGAAAGGCGAAGGGTAAAGGGTTCAGCCACGCCCGCGTAATTTGCCGGCGGGGTATTCGGCGCATGCCTTACATCTCACTCAGACTTTTCGATGTCTGCTCTATGTCTCCAGGGCCGCACCGCCAGAACTCCGAGCCCTGGCGACTCGCCCGGACCTCTATTTTTCCTGCGAGGTCCGGGCTTGCCCGTTCTGGCGGCGCCGCTCGCCTTAATGCTCCAATATTCACACGGGCGTACACTGACGATGAGCCCGTCGCTAACACCGCTCGTTCAGTGATCCGGCAGCCACAATTCGGGGCAGCCTTTCGCTCGGCCTATGGCGGTCGCCTGAAGATCGCCGAGCGAATTGAATGAGGATCCAAGCACGGTGAATTGCCCGTTTATGCGCAAGGCGCCGACTTGCTGATTTTGAACCGGCAGAGCGTCGTCGATTTTCACTATCTGGCCAGTGCGCGTTCGGAACGTGAGCGTCGATCCGCTGACCGATAGAAGCGTGCCGGTCAGCATGTGGGGACTGTCCGGCGAGGCTGGCGCAAGCTGATGCGGCGCCAATGGCGCGGTCTGCGATTGCGGCGCCGCGACGGTCTTGAAAAAAACAGCCGCTCTCGCCGCAGAGTCAGCGACTGGTTACAGAAGCGCTCGAGAACATCGCCGACTTGATCGAGAAAAAATTATCTGGTTTCGTTCCGCTGGCGATCATTGACGCTATGAAAAGCCCGGAGCGACGCGTTCGCGCAATTGAACGGCAGACTGTAAAAGCGTTGACCGATATCGCCGAGTTCATGAAGTCTGGTAAAACAGAGGTTGCAAAAACGCCGGATAAAGAGCGCGCAGCACGATGCAAAAAGCAAGTTTGCTTAGCTGCTGCTGCCGCGGCGAGTTTACCTTGGTAACTAATTGCGCGACAAGATGCGGCATGTTCTGGACTCATTTCGAGTGGACGGAAAGCCAAGCCTCGGCTTCTTCCAACGAAAAGGAATATTCGTGCTCAGCGACGCCGGAACGCATCCTTACGCCTTCGGCCAAGTTCACGATGTAGAAACGGCCGTGACCCTTTCCATGTCCCGCCTTTTCCAGACGAAAACCCTTGCGTACCGCCAGGCGATTTAGCCGCTTCTCGTCAGCGTTGCTCATGGTGTCGCTCCTACTCCGCGGCAAGCGCGGGCGTCGTGGGTCTGACGCGATCGAATAGACGATCGATCTGCTGCGAACGAAAGCTTTCCCGCTGTTTCCGGGATCATCCTCTCGACTATTTTGACGCTGAGTCCTTCGACATTAGCGCGATGGCTTCCTGCACCGTGGTCATAAACTGTGCGGGGAAAATGATAGTTGAATTCTTTTCAACAGAGATCTCCGCCATCGTCTGGAGTGTGCGGAGCTGAAGCGCCACGGGATGCTGGGTAATGATGTCCGCAGCTTGGCCGAGCTTGACCGCAGCCTGATATTCTCCTTCAGCCGCCACGATTTTCGCGCGGCGCTCGCGTTCGGCTTCGGCTTCCTTCGCCATTGCGCGTTGCATATTGTCGGGCAGGATAATGTCCTTAATTTCGACCGCCGTCACCTGGGTGCCCCATGGCTCCGTGTGCAGGTCGATGACATTCTTGATTTGCTCGTTAATGCTCGCCGTATCCGAGAGAAGTTGATCGAGGCTGAAGCGACCAACGACATTGCGCACCGTGGTCTGGCTGATCTGGTTGATCGCATTGTAGACGTTCTCTATCGCAATCACCGCTTTTTCTGGATCGGAAATATGATAGTAGGCGACCGCTGCGATATCGATCGAAACGTTATCTTTCGTGATGATCTTTTGCGAGGGGATTTGCATCGTAACGGTCCGCAAGGAGACGCGCACCATCTGTTGGATGGGACGGAAGATCAGCGTAAGCCCGGGTCCGCGCGCACCCTCAAATTTGCCGAGAAGAAAGACGACGCCTCGCTCATACTGTTTAAGGACACGGAGTGAGCCGACGACATATAGAGCCGCCGCAGCGCCAACAACGGCGAGGATGTGGATCCAATTCATGGTGTGTCCACTCGAGCGTTTCACTTTCAACAGGTGGCAAATGCGTTGGCCTAACCTACGCCTGCTTCAACCCGTTCGCCAGCCATGAACCCACTGTCTAATCCGTGCAAGGGCATTTGTCGCTATTCGCCATGTCGGGAATGCGCCGCCATTGTTTAAAAAGGCGATTTGGTTAGCGGATCCAAAATTCTCGAAGCCAATGGGGCTGATCGAAAAACAACCGGTGGCTAGCTGCTAAACATCGACCGAGCGACGGGCTTCGGCTAATCATGCGTAACAGCGTTGAGGCGAGGATAAATCGCGCAGTCAGCATCGAGCTCGAGGCGGCTGACGCCAAGCACATTGAAGCGAATGGCGCGAGGATCGCAGCCCGAAATTGCGCTTTGCGACATCGGTCTTTTCGGCGGCGTAGACGGCTAAGCCTTGGGCTATGTTTACCTGCAAATCCTTTAACGCTTTCGAGCTGGCTTTTAAATCAAGGGCGGGAACGGTTTCAAAATGAATTCAAGGTGCACGGCTTCCGTCGTGGCTACGAGGGCTGAGACGATGCGTCGGGACATGCCGCCGGCTGGTGAGGTCGTGACGCTCAAGGTGGTGTGCGGCGATCAAAGGTAGAAGACGCCGAGCAGCAAGGCGAGGCGCCTAATCGAGGCGGTCTCAGGCGAAATGGTTTAACATCCTTTCATACTCCAGCGCCTCAGCGCGCAGCGCCGCCCGAAGCCATATTGATAGATAAGTGTCGAAATCGTCCCAGTCGTCCCGCTCGTTAAATTCCGGCGTCGCTCTGGTGCTGTCGTGCCTGGGCGATCGCGGCGACGGCGGCGCGCACGGCCGCCGTCGCCCTTTTTGTCAGCCCGGAATTTGTTTGAGACCGAGCTCCACAATCCCGATAGGCGTAGCGGCCGCCTCTTTAGGAGACGAAATTCAATCCGCCAGCGCTTTTTTAGCCTTGTTTTCCTGTCGAACAGGCTCGGAAACGGCGCGCTCCGTTTCGGCTTTGTCGCCCAGGGTAATTGTCACCCTGTCGATCACGCCGCTGTAGGCGAAGGGAACTTTGTAATCTTCGCTGACCGGCGTGCCTTCGTTGCGGCCGACGTCCGCCGTCTCATCCGCCGAGAACAGGCAGCACTGGGTCTGGTCGATCCGCGCCTGCGCAACCTTCCTGCCATTGACGAGGATCGTCCCCAGACCGCCCTTTCCGGCGCCGCCGCCGTCGTAGGCGAATTCAAAGCGGATGGTGTTCTTGCCTGGCGCGAGCTTTTGCGTCGAAGCCACGCTGTAACGCTTCAGGCCCAGCCAGTTGTATGTGTAGATGGGCTTGCCGCCCTTCACATACAGGGTCCACCCGCCGAAGCGGCCGCCCTGCGCCAGCAGCACGCCGTCGGCGCCTTGCTTTGGAACCATAACGTCAGCGGTAATGCTGTGCGACTGGTTCTTGGTGTTGATGAAGGCGTTCTCGGACATGCCAGGCATGCCTTGGTAAACTGTCAGCGTTTTGCGACCCGCCATCAGGTCGGGGCGACCAGCGATCGCAGGGTTCATGCGCTCGATTGACCGATCGTCGATTGGCAGCACGTGGTTGACCGATGCGACCTGCATGAACAGGTTCTGCATTTCCTTGAGCTTCTTCGGCTGCTTCGCGGCGAGATCGTTTACCAGGCTGAAATCACCTCGGGTGTTGTAAAGCTCCCAGACGTCGGTTTGCAGCGTGTGGCTCGGCTTGAAGTTCCAGGGCTCGCGGTGAACCGTCCCGGCCAGCCAACCGTCGTTGTAAATCGCGCGATTGCCGCCAATCTCGAAATATTGCGTCAGATGTCGATCCGAAGCCTTCGGGTCGCTGATTGCGTAAAGCATGCTGACGCCCTGGATCGGCTCCTGCGGCGTGCCGTTTACGGTTTTGGGCTCGGGCAGCTGCGCGGCTTCGAGTATGGTCGGCGCGACGTCGATCACATGATGCCATTGCGAACGAACCTCGCCATGGCCCTTGATCCGGTTCGGCCAATACATCACCAGCGGATTGCGGGTTCCGCCATAGCTTGACGCCACCTGCTTGGTCCAAGTGAAGGGCGTGTCGCCGGCGACCGCCCAACCAGCGGCATAGTGATTGTAAGCGAGGGGGCCGCCAAGGTCTTTGATGTGGTTCAACGTGTCTTGCAGCGGTTCCTGAACGCCGTTGAAATAGGTGTTCTCGTTGAACAAGCCGTTAGCGCCGCCCTCGGCGCTCGCGCCGTTGTCGCCGACGATATAGAGGACCAGCGTGTTGTCGAGCTGGCCTAAAGCCTTGATCGCCTCGACCAGGCGGCCAATCTCTGTGTCGGCATATTCGCCAAAGCCGGCAAAGACTTCCATCTGGCGCGCAAAGAGCCTCTTTTCGTCGGCGGTGAGCTTGTCCCAATCTTTGATGAAGGCAGGCTTAGGCGCAAGCGGCGCATCGGCCGGGACGACGCCGAGCGCCTTTTGCCGCGCGAGCGTCTCCTCGCGGAGCTTGTCCCAGCCCTGGTCGAATTTGCCCTTGTATTTCTCGATCCATTCCTTCGGCGCCTGATGCGGCGCGTGGGTCGCGCCCGGTGCGAAATAGATGAAGAACGGCCGGTCCGGCGTCAGCGACTTCTCGGCCTTGACCCAGTTTATGGCCTGGTCGGTCATGTCGGTCATGAAGTGATATTTGGGGTCGTGCGACGGTTCGACCTGGGTTGTCCCATCATATACCAGCGGAGCCCACTGGTTCGCCTCGCCGCCCATGAAGCCATAAAATTTGTCGAAGCCTCGGCGCGTCGGCCAGCGATCCGTGGGGCCGGAAACGCTGACCTCCCAAGCCGCCGTTTCATGGTTCTTGCCAAAATGGGCCGTGCTGTAGCCGTTGAGGCGCAGCATCTCGGCGAGGGGCGCGACGCTCGCTGGCGTTTGGCCGGTGTTACCCGGAAAGGCGGTGGCGACTTCAGTGATGCCGCCCATATTGTTCATGTGATGGTTGCGCCCGCTGAGCAGCGCCGTGCGCGTGGGGGAACAAAGCGCTGTGGTGTGAAATTGGTTGAAGCGCAGACCCTCATTGGCGAGCGCCTCGACGGTGGGCATGTGGACGGGGCCTCCGAAGGCGCTCGATTGGCCAAAACCCATATCGTCGATGAGCACGATGAGCACGTTTGGCGCGCCTTCCGGCGCTTTCACCTGAAAACGAGGCGGCGGCGTCACATTGCGCGCGTCGAGTTCCGTGTAGAGCGGCGGCTTGGGCTCCTGGATCGGCAGCACGGACCGGTCGAGTTTGTCTTCGGCGAAGACTGAAGCGCACGCGGCTCCAAGAAAAGCGAGCGAGCCGAGCGCGATCCGCGTCAAATCCTTGGCATGTCCCATGATCGTTGAGCCCTTCCTCGATAAAGATCAGCAAAGCGTAGCACGTGCTCGATTTGCTGGGGCGGAAAGTCGCCGCCGATTTGAAGTAGACGCCTTCCTCTTCCGGCGTAACCGACGCGGAAACCCATCCCTGTGGCGTGAGCTCAATCGCGATGGTCTTCTCCCGGCCTTCGCTATCGGCCCAAGCCCGATACAATTCGCCAGCAAGGGCAGCGGCCTGCTTGTTGGTCAACGAGACCGCCTTTACCTGTATCAAGGCTCGCCAAATAGTCTCCAGGTAGCCAGCGGCGGTCGCGTGCCTAATCTTCGCCTCAGCGGGCTCATGAATTCTGAGCGAGAAGCGGATGCTTTCAGTCTGGGCGGTGATGACAATTTGGATGGTGTTTTCGCCGAGAGGGATCGCAAGCGTGACACCGATGGAGCGGGCTCGCACATCCGATGGAATGCGTTGAACAAATTGTTGGATGGAAGAGCCCGGTCGCTTCAATGGGCGGACCAATCTGAAAAGCATTGTAGCACACCCTTGTAACACAGTCGGGCTTGCACAACACTCTGAAAGGGCTCAAACTCTTGAATGGAAATGAGTTCAAGAAGTAATGGTGCCCAAGAGAGGACTCGAACCTCCACGGCTTTCACCACTGGTACCTGAAACCAGCGCGTCTACCAATTCCGCCACCTGGGCCTTGGGGCGTTTCTTAAGGGCTGTGGTCCTGTCCTGTCAATGCGCTTGCAGACGAATTCGCTTTTAATGCCGCATTCCCTTCCGGGACAAAACGCGCTAGACGCGCGCTAGGAATTTCTCGCGGCGACGCTTGAGGCGTTGCGGCGGACACTGGCTAACACGACGAGGCGGACGATGGATACGGAGCGCGTGGGGACTGAGCGTTTGGTGACGGTTTTCGGCGGTTCCGGTTTTGTCGGGCGCCATGTCGTGCGTGCCCTGGCGCTGGATGGCTGGCGCGTGCGCGTCGCCTGCCGCCGGCCTGATCTCGCGTTCTTCTTGCAGCCACTTGGTGGACCCGGCCAGGTGATGCCGGTGCAGGTCAATGTCCGCCATCCCGAATCTGTGGCCGCTGCGCTGCGTGGCGCTCACGCCGCGGTGAATCTCGTAGGAATTCTTTCCGAAGGCGGCCGGCAGAAGTTTGCTGCAATCCAGTCGGAAGGCGCCCGCGCCGTCGCTCAGGCCGCAAAAGCCGCCGGCATTACCAATGTCGTGCAGATTTCCGCCATCGGCGCCGACGCCAACTCCGCCTCGGCCTATGCTCGCACCAAGGCCGAAGGCGAAGCGGCGGTGCTCGAGGCCGTGCCTGAGGCGGTTGTCTTGCGTCCTTCCGTGATTTTCGGCCCGGAAGATGACTTCTTTAACCGGTTTGGCACGATGGCGCGGTTCTTTCCTGTGATTCCGATCGTGGGGGCGCAGACCAGGTTTCAGCCGGTTTTTGTCGGCGATGTCGCAAAGGCCGTTGCGCTGGCGCTCGCCGGCAAGGCTGTCAAGGGTGCGACTTATGAACTCGGCGGCCCGGAGGTCAAGAGCTTCGAGGCGCTCGTGCAATATGTGCTGAGCGTCACCGAGCGCGATCGCCGGATCGTGAAATTGTCCTTCGGAACCGGCAAGTTCGTTGCCGCAATCACACAGTTTTTCTCAAAACTCTCGCTGGGGTTGTTTCCCAAGCTGCTGACAATGACAGGCGATCAGGTCGAGCTGTTGAAGCACGATAATGTGGTGTCGCAAGAGGCCACGGCGCAAGGCCGAACGCTGGAAGGGCTTCAGATCGCACCGACGGCGATCGAAGCGATTGCGCCCTCTTATCTCTATCGCTACCGCAAGACCGGCCAGTATCAGGAGCAGCGCAGCTAATAATCGCCGAGCGTGCTGTTTGCGGTAACTTTTCCTCAGCGGGCGGCAATCATATCCGGCGAAAGCATCTTGTGCATACGAACCATGAACGCCGTGGCGAACATGGGCGTGAGCAGATTGAGGCCCGGGGTCGCGACAAACCCGGCGATCAGCAGTCCCGCAAGGAATATCCTGAGCATATTGTGCTGGCGCAGATCGTCGGCGTCGACGGGGCTACGAAAGCGCGTCGCGGCGAAGGCGAAATATTCGCGGCCGAACAGATAGGCGTTGGCGAGAAAAAACGCCATGGCGTTGACGCCCGGCACGAGCAGCAGCATGAGCGCCACCAGGTTCACGCCCGCCGACAGCAGCGCGAAGCGCAGCGTCATGCCTACGGCCGTGGCTGTGGGCACGGGGCGGCCGCCGAGTTCCAGCGGGGTAAATCTCCCGCTCGACATGCGCGGCAAGGTCGTCGATAAAAAAGCCCGCGACGAGGATCGACACCGGCCCGATCAGGAACGCGAGAAAGATCACCAGACCTGCGCCGGTCGCGAAGGTCAAGATCGTGTGCAGCAGCGGATGGTCGACGACGACCATGGACAAGGCCAGCTTATCCAGCCCCGCCCAGGCCAAAGCCAGAAGCAGCAGGGTCAGGCCGAGACTTTTGTAAAGGACGGAGCGGAAAGGCGGGGTCAGAATTTGATGCAGCGAGGCGAGGGCGGCTTCGAACATGGGGCCTTCCTGTTGGCGGAACCCGCATGGAAATGGCGCCGAGAAGCAATATGCGCAAGAGCAGCGGTTGCGATTGACCGTGCGCGCGGGCGGACATAGCGTCTGGCTCAAGGCTCTTCGAGTGCTGTTTTGATGCAGTTTTGAAGAAATTCTGGAGAGGTTCTTGGCAACGCCATTTTTTCAAAACTTGATGCTCCCCGTGCTTGAGGCGGCTTCTGCTGGAGAAGTGAAAATTAGTGACGTCGTTGAAAGTATTTGTGCGAAACTTGCCCTTTCCCCTGAAGACCGAGACGCGTTGCTGCCCTCGGGCAAACAAACTGTCTTCGCCAATCGGACCCATTGGGCGAAGACCTATTTGACCCAAGCCGGTCTTTTGGAGCGGACGGGACGCGGGAAATTTCGAAATCACTCCACAGGGCGAAAATGTCACTCGCGCGGCATCCAGAGCAGATAAATGTCGAGTTTCTTCGGCAGTTTCCAAGCTTTTTGGATTTTCAAAATCGCACGCGCGCATCCAGGGAGGAAGCAACTCCGCTCGACGAAGAATACGCTTCGGCTGAAGCCACTGCGCTGGCTCCGGATGAAGTGATGCGGGCCGCCCATGGCAGATTGGAGGCGGCGCTCGCCGGCGACCTGTTGGAGCGCATCATTGCAGCGCCACCAGATTTCTTTGAGCGCGCCATCATCAAATTGCTTTTGGCGATGGGCTACGGAGGATCAGCGTCGGATGCCGCACGCGCCTTGGGAAAAAGCGGGGACGGCGGTGTCGATGGCGTCATAGACCAGGACCCACTTGGACTTGATCGCGTGTATGTTCAGGCAAAGCGCTATGCGCTCAACAATGCGGTTGGCGCGGGGGCCATACGCGATTTCTTCGGGTCGCTCGACCGTTTCAAAGCGACAAAGGGGCTCTTCGTCACAACGTCTTCCTTCACCTCCGCGGCGCGGGAAACGTCCGAATATTTGAGTAAAAGGCTCGTTCTAATCGATGGCGAGTTGTTGTCTAAATTGATGATCCGTTACGAAGTTGGGATCAGGGTCGAAGAAACTTTATCCATCAAAAGCCTGGATGAAGAGTTTTTTGAATGAGGTCTTTGTTTGGTTGAGCGGCCTCGTGGCGAGGAGTGCAGCGAAGAAGCAATCCAGATGTTGCACATGAACCCTGGATTGCTGCGCTTCCTGCTCTCAGTGTCGCTGGAACTGAAGCGTGGTCGCCGCCGAGCTCCGCGTCACCTCGAAAACTTTTTATACTTCAACCGATGCGGAATGACCAAATCCACACCGAGGCGCCGCTTCTTGTCTTCCTCGTAATCGGCGAAGTTGCCTTCGAACCATTCGACGTGGCTGTCGCCTTCATAGGCGAGCATGTGCGTCGCGATGCGGTCGAGGAAGAAGCGGTCATGTGAGATCACCACCGCGCAGCCGGCGAAGTCCACAAGAGCTTCCTCCAGCGCGCGCAGCGTGTCGACGTCAAGGTCGTTGGTCGGTTCGTCGAGCAACAGCACATTGGCGCCGCTTTTGAGCATTTTGGCCAGATGTACGCGATTGCGCTCGCCGCCAGAAAGGCTTCCCACCTTCTTTTGCTGATCGGCGCCCTTGAAGTTGAAGTTGGAGCAATAGGCCCGCGAATTAATCTCACGCTTGCCGAGATAGATCACTTCGTTGCCGCCGGAAATCTCTTCCCAAACGGTCTTCTTGCCGTCAAGGGCGTCGCGCGACTGATCGACATAGCCGAGTTGCACGCTGTCGCCGATGGTAATCTTGCCTTTGTCGGGCTTCTCCTGGCCGGTGATCATGCGAAACAGCGTGGTCTTGCCGGCGCCGTTGGGACCGATCACGCCGACGATGCCGCCGGGCGGCAGTTTGAACGAGAGATCGTCGATCAGCAGCGTATCGCCATAGGCCTTGGACAAATGCTCGAAGTGGATGACATTGTCACCGAGACGTTCTGCGATGGGGATGATGATCTGCGCGGTCGTCGGCGCCTTTTCCGCGCTTTTGGCGACCAGCTCCTCATAGCGCTGGATACGCGCCTTGGATTTGGCCTGACGCGCCTTGGGCGAGGCGGCAATCCACTCGCTTTCGGCTTCCAGCGCGCGCTGACGCGCCTTGTCCTCGCTGGACTCCAGCGCCAGGCGTTTCTGTTTCTGCTTGAGCCAGTTGGTGTAATTGCCCTCGTAAGGGATGCCCTTGCCGCGATCCAGCTCCAGAATCCAGCCGGTTACGTTATCGAGGAAGTAGCGGTCATGGGTGACGATCAGAATGGCGCCGGGATAATTGCGCAGATGGCCTTCCAGCCAGTTCACCGTCTCGGCGTCGAGATGGTTCGTAGGCTCGTCGAGCAGCAGCAGTTCCGGCTGCTCCAGCAGCAGCCGGCATAGCGCGACGCGGCGGCGCTCGCCGCCGGAAAGCTTGGTCACTTCGGCGTCGTCGGGCGGGCAGCCCAGCGCGTCCATCGCCTGATCGACCTGGCTGTCGAGATCCCACAAATTCTGGGATTCGATCTCGTCCTGGAGCTTGGTCATCTCGTCGGCGGTCTCGTCCGAATAATTCATCGCGAGATCGTTGTAGCGGTCCAGAATGTCCTTCTTGGCCTTCACGCCCAGCATGACGTTGTCGCGAACGTTGAGGTTCGCCTCCAGATGCGGCTCCTGCGGCAGATATCCGACGCGCGCACCTTCGGCGACGAAGCCTTCGCCGTTAAATTCCTTGTCGAGCCCGGCCATGATGCGCAGCAGGGTAGATTTACCCGCGCCATTGACGCCGAGCACGCCGATCTTGGCGTCCGGATAAAAGGAGAGGTGCACATTATCGAGCACCTTCTTGCCGCCCGGCCAGGTCTTGGTGAGACCCTGCATATGGTAGATGAATTGTCGCGCCATGGGTTGGTCCCGGAATGTGAGGTTTGCCTTGTGAGGTTCGCTTGGCGCAGTGTTTAGAGCATTTGCGGGCGCGGTGGGAAGCTGTTTCAGCGATCGGGGGACAGCGAAGGGCGCGGTTCCTCAGTCTCGCTGCAAGACGAAGCGTCTGTTCACAGGTTGCAGCGGCCGGGCATTGTGGGGGTAAAGTTTCCTGAATGCGGCGATATCGGCCTCGGCGACCGCGACCGGCAAGCCGAATACATTCCACTCCACAATCTCGGAGCAGGGCGGCGTACTGAGCGACCCTTCATAGCGGTAGAGGCCGCCCTCGGCGGGGACGAGTGTCGTTGGATCGAGCGGCTGCTGCAAATTCGCCGAACCCTCCCGCACCGGTGCGACGCTCATGATTTGCGTGAAGGCCGCGTTGATCCCGCCGCTGGTCAGAAAGGCGCCGACCGCGGCGAAGCGCCCGCTCGGATGCGCGTGAAGAAAATGGACCTCCATCGCGCTCCGCGCCCCATTCAGCGCATGTTCGCTTGGCGTATGGAAATGAAACTGCCTGAGTTCATATCTCTCCGCGCCGATCTGAAGCCCGCTCCCCGGCACGGCGTTGGCCTGAATCGTGTGCCCGGTATTGACGATTTCGAAGGCCTGCGGCTTCCAATCGAGGACAAGGCGGTCGATTCGCGCCGAAATCGCGTTTTTCAGCTCGATTGGGGACTGTTCGCTTCCGATCGCGCAGGTTCTGAAGGAGTCGTCGAGATCGCCCCATCTATCGGCGCCCCGAACGCCCTTATATTCCCAGTGCAGTGCGGCGCCCGATTGCGCGGCTTCCGCGCATAACGGACACGCCAGAAGCCCCACGAGAAATCTGCGCCTATGCAGCGTCATCATCCTTGTTCCTTCTGTGAAGATTTATAGGGGCTTCAATGCATTAAAAAACAAAGCTTTAGCTTTTAGTGACCAAGGACCGAGGGGTTTCATCGCGCCGCAGAATGCTTTCCTCTGGCTTTGCCGTCGACGCCTATTATTTATTCGGACGCGATCGTGCGCCGAAAGGGACTGTGATGATACGTGATTTCGCCAACCACGCCGCCAACGAGCGGACTTTTTTGGCCTGGGTGAGAACTGGCATTGCAATCATCGCACTCGGCTTTGTCATTGAAAAATTCAATCTCTTTTTGCTGACGATTGCGAAGACGCTCGATCTCGATGCGCTTCGTCCATTACAGGTGCAAAAGCTGTCGGGGCCGCTGGGGCATTACAGCGGCCTGGCGCTCGACCTGGGAGGCGTGGTTCTCATATGCCTTGCAGTTCTTCGATTTCTTCGCACCGAGCGCATGTTGTCAGCGGTGGACGAGACTCCAGCATATGGTGTGGCGCGCACCGAATTCGTTCTTCTCATAGCGACATTGATGTTCGTCGCCGGCTTCAGCGCCTATGTCGCGCTTGGATGACGCGCCTGGTCAGGCCGAACTGAAGGATTGATCGCCAGCGGGCTTTCGAGCGCGGAGGTTCCTTTTCGGAGCGCGAGCGTTTATGCCCTTCATGAAAGCAAGGGAGACCCGCGGACCATGAATATCCTTCTCATCGGATCGGGCGGGCGCGAACACGCCATCGCCAATGCGCTGGTCAAAAGCCACCAATTCGGACGGCTTTTCATAGCCCCGGGCAATCCGGGCATGGCGTCGTTGGGTGAAATTGTTGACCTGGAAGCTGGCGACCATCGCGCCGTGATTGAATTCTGCCGCAGGAACGGCGTCGGCTTCGTCGTCGTCGGACCGGAACAGCCCTTGATCGCGGGGCTCATCGACGACCTTGCGGCTCAAGACATTCTTGCCTTCGGTCCTACAAAGGCGGCCGCACGACTGGAGGGGTCCAAGGGCTTCACCAAAGATTTGTGCCGCGACTACGATATTCCTACCGCCGCCTATGGCCGTTTCGATAATGAGGCGGCGGCTCTCGACTATCTGCGCCGGCAGAGCGCACCGATAGTCATCAAGGCGGACGGACTGGCGGCCGGCAAGGGAGTCGTCGTTGCGCAGACTCTTGAGGAAGCGGAGAGGGCAGTCGCCGCAATGTTCGCCGGCGCCTATGGCCGTTCGGGCGCCGAAGTGGTGATCGAGGAGTTTTTGCACGGCGAGGAGGCGTCCTTCTTCGTGCTGTGCGATGGCGAAAAGGCCTTGAGTTTTTCAACCGCGCAGGACCACAAGCGTGTCGGCGACGGCGACACTGGCCCCAACACGGGCGGAATGGGCGCCTATTCGCCGGCTCGGGTGTTGACGCCAGCCCTCGAGGCGAAGGCGATGGCGACCATCATAGAGCCGACGTTGCACGCCATGCGAGATTTGGGCGCTCCCTATAAAGGCGTGCTCTACGCCGGTCTCATGCTGACGTCGGACGGGCCTAAGCTGATCGAATATAATAACCGGTTCGGCGATCCCGAGGCGCAGGTGATCCTGCCACGCCTGGAAGATGATCTGCTCGAACTGATGATCGCGGCAGCCACCGGCGCCTTGCCCGAGCGCGCCCCACGCTTTTCGCCGCGGTTTGCGCTGACAGTAGTGCTGGCGGCGAAAAACTATCCATCCACGCCAATCACGGGCACGGAGATTCGTGGTCTGGATCGCGCCGAGGCGATGAAGGACGTAATCGTCACTCACGCTGGCACGCGGTCGGTGGAGGGAAAGTTGCTGGCGTCGGGCGGTCGCGTGCTTAATGTAACAGCGCTGAGCGATACTGTGACGAATGCGCAGGCGCTCGCCTATCAGGCGGTGGATGCGATCGATTGGCCCGGCGGCTTTTGCCGGCGCGATATTGGCTGGCGCGAAGTCGCACGGGAAAGAAAATAGAGTCACGTTCGAAGCGCGACAAGTGGATGAAAGACAGGGCCAATTCCAGCGTCGATCAGCAGGAGACAGCAATGCGACGAGTGCTGATTGCGGCGGCTTTGTCTCTTCTTTGCTATCAGGCGCGGGCCGATGAAAGAGCCTACCTCTCCGCTCGCAGCCACGCCATCGCAACCCTCGTTCGGGTTGAAAAAAGCGGCAGGGGCGGCGACGCTCTGTTGAAACAGCAAAAACGCGAGCTGCTCAAACTTGAAAAATTGTTGCGACCACTTGTAGGCGATATCGCTGTCGCGGGCTTCGCCTCAAGCGGTAAAATCAGCCTGGAAACTTTGTCGAAAGAGGACGTAGGATTTTCGCAGCTGGACGGCCTCGTTTTCGCCGGAGACGACGGCAAATCCAGTCTGCTCGCTACCACAAAAAAGCTCACGCAGGCTTGGCTGCGCGCTCAAAATCAAAATGGGCGTTCCGAGCAGAGAATCCTCGGCGACCTCAATGAGGCGGTGCAATCGGACCGATTTTACACTTTCGCGATAAGCCCGGACGCTGCGGTGTCGAAATATGCCGATGTGTCCCTTAAAGCGCCTCCGGGCGCAGAAATTGCTTCAGCAATGCTCGACACCCGCAGTCAGGATTCGCCGCCGATGGCGCCTGACGAACTGACCCTTGCGCTTGTGAAAGACGGGCGCGTCTTCATCGTTAGCGCACCCGTACAAACAAAAATCGAACCAATCCCCGCTTGCGCCGCCCGCGCCAAGGAAACCGAAACGGAAGCCCAAGCGAAACTTTCAGAGTATCAGGCGTCCAAGCTCAAGAACGAGAAGCTATTTGACGAATACACCGCGCTGCAAAACAAGGGCGACAACGACAATCGCAAATGTTTTGCCGAACGCGCAAAAGGCGAAAAATTTTTCTCGGATGTGCGAGCCCAGGCGCAGGAGCTTTCTGATCGCCTTGGCAGGAAGTGAAAGTTTCACATCACGTAAAGCCGATCCGGCAATTCGTCCTTCCCGCCGGGAGGAATGTGACGAGAGAGCAACCTGGCGGCTTCCTCGATTGCCGCGACATAACCGTCCGCGACGTGACCTTCACGCATTTCACCCAGCAGAAGGTCTAGCGCACCACGCCATTCTTCGTCGGCGATTTTTTCGGAAACGCCGCTATCCGCAACAATGCGCGCATAGCGCTCTGCCAGCGAAACAAAGATCAGCACGCCGCTGCGATTGCTTGTTCGACCGACGCCACGCGTGAAAAACTGTTCCAGCGCGGCGCGATGGGCGCGCGCCCGCATGACGCGGCGGGGGGTCAGCAGTGAACGCAACGGGGGCGAGGACAGAAGCAACGCCGCAATAATGAATATGGCGATTTGCAGGGCGAAAATCTCGCGGACCGGCAGATGACCAAGAGCGATCAACGGCCAGGGCGTCGCCAGTGCGATAAAGGCGGCCCATAACGTCGGCACATAGGAATAGTCGGACGAACGCCGCGCCAGGACGCAAACAATTTCAGCGGCGGTTTTCCTCTCCGCTGCGCGTATAGCTTCGGTGACGCGCCGGGAATCCTCTTTGCTGATCCGCATCACCAATCTCCTGACGCACCGCCGCCGCCGGACGAGCCGCCGCCGCCCGAGAAGTCGCCGTCACCACCAAAGGAGCCGCCTCCACCTCCCCAAGAAGAGCCGCCGCCCCAAGAACCGCTCCCACCGGGCGGCAGGAAGATCATGGGGCCGCCACCCCCGCCGCGCGCGTTGCGGGACATATAGATGATGATGAAAATGAACAGCACAAAGATTAGGAGCGGCAACAGTTCGTCGATTTCGTTGGAGACGCCTTGCGCCGCCGCGCGCTTCGTCCATTCGCTGGTGTCGCTGGAGAGAACGTCGATGATCGCATCGACGCCGCGCACGATGCCGTCGTTGAAGTCTCCGGCCTTGAAACGCGGTGCGACCGCGGTTGAAATAATCACGCTGGAGACGGCGTCCGTTAGCGCTCCCTCCAGCCCATAGCCGACCTCGATGCGCAATTTGCGTTCATTGGGGGCGATGAGGAAAAGCACGCCGTTGTTTCTTTTGGCCACGCCAAGTTTCCAGTAGCGGAACAGTCCATTGGCGTAGCTTTCGATGTCCGCCCCTTCGAGCGAAGTCACCGTAGCCACGACGAGTTGGATGCTCGATTTGTCTTCAAGGCTTTTAAGTTTGGCCTCGAGCGCAGTCCTGGTCTGTGGAGAGATGATATTAGCCTGATCGGTCACTCTTCCATCGAGCGTCGGAAAGTTGAAACCCGCGAGAGCTACTGTCGCCAAAAGGCAAAACGCGAGCGCGATCGCTGCGCAAGGCGCCAGACCGGTGTTTGTTGCCCAATGGTGCTTCATCTCGAACGGTCCTCCACCTCGCTTAGCGCTTCTCACGAATGAGAGATTTTGTCACCGGCCGCGCAGCGTTCGCAACGACCGGCGATTTCCACGACGCGAGTGCGCGGCGCAAACCCGGCGGAAGTCGCCAAAGCAGTGAGTTCGCGCGCAAGGCCGGCCGAGGTGGCTTCCTTGACCTCGCCGCACTGCTCGCAGATGAGGAAGACGACCGGTTCCTCCGCGCCATGCGCGTGGCCACAGATCACGAAGGCGTTTTGCGATGCAAGACGGTGGGCGAGGCCATTATCGAGCAGATAAGCAAGCGCGCGATAAACGGAGATGGGCGCCGGACGTTTGCCCTTGGCGTCACTCATCAGCTCGATCATCTCATAGGCCCCGACCGGCCGATTGGCTTTGATCAGTATATCGAGCGCCTGTTGACGGGCTGGCGTGAGTCCGCGCGGCGAAGGCGAACGTCTGTGGGGTTTCGGATCAAGACTCATGCCAGCAGACTAAAACATTTCCCGCTGCGTCGCGCCGGGGCCTGCGGAAAATATTGCGGCGGTCGACTCCTGAATAAATGCGGTCAGAAATGGAAATTCACCCCGAGACCGCCGCCAAAGTTAGTATCGCTTGGCCTTGGGTTGGGATTGTTGCCATAGATGGGCTCTCCTGCCAAATTGTTAATTCCAGCTTTGGGCGTGATTGTTACATTCCCATTGTTATGCTTGACGACACCATCCTTGGAGCCGCCAGAACCTGCCGAAGGCAAAGGAAGAGCAGTCGGATCGTTTTTGTCAAAGCAAATCGGGTCGTCTTTCCATCTCGCGCCGACGCAGGGGAGAGAAGTTTCGTTCCGGTTGGCCGCGCGCTGAGTTTTTGTTCTTTTGAATTGCGTTTTCCGCGGCAGGGCCGCTTGCGGGTTCTCCTGGCTTCGTTCCCCCGGCGCCTGCGCTTCAGCTTCATAAACCATAAAAATGAGCGCCAGGAGCGCGCCAAGTCCGATTTTCCAATACATCTTGGTCCTGTACCCTCCCGCTGCCAGTAGCGAATGCGTAAAGAATAGTCATCGCCTTTGGCAGCATCATGTCTAAGAAATCATAGTCGCAAGCTTGCGCAAACCGTTTATTCTGTTTCCGCAAATGTTTCCGCGAAATGCTCAAAAAAATAATCCTCCCCTTCTTACCCCCCCCTCTGATCCCCGCACGCTTGCGGGAATGCTTCCGAGTGAATAATCATGACGGGCGGCGACCGCGGAGCGACCAGACGAATATGGCAGGAACTGGCAGGAATATATGCGAAGCCGCCTAAAGGTGTTGGTCACAGGCCGGTCCGCTGATGGCAGGAAGGGGATAGCAGACGCGTTAGCGCCACTGCTGGGGGCGGTTCGCTTGGATGAAGACGACCTAAAAGCTAATGTAATCAGGAATTTGAGCGCTCTGCACATGGATCGGGTCGAGCACGCCCGCCGCATGGGATGGTTGTGCGATCTTGTAGCAAATGCTGGACATGTGGTGGTCGTGGATTCCTGCTGCGCGACTTCCGATGAGCTAGAGGCTTTCGGGGAGGCGTTCATCGTTTGGGTCGATGACATCGAGCAGCCTCCACAAGCCCTAACAACCTCCGTGCCGCCACAAGCGCCAGATATTCGGGTTTCGTTCGAAAAACCGGTGTCGGACCTGGCCGGCTTCGTACGCCAGAAGTTTGAAGTTTACAGGCGGAAAGACTCTCCCTCGATCTGAAACATGGTTGGCTATCCTGGTAGCTTCGTCGAAGTATCTACAAATATAAAGGGGAAAGTTGGCATGCTTAGTTCAATTCGTCTCGCGGTCTTGTTCATCTTGTTCTTGTCCGCGCCGGCGTTCGCCGTCGGAACCGCTGAGCAACGCGCCAATTGCAATGATGATGCTTTCAAATTTTGCAACGAGCACGTTCCAGACGCTTATGCAGTCGAAAAATGTTTGCGAGCTCATTTAAGTGGACTTAGCCCCGCCTGTCGCGCTGAATTTACCGGCTCACGCGCCAGGGGCAGGCGTCGCTGAGGAATTTAGCGGAAGCTCCTGTTTTTGTCGGGTATTAGCCTCCATTCAGAAACAGACTGCTAATTTGCGCCCCGCCAGCGTAATTCGGCGCGCAGTTTCAGAATGCGTTTTGATTACCCGCGCCGCCTACATGGCCGCCGCCATAAAGGCCATTCCATCTGAAGACCGGATCTTGGCGATCGGGCGGCGCTCGGTCCACAGGTAAGGCCCAAGGACCGGTTTGGGCGGGTTTCATGTTTCGTTTCGCTTTGACAGTGGAGATTTTTGAAGAGCCGGCGGCCGGTTTGCCGTTAGCTCCTTCTTGCGCTTCGGCCAAGCAACTGGATGCGGCAATAAAAAGAACTGCAGCTTTCCGCGCTGTCACTCGCCATAACATAAGTCTCTCCCTGGATTGACTGCCCCGGCGCGGTGCTCGGCGGACCACTAACCCTGGCTTTCACCCGGTCCGGAGAACTTCACCTCGCATCGGGAGTCGGGTTGTTCCTGCGTAACAATTTTAGCCATGAGCGCTTCAAGGCAACTGGTCAACAATAGCGGTCTTGCTTAATCATGTCTGGCCGAAAAACGGCTGTACCACCACCGGAGGCTCCAGTTTGTCAGGCATCGCTTACGTCAATGGGGAGTTCTTGCCCCTAACAGAAGCACGCGTCTCGATTTTCGATCGCGGCTTTCTGTTTGGAGATGGCGTGTACGAGGTTGCGGCCGTGCTGGAAGGGAAGCTGGTCGACAACGACGCACACCTGTTTCGACTGGAGCGCTCGTTGGCGGAAGTGGCGCTGACGAGCCCCGAGCCAATCGCCAAAATACGTGAAATTCAGGCTGATCTGATAGCGCGTAATGATCTGCGTGAAGGGCTGATCTATCTGCAGATTACCCGTGGCGTCGCGCCGCGAGACTTCGCCTTTCCCCAAGACACGCCGCCAACGCTGATAATGTTCACTCAAGCGAAGAATATTCTGGCGTCGCCTTCGGCGCAGGCGGGGATAGCGATCAAGACCGTTCGCGACATACGATGGGCGCGTAGGGACATAAAAAGCATTTCGCTCCTGGCGCAGGTGCTGGCAAAGCAAGCCGCCCTCGCCGAGGGCTGTCAGGAAGCATGGATGGTCGATGACGACGGCAGGGTGACGGAGGGATCATCATCCACCGCCTTCATCATCACCAAGCAGGGCGCCATAGTTACGCGTCCAAACTCCATCGCGATCCTGCCCGGCTGTACGCGACAAGCGGTCGCCGCTTTGGCGGAGCGCTGCAAGCTGGCGATCGAGGAGCGCGCCTTCTCCGTCGAAGAAGCGTTTGACGCCGCAGAAGCCTTCATCACAAGCGCCACGACCTTTGTTACACCTGTTGTTTCGATCGACGGTAAGCCTGTGGGCGCTGGAGTTCCTGGAGAAAAAACGAAACGGTTGCGTGAAATCTATATCGAATTTGCGCGAACGACAGCGCAATAGTTTGCGGACGGGCCTCTTCCAAAGCGCCTATTCTTTCCATCCGAGCGAGCGCTCTACCGCCTTTTCCCAAGACGCGATCAGGCGCAGGCGTTCAGGAGCTGCCATTACCGGATTCCAATTGCGGTCCCGGCGCCAATGGGCGACAATCTCGTCCGTGCTGCGCCAGAATCCCACGGCGAGACCGGCGGCATAGGCGGCGCCGAGCGCTGTTGTTTCCAGAATTCGCGGCCGCACAACCGGAGCGTTCAGAATGTCGGCCTGAAACTGCATCAGCAATTCGTTCTCCGTCATTCCACCATCGACGCGCAGTTCAGCGATTGTCACGCCAGCGTCTGCCTCCATTGCGGCCAAAACTTCTCGCGTTTGATACGCCGCCGCTTCGAGTGCAGCACGAGCGATGTGTCCCTTGTTGCTGTGGCGCGTGAGGCCAGCGACAACGCCGCGCGCGTCTGACCTCCAGCGCGGGGCATAAAGTCCAGAGAAAGCTGGGACAAAATACACGTCGCCGTTGTCTGTGACAGAAGAGGCCAATGCCTCCACATCGGAGCTCTTGTTGATGACGCCAAGATTGTCGCGCAACCATTGCACCAATGCGCCGGCGATCGCGATGGAGCCTTCCAGCGCATAGACGGGTTTCGCTTCTCCCAGCTGAAACGCGACCGTCGTGATGAGCCCCTTGCTGGAGATGTGCGGATGTTCTCCGGTGTTCATCAGCAGGAAGCAGCCTGTGCCATAGGTATTCTTTGTTTCGCCCGGCTTCAGGCATGCTTGTCCCAGCAGAGCGCTATGCTGGTCGCCGAGGGCCGCCGCGATTGGAACGCCGTTTAAAGCGCCTAACTTCGCGTCCGGATCGAATGCGGTTCTACAGGGACCATAGATCTGGCTCGACGAGAGAATCTTGGGCAAGCAGGCGAGAGGCACTTCGAACAGACGCAAAATATCTTCGTCCCATTCGAGCGTTGTTAGCCCCATCAACTGCGTCCTGGAGGCGTTGGTTACGTCGGTGATATGCACTCCGCCCCGTGACCCGCCGGTAAGATTCCAGATCAGCCATGAGTTGATCGTGCCGAATAGAATTTCGCCGTTTTTCGCTCTGGCCCGCGCTCCTGGAATGTGTTCGAGTAGCCAGGCGAGTTTGAAAGCCGAAAAATATGTCGCTAGAGGCAGGCCAGTTCGCGCACGCAGACGATCCATCCCACCCTCACGCGCAAAACGCGCCACAGCTTCCTCAGTTCTGGTGTCCATCCATACAATGGCGTTGTGAAGAGGGGCCCCCGTCGCTTTGTCCCAAAGAACCGTGGTCTCACGCTGGTTGGTTACTCCGATCGCGGCGAGGTCAAAAGGACCGATACTGGCATTTTTCAGCGCTCCCTTGATAACTGCGAGTGTATTGCGCCAAATTTCCATGGCGTCATGCTCCACCCAACCCGGTCGAGGACAAATCTGTGCGTGTTCCCGGTGATCCATGGCGACAATTCCGCCTGCTTTGTCAAAGACAATGAAGCGGGTGCTGGTTGTCCCTTGATCGATCGCGCCAACGTATGTGCTCACGGCAAGCTCCGCCAAAAAGATCGTCATCGAGACGCTTGTCAGCCACCGTTATCGCACCGCTCGGCCACGAATGCATATTTCAATTACTGCGGCGCTTCAGCGTTCTCGATGTTCTTGTGAATGGTGATCGAAAACGTCGCACCTTCGCCGGGCGCCGATTTGATCGCCAGTGACCACCCATGGCGATCGACTATGGATTTGCAGATCGCCAAACCAATTCCAGTGCCGGGATATTGGGTTTGCGAGTGTAAACGCTTAAAGGGTTCAAAAATTGTCTGAGCGTATTTTTCTTCAAACCCGATTCCGTTGTCGGAAATTTCCAGCCTGAAACATGCCTTTTCCAAGGGGCTAGATTTTATTAAAATCCTCGGCGAGACATTGGGCTTGCGATATTTGATAGCATTGGAGAGAATGTTTTGCAGCAATTGTGAAAATTGAGAACGATCAGCCTTGAACTTCGTATGTGAGACGTCAACCACCATTTCTGCATTTGTTTCCGCTATGGTTTGTGAGAGGTCGATTAGCGCCGAGTTCGATCTCATCGCGCAAGTCAAGTTTCTGCAATTGTTGCGTATCATTGATGGTTCGCGAATAGGTCAAAAGATCGTCAACGAGATTTCGAGCGCGCAATGCGGATTTCCGGATAACCCTATTCGCTTGCATCATTTCTGCTTCATTTGACGAACTGATGGCCTTTTCCAATACATCGGAAAAAGCTGCGATCTTTCGCAATGGCTCTTGAAGATCATGCGAAGCGACGTAGGCAAACTGCACAAGGCGACCATTGGCTCGCTCCAACTCGCCCGCCCGCTCAGCCAATGCGGACTCCGCTTCTCGTCGCGCTGTGATGTCAAGAACGGTAGCGAGCACGAGAAGCCCCGTCTCCATCTCAATCGGCGCGAGGCCGATTTCCACGGGGAATTCACTCCCGTTCCGGCGGGTCGCTTTCAAATCGCGGCCGGCCCCCATCGGCCGTTTTTCCGGGTTCGCAAGAAATGTCCTCCGCAACGCAACGTGATTTCGGCGTAAGGGCAATGGCACCAGAATATCAACCGACTGTCCAAGCAGCTCGCGGAGGGGGTAGCCAAACATGCGCTCGGTCTCGGCATTGGCGAATTGAATAACCCCGTCGGGCGTGGTGACGATCATTGCCGCCGGCGAGGCTTCCACTGCGAGGCGAAACAAGTCATAACCTATGCCGTAAAAACTCATCAGAAATCCCTTGCCAGCGTTTAAGAACGCCCCATATTTTTCTAGGCGATGTTTGCGATTAGCGGAAAAGCCCGGACGCGAACGCGCTTCTCCAAAAGATATGGCGCTGAAATGTCCGCGGTCGACGCAAAAAAAAAACCTTCAGGGTGCTGATTATTGAAGACGATCCAGACGACGTGTTTCTTTTCAAGCGTGCACTGAGCGAGGTTCGCAATATTTTGAAGCAGGAAATTAAGGCTGAAGTGGTTGAGAACGGACTGGACGGGTTGTTTCTAGTATCGTTGGAGGATCTCACCAGCAAATTGCCGGACGCTGTGGTGCTGGATTTGAATATGCCGCGTTTGGACGGAATTAAATTCCTGCGATCCTTGCGGAATTCTCTGCTGCTGAAAGATCTTCCTGTCTTTGTGTTGACTACAACAAGCGCGACTTCCATTCACGAGGAAGCCTTATTAGCGGGAGCAGACAGGGTTTTTGTCAAACCCAATGACAGTGAGGCTCTAGTTGTTGTTGCGCTTGAGATTATCGAAGCCGCGATGGAGCGCAATCATCCTGCAGACGACAAAAGCGCTGCCTGACGGAAGTTCTGCTGATGAAGCTCGGACCCCATCGATTGGTGAGTGAGGGTGTAAACTGGAAATTGGACCAACCGTCACGACAGATATCCCTGCGCGACTGGATGCATTGCCTTGGGGGCGTTTCCATACGCTTGTCGTCGTCGCGCTTGGCGTGACGTGGATTTTGGATGGATTGGAAGTCACTATGGCCGGCGCAGTGGCCGGGGTGTTGAAAGGCAGTAATTCATTAGGTTTAAGTGACGCGGACATTGGGTTCGCAAGCAGCTCCTATCTCGCGGGAGCAGTAGTGGGCGCCTTGTTTTTTGGTTGGTTGACTGATCGTCTGGGACGCAAAAAGCTTTTCTTCATAACTTTGACGCTTTATCTCGCCGCCACGGCCGCTACAGCATGCTCGTGGAACTTTCTGAGTTTCGCACTCTTTCGCTTCCTGGTCGGAGCCGGAATCGGGGGAGAATACGCGGCTGTCAATTCGACGATCCAGGAATTGATTCCCGCTCGGGTGCGAGGCTGGACCGATCTGGTGATAAACGGAAGCTTCTGGATTGGCGCGGCGGCCGGCGCTGTTGGCTCTCTCGCTCTCCTTGATCCGACGCTCGTTGATCCTTCGCTCGGTTGGCGTCTCTGTTTTTTTATCGGCGCAGCTATCGGACTTGTTATTTTGTTTTTGCGAAGGTGGATCCCCGAGAGTCCGCGTTGGCTGCTTACGCACGGTCGCCGGGATGAGGCCGGCGACATCATGGCGTCGATAGAGAACAACTTTAACGAGCAAGGCGTTGCACTAGTCGAGGGACCATTCCCGAGCACGACCTTGCGTGGACGCTCTGTCACTCCGTTCAAGGACATCGGTCGCACGCTGTTCAAATCCTACCCCCACCGAACGCTCGTCGGCCTGTGTCTGATGGCGTCGCAGGCTTTGCTGTACAATGCTGTCTTCTTTACTTATGCTTTGATATTGACGGATTTCTATGGTGTGTCGCCGGAAGATGTCGGCTGGCATCTGCTTGCTCTCGCGGCGAGCAATTTCCTCGGTCCGGTGTTGCTCGGTCGCCTGTTCGATACACTCGGGCGTAAATTCATGATCAGCGTCACTTACGCGCTTTCCGGAATTCTGCTTGCGGTCGTCGGCTATATGTTTGAGCGAGGACTTATGTCTGCAACTGAGCAAACCGCAGGCTGGATGCTGGTGTTCTTTTTTGCTTCGACCGCCGCAAGCTCCGCTTACCTCACCGTTAGCGAGACTTTTCCTCTCGAAATGCGCGCCGTCGCAATCGCCATTTTCTATGCAGTTGGAACTGCTGTCGGGGGTGTATTGAGTCCGTGGCTTTTTGGAACCCTGATCGGAACGGGGTCGAGGCTTGGTGTGTTCAGCGGTTATGCGCTCGGTTCGGTTCTGATGATCGGCGCAGCATTCGCTGAAAGCAGATGGGGCGTCGCTGCAGAGCGTAAATCTCTGGAGGAAGTCTGCAGGCCATTGACGTTTGTCGACGATCAGCCAACCTGACTGATTGCCCGCTCAAGCGGCGAGGGGGATCGGCGATGCGTCAAGAGCGCGCAAGAAGCTTCCCATCCAATTGCATGCATCCCGTTCGCGTACCCGTACGAGCAATGCCGAGTGTCGCCTTTTGCGCTCTTCGCGCGGCATAACGATGGCGCGCTGTATGGCTTGCGCAACCTCATCTGCGTCATACGGATTGACAATGAGCGCCTCTTGCAGATCTTCGGCGGCCCCTGCGAAGCGAGACAATACCAGCACACCCGGGTTTTCAGGGTCTTGCGCAGCCACATACTCCTTGGCGACAAGGTTCATCCCGTCGCGTAACGGAGTTACAAGTCCGATCTGACTGCCTCGATAAAGCGCTGCAAGCGTTTCGCGTGGAACATTGCGATGCACGTAGCGCACGGGCGTCCAGTCGAAGTCGCCGAACTGCCCGTTAATTTCGCCAGACAGCGCCTCTAGCTCATGTCGAATGTCCGAATAGGCCTTCACCTCTTCGCGCGTCGGTGGAGCAATTTGCATGAGCGTCGCTGCTTTGCAATTTTCTGGATAGAGTTCGAGAAAACGCTTGAAAGATCGAAATCTGTCCGGCAATCCCTTGGTGTAATCTAGGCGATCCACACCGATGATATTCACTCTCGGCTCCCCGCACCGGTGAAGCCAGCAAATCCGCTTTTCCGCTTCGGGACAACTCGCCATCGCCGCAAAAAATCGACGTTGATTCCCACCGGGAATGTGGAAACAGAGACGAGATTTCCGTTAACGCGCAAAACATCGTCCGAAACCATTTCGCCGTCCATATTTTCACATACAAAGCGGCAGAAATTCGCCTGATCGGTCTTTGTTTGAAAACCTATAACGTCGTATTGCACGAACGCATTCATGAGCCACTCGTGCTCGGGCACAGCCACGAGAACATCCGGTGGCGGAAACGGAATGTGGAGGAAAAACCCCAGTCGGTTGCGGATGCCACGCGATCGCAAGCCCGCCGCAAGTGGAATAAGATGATAATCATGCGCCCAGAACGATGTCGCCCTTGGCGAGAATTGGCGCCAGTTCTTCCGCAAAGCGATCATTGACCCTGCGATATGCTTCCGTGCTTTCCTGAGTGAAGCGTGCAAGATCAAGCCGGTAATGGAGAACCGGCCACAGCGCGGCGTTGCAAAATCCAAGATAATGCTCGAGATAATCGCGTTCCGTGAGCGGCATCGTCACGAAGGTCACATTACTTTGCCGCGTGCACGCAACGCCTATTCCCGCCTCGTTAGCCACGATATCGCCGTTCCAACCGAACCAAACCCCGCCCCGTTCCAGCAGGCCGTCAAGGATGCAAACGGCCAACCCGCCCGCCGCTTGCCGATCTGGATCGGCAACCCGGTTGGACACCACCACAAGGCGTCTCATATTGCTTTCTCCCATGAACGCGACAATCTCATCGCACAGTTGATGATCCCGACCATCGAATAGGTCTGCGGATAGTTCCCCCACGCTTCTCCAGTTTCGATTTTTGTATCCTCCGACATCATGCCAAGGCGATTGCGACAAGAGAGCAGTTGTTCGAAATATCCGCGAGCTTCTTCCGTGCGGCCCATTCGGGCCAGGGCGTCAACACGCCAGAATGCGCAAGTGTTGAACGCGGTTTCAGGCATCCCAAAATCATCAGCGGCTTCATAGCGGATGATGTGAGGTCCTCGCGCCAAAACACTCTCTATCTGCGCCACGGTTGACTGCATTCTTGCGTCTCCCGGCTCTAAAAATCCCACCTCAATCATCAACAATAGTCCTGCATCGAGATATTCTCCCTCGAAGGAATCAACGAATGAACGCCGCTTCTCCGACCATGCTCGTTGAAGTATGGTTTGCTTCACCCGATCGGCCTTCTCTCTCCAGTCGCGCGCTCGTTCAACCTCGCCAATGAATTCGGCGATCAGGGAAAGCCGATCCAAAGCTGCCCAGCACATGACTGCTGATGTTGTATGAACGCACGCGCGCGAGCGCAGTTCCCACATCCCCGCATCTGGTTTGTCGTACGCGGCCAGAGCCTTATGGCCCATATTCTCAAGTCTGAGGAAGTCCATACGGCTTGGCGGGGACATCAGTCGACGGTCCAGAAAGGCTTGAGCGACGCCAAGAACAACGTTCCCATAACCGTCGTGCTGAATGTGCTCGTATGCTTGATTGCCCACTCTGACCGGTCCCATCCCCCGATAACCGGGCAGAGATGGCACGATTTTTTCCTGCAAAACCGATTCCAGGCCGACGCCATAAACTGGCTGGATGTGATTGTCAGTCGCCGCTGACACAATATTCATCAACCAGCTGAAATAATTTTCCATCTTTCGCATGGACGCGAGACGATTGAGCGCCCGCACGACGAAATAGGCGTCACGCACCCAACAGTAGCGATAATCCCAGTTGCGCTGGGAGTCCGGTGCTTCAGGAATGCTTGTAGTCAATGCGGCCACGATCGCTCCTGTCGGCTCGTAGGTGCAGAGCTTAAGAGTAATTGCGGCCCGAATTACGGCATCCTGCCATTCGAAAGGTATGGCCAGGCGATGAGACCATTCGCGCCAATAGCCTCTCGTCCGTTCCTCGAACATTTGAGCCGTTTGCGAAACGCCCTCGCTCAAGGTTTCGTCAACCCCAAGAATGAGATCGAGGGGGCGAGCAAGATTAAAGCAGGTTTCTTCGCGCACGAAGTCGATAGGCGCGTCGGTGGTCAGGCGTAGCGTCGTATTCGGGCCGACATAGCGTATGTGATGCGAGCCGAACGTAATGCTTGGAGTCGTTGCTCCATATTCAAATCGGGGCCGCAGACGAATACGAATGCGAGGACTTCCAGATATTGGAGTAAGTCTGCGCACGAGCATCGGCGGAAAAAAAGGGCGGTCCCGCCACCAAAAGCGGGGTGCAAAATCTGTCACGCGCAACGCGCCATGCTTTCCGTGAAGTATCGTTTCAAGAATTGCGGTATTGCCATCGTAACGTTGTTCGCTTTGAACAAATTCCTCTAATTCTATCGCATAGAGGCCCCAACCTTCGGCATAGTTGGGCGCGCCAAGCAGACTATGAAATACGGGATCTCCGTCGAAGCGCGGCATGCAGCACCAGACGACGACTGCATTGCGGTCAATGAGCGCGGCAAAAGAGCAGTTCCCTACTACGCCAAGTTCAAGATCGCTCATTGCATGCCTTCCTGTGATCTTCATCAATAAGAGCGCAAAGCCAATGTCTGAATTGACGAACGTTGACCGCCCGAAATCTCGCCGCCGTCTCTCCCTCGCCGATTTTGATTGAAACGCCGCCAAGGGCGTTCATCACTCGAAAACCTGTCTCGTCGGTCACATCGTCGCCGGCGAAGAGCGGTCTACGTCCGTGAAAAGGAAGCTCTCGCAAAAACGCTTCGATTACCTGTCCCTTATCCCCGCCCTTCGGCAAGATTTCAAACACCATTTTTCCCGGGATCAGGCGGAAATCAGACCATTGGTCGACTATTTCTTCTGCGATTGCGCGACACCGTCGCCCAAGGTCGGGGCGTAGCCGATAATGCAAGGCTACGGCGCCAGGTTTTTGCTCAATAACGATGCCGCGTTCGTTGCCGATTGCTTCTTGCAGCAAAAGAACTATAGGTCTGATGTTTGCGGCGTCCTTCGTATGCATGACTCCAGCTGCGTCTCGGCGTTGTAGGCCATGGACGCCACCCACCGGGAGCTTAAGAGGATTCAACAACCGATCAATCCCGCGAATGTCGCGCCCGGAGATCACCGCTAGAGCATGATTGGTTTTGGCGCTTAGCGAGGCGAGCAGGCGCAGTGTGGGCTGGGTGATATGAACCGCATCCGGTCGATCGGCGATCTCCGCGATCGTTCCGTCGAGATCAAGGAAGACCGCATAGCGCTCGATTTCATCGATGTTGGGCAGCATGACCTGCGTCAGCCTCCGCGCGGCGGGAGCCACGAGTGTGGTCTCGTGGAGAGGGTAACTGCAGTGATGTAAGGCTTAGCGCAGCAGTTTCAATTCCAAATGAATAATTCGGCGCGACGGCACAGGTAACACGAGGGTTTGGAAGCGGTCGCCCATTAGCTGCTCCTGTTTTTCGCGAAGCAAGACGACGACAACGCAATCTTTAATGCATATTGCAAAAGATAAAAACATGCCGGCGTTCGATTTACTTAGGGAAGGTCCTTGCCCAGATCTTCGCGTGGGATGAGTAGCGCCATTTGAACGAGTTCGGCGAGACTTTGAGCTTCCATCTTCGCCATGACCGCGGCGCGATGAACTTCTACGGTTCGCTTACTGATGCCCATTTCGTCGGCGATAACCTTGTTTGGCTGGCCTTTCAATAACCCCGACAGAACTTCCGACTCCCGCTTTGTCAGTGTGGCTCGTTTGGCCAATATTTCTTGCGTCTTCGCGAGATGCGCCATCTCATCCTTGCCCCGCTTCAAGGCTTGGTGGATGGAAGCGATCAATGCATCGTCATTGAACGGCTTTTCGAGAATATCCACCGCGCCCATCTTCATCACCTGAACGGCCAAAGGCACGTCGGCGTGTGCGGTAAGAAGGATAACGGGCAAAGATGCGCGCTGGTCCCTTAGTTCCTTTAGAAGGTCGAGCCCGGTCATCCCGGGCATGCGGACATCTGTCACGACACAATCGCAAACTTCGTGCTCGATCGCATCGAGAAAACTACGCGCGGACTCATGTGCGCGAACGTTGAAGCCCTCGATTTTTAGCAATAAACACAAGGAGTCGCAGACCGCACGATCATCATCGACTACATGAATGTTTTCGGAAGCGACCATAAGCGCAGTCCTACGTTCCTCAATGTTTCCGCCTGCTAACCCGACGGAGTTCAAAAACACATCCCACCTCTCCGACGAGGAAGATTGCAATCTCCCTTGTCGCGAGGTGCGAACAAACACATGTAAATATAGCAGGAAAAGCGCCCTTGGGAAGGGTGGCGCCCCCCCCCCGCAGTTTTCGCCTGACACAATATGTTGTCCGCCGGACGCGTGGCATAGCCGCATGCCCAAGTTCTAGCTTTGGGCCGGCGGCTTTCCCCTCCCGTCCCCCCAGGGTTTGATGCTATTCTTCAGGTTGCTCTCGCCTGGGAACCGGCGCTTGCTTAGCGAGAACGGGTGCGGCCGGCGGAGCGGAAGCAGCCGGCGAGTTTTGCGTCGTCTTTTCGACTTTGCCGGGTCTGAACGCTTCCTTTGTCAGTTCCGAGTAAAGGGCGCCAATCTTTGTGGCTTCGGCAACAAAATCTTCGTAGGCGGACTTTGCGAAGTCTGATTGAATTTCGACTATTTCGTCCAATCTGCGTGCGCTCAGGAGTTTCCCGCCCAAAGCATAAGTGACCTCGTAACGCTTCTTGGAAAATGCGGTCGCTTCCTCTGCCATGGCTTGCAGACGCTTCGCCGTCGAGGCTGCAACCGCAGAAATCGTGTCAAACTGGTTGAGGCCTAGGGTTCGAAATTCCTGGAAGTCGATGAGCATTACAGATCCTCTTGCTTCTTGTTGCGGGCACTTGGCTCTCGTGCCGGATTCCACCCCTGGAAACACGTATTTTGATCCGGATCAATGCGGACTGCGTCTTGTCGCGCGCAGGTTGATCAGCTGTTGGTTTAATGCGGAGATAACGCCAACTCTGCTCTTTATGAGCTGATCGCTGTCAAGGCTCCATAGATTGCCGAAGCCGTTCCATCCGTAGGGTGCGCAGACTATTCAACTTCAGCGACGTGATAGATTGTCGATCTAGCACGTTTATTGACGCGGGCATGCAAGACGCGAGAAGCCTTGAAGGTGACCACGCGGCGCGCCGTCACCTTGGCGGGAACCCCGGTTTTAGGATTGCGCCCTGGACGTTCGTTTTTCGAACGAACATGAAAAGATCCAAATGAACGCAGTTTGACATCCTCTCCGGCTGCGATCGTTTCCACAATCTCCTGCAGCACCTGCTCCACGAATGCAATTGACTTCGTTGTCGGCAATCCCAGGCGCTGTTGCACCGCCTCCGCTAGTCCAGCGCGTGTCACACAACGGGATTCTCTATTGGATTCGTCCGCACGAATTAACATTGTCGCTCCTTTTGAATAGTTTTGCAGCGCCTTCCCCGGCGCAGGCTCAAGAAACGCAACCAGCGTTTTCGCCTGACGGATCTCAGCAAGCTATCCAGCATTCCTCGGGAGAAGTTTCCCCACACGCATTCCCTTGCGCCTTAACGAACCTTCCAATGGGCCGTTGACGAACCTCGATTAAGTGAAAAAAAACGAGCTCAGCGTCAGCATCCCCATTTGTTACTTAGCCGGGACATAGAAAATCAGAAATCTCCATAATATCAACCTCGTATATTTACGTACACCCATCATTCGCTTTATTCGCTTTCGTTTCTCTAAGCGCCGGCGTCATTAGATTGATCGTATTCGGGAAGAGCGACCGTCCTGCAGACATTGACGGACGCAACTGCTTCGGTCCGCGACTGCTCCTCCGCGTCCATTCTTGCGTCTCGTCGTGCATCAGAGTTAGCGAAATCTCGCGGTCGCGATCAAAACGGAGATTCTCAAAAGGGGCTCCCAAAAGCAAAATCCGCTTAAGGAGCTTTTAGCGGGCCCGATGATGGATCGCAGTCGGATGCACGCAGTGTTTGAGAAAGACGCGACAATTTGGGAAAGGCGCGACCGCATTTTCGGCTGCGCGCCATCCAGAAATTTCCCGAATCCAAACGACTTGATTATCGCGATCCGCGCCCCTTGTTAGAAGATGAGCTTGGCGATGAACGCATCGAATTGAGTTCGACGCAACCGGAGAAGCAGGCATGACGACCGATGAAGATTACAATCCGATTCAGGAAGGCGCGGCCCTTTTTGACGATGCAGAGACGTTGAAGGATGCGAGAGCGCTCTGCTCAGCCTTGGGTTTCATCAGGCGAGCTTGAGTCTGCTTACCGAGGAAAACATTTTCGACAAGAAGCGTGGTCAGTCAGTTACTGCGATCCGGAGCATCAGAAACAAGGCAGACTTTTGACTGTATCGAATAGTCGAGCCCTTATTGACACGGCGTCTAACATGCGTGGGGCAGGGCAATAATGTATGTTGCATTCGTTTTGGTCGCGCTTGCGCTTGGTACGGTGCTTTTCCACTATCTGAGTCCATGGTGGTGGACGTCCATAGCTTCGAACTGGACGGCGATCGACGACACGATGAACATTATGTTCGCGATCACCGGTGTGGTGTGCATTGCAGTAATACTTTTTATGGCGCTGTGTATTTTCCGTTTCCATCACACAGAAGGAAGGCGCGCCACATACGATCCGGAAAACAAGCGGCTCGAACTTCTTTTGATCATCATCACTGGCGTTGGAGTCGCGGCGATGCTCACTCCAGGCCTCATCGTTTGGGACAGGTTCATCACTGTTCCAAAGGATGCTATGACGATCGAAGTTCTCGGTCAGCAATGGCAATGGACCTACCGTCTGCCGGGAGCGGACAAGCGTCTCGGAGCCACGGATATCCGTTTCGTGAAACCGGATAATCCAATGGGACTCGATCCTAAAGATCCCAGCAGTCTCGACGATCTTATCGTGACCGACGACGATCTACATCTGCTCGTCGACAAGCCAGTGCGGATTTTACTGCGATCGCTAGATGTCGTGCATGATTTTTATGTTCCGGAATTTCGCGCGAAAATGGATTTGATGCCGGGAATGATAACCTATCTGTGGCTTACTCCCACAAAGATCGACGTGTTTGACATCCTTTGCGCTGGATTTTGCGGCATCGGACATCCGCAGATGCGTGGACGGATTATCGTCGATTCAGCGGAAGACTACGCGAGTTGGCTCGCCAGCCTGAAGACCTTTGCCCAGCTACATTCAGTTTCAGCAAACAACGCAGTTGGCCGGAGCGGCCAGCGTTAGGGGATTGGGGAGTTGTTGTAATGGTTGATCTCACCGCAGGAGCTCAAGAGATAACGCCACCAGCAGAGGTGGAAGATGTCGAACTTTATCACCCGAAAACCTGGCTAGGAAAATATGTATTCAGCCAGGACGCGAAAGTTATAGGTGTACAATATGCGCTTACCGCGATGGTTCTGGGCGTTATCGCTCTCGCGTTGTCTTGGTTGGTGCGACTGCAGCTGGGATTTCCTAACCACTTTTCATTTATCGACGGAGCTAATTATTATCAGTTCATCACCATGCACGGGATGATGATGGTGGTCTATGTTTTAACCGCTTTGCTTCTCGGTGGTTTCGGGAACTATCTTATTCCTTTGATGATTGGCGCCAGAGACATGGTCTTTCCCTTTGTGAATATGTTGAGCTATTGGGTATATTTTGTTGCGGTCCTCGTGTTGATGGCGAGCTTCTTCGTTACTGGCGGGCCGTCTGGCGCGGGTTGGACGCTGTATCCCCCGCAAGCGGTTTTATCCAGCACGCCAGGCCGTGAATGGGGCATCATCCTGATGTTGGTCTCTCTTATCATTTTCATTATCGGATTCACTATGGGGGGATTAAACTATGTTGTGACCACGCTTCAGGCGCGCACGCGTGGCATGACATTGATGCGTCTGCCTCTAACAGTCTGGAGCATAGTTACTGCCGCGGTCATGGCGTTGCTGGCCTTCCCAGGTCTGTTCGTCGCCTGTGTGATGATGCTAATGGACCGCCTGTTGGGCACGAGCTTTTTCATGCCCTCGCTCATCGAGGGAGGAGAGAAACTAAGCTATGGGGGTGGCAATCCTTTGCTATTCCAACATCTGTTCTGGTATTTCGGTCACCCCGAAGTTTACATCGTCGCCTTGCCCGCCTTTGGCATAGTCTCGGACCTCATCAGCACCCACGCGCGGAAAAACATCTTCGGATATCGCCTGATGGTTTGGGCGATTATCGGCATCGGCGTTCTCAGCATGGTGGTCTGGGGCCACCATATGTATGTGAGCGGCATGGATCCGTCGTTTGGGTTCTGGTTCGCCGTTAGCACGCTCGCGATCGCGGTGCCGACAGCTATGAAGGTCTACAACTGGGTAATTACCTTGTGGCGCGCCGACATTCATCTGGATACGCCCATGCTGTTCGCTCTTGGCTTCGTCGTCACCTTCGTGATTGGCGGCGCCAGCGGCCTGTTTCTTGGCAATGTTAGCGTCGACGTTCCACTGTCGGCAACCCTTTTTGTCGTTGCTCATTTTCATATGGTGATGGGCGTTGCGCCCTTGCTTGTGATCTTTGGCGGGATCTATCATTGGTATCCAAAGGTGACAGGACGAATGATGAATGAAATGCTTGGAAAAATGCATTTCTGGATCACATTTCTTGGCACATATGCGATTTTCTTCCCCATGCATTATCTCGGCCTGATCGGGATGCCTCGAAGATATTTCGATCTTGGGCAGGCGGCGTTCGTTCCGCAGTCGGCTGCGTTGCTCAATGCATTCATAACAATTGTCGCTCTTATCGTGGGGGCTGCGCAGGCGTTGTTTTTTTTCAATCTGGCGTGGAGCCTTTATAGAGGGCCGCGCTCGGGCGGGAATCCGTGGCGCGCTACGACGCTAGAGTGGCAGACGCCGCAAACGCCGCCGGGCCACGGCAATTGGGGCGCAGAAAGGCCCGTCGTCTATCGTTGGGCTTACGCGTACAGCGTTCCCGGTTCCCGGCAGGACTTCCTGCCACAGAACCAACCTCCCTCGCTAAAGGAGGGAGTATCGTGAGCATCATTTTTCTGTTTCTGGCGTTTGTGTTCGGCGCGGTATTCTGGTGGCTGTCAACCCAGAGCCTGTTGACGGAACCCTGGCTGAACGAAGGTGCGGGAGCGGATACGGCCGCTCAAACCACTCTTCCGTCGCGATCGGCAAAGTTTGGGTTGAGTATTTTCCTCATGGTTGTGGGCGCGCTATTCACTTTGTTGATAAGCGCGTATTCCATGCGCAACGCCACGGGCGAATTTCGATCCGCATCGGCTCCTGCAATTCTCTGGCTAAATACGGCAATATTGATCGGAAGCTGCTGCAGCTTGCATTATGCGCGTTCTGTTCAGGCCCGCGGGGAGGCGAACTCCAGGGACTGGTTTCTGGCATCTCTCGCGCTTTGCTTCCTATTTTTGGTTGGTCAATGTTTTGCCTGGCGGCAATTGATGCTCGCAGGAGACTTCGTCGCGACGAGCGGAAGCGCAGCTTTTTTCTACCTTTTCACTGGTTTGCATGCGTTGCATGTTCTGGGCGGTCAGGCGGTGCTTGCGCGTGCCGCCGGAGGCGACTGGAACGACAAAGACCCACAGGCGATCGCGGACGCTCTAGCTCTCTGCAACATATACATGGACTTCATGTTGTTCGTCTGGCTGGCGATCTTCGTTGTTCTGATGGACGGCGGACAAGGGCTCGCAACGATATGCGGAAGGGTTTTGCTATAGGGAGACAGTCGATGTCGACAGAGCAGTTGACGGGCGCAAATGATTCCACGGCTGTTCAGTCGACGGGCGTTCAAAGCATTATTGCAGATTTTTCCTCCGATCAGCGCATTTTCAAGAATGTCTCCTGGGGGAAGGCCATGATGTGGATCTTCCTCCTCAGCGATACATTCATTTTCGCGTGCTTCCTGCTTTCGTACATGACCGCGCGAATGTCGACGACCGTGCCCTGGCCTAACCCAGGCGAGGTGTTCGCCTTGACGATTGGAGGCGTTTCGATGCCGCTGATCCTTATTGCGATTATGACCTTTGTGCTGATCACCAGCAGTGGAACCATGGCCATGGCGGTCAATTGCGGTTACAGCCGTGATCGTCGCGGGGCCGCGCTACTCATGCTGGCGACGGCGCTTTTAGGAGCGACTTTCGTTGGCATGCAGGCGTTCGAGTGGACAAAGCTTATTTTGGAAGGCGTTCGACCCTGGGGCAATCCATGGGGCGCTCCACAGTTTGGTTCCTGCTTCTTTATGATCACAGGTTTTCACGGAACGCATGTTACGATAGGCGTTATCTTTCTTCTGGTTTTCGCGCACAAGGTTTGGCGCGGAGATTTCGACATTCATAGGCGCGGATTTTTTACGGGCGGAAAGGGTGGATACGGGGCCGTCGAGATCCTGGGGCTTTATTGGCATTTCGTGGATCTTGTCTGGGTTTTTATTTTTGCGCTTTTTTATCTCTGGTAGCGGAGCGATCCCATGTCGAAAGCAAAGGCGGAAACTGAAGGCCAACGTCATCCGATAAAACTCTATCTGATCGTTTGGGGGTGGCTGTTCATACTCAGCACCTGTTCCTATCTCGTCGACTATCTTGGCTTTGAGAGCTATCGCAGGTGGTTTTTGATCCTGCTCTTCATGGCGGTGAAAGCGGGCCTCATCATAGCAGTCTTCATGCATATGGCTTGGGAGCGCCCCGCGCTTCGCTTCGCCATTTTCGCTGCGCCGCCTGCTTTGCTGGTGTTCGTGGCGATCATGGCCATCGAGTTCGAACCACACGCATCTTTCGCGAATGATTTACTTTGCCGAGGGCGGATAAGGTCGTTTCCAGAGGGATATTTGTCTCGCGATACGCGGCCCTCGCTCTGCTCGGGTTGCGGTTTTGACGTCGCGTCCATCTATCAGTTATAGTTGATAAGGGTGTTCATTTTCGGAAAAGAGAGGCGCTAATTTGCAAATCGCGGCTCTATCTATGTTTCTTCTCGCGGCGGTTAGCGGCAGCATCCCTGCGGCCTTTGCAGATGAAGTCGCCGCTCCGCCGTCGCCAACCTTCGCTCTTCCTCAACCAAACCAGCCGCAGGAGCCGTCAATCTGGAACGGGCTTTACGTGGGTAGCGAGGTCTTCGCGATCTCGGGCAAAGGTTCAAAGGGGGGCGTCGGGGGAGGCGGTCTGATTGGCTACGACCATGCCTTTGCAAATAATGTCGTGCTGGGAATTCAAGCTAACGCGGGCTATTCGCCAGGATTGTTTCAACAAGGCGTCGCGAAGGGCTTTGACTATGCCAGCGCGAACGTCAAAGTTGGTTACGACATGGGAAGATTTATGCCGTTCGTAATGGGCGGAGTGACATTGGCAAGGCCGGACGTCTTTGGTCGGGGCTTCACAAACGATTACGACTCCATCAATGGTCTGTTTGATTCGTCTTCGAGTGTAAAAGCGTTTGGAACCGTGGGCGCGGGCGTGGACTATGCGATTACCGACAAACTGACGGTAGGCGTTACAGTTTCGGCCGGCAACGGGCGCGGCGCCTGGGGTCCATAGAGCTTGACTATCGATTGATTCTTCGCCCGTTCGTCGCCCCAGCCGCGATCGCCATCGAGACGCGTTATCTGCGCCGTCTGCCAACAATTTGATTGCTTCCGAATGTTTTTGACCCGCATATTTGGCGCCTGCTTGCCGCTGTCCGCATGTTGGAAATGGATGCCGTTGGCGGGCGCGGAGGATTGCAAATGTCATGCTTGCATGAAGGGTATTTCAACGCAGGTCTGGACGCCGATCCCGCGCTGGCTGCGGCTATTCGTGGCGAATTGAGTCGGCAACAGAGCGGGATCGAACTTATAGCGTCAGAAAACATAGTTTCGCGGCTGGTGCTCGAAGCTCAGGGTTCGGTATTAACGAACAAAACGGTCGAGGGTCTGGCGTATAGTCGGTATTATGGCGGAGCCAGTTTCGCGGACGCTATCGAAGCGCTTGCGATTGAGCGCGCGCGCCAGCTCTTTGGTTGTCGCTTTGCCAATGTGCAGCCGCATTCAGGCTCGAACGCAAACTCAGGCGTGTTCCTCGGCTTGCTGAAGCTCGGCGACACGATCCTCTCGCTCAATGTCGCTGCCGGCGGGCATATCAGTCACGGTCATCCAGCCACACTCACTGGCCGCGACTATGCAATCGAATTTTACGGCGTCCACCGAGCGACCGAGCGCATCGACCTCGATGAAGTCCGTGAGCGCGCCCTCGTCAGCCGTCCCGGACTGATCATAGCGGGCGGATCGGCCTATCCTCGCTTGATAAACTTCGCCGGCTTGCGTTCCATCGCTGATGAGGTAGGCGCCTATTTCATGGTCGACATGGCCCATTTCGCGGGTTTGGTCGCTTCCGGGCTTTATCCTCATCCGTTTCCACATGCGCATGTCGTGACGACCACCACATACAAGTCTCTGCGTGGCGCCCGCGGCGGTCTTGTGCTTTGGAACGACGAGGCGCTGAGCGGGAAGATCAACGCGGGGATTTTTCCCGGCGTCCAGGGCTCCGTGATGCTGCACAGCGTCGCTGGCAAGGCCGCCTGCCTCGGCGAGGCGCTTCGTCCCGAGTTCAAAGCCTATAATCGGGCCGTGCTGGACAATGCGCAGGCGCTGGCCTCATCTGTCGCAGAGGCAGGGCTTCGCGTCGTGACCGGTGGAACCGACACAGGTCTGATGCTGATCGATCTTGCTGCGCGGAACATCACCGGAGATTTGGGCGCCCGAGCGCTAGAGAGCGCTGGCCTCGCCGTCAACAAGAACCTCATTCCCTTTGATCCCCGCTCCGCGGAAACGCCCTCGGGCTTGCGACTGTCAAGCAACGCAGGAACCACCAGAGGTTTTGGCGTTGCCGAATTTGCGACCGTCGGACGCTGGGTTGATCGGGTCTTGCAATCTCCAGACGACGCGCGGGTTATCACCAAAGTTCGCGAAGAAGTTCGGGAGCTTTGCGACAAACATCCAATCTACTGACGATTGCGCCATATGAATGCAGGAGCCAAATTATCCGTTTGGCGCATCATCGCAGAGAAATCGACTATGTTTGGGAGGGTGTCATGTCTGCGCACAAGGCCACGATTAAATGGGCTCGTAACGGAGCCGATTTCAGCTACAAGACTTTTGACCGCGACCATGTCTGGACGTTTGAGAATGGGATTGAGGTGCAGGCTTCAGCCGCTCCCGCCTACCTCGGCAACCCGCACTGCGTCGATCCAGAGTCCGCCTTTGTCGCGGCTCTGTCCAGTTGTCACATGCTGACCTTCCTGGCGCTGGCTTCGAATAAAGGATTTGTTGTCGACAGCTACGAAGATTACGCCGTAGGAACGCTCGAAAAGAATATGAACGGAAAGCTCGCGGTCACCCAGGTTGAGCTGCGCCCGAGAATAGCTTACAGCGGCGGAAACGGACCCACGCAAGCGGATATCGATTGGTTGCACGACAAGGCCCACAGAGAGTGCTTCATTGCCAACTCGGTGACGACCAAGGTCATCGTGTCGCCTGCCGCGTAACGGGCGATGGAACAATAACAGAAAACTTGAGGGGTGCGCCATGGCTGCGACTGCAAGTGGAACTATTCTCGATGTGCCGGCGGTTGAGTTTCGGCTTCCAGCCACCGATGGCCGAACCTATTCGCTGGACGACATAGCTGGCGAAAGTGGAACCGTGATCGTCTTCATCTGCAATCACTGTCCATATGTTAAGGCGGTGATCGACCGGCTTGCCGCGGACGCACGCATTCTCATGCGCGAGGGTGTGGGATTTGCCGCCATCTGTTCCAACGACGCCGATGCCTATCCTGAGGACTCTTTTAGCAACATGAAGCAATTCGCGCTGGCTCACGAACTGCCCTTCCCCTACCTTCACGACGAGTCCCAGTCCGTGGCCCGAGCCTATGGAGCGGTGTGCACGCCTGACTACTTTGGCTATGATCGGCAACGTAAACTGAAATACCGCGGTCGGCTCGATGAAGGTCGCACGACTCCACCACCCGCGGGCGCTCGCCGGGATCTCCTCGAAGCCATGCGCGCCATAGCCGCAACGGGTAAGACTCCGCCAGAGCAAATTCCTTCGATCGGCGCTCGAATAAAATGGAAGGCTGCATAGTGGCAAGGGCGTTGATGTCGATTGGCGAGCATGCAACTGATCGGCGAATCCGTCAGCGAAAGCTCACGGTCCGTGAAGAGGAAGTCAGATTGGTTCGGTCGATCCGGGTGGAATGATACCCAAGAGACTTATCCTTTGTATCTTACTTCATAAGATCCTATGAGGGCTTCCGGTGGACATAGTAGCTTGTCTTCCGGGTCATAAGACTTTGGAGGATATTTATCATGACGCAGGCTCTTGGCGCGCTTCCAGCTCCCACCGTGCCTGATTACGAACGGACGCTCATTTTGGCAATTGAGCTGAGCAGCACGAGTTGGGTTTTGGCCGCTCAGATACCAGGCCTTCCGGGTGTTAAAGCCAAGCGCTCAATCGAGCCGGCTCCCGAAGCGCTGATGGCGGCCATCGAAGACTATCGCGCCCGGGCCGTGAAGGCTGGCCGGAATGTCGAGCGGGTGATCACGGTCTATGAGGCGGGATGGTCTGGGTTTTGGCTGGCCCGTTGGTTGGCGCAATACGGCATCGAGACGCACGTCATTCAACCTTCCAGCGTCCCTGTCGACCGCCGGGCGCGTCGAGCCAAGTCTGATGGGATTGACGCCGAACTCTTGCTGCGGACGTTGCTGGCGTGGTTGCGGGGTGAACCTCGTGTGTGCTCGATGGTTCCGGTCCCTGCCGAGGCCGATGAAGACGCCCGCCGTGGTATGCGGGAGCGCGAGGAACTCCTTGCAGAACGGGTTGGCTTCGTCAATCGCATCGGCGCCATCCTGGCGACGTTGGGCGTTGGCGAATACAATCCAATCCGTCGAGACCGGCGCCAACGTCTCGACGAATTGCGGACGGCCATCGGGGGATCATTGCCTACGCATGCTCGCGCGAAGATCATCCGCATGCTTGATCGTCTCGAGTTGCTGCTGACCCAGATCGCAGAACTTGAAAAATCGCGCGACGCCGTGCTTGCAGAGGAAAACCCTGACAAGGCGGCAAGCATGATCCAACAACTTGCCAAATTACGCGGCGTCGGAGTGCAAAGCGCCACCGTGTTGGTGCGCGAGGGGTTCGTGCGTGAATTCGCCAACGGCAAGGCGCTCGGATCCTATGCCGGCCTTACGTCCACTCCCTACAACAGTGGCGGCATTGAACGCGAACAGGGCATCGGCAAGGCCGGGAACGCGCGGTTGCGGGACCCTGATGGTCGAGTTGGCGTGGCTCTGGCAGCGATATCAGCCAAATTCCGCTCAGGTCGGTTGGTTTCGTGAGCGCGTCGGCGGCACAGGTCGCCGGATGCGCAAGGTGATGGTTGTGGCGTTGGCGCGCAAACTGTTAATCGCCTTGTGGCGGTTCGCGACGCAAGGCGTTGTGCCGGAGGGCGCCGTCATGAAGCCAGCGACTTAATCGATTCCAAAGACTGAGCCCGAGAATTGAATGAACGACAGCTCGGGCAAACGGATCCAAGGGGGCGTCGCCGTTGTCAGGCCTGGTGCGTGTGCATCGTCTTAAAGAGTGGCGCCGCCCTCCTGGAGCTCTCCCGTCCCGAATGCGGGACCGTGGTGGGGATGCAAGTCCCGCCGGATGTGAGGTTTGCAGGGAAGACCTGTATTGATGAGAGCTCCGCCTTGGTCGATCAAATCAACCGCGCCACAGGGGCAAAATCTGAGGAACGTCGAAATGAAGAAGTAGCTTGACGCAAGCGCCCTCATGTGAGGCCTGACATTCCTGTTCACCACGGAGTTGTGGGAGCGCTTCTCTTATTATGGGATGCGAGCGCTGCTCGTCCTTTATATGGTCGACTATCTGTTCAAGCCCGAACACATGAAATCTGTCCTCGGTCTTGGCGCATTGAAAAGCAGCCTTGAAGTTGTGTCGGGCACGCTGAGCGCGCAGCCTTTAGCTTCGCAGATCTATGGCCTATATACTGGTTTTGTCTATCTAACGCCAATCCTCGGCGGTATCATCGCTGACCGTTGGCTCGGAAGGCGACGCACGGTGGCGCTCGGCGCGGCGCTGATGGTGGCGGGCCATTTCATCATGGCCTCCGAACAATTTTTCCTGCTTGCGTTGCTGTTGTTGATTTTGGGGAATGGCGCGTTCAAACCCAATATCGTAACTCAAGTCGGTGGGTTATATCCGCCGGGTGACGCACGCCGGGATCGAGCCTATTCGCTCTTCTACGTTGGAATTAACATCGGCGCTTTCTTTTCGCCTCTCGTCAGCGGCACTCTCGGCGAGACGATCGGTTGGCATTACGGATTTGCTAGTGCGGGCGTGGGAATGGGGATCGGTCTGGCCACCTATATTTTTGGTCTTCCAAAACTGCCACCGGACTTACCGTCCCGAGAAAGGGCGCCTCCATCGAAACAGTCCAGTGCGGATCTCCGGCGCGCCTTGCTTGGGTTGCTGCTGCTTTTTGTGCCCTCGGCCTTGTTCTTTGCCGCTTATGAACAGCAGGGCAACACAATTGCGCTTTGGGCCGAGCGCTTTACCGACCGCAGCGTAAATCTGCTCATCTGGAAAGGAGAGATTCCTGTCACCTGGTTTCAGGCCTTCAATCCCTTGATGGTCTTTTTGTTCACGCCGCCCCTTGTCGCCTCTTGGGCCATTCTCGCTCGAACGGGGCGCGAACCGCCGACGATAAAAAAAATGGCGATCGGCTGTTACGGAGTGGCGCTCGGCTATTTGGTCATGGCGGCGGCGGCCTGGGCTCGCGGCGGGGGGGAGGCAAGTTGGCTTTGGCTCGCGGCATATTTTGCCGTGATCACTCTTGCGGAACTTTTCTTCTCACCCATCGCGCTGTCGCTGGTGTCACGCATAGCTCCTGAGCGGTCGCGCTCGGCGGTGATGGGCGTCTGGCTGACAACGAGTTTCACCGGCAACTTGCTTGCGGGATGGCTTGGCGGATTTTGGGCGAGCATGTCGCCACAAGCCTTCTTTTTGCTTGTCGCTTCGATCGCGGCGCTTGCTGGAGCCTTGATCGCAGTCGCCAGAAGCCGGCTGAACGATTTCTTGCCGGACTGAAGCGTAAAAAGCTCCATTGTCGTGGATCGAACCCAGCGCATGCTTAAACAGCGCGTAGAGCCCACACGCTATCTCCCGATGCGCAAGCTCAGTTCCCCGCCTTCTTCGTGATCGAAAAGTCGATCCCCGCGGCGACGATGTCACGGCATTTTTGAGTTCAATTTGATGATTTCACCGTCTACGGCAAAGCAACCGAAACCCTTATGATGGATTGTTTTGCGATTCTTGTTCGTCGGGTCGCTCCAAACCTTTTGCACCTCCAGCATGAAGAGATTGTACTTTTTCACAAGCCGCGTATCGACCACCTTGCACTCCAAATTCGCGAAACATTCGGACACCAGAGGCGCACTCACGAATTTCGCCTTCATGGGCGTTAATGGCAAAGTTCCAAACTTATCCACGTCCCGGCCGGAGCAATTACCAACGTCAACGACCGTCCCCGGGAGGTCCACAGCAGGTATTGCGATCACACATTCTTTCGTTGCCCTAAGCGCTGTGAAACTGTGGTCACTGCTACTGACGACGCAAGCGATCAGCGGGGGCTCGAACTCGACAATCATATGCCAGGACATCGTCATGACATTTCAACGACTCTTATGGGCAATTGTCAAAAGCACCACAGGCCCGGGTTCGAGCAACTGATAGACCTCCGAAAGCGGAAAATCTTTCATCATGCCGAAGATCGAATAAGCGATAAGCTAAGCCTGACCTGCGCCCGCTTCATTCGCTCGCACGCCCTTAAGGTAAGTCGCATAGATGATGACCGTTGCGTCTAGAGCCCCAAGATGAGTTTCAATCAGCGGCCGAACGTCATTCCACTCGAGTCCGCCAACGCCAGTGGCGAGACGAGGCAGCGCAATGCTGTTGAGCTTTTCCCTCGCGATGAGTCCTGCGAGCGATTTCAGCACGTGATTGACGTTGTGCAAGCTTGCCTTTCCCGGAATGCCGCTGGCGCTTTCCGAAGGCTCTTGCGTAAGCAGGTTAATGATGCGCGCGCTACCGCCATCCTTGTCGGCGCCACCCCAAAACCAAACCTCTCCACTTTTCGGATGGCTCTGCTGGCAATAGTGGCGAAAATCTTTGGCCATCGCAGGAAACCGCTCGCGCAAGGAGAGAGCCAGTCCATGAGTAAAATGGTCAAACGGCGCAACGCCATGCGCTATGGCGTCGGCTCGACTCAGCAAGATGTCGCCTTCTACCTCGCGTATCACTATGGTGCCTCCCACTTGCATGAAGATCCGCGACCCTGACCAGAGCCGGGGCCTGACTGCTATGAACTTGGTTTCCATTGCGCCTTATCGCAAGGCCGGTTTGCATCTCGCGTCTGCGTTTTGATGTCGCACGGGCGTCCCACGCAATTTGTCGATTTTTGTTTGACGGCGTGGCATAAGTCTTTGCAGGCGTCGGCTAAGCCGGGCGGACTGCAGGAAACAAGTCTCTTTGATACGAAGGAGCCGGTTACCTCAGCCCGAATAGCCTAGTGAGCGAAAGCAACAAGGGAACGACCACTCCCAGGACAAAAGCCGAAAGACACTTTACTTCGTTTTCTTTCAACTGGAGCCTCGTTTAAACTCCCGGGTGAGGTACGAAGTAGGGGTCCTTCAATCCGCGGGCGCCTAACAAAGCTTGAGTATCGACGCGCCGCCCGCGAAGCATCCAAGCGTTCCATCAGAACGTCATCATTGATGTAAATAGTTACCAGTAAATTTACTCACTTTGAGCCGCGGGTCGATCCATAAAGACCGGGCGCAGGATATCATGGAACTGAAGCGAAAAGAGTTCGTGTATTTCTGGCAAGCTAATCAAATTCAATTCTTAAAGCACCGTTGCCTCGTGAATATCGCCCGGGGCGAAAGGTGTGACGAATTCACCCGCAAATCCTCCTTCGAAATGGCGAAGCACCGTTAGATGTGTTTTACCAATGGTGATTTGTGTTCCAACTTCGGGCTGAACGGAAATCTCGACCGCGACGCCAGAGGTCGAAAAGTCCAGGATCTTGACGATGCGCTCACGGCCATCGGGAAGGCGCATGATGGCGCGCTGCAGAAACGGCACGACGCGATGGTGCCGTCTCTCGTCGGAAATGTCGAGAGCGATCCTATTGGCGAACCATGTCAGCTTGTCCGCGAGCATCTCGCGCTTCATTTGCGGGACTTTGAACGTTATCGCAAAACCATCTGGTAGCTCTCGCACGGTTTCACCTTCGAAACGCCCGAGCGCATCGATATAGACGATCACCTTCTCACCCTTGCGAGGCATTATGGGAGCAGACAATCTCATTCCGCCTAGAGAGATGTCGATCGTCTGACAAGGATATTCGAGGCGCGACTCCAGCATGCAACGCCCGGAAAGAGATATTTCCACACGTTGAAACCGACGGCCGTCCGAAAGCCTGAACAACGGCTGATAACCGGAAAATTCAGATTTTGGATGCTTCGTCATGGTTTTATCCGCCTGCCCACTGGATGGACGCCTCTAGGCAGATAATGAAAAAAAACAGTTAAATTTTAATTACTTACGGTGCAGTCAAGTAATTGCCCGTTTACCGAGATATGTGCGGTTATGTTCGCTTTATGGTTGCGAACAGCTTCCGCTTTTCAGTCTGTCATGCAAGTGCCGGCTATGTGGACTTGATGTGTCATGCTCAGACGGCCGATCGGTTTCAGCTGACGTAAACATCGAGGGCGCCGCGTGACAGCAAATTTTGAAAAGGAACCGCGCTTGGTTCGCGGAGTTAAGAAATGACGAACTTTCCTGGCGACACATCTTCTTTTCAAGCCGCGTCACCGGCCAAGTTCGCGCACTCTACACCTTTCTGGGGAGTCGCCTTATGGCACTGTTCGGCAAAAGCATAGACAGCCTCAACGAGCTGTTCGTTTCCGCGCTCAAAAATGCGTATTACATGGAAAACGAAATCGTGGACAATCTGCCCAGCATGATTGAAAAGGCGGGCTCGTCCGAACTGAAGAAGGCTCTTGAAGCACATCTGCAAGAAACAAAAGGGCAGGTGGAACGCCTGTTACAGGTTTTCGAGATGCATGGAGTGAACCCGGAGTCCGAGAGTTGTCCAGCCATTGATGGAATTCTCAAAGAGGGAAGCTCTGTCACCGCGGATGCCCATGGCAGTGTGATCGACGCGGCGATCATAGGCGCTGCGCAAAAGGTCGAGCACTACGAAATCAGCAGTTATGGCTCGCTGATATCCTGGGCAAAAGCATTAGGGCGCGAAGATTGCGCTGCTGTGCTGAATAAAAATCTGGAAGAGGAAAAGAATGCGGACGCGAAGCTCACGAAGCTTGCGGAAGAGGGCATAAACCAACTCGCCGCGTGATCTACGATCGAAGTAGATGCCCGTCGCGGCGTTGGGTCGCGAGCACCCACAACGAGAGCAATGTTATGAAAGCGCTAACTTGGCATGGAAAAGGCGATATACGCTGCGAGAGCGTGCCCGACCCGACAATCCAGCATTCGCGCGATGCAATCATTAAGGTGACCTCCTGCGCGATCTGTGGATCAGATCTTCACCTTTTCAATGGCGTGATGCCTAAAATGGAAAGTGGCGACGTTCTCGGCCACGAGACCATGGGCGAGGTGGTTGAAGTTGGCGCGGACAACAAGAAGCTGAAGGTAGGCGACAGAGTTGTCGTGCCATTCACGATTTCCTGTGGAGAGTGTTTCTTCTGCACGCGCGGATTCTACTCCGGTTGCGAGCGAACGAATCCGGACAAGAAAACAGCAGAGAAGCTCTGGGGTCATTCGCCGGCGGGGCTGTTCGGATACACCCACATTCTCGGCGGCTATAGCGGCGGCCAAGCAGAATATCTGCGCGTGCCTTATGCAGACGTGGGGCCAATCAAGGTGCCGGAAAGCCTTAGTGACGAGCAGGTGCTGTTCCTGTCGGACATTTTTCCTACAGGTTACATGGCAGCAGATTTTTGTAATATTCAGCCAGGCGATACGATAGCAGTTTGGGGCTGCGGTCCGGTTGGACAGATGGCGATCCGCAGCGCTTTCCTTTTAGGCGCGGGCCGAGTCATCGCGATAGACACCATACCGGAGCGCCTAGAGATGGCGCGGGCCGCCGGAGCAATCGCTCTCGACTTCAAAAAGCAGGAAAGCGTGTATAGGGCGATCCAAGAGATGACGCAGGGGCGCGGCGCAGACGCCTGCATTGATGCGGTAGGCACCGAACCTGACACAACCAGCGGAATGGACGCGGTCGTCGACCAAGTAAAATATTCAACCTGGCTTGGAACGGATCGACCGCACGTGCTGCGAGAAGCAATCCGGTGTTGTCGTAACTTTGGGACTGTCTCCATCGTCGGAGTCTATGGCGGCGCGTTGGACAATATTCCAATGGGATCCGCGATAAATCGCGGTCTTACATTCAGAATGGCTCAGACTCCAGTGCAGAAATATCTGCCTATCCTGCTTGAACGCATCGAGAAAGGTGAAATCGATCCATCGTTCGTCATCACGCATCGCGCGAGCTTGGAACAGGGCCCCGAACTCTACAAAAAGTTCCGGGATAGAGCGGACGGCTGCGTGAAGGTGGTCATGAAACCCTGAAGGGATCAGGCTATGGAAAATCCGCAACTTGCCTTAGTTACAGGCGCGTCGACCGGAATCGGCCTTGAACTGGCCAAGCTATGCGCGCAGCAAGGGTTCGATCTGGTTATCGCGGCAAATGAGCCCGCGATCCATAAAGCCAAACAAATGATCGAATCTTTCGGCGTAGAGGTGATCGCGGTCGAAACAGACTTGTCGACTATCTCGGGCGTAGATGAACTTTGCAACGCGGTTGAAAGGCTGAATCGACCAGTTGACGCGCTTTTCGCTAATGCGGGACACGGACTCGGCGGCGCGTTCCTTGATCAGGATTTTCAAAAAATCCGTCATGTCATCGACACTAACATCACGGGAACACTGTATCTCATCCAGAAAGTTGGAAGGCAGATGCGCACGCGCAATAAAGGCAGAATATTGATTGTCGGATCGATAGCCGGATTGATACCCGGCAGTTTTCAGGCCGCGTACAACGGGAGCAAGGCCTTCTTGGACAACTTTGCCTTTGCGCTGCGCAACGAGCTGCAGGAAACTGCGATTACGGTCTCTTGTCTAATGCCAGGCGCGACGGAGACGGAATTCTTTCGCCGTGCTGAAATGCTCGACACGCGAGTTGGCCAGGCGAAGAAGGATGATCCGGCAGCTGTCGCCCGGGATGGATTCGATGCGCTCATGAGAGGCGAGGCTGACGTCGTGAGCGGCTGGAAAAACAAAATCCAGGCCGCTTTGACCAGTTTCACGCCAGCGGCGTCGTTGGCGGAAAGTCATCGCAGAATGGCTGCTCCGGGTTCGGCTATACATTGACGCGCTGAAACCCATGAAAGTCCTGGGCATTGGTATGCGATATCCCGATGCCAGAGCTGGTCAATGCCGTAGCGCAGAGGGAATCCTATATCGCCTGCTTCACTGTCTACGAGAACTGAGCTTAACAGCACCGCAACACAGCGTGATGACCTAACCGCCGGAAAAAGGACCACTCCAGTCAACAAAATGTTGAAAGAAAACTACGACAAGCACGATCATGATGATTGCTACGAGCACGGGTAGCGCCAATCCGTCCCCGCGGACCTGTCCTGACATGTCGACTCTCCTCACGCCACCTTCTCAAAGGCGCAACCTGTTCGGCTAATTTACTCAGATGTCGCGCGTAAGACTCTTATCAAGCAGAGCCGCGGAGCCTGCGATGCAGGCGTTTGCGAGCGCAAAAGCGCGTCGCTTTCCAACCGGCGGTAAACCTCTCGTTTCCGACTCATGAGGATGACTCTCTCTATCTCAACGGACTGGCGATCGCTCGACTCTCCGCTAGGCTTCGAGATTTTCAGGAGGCTGTCTATTTCAGTTTTGCGTTCCAAGTCGGAGAATTGGGCGATTGGAAGTTCAGTTCCCAAATGAGCTTACTTATAAAATTATAGCCCAGGATAAACGGAGTTTGGGGGCCAAGCACTTCTCGCAGGCCGCCGAAATCGTAGACTATTGCATAGACTCCTCGCAAAATTCGTCCTTCGCCCAAATCAAGCTCTTTGATCTTGTACATTTTAGACGAAAACTGCTTGCCTCCGACTTCGCTGGCGTTGCTTTTGCTCTTGACGAGCGTGAACAGATTTTTATGCTTCTCAACGAACTGTTGATCAACTGCAGAAATTTCCGCACCTGTGTCAAAGAGCCCCACCACCGCTGCAGAGCCCGAGCGCATTTCAATGCCGGCGAGCCGCTGGTCCGGGCCGAGCAGTCGAAAAGGTCTGGAATGACCAGCCCCATTCACCTCTCCAAAGCAGACCATCTCGCGACGCTTGAAATCCAGGGTGAAGCGGGAGCCCTTGAAAAAATCCAGTCCTAGGAGGTCGTCGCCATCGCTAGCGGCGCAGCGCGAAACTTCGTATTTGCCCCGTGCTATGTTATTTCCTTGTGCAGCTTTGAGCTCCACATTCTTGGCTTCGACATCTTCGCAAGACGTTGGCTTTCCGGAAGCCCCGATGGAAACGCTTTGCCCGACGGACCGTAGATCTTTGTTCCAGGAAGCAAGGGTGATGCGGGTTGTGGATGCTCCTGTATCCAGGCGCATAGTCCCCATGACATTTGCGAACTGGACAGGAAGATAAATGCGGCCGCCGCCGAAGTCCGTCTGGGTCAAGGTCAGCGGTATCGTGGAGCGATTGCTCTCGGCGCTCGCACAGCTTAACCCGAAGAACAGGCTCACAAGGGTAACGAATCCAAACCGAAAAAGCTTCATTTGCGTATCCCAATTAACGCGTCATTTGGATCAGTCTTCCGCGCAAGCGATGATCGACGCTCAACACGTTGAGACTTGGCCATGACAATCAAAATCTATATCGACGCTGACGCTTGCCCCGTAAAGGAGGAAACTTACAAGGTCGCCTTTCGCTACGGTTTGCAGGTGTTTGTTGTTTCCAACAGTTTTATGCAAATTCCGCTATCGCCGTTGATCGCGAGAATTATCGTCAACGCGGGAGCAGACATCGCCGACGATTGGATCGCGGAACAGGTCATTGCGGGAGATGTGGTGGTCACCCACGATATTCCTTTGGCCGCACGAATATTGGCGAAGGATGCGCATGCCGTGGCGCCCTATGGACGCGCCTTTACGCAGGATTCGATTGGTATGGCTCTCGCGCAGCGAACTCTCATGGAACATATCCGATCGACAGGTGAGGTCACTGGCGGGCCCGCGCCTTTTTCCTCGGCCAACCGGTCTCGGTTCCTTCAGTCATTGGACCAAGTGATTACCAGAGAGCAAAGGCGGCGGCTTTGAGCCGTTTACGCTCCCTCGTTTTGGGAGTGTAAAGCGAAGCAAGCGGGGGGCAGATACGGTGTTGGCCCCGATCACAAGCTTTGCATGCGAAGAAAAAGTTAAGCTGCAAGCAGCGCAATCAGTCACCCTGGCCAACGGACTGCACAGCGTCGGATTAACCGATGATTTCCGTCACATAAAAAGGGCCATCTCAAAAGCTCAGGCCGATACTCCCATCTCAAGGAGGCGCGGTATTGGTTACACAAAAAAATCACTCGTCGTGCCAGCGATTAAGGACTGCGCGATGGTCGCCCATCCGCAGTCCTGTTTTCTTGCTTTCTTAAGCGGCGACCGCGGTCTTTTCAGGCGTCGGAACGGTCGCGATAGTTTTTAGGATCTGGGAAGCGATCTGGTAGGGGTCGCCTTGAGAATTCGGACGGCGATCTTCCAGATAACCTCGGTAGCCATTGTTGACGAAGCTGTGTGGGACGCGGATCGATGCGCCCCGGTCTGCGATGCCATAACTGAAGGTGTGAATCAACTGGGTCTCATGATGGCCAGTCAGACGCATATGATTGTCGGGACCGTAGACGGCGATGTGTTCATCTTTCGCAATTTCGAAGGCCTTCATCAGTTTCTCGAAATATTCCTTGCCACCGACTTCGCGCAAATAGGTTGTGGAGAAATTGGCGTGCATACCGGAACCATTCCAGTCGGTCGCACCCAGCGGCTTGCAATGATATTCGACATCGATGCCGTATTTTTCGGTCAGTCGCTGCAGGAGATAGCGTGCGACCCACATTTCGTCTGCGGCTCTTCTGGAGCCTTTGCCAAAAATCTGGAACTCCCATTGGCCTTTCGCGACTTCAGCGTTGATGCCTTCGTGATTGATGCCCGCGTCGAGACAGAGATCGAGGTGCTCTTCCACGATCTGGCGCGCGATATCTCCGACATTGGAGTAGCCAACGCCCGTATAGTAGGGACCTTGGGGCGCGGGAAAACCGCGTTCTGGGAAGCCGAGCGGTCGCCCGTCTTTGTAGAAAAAATATTCCTGCTCAAACCCGAACCAGGCGCCGGGGTCATCCAGGATGGTGGCGCGGCCGTTCGAAGGATGAGGGGTTTTGCCGTCAGGCATCATGACTTCGCACATGACAATGACGCCATTTTTTCGCGCACTGTCCGGGTAAACCGACACAGGCTTAAGCACGCAATCGGAACTTTTCCCCTCAGCCTGCTGCGTCGAGCTTCCGTCAAAGCCCCACAATGGAAGTTGCTCGAGGGTTGGGAAGCTGCCGTATTCCTTGATTTGCGTCTTCCCGCGAAGATTCGGCACGGGCGTGTAACCGTCCAGCCAAAGATATTCGAGTTTGTATTTGGCCACGTCGTTGGTCTCCGTCAACTGGATCAATAATCATGGTCGATAGCGCTGGCCCGACTTTAATAGCCATGCCGAGCACAAACTAAGCCCTTCATTAAAGCAGCCTTCATGCCAGAGTTGGGCAATTCGAATAAGCGCGCTGGAACAAACGGAGAAAAGGCAAATCGTGAGGATCGACGATCGATAGAACATCGGCGCATAAGCCACGTTAAGCGATGACGAAGGCAGCGCGGCGAGGAGCGTAAAGGAGTAAACTTCTGCATATACACTGCGCGTAAAGAACCAATTATGCCTTACGAATATTCATATTGCCTAGTTATTGGCTGTCCGTTGTGGCCGCAGTGCAATCCCCGCAACGCATAGGGGCGCGAATGAGCCGCCTTTGCCTAAGGCATCGCGCGCGTTACATTGAGAGATCGCAGGCCAGCCGAGATGGATCGTCACTGCGCCAAATGAGAGTTCCGTGCCCGACCTGGACTTAGTAGTGCGCGAAATCGCTGCGGAAATGGCGACGCGGCCCGATCGCGGGGAAGTTGCGACCTATATCCCGGAGCTTGCGAATGTCGACGCCAGCGCCTTCGGGATTGTCGCGATAGGCGCCAGCGGGCAAGTCGCAGCCGCCGGTGAGGCCGATACGCTGTTCTCAATCCAGAGTATCTCAAAGGTGTTCACTTTGACGCTGGCGCTCGGGATGGTCGGCGATCGCCTGTGGAGCCGCGTTGGGCGCGAGCCCTCCGGCAACCCATTCAACTCGATCGTCCAACTCGAGCGCGAGCGTGGGGTTCCCCGCAATCCGTTCATCAATGCGGGGGCCATCGCCGTGACCGATGTGATCCTCTCGGGGCATCAACCGCGTGAAGCACTTGGGGAAATTCTACGCTTTCTGCGGTTCGTCGCAGAGGACAATACGATCTCCATCGACAAGGCCGTTGCTGCATCCGAAAAGCGGACCGGTTTTCGTAACATCGCGCTGGCCAATTACATGAAATCCTTCGGGGTGATCGACAATCCGGTGGACTTTACGCTCGGCGTCTATTTCCACCATTGTGCAATCGCGATGTCGTGCCGCCAGCTCGCGATGGCTGGGCGTTATCTCGCCCATTCCGGACGCAATCCGGTGACCGGTTTTTCCGTCGTGTCTCCCGAGCGGGCGAGGCGAATAAACGCTCTGATGCTGACCTGTGGCCATTACGATGGTTCTGGAGAGTTTGCATATCGCGTCGGTCTGCCCGGCAAAAGCGGCGTCGGCGGCGGCATATTGGCGATCGCTCCCGGCAAAGCGTCTATCGCCGTATGGTCGCCTGGCCTCGATGCCAACGGCAATTCGCACCTGGGCCGTTTCGCCTTGGAGACGCTCGCGAAACGCATGGGATGGTCGATCTTCGGAGCGGATTCCCCTGACCTGCAAAAAGGCTAATCTCCTAAAGTTTCAGTTCGATCGGTCCGAAACTTTTTAGCTGCCTAAGCCGGACTGCGTTCTGCTCAACCTCTCACTCATATTCCATGAAACGTCTTTGAATGTTTAGCCGCGCGAATTTCGGCAAAGCGATGCTCAGTATGCTGTAGAAGATATTCTTGAATCTGGTTTTCAGCTCGATGCCCGGTTCGACCGCGAAAGAATAAGCCGTTAACAGGCAAAGCATCCGTCTATTTTCACAAGGGATTTTCCTGGCGGCGGCGTCTCCGTCGACTACCCAGAGCTGCCACATGCGATTGTATGCGCCGAGCACATATTTGCGGTTCTTGACCGGCAAACTCCTTTCCCGCGCAAACCGTTGAAAGTTCTGCTGGGCCCAATATTGGTAATATATATGCTCGGTTAAATTGCTCTCGGTTTTTTTGAAAGAAGACATCGATATATTATTTCCATGTCTCCTGTAGCCACCAAGCGGCATATCGACAAAAGCGCTTTTACCTAGAGCTGGTGCGCAATATAATAAATACGCGTCGACCCCGTTGTTATCTAGAAAGGCTGCGTTTTTGAGTATAAATGCAAGGTATGCAGTATCAAAAGCGTTTCCGCTCATTGGGGCCGACGGATAATATCCATATTTGTTCAGGAACTTGAACGTATCATTGACAAAATCTTCCTTTGGATAGTAATATCCTGTTTTGTTGTTATGATGGAATACATCTAACCGGTAATTCAAGCAGATTATCCCGGGTTTCCAATTGCAAGCAATAATTTTGCAGGCTTGTGGATAAAGGAAGTCGTCTGCATCCAAGCTTATGATTATATCTCCGCGCGCGACCTCGACACCCGCCTTTATAGCGGAACCTTGGCCGCCATTTGTCTTGAATATTGCTCTTATATCTCTATATTGTTCTATTATATTTCGAGAGTTATCCTCGGAACCGTCGTCAACAACGATGCACTCTACATTCTCATATGTTTGATGAAGTACGGACTTGATCGAAGTATCCAAAAATTCTTGATAATTGTAGTTTGTTATAATGACACTGATCAACGGTTGACGTTGGCTGGAAATCACACTTTCCGCGTCTTTGCTCCCTTCGAAGCATGCGTGATTGTTCTGGACGATTGCCGCGGCCTTGAATCGCTCTCCGCATTCGTCTGGAGGGCTCGGAATAACCAGTTCGGCTATCGAGCTTCTAGTTGCAAGCGGTTCCAGAATTGACGTGTCGCTCATCCCCGCTCGCCTTTCCCTTGAAACTCAAAGCACCTTTTAGCGCATGAATCCGAAGGAAAAGTTTCACAGCGAGCGTCGGAGAAATGAACGAATCCCTGCAGGGATAGGCCTATCCAGGGGCATCGCGCTTAGATTCGCGTAAGGGATCGTTCTTTCGTTAACCAGCGACGACGTCGGAACAGGCGGCGAAGCGCCTGGGCATTCGCCATCATGCCATCATGTTGGAAAAGAGGGTCACATTCGAATCACGCGCCAAACTCTAATGCGTTAGACGAGCCGCCTGTAGCGACTGCGCGAACATGGCCTGCATCGCGTTGGTGATGTCGGTTGGAGTGCTCGCTGTGAAGAAAAATCCTGGTGAGGCACAGGCCTCGAGGCTGGGCGGAATATGGGGAATATTGGCGTTGGCATAACCATCTTCATCGTTCCAGATTGTTGTCGGGTTTGGAATCGGCACATAGGGCACATACAAAACCGCCAAAGTGATGCCGCGATTTTTGAGCGTCGTGCAATTCGTTTGGCTGAGCGTCGTAGCGCTGTTGCTGCCGCTCCAGTTTCCGTTTCCCAACTGGTATTGGTTGTCCTGTGCGCCGTCCGTCACCATGAAGACGAAAGGCTTGTAAGAGCTCGGTCCCGAACCGTCGCCAACCGAGGTGATGACGTTGTTCAGCGCCGGTAGGGCGTTCTCGAAATGCGTGCCGCCGGAGCCCAATCCCGAGGCGTTACCATTATCAATGAGGCTGGTAAGATTTCCCGCGGCTGCAGTCACCGTGCTTAAATTGGTGGTCAGCGCCTGGTATGTCTGCATCTGAGCGATGAAAGGATAGAGCCCGACGCCGAATTGATTGGGAATGGTTTCGGTTTGCTGGGCGGTCGCCAACAACTGCTGCACGGCGTACGCGACTGCATCGAGCCGCAACTGTATGCAAGCCGAGGTACCCGGCTGCTGACAGAAACTTACCGGCGTATTGTTATTGTTGCCTCCCGTGCGGGTCAGGTTGAAGCCTTGGCAATAGGTCGTGTTGCCGTGGATATCCTGGCAAGCGGGATAAGCGGTGAAATGGCAAGAGAGAGTGCAGCCGCCTGGGTAGAGATTGAGGAAATCCGGGTTGATGGCGGCAAGCCGGTTTATTTCGCTTGCTGTCGAAGGAATGCCCATCGAACCTGAAACGTCCAGCAAGAGATAGAAGTTAAGATAGGTGGCCATGGTCAGCGTCGAACTTGAACTGTTCGAGAGATTCATGGCCGTGAAATTGTATACTTTTCCAAACCGACTTGGCATCGAGCCTTGATAGGTCACGGTCGCGGAGAAAGTTTGGCCGGTTCGCGTGAGGACGATCGTCGGGGCGGCGGAAAGCAGGGAAAAGGCGGAGCCTGCGTTACTCGCGAAAACCTTTTCGGCTTGAGCGACTCCATCGGAAATCGCGGACGCCGTGCTTTTGTTGGCGATGATGTCGGTCTGCGCCTGAGTGATGGCGGCCAAAGCTGCGGCGTCTGCCGCGGAGTTAAGTTTGGCTTTAACGGAGAGGGCGGAGCCATAGTCAATCGCAAAACTCGTCAAGCCGACGATGGGAATGATGGCGAAGGCGAAAAGTATGATCACGTTGCCCGATGTGTTGCGACTGAATTTTGTTAGGCGACGGATAAGGAGCTGGAGCTTCATAGCCTTAATATCCAGGGCAGGAGGAGGCGATTCCATTGTCGCCGCTTATGACGGCATAATGGATGTAGCTTGTGGGCGGGATGTAGCGTGGTTGAAGATAGACCGACTTGGACAGCCTGATAGTCGGCAGAACGTTCGGCCAGATGCTCGGCGTATAGTTGTAAACAATGTCGGCCACGACCAGCGAGCCAGGTCCGTAGACATCTGTCGGCAGCGTCGTCAATGACGGAGCGGCGGTGTCGTTCGATGCGGTGAGATTGAAATTGCACGGTCGTCTTTGACCGCCGCCGCTCCACGCCACATTGGCGTTGTATATGCAGTTTGATGTGCACTGCGAATTCTGCAGTGAGAACACGATGCTGCTGATCGTCACCGAAATGTCATTGCCCCAGGAAATTCCCTTTTGAGCCGAATCCGATAGCACAAGGGGAAACAACACCATTGTCGAATCGACAGCAAATTGAATGTCGACATAATTCACCACCCCCGTCGATGACTGAGTGATCATCTGAGCCATTGCATTGGCGACCACCTGTAGCCGGCGGTTGGCGGTAACCAGGTTGGAAACCTCGACAAGAGCGAGTAGCAGCAGCAACAGCACCGGGAATATCAGCGCGAACTCGACGACCGCCATGCCGATTTCGTCGCGAACGAATGTTGCGTTTTCGCGCTTCGCCTTCAATGGAGATGAAAAAAGCGAATGACGACTGCTCATGGTCAGCATCCACTAGGGGGGACATAAGAGCCGGCGGGAAAGGGTTCGTTCTTGAATGCGGCGTTGGAAAAGAGAAGCCTGACTTTTCGACCGTTGAAAGTGATGACGGTTCCTGGAGCGAGCACATTCGTGACAAGGGGCAGGGGATAGAGAATTTGTAGCAGAACATAGGCTCCCGTGGCGCCGATGCAGTAACTGGTCTCACTGTTGTCGAGTGGCGGCAAAGTGAGGGAGGACTGTCGCGAATTGACGAAATTGTAGAATCCGCCGGGATAGGCAGCCTCGGTGAAGGTTTCGACATTCACGATCACATTATTGCAACTGAACACTGACGGAAGCAGAGGGCACACGACGTTTGTGCGGAACTGCGTGGCGTTGATCGGCTGATTATTGATCGTCATGCTCTGGACCGCGCCGGTCATGATCTTTCGGGCGACCTCTTGCGTCGCATTATCGAGCATGTTGCGATTATAGAGATCGAACCCAGCCTCGACGGCCGCCAGCAATGTGAAGATCACCGGCGCTGCGATGAGCCCGAACTCCACCGCCGCGACGCCCCGATCGTTGCGGAGGAATAACCTGCAAAATCTGGTGCATGATGCGATCATGCGGACATTGTAAGCCGAAAATTATTAAGGTATTACAAATGTTTACATACGAAATGTTTCGAGATTCCTTTGGAGCGAACGCTTCGTTTTAGTATCAGGTAACTCGCGATTCCTCGGCGTCGCTTGCCGGATCGCTCGTCGACAATAATCTATATGGCGGTGTGACTGAGGATTTCCGTTGCGGAGTCCGAGTACCATTTAAATTATCGGATGTGCTGCACCCGAGCGGGTCCTTTGTGTGAATGATGTTTCCCAAGCCAAATTTTTTTATAAGTTTATCTGGGCGTGGACTCATCCGTTGCGGAATTACTCATTCCGATCATAAATCATGCTTGTGCTGACCAAAGTCAAAAAATGTCACCACGGGCTTGCAGGAAAGATATCGCCGCGTAAATTCGCATTACTCTTCATTCGAAACGCACATGCTGGGCGAATATGATGTCGGAAGGTCGTTCCGTGGACCCAATTTTAGTAGTTTCCAAGCTGGACAAGATCTACGCTGGCGGGCATCGCGCCTTGAAGACGATCAATCTCGAGATCCGGCGAGGCGAGATTTTCGCTCTGCTAGGGCCGAACGGTGCAGGAAAAACGACGCTTATTGGCGTTATTTGCGGCCTCGTGCGGCCCACCGCCGGCTCCGTTACTGTGGACGGCTACGACATCGCGAGGGACTATCGCGCCGCCCGCGCCAGGATCGGACTTGTGCCGCAGGAATTGGCGACCGATATGTTTTCGCGGGTCTGGGATACAGTCAACTTTAGCCGAGGCCTTTTCGGCAAAGCGCCGGATTTCGCGTATATTGAGAGCGTTCTGCGCGAACTCTCGCTCTGGGACAAGAAAGATAGCCAGATCGTGACGCTCTCCGGCGGCATGAAACGTCGCGTCCTCATCGCCAAAGCCCTTGCCCATGAGCCGAAAATCCTGTTCCTCGACGAACCTACGGCTGGCGTCGATGTAGAACTCAGGCGCGATATGTGGGCCATGGTGCGACGCCTGCGCGGACAGGGCGTCACGATCATCCTCACCACTCATTATATCGAAGAAGCAGAGGAGATGGCTGACCGCATCGGTGTGATCGACAAAGGCGAGATAGTGCTGGTAGAGGAAAAGCAAAAGCTGATGCACAAATTGGGGCGGACGACTGTGACGATTGGCCTTAAGCAACCGCTACGCGTCCTGCCTACCGAGATCGATAAGAGGCGTATGAAGTTGTCTGAAGATGGCCTGACGCTCTCGTTCACATTAGTCGGCGAAGAGGAAGATGACGGAGTCGCCGATCTGGTAAAGCAACTCGCCGCCAAGGGCGTCGACTTTAAAACCATCAACATGAGTCGATCATCGCTAGAGGATATTTTTGTAGACCTGGTTGGAAAGCGGTCATGAACGTTTATGCCGTCCGCGCGATCTATATGTTCGAGCTTGCCAGAACGTGGCGCACGCTGTTCCAGAGCATCGCAGCGCCTGTGATTTCGACTTCACTATATTTCATCGTCTTTGGCTCAGCGATCGGCAGCCGCATGACCATGATCGACGGCGTATCCTATGGGGCATTTATCGTTCCCGGGCTGATCATGTTGGCGCTGCTGACTGAAAGCGTCTCCAACGCGTCGTTCGGAATTTATCTGCCGCGCTTCACCGGAACGATATATGAGCTTCTCTCGGCGCCGGTGTCCGTCTTTGAAGTGCTGCTCGGCTATGTCGGCGCCGCCGCGACAAAATCAATAATTCTTGGTGTTATTATTCTTGGAACGGCGCGAGTTTTTGTGCCGTTCGACATCATCCACCCCTTTTGGGCGGCTATGTTTCTGGTCCTGATTTCGGTGACGTTCAGTCTGTTCGGCTTCATAATCGGTGTCTGGGCGGACGGATTCGAGAAGTTGCAAATCGTGCCGTTGATGGTCATCTCCCCTCTCACGTTCCTCGGGGGCACGTTCTATTCGATCGAGATGCTGCCGCAGCCATGGCGATCTGTCGCCCTTTTCAATCCAGTGGTGTATCTGGTGAACGGCTTTCGCTGGGCTTTCTATGGATCCGCCGATGTCACGGTGACGATCAGTCTCGGCCTAACGGTCGTCTTCATGCTCGTTTGCCTCGGCATGATTGCCTGGATCTTCAAGACGGGCTATCGCCTGCGCACCTAGCAAGTCGACTGACACCATCAATGCCGCGCCTCGGTCTCGACCTCAATCAACTTTATGCGGACAGAAAAAGATGGAATATATTTACAGCAAGGACATCGTTGTCGAGAGAAAAGCGAGGCTGACAGAGGCGGTTCAAAAGTTAAGGGCGCGCAGCATACTCCCCAAGCTCGTCGCGGTTGTCTGCTCAAAGGATCCCGCTGTGGCGAGCTACGTCTCGGTTAAAAAGCGGCATACGGAAGAAATTGGCGGCTCCTTCGAGGTTGCCGATCTGTCCGGTGAAGGCGCATACGCAGATGTGGGGCGTCGAATAAAGACCTTATCCAATAGAGCGGATGTTCATGGCGTCATTCTGGTGATGTCGTCAAAGCCGGAGATGGATGAAATAGATCTGGCGAATCTCATACCCGCGTGGAAAGACGTTGACGGGTTGTCTGCGTCGAACCTTGGCGCGCTCGTTCAGAACGGTCCCCATCAGATGTTTACGGCGCCCGCTACGCCGCAGGCTTGTCTCTTCCTCGCCGCGTCCGAGACGGAAATCAAAGGGAAGAACGTGGTGGTGATTGGCAGGGGGCGTACGGTTGGACGGCCACTTGCCAACATGCTGATCAGCGCCGGCGCAACGGTTACCGTTTGCCATTCCGGCACCAAAAATACCGCGCAAATATCCCGTTCGGCGGAAATCATATTCGTTGCTACGGGCAGGCCCCATAACTTCGGCAAGGAGTATTTTAGGGACGGCCAGATTATAGTCGATGCGGGCATAGGTTTCATAAACGATAAACTCGCCGGAGACGTCGACATCGCCGCCCTCGCTGGCCTAGATGTTCGAGTAACGCCAGTACCTGGCGGGGTAGGGCCGCTGACTTCCATCCTGATCCTGGAGAACCTATTGAAGCTGGTTGAAATTCAGCTCTTAAAGTCGCGAATGAAACCGGCAGTTGTCCCTTTGGCTTAATGAGACAACTTCGTGATTGGAATCGGTCGCGCCAACAAAGCTACCGCTAAACGCCTAGGCCGATCCTCTATCCAAGGGTTCACATTGGGGCGGCCTCGAGAGGCCGCTGCTAAACAGCTCTATAATCGACAGGTCTCGCAAACCGTAAGCTCGACGGTTGGCGTTCGCACAGTTCCGTTCGCGGTAGCCCGGATGCACAGTGTGAAAAATCGGTAATCTTCTGTTAAGAATTTATCACCCCGGTTGGGGATTTGCTCGATTGGGGTTTTTAAAAGAAGTGTAAGGGAGTCTTGAAATGAAGACTAAAGCGTTTTTAGCGGCAGTCGCTTTCGCAATGACCGCCACCGCGGCGCTCGCCGTCCAGTCGACTTCTACAGTCTCGGTGACGAACACAGCCAAAAAGGGCAGCCTGATCGTCTTCCCGTTGGTCAACATTGATCCGAATGCGAAGGCGGACACCATCATCGAAATCTCGAATGATCAAACATCGTCCGTTCACGTCAATTGCTATTACGTGAACGAACAAAAAGGCAGGGTGGACTTCGACTTCACGATGACCGGAAAAGCTACCGTGTCTTGGGACGTTCAGACAATGGTAGGGGATGGCATTAATCCTCCGCCGTTTCCGAGCTACGGCGATTATCCCGTTTTTGGGAGCATCTACCGTGGCGAGTTGATCTGCTTTGCGACTGACCCGGGCTTAACCAACCAGATCGCGTTTAACCATCTGCACGGGACAGCTTCAATTCTGGGCGTCGGCAGCGCCGTTAAGTACAGCACGTGGGACTTCTGGGCGCTGAACTCCGACGGCAGCGGACCAGAAAGTGACGGCGTGACAATGGGACCGGCGGGCACTTTGCCTTTGGATGGCGCGGGTGGGCATTATGATGCGTGTCCATTGTATAACACGACATCCTTTATGCCGAATGGCGCAACACTAGGTAATCTTACCACGGGCGCCAATTATCTAGGCGTCGCCAGCTGCAATCAGGATCTGCGGCAGGACTATAAACTGCACACAACCAAGCTGCTGTTCAATATATGGAATTCGCACGAGCAATCGTATACGGGCACCTATTATTGTGCGGACAGCGTTATTTTCGTGCCCTTGCTGGACAGCAACACGAAACTCGTGAATCCGACGAACTTCGATTACAAAACGCTCGGCACGCCCGACGCCATGTATGACGTGCAAGGCATTCCCAGCACCGTGTGCCCCTATCAAACCTATGGCAAGACCGAAGCTGCTGGAACGCTTGGCATAGTGGCGTCGTTGGTCGGGATCGCAGGTGGCGCCGCTACAGATCTGGTCGGCAGCAACGTCCATCAGGCTGGAACGATAGCGGGCTTCGTTCAGTGGGATCCGGCTGGCTCAGTGCCGTTCCGCAAGAACTAAATCGAGAATAGGCGGTCTCCGTCCTTTCAACCCGGCGCCGAGGTTTCTCGGCGCCGGTGTTTTGGCTGTCATATCAGCTGCTGCATCCCCTGTTGGAAAAGTCGCTTCAAGGCTACCATGTGAAGCGATTTCGATTACGGCCAATGTTGCAGCCTCGAAGAAAAGTCCGCCATTCATTCCGAGGCAAGCGTCCCCATGCAAATGTCTCCGCCTGAGCGGGTCGTCACGGGTTATCCATGACTTCCTCGCGAGCACCATATGACGTCCGTGCGCCGATCACTGTCGATCCTTTGCGCTTTGCAATTGTCGAGTAAATCCGCGATGCAACCTGAACTGGGATGAGCGGACATCCGGAGGCCGAAATGCATAAACATCTGCGAATTATTACAATCGCGGGAATGGCGGCTGCGACTGCTGGAACTATCGCTATGGCCGGCTCCGCGGCGGAAAAGGCGCCTTCGACGCTGATTTATTCCTGCAATTATGTGACCGGTGGAAAGCTTTGCGGAGTGGAGACGTTCTCGCGCACTGGCGCCAATGCGTCGATGTTTGACAGCACGGGACAGTTAACCTTCGCCCCGAATAATCTGCTGCTCTATAGCAACACATTTTCCGACCCCGTGTGGGCCAATGTTTTTGCTGCAGTAACTCCAAACGCCAAAACTAATCCTTTCGGGGGACATGATGGTTGGTCAATGCAATCTACGGCGACGAGCGGCAGCTTGTACCAACAGTCGGTTGCGGTGGAGCCTGGCCTTAATTATGTCAACACGCTTTATCTTGCCCCCGGTTCAGCCACTTGGGCGCGGGTGGATCGATTTGACAATTCCGCCCATGCTTCCTGGATAAATCTGTCGACGTGTATGGCAGGAACTACTGCATCAGAAACGACAATGACAGTGACCGCGGTCGGCGGCGGCTGGTGCAAAGTCGACCAGGCCTTTATTCCGAATGCTGCGACAGTTCAACTATCATTTACGACCGCCACAGGCGATAAGGGCGATAATGTAAAGGGCGCCGCTATCCATGTTTATGGCGAGCAACTGTCCCTGGCGACTTATCAGAAGACGATCGCAAACTACTACCCCACCGGCGCCGCTGCTTATTTCGGCCCGCGTTTTGGCTATGTCTACAACGGCTCCACTTGGGTTTCAGCGGGAGTGTTGCTGGAAGACTTCCGGACAAATAATTTGAAATACAGCAATGACCTGACCAATCCCGTCTGGGTGCGGGGGGCGACAATGACGGTGGCGCGCGATCAATTGGGCGTCGATGGCGTGATCAACGGGGCGTCCAGTCTAACGGGTGGGGGCGCCAGTGCGACGAACACGATTTGCCAGAGCGCCAAGGTTTCATACCATGATCGTGTGTTTTCTGCATATGTGAAGCGAATTTCCGGGAGCGGTGTCGTCAATATGTCGACGGATGCGAAAACCGTATCTGGCTCCGGGGCCACTTGGCGCGCGATGACCATAACGCCTGACTGGACCCGCGTTTCATTCATGGAACCAAGAGTCACAAATCCAATAACATGTTTTCAAATAGTCACCCCGGGGGACAAGATCGCTGTACAATATGTTCAGAATGAAAACGTCCCAAATGAGACGCGCACGCTTGCCGCTACATATCCAATATCGACAACTTCGTCCTTTGTCTCCCGCGGGGGCGAGACGCTCACGAGCACCAGCCCGACTTTGCTTAACGCCAACGCTTTCGTGGTTGAAACGAGCGGCCAACAGCCAGAGATGGACATGGCCATGCTTGGCCTCGCCAACGTCCGCGACGGGCTGTCCATTGGCCTTGGCGAAAAACCCGACAATACCCTATACAGCACATTTCCGTTCCCCTCCTTGTCCACCACCAATACCGCAGCATGGACCGAGACGAATCGCGCGGGTATTACCTGGGGCGCAGAGTCGGTCTGGAGCGCCATTTCGCTCAATGGCGGAGTAGCCGCCAATGGGACCGGCGTTTACGATGCGCTGAAAGTTATTTATTGGGGCACGGAACCCGGCGGCGGCAAGAACTGCAACTGCTTCATCCGGTCATGGGCCGCGTATTCCGCTATCACAAAAGCGCAATTGTCGGCCAAAACTCGCGCGGGAGCGCCTTATTAGTCCAACAACTCGTCGCCGCTACTGAGGACACGACGGACCAAGGGCGCGATTGCCCGGATTCGGCTGGCCTTCAAAAAATTCAGCGAATTTCCGTCTTCCGGCGCAAGCGCGGTGGGTAGACAGGCTAGAGCCAGAGCTTATCCGCAAACTCCAACAGCGCCTTTTCGATAAGCGAAAAGGCGCCACAGCCCGATTTGGCGAGACTAGCTCTGCAGAGGCGCATCCGGAACGCTGCGTGGCGCCGAAGAAGCTTCGCCGCCGTCAGCCCCCGCTTCTGCTTCCACTCCGGCCTGAGGATCGCTCGTGGCGTCTTTACGCTCCGGGCGTAACTCCCCCTCCTGGGGCGCGCGCTTTTTCCCTGCTTCGATAATGTCGCGCTCCGGGCGGGGCAGCACCGGACCTTCCGGATAGACGAAACCGAGTGTTTTAGAGCCCTTTTCGCCTCCTACGACTACGACATGCACAGCGCCGCCGTTCCTCAGACGACCAAACAACACTTCGTCGGCCAGAGGCGTCTTGATGTAGGTGTGGATCACCCTCGACATCGGCCGGGCGCCCATCGCCTCGTCGTAACCATGCTCGACCAGCCAAGCCCGCGCTTCGTCAGAGAGGTCGATGGTAACATTGCGATCAGCGAGCTGAGCTTCCAGCTGCATGATGAATTTGTCGACGACCCGGGCTATCACCTCTGGGGGCAGGTGACCGAATGGCACAACCGCGTCAAGCCGATTGCGAAATTCCGGAGCGAAAAGACGATTGATCGCCTCGCTGTCGTCCCGGTCATGCTTTGAGCGGGTAAAGCCGATCGGCGTGCGCGCGAGATCGGACGCCCCCGCATTGGTGGTCATGATTAGAATCACGTTGCGGAAGTCGATGGTTTTGCCGTTGTGGTCCGTCAGCTTGCCATGATCCATCACCTGCAAAAGAATGTTGTAGAGATCCGGGTGCGCCTTCTCGATTTCGTCCAGCAGAAGCACGCAGTGCGGATGCTGGTCGATGGCGTCGGTCAGCAGGCCGCCTTGATCAAAGCCAACATAGCCGGGAGGCGCGCCGATCAGTCGGCTGACCGTATGGCGCTCCATATATTCCGACATATCAAAACGGACGAGTTCGATGCCCAGAGAAACCGAGAGCTGGCGCGCCGCTTCGGTCTTACCGACGCCCGTCGGACCCGAGAAGAGGTAGCAGCCGATCGGTTTCTCCGGATCGCGCAGCCCTGCGCGGGCAAGTTTTATCGCCGACGTAAGCGCATTGACCGCCTTGTCCTGTCCGTAGACGACCCGCTTCAAAGTTTCGTCGAGATGCGCCAAAACCTCGGTGTCGTCCTTGGAAACGCTTTTTGGCGGAATCCTGGCCATTGTGGCGATCGTGGCCTCAATTTCCTTGATGCCAATGGTTTTCTTGCGCTTGGAGTCGCCCAGAAGCATCTGGGCGGCGCCGCTTTCGTCGATCACGTCGATCGCCTTATCCGGCAATTTGCGGTCATGAATGTAGCGGGCCGAGAGCTCAACCGCCGCTTTTACCGCCTCGCTTGTGTAACGGATCTTATGGAACTCTTCGAAGTAAGGTTTTAGTCCCTTGATGATCTCTATGGCGTCTGGGATCGACGGTTCATTGACGTCGATTTTCTGGAATCGCCGCACCAGCGCACGGTCCTTTTCGAAATACTGGCGGTATTCCTTGTAGGTGGTGGAGCCGATACAGCGTAACGCACCCTGAGCCAGCGCGGGCTTGAGCAGATTGGAGGCGTCCATGGCGCCGCCGGACGTGGCCCCGGCCCCAATCACCGTGTGGATCTCGTCAATGAACAGTATAGCGTTCTTGTGCAGTTCGATCTCTTTTACGACCTGCTTGAGTCGCTCTTCGAAGTCGCCGCGATAGCGTGTGCCAGCGAGCAGCGTTCCCATGTCGAGCGCGAAGACGGTCGCGCCGGAAAGCACATCGGGCACCTCGCCCTGAGTGATTTTCCGCGCCAGACCTTCAGCTATCGCAGTCTTGCCGACGCCAGGGTCTCCGACCAGCAGCGGATTGTTTTTCTGACGCCGGCACAAAACCTGGATTGTGCGTAACACCTCCGCTTCACGACCGATCAGCGGATCAATCCCTCCGTCGCGCGCCTTTTTATTGAGGTTGATACAGTAAGCCTCGAGCGCTCCCTCCTTTTTGCGAGAGTCGCCATCCCGCGCGTCGCGGGTTTCGGCCCGATCTGTGTCTTCCTCCGCGCCGCGCGGACTGCGGGAAGAGTCGGATAGTCCCAGTCGCTTGGCTATGCCGTGGCTGATATAATTGACTGCGTCGTACCGCGTCATGTCCTGTTCTTGCAAAAAGTAAACGGCGTGGCTTTCACGCTCGGCAAAAAGGGCGACAAGAACATTGGCTCCGCTGACGTCCTCCCGGCCGGAGGACTGCACACTTATGATGGCCCGTTGCACCACGCGCTGAAATCCGGCGGTGGGCTTGCATTCCTCTGCGTCGTCATTGACCAAATTGTCCAGTTCGCGATCAATGTATTCGCGCAAATTTTTCGTCAGAAGCTCGAGATCGACGGAGCAGGCGCGCAGTACGGCGCTGGCGTCGCTGTCATCGATGAGGCTGAGCAGAAGATGCTCGAGAGTCGCATACTCGTGGCGACGCTCCCGCGCCGAGGCCAAAGCCCTGTCCAGGGTCTGCTTAAGATTGCGCGAGAATGCCGGCATTCTTTTTCACCCCTACTTTTTTTCCATGATGCACTGCAGCGGATGCTGATGCTTGCGGGCGAAATCCATCACTTGCGTGACCTTTGTCTCCGCCACTTCATAGGTATAGACGCCGCATTCACCCACCCCATGATTGTGGACATGAAGCATTATGCGAGTAGCTTCCTCAACGGACTTGTTAAAATACTTGCGCAGAACCACTATGACGAACTCCTGCGTTGTATAGTCGTCATTTAGCAATAGAACCCTGTACATGTGCGGGCGACGAGTTTGCGTTTGCGTGCGGGTTATAAGCGCAGTGCCGGAGCCCGGTCCGCTCTCCCCACCGCCCTTGCGCGGCTCTTTTGCGGCGCGCGTCTCCCGACCATTCCTGTTAGCTACGCAGAGCAAGGATGATGCTTCGCCTTCCCGAAAATATATATCAACCGCCTCTAGCATCTAGCCTTCCCGTTTGCCTTTCCCTTCGACGTGGCGATAGATCTCCCATATAGGTCGCCCACCGCCAGCCTGTAAGGAGCTAAACACTTTTCGTGCCGCGCCGATTTCGCCGCGAAAAACTCCCTCCGCCCGAAAGCGCCTCGGTTCGACTTGATCCGAGTGTTCTTCTAAGCGTCGATATTGGCAAGCGCCAAAAAGGATCTAAGCCCAAAAAAACACTTCAGCCTGATGCAAGATGAACACCCCAGCCTTCCTCCCTTCGAGGAGCACACTAAGATCGGTCAATCGCAGACCTCACAAACACTTGATTCAACGTGAATTTATTTTGCGTCGGTCTTCCCGGCCTGCAGTTGCGCCTAAGAAACCTTCCGGACTGGCGTAAGCAAAACCCGATAAACATTGCGTTTACCTTGTTCCGATATGCCGGAAGCGAAGAATGTGGGGCCGCAAATGTTCGATTTCAAACATTTCCGAAACAACGCGAATGGTTCGATGGTCCAAAAGACGGCGACAATCGCCGGGGCTCTGGCGGTGTTGAGCATCGTTTCCGCCGAGGTGTTATCGAATATGACGCAGGAGTCGAGATGGAGAGATGCGTCGTATGGCGCAAACCACGCCTTCTACAAAAGCGTCCGCGCCCTCTTGGCTGAGCTTTGGCAAGGGAGGAGTCGATGGAACCGCCACGGCGACAATCCCCAGGTTCAGAAAAGGGAACGCCTCCGCGTGCGTTAACTCGGCTAAAATCGTCACGACTTATAGCACGATCGGCGCCGACGGAGAGGTAATCACCACCACTACTACCGCTCCCAAACTCTCGGAAAATCCTGCCGGGCTGCCAGCCTGCGCAAATTAAGCGATAGTTTTCTTCGAGCTCGGCTGGAGGAATGGGGCGCGCTGGCTGCAATGGCGTTCGTAAGGATAAATGCGGGAATTTGCAGCAATTGGGATGATTGATCGTAAACTTATTGACATTGGCCGTCATGCCCGCCAAGCATATTACGGGTTTCGCTTCGGCCGCCATATGTGATGTCGGGTCTGAACGAACCGCCGGCGAAAGAGCCCGCCCACGCAGGCCGCTGTTCAAACAGCAGCCGCCCCATACCCAAAGCGCGTTCCTCACGGCCGACGCGCATGCAGGCGTTTGAACGCCGCCGTGATCAGGACATTTGATGAAATTCAACGAACTCGGCCTGTCTCAGAAGGTTCTAACGGCCGTCGAGACGTCCGGCTACCTAGAGCCGACGCCCATTCAGGCTCAGGCGATCCCGCCAGCGTTACAGGGTCGCGACATTCTGGGAATCGCGCAGACAGGCACAGGCAAAACGGCGGCCTTCACGCTGCCAATGCTATGCAGACTCGAGCAGGGTCGAGCGCGAGCCCGCATGCCCCGCACACTCATCTTGGAGCCAACTCGGGAACTCGCCGCTCAGGTCGAAGAAGCCTTCGTAAAATACGGCGCCAACCACAAGCTTAACGTCGCGCTGCTGATTGGCGGCGTCTCCTTTGGCGACCAGGAAGTCAAAATTATGCGCGGCGCCGACGTGCTGATCGCTACGCCGGGGCGCCTTCTCGACTTCTTTGACCGCGGCAAACTGCTTCTGACCGGCATTGAAATTCTCGTCATCGACGAAGCCGACCGCATGCTCGACATGGGTTTTATTCCGGACATCGAGCGGGTGTGCAAGCTGGTGCCTTTCACCCGGCAAACATTGTTTTTCTCAGCCACCATGCCGCCCGAGATCACTCGGCTGACGGAAGCCTTCCTTCACAATCCGGTGCGGGTGGAAGTCGCCCGCGCCTCCTCCACGGCGAGCACAATCCGGCAGGCGATGGTCGCCTCAAATGGCCATGCGGAAAAGCGTGACACGCTGCGCAATCTCATACGTTCGGCGGACAATTTCAAGAACGCCATCATTTTTTGCAACCGCAAGCGCGACGTGGCGATTCTCCATCGCTCATTGGAAAAGCACGGCTTTTCCGCGGGCGCACTGCACGGCGACATGGACCAGATGGCGCGCATGGCGTCTCTCGACGCATTCAAAAACGGGGATGTTGTACTGCTGGTCTGCTCCGATGTAGCGGCGCGCGGGTTGGATATTCCAGACGTCAGCCATGTGTTCAACTTCGACGTTCCTACGCACAGCGAGGATTATGTGCATCGTATCGGCCGTACTGGCCGTGCCGGTCGTTCGGGAGTCGCTATTACGCTGGTGACGCCGGATGACAAGAAATATGTTGACCAGATTGAAAGCCTGATCGGCAAGGAAGTGGAATGGGAGGGACCGAAACTTTCGGAACTGCCGCCACCGCTTGACGGCTCTCGATCGCATGAACGGCGCGGGGGGGAACGCGGTTCTCGTCGGGGCGAGCGGAGTAGTGGTAGAGGCCGCGTCCCGGCTGCAGCTGCTCCCGAGCGCGAAGCGGCGACTGCGCCAATACGGCCCGGCCGCCGCAATATAGAGGCGGAGCCTGCGCGTGCGGCGCGGCCTCATGTATCCTATAGCGAGCGGCGAGATCGTCGTCCGCGCAATCAGGAGGATGACGGCCCGCCGGTTGTCGGCATGGGCGATCATGTGCCGTCGTTCCTGCTAAGACCGGTCGTTTTCAAAACCGCTAAGGCGCGCGAAGAGTAAGGGCCGGGCGCAGGCGGCTCACCCCCGGAAAACGTCCAGTGCGGCACGGATCTTTTCGGCCTGCTCCTTCAGCTTTTCATTGTCGACCATGGAGCCGGGCGGACGCAACGCTACGCCGTCCCAGCGCGGCAGGATGTGAAAATGCAGGTGAAAAATCACCTGTCCACCAGCGCTTTCATTGAATTGCTGCAAGGTGAGGCCGTCAGCGTCAAACGCGGCCTTGACGGCTTTCGCTACGTGCTGCACCCGCTTGATCAACTGCGCCAGATTTTCGGGGTCGATGTCAATCAGCCCGCGCGCCGGTTGCTTGGGGATCACGAGCACATGCCCTTCGGCCCGCGGCATGATATCCATGATCGCGACGGCAACATCGTCCTCAAAGACCTTATGCGCAGGAATGTCTCCGCGCAGAATTTTAGCGAAGATGTTTTGTGGGTCGTAAGCTACGGCCATAAAGTCCTCCGAAGGGCAGTTTCAGTCCCCAAATTCGAAAGCGCGTATATTCGTTTCACGAAATTGGTTCGCCGGATAAACGCCGAGAATCTCCACTTCGCGCGAAAAGAAGCGCAACTCCTCCAGAGCGCGCGCCAGCGCCGGCTGCTCAGGATGGCCTTCGACATCTGCGAGGAAGCGGGTCGCGGCGAATTCGCCGTCGACCATGTAGCTTTCCAGCTTGGTCATATTAACGCCGTTGGTGGCGAATCCGCCCAGCGATTTAAACAGCGCCGCCGGCACGTTGCGAACCCTGAAGATGAATGTTGTGACTGTTGCTGGCGTATCCGAAGGCGCCCATTGCCGGGTTTTCGAAAGCACGACGAAACGCGTGGTGTTATGGGCTTCGTCCTCGACGTTTTCCGCCAGTATATCCAACCCGTAGATGTCCGCTGCAAGCCTCGGCGCCAGCGCCGCTTTTACGGGATCATTCCATCCTGCGACTTCGCGGGCGGCTCCCGCCGTGTCGCTGGCGGTAAAAGGTGCAAGCCGTAAATCGTGGATAATTTTGCGACACTGTCCCAGAGCATGCACATGGCTGTACACGTTCTTGAGTTTGTCCAGACCGGCGCCGCGGGGCGCCATCAACTGGAAGTGGATCGGCAGAAAGTATTCGCCAATAATATGCAGCCCCGAATTGGGCAGGAAATGATGGATGTCCGCGACGCGCCCGGCGATTGAATTCTCGATAGGGATCATCGCAAAAACCGCCGCGCCTTCGGTCACCGCGGAGAAAGCGTCCTCAAAGCTTGTGCAGGGCAGGGGCGTCAAATGAGGATAGACATTGCGGCAGGCAATGTCGGAGTTGGCGCCGGGTTCTCCTTGATAGGCGATGAATTCGGTCACGCTTCGTCCTGCTGTTTTAGCAAACTACCCGGCGCGCCGCGTCGAGATCTCGCTCCGTATCCACTGACGGGCCGGCTTTGTCCAGCACGGCCGCATCAATGCGCATTCCGTCTTCCAACGCGCGCAGTTGTTCGAGCCGCTCACGCTTTTCGAGTGCGGAAACCGGCAGCGTGACGAAACGCTCGAAAGCGGCGCGCCTGAATATGTAAACGCCGAGGTGATGATAGAACGGGCCTTCACCCCATGGCGCGCGGGCCCGGGTGAAGTAGAGCGCGCGCAGTCGACGTAACGACACCGATGCGCCAACGAGCTTGACTACATTGGGGTTGTCTTCCTCTCCCGGCGCCGCCGGAACCGCCAGCGTCGCCATGTCGACCAAGGGATCGTCCAGAAGCGCCAGAGCCGCCTGCAGCGCGCCCCGTGGCAAAAACGGCTGGTCGCCCTGCAAGTCCACAACAACGTCGTGTTTGCGATTGGGGTCGATGTTGCGCAGCGCCTCTCCGATGCGATCGAGACCACAGGCATGCGAGTTGGAAGTCATTACCGCGCGGCCGCCAGCCGTCTCGACCGCGTCGGCGATCTCGCGGGCGTCGGTCGCGACCACAACAGGCCCTATGCGCGCCTCGGTTCCCCGTTCCAGCACGTGGGCGATCATCGGCTTGCCGGCAATGCGGGCGAGAGCCTTGCCCGGCAAACGCGTCGAGCCGAGTCGCGCGGGAATGAAAACAATGGGCGTCATCAATGCGCCTCGGCGCGGATCGAACCGAGCCTCTAGTTGCGATCAGTAGGTATTTTTGTCCTCTCCGGCCCACCCCTTCTCCGTTTTGGAGAAATGCAGCGAGCCTTCGCTTCTCAAAATTTCGTTCTTCTGGAACGACTGGTCCGCGGCGAGGCCCAACAACGCGCATGCGCCGCGCTCCTTTTCGTTGGCGCATTTCGCCTCGTAGCCGTCGGGGAACTGTATTTCGGACTCATACCAATATTCATATACGTCTTCTCCGCCGACATGGGCGGCGCGTCCTTGCGTCTTCTTGAAGGATACGATACGCGCGGGAACGCTTGCGTGTTCGAACATGTTACGAAGCACCTTGGCGCCAATGGCGTCGGTAGGCTCGCGCGTGCCACCACACGCGGTCAGCATTATGGTCATCGCCGCCGCCGCAATTTTCGTAATAGGCCTGTTCATTCGTTTTCCTCCGCGTCGCGTTTGTCCCGGACGCTTTTTGTTACGACGCAAGATAGGTCCGCTGAATTCTAAGAACATCTCAGCCTGCCGCGCCTATGGGCGCCGCGTCGAGACTTTGGTCCCCAATAATCGAGGATTTGTGGAAGTTCATATCAGATAGTTGCAATTTTGTGCAGCGGATGTATTCTGAAATCGCCAAATGAGTTGCGCGTCTGGCGGCGTCTAAGGGCATTTAAGATCCGAACGTCCGTTGAGTGTTCGATGCGTATCGGCAGAACTTTTGAATACCCTACGGAGTGCTCAGGTCCGCCGCATCTCCTGGGTCCGTGGGGTTGGCCGGCTGGTGCGAGTTGGAGTGGCCTCCTTGAAGCTCTCGCCAGTCGGCCGCCTTCCCTGTGGGGCAGGCATAAGGGCGAAGGCGCCCCAAAATCTCGGTCTCGATAATTGCGCCGGTCACGAGATCACGGATCAGCCCCAGAGCAGCCTCATCGCGTCGAGCCATGTCGGCGCGAGTATCCACTATCCAAAGCTATCGAGATTACTTGATCTTGGTTTCTTTGAACTCGACGTGCTTCTTGGCCACCGGGTCGTATTTCTTGAACACGAACTTCTCGGTCTTTGTGCGGGCGTTCTTCTTGGTGACATAGAAGAAGCCGGTGTCAGCGGTGGACAGCAGCTTGATCTTGATCATGGCGGATTTTGCCATCGGTCGTTCCAATTCTAAAAAAAGGGAAAACGGTCCCGCCCGCCGCCACGAGCGCGGGGCCGAGTCCGAATGTGCGCGCACCATAAGCACATGCGCCTTTTTGTCAAGACTTACGGGCGCTTTCGACCAGAGTGCGAAAGATTCGCGATATCGGCAACCTGCAAGTAACGGCCCCTTGTCTCGCTCGTCGGAACCGGCGACTAATTGGCGCTTTTCGGAGGGCTGATGATGTCGCGTAAAGTTTGCGCCGCCGCGTTCCTCGCGCTGGCTTTTAGCTTGCCTGCCCGTGCGCTGGAAAAAGTGACTTTCGCAACCAACTGGCGTGCGCAGGCCGAGCATGGCGGCTTTTATCAAGCGGTGGCGGACGGAACCTATGCTCGCTACGGACTGGACGTCGCTATTCAGCAAGGCGGCCCGCAGACCAATGCGCGATTGCTTCTAGCGGCGGGGCGCGTCGATTTCGCCATGGGCGCCAATCTGATCCAGACTTTCGAAACGGTTCGGCAAAAAATCCCTGTTGTCGTGGTCGCCAGTATGTTTCAGATTGATCCCGTGATTTTCATGTCACATCCAGGCGTCGGACTCGACCGCTTCGAGGACCTGCCCAAGGCGACCGCGTTCATCGCAAGCGATATGCTTGTTTCGGTCTATCAATGGTTGAAACAGGCCTATGGTTTTCGCGAGGAGAAGGTGAAACCCTATGGTTTCAACCAGACGCCATTCATCGCCGATCCACAATCCATCGAGCAGGGCTTCCTGACTTCGGAGCCTTATCAAGTCGAGCGCATAGGAGGATTCAAGCCGAATATTTTTCTTCTCGCCGACTATGGATATGACAGCTATTCGACCACAATAGAGGCGCGAACGGACACCATCGCAAAAAGCCCGGACCTTGTGCAGCGTTTCGTCGATGCGTCGATCATCGGCTGGCGCAACTATCTTTATGGCGACAACAGTGCGGCCAATGCAGCGATCAAGCGTGACAACCCCGAAATGACCGACGGTCTGCTTGTGTTTTCGGTCGGCAAGCTCAGAGAACGCGGTATCGTCGATTCCGGCGACGCAGAATCGCAGGGAATCGGCGTGATGACAGACGCAAGGATAAAAAGCTTTTTTGACAAGATGACGAAAGCCGGCGTCGTACCCGCCGACCTTCCTTACCAGATCGGCTACACGCTGCGGTTCGTCGGTAAGCGGATTGGAGTGGAGCCGAGATCTAAATGACGCCGCTCGTTTCGATGCGCGGCGTCGCTAAAATTTTTCATGGCGACTTCCCCGTTTTGCGGGCGCTGGACCTCGATGTTTACGCGGGCGAGACATTGACGCTGCTGGGACCCTCCGGTTGCGGCAAGTCGACAGCCTTGCGTCTGCTCGCTGGACTGACGCAGCCGACGAGCGGCGAGATTTATTGGGCGGATCCCGCGCACCGCGAGCGTCTCGGCGTCGTATTCCAGGACGCAACGCTTTTGCCGTGGCGCGATGTATTCGCCAATGTGTACCTGCCGCTGCAGCTCGCTGGCGTTTCCCGCATGAAAGCCGCGCCGCAGGTAGAGGAGGCGCTGGCGATTGTTGGGCTGACCGGCTTTTGCAAGGCATTGCCGCGCGAGCTTTCGGGCGGAATGAAGATGCGTTGCGCTATCGCGCGCGCGCTGGTGATGCGACCGGCGTTGTTGCTGATGGATGAGCCTTTTGCGGCGCTCGACGAGGTTACGCGCAACAAACTCAACAATGAGCTGTTGACGCTGAAATCACAGCTTGGAACAACGATTGTATTCGTCACGCATTCAGTTGGTGAAAGCGTCTATCTCTCAACCAGGATTATCGTGCTCGCGGCCAAAGGCGGTGAAATCATCGATGAAATACGGATTGACTCTGCAATCGCGCGCGACACGGAATATCGCCTTGGTTCGACATTCTCTCAATTCTCCCGCCGGGCTTCTAACGCGTTGCTCCGAGCAATGGAAGAGGAAGAGGCATGAGCAGGGCGCGGAGAAATTTGCGCAACTTTTTGGCGCTTGGCGCCCCGCCGCTGCTGGCATTCGCGATTTTTCTGGCCTCCTGGGAGCTAGTTGTGCAACTGCAGGGAATCCCTGTCTATGTGCTGCCGGCGCCGAGTGTCATCGTGCAAAAACTGTTCGAGGACCGCGCGTTGCTTTTTTCTTCGCTGCTCGTCACTTTGTCGATAACGCTTCAGGCCTTGGCGCTAGCGGCTGTCTGCGGCGTGCTATTGGCTCTGGCGATGGCGCAATCCAAATGGCTTGCGCGAACGTTGACCCCCTATGCGATCATGCTTCAGGTGACGCCCATAGTGGCCATTGCGCCGCTGCTTCTCGTTTACCTATCGCCGTCGCAAGCCGTTCTTGTCTGCGCTTTTCTGGTGGCGTTCTTTCCAATTCTTTCCAATACGGCGTTAGGCCTTGCATCCGTAGACCATGCTCTACTCGATCTGTTCGATCTTTATCGAGCCTCTGCGTGGCGACGTTTGATTTACTTGCGCGCTCCTGCGGCGCTTCCGCAGTTTTTGGCTGGACTGCGAATTGCAGGCGGATTGGCCTTGATCGGCGCTATCGTCGCTGAGCTGGCGGCGGGCGCTGCGGGGCAGGGAACGGGACTGGCGTTTCGAATCGTCGAAGCAGGATTCAGGCTCGACATTCCACGCATGTTTGCTGCGCTGGCGTTGCTGTCATTCAGCGGGGTGGCGATATATGGCGCCTTGTCGCTCCTGTCATATCTCGTCTTGCGACGGTGGCATGAAAGCGCGCGAGAAAGAGGGGGTTGATAGGCTGCACGACTTTTTTGCGACGCCTTCAGTGTGCAGTCGGTTTCACGCAAATTGTCCCGCGCTAAATTTTGTCGCCTTCTGATCCTGGCGCTACGCAACGCCAGCGCGACACGCGCAGAGAAGGATGTTCGCCCACCCATTGCGCAATGAACGGCTGCGCCTGCATCATGCACCCATGGAGGGAGCCGCTGTCCGAGCTGAACAGAAGCTTTTTTTCGTCGCAACTGACAGGCTGCGCCAAAGTGCACACGGTTAACACGAGTTCGACGAAGTTCATCCGCGCCTCTCGCAATAAAACGCGCCGAAGAGCGGCGCTTTAATGCGAGATTAGCGCGCCTCAAGCCGGGGTCAATATCTCGCCCTTGCCATAGACTGCAGTATCGCCGGCGAAACGGCGCAGTTTTTGCGACAAAAGACGGCTGGCGCGGCGGCTATCGTCGGCGAGCGCGCGGGAGAATAGCCGCGCAAAGGTGAAGCTGTGCGCGCCACAGTCGACGTAGGTTGGCCCAAAATCGACGGCCTGCGCTATTACCAGCGAAGCGCGCTTATTGAGATAACCAATTCGCCCTTCCACCGCGCCCAGTGCGACGATGGTGCCGGCGATCGCCCTTGACCCCAAATCCGCGCCCGTGTCGCCCTCGATGATGATGATGCCGCGGCGCAGTCGGTCGCCCGCTCTTTTTCCGGCATGACCGCGTACGACGACGCGTCCACCCGCCATACCGTTGATTTCCCCGGCCAGCGGAGCGCCGAGAAAGTCTCCGCAATCGCCATCAATGTCGATATGACCGCCAGACATGCCACTCGCTGCATGGGGGCCCGCATCGCCGACGACGGTTATCTGCCCCCCGAGCGCGCCGCGCCCGAGTTGTGCGCCGACATCGCCCTCGACGTAGATGGAAAAGCCCGGCAGCAGCTTTGCCCCGAGCAGGTCGAATCGTTCCGAGCCGCCTTCGAAGTGCAGGCTGTTGGGGTCGCCAAGGCGGACCTTGAACAAATCGCCCACCTTGGCTTCGACTTTCGTCGTCCCGATGTCGATCGCTTCGATTTCCTTTTGCGTGCGCCCAACCAGGCGGTCTGGCGTCAGCTTTGAAAGATCGAGCCTTTGCTCAGGCTCCCCACGGAGCGCGAAAAGAAGCGGCTTCACAGCAGAAGCTCCTTCAGATGATAGTGGAAGGGGCCAAGCTTGCCGCCATAATTGCCGGCGCCAATGCGTTTGGCGCCGTTCTTGGGGCCTAGCGCGATGATCGCCTTGAGACCTGCGCGCATGGCGTTGGAGACGGCGGCGTCGGTCAGGCCGTCGATAACGATTTCAAGCACGCAGCCGATGTCGGCATCCAGCACGCTGGTTCCCAGGCCGCTGAGCGTTGGACAGTAGGCATCGTTCGTAGAGGCGCCCATGCCCTTGTATTTTGAGCCGACCTTAGAGCCGGAGCGAACGATCCCGCCTGGAAAAGGCGTAATGGCTCCATGCACGCCGCGAATAGCTTCAACGCCCGCTTCAGTGGCGCGCATGGTGCTTTCCCAGTCGGAGCCCATCACCAGAAGGTTGCCGCCGCCTACGCATTTTTTGGTGAGGCCGACCTTGCTCTCCACCAAAAACTCGCCGTCCATCACCGGAACGCGCCAATAGCGACGTCCATCCAATGACTTTGAGATTTGAAACTTGTCGCCGAACTGCCGCACGGCATCGCCCACCTTGATCTCGAATTCGCCATCGAGCGCGCGGAACACCGCAGTTCCGGGGCAGGTCAACACGCATTGGCCGAGTTGGTTGACGAGCTGCTTTTCCGCGTCCTTCGACGACATGGCGAACAACAGAACGCGCACCCCCGGGCGGCCGTCGGGGGTCTCCTTGGCTGAAAGCTCCATGTCGACGCCGGCTTCGCACCCGCAGCCGATCACCGATGTGGCGAAGCCCGTCATCGTATGCGCGGCGGTCAGCGCCCATTTTCTATTCGGGGCGGTGATGATCAGGCCTGTCCCGCTCATCGGGAAGGCTTCCGCAAAACTATCGTCGATGCGGACGCCTTTGCGAACTAGCTGCGGCATGGAACCTCCGCGAAAGCCTCTGGCGCCGGAAGCGCGGCGTCCTCGACCGCAAACAGGCTGCGCGGCAGGCCGTAAAGACTGTCGTAATAACTGTCGAGACGCTTGTTGATGGAATTATTGTATTGCGGCTTGACGTGCAAAGTCTTGCCGCGTGTGTAGTGCGAGACTGCCCCGTCCTTCACGACGAGTTCGCCGTCCTTGAAGACATGAGAAGCGTGTCGGAACATGCCGGCGCGATCCTTTTCGTCGTTTTTGTAGACTGCGACGTCGGCGACCGAGCCCGCGCCCAGCGAGCCGCGATCTTCAAAGCCGTAGAGCTTGCGCGGCGCCGCGCGGGTCATCGTGGCGATTTCATAAATCGTATATTCACGCTTGATCGCGGGCAGATTGGTCAACGCCACCACGTCGTCGGGCAGGCGCGAAAGCCATTGTGCGCGCTTGTCGGCGCTCATCAGCAGCGCGAAAACCTCGGGATAGGTGGTGAAGGGCGCGCCATTGGGATGGTCCGTGGTAAAGAACACGCGCATCGGATCGTTGGTGAGAAGGAACAATTCCAGACCCGCCGCCCATTGCACGGCGTTGAAGAAGTCCGACACGCGATAAGAGTAGGGCAGCACGCCGGCGCCATTCCCGTCTCCGTCGAAAATCACGCCCTTTTTCGGGCGTGCGCCGGGTAGGCTGTTGAACTGTTTCATCACATCCGACGAGATCGTCACGATGTCCGCGAACATCACCTGACCCACGTCGACCGTGACGTTTGGATTCGCGTTGATCTTTTCGGCAAATTGCGCTGCGGCCGAGGAGAAGCCGTTCTTGCCTTCCTTGCCATATGCATAAAATTGCACATGGGCGAGGTGGAGCGGCAACCCTTGAGAGGCGTCGATGGTGGCCAGCGCCGTTTCGACGTTTCCGGGAAGGCCGAGATTGTTCATATGCAGATGCAGCGGATGGCGAATCCCGCTGGCCGCCACGGCCCGCTGCATGCGCTGGAAAATCTCGCGCGAGGTCAGGCCATATTCCGGCACCACGTCGTCGAGCGAGAATGAGCGCACGTTCTTCTTGAAGGCGTCGACCCCGCCAGCGTTCACGCATTTGACGCCGATGGCGCGCGTCGCGTCCAGCGTTGCGCCGATGTAATCCAGAACGACATTGGGGCTTTCGTTGTCGCGAAAAGAGGACAAGACAAAGTCCTCATTGCCCAAAACGGTCAGAAAACCCTTGTCGATGATCGGAATGTCCGACAACTCGAGGTGGGCGTGCAGCGCGTGATGTGGCGATACCGCCGGCTCTATTACGGTCGTGTAGCCCATTTGCGCATAAAGCCGGCCGGTCTGGAACGTCGACCAGCCTGCCGTCGACAAGGGCGTTTCGACCGGTCGGGCCTTGTGCGCGCGATGAGCCTCGGGTAGCAGCAGCCGCGCTGTATTCACGCTGCCGCCAGCTATATGAGAATGGATGTCGATGGCGCCCGCCATCACGACATGACCAGTAACGTCATGCTCAACGTCAGGCTTGCGCCCGTCGGGTTTCGCGACGATGCGGCCGTCCTCGAAATAAACGTCACCAACGGCGTCGGTCCCGTTTACGGGATCGACCACATGGCCGCCACGCAGGCAGGTCAGCACGGCACATCCTCCGAAAATCTGGCGCTGATTTCACGAATAGCTTCGGCGACGCTGGGCGTGTCGGTCGGGGACTCCGCACGTCGCAGCACAAAGGAACTGGTTTCTTGCGCGAGCTCGACCGAATCGTGGGATTTGCCCGGGCGTCCAACCTCTATGTAGAGGCCTCGTTTTACGCCGGCGCTCTTTGGCGCGAGCGTAATCAATGGAACGTCGTGGCGGGTCCAGCCGGGCGTTTCGCCGTCATAGGCCGAGATCCAGAGCGCTGCGTCCGCTTCCCCGCTGTCGATCAGCCGCCGTGCGTCGAAGCGCCAAGGATCATGCTCGGGGTAGCCCCGTCCAAACCCCGTGCGTGGTGGAAAGCCTGTCATCCAGCCGCTGACTTGCACAACGCCTGAGGCGCCGCTCCGAGCGCCAATCGGCACGCCAGTGAAGCGGGTTGTCGCATTGAGCTCGGTCACCAGACCCTGGAGCGTTTCGACAACGAGTCCGTCCAGCGCCGCGGCGGCCCAAACCACGGCGCCGAAATGGGCCGCTTTGAGCGTTTCGGCGCAGGCGTCGATTTTCTTTGCAGCGGCTCCGTCGAGGCCAATCGGCCGGCCGCCGACACGGGCGCGCAAAGCTGCAAGAAGGCCTGGCAAGCTCTGTGGGGTCGCGGCGATTGTTTCGATTTCGACGCCGTCGACTTTGGCTTCGTTGCGCTTGGGGCCGAGCCATAGAACTTTACGCGGCGCGGCCTTGTTGAAGTGCGCTGGCTGACCCAGCGCCAGTCGCTCGAACAGCGTCGGCCAATGCTCCGTCAGACCCGGACCAATTAGCATCACAACGTCGGAACGCACGCGCGCCTCATTAGGCGTGGTGACAAACATGCCAAAAGAGCGAGTGACGTCGAGATCGGCGAAAATGTCATCGCAGGCGAGGTGGTCGTAAGCCCCGCGCAGCCGCTCGGCGAGCAAAATGGCCGCTCGCGCGCCAGCGGCGTCTGTCCCCAGCCCCGCGACAACCGGAAATTTTGCGCGGGCGAGTAATTGCGCTGCGTGTTTGTAAGCGTCCTCGATCGCGATGGGCGCTCCGTCGAGCGTTGCGTTGCTCATTATTTGCCCTGCCGGTCTTCCCGTTTCGTCCCGCCGAATTTTTATTGCGTCCGCAGACCTGTTTTTGGTCCGGGGTGTAATTTCTGTTGCGCACGCTGGCTCTCGCAGGGACCGGCGGTCTCGCCCCGGTGGCGGCAATGCACATGAAAACAACGCCCCCTCCGGCGCAGCTCCCGACTTCTCGATCATGCCTAGCAGTCACGACGCCCGCTGTCGAGACACCGCACGCCACATTTGCGTATCAGCGGATTTCTTCATCGATTTAATGTTGCTCCTGCTCTGCCCTTCGGCGCTATTTCTCTTTATTCATACGGGTGGCCGCTTTCGGGTAGATTTGATGGGCGCCTTCTATCATTTCGGCGGATCGTATTTGCAATGCGCGCCCCCGCCGCTTTCCTGTTTCACTTCATCGGCGTCGATCGTGCAATCAAGGTTCGAAAGCGCCGCAATGATCGATCCTGCGGCGCCTTCCGACGGCACGCCCACTTCGGCGAGAGTCGCATAAAGTTCGTGCGCTTTCCTGCCCTTTAATGCGACTTTTTTCGCGCCGAAGTTCAGTTCGCAGGAATGTTGAGTAATATCCACGTCGCTAATTCGGCAGCTTACCGCTTCAGATTTCACTGTGATTTTTTTTCCCGCCGGGTGGGGCGCCTTTGGCTCCCCAGCAAGATATTTGAACAGGAGCGTTCGGTCTGCTCCTTGCACGGCGGGTGAAAGTTCGGCGACGAGCGCGGTCAGCGACAAGGCCCCGTTACCTTCCATAGTTCCCGCCAAAGCCGACTGGTCGACGAGCAGTAGGGAGATGGAGGCAAATGCGATCGCTTTCATATTAATTTTCTCCCATCCAGGTTGCGGAATGAACGAGCGGGAATTGCGCGTTCCAAAGAGCCATGTTAGATAGTCCGCCGAGCTCAAACCTGCGTAAGGCGGAGAGGCCCAGCGCCATCATCGCATAACCAAGCAGGGCGAGGGCCTCGTTAAGCGTTCCAACCGGAGGAAACATAATGGCCTGGACCACCCCTGAGATCGTCGAAGTTTGCGTCGGCATGGAAATCACTTCCTACGAGTCCGCCGAGATCTAATAGCGCGGATCGACACGCCCGGCATAGCCTGGGCTCATCGGCACAAATTCAAACCGGCGTGAAACCTAAGAGCCATTGACCCGGCACTGAGGTTCGCCGGTTTTTGCTTTTCATCTTGAAGATTTTAGATTCAGCGTCTTAACGAGTCGAGGCTTCGGCTAACTGGCGAAGGGGCGGAGATGCGCAAGGTTTTTAGACTGACGACGGCGCTTTCTGTGCTGGCTGTTGGAGGGGCCTGTTTCACTCAGGCTGGTGATTTTCCAGCTTACGCGCAGGCCGGCCGGCCCTCCAGCGAAGCAAACAAATTGATTACCGACGCCAGAAACGCGGGGCTGGCCGCGCTGCCGACTGTTCCTATCAAAACCGGCGTTGAGGCCGAAGCGCTCACGACCTTGGGCCGGCGGCTGTTCTACGAGAATCGTGTATCCCAGGACGGCAATGTGAGCTGCTCGCATTGTCATCAGGCGGATCTCGCGGCCAGCGACGGCTTGCCCAAGTCGATCGGCGTATTCGGCAAGGTCAATCCGCGCAATGCGCCCACGGTTTTTAACGCCAGCCTTCAATTCAAGCAGCATTGGCGAGGCGACCGCGAGTTGCTTGAGGACCAGGCCGAAAAGTCCTTGTTGGGGCCAGCGAGCTTCGGCAATACGGATTTCGCTGCGCCAATGAGTGCTCTGAAGGCGATCCCTGGCTACGCAGCAGCGTTCGCCAGGGCTTTTCCCGGCGTCCGCGATCCCATCAATTCCAGAAACTGGGGTATAGCCATTGGCGCTTTCGAGCGCGGGCTGTTGACGCCCAGCCGCTTTGACGCCTTCCTCACCGGTGATGCGAAAGCTTTGTCCGCGCAGGAACAGGCCGGACTGCGAAAATTCATCGATATTGGCTGCGTCTCCTGTCACAACGGCCCCGGGCTCGGCGGCGAGTTATTCCAAAAATTCGGCGTTGCAGAGGACTATTGGAAAGAAACTGGTGTCGCGACCCCGGACAAAGGCCGCGCCGACGTCACCAAAGACGACGCCGATCTTTACGTCTTTAAGGTCCCTCCCTTGCGTAACGTCGCAAAGACGGCCCCTTATTTCCATGATGGATCGGTTGTGGAGTTGCCGCGCGCGGTTCGAATTATGGCAAAGGTGCAACTGGGCCTGAATCCCGCCGAAAGGGATGTCGCTGATATCGAAGCCTTTTTGGTTAGCTTGACCGGAGCAGTTCCGGCGGAATTCGCGCCCCTGGAACCGTTTCCTGACGCGCCCGCTGCGAAATAGTCGCCGATTTAGCGCGACAGGAGCGGCTTGAACGCGGCGATAAGGGTATCTACCCCTTCGCGATATTCCACGCGCATCGGCGCGAAACCCACTTCCTGCAACTGCTCAAGGGCGGGCGTAAATTGCATGACGTGTTCCGGCGACTCGTCGCTGAAGAGATGCACGACCCAGTCTTCAAGCAAGTCGTAACGGTTGATCGCGGCGAATGTCTTGAACCAATGCCGCACCTCCTTTTGGGTGAGCGCCAGATGAGCCGCGGGGTCGTCGATGGCGAAGCGATCTCCGTTCAGGAACATTCCGCCGGGTTTCAGCACGCGAAAAACCTCTTTCACGACCCGGCGGCGATATTCGCCGGTGAAATTATGCGTTGCGTAATTGGAGGCGACGAGGTCGAAGCTGGCGTCGTTCTCCTGCATCAGCGACTCAAGAGCGTCGGCTTCGAGAAACTCGACACGCCCGGCGCTGGCCCATTCGGCGAGATTCCGCCGCGCCTGCTGGAGCATTTTAGCCGAAGCATCCACAGCCCTGAGGCGCAGGTCTGCGCATCCGGCCAGCAGCGCGAGCGTGCTTATGCCAGTCCCGCAGCCGATTTCGAACCCTCGCATCGCGGTGGAAGAAGATGTTCCTTCCCAGGCGCCGACGTAATCTCCCAACTTGCCGGCTAGTTTCGCGGCATTGGGGCAGATCAGGCGGAGCATTTCGTATTCTTCTCCAATCTGTCCTGTGAACAGATTTTCTTCTTTGCGCGACATGCTCACCTCTCAACGAATGCCTCGGCGCGCGCAGAGCGCGGCCGTTCCAGGATTGTTAGCGCAAATGAGGATAAAATTGAAAAGCGAAGGACTCCGGGAAAGCGAGCAAACTTGAGTTCCACCTTAGGGTCAACCTTCTGTTAGTGAATAGAAGGCCGCGCTAATGTTCGCTGCGCATCCGTCCACCGCTATTTCCCGCAAGTAGTTGATTTATAGGAGATAATACGAATTTTTCAAATTTGTGACATGTCGTTGTTGACATGGGAAAGGGGAGTGACTTATAAAGCGTTCATCGACGGCGGCGCTGTTGCGAAGCAGCGCCTGAGGTCGTGTCTTCGTCTTTTTGGTGACTGGGCCACCTGGCTGGGTTTGTCGGGATGAGGACGCGTCTTTGATTGCGGCGGAAGCTGCGAGCTGTATTGACTGCGCTGTTTGACAATTGAATCGGAAGAAAGAGAAACGTGGACGGCGGATGTCCTTGCGGACATGTCCTTCTTCGGGAGGGCTGTCGATTGAGACACTCTGACGGTCACGTTTTCTAAACACCATTTAATCCTGCGTCGTGAGATGTCGGGGTTGAAGTGTGTTTGGGACTCGTCAAGAGTAAACAGTGACCAGTCAGGACTTGAATCTCAAAACTTGAGAGTTTGATCCTGGCTCAGAACGAACGCTGGCGGCAGGCTTAACACATGCAAGTCGAACGCTGTAGCAATACAGAGTGGCAGACGGGTGAGTAACGCGTGGGAACGTGCCCTTCGGTCTGGAATAACTCAGGGAAACTTGAGCTAATACCGGATACGTGCGAGAGCAGAAAGATTTATCGCCGAAGGATCGGCCCGCGTCCGATTAGCTAGTTGGTGAGGTAATGGCTCACCAAGGCGACGATCGGTAGCTGGTCTGAGAGGATGATCAGCCACATTGGGACTGAGACACGGCCCAAACTCCTACGGGAGGCAGCAGTGGGGAATATTGGACAATGGGCGCAAGCCTGATCCAGCCATGCCGCGTGAGTGATGAAGGCCTTAGGGTTGTAAAGCTCTTTCGCCAGGGACGATAATGACGGTACCTGGATAAGAAGCCCCGGCTAACTTCGTGCCAGCAGCCGCGGTAATACGAAGGGGGCTAGCGTTGTTCGGATTTACTGGGCGTAAAGCGCACGTAGGCGGATCTTTAAGTCAGGGGTGAAATCCCGAGGCTCAACCTCGGAACTGCCTTTGATACTGGAGGTCTCGAGTCCGGGAGAGGTGAGTGGAACTGCGAGTGTAGAGGTGAAATTCGTAGATATTCGCAAGAACACCAGTGGCGAAGGCGGCTCACTGGCCCGGGTACTGACGCTGAGGTGCGAAAGCGTGGGGAGCAAACAGGATTAGATACCCTGGTAGTCCACGCCGTAAACGATGGATGCTAGCCGTTGGGGAGCTTGCTCTTCAGTGGCGCAGCTAACGCTTTAAGCATCCCGCCTGGGGAGTACGGTCGCAAGATTAAAACTCAAAGGAATTGACGGGGGCCCGCACAAGCGGTGGAGCATGTGGTTTAATTCGAAGCAACGCGCAGAACCTTACCAGCTTTTGACATGCCCGGTATGATCGCCAGAGATGGCTTTCTTCCCGCAAGGGGCCGGTGCACAGGTGCTGCATGGCTGTCGTCAGCTCGTGTCGTGAGATGTTGGGTTAAGTCCCGCAACGAGCGCAACCCTCGCCCTTAGTTGCCATCATTCAGTTGGGCACTCTAGGGGGACTGCCGGTGATAAGCCGCGAGGAAGGTGGGGATGACGTCAAGTCCTCATGGCCCTTACAGGCTGGGCTACACACGTGCTACAATGGCGGTGACAATGGGAAGCGAAAGGGCGACCTGGAGCAAATCTCAAAAAGCCGTCTCAGTTCGGATTGCACTCTGCAACTCGAGTGCATGAAGGTGGAATCGCTAGTAATCGCAGATCAGCACGCTGCGGTGAATACGTTCCCGGGCCTTGTACACACCGCCCGTCACACCATGGGAGTTGGTTTTACCCGAAGGCGTTTCGCCAACCGCAAGGGGGCAGGCGACCACGGTAGGGTCAGCGACTGGGGTGAAGTCGTAACAAGGTAGCCGTAGGGGAACCTGCGGCTGGATCACCTCCTTTCTAAGGATGATCCTTCATGGCTCCGGCAATCAGTCGGACCTATTGGATCACTTGGAACATAACGGCCAGTCAGGCCGATCATGCGGGACGCCCGCCGTCTTCGTTTCTCTTTCTTCTCCAAGGACGAGCCGCCCGGCTTCGCTAGCGTCAGAAGGTCATGAGGCTTTTGGACGGACTTTAAGCGGCAGACCGGTTGAGCGATCGGTTTGGGCTTGTAGCTCAGTTGGTTAGAGCGCGCGCTTGATAAGCGTGAGGTCGGAAGTTCAAGTCTTCCCAGGCCCACCATTTTGATCTTGCGGCGCTGCATCGGTCGCCTGGCCGGTTCGGGGCCATAGCTCAGTTGGGAGAGCGCGTGCTTTGCAAGCATGAGGTCGTCGGTTCGATCCCGTCTGGCTCCACCAGAAGGTTGATTGCGGCGTCTGCTCTGTCTCGTCCTTTAGAATAAAGTTTCGCGTAGGCGCGCTTGCGTCACGGCTGCAAAGCCGGATGAGAAGTTCGTAACGCGTGTTGTCTGTCATCGTGAAGAGGAAACATGTCCGATCGCCCCAATGGCTTCTTTAGCTGTTGGACGCGAGCGACCAGCGTGGGCTGTGCTTGACCGCAAAGCTCTCGGATATGTTTGAAGCAAATGGTCTTTCTATCGATGTATCTGCTTTCCATGCGTGGAAGGCGGGCCGCTGCCGAGCGGTGGGCATCGATAATGAGAGCGATCAAGTGCCTTAAGGGTATTCGGTGGATGCCTTGGCGCTGAGAGGCGATGAAGGACGTGGTACGCTGCGATAAGTCATGGGGAGCTGCGAACAAGCTTTGATCCGTGAATTTCCGAATGGGGAAACCCACCTTCGATCTCTGTAATTTCGAGTCTCGAACTCGAAGGTTTTTTAAACATTCGTGGCGCGAGCCTCGGATTTGCAGAGATCATCAAGAAGGTATTTGCATCTGAATACATAGGATGCAAAGGCGAACCCGGGGAACTGAAACATCTAAGTACCCGGAGGAAAGGACATCAACGAGACTCCGTTAGTAGTGGCGAGCGAACGCGGACCAGGCCAATGCTTCAAGTTTTCTAACTGGAACCGATTGGAAAATCGGGCCATAGTGGGTGATAGCCCCGTACGGATTTCGAAGACTTGAAGATACGAGTAGGGCGGGACACGTGAAATCCTGTCTGAACATGGGGAGACCACTCTCCAAGCCTAAGTACTCCTCAGCGACCGATAGCGAACAAGTACCGTGAGGGAAAGGTGAAAAGCACCCCGACGAGGGGAGTGAAACAGTTCCTGAAACCGGATACCTACAAACAGTTGGAGCCCAAGGTTCGTCCTGGGTGACAGCGTACCTTTTGTATAATGGGTCAGCGACTTAAAGTAACGAGCAAGCTTAAGCCGATAGGCGTAGGCGCAGCGAAAGCGAGTCTGAACAGGGCGTTCAGTTCGTTGCTTTAGACCCGAAACCGAGTGATCTAGCCATGAGCAGGTTGAAGGTGAGGTAACACTCACTGGAGGACCGAACGGGTGTCTGTTGAAATAAACTCCGATGACTTGTGGTTAGGGGTGAAAGGCCAACCAAACTCGGAAATAGCTGGTTCTCCGCGAAAGCTATTTAGGTAGCGCCTCGCATGAATACTCCAGGGGGTAGAGCACTGGATGGGCTAGGGGGTCCCACAGACTTACCAAACCTAACCAAACTCCGAATACCTGGAAGTAATGTGCGGGAGACACACAGTGGGTGCTAACGTCCATTGTGGAGAGGGAAACAACCCAGACCAACAGCTAAGGCCCCTAATTCGCAGCTAAGTGGGAAAGGATGTAGAAATCCCAAAACAACCAGGAGGTTGGCTTAGAAGCAGCCATCCTTTAAAGAAAGCGTAACAGCTCACTGGTCTAGATAAGGATTTCCGCGCCGAAGATGTACCGGGGCTCAAGCTGCGAGCCGAAGCTTTGGGCTTGTCGCAAGACAAGCGGTAGCGGAGCGTTCCGTAATCCGTCGAAGGAGCAGCCGTGAGGCGCTCTGGAGGTATCGGAAGTGCGAATGCTGACATGAGTAACGAGAAACACTGTGAAAAACAGTGTCGCCGAAAGTCCAAGGGTTCCTGCGTAAAGTTAATCTTCGCAGGGTTAGCCGGCCCCTAAGGCGAGGCCGAAAGGCGTAGTCGATGGGAACCACGTTAATATTCGTGGGCCAGCGGGTGGTGACGCGTAGCGAAAGCTGTTCGGGATTACTGGATTTCCCGGGCAGCCTGGCCGCGCCAGGAAATAGCCCCCGCATCAGACCGTACCCGAAACCGACACAGGTGGACAGGTAGAGTATACCAAGGCGCTTGAGAGAATGACGCTGAAGGAACTCGGCAATTTACCTCCGTAACTTCGGGATAAGGAGGCCTCGTATGAGCGCAAGCTTGTGGGAGGGGCACAGACCAGGGGGTGGCAACTGTTTAACAAAAACACAGGGCTCTGCGAAATCGCAAGATGACGTATAGGGTCTGACGCCTGCCCGGTGCCGGAAGGTTAAGAGGAGGAGTGCAAGCTCTGAATTGAAGCCCCGGTAAACGGCGGCCGTAAATATAACGGTCCTAAGGTAGCGAAATTCCTTGTCGGGTAAGTTCCGACCTGCACGAATGGCGTAATGACTTCCCCGCTGTCTCCAGCGTCAGCTCAGTGAAATTGAATTCCCCGTGAAGATGCGGGGTTCCTGCGGTCAGACGGAAAGACCCCGTGCACCTTTACTGTAACTTTGCACTGGCATTCGTGTCGGCATGTGTAGGATAGGTGGTAGGCTTTGAAGCATGGGCGCCAGCTCGTGTGGAGCCATCCTTGAAATACCACCCTTATCGTCATGGATGTCTAACCGCGGCCCGTTATCCGGGTCCGGGACAGTGCATGGTAGGCAGTTTGACTGGGGCGGTCGCCTCCCAAAGAGTAACGGAGGCGCGCGATGGTGGGCTCAGAGCGGTCGGAAATCGCTCGTTGAGTGCAATGGCATAAGCCTGCCTGACTGCGAGACAGACAAGTCGAGCAGAGACGAAAGTCGGTCATAGTGATCCGGTGGTTCCTCGTGGAAGGGCCATCGCTCAACGGATAAAAGGTACGCCGGGGATAACAGGCTGATAACCCCCAAGAGTCCATATCGACGGGGTTGTTTGGCACCTCGATGTCGGCTCATCACATCCTGGGGCTGGAGAAGGTCCCAAGGGTTCGGCTGTTCGCCGATTAAAGTGGTACGTGAGCTGGGTTCAGAACGTCGTGAGACAGTTCGGTCCCTATCTGCCGTGGGTGTCGGAGAATTGAGAGGATTTGTCCCTAGTACGAGAGGACCGGGATGAACATACCTCTGGTGGACCTGTTGTGACGCCAGTCGCAGTGCAGGGTAGCTATGTATGGACGGGATAACCGCTGAATGCATCTAAGCGGGAAACCCACCTCAAAACGAGTTCTCCCTCGAGAGCCGTGGAAGACGACCACGTTGATAGGCCGGGTGTGGAAGCGCGGTGACGCGTGTAGCTTACCGGTACTAATAGCTCGATTGGCTTGATCGCTCTCATTATTCAATGCCCATCCTCCAAAAGGATGAAACGATAAAAACGCCATTTGCTTCAATGTTGCTTTTTGCCGGCCTGGTGGCCTTCGGCGAAGCGATCAGACCCGATCCCATCCCGAACTCGGCCGTCAAACGCTTCAGCGCCAATGGTACTATGTCTCAAGACCTGGGAGAGTAGGTCGTCGCCAGGCCTGCAAAACGCAACATTCCCACTCCACGATAACAATTTAACAAAGCGGGCAGACCAAAAGCCGCCCGCAGCCGTAATTCCATAGCCTATTGCTTTTTTGGCGCGGGGTGGAGCAGCCCGGTAGCTCGTCAGGCTCATAACCTGAAGGTCATCAGTTCAAATCTGGTCCCCGCAACCAAAATCCCCCAAAAACCAACCAATCAAAATAGCGCCAAATGCCCAATTGACCCCCTTCGCCGGAAAGGTATTGGCGCCGGCGCCTTGTCGGATCTGAAATGCTTGGTTTCAGGCGACAAAACTCAGTCAAGGTTGATCATCAGAATAGTGACAAGGTCGCTTTCTGTGAGATGCGGCGACACTACCGCCTTTATGCAGTTTTGTCCCGCCTATAAACTTCTGGGCCTCAACAACTGTTCAAAATAGCGCAAAAAGATTCAGAGGATCCAAAAGAACAAGGCCCGGTCCAATTCCGGACTCATTTTATTGATCGTCCGCGTGTGAAAGCGTGGTGTAAGATACTACGCCCCCGGCGCGAGCATTTTTTCTGGCCGGACGATCGCGTCAAACTCCGCTGCCGTTACTTTGCCGGAGGCCAACGCCTCTTCCTTCAGACTGGTGCCGTTTTTGTGCGCGGCGCGCGCAATCTTGCTAGCGGCGTCATATCCGATAGTTGGAGCAAGAGCCGTCACGAGCATCAAAGAGCGGTCCAAAAAGTTTGCGATATTCTTGGTATCTGGTTCCAACCCCTCGAGGCAGCGCAACACAAAACTGTCAATGCCTTCGGCGAGAAGATCGATCGAACTCGAGAAGAGCGAAGGCAATGACCGGCTTCATTACGTTTAACTCAAGATGACCCTGGGACGCCGAAAAACTGATCGTCGCATGATTGCCGAAAACCCGGGCGCAAATCATGGTTATGGCTTCGACCTGGGTCGGATTGACCTTGCCCGGCATGATTGAGGAGCCAGGCTCGTTCTCCGGCAATTTCAATTCGGCCAGACCGGCGCGCGGACCACAGCCCATCAGCCTTATGTCGGCTGCTATTTTGTAAAGGCCCGTAGCCAACGAGTTGATCGCGCCATGGACGAAAACGATCGCGTCATGCGACGCCAGCGCTTCAAATTTATTGGGGGCGGTGACAAACGGCAGTCCAGTCTGGGCGGCCACATTTGCCGCGACTTCCTCGGCGAAACCGACCGCGGTGTTCAGACCCGTGCCTACCGCTGTGCCACCTTGAGCCAACATCAGAAGATCCGGCAATGTCTTTTCGAGACGTGTTGCGGCGTATTCGGCTTGGGCGGCATAACCGGAAAACTCCTGGCCCAGCGTCACCGGCGTCGCGTCTTGAAGGTGCGTGCGACCGATTTTGACGATCTTTTCGAAGGACTTCGCCTTGGCGCTTAAAGCTGCGTGCAGTCGCAACACGGAAGGCAACAGCTTTGTCGCCACTGCCAAGGCTCCGGCAATGTGAATGGCTGTCGGGAAGCAGTCATTAGAGGATTGTCCGTAATTGACGTGATCGTTTGGGTGCACCGGTTCTTTGGCGCCGCGACCGGCCCCAAGTTTCTCATTGGCCCGGTTGGCGATGACTTCATTTACGTTCATGTTGGATTGCGTGCCGGAACCTGTCTGCCAGACGACGAGGGGGAATTGGTCGTCCAGTTTGCCGTCAATCACTTCCTGCGCCGCTGTAACAATTGCCTGCCCTACTTGCGAGTTGATCAACCCTTTGGAGACATTGACCTGCGCGGCTGCTCGCTTTATCCGAGCCAAGGCATGGATGACCTGGATCGGCATGCGCTGGCCGCCAATCGGAAAATTCTCCAGGGAACGCTGGGTCTGGGCGCCCCAGTAGGCGTTTGCCGGAACTGCGATGTCGCCAAAGGAATCGCGTTCGAAACGGTAGTCATTGGTCGTCATCGGCCTGATGCTCGCAAAACAGAGAGTTTTAGGGGAGCAGCCGAAGGGACCGCTCTCGAGCCATTTCTATGCGGTATTTCCGAGCTTCGTTCAATCAGCGTCAGCACTGGCGCGGCTGATCACTTCCGTGAAATCGAAATTTGCGATGTCATTTCTTCCCGATGCCAGGGACAGCAATTCCACAAGCCGATTGCGAGCGCGATTGACGCGGCTTTTCATGGTTCCAGAGGCGCAGCCGCAAATTGCGGCCGCCTCGTCGTAAGAAAGCCCCGAGGCTCCAACGAGGATAAGAGCTTCGCGTTGATCGAGCGGAAGTTTCTGCAATGCAGCACGAAAGTCGAGAAAATCCATGTGTCCCGGCTGCGAAGCCGGCGACACCATTCGCGCCGCCATTACCCCGTCAGGATCAGCGGTTTCCCGGCGCCTTTTACGGTAATCGCTGTAATAGATGTTGCGCAAAATGGTGAATAACCAAGCGGTTAGATTGGTGCCTTCCGTGAAGGAGTCCAGACTTACCCAAGCTTTGACCAGAGTCTCCTGAACCAGATCGTCGGCTCTGTCAGGATTGCCGCACAAAGACACGGCAAACGCTCGCAGGCTTGGAATTGCAGACACGAGGTCCGCCTTTGTTCCCCCGCTGGTCGCTTCCGCCGCCGCGTCAGAGGTGGTCAATACTCGCCCCTTGTAAATTCAGGAACCGTCCTTTCGACATATTGCGTCCGCCTCCAGTTTGTTCAAGAGCTCAAGAAAACGCTCCGGAACGGGCTGGGCGACAATATCCTCATACAAACCTCGCAACTCTCTCCCGATATGCTCCCCGATGCATCCACCAGCTGTATTTTTGCGGGTCGCCAAGCTTTTTTCGCGCCCCTGCGGGGGCTGTCCAATTCCCCGTCTGCTTTCCTGACGATCGAGAACCGCCAGCAATTCCCGCCTTTTATCCTCCCTGCGGACGGAACCCTTTCCGTAGGCATCTTCAACAAATTCTCGTTTGTCCAATTCAACGACAATATCCTTCGAAGGTCTGCTGCGTGTGTCGTCGACCATGGGCTCCTCGAAGCTACAACACATCAATTTTTCTAGCCGCCGTCCGGCGCCGCGTTATACTGCACGGAGACGATATGTGGTGAACGCCACTTTTACCGATTGGTTCCGTGCAGCAATTGGCGTTTTTGTCGCAGCACGCGTCCAAATACCTCGATTTAGGGCGCCAACCGGCATGCGGGAGCGGCACATAATGACGATATCTCATGAGGTTGGCCGTTATATTCCTTATCTGCGTCGATTTTCACGCGCGCTCACCGGCAGTCGGGAGGGTGGTGACGCTTATGCGCTTGCGACGCTCGAAACCCTTGTCGCGGATCAAGAAGACGCGGCTGGGAAAAATCGGCTGCGCAGCGACGTAGACCCCAAAATCGCTCTCTACAGGCTGCTTCTGGACATCTGGGCGGCCGCCCCGATCAACGCTTCTGTGGAGCCGGGAGAGCCACCCGAGATCGACGCCGGCGCAAGACGCAAGCTTGACGCTATTTCTCTTCGTCCTCGCATAGCGTTTTTGCTGAATGCGCTCGAAGGTTTCGACCTCGACGAAGTGGCGCGGACGCTCGACATCTCGTCACAGGAGGCGCATGCGCTGATTGAGACGGCTAATGATGAAATTTCAAGCCAGATAGCTACAGAGGTGCTGATCATTGAAGACGAGCCGTTGATCGCGCTCGATTTGCGCGAAGTGGTCGAGGAGCTTGGCCACCGGGTGGTCGCTATAGCGCGCACTCATAAAGAAGCCGTCGTGACCATTGCAGACGCCAAGCCGGGCCTTATTTTGGCTGACATTCAACTTGCGGACGGGAGTTCAGGTCTGGACGCTGTCAATGAAATCCTGGGTCAGTTCTCCACGCCGGTGATTTTCATCACCGCTTATCCCGAGCGCTTTCTGCTGGGGGAAGCTCCCGAGCCCGCATTTCTGATCGCCAAGCCCTTTGCAGTCGAAGCGCTGAAGGCTGTCATCAGCCAGGCGCTGTTTTTTGATCGGAAATCGCGCCCTTCCGCGCGAAGTTGACGCGTTCAGGCACTCACGGTTGAGCCTGCGGAGCCAATGATTTCAACGGATCCCGTGAAAAAGTTCGAAAATTCCGTTATTCCGCGCGCGTGGAGCAACTTTGTCTTAACGCCACGCGTTATCTCGCTGTGACAGCGGCTGCGTCCGTCAATTACGCCGACTTGATGAGGCGCCGCAGCGTTATCGAGGCGTCAGACTTCGCCCATGATCTCCATCACGGAAGGGCAGGTTAGCGCGAAGGCGAGGGTGACAAATGACGACTATACAGCAACCACGCAAATCCAACCGTGGCTTCGCTTCGATGGATCCGGAAAAGCAAAAACTGATTGCTCGCAAGGGCGGGCAAAGCGTGCCGGACTCCAAGCGGAGTTTTTCGCAGAACCCTGAACTTGCAGCCAAAGCTGGCCGTAAAGGCGGGCAAAGCGTAAATCCGGATAAGCGAAGCTTCTCCCGCGATCATGCGCTCGCTTCTGAAGCCGGGCGCAAGGGGGGCCATGCTTCGCATGTTGGCGCCAGCAAACGCGTTACGCCGCATTGAACGCGGCGTTCTACGTGCTTGCTTGAACGCGCAGCATGAAGGATTCTGGACGGCCGACCCTCCTGTCTCCACTGGAGATGGGAGGGTTTCCGTAGGAGGCTGTGTCAGGCGGCGTGCGGTTGAGATCTCTGCGCGATGAGAGAATAGAGCGCGGCGGGGTCGCGAGTAGCTCGAATTGTGGCCACCATTGCGGGATCTCTCAGCATGCGCGCGGCGCAAGCGAGAGCCTTGAGGTGGTCTGCGCCAGAACTTTCGGGGGTAATAAGCAAGAAGACTAGATCGACCGGTGCGCTATCCAGCGCCTCAAAGTCAATCGGTCGCTCAAGTCGCGCCAGAATTCCAAAAATATTTTTCAGCTTGTTCAGTTTTCCGTGAGGAATAGCGACGCCATCGCCAATTCCAGTCGAGCCAAGACGCTCCCGCTGAAGCAGGGCGTCAAAAATCTCCCGAGATGGAAGGCCCGACAGTTCCGCCGCTTTTTCGCTCAATTCGAGCAACAACTGCTTCTTGGAGGTCGCCTTGAGCGACGTAACAACCGCCTTCGGCGTGAGCAGATCGGTGAGCCGCATGTGCAGAGAATCCTATCTACGACTGCAACAATATAGCAGAATTCGAAGCTCATCTTGGCGATGACTCGTTGTAACTGCCAAACCCAACTCTGGAAGACGGCGCCGACGCGACTGCGCGTCTGCGTTCCCTTCTGCGTGAGTAACTCCAGTAGAACATAGCGTCCGTCACCACAGCGGGTGGAGCGCACTCCGCATTGTCCTCGAATTTTATCCAGAGACAACTTCAGCAGGTCCGATTGCGATGCCCCGAGGCCTCGTCGCAAAATATATGCCGAAAAAGTCAGAAGAATGGCTGGGAGCCCGTCCATTTGGACTCGGTTCCCCAGCGCAGGTTTTAACTCGGTTTCATGCGCCTTCAGGCGTGTCAATCCAGCCGACATTCTGGTCGCTTCGCCTATAGACGACGTTCACGCGCCCAGTCGACGCATGGCGAAAAACGACCAATGGAGCCCCAGAGAGATCGAGATCCAGTACGGCTTGCGAAACCGAGCGGCGGCGGAGTTGGGTAGTGGATTCCGCGATCACTGCGGGGCTGAACTCCGCTGGCGCCTCTTGTTCCTGATCCGGCGCCTCAAGCACATAGCTGGCGACCGTCTCAGCCTTGGCTGCGTCATGATCATGGTGACTTTTCAATCGGCTCTTATAGCGCCGCAGACGCTTCTCGATGCGTTCCGCAGATTGATCGAAAGCGCCATAGGGATCCTGTGCGCGTCCGTCGGCCTGCAACACAATGCCCGAGGCCAGGTGCAGGTTGCAATCTGCGCGGTAGCCCGTTCCATCCGGGGTGATCGTGACGTGACCTGTAACGCTGCCGTCGAAATATTTGCCTGTGACCGCGTTGACCCGATCCGTAACATGAATGCGCAGCGCCTCGCCGATACTGATGTTTTTGCCTGAAACCCGCAATGACATGCTCGACTTCCGCCTTCTTTCGCCGAGTTGGCTCTTGCGCCAGTCGGGTGGTTTCCTTTTGCGCCTGATTCAAGCGCCGCCGCATGATCAGCTGAAACGCGGCGCTCCTGCGCAGCTTTGCTGCCACGGCCGCTAGTGCGGCTCATGGACGACGTCAGTTGATTTCTGACCCAGTTAATCCGCCGCAGCGTTATGATTCTCCGCCAGCGAAGTCAATGGGCGATGAAATGGCGCCACAAGCTTGGCTATGCCTGTTCGCGCATGGCGGAAGTCTTTTCGCGCCGACGATCGACTGAGGATGGAATGCGGAGACTGTCGCGATATTTTGCGACAGTCCGGCGTGCGATGTCTATGTCCGCGTCCTTCAGGCGCGCCACGATCGCATCGTCGGACAAGACGTCGTTGGGGCTTTCCTTTTCGATCATTTGTTTGATCTTGAAGCGCACCGCTTCGGCGGAATGAGCAGCGGCGCCGCTGGTTGTCGCGATAGAGGCGGAGAAGAAATATTTAAGTTCGAATATGCCACGCGGCGTCATCATGTATTTGTTAGATGTAACGCGCGAAACCGTGGATTCATGCATGCCGATAGCGTCTGCGATGGTTCGTAGATTAAGCGGCCTCAGATGCTCGACTCCCTTGGCGAGAAAACCGTCCTGCAAACGGACGATTTCCGAGGCGACCTTCAAAATAGTCCGTTGTCTCTGCTCTAGACTTTTCAAGAGCCAGTTGGCGTTGAGCATACACGTGGAGATAAAGCTTTTGTCGGCGTCGCCCTTCGCGGAAGCGCTGACTTGCGCCGCATAAGTGTGGTTCAGCAGCACTCGCGGCAGCGCGTCGGCGTTGAGTTCTATGTGCCAGGAGCCGTCGCCGGCGGGACGCACGATCACATCCGCTACAAGCGTCTGCATGGGAGAGTTGCCAAAAGCGCGCCCCGGCTTGGGATCGAGCCGGCGCAGCTCCGTCGCCATGTCCGCGATGTCTTCCTCGTCGACTCCGCAAAGTCGAGCAAGCTGAGCGAAGTCGCGCTTGGCGACCAAGGGAAGATTGGCGACGAAAATCTGCATCGCGGGATCGAATCGATCGCGTTCGCGCAACTGGATCGCCAGACATTCAGCAAGATCGCGGGCTCCGACGCCGGAAGGATCGAAACTCTGGATGACAGAAAGCACCGCAGTTGTTTCCTTGAGAGAGGCGCCCAATCGCGTCGCGATGTCTTCAATTGAGTCCCGCAAATAGCCAGTCTCATCAATTCCATCGATGATCGCCTGGCCAATAAAGCGCTGTCGCGCGCCGGGGCATGCGAGCGCCAATTGTTCGCTCAGTGCGTCATGCAAGGTCAGGGCGGCGGCGATGTAAGCTTCCAGGTTGGGCGTTTCTCCGTCGCCGCCAGCCCCTGCGGCGCCGTTCCAGGAAGTGGCGGAGAGACCCGCTCCCTCCATCGCGCTCACAGGCTCGACTGGCGAAACTCCCGGCCCGTCAGCTTCGAAAGCATTGGAAACCTCTGTGCCCAGCTCCGTCGAAAGGCTACCCGCATCGACCGAGAAGGTCTCTTGCGCCCAGTCGCCTTCTCGCGCCTCTTCGTGAGAGGAGGCTTCGCCGGCATCCCCTTCAATCGCCGTGCCTTGATCGGCGGGCGCAAAGTCTGCGCCTTCAGCTTCCAGCAGCGGATTGCGCTCCAACTCGTCGTGCAGAAACGAGGAGAGTTCAAGATTGGAAAATTGCAGCAGTTTGATCGCCTGCAAAAGCTGCGGCGTCATTACCAGGGCCTGGCCCTGGCGCATCATCAGCTTGTTGGATATCGCCATACTGCCCACTCACGCGACACAAGAAGCGATACAGACCGCATGCGGCCTGTTTTTTGCTTATACCACGCGGTGAGCTTGACGGAAGGCTCAAATCTGCGGCGCCCTCTGCGCTCCATGTCTAAAGGTTAATCAAATCAGAATTCTTATAGAAGCTTCGGTAAAGGTTTGGCCTCGCTTCCGAGGGGTGTCGCCCCGGGACGGTTTCATTATCAGATCACATGCGGAAATCTTCACCCAGATAAATTCGCCGAACATCTGGATTAGCTACAATTTCCTCCGCGGGACCTTCGGTCAGAACGTGGCCGTTGTATATAATATAGGCGCGGTCGGTTAGTCCGAGCGTCTCGCGCACGCTGTGGTCGGTGATTAGCACGCCAATTCCACGCGCCTTGAGGTGCCGCACCAAATCCTGAATGCCCCCTACGGCAATGGGGTCGATGCCGGCGAAGGGCTCGTCAAGCAGCATGAAGGATGGATGGCCGGCCAGGGCCCGGGCGATTTCACAACGTCGCCGCTCCCCGCCAGACAAGGCCACAGCCGGCGTCTTGCGAAGGCGCGTGAGCTTGAATTCTTCCAGCAATCCCTCGAGTTCCTCTTTTCTCCGACGTTTGTCGGGCTGAGTGATTTCCAGCACCGCGCGGATATTGTCTTCAACCGAAAGCCCTCGAAAAACGGAGGCTTCCTGCGGCAAATAGCCGATCCCTAGCCTGGCCCGCCTGTACATCGGCAGCGGCGTCACATCATAGCCGTCGAGGGAAATGACGCCCTTATCGGGCTTCACCAGCCCGGTGATCATATAAAAGACTGTGGTTTTACCCGCACCATTGGGGCCCAGGAGACCCACTGCCTCGCCCCGGCGCACATGCAGGCTGACATCCTCGACCACTCTGCGCGACTTGTAGGCTTTGGCGAGGTTGTGGATCGACAGTACTCCTGCCGAATCATTTTGCGAGCCTTCGGCGGCTTCGATCCTCGCCCGCGCGAAACTCTCTCCACTCGGATTTTCGGGCGCGGCTTCCTCTGTGCCTAATATTTCAGCATTAGATGCGGCGTCGCTTGTCCTTAGCCAGTCTTCTTCCTTGATCTCATCCATCTTTCGGTTCGTAAGCCGTCGCCCAATGGTCGCGTCGACCGTCCGGGACAGGATCGTGCGCGCGCCTGTGAACCCGGCGAAAAAGTTTTTTGTGAAGCCCACGAAAGGAAGTTTCCAAGGCAGTCCAAGCAGAGGACAGGAGAGGCTCAGCTGGACTGCTGCAGGGGTTTTCGGCGGTCCAACCGGTTGATTTATATATCTCCGAACGGGGCGTGGCTATTCCTCAACCGAAGGGCGCGTCCCGTTCAAGCCCAAGGCCGCGCCGCCGCCAACTTCGTCTCGAAGGCAGCAATCTTGTCTGCTTTCTGCAAAGTGAGGCCGATGTCGTCCAGCCCATTGAGAACGCAGTGCTTTCGGAAAGGATCAATCTCGAAGTTGACCACGCCCCCGTCCGGGCCACGTATTTGCTGACGCTCAAGATCGATCGTCAAGGTGGCGTTCGCGCCGCGCTTGGCGTCGTCCATCAGCTTGTCCAGATCGGCTTGCGGCACTCGGATCGGCAGGATGCCGTTCTTGAAGCAGTTATTGTAAAATATGTCCGCAAAGCTGGTCGATATCACGCAGCGAACGCCAAAATCGAGCAAAGCCCAGGGCGCGTGCTCGCGTGAGGAACCACAGCCAAAATTGTCGCCGGCGACCAGAATGGAAGCGTTGCGATAGGCTGGCTTGTTTAGAACGAACTCGGGGTTTTCCGAACCGTCATCAAGGTAGCGCATTTCGGAGAACAGGCCTTTGCCGAGGCCCGTGCGGGCAATGGTTTTCAAATATTGCTTGGGGATGATCATGTCGGTGTCGATATTCATGATCTCCATCGGCGCGGCGACGCCGGTAAGCGTGGTGAACTTTTGCATTTCTGTCGCTTTCGCCCAGCATGGCGTCTACGCGTCTGCGTCAAAGACGCTTTCTCCGCAACGCCCAACTCGATTATCCGCCCTGTAGCAAATCCTTCAACTTCGCGCAAAAGTGGTCACGTCGCATCGCCCGCCAGATCTTTTTGCTGCGCTCATGCTGCGCAGCAATGCGCGCCAGTAGTTCAGCCCGGGTGTCCCACCTTGACACCTATGCATCGCAATGCAACTCGCGACCGGAGCCAAGGTTAGTGCAGAGGGTGAAATGTCGACAGCATTTATTTTTCCAGGACAGGGGTCGCAGGGGGTCGGAATGGGCAAGGCGCTTGCCGACTCTTTTTCCCCTGCGCGCGCGGTTTTCGAAGAGGTCGACGCAGCCTTGAGCCAGCCGCTGAGCAAAATTATTTTCGAGGGGCCCGAGGCCGAGTTGACGCTCACGGCCAACGCTCAGCCTGCGCTGATGGCCGTGTCCTTGGCTGCGATCCGAGTTCTTGAGTCGGAGGCGGGGCTCGATTTGGCCCAAGCCGCAAAATTTGTCGCCGGTCATTCCCTCGGCGAGTATTCGGCGCTTTGCGCCGCTGGGGCGCTTACCTTGGCCGACACCGCGCGTCTACTTCGTTTACGAGGCTCCGCGATGCAGGCCGCCGTTCCGGTAGGCGAGGGCGCGATGGCCGCTTTGCTCGGCGCCGAGCTTGACGCTTCGCGGGAAATTGCGAGCGAAGCGGCCAGCGCTACCGGGGGCGTATGTCAGGTCGCCAACGATAATGGCGGGGGCCAGGTCGTGCTTTCAGGGGCCAAGGCGGCCGTGGAAAAGGCCATGGAGTTGGCGAAGGAGCGGGGAATTAAACGCGCCGTGCTGCTGCCGGTGTCCGCGCCGTTCCATTGCGCCCTGATGCAGCCGGCCGCCGATGCGATGAAGGCCGCACTGGAGACCGCCGCCATCGCGGCTCCGCGCATCCCATTGATCGCGAACGTCACGGCCGCGCCTGTGACCGATCCGGAGACGATTCGGCGACTTTTGGTCGAACAAGTCACGGGCGCCGTGCGGTGGCGCGAAAGCGTCGTGTTCATGGCCGAGTCGGGCGTCACGAAAATTGTCGAATGCGGGGCAGGCAAGGTGCTGGCGGGATTACTGAAGCGCATCGCAACCGGCGTTTCAGGGATCAGCGTCGGCGCTCCGGCCGATATCGAGATTTATCGAGCGTATATCTAGCTAAAAAAGCCCGGCCCCGCTGCCGGGTTCAGCCGGTGCTGATGTTGTGCAGCCGACCCCGCCGCTGTCCCCAGTGTTGTGGCTTTCGCACTGCGTAATCGAATCAGTTGGCGGCAGCTATTTGCCGCAACGCTGCCGGATCACATCTGCGCCACAGGCTCCGATGGCGAGCGGGCTTTGCAGTCAAGCTTTCCCGGGGCGCCGTTTGGGCAAACTCGGCAACGGGAGACAAATCTGCAGCGGATCGGGTTGCGGTGACAAAAACTCTCGCCGCGCGGCGCTTGCCGAATTAAGAAACATGGAAGAATTGGACTGCGCTTCTTAACTATTGAAGCGAACAAGAAGACAAACGGGGGGAGTATGTTCGATTTGACAGGCAAGACCGCGCTCGTGACGGGCTCCAGCGGGGGCATTGGCAAAGATATCGCTCGTGGATTGCACGCGGCGGGCGCGACCGTTGCGCTCTCTGGCACGCGGCGGGACGCTTTGGAGTCTTTCGCTTCCGAACTCGGGGCGCGGGCGCATGTCCTTCCCTGCGATCTTTCCGATAAGGAACAGATCGAAAAACTGGCGCCGGCCGCGGAGGCGGCGATGGGCGGACTCGATATTCTCGTCAATAACGCTGGCATAACGCGAGACGGCCTATTCATGCGTCTGAAAGACGAAGATTGGGACGCCGTGCTGAACGTCAATCTGACGGCGGCGTTCAGGCTTTCGCGGGCGGCCTTGCGCGGCATGATGCGCAAGCGTTACGGGCAAATCATCGGCATCACTTCGGTCGTCGGCGTCACCGGCAATCCCGGGCAGGGCAATTACGCCGCCGCCAAGGCGGGGATGATCGGGATGAGCAAATCCCTCGCTGCAGAGGTGGCGTCGCGGGGAATCACCGTCAATTGCATTGCGCCCGGAATTATCGAAAGCCCGATGACCGACGCATTGAATGACGCGCAGAAGGAACGCATATTGAGCACCGTTCCTGCCGGGCGATTGGGAAAAGGCGCGGAGATCGCCGCGGCGGCTGTGTACCTGGCGAGCACGGAAGCGGCCTATGTGACGGGGCAGACGCTGCATGTAAACGGCGGCATGGCCATGGTTTGACGTCGGCGCCGCTTCATGGTTGCGGTTGGGCGGTTTGGTGCTTGACCGTGGCCCTCTCGCCTTCATGATTGAAGTATGCTACCAGACCCGTCGCCGCGACGAGGGCATCGCCTTTTCGGTTGCTGGGATCGCCCAGTCTTGTGCTCTTGCGTTGGTCAGCGGTCGCCTGATATGGCGATAGAGCGACCCAAGAAATGGGAAGAGCGATCGAGCTCGGCTCGTCGGAGCCGCCGGCCGCCAAAACTTTAGGGAGCGGCTTGCGATTGGTTGTCGCGGGCGCAAAATTCGAACGAGGATCAAAGCAAATGAGCGATGTCGCCGAGCGCGTGAAGAAGATCGTTGTCGAACACCTCGGCGTTGAGCCTGAGAAAGTGGTAGACAAGGCTAATTTCATCGACGATCTGGGAGCCAACTCCCTGGACATCGTTGAGTTGGTGATGGCCTTCGAGGAAGAGTTCGGAATTGAAATTCCGGATGACGCCGCCGAGACGATTCTCACCGTCGGCGACGCTGTTAAGTTCTTGGAGCAGGCTAAAGCCGCCTAGTTCGCATCGGTTGCGCACGACGTGACATCATAGCCCGTCGTGCGCTTCGAGGCGCCGCTTCATTTGAAAAACATCCTCTCCGAGAGTGAGCCATGCGCAGGGTGGTGGTCACCGGTCTCGGCATTGTATCGCCGTTGGGCTGTGGCGTTGAAATAAATTGGAAGCGGCTGATCGCGGGTGACTGCGGATTCAAACGCATCGACAGCTTTGAGGTTTCCGACCTAGCGTGCCAGATCGCGGCAGTGGTGCCGCGCGGGTCGGCCGCGGATGGCGCCTTCAATCCTGACGAATGGTTCGATCCCAAAGAACAGCGGAAGGTAGACGACTTCATCATCTATGGCGTCACGGCTGCTACTCAGGCGCTGGCGGATGCGGGTTGGAAAGCCGACACCGCGGAAAAGCAGGAATCCACCGGCGTTCTAATCGGATCCGGGATCGGTGGCCTCGGCGGCATTTATGAAACGTCGATCACGTTGAAGGAGAAAGGACCGAGACGCGTTTCTCCCTTCTTTATCTCTGGCCAAATCATAAATCTCGCCTCCGGCTACGTTTCGATCATGCACGGCCTCAAAGGCCCAAATCACGCCGTGGTAACAGCTTGCTCGACGGGCGCCCACGCCATAGGAGACGCTGCGCGTCTGGTGGCGCTGGGGGAAGCGGAAGTGATGGTTGCGGGCGGCGCCAAATCGCCGGTCAACCGCCTCGGCATTGCTGGTTTTGCGGCGTGCCGCGCTTTGTCCACAGGTTTCAACGATCGTCCCGAGGCTGGGTCGCGCCCATATGATCGGGATCGCGACGGCTTCGTCATGGGCGAGGGCGCGGGCTGCGTCGTGCTTGAATCCTATGAGCACGCGAAAGCGCGAGGAGCCCGCATCTATGCCGAACTGATCGGCTATGGCATGTCCGGCGATGCGTATCACATCACCGCTCCCGCTCCAGACGGCGACGGCGCCTATCGTTGCATGAAAGCGGCCCTGAAACGAGCAGGCCTGTCAGTCTCCGACGTCGATTACATCAATGCGCACGGGACATCCACACCGCTGGGGGATGAAATTGAGCTGAACGCCGTACAGCGCCTACTGGGCAACATTGCGCCGACACTTTCGATGTCTTCAACGAAGTCCGCGATCGGGCATCTTCTCGGCGCCGCCGGCGCGGTGGAGGCGATCTACTCGATTTTGGCGTTGCGCGATCAGGTGGCGCCACCGACGCGTAACCTCGATAATCCTTCCGTCACGACATCTATCGACCTTGTGCCGCATGTCGCTCGCAAGCGGAAAATCGACGTTGTTCTGTCCAACTCCTTCGGCTTTGGAGGCACCAACGCGTCTCTGGTTCTGCGACGGGTCGATTAGCCGTCGGGCCACTCCGGAGATGCTTCTGTGCAACACAGGCGCGCGCTCAGCGCCGAAACCGAGACGTCAATTGTTCCTTAAATCCCAAACGAGGGCATTGGCCATTTGGCCCCAGTGGACCCTTGCACGAAAGTGGGAAGCGGATTGAGGATTGCAGCGATGATGATACGTGATTTTGCCACAATGAGTAATAGTGTGGCTCGGTGGCGACGGGTTCGGCAAGTTCGTCCTATTTCATGGTGCGGCGAATAACGGAGTAGCGATTCCGCGAAAAAGGGCGGTGGCTCCGGCTGTAAAGCGGTTCCTGTAAAGGCGACAGGAGTGCAAAAAGCGCTCACAATGTCCTAATTCCTTGAATTGACGCATTTTCTCTCGACGCTGCGGCGTTTTAAGGGAAAGATGTCATCGGCGAGAAATGGCGTGATGTTATGAACGATAGCGAAAATAGCGACAGGCAAGACGCCAAGAAGCAAGACGCTCCCGCTAAAGTCGCGCCGGAGCCACAGGCTGCGCAGCCGGTGGAGAGCGCCCCTCAAACGCCTCTGGCCGGCGAGTCCGGGAGCGATGAGCCCTCGTTTTTCCAGCGCGGACGCGCTGCGCTGTTGAATGCAAAAAGATCTAAGCGGTCCACGCCGCCTCCACCGCCCCCGCCGCGCTCCAAAAAACGTCGGGACGGCACCTTGTCCGCCATGAGCGGCTTTCTAAGCTTCATCCTTCTGGCGCTGGTTGCCGGCGTTTTCGGGCTTATCTCAGCCCGGCACGTGCTGAACGAACCCGGCCCCCTGCGCACTGACAAAGTCGTGTTTCTTCCACCGCATAGCGACGCTCCGGAGATGCTTGCGCAGCTCGAGCGCGAAGGCGTAATCGACAATTCCACGCTGTTGAACATCACCCTGCTCGTTGAAGGCAAGATCGGCGCGTTGAAGCCCGGCGAATATTTGTTCAAGCAGAACATCAGTCTTCGGGAAGTGATGGACGAGTTGATCTCGGGTCGCCAACTGCTTCACGCGGTGACGATTCCCGAGGGGCTGACCAGCGAGCAGATCGCCCAGCGGCTGCGCGACAATGATGTGCTGGCGGGCGATATTGTTGATCTGCCGAAAGAGGGAGCGTTGCTGCCGGAAACCTATAAGGTAGCGCGCGGTTATCCCCGCTCGAAGCTGATCGCTAAAATGCAGGAGGATCAGCGCAAGCTGGTTGACCAGATCTGGGCGCGGCGCAGTCGCGATTTGCCGATCCGCACCCCCTACGAATTGGTGACGCTGGCCTCCATTGTCGAAAAGGAGACTGGCAAATCGGAGGAACGTCCGCATGTCGCTGCGGTCTTCGTGAACCGGTTGCGCAAAGGCATGCGGTTGCAGTCTGATCCGACCATAGTTTACGGTCTTGTTGGCGGCAAAGCGACTTTGGGGCGAGGCATTACTCGCTCGGAACTCGACAAATACACCCCTTACAACACCTACATGGTCGACGGGCTTCCCCCGGGGCCGATCGCAAATCCGGGCCGGGCTGCGCTCGAAGCTGCAGCCAACCCCGCCCGCAGCGCGGACCTTTATTTCGTTGCGGACGGGACCGGCGGGCATGTCTTCTCGGAAACGCTCGACCAGCACAATCGCAACGTGGTGCGATGGCGTCAGATTGAACGCGACAACAAGGAAAAGGCCGCGCCCGACGCGGACCGCCCGACGCCTGGAGCTGCGCCGCCAGCGCCTCGCGATCAACGCGGCGAGGCGGCGCCGATTGGCCGCCTGGTCGCCATGACGGGCAGGCACGACGATTATTCGCCGAGTTTGAAAATGGAGCCCGACGATGGTTTGAGTCACCGTCTCGGAAAATTTGGTCCAGAAGCGGGGCTGCTCGTAGTCGAGTCGCTTGACGACCCAACCCTGGGAGCTGACCCGGCTCTTAACGCGGTTCGTCCTTCGCGCGCCTATTTCACGCTTTCCGAAGCCCAGCCCAAGAGTCTTTCGACATTTAACTCGGCAGTTCTTGCGAGTGCCGATCCCGGCGTTGGCGACATTGAAGCGGACTCCGTTGCTCCTGAAAGCGCCGACGGCAAGGCTCTCGCATATGGAGGCGACGTGGCCAGTTTTCCGATTTCCCCACGTCAGCGGGCCGAGCAGAAGGCTCGTGCGGCGAAACTTGGACTGGCCTCAGGCTCGGACGATCTACCGGACGGCGTAATCGGCGCCCGCGACCAGTCCAGCGAGTTGGCCGCATACGCGGCCCCCGCGTCCAATTCCGTAACGGCGAATGCTGGCGCAGCCGCGCCTGCCGGTCGTCGTATTCGCGCCGTCGACGCCTCGGAAGGGACGGCGCTGGATCCACTGCGCGACAGATCTTGGGACCTGAGTTCGGCAAAAACAGTGCCGGCGAGCGCGTCGTTGCGCTAAGGAGACTGTGCTGCACTCGCAGAAGGACCGGTTTCCGCATGAAACTTGCCAGCATGACTGGTTTTGCCCGCACTCACGGCGACATGGGTCCATGGCGCTTTTCGTGGGAGCTGAAGACCGTTAACTCCAAAGGCCTGGATTTGCGGTTGCGGGTTCCGCCGGGCTTCGACGGGGTCGAGATCAAGGCGCGAAGCGCGATCGGGGCGAAACTTGCACGCGGCGCCTGTTCGGCGGGTTTAAGCGCCAAACGAGCGGATTCCGCTGGAGTTGTCAGGATCGACCGGGCCGCGCTGGACCGTCTGCTCGCCGCGCTCGACGACGTGCCTTTGCACGCCAATCTTCGACCTGCTTCGCTTGACGGGCTGCTGGCGGTGCGCGGGATCGTCGAAATTGTCGAGCCGGAGGAAGACGAAGGGGAGCGCGCCGCGCTGGAAAAACAGATACTCGCGAGTCTCGAGCAGGCGCTGACGGAACTGGTCGCATCGCGCCAGACAGAAGGGTCGGCTCTTGCCCTTGTTCTTGCTCATCGCCTCGACCGAATCGACTCCCTGACAGCACAGGCGAATGATTTGCCCGCGCGGCAGCCCGACGCCATGCGCGCCCGTCTCAGACAGCAAATTGCGCTGCTCCTCGAAAACGTTAGCGCCTTCGATCCTCAACGACTGCATCAGGAGGCCGTGCTGCTGGCCGTGAAGGCGGATATTCGTGAGGAGCTGGACCGCCTGAGCGCTCATGTCGCCAGCGCCCGTGCGCTGCTTTCAAGCGCTGGACTAGTGGGCCGGCGGCTTGATTTTCTGGCGCAGGAGTTTTCTCGCGAAACCAACACGCTTTGCGCCAAATCCAATGATCCCGCCCTCACCGCCATTGGTCTTGACCTGAAGATCGAGGTCGAACAATGGCGTGAACAAGTGCAAAATATCGAATAGGCGAGTAGTAAGACGAGAGCTGCGGGTGTTAGAGCCTCCTTGTCCCAGCTCGCACGGCGACAAGTTATTGACTCAGACCGAGCGCTCCATGTCTCTGCTTCACACTGAACATCGCGGAATTGTCCTGATACTCTCCTCGCCCTCGGGCGCAGGCAAGACGACGCTGACGCGGATGTTGCTACAGGATCGCAGCCTCGATCTTACTCTTTCGATTTCGGTGACCACGCGGCCGCGAAGGTCAAGCGAAGTCGACGGCATCCACTATCGTTTCATTTCTCAGCGTCAGTTCGAGGCTCTGCGAGACAACAATGAATTGCTGGAATGGGCTCAGGTGCATGGGAATTTGTACGGCACGCCGCGCGCGCCCGTGGAGGAGGTCCTGGCGCAGGGACGAGACGCGCTTTTCGACATCGATTATCAGGGCACCCAGCAAGTGCGCGAGAAGATGTCCGCGGATACAGTGACTGTGTTCATCCTGCCGCCTTCAATGAAGGAATTGCGCGCGCGGCTGGAGCGGCGGGCCGAGGACACGCGCGAAGTGATCGAGCGCCGGTTGGAGACCGCCCGCAAGGAAATCATCCGCTGGAGCCAGTATGATTATGTGCTGGTCAATGACGATATTCAGGCGACCTTTGACGATTTGCTGGCGATCTTGCGTGCGGAGCGGCAAAGGCGACCTCGCCGCGTCAAGAATATCGAGGCCTTCGTCGAGAAGCTGTTGAACGAGCCATAAAGGCGTTTGAAAGCTGCGGTATCACGGCGTTGCCGCATCGGCGCTCGTTTTTGCGGGTCTTTGCGTTATAGTGCAGCTCCCGCCAAGGTTTGACGGATGGAACGAGTAAATGTCCTCTCGCCGTGTACGATGCCTGATCCTCGTTTTTGCAATTGCGCCAATGCTGACAGCAGCTCTTGCAGGCTGCGGCCGCAAAGGGCCGCTCGAACTGCCGCCTGACGTGCAGGCGGCCAAAGACGCCAGTCGAGCGGAGCAGGAAGCGACCGCAGCCGCAAATGCGAGGAGCGCCCCCGGCAGTCCTAAACAAAAGCTGAGTGAGGAGGGCGCCAAGCCCAAGACGCAGCCGGTCGAAGGAGAGATCAGCCACCGGCCGCCCCAAGCCTATCCCTTCTTCCTTGATCCGCTGCTCTGAGCGAAAATCATGCATCATTTCGAATATAAGGACGGCGTTCTTCAAGCCGAGCACATCGCCGTGCCCGTGCTGGCGGAGAGCGTTGAAACGCCCTTCTATTGTTATTCAGCCGCCACGATCCGCCGGCATTTCACCGTTTTCGCGAAGGCGTTCGAGGGGCTCGATTCCCTTGTCTGCTACGCGATGAAAGCCAATTCAAATCAGGCCGTGCTGACGCTGCTTGCATCGCTCGGGGCGGGAATGGACGTCGTCTCGGCCGGCGAATTGGCGCGGGCGATCGCGGCCGGAGTTGCGCCACAAAAAATCACCTTTTCCGGCGTCGGCAAAACAAAGGCAGAAATCGAGGCGGCGCTCAATGCGCAAATTTTCTGCTTTAATGTGGAGTCCGAGCCGGAGCTCGAAGCCATCTCCGCTGTCGCTGTCGGGCTTGGCCGGAGCGCGCCCATCTCTCTGCGCGTAAATCCAGATGTCGACGCCAGAACGCACGCGAAGATTTCAACCGGGCGCAAGGAAAACAAGTTCGGCGTGCCGCTGTCCAACGCCCGTGCAATCTATGCCCGTGCAGCTACGTTGCCGGGACTGGAGATTGCCGGCGTAGATATGCATATCGGTTCGCAGCTCACCGATCTCGCGCCCTTTGATGAGGCTTTCTCTTTGCTTGCAGAACTTGTGCGCGACCTTCGCGCGGACGGGCATGAGATTTCCCACGTCGATCTGGGTGGTGGTCTTGGCGTTCCCTACCACACGGGGCAGGATCCCGATTCCTACCATCCAGACCGTTATGCCGCGGTGGTGCGCCGACATTTTGCGGGTCTCGACTGCAAACTGGTGTTTGAGCCGGGGCGCCTGATTGTCGGCAATGCCGGAATACTGGTGACCAAGGTGGTTTATGTGAAACACGGGGAAGCCAAGAACTTCGTCATCGTTGACGCCGGCATGAACGATTTAATCCGACCGACGCTTTACGACGCCTTTCACGAGATTATCCCCGTCGTCCAAGTTGGGAATGAAAAGCGCATGGTCGCCGACATTGTTGGACCTGTCTGCGAGACGGGCGATTATCTCGGACATGCGCGAGAAATTACCGAGCCGACTCCCGGCGATCTCCTCGCGGTGCTGACGGCGGGCGCCTATGGCGCGGTACAGTCAGGAACCTATAATTCGCGCCCGCTGATCCCGGAGGTTCTGGTCGACGGGGCGCGTTTTGCGGTTATCCGTCCACGCGAGTCCATTGAGGATCTGATCGCGCTTGACCATGTGCCTGATTGGCTACAACGAGCTTAACTCCCGCTGCTCATTTCGAATTGGCGTCGATAAATGCGGAGACGCGCGGATAGACCTGGGGCAAACTAAGCACCAGATGCTGTGCGCCGGGAACGGCGATGAATTCTTTGGGCGCGTGAGCGAGTTCGAACAGTCGCCTGCCGGACTCGATGGGCACGATCGGGTCACTTTCCCCGTGCAGCATCAACACCGGAACGTGGACCGATGCGATAGCGAGATCGGAACGAAACGGGTCGAGCATTAAAAAACTCACCGGAAAAATCGGATAGCGTTCCTCCGCGACATCGACGGCCGAAAGATAGGGTGCGTCGAGCACCAGCGCCGCTGCTCCATGACGCGAAGCCATGATCGTCGCCACGCCTGTGCCGAGCGATTCCCCCACGATCACAAGGCGCTTGCCTGTAAAGCCGAGCCTTTGAGCTTCTGCGTAAGCGGATTCGGCGTCGAGCAGAATGCCCTCCTGCGTCGGTTCGCCGGTGGACCCGCCGAAGCCGCGATAGGAGACAGCGAGCAGGCCATAACCGCTCGACACGAAAAGCTCGAAGCGCGCGCGCCGATCTGCGAGGACGCCTCCGTTTCCATGAAAATAAAGGATAAGCGGACGTCCCTCTGCTGGCGGCGCGAACCAGGCGAGCAAAGTTTGTCCGTCTTCGCTAGCAAGACGCAGGGACTGCACGCTCGCCAGCCCCGCTTGGGCCGGCGTGATTATTGTGGCGTTGGGATGGTAAAGCAGGGTGCGTTGGAATGCGGTCAGCGTCAGCAATGCAAGGAGATAGATTGCGACCAGCGTGTGGGCGGACAATTTCAACAATCTCATCGTGATGTCTCGCCTGCGTCAACTTCTCAATAATCCACCGCGACTAGATAGAGCCCTTGGGGCGGAGCCACCTGTCCGCAGCGCGCCCGGTCGCGCGCTTCCAATGCGTGACGCAGATCGTCGACGCGCCATTTGCCGCTGCCAACATGCTCCAGAGAGCCCGCCAGCGAGCGCACCTGATTATGCAAAAAGGACTGAGCGCTGGCGCGAATTTCTATGATTTCGTCGATTCGCCGGACATCGAGCCGGTCCAGTGTGCGAACCGGCGATTTCGCTTGACATTCAGAGGCGCGAAACGTGGTGAAATCGAATTTGCCGATCAGCGTTTGCGCCGCCTCGTGCATCGCGTCGGCGTCCAGAGGGCGCTTGACATGCCAGGCGCGTCCGACGTGCAGCGCCAGCGGCGCGCGCCGATTGTCGATCACGTAACGATAATGACGCGCTCTGGCCGAAAAACGCGCCTCAAAATCCTCGCCGACCGCCCGCGTGGACAACACGGCGATCGGAACTCGGTACAAGGTGGCCGTTTATTGCGTCGCGCAACCTGTCTTCACGCCAGACGCGCTTGAGATCGACATGCGCGACCTGTCCCAGCGCATGCACGCCGGCGTCGGTGCGGCCCGCGCCATGGACGACGCAAAATACGCCATTTATGGCGAAGACAGCCTCTTCCAGTCTCTGCTGAATCGACATGCCATTGGCCTGACGCTGCCAGCCGACGAATGGCCCGCCGTCATATTCGATGGTTAGGGCGTAGCGCGGCATTCAGCGGGTTCCGAAAAGTGGGAAGCGCAATACATTAGGCGACAAGCGTGGCTCCGCGCGGCACGCTGCGCCCGCGCGCAAACTCCGCAAACGCCATCGGCGCCTTGCCTGCACGCTGCACGCGCAACAGCCGGAGCGCGCCCGAGCCGCAAGCGATCAGTCCTTCCTCGTCGAGCGCGGCGCCCGCGAATCCCGACCCCGGCTCAACGCGCGTTTGCAGTACTTTCACGCGCTCGACGCCCGCGCCCAGATCGGCCTCGAAAAAAGCGCCTGGGAAGGGGGCCAAGCCTCGAACCAGATTATGAAGTTCTTGCGCTGGTTTGCTCCAGTCGATGCGCGCCTCCGCCTTGTCAATCTTCTGCGCGTAGGTCACGCCCCGCTGGCGTTGCGGGACAAATATCAGTTGGCCGCACGATAACTGATCCAGCGCTTCCGCCATCAATCTTGCTCCGGCGATCGCCAAAGCGTCGTGCAATTCCCCGGCGGTTGTGTCGGGACCGATCGGAACGCGGGCCTCCGTGGCTACGGGGCCGGTATCGAGACCTTCTTCCATTTTCATCACGCCGACGCCGCTTTCCACATCGCCGGCCATGATCGCGCGCTGAATTGGGGCGGCGCCTCGCCAGCGCGGCAATATGGATCCATGAAGATTGAGGCAGCCCAGACGCGGCGCCTCCAAAATCGCGCGCGGCAGGATCAGCCCATAGGCGGCGACCACCGCGACCTCGGGGTCATGCGCAGAGAATTCCGCGGTCTCGCTGGCGCCGCGCAAGCTGCGGGGCGTAAATACGGGAAGCCCGAGGCTTTCCGCGACAAGATGCACGGGAGATTTGCGCGGCTCCATGCCTCGCCCCGCTGGGCGGGGCGGCTGGGTATAGACGGCCACGACCTCGTGACCGCGCGACACGATTTCCTTGAGCAGGCGCGTCGAAAAATCTGGCGTGCCCATGAAGATGACGCGCATCAAGCGTCGACATGTTCGGGTATTTGATCGGCGTCGCGCCCGTGGTGGGCGGCTTCCAGCTTCGCCGCCTTGGTGAACTTCTTCACCACGCGCTCGCGTTTGAGCCGCGACAGATGATCAATAAACAGACCGCCTTCCAGGTGATCCAGCTCGTGCTGCACAACGGTCGCCAGAATTCCTTCGGCGTCGAACTCCTGCGTCTCGCCCTTGCGGTTCAAGTGACGGACGCGCACGCGCGCCGGGCGCTGCACATCCTCGAAATACTCAGGGACCGAGAGACAGCCCTCGTTATAGATGCTCAGCTCCTCGCACGCCCAGATGATCTCTGGATTGATCAGAAAGAGCGGCGCGCGGTCCTCTTCCTTTTTGGCGGTGTCGATGACCACAATTCGCTTTGGCGCGCCGACCTGAACGGCGGCAAGTCCGATGCCGGGAGCGTCGTACATCGTTTCCAGCATGTCATCGAGCAACTGATGAATTTCAGCGTCGATTTTTTCAACCGGCTTGGAAATCACGCGCAAGCGCGGGTCGGGAAGTGTGAGTATCGAGAGTAGAGCCATGGGGTCTGCGCCAAGGTTGGTCGGAGTTTGCTATGAGATAGGCGCGAGGGCTCCCGGCGTCAAATGGTGGACAGCCAGCTCTCCTTTCCCAAACAGTCAAAGCGTCGTATCCTGCAGGCTCCAGCTAAACTGGATAGCGAAGACCGCATTGGCGGCGGCGCGGGGGAGGCATATATGTTTCTGATATTACTAGGCATTGTCGCCGTAGTCGGTTTTTGGCTCGTGGCTTCCTACAACGGCCTCGTTTCGATGCGCCAGCGCTACAGCCAAGCCTTCTCGGACATAGACGTGCAGCTCAAGCAGCGCCACGACCTCATTCCCAATCTTGTGGAGACCGTCAAGGGTTATGCGGCGCATGAGAAGGACACCCTCGAGGAAGTGACGAAGGCGCGCAACCTTGCCGTTTCCGCGCAGGGGCCGGCGGCGCAATCAGCCGCGGAATCCGCGCTTAGCGGGGCTTTAGGGCGATTGATCGCTGTGGCGGAGGCCTATCCCGACCTGAAAGCCAACGCCAATTTTCAGCAGTTGCAGGCTGAACTCTCCGACATTGAAAACAAGATCGCGGCCGCCCGCCGCTTCTTTAACAACTCCGCCGCCGAATATAACGCGGCCTGCCAGGGTTTTCCGGGCGTGTTGATCGCCCAGCGGTTTAATTTCAAGCCGGTCGAGTTCTTCAATCTCGAAGAGGGCGAACGCAAGGCTGTGCAGGACGCGCCCAAAGTGCAGTTCTAACGTTTAAGGAGAATCCCCGAACGCAACCACGAAAAAGGTCGGAGACGATGTTCAAAGCCTATGGGCTTTATTCGCATATTCAGGCCAATCGAATGCGTTCGGCGTTTTTGCTCGCGGGCTTTGTCGCTCTGCTGATCGCGCTGATGTTTTCCTTTGCGCTCCTCTTTGAAGCCATGGGCGAAGATGCGCGCTTCGAGGTGATTGTCGCCCGGGCCATTATCGATGTTAAGCAGGGCTGGCCACTGGCTTTTGGTGCCGCGGGCCTGTGGTTTTGCATCGCCTTTTTGTTCCACCAGCACATGATCGACTATGCCACCGGGTCGGAGGGCGTGTCTCGCACGCAAGCGCCGCGCCTCTATAACCTTCTTGAAAACCTTTGCATTTCACGCGGCATTCCGATCCCGCAATTGAAGATAATCGAGGACGGGGCGCTCAATGCTTTTGCTGCGGGGATCCGCGAGGGACATTACAGCGTCAGCGTTACGCGTGGCCTGCTTGACCATCTGAACGACGCGGAACTCGAGTCGGTGCTCGGCCACGAATTGACGCATATTCGCAATCGCGACACGCAACTGATGGTGATCGCAACGATATTCGCCGGCGTTTTCGCGTTCGCCGCCGACCTGACCATTCGAAACTGGAATTTTCCCTTCGGCTTTGCTCCGCGCCGCGACAGCTCGCGGGAGGATCGCGAGGGCGGCGGCGGGGCGGCGCTGGCGTTTGTTGTTGCGCTCGCAATCATCGCTCTTAGCTTTGGCGCTTCGGTGCTGATTCGGTTCGCGATTTCGCGCTCGCGCGAATATCTCGCAGATGCGGGCTCCGTAGAACTAACCAAAAACCCCGACGCCATGATTTCCGCATTGCGGAAGATCGAGGCCCATTCGGTGATTGCAGACATGCCCTCCCGCATGCAGGCCTTTTTCATCGAAAGTCCCGCTCTGCTGCCGGAAAGCGGCTGGCTGGCGACACATCCTTCCGTCGAGGATCGTATTCAGGCGCTGGTGGAGTTCGCCGGCGGCCGTGACCTGCCGGCGCCCGATTCCGCGACGTCACAGACACTCGGCGCTCCGCCCTCTTTTCTACCGCCGGGCGTGGGGCGGAACCCCCAGGAGCCGCTGCAACCCGGACCGTGGGGTTAGCCGGCCGCCGCGTGCAGGAATTCGGCGGCTTGCGCCACTGAAGCGCGCGCTTCAGGAATTCAGCTCTGCGGCCAATTGCCAGCCATGCGGCGCATCCTGCCAGACCGCAAGGCTCGCCTTGACGCCCGCCTGTTCGGCGCGCGCGCAAAATCTTGTGGAGTCGTCCCGCAGCACTTCGTTAGAGCCGACATGCAACAGCAGGGGCGGCAGTCCCCGCAAATCCGCGTAGAGCGGCGACGCCAGCGGGGTGTCGGGCTTCGCGCCGCCAAGATAGGCGCGCGCTGCGATTTTCAGCATGCGTCGCGAGAAAAGGGGATCGGTCGCTTCGTTTTCCTTCGCGGAGCCGCCAGTCACGGCAAGATCGGTCCAGGGCGAAAACAGCGCGGCCGCCAAAGGGAGCGTAGCGCCGGCGTCCCGCCGTGCGATCAGCAAGGCCAGGGCAAGCCCGCCGCCTGCGGAATCGCCTGCGAGGACGATCCTGTCTCCACGCGCGGTCAAGGCGGAGAGAACAGCCTCGGCATCGTCCAGCGCCGCCGGAAACGGATGACGCGGCGCCAGCCGGTAGGCCGGCGTGAATACATTGAATCCTTGCGCCGCGAATGCACAGGCGATTGGCCGATAATATCGCGGCGAGCCGGCGAAATATGCGCCACCGTGCAGATACAGCAGGGTGGTAGAAGCGCGTTCGCCAGCCCATTCGCCACTCACCCCGCCGACCCGCTCGGCTCTAAAACCGCGAGGAGGAATGGCGTAAGGCAAATGCAAATCAAACGCGTGAGCCGCTTCCTTTAGCGAGGCCGCGCTGGCAAGGCGAGGCTTTACGCGCCGACGTAGATAGGCGTTTGCGGAACGTAACGACAGAGGCCGCATCAGTCTCGGTCGTTCTTTTGCTTTTGGGCGGCGGGCGCTTTTTCGGCGCCTTCTTCGCTCAGCAGAAGATCGAGTTTGGCGTCTCGTAGTCCAGACTTGCGCGCCTGATCGCGCCATTGCATGGCTTCGGCGAGGTTTTTCTCGACGCCTCGCCCTTCCGCCAGCAGATAGGCGAGGCGGTTTTGCGCGACGGCGTTGCCCCCCTTCGCCGCCTGACGAAACAGATTGGCTGCCACAGCGGCGTCGCGCGGAACTCCCGAGCCGTTAAATTGGAGAATCGCCAGTTCGACCATCGCCGCCGTGTGACCGTCGTCGGCCGCGGATTTGAACCACGTCGCCGCCTCTCCATCATCTTTGGAGACGCCCTTGCCGTGTTTGTATAACTCGCCCAAGGCATATTTTGCGTCGGTGTCGCCGAGGTCGGCGGCGCGACGGAAATAGTCGGCGGCTTTTTCGAAGTCGGCGAAGACCCCGTTATTATCCAGCGACATTTCACCCAAGAGATTAAGCGCCGCTGCGTTTTTTTGCGCGGCCGCCCTTTCCAGATATTCGCGGGCGGTTTCCCTTTCCTTGGCGGTCGGATTTTGACCGAGCAGGGCCGCGCCATAAAGATAGGCGCCCTGCGCCGAACCTGCATCCCCGGCGCGGCGGAACCACTCCGACGCCATTTTTCGGTCGGGCGTGACGCTTGCGCCTTCGGCATAGAGTTTGCCGATCAACAGCATCGCCGTCGTGTCCTGCGGGTTGGACGCAATGCGTTTTTGGGCTTCAGTCATTGCCGTTTTGAAGTCTCCGCGCTGATACGCGCCGTAGGCGAGATCTGCCGGCGCAGCGGTGGAGGTGGGAGCGGCTGGCGCAGTTTTGCTTTCACCAGCGAACGACGGAGCGGCGACGACTAAAAGGGTGAAAAGCGCTGCTGAACTTTTCAAGCCCCGACCTCCCTGACGGCGCTTTGTACGTCCTTCAGCGCCTCGGCGGGGCCGCGGGGATCGTTCCAGACGCAATCGCCCAACATGATGAAATCAGCGCCGGCCAACGCCAGCGGGTGGACTAAGCCGAGTTCTTGCGCCAGCGCCACGCATGGCGTGTTGAAGATTTCCGCCCACCAGTGCACACGCTCCAGCAGCGCTTCGGACTCCAGCGGAGCGTCCCAATCTCCAAATAGCACGTAGTCTGCGCGCGCCTCGCCCGCGGCCATCGCGTCGTGCCTCGTCGCGAGCCCGCCGGCTCCGACGATATGGTCGGGAGCGAGTCGCTTTAACGCGAGCGTAAGCGCGTCTTGCGCTCCGGTCACATGCACGCCGTCCGTGCCCGTTTCCAAGGCTAGTTCCGGGTCGCGGTCGATCAACAGCGCGGCGCCCCGATCCTGGACCGGCTTGGCTAGTTCACGAATGAGCCGCTTCGCAGCGCTCGCATCAGCTTCGCCAAGGCGCAGCAGCACGCTGGCTATCTCGGCGGCGCCGAGCGCTTGGGTCAATAACGGCAAAAGCGACGCCGCCTCTTTGATGACGGGGGTAACGAGATAGAGGCCTGGGATGGATTCGGTCATGGGGCTCGCGCGCCTGGAGGACATTGCACGTATCTTTTAATGCCCACGCGACCTTGGCGAAAGAGGCGGGATCTCTTTCAGCTCGCTTTGCGCCCCGCCAGCTTGTTCATAATTCGTTTGGCGAAGGTGCGGAAGCGCCGCCGCAGCGTCTCGGCATGGCAAGCTTCCTGGAAGGCGTTCGCTCTGTCCTGACGGGTTTGCACGGCGATGTCGCAGATTGCCAGACGGTCGGGCCAGAAACGATCGATCATGGGGTGATTGGCTATGGCGCAAGAGTTCGGTCATCTCGAGGTCGGAACGGGCCGACAGAGCCCGCGTCAATTCATGGACCAGATGAATGCCCGGAGCCTGGGAGCGGAACTGCTCGTTGAAGGCGATTTTCCAGAAATAGGCTCGCTTCTGGCTTTCAATCAGAATGGCCATCGCCAACGGCTTGCCATCGAGCGTGAGGCTTGCGATGCGGCACTTATTGTATCGCGCCAGCAAGCGCGTCGCGCTCCGCAAGAAAGTCGTCAACGAAGGATGAGATAGAAACGCGCCGCTTGAGCCTTTCCAGCCGGATGCCTCCAGCGCCAAAAATTGTTCGGTCGCCGCGCGCACTTCCGGGGCAGACGAAAAAAGAGTGAAGTCGACGGGCCCAAGTTCGGAAAGTCTGCGTTGACGCCGATGCAGGTCTTTCAACGCTTTCTTGGAAGCGCCGCGCAGCCATAGCGCATCGGGGTCCGACCCCGGAAGCAACACTGCTCGCTCGAATTCGTCGAGCGTCGCTGCAGCGCGTTGCGTGCGATGCGCCGCCGCCAATATCGCGCTGTGCAAAGGGCCATCCTTGACGAGTCGTGGAAATCTGATTCCTGAAGCGGGGTGATTTTCCCCGAGCCAGTCCAGAAAACGCGCGAGGACCTCGACTGCGCAGTCCTTGTCCACCAAAGGAGAAGCCAAGGCGGCCTGCTTGTTGAGCCAGAGCGAAGCGAGGCCTTCTCCGGGTAAAACGCTGGCAGGGGCGAGCGGAAACAGCCCTACGAGTCGCAACTCGCTTCTCGCTCCCAGATTCGGACGCAATATGGCCACGAAGTGCGGACGAGATTTCACAGGAAAATGTCTTGCCGCCGACAAAGCGAAACCTGGTTCAAAAAAAGCGTTTGGTTCCACCGATCGCGAGGCTAAATCGCTCCACAAATCTACGAAAGGCCTTGCCCAAAGGTTTTCGCTCATCTGTTCAATAGTCAGAGCTTGAACGACAAATCCATTCTTGAAAGCCGGCGCCGCTCTTTGGCGGCTGGATCGTTCGAAGAAGGCCGGCTTGCGTGGCCGCGCAAGGCCCGGAAAGCAACCTTCGTTCCCGGCTTGATTGGGACCCAAGACTTGGGACGGAGGGCTGACAATCCAATTTGGCGCAGTCATTCCTCTAATCCTGACCGTTTTTTCCCACTTTGGGCGCGATAAGCGCAAATTTGGGACAGGGGAGCTTCTCCAGCCTGAAACGATCAAATTTCGGACCATACCGGACGCGGCCACCTCGCGTGCATCGGTCTGCGGACGATTTCCGCGATGCTAACACTGGACCTTCCGGTCGGGTCGTGTTTAGCTATGGCATGTCGCGTAGCTTTTTCCGTTTCGTTTGCCTTTTTGCGATCAGCGCATATAGCGCTCCAACCTTCGCGAAGGTCGAGATTCATGTCGACCTCAATGCGCAGCGGATGACTGTCGTCAAGAATCACGAAAAACCCATTGTCTGGAAAATCTCCAGCGGGCGCCAAGGTTTCGAGACGCCGACGGGCAGTTTCATCGTGCAGCGCATGGACGCCGACCATCTTTCTGACGAATACGATCAGGCTCCCATGCCTTATGCGATTTTCTTCTCTCGAGGTCTCGCCATACATGGAACCTCTGAGCGTGGGCTTGGCCGACCAGCTTCGCATGGCTGCGTGCGCCTCTCCGTCGAGCATGCGCGGGAGCTTTACGGCTGGGTCGAGCAGTATGGGGCTTCGATCGAAATAGACGGCTCCGGCATGGACCTGGCTTTTGCGCAAGACGCCGCCGACGACCCGTCGCCTGCACGGAAACACCGGAACAGCAGAAGCCGAGGGCGGGCGCCACGCGAACTCTGATTCGTTTTTTGACGGCTTTTACGACCAAATCATTCGAGACAGATAAACCGTGGCTCCCGCGGCGCTAACCCCTCCAAAGAGCGAGTGTTATCACCTTGAGCTCAAGGTGGAGAGTGTTAAGGCCATTCCCGCTTTGCATTGAGGACGCTAGGGTTAATGCAGCTCGCAAGTGGAACAAAGCCCCCTTGATTCGCATATTGATCTGTGTGGGGCTGTCGCATCGCAAAGTGCGATAAACGTTCCGCACGAGCCTCGTATGACAAAATTAAGGCGCCGCCAGGCATCGATTTGCTCCCCCCGCCCGAACCGGTGTATGGCTGAGTATGAGTTTCGACCGAAACTTCGTCCCATGCCAATCCAGAGTAGAGAAGCCGCTTTGACCACATCAAAGACCCCCCTTCTGGACCGGATCGTCACGCCCGCGGATCTTCGTAAGCTACAACCTTCCCAGTTGAACCAACTTGCCGACGAGCTGCGACGGGAAACCATTGACGCCGTCTCGGTAACCGGGGGACATCTGGGCGCTGGTCTTGGCGTGGTCGAACTCACCGTGGCTCTACACTACGTCTTCGACACGCCCAGCGACCGGATCATCTGGGATGTAGGTCATCAAACCTATCCGCACAAAATTCTGACGGGCCGACGTGATCGCATTCGTACGCTGCGCGCCGGCGGCGGCCTCTCCGGCTTTACCAAGCGCGCCGAGAGCGAATATGACGCCTTTGGCGCCGGTCATTCCTCGACTTCCATTTCCGCGGGGCTGGGCATGGCCATCGCCCGCGACCTTTCCGGCGGGAACAATCATGTCGTCGCGGTCATCGGCGACAGCTCGATGTCCGCAGGCATGGCCTATGAGGCTCTGAACAATGCGGGCGCGCTTGATTCGCGCTTAATCGTCATTCTCAATGACAACGACATGTCCATCGCTCCGCCCACCGGCGCAATGTCGGCCTATTTAGCTCGGCTCGTCTCTGGCGGAGCCTATCGCACTATCCGCGACGCCGCCAAGCAGCTCGCCAGCCATCTGCCTCGCTTCATTTATGACAAGGCCCGCAAGGCTGAAGAGTTTTCGCGCAGCTTCATCACTGGCGGGACGATGTTCGAGGAGCTCGGCTTTTATTATGTCGGGCCCATCGACGGGCACAATCTCGACCATCTCCTGCCCGTGCTCAAAAATGTGCGCGACAAGGATGACGGTCCGGTTCTGGTGCATGTCATCACCCAGAAGGGCAAAGGCTACGCTCCGGCGGAAGCTTCGGACGACAAATACCACGGCGTGAACAAGTTCGACGTCCTGACCGGCGCGCAGTTCAAGCCCAAGGCCAATGCCCCCTCCTACACCAGCATCTTTGGCAAAAGCCTCGTGGCCGAGGCCGAGCGCGACGAAAAAATTGTGGCGATCACCGCGGCGATGCCGTCCGGCACCGGTCTCGACATTTTCGGCAAGGCCTTTCCCGAACGAACCTTCGATGTCGCCATCGCCGAGCAGCACGCCGTTACTTTTGCGGCGGGTCTGGCGACCGAGGGCTACAAACCCTTCTGCGCGCTCTACTCCACCTTCCTGCAGCGTGGCTATGATCAGGTCGTGCATGATGTGGCGATCCAGCATTTGCCGGTCCAATTCGCCATCGACCGGGCGGGTCTGGTTGGCGCAGACGGGCCGACCCACGCCGGAGCTTTCGATCTGGCCTATCTCGGGTGCCTGCCGGGCATGGTGATCATGGCTGCGGCGGACGAGGCGGAACTGACCCATATGGTGACAACGGCCGTGGCCTATGATCAAGGCCCCATCGCCTTCCGCTACCCGCGTGGAGAAGGCGTTGGCGTCGAGCTGCCGGAACGCGGCGAAGTGCTTGAAATTGGCAAGGGCCGCGTCCTTCGTCAGGGCACAAAAGTGGCGTTGTTGTCGCTTGGCACCCGCCTCGCCGACGCGCTCAAGGCGGCGGAGGAGCTCGAAAATTACGGGATCTCCACGACCGTGGCCGATGCTCGCTTCGCCAAGCCGATTGATCGCGACCTCGTGCGTCGCCTTGCGGCCTCGCATGAGCTGTTGATCACCATTGAAGAAGGTTCGATCGGCGGTTTTGGCGCCCAGGTTTTCCAGACCCTATCGGAAGACGGGTTGCTCGATGGCGCACGCGGCGTATTTCGCTTCCGCAGCATGACCTTGCCGGACACTTATATTGATCACGACAAATATGAGGTCATGCTGGCTAAGGCGAAGCTTGATGCAGCGTCTATCACAGCCAAGGTGCTGGAGACGCTGGGCGATGAGAAAGGCGCGGCGCGAGTCATGATCGCCTGACGCCAAGCCGCTCGGCTTGCCTAGCCTCCGTCCCGCCGTGGCGGGAGCGGCGGTTCCGCGAGCGAGCCGAGCCCGGTCTCTCTGCCGCCCTCAAAAGCCGCGCGGGGCGGCGCTTCGCCGGTATCGCTGTCGTCGTCGTCCACCGGGCCGGGACTTTTGGTTACCAGCAGAGGCGAGGCGGGCGGCGGGGCAATCTCATGGGGAACCGGCTTGCAGATATGTTTCCCGTTGCGTCCATGCATCGCGAGATCGACATGGATATGATTGTAGTGGAACGGGTTGGAGCCGGGGGCCAACACTGTGGAAAAATGCTGACAGGAGCCGCCATGCACATCCATCAGGAACGCACGGGTTTGCTCGTCGCCGCGAGTCCAGTCACGCACGATTGATATCTGACGCCCGTCCGCCAGCACAAACCCTCCGATATCCAGCGCATTGCCGAAGGAATGTTCCGAAAGTGGAGCGCTGCGCTGATTGTTCATGCCGCGGCAGGCGTAAGATCCCATGGAATTGATCTGGGTCACATTTACGCCGAATCGGGACAAGGCCGCTGGCTGGACCACATCAGCAAGCCACTGATCGAGCTCGGCGACCATCGGGCAGTCGAGCGTCGCCCTTGCATTGAAGGCGACGGCTCCGCCCTGCAAAGCCGTGACTTTCATCGGCCTCGTCAGACCACAGATCCCGGGACCATCCAGTTCGTCGGCTATTTGCACATAGGCCGACGGACGCACGCGGCGTTCCGCGATGCAGGCGTTTTCCGCCTGGGTTCGCCAGGCGGGACGTTGCGGCTTGGACGGGATGGAGCAGCCCGCCAACGCGGCGGCGAGCGCGGCTGGCGGGAGCAGATACAGTAGGGGCGATACGCGACGTGCCATCGGGAAACATTGCTGCTCGCCGGTTAACGCCACGTCGAAAATTTAAGTTAATGAGTTGATTTTCCGCCGCTGTGGCTTTCGCGGCGCTTGCCATGAGGAAGCGCCCCGAAAGCTCGATCGAAATATTAGTGATCGCAACCCGCAGGCGCCGGCAGCAAAGATAATTCCGTTATTTCGCCAGCAAGCGCGAAGTCTCCATAGTCGAGGTTCAGCGCACGCGAAACACCGTTCTCATAGAGGTCGAACGACATGACATAAAGTGGCGGCGCGTCTTTTTCGTTGATGTCGAAGTAAGAAATGGAAACCGGCCAGCGGCGCATCGTTCTGAGGGGTTCGATCTGCGCGGCTTTTTCGGCGACGGCGCCGGTCGCGACCTTGCCAATAATTGTGGTTGTGTTGAGGACCTTCACGCCGTCGTCGGAGCCGTCGTAAACCTTTGCTTCGAGGAGCTTCTGGTCGCTCTCCGCCGCTGCAAGAATGCGCCGCAAATGCTCAGCGGGGAAAAGGGCCTCGCCGGAAAATTCAAAGCGTTGCCGCATGGGTTTGGCGAGATCTATGGACAGCGACGCGGCCGATGCCTTGTTGGCTTTGCCGCCAAGATTTTCGGCTGGCGCGTCATCAAGCTTGCTTTCTATTTCGAAACGAAAGTTCTTGCCGTCGCCTGCCTCGAAGGTGGCGGAGCGCATGACAGAAAGCCTCGGCGGACCTTCCGCCGCCTGCAATTCCGTGACCTGATGGAAGTTCTCGACATAGCCGTCGCAGGCAGAGCCCGTAAAGTCGAAGGCGATCCGCCCGCGCACCGACGACGGCGCTCCGTTGCCGCTAGAATGCGACAATGAGAGATTGTAAGTCGCGTGATAGCCTGTCAGCCGCGGCAATGAAGCGGGTTTTTCGGGGGTAGGGTCCGCAATGGCTGCGCTCCCAAGCATAAAAGGCGTCGCGCCAATTATGAGCGCGCAGATCTTGCGTTTTAGAGCCATGTGCAGCTTTCCTTTGGTTTGGGCGATCTTCCGGAGGCGCGGCGCGCCATCTTGCGCGCTTATCCGCTCCAGGATAAAAGTTTGCTCAAGCTTTGCGGCGAGTGAGTTCAAAATCTGCCGAATAATCGACCCTACAGCGGCGATGATAAGTCCGCAGATACCGGCAGTTCACTTGTAATGCCCTGTAACCTTGACAAAATTACGGTCTAATTTTTAGAACGAAGCAGCCATGCGCTTTATTTTTCCACAAAGCAATAAACCGTTTTTCGTGCGCAATCCAATAGCCGAGATACAGCTATGCAGATTTGTATATGAATTAGATGTCGTAAAGAAATATATTGAGATAGTCGCTTGAATAAAAATCAATTATAGTAGATTATGCTTATATACATTGTAAAGCCAAGTAAGTATGATGTGTCATTTGGCAAAGATGTTATTCAATTCTTCAACGCTTTCTGGTCGTAGAGCGAGTTTTGCCTGTTAGCTCGATCTGATGCGGACTAGAACCCCGCTTCCGAACGCAGTCAATCGGGATCCTCCGACGGATCCTTGTCCTTGAGCCGACGGCGCGCCATTAATCGGCTGCGTATTGCGGCTCGGGCCACCTGACGCTGGCGCGCAGCCTCTGCTTTCGGCTTCAGCAATTCGCGATACTCGTCTCGCTTTTCATGAATGGAGGCGATGACAAAGCCCATAGGCACGCCAATGTCGACAAGCACGGTTTCGGCGAGTTGCATGCTGGCTTCGATTGTTTCGGGAATCGCGTCGCTGGCTCCCGCTTCATAAAGTCTGGTGGCGTGTTGAGCGTCGCGGGCTCTGGCGACGATCACCATATCGGCCCGCAACTCATGCGCTACCCGCACGATCTCCTCTGCGGCGACCGGATTTTGCACAGTGACGACCAGCGCCCGCGCCTGCGCCACGCCGCAGGCAAGCAGCAATTCACGCCGGGCGGCGCTTCCCCAATAGATCTCGACGCCCTCGTCGCGCCGCGCGGCCACATTGTCGACCGTATCGTCGATGGCGACAAAAGGGACGTCGTGGCGCTTCAGCATGTCTCCGACAAGTGCGCCAACTCGTCCGTAACCGGCGATCACCACTCGACCCGTTGCAACGTCGCCTTCAGGCGCGAGGTGGGCGAATTCGGCCTGAAGAGCCGCTATCGATTTTTCAGGCGCAAAGCGCAAGCCAAGGCGGCCAAGGGCCGGAATGGCGAACATGGTGAGCGTGACGACGATCATGGCGTCGGCGCCGTGGCCGCCGGGAAGCACTCCCGCGCCTATCGCCGAGGTGAGCAACACAAAGGCGAATTCGCCGCCGGGCGCCAGAAGCGCCGCTGCGACCCCCGCAACGGGCTGCGCCAAATGGAAGAGTCTGGCCAGCAAAAAGATTATAGCGGCCTTGACGGCGATCAGCCCAAGGGCGTGCAGCAGGATAGGAGCAGGGTCGCGCAACACCACGCCAATGTCGAGACCGGCGCCGATCGACACGAAAAACAATCCAAGCAGAAGTCCCTTGAACGGTTCGATGGTCACTTCGATCTCACGGCGGAACTCGGTTTCGGCGAGCAGCAGGCCGGCTATGAATGCTCCAAGGCCCATTGAAAAACCCGAGGCCGCGCTGACGACCCCCGAACCGACCACCACGAACAGGCACGCGGCCATGAACAATTCGGTGGATTGCGCAGCGGCCACCAGCCGGAACAGCGGTCGCAACAACAGCCGTCCGCCCAGAATGAGAGCCCCGAGACCCGCCAGCGCCGGCAAAAAAGTCCAGACTATCGCCACGCCAGTTAGGCCGGCCTTGGCGTCAGACAGCACCGAAACAAAAAATAGCATCGGGGCGACGCAGAGATCCTGCATCAGCAGAACTGAAAAGGCGGCACGGCCTGGCGATTTGCTCAGCTGGCGAGTCTCCGCCAACACGGGCATGACAATGGCCGTCGAAGACATGGCCAAGGCAGCGCCCATCAATATGGCGGGCGCGGGCTCCAACTGGAACCAGAAATAGCCGATTTCGGCTAAAATGGCGGTTGAGACCAGCACCTGGGCGAGGCCCAGTCCAAACACAAGCCGCCGCATCCGAGCCAAGCGTTCCCAGGACAGCTCAAGGCCAATCATGAACAACAGGAAAACCAGCCCGAATTCGGCGACCTTGGAGACCTGTTCGACGTCGGAGATCGTCACCACTCCGAGTACGTCGTATTTGGTCGCAAAGCGTCCGAGGCCGAAAGGTCCCAGCGCCGCCCCAGCCAGAAGAAACCCCAGCACCGGGCTGATCCGCAGGCGGTGGAACAACGGCACGATGACGCTTGCGGTCGCCAGAAACAGCAACGCCTCGCGATAGGCTACCCACTGGAATGAAGCCGCCATGCCACGTTTTTCCTCACGTATCGGATTGATTCGACACTAGAGGATAAACGCGGAGGCTCGCATTTTGGAAAGCGCAAATGCTTTAGCCGCCTCTAACGGGCGGCTAAAGACAAGCTTGCTGCGGCGACAATGTTAATGCGCCGAGTCCGCGACCGCGGGCGAGGTAGCTTTGCCTGAACCAGAGGTTGCCGCGGGCGCAGCGATGCGTTTCCAGGTTTCGCCGCTGCACAAGATACCCATCAGACAACCTTTTACTGTCAGTTCGCTATTGGATTTCAGCGTAATGAAGCCGTCGTAGGTTTTGCCGTCCTCTGCGTTGTAGAGTTTTCCTTTCCATTCATTCGCGCTGACTTTAGTAGCGCCACGCAAAATGACGGTTCCGACTCCAGACTGATCTTCGGCTTTTGTCGCGCCCACAACTTTTGCGCAGAGAAGGCCGCCGCAGTCATAAAAGCTGAAGCGGACGCCCCCTTCCGGCCGCAGCCACAAACCATGAGGATCAATGCCCTCATTCGCGCGGGCTGGACTTCCAAACACAAGGGCGCTGGCGAGTAGTGCAAACGACGACAACAGGGTCAAACGATACGAGCGTTTCATGGCGAGTGCTCCCGACCAATGATGACGGGACTGATCGTCGTAGCGTATCTTGTCGATTCTTCGACGGATAAAAGATCATAAAGCGACAAACTTGAGCTTCATCGCATAGCGTCAGTTCTCTTCGAGCAGCCACTCATAAAGACTGAGAGTCGCCTCACACATACGTTCGATCGAAAAGTTGGAGCAAACAAAGTCGCGCGCCCTCATTGTCAGAGCCTCACGTTCAGAAGCTGTCAGCATCAGGGCTTCGTGGATGGCGATCGCAAGCGCCCCGGCATTGTTTGGAGGAACCCGCCAACCGGTGGCGAGATGCGGCAGCGTCTGCGGGGGCGCCATGACGACTTCTGCCGCTGCGCCGATATCCGAAACGATTACGGGGACGCCGATCGCCTGCGCTTCGACGGCGACGCGACCGAATGCTTCCGGTTCCGTCGACGGAGCGACGATCACGGCGGCTGCGAGACAGGCGGCGGGCATATCGCCGCAATAGCCGGGAACGCGCACGTATCCCGAAAGCCCCTCGCTCTCCACATGCTGGAGTATTTCGCGCTTGAATGAGTCGCTTCGTGCGTCGCCCGCGAGGACAAAGCGAACGTCAGCGAGCCCTTGGGCGGCGAGCTGCCGGGCTGCGTCTATCAGAACGAAGTGCCCTTTGCGCGCGGTTAATCTCGCCGGCAACAGCACGACTCGATGATGCGGCTCGACCTCCCATTCCATGCGAAGCCGTTCCACGCGCGCCGGTTCGACCGCGTGCGGCGAAAACTCCCGCAGGTCAATGCCTCTCGGCACTACGGTGACGCGTCCCGTGGCTTCCGGATGGAGCTGAGCAACTCGTTTCGCCGTGAATTGCGAATTCGCGATGACGATTTCGCCGGCCGCCATGATCGCATTGTAGCGTAGCTTGATCGGAGAGGAGCCGGAATATGCGCTGTGGTAGGTGGTGATAAAGCGGGCGCCTGATTGACGTGCGGCGTAATAGGCGACCCAGGCTGGCGCCCGTGAGCGCGCATGAACGATATCGACGCGCTCGTCGCGAAGGATGCGGGCCAGACGCACTGAATTGAGGAGCATCGCCAGGGGATTCTTGGTGGCGGCAGGAAACGGCAGCCAAACGCCCCCCTTGCTTTGCAATTCGCTAACCATGCGTCCGCCTCGCGACGCCACGAGGCTCCGCGCTCCCGCTTGCGCCAGAGCTTGCGCCATGTCGATAGCGCTTCGTTCGGCGCCCCCCGACTGCAAATCAGGGATGATTTGCATTACCGTCCGGCCTGCGATGCGCCGATCAGTTGAGGTGCAGGCAGGACTGTCTCGAAACTCCAACATCATCCGCCGTTAGCGAAAGCGCTCGTGTCGAAAAGGAAATTCCCTATCCGCTTCGGCGGAGAACTGCCGCGCCTTCGAGCAAAAATCCCCATCGACCTTCGCCACAGTCTTTGGGTGGGTCTATTGTCTTACGCGGTCTTTAACCAATTATGATCAATTGTTTCTCATTCAACCGACCGGGGTTGCAAGTCGATCCGGCATTGCAAGAAATTCATCTGACCACAAAGGCTTGCCGCAATGGAAACCGCCGCAAATTTTGGAGAAAACCTTAATGATTCTCAGCGATCCGCCTGATTTTGTGGAGGCGCGCCGGGCGGCCGGTCCACCGCCTTGGCGGATTGCTCGACGACTGCGCGCTGCACAAGGCGCAGGCCGCGATCTGCCCGGATGGGTATGGCTTGGAGGATTTGCTTCTGACATGAGAGGCGCCAAGGCCAGTTTTATTGACGCGAAGGCTGCGGCTCAGGGCAGGTCCCTGTTGCGCTTCGACTATTCGGGACATGGAGAATCCGCTTTCGACGCTCCGGGCGGACGGTTTGAAGATGGCGCGATCGGCGACTGGTTGGAACAGAGCCTTTTCTTGTTCGACATGTCGACGCGAGGCCCGCAGGTGTTGATCGGAAGCTCCATGGGCGCCTGGATTGCGCTGCTCCTGGCCCGCCGGCTTAAGGATCTGGGCCAGGAGGATCGTTTGCGCGCGTTTCTGCTTCTTGCTCCCGCCGTCGATTTCACGGAAGCTTTGCTATGGGACACTCTGCCCGAAGCGGCTCGTCGCGATATCGAGGACAGAGGAGTCTATCCAAGTCCATCCGCTCTCGCGCCTCAGCCCACGCCGATCACGCGACGGTTGGTCGAGGAGGGCCGCGCCCACCTCCTGCTCGGCGGACCGATAAGGTCTTATGCTCCGGTTCATATAATCCAGGGTTTGCGCGACCAGGATGTGCCCTGGCGTCATGCGCTGGCGCTTTCAGAGCGCCTGGTCGCGGACCCGGTCACAGTTTCTCTGGTCGCCGATGGCGACCATCGATTGTCGCGTCCGCAGGACCTGGAGCAGATAGCGGCGGCGCTTTCAGCCCTTTAACGAGACAGAAAGATACGGTGATTCAAGGTTTGTTAGGCACACCAACTCGCTAACCATTTCCCGCAGCCTGACGTTAACAGCCATTCGCGATGTTGACATTGCATTCGAGCAAAACGCGCATGAGGCGCGCCAGCTTGGAACGACACTCTCGCGCCGCGGGGGTGTTGTCGCATAGCGATGGAATGAAGAAAAATGCGGGTTGGTCTAGCATTCTCACTGGCTTTCCTTTTGGCGATGACGGCGCGGTCGCCGGCCGCGGACTGGTACACCGGCGTGCAGGGCGATGGACCCGCCGCGGCTATCCCGCCGACTGTGGCGATCGACACGGCTCTCGACGTAACCACGCAGGATGCGATCGCGGCGGCGTTGATCGGCACGATAGCGCCCTTCGCGTCGCTCGAGGAAACCGGCATTCGCCTGCGCATTGCCGGCCTTGGCGGCAAATATGACTACATTGCCTCGGAAGCCGGTCTTGGCCGCATCAATGGAACGCTCGAGCAGGGCTCTTTCATGGTGGGTTACGAGTATGTAGGCAAGCAGATCACCGTGGCGGGCTTTGTCGGCGGTGAAATTTCGAACAACGGCATCAGCCCCAATGATCCCAACAACACGGTTAAGGGAACCTATGGCGGCTTCAAGGTCGCGGCTGATTTCTACGCGCGTCCCACCGAGGCCACCATGGTGGCGGGCGTGGCGTCCTACTCCACCAATCACAACGCCTATTATGGACGGCTCAAATTCGGTTTAGCGGTTGTTAACCAAATCTATGTCGGTCCCGAAGTTCTGGTGCTTGGGGACGACTTTTTCCACCAGTGGCGCGTTGGCGCCCATGTTTCCGGAATCAAGTTCGGCATGGTCCAGCTCGGCGTTTCCGGCGGCTTCCTCAGCGATCAGGTGCGTGGCACCGGAGCCTACGGAATCCTTGAAACGCGCCTCACATTTTGAAACGAGTCTTCTACCGACGGCCGACCATCCAGGTCGGCCTTCTTGCGTCTTCAGGTAGCGAGCAAGAGTTCTCTGCATTGTTAACGCGCCCTTTAAATCTCGCGCGTACATTCGTCCTGTCGCGTAAAGAGGTTGCCGGATGCTAGGGTTGCGTGCGTTTATGTGGATCATGTCGGGCGTCCTCGCCCTTGTATTGCTGACCCAGCCGGTCAGCGTGCAAGCGCAGTTGTCGCTCAGCGTGACTATCATCGCCGCGTTAATAGTGGTCTGGATATTCGCCAGGGGCAAATTGGCCCGCCAGCTGTTTCTCGCCCTCGCGAGCTTCACTGTCATTCGCTATATTTATTGGCGAGCCAGCTACACCTTGCCGCCGACTTCCGATCCGGTGGGTCTCACCCTCGGGTCAATCCTGCTTGTCGCGGAACTCTATTGCGTCGTTATCCTGATCGTCAGCCTGATCGTCGGGGCCGATCCGGTGAAGCGCAAGCCGCAGCGCCGGCGTCCTGACGAGGAGTTGCCGGTCGTCGACGTGTTTATCCCGACCTACAACGAGGACGAATATATTCTGGCGACCACGATCGCCGCCGCGCGTTCGATGGATTATCCAAAGGACAAGCTGAACGTATGGCTGCTGGATGACGGCGGCACGGATCAAAAATGCAACGACAAAGATCCCGTCAAGGCTGAAAGCGCGCGTCATCGGCGCGCTTCCCTCACGGCGTTGTGCTCCCAGATGGGCGCAATCTATCAGACGCGCGCACGCAATGAGCACGCGAAGGCCGGCAATATGAACAATGCGCTCGCTCACGCAAAAGGCGACATTGTGCTTGTGTTCGACGCCGATCACGCACCCTTCCGCGCCTTCTTGCAGGAGACGGTCGGCTTCTTCCTGGAAGACCCAAAACTGTTTCTGGTTCAGACGCCGCACGTCTTCCTCAATCCGGATCCAATCGAAAAGAATTTGCGTACCTTCCACCGCATGCCTTCCGAAAACGAGATGTTCTATTCGATTACTCAACGTGGTCTCGATAAATGGGACGCCTCCTTCTTTTGCGGTTCCGCCGCGCTACTGCGTCGCTCGGCTTTGTCCGAAACGGGTGGATTTTCCGGCGTCACTATCACCGAAGATTGCGAGACGGCTTTCGAACTGCATGCGCGCGGCTATCACAGCGTCTTTGTAGATAAACCGCTGATCGCGGGCCTGCAGCCCGAGACTTTCGCTTCGTTCATTGGTCAGCGCGTGCGTTGGTGTCAGGGCATGCTGCAGATCATGATGCTCAAGAACCCGGCCTTCAAGAAGGGGCTGAAACCGATCCAGAAGCTTGGTTATCTTTCCAGCATGACCTTCTGGTTCTTCCCTTTCCCGCGCCTCGTCTTCATGCTTGCGCCGCTCAGCTATATTCTTTTCGACGTAAAGATTTTCGTATCGAACGTCGATGAGGCAATCGCCTATACGTTGACCTACATGATCGTCAACGTGATGGTGCAGAACTATCTGTTTGGCGTGGTGCGTTGGCCCTGGGTTTCGGAGCTATATGAATATTGCCAGGGCGTATTTTTATCGAAAGCAATTGTTTCGGTGGTGCTCAATCCGCGCAAGCCGACCTTCAACGTCACAGCTAAGGGGTTGACGCTCGACAATGATCATCTGTCAGAACTCGCCTGGCCGTTCTTCGCCATGTATGGGGTGCTGCTGACCGGATCGCTCGTCGCCGCCTATCGATATGTGTTCGAGCCCGGCACCGGCAATCTCATGTTGATTGTCGGTCTATGGAACAGTTTCAACCTCATCATGGCTGGCGTCGGTCTTGGCGCCGTCTCCGAACGCAAACAACCAGACCGCCATCCGCGATTGACCATCAACAGAAGCGGAACTCTTGACGTGAACGGCGAAAGCGTGCGCTGCACCGTCGTCAATGTCTCCGCCGGAGGTTGCGCGCTCCATATTGACGGCGACATGCCAGCGGCTTTGCTTCAGGGCGAGGAGACAAGAGCGCGCCTGATCGTGGACCCCATCGGCGACATGGCCGGAGACGCGTCGTTGCCGTTGCTGTTCCTGCGCAGCCAGATCGGCGAGCGCAAGTTGTACGGATGCGAATTCGAAACCATGCATCCCCATGAATATTACGTTCTCGCCGATCTGATGTATGGCGATTCCGAAGCGCTGCCGAAGTTTCTCGAAAGCCGCCGCAAGCATAAAAGCATTTGGACGGGCACTGGGCAGTTTGTTTGGTGGGGGCTCGTCGAGCCTATCCGCGCTATCGCCTACCTCTTCAAACGCGCCGTTGCGCCTGCGCCTGCTGAAGAAGCAGCGCCGACTCCCGAAGCCTCCACCGTATGGCTGCACCGTCTGGCGGCGCAAGCAGGTGGAGGAACGCCCGCGGCGGCGCCGGACGCAACTCAGCCTCAACAGGCCGCAGCAAGCGTGAAATCCGCATGAAGCTCTTCTCTGCAAATCTGAGCCTTTGCGCCGGCGCCATGGTCTTGACGACCATGATCATGGACGGATCGCCTGCGTCTGCGCAGGCGATTTTCATGACCGCGCCATCCGAGGTGGCGAAGGTGCGAACGAGGGAGTCCACGCCAAGCATCCAGGCGCCGTCCTTTGCGCCTCTTCCCTATGTGATGCAGCCAAAACCGCAACCTCAGGCGCCGGCAAGGCCGCCTGCAGCTGTGACAACGCCTAACGCCGCTCCTGCGCCGGTCCAATTGAGTCCAGCGTTTCCGGTGCTTCGAGCGCCCGCACCGACCGAGGCCAAAACGCGTAATGCGCCGCAGGATAACAAGTCCGATGCAAAAGACGTCGCCACGGGGACCGTGCTGCGGCACCTGACCAACAACGTCCAAGGGTATCGGCTTGTTGGAGAAATCGGGGCCTCCGAATGGCCGATGTTTGTCACCGAGTCGCAGGTCAGACATAAGCTGCAATTTCAGCTCGGCTATCTCGCAGCGGTGTCCGTGATGCCTGAAGCTTCCACTCTTACGCTGATGATCAATGACGAGGTGGTGGGAGAAACGCCGATCCGCGCAGTAGGCGCTGTCAAAACGGTGGTTTTCGATATCCCGCAAAATCTGATGCGCCCCGGCTTCAATTCGGTGCGCATTTCCACCGATCAACGGCATCGCGTCGACTGTTCGCTTGAAGCGACTTATGAATTGTGGACGCAAATCGATCCAACGCAAACAGGATTGATCCTCAGCGAGGCCGATGCGAGCATCGACAATCTCGCAGACCTTGGCGCGCTGCTGCCGGATGAGCAAGGAGCCCTGCCCATTCGCGCCGTGCTTCCGCATAAGCCGCAGCCCGCCAATGTGGCCCGCATGCTGCGCGCTGCGCAACTCATTTCAATAGTGGGCCGCTTCGAACAGCCGGTGATCGACGCGGGCGCGCTCGCCAGCGGCCGTTACGGGGTCAATCTCGTTGTCGGCGTCGCGCAGGAAGTGGTCGGCGAACTGGGCATGAACGCGCTGGGGGTTATCGATCGCCCTCGGGCCGTGGTCCTGCCTGCGACGTCCGAGCGACGCACGACGATCATCATCACTGGCGCCACGCCCGCGCAGGTTGACGACGCGTTGAAGCTGTTCATCGTGGCGAAGACTCCCAAAGGCGCGCCAGCGGGCCTTCGCGCGGCGGCTGCCTTCCCGGGCTACCGGCTTGAGGGCGGTCAGCGTGTAAAGCTGCGCGACCTTGGATTGGTCAGCGAGGAATTCACCGGACGGTTGTTCCGGGCGGCCTTCAACATCATCATGCCGTCCGATTTCTACCCCGCCGATTATGGACGCGCGGCCGTGCGCGTCGCTGGCGGTTACGCTCCGGGCCTAACCACTCGCGCGCAGCTGGTGATGAAAATCAATGACAGAACGGCGGTAAGCCTCAATCTGATGAAGGCTTCAGGCGACGTGTTCAAGGACAATCCCTTGCCGTTGCCTTTGGGATTCTTGCGGCCGGGGCTCAATCGAATCGAGATCGAAGCTCATGTGCCTACCAAGAGCGACGAAAGTTGCGATCCGCTTGCCGCGATCAATGCGACCAATCGCTTCCTGTTTCTGGATCAGACGGAGATAGAGCTACCCGCGATAGCGCGCGTGGGCCGTATGCCCGACCTGGCGGTCACTGCGACCGGCGGCTTTCCTTACGCCGGAGCCGTCCGACGCCCCAAATTATTCCTGCCGAGCTTTGATGAAAAGTCCATTGGGGCGGCTTTGACGGTAGCCACGCATCTTGGCATCGCCGCTGGAATGCCCGTGGATTTTGACGTGACCACCGTGGCGCCAGTAAAGGGGCAGGGACCAACGCTTGCGGTGGCTCCTTTCAACTCGCTTGATCCGTCATTGCTGCAAAATCTCGAAATGCCGACGAACGAGCTGAAGGAGGTATGGAAATCTCGAATTGGCGCTCCGCCGCGGGCTCGCGAAGAAGAGGTTTTAACTCTACGCGAAAGTGCGGCGCGTAACCGTCTCCTTTTACAAGCCAACTTTCCTATGGCTTGTCATGCGCCGCTCAGTCGCGATGCGAAGCGAAGCGCGCTGAGCCGCGTGCGCTTCGCCAATGTCGATTATAGCGCAGTCGCCAGCGTGCTGCGAAAAGCAGCGGAGAGCGATGAGCCAAAAGATGATGCCGCCAGTGCAGTCCCTTCGCGCGATCTGTTCGAGGAGTGGGACGCCAAGATGCACAACGACAGCAGCTGGTCCAATATCGTTCGCGGTTGGTTTGGCCGGACACGCGAATGGGGCGTTTCAAAATTTACCGACGCCGGCAGCTGGATGCGCAAGAGTTTCGAGCAGAACGAAACGGACGAAAGATTGGTGACGGCTGACGTGTTGCTTGCGCTTGGGCAAAACATTCTTGGAGACAGCAGCGAGGATGTGTGGACGGTGGTGACTGGACCTAACGCAAACTCATTGGCGGACGCTGTAAGCTGCCTTGTCGATCCTCGCGTTTCGCGTCAGATCGGAGGGCGCTTGTCCATGCTCGACGTTGTGCAGGCGCAAATCAATGTCATGCATGTGGAAAACGCTCGTTTTGTCGCAACTCAACCTCTCTCCGTAGGAAATATACGACTGATCGCCGCAGGCTGGTTGTCTCTACATGCTCTTTCTTATGTGCTCGGCGCGCTGGCGCTCGCTGTCCTGCTGGCGGTGACCACCCGCATCTTCGTTCGCAACGTAGGGAGGAAATCAGATTGAGACGCGCGTGCGCTATTCTGGCTGCTGGATTTCTCGTCGCATCTGCGACGGCGCAGTTGTGCGCGCAAACGCCGATCGCGCCGCAGCCTGTGCAGCCGCCCAAATCCACAAACGCGCCGAAGCCGGAGCCGCGGTTGACGCTCAACTCCAAAAACATGCAACTCGGAGGCGCGCTGAAAGCTCCCGGAGTGTGGCAGGCCTATAAGGCTCGCTTCATCACCAATGAAGGACGCGTCGTCGATACTGGCAACAACGAGATCAGCCACAGCGAGGGGCAAGGTTACGCCATGTTGCTCGCCGTCGCAGCCAACGACCGTCCGACTTTCGACCAACTCTGGAACTGGACGCGCGCCAATTTGATGGTGCGCGACGACCAATTGATAGCTTGGCGGTGGGAGCCGCGAAAGAGACCCGCAGTAGCCGATATGAACGACGCCTCAGACGGCGATATTCTGGTCGCCTGGGCACTTACCGAAGCGGCGGAGCTGTGGGGCGACACCTCTCAACGCACAGCGGGGCGGCGCATCGCTGTCGAGGTGGCGCGCAAGCTCGTGCTGTTCAAGACCAAGCTTGGCGCAGTCTTGCTGCCTGCAGTTACAGGGTTTCATGCCGACGACCGTCCCGACGGGCCCGTGGTGAATTTATCCTATTATGTGTTTCCCGCCTTTGCCCGGCTTCCGCTTGTGGCGCCCGAAGTGGATTGGGCCGGACTCACCCAGACAGGTCTTGATCTGCTAGATCTGACGCGGACGTCGCCACAGGCGCTGCCGCCGGACTGGATGTCCCTGAAGGACTGGAAGTTCGCTCCGGCGCAGGGGTTTCCACCCCAGTTCTCCTATAATGCCGTGCGCATACCCCTATATCTCGCGTGGGCGGGAATCGGCGAACGCGAACAATATGCGCCGTTCATGGCGATGGTCGTGCGTACGCGCGGAGCAATGTCCATCGTTGACGTATCGACTGGCAAAGACGTCGGCTCCTTTGGCGAATCCGGGATAGGCGCAATTGGCGCGTTGACCGCTTGCGCTTTCGAAAGCGCAAGGATGCCTGCTGCGATATTCTCCAGTCACGCCGACGAAAATTATTATCCCGCGACTTTGCACATGCTTGCGCTTGTCGCTACGCAGATGAGGTATGCGTCGTGTCTGCGAAACTGAAATCGATGGGCGGCGGCGCCCTGCTTATCATGCTTGCAACGGTGTTGGCGCCGCGAGCAAGCCTCGCGACCGGATCTGTCGGGCTTGCTGCTGCAGCCAACCCGATAGCTCAGCCGCGCAATGAGGCGTCGAACGAAGTCCCGCACAAAAATCCGATTGGACAAGATCCCCCCGCGCCGGATGATTTTGCGTTGCGCTACTACGCCTCGCTCAACCAGACCGCGCGCGTCAATATGGAGATTTCCCGCCTTCAGCGCCTCTATCCCGGTTTCGAACCTCCCGTCGATCTCTACGCGAACTCCAGCGGAGGGAGACGTCGATGAGACGCCTTTGTGGGCTTTATTCGCAGCCAACAAGCTCGACGAATTGCGGAAGACGATCGCCTCTCTCCAAAATGAGACTTCTGGATGGAAGCCTTCCGGAGATTTGATGCAGAAGCTGCGTCGCAAGGAGGCCCGCGCGCGCATCACCGCCATGATGCAGGACGGCCGTTGGCAGGACCTCGTTGACTTCACGAAGACGGAGGGCGTCAGCGGCACGGATCAGGACGTCGACGTGCAATGGATGATTGCCGAAGCCTTCGCCCGCACCAAGCAGACGAATGATGCGATCGCGCTTTTCAAAACTATTCTGAGCAACAACCAGGATCGGCAAATCCTGATCGCTACGCTGCAAAAAGCGATGGGCGTATTGCGCATGGCCGAGGTTGAAACTTTGCTTGCCGGCATACCGGCTGCCGCCGACGGCTCCAAGCAATATCAGTCCCTCATGGTCGATATCACGCGCGGCCGTATCGCTGCTTTCCTGCACGATGAACGCGCCGAGGAAGTGCCGCCGGAGGACTTGGCCGCATTTGAAGCTTATGCGCGCGACAGCCGTGAGCCCAACCAGATCGGGCTCGTGGCGTGGTACGATTACAAACGCCGCGATTTCCGGAATGCGCTCGAGTGGTTCAAGGCCGCGATCGAAAGTGGCGGCGACGCCATGATCGCTCATGGACTGGCTCACACGCTACGCGCGCTCGACAAGATGCGCGAAGCCGAGGAAGTTGCTTTCGCATGGCGCGGGCCGCTCGTGAACAACGGCATATTGTTCATTGACCTGCTGGAGCGCGAACTGACGCGCGAAATACCGCCTTTTATCGAAGCGGATCAACTCGTGCGCTACGGTCGCGCGACAATGGAGATGGCTTCGGGCGAAGGCGCGCAGGCGCTTGCGTGGTACGCTTTCAACAGTTGTCAGTTCGAGGTTGCGCAGTTCTGGTTCCAGCGTGCAGTCGCTTGGCTGCCGAAAGACGCGACGGTCTACGGCTATGCGCTGACGCTTCGTCGACTAAAACAGGACAAAGCATTTTTCGAGCTTGCCAATCGTTATGACGGCCTCGACGCTAAGGTGATCGAAATGCTGTTTCCTGACGGTTATTATCACCCTCCGTCCCCCTGTGACGCCAAAACTGCCTCCAAACTGCATGGTCCTGTGCTCAAGGCCGTTGGCTATCTGTCACCCGGGCCGGCGCTGATCCCCGGCGCTGCCCCAAACTATGACAAAAGCGCATACTCTTCCCCGATAACGGATCAGAAGAACAGCTCTACTCCGGTTGCTGGAGCTGAAGTTGACGAGGCGCGGCTGGCAAAAATGATGCGCGACCTCAAGGGCAAGTTTCCGGTCGCGGTCGCCTCGGACAATCCCCTGCGCTTCGCGCCCTTGCTTACGCTCGGCGGGCGCATCGTTCAGGCGGCGCTGCCGGGTCCTGACCCGTCGCTGCGAGTTGATCCCGGTCGCGGCTCAATGCCGCTGGTGGCGCGGCGCGTGCCGGGCGTTGGCGCCATGCCCTATGAGCGGTACGGCTTCAGCCTGCTACCGGCGTGGAACGGTCAGGAAACCGCGAGCTGGCCGCCTGCATCGCAGCAGGTAGCTCCCTCCGGCACGCAATGGGCCAATCAGGAAGCTGATCCCGCGCGCACAGGCGCGGCGTCTCTGGACGCGAGACAGAACTATTACGGAGCGGTCGGCGCATCTCCCGGCGTTCAGCCCTCCTCGCCTCGCACGCCAGCCGCGGGAGTCGTTCGGACTCCAGCGGTTCCTCCGGCGGCGTACGGCCAATACCCTCAACCAGTGAGTCGGTGATATGAAACACCCGCCGATCTTTCCCCTGTTTCTCGTTCTTGCGCTATCCGCCTGTTCGGCAAGCCAAGGAGATCGCGGTTACGTCGGTCACGCTGACGGCGTTTTGTCCGGCGAAGTCGTCGGAGGCCGTCAGGCTTCTGAAAAACAGTTCGAAACCGCCTCAAAATTCATGCTGGTTCTGCCTGCCGGGGCCGGTCCGCTCAATTCGCTGGTCGAAAAGCCTTATGCGAACGGCTGGCGCCAAAGCATGTCGCTGGACTCCAAAAAGGTCGCCGGCGACTGGAACGATCTCGCCATAGACATTCGTTTCGAGGAAGGCGGCCGCGCCGGCGCCAAGATCCCGATGGGGCCCCCGTCGCAGGATGGCGTGAAAAGGGAAATTCTCGCGCGCTTTCCAGGCACGCCCATGCACATCGTTGGACGCCCGATGTCCAACGCCCTTGGACCGTTCGGGTTAGCCGTCGGCGCCGCGGGCAACATCCGCTGCGCCTTTGCATGGCAATGGGTTGAGGATTTGCGTGGATCGCGTTCCGGAGAAATCGGCGGCCTCCTGCTTTCGAAAGCCACGCCAGCGTCGATCCGCATGCGGCTTTGCCGGCCTGGAGTGACCGCGGATCAACTCGCCAGCTGGTTTGAACAGCTCACGCTCGCGGATCTGTCCGTGCTCGACCGTATTACCGCGGAGTGGAAACAGGGGAGCGCGGTCGCGGACGCTGCATCGCCTGCTGCCACTTCGTCTGCTTCTGCTTCGTCGTCTGCAGCCGTAGCGGCCGCTCCAACCGCGGTGGCGGGCGCCGAGGTCGTCGGAGGAAACACCCTGGAAACCTCGCTTGTCGGTCAGCGCGCCGCCTCAACCAAAGTCGCCAGCGTCGCTTCGATTAAAGTCGCAACCGCTGCTCCCCAGCGGCGGCGGCACTACGCGGCGGCGGCGCGCCGAACCGCCAGCCGCGCGCCGCAACAAGAGACCGTCGAGCCCGCCGCGGTAGTCGCGCCGCCCTCCACCAACCTGCAACCGCAGGGCGGGCGCTATCTCGCGCCGGTTGGCGCTTCGACGGCGCAATATGGAGCGCCGCAGCCGAGCGGCGGGGCCGGGTTTGGCCAAGCGCACCTTGATCCGGGCCTGCCAGCGCAGGCGTATCGCGGTCCCGCTGGTTCGACATCGCGCGCCACCGTCGCAACCGGCGTTGTGCCGGGACCACGTTATCTTGGCTCAGTGGACGGAACGGGGCAGTAATCTGTCAAGGCGGCGCCCCTTGGCCCCGCTCTTTGGCCAAGGATGAAGCTTGACACCCTCCTGTTCGCCCTTGATGTTGGCGAACAAATCGTTCGGCATATCGAACGAAAGGAGAAGAATTGACTACCGCACCGCAGCTCGACAACCCCACAGCGCTTTCCACCGGGCCTTCCGTCGTTTTTGGAGCTGACCAGCCGCTGATCACGGACGGCGGCGGAATCATCGCCCCGCTGACCATCGGTTTTCAGACCTATGGGGTGCTGAACGCGGCGCGCAGCAATGCCATTCTTCTTTGCCATGCGCTCACCGGCGATCAATACGCTGCAGGAGTACATCCTGTCACCGGGAAGCCAGGGTGGTGGGACGTTTTAGTAGGTCCAGGTCTGCCTTTCGACACGGATCGTTATTTCATAATTTCTTCAAATGTCGTGGGCGGCTGCATGGGCTCCACCGGCCCGGCCTCGTTAAATGCCGCGACAGGGCGGGCATTCGGGCTGGATTTTCCGGTTGTCACGATCCGCGACATGGTGCGCGCGCAAGCCATGCTGATTGATCATCTTGGCATCGACACGCTGTTTTGCGTGGCCGGCGGATCCATGGGCGGCATGCAGGTGCTCCAGTGGGCGGCAAGTTATCCCGATCGCGTATTCGCCGCGATGCCAATCGCCACGGCGGCGCGCCATTCCTCGCAAAACATCGCGTTTCACGAAGTGGGCAGGCAAGCGGTGATGGCCGATCCGGACTGGCGTTCCGGCCGCTATCTCGACGAGGGAGTACGGCCGGAAAAAGGCCTTGCGGTGGCGCGCATGTCTGCGCATATCACCTATCTTTCGGATCAGGCGTTGCAACGCAAGTTCGGGCGCAAGCTGCAGGACCGCAGCGCTCCAACCTTTTCCTTCGACGCCGATTTCCAGATCGAGAGCTATCTGCGCCATCAGGGGCTGGCGTTTGTCGAGCGTTTTGACGCAAACTCCTATCTCTTCGTGACCCGCGCTTGCGACTATTTTGATCTGGCGGCTGATTACGGGGGATCGCTGGCGGCGGCGTTCAAAGGGGCAAAAACACGTTTCTGCGTGATCTCGTTCACTTCCGACTGGCTGTATCCAACGTCCGCCTCGCGCGCCATTGTGCATGCATTAAACGCCGGGGGAGCCTCGGTGTCTTTTGTGGAGATCGCCAGCGACAAAGGGCATGACGCGTTCTTGCTTTATGAGCCCGACTTTTTCGCCACGACCCGGGGCTTTCTCGAAGCGGCGGCGACCGCGCGGGGTCTTGCTCCGGCGCGGGAGGCGCGGCGATGACAGCGGACCCGAAATTCATGGCGGGTCGTTTCGATCTTGCCGTCGTCGCGGACATCGTTGAGCCAGGCAGCCGGGTGTTGGACGTTGGCTGTGGCGATGGTCTTTTGCTGCAAATGCTCACTAGCCAGAAAAACGTTGACGGACGCGGCGTCGAATTGTCGCAGCGGGGAGTCAATGACTGCGTCGCCAAAGGCTTATCGGTAATCCAGGGCGACGCCGACACCGATTTGCGCGATTATCCCGAAGATGGCTTTGACTACGTTATTCTTTCGCAAACCCTGCAGGCGACGCAGCGTCCTCGGGTGGTCCTCGATCACATGCTGCGCATCGGTCGAAGGGCCATCGTGTCGTTTCCGAATTTTGGCCATTGGCGGGTGCGCACGGAACTGCTGCTGCGGGGGCGCATGCCAAAAACCGCAAATCTCGATTACAGCTGGTACGACACGCCGAATATTCACCTCTGCACGATCCGGGATTTTGTTGAGCTCATCGACGAGATAGGCGCGCGCATCGAACGCGGCATAGCTCTCGACCGGGCCGGAGCGCCGATAAAGCTCAAGGCGCCTTGGCCGGTTATGAACTTGTTTGGCGCTCAGGCGATTTTCCTGCTTGAGCGGGGCCTCGGCGAGGCGACGTCCATTGATCCGGCGTCGCGCCCGAAGATCTGATAGACGACGCGCAATCAATCCGCCAGGGAGTTGCGATGCAGTGCGAGACAACGTCCATAACCGCCCTGCGCCCTGATGTCGCCTTTCCCACAGCCCATAACGGCGTTAATCTGCCGAAGTTTCGGGGACCGCAAGTAAAGCCGGTCCACAAATGCGACTTCGGACGCGGATAGGATGATCGCTGAATTCGTCTCAAGGGCGGACAGGCGTTGGGAGGGATGCGAGCCAATGTCTGAAGTGCCGTCACTACGAGACTTGCCGTTGTTCGCCTCCGTAGACGATGCGACCGTCTATCGACTTACGCTGGAAGCAAAAATTGAAAGCTATGTCGACGGAGCAGTGATTTTTCGTCAAGGAGACGCCGTCTCCGCGATCATGCTGATCGTTCAAGGCTTCGTAAAACTATTGAGAACCGCCCCATGCGGCGATGAAACTCTGGTGTGCATCAGGACCGATGGAGACAGCATCAACGACGCGCCAACGGTCGCCGGAGAAATCTTCCATGTTTCGGCTGAAGCGGTGGGGCCGACCTCAATTCTCAAAGTTCCTGCTGGACGTTTCATGAGAGTTTTATCGGAATCTCCATCGCTGGCGGCGGCGACGATAGAAGACTCCAAACAAAAAATCATCGATCTAATCGGCGAGATAGAATCATTGAAAGCTCAAAGCGCGGACCAGAGATTGGCCAGATTCATTTTGTCGCTTTGTCCGCCGGATGAGGAGCAATGCCGGTTTCGGTTGCCTTACGATAAACGGCTTGTCGCGGCGCAGTTGGGAGTGACGCAGGAAACTCTTTCGCGCGCCTTCGCGCGGTTGCGAGAATTCGGGGTGCGCACCGAGACCCGCGATGTTGCCGTGGAGAGCGTTACGCGCCTCTGTTTGCAATATGACGAAATAGGACGCCAGGGCGTGCTGGCGTCGTCCAGAGCCAGGCGTCTGGAAGAAGGCCGCGACTCGGCGTGAGTGGACCTTCAAGTAGAAGATAGCCGCTCGGCAAAAAAATCTTCGTCGCTTGTCGCCGATCGGCGTTCATCGCTGCAGTCTCACGCAAAGACAACGAACAGGGGAAGATTAAGTGTCGACGGGACCGACGACGATTTTTGTTTGCACCGTCTGCCGACAGGGCGACGATGCGGAAAGCCGGCCAGGCAAGTTGTTTTTTGAGGCCCTTCAAGAAAGGCTCGCCACGGACGCAGAGCCCACGCTGAGAGTCGAGGCCGTGGAATGCCTAGCGGTGTGCAAACGCCCCTGCACCGTGGCGTTCGCGAGCGCCGGGAAATGGACGTATGTGATCGGCGATCTCGACGCCAAAGCTCACGTCGAAGAGATCATCGTCGCGGCGAAAGGATTCGCCGCGACGGAAAATGGCATTGTCGCATGGAAGGAGAGGCCCGCCTGTTTCAGAAAGGGTGTCGTTTCGCGAACCCCGCCGTCCGGCCTGGACTTGCTAAAGGACTGAGCGCTCCGGATTTACTTCTTCTTGGCGGCGCGCTCGATGGCGTCCGCGATCATAGCGCGGGCCTCATCTGCGTTGCCCCAACCGGCCACCTCGGACCATTTGCCCGGCTCCAGATCCTTGTAATGCACAAAGAAATGTTCGATGCGACGCCAAGTCATTTCCTGCAGATCGGTGTAGTTTTTCACGCTTTCATAGCGATGCGTCAGCCGCGACACCGGCACCGCGACGATTTTCTCGTCGCCGCCATGCTCGTCCTTCATGCGCAGCACGCCGATTGGACGCACGGCGATGATGGCGCCGGGCGCGATCGGGCGGGTGTTTGCGACCAGCACGTCGCAGGGATCCCCGTCATCCGAAAGTGTATGCGGAATAAATCCGTAGTTTCCCGGATAGCGCATCGCCGTGTAAAGGAAACGGTCGACAAACATCGCTCCAGAGGCTTTGTCGAGTTCGTATTTGATTGGCTCGCCGCCCAGCGGCACTTCGACAACAACATTGACCTCGTGCGGCGGATTAGCGCCGATCGGAATAGCGTCGAGACGCATTTAAGGCTCCAGGATGCAAAGAACTCTTCAGTCGACCGGCGCGGAGACGAAACCAAAGGCGACACGCGTCAACATATCTGAGCCAAAACGTTCTTCCGCCCTTCGAATCGACAAGCCGCCGAGTCGCCGGTAGAAAGCGAGCGCCTTCTCGTTATCAGCAAGAGCCCAAACGATGGTTGATAGATATCCGTGGTCCGCCAGTTCGCGGCGCGCCGCCCTGAACAGGTCCCGGCCAAAACCGAGACCTTGATGTTCTGGCATAAGATATATTTCGAAAATCTCACCGGAGTAAGGCATTGAGGGAACGCGGTTGCGACCGTAAGTCGCATATCCGACGATCGTGCGGTCAAAATCCAGCACTAAAAGGCCGGTGCCCTTGATTATGGCCGAGTGCCACCAGCGCGGGCCGCGCCGCGCGATCATGCGTTCGAGTTCGACTGCTGGTATCACGCCCCGATAGGCGTCGCGCCACGAGGCATCGTGAACTGTGGCGATCGCTTCCGCGTCTACCGGGCGCGCATGCCGAATGGATAAGACTGTCTTCACCATTCCTGGATGTTAGGTCGCAGTAGGCTGTTTCGGCAAGGCCTCGGCGCGCTCAAATAAAATAAAAATTACTCAGATTCAGTGTGTCGCCGCCTTTATTTGGCGTAGCTGCCACATTGTGTTCACATTTCAGCTTAGCCAGTGCATCGCCGCGCTGACGAGCAAGATCACGCCTATCAACGCCCGGTAGGCGACAAAGGGCCAGGCCGAAAAGCGCTCAAGGATACGCATGAGGCTCCATATGGCCGCGAAAGCAGAAATGGAGGCGATGACCAATCCGAGCGCGAGCACCGACCAGCCGTAGGCGTCCAGATGCGCCTTAAACAACTTATAGAGCTCATAAACGCCGCCTCCGGCGATTGCGGGAAGTCCGAGCAAAAAAGAGAAACGCGCCGCCTCCTCGCGCTTAAGGTCAAGAAAAAGAGCAGCGGTCAGTGTCGAACCGGAACGCGATACTCCAGGGATCAGTGCGCCCACCTGCGCAAAGCCGACGATCAACGCGTCTTTCAAGGTAATGTGTTCGAGCGACCGGGTGTGGTTGCAATAAAGCTCGGCGAGCGCCAGCAAAGCGGCCATGACGATGCAGGCTATCCCGATCACCGGCAGAGACCTCAGCGGCGAACCGCAGGTATTCAGCGTATGCGATAGCGCCAGGCCCGCGAGCACGACCGGCAGAGAAGCAAGTACGATCCATACCGCGAAACGGAACGTCCAATCGTTGAAGTCGCGGCGCTTTACCGCGCTGATGGTTCCCAGAACCAACCCGCGCACATCGCTCCAGAAATAGGTGACTACAGCCGCGAGCGCGGCGAGTTGCATAGCGGCGGAAAAGGCGGAGCCTGGGTCTTTCCAGCCGAACAACGCGGGCACGATTCGCATATGCGCGGTCGACGAAATCGGGAGAAGTTCGGAAATGCCCTGGACGACGCCGAGAATCGCGACTTTCACATAGCCGAGATCGACAAAGCCCGTGTCTAGACCCTGAGTGCAAGCGGTCGCCATATTTACTTCCCACGGAGGTTTGATGCCGTCAGGCGTAAGAAATCGCTCAGGAGGCTTAACAAAACCTTGCCTGAAACGCGGGTCGTTGCATCGATGCGACGAAAACGCAGCGAAAAGTCGTTTCTGATAGGCGACATGGAGTGGGGGACGCTCCTCTGTCCTTTTAACCCACGCTTCTTTCGATGATATGGGCGAGGTCGGTCATGATGGCGTTGAGATCGAAGTTCTTGGGGGTGTACACCGCCGCGATCCCCTCCTCGCGGAGCAGCTTTTCGTCGGACGGAGGGATGATGCCTCCAACAACCAGCGGCACGCCGCCCAGCCCCTCGTCTTTCATCAGCTTTAGAACCTCATGCGCCAGCGTCACATGCGAGCCAGAAAGGATCGAGAGGCCAACGCAATGCACGCCTTCCTTTTTGGCGGTGTCGACAAGTTCTTTGGGCGTCGAGCGGATGCCCGCATAGATTACATCGAAGCCAGCGTCGCGGGCGCGCACGGCGATCTGTTCGGCGCCGTTCGAGTGACCGTCGAGACCCGGTTTTCCCACCAGAAACTTTGCGCGCTTGCCAATTTTTGTGGAAACGCGCTGCACTTCGCCGCGCACATCATCCAGCGCGCCGCCAACCTGTCGGGCGGTCGATGACACGCCGGTCGGCGCGCGATACTCGCCGAACACACCGCGCAAAATGCTGCCCCATTCGCCAGTCGTAACGCCCGCCTTAGCAGCCGTGATCGAGGGTTCAACCATATTGCGCCCTTCTTTCGCGGCGCGCGAAAGCTCCTCCAACGCCGACTTTGCGGCTTTTGCATCGCGTTGCTCGCGCCAGGCGTTCAGGCGGGCTATCTGCTCCGCCTCGACGTGAGCCGGGACGACCATGATCTGATTGTCGCCGGAGGTCAGGGGCGACGGTTCGCCCCCCGTGAACTTGTTGACGCCGACCACAATCTGCTCGCCCGCTTCTATTGCCTCCAGCCGCGCGGTGTTGGATTCGACTAGCTTCGATTTCATATAGCCACTTTCGACGGCAGCCGCGGCGCCCCCCAGCGCGTCGATCCTCGCCAGCTCCGCCAAAGCTTCTTCCTTCAGTGCAGCGACCTTTCGCGAAATTTCGGAGGAGCCGTCGAATATGTCGCCATATTCAAGCAGGTCGGTCTCGTAGGCCATGATTTGCTGCATGCGCAGCGACCATTGCTGATCGAAGGGGCGGGGCAGGCCGAGCGCTTCGTTCCAAGCCGGCAGCTGGACAGCGCGCGCTCGCGCGCCTTTCGAAAGCACCACGGCAAGCATTTCGATGAGAATGCGGGTGACGTTGTTCTCGGGCTGTTGCTCGGTGAGCCCGAGAGAATTGACCTGCACGCCATAACGGAAGCGTCGTAGCTTCTCGTCCTTGACGCCGTAACGCTTTAGGACGATTTCGTCCCATAATTCCGTGAAGGCGCGCATTTTGCACAACTCGGTGACAAAGCGCATGCCTGCATTTACGAAGAAGGAAATCCGTCCAACGACCTGTGCAAAGTCCGCTTCGGAGAGCTCCCCCGATTTCTTGACATTGTTGAGCACAGCCACGGCTGTCGCCAACGCATAGGCCAGTTCCTGCACTGGAGTCGCTCCGGCCTCCTGCAAGTGATAGGAGCAGACGTTCATTGGATTGAATTTCGGCGCTTCCTTGGTGGTGAACAGGATGAGATCCTGCGTCAGCCTGAGCGAAGCGGTTGGCGGAAAGACATAGGAGCCGCGCGACAAATATTCCTTGATAATGTCGTTTTGCGTCGTGCCCTGCAATTTTGCGCGAGGCGCGCCCTGTTCCTCGGCCGCCGCAATATAGAGCGCCATCAGCCAAACCGCGGTGGCGTTGATGGTCATGGAAGTGTTCATTTCGCCAAGGGGAATGCCCTCGAACAGGGTGCGCATGTCGCCCAGATGGGACACCGGGACCCCGACCTTGCCCACTTCTCCTCGGGACAGAAGATGATCGCTGTCATAGCCTGTCTGGGTGGGCAGGTCGAAAGCAATAGAAAGGCCCGTTTGGCCTTTGGCCAGATTGGAGCGGTACAGGAGGTTCGATTCCCGCGCCGTGGAATGGCCGGCGTAAGTGCGGAACATCCAAGGTTTGTCGCGGTGGGGCGTGGCGGCGTCGGTCATTTTCGGTCCTCCCGATTCTGCGATAACACAGGAAACCGGCGCCGCGAAAGCCGTCACGCCGACTTAACCGCTGCGGCCGTTTACGTTTGGCGCATAAAAAAGCCCGGCTAAAAGCCGGGCTTTCTTTATAGTTGGAAAAACCGATCAGTATTTGGCGAGAACCGGAGCGGCGGAGCCCCAGTTGAAGTGGTAGTTTACGCCTGCGCGGACAACATGGCCGTCGAACTTGGTCGTCGTTGCGACCAGGTTGGTGAAGAAAGAGCCGCCGCCGGCCGTGAAGGCGCTCCCCATCGCGCCCGCGCCGTAGTTAGCCGTGCCGAGATCGTAATAGAGATACTCGAGCTTGGCCGACCAATTCGGCATGAACATCCATTCGGCGCCAGCGCCAGCCGTCCACCCCGCCCTCGTGTTGGAATAGACGCCAGAAGTGCCGTACGCCGTCGTGATGCCGAAGCTTGGGCCGGTGATGCCCTGAAAAATGCTGGTGCTCGAGTTGACGCCGCCATAGGCCAGACCGCCCGTAGCATAGACCAGCAAGGTCGGGGTCACGAGATAGCCGATCCGACCGCGCACCGTACCGAGATAGTCGAGCGTCTTGGAGGTTGCAACTGCGCCAGCGACGGCGTTCAAGGGGAAGCCGGGCACGCCCGCGCCCGTGGATGCAGTCGCAGTGCTGCTGCTGCCGGCGATGCCCTGGATGTCGGCTTCGAGGCCAACAACGAAGTTGTTGTAGAATTGATAATTGTAGCCAACCTGGCCACCGCCGATGAAGCCGCCATTGTTGATGGGGAAATTGCCCGTGCCGGCGAGCGCAGACGCCGAAGCCGCCGCGAGACCGCCGCCCGCGACCACAGACTGGAAGCCATAGGTGCCCACGTTAACGTTCTGGCTGCCGCCGAAGGCGCCGCCGGCGTTCAAACCGACGTAGAAGCCCGTCCACGTGGCGACCGGAGCCGGAGCGATATATGTCGGAGGAGCCTTGCGGGAGGGCAGATCCGCCGCGAAAGCCGAGCCGGCGGTCATCGCCAAGCCAAGCGCGGTGGCCGAGAGGAGGAATTTCTTCATGGGGACAGTCCTTCAGGTCGTAAAAGCCTTCGCGCAAGCAGAGCTTCAGGAGGACATGCCTGCGAGACGCAAATGTGAACGGGGTTGAACCCGTCGCCGAAGCCCAGGCATCTATCCGCCAAACAGCAGCAGGATCAACATTTGGTTTCAGAAATGGATGGAAATACAGACGTTGCGGTTAAGAAAGCATAAAGCTGTGGCAGATATGCCACAGCACAGTGGATAGCGGAAAAGATCGAGCAACATTACCGACATGATCCAGCAATAAACTGCCGTCGTCATGAGGCCCGAGGCCATGTTCTGGATCTGGCGGGGTGTCCAGATGCCGCCTTGGGCGCAAGATAAACGCTATTTGGAGTGGATTGGCCATTTCGCTGCGCCGGAAAGCAGCTCTTCTGTCACGCGCGCGACGGCTTGCAAAGGGAGACGCTTTGGCATATTGCGCACTTATTCGCCCTGCAAAAGCGCGACATTGGAGACGTGGCCGAGAGGCTGAAGGCGACGGTTTGCTAAATCGTTATAGGGGAAACTCTATCGTGGGTTCGAATCCCACCGTCTCCGCCATTCGCTGTTGCGTGTGCTTGCTGTTGTCCGAGCACTCGATTTTCTGCAAATTAATGTCGAGCATCGTGATTGTGGTTCGGCGCTCGATTATACAGACCTATCCCATGATGATACGCTTCCGCGTCATTGCCGCTGCGGGGCGCGAGCCCTATATTCCGGCCGAACAGGCGAAGGTTGTGCTTGTGCTTTGTCAATCAATTGCGGAAGCCGCTTAAACCGGCGTGCGCGATCAACAACCAGATCAAAAGAGACAAAATGCCCTGGAGCGATCAAGGCGGACCGCGCAATCAAAATAACGATCCCTGGGGACAAAAGGGAGGACCTTGGGGCGGCGGCCCCAACGCCGGCGGGTCTCCGCCGGATCTTGAAGAATTGTTACGCCGCAGCCAGGAAGGCCTTAAGCAGATGCTGCCGTCAGGGTTTGGCGGTCGGGGAGCGGCGATTCTGGGTCTCCTGACCGTGCTCGCCTGGTTGCTGTCAGGGTTCTACACCGTCGGCCCGAACGAGATAGGGCTTAACCTGATATTTGGAAAATACAGGGGCAAGACCCAGGCCGGTCTGAATTACAACCTGCCAAGTCCAATCGGCTCGGTTATCAAACTGGCGGTGACGGATCGTAACGCCATTGAGATAGGTTTTCGGGAGGACGCCGCTTCGGGTCGCCGCCGTAACGCTGCGCAGTCGCCGGAGGCGACCGAAGAAAGCCTTATGCTGACAGGCGACGAGAATATTGCGGACGTAAAGTTCCGCGTGATCTGGCAGATTGATCCCGCTCATCCCGAGGATTTCGCTTTCAACATCTTTGAGCCGGCGCTCACGGTGAAGGCCGTCGCTGAAAGCGCCATGCGCGAGATTGTTGGTCAGGCGCAGATCCAGAAGATACTCACCGCGGACCGCAAGCTGATTGAACCGGCGTCGCAGCAACTGATGCAAAAGGTGCTCGACGGCTATCACAGCGGCGTGCAGGTGGTGCAAGTGCTGCTGCTTTCAGTCGATCCCCCCTCCCAGGTCATCACCGCTTTTCGCGATGTGACCGCGGCGCAACAGGATTTGCAACGCCTCGGCAACGAGGCCGACGCCTACGCTAACAGCGTTGTTCCCGAGGCGCGCGGGGCGGCGGCGCGCATTCTGCAAGAGGCGGAAGCCTACCGTGAGCAAACTGTAGCCGAAGCCCGCGGCCAGGCCTCTCGTTTCGACCAGATTTACGAGCAGTACAAGCGGGCTCCAGCGCTGACGCGCCAGCGACTCTACATTGAAACGATGGAGCGTGTGCTCGGCGGCGCCGAAAAAGTGATTATTGACGAGCAGCAGGGCGGCGGCGGCGTTTCGCCGTTCGTGCCTCTTCCGGCTTTCGCGCCGTTCCAGGGCGGAGCCCGCAAATGAAATCCCTTTCCTTCTTTGTCGTGCTCGCACTCCTCATCGGCGTGATCGTCGCTGGCGGAGCGCTCTTCACCGTCTCGCAGACTGAGCAGGCGATCGTCTTGCGGCTCGGCGAGCCTGTCGCCGGCCGAGGTCTGATCACGGAACCGGGCCTCCATTTCAAAATTCCGTTCATTGAAAACGTCGTGTTTCTCGATAATCGGATTCTTTCGGCCGAAAGCCCCAATCTTGAAGTGCTTGCCTCCGACAATCAGCGGTTGGAAGTTGACAGTTTCGTTCGTTACAAGATTGTTGATCCGCTGCGCTTCTATCAGACGGTGGGCGGGGTGTTGGGCGCAAACAACCAACTGGCTTCGGTGCTGAACTCAGCGGTGCGCCGCGTTCTCAGCGAGGCGAATCAGCAACAGATTGTGCGCGATGAGCGAGCGGCCCTGATCGTCAAGATCAAGGATCAAGCTAATCTCGAGGCGCATAAATTCGGGGTGGAAGTGATCGACGCGAGGATCCGACGTGTCGATCTGCCTCAGCAAATTTCCGAAAAAGTCTATGGCCGCATGCAAACCGAGCGTGCTCGCGAAGCGGCGGAATATCGCGCTCAAGGCTCCGAGCAGGCGCAAAAGATCAGGGCGAAAGCCGATCGCGACGTAATTGTGTTAAAGGCTGAAGCGCAACGGCAGGCCGACCAAACCAAGGGTGAGGGCGACGCTGAAAGAAACCGCATTTTTGCGGAAAGCTTCGGCAAAGACCCGGATTTCTTCGCATTTTACAGGTCCATGCAGGCCTATGAAACGGCCTTCAAGTCGGGCGACACCCGTTTCCTGATAGGTCCGCGCTCCGATTTCTTCCGTTTTTTTGGGGCGCCGGGGGGGCACAAAACCTCGACGGGCGCCGCAGTTCCGGCGGCCGAGGACCAGGAAAAGAAACATTAGTTCACTCGACGTCGCAAAAACATTGATATTGACGCAGGAGGTGATGTACCGCTGCGCATGGGGAGTTCTTGTCTCTGCTAGGAGAAGCATATGGCTTGCGTTATTCGCGCCACACCGGCGGCTTTGTTGGCCGGACTGGCCGCTGTTTTCCTCACGCTCGGGCCCGCCCGTGCGAAAGGGCCCGAGTCGCTGGCCGATCTTTCGGCGCAGGTGTCCGACGCGGTGGTGAATATTTCTGCCATCCAAACCGGCGAAACCAAGCACTCCAAAAGCGCCGAAGCGCAGCCCGGAACGCCGCCCGGAGGCGCCCCCTTCGACGACCTGTTCGAGGAGTTCTTCAAACGCCGTCAGCAGCAAGGCCAATCCATGCCGGAGCTGCCACGACACAAATCAAGCTCGCTGGGTTCGGGCTTCGTGATCGACGCCTCAGGCATCGTCATCACCAACAACCACGTTATCGCCGACGCCAACGAAGTGACAGTGATCTTCACTGACGGGCAGAAGCTGAAGGCTGAACTGATCGGGAAGGATCAGAAGGTCGATGTGGCCGTGCTCCGCGTAAAGCCGGAGAAGCCGCTGAAAGCGGTGAAGTTCGGCGACAGCGACAAGTCGCGGGTGGGCGACTGGGTGTTGGCTGTCGGCAATCCCTTTGGACTCGGCGGTTCGGTGACGGCGGGCATCGTCTCCGCGCGCAATCGCAACATCGACAGCGGTCCCTATGACAACTACATCCAGACCGACGCCTCCATCAACAAGGGCAACTCCGGCGGTCCTTTGTTCAATATGGACGGAGAGGTCATCGGCATAAATACGGCGATCCTGTCGCCGTCGGGTGGATCGGTCGGCATTGGCTTCGCGACCCCGGCGAATACAGTGCAACCCGTCATTGACCAGCTCCAAAAATTTGGCGAGACACGGCGGGGCTGGTTGGGCGTGCGCATTCAAAATGTCGACGACGCGATCGCCGAGAATCTTAACCTCGGCGCGGTTCGCGGCGCATTGGTGGCCGGAATTGACGACCGTGGTCCGGCCAAGCATTCCGACATCAAGGCCGGCGACGTGATCGTGAAATTCGACGGCAAGCCAATCAAGGAGTCTCGCGACCTTCCCAAGCTCGTGGCGGCGACGCCAGTGGGCAAGGATGTGGAACTGGTGATCGTGCGCGGCGGCAAAGAACAGACACGTACGATCAAGCTTGGACGGCTCGAAGACGGAGAAAAGGTTGCCTCGCGCGAAGGCGGGGACACGCATGAAAGCTTGGACAAGCCTCTCGCCCAGACTGCGCTTGGGCTTGAGCTGTCAAAGCTTTCGGACGAGTTGCGCGCCCGTTTTCAGATCAAGGATGCTGTTAAGTCGGGCGTGGTGATCACATCTGTCGATCCGCGTTCCGAAGCGGCCGAGAAACGCCTGCAACCTGGCGAGGTTTTGCTTGAGATCAATCAGGAAGTAGTGGCCGATCCCAGCGACGCCGTCAAAAAGATCAAGGCTCTGAAAGACGGCGGCAAGAAAACCGCGCTTCTGATCGTCGCCAACGGCCAAGGAGACACCCATTTCGTGGCGCTGCCGCTGGAATGATTGTCGTGGTTACGACCTAGTTCAGAACCCCTCCGTTCGCGCGCGGAAGGAGGGGTTTTTTACTATTCCGCAAAGTCTTTCCGCGCAAATCCCTGAGCGAATAGCAGCGCGGTCAGATCTGCGTGATTCAAACGCGCTCGCGCCATAGCGGCGACCTGAGGTTTGGCCCGAAAAGCGACGCCGAGGCCAGCCTCCGCCAGCATATCGAGGTCGTTGGCGCCGTCGCCGACCGCCAGCGTAGCCTGCCGCTCCAAACCCCGCGCGTCGCGCAGGGCCGCCAGGATTTCGCCCTTGGCTTTCTTGCCGCGTATGGGTGGCGTAACGCGTCCCGTCAGTCGGCCGCTTTTAATTTCAAAGCGGTTGGCGAACACTTCGTGAAAATTCAGTCGGGCGCCGATCGGGGCCGCGAAAAGCGTAAATCCACCCGACACCATTGCGGTGTGCGCGCCATGCTTGCGCATGGTGGCGACGAGACGGCGCGCTCCGGGATTCGGCGTTAGAACTCCCGACCAACTTCTCTATGGATTCGACCGAAACGCCTTCGAACAAGGCGACGCGCGTCGTCAGGGCCGACTCAAAATCGATTTCACCCAGCATCGCGCGGGCTGTAAGCGCGGCGACCGCTTCGCCCTGTCCAATCGTCTGCGCCAATTCATCGAGACACTCTTGAGCGATCATGGTGGCGTCCATGTCGGCGACGAGAAGAGCTTTGCGACGGGACGTGACGGACTGCGCTATAACGTCAATGGGAGCCGCGCCCATGAGATTTTCCACAGAGGTCTGGAGGGAGCGCGCGGTCTCCTCGTCGAAGTCAAAAAACACGTCGAGCGCAGCGCCTTGGTCGAGCCAAACTATTCTCTTCGGAGTGACGCCCGCCGCCTCCAATGCCTTCAATGCGGTTTCTGCCTCGAAACCAGCGTCTGGTGCGGCGACGAAAGTCGCGACAAGGGGGTTAGTCATTTTTGACATCTCGCCGCTTTCCTTGCGAATAGGCCCATGTCCGAGAATAGTCCGAAGATTATTGCGCCGCCGCCGGTCGTTCTCATCGCAGGCCCGACCGCTTCCGGCAAGTCCGCACTTGCGCTCTCGATTGCGCAGGAGTTTGGCGGGGCGGTCGTCAACGCCAATTCGATGCAGGTCTATCGAGACCTGAAAATCATCACGGCGCGTCCGACTGCGGAGGAAGAACAATGCGTTCCGCACCGTCTCTTTGGCCATGTCGACGCCGCTCAAAATTATTCAGTGGGCCGCTGGCTCGCGGATCTGAGCGCGACGCTTGGTGAATTGGCGAAAGAGGGACGGCTCGCAGTAGTGGCGGGAGGGACCGGGCTTTACTTCAAGGCGGCGTTGCAAGGCCTGTCCGAGATTCCCGAAGTGCCGAGTGCAGTGCGTGAAAAAGTGCGCACGCAAGCTCAGGGACGCTCGCCGCAAGAACTTCACGCTGAGCTTCAAAGATGTGATCCGGAAGCCGCGGAGCGTTTGCGCAAGACCGATCCACAACGCATTTTGCGTGCTCTTGAAATATTTGAAGCAACCGGAAGCTCTCTGACTAAGTTTCAGCTCTTTCGCGCAGCGCCCTTGCTCGACCCAGCGACGCCCGCGTTCTTTATCGCGCCTCCGCGCCCAGAGCTTTATGCGCGGATAAATGCTCGCTTCGATAAAATGATAGCAACTGGAGCGCTCGAGGAGGTGCGCGCTTTGGCTGCGCGCGGGCTGGATCCTTCGTTGCCCGCTATGCGGGCGCATGGCGTTCCTCATCTCGTTTCTTACCTCAGTGGAGGCCTGTCTCTTGGAGAGGCTATGGATCGCGGAAAGCGCGATACGCGCCATTACGCCAAACGTCAGGCCACTTTCGCACGCCACCAACTGCCAGGTTTTAAATGGCTGGAGGGCGAAGATATTGCGCAGCAGGCTTGGGTTGCGCTTCGGGACGCTGGCGTTGGAGCGCGGGGAGTCATTCCGCCACATTAATGGCCGCCGTGAGAAAGAAACATTTGCGTCAGCGAAACGATGATTTCCGCGAGAATCAGAACGACCACCGTCCATTCCAGTCGCACGGAGCGGTCGGCGTCGATGATCTCAGTGAAAGCTCGCGCGGTTTCGCCGATGACGTCTAGTTTCGCTTTCAGCGTGCGGCCCCGCTCGGCGAGCTCATATTCGTCTTCAAGGCGCGCGTAGAGTCGTTCGAGATCCGGCCTGTCCCAAAGCACATCCGGCTTGTCCTCGACTGCGACGCGGCCGGAAACGCGATGCTGCACCAGCAGGGTTTGACCGATCAGCTCAAGCATGGAGCGGCGTTTCCAGGGTGGACGTCCGGTGCTGGCGAGAGTTGCTGCGAAGGGTTCGATCGTGTCGAAAACCGCATTGACCCGCCGTTCGTCGCGGGCCAAGGCCACGCTTTTAGCGAGAGCGTCGGCAATAACCAGCAGGCGGGGGCCTGTCCCGTCTTTTATCGATAAATGACCATTCGCCAGCGGCTTTTCGTCACCTTCGCCAGCAACTTCAAGAATCAAAGTTTCGTCGTCGCGCCGCGACACCGCTCCGGCAACGCGGGCGCCAACCTTCTCCAGAACTTCTTCTTCTTCCAGCGGAGATAGGCCGAACAAGACGGCGACGCCGAATTTATACAGCACCACAAATCCTGCTTGCCCAGTATGAAAGGCGAGCGGCGCGGTGGAAACGAGGTCCGCGCGCTCCAGACCGCTCGTATCGATTCGCTCGCCAAGCAGCAGCGCGCGAGCGGTCAACTTATGCATGCCGACCGTTATGTAAGGGGCTTGATTTTCCATGATTCAATCGAACCTGACTGACTTGTATGACAATCTTGCGACCCTTGAGCCTTTGATCGCGACCAGCGGCGCGTCGAAGCTCAAAGTCGTTTCATCTTTGCTTGCATCGCAAATGCAAAGGCGCTAGCAAACGCGCCAAAGCACAAGGAACTCCCATGACCTACGTCGTCACGGAAAATTGCATTAAGTGCAAATATATGGACTGCGTGGAAGTTTGTCCGGTCGACTGCTTCTATGAAGGCGCCAACATGCTGGTCATCCATCCGGATGAATGCATCGACTGCGGCGTGTGCGAACCGGAATGCCCGGCTGAAGCTATAAAGCCCGACACTGAGCCGGATCTCGAAGCCTGGTTGAAGCTTAACGCCGATTACGCGCAAACCTGGCCCAATATCACGATCAAACGAGATCCTCCCCCGGATGGGAAGGAATGGGACGGCAAGCCTGGTAAGTTGGAGGCATATTTCTCTCCCGAACCCGGGGAAGGCGATTGATTCTAGGCGGCTTGGACGAGCGTATTGAGTCCGAGCCCAAACAATTTATGACTGGTTAACGGGAGAAATTCTCTATATATGTCAAGGTCAAGCGCCGCGAGTTTCGCGGCGCAAAAGGTGTACGTAAGCCTCTTCGCCTTTGATTTTCGCCAAATAACGTGTTATGAGATTGATTAGTTCAAAGCTCGCCCATGGCGCGACCGGTACGCGACCCAATCCAGTGATGTCAGCTTGGGGTCGCAAAATGTTTACCTCGGAGGCTAACTTCGTCATCAGAGCGCCGGGCATGTTGGTCTGCTGAATCGCTGGTCGAGTCCGCATAGTGAGCTTTATTCGAATCCGATGCTCGCGCAGAGCGTAGCCCGCTGAAAAGGCGGACGGTTTGCGGCTTCGCGTCATCTGCCCCGTCTCCAACCCGGGGCATAAATGGAGTGTGCAGAGTATGCCGTCAACCGAGAGAGCCGCCAAGAGTCGGAAAACCACAACTTCGGCTAAATCGCGTTCAAAATCCCCTAAGACGGCGTCGAAGGCGGCGGCCTCAACCGAAAACGGCGTTCGAGCTAAAGCCGGTTCTGATCCTGCGAAGGGGGCGCTCGCTAAAGGCGGATCGAGTGCAGCTTCGACAAAAAAAACCAAATCTCCCGGCAAGACCATTGTCAAGGTTGCAGCCAAGAAAGCCGCTGCTGAAAAGACAATCTCGAGCAAAAGCCCTGTGACGAAGAGCGCCCGGGCGACCGAGGCCAAGGCAGTTTCCTCCAAAGGCTCGGTCGCGAAGAACAAAGCCGCCGTCGCCCCTTCCAAAAGCAGTGCGTCAGCTCCTGTCGCAACAAAGCCTGCACCCAAATCGAGTGGTCGCAAGGGAACAGAGAATAAAGCTCGCGCCGTCTCGAAGAGCGACGCAGCGAAATCGGATTCCGCAAAGCGTGGTGTGGTTGCTGTAACCCCGGCGCAAGCCGCTAAACCAAAGAACGCGCCAATTCTGTCGACGCCGAAAGACAAGCCAAAAACTGCGCCGGAGAAACCGGTGAGCGTAAAGAAAATTCAGGAGAAGCACATTCAGCAAATCAGCCCGCAAGACATCCAAGCCATCAGCCCTGTCGTCAATTCGCCAGCTTCAACCGTTGGCGTGAAATCTGCGGCGACAGCGTCGACAACTCCAGCTGCGAGCGAACCCATCCAAGTGGCAAAGAATATCACCGAGACAGCGGCCAAGGCCGCGGCGCCCAAGCCTATTCAGCCCGTCGCCATATCCTCGCCCAGCGAGGCCAACGCTGTGTCCCCAAAGGTGACGCCGCCCATGGCGAAGCCCGTGGCGCAAGTCGCTAAACCGCGCCCGGCCAGCCATAAGCTTGGCTTCAAGATGAGTGAATTCATTGTCTATCCGGCGCATGGCGTCGGCCAGATCGTCGGCATTGAGGTGCAAGAGGTCGCGGGCTTCAGCTTGGAGCTGTTTGTCGTCAGTTTCATCAAAGACAAGATGATTTTGAAAGTGCCGACGAGCAAAGTGGTGACAGTGGGCATGCGCAAGCTGGCCGAGTTGGAAGTCGTGGAAAAGGCGCTGGGGACCCTGAGCGGTCGTGCGCGGATCAAGCGCACGATGTGGTCGCGCCGAGCCCAGGAGTATGAGGCCAAGATCAACTCCGGCGACTTGGTGACAATCGCTGAGGTTGTGCGGGATCTTTACCGGTCCGACACGCAACCCGAGCAGTCTTATTCCGAACGGCAGCTTTATGAAGCGGCTCTCGATCGCATGGCGCGCGAGATTGCGGCTGTGCGTAAACTCATCGATTCGGAGGCCTTGAAATTGATTGAGTCCTTCCTCCTGAAGGGGCCGCGGCGAGGCGCAAAGCTTGAAGTCGATATTATCGTCGAAGCCGACGATGCAGATGTGGATCGCGCGGCCTAGTTCTTCCGCAGCACTCTGGAATTTTGCAAATTGAACGCCTTTCGAGCTTGTGGCTCGAAGGGCGTTTTGCATTGAGAGACTGTAACCCTTACCGCTGATGAGCCGCGACTTCGCCGAAACCATGAATTTGCGTCAGCGCCCGTCGAAGCTTGCCCAAGGCACGATTTTCTATTTGGCGCACCCTTTCCTTGGAGATGCCGAGTTCATCGCCAAGAGTTTCGAGCGTGACCAATGTTTCGCTTAAGCGACGTTCGCGCACAATACGAAGTTCTCTCTCGGTGAGGACTGCGAGTGCATCCTTTAGCCAACGTGCGCGCCTGTCAGAATCAACGGCGTCTTCCACAACCTCATCGGGGAGGGGCTGCTCATCTATCAGAAAGTCCATCTTTTCGGTGGTGCTGCTGGAGTCGGTATCGAGCACCAGAGCATTGAGGGATGCGTCCCCGCCGCCCAGACGGGAGTTCATCAGTTCTACATCAGCCTTGGCCACACCCAGCGCTTTGGCTATCGCCTGGAACGCTGCGCTGGGGTCCTGCGCCTCCTCGCCCTGCGCCAGTCGGGCTCGCAAGCGCCGCAAATTGAAGAAAAGCGCTTTCTGGGTTGAGCTAGTCCCTCCGCGAACTATCGACCAATTACGCAAAACGTAGTCTTGAATTGAGGCGCGAATCCACCATGTGGCATAAGTGGAAAAACGTACATCGCGTTCGGGTTCGAAACGGGCGGCAGCCTCGAGGAGTCCAATGTGCCCTTCTTGCACGAGGTCTGCCGGGGCGAGGCCGTAATGGCGGAAACGCCCAGCCAGAGCGATGACTAGCCGCATATGGGCGCTGGTCAGTCGATCCAAGGCATTGCGATCTCCATGCTCGCGCCAAGCCATGGCAAGCTTCCGTTCCTCGTCCCGCTCCAGGAATGGCGCGGCCATCGCAGCTCTCACGAGTTCGCGACTGACTCCGGGCAAATAGGCCATTACAATCTCCCTCGCCTTTACGACGTGGGTAAATATCCCGCGTCGGCGTCGACGCTACTTAAAGTCGTTCTAATCTATAAATCCTTCGGCGCGGGAAAGGTTCCGGGGCATTCCAAAATCACTCAGTTACAATCTTGTAATGTTCTCCGGGCGTCAGTGAAGCGCCAGGGTCCAATTCATTGAGCAACACGAAATATTCCGCTGGCCGATTCGGCGTCACCATCCGCGCCGCCATTGTCGCTATAGTGTCGCCGGGCGCCGCGGTCGCTACGCTAATCCTCAAACCGTGCACGTCGCGCGCTTCTTCCGCGGTCATGCGGCGGAAGGTGCCGATCGAGGCGTCAAAACGATGCTCGGCGTTGTCGTTCAGCGCATGCACGGCGAAAATTAGCCGATACAATTCGTCGCCCACCTGAATCACGGCGAGGCGGAAATTCCATTCGCCCGCTCGAGCAGAAGCGGTTACAGCGGGCAGACCGTTGATATCGGTCCGGCGCACTGTCGATTGTAAAAGACCGTCGACCCAACCAGAGGCGACATAATCTTCCAATGATTGTCCGGCCGGAGCGCGCACGCTGTCGAGGCGCAACGCTTCATTATCGACGTCGCGAACGCCGAACACTGCTTCGTTTGAATTCTCCAAAAGGAACCCTTCCGGAGCGCTGAAAGTGAAACGCAGTCTTGGATGCGTGAACTTGTTGCCGCGAACATAGCCTTCGTTCGGATCATCGCCGAAGGCCACCCCATTGATCGCCGCAAGATAGCCCTCGCGGTCGCGTTGTCCCGTTCCCGGCGCACCGATCTGACGCGCGGCGGCGATAGCCCGAGCCACCCGGTCTGGCGTAGAAGGGTGAGTCGACAAAATGTCGAAATCCATCTCGGATTTCTTTTTTGAATAAAGGGCGGCGCGCAGCTCGGAAGATTTCCCCAACGCCGTGAGAAAACGCGAAGCGCCATAGGGATCATAACCGGCGCGAGCGATCACCCGAACGCCAATTGCGTCGGCTTCCAGTTCCTGCTGCCGCGAGAAACTGGCCACTGACATGCGTTGCGAGGACCGGATTTCTTCGCCTTTCTGTCGATTTTGGATTACTTCGGCGGCTTTGCTGATGACGGCGGCTTCCCGCTCGCGTTCAGCGCGCAATGCACTGTGACGCGCAGTCACATGCGCGATCTCATGCGCCATTACCGCTCCGACTTCGGAGGCGTCTCCGGCGAGAGCCAGCAAACCGCGCGTGACGTATAGATTCCCCGAGGGCAAAGCGAAGGCGTTGACAACTGGCGTATTGAGGATCGTGACCTTGTAGGCTGTTTGATTGGGCGTATCGCTCGCTCGCGCCAGCCTGCTCAATATCCCGTTGAGATAGGCTTCGGCGGCTGGCGCCGAATACTCGCCGCCAAACTGAGCGACCAGTTCCTTGTGTTGGACGGAATTGCGATTATCCGTTCTCGGCGCGCTTCCCCCCGGACGTGAAGCGGGCGGCGCCGGCTGGGGCGTAAAAATCTGGCCTTGCTGTTCCAACTGCGCGCAGGCGCCCAGGGCGAGAAAACCCAAGCAAGCGACAACCGCCTTGCCGCGTCGAAGCCAGTCACGGGGAGACGTCGCCGTCGAGGAGTTCCAGTTCTGCGGGGGATGCAATCTCCATCCGCAATCCAGCGTTCGTTTCAATCAATCCTCGCACGCGTACGCGACGTCCCGCAAATGTGCGGGGAGCGACGCCACTACTTTCAAATATAGCCAAATTTCGTTGGGAAATCATAACCGCGAAACCGTTGTCTCTGCGAGGCCCGAAATTGAGAAACAGGGCGCTGCGAGTTTCGCCAACCGATTGAACTACTCCAGAAAGCGTCACCATACCCTTTTTATCGGCCAAGCTGTTGTTTAGCGAGGTGTTGTGTTCGGCGAGCTCGATTACAGGTTCGATTGCCCATATCCCCGTTTTGCTGTCGCGAGCGGGGCCTTCCGCGTCCAGATAGATTTTCGCGCAAGTTCCCGCCGCAGGGTCGGGCCGATAGCGAGCCATACCTTCGCTAAGGAGTGCGGCGCCGATCGACACCAAAGGGGAGTCCGAATCCGACCCGGTGGAGGCGATGAGTTGCGCGGGGCGCCGGCCCCAGCGGTCAGGCGAGGGAGTGAGCTCGGATAGAAAGACCGGCATTCCGACAAGCCACGTCGAGAGGCGATGTAACGCCTTAACGCGCAGTTTCGCCGCCTCGCCATTCGGCGCCGGAAATTCCAATCCGGCCAATGCGACTCGGCGGCCATCGTCGAGCAACAGGTCGAAGTCATCGTCGACCAGCGCGACTGTGGCCGGATTCGTTTGGGCGAGAGAGCAGGGGCCCGTTTCGGAGGCGGGCGCAAGCGAAGCGGCTTCCAGCGGAACTGGACTCGCCAACAAAGCGCATAACCCGAGGGCGATTCGCGCAAGGCGCAAGACCTTGCTGTTTCTCGACTGCCGTCCCCGGCGTGGAACCATTCGCATGATGGCAGTGTAGCGCCGAAATCGGGAGCCTTTCCAGCGTCGCTTGGAATTGTCGCGCCGTAAAGGAGCGCTAAACAGCTCTTGGGCGCCAATACCAATCGTTAACTATGTTTTGCAACTATATTCTTCGCCTTTGATGGAGAGATTCTATGCGGTTGATCGTTCGGCTCGTGGCGGCGTCAGGCTTTTTGACCTATGCCTCTCTCGCTAACTCCGCGGCCCTTTTCAACGAGCCGGTTGCTGCACCGCCGATCGGAACGGCGTTGCGGCCTTCCGTGACGCCATTTGAAGAGCCTGCGCCCGCCATGCCGTGGACAGGGTTCTCGGTTGGCGTGAACCTGGGCGGCGCCTGGGGTGGCGCCGACGCCGCACAAATAGGAATTCTCCCGTTTGGGTCCGGCCCAAATCCAGGCATCGCCCAGGCGCTGACAGGTCCGAGCATCGCACAGGTGCTGACCGGAAATCTGTCTTCCGAAACGGGCGGCTTCGTCGGCGGCGCCCAGGTGGGCTATAATTACGAATTCTCGAACGGTTTGGTGCTTGGAGTCGAAGCAGATTTTCAAGGTCTCACAGGCAAGAGCACAGTGGCGCAGTCCGGAGTGGGCGCGGATATCTACGTCGCTGGAGTAAGCAATATAGGCTCCCTGAACTTTTCCAAGCAGCTTGATTATCTCGGCACGGTGCGTGCGCGAGCCGGTTATCAGGTTGCGCCGGGCATTCTGGCCTATCTGACGGGCGGTCTTGCCTATGGCAGCGCCAATTTCCGCGAGGTAAGTTCAGTCACGCAGTTGAGTGGCTTAGCGCCGTTCAGCGCCTTCAGCGCCGCGAATTATTCTTCGACGCTCACAGGCTGGACTCTTGGCGGCGGCGTCGAATTCCCTGTGTGGGCTAATCTGACAGCGAAGATCGAATATCTCTACTATGACCTTGGGTCGATCTCCGCGAACAGGCCGTTCATTGGCGCGACTTCCAACCCGTTTACCGCGCAATTGCTATCGCAAACCAATGTTCGTTTCGACGGGAGCATCGCTCGTTTCGGGGTGAACTATCACTTCAACGATTTCGCGCCAACAATCGGGCCAGTGATCGCGAAATACTGAACTGGAAAAGACAGGCGCCGCTTTCAGGTGAGCGGGGTCCGCGGCGCGGGCCCCGCTTTACTATTTTGGGCCCGAGCGGCAGCGGCCAAAATATTGCAACCCCGGGATAGTCTCATAAAGTCAATGAGGTGCTCGCCAGCCTTTTGCTTCTAAGGCTTGTGTAACCGCGCGCGCTATGAATATGTTTGCTGCGTCGCAGCACGCAGCCGCGGCGGGGAGACAGCGCACCATGACGGAGAAAAAGGTTACGACGCAGGATCGTCCTGTCGTCACCGACAAGGAAGCCTTGCTGTTTCATTCACGCGGGCGGCCGGGAAAGCTGGCCATAGTCGCGACAAAGCCTATGGCGACCCAGCGTGATCTCTCGCTGGCCTACTCTCCCGGCGTCGCCGCGCCTGTGCTCGCAATCGCGCAAGACCCTTCGCTCGCCTTCGATTACACGATCAAAGGCAATATGGTCGCGGTCATCACGAACGGCACGGCGATTCTCGGGCTTGGCGATCTGGGCGCGTTAGCGGCGAAACCCGTCATGGAGGGCAAAGCGGCGCTGTTCAAGCGCTTCGCGGATATCGACTCGATCGACTTAGAAGTCGACACCAGAAATGTTGAAGAATTCATAGGTGCGGTGCGGTTTCTGGGGCCGTCGTTTGGAGGCATCAACCTCGAAGACATCAAGGCGCCGGAATGCTTCATCATCGAGGAACGTCTACGCGAACTAATGGATATTCCCGTTTTCCATGACGATCAGCACGGAACCGCGATCATTTCGGCGGCGGAACTCATCAACGCGCTGAAACTGACCGGACGCGATATCAAAACGGCGAGGCTGGTTTGCAATGGCGCCGGCGCGGCAGGAATCGCCTGTCTTGATCTCGCCAAAGCGCTCGGTTTCAATCCTGCGAATGTCACGCTCTGCGACACGAAGGGCGTGATTTATCGCGGCCGCACGGAAGGTATGAACCAATGGAAAAGCGCGCACGCAGTCGAGACGAAAGCTCGGACGCTCTCGGACGCTTTGGAGGGAGCCGATATATTTTACGGCCTTTCGGTGAAGGGCGCGTTGACGCCCGAAATGCTCAAGAGAATGGCCAAGAACCCGATCGTTTTCGCCATGGCCAATCCCGACCCGGAAATCACGCCTGAGGAAGCCTTGGCGATTCGTCCCGACGCTATCGTGGCGACCGGCCGCTCGGATTATCCCAATCAGATAAATAACGTGCTGGGATTCCCATATATTTTCCGGGGCGCGCTCGATGTGCGCGCGAAAACCATCAACATGGAGATGAAAATTGCGGCGGCGAAAGCGCTGGCGCAACTGGCGCGGGAAGACGTGCCGGACGAGGTGGCCAACGCCTATCGCGGGGCGCGTCCGCGTTTCGGTCGCGATTATCTCATACCGGCGCCTTTCGATCCCCGGCTCATCTCCATAGTCCCCCCCGCGGTCGCCATAGCGGCCATGGAATCGGGGGTTGCCCGGCGCCCCATCGTCGACATGAAAAATTACCGCGCCGAGCTTTCGGCGCGCCGCGATCCGGTCGCCGCGCTCATGCAAACGATCTACGAACGGGTGCGGCGTAGCCCCAAGCGCGTCGTGTTCGCGGAAGGGGAGGAAGAGCAGGTCATCCGCGCGGCGCTCGCCTTCGTCAATCAAGGACTTGGCCGGGCAATTCTGGTGGGGCGCGAGGACCGAGTACTGCAAACGGCGGCCGAGGCGGGGCTGGAACTGGGCGACAGTATCGAGGTCCACAACGCAAAGCTGTCGTCGCGTAACGCGGTTTACGCGCAATTTCTATTCGAGCGTTTGCAACGCAAGGGTTTTCTGCTGCGCGATTGCCAGCGCTTGATCAATATCGACCGCAATCATTTTGCAGCCGCCATGGTCGCCCAGGGCGACGCGGACGCCATGGTGACCGGCGTCACCCGGAACTTCTCCAACGCGCTGGAAGATGTGCGCCATGTCGTCGATCAGAAGCCAGGCCACAGACTGATTGGCGCTTCTCTGGTCCTGGCCAGCGGCCGCGTCGTGGTTGTCGCCGACACCGCGATCACGGAAATGCCCGAGGCGCCGGATCTCGCCGACATCGCCATCGAGGCGGCCGGCGTGGCGAGGCGAATCGGGCTTGAGCCTCGGGTCGCCATGCTCGCTTTTTCCACTTTCGGCTATCCGCCGGGCGAGCGAACCGCGCGGGTGCATGAGGCTGTGCGCATCCTGGACCAGCGCCGCGTCGATTTCGCCTATGAGGGCGAAATGGGCGCCGATATCGCCCTTAACCGCCAGCTCATGGCCTCCTATCCCTTCTGTCGGCTGAAAGACACGGCCAATGTGCTTGTCATGCCAGCGTTTCATTCAGCGGCTATCTCCACCAAAATGTTGCAGGAACTGGGTGGGGCCACGGTGCTGGGCCCGCTGATCGTAGGGCTCGACAAACCCATCCAGATCGTTCAACTGGGCGCAACGGACGCCGAAATCGTCAATATGGCGGCTCTGGCCGCCTTCGGCGTTGGCGGGTGAGGAGCTTCGCTGAAATCGAGCGACGGGAAGACGAAAGCTTATGAATATCACTATGATCGGCTCGGGGTATGTCGGCCTGGTTTCCGGCGCCTGTTTCGCGGATTTTGGCCATGTCGTGACCTGTGTCGACAGCGACGCCGGCAAGATCGAACGGCTGCTAAAGGGTGAAATCCCGATCTACGAGCCGGGTCTCGACGAACTGGTCGCGTCCAACGTGCGCCAAGGCCGGCTGTCGTTCACTACCGATCTGGCGCCGGCCGTGCGCGGCGCCGATGCGGTTTTCATCGGCGTCGGAACGCCGTCGCGCCGCGGCGACGGACACGCGGATCTCTCCTATGTTTACGCCGCCGCCAAAACCATAGCCGAGGCGCTGGAGGGCTTTACGGTCGTCGTCAATAAATCGACCGTGCCAGTGGGCACGGGCGACGAGGTCGAGCGCATCATTCGCGAAATCCGACCCGACGCCGAGTTTGCTGTGGTCTCCAACCCCGAATTTCTGCGCGAAGGCGCGGCGATCGAGGATTTCAAGCGCCCCGATCGCGTGGTTATCGGCACCGACGATCCGCGCGCGCGGGAGGTGATGGCCGAGATTTACCGCCCCTTGAGCCTTAACCAGCCGCCGCTGCATTTTGTCGGACGCCGCACTTCGGAACTGACCAAATACGCCGCCAACGCCTTTCTGGCGACCAAGATCACTTTCATCAATGAGATCGCCGACCTTTGCGAAAAGACGGGCGCTGATGTGCAGGACGTCGCGCGCGGCATCGGCCTCGACGGCCGCATCGGCGGTAAATTCCTTCACGCAGGGCCGGGATATGGCGGCTCCTGTTTTCCCAAGGACACCCTGGCGCTGATCAAGACTGGTCAGGACGAGGGCGCGCCATTGCGCATTGTCGAGACGGTCGTCGCGGTCAACGACGCGCGCAAGCGGGCTATGGCCCGCAAAGTCATAAATGTACTCGGCGGCTCCGTGCGCGGAAAGCGGATTGCGTTGCTTGGCCTCGCCTTCAAGCCCAACACCGACGACATGCGCGACGCGCCTTCGCTGGCCATCGTGGCTTCTCTGGCCGGCGATGGCGCGAGCGTGCACGCCTACGATCCCGAAAGCATGGAGCAGGCGCGCCCCCTGATGCCGGAGGTGACCTTCCACGATGACGCCTATGCGCCGCTCGAAGGAGCCGACGCGCTGGTGATCGTGACGGAATGGGACGCCTTTCGCGCGCTCGATCTTGATCGGGTCAAGAAGCTCTTGAAGACGCCGGTCATCGTCGATCTGCGCAATGTCTATCGCCCGGGCGATATTAGAAAGCGCGGTTTCACCTATGTGAGCGTCGGGCGCGGGTGATTTCCGGCCAACCTCCGCCATGATCGGGAATTGAATTTTAAAAATTGGCGCAAACGGAAGCCATGACTTAAGGTCGCGCGAGAAAAACGAATAGTCAGGCCGTCATTCAGGCAAGGACGAGAATGAAACTAACGCTTAAAGCGCCCTTAGCCTTTATTGCTGGTCTTCTCGTTTTGTCTGGTTGCGCTGGCCGGCCGCACGGCGTGTTGACACCCATAGCGGCGCAGGCGCCGGGAACCAGCCGGGTGGAAATGCTTGTCGCTACAACGCGCAGTTCCTACGGTGCGGAGCCTGGCGAACTGTTCACCGGCGAGCGCGGCGAAGGCGTCTCCTTTGCGGATATCGCGGTTTCGTTGCCGCCTGACGGCGCGCGCAAGGTGGGCGACGTGCAATGGCCGCAAACCAACCCGCCAGACCCGATGCGCGAATTTGCGACGCTACGCGCTGATACGATGGATGAATCCACCGCTTTCGCGCGTTTCGACGCCCGCATCGCCAAGGCGCCGCGCCGGCAGGTGCTTGTTTTTGTGCATGGCTTCAATACGCGTTTCGAAGAGGCGGTTTATCGTCTGGCGCAGATCGCGCACGATTCCGGCGCCACCGCCGTGCCCGTCTTGTTCACCTGGCCTTCGCGCGGAAAGCTGCTTTCCTACGGTTATGACCATGAAAGCGCCAGCTACTCGCGTGATGCGCTGGAGAGGCTGTTGCAACATCTCGCCAGCGACAAGTCGGTCGGAGAAATTTCCATACTGGCCCATTCCATGGGCAATTGGGTGACCATAGAGGCCTTGCGCCAGATGGCCATCCGCAATCATGGATTGCCCGCCAAGATCAAGGACGTCATGCTGGCTGCGCCGGATGTCGATTTCGACGTCTTCCAAAAGCAGATTGTGCAGATTGGCCCGGCCACCTCGCGTTTCACTGTTTTTGTCTCACGCGACGACGAAGCGCTGGCGGCGTCGAGACGTGTCTGGGGGGACAAGCCGCGCGTTGGAGCAGTCGATCCTAACAGGCCGCCGTTCCGGCAGGACCTGAGAGACGACCGAATAACCGCTGTCGACCTCACTGACGTTAAGTCAGACGATCCGCTGGGACATGGTAAATTCGCGCAGTCACCGGAAGTGGTGCGCGCCATCGGCCAGAGCCTGGCGAGCGGCCAAACGCTGTCCTCCGGAGGCGCCGGCATAGGCGACAAGCTCGGACAGGTCGCGGTTGGCGCGGCTTCAACGGTTGGATCGGCGGCGGGCGTCGTGGTCTCGGCTCCCTTCGCAGTCATCGATCCGCGCACGCGCGACAATTTTGGCGACAGTCTGGAGCAGGTGGGGTCCAATCTCGGCGCGACGGTTGAACCTATCGAAGGCCATTAAGACTTCGCACCGCTCTCATTTGAAATGCGGGACGTTATGGAGGACACCACAACCAAGCCCAAAGGCCTGCGTCGCTTGCAAATGGCGTTACTGGCATTCGCCCCGGTAGTCGCTGCAGCGGCTCTCGGCAATGCGGCAACACTGCCCAACATCTCCGGCTGGTATGCGGGCCTTGTCAAACCGCCGCTCAATCCACCCGATTGGATCTTCGGCCCGGTGTGGACAGCTCTCTATCTTGCGATAGCCTTTGCCTTTTACAAAATCCTGTCGGCGGCGCCTTCGCAGCAGCGCAGCCGTGCGATTGTCGTCTTTCTCCTGCAGCTTACGCTGAACGCTGGCTGGTCCTTCGCCTTTTTTGGCGCGCACAACCCGTCCTTGGGGCTGCTGGTGGTTTTGGCGCTCGAGGCGTCAATCGGCGTTACAATTATGTTGTTCCGGGGCATCAACCAGACAGCGGCCAGACTCCTGTGGCCCTATGCGGCGTGGGTCGCTTTTGCGACTTATCTCAACGCGGGGATCTGGTGGCTGAACTAGCGCAGGCGATGCCGCCTCAGAACGGCGCTTTCTTTCCTTCCGCCACATAGGCGTCGGCGTCCTGGGGCAGGAGAAGTCGCTCTTTAACAAGTTTGTCCGCGACCGAGCGCAAGGCGGCGACGAAATAGGCGCGCGATCCATAGCGCTCTGGAAGGGACTGACGCGGGTCGCCACTTACTTCGCGCGCGGCGCGAGAGACCGGGAAAGGAAACTTTGCGCCTGCCGCGCAGTCGCCCTTGGAAGGATCCTTGGCTGCGTTCCAGCCTGTAAATGTTGCGATGGGCAGGGCTTGATCCGGCAGGCGAAGACCGCTGGTTTCGTTGCCGTCGGTGTCGATGGTCGGCGCAAGATGGGCGCCATGGGGCGGGGCCGGCATGCTGGGAATTTCGGGCCAGTTCAACTCTCGCGCGGGCGCCGACACGGCGTCGCGAGACGGTGGCGGCGCGGGACCGCCGCGCAAATAATCGTCGAGCGCTGCGAGGAGCGCACGCCGCGCAGCTTCAATGGAGCGTTCGTTTGCCGGCGCCAAGCAATTGTTCGTCTGCGCTGGCGAGATCACGGCGCCAGCGACGAAAAAGCTGCGGCGGTTGGGCGCTTTCACGGGGAGCAGGTTCGCGTCGGCGTCAGGGCCCCAAAATGCGTCGGAGCCATAAAGGTCGATGACGAAAGGCGATTCCTTGCCGCTCCCTTTATGCGAGGCGCCGCCGGCCAACAGCAAGGCTTCGAATAGCCCGCCGCCCTTCTCGGAGGCGAGATTTCGCAACAGGTCGGCGCCGGCTCCAATTCCGGATCCGATGGCTCTTTTCACTGGCGCTGTCCGCCGCAAACCCAAAATGGTTTCGCGTAATTTCTCTGTCGCCGCCGAGAAATCATTAAGTTTGGCGGTCTCGCCCGCGAAGAGAATCGTCATTCCGCGCTCGCGTGCGATCTGCAACAAGTCGGGGCGGGCGATCGACGCCGGCGAGGGTTCTTCTTCGGCTATGATCAGCAGTGTTTCACTACGCTTCGCCGGGCGCCAGATGACGAGGCGCAGTCCATCGACGCCTGAAACTCCGGTCAGCTCGCGTGAGTAACCGTTCGGCATGGCTGGCGGAAGTGGCGGTCCGTAAAAAGTCGCAGGACTCTGCGCCAGCATGACCAGCGGCGTCAGCAAAGTCGCCACGCCTATCGCCAGTGCGACGCCCCTCATAGCTTCGAGATAAAATGGGCGAAGGCCATGGACCCTTCTGGCCAGGGACCGTGGCCGCTTTCGACATTGATATGCCCCGCTTGCCCGGCATCGACAAATTGAGCGCCGATATCGGCCGCCAAAGTCTTCGCGAAAGGGGGATCGGAATAGGGATCGTCCGTTGCGGCGACGAGAAGTGCAGGAAAGAGAAGGTGACGGCGTGGGATGGGCAAAAAGTCTTTGTCCACGGTGGGAAACTCGCGCAACACAATTTCAGAGGGCGGCGCAACCAGAAAGGCGCCAGCAGTCTTCTCGCCCACCCGCTCCGCCGCGTGTAAGAACGCAATCACGCCCAGCGAATGCGCGACCACGATTACCGGTCGTTCGCTCTCTTCAACCGCGCGCTCAATGGCGCTCGCCCATGCATCGCGTTGAGGGCTGTTCCAGTCTTGCTGGATCACACGCCGCGCCGTCGACAGTTTTTGCTGCCAGCGGCTTTGCCAATGGTCCTCGCCTGAGTCGTAAAGACCCGGCACGATCAAAATGTCGGCGTCGGCCGCGCGCATGACCGTTCACTCCGCTTTGGTCAAGAAATTCCCGGCCAGCGCCTTGGCGATGAGCTTTTGGGTTTCCTCCACGCCGTAAAGCGCCACGAAGGAACCAAAACGCGGGCCGCGTTTTTCGCCCAGCAGCACCTCATACAGCATGTTGAAGAAATCATTCGAGACGCCGGGCCGCTCCGGCGTCGCACTTTTGGCTTTAAGATCCTGATAACGCGGCGTTGCGCGTCCGACGTCATAAAGAGCGGCCTGAATCGTCTCGGCGCTGGCGCCGGAGGGCAGGGCGCCGAGAGCCTGCGACAGGGAATTCAGCACCTCGCGCTCAACCTCGTCGGCCGCGCGATAGCTCTTGGCGGGACGAACGAAATCGCGGAAATAGGCGACCGCATAGCCGACCAGCCTGTCGAGACGCGGGTGATCCTGCGGCGAGGCCTGCGGCGCGTAGCGGCGCAAAAAGCCCCATAGCACAGCCGGGTCTTCTGCGTTGGCGACAGTCGCGAGATTGAGCAGCATGGCGAAGGAAACCGTCGTTCCCTTGGCGTCTCCTTCGCCGGGATGATGGAGCGTTTCAGGCGCAGGTGGGTTTCCCAGGTGGATATGCCAAGCGGGATTGCCGAGCCGCTCCTTCCAGCTCTGTCGCTGATAGGCCTCAATGAAGGCGAGGTAATCGTCGACATTGCGCGGAATGACGTCAAAATGCAGACGCTTTGCCGCAGTCGGCCTTTGATACATGAACTGTGCGAGGCTTTCCGGGCTGGCGTAGGTCAGCCACTCGTCAATGGTCAGGCCGTTGCCTTTCGACTTCGAGATTTTTTGCCCATTGGCGTCGAGAAAAAGTTCGTAATTGAATCCTTCCGGCGCCCTTCCGCCGAGCGCCCGAACGATTGCGCCCGAAAGCTTGACCGAGTCGATGAGATCCTTGCCCGCCATTTCATAGTCGACGCTGAGCGCATACCAACGCATCGCCCAGTCCGGCTTCCATTGCAGCTTGCAATTTCCGCCGGTTACGGGAGTGACGAAAGTCTCGCCGGTCTGCGGGTCGCGCCACTCAATCGTTCCCGCGCTGGCGTCGCGGGCCAGAAGCGGAACCTGCATTACAACGCCGCTTCTTGGGTGGACCGGCAGGAACGGGGAATAGCTCGCCGCGCGCTCTTCTCGAAAGCTCGGCAGCATGATTTCCATCACTGCGTCGTATCGCGCCAGCATATGCAGCAACGCGGCGTCAAAGCGGCCGGAGGAATAATATTCGGTCGAAGAGGCGAATTCATATTCGAAACCGAAGGCGTCGAGAAACGCCCGCAGTCTCGCGTTATTGTGCGCGCCAAAACTGTCATGCGTGCCGAACGGATCGGGCACGCGGGTGAGCGGCTTGCCCAGATGTGGCGCGATCAGCTCCTTATTGGGGATGTTGTCCGGGATTTTTCGCAGCCCGTCCATGTCGTCGGAGAAGGCCAGCAGCTTCGTCGCAATCCGGCCTTCGGTCAGAACCTCAAAAGCGTGGCGCACCATGCCGGTGCGGGCGACTTCGCCAAATGTGCCGATGTGCGGAAGGCCAGAAGGTCCGTAACCGGTTTCAAACAGCACATGAGTCTGGCCGCTCATTTCCACGCGTTTCACCAATTTGCGCGCTTCTTCAAACGGCCACGCGGGAGAGACGCGCGCGGCTTCGATAAGTTCGGTGGGAAGCGCGAATCGGGTGGAAGGCGACAGAGCTGAGGACATCAAGACGTTCTTAAGGGAGGGCGGGAAGAGCGGCACAGTATGGACGCCTTCGACAGGCGTCAACGCTGCCATCGCCAAGGCTGGGCCTAACGAGCAGACGGGAGCGGCCCTCCCGAACCACTCCCGTCCATCGCCGATATTGTGTTCTGAGCAGTCAGTTAGCGCAAGTCAGGCCGCGCTTGGTCCGGGTTCGGCCGTTTTCGTCCGTCATTCTCGTGACAGCGAGAGTGCAATCCTCGTCTTCGGCGTCGAACGCGCGACCGACTCTTATGGCCGGCCCCGCTCCCAACGGTCGCATCCCTTTCCCGGCGTCTGCTGTCGTTGAGCCCATCATTCCTTGGACTATGCCTGGCATCGAAGTTTTTGCATCTGTCTGCGCCGCAGGCGCAGCCGCAACCGCGGCCAACAGGCCTGCGGCGGTGGTGACGACAATGACAAACCGCGACGTGCGATTAGCGACGGAACTAGCCGGTGATGCAATCATCCTACGCCCCGCTCAGAGGTTCGGGCTTTTTTTCCGGAGCTGCTTTTGCGCTCCAGAGCGCCTCTTATCGGGATAGGAACGCAACTGCCGCGCTATTGGTTGCATCCGTTAATAAAAAATTAACCAAACAAAAAAACTGTTCGAATCGATTACCGCCGTAGCAGGGCGAAGAGGCTCGAAGTGTCCCAGCGCCGGCCCCCGATCTTTTCGACTTCGCCATAGAACTGATCGACCAGCGCCGCCACAGGGAGTCGCGCGCCATTGCTGCGAGCCTCGTCAAGGCAGATTGCGAGATCCTTGCGCATCCACTCCACGGCGAAGCCATGATCGAATTCGCCTTTGAGCATTGTCTCCGCGCGGTTTTCCATTTGCCAGGATTGCGCCGCGCCGTTCTTTATGAGGTCCACCACGGCCTTGGCGTCCAGTCCCGCGCTCTCCGCGAAATGCAGGGCTTCCGACAGGCTCTGAATCAGGCCGGCGATCGTGATTTGATTGACCATTTTTGTCAGTTGGCCTGCGCCGCTGGGCCCCATGAGTCGGCAGGCGCGGGCGTAACAAGCCATTACTGTTTCGGCCTTGGCAAAATCTTCGCTGGAGCCTCCGCACATGATGGTCAAGGCGCCGTTCTCCGCTCCAGCCTGGCCACCGGAGACCGGCGCATCGATGAAGCCGAGGCCAAGACTTTTGGCTTTTTCAGACAGTTCTCTTGCAACCTTGGCCGAGGTAGTGGTGTGGTCGACGAAAACTGCCCCTGATTTCATTCCGGCGAAGGCGCCGCTTTCGCCCAAGGTCACGGCGCGCAAATCGTCATCATTGCCGACGCAGGAAAAGATAAAATCGGCGCCAGCGGTGGCTGCGCGCGGCGTTGAAGCGGCTTTGGCGTTGAAATTTCTGGAAAAACGCTCAGCCTTTACAGCGGTGCGATTGTAAACTGTGACAGAATGTCCGCGCGACGCCAGATGGCCGGCCATTGGATATCCCATGACGCCAAGGCCCAGGAATGCGACGGTGCGATTGTCGGTCATGCGGACGGTCCCGAGCTTGTCGATAAACAGGGCTTCAGCCGCCTGTCATGCTCATGTGACGCGCGACGGCGGGGTGCGTTGTCGCGCGGTCGATGAGAAAATCATGTCCCTTGGGCTTGCGGGCAATCGCCGCGTCAATCGCTGCGTTTAGCGCATCGTTGGTGAGGCTCTCGCGCAGCGGCGTCCGCAGATCGGCGGCGTCCTCTTGGCCCAGACACATATAAAGCGTTCCCGTGCATGTCACCCGGACACGATTGCAACTCTCGCAGAAATTATGGGTTAAAGGCGTGATAAATCCAATCCTTCCGCCGGTCTCCTTTGCGCGCATGTAACGCGCGGGGCCTCCAGTGTGATAATCGACGTCTTCCAGAGTCAACTCCTCGGCAAGGCGCGCACGCACTTCGGACAGCGGCATAAACTGGTCGACGCGCGCCACTCCCTCAAGTTCGCCTAGCGGCATGACCTCGATGAAGGTCAGGTCCATGCCGCGGGCGTGGGCGAACCTTGTCAGGGGGAGGATCTCGTCTTCATTGACGCCGCGGAGCGCCACCGCGTTGAGCTTGACGGCAAGCCCGGCTTTCCTCGCCGCCTCCATTCCATCAAGCACGCGCGAAAGATTGCCGCTTCGCGTGACCGAGCGAAACTTGTCCGGGTTCAACGTATCGAGGGAAAGATTTATCCTGCGGACCCCATAGTCAGCCAGTTGTTCGGCGAACCGCGCCAACTGCGATCCGTTGGTGGTCAGGGTCAGTTCGTTCAGCGCGCCGGATACCAGATGCCGCGACAGCGACCGGAACAGGCCCATCACTCCGTGCCGCACCAGAGGTTCGCCGCCGGTGATACGCAACTTTTTTGTTCCGCGCGCAATGAAGGCCCCACAAAGCCGGTCCAGCTCTTCCAGCGTCAGTAAATCCTGGCGGGGCAGGAATTGCATATGCTCGGACATGCAATAGACGCAGCGGAAATCGCAGCGGTCAGTGACCGACACGCGCACATAGGACACCGCCCGGCCGAATGGATCTACCAGCGCAGGCGCTGCAGAGGCCAGCGGAGTATGCAATGGAGCGTTCATGGCGGGCAGATACCACGGTTTTGGGAAGTCGCGCTATCCCGGTTATACATTTCATATAATGCGGGCGCTGGCCGCAAACAGCGCTCACTCTCGGTCCTGGGGACGAAGCGGATGGATACTGACGAAATCTGGCCAAGCGAAATTCGTCTGCTAGACGGGGGCCACGCTCTGAGCGTGAGTTTCGACGACGGCGCCAGCTTCACCCTCAGCGCCGAATATCTGCGCGTGCGCAGCCCCAGCGCCGAGGTGCAGGGGCATACCGCTGCGGAGCGCAAAACCGTCGGGGGCAAGCGCAATGTGACGATATTGGACGTCGCCCCTGTTGGCAATTATGCGGTGCGGCTGGATTTCGACGACTTGCACAACACGGGACTCTACACTTGGCGCTATTTGCGCGAGCTTGGGGTTACGCAGGACGAAAACTTCAAAGCCTATCTTGAAGAGTTGGCGGGCAAGGGGCTGGACCGCGACAGGCCGGGCGAAAAGTAAAGCGGCCGGCTAAGCCGGCCGCTATGACTGAGAAAACCCGGAGGATTCAGCGTTGAACCACGACGCGGGTCCCGACTTTCACGCGGTCGTAAAGATCGCTGACATCGTCATTGGTCATGCGGATGCAGCCAGACGAAACCGCCTGACCGATCAACTCCGGCTCGTTGGAGCCGTGAATACGGTAAAGGGTGCCCGAAATATACATGGCTCGCGCGCCGAGAGGATTGTTGATGCCGCCTTCCATGTGGCGAGGCAAATCCGGGCGGCGCTTGAGCATCTGCGCCGGCGGCGTCCAGTCCGGCCACTCCCGCTTGGAGGCGATATAGCGCGAACCAGCCCATTCAAACCCGGGACGACCAACGCCCACGCCATAACGGATCGCTTGTCCGTTCGGCAGCACGTAATACAAACGGCGTTCGCTGGTCGAGATGACGACGGTGCCCGGAGAATATTGCCCCTCATACCTGACGACCTCGCGCGGAATGGCGCTCGCCTGAGGCCTGCCCTCGGCGGGACGGGGCGCTACGGGGGTGAAGAAGCTTGCGAAAGGATCGGCTTCGTTAGCCAATGCAACCTCGGAAAACAGACAAGTTGTCGCGCCGATAGCGCCAACCAAGGCCAAAATAAGCCGCCGCATGCAGTTCCCCGTTCAATTGGATTAAAAGGCGGTTCGCGCCATTGCGTCGCGTTCGACCGCGCGTGTAGCGACGATATGTCTCGCAGACCGGTTGACGACGCAACCTTTCATTCGAAGCCGAATATGAAATTCCATTTTTGTCGCCTCGCTGTTGCAGTTCTGCAACAGCGAGCATCACATCTTGCCTGAAAGATTTTCCCAAACGCGCGGCTTTTTAACGCGCGACAAGAAAGTGCAAAGATAAATTCGCCTTACTTTGATCCGCGACGACGACGTTGCTGTCCTAGCCCCATTTGCTTGGCAAGGTTTGAGCGGGCCTTGGCGTAGTTAGGGGCGACCATCGGATAATCAGGCGCAAGCCCCCATTTTTCCCGGTATTCTTCCGGCGACAGCCCGTACTGGGTGCGGAGATGGCGTTTCAGGGATTTGAATTTCTTTCCGTCTTCAAGGCAAATAATAAAGTCGTTGGTTACCGATTTCTTAACCGCCACAGCAGGCTTGGGCACCTCTACTGGAGCAGAGACCACGCTCAGGCCCGTGCCTACTCGAACCAGCGCTCCGTAAACTTCGTTGATCAAGCTCGGCAGATCCGCGGCGGGCACTGAGTTATTGCTTACATATGCGGACACTATCTCGGCCGCGAGTTCTATGTTGTTGTTGGAGGTCATTGCGTCACTCATCGCCTTCTCTTGCGTTCCAAGAACCGAACAAGTCCGGTGTCGGCCTGTCGCCGACATGTCGCGGCGAAAAATACACATGCGCGCGAAAGATGCTCACCGTCGATTCGGCGCGAAACCTGATGAAATTTACATCGCGTGGTAGCATCGCACAACTAATAAAAGCGTTATTTTTCTTGGTTCGCGAAAATACTATTGTAACGACTGTATCTTCGCGCGTACAGCGTGCACTTTTCCAGTACCGAAGATTGCAAAAAATTGAAATTGCGCCGTCAGGCTGCGGTAGGTTTATGCATTGCGTGAGTTTCCTTTGGAAATCTTTTCATCTTGCGGGAGAGTTTTTTCAGGCCGCATCGAAATTTTTAGCGTCGAAAAGTCCAGGAAAATTGCCTCAAATAACTTGTTTCTGCTTCGGAAACACCGCTTCTCGGGAACAACGCGTTGTTTTATCTGATTTAACTACAAAGTAAGCGCCAATTATTGCGCCGGTTCACCTTTTAGCCGCGTAATTCCTCCGCGGCGCTGCAATGCGTTCTATCTCGATGCTACGAAATTTGGGCTCAACGGCGGGCCAGTTTGGATCTTGGAACAAACAAGGTCTCTCTTTCTCGAGGAAAGGGAGACCTTGAAATCTAGCGACTTTACCTATCGAAACAGAACAGCTTTAGCCTTCTTCGTCAGTTTCGATGTCGCCATCGATCAGGCCGGCAACATCGTCATCTTCGCCTTCCTCTTCCTCAAGGAAGGTGTCATCGGCTTCACCCGCGTCATCAATTTCAACGTCGTCGTCGATTTCGATGACCTCTACCTTCTCACCCTCTTCGACTTCGGTGAGGGAAACGACTTCCGCCTCGTCCTTCTCGACTTCAGGTTCATCTTCCTCCGCGCGCGCCGCTACGCGCGCCAGAGGCGCAACATGGAAGACAGTCCCGCATTTAGGGCATAGAATCGGGTCCTTGTTGAAATCGTAAAATTTTGTCGCGCAGGACTGACATTGGCGCTTGGCGCCGAGTTCGGGTTTAGCCACGGTCCTTAGATCCTCGACATGAAGCAGCGTGGGAACGCCCGCTGGTGAAAGAAGCTCATCGGGCGCTCCGGTTAGTTGGCGCAGTCGCCGCTGTCAAATGGGAAAATGCGCGCCGGGGCAGTTCAGCAGCGCCAAAAGCTTCGATGGAGGCCGGATTCGCCCATTGCCAATCGCCGCGAGGCTTGGCATATCGGTATCCGCGCGGGTGTAGCTCAATGGTAGAGCAGCAGCCTTCCAAGCTGAATACGAGGGTTCGATTCCCTTCACCCGCTCCAAATCCCCTCATCTCGTTTTGTCCTTCGAGGCGCGCATCGCCTCGAGCAGGGCGTCGCCCAGCGCGCCGCCTCCCGGCGCTCCCCTGACGTTTCTGCCAGTTTCGCTCCTTTGCTCCGGCATTGCGCCGCGCGGGGCGCCTGAAGGGCGAGAGAAGCCTTGAGCAGAGCGCGTTTCCTTGGAGTTGCTGGGCTGAACCTCGTCGTCGAGTCGCAGCGTCAAGGCAATTCGTTTGCGCTGCGCATCCACTTCCAGCACTTTCACCCGAACAATGTCGCCGGGCTTGGCGACGGCACGCGGGTCTTTGACGAAACTCTTGGACATGGCTGAGATATGCACCAAGCCGTCCTGATGCACGCCGACATCAACAAAAGCGCCAAAAGCCGCGACATTGGTGACGACCCCTTCCAGAATCATTCCCGGCTTGAGGTCGGTGATCTTCTCGACGCCCTCCTGAAAAGTCGCCGTCTTGAATGCAGGGCGCGGATCGCGGCCCGGCTTTTCCAGTTCCGCAATGACGTCTGTCACGGTCGGCAGGCCGAATGTCTCGTCCACGAATTGCGCTGGCTTGAGAGTGCGCAAGGTCGTGGAATCGCCAATTAGAGACCTGATGTCGGTCTTCGCCGTCGCCAGGATGCGCCGTACGAGAGGATAGGCTTCCGGATGGACGCCAGATCGGTCAATCGGATCGTCGCCGTCGATCACCCGCAGGAAACCCGCGCTCTGTTCGAAAGCCTTGGGCCCCAGGCGCGGAACCACCTTGAGCGCTGCGCGGCTGCGGAAGGGCCCATTGGCGTCGCGATGCGCGACTATATTGCCCGCGAGCAGTTCTCCCACGCCGGAAACGCGGGCCAGCAGCGGAGCCGAGGCGGTGTTAACGTCCACCCCCACCGCATTGACGCAATCCTCCACAACCGCGTCCAGTGAGCGCGACAGCCTGGTTTCGGAGATGTCGTGCTGATACTGGCCCACGCCAATGGATTTGGGGTCGATCTTGACCAGTTCCGCGAGCGGGTCCTGCAGGCGCCGGGCGATCGACGCCGCGCCACGCAAGGAGACGTCGAGATCCGGCAATTCGCGCGAAGCATATTCCGAAGCGGAATAAACCGAGGCGCCGGCCTCGGAAACTACGATCTTCGTCAACTTGAGCTCGGGATTTTTGACTATCAGCTCTCCCGCGAGTTTGTCGGTCTCGCGCGATGCGGTGCCGTTGCCGATGGCGATCAGTTCGACCTTGTGTTCTCGAACCAGCTTTCCCAGCACGGCCAGAGCTTCATCCCAGCGCCGCTGAGGCTCATGCGGGTAGATGGCGGTCGTCGCCACGATCTTGCCGGTCTTGTCGACGACGGCGACCTTTACTCCGGTACGAAATCCAGGATCGAGCCCAAGTGTAGCTCGCGCCCCCGCCGGCGCTGCGAGCAGAAGATCGCGCAGATTGCCGGCGAAGACGTTGATCGCCTCGTCTTCCGCAAGGCGAAACAGCTTCGCGCGGGCGTCCACGGCGAGGTGCAACTCGATTTTGGTGCGCCAGGCCCAGCGGACGGTTTCGGCGAGCCAGCGGTCGCCGGGACGACTGCGATCCTCTATTCCAAAGCGGCGCGCTATGCGGCTCTCGTAACCTGCCGCGCCCGGTTCCCGCTCGGGCGCCATCTCCAGATCGAGGAATTCTTCCTTCTCGCCGCGAAACAGCGCCAGTATGCGATGCGATGGAAGTTTGGTCAGCGGCTCGGAAAAATCGAAATAGTCCGAGAACTTCGCGCCCGCCGTCTCCTTGCCTTCGCGAACTTTCGACTTCAGTGCGCCCTGGGACCAGAATAGATCGCGCAGCTGGCCAATCAAATCAGCGTCTTCAGCGAAGCGTTCGACCAGGATGGATCTCGCGCCTTCCAGCGCCGCCTCGACCGTGGGGACATTTTTGTCAGCGACGACGAACGGCGCCGCCTGCGCTTTAGGATCATTCTGCGGTCCGGCCAAAAGTGCGTCCGCGAGCGGCGCCAGGCCCGCTTCGATCGCTATCTGCGCCTTGGTGCGCCGTTTCGGCTTGAAGGGAAGATATATGTCCTCCAGCCGCGCTTTGTTGTCAGCCTCATTTATGGTTGCGCGCAAGGCGTCTGTAAGCTTTCCTTGTGAATCGATCAACTCCAAAATCGCCTTGCGGCGCTCGTCGAGCTCGCGAAGGTAGCGCAACCGCTCTTCGAGCCTGCGTAACTGAATGTCGTCGAGCGTGCCCGTCACCTCTTTTCGGTAGCGGGCAATAAAAGGCACTGTCGATCCGGCATCGAGCAGGGCTACGGCGGCTTCCACTTGCCAGGGTTTGGCGGCAAGCTCCGCGCTGATGCGTTCGACGATTGTGGTCATGCGTTCATCCCGATTCGAAAGCAGAGGCGGCTTTTAACGCCTGCGCCCGTATCACGTCAAAACGCTAGGAGAGAACTGTCAGCAGCTTCGCTTATCGAAGCAACGCCCGCTTTGGCTCCCGATTTATGCTCAATTTTGTGGATCATGAATGCGCCTCGGACGGAAGTCCATGGCTTTTCGTTGAACTCGCGTCCTGCGGCGCCGAAGGCGCGCATCAGATCTCATGCGAGCCGTTGCCGCGAGGGTTCCTGACGCAGTTCCTCAGTCAACTCCTGTGCAAAGGGCGAAACGAGACGCACGCGTTGACCCAAATAGGTGTCGACCTGGGTCATCGTCAACTCGATAATATCGCAACGGTCGGCGAGATTGCGATACCATTGCGCAGTCCAGTCGACAGTTTCAGCAAAGTCGAGCAAAGGCGACCACCCCAATACTTCACGCGCCTTGGCGGTGTCGAGACGCAAAAGATTGGCTTCGTGGGGATGTTCTCCCTTATCGTGCGTCCAGCGGGCGTTCTGGTCAAAGGCGTCAATGAAACGCGTGACTAGCGCCTCTACGCTTTGCTCGCTTGCGGCGCCGGGACCAAAATTCCAGCCGCCGTCGATTCGGGCAGGGTCGGTCATCGCGGCTTCGATCAACATCAGATAGCCGGTAAGCGGCTCCAGGACATGCTGCCAAGGTCGCACCGCCGCCGGATTGCGAATGTGCAACCCGCGACCCGCGATGAAGGCGCGAAATGCGTCGGGAACAATTCTGTCAGCCGCGAAATCGCCGCCGCCGATCACATTGCCGGCGCGTGCGGAGATGACTTTGACGCTCCCCGCTTTTGAAAAATAACTGTCGCGAAAGGCGCTGGCGACGAGTTCCGCGCATGCTTTGCTGTTGGAATAGGGGTCATGTCCGCCTAACGCGTCGGTCTCGCGATAACCCCACACCCAGTCTTTGTTCTCATAGCATTTGTCGGTGGTCACGATGAGAACGGCGCGAATGCTTGGCGCGGCTCGCACGGCTTCCAGCACGTTGACTGTGCCCATCACATTGGTTGCATAGGTGTTCACGGGATCGTCGTAGGCGGCGCGCACAAGCGGCTGCGCCGCCATGTGAACCACGATTTCCGGCGCTACCGCCGTCATTGCCGTGCGTAGATGATCAATATCCCGGATGTCGCCGCGAATATCATCGATATATTCGCCAACGCGCGCGAGATCGAATAGATTGGGCGTGCTTGGGGGCTCCAGCGCGTAGCCCGTCGCACGCGCGTTGAGGCGCGCCAGCATCAGGGACAGCCAGGATCCCTTGAAGCCCGTGTGACCCGTGACGAAGACGCGTTTTCCGCGCCAGAATGCTGAAGAGATCACCAGATTTTCCACTTCGCTTGGCCGGACGTCCATAGTTCTTCGAGGTAGATTTTGTCGCGCAGCGTGTCCATTGGATACCAGAAACCGTCATGAACGAAGGCTCGCAGTTCGTCCCTGGCCGCCAGCTCATTGAGCGGCCCACGTTCCCAGATTACGGAGTCGCCTTCGATCAGGTCGCCAACCTTGGGCGAAAGCAGAAAGAACCCTCCGTTGGCCCAGCCGCTTTCTGCGACGGGCTTTTCGGCGAAGGAGGTCACGCGGTCGTTGTCCAGAGACATGGCGCCAAAGCGCATTGCAGGGCGAACGGCGGCCACCGTGGCAAGTTTGCCGTGCGATTTATGAAAGGCGAGTTCAGCTGTCAGGTTGATGTCGGAAACGCCATCGCCATAGGTGAGAGCGAAGACTTCCTCATCGGCGACATGCTCCAGGACTCGTTTGAGTCGTCCGCCCGTTTGCGTGTTGTCGCCGGTGTCGACGAGGGTGACGCGCCAAGGCTCTGCGTGTTCTCGGTGAACTTCCATTGCGCGCGTGCGCATGTCAAAGGTCACGTCGGACATGTGAAGAAAATAATTCGAAAAAAACTCTTTAATGTAATAACCCTTGTAGCCCAGGCACAGCACGAATTCGTTGAAGCCATGAGTGGAGTATGCCTTCATGATGTGCCAAAGAATCGGTCGTCCTCCGATCTCGACCATGGGCTTGGGCCGCACCGACGTTTCTTCGGCGAGCCGCGTTCCAAGCCCGCCAGTCAGAATGACAACCTTCATCTTTTCGGTCTTTCGAACGCTGTCTGACTGAACAGGGTCGTTGCATGGAATGGCGATGGCTTGCGCTGTGATCCGAACAGGACGTCCCGTGACGCAAGGCGGCTACACGAATTCGTGTCAATGAATTATGAGCGCTAAGTGGTTAATGCTTCGCTTAATTGCGTTTGTTTAAGAACGCATATCATTAAGAAACATGATTAAAATTGCAGTAAATCAGCGAGGCGCCAGCAGCATTATTGCGGAGCCGATGAGGCAAAGAGCCGCGCCGGAGAAATCCCATCGATCGGGACGAGCGCCCTCCATAGCCCAGAGCCAGAAAAGCGAAAGGGCGATGTAGACGCCCCCGTAAGCGGCGAAGGCCCGCCCCGCAAAGGCGGAGTCAACCCGCGTCAGCAAAACAGCGAACAGCGTGAGGCTCGAGAGACCGGGCGCAATCCAAAAAGCAGAGCGCCCCAGCCTCAACCAGGTCCAAAAGCAAAAGCAGCCCCCAATTTCGCACAAGCCCGCCGCGACGAAATAGAAAAAGGTCATTTCACGCTCCGTCACGGTGGCTCGCCCTTAAGACTTTTTCACGAACTCGACGCGCAACACCAAACCTTTGACCTTGTCGGAGCGGCAATCGATTTCTTCCTCATTGTCGGTCAGCCGAATATTTTTGATCATCGTGCCGCGCTTGAGCGTGACCGACGATCCCTTCACCTTCAGATCCTTAATGAGCGTGACGTTATCGCCGTCCTTCAGTTCCGTTCCGTTGCTGTCTTTGACCATCATTTCTCTCTCCTGAAGCATTTGCAGTCGCCGCCGGGGCGCAAAGCGCGTTTGAGCGGCGTTGGTTTGCATTCGTTAACAGCTCTCGTAAACGCGAATGGCCTTCCGCGTCCATCCCGCGACACGCATCCGTGATCTGCTTCGAACCAGGACAAATTTGTGAACGGCAACTGGGCGTCGGCACAGGATCTTCCCTCATCGAGCGCATGCCGTCGCTGCATATAGCGACGCCCATGGTGCGAGCCAGCTAGTCGTCGTGAGAACAATCCGACAACTCCAGCGCGCAATCGATTCGGGCGCGCAACGTTCACGATCAAGCCTGCAGATTAACAACCTCAGCCCTTCGAGCCGCCACGGTCTTAACTATTGGCGGCTTTTTGACGGGGCCGCCACTGCGCCGAATTCGGACAGGGGCTTAATCATTTGCGCAACAATTTGCAGACGAAAAAGAACTTCAATTCTTTCCTGCCACTACATTTTGCGAGCAAGGATGTCGCGCCTGCCGCATCTTGTCAGAACGAGACGAAAACAGCGGTGGAAAAGCGATTCGTGCCGGCTGCGTTCACGCTTTCCTCCAAAGGTTTACGCAAAAATCATTTGGGTGATGGCGATTGACAACTGGACGTGGCGGAGTCCCGCAAGCGCCCGCGACTGTTTTCTGCACGCGATCATTAAAATCTATTTCTAGTGGCGATAGAGTTTTGGATAGCCATATCTGGGGGAACAGACGCGGATTCTTCCAGAGTCGGCGATTCGGGCGCGATTCTGTTCGCAGCTTGTTCGAAAAGTGAAATCGCCCCCGCGCCAAAGTTCCGTTATGAAACAGAGCCGTCCGGGCGTGTATCGGCTGTGGGAGCGTTCCGTCGACAACACGCATCCTATATGCTGCGACCCCGAGGTTGCGGGTGATAGAGTAGGTGGAACGGCGGGGAATAGAGTTGGAGACTATGCAGGACCTGCTCGGCCCGCCGTCTTCAATGCGACCGCCGAGCGGAGGCCGGGCGGCTGCGCGCACAGCCGGCGTCTGCGCGGTGCTGGGGCCGACCAACACGGGCAAGACCCATCACGCAATAGAGCGGATGCTGTCCTTTCCCACCGGCATGATCGGCCTGCCGCTTAGGCTGCTGGCGCGCGAGGTTTACACTCGCGTGGTCCAAAGGGTCGGCGCTGAAAGTGTTGCTCTCGTCACGGGCGAAGAAAAGATCAAGCCAAACGCGCCCCGCTACTGGATCGCCACAGTCGAAGCGATGCCGCGCGACCTTGACGTCGATTTCATCGGCATTGACGAGGTGCAGCTCGCGGCTGATCTTGATCGCGGCCATGTGTTCACCGACCGGTTGCTGCGCTGGCGCGGTCGTCAGGAAACTCTGCTCATCGGCGCAGACACCATGGCGTCTTTGATCGAAAGGTTCATGCCGGGCGCTCCGATTTTCGCCCGGCCGCGCCTTTCGCGCCTGACCTATGCAGGCGAACGGAAGATAGCTCGCTTGCCGCCGCGCAGCGCCATTGTCGCCTTTTCCGCCGAGGAAGTTTACGCCATAGCTGAATGGATCAAGCGCCAGAAAGGCGGCGCAGCGGTCGTTATCGGGGCGCTCAGCCCCAAAACGCGCAACGCTCAGGTGGATCTCTATCAAAATGGCGATGTCGACTTCATCGTAGCCACCGACGCCATCGGCATGGGCCTGAATCTCGACGTCGATCACATCGCCTTCGCTTCCGATCGCAAATTCGACGGCTGGCGGTTTCGGCGGCTGACAAGCGCGGAGTTCGGCCAGATCGCGGGACGCGCGGGGCGGCACATGAACGACGGAACCTTTGGGAGCACCGCGCGCTGTCCGCAGTTCGACGAGGATCTGGTCGAAGCTTTGGAGGAGCATCGTTTCGAACCCGTCACCACACTGCAGTGGCGCAATCCGGACCTGGACTTTTCCTCGCTCAAGGCCCTGTCGGCCTCTCTGGAAGTTACGCCCAAAAACCCCTGCCTGGTTCGCGGGCCGGTGCAGGAGGATCAACTCGCGCTAGAGGCTTTGTTGCGGGACGAGCAAATCTGTCGCAACGCCAAAACTCCCGCCGATGTGGGAAGGCTGTGGGAGGCTTGCCAGATTCCCGATTACCGTAAATCCTCCCCCGCGGCCCACGCTGAGTTGGCGGCGACGATTTTCGGCTTTATCGTCCGGCGAGGCAGGATTCCGGACGATTGGATGGCTCGTCAGCTGGCGGGTATTAACAGAGTCGACGGCGACATCTCCACCCTTGCCAATCGCCTCGCCCAGGTGCGAACATGGAGCTTTGTGGCCAACCGTTCTGGGTGGCTCGAAAATTCCAGCCATTGGCAGAGCGTCGCGCGTCAGGTAGAGGACAGTATATCCGACGCGCTTCATGAACGTCTCACCCAGCGCTTCGTCGATCGCCGCACCAGTGTGCTGATGCGCCGTCTCAGAGAGAATGCAATGCTCGAAGCCGAAATTACCGCCGCCGGCGACGTTGTTGTCGAAGGTCAGCATGTGGGATCCCTGCAAGGATTCCGCTTCACCGCCGACCCCGGCGCCGCGGGCGAAGCGGCCAAGGCGTTGAACGCCGCAGCGCAGAAAGCGCTGGCCGGCGAATTCGACGCCCGAGCCACTCGCGTTTTTGACGCGGTGGACGACGCCTTTGTGCTCGGCAATGACGGAACCATCCGGTGGCTTGGCGAGCCAGTGGGCAAGATCGCTCAGGGTGCGGGAATTTTGACGCCAACAGTGCACGTGCTCGCAGATGAGCAGCTGACCGGCGCAATCCTCGACAAGGTCAAGCAGCGTCTGGAGCTCTGGCTATCTCAGCGCATCAAAAAACTACTGGGGCCGCTCGAACAGCTCGAGGCGGGAGAAGGCCTTGCCGGCGCCGTCCGCGGAGTGGCGTTTCAGATCGCCGAGGAACTCGGCGTGCTGGAGCGGAGCCGAGTCGCCAAGGAAGTGAAAAACTTCTCGCAGGAGGAACGCGCTGCGTTACGCAAGCTGGGCGTTCGTTTCGGGGCATATCACCTTTATTTGCCCCTGCTGCTCAAGCCGGCGCCTCGCGCGCTTGCGGCGCTCCTTTGGGCGCTTCGCCACGGCGGGCTTGATGGCGTGAAAGGTCTTGAGGAGGCTCCGCATCTGGCTGCGTCAGGTAGAACCTCCTTCGCCGCCGATCCTGCCATCGCAAAGGGCTTTTATCGCGCCGCGGGATATCGTGTGTGCGGAGAGCGGGTCGTGCGCGTGGACATTCTTGAGCGCCTCGCCGACCTTATTCGCCCGGCTATTGCCTATAAGCCGGGCGCCAGCGTTGGAGAGCCTCCCATCGGCGCGGCGGACGGCGATGGATTTGTGGTCTCGGTGGCCATGACTTCGCTCACAGGTTGCGCTGGCGAAGCCTTTTCGTCGATTCTGCGTTCGCTCGGCTATGTCAGCGCGCAAAGGCCGGGGCCGGCGATCACCGTTCCAATAATTCCCGCCGCCGCCACACAACCGATTTCCGCCGCTCCTTCCGCGGAAGACAGCGCGAATGCGCTGGTCGAAGCAGCCGCAGACACCCCCCAAGTCGCCGTGGAGCCGGTCGAGGCCAGTTTAGGCGAGGTCGCCGCAGCCATCGAACCCGTCGAAACTCCGACAGCGGCTCCAGCGGCAGCCGAGGCTTCATCTGCCGTTCTGGAGGCGTCCGAGATTGCGGATGATCCTTCGATCGCGCCCGAGTCTCCCGAACCGGCGGTTCCACAGATGATCGAAGTCTGGTCTCCCCAGCGACACGCCGCTTCGGCGCCGCGCCGGCACGAAGGCGGCAATCGCAGGGCGCCGCGCGCCGACGCGACCAGCGGAGCGCTGCGACACGATGCTCGCGCTCAAGGCGACAAACCGCAGGTGGAAGGTCAGCAGGGCGAGCGCGCGACGGGAAATCGTCCGCGCGCCGATGCGCCAAAAGGCGGTTTCCGTTCCGCAGGCCAGCCGGGACAGGGGCAGCGTGGAGAGCAGCGCTCAAACGGACGCGGTGAGAATCGCGGCCCCCGGGACGACAGCCGCCGCAGCGGCCGGCCAGGCGGTTCTTTTTCTCCGCCCGAGAAGCGCGAACGTCAGCCTGATCCCGATTCGCCCTTCGCCAAGCTGCTTGCGTTGAAGGCGGAACTGGAGAAGAAAGGCAAGAACTGACGCGACCGAATTGGCGGTTTTTCTGGTTTTGAGGGAGCCGCAGGAGTGCGATTCCGCAAAAAGCGGCGCCGCCTCTGCGACAGAGAACGGCGTCGCCCGAGCCCCACGGCAGTTGGTTCGGGCTGAATGTTTCGCCCCAGGTTCCGATTGAAAGGCGGCTTATGACCAAAATCCTCCCTGTTATCATGTGCGGTGGAGCCGGAACCCGGGTTTGGCCCGAATCCCGAGACACATTTCCCAAGCAATTTATTCCTTTGGTCGGGGAACGCTCGACCTTCCAGTCGACGATGCAAATGCTCGCCGATCCGGCTTTCGAGAAGCCGGTTGTCATTTCCAATGTCGATTACCGTTTCATGATCACCGACCAGCTTCGCGAGATTGGGGCGCAAGCGGACATTGTGCTCGAGCCTTCGCGGCGCGACTCTGGCCCGGCGGTCGCGGTTGCGGCTGGGCTCGCGGCCCGGCGGGCGCCCGACACGATCGTCGTCGTCTTGGCTGCGGACCACGTGGTGCAAGACCAGCCCGGGCTGGTGGACCTATGCAAAAAAGCGGCTGCCGCTGCAAAGGAAGGTTATATCGTAACCTTGGGAGTCAAACCCGACGCCCCGGCGACCGGCTATGGCTATCTGCGCGCCGGCGCGCCGTTGCACAAGGGCGGCGACGTGCTGAAGCTGGAAGCGTTCGTGGAAAAGCCCGACCGCGCCACTGCGCAAAGCTATGTCGACGCGGGCTACTTCTGGAACAGCGGCAATTTCATTTTCCGCGCCGACGTGATGCAGGCGGAGATCGCCAAATTCGAGCCGGCGATTTTCGCCGCGGTCGAAGCGGCGATTGACGCAGCCAAGACGGATCTGGGCTTTCTGGTTCTGGACGCCGCAGCTTTCGAGCAGGCGCCAAAAAAATCTATCGACTATGCCGTGATGGAGCGAACCGAGCAGGCGGCTCTGATTCCCGCCGACATCGGCTGGTCGGACGTCGGCAACTGGCGCGCGGTCTGGGAACTGTCCGACCGAGACGCGCACGGCAATTCGGTGCGCGGCAATGGCGTTGTGATGGACGCCTCAAATGTGCATGTGCGTTCCGACGAGACGCTCACCACGGTTGTCGGCGTCGACGACATCATTGTCGTGACGACCCAGGATGCGGTCCTGGTCCTGCACCAGGAGCATGGCGACAAGGTCAAGCAGCTTGTGGCGCAGCTCAAACGGGAAAATCGCCGCGAAGCTGGCGAGCACAAGCGGATTTTCCGCCCCTGGGGTTATTACCAGTCGGTGGACGCCGGAGCGCGGTATCAGGTCAAGCGCATCGTGGTAAAGCCGGGCGAGCGCCTGTCGCTGCAAAAGCATTTTCATCGCGCCGAGCACTGGATCGTGGTGAAGGGCACCGCCGAGGTCGGCCGCGATGAAGAAGTGCATCTCGTGCATGAAAACGAGTTCGATCTATTTGCCTATCGGCTGCAAGCACCGTCTGACCAATCCCGGGAGGATCGACCTCGAGTTGATCGAGGTACAGACCGGATCGTATCTTGGCGAGGACGATATTGTCCGTTTCCAGGATGTCTATAATAGAGGCTAGGGGCTTTGCCCTCGCAGGAAACAGGCTTGTCGCGCGTTATCGTCAAGATCTGCGGCTTATCGACGCCGTCGACACTGGAGGCGGCTATCGGTGCAGACGCCGATATGGCGGGCTTCGTCTTTTTTGAAAAAAGCCCGCGCCATATCAGCCTTGAAACCGCACGCGACCTGGCCGCGCTAACGCGGGGACGGATCAAAAAGGTCGCCCTGACGGTGGACGCAGGCGACGCTGAAATAGAGGCGATTGTCGCGGCGCTGGAGCCAGACCTTTTGCAATTGCATGGCGCCGAGACACCGGAACGGGTCGAGCAGGTAAAGGCCCGCTTCGGCCTGCCGGTCATCAAGGCGATTGGCGTCGCCACCGATGAGGACGTCTTGGGCTCGCACGCCTATGCCGCCGCCGACATAATTCTCTTCGACGCCAAGCCGCAGCCCGGCGCGAAAGCGCCCGGCGGCGCCGGGACCGCTTTCGACTGGGGGTTGCTGCGCAACGTCGGGGCTGCGAACTGGATGCTTTCGGGGGGGCTCGATGTGGATAATGTCGCTCGGGCATTGGCCGAAACCGGCGCGCCGGCCGTCGACGTCTCCTCTGGAGTCGAAAGCGCCAGAGGCGTCAAGGATGAAGCGCGCATCGCGGCCTTCATCGCCGCCGCGCGTAAACTCCTCCACCCAGGGTTCGTATAAGGATAGGTCGCAGCCGCGCGGTCTGAACAATATGTCATTTCTGCTTCAGGACTGGAGATTTCTGAATGAGTTCCGTTCTTCCTTCTGTCGCCTATGATTTGGAGATTCGACATTGCCAGGTCGATCGAGGAAATCGAGACAATCACGGATGGACGTTTGGTCTGCCGCCAGGCATTTCGCAGCAGCAGTGGCCGTTGGATCCTGTCACCAGCTATCCACTGATGCACGGTTTCACTTTGTTGCTGCCCCCGGATTATCGCGTCCATGGCGCGGATCTGGTGGCCCTGAGCTTTTTTGCAACGGCGGCGGACCAGAATGACGGCGGGGCGAGCCCGGACGCCGAGCTGACGGTCGCAGTTCTGGCCCTGACAGACACGCCGCCATCGAATCCCGCATTGCGGCCTTTCTGGGAGACCGGGCGGCGATCGCATCCTCATATGCACCGGATGACCGACATTCTGGGCTATGCGTATGCTTTGATCCTTTTGACGCGGGAGGAGTTTGACGGGCCACTGTGCCCTGCGCCGCAGATTTCCCCCGCCTCCGTTCTGAATGCGGCGTCGCCTCCGGGTTGGCTGCATTGCGGCTCCGCCTGCGCCTTTTACGAATTCTCGGGCGCGTCAAAGGCCGCAACCCGGATTCTTGGCGGCATTCCGGCGCAAACACTTGAGGAAAACCGGGCTATTTTCTGGTCCCCCCGAAGCGTTGACCCCAATGCGGGTAAGGCGCCGATGGAAAGCTATTCGGGAGCCGAAACGCCTTCGGGATATGAATCCTATTTCTATTGGGAGGGCGATGTGGTCAAGGCGGAGAACTGGCGCGAGCGACCTTGGGCCGCGGGTCATAAACGCGATCATGTCGGGGGGACGATGCGGCCGTTGCAGGCGATTCCCGAGATGAGCCCGTGGTACATCGAATTTGAAGAATATTTCGGTGGATACAATTTCGGCGGCGGGAATGCTCAGCTGGATTTCAAGGACATGAAGTTCGATTGGGCTTGCGGATAGGTTGGCCGTCGAACTCCTTGTGCGCTTTCATCCCGTGCGTCAAAGGTTTAAAAGACCTGCAAATCTCCTTCCTTCGAGGATCGACAGTTGAACAGCCAAGCGCCCAATTCCTTTCGCAATGGTCCTGATGAGAATGGCCGCTTCGGCATTTTCGGCGGACGTTTCGTCGCCGAGACGTTGATGCCTCTGGTGCTCGACCTGGAACGCGCCTATGGCGAGGCGAAGGCCGATCCGGCGTTCCACGCTGAATTGCAGAGTCTGCACAAACATTATGTCGGGCGCCCGAGCCCGCTTTATTTCGCCGAACGCATCACCGAGCATCTGCGCGAGCGGGCAGGGGAGGGCATGGGCGCCAAGGTCTATTTCAAGCGTGACGAGCTGAACCATACAGGCGCCCACAAGATCAACAATGTGCTCGGCCAGATTCTGCTGGCGCGGCGCATGGGCAAGAAGCGTATCATCGCCGAGACGGGCGCCGGCCAGCATGGCGTCGCTACGGCCACGGCCTGCGCCCGCTTTGGTTTGCAATGCGTGGTGTATATGGGCGCGGTCGACGTCGAGCGGCAGAAGCCCAATGTGTTTCGGATGAAGATGCTGGGGGCCGAGGTGATCCCGGTGCAGTCCGGCGCACGCACCTTAAAGGACGCGATGAACGAGGCGCTGCGCGACTGGGTCACCAATGTCGCCGACACATTCTATTGCATTGGCACTGCCGCGGGTCCGCATCCCTATCCCGCGATGGTGCGCGATTTTCAGTCGATCATCGGCAATGAAACGCGCGTCCAGATTCAGGAGATGGAAGGCCGGCTTCCGGATTCGCTGGTCGCTTGCATCGGCGGCGGCTCCAATGCGATCGGGCTGTTCCATCCTTTCCTGGATGACCCGGGCATCGAGATTTACGGCGTAGAGGCGGCGGGCCATGGCGTCCATGTACCGAACGGACACGCCGCCTCGTTGACCGGCGGCAAGCCCGGCGTGTTGCATGGCAACCGTACCTATCTCCTGATGGATGATGACGGTCAGATTCTGGAGGGCCACTCGATTTCGGCGGGGCTGGACTATCCCGGCATCGGACCGGAACATAGCTGGCTGCATGAGTCCGGCCGAGTCACTTATCTCAACGCCACCGACAAGGAGGCGCTCGACGCCTTCCAGCTCTGCTCAAAGCTTGAGGGCATTATTCCGGCGCTGGAACCCGCTCACGCGCTGGCCAAAGTGCTGCAACTGGCGCCCCAGAAGCCACATGATCACTTGATGGTGATGAATTTGTGCGGCCGTGGCGACAAGGACATCTTCACCGTCGCGGATATTCTCGGCGGCATGTGAGGGGCGTTCCTTCTCCCGATCGCGGGAGAAGGTGGCCCGCATGGCCGGGCCGAATGAGCTTCCGCTATATTTGCGAAACTTTCGGCTTGGTTCCTGTCGTGGCGGGCTTCGCCAGCGGCGGCAGGTCCGGAGCTTTCAGGCTTTCCCAACCGCCCTTGGGGGGCGTTACGTCATTGGCTTCGCGTTTAGGCTGGCGGGGCTTGAAGCCGTCGACCAGCGCCTTGGCGGCGGCCAGTTCCTTGGAGTCGAGGCGGGCGCCCACTTCGTCGCGCTTCTTTGCTGCGTCGGTATCCCCCTGGTCGGCGGCCACCGCGAACCACAGATAGGATTGCGTCATGCTCTGGCCAACGCCTAAACCGCGCGCATAAAGGATCGCGAGGTTGTACTGGCTGTCGCGCACGCCGAACTCCGCCGCCTTGCGGAACCAGTCCGAGGCGAGGCCGTAATCCGGCTTGCCGTCATTGCCTTCGGCCGCCAGCACTGCAAGATTGTGCATGGCTCTTGCGTTGCCGGCGTCGGCTGCCTGCTGATAGAGTTTGCGGGCGCGAGCGTAGTCGCGGTCGACGCCTATGCCCTTTTCGTAATAGGAGCCGAGCCGGTATTGCGCTGGCGCCAGCCCCTGTTCGGCTGCTTTTTCAAACCACTGCGCTGCGGTCTTGTTATCGCGAGCGACGCCCCGTCCGTCCGCGTAACGCGCGCCGAGCTCGTATTGCGCGGTGGCGTCGCCGCTGGCGGCCAGCGCCTTGATCGCCGCCGCGGTCTCTTGCGGAGAGCGTCCGATCGCGCCCACCGGCATGTTGTCGACCTGCTCGCCCGTGGCGGATTTTCCCGGCGCACGAGGCGCCATGGTAGGTCCGCCTCCAGCAGGGCCGATCGGCTGAAGGCCAAGAGTAGGCGACTGAGTTGCGTTGGGGGCGACAGCGCCTCCCGCCGCCGGCGCCTGTTTTGGCGCCGCGAGCTTGGGGAGCGGCGCGATCGGCGACAGCCCGCTCTTTTGCGGCGCGGGCGCAGAATCCGGTTGCGCGAGAGTATTGTCGGCTTGGGGTACAGCCTTTTGCCCGGACGCGCCCTGCGGCTCCCCTAGTGGACGCGCGTCGCCTGTTTCTTCGTGCTTGGGAACGCCGCCAGACAGATTAACGTAATGAGCCATCTGATAGGCGCCGACAAGCATCACCAGGGCAGTCAGACCCAGCAAAATCGGCCGCTTGCGGGCCATAATCGTCGAGCCGACGTTCGCCAGCGCCGCACTGCCTTCCTTAGCGACCTCCCGGGGGCTTTGACGCTTCACCTTGCGCGCGGCTTCTTCCGCGTCCGCCTGCGCTGCGACCTGTTGGGCGGCGCGGCGAGCGGCGGCGATGAAGGCCGACTGCGTGGTTTCATTTCGAGCGACCTGAGGCGCCGCGTGTCCAAGCGCGCCAAGATCCAGATCGTCAATCTCGCGACCTCGGCGCGCCTGCGGCGCCGCGGCCGCAGGCTGCTTATCGAGAGCGTCCAAAGCAGGTTCTACGATTCTCGGGCGCGTCGCCTGACGGGCGGGTTCTGAAGCCGCTGGGCGTGAGGACTCAGCCTTACGTTCGGCGTCGGCTGCCTGGGCGACATTTCGAACTGACGGCGTGCTGCGGATTTCTGTCAGCTCATCTTCGAACACCGCGAGACGATCAACAACGCGCTCCAGGGTTTCATGGACAGCGGACAAAGTTTCGTGCGTGCGGGCGCCGCTTTCGTCCTGGATGCGACGAATGTCGTCGATTTCCTTTTTTACCGCCGGGTTGAAGGCGCCAGGCATGCTCGCCGCCTGGCGCAAGACATCAAGCGTGGCCCGGCGCACAGCCGCTTCGGCGGCATCAGTGGCCTCGGCTCGTGTGTCGTCGATGCGCGCGAAGAGATCGGCGATCTTCGACTCGATTGAAGCGAGCGCGGCGCCATTTCCATCGGTGCGATCGAGGCGTTGCGACAGCTGCTTGATCTGACTTTCCAGCGAATTGAGAACGCTCGGGTCGGCGGATGGATCGAGCGCACTGTTCATATTGCGCGACAGCTGCTCAACGAGATCAGTCAACTGCGTCTTGTTAATTTCGCTTCGCGAGCGCGCGCCTTCTTCAATGCGCGCCGCGAGCGCGTTATGCATGAAGTCGATGCGGTCGGAAATTTCGTTCAGCTGCAGTTGAGGCACAGGCTGAGTTAGCAGTTCCTCGATCTTTGCGGTGGACGGGTAATCTCCCAGTCTGTCGAGCTTCCTCGACAATTGTTCGACCTGATGCTCAAGCTGTTCGATATCGCGCCGGCCCGCCCCGGGCTCGAAAGTGGCGTCAATCCGATCGCCGAGCCGGCGAACGAGATCCTCGATGTGTCCAAGATCGACTCCGCTTTGCGCGAAGCCGTCCCGTTCGAAGCGACCGATCAGCGTCTTGCCGATATTGTCGATGCGTTGAGCAAGTTCCTTGAAGTGCCCCTCGTGGCCTGGGCTGGCCAGCAGACTTTCGATACGGGCGATGGACTGCGCGGCGGCTGGATCATGGAAGCGCGCTTCCAGCTTTTCGATCTTGCGGCCCAATTCGTCGAAGGCGGGGTTATGCGCCTTGGCGTCGAGCGCGGAATCGATTTTTTTGGCGAGGGACGCCACCAGATTCTCGAGCGGGCCGGTGTTTGCCGGTTGCTGCGCGGCGACGCCGCGATCAATGCGCTGTGCGAGCGACTTGTGCATGCTGTCGATGCGCGCATCGAGGTCGTCAAAGCGTTTGGCGCCGCTCTTCGAGAGAACTTCATCAAGCTTGCCGGACAGATGTTCAAGGCGTTGGTTGAATGTCTGGAAACCGCTGCCGGTCTCAGCCGCCACGATCGAGCGGATTGCTTTGACCACCTCGCCGATTTCCTTGCCGGAGCCCGTCGCCGCGGCGATGGTGGACAGTCCGTCGACGCGCTGGGTCAGGTCGAACAGACGCGTTTCCAGTTTCTCCAGCGGCAAGGGCCGCGAAGCGAGGGCGCTGAGGAGTTCCTTGATTTCGGCGGTCTGGCGGCCCAGCTGGGTTAACGCCGTTGCATCGGCTTCGCTGGGCGTCCCAATTTCCTCGAGCCTGCGTGCGATCGCATGCACATCGGCATGGAGATTGCGCACGAGCGGAGCGGGGTCGAGATCCTTCATCACCGCTCGCAATTCGCCGGCAATGCGTTCGGCCGGCGCCAGCGCGGCGTCAATGACGCCGCGATCGCGCTGCGCGTCGATGCGCTGTGCGAGGTCGCGCAGTGCGGTTTCGATCGAGGTGGTGGAGGCGCGTGGCGCGAGATCGCCAAGCGTGCGTGACAGACCCTCAATTTCCTCGCGAAGACCTTCGACCTCGCGAACAATGCGTTCCTGGCGGTCGGAGTTCTGGCCGACATCGCTTTGCACTGCGGAGACCTGGCGCGCCAAATTACCCATCGAATCGCCAAGTTGGTCGAAACGGCGAGCGACGCCGGGATGTTCGGTTCTTGATGCCTCTTCGATTTGATGAGACAGATTTTCAACCTGACCGCTCAGCTGGCCGAAGCGGCGAGCGACGGCGGGATGTTCGCTGCGCGAGGTTTCGTCGATTTGACGAGCGAGCGATCCGACCGTCTCGCCCAATTGATCGAAGCGACGGGCTACCGCTGGATGTTCGTTGTATGACGCCTCGTTGATTTGGCGCGAAAGCGACCCAACCGTTTCCGCCAATTGGTCAAAGCGACGCGCGACCGCGGGATGCTCGTTGCGAGAGGTCTCGTCGATCTGACGCGCGAGCGACCCAACCGTCTCGCCCAATTGATCGAAGCGACGCGCCGCTGCGGGATGTTCGTTATGAGATGCGTCGTGTATTTGACGCGACAGCGTTTCGACCGTCTCCGCCAATTGGTCGAAGCGACGTGCGACAGCGGGATGCTCGTTTCGCGTTGTTTCATCTATTTGATGCGACAGTGCTCCCACCGTCTGCGTCAACTGATCGAAGCGACGGGCCGCTGCGGGATTTTCGCTGTGTGACGCCTCGTCAATTTGACGCGACAGCGTTACGACCGTCTTCGTCAATTGATCGAAGCGACGTGCGACTGCGGGATGCTCGTGTCGCGATGTGTCGTCTATCTGGCGCGACAATGCCCCCACCGTCTGCGCCAGTTCCTCAAAGCGACGAGCGACGATGGGATGCTCGTTCCGCGAGGCTTCCTCGATCTGGCGCGTCAGCGTCTGGACCTGATCGCTCAGTTGCCCAAAGCGCCGTGCGACGACGGGGTGTTCGTTTTGCGAAATCTCGTCGATCTGCCGCGCCAGCGCTGCTACCGTTTCCGTCAACTGGTCGAAGCGGCGCGCCACAGCAGGATGTTCGGTTCGAGCTGTCTCGTCGAGTTGGCGGGCGAGCGTTTCGACCTGATCGCTCAACTGGCCGAAGCGGCGCGCCGTTGAGGGGTGTTCGTTTCTCGAGGACTCGTAAATGTGTGTCGAGAGTGTCTCTACCGTGTCGTCCAATTGCTCGAAGCGACGCGCGACGGCCGGATGCTCCAGCCGAGACGTTTCCTCGATCTGGCGCGCCAGCGTGTCCACCGTCTTGCCCAACTGATCGAAACGCCGTGCGATCGCAGGAGGTTCTATGCGAGATGTTTCTTCGATCTGGCGGCGCAGCTTTTCGACCTGCCGCATCAGCACCATCTGCTGATCCGAGCGATCGCCCACGCCGCTCTGCAAGGCTTCAAGACGACGCGTCACGGCGTCGACGGCGGCGTGCACCTCCTCAAGGCGTTTCGCCGACAGCACGGCTTCGAGCGTAGAAGCTTCTGCTCGTTCCGGTCTGCGTGGAGTTCGCGCCCTCGTCTTCGTCAAGCGCATGCTGACGTCGGGTTATCTCGGCGATTGCGTCGGCGAGAGGGCGTTTTCCTCGCGGCGCCGGAGGCGGCTCAACGGCTTTGGATTCGTCTTTCGGCGCCTGCGGTTCGGCGTGGCCCAATCCGCGCTCCATCGCAGCGGGACTGGCGCTCGCGTAAGCCATTCGCTTATTTTGACGTTGGCCAGCGTCCGCGTCGAGCCGGGCGGCGATGTCCGCCAGGCGTTGGTCCAGACCGGAAAGAGCCTGTTCGAAGTCCGCGGTGCGATCTTCGTTCGAAAGTCGGTCGATGCGCGATTCGAGACGCGCAAGAGCATTGCGGATCGGCCGCGCATTATTTGCGGCCGGCTGGGCGATTTTGGACTCGATACGCCCCAGACGATCCATGAGGATGTCGAGCCCTTCCGTCTCTTTAACCCGGTCTTGCGACCTGTTCTCGATCAGATCAGCGATGTTTTCCAGGGCTTGGGCGGTTTTGCGTTCGCTTTCGCTGGCGCGGCGCTCGAAGGCGGCCACGGCCTCGTCGAGAGCTTGCGGATCAAGGCGGCGCTGGCCGCTTTCAATCATTTCGGCGATGTTTTCCAGCGCCCTCGCGGTATGACGTTCGCTGGCGGCGACCCGTCGCGTCACCAGAGCCGCGGCGTTTTCGGCGATTTCATCGGGATCGACGGCGGGTTCGGCTCTCCGGGGAGCGTCGCGCCAACGGCGCGGCTCAGGCTCCGCGTCCCGTTCGCGAAACGCGCGACTCGTGCTTCGCGCCAAACGACGCGTCACCGAGGCCAAACGGTCTTCGTCGCGGGGATCAATGTCTTCTTCGAAGCGGTCCGCCAAGTCATCTTCATCTTCGTCAATATCGTATGCATCGTCGCGCCACTCGTCGCGATCTCTTTCGGAACGGCGGGCAGCGGCGCGTCGCACCTGACGCGAATCTTGGCTCGAGCTCTTGAAGCTGCGGGAAAGCGCCTTGGTCATTTGGGCATCCGCCGGGTCCGACCCGTAAAAGGAGTTTGCGCTATGAACTGGGAGGACTGACGCGGGCGCGGGCGAATCGCGCCATACTCGCGACCTTTTACAGTCGCTGGACCGGACTTTCCGACAGTCAGGGTAAATAAGAAGTTAACAAGGGGGCGAATGAGCAGGCTGGCGTTCATAATTTAGCGGTTCCAGAGCGGCTTTGACCGAAGGCGGCGCCCGCCTCCTCTTCTGCCAACTGTTCCAACTCATTGAATACAAGGCTCTACGCTCGTCCTTTCGGCGAAGATCGCAAGGCCCGCGCCGGACAGAACGAAGGGCGCAGGATTTTTCCCGCCAACTCCGCCTCTATTTGAAGACGAATCACTTTGATCGATAAAAAGCAGCGTGCGCGCACATGAGCAAGGCGCCGCCAGAAAAAATCTCTGCGAGAGAACGTCGACCCCTTCCGAATGTCTCGGGCTTCGTGAGCGCCGTAAATCCAAAGCGAATAAGCCCCAGAGACTTTTCACTTTTCTATGAGACAGGGTGTGTCCCAAGCTGGGCTATTGCGCCATCGCACGCGGCTCTCTAGCTAAGGCAAGGCACGACACTAAATATGACGGGATAGCCGTCGCGCGTCGGCCACGCGATTTGAAGGGTGGCCGCCACGCTCCTGGAGGGCGCAATGCCAATTTACAAGGCCCCGGTTGACGACGCAGTTTTCCTGCTGGACGAAGTTCTGGATTTTCAAAGTTACAGCCAGATCCCTGGATTTGGCGAGGTGACAGGTGATGTTCTTTCCCAAATTCTTGGCGAAGCGGCCAAACTTTCTGAAGAAGTCGCCCAGCCCTTGAATCAGCTCGGAGACAGAGCGGGCTGCACGCGCCACCAAGACGGAAGCGTGACGACGCCGCCCGGCTTCAAAGACGCCTATCGCGCGATCGCCGAAGGCGGCTGGATCGGATTGTCGGTTCCGCCGGAATATGATGGCCAGGGTCTGCCCTACACCCTAAGCGCCCTCACGAATGAATTCGCGTCGTCGGCAAATATGTCTTTGGCCATGTACTCCGGGCTTACGCAGGGCGCCCTGGCCGCTTTGCTTCGACACGGCAGCGAAGAGCAAAAACGCGCCTACATCCCGCGGATGGCTTCGGGCGCCTGGGCGGGCACCATGAACCTCACCGAGCCGCAATGTGGCACGGACCTTGGGCTTTTGACCACCAAGGCGACGCCGCGCTCCGACGGAAGCTATTCCCTTACGGGACAAAAAATATTTATCTCGTCCGGTGAGCACGACCTTGCGGAAAACATCATCCATCTGGTGCTCGCTCGCATCGAAGGCGCTCCCGCTGGCGTGAAGGGTATTTCACTGTTCATTGTTCCCAAATTCGATGTCTCTTCCGACGGGACGCTCGGTGAGCGCAACAATGTCTCGTGCGGCTCGATCGAGCACAAAATGGGTATTCACGGGAATTCCACTTGCGTGATGAATTACGACAACGCCAGAGGTTATTTGGTCGGAGAACCGAACCGCGGCCTTAACGCGATGTTCGTCATGATGAACGAAGCGCGACTTGGCGTGGCGATCCAGGGATTGGCTCTGTCGGAAGTCGCGTATCAAAACGCGGCGCAATACGCGCGCGACCGCCTGCAGGGCCGAGCGATGTCCGGAGCGAAGAACCCGGGCAAGAGCGCCGATCCGATCATTGTCCATCCCGACGTTCGCCGCATGCTGCTGGAGATCCGGGCCTTCAATGAGGCGGCGCGCGGTCTGGCGCTGGGGGCTGCGCTCGACAGCGATGTCGTGCATCGCTCTCCCGATCCGGCGGCCCGGCAGGCCGCCGAAGATCGCCTGGGACTGCTGACGCCTGTGCTCAAAGGCATGTTTACGGACCTTGGCTTCGACAACGCTGTGAAGGCGATGCAGGTCTATGGCGGCCATGGCTATATCAGCGAGTGGGGCATGGAGCAGTTCGTGCGCGATGCGCGAATCACCATGATCTACGAAGGAGCCAACGGCATTCAGGCGTTGGATCTGGTGGGCCGCAAGCTGCCCAAGGATGGCGGTCGCGCCGCCATGGCCTATTTCAAGGAGATCGGCGGGTTTATCGCCGCCAACGCCGGCGACGAAGCGCTCAAGCCATTTCTGGATGGTTTGCAGGCCGGCCTTGGCGACTTGCAAAAGGCGACGGTGTGGCTGATGCAGAATGCCCTTGCCAGGCCCGACAACGCCGGCGCGGCTTCGTATGACTATATGCATCTCTTCGGACGCGTTGCGCTTGGCTATATGTGGGCGCGAATCGCCAAGGCCGCACTCGCCAGAGCGAAACGCGAAACCTCCGTCGCCAAAGAGATGGAGGCCAAGCTGATCGTCGGCAGATTCTTTGTCGAGCGGATGCTGCCGGAAACGTCACTGCGTCTGGCGCGCATCGTTTCGGGCGCCGAGACAATGATGTCACTGGATCCGGATATGTTTTAATGGCGACTGTCAGCGCCATCGCAAGCGGAGAGGCGAAGTGCGCCTTCGACCAACACAAGAGAGTTCACGGGGAGTCACATGTCCGACGCTTATATCTTTGACGCCCTGCGCACGCCGCGCGGACGCGGCAAGGCGGATGGATCGCTGCACGAGGTGTCGACGCTCGGCCTCGCCGTCACAGCGCTGAAAGCCATCAAGACCCGCAACGGTCTCAAGGGGCCGGAGGTGGACGACGTCGTGCTTGGCTGTGTCGACCCGGTCGGGGAGGCGGGCGGCGATATCGCTCGCGCGAGCGCCCTCGCGGCCGGTTTTGGCGACACGGTGCCGGGCGTGCAGATCAACCGCTTTTGCGCCTCGGGCCTCGATTCGGTGAATTTCGCCGCCGCACAGATCATGTCCGGTCAACACGACCTGGCGATCGGCGGCGGTGTCGAAAGCATGAGCCGCGTCGGCATTGGCGCCTCCGGAGGCGCGTGGCCTGTCGATCCCGCTATTGCGATCCCTTCCTATTTCATGCCCCAGGGCGTCTCCGCAGATCTCATCGCCACAAAATACGGCTTTAACCGCGATCAGGTCGACGCCTACGCCGTGAAGTCACAGAAACGCGCCGCGCGCGCATGGGAAGAAGGACGTTTCGAACGCTCCATTGCGCCCGTGAAGGATGTGAATGGCCTCACCATTCTGGATCGCGACGAACATATGCGTCCCGGCACCGACATGCAGTCGCTCGCCTCCCTGAAACCCTCGTTCACGATGATGGGAGAAATGGGTGGCTTCGACGCTGTGGCCATACAGGCCCATCCTGAACTCGAGAGCGTCATTCATGTGCATCATGCCGGCAATTCCTCAGGCATTGTGGATGGCGCGGCCGCGGTGCTCATTGGCTCAAAAGAGGCGGGCGAGCGCATCGGAGTCAAGCCGCGTGCGAGAATTCGCGCTTTCGCCAACATCGGTTCGGAGCCGGCCATGATGTTGACGGGGCCTGTCGATGTGACAAACAAACTGCTGAGGCGCGCCAGAATGGCGATCTCGGACATCGATCTCTTCGAGGTGAACGAAGCTTTCGCCGCTGTTGTCCTGCGCTACTTGCAGGCGTTCGAGCTTGATCCGGCCAAAGTCAACGTCAATGGCGGCGCCATCGCTCTCGGTCATCCATTGGGAGCCACAGGCGCAATGCTGGCGGGAACGGCGCTCGACGAACTGGAGCGCAGCGGCAAGCAGGTGGCGCTGGTGACTTTGTGCATCGGCGCCGGCATGGGCACGGCGACGATCATCGAACGCGTGTGACGCAGACTTAGGAATCTTCGCTCGACTTTTGTCAGGGCATCGGGAGCCTTCCATGAATCTCCATAACTTCCGCTTCGAAACAGGCGCCGACGGCGTTGCGCTGCTCACATGGGACATGCCCGATCGTTCGATGAACGTCATCACTGAGGATGTCATCGACGAATTGGGGCAAGCGGTCGAGACCGTGACGAATGACGCTGGGATAAAGGGTTGCGTCATCGCTTCCGGCAAAAGCGCTTTTTCTGGGGGAGCAGACCTCTCCATGCTGCAACGGAGCGCGGCGACCTACGCCAAGGCGCGCACAGAGCAGGGAGAGGAAGCGGCGACGAAGATGTTTTTCGAGGGCGCCAGGCGCCTCTCTTTGCTGTATCGTCGGCTGGAGACCTGCGGCAAGCCCTTCGCCATCGCCATCAAAGGGCTGTGCCTCGGCGGCGCCTTCGAGCTTGCGCTGGCCTGTCATTACCGCGTGCTCGCCGACAACGATAAAACCAAGGTCGGCCTTCCCGAAATCAAGGTGGGCCTTTTTCCTGGCGGCGGCGGCACGCAGCGCATCGCGCGTCTGCTCCCCACAGGAGATGCATTGCAATTCCTCTTCAAGGGCGAGCAGATCAAAGCCAAGGTCGCCAAGGCGGCTGGCCTCGCGCATGAAATCGTTCCAGAAGCAGATATCGTAGAGCGCGCGCGCGGCTGGATCGTAGCTGGCGGCAAAGGGGTCGCACCTTGGGATCAGAAGGAATTCAGAGAATCCTTCCGGAAAGGTTTTCTCGCCGGGCGGCATGATGATATGGCCGCCGGCCAACGCCATTTATCGGCGTGAAACCATGGACAACTATCCGGCCGCGAAAGCCATTTTGCATTCTGTCTATGAAGGTTTGCAACTGCCGATGGATCAGGCGCTGAGGGTAGAGGCGCGCTGGTTCGCGCATATCCTACGCTCGAAGGAAGCAGCGGCCATGATTCGCTCGCTGTTCCTCTCCAAAAACGAACTGGACAAGGGCGCGCATCGTCCCAAGGACGTCCCGCCGACAAATCTAAAGAAGATTGGAATTCTCGGCGCCGGATTCATGGGTGCGGGGGTCGCTTATGTAAGCGCGGTGAGCGGGCTCGACATCGTGTTGATCGATCGCGATCAGGAGAGTGCGGATAAGGGCAAGGCGCATTGCGAGCAATTGATATCCGGCCAGATTTCGCGTGGCCGCGCCACCGCCGCGGACAAGGAGGCTTTACTGGCCCGGATTGAGGCGACGCCCGATTACAGTCGTCTGAAGGATTGCGACCTGATCGTCGAAGCGGTGTTTGAGGATCGTTCGGTAAAAGCGGAGGCGACGAAGCGCGCGCAAGAAGTCGTGGGACCGGATGTGGTCTTCGCCTCCAACACCTCCACGCTGCCGATCACCTCTCTTTCGCAGACATCGTTGCGCCCGGATAAATTCATCGGCATACATTTTTTCTCGCCGGTCGAGAAAATGTTGCTGGTCGAAATTATTCTCGGCAAGGAGACAGGCGATGTCGCGCTGGCGACCGCTCTCGATTTCGTTCGGATTCTAAAGAAGACTCCTATCGTCGTGAACGACACGCGCGGATTCTTCGCCAATCGCTGCGTGCTGAATTATGTGCGCGAAGGGCACATCATGTTGCTCGAAGGCGTGCCGCCAGCAATGATTGAAAACACGGCGCGCATGGCGGGGATGCCTGTGGGGCCGCTTGCGCTCAACGACGAGATCGCGCTCGATCTCGCCTGGAAGATTTTGCTTGCCGCCAAGAAGGACCTCGGTAATGCAGCCGCCGATCCCGCGCAGGAGCACGTGTTGAGCTTCATGGTCGAACAGCACGGGCGCTTCGGACGCAAGAACAACAAAGGCTTTTATGATTATCCAGCGAGCGGCAAGAAAACACTCTGGCCTGGCCTCGCGGAGCTTGCAGAAAAGAAACTCGATCCCGACTCGCTGGACGTGGCCGAATTGGAACACCGCTTTCTTGTTGTACAGGCGGTAGAAGCGGCGCGCACAATGGCGGAAAATGTCGTCACCGATCCGCGCGAGGCGGATGTCGGCTCGATTCTAGGCTTTGGCTTCGCGCCTTTCACCGGCGGCGCCCTGTCCTACATAGACGGCATGGGAACAAAAGCCTTTGTGACGCTTTGCGACGCGCTGACGGCTAAATGTGGTCCGCGTTTCGCTCCGCCTCCGCTGCTGCGCGAGATGGCGGCGAGGGGAGAGACTTTTTACGGACGATTTAGAACTGAAGCGCAGGCCGCCTGACTCCACACGGCGGCGCTCAGACGCCGCCTCTTTGTTCGCGGCGCAGTTAACAACCCGTCAAATCGGAAGTCGTTGCGATTGTTCATTATTGGACTTTGAGCGCAAAACCGAAACAAAAGCCGTCCGAATCGGAAGCGCAGGATTTGGCGGGAGCGCCCGTTAATGGATTATTGCTGCGAAGGGTTTTTGCTCCGCGCTTCAAATGAAACAGCTTTTCATTGAACGCGAAGGGAGCGACGATCGGCGATCTGCTTGATCGACAACTGCTCTCGGCGTCATGGATTTGTTACGTTAGGCGTCATGTGAAAGACGTATAAGCGGCACAAAAGCGTAGCGTCGAACCACTACTGTTTCTGGCATGACATTCATGCCAAACCGCATCTCATCGGCGTCGCGCCAGCCCTCTTTCTTGGCGCCTTTTCTGTCTGGCCCTCGCCTTTCGTTTTGGGCTTCCAAATTTCTGGAAATTGACCTGGGTGCGGTGAGGGCGATCAGCGCGGCTACGCATCGCCCTCCTGTGAGGATATTCGCCATAGCGATCAGCAAGCTGGGGAACGGCTGGATTTATCCGATTCTCGCGGCGATCATTTTATCGCAATGGGGGTGGCAGGACTCGGGACGAATGATCTTTCTCGCGGGGCTCAACGCGGCGTTGATGCATATTCTTTACCCGCTCATGAAAATGCGGTTCAAGCGTCTGCGACCGTTTAAGGTCGATCCGCGCCTTCCCTCATTGCTGCCGACGCTCGACGAACATTCCTTCCCCAGCGGCCACGCGATGACCTTGACTGGTGTGCTTGCGCCCCTCGTCCTGCTTTGGCCGGGAATGGGAGTTTCCGCAGTCGTCATGACGGGCTGCATGGCGTGGTCGCGAATTGCGACCGGCCACCACTACCCCAGCGATGTTCTTGCGGGGATTTGCCTTGGACTTTGCCTCGGTTGTCCGCTTTCGAACTATTTCCTGGCTCACTTCTAGACTCAAATTGATTTGTTGCTTCCTTTCAGGCGACGCTGAAGGCGATTTCCAAAGCGTCACAAGTTTTTAACCTGCGAAAGACGTCCTCGCGGCAGAGTGCGATTTTTACCATCGCCCCGCGGGTGTGATGCGCGGCTCCTGACAAGCGCCAATTCCGCCCCTATATAGATAGCCTTGGACTCAGCACTCCTCCGTTCGGCCGAGGGCCGAAGAAAGGCGACCATGTCGTGTGAATCGGCGGCCTCGATAGCTTTGACTCCCGGCGGGACGGCGGTCCCCGCGAATGGGGCGTCTGGGGTGACCCATTTGAAACTCGATAATGGGATGGAGGTCGTGGTGATACCCGACCACCGCAGCCCCGTCGTGACCCATATGGTCTGGTACAAGAATGGCTCGGCCGACGATCCGGTAGGCAAGTCCGGCATCGCCCATTTCCTGGAACATCTGATGTTCAAGGGCACGAAGCAGCATCCGCAGGGCGCCTTCTCAAATCTTGTCGCCGAGCTTGGCGGGCAGGAGAACGCCTTCACCAGTTATGATTTCACCGCCTATTTCCAGCGCATCGGCAAAGAGCATCTGGCGACCTTGATGCGCTTTGAATCCGACCGCATGACCAATCTGCTGCTTACCGATGAAGTGGTCGGTCCGGAGCGCGAGGTTGTGCTGGAGGAACGGCGCATGCGGGTCGACAATGACCCCAGCGCGGAACTCGACGAGGCCGTGCAGTCGACGCTTTTCGCCCACCATCCCTATGGCACGCCGATCATCGGCTGGAACCACGAGATCGAGAGCTTGTCGCGCGAAGATGCGCTGAACTACTACAATCGCTTTTACACGCCGGAAAACGCCATTCTTGTTGTCGCCGGCGACGTCGACGCCGAAACCGTGGAGCGCCTCGCCAGGGACACCTACGGAACGATCCCGGCTCGCGCTGAAGCGCCAGCCCGGCTACGTCCTCAGGAGCCGCGGGCCCGCGCGGAGCGGCTCGTTACTCTGGTTGATGACAAAGTCGAGCAGCCAGGGCACGAGCGTGTTTTTGTGGTGCCGTCCTACACTACAGCCGCGCCCGGCGAGGCCGAGGCGCTCGATCTCCTCGCGCATATCCTGGGGGGCGGACCCGCGAGCGTCCTGTATGAGGCGCTCGTCGGCCATGAGAAACTCGCAGTTTCAGCGGGCGCCTATTACATGGGCAACGCGCTTGACGATACGCGCCTTTATGTTTTCGCGACCCCTGCAGAGGGCGTGGAGCTTCAGGATCTAGACGCTGCGCTCGACCGCGTGCTCGAACGCTTCATGGCGACGCAGTTGAGCGACGACGATCTACAGCGCGCCAAGACGCGCATGATCGCCGACGCGGTCTACGCGCAGGACAGCCAGGTGTCGTTGGCGCGCTGGTATGGCGAAGCGCTGGCGACGGGTCTCAGCGTCGCGGACGTAGCGAACTGGCCCGACCGGATAGACTCGGTAAGTTCTGCGGCGGTAATCGACGCAGCCCAAAGATGGTTGGATAAAAAGCGTTCGGTCACAGGCTTCCTTCTGCCCAAGGAAACGGTGGAGGCCTGAACTTTTGCTTATCCGCCGCCGGCCGATTGGAACATGCAGATGAACGCTCACAATACGCTCGAAACACCTAAATCCCGGGCTGAAAATGTCCAGCGGGTGATCTCCCCCAAAGGCGTCGAGGCTTGGCTCGTGGAGAGCTACGCCGTCCCGTTGATCGCGCTTGAATTCGCGGTGCGCGGCGGCGGTTCGCAGGATCCCGCGGGTAAAGACGGGCTCGCGACGATGCTTGGCGGCTTGCTCGACGAAGGCGCCGGTCCTTACGATTCACGGGCTTTCCATCGCACCGTCGAAGATCTTGCCGTGCACATCGGCTTTGGCGCCGACCGCGACGCGGTGTCCGGCCATTTCCAGACGCTGACGCGCAACAGCGAAAAGGCTTTTGAACTGTTGAAGCTGGCCTTGAACAGCCCGCGCTTTGATCAGGATGCAATTGACCGCGTGCGTGGACAGCTTTGCGCTGGGATAAAGCGTGACGCGAACGATCCCGACGCCATGGTCGCGAAAGCCTTTCGCGAGGCGGCTTTCCCGGGGCATCCTTACAGCCGCTCCACGCGAGGCGAACTCGACACTTTGGAAACGGTGTCGCGTAGCGATATAGAATCGATGCGCGACAGCATGTTTGCGCGCGAAAATCTGAAAATCGCGGTGGTCGGCGCAATCGATGCGGCCACTCTGGCTGCAAAGCTTGACGAAACCTTCGGCGCCTGGCCCCAAAGCGCGAAGCTGACGCCAGTCGCCGATGTCGCGCCCCGAAACATAGGCGCCCGAGAGATCGTGGATCTCGACGTGCCGCAGACAACGATGCGCTTCGGCCGCTCGGGAATAGCCAAGACCGATCCGGACTATTTTGCGGCGGTGGTGGTGAACCACGTTTTGGGGGGCGGAATTTTCACCGCGCGCCTCTTCAATGAGGTGCGCGAAAAGCGTGGACTCGCCTACTCGGTATATTCCCACCTGCATGAATTCGACCACAGCCCTACGCTGCTTGGCGGGGCGGCCACCAAAAACGACAGGGCGAAAGAAACGCTCGAAGTGATTGAAGAACAATGCCGGTTGCTTGCCAGCGAGGGCCCGACTGAAGACGAGTTGGACAAGGCAAAAAAGTATCTTACAGGCAGTTATGCGTTGCGGTTCGATACCTCTACGAAGATCGCGAGCCAATTGGTCAGCGTCCAACTCGACGGACGCGAGCCGTCCTATCTCGACGAGCGCAATGTGAAAATCGATGCGGTGACGCTCGAGGATGCGCGCCGCGCTGCGCGGCGACTCCTCGGAGACGGCAAGCTTCTCGTGGCGATGGTAGGTAGGCCGACAGGAGTTTCCTGAACTACTTCGACGCCGGCACGTTGCGCGGCGGGGGGAAACTCACGACATCCTTTTCTCGCATCAGCATGAGGCGGCGATCCTCCACGGCCCGGCGGGCCTGATCCAGCGCGAGAGTGACAAGATGCAGGCCGGACGCCTCCACGCCTCGCAGGCGTCGGTCGCCAAGCGTGTGCGTTAGCACGGCATCGACCGCGTGCTCGAGTTCGTCCAGTTCCGATTGGCTCGATGCAGCGCGGGCCGACTGCAATATCTCCAGCAGTTTTTCCGTGAGCTGCTCGGTACGTTCGTGGGCGTGCGTGTTGAACCGGCTGGCGAGAGCTGCGGCGCCCGAACCAACCAACGACAGCAGCATGGCTCCGATATAGAATACGTCGCTGTAGCGCTCAAAAAAGCCGCGCTCGGTGCCGTCCAGATAGTCTGCCGCGCCTTGATGCACCGGGATGGCGCCGCCTTTGTCAGTCGAGGGCGCCTCGATTGAATTGGCTAGCGGCGCCGTCAGGGCAATCGCCCCGCGGTGAGAGAAGAATAGCCGCGTCACCTCTCCAGCGAGCGAATCCCGCAACGTATTGCGCGCCATCAGCAGGACGTTGACGCTGAGACTATCGACGGCGGCGTGCGGCCGTGGCGGGTCGCCTCCAAAAGCGCCCTGGACTATTTCAAAAGGCTCCAAAGCCGGGAAACGCTTGGCTATGGCCTTGGCCTCCGTAATCGGGATAAACACCGGGGCCTTGCGCGAGGCGCCGGCTACGGCGCCGACGACATCATTCACGAGACCGTTCTGCGGCGCCAGCGACGCGAAAATAACGTCGACCTTGCCGCTATCCAACGCGCCGCGCACGTCGGCCGGCGACAATGAAGTCATGGTGACGGCCTGGGAGGAGATATCATATTGCGCGAGTATCATCTCCAACAGGCGGGCATTGGGGTCCATGCTGCGAACCTCATGCACCACGCCGATTTTTTTGCCACGTAAATCCGCGACGTGACGCAGCTTGGAGCCCCCTGGGGCGATCAGCAAGACACCGTTACGATGCAAGATGGCTAGCGTCTGGGCGCTCGTCGAAAGCGCAATGTCGCTTCTTATCACCGCCAGATCGGCGTTGCCGTTGTCGAGAGCGGCCGCGCCGGCGGCGGAATCATCGACCGGCACGAGATGCAGGCGGATCTGTTCATGCTGATGATTGAAAACATGCTCCGCCGACGCCATCAAATGGACGTCCTCGACCATCGGCGGCACCGCTACGCGCAGCACTGTGGGGCGACTGTAAAGATATAGCGCGGCAGCCGCTCCGCCCAAAGCGACCAGAGCCACCGCTAACACCGCCAATATCGTTCGCATGGCGTCGCCTCGTTTCCCCGCTTTTTTATATATTGCGCGGAAATGACGGCGGCTCAATGGCGAGAGAGGGCCGCCGAAACCTTCGTCTCGCTATTTCTTCGCGCCGCGCTCCTTCCGCTTGGCAAGGGTGCGCAACCGCAGCGCATTCAATTTGATAAACCCTTCCGCGTCGCGGTGATCATAGGCGACTGCGCCTTCTTCAAAGGTAACTAGCTCCTGGTCATACAGGGAATGAGGGCTTTCGCGCCCGACCAGCGTGGCGCTGCCCTTATAAAGCTTCAGCCGCACTCGGCCGGTAACGAATTCCTGGCTCAGGTCGATGGCGGCCTGAAGCATCTCCCGCTCCGGCGCGAACCAGAAGCCATTGTAGATCAACTCGGCATAGCGCGGCATCAACTCGTCTTTGAGATGCGCGGCGCCGCGGTCGAGCGTGAGGCTTTCAATGCCGCGATGCGCCACCAGAAGAATGGCGCCGCCTGGGGTCTCGTACATGCCGCGCGACTTCATGCCGACAAAGCGGTTCTCCACGAGATCAAGGCGGCCAATGCCGTGGATGCGGCCCAATTCATTTAGTTTTGTCAGCAATTCAGCAGGCGAAAGCTTCTCGCCGTCGATAGCCACTGCGTCGCCGCGATCGAAGTCGACAGTGATGTACTGAGGCGTATCCGGAGCTTTCTCCGGATCGTTCGTGCGCGAATAGACATAATCCGGCACTTCTTGCGCCGGATCTTCCAACACTTTGCCTTCTGACGAAACGTGCAGCAAGTTGGCGTCCGTGGAGAAAGGCGCATCGCCGCGCTTGTCCTTCTGGATCGGAATCTGGTTCTTCTCGGCGAAGTCGATCAACGCCGTGCGCGAGGTGAGGTCCCATTCGCGCCACGGGGCGATCACCGTAATGTCGGGCTCCAGCGCGTAATAGCCAAGCTCGAAGCGCACCTGATCGTTGCCCTTGCCGGTGGCGCCGTGACAAACGGCGTCGGCCCCCATTTTGCGCGCTATCTCGATCTGTTTTTTGGCGATCAAGGGACGAGCGATGGAGGTTCCGAGCAAATAAAGCCCTTCATATTGAGCATTGGCGCGAAACATCGGAAATACGTAGTCACGCACAAATTCTTCGCGCAGATCCTCGATAAAAATATTTTCAGGTTTGACGCCGAGCAATTCAGCCTTTGCACGGGCGGGCGCAAGTTCCTCGCCCTGTCCGAGGTCGGCGGTGAATGTAATGACTTCCGCGCCGTAGGTCGTCTGCAGCCACTTCAGAATGATCGAAGTGTCGAGTCCCCCGAATAGGCGAGGACAACGCGTTTAATTTCTTTCTTTTGGCGGGTCATTTTCGGCTCGGGCTCAGGGGCGATTTTCGCGCGACTATAGAGCCAAGCCGCGCCAGCGCAAGCCGATTGGCGGCGCCGGCGGAAGGAGGTTTTTAGAATTCAATGGGGAAAGGAGTCGCTCGGCAAGGATCGATCTCCCTCAGGCCGCCTGTTCCGACATCCTTTCTTCGAGCTTTGCCGGTAGCGCCGGGGCCTCCCGCTTCAGAAATTGCAGTAGCGCTCGCTCCGCGCCGGTAAGCGCCCCGGGTCGCGAAAGCTGCGTTATCAACCAGTTGGTTTCCTGAGGGTCGATCTGGCTCGCCGTCGCCATCTCTTGCGCATCGGCGACGTTTTCAGCGCGCAGTCTTTCTTCGTCGATTTCGTTAGGCGACCGGATGTCGAGGCGTGGAACTATGGGTGCGCGAAACATCGCGCCGAGAAGGCTCCCAAGGCCTGCAGACTTCTGATTCTCCCAGTTCACCTTTTCGCGTTCGGCGCCCGCGCTTGGCGTCCAGCGGAAAGCGATTCCCATCAGATAATTGCCCACGGCCTTGGCGAAAAACTCATCGAATCCCGGATCGTTGGCGGCGCCTTTTGTGGCATGGGCAATGCGAAACAACGCCTCAGCCGAGTCACGGGAAACATGCAGTGCGCTGTCCTGAACGGCGGCGAACACCGCCTCGCGCAACCCTATCACGTCATCTTCGGAGACTTTACCTGCCGGATGATCCGGGCGCCCGGAAATGATCGCGTTCTCGATCTCGCCGACACAAAACGCAGCAAGCGAAGGAGGGACGCTGACCGAATAGCGAATCACCTCCGTCAAAACTATGAATTCGGCGCGGCTGGAAAGAGCGCCGGTCCCGCGAATGCTTTTGATCAGCCAATCGGCGTCCGCCTGGGAAACATATTTGGGCGGCTCCGCCTGATTAACGAGAAGATCGGTCGCCACATCGGCCAGAAGCCGCACATATTCTTCGGACGCCTTATCGTCCGCAAAGCTCAGCACATGCGAAAGATCCGCACGGGACACGACAGGCTGGGCGTAAATTTGGCGGCGCAGGGCTCGCACATCGACTGCGTCGTCCCTGACGAAATCTACCGCATTGCTCATAACAACTCCTGCAACTTTCTGGGCCGGTTCTCCTCCAGCATGTTTTCCCGCCCTTTATTTTTAATGAATGGTGCGTCGCGGCTGTGCGGCGAATCTTCGGATGATGCCGAAAAAAGCGCCGTTCATCCGTTTGATCCAGAGGACATCGTTGATTCCAAACATGGTTTCGCCTGCGTTGCATGCCTTGACTTCACCGTGGCGCAACAATATGTTGCGCGCGGCTTGGAAAGGCTTCGCCGCAAGGATGAGGCTTTTCCTGTCGATTCCCTCGACCGTTGCCCTCTGGCCCCGCAATTTGCTGGCATCTCAATTCCACTTTGCGGCTATGGCGGAATGCTCCGATGAGCGATGAGAAGCCGGACAAGGACGATGCGGCCCTGCAAGCTCGACTTGCAAAGCTTAACGAGGCGCTACGCGCGCATGACGAACGAGAGGCGTCGGAAAAGACGTCCGAATCCGTATCGAACGGGGGCTCTTTCGGACGGGCGATGAGCGCGGGTCTGAACGTCTTCGCCGAATTTGTTTCGGCGGTCGTCGTTGGCGCGCTGATCGGCTGGCAGGGCGATGCCTGGCTCGGCACGAAGCCCTGGCTTCTGGTCCTGTTTTTGGGGCTGGGGACTGCGGCGGGATTTTGGAACATCTACCGCATGGCGGCGCGCAAAAAGCCGCCTGGCGATGAATTTTGAGAACAGGCGCCGGAAGGCCGACGCCTCTAGCGACAAAAAGGGCCGGGCGGGCGCCGTCCGGAAGGGGCGATGAATCCTGAGACCGCGGCAAAGCCTAATCCGATTGAGCAGTTCGAGCTTCAGCGCCTGTGGGCGCATGAGATCAATGGCGTCGACGTCTCCTTCACAAATGCGTCGCTCTATATGCTATTGGCGGCGTTAGGCGTTGTGCTGCTGATGGTTGTCGCGACCTCGGGCAAGGCGCTGGTGCCGGGACGCGGTCAGGCCGCCGCCGAAATGATCTATGAGTTCGTCGCCAATATGGTGCGGCAGGTGGCGGGAAGCGAAGGAATGAAATTCTTTCCTTTCGTGTTCAGCCTGTTCTCCTTCGTGTTGATCTGCAATCTGATCGGTCTGGCGCCTTACACCTTTTCCGTCACAAGCCAGATTGTGGTGACCTTCGCTTTCGCCGTGCTTGTGATGTTGATCGTCGTCGTCTACGGCTTCTGGCGCAATGGCTTTGGCTTCCTGAAACTCTTCGTACCGCATGGGGTGCCCGCGCCGGTGCTGGTGGTGCTGGTTCCGATCGAGATCATCTCCTTCCTGTCGCGCCCGATTTCGCTGTCGGTCCGTCTTTTCGCCAATATCCTCGCAGGTCACATCACTCTTGCGGTGTTTGGCGGCTTTGTCGCGCTATTGCTCGGCGCCGGAATTTGGGCCGTGTTGTCGCCGATTCCGCTGCTCGCCATAACGGCGCTCTACGCTCTCGAACTGCTGGTCGCCTGTCTGCAGGCGTTCGTCTTTTCGGTTCTCACTTGCGTCTATCTCAACGACGCAATTCACCCGGGCCACTGATAATTTAATCAACAACAAATGGTCGCCCACATTCCTAGCAGGAGAAGACAATGGCTTCGGAACTTCAACTCGTCGGCGCGGGCCTCGCGGCGATCGGCACCGGCGCTGCGGCGATCGGCGTCGGCATTATTTTCGGAAATTTCGTCAATGGCGCGCTGCGTAATCCGTCTGCGGCGGCTGGCCAGTTCACGAACGCCATCATCGGCGCGGCGCTTGCCGAAGGTCTCGGCATCTTCGCGTTTCTGATCGCGATCCTGCTCTACCTTAAGTGAGATAACGTTCGGCTCGGCGGGAACTCCGGGCCGAACGCTCAAAAGCGTTTGAGCACGCACGGGCAAAACGCCCGGCGTGAGTTCTTGGCCGTTCAAGCTATCTGGAGCCGTTATGGCGATCATCTCTTCCGCACTCGCCGCGCAAGAAGCAAAGCAAGATCACGCCGCCGAGAGTGGCGCGGAGCAAGCGGGCGCTGCCGGATCGCTGGCGCATGGCGGCGCACATGAGGGCGGCGCCTTTCCGCCGTTCGAAACTTCGAATTTCGCGCCGCAACTGGTTTGGCTGGTGCTGGTGTTCGGCGTGCTGTACGTGCTGATGTCGCGGCTTGCGCTGCCGCGTATCGCGGCCATTCTCGCAACCCGCGAGAATACGATCAGCTCGAATCTCGACGCCGCGCGCGACCTCCAGGTCAAAGCCCAGGCCGCTGACGCCGAAAACAACGCCACCTTGCGAAGCAAAAAGGACGAGGCGCAAGCCATCGGCCGCGAAGGTCAACAGAGAATCGCGGTTGAAATCGGAGCCTTGCGTTCAAGCGCAGAGAAGAAGTTTTCGGAAGAACTCGCCGCCGCGGAAGCGCGCATCGCCGCCGAGAAGACCGAAGCGCTGACCCACGTTGAAAGCCTTGCGAAAGAAGCCGCCGCGTCGATCATCGCCAAGCTGACGGGGGCGCAGGTGGACGCCAAAACGCTGACCGCGGCGCATCGCGATATCTCGGCGCAGTGAGGGGAAGAGAACGATGCAATTAGACGCCGAAGTCTTCGTCGCAATTGGTTTTGCGCTCTTTTTGGGCGTGCTGATCAAGGCGGGAGCTCATGTCAAGCTGTTTGGCGCGCTCGACTCTCGCAGCGGCCGTATCAAGAACGAACTTGCAGAAGCGCAGAAACTGCGTTCGGAGGCTGAGGAACTGCTCGCCTCCTTCGAGCGCAAGCGGGCTGAAGCTGAGGCGGAAGCCGCAGCTATTGTCGCCAGCGCCCGGGCGGAAGCGGATATGATCGCTGCTGAGGCTCGCAAGCGACTTGAGGAATTTATCGCTCGCGGCGACAAGACGATCAAGGACAAGATCGCGCAAGCCGAAGCTGCGGCCGTCGGCGAAGTTCGCTCCGCCGCCGCAGATTCGGCAACCAAAATCGCGGAGGCGGTGCTGCGCGGCGGCGTCTCGGGAGGCAAGGATTTTGTCGCCGACGGCATCCGGGAGCTGCGCGCGCTAGCACATTAAACCGAGCGAACCGAGTTCTGATCGGTTCCCAAGCAAAAGGCGCCCGCTGCAGAGAGGATCTGCGCCGGGCGCGCTGTTTACAGAGCAGCTCAGCACTGGTTTGGCGGCAAACTGACCAGACTATGCCCTCGCTATCCCCGTTTATGACGCTTTTTGGCCACTGGCGCCGCGTTTTCCTGGGTCAGGCCGACAATGATTTCGTAGTCATCATTTGTGTTCACGCTGACTAAAGGCGCATCCAGATTCTCGACCAGAAGGCTGAATTCATTGCGCGCCGCGCCTGCGGGTAGAGTGGCGCCGACTCGATAATTCTTGGCGCCGAACAATTGTTCGTCGCGTTTCCGGCGCAGAGCGATCCGTAAATTGCCGGAGTAGGCTCCGGGCTGACCCGCTGGACCAAGTACGACAGCACCTTCGATTCCGACTTTGACGGAAATTTCATCGCCTTTGCGAGTGCATTCGCGCGCCATGCGCCCAAGGGCGATTTGGTAGCGAACGCTCGAGGCCTCCGCTCCGGGAGGCGCGCGAAGTTCCGCCGATCCGCCGTCCACGACGATTTCGGGACAGCTCTGCAGCGCCCCTTCCTTCGCAACGGCGTTATCCGGCTTCGCGTCGCCACCTAAACCGAACACACGCAGCGCTCGTTGCGATAGCGATGGTGCGGCGTCGTCAGCCCAGGCGACAGGCGTGTCTGGCAAGAGAGCGCAGGCAAGAACCAAAAGGGGAGTCAATCGGCGCTGCAAAGTCGCCGTTCCCTTGTTCGCGTTTGTACGGTCGACGCCGCGAACGCGTGGGCGTTGTGCATCAATCATGGCAATTTCGCATAACCCTCCTTGAACCCGTTCAAGGCAAGCGGCAGTCCAATGCCCTCATCCGGCGTCTGGTGGATCACGAAAGTTGCGGTTTTGCCGTTTTTCAACTGCTCCACCAGCTTGTCGTCCATCACTACTTCGGCGACGCAGCCCGTTGGCAAACATTTGACGAAACCGGCGCTGCCGATCTTGGTTTGATCGATATTCAAACCGAGTCCGCTGGGCAGCAAGACTCCGAGCGGAGCAATCACGCGCAAGAGGCGGCTTTTGCCATCGCTTGTCTTCAATACGATCACGACCAGATTGACGTTCGCCTTGTCTTCGGCTGCGACGCTCTGGATCAACGCGCATTGCTCAGCGCTGGCGCCAGCCGGCGTTTCGCAGCGAATTTCCCAGTCTCCGAATTTCGATTTGACTACGCCTTGAGCGTGCGCAGGTCCGGCGCCCGCAATGACGCTAGCCAGAAGCGCCGAGCCGAGCACAAGCGCTGAGACTCCGGGCGGACGACCCGCGACCAGTTGTCGCGACTGGGTTCTCGATATTGCGGCGCGCAAAGGCGTCATATGGTCTCCAGGCTATCGTTCGGTCGCTTCAGTCCTTAAAGCGGAACCCGCACCCGATTGGGTAGCAAAAGGGCTGCATCTGTCAAGGCGGATTGTCGGCGGAAATTCTTGCGGAGCAAATCTTTAAGGTGCGGCGATTTGGCTGTATGGTTATTGCGTCGCAGCAATTGCGCCTGACGATGGTTTGTGATTGAAACGGACAGATTGTCGAACGGACCACGCGGCTGTTTGCATGGTGAGTTCGATTCTTGCATAAGCGACGACGCGCAAGCGATCAAACGACTTACGAAAGGTTCGAAAGGCGACCTTCATGCTCACCGGCAAACGACATCTATTTCGGCGCGCCGCTCTTGCAGGCGTGGCTTTTCTCCCGGTTCTTCTGTTCGCGGGGCTCGCGGCCGCCCAGGTCGAAGGCCAGCCGGCTCCCGGGGGCGTCGGACTGCCCGCGACGGTGACTGAGGTCGGACGCGAAACGCAGCAATTCTACAATGTGGTGCTGCTCCCGATCATCACCTTCATCGCCTTGTCCGTGCTCGGACTGCTGATTTATGTGGCTTGGCGTTTCAACGAAAACGCAAATCCGGTTCCTTCCAAGCTCACGCATCACACCGGTCTGGAGATCATCTGGACGCTTGTTCCAGTGTTGATCCTCGTATTTATTGCTATACCGTCGTTCCGTTTGCTGGCGCATCAGGTGGAGATACCGCCTGCGAAAATCACCATTAAAGTGACGGGCAATCAGTGGTATTGGTCTTACAAATATCCTGAGGACCAGGGCGGAGGCTTCGGCTTCGACCAGGTTATGAAGCCGGAAGCGGATCTCCAGCCCGGCGACGTTCGCTTGCTATCGGTCGATAACGAGGCGGTGGTTCCCGTTAATGAAGTGGTGAAGCTTCAGATCACCGCTTCGGACGTGATCCACTCCTTCACGATCCCCGCCTTCAGCATTCGTATGGACGCGGTTCCGGGTCGCCTCAACGAAACCTGGTTCAAGGCGGAAAAAGAAGGCATTTACTACGGTCAGTGCTCAAAGATTTGCGGCAAGGATCACGCTTTCATGCCGGCCGCGATCCGAGTGGTCAGCTGGGAGAAATACCAAGAGTGGCTTGCGGAGGCGAAAAAGAAGTTCGCAGCCGCGCAGCCCCGCCAGCAGTTCGCCGCCGTCGGCGATCGCTGATCCCCAACAAGCGCAAGAAATCAAGCTAAGCATTCGAGGAACATGACGATGGCAAGTTCGACGACCGCCGACGGGGCCCATGGCCATCCCACGGGGCTGCGCCGCTTTCTTTTCTCGACCAACCACAAGGATATCGGCACCCTCTACATCATCCTTGCGATGATCGGCGGCGTCGTCGGCACCTTGATGTCGGTGGCGATACGCGCGGAACTGATGCATCCCGGAATCACAATCTTCCCCGGGCTGGCGCAGTTGCTGCAGGGCGTCGACCCATCCATGGCGCTCGACGGCGGCAAGAACCTCTATAATGTTTTCATCACCGCCCACGGCGTGCTTATGATCTTCTATATGGTCATGCCTGCGCTCATCGGCGGTTACGCCAACTGGTTCGTTCCGATCATGATCGGCGCTCCGGATATGGCATTTCCGCGCCTCAATAACATTTCCTTCTGGCTGCTGGCGGTTTCGCTGGTGCTTCTGGTCCTGTCGATGTTTGTCGACGGCGCACCGGGCATGCTCGGCTTTGGGGGCGGCTGGGTGTTCTATCCTCCGCTGTCGGCCAATACAGGCCATCCTGGTCCGGCGATGGACTTCGTCATTCTGGCGCTGCATCTCGCCGGCGCCTCGTCGATCCTCGGGTCCATCAACTTCATCACGACCATCTTCAACATGCGCGCGCCGGGCATGACGCTTCACCGCATGCCTTTGTTCGCTTGGGCGATGCTGGTCACCGCGTTTTTGCTGGTGTTGACGCTGCCGGTGCTCGCGGGCGCAATCACCATGTTGCTCACCGATCGTAACTTCGGCACTATGTTTTACGATCCGGCGGGCGGCGGCGATCCGTTGCTGTTCCAGCATCTGTTCTGGTTCTTTGGTCATCCGGAAGTCTATGTTCTCATTCTTCCGGCCTTCGGCCTCATCAGCCATATCGTGTCGACCTTCTCCAAAAAGCCCGTGTTTGGTTATTTGGGCATGGCCTACGCTATGGTGGCGATCGGCTTCCTCGGCTGCATCGTGTGGGCCCACCACATGTATACCGTCGGATTGTCGCTGAATGCACAACGCTACTTCGTGTTTGCTACAATGGTGATCGCGGTGCCAACGGGCATCAAGATCTTCTCCTGGATCGCCACCATGTGGGGCGGTTCGATCTCGTTCCGTGCGCCAATGATCTGGGCGATCGGGTTCATCTTCGTGTTCACGATGGGCGGAGTCACCGGCGTGGTGCTCGCGAACGCGAGCGCGGATCGTCAGCTGCACGAAACCTACTACGTGGTCGCGCACTTTCACTACACGATGTCGCTGGGAGCTGTGTTCGGAGTCTTCGCGGGGTTCTATTACTGGTTCCCGAAGATGAGCGGCTATATGTATAATGAAACGCTCTCGAAGATCCATTTCGCCGTGCTGTTCATAGGCGTCAACCTGACGTTCTTTCCGCAGCACTTCCTGGGTCTCGCCGGCATGCCGCGTCGCTACATCGACTATCCGGACGCCTTTGCTCTCTGGAACTATTGGTCGTCCATCGGCTCCTACATCGGTGGCGTCAGCCTGCTGGTCTTCTTCTACATGCTGATCGAGGCCTATCTGAAAAAACGTCCGGCTGCGGCGAATCCTTGGGGCGTCGGTGCGACGACGCTGGAATGGACGCTGCCTTCGCCGCCGCCGTTCCATCAGTTCGAGGTGCTGCCGCATATTTCCGGTTCGGAACACTGATACTCATGCTCCCGCCTGTGCGAGCTGGCGGGAGCTGGTCTGGGTCGATGAGAGGCTACATTCGTCTCCGGGCTAGTCCCCGGTAATTAGCGGAGCAACAGGTGAGCGACGCAGCTTTTACGTTGAATGACACCCGGGCTCCGCATGTTCCCGTTGCGGCTCCGTCGGATTATTTTGCTCTATTGAAACCCCGAGTGATGTCGCTGGTGATATTCACGGCGTTGGCGGGCATTCTGATGGCCCCCACACTGCCGCATCCGGTCATCGCTTTTGCATCTTTGCTTTCAATCGCGGTCGGCGCGGGCGCTTCTGGCGCTCTAAATATGTGGTATGACGCCGACATAGACGCGTTGATGACGCGCACGAAATCGCGGCCGATACCCGCCGGGCGCCTGACGCGCGAGGAAGCGTTAGCCTTCGGCTTGGTTCTGGCAGGCATGGCCGTCTTCACGCTGGGACTTGTAGCGAACTTGCTGGCGGCGGCTATGCTCGCTTTCACCATCGCTTTCTATGTCGTGATTTACACGATGTGGCTCAAGCGTACGACGCCGCTGAACATCGTCATTGGCGGCGCTGCTGGCGCTTTGCCTCCCATGGTCGGTTTTGCCGCGGCCGCGGGAGAAGTCAGCCTTTCGAGCTTTGTGCTGTTTGCGATCATTTTCGTGTGGACGCCACCACATTTCTGGTCGCTAGCTCTGCTCAAGTGCGAGGACTATGGACGCGCCGGCGTGCCGATGTTGCCCAATGTCGCTGGGCCAGATCGCACGCGCCTTGAAATTCTAATTTATGCGTTGTTGCTGGGGCCGCTCGGCACGGCTCCCTATCTGCTCGGTTTCGCCTCGGTCGCCTACGGGCTGATTTCGGCGATATGTGGCGTGACGCTTGTAGGTTACGCCGTTGCCGCATATCGCCGACGTGAGGGCGACGCAGCCAAGGTCGCGGCGCGACGTTTGTTTCTATTCTCAATCCTCTATCTCTTCGCGCTGTTTCTCGCTTTGGTCGTCGAGCGTATCCTGCATTTTTTGCCTCTCACGCTATTGCCGGCGTGGATCTGAACATGTCGCTCGTGCTGGAATGACGGGTTGAAAAATGGCGATGGAAAAGCAGAACGGTCAAACTGACGGACAAGAAGGCGTGATCCTGACGAAGGAGCAGAAGCAAAGCCGGCGAGCGCGCAATATCGCAATCGGCTTAGCTGTCGCCCTGTTCGTTGGACTCTTTTACGTCGTCACCATTGTGAAGTTGAGCGGCGCCGTCGCTCAGTCTTCCGGCTGAAGGCGCGAGGATGAGCCCTCCCGACAAAAACTCCTCTCCCCGCCGGCGAATTGCGCTTCCTCTGGTTGTCGGCTCTCTGGCGATGCTGGCGTTGTCTTTTGCATCCGTGCCGCTTTATCGCGTATTTTGCGCGGCCACGGGATTTGGAGGCACGACACAGGTCGCAAAGCAAAACCTTGGCAAACAGGGCGAACGTGTTTTGACCGTGCGCTTTGACGCCAATGTTGCTCACGATCTACCATGGCGGTTTGAACCCGAAGTTGCAAAAATCTCGCTGCGAACGGGCCAGACGGCGACGGTCTTCTATAAGGTCGCCAATTTGGCGGACCACGAGACGCGGGGCGTTGCCGCTTATAACGTCAGCCCCGAACAGGCAGGTTCATTTTTTGACAAGCTGGCCTGCTTCTGCTTTTCGGAGCAGCGGTTGGCCGCGCATGAAAGCGCGGAATGGCCAGTCGTGTTCTTCCTGGATCCCGCGTTGGAATCTGACGAAACCATGCGCGGCGTGTCTGAGGTGACTTTGTCATACTCGTTCTTCGCGGTCAAAGGCTCCGGATCGGCGGCGGCCAAGACCAGCGAGGCCCCGGCCGCAAAGCCTAAGAGCTGAATCTGCTCGCGCGTTTAAGGGTGGGCGCGTGGACATCAGGTGAGTTTCAAACATGCCGGCGAGTCCGGCGCAGTCGAAGGAAGTGATGATCATGGCCGATGGACACGCGAAACCGCAACATGACTACCACCTCGTCGATCCGAGCCCCTGGCCTCTGGTTGGCGCGCTTTCGGCGCTCGCAATGGCCATTGGCGCGATCGGCTGGATGAAGGGGATGCCGATTTTCGGTCATAAGGTCGGCGGCTATGTGTTCTTCGCCGGATTGATCGGCGTGCTTTTCACCATGTTCAACTGGTGGAGCGACGTGATCAACGAGGCGGAAATCAAAGGCGACCACACCCCCGTCGTGCAGTTGCATCATCGCTATGGCATGATCCTGTTCATCGTCTCCGAGGTCATGTTCTTTGTCGCCTGGTTCTGGGCGTTCTTCAACTCGAGCCTGTTTCCCGCCGACATCGCGCAACAGGCGCGCACGGCTCTGTTCGATGGCGTTTGGCCTCCCAAGGGGATGGAAGTTCTCAGCCCCTGGAAACTGCCTTTGCTCAACACTGTGATCCTCCTGACGTCGGGCGCTACCCTTACCTGGGGGCATCACGGCCTACTCCATGACAATCGCGAACAGCTGAAAAAAGGGCTGATTGCGACCATTGGGCTGGGTCTGCTTTTCACGACGATTCAGGCTTGGGAATATGCCCACGCGCCCTTCGCTTTCAAATTCGACCCGGCGCATCCCGCTGCGACGAATTACGGCTCGACTTTCTTCATGGCTACCGGGTTCCACGGTTTCCATGTCATCATCGGCACGTTGTTTCTTATCATCTGCCTGCTTCGCACCTTGAAGGGACAGTTCAAACCCGATCACCATCTGGGCCTCGAATTCGCCGCTTGGTATTGGCACTTCGTTGACGTGGTTCTGGCTATTTCTCTTTGCCGCAATATATGTGTGGGGCAATTGGGGCGGCGCGGTCGAATAGCACTCGCAAAGCTGAACCTCGAAAGAGTCTTTGCTCCGACTACCCTGAGAAAGCGTTCTATACGGTCACGGAGGACTCCGTGACCGTTCGTTTTGGCGAAAGGTCTCAAAATATGGCGAACCCCGAGCATCCTCCGCACGTCAACCCCTACTGGGCGGGAGTGACCGGTTCGTGCCCGCGTTGCGGCAAGGGCAAGATGTTCAATGGTCTCCTGACCGTCGCGCCAAAATGCGAAGCTTGCGGTCTCGATTTCTCCTTCGCCGACACGGGCGACGGCCCGGCGATCTTCGTTATGATGTTCGCCGGGTTCTTCATTGTTGGCGTCGCCGCCTGGGTCGAAATCGCCTACCAACCGTCTTACTGGGTGCATGCGCTGATTTTTCTCCCCCTTTCCGCGATTGTCTGTATCGGCCTGTTGCGTCCCACCAAGGGATTGCTGATCGCACTGCAGTACTATAACCGCGCGGAAGAAGGTCGTCGGATCAAGTGACTTCCGTCACGCGTTCGCTGGCTTGGCAAAGCCTTTGCGTCGGGCTGGCGCTGGCTCTCCTTATGTCCCTTGGCGTTTGGCAGTTGCGGCGTCTGGAATGGAAAGAGGCGCTGATTGCCCGCGTCGAAGCGCGAACGAAGCTTGCTCCCGTTGAATTGCCATCTGTGGGCGACTGGCGCGGGCTCGCCGCCGATGACTACGACTTCCGCCATGTCCAGATGCAGGGCCAGTTCGATTTCACCGGGCTCGCGCTGGTGTTTGCACAGGCTCCCCCCGGGGGCGGGGTTGAGCCGGGTTTCCTTGTGCTGACGCCGCTACGGCTGCAGAGCGGCGGCGTGGTTCTGGTCAATCGCGGATTTGTGCCTCAGTCCAAGGCGGCTGCCGGCGGGTGGCGCTCAAGTCCTCAGGGAATGGTGACGATTACCGGATTGATGCGAGCGCCGCAGGCGCGCAACAGTTTCACGCCGGCGGATGACCCCGGCAAAAGCCAATGGTACACTCTCGACCCAATAAGCATCGCCGCGGCGCTTAAACTCGAAGGAGCGGCGCCTTTTCTGGTCCAGCAGGATGCCAGGGCTGATACTTCGCTTGCCCAGTCGGATGGATTGTTGCGCGTATCCGCTGGGGCGCCGGAAATCGTGAATAATCACTTTTCTTATGCTGTGACATGGTTCGGCCTGGCGGCGGCGCTCGCCATCGTATTCGCCTTTTATGCACGCGGGCGTCTGGTGGCGCGCTGAGCCGGTTTTTTGCGCTTATCTTTTGCTCCCGTGCTAAAACACGATGCGTTTTTTGGGGAAATCGGTTGCTGGGTTTGCTAAACAGAACGCGCAAAGCGACAGGCTTTCCGGACATTCCATAGGTATTGACCCTTGCGTTATCTTTCGACCCGCGGCGACGCTCCCGAACTCGCCTTCGACGATGTGCTCCTGGCCGGGCTGGCCTCCGATGGGGGGCTCTATGTTCCCGCCAGCTATCCCAGCGTGGAGTCCAACGACATCGCGTCGCTCGCGGGCCTTCCCTACGATGAAGCGGCGGCTCGGTTGATTCAGCCTTTCGCGGGCGACTCCTTCGGCGACGGCGTGTTGCGCGAGTCGACGCGCGCCGCCTACGCCGGGTTTTCTCATCGGGCTGTCGCGCCTCTGGTGCAGATAGCCGACAATCTTTTTGTGCTGGAATTATTTCAGGGCCCGACGCTCGCCTTCAAGGATCTGGCGATGCAATTGCTCGGACGCTTGATGAATCACGCCTTGAAACAGCGTGGCCGCAGCGCCACCATCGTGGGCGCGACTTCTGGCGACACTGGCGCCGCCGCGATCGAGGCGTTTCGCGGGCAGGACCGCGTGGACGTATTCATCCTCTATCCAGATGGACGCGTTTCGGACGTGCAACGCCGACAGATGACCACCGTCACTGACGCAAATATCCACGCTGTCGCGTTGCAAGGAACATTCGATGATGCGCAGGCGATCCTCAAGCGCCTGTTCCGCGACGAGCCGTTTCGAACGAGCGTTGGCCTCGCTGGCGTCAATTCGATCAACTGGGCGCGCGTCGTTGCGCAGATGGTTTACTATTTCACCAGCGCTGTGGTGTTGGGCTCGCCTTTTCGCAAAGTGTCTTTTGCGGTGCCGACCGGCAATTTTGGCGATGTTTTGGCGGGATATGTCGCCAAGCGCATGGGTCTGCCGATCTCGCGGCTGATCGTCGCCACCAACGCCAACGATATTCTGGCGCGCGCGCTGGCGAGTGGTCGCTACGAGCCACGCGGAGTTACGCCGACCCAATCGCCTTCCATGGACATCCAGCTCTCGTCGAACTTCGAGCGACTGCTGTTCGACGCAATGGGTCGCGACCCCGCCGCAGTGCGCGCTGCTTTTTCAAGTCTCGACCAGTCGGGAGGATTTGATATTCCCGCGCCGGCGCTCGCCGCGATCCGCGCGGATTTCGACGCGCAATCCGCGAGCGAAGAAGAAACCAGCGAAGAGATCGTCCGGACATGGCGCGAATCCGGTTATGTTCTGGATCCGCACACGGCGACCGGAGTAAGAGCGGCTCGCGCGCGACTCGCCATCGATCCCGCGACGCCCGTGGTGGCGCTCGCCACCGCGCACCCCGCGAAGTTTCCCGCGGCGATTGAGCGAGCCATCGGCCGCCGCATCGAACTGCCGGCAAGGTTGGCTCCAATTCTCACGGCCCCAGAACGCTTCTCGCGTCTCGAAAACGACGAGTCGCGCATTAGAGTTTTCATCGCGGATCATGCGCGCGCTGTGCGCGACGCGACGAGGGCATAATCATGGCGCTGTTTGGCGTCAGCGTCGGGCGCCGCGAGCTCCCGATCCACGGCGACGGAGTATATCTGCGGTTATCGGAGATGCGGGATTATCCGCAATGGGCAGCGTTGCGCGAGAGAAGCCGCGCCTTTCTCACGCCCTGGGAGCCGCTTTGGCCGCTCGACGATCTCACGCGGGCCAGCTTCCGATATCGCGTGCGTCGACATGCCGAGGAGATGGCGCGGGACGAGTCCTATTCCTTCTTCATATTTCGCGAACAGGACGATGTGCTGCTCGGTGGCCTATCATTAGGCCATGTGCGGCGCGGCGTTTCGCAAGCTGCGACGCTTGGTTATTGGATGGGCGAACCTTATGCGGGGCAAGGCTACATGAGCCGCGCCGTGCGCGCCGCGATCGGTTACGCATTTGAGAAACAGGGCTTGCATCGAATCGAGGCCGCTTGCCTGCCCAACAACGAGCCTTCAAAAATATTGCTGCAGCGGGTTGGCTTTCAGCAGGAAGGCTATGCACGCTCCTATTTGAGTATAAATGGCCAATGGCGCGACCATCTTCTGTTCGCGCTGCTCGACAGCGATCCGCTGCCTCTGAAAGCGCCTTCGGCAAAGTAGCGTCTCTGCGAACGCAACTCCGACAATTGTTTGAGTGCCAATCACTCGAACTGGAGGCCGCGGTTTGCCGGCGCCCGGCTGATCCTCTTCACTTAAACTCAGTGAAAAATTTGATCCCTTTCGCTCACAAGCCGTCGATGCTATCTGGCCGCAACGGTTACTTGGAAAGGACATGCGATGAGCGGAATTTGGTTGGCCACGGGCGAAGCCACAGTTTTGGCGGCGGATGGGCAGTATACCGACGCAATGCCCGAGGTGATGATTGGCAATCTCAAGGGGCCTGTCGGCCATGCCTTCGCCTCGATGGCGGGGCAGGTGGCGGGGCATCCCCGCATGTTTGTCATTCGTGACCTCAATCAGCAGGTCCGCCCGGCGACGATGATGACGACCAAGATGACGGTAAAGTCAGAAGCTTACGTCGAATTACTGGGCGGAGTAGTCCAGGCGGCGACCGGCGACGCTATCGTCGACTGCGTGGCTGAGGGCATTCTTCCTAAGGCGGAGGTCAACGAACTCTGCATGGTCATCATGGTGTGGCTCGACCCGCGCTGCGCGACGGACGAAAACCTTGACCGTAAAGATCTGTATCGAACGAATTACGAGGCGACCAAACTGGCGATCTCCCGAGCGATCAAAGGCGAACCCACGATCGACGAACTGATCAAGAACCGCAAAACCGTATCGCACTATGCGTTGGAAGGCGTGTTTGAAGTCTAAGTTCAGAACATTTGCTTCCTCTCCTGCTCAAGGAGAGGAAGCGACCTATTGCTGAGTCAATGACTACGATAGCAGTCTCTCGCTATGGCTGTCTGCCTTCCACCCCGATGACAAGCCCTTCCGAGAACCAGCTGACAAGAAATTGCGCGAGCCGCTCTGGCGCCGGCTGTCCTTCGTTCTGAAAAGCAACCAGCTGACATATATCGCCGAAGGATTGGCCGGCTCTGGCTTCGTTCAACGCGAGAAATTCGTCGGGCTCCAGGCCGCGATAGGCGGGGTCCTGGTCCGCCCGCCAGACAGCGACCGTTTCCAACCCTTCGCCCGGCGGCGGAATTTCCTCGTCTTCATCCGACGTGGCGGCGACATATGCGTCCAGGGTGCCGGCTGCGACCTCAAGCAGATACAAGCTGGGATGAAAAGCGAAACTCAATCGAGGCCACTCATCCGGTTCAAAGCCTGCAAGCGTTTCAATGCTCAGGGATGGCGCGTCTACGGCGTCGAAAGCGTCGGTCAAGGCGCGTTCAAACAGCGCCATCCCAACAGCGCGAGCGTTCAAGCGCCAGGTTTCATGGTTTTCCATGAACTGCGGGAGTTGCGATGAATACCAGCGCGCATTTCTTTGGCGCGAAGGATTGGCGGCGATATATTCTTCTACGAGAGCGTCGAAAACATCGTCGCCAAGCAGCGAATGAAGCGCTGGATAATCCTCGTCGAGAAACTCTGAAAGGCGGATGCGATAAGCGTTCACATAGACGCCGAACAGGGTCGCTTTTTCGGCGGTGCTCGGGACCAGGACGTTATCGAGTATAGCAGAGTCCTCCGCGTCGCCCGTCAAGACGGCGGACTGAAACAAGCCTTGCAGCTCTTTCAGTTTCACGCGGCGCTCCGCGCCGCCTGCTTGGCGATGGATGCGTCGATGTCGCGCATGCGCTGGAGCTCAGCGAGCAGATCCGCCAAAGGCGGGAAATTATCGTCGCGCTCGATCATGGCGGACACATCGCCAAAGCGCCGCCGGGCATGGTCATACAAAGACCAAACCTCTTCGCAGACGGGTTGGTCATGCGTATCGATGCGATGGGTTTCGTTGTCGGTGTGACCGGCCATGTGGAACTGAGCGACGCGCGTGATCGGCATGGCGTCGATGTAACGCTTGGCGTCAAACCCGTGGTTAAAGCCGGAGACAGCCACATTGTTGACGTCGAGAAGCAACATGCAGTCGGCGCGCTCGACCAATTGCGAAACAAACTCCCACTCTTCCATTTCGGACCCGCTGAAGGCCACGTAGGTGGACGCGTTTTCAACGACGAGTTGGCGTTGCAGCAAATCCTGCACCCGGCAAATGCGGTCCGCAACATGATCTAGCGCTTCATGCGTATGCGGAATCGGAAGCAGGTCATGCAAATTCAGACCATGCACGCCAGTCCAGGCTACATGATCCGAAACCCATGCGGGTTCAATGGAGTCGGCGAGAGTCTTCAGGGCCTTAAGATATTCGAAGTCGAGCGGATCGGTGGAGGCGAGCGACATAGAAACGCCATGCATGACGATTGGATAGTCCGCTCGAACGCGTTCCAGCATCGCCAGCGGACGCCCCCCGGGAATCATGTAATTTTCAGAGATGATCTCGAACCAGTCGACGGGAGGCTTCGTCGAAAGAATCTCGTCATAATAGATGGGCCTCAGACCGAGGCCGTAACCCAGGCGCGGAAGCGAATCCATTCAAGTCTCCTCCGGCGATTGTCGCCACGCGGTTCGTCGCCGCATGGAGCCAGGAATAGCAAAAGGCGGCCGTTGCGCCAAAGCGCCGCTTGCCGCCTTGATTGGGTTGTCAGTCCATTACCTTGCCGCCGTCGGCTTCGCAGGCCTGCGCGGAGTCTTTGAATATCCAGCCCTGACCCTTGCAGGCGTTCATTCCCTTGCAGCTGTTTTTTGGGGTCATGCAGTCGGTTTTGCCCTTGCACCCGTTTGCTCCCAAGCAATGCACCTTGGCTGTCTCGGCGGCCACCGGGGTTATCGCGCCGGCGAGAGCGAGTGATACGGCGGCTATAGCGAGAGCGGTTCCCGAACGGGAGTTGTTCTTCATAAGAATGTCCTGCCTTTTGGAGTGCGGTTACTTCGGATAGCCCGGGTGTTCTTACAAGGAATTATGGCGCCATCCCGGTCAAAATTGCGCCGCTTGGCGGCGGCTCCGTTTTCACTGTAGTCGTTCAGAAGCCGCGCAGGGGTTACTTGGTTTCGTTTGCGGGCTGAGCCGGCGCAGGAGTAGCAACTCCTTTGTCTTCCATCTTGGCGTGGCAGCCGTTTTTGCCGCCGCAGCTGTGTTTCTCACTCTTATGCTTATGGTGGTGATGATGATGCTTGGCTGCGGCCGGCGCCGCGCCGGCAAGCACCAGACCAACCGCCGCAAAAGCGGTGGTGGCGCCGCAAAGAATTCTGGTTTTCATTCATGTTCTCCTGTGACCGCGGCCATGCGTGGTCATGACTAAACCTAACGAGCCAATCGCGTTAAGATAACATTTCGCGGAGAATTCGCCAGTCGCATTTTGCTCGGCGGCGACCGCAATCAGTATATGTAATCAATCAGGTATCGCCGGGTTGGAACTCAATCCCCGCCTCGTGCGATAATCTGCTGCGTCGCAGCGGATCGGGTGAGATGACTTTGCCCGCGCCGCCCCGCTCGTGGTTGTTCCTGCTGAGCTGTGGCGGATCAGGCCGGTCGCTGAACCGCGGAAATGGAGCCCTAGGCGAAGCCGCCTCGCGCTAAAAACTTGCGAAGCTGCGCAATGATTGATATTAAGTCTCGCCCCGCAGGTCGGTTTTGTGATTTGCGCGGCGTCAACCACGACTTTCGACCTTCGGGCCGCGCCGGCCAGTTCGTTTGAACTTTCGTTTCCTTGCCGCGTTTGCCGCTCTACGCGGTGCGCCTTGAAACGTCCGAAAGCCGAGAGCTCCCTTTAACGCCAACCCCCGCCGGCGCCCGCTCCGATTGGAGCTTTCCAGGAGAAGCAATGTCATCCGTAACCTCTCAGCGCGCCCCGACGCGCGACGACTTCGCCGCTTTGCTTGACGAAAGCTACGGCGGCTCCGACGCGTTCGAAGGCTCCGTCATCAAGGGCCGCGTCGTCGCGATTGAAAAAGACGTCGCCGTCGTCGACATCGGCCTTAAGACCGAAGGTCGCGTAGCCCTAAAAGAATTCACCGGATTTGGCCGCGACCCCGCCCCGAAAGTGGGCGACGAGGTCGAGGTCTATCTGGAGCGTATCGAAAACGCGCTCGGCGAAGCCGTCATCTCGCGCGACAAGGCGCGACGTGAAGAGAGCTGGGTCAAGCTCGAAAAGGCCTTCGAGAACAACGAGAAGGTTGACGGCGTCATCTTCAATCAGGTCAAGGGCGGCTTTACCGTCGATCTCGACAGCGCCATGGCCTTCCTGCCGCGTAGCCAAGTCGACATCCGTCCGATTCGCGACGCCGCGCCGCTGATGAACGTGCCGCAGCCGTTCCATATTCTGAAGATGGACCGTCGCCGCGGCAATATCGTCGTTTCTCGCCGCACTGTGCTCGAGGAGAGCCGCGCCGAACAACGTCACGAGATCGTCGCCAATCTCGAAGAGGGCCAAGTCATCGAGGGTGTTGTCAAGAACATCACTGATTACGGCGCCTTCGTGGATTTGGGCGGCATAGACGGCCTGTTGCATGTCACCGACATCGCCTGGCGCCGCGTCAATCATCCGTCCGAGGTTCTGACCATTGGCCAGACCGTGCGCGTGAAGATCATCAAGATCAACCACGACACGCACCGTATCTCGCTCGGCATGAAGCAGCTGCTGGAAGATCCCTGGCAGGGCATCGAGGCGAAATATCCGATCGGCGCCAAGTTCCACGGCCGCGTGACCAACATCACCGACTACGGAGCGTTCGTCGAATTGGAGCCTGGCATCGAGGGACTCGTCCACGTCTCCGAAATGTCCTGGACCAAGAAGAACGTGCATCCCGGTAAAATCGTCTCGACGAGCCAGGAAGTCGACGTTCAGGTGCTCGAGGTCGATCCGGTCAAGCGCCGTATTTCTCTTGGCCTCAAGCAGTGCCTGCAAAATCCGTGGGAAGCCTTCGCGGAGAAGCATCAGGTTGGCTCGACCGTCGAAGGCGAGGTCAAGAACAAGACCGAGTTCGGTCTGTTCATCGGCCTCGACGGCGATGTGGACGGCATGGTCCATCTCTCCGATCTCGACTGGAACCGTCCGGGCGAGCAGGTGATCGAAGAGTTCAAGAAGGGCGACGTGATCAAGGCGCAGGTTCTCGACGTCGACATCGAGAAGGAACGCATCTCGCTGGGCGTCAAGCAGCTCGCGGGTGATCCCTTCGCTTCGGCCAGCGTTGAAGACGGCGGCTCCGTCGACATCAAGAAGGGCGCTGTCGTCACCTCTGAGGTGACCGAGGTGAAAGAGTCCGGGATTGATGTGAAAATCATCGGCACCGACCTCTCGACCTTCATCAAGCGCGCGGAACTGGCGCGCGATCGCGCGGACCAGCGTCCCGAGCGTTTCGCCGTCGGCGAAAAGGTCGACGTTCGCGTGACTCTGTTCGACCGCAAGGCGCGCAAGATCGCTGTGTCGATCAAAGCTTTGGAGATGGCCGAAGAAAAGGAGGCCATTGCGCAATATGGCTCTGCGGACTCGGGCGCCTCGCTTGGCGACATTCTCGGCGCCGCCCTGAAGGCGCGCGAAGGAGAAGGCGTGAAGAAAAAAGGCAAGGGCGAGGAGTAAACCTTGCAGCCCGATCCCTGAAGGGTCGGACTTTGCAAGAACTGAAAAGGCCCGTGCGAATTCCGCACGGGCCTTTTTCGTGCGCAGGAATGCGCGGCAGAGTCGCGTAAACCCTTTATTCACCATGCGAATAAATGGTTTCTGCGCGGTAACATTAATTTTGAAAATGCAATGCAATGTGTCGCGTGGTTAAGGCCCGCTGACGAGGGCGGTCTGTTGGAGTTGCGTCATGAGCGTAAGCGGTTTTGATCAGGAATATGTCGTCCAACCCGGCGCGAGGCCGCTTTATGCCCGTCCGATCGGAAACCTCGCTGCGGCGATGATTGGCGTGGCGGCGATGTTGACATTGGGCGTTGCGCTTCTTGTCGTTGGATCGCACCCCACGCTTGAAGCGCAGATCGAGAACGAGTCGCCCGGCCAGCCGGTCGCTCTCGCACAAACTCCGGACGCCGTCAGCGCCGTCAAGCAATACGCCGCCTTTGACCTGACCGCGCCCGAATTCGCCAAGGAAAAGAAAAGCTTCGCCACGCACCAGCTCGAGGGGGGCGTACGCGAGGACAATCTTACGCTCGGGCAATTCGCTTCCGGCGAGCCCTATATGCGCCTTGATATTCGCCAGCCGAACGGCGAAAAACGCGCCGCGCCGGACTTTTTTCTCGATTTGACCCGTCACGCGGCTCAGGCGGGCCTCTCGGTCGCCAAGATCGGCCAGCCCACGCCGCTAGCGACGCGCTTCGGCGCTTTCGAAGTGGCGGACATTCGTCTGTCGCAGGTGTCCGGCCAAGGCGCGCCTACGGAACGCGCCTGCCTCGCCATGCGGCTCGGGGGCGGCAAGCAGCCCGTTGAGATCGCGGCCCTTTCCTGCGGCGCTCCGGCTAAGCCGCTTGATCGACGCGCGCTGGGCTGCATTCTCGACCGGCTCAACTATGTCCCCAATGGCGAGAACAAAACGCTGGACCTTTTTTTCCTGACGGCCGAGCAGGAGCGCGGCAAAGGTTGTGGCGGCGCTGCGATGTCCCCCACTGGATCCAAGTCGAGCTGGCTGGACGCCCATTCGACAATGCCCGCACTCAAGAATGAGGCGCCGGCCCCCAAGCACACAAAAAAAGCTCACTGATTGATTCCAAATCCACCGAGGCAATTAACGATCGCCGCGCAAGGCCTATCGCTTTTGCGCGGCGATACGCTATTATTCTTTCGAGGAATTCGGGCTTAAAGGGAGCGTCAGGAAATGCGTAATTTTTCCAAAGTGGGGGTAGCGATCGGCTGCCTCATCGGCCTGACGCTAAGTGGCGCCGCAATGGCGAAACCGCATCGCTATTGGCGCCATTATCGTGGAGAGGTCTATGTCGTCGATGGCCGTCGTCCGCTGGTGGTTGAGCGGCGCAGCTTCCTGGATCCCGGGCCCATAGTCCCTGTTGGCACATATAGCCAATATGTGTATCAGCCGACATATGTGTGGGGCGATCCTGTGTCGACCTACCAGCGCAGCCGGTACATGGACGAGAACCTGCATCAGGCGTTTGATCCGCGGCCTCTGCCTCTCGCCCTGCCTTTGCAGTTTTGGCCCTGAGCAATCAAAAGGCGGCATCTGCGGATTTCAGGGATTCCCTTGACATCTGCAATCTATTTCTGTAGTTCGCAGCTTCCGGTTCGGGGCTTCCCCCGAGCCGTCCGCACCCGTGGCGGCTCCTGACACTCCAACAGCCTTAGGCTCATCTAGCCAGGTAGCGTTTGTTCAGTGAGCGGCCTGTCGGCCGAACCCCTCAGGTTTGGCAGAGGAGGGCGCGTTTCCAGCCTTGCGGATTTTCGCAGGCGCATGAGAGAAACGCGGTTAGACAGCGCTTCGAGCTTCCCGACCTGGGAAGAAGAGTGCGTGTTTTGTCGTCTCTTAGCGCTTGCGCCGACATGATCGTTGAGAGGACGTCCAGTGACAAAGCGCGCAGAAGCCAAATATAAGCTCGATCGCCGTATGGGCCAGAATATCTGGGGCCGCCCGAAGAGCCCGGTGAACCGCCGCGAGTATGGTCCGGGCCAGCACGGTCAGCGCCGCAAGGGCAAGCCCTCGGACTTTGGCACGCAGCTCAAGGCCAAGCAGAAGCTCAAGGGGTACTACGGCAATATTTCGGAAAAGCAGTTCCGCAAATATTACGCGGAAGCCATTCGTCTTAAGGGCGACTCCTCCGACAATCTGATCGGCCTGCTGGAGCGCCGTCTCGACGCCGTTGTCTATCGCGCGAAATTCGTGCCGACTGTGTTCGCCGCGCGCCAGTTCGTCAATCACGGCCACATCAAGGTCAATGGTCGCCGCGTGAACATTCCGTCCTATCTCGTCAAGCCGGGCGACGTCATCGAGGTCAAGGACAGCTCGAAGCAGGCGGTCACCGTGCTCGAAGCGGTGGCCCTCGCGGAGCGTGACGTGCCGGAATATTACGAGGTCGACCACTCCAAAATGACCGCCAAGCTGTCCCGAGTGCCCCATGCGACGGAAGTGCCTTATCCGGTGCATATGGAGCCGAATCTCGTGATCGAATATTATTCACGCTGAGTGCGATCTATCTTTTGGGGGCGAGGCCGCATAAGCGGTCCCGCCCTCTTTTTTTTGCCGTCTGCAAAATTGAATTGCCTCATTTTGCCGACAGACTATGGTCATGCGCGCCTCGAATAATGGAATGACCATGACGACAAACAAATTTTTGCTGACCCGCCGGGTTCTGCTCGCCACCTCGATCCCTGCTTTGCTTCTCGCGTTCCCCGCGCTTGCGCAAAAGGCCCCCGCGCCCAAGGTGACGGTCGAGGAGTTGATGGCTCCCAACGCGCTGCCCGACATTGTGGAGGGCAAGGCGGACGCGCCCGTGACTATCGTCGAATATGCCTCCATGACCTGCGGTCATTGCGCTGCTTTCCATCGCGACGTCTATCCGACGTTGAAAAAGGATTTCATCGAGACCGGGAAGGTGAGATTCATCTTGCGGGAGTTCCCGCTCGACCCGATCGCGACAGCCGCTTTCATGCTGGCGCGCTCGCTGGGCGACGACAAGCGCGACGCCGCCGTCGATTTGCTGTTCGCACAGCAGAAAAACTGGGCGTTTACCGAGACGCCGCTGGAGGGGCTTGCGAGCGTAATCAAGCAAACTGGCATTGGCCAAACACAGTTCGAAGCGACACTAAAGGATTCGAAGCTGCAACAAGGCATCGTCGCGGTTCGTGACCGCGCGGCTGAAAAGTTCGGCGTGAATGCTACGCCGACATTCTTCATCAATGGCGCGAAGTTCGCCGGGGAAATGAAGGTCGCCGAACTCGACAAGATTATCAGCGACGCTGGAAAGGCGCCTGAAGCCGCGAAGTAACGTCAAAAGGAGCGGCGTCAAAACGCCGTGCGCCGCTCCAACGCCGCCGCCAGCGTGCCTTCGTCGAGATAATCCAGTTCGCCACCGACCGGCACGCCATGGGCGAGCCGCGTGGTCTTGATGCGGAGAGGCGCCAACAGATCGGCGATATAATGCGCGGTCGTTTGACCGTCGACAGTGGCGTTGACCGCCAAGATCGCTTCCCGCACTTCTCCGGCTTGAAGTCTCTCAACCAGCGCTGCGATATTGAGATCATCCGGTCCAACGCCGTCGAGCGGCGACAGCACTCCGCCGAGCACGTGGTAGCGCGCTGAAAGCAGGCCCGCTCGCTCCAGCGCCCAAAGGTCGGACACCGTTTCGACGATCACCAACAGTCCCGCATCGCGCCGCGGGTCGCGGCAAATCGTGCAGGGATCGGCCGTGTCGATATTGCCGCAGGTCGTGCAGGTAAGGATGCGTTCATGCGCGATGCGCATCGCTTCGCCAAGCGGCCCCAGCAACTCCTCGCGCTTTTTTATGAGGTGCAGCGCCGCCCGGCGCGCCGACCTTGGTCCAAGCCCTGGCAGACGCGCAAGCAATTGCACGAGTTGCTCGATTTCTGGTCCCGCGACATGCGAAGCCATGATGTCAGAAAGGCAGTTTCATGCCGGGCGGCAATTGCAACCCGCCGGTGATGGACTTCATTTTCTCGGTCATTGCAACATCGGCCTTGGCGCGGGCCTGCGCATGAGCGGATACGATCAGATCTTCCAGTATCTCGCTTTCGTCAGGCTTCAAAAGACCGGGGTCAAGCTGAATGCTTTTTAGTTCACCCTTGGCGGTCAGAGTAATCTTCACGGCGCCGCCCCCGGATTCGCCATCGACGAGCATGGTCTCGAGTTCAGCCTGCGCCTCGGCCATTTTGGCCTGCATCGCTTGCGCCTGTTTCATCATTCCCATGAAATCCATAGCCTTCTCCTTTAATCATCATCGTCGGGATCGACGCCGTCGGCATAGTCGACCTCGGCTTCGACCTGCGGCGCGATCGCGCCGGCCGCTTCCCTACAGCGCACGGCGATGATTTGCGCTCCCGGGAAATGAGCAAGCACACTCGCAATTACAGGGTCTGCTTCAAGCCCGCTGCGACGTTCGCGCTCTTTTTCCTCGCGCTGCTCGGCGAGGGTCGGCTGGCCGCCCGTCTTTACGACCGAAACCATCCAGCGCTCGCCAGTCCACAGCTGCAAGCGCTGCATCAAGGTCTGCGCGAGCGAGGCGGAGCCGCTGGGCGCGAGCTCGAATTCGACCCTTCCACGCTCGAAACGCACCAGCCGCACCTGCGATTCCAGCGCGATTTTGAGCAGCATATCCCGCTTTTCTGCAGCCAGTGCGACAAGTGTCGGAAAGTCTGGAATCTCGAGAGTTTTTGACGCGGGGGCGGCTAAGGAGTTGGAGGCTGGCGGAGCGCGTGGAGCGGGCGCCGCAGCGCGCGCGATTTGAGCAGAAGAGCCGCTGCTGCGCGGCGCGGCCTGCAGTGCGGGACCTCGCGACGCGAGAGTTGTCGAGCTGACGGCAGAGGCGGCCTGAGCGGAGCCAAAACCCAGGCGGCGCAAAGCTTCGTCCGGCGTTGGCAGTTCGGCGGCGTGGGTAAGGCGCACCAGCACCATATCTGCGGCGGCCAAAGGCATTTGCGATCCGCGCAGTTCGTCCACCCCTTTGGAAAGAATCTGCCAGGCGCGAGACAGCACGGGCAGCGACAGACGCTCGGCGGCGGCTTGGCCGCGCCGGCTTTCCTCGGGCGTAAGCGCGGTGGAGCCTGCCGTATCCGGCGCAACTTTGATGCGCGTCACGAGATGGGTGAATTCGGCGAGTTCTTGCACCACCTGCGCTGGATCTGCGCCGCCGTTATACTGCTCCTGAAGGATGCGCAGGGCGTCGGAGATGGAGCCCGACATCGCCGCCTCGAAGAGATCGATCACCTGCGCCTTATCGGCGACCCCAAGCATCGATCGCAAATCTTCCGCCAAGATTATCGAGCCGCCGTTCGCGCCGCCATGTGCGATGGCTTGATCGAGCAGCGACAACGCATCGCGCACCGATCCCTCCGCCGCCCGCGCGATCATCGCCAGCGCGTCCGGCTCGATCGTTACGCCTTCCAGATCGCAGATCTTGCGCAGATGACTGCCGAGCAACGCCGCGTCGACGCGGCGCAGGTCGAAGCGTTGGCAGCGCGAACGCACGGTGACAGGAACTTTGTCGATCTCGGTTGTTGCAAAGATGAACTTGACGTGTTCCGGCGGCTCTTCCAGCGTCTTAAGCAGACCGTTGAAGGCGGCCTTGGAGAGCATGTGCACTTCGTCGATGATGTAAACTTTCGTGCGCGCCATTACCGGCCGGTAGCGGGCGTTGTCGATGATCTCGCGCACGTCGTCGATGCCGGTATGCGAGGCGGCGTCCATTTCCAGCACATCGACATGGCGGGATTCGATGATCGCCTGACAATGTGCGCCAAGCTCGTCCATGTGGATGGTCGGTCGTGTGACCGCGGCGCGTCCATCCTTAGCGGGCAGCTCGTAATTGAAGGCGCGCGCCAGAATACGCGCTGTCGTGGTTTTGCCCACGCCGCGAACGCCCGTTAGCAGATAGGCCTGATGTATGCGGTCAAGATCGAAGGCATTCTGCAGCGTGCGCACCATCGGCTCCTGGCCGATGAGGTCTTCAAAGCCCGTGGGACGATATTTGCGCGCAAGGACCCGGTAGGCCGCAGGGGCGGCCTCCGCCAACAATAGGCCGGGGGCGTGTGAAGTTGCGGTCGGCGATTGGCGCTGCTCGTCCATCTTCCCGCTCGCGGCTCAATGAGGTGGCGCCAGAGACGCGCATAGCGCGCGGAAAATGCAAGCGCTAGCGCGAAGTGGGAGGTTGGACGAAGACCCGCCCGTTCTCGTTAGGGCTGCTTCCTTCCGGACCTGACCCGGTTGGCGAGTGGAACGTCCACCGCCAACCTCCCGGCCCTTATTTGGCAAATGACAGCCGGCATTGCAAGCGCCACGCGCCGGATTACGACGCGGGCTTGGCTTTCATGGCGTCCGCCCTCGCCAGCGCCTTGTATCGACGCATCCCAAATGGAATTAGCGCCAGATAAGTGAGGCTGAGTACGGTCAATATTTCCATGGGATATATCGCCAGCAGCAGCAATGTGACGCCAGCGCCAAACAGCAGCGGAATGACCAGATCACGCGACACTTTGCCGACTCGTTTCCCCGAAAAATGTGGGATCGGGCTCGCCATCAGAAAGGCGATCAACAGTACATAGGCGATATAGACCAGCACAAATCCCTTGGAGCTTGGAAGCTCCAGCGCGGAGAGATGCAGATACAGCGGCAGCAGAACCGTCACGGCGCCAGCGGGCGAGGGCATGCCGACGAAGAAGTCCGCGTGCCATGCCGGTCGAGCGGGGTCTTCCACCATGACATTGAAGCGTGCGAGTTGCAGCGCGCAGGCTATCGCGAAGGCTAGCGCCGCGAACCACCCGAAATCCTTGATTTCGTGCAGCGCCCAGAAATACAGCAACAGCGCTGGCGCGACGCCGAAGTCGACGAAATCGGCGAGCGAATCCAGTTCCGCGCCAAAGCGCGAAGTGCCCTTTAGCGCTCTCGCAAGGCGGCCGTCGAGGCCATCCAGCACCGCTGCGGCCATAACGGCGAGAACCGCAGTTTCGAAGCGTCCGTCGACCGCGTAGCGAATGGAGGTGAGGCCCATGGAAAGAGCCAGAAGCGTCACGAGGTTGGGCAGGACCACGCGGATCGGAATGTTACGGAAACGCAGGCGGCGCCGCTCCAGCGGACTCAGGGTTCCGGACGCCGTTTCAAAAGATTTTTCATCGTTCATGGCAGACGCTCGAGTCAGAGCTGGAGTGGACCAGCGTCAGCCGGCCTTGAAAGACAGCGCGGGCGAACTGTTTGTGAGGTCGGCGAGCACCGTTTCCCCCGCGATGGCGCGCGAGCCGATGCCGACAGTCGGGCGCGCGCCTGTTGGCATATAGACATCGACACGCGAGCCAAAACGGATCAGGCCGAAACGGTCGCCGACGCCGATGCTTTCGCCTTCCTGGGCGAAGGATACGATGCGGCGCGCAACCAGCCCGGCGATCTGCACAACGCCGAAACGACCCTGCGGCGCATCGATAACGAGGCCGTTGCGCTCATTGTCTTCGCTGGCCTTGTCGAGATCGGCGTTGATGAAGAGGCCCGGCTTGTATGCGATCTTGGTGATCCGTCCGGTGATAGGCGCCCGGTTCACATGGCAGTCGAATACGCTCATGAACACCGAAATGCGTTGCATGGGTTCGGCGCCGAGCCCTAATTCTGCGGGGGGAAGAAAGAAGCCGATGGAGCATACGACGCCGTCAGCGGGCGAGACCACGAGGCCCTCGCGCAGCGGCGTAACGCGCGGCGGATCGCGAAAGAAATAAACACACCAAGCGGTGGCGATAAAGCCGAGCCAGCCGAGCGTTGGAGAAATCCAGTGCAGCAGGAAAGCGACGATCGCGAAACCGGCGATGAAAATATAGCCCTCGGGATGGATTGGCACGAGCGACTTGCGAACGGATTCGATCACCGACATAAAAAGCTCTCCTCGTGCTCGAGTGTTTTTTCGATCGCCGCAGTCCGTCGCTCCTGACGGGCGTCCGGGAGGGTCCCAGAGTCTGCGAACGAGAAAAAACCGCCCAAAAATTAATAAGTTGCTCTACCCGCAAGTGAAAGCGGCATTGTTTGACGCAGACATCGAGCGGCCACAGCCGACCGCTCAATTGTCGAGGCTGTATTGCCATTTTGCGCCCCGAAAGTCACGGGCCGCAAATTCCTCTGCGCTTCGGTGGAACGTCTCGGCCAGCCGACTTCAGACCTTGTCGGGAAATTTGCGTGGATCGTAAGGCTTCTTGTCCCGCCACTTGGTCATTAGCGCTTCGAATTCGGCGTCGGGCGATTCTGGCGCCATCAGTTTCAGAGAGACGTACAGATCCCCAGCCGGCTTGCCGTCGGCGGCAGGCAGACCCTTTCCTCTCAGCCGCAAAGTGCGGCCCCCATTTGAATTAGGCGGGATTGTCAGCTCCACTTTTCCGACGAGCGTCGGCGCGGCGATCTTGCCGCCCAGCGCAGCTTCATACAGCGCTACCGGAAGGTCGAGGCGCAGGTCGCGGCCCTCGACACGAAAATACGGGTGTGGCGCGATTTTTATCGTGATCAGCGCGTCGCCCGCCTCGCCGCCGATAGGTCCAGGCTGACCTTGGCCGCGCAGCCGTATCTGCTTGCCGTCCTCAATGCCGGCGGGGATCTTGACGTCGAGCGTGCGGCCGCTGGGCAGCACCACCCGGGCCGAGCCGCCCAGAGCCGCAGTCTCCAGGGGCACAGTCGCGGTTGCGACCACATCTTCGCCGCGCCGGGGCGGCGCTGCGCCGGGGCGTCCGCGCTTCGCGCCGCCGCCGAAAAGGTCGGCAAAAAGGTCAGAGGGGTCGAAGCCGGCTCGCCCGGTGTTGCCGCCGAAATTAAATTCGAAATGCTGCGCGCCCCCTGGACCTCCCGGTCGGCCAGTAACCCCCCCGGGCCCGGCGCCAAAGCCCTCAAAGCCGGCGAAGCGCGGTTTGCCGTCCGCGCCGATTTCGCCCCGATCGAATTTCGCTTTTTTCTCGTCATCGCCGATGATTTCATAGGCGGAATTGACCTCGGCAAAGCGCTCTTTGGCCTTGGGGTCGGTCTTGTTATGGTCGGGATGATATTTTTTCGCGAGTTGCCGATAGGCTTTTTTTATCTCGCTGGGGCTCGCCGCTTTGGCGACGCCTAATACGTCATAAGGATCTCGCATGTCTTCCCGTAGGCCCATTTGCGCGACAGCCCAAAATCGGCGCGGTCGCTTATGTCTGTTGTGCTATTTGGGCGCCGTCGGCGCAAGGCGCAAGCGCGGGAGAAAGCTCATCGGACACCCCTTGCTTAGCGGGGGCCGCAATGCCCGGAACCAGCTTACGAGTGGCCTCGTCGACGCTATGGAATATTCGACCCTCGCCCAGCGTCGCCATCACGCCAAATTTCTCAAGCGCCGCCTGCGCCCGCACGGACTCAAGCCGCGCGATGGCGAATTGGATGTTGTCTGACCGGCACTGCGCAATGGCTGAGTTCAGAATCCGTGCTGCGGTGAAGTCGATTTCGACAATGCAGCTTGCTTCCAGAACCACCAGCTTTAACTGCTCTCCCGCGCGTGCGATTGCATTGCGCAAATCATGCTGGAAACTATAGGCGTTGAGGAATGACAGAGGAGCCTGATAGGCCACAACGACCACGCCTTTCAGCTTTTCGCCCGTGATCACGCGGCTTTCCGGCCACCATACGGAAGAACCCGGCAGACGCTCGAACTCGATCAAACGCGTGCGGGTAGTGGTGAAGACGCCATGGATCAGCGAGAGCATAATCGCCAAAGCGACGCCTGTTTGCACCGGCAGAATCACGATCGCCAGCATGGTGACGACGATCAGCGCAAACTCCGCTTTGGTTTTGCCAACGACGTCGCGCATTTCCCCTACCCGGAAAATGCGTCCGGCGACGAACAGCAGCACGCCCGCGAGCGCCGTCGATGGCACATGGCCAAGCAGCTCCGCGCCGTAAAGACTGGTGGCCACGATGACGGCGCAGGCGACGAGGCCGGCGACCTGGCTGCGTCCGCCGGTTTCGGCGACGATGGCTGTGCGCGGCGGGCTGGCGTTGACCGGAAAGGCTCCGAACAGGCCTGCGAGCGCGCTACCGGCGCCGAGCCCAATGAAGTCCCGGTCGACATCCGGCGTCTCGCCTGGCGCGCCGGGAAACGAGCGTGAGGTCGCCGCCGTCTGCACCATGACGATCATCGAAATGACCACCGCGAGGCCGAGAACATGAGAGAGGTGATCGAAAGAAGGCACTGGGATTGAAGGGTGCGGAGCAGTGACCTTAAACCCGCCTACGACGGCCACCCCGCGCGCATCGAGGTGAAAATGGCTGACGACAAAGGTCGCTATCGCCAAGGCGATGAGCGCGCCGGGAAAGCGCGGACTGATCTTTTCGGAAATAACGATGAAGGAAAGGCAGCCAAGGCCGATGGCCACGGTGAGCGGATTGGTCTTGTCGATGTTGTGGGCTATCGAGGCCACACGATCAAAAACTTCTCCGTGACCGCCCGGCAGACCCAGCAATGCGGGCGCCTGCGAGATCGCGATATGAATGGCGATCCCCGCGAGAAAGCCAGTCATGACCGGAATGGAAAGCAGGTCGGCGACCCAGCCTGCCCGAAACACGCCGGCCAGCGTGAGTATGACGCCGATCAGCAGCGCGAGGATCGCCGCCAGTTCGCCGTACTGGGGCGTGCCAACGGTTACGATCAAAGCCAGCGCCCCCGCGAAGATCGGCGTTATGGTGGAGTCCGCGCCAGCCGAAAGAAAACGGTTGGAGCCAAAAATGGCGAAGGCTATCGAACCGGCGACAAAGGCGAAAAATCCGATGTGCGGCGGAAACCCGCCCAGCCGGGCAGTCGCCATTTGCTCGGGGATGGCGATCGCCGCCAAAGTCAAGCCGGCAATCAGGTCGCATCGCAGCGCCGCGAAGCGCAAGCCCTGGAACGAACGAAATATTGGCCACTGTGATTTCGGTTTGTCTTGCATCGTCTCATTTCATAAAGCGATTCAGCAAAAAGCGGCAGTGATCCCCCCGTAAAGGAGCGAATCCGGCGTCAAGCGTTCGCCTTCGGCTTCTGGATTCTCATGTTCGCGGGCCGAACGCGGCTATTCGTTTTTGGCGTTTTGGTCGATCTTGAACAGAGCGGGGTCGGGGGTGCGCTTTTGATCAATATTGAACAGCGACAACAGCGTTTCATTGCCTTGCGGGTCCGTGATTTGCCATTGTTTGAGCTTGAAGGTCTTGGGGTCGAAAATCAGCTTGAGGTAAGAAGTGCCCCCAAAGGTCGCCTTGTCCTCGACCGAAAGGGTGGTGCCGGAATCGTCTGAGCTAACGTCGAGAACCTTGACGTCATGCTCAAGGTCGATCTTTTCCTTCATGAGGAATTTAAGCGGCGTCTGGTTGATGAAATAGAGGTCCTGCGTTTTCAGCTTCCGGTCACGCACCAGCACCTGCGCGCCGTCGGCAACGACTTCCAGCGTAGCGGGATTGGCGTATTCGAATCTGACGCGCCCAGCGCGCTGGACATATAACTTGCCCTCCGAGCGTTTGCCGTCGGCGCCGATCTGCACGAAGTCGGCGGTCATGACTGGCGAGGCGTTGAAAAAGGCATTGGCGCGCTTGATAGCTTCAGGCTTGTCGATCTTGCCGGAAGGCGGAGGCGGCGACGCATCCTGCTCGGACGCGGCGGGCGCAGGCGCGCTCTCTTCGAGAGGCTTTTGGTCTTCGGGCGTCGCCGCCGCGGGTTTGCCTTTTTGGGCGTGCTGCTTGGCCGGCTTTGATTTTGTGGTTTGCGCCGGTTTCTTCGCGGCGTCTTCGGCCAACGTCACCGACGCCAGCGAAAGGGTGACTGCGACGGCGAGAGCGGCGGAAATTGCGTTTTTCACTGGGGAGCGTTCCGGTGGGCGGGCAAATCAGAGCGATTATCCGCTCATTTGCAGGCAACGGAAACGCTAGGTTGAAAATACGCCGGATCGATGGTTGAAAGCCCAGTCGTTTCCGCCCGAAAATCAGGGAGCCGACAGGCGGTGCACGGAGCTCCTGTTGCGTCTATTCTGCCGCCTCAATGTCAAATGCGCCGCGATCAATCCCCCCGCCGACCAGAATCTCGCGCTTGCCGGAATGGCTCGGAGCGCTGACCACGCCCTCGCGTTCCATTTGCTCGACAAGAGACGCCGCCTTGTTGTAGCCGACGGACAGCCGGCGCTGGATGTAGCTGGTCGAGCATTTCTTGTCGCGCAGCACGATCGCCACGGCGCGGTCGTAAAGATCGCCGGATTCTTCCGCGTCCATCGAGCCCGGGCTGGCCAGCGGTTCGCCTGCCGCCTCTACCGCTTCTTCCTCGCTGGTGATGGCGTCAAGATATTGCGGTTGGCCCTGCGTGCGCAAATGAGCCACAATTTTCTCGACTTCTCCATCCGAAACAAAGGGGCCATGCACGCGCGAAATGCGTCCGCCGCCAGCCATGTAGAGCATGTCGCCCTGGCCAAGCAGCTGCTCGGCGCCCATTTCCGAAAGGATTGTGCGGCTATCGATCTTGCTCGTCACCTGGAAGGAAATGCGCGTCGGGAAGTTGGCCTTGATCGTTCCGGTGATGACATCTACTGACGGTCGCTGCGTCGCCATGATCAGATGGATGCCGGCGGCGCGCGCCATCTGGGCGAGGCGCTGGATCGCGCCTTCGATGTCCTTGCCCGCGACCAGCATGAGATCGGCCATTTCGTCGACGATCACGACGATATAGGGCAGGGGTGCGAGGTCCATTTCCTCGCGCTCGAAAATCGCTTCGCCGGTTTCGTGGTCAAAACCGGTCTGCACAGTGCGGGTGATGACCTCTCCCTTGCCTCGCGCCTCCACGACGCGGGCGTTAAAGCCGTCGATGTTGCGCACCCCGACTTTCGACATTTTCTTGTAGCGATCCTCCATCTCGCGCACGGCCCATTTCAGCGCCACGACCGCCTTTTTCGGGTCGGTGACGACGGGCGTCAGAAGATGCGGGATGTTGTCATAAACGGACAGTTCCAGCATTTTTGGGTCGACCATGATCAGCCGGCATTCCTCGGGTTTTAACCGGTAGAGCAGCGACAGGATCATGGTGTTGATGGCGACTGACTTGCCGGAGCCGGTGGTGCCCGCCACAAGAAGATGCGGCATGCGCGCGAGGTCCACGATAACCGGCTCGCCGCCGATGGTTTTGCCCAGCGCGATGGCGAGCTTGTGTTTCGAGGTGGCGAAATCTTCGCAGGCGAGCAGCTCTCGCAAATAAACGGTTTCGCGGCGCTGGTTGGGCAGTTCGATGCCAATGGCGTTGCGTCCCGGCACAACGGCCACGCGCGCCGAAACCGCCGACATCGAACGGGCGATGTCGTCCGCAAGCCCGATAACGCGAGAGGATTTTATGCCCGGCGCCGGTTCAAGCTCGTAAAGCGTCACCACCGGGCCCGGTCGCACATTTATGATTTCCCCCCGAACTGAGAAGTCATCCAGAACGCCCTCGAGATTGCGCGCGTTCTGCTCCAGGGCGTCTTGCGATATTTTGGCTGGGGCCGTCGGTTTCTTTGGCTCGGCGAGCAGCTCCAGTTCGGGAAGTTCATAGGGCCTTGCCGGAGCGCCTCTGCCTTGTGGCGCGCTGGCGCGCTCACGAATCACTTGTCTGCCGTTTGCGGTGGGAGCTGCGACGACTTGCGCCGGCGGAGTCACGACCAGGCGGGACGACGACGCCGATGCGCTGGCGCGAGCGGTCGGTTGCGAGCGCAATAGCGGTTCGTCGTCGTCGCCAAAATCATCCAGTTCGCCAAATATCGGCTCGCGGCGGTCATTAAGGCCGGCTTGAGCCGCCAGCGGCGCGTCGTCCAAAAGCGCCGGAGCTGGAGCTTTTGACCTGCCGGGTAATTTCTGCAAGGCGCGGCGCAAAGTCGCTTTGACGGTCAAAACGGCGTGGAGCGCGGCGCCCAGCGACACCAGTGCAACTCCGGGTTCTCCGGCGGAGTCTTCGTCCTCCTCTTCTTTTACTCTCTGCTTGGACAGGTCATCTGGTTCCTCCTCAGATTCCTTGCGAAGGTCGCGTTCGCTCTCAAAACCGTAACCGGCGGCGCCGGTCAGCATCAGTATCGCGCCGCCGGTCGCCATCAGACCGACGATCGCTACGATCAACCTATTGCTGCCGGTCGCGTGACGTGGAAGCGACATGATCGCGTCCCCGACAACGCCGCCGAGGCCGGTCGGCAGGGGCCAGCGGTCTGTGACCGGAAGCAGCGAGGCGGCGGTTGCGGCGCTGAGGACGCCCATCACCCACAATATAAATCGCAAACCGCCGCGTTCAATTCCACTATGAGCGAGCAGACGCAACCCGATGGCCGCCAACGGCAAAACGGCGGCGATGGTGGCGACCCCGATCAACTGCATGAAAAGATCGGCGACGATGGCGCCCGGCGCGCCAAGCAGATTATGCACGCGTCCATCGGTGGCGTGGTTTAGGGAGGGATCGCGCGCCAACCAGGTCACGAGCGCCGCTGAAAGCGCTCCGCAACCGGCGAGCGTGACTAGCCCTATAGCTTCGGCGGCGCGTCGCCGCGCGAAATCGCGAAACTGGTCGGAAGCGGGACCAAGAGTTTGGCTGCGCGTCATGGTTTTTATCAAGCCCGTTGTCGCTGCTGGTGGAAACGGGCGCTTTCGCCAGGAAAGACGCCTTTAGCGGCGATAATGAACGAGCCTAGGAAATTTAGAGTTAAGGCGCGATTAACTCCCTAACTTCGATTGCGCCGCAGGCCGCGGCAGCGCAGGCGTCATCGAAAAAAATAAAACGAGACCGGGCTGGAGGTCCCTCGTCGCCCGGCCAACGGTATCAAAAAAACCCTTCAGCTCTGCGCCGCGACCTCCTGCGCCGCAGCAAGTTCGTGGTCCTGTCGACCGACTTTCCGCACCGACGGGCGCTCAGCGATTCGTTCGATATATGCCGTAATTGCCGGCGTAACAGGGACCAGGCCAAAGCTTGTCGTCCAGCGCAGCGCAGTGCCCCACAAAAAATCGGCGGCGGTGAGGCGTTCGCCAAAGAGATGTGGCCCGGTCGCGAGCTGTGCCTGAACCATCGCTATCACGGTGTCATAGTCGCCATAGGCGCTCATGGCTCGCGTGCCGGGATCGACCTTGCGGGCGCGGTCAATCAATGCCGGTTCAAACGCCGAGCCATAAAAGGCCAGCCAGCGCAAGTAAGGCCCCCGCAAGGGATCGCCGATTGCGGGCGTCAGCCCCGCCTGCGGAAATGCGTCAGCCAGATAAATGTAAATCGCCACCTGTTCGGTCACAATGGCGTCGCCATGCTTTATCGCGGGCACCTTGCCAAGCGGATTGATCGCCAGATAGTCTGGCCTGTGCTGCTCGTCCAACTTCATGTTCAGCACATGCAGCTCGTAGGGCGCCCCCAATTCCTCCAGCAAGATCTGCACCCCCGAGGAGCGGGTGCGCGGCGCGTGGTAAAGGGTCAATTTTGCCGAATCTGTCATTTGGGTTTCCTCGTTTCAATCGGGCCAGATAGCGTCGTCATATGGACAAAACAATGACGGGCGCTTCGCTCTTTTCATTCCGGCGCGCTGGGACTAAATCAACGCCATGATCTCGCCCGACAGGCCCGACGACGCTCCGCTTCAGGATGAACTTTCGGAAGAGGAGGAATTTGCGCTCGAGGAAAGCTCTGGCGTTAACTTCTCGCAGGAGCCGGAGGCCCCCGAAAGCGTCAAGCGCGGCGTTGCGGTCGTCAGAAGCTATTGGAAAAACGCCCCTAACGGGCCGGGCGTCTATCGCATGATCGCCGGAAATGGCGACGTGCTCTATGTCGGCAAGGCCAAAAACGTCAAAAAACGCGTCGCGAGCTACACACGCCTTGCCGGCCATGTGAACCGCATCGCGAGAATGATTGCCGCCACCGCGAGCATGGTGTTCATCTCGGTCGAGACCGAAACTGACGCGCTGCTTTTGGAGGCCAATCTCATCAAGCAGTTGAAGCCACGCTTCAATGTGCTGATGCGCGACGACAAGTCATTTCCTTATATTCTCGTCGCACGAGATCATCCGGCGCCCCAAATCGCCAAGCATCGCGGCGCTCGCGCGAGAAAGGGCGATTATTTTGGTCCTTTCGCCAGCGTCTGGGCGGTCAATCGCGCGATCAACGCTCTGCAACGCGCCTTTCTGCTGCGCTCCTGCGTCAACTCTTTTTACGAGAACCGCACGCGGCCGTGTCTGCTTTATCAAATCAAACGCTGCGCCGCTCCATGCACGGGAGAAATCAGCATCGATGATTATGCCGAACTGGTGCAGGAAGCGCAGGATTTCCTGACTGGCAAGAGCCGTAGCGTGCGTGAGCGTCTCGCCGCCGAGATGACCGCAGCGGCCGAGGCGCTGGAGTTCGAGCGCGCGGCGCGGCTGCGCGACCGCATCTCGGCGCTATCGGCCATCCAGGGCGCGCAAGGCATTAATCCGCGTTCAGTCGAGGAAGCGGATGTTTTCGCCATCGCCAAGGAAGCAGGACGCTTTTGCATCGAGGCGTTTTTCTTTCGCGCTTATCAGAACTGGGGCAACCGCGCCTATTTCCCGCGCGCCGACCAGAGCCTGTCGGAAGAAGAGGTGCTGGACGCGTTTTTGACGCAATTCTACGGCGAGCATCCCTCCGCGCAACTCGTGCTTCTTTCACACAACATCGAAGACCGCGAGGTGTTGCAGGACGCGCTTTATGTGCGCGGTAAGCGGCGTGTCGAGGTGCTGACGCCGCAGCGCGGCGAGAAACGCGAACTTGTCGAACATGCTCTGACCAATGCTCGGCAAACTCTGGGACGCAAACTGGCGGAGGACGCCAGCCAGGAGAAACTGCTGGGCGCGGTGGGGGCATTGTTCGGGCTTCCCGCCCCGCCACGTCGCGTTGAGGTCTACGACAATTCGCACACTGGCGGATCCCAGGCGATCGGTGCGATGATCGTCGCTGGTCCGACCGGCTTTATGAAGACTCATTATCGCACCTTCAACATTGCCAGCGAGGCCATCGCTCCCGGCGACGATTACGCGATGATGCGCGAGGTGCTGTCCAGGCGTTTTGCGCGGTTGGGAAAGGATGCGGAACGGGAGGAAGACCAGGAGTCCTTTCCATCCAAGCCGGACCTTGTTCTGATCGATGGCGGACGCGGCCAATTCGACGTCGCGCGAGAAGCGTTGACGGCTTCGGGGGTCACCGGCGTTGCCATCGTCGGGGTCGCCAAGGGCGCGGACCGCAACGCGGGGCGCGAAACCTTTTTCGTCGAAGGTCGCGAGCCTTTTCGTTTGTCGCCACATGATCCGGCTTTGTATTTCGTCCAGAGGCTTCGGGACGAAGCGCATCGTTTCGCCATCGGAACCCATCGGGCCCGTCGAAAAAAGGCTTTTACAAGAAATCCGCTCGACGAGATCGCGGGGGTCGGCCCTTCCCGAAAGCGGGCTTTGCTGCTTGCCTTCGGTTCAGCCAAAGCGATCGCCGGCGCCGCTCTATCCGATCTGGAGAAGGTGCCGGGCGTCAACAAGGCCACGGCGCGGCTCGTGTTCGAGCATTTTCAGCGCGTTGACTAGGCGCCTTACGCCCCGCCGCACGAATGTTCTGAATTGGGCAGTTCCCAGCTCTTTTTCGTGCGCAAATTCGTCGTATTGTAAATTTTGCCGCGAACGTCGCCCGGAGGACAATTCAACGGCGTGCTAATGAAGCACATGCGGACACGATCGCCCTTGCGGGAGTGTTCTATCGCCGGCACCGTTTCATAAGACACCTGATAGCCGCCATTAGCGAAACGCACTGCGCTTCCCGAACCTGAGACGGGGGTGTTTGTGGCGCTATCTACAAGCCGCGTCTCGATGGACTCGATCGTGGTCACGATGCAGGCGCCAACCCGAGTAGGAAGTTCTCCCGCGTCCAGAGCGGTAGTCAGCATAACAAAGCCGAATGAAGCGGCGAAGCGAACGTACATTTTCGTCTCCAGCAAATGTCGACCCTCCTCAGATAGCACGTAAGCAATATCGGGCCAGAGTCGCCGCGACGCGATCCAGAAGGTCGCGAGCCGATGTCAGAGTCCCTACAATGTGGGTTAGCCGACAAGCGTCCAAACGATTACCAGTTGTTCTTGCATGATGTTTGGGGTGGCACGGGGGTTGCTTCTCTATCGCCGAGAAACATCTCGGGACGGAGCATTCCTCATGATCCAGATTACGGACAGCGCCTTAAGCGCAGTGCGTTCAGCGATTGCGGGCGCGGGGCCGGATGTCGAAGGCCTTCGCATTATGGTCGAAGCCGGCGGCTGCGCAGGATTTAAATATATGATGGGTCTCGTGAACGAGACCAATCCAAGCGATCTCGTTATCGAGCGCGATGGCGTGAAAGTCTTCATTGAAGAAGGCAGCCTTGCTTATCTCGATGGAGCCAAGGTCGACTTCGTAATCAGCCTCGAAGGCTCGGGTTTCACTTTCGACAATCCACAAGCCAAGTCCAGCTGCTCTTGCGGCAAATCTTTCGGCTGAGCGCATTCAACAGGAGACGCGGCAATGTGGGATTATACTGATAAGGTAAAGGACTACTTCTTCAATCCCAAGAACGCCGGGGTGCTGACCGAGGCAAACGCCGTCGGAGAGGTCGGAGCCATCGCTTGCGGCGATGCGCTGAAACTGATGCTCAACGTCGATCCGGTGACGCAGATCATCCTGGACGCCAAGTTTCAGACTTTTGGCTGCGGCTCCGCTATTGCGTCCTCCTCGGCGCTGACAGAAATCGTCATCGGCAAAACGCTGGACGAAGCCCTAAAGATCACCAATCAGGACATTGCGGATTTCCTTGGCGGCCTGCCGCCCGAAAAAATGCATTGCTCCGTTATGGGCTATGAGGCGCTGCAATCCGCCGTCGCCAATTTCCGTGGCGAAGTCTGGAAGGACGACCACGAGGAAGGCGAGCTTGTTTGCAAATGTTTCGGCGTCGACGCTGGGATGATTGAACGCGCCATCAAAATGAACAAGCTGACGTCCGTCGAGCAGGTCACCGACTATACAAAGGCGGGTGGCGGTTGCCTTACATGCTTCGACAAGCTTGAAGAAATTCTGGCGACGACAAACGCGGAACTGGTGGCCGAAGGCGTCCTCGCCGAACATGAGGCCTATCGGATCGGCGCCGCGGACCCCCAGAAAATCAAGGAAAAGGCTAAAGCAGCGAAAGCGCAGCAGCAGCCGATGACGCAAATATCTCCGCTTGCGCCAGCGTCGCCGTTGCCGCCGCTCTCGGCAAGTCTCACCAACCTCCAGAAGATCAGGTTGATCGAAGAAACGATCGAAGAGCTGCGTCCCTATCTGCGCAAGGATGGCGGCGACTGCGAGCTGGTTGATGTCGAAGGCTCCAATGTGTTGGTCAACCTTTCGGGCGCTTGCGTCGGATGTCAAATGTCCAGCGTGACGATCTCCGGAATTCAGGAGCGCCTGATGGCCAAGCTTGGCACGCCCGTCCGTGTTGTTCCCGTTGGTCGCAACGCCCACTGAAACGCTTCTTCAAGGAGGCAGGCATGAGAGCCGTTTATCTCGACAACAATGCGACTACGCGAGTTGACCCCGAGGTCGTCGCCACCATGCTTCCGTACTTTACGGAACAGTTTGGCAACCCGTCGTCGATCCACTCGTTTGGAGCCAGCGTCGGAGCCGCCGTGAAGACCGCTCGCGGGCAGCTGCAGGCGCTGCTCGGCTCGACGCATGATCACGAGATCATCTATACGTCAGGCGGCACTGAGGCGGACAACACCGCTATTCTTTCCGCGCTGGAAGCGCTTCCGGAGCGCAATGAAATCGTGACCAGCAAGGTCGAACATCCAGCGGTGCTGGCGCTGTGCCAGCATCTGGAAAAAATCGGCCGCGCCAAGGTGCATTACATCGGCGTCGACGCGCTGGGGCGCATCGATATCGAAGCTTATCGTGCGGCGCTCTCCGACAAGGTTGCGGTGGTTTCTCTTATGTGGGCCAACAACGAGACGGGAACAATCTTTCCGATCGAAGGACTCGCAGACCTGGCTAAAGAGCACGGCGCTTTGTTTCATACCGACGCTGTGCAGGCGGTGGGAAAGGTTCCGATCTCGCTCAAGGACAGCGCAATCGATATGCTCTCGCTTTCCGGCCACAAGCTGCACGCGCCCAAGGGAATTGGCGCGCTTTATGTCAAGCGCGGCGCACGGTTCAAGCCGCTGCTTCGCGGAGGTCATCAGGAACGCGGGCGCCGCGCAGGCACCGAAAACGCGCCGGGGATCATAGCGCTTGGCAAGGCCGCGGAACTCGCAGTCACCCATATGGCCGATGAGCAAACCCGCGTGAAAGCGCTGCGCGACCGTCTGGAAGGCGCTTTGCTTCAGCGCATCCCCAATTGTTTCGTTAATGGCGACCTTAACGATCGTCTGCCCAACACTTGTAACATCGCGTTCGAATATGTTGAGGGCGAAGGCATACTGCTGCATCTGACACGTGCTGGAATCGCAGCCTCTTCGGGCTCGGCTTGCACTTCGGGTTCGCTGGAGCCTTCGCATGTTCTGCGCGCAATGAATATCCCTTTCACCGCCGCGCATGGTTCGATTCGTTTCTCGCTCTCGCGCGACAATGTGCCCGAGGACGTAGATCGGGTGATCGAAGTCATGCCCGGCATCCTCGAAAAATTGCGGGCGCTGTCGCCATTCTGGGCCGGCGCCGACAAGAACGGAAAAGAGTTCAAGCCCGTTTACGCCTGAGGCGCGCCGTGAGTATGGATCGGTCCCGTATCTTCATCAACGACACGACGTTGCGCGACGGCGAACAAGCGCCCGGCGTCGCCTTCACCGGCGCCGAAAAGCTTTCCATCGCGCGAGCGCTCGCGGCGGCGGGAGTCGATGAAATAGAGGCCGGCACGCCGGCAATGGGTGTGGAAGAGATTGAAGCGATAGGGCGCATCGTGGCGGAAGATCTACCCTGTCGCGTTAGCGCCTGGTGTCGCGCCAACAAGTCCGATGTGGACGCCGCGCTGCAGGCTGGCGCCAGTCACGTCAATATTTCTACCCCGATGTCGCGGCTGCAAATTGGAGTCAAGCTCAACACCGACGTCGACGGCGCCGCGAAGCGAGCGCGAGAGGTTGTCGCTTATGCGGCTTCTCGCGGTCTTACGGTCGCGCTTGGAGGCGAGGATTCATCGCGCGCCGATGCGCGCGACATCGGCAAAATTCTGGGCGCAGCGGCGAAAGAAGGCGCAACTCGTCTTCGTTTTGCGGACACCCTTGGTATGCTTGACCCGTTCTCGACCTATGAAGCAATCAAAAACGTGCGCGAAGAAACCGACTTGCCCATTGAGTTTCATGGTCATGACGACGTGGGACTCGCTACCGCCAACACGCTTGCAGCGATCAGGGCTGGCGCAATTCACGCTTCGGTGACAGTGCTTGGACTGGGAGAGCGGGCGGGAAACGCGGCGTTAGAGGAAGTAGCGGTTGCTCTCGGCCATGTCGCGCGAGGAGAAACCAACATAGATCTGAAGCGGCTTCAGGGACTGGCTCGTCTTGTCGCGGCCGCGGCGCGCAGAAAAATCGGTCGCGCCAAAGCCGTCGTTGGCGCCGATATCTTTACGCATGAATCAGGCATCCATGTAGCCGCGTTGCTAAAGGACGCTCGAACCTATCAAGGGATAAACCCTTCGACTCTCGGACGGCGCAACAAGATCCTCATCGCCAAACATTCCGGACTCGCGGCGATCTCCAGCAAATGCGCGGAATTTGGAGTCGTTGTCGACTCTGCTGTGGCCGCCCGCCTGCTCGACCAGGTCAAGAGGCGCGCGCGCGCAAAAAAGCCTCCGCTTAGCAAAACCGAATTTGGTCAGCTTTTGGAACGCACGCGCCAAGAAAGTTTGGATCGCTCCCAGAACATTGTGTTGGGAGGCGCATCGTGAACGGCGTCGTTCTGTCGGCCCCTGCAACGGAAGTCGTACGCCCGAAATTTTTGGAGTCGATGCGCGACGATATCGCCTGTGTGTCTCAGCGGGATCCAGCCGCGCGAGGAAAGCTTGAGATCGTCCTGCTTTATCCCGGCGTGCATGCATTGATTTGGCACCGGATGGCGCATCAGATGTGGCGCGGCGGCATGAAGTTTCCTGCGCGCTTCCTGTCCTGGTTTGCACGCCTCGTTACAAATATCGACATTCACCCTGGAGCCAATATCGGCGCACGCCTGTTCATAGATCATGGCGCCGGAGTGGTGATCGGCGAAACTGCAGTGATCGGAGACGATGTAACGATTTACCACGGCGTAACGCTTGGAGGCACCTCCTGGTCGCTGGGAAAGCGTCACCCAACAGTTGAGAGCGGCGCACTTATCGGCGCGGGCGCCAAAATCCTTGGGCCGATAACCGTTGGCTCCGGCGCGCGTGTGGGCGCAAATTCAGTCGTCATAGAGGACGTTCCGCCGCAGATGACGGTCGTTGGAATCCCCGGTCGCATTGTGCGCGAGGAGCGGCGTCGCTGCGGCGCCGATGGCCGCATTGATCTCGAACATCATCTCATTCCTGACCCTGTAGGAGATGCGATGTCGGTTTTAATTGACCGCATCGATTTCCTGGAGGCGCGACTGTCGCACTTACAAGTCAAAGTTAACGACGGCATGACTTCAACTCGAACGGACACGCCAAGCGAAGGAGGACAGGTCGATGAACATTCTTGACGATCTCCGCAAACTCTCAACAGCTGAAGAGTTCTTCGATGCGCTTGGAGTGGAATATGACCCCGCCGTCGTTCGCGTTGCGCGGTTGCATATTCTGCGGCGCATGGGAGAGTATTTGCACAAGGGCCAGATCGCAGAAGCAAGCGACGCCGACGCCAAAAACGCATGTCGCGAATTTCTCGCCAAGGCATATGCGGATTTCGTAGCATCGTCTCCGATTGAACAAAGAGTGTTCAAGGTTCTGAAAGACGCCGTGAAGCCGGTCGAGGAGCCGAAAAAGCCGTTTGTTCCGCTTAGCCTGCTCATCAACACAGACACGCAGCCCTTATAAGAGCTTCAAGGGGCGTACCCGCAAACACGCCCGAAACACGAACGAGGAGATGCGCCGTGAAGATACTGGTGTGCATCAAACAGGTTCCCGACAGCGCGCAGATTCGCGTGCATCCAGTCACCAATACGATCATGCGGCAGGGCGTGCCGACGATTATCAATCCATACGATTTGTTCTCATTAGAGGAGGCTTTGCGTCTTCGCGACAAATTTGGCGGAGAAGTCACAGTACTGACAATGGGTCCTCCGATGGCGTCCGATTCTCTTCGAAAGGCGCTGGGAATTGGAGCAGACCGGGCGGTCTTGCTGACCGATCGTTTTTTTGCTGGCTCCGACACGCTCGCCACAACATATGCGCTCGCACAGGCGATCCGGAAGATCGAACAGGTCTATGGCGCGCAGGACATTATCTTCGCGGGGAAGCAGACGATTGACGGTGATACGGCGCAGGTAGGGCCGGGCGTCGCCAAGCGACTCGATTTGTTGCAGCTCACCTATGTGTCGAAGATAGAAAGCTGCGACCCGGACAAGCGAGAAATTATCGTCGAACGCCGCGCCGAAGGGGGAGTGCAGGTTCTACAGACCAAGCTTCCATGCCTCATCACCATGCTTGAGGGCACGAACGAAATCCGGCGCGGAACGATTGACGATTCCTTGCGCGCCGCGCGCGCCGAGATCGTCACGTGGAGCGCCAAGGACGCCGATATCACCGACCTCACGAAATGCGGCCTGAAGGGATCGCCGACGATCGTGAAAAAGGTGTTCGCGCCGGCGCCACGTTCAGAGCGCGCGACATTCATCGAGCCCGGTCGCACTGCGGCCGAATCTGCCGACGGCCTGATTGGCGCGATTTTCGCTAGGAAGAGTTCGCTCGAAGGCGACATGGCTAAATTGGCGAGCGGTTCTTAAGGAGAGCAAATGTCCGACGCACCGGTCCGTGACGCGCCGGCTCAGAGCCGAGCGAACCAGAAAAAGGAACTGCCCGAGCATTTCCGCGACTATAAGCACGTATGGGTGTTTATAGAGCAGGAGCGTGGCGAGGTTCACCCTGTTTCCTGGGAGTTGCTTGGAGCAGGCAGAAAACTCGCCGACAAGCTCGGCGTGGAACTCGCGGGCGTCGTCCTTGGCGCGCCCGGAGCGGCGACGCGGGAAGCGGTCGCCGAGGCTTTTCGCTATGGAGCTGACCTCGCGTACCTTGTCGAGGATCCGATTCTCGCTGACTACCGCAACGAGCCCTACTCAAAGGCGCTGACGCAGCTGGTTAATACGCACAAGCCAGAGATTTTGCTGCTTGGCGCGACGACTCTGGGGCGAGACCTCGCAGGTTCCGTAGCAACGACTTTGCTCACGGGTCTTACTGCGGATTGCACCGAACTTGCTGTTGACGCTGATGGATCCCTGGCGGCGACGCGTCCGACATTCGGCGGCTCCCTGCTGTGCACAATTTACACGCTCAACTATCGTCCGCAGATGGCGACTGTGCGCCCTCGTCAGATGCCGATGCCGGTGCGTGACGACAGCCGTGATGGACGCGTCGTAAGCTTCAAGGCTGATCTGGACGAAGATTTCGATCATTACGAAAATTCTCAAATTCATCCCCGACCGGGAGTTTACGAAGACCAATCTCGCCTTTGCCGACGTCGTTGTCGCTGGCGGCCTCGGTCTGCAAAGCGCTGAAAACTTTCAGCTCGTGCGTAATCTCGCCTCGGTGCTCGGCGCCGAATTTGGCGGCTCACGCCCGTTGGTGCAAAAAGGTTGGATCGGCTCTGACAGGCAGATCGGACAGACAGGCAAAACCATCCGGCCGAAGCTCTACATCGCCGCCGGAATATCGGGCGCCATCCAGCATCGCGTTGGCGTTGAAGGCGCTGATTTGATCGTGGCGATAAATACCGACAAAAACGCGCCAATCTTTGACATCGCTCATCTCGGCGTTGTCACAGACGCAATTCGTCTGCTGCCCGCGCTCACTGAAGCGTTCCGGCGGAGACTGTCGCCTCACGCTAGAGATCGACTTGCGAGCTGAACCGTTGCCGATCGCGCTCCCAGTTGAGGAGTGGCGGGCGAATGAAGCATGCTTGAGGAGGGTTCCATGATTGACGAGAAATTTGACGCGATCGTCATCGGGGCCGGCATGGCGGGCAACGCCGCCGCCTATACGATGGCGTCCCGTGGACTCAAGGTGCTGCAACTGGAGCGGGGCGAATATCCGGGGTCCAAAAATGTGCAGGGCGGCATTCTCTATGCCGACATGCTCGAAAAAATCATTCCGAATTTTCGCGAGGAGGCGCCCCTGGAGCGCCATCTTGTCGAGCAGCGTTTTTGGATGATGACGGACCGTTCGCATACCGCGCTCCAATATCGTTCCGACGATTTTAACGAAGAGAAACCGAACAGATATACAATCATCCGTTCGCAGTTCGATCGATGGTTCTCCAAGGAGGCGCAGGCTCAAGGCGCTATCGTGATCAGCGAAACCACCGTCACGCAGCTCGTAAGCGACGCTTACGGCAAGGTGATCGGCGTCGCCACCGACCGACGGGGAGGAACCATTTTCGCTGATGTGGTCGTGATCGCCGAAGGCGTCAACGGATTACTTGGCACGCGTGCGGGACTTCGCGAGACGCCAAAGGCCGAACATGTGGCGCTCGCTGTGAAGGAAATGCATTTTTTGCCTCGCGATGTGATCGAGGCGCGTTTCAATCTGCATGGAGACGAAGGCGTAGTTATCGAGGCTGCCGGAACTATTTCCAAAGGCATGACCGGCATGGGCTTCGTTTACACGAACAAGGAGAGCATTTCGGTCGGTATGGGTTGCCTGGTGTCGGACTTTGCCGGCGCCACGGAAACGCCATATGGCTTGCTTGAAGCTTTCAAATCGCATCCCTCCATTAAGCCTTTGCTTGAGGGGTCTGAAGTCAAGGAATACGCAGCTCATCTTATCCCAGAGGGCGGGTACAAGACGATTCCCGAACTGTTTGGAGATGGTTGGGTCGTAGTCGGAGATGCGGCGCAACTGAATAACGCCATTCACCGCGAAGGCTCCAATCTCGCGATGACATCGGGGCGACTGGCTGCCGAAGCCATTTTCCAGGTGAAGTCGCGACGCGAACCGATGAGCAAGCAAAACCTGGCGCTGTACAAGAAATATCTCGACGAGAGCTTCGTAATGAAGGATCTCAAGAAATATAAGGATATGCCAGCGCTTCTTCATACCCAGGCGAAGAACTACTTCCTCTCATATCCAACGCTTGTGTCGAGTGCGATGGAAAATTTCCTGCGTGTGGATGGAACGCCGAAAATCGAGAAGGAAAAAGCTTCAGTGCGCGCTTTCATCAAGGAGCGTTCTTGGAGCGGGTTGTTTGGCGACGCGCTGCGCTTCGCGCGCGCCTGGCGGTAAGAAGAACGACTGCGAAGTCAATCGGGGAATAAACAGACGAGAAGGGTAAGGTCATGGCGACACAATCTGCGCGAGTCGAAGAGAAGTTGTTCCAGAATCGCTATCTCGTCGATGCTGGAAAACCCCACATCTCAATTGCGGCGCATACCACGCCCTCAAAAAATCTTATGGCGATGACCACTCTGTGTCCCGCCGGATGCTATGCTGAAAACAGCGCCGGACAGGTAGAGATCACACCTGACGGTTGCCTCGAATGCGGCACTTGCCGCATCCTCTGTGAGCCTTCCGGTGAAATTGTCTGGAACTATCCCAGAGGCGGTTACGGCGTTTTGTTCAAATTTGGCTGACGCCGCCTAACGGCTGCGGACAAGCCAAGCTGTCCTCAGCCATTTTCTCGTCGAAACAAGATCCGGCGCCGCCGGTAGAGGATTAGTATGCCGAACGTAACCTTCTCTTCTCCGCTTCTTCGTAAGAACATCACAGTCTATGCCGTAGCAGGCGATACATCGACCGTGCTCGCAGTGGCGGAAGCAAACAAAATCCAGATTCCGCACGACTGCAAAAACGGAGAATGTGGTTCCTGCTTGATCGAAGTTGTGACGCTTTCCGGAAAGACAATGGGCTCGATGTTGACGGAAAACGAGAAAACTCAGCTAAAATTTCTTGGCAAGATCACGGTAGAAGACATCCGCAAAGCTGAAGTGGACGATGTCGCTCCCAAATTCAGGTTGGCTTGCCAATACGTTGTTCGCGATCAGGACATTCTGGTAAAGTTCAGCGGTGAGCCAGGTGGAGCTGAATGACGTGTCTTTGCGCAATCTTGCAAAAGAATGCGCGAGGTAACGGTCTGGACTTCGGCGGAAAATGTGGCGGCTTGCGAGCGGGCAGGCTGCCTAAACGCCGTTTGAAGGTTTTAACAGCTTCTTATGTTGCCCAACAGAAGCCTATTTACGCTTCGCGGCATGCATTGGAGCTGCAAGGTAAAGGAGTTAAAAATGCAATCCGTGGAGGAATTTCTTGCATATGCCGTCAAGCTCGAAGAAGAAGCAGCGACGCGATTTGGAGAGTTGGCTGACGCGATGGAATCGTGTGGCAACCGAGATGTTGGCGCTCTTTTTCGTCGCCTTTCCGACTATTCCCGCTTGCATCTTGCCGACGCGCGCGCGCGCTCAGGCTTCCGCGACTTGCCTTATCTGAAGCCGGCTGAATATGATTGGCCTGATCTCGAAAGCCCTGAGACTGCCGCTATCTGGGCGGCCGACCCCTTCATTGGGCGCGAACAGGCGCTTGCAATAGCGCTGGAAGCCGAGACAGCCGGACTGAATTACTATAAGAAAATCTTCGAGACGACAGAAGATCCCGAGATCAGATATATGGCGAAAGAATTCGCCGAAGAAGAACGTGGCCACGTCACTGAACTCGAAAAATGGATGAAGGCGCATAAAGCCGGAAGGCCGCTTCCCGTTGATCGCTAGTGGATGAAGTCGTTTCTGCTCGACTCTTGGGGGGGCTTTCATCAGCAAATAACAGCGTGGCGTTCTATCTGTTAGAATATCAGGAACTTGTCCGAACCTGAACAAGGTCGGGGAAGAGTGCGCCTCCCGCCTCTTCGCCAAAACAGCCATGATAGTCGTTGCACTCCTGGCATGTTGGTGCAGCGCAGAGCGTGAATCCTTCCATCTCGCACAGGCAGCGATAGAAGAATTTTTTCCACTTCATATTGTTCTGATTGCGGACAGCGAGCGCTGGATACCAATCGCGCATCAGACGGCCAAGCTCCGCGCGCGATCTCAGTCCAAGGTCTTGCCAGAGGTGGTTTGGAGACATGCAACGACGCGCCATTACTGTCGTAAGCCACATGCTTTCTCTGGAATCGTCGCATTGATAACGCTGAAACAGAGCGACAAGCTGTTGCTCCTCTTCGTCGAAATCGACGCTCGCCTTCCTTAGCCTTACTGAAAGGCGCTTGGCGACGCCCGGTGTCCACGCTGCGACAAGAGCGTCGATTTCGCTCGCAGCCAGTCCCAGAGCGTCTTCTAAAGTGGCGCCGGTTTCCTGTGACTCATACAGCCCGATCGAGACGAGGCAGGAAAATATATGAGCAAGCGACTGATCCCTGGTCTCCGGTATGATGGAGTCGCAGATGGGTGCGGACAAACCGTCGTCGATTGAAGGAGCGTTCTGGAAGGTTTGTGCGACACCCAGGAGAGTCATCGCTGATCAGGCCGCGATTTCATCAGCGGGGAGATGCGTCTGGCAGTTCTTTGGGCATACGCGAGAGCAGGCGTTGCAACCGATACAAGAACCCGGGTGTTCCACTTTCATGATCTTCCGGTTGAGTTCACCGTCAAAATCATCCTCGTCGTCCTCTGTGACGATGCCAAGAACCTGTCCTGCATCGTCTACGCCATAAAGCGCCATCACGTCTTGCGGGCAGACTTTGAAGCAACGCCCGCAGCCAATGCAGGTTTCCCCGTTGATGTCGGTGAGGTAGAGTGGAGTATAATCCGAGCCGTCCCGCGTTTTAAAAGCGCCCATCACGCAGTCTCCAATTCCTTGAGTTTTTTCCGTGCAGCTTCAAGAGCGGCGTAAGCGTCATGGGTTTCTTGCGCAATCGGCAGGATCGTGTGCCAGTTGATCGGGAGCTCCTCGGAAAGATCGTGCAAATTCATCTTCATATTCGTCGCTTTGGCGGAAAGCTTTTTGATCTCCGCTTTCACCTCGTCGATGGAGCTCATTGATCTCACCCTTTAGTAATTGGCGACTTCGGGATATTTCTGGATCATCTCGATGCCCGCGTTGACGAACTTCATTCCCTCCGCCGCGAGTTTCTCGAGAGTTTCGAAACCGAATCGATGTACGTCGCGCAACTGCTTGTTAACGACGATGAGACGGCCGGCGATGAGAATCTGACGGCCAAAGCCCTCATGGCTCATCTTCATCATGGGTTGCACCATCACGCCGGTGGCGCGCTCGATCGACAGGCCGATAGCGTTGTAAAAAAGCTCCAGCCGCCAAAGGATTTCCGGGTCTGGATCGCCCATGATTGGCAGCAGCTTGCGCGCTTCCTTGTCGATGATATAGGGGGCGAGAAGATCAAGATCTTTCTTGTTGTCCCAGGTGCCGTGCGTATCCTGCGCGCGCCACTGCTTGATCAGTTCCTTGATAAACAAACAATCCGCCGCGCTCTCGGTTATTGCCGCCGCTTCAACCATTAGCTGTTTCCTCCTCGAAATCGAACGTGCGCTCCTGTCCTTTGGATAGTATTTTGCGCAGCCATGGCGGCGGCACGCCGTTGAGAACCACCTTCAACTTTTCCAGCAGATCAACGATTTTCTCGGGCTGCTGAACCTTCATGGGAAAGATGTTATGCGCGACGACTCGCGCGGCTCCGGATCCGCCTATCGCGGCGACGTAGAGGATCGCGCAATCCTTGATCGCTTCAAGCTTGGGTAGGAGCTTGTCTTCGTTGCCGTCTTCCTGGAGGTCTCCGACGAACTGAACCGCTTCTATGAAATCATATCTTTCCGAAGTGAGCTCATAGATAGCGATATTCTTCGCCCATCCGAAATGCGCGTCCACGCGCTCGAGGTCTTGGGTGGCGAATGCGACTTTCATGCTGCCTCCTTCGTCTTAGGCGACCGGTTCGATCTGTACGAGTTGATCATGAACCGGCGCCTTGACATGACCGTTGTTTCCCATCGTGTCTCGCCAGGTATCGGGATCTGGTTCATGCACCTGTGCCATGAAGATGTTGCCGATAGAAAAGATGAGATTGCGAGTGCCGCGATAACCTACCGAGACTTCATGCGCGGCGCCAAGACGGTCAAACATGGGCAGACCGAAGCGATAGAGGGGTATGCCCAGTCTTTCCGCGGTCTGCCGCCCATGGGAATGAGTGATGATCAGATCGGCGCCAGCGGCGCGCTGTTCCAGGTCTTCGAGATCGCCGATCACGACTTCTTCGGCTGGAAAACTCTCCAGCAGCGGGGAGGCGGTCGTCGTCACGGCGGCGGCGACGGTCGCGCCCATTTCGGTGAGGAAGGAACCAATGCTCCACAAAAGATCCGGTTCTGCTCCGATAGCGATACGCTTGCCGCCGAAATGAAAGTGCCCATCAAGCATCGCATCGACAAGCTGGCCTCGCTGGCGCCTAAGTTTTAATGGTATGGGCCGTCCACTTATCTTTGATAGGAAAGCGACGAACGCGTCATTAACGGCGAGGCCCGTCAAGCGATCGAATAAAGCGAAGGGCACGCCGGCGCGAGATTCCAAAACCACCGCAGCTGCACGCATCTGTTCGCCGATTGCGATGGTCCATCCAGCGGTTCCCATTTTTGAAATGTTCGCACGTGTGACGCCGCCAAGGGTCGTGGGCGTGAAATCTTGAGGGATATGACCGTCGAGCGAGCCTGAAAGGTCGGGGAGAAAGGTGGGCTCCAAGCCAAAGGACTCAATGACATCGCGCAGTTCGTCGATGTCGCCCGGTGTCAAATGACAGCCGGCAAGGACATTGACGCATTGCGGCGCGCGTTGCGGCGGAGTTTCATACTCGGTACAAACTCCTCGATGATTCTTTTGACAGTCTTGGCGAATCCATCCTGAAACGCGTCCTTGAAGTCGGGCGTTGACACATAGACGATGCCGAGGTCGGCAAGTTCGGGATGGCGCTTACGTACGAGCTTGAGATAGCCTTCGACGTCATCGCCTTTAGTTTCTGTGACGCCGGTCGAGCAAATGCCGATCACCTGCGGATTGGCGCGTTTGACGATGTTGAGAATGGCTGATTCAATATTCTCAAGACCGCCGAGGATTGTCGCCACTTCGTTCATGGCGGTGGTCTGCAGGGGGATGGCTTCGCGGAAATGGCGAACAAACAGCACGAGCCCGAAGGAGGTGCAGCCTTGTGATCCGTGGAGCACAGGCATGCAACCGGAAATCCCCATGAACGCGAGAGCGCCGCCAATCGGCTGGCTCATTTTCAGCGGGTTGACCGCACAGGCCTTTTTGGAATGTTTGACGAGCGCCATGATCTGCCTCACGCGGCGCGTGTTGCAGGAATGGCGCCAGCACTTGATTTTGCGTCGAGCATGGCTGCGATCTTGTCCTGGCATCCGCCACAGCCCGTCCCGGCGTGGGTGGCGGTTCCCACAGCTGCTACGCTATCAAGCTGATCGGCATGAATTGCGTCTTCGATGACGCCGACGCTGACATTGTGACACGCGCAGACCTTTAATCCACGGCGAGCCTCTTCCGCCCGCGCAGGATCAGCCGCCAAGGCTTCGGCTTCGGCCTCGATCGCCCGGGTCGCGCGTTCTTCCCAGCTCGTCTCTTCCCAAGGAGCCGGCAAGCGCACCTGCGCCCAAACGGGATTGAAAAGCGCCTTTTCAATTTCAGCGACCAGTTCGATCATCCCCTCGTACCCGGCATAGGCGTGATGTCGCTCCTGATTGATATCCAGCCACGGCATTTTCGCTTTAAGCGCGATGAACTGCGAGCGGCCGCCGGAAAGCATGATGTCGGCACGCGCTTCCTTGAGCATCTTGTACATTTCGCGTGGCGTCATATCGTCGATCATATGGGCGTCCTGGCCCATGAGCTCTTTGATCTTTTCCTTGTCTTCCTTGGTCGATTTCTTGACGCTGGTGCCGGCGATCTCCAGCCCCGCTTCTTGCAGCGCCGCAACGACAGACCAAGATTTTACGCCTCCGGTAATCAAGAGGACGCGTTTGCCGGTCAGCCGTTGTTTGTAGGGTGCGATGCGCGCCCAGGCGCGGGCCTCCTCGCGCTCGATGACGGCTTCAGTGCGTTCCATCAGCTCGGCGGGCGCGCCGCGCTCGATCAGCAGTCGTGAAATTTCACGAAGCAAATCGCTCATGTCGCCAATGCCGTAAAACGAACCTTCGAAGAAGGGAATGCCGTAACGTTCCTCCATCTTGCGCGCGACATTGATCATCGCCTTGGAGCACACCATCATTGAGGCCTTCGCGCGATGCGAAGATGCGACCTCGTGATATTTGGCGTCGCCCGAAATGCAGGAAAGGATGCGGATTCCCAGTTCGTCGAGTAGCGGCTTGACCTGCCACAATTCGCCGGCGAGGTTATATTCCCCGATGATGTTGATGTCATACGGCGTCGTATATTCCGGCTCCATCGTCCCGATCACATGATCCAGGATCGCTTCGCCAGCGAGCTTGTTGCCAAGATTCTTCGGGGCCGACGAACCCTGGAGAAATCACCGGTATGACAGGTTTGTTGAATTTTTCCGCGGCGGCCTTGCACACGGCGCCTATGTCATCGCCCGTCATCGCAGGAACGCAGGTTTGATAAACGAAAACCGCAGGCGGGTCGTATTTATCGATGATTTCCTTGATGGACTTGTAAAGCCTCTTCTCTCCGCCGAAAATAACGTCATTTTCGCCCATATCGGTGGTGAAGCCAGTGCGGTACAAGTTTGAGCCAGAGGACTTCGCGCCGCGATTATCCCAGCTGTTGCCTTCGCAGGCGATCGGCCCATGCACGAGATGGGCGACATCGGTAATCGGCTGCAACGCGATCTTCGCGCCGTCAAAGGCGCAACCGCCTGCCGCTGCGCCGGGCGCAAGCTGCTTGGTGCAACCTTTCTTTCGTTCCTTTTCGGATTTGCCCTGATTCTTGTCGCAGCCAGGCTCGTTGAAAACGTCCTGAATTTTATTCGCCAAGCTGGTCATCGGGGCCTCCAAAACAGCCACCGCATTCCACAGATCGCACTTGTTGCATCCGCGCAGCGGTCAACGTGTCATTTTTGGGCATTGGTCCTCGTCGCCGGATCGAGATTGATCCGGCGACGGGCTTTTTTGTTAGCGAATGATGTCGAAGCTATAGTCGGACTTCGCGACGACATTGGTGTTAGCGTCGATCTCACTGAAGATCTTGTCGAGGATCCAGACGAGGACATTGAGTCCGCCTTGATAACCCCACACCGGGTAACGGTGATAATGATGACGATCGAAGATCGGGAAGCCGATGCGGATCAGCGGCGTGCCGGTGTCGCGGTCGAGATATTTGCCGTAGGTGTTGCCGATCAGAAAATCCACTGGTTCCGTGAACAGCAACGAGCGCATGTGCCACAGATCCTTGCCCGCATAAGCATGGCAGTTCTTGCCAAACGGAGAACTCGCGAGCAACTTCTCGGTCTTTTCCTGCCACGCTTTGCCGCCGTTGGTCGCGAGAACATGCACCGGCTCGGCGCCGAGCTCCATCAGAAACGACGTCAGACCGAGGCAGAGATCCGGATCGCCGTAGATCGCAAACTTCTTGCCATGAATATGAGCCGCCGAATCTGCAATAGCGTCAACGAGGCGTCCACGCTCCTTGGTAAGTTCCGCGGATATCGGCTTGCCGCTGATGCGCGAGAGCGTCATCAGAAACTCGTCGGTGCCTTTGACGCCAATCGGGTGATTGAACGCTACTGTTTCCTGGCCATGGCCCGCGATGAAGGGCAGCGTCTTTTCGGTGCAATATTGTTGCATCGAAATCGTCGCCTTGGCGTTGATCGCATTGGCAGCCTCTTCAAGCGTCGTGCCGCCGTCATACATGCGGAACTCGCCGTCGGTCGGCGTATCCCAAACGTCGCTGTTGTCGCCGATGATTGTATATTCTATGCCCATCGAATTGAAGATGCGCTTGATCTCGCGCATGTTTCCAACCGTGTAGCCGTCGAAACCACCGAGAAAATTGATCTTCTCGTTAGGAACGCGCTCCAGCTTGGGCGCGGTGCCGGCTTTGCCGTCCCAGAAATGCTCCAGCACGCCCTTCATCACGTTATCGTAGCCAGTGATATGGCTGCCGACGAAGGCGGGCGTATGAGCGAAAGGAACGTCGTATTCCTGCGGGTACCGAGCCTTTTTCTTTGGCGGTCTTGATGAATGCGTTGAGATCGTCGCCGATCACTTCCGCCATGCAGGTGGTGGAAACCGCGATCATCTTCGGCTTATACATATTGTAGGTGTTGGCCAGGCCGTCGATCATGTTGTTGAGGCCGCCGAACACCGCCGCATCCTCGGTCATCGAGGAGGAAACGCAGGACGTCGGCTCCTTGAAATGGCGCGAGAAGTGAGAACGGTAATACGCAACGCACCCCTGCGAACCGTGGACGAAGGGAATGGTGCTTTCGAAGCCTACCGCCGCGAAGACCGCGCCAAGCGGCTGGCAAGCCTTAGCGGGGTTGACTGTCAGCGCTTCGCGAGCGAAGTTCTTCTCGCGATACTCGTCGCTCTTGGTCCATTCGCGAACGCGCTCAAGTTCGGCGTCAGCGACCGGATTTTCGAAATTCTTCTTCTTGCTCTCGAACATTTCCTTGTATTCCGGCTGCCGGAACAAGTTGAAATGGTCAAGGACGTTATCTGCGTTCTGTGGCATTTGAATTCCCCTTGTCGATCGGCGAGCCGCCTCGCTCTCTGATTGAGAGCGAGGGGTGTTGCTTCAGGGTGATCAGGCGGCCCAAGGGGCCTTAGCGAACTTCCAGACCGGCGAGTTGATCGCCATGTCCATATCGCGTGCGAAGATGGCGAAGCCGTCATAGCCATGATACGGGCCGGAGTAATCCCAGCTGTGCATCTGACGGAATGGCACGCCCATCTTCTGGAAGACGTATTTTTCCTTGATGCCGGAGCCGACAAGGTCGGGCTGGATTTTTTCGACGAATTTTTCGAATTCGTAGCCGGTCACGTCGTCATAGATCAGGGTGCCGTCTTTCACATAGTGAGTCGTGCGCTGATAATCGTCGTTGTGGCCAAACTCGTAACCGGTGCCGACGATCTCCATACCGAGATCTTCGTAAGCGCCGATAACATGGCGCGGACGCAGGCCGCCGACGAAAAGCATGACCTTTTTGCCTTCGAGGCGCGGGCGGTATTTTGCGATCACGGCGTCGCAAAGCACCTGGTATTTCGCGATGACTTTCTCAGCGTTTTCCTTGATCGTATCGTCGAAATGACTGGCGATCTTGCGCAGCGATTCCGCGATCTTGGACGGGCCGAAGAAGTTATATTCCACCCACGGCACACCGTATTTCTCTTCCATGTGACGGGAAATGTAGTTCATCGAACGATAGCAGTGCAACACGTTCAATTTGGCGCGTGGCGTAGCTTCGAGTTCGGCGATGGTGCCGTCGCCCGACCATTGCGAAACCACGCGCAGGCCCATTTCTTCCAGTAGGATGCGCGAAGACCAGGCGTCGCCACCGATGTTGTAATCGCCGATGATTGCGACGTCGTAAGGGGTCGGCTCGAAGCGGGCCGGCTTACCGTCCTGCTTGTCGAACACCCAATCTCTGATCGCGTCATTGGCGATATGGTGGCCAAGCGACTGCGACACGCCGCGGAAACCCTCGCAGCGCACGGGCACGATCGTCTTGCCTTCGTATTCCTTCGTCTTTGCCTTCGAGACGGCCTCGATATCGTCGCCGATAAGGCCGATCGGGCATTCGGACTGAACGGAAATGCCCTTGTTCAGCGGAAACAGTTCCTGAATTTCGTCGATAATCTTGGCGAGTTTTTTGTCGCCGCCGAACACGATGTCCTTCTCCTGGAAATCGGAGGTGAACTGCATCGTGCCGAAGGTGTCGATGCCGGTCGTGCCGATGTAATAGTTGCGGCGCGAAGCCCAGGAATATTGGCCGCAGCCGACAGGACCGTGGCTGATATGGATCATGTCCTTGATAGGACCCCAGACAACGCCCTTGGAGCCTGCATAGGCGCAACCACGAATGGTCATCACGCCAGGGATAGACTTAATGTTGGACTTGACGCCGCAGTCCGGCTTTCCATCTTCGAAGGTGCCGAGATGTTTGGCGCGGCGTTTTGCGGTTTTCTCCGGATAGACTTCGAGAACTTCCTTGATAAGTTCCTTGTTCCTAGCCTTGACTTCTTCGATGGTTTCAGCGGTTGCCACGCTCATGACAGCACCCCTTTGGAGATTTGGAGGACGCCGCCCGATCGCGAGTGCGACCGGGCGGACGATGATGAATGCTTAGGCGTTCGCCACAAGACCGAGTTCGGCGGCCTTCTTGCCGATTTCGGACTCGTCGACCGCCTTCAGGATGCCGTGCTCCATCAGCATGTCTTCGAGTTCGTCCATGGTGATCGGCGTCGGGATCTTGCCATTGCCGACATTGGCGTGGATCTTCGTCGCCAGAGTGCGGTAATGCTCGGCCTGCTTGGACTCAGGCGCGAACTCAATGACCGTCATGCGACGCAGCTCGGCGTGCTGAACGATATTGTCGCGCGGCACGAAGTAGATGAGTTGCGTGCCGAGCTTTTTGGCGAGATTTTCAGCCAGCTCGTATTCCTTGTCGGTCTGGCGCTCGTTGCAGACCAGCCCGCCCAGGCGCACGCCGCCGGAATTGGCGTATTTCAGAATGCCCTTGGAGATGTTGTTGGCCGCATACATGGCCATCATCTCGCCGGACATGACGATGTAAATTTCCTGGGCCTTGTTTTCACGGATCGGCATCGCGAAGCCGCCGCAAACAACGTCGCCGAGCACGTCGTAGGAGACGTAATCAACGCCTTCGTAAGCGCCGTTCTCCTCGAGGAAGTTGATCGAAGTGATAACGCCGCGACCCGCGCAGCCAACTCCGGGCTCCGGTCCGCCGGACTCGACACAACGAATGTCGTTGTAGCCGATCTTCATCACGTCTTCGAGTTCGAGATCTTCGACGCTTCCGGCTTCCGCCGCGAGGCTCAGAATGGTGTCCTGCGCCTTTTGGTGAAGGATCAGGCGGGTGGAGTCCGCCTTGGGGTCGCAGCCGACGATGAGAATCTTGTTGCCCATCTCGGCGAGCGCCGCGAGGGTGTTTTGGGAAGTGGTGGATTTACCGATGCCACCCTTCCCGTAGAACGCGATCTGACGAAGTGCTGCCATATCTATGTCTCCTTAAGCATTCCAAATGATGCGATCGGCGCGCGCGAGACGCAGGCCGAAGTCGATTGCCCTTTACGACCAAGCCCGGCGTCGGGGCCACGCCTCTTTTGCGAGAGGAAATAATTCGTGCCGTCCGCCTTGCGCAGCCAGTGTCGCAAGGCGCGTGCCAAGCATCGCTTCAAGTGGAAAGCCTTGAAATGGAAAGGATATGGCCCGTTGTCGCAAGCTGTTTAAAAGCAGACAACGATGCTTGGAATCTAACGAAGCTCTACGTCGTTTGCTGATCTTCGCCACCGCAAGGCATGGAGCTTGCTTCAATCGCCCAAATTAACGTCAGCGCGAGGGCTACATGCAGATTGGCGTCGAGACTTCCAAGGCCGTCGAGAACAAGCGCATATTTGTTGTCGATGAAGACGAAATTATCCGTGCGGCAGTGCAATTCATGTTGCATGACGAAAACGAGACACATGAAGCGCCGAGCCTCGAATGGGTTTATGACAAGGCCAGAGATTGGCCGCCAGATCTGGTGATCCTTTCCGAAGCTCTTGTGCGCAAGCACAGCGCGAAGATATTCGAGGAGCTGCGGGAGCGTCTGATCGATGCGAAGGTTCTGGTTATCGTCGAGTCTGCGACGGACGGTTTTGGCAAGCAATGCCTGGCCGACGGCGCAAGCGGAGTATTAATCAAGCCACTGACGATCGAATTTGTTCGGCGGAAAGTCGATGTTTTGCTCGGGCGCCGCTGACCATTTGGACTAGGTGCGTATGGGCGCTGGCGCAAAAAAGTAAAACCCCGGAACGCCGCGTGCGTCCGGGGTTTTATTTTGAAGCGATAGTTTTATCAGAGGCTCGGGACGATAATCAGACGCTCGACCGGCGCGCCCTCCACAAAATGCGACTGCACGATCTCGTCAATGTCTGCTTCGCTACGCGGCGCATACCAAACTCCCTGCGGGTAAACTACCATAAGCGGCCCCGCCCGGCAGAACCCCAGACAGCCAGTCACGGTCACGGACACCTCGGGCATGGGCTTGGCGCCGAGAAGCGACTGCAAACGATCCCAAAGCGGTTTCGCCCCGGCGCTCATGCAACTGCCTTTCGGATGCCCCGGCGGTCGCTGCTGAAAGCAGGCGAACACATGATATTTGAACACGACGGGGAGGTCTTCCAGCATTTTGTCTCCATTCCGGCGAAAGCGCCTCAAACATCCTAGACCAGAGCCGCCGCGGACGCCTTGACGCCGGTAAGCTCTGCGACAAAGTCGGCAAGCGGCGCGTCTATATGCGTGATATTTTGCTCAGCGAAGAACTTAGCTTCGTTTTTCGTAAGCGGACCTTCGATAATTGCCCAATGACGATCCGACGATCGCTTCATGATCTGGCGTGCATAGTTACGTTCAATCTGTGTTGCGAAGCGACAGCCAAGAAACAGGAAGTTGCGTCCTCTTCGAATGAGTTGGACCGCTTCCGGAATCGGCGTTTGGATATCGATCTCGGTCAGGACCTCAACATAGTCTGAGTCCGAAATGATGTAATTCGCTTTAGGCAGGACGGAGCCGATCGGCTGATAGATCAGAGTTTGCCATCCAAGCGTTTCCTCGGGGGCCTCGGCGGGCGCCTTGGCTCCGGAGCCGTCTTGCACATGCGGTCGACCGGGAACAGACGAACCGTCTGGTCGAAAATAGTGGACCCATTCTCCGAAATGCTCAGCCTGGCTTACGCCCTGAACAAGCCCCCAACTTTGCCGGTTCTTGAAGGCCTTTTGCGGCAAATCGTCATACCAGGCGTTAACGAGCAACTTCAGACGCGGACGCGCGGCGAGCCATTCATGCAGGGCCGTGGGCGCCGTCGGAGCGGCGAAAGCTTCGGTCATTGCCGCGACAACGGTCTTGCGGTGTTTGAAATTCTCGATGTACTGCGCCGCAGCTGTCAGATTATTGCGAATTTTATGCGGTACAGTCGCCTTGGCGGTCAGCCGCGTGACCAGTTGCTCCGGGGCAGCCGGCAGCTCCGACTCATGCGCCAGAGCAAGAACGCCGGGGCCAAGATAGGGAATGACGTCGCCGCGTTCGAAACCGGCGTATATTTCACTGAGCATCAGCCCCTCCTCAATTGCGGCGATGCGCCCTGCGTTATTGCAGAGCGCTCGCTTTTAACGCCGCCACGTCGTCCGTCGACACGCGAAACACGCCGCGGCCGCCGGCGAGAGCTTCAAAGGCAGAGCCATACTTCACGGCCAACTGCGTGTACCATTGTTGAGCGCTCAGGGCGACCGGGCGCTCCCCGATCTCTGTGACCGTTCCGTCGGGCGCGAAGCGAACATGGATAATCATGGCGGTTGTCGTCATCGGTGCTCTCTCTTTCTTTTGTGTGTTCAGAGATTAAAAGGCTTATTCACGAGCCAAATCCGAGCAGTTCCACTGTGACATTGTTTGCTCCCAGCAGAGCCTGACAGGCGAGGCGCGATTTCGAACCAACGCCGACAACTGTGTCCAGTGTGTCGTTTTCAATGCGTTGCATTTTCGACAAACTCTTACGGCCCTCTTGGACGAAGACGTGACATTCGCCGCATTTGGATTTACCGCCGCACTTGCTGACGATCTTTTCTCCAGCTGCGAGCAGGGCATCAAGCAAGCGGCTGCCCGTTTCCGCTTCGATGGTCTTTCCTGAAGGCTGAATGGTGACTGTCGGCATATCGTTGCTCCTTTGTGGTGGGAATTAGCCGCACTGTTACGTGAGCAAATTTTGATCCAAGTCTGCTCTTTCGAACAAAAGAAATTGCACGGCCATTAGAGACGTGCATGATTGCCCGCCGCCATGCATTTATTATAGCTGGTATTGTTAAAGGTAGATCGCGGCGCCCGCGCCAAGGTTTATCGACGCGTCCTTCATCGTTCCGACGATAAAGGCGACTTGCTCTTCGGTCAGATGCGCATGCAGCGGCAATGCGACTGCGCGTTCCGCGACTTTCTCGGTTACGAACAGATCGCCCTTCCGGTAGCCCAGTTCGAAATAGTAGGGCTGCAAATGCAGCGGCTGCGAATAGGCGCAGGAGCCGATCTTTTCCGTATGCATGTCGTCGATGATGGCGTCGCGAGTTCGAGCGTGTAAAGCGTGTGCCGAGATGCACCACGTAAAGGAACCAGTTGACCTGATCCACATCAGGCGCGACGAACGGATCCTTGATGCCTTCGAAGGATTTGACATATTGATAGTACCAGCGCTCGACGCGCTTGCGCCGCGCGAGCAGGAGTTCGATGCGGCGCAGTTGCGCCAAACCGAGCGCTGCGGAAATGTCGCTGATAGAAGCTTGCAACGGAGGATAGGCGCCGAGAACGACCGAGGAACGCTCCTCGACGCGACGGCTGCGCAGTCGCCGGATTTGTGCGGCGAGATCATCGTCGTCGGTGACGACCATGGCGCCTTCGCCGCAAACCAAAGCGCCTGGCTGCGAGAAGTCGAAGATCGAACAGTCGCCGAATGTCCCTACCAACTTGCCTTTGTACAAGGAGCCAATGGCTTCCGTGGAATCTTCAATCAGAAAGACGCCAGCTTCTTTCGCCAACTCACGCAGCGGTTCCCAAGGCGCAGGATGACCGTTGGTGTTGCTGGCGACAATGGCTCGCGTCTTCTCAGTGATCCTGGCTTTGGCCTTTTCCGGCGCCAAGGTCCCGACCCAATAATCGATGTCGGCGAACACCGGTCGCGCGCCGCTCAGCGCGACGCCGTGTGTCGTTTCGCGAAAGGAGTGAGCCGAGAGCACGACCTCGGCGCCCGCACCGACGCCGCGCGCCCGCAGCGCCAACAACATTCCTACCGTGCCGCTGGCGACCGCGATTGCATGCTTGCGCGATAAATAAGCCGCGAACTCACTTTCAAATTGCTCCACCACGGGTCCGGCGGAAAGGGTTTGCGAAGTGAGAATCTCGCACACCGCTTCTATGTCCGTTTGCAACAGATCAGGATCGCTTAGCGGAAGAAATGTCGTTTTCATGCGCCATCTCCTTTTGCGGCAATGATAAATCCGGTAGCGGCCGCAGGATCGCTCGTAACCCGCATGCAATGATCTCGGCCGTCGAGCAAATAGAGATTGCATCGCGCGTAGGTGCGAAACGGCGCTTCGTCCACCATATCGACTTCATCGCAGCGGGTGGCTGTGGCGCCTGCCACAAGCTTACGCAGCGCGGCCAGCGTGGCGCCGTCCGCAACTGCGCTTGCCAACAACCCGTCGATATCCGCCAATTGCGACGCGGTGATCGGCATGGTCAGTCACCGCTCAGTCGGCGCGCTTCCACGGTGATTGGCAGCGTCGTGCCCACCGCCATTTCCGGAAGCTGCAGCACCCAGCCATTAGCCAAAGTCACCGATCCACCCCAAAGATCTGGATTCTGCTGTTCGACGATCGGTTCCTCCAGGTCCTTCTTGGGCACATATAGGGAGAGCACGCCTTCGGAATTCCTGCGTATCATGACTTTCAAAGCATGCCTCTTGGGTTAGCGCTACGCCCTTCGCAGCACGGTAAATTAAGTTCACGCGCCCTCGATTTCGTCCTCGAGACAACCGATGACGATCTTTTCGGAGAACTCGACGAGGTAGATGGTCGTTTCGGTTTCTACATGCGCCCCGATCTGAACAACCTCGCCCGCGTCACCAGCCTTAACCAGCAGAGCTTCCGGCTCCTTTTCGGGAAAGCTGCCGTCGTTGAAGAGATCGACGGTAGCGCGCACACGGCGGCCCCAGTCAAATTTAGGCTGTGCGTCATCGCTCATCGAAAACTCTCCTCGAAGGAATCTACCGGGTCGAGTTCCTTGCGCTTCATGCCAACGCGATTTCCCGTGTCGGGAAATTCAACGCCGTAGATGTAAAACTGCTGCAGGAACGTGCCGATGCTGACGACGAAGCCTTCTTCGCCCTTTTTAACGAGGATGTCGCCGATGTCCTTGCCTGCATAGGTGCCGTCATTACGAACGGTCTTGCGTGCGCGGACCTTTTCCCCGTAGCTGTATATTGGCGGATCGTTGAGTTCCACAACGTCGCTGTCACGACTGATATTGGTTCCCATGTTTAGCGCTCCCGCGTGATGACATTGACGACCTTGTTTGCCGCATTGCCGACGACAGGCGGCAGCCGTTCCCGTGCGGTTTCTTTCACGATTGGATCGGCGTCGAGCAGCAGCCGCGAAACCACGTCGAGGGACGCCCGGCGAGCCACTTCATAGCGCACGCGCCAATCCTCATCTTTCACGAAATCGGAGAGATTCGCAGGGTCTATCCTCTGCGCAGCTTCCGCGCGAACGCTGGCCTCGGCGTCGTGGGCCAGCAGGCGCAGCGCATGCGCCGGTATGCGTTTCGCCACGACGCGGCGGACTTCGACATCCGCGTCATTGACCATGGTCACAAGAATGTCTGGCGCAATGCGGCGTGCCACGATCTGCCGAACAGCATAGTCGGAATCGGCAATCATCGGACGCAGATCTGCAGGATCGAGCCGCTGCGCGACGCGTATGCGCACTTCGCGATGCGGATCAAAGCGGAGATTCAGCAGATAGCGATTCGGCAGTCGCCGCGCGGCGCTCCAGCGCACCGCTTCTTCCGGGTCGTCCAGCAGCGCCGGAAGTGAGAATATGTCTGCGGCCTTGGCCGCGCAGGCTCGAACTTCGAAATAGGGATGACCAAGGTAGCCGGTGGCGAGTTCGGGATTCCAGTCGAAAAAACGATCGACGCGGCGAGCGTATCTGTCGAACACACAGGCGCGCAACGGTTGGCATTTTTGCTGTTGCCGCAGGTTGGAATGCGCACAAGAGTCGCAATCCAGTGTAGCGCCAAGCCAATCGATCAATTCGTCAATTTCAGTCGACATCATCGAGCTCTCTGTGGTTCAGCACGTCCAGCAAAACCTGGGCGCCTACTTTGTCGCTCGAATCAAGTTCGAGCAGCTTTGCGATCGCCGCACGACCTTCGTCGAGATCCCCCAGGCGCATATTCAGGTAGGCGTATCCCTTGAGCGCGAACATGAAAAAGCGCGCGGTCGGATTGTCAAAGGATGCGAAGGCTGCTTGTTCTGGTTTTACGATCCGCCAGTCGAGCGGCAGCGAATTGTCGATTGCCGCGCGCAGTAGACAGGTCTGGGCTATTTCGAGCGCCTCGGCCAATCGTCCCTTGTAAAAGTAAAAACGATAGAGACCGATAAGGACCGCTATATGATTTGGAGCGAGCCGACGCGCCTCGCGCAGGTGGGCGAGCGCTGTTTCCGCCTGATCGTAGCTGTGTGCTGCTTCGTACAGCTGCCGTCTCGCATCAGGCGGCAGGCCGCCCCCGAATACGGGGGCGGACAGGATGCCTGTTATTTCCTCGACGGCTGCTAGCGTCATGGAGACCTCTCCAGGCGGCGTTTGGCGGCGCTTGTTCTGCCGACAATTCAGGCTGTGGCGGACTCTGGAAGTGAAGCATCAACTGTGGAACATCCGCAGTTCTTCTTCTTGGGATCGATGAAGACGAAGCCGCTGGATGTCGGCGTCTCGGAGAAGTCGATGGTGACGCCGTCCAGAAGTAGTCGGCTTTGCGCCGGCAGGAATAACGTAATGTCGCCAAGCTTGAGCGCCTGCTCGCCCTCGGCCAGAGTCGGCTGTACGCCAAACTCGGCTGACATTCCGGAACATCCGCCCGGCGAAACGAGAAGCCGCAATCCATAACCGGGACCGCCGTCGAACTTCAAAAGGCGGCGGATGAATTTTTCAGCGGCGGGCGTGAGATCGATGTTCATGCCACGCCTCCCGCCGGCTGATAGCGCGGGAACGCATTGTCGATTACGCAGGTGTCATCGACAGGGCAAACGGCGACGCATTGCGGGATGTCGAAATAGCCTATGCATTCGGTGCATTTCTTCGGATTTATAACGAATGTGCCGTTCTTCTCAGTGATCGCCACATTCGGGCATTCCGCCTCACATGCTGAACATGATGTGCACTGTGAGGCTACGATCTTATACGTCATTTTAGTTGCTCCTCTATCGAGAAGGGTTGTGCGAGCGCATTCACGCAGAAATGAAGGCGCCCTGCCGGATGTCAGCGTCGCCCCGCGCGACGTGAGCTATCTCGCCGCTTTTCACGCGAGCAAGATAATCCTTGAAGTAAGCGATGGCGGACTGCTCGATGAACTCGAAAGCGTATTGATCAACCGGCTCGATGCCGGCGGCGATCAGGCTGTCCTTCGGACAATGTCCTATCTTGGCGACGAACACCGCTGTACAATCGTTGATCGCTCTGATCACGGTTGCGAGACTGTCCTCTTCGCCGTAACCGCCCTGACAGTACAGGTCGACGCGGCGGTGACCGACGAATTTCGCTCCGCCGCCGCTGAGTTCATAGACCTGGAACTCGCTGGCGTGACCAAAGTGCTCGTTGATGCGACCGCTGCCCTTGGTCGCGACGGCGACGAGGATCTTTACGTCGCTTGCCTCTTCGCTGGCCAGTGTTTCCAGTTCGGCGTTCTTTGCAGCGACTTTGGCGAGGCGCTCCTGCTCAACCGCATTTTGATAGGCCTGGCGCGACTCAAGATCGTAGGAAACCTCCATCTCCATGATCTTTTCAGTGGTGAATTCAGCGCTACGATCCTCTCCCAGAAGTCCAACGGCGTCAGCGCGACACTGGCGGCAATGCCGCATCATGTTCATCTCGCCTTCGCAGCTATCCTGCAAAGCCTTGAGTTCTTGCGCCGACGGGCCACGCTGGCCATTGAGACCAAACACGGTGCCATGCTCGGGAGCGGAAATCAGCGGCATGATATTGTGCAGAAAGGCGCCGCGCGACTTTACCGCCTTGTTCACCTCGACGAGGTGGTGGTCGTTAATTCCGGGAATCATCACCGAGTTGACCTTGCAGAGGATGCCCCGCTCGGTCAGCATTTCCAGACCTTGCATCTGGCGCTCGGTGAGAATTTTCGCAGCTTCTATGCCGGTGACGCGCCTGTTTTTCCAGAAAATCCAAGGATAAATCTTTGCGCCGACTTCCGGGTCGACCATGTTCACCGTGATGGTGACGTGGTCGACATTATAACGCGCGATCGTGTCAACGTGATCGGGCAATGCGAGACCATTTGTGGACAGGCACAATTTGATATCGGGGGCCGTCTTCGAAATTAATTCGAAGGTCTTGAACGTCTTGGCCGGATTGGCCAGCGGGTCGCCGGGTCCAGCCACGCCGAGCACAGTCATCTGAGGAATGGTGGAGGCGACCGCGAGCACCTTTTTCGCGGCCTGCTCCGGGGTCAGCTTCTCGCTGACGACGCCGGGACGCGATTCATTCGCGCAATCATATTTGCGATTGCAATAGTTGCATTGGATGTTGCATGCGGGAGCCACAGCGACATGCATGCGCGCGTAATGATGATGCGCCTCTTCGCTGTAGCATGGATGATTCTTTACTTTTTCCCAGATTTCCGGCGCCATGTCATCGGGACCGTCACTGGAGCCGCAGCTCGCCTTACCGGCGGAGGCAGTTGTGCCGCAGCCCTTATGCTCCGCCATTTTTTGCATGATGTCTTCTAACGGCTCCGCCGCGCCGACATCGAAAGAGGAAGAATCGTCCATGGTGGCTCCTAACGAGTTCAAATTTCGCAAGACACCTTGCGGATCGCATCGTGACGCTGTTGGGCTTGGATTGGCCTGCCGTCGTGCAACGCTTTCCGATCTGGAGAAGCTGATCGCAACAAGCGTGCCATGCGGAATGTTTCAGAAAAACCATTAGAAACAGTATGTTATCGGGTCATGCTCGCCTTGTTTGGATGGCGACAAGTGAGGACGGGCATGCTGGCTTTTGTCGCCAATTCGACATTGAGGCCAATAGTGACGGCAACCTCATTCGCTTTGGTCCAAGCGGCGCCGATTTTGCGTTTCGAGACACATGCAAGAAACTGTGATGGACGCGCCTTCGATCGACTTTGGCGATTTGCCCGAGCACATTGATGAACTGCTGCAACGAGGCGTCGCCGCTTACCGAAGCGATCGGGCAAAAGCGGATGAATTATTCCGCGAAGCTTTGGCGGCTGCGCCTCGGGAGCTCGCTGCTTATTACTGCCTCTATAAAATCCATACCTACATGGGCAATCTCGATTACGCCGCCCGCGTAGCCCGCGAAGGCATGACAGAGGCGGCGCGGCAAGCCGGTTGGAGTGATGACCCGTCGGGATGGCCGCCTGAAAAAGCGGCGGATCTCGGTCCCGCCCGTTTCGCGGTGTTCACTTTGAAGGCGCTCAGCTTCATAGAACTAAAGCGCAGCAATCGAGAAGTGGCTTTGCAACATCTTGCCACGCTTGCGCTCCTCGATCCGACAGGGAGCGTGGGCTGGGGCGTGATCTTGCAGCTGGCGCAGGGGATTGACTGAAGCTGCCGATCCCGCCGCCTCCCATCTGCGTCGTCCTGTCGCGGACATTGTCGTAAATACGGCACACTCTTTGCGAATAATCTCTCAAACAAGCCAGTCTCACTGCAACGTCAGGAGAAGGCGATGGGTTGTCACCCCGGAATCAGCATGAACAGTTCAGCAGTCCGATCCCTGGACCTGAGTGAATCCGCTTTGGTCGGAATCTACGAAGTTTCAAAATTGTTAGCCTCTCCAAACCGCCTGGAGCGCACTCTGGCGGGCGTGCTGGCGCTGCTTTCCAGCTTCCTCGACATGCGGCATGGGCTTTTCGCCTTGCTCGATAAAAACGGCGATCCGGAAGTCGTGGTTGGCTCCGGGTGGTCCGAAGGCAATGCGAAGCAATATTTCGATCATCTTCCGCAACGGGCGATCGGTCAGATCGTGGCGACCAAAATGCCGCTGGTGATCGAAAATGTTTTGACCTCGCCTTTGTTTGAAGGCTCGGTCCTGTCAGAATGGGGTCCCACGGATGGCGAGCCGTTTTCACTGGTTGGCGTACCGATCAAGGAGGGGGACAATGTCGTTGGCACCCTCACAATTGATCGGGTCTTCACCGACCGTTCCGCGATTCGCTTCGACCACGACGTCCGCTTCCTGACAATGATCGCCAATCTGGTGGGCCAGACGCTTCGGCTGCAAAAACTCATCGCGCGCGACCGCGAGAGGCTGATGCAGGAGAACGCTCGCCTGGGGAAGATCGAACGTCCGGCTATCTCCGAGCCAAAGTTCGACGGCATCAGGGGCATCGTCGGAACCAGCGAAGCTGTCCGTGCCGTGATCGACAAGATCCGCATCGTCGCAAAGTCCAGATCGACGGTTCTGCTGCGGGGCGAATCCGGCACAGGCAAGGAGCTGTTCGCGGCCGCGATCCACAATCTGTCGCCGCGTCACGCCAAGCCATTTGTAAAGCTCAACTGCGCCGCCCTGCCGGAGAGCGTGTTGGAGTCGGAACTGTTCGGCCATGAACGCGGCGCCTTCACCGGCGCGGCGAATATGCGCAAGGGCCGCTTCGAGCTGGCCGATGGCGGCACGCTGTTTCTCGACGAAATCGGAGAGATTACCCCGGCATTCCAGGCCAAGCTGCTCCGGGTGCTTCAGGAAGGCGAGTTCGAACGCGTCGGAGGCTCACGCACGATGAAAGTCGACGTGCGTTTCGTCTGCGCCACGAACAAGAATCTGGAAGAGGCGGTCCAGAAAAACGAGTTTCGCGCTGATCTATATTATCGCATCAGCGTTGTGCCGATCTTTCTGCCGCCGTTGCGTGACCGCAAAGGCGATCTGGCGCCGCTCGCCAACGAGTTCCTGAAGCGATTCAATGCGGAACAGGGCACGCATCTTACTCTGTCCACTTCAGCAATGGAGGTGCTGTTGGAATGCGGCTTTCCCGGTAACATTCGCGAACTAGAGAATTGTGTATTCCGGACTGCGACGCTCGCACGCGGAGAGGCAATCGTCGACAAGGATTTTTCCTGCCGCAACGATGGATGCCTTTCCGCGGTGCTATGGAGCGGTTCGCATCAACCGTCCGCGCCATCGCCAATGTTTAAACAACAATTGCCGATCGTTTCCAGCCAGAGACCGCCGATACCCTCCGCCCCGCGCCCCTCAGTGGAGGTTGGCGAACTGGAAGAACATGTGCATCATCGCGAAACCGAGATTTCCTCGGGCGCGCCGAGCGACCAACACTCCGAACGGGACAGGCTAGTGCAGGCGATGGAGCAGGCCGGCTGGGTCAAGGCCAAGGCGGCGCGCCTGCTGAATTTAACGCCGCGTCAAATCGGCTATGCTCTGCAGAAGCATTCAATTCCGGTCAAAAAGTTCTAGTGACAATGTGCAGTAGATGAGTACAGACAGTCAGCCGGAGACGAGCCACCTGGACTGGTTGGGCAGGCAAATTCGCTGCCGGGAATGCGCTCACTCGGCGCTCAACCGCGAAGGCTTGTGCAGAAAAGGCGCGACCTGCGTTCGGGATCGGCGTGCACGCCGCGTTGATCGCTTTTTTAGGGAGAATTCGAGCCTCGCGAACAATTATCTGGACCACGAATATTTCGAGGTCCGAGCGATCGCTGCTAGATATGCAAGCGTTCTGCGTCTACCGGCTCTGCTCGCCGATCCAGATCCCGAGGTGCGCGCTGCAGCGGCCATGCGGCTGCCATTGGCGCGGATTGAATCGCTCACACATGATTCAGAGCCTCGCGTCAGAATCGCGCTCGCCAATCGTCTCGAAGGGGCCGCGCTCGTTTCGATGCTCGATGATGAGGATTATCTTGTCCGGATAAATGTCGTGCGCCGTCTGCCCTCAGACCTGGCGCCGCTTGCTGCTCATGATCCAGACTCCGAGGTGCGGCGCTGGGTCGCCCGGAAAATCGCGGTCGGGCGCCTGGATCTTTTGTTGTTCGACCCGGAACCGCTGGTTCGGGTGATTGTCGCCGAACGCCTTCCCGAACAGCGCTTGTCCATGCTGGTCGGGGATCCTGATTTGCGCGTGCGCTTTGCTGTGGCCGAACGAGCGCCTGTCGAGGTTCTGCGGCTTTTGTTTAACGATGCGGATGAATTTGTCCGCTCCACTGCGGCGTCGCGGCTGGCGCAGTTGGAAAACCCGGACGGAGCGGAAGGGCCCGAATTCGATAAGTCGTGACACCGAGATTATTCAAGTATAAGCGCGCTCCCATCGGAGCGCGCTTTTTGTCGAGTCCTCAGACCGGACGGTTTTCGTTGCGGTTGCGCACCGGACCCATGCGCTCCACCCCCTGCGCAAAGGTGATCGGGCCGAATTTGCCTTCGAATTTGGCGGCGGCGTCAGCGATCGCATCCGTCTTACCGGCAGTCGATGCGCGCTTCAGTTCGCTCTTTTCTAAATAAAGAAGCTCCAGCAATTCGTTATAGACCGTGGCTTCGTCGATTGGCAGAACATTGAAAGTTATGCCGTCAATCTCGACCTCATACTTGCTGAGCAGATCGATATTATTGCAGAAAGCGAAATATTTCCCGGTTGGGCTAAGCAGGCCTTTGAGGACATCGGCGAGCACGCTCAAGCTTTCGAACGAAAGCAAGTAGCACGACAGGAACGAAATTGTTGGTTCTCCGACATTAGCCACGGCGATCACCTGATCCGCGGATAGCTCCGGCGGCCGCTTTTCGTCCGCAAATTGCTGTGCGAACTTTAGTGCAATTTCACCGCGAAAGCCGAAGCGGCCCGGCCGTTCCGTCGGACCTTTAAGCACCGCGTTAAAGAGGCGTCCCTGTTGTTCCAATGTTGCGAAGGCCGTGTCTTTGATGTCTGTCATGTTGATTGTCCAGATCCTTACAAAACCAAGCGGCCAATGCGGCCAACTCTCGTCTGACTTGCTGGCGCAAGCTCTATCGGAGTTCGTCCTGCCGAAGCTCCGGCGGCGGAGTGCATCAAGGCGTCAGTTTATCGGAGCCAATAGCGGCGGCGCTCAGTGTTGCGAGAGAAGGCGTCAGCAGTTGGTTTGCGGAAACCATCGCCGACACTCGCGAAGTCGGAGCATGCCAATTGGGTGACATACACTGTCACATGCGGAACGTAGCAACGGCTATGCCAAGCTACGTCGCTCGAAGCGCGATGCGCTTAATTTTGAGAGGCTCCCGTTCAATCACCACAGACGGCGATTGGGTGCGCACAAGTCCGGCGGGGGAATGTTATGGCGCGTTATTCGGCCGCTTCTGGCGCCGCGTGTTGCTCTGTCCGCGCAAGGAATTCATCTGAGGCGAGATCTTCAAGACTGTCGGGCGCCGTATGCAAAAAAGTGCAATTGCGGCAGGCGTTGATTTCGTGGCGTCGACGCTCGAGATGCGCGAGCTGGAATTCCTTAAGTCGCTCGCCGCGCCAGATCTCGGCCAGTGTCTGCGTCTTAAGATCTCCAACCGAAGTCTCCTTCGCCCAGTCCACGCAACAGACGCTGACGCGCAGGTCGGAGTGAACGACGAGTGTATAAAACGGGAAAGGGCAGACATTTTTCTTTTTTTGGAAAAGCGCAGTTTGAAGCATTTCGTCGCGGTCGACCTGGGCGAGATTGCCTTCTTCAGGATCGTTCCAGTTCATGACCGGTTCGATCACGGCTTCATCCGCGATGGGGGAAAAAAGATCTAGAAAATGCTGGTTTTCGTCTTTGTCCCCGGAGTCGATCATTTTGACATAGAGAAAGGTCTTTCCGTTAACTTCGTCACGCAAATTACGAAAGCGCGCGACATTGCTGTGGACGCGATCAAGCGGAATTTTGGTTTGCGTTTTGCGCGCAAATGTTTCCGCTTCGCCGCCATAGATTGAGATGCGCAGGTAATCCAGCCCTGCGTCAATCACGCGGCGCGATGCATCTTCGGTCAACAGGGAGCCGTTACTCGTGACGATCACGCGGTCGGCGATGTTTTTATGCTTTGCGATTCTTATGAACTCGGGCAGTTGCTTGTTAACGAATGGCTCGCCCATCATGTATAGATTGAGCGTCTTCACTCCGCCGAGATCAAGGACTTGATCCGCGATGCGCTCAAATGCGCCAAGATCCAAACGGTGTAATCCGCCGGATCTCTCCTCGAAATCGGAAAAGGACTCGGGGCAATAGACGCATTTGAAGTTGCAGATATTTGTGGGCTCGACGTAGAGCGCAAAGGGGGCGGCCAGTGGAACGGCGTCGCGGAGCGACACCCGAGGCTGCGAACGCAATTTGCTGTAGGTCGAATTGTCAGTCATTCTGCTTCTTTCCGCCCCCACGCGAGTCTCCAAGCCGCGAAGGACCGTTGCCTAGCGCTGGACGAATCGCCTTCCAAAGCTAGTCGCGGCGCGTAAGGATTCGGTTACCAGCGGTTTGGGAGTCTCAAGGCCCCTATTCGAAAAGCTCGGCAATACCGACCACGCGGCCCACATGCGCGTGATAGTTTTGTTCGATGTCGGCGCGGATCGGAGTTCTCGTTTTCGAGTGAATTGATCAGAACAATCCAGTTAGAGCCCCTGTTGAGCGATTCCGGCCCTCGCACCGGAGCGCCCAAACGCAAAGTTCCGTGCTTGCTTACGTCCTTGTCGATGAAAAAATCGATTCGGGTCGGGTCAAAAAAATGCTGCAACATTTCCTCGACCATTCGACCAGCGCCCCAGACCACGACCTTGTTGACGCCGGCGAGCGAAGGGTGATCGGAAAGCAGGCGCGTGTCAGCGCCAGGAACATTATGACTTTTAGCGAGCACGCGAAGTGAGTTGGAATATCGCGCATCGAGTCTCGCGCCTGTCTCCGCGGCGGTGACCTCGAAATCATGTCGGGCGAGCAGGCGGGCAAGGGACAATGTGCTGAAGAAGTGGATATGCGAGCGATTGTCATCGAAGGGCAAACGCGAGTGGCCGCTACGGTTTGGCGTTTCGGCGAAGATCATTCCAGTCGGTTTCAGCGCACGCCTCATCGCGGCTATCATCGCCGAGGGGTCGTCAAGATGCTCGAGACAATGGGAGGATAGTACTATGTCGTAGCTCGCCGGCTCGATAACTCCCGAGGATAGCAAGGTTTCGAGCGGCGCGTTGTAAACATGGTCGAGGCGTGTGGCCGCGCGTTCGCGGGCAGGGGAGAATTCGACCCCGTCATAGGACGCGAAGCTGCGCCTCTGGCGCAGGGCCTGCGACAGATCTCCCGCTGCGCAACCAATCTCGAGCGCGCGGGCGCCGTCTTTCAGTCGCGCCGCGATGAAATCGGCCTGACCGGCAAGGCGTTCCGGCGCCAGTCCGGTGCCTCCCATCGCGAAATTCGTATAATCGAAAGGCTCGATGTCGATACGTTGAGAATGATGACAACGGGGGCACGAGGTGCGCCGCAGCCCGCCAATGACAAGGACCTCGGGATCCGCAGCTTCACAGGCGGCGCAGATGAAATGTCCAGTCATGACGTCGGCCTTTGGCGTTCTATGTGCGGGAAAGCTGCTTTTGGACGGCGCGTAGCCAGAAGTCAGCAGAATCGCGCGATGGATCATTATGGCGAACAAGAGGTTGACTGGCTGTAAAAGCCGGTCACTTTTTCGACCACCCGGATCAATGCTTCCCGCGATTGTAAAGAAAAATTAACCATGGGGCCTGATGATCGAGTCAACGTGCCGCCGTTCGCCTTTAGCGAACGATCAACCCATTTGATTGTAGCGCCAGGCTTCGGACGCTTCGATTTTTGGCGGCGGCCAGCAACGACGCGGGACATCGATCATGCTAAACAAGGCCGCCCTCGAGCCGCGCAAAACCATTCCAGAGCCTCTGTTCATTTTCGAGCTCGCTAATAATCACATGGGCGACGTCGAACATGGACTACGCATCATAGCCGAGTTCGGCGCGCTGGCGCGGGAATTCGAATTTTCCTTTGCCTTTAAGCTGCAGTTTCGCGAGCTCGACACCTTCATCCATCCTGCTTACAAAGAACGCACGGATATCAAGTATATCAAACGCTTTTCCGAAACGCGGCTGGACCGCGACGCCACGCGCCGCCTGGTGGCCGCTATCAAGGCGGAAGGCTTTCTCGCTATGTGCACGCCCTTCGACGAGGCTTCCGTCGACCGGATCGTGGAAGATGGTTTCGACATTTTAAAGATCGCAAGTTGTTCTTTCACCGACTGGCCGTTGCTGGAAAAAATAGCCTCGGTGGATCTTCCGATCATCGGGTCGACGGCTGGCATTGAGTGCACGGACATGGATAATGTCGTGTCCTTCCTGCGCCATCGCGATAAGGACTTTGCGCTGATGGCCTGCGTGGCGCAATATCCGACGCCTTTCGCCTCGCTGCAGCTCAATCAAATCGACGTATTGAAACAGCGGTATCCTGACCTGCGAATTGGCTATTCTACCCACGAAGATCCCGATGAAACCGTACCCGTCGCCATGGCTGTTGCGAAGGGCGCGCTTCTTTTCGAAAAGCATGTCGGCGTGCCGACGCAGTCGTACCCCCTCAACGCCTATTCGGCGAATCCGGAACAGGCTCGGGCCTGGCTTGTCGCTGCAAAAAAAGCTTACCAAATCGGGGGCATATCAGGGCAGCGCATCGAGCCTTCGAAAAACGAGCTGGACGCCTTGCGCGATCTGCGCCGGGGTGCGTTCGTGAAGCGTCCTGTCGCCAAGGGCGAACGCATCCGCACCGAGGACGTGTTCTTCGCCATTCCCTCGCAACCCGGCCAGATCACTGCCAATGACTGGTCAAAATATGCAATTTTCACAGCGGAAGAGGACATTCCGGCCGAAGCCCCCGTCAACACGGCTGCGACCAAGCGTGAAGAAGTGCGCGCAAAAGTCTTTTCCATCGTTTCCCAGGTCAAAAAGCTGCTCGCCGAGAGCAAGGGCGTCGTCCCGGGCGAGGCCGAACTGGAAATCTCGCATCATTTCGGACTTGAGCAGTTTGAGCAGTTTGGCATCACCATGGTGACCGTCGTCAATCGCGGCTACTGTAAAAAGCTTATCGTCGTCCTGCCGGGTCAGAAGCATCCGGAGCAGTTCCACCAGCGCAAGGAAGAAACATTCCATGTGCTGCACGGCGAACTGCGTTTGCGTCTCGACGACGAGGAACGCATTTGCGGGCCCGGATCCGTTGTCACCATCGCTCCGGGCGTGCGCCACGCATTCGAAAGCCCGACGGGCGCCGTTTTCGAGGAAATATCCTCCACGCATTTCGCCAACGACTCATTCTATACCGACGATAACATCAATAAGAATCCGAATCGCAAGACGTTGCTTCGGGTACTGGATCGGCTGAGCCGCTGCGCTCACAAGGGAAACGCTTTCTATGTCGTCAAATCTCGTTCGCCTTGCTGATTATGTCGCCAAATTCGTCGCTGATCAGGGCGTTACCTGCGTTTTTCTGGTCCCGGGCGGTGGCTCCATGTATCTGGTGGACGCGTTCGGCGCCGAGTTCTCGCCTGACCTATGTCGTCAATCATCATGAGCAGGCTTCCTCCATCGCGGCGGAGGCCTATTCGCGGATCAACGGGCGGCTGGGCGTCGCCCTGGTGACAACGGGTCCCGGCGGCACCAACGCTGTCACAGGTTGCGCGGGCGCTTGGATCGAATCCGTCCCGCTGCTGATTATTTCAGGGCAGGTGAAGCGCGCCGATCTTATGGGCGACAGTGGCGTTCGACAGATGGGGCCACAAGAGGTTGATATCGTCTCCATCGTCAAGCCGATCACGAAATACGCGGCCACAGTGCTCGATCCGGCCGATATTCGGCTTCATCTCGAAGAAGCTGCGCATGAAGCGACCAACGGTCGCCGTGGACCTGTATGGATTGATATTCCACTCGACGTGCAAAACAGTATGATCGACCCCGCTTTGCTGCGCGGCTATGTGCCGCCGGCAATCAAAACCAATGAATCGTCACAGCTTCGGGCCGATTGTGCTCGCGTCATGAAAATGATCGCGGCCGCCGAACGCCCGATCATTCTGGCTGGCCACGGCATCAGGCTGGCAGAAGCGGCGCCGGAATTCAAAGCTCTCTATGAGGCGCTGCAAATCCCTGTCGTCACGACCTGGAACGCAACCGATCTCATTCCGGCGGATCATCCACTGAGCGTGGGCAAGCCAGGCGTCGTCGCCTTGCGCGCGCCGAATTTCGCGGTGCAGAATTCCGATCTCGTCATCGCGATTGGCGCACGGCTGGATAATGTCGTCACCGCCCATAATCCCGCTAAATTCGGCCGGCATGCACAAAAGATCATGGTCGATGTGGACCCGGCTGAGCTCGCGAAATTCGATGGCGTTGAAGGCTTCGCAATGCGTCTTCAGGCGGATGCGAAGGAGTTCGTCAGCACCCTGCTTCCGTTAGTGCGTTCCGCCGATCCGCGCGACCGGCAGGGTTGGCTGGCGCGCTGTGCGGACTGGAAGCGCCGCTATCCGATCAACGACGGCGCCCCGTTCCCCTCGAAAGGGCCGATCAGCCATTTTCATTTGGTGCAGACGCTCTCCGACGAATTGCCCGCCAATTCGCTGATCGTCACGGGAAGCTCCGGGCTTGCTGTCGAATTTTTCTACACCGGGTTCCAGAACAAGGAAGGCCAGAGGCTTTTCCTCACCTCGGGCCTTGGCGCGATGGGTTATGGTCTGCCCGCAATGATTGGCGCCTACATGGCCTCTGACCGGCGACCTTTTGTCGGCATCGAGAGCGATGGCTCCCTAATGATGAATTTGCAGGAAATGCAAACCGTCGCCAGTCTGAACCTGCCCCTGCGACTGTTCGTTTTCAACAACAATGGCTATGCCTCTATCCGTAACACACAGCGCAATTATTTCTCCGGGCGGTATGTCGGCAGCGGTCCTAGCTCCAAGCTTGAAATGCCGGATTTTGTGGCGCTTGCCAAAACCTTCGGTTGGGACTCCTTCCGAATTGATGATGTGATCGACTTGCGCGACGGCCTGCAACGCGCATTGACGCACAAGGGTCCGCTTCTGGTTGATGTGCGGGTCGTCGCCGATGAAGCCCTCTTCCCCAAGTCCGCTGCCCTGCCGCAGGCCGATGGTTCCATGCGCTCGATGCCGCTGGAGGATATGTCGCCGCTGCTGCCGCGCGACGAGTTCCGGGCCAATATGATCGTGCCACTTGATCCGGCGTCAGAATCGGTTCCCGACCATTTGGTCGAACGTCGGGAAAAAACGCCCGAAATCGCATGAACGGCGCGTGCGACGGGATCGACGCGCGGGATCTTGACGAGGCTTTCGCTCGTTGCAAGCCCGCGCTCGATGAAATGCAGGGCGGGCGTATATTCCTCACCGGCGGTACGGGTTTTTTCGGGCGCTGGTTGCTGGCCGTGCTTGCTCGAGCGCAGCGCGACTTCCAGATCGGTGTGACAGTGCTGACTCGAGATCCGGAGCAGTTCCGGAAACGCTGCCCTGATCTCGCCGCGCAACGATTCATAAAACTCATTCGCGGCGACGTTCGTGCTTTCGAATTTCCCGAGGGTCGCTTTTCTCACATCATTCATGCGGCGACGGACACGAGCGTTGCCGCAGACGCAGATGCGACAATCTTGATGGAGTCGATCGTCGACGGCGCCAAGCGCGTTCTGAAGTTCGCCGAGCATGCAAACGTCAAGCGTTTTCTCTATATCAGTTCCGGCGCCGTTTACGGCGTACAGCCTGTGGATATGGCCCTTCTTTCGGAGAGCTATCGCGGCGCTTGCGATCCGCTGGACCCTCGGTCCGCTTACGGGCAAGCGAAGCGAATGGCCGAACAACTCTGCGCCTGCGCCATGGCGCGTGGCGGACCCGAGATCGTCATCGCACGGGCCTTCGCGTTTGTCGGGCCGGGATTGCCTCTCGACGCGCATTTTGCAATCGGCAATTTCATTCGCGACGCCGTTGCTGGAGGTGAGATCGTCATTTCGGGCGACGGCTCACCTTTGCGCTCCTATCTTTATGCAGCTGACCTCGCCGCATGGCTTTTCACACTGTTGGCGCGCGGCGAGGCGGGAACCGCATATAATGTCGGCTCGGATAAAACTATAAGCATCGCCAGCCTCGCGCATGCGGTTGCGCTTTTAGCGCCCCAGCAAGGCAACGTGAAAATCATGGGCGAGGATAACGGTGGACCGCGATCACGGTATGCGCCATCGATAGACAGGGCGCGCAGTCTCGGTCTCGACGTCTGGACGCCCCTGGAGGAGGCCATTCGCCGCACGATGGATTTTGCCAGTCGTCGGGCGGCCGCTTCCTAAACTTAAATTGACGCTACGCGCTGCGCCGCTATCGAAAACACATAGCTGTCCTTGCCGCCCGCCGTGACCTGATGTGATCGGCGATCGATCATGCGCAAGCCGACATCCTGGAAAAGAGCGTCTAGCGCCTGCGGAGAAAAGAAATTGATATGTTCATGCCAGTGGCGCTTGTGTTCAAGGCGCTGAGACGCGTCCTCAAAGAGGCGGACTACTTCTTCATGTGGAACCTCAAGGTAGAGTGTGGTGTGCGGACGCATCACATGGACGATTTCCCGCAGAGCGCTTCGCGGAAATGAGACATGCTCCAACACATTGGCGAATACGACAAGATCGTAATCAGTGGCGTTCGCCGTATCTAGATCCACGATACGAGCGCCGTCGACCACGGGACGATTTGAAATATCGTATATATCGTGCCGAGCCATGCGAGAGCGGAAGGGCGTGTTGACACCGCTATCGCCGCCCCAGTCGAGCACGCGAGGATTGGATCGGACGTGAGGTTCAAGAAAAGCTTCGATGCGCGCATTGTAACCGCTGCCTTCAAGCATCAACGCGTTGCGGGCGGCATAGCCCGGTTCGAAGCGATCACGCGCCGCCGTATATACCTCTCCGCGATAGTCGTCGTATAGCGCGGCCATTTCCTCATCGTCGAAGCGCATGTCGAGAAATAGCATGCCGCAGTCTTCGCACATCATGGATTTGCAAATGCTGCAAGCCAAACCAACGGGAAAGTCGCGAAGGCCCCATTCGGGGCCGATTGGCGTCGGCTCCCAACCAAATACTCTGTTTGCAACAAATGGCATCAAGACTGCCGGCGCATGGTTCAGGCGCAGGCCATCGCAGGCGACACAGCGCTTGGCAATTTTCATGTCAGGTCCTGTTTGTAAGCGTCGTGCGTGGCCGCATCGTCGATCAACATGCCCACGAGGGCTCGCACGGCTTGGCGGCGCTATCGTAGATTTTTAACGTAAATACGTTAGTTTTTTCTTGCGCCTCAGCGACCGTCGACTGTCGCCTTCGACCGGAGTGATCATGACCGTTCTGAGCATCGTTACGCCCTGCTATAACGAAGAGGCCGGGATCGCAGAGTGCTATGAAGCGGTGCGAGCGGTGATGGAGTCCGAACTGAAGGACTTCGGCTATGAGCACATTTTCATCGATAATTGCTCCCAAGATAGCACGGTTGCGATTCTGCGCGACATCGCAGCGCGCGACAAGCGCGTGAAGGTCATCGTCAACTCTCGAAACTTTGGTCCAGCGCGCTCTCCTTTCCACGCGGTGCTGCAGACGCGAGGCGACGCGACAATCCCAATGCTGGCGGATCTCCAGACGCCGCCAGCCTTAATCCCGCAGATGGTAAAACTGTGGCAGCAGGGCGCAAAAGTCGTCATCGCCGTGAAGCGGCAAAGCGACGAACGAATGTTCTGGAGACAAGCGCGAAGCGCCTATTACCGGGTTCTAAAGAGTCTCTCGAAGGTGGAGCAAATCCCGAACTTTATCGGTTACGGGCTCTATGACCGATGCGTCGTCGACGCCATGCGCAAGCTCCACGAGCCCGAACCCTATTTTCGGGGGCTTGTCGTAGAAGTCGGCTTCGAGCGACAGATCATAGAATATGATCAACCGCCGCGCAGGCACGGAAGTTCCAGCTATAATTTCTTTTCGCTGGCCGACTTCGCATTGGTGGGACTGTCCAGCTATTCGCGCGCGCCGTTGCGTCTCATGACCTTTCTCGGCTTCTTTGTATCGAGCCTCAGTTTTCTTGCGGGACTTATCTATCTAATCGTCAAACTGTTATTCTGGAATAGCTTGCCCGTCGGCGTTGCGCCTGTGCTTATCGCCATTTTCTTCCTCGGTTCAATCCAATTATTCGCACTGGGAGTAGTTGGGGAGTATATCGGGCTTCTCCTGAACTACTCTCGTCGATTTCCATTGGTGATAGAAAAGGAAAGGATCAACTTCGAATGAGAAGAATGGTTTGACGCTGGTTTCGGCGTGTCGCCGTGGGGATATTTACGGAATATTAGCCATAACACCCTAGAAGCACCGTAAACGCCAAGATTTTGGACGGCAGGGCCAGTATTTTTACCACCTCCCTGAATGCTTGCCGGAATCTCGAACATAGGTTCGCGCTCGCGCAATGATGCAGGAAGCGGCGTCGCGGTGTACGCGCCTAAAAGCAGTCTTATAGAGGAGATCGCATGCCGTCAGATACGCCGAATGATCCCGAGGCGCTGCGCGGGGCAATTCTCGATCTCGTCGGACGATACCACGCCGCAGCTCATGCGCGCGGGCCGTTCAATCCGGATAAGCCGAGTGTTCCCGTGTCGGGCCGTGTTTATGGCGCACGAGAGATGCAGCTCCTTGTCGATTCCGCTCTGGATTTCTGGCTGACGACGGGCCGCTTCAACGCCGAATTCGAAGAAAAGCTCGCCCAGCGCATTGGCGTGAAGCATGCTTTGACCGTGAACTCAGGATCGTCCGCAAACCTAGTGGCCTTCATGGCCTTGACGTCGCCACGGTTGAAGGCGCGGCAATTGAAGCCTGGCGACGAGGTCATCACCTGCGCCACTGGTTTCCCGACGACACTAAATCCAATCATTCAAGCCGATATGGTGCCCGTATTCGTTGACGTGGATATTCCTACCTACAATATCGACGTCGCTGCGATTGAGCAGGCAATTACGCCGCGCACGCGCGCGATCATGATCGCTCATACGCTGGGTAATCCGTTCGACGTGCTCGCAATCCGCGCGATTTGCGACCGTCATGGACTGTTCCTGATCGAAGATTGTTGCGACGCGCTGGGCGCCACTGTCGGCGGTCGGCATGTCGGCACATTTGGCGACATCGGAACATTGAGTTTCTATCCCGCGCATCACATCACGACGGGCGAGGGCGGGGCAGTCTTCACCAATGACAATAACTTGAATAAAATTATGGAGTCGCTCCGTGACTGGGGTCGCGACTGTTATTGTGGGTCGGGACAGGACAACACCTGCAACAAGCGGTTCAACTGGAAATTGGGCGACCTGCCAAAGGGCTACGATCACAAATATATCTATGCTCATCTCGGCTATAATTTGAAAATGACGGACCTGCAGGCATCTATAGGAGTCGCGCAGCTTGAGCGTCTTGAGGAATTTATAGCAGCTCGGCGCCGCAATTTCGCGCGTCTTCGTCAGGGTCTCGCGCATCTTGAAGATGTCTTTATCCTTCCGGAAGCTACCTCCGGCACAGAGCCGTCATGGTTCGGTTTTGCGCTGACTTTGCGCAAGGGAGCGCCGATCGATCGACACGGTCTGCTGCTGGAGCTGCAAGCCAGGAACATTGGCACGCGCCTGCTGTTCGGCGGCAATCTGGTGCGGCAGCCATATATGAAGGGCCGTAATTTCCGTATCTCGGGGAGCCTCGCCAACGCGGATGCGATCGTCGATCGCACTTTCTGGATCGGTGTTTATCCAGGTCTTGGCGCGCCGGAGATCGATTATATGATCCACACGCTGGAAAACTTTTGCCGCCGCAAAAGCAAGATCGCAGTATGACGCCACCCTTTGAATCCCTGCGTAGCCATTGGTTCGCGTGGCGGTTGAGCGCTGCAAAGCCGGCCTCCTTCGTCCTACGTATTCTACGCGAACACCGATTCTCTCGCTTTCTTCTGGTTGGCGGTTTGAATACGGCTGTCGGCTATAGTCTGTTTTTGATAGCGCTTGCTATTATGCCGACGACTTTCAGCGCGCTTGTTGTAGCCAATGTTTTGGCGATTCTTTTTAATTTCAGAACCATCGGCGGGCTTGTATTTGGCGCGCGCGATCCAAGGCTGCTTCCGAGCTTCTTCGGCGTCTATGGCGTGGTTTTTCTTTACAATTGGATGGGGCTGATGCTGCTTGAAGCGATCAGGGTTCCGCCATGGTTGGGGGGAATTTTTCTGCTGCCGGGTGCGGTCGCTATCTCCTATCTGCTGAACCGCCGCTTTGTGTTTGGAGACGCTGCGTGACTTTAAGCTCCGTCATGGCGCGAAATATTGCGCAGTCGCGATCCATCGCGCTGAGCAATCGCGCCGTTCTGATTTTGATCTCCGCGCTTTTTCTGGCGCCGTCGGCTTTGTTTGCTGCTGGGCTGCGGGCTCTGCCAAGCTCTCTTGTGCTCGTAGGCTGCATCGGTAGCCTGGCGCTGATCGCGCAGCGTCATACGCCACAGGAAGCCAGTTTTCTGGCGACTCCTGTTAATATGCGCCGCTTCGCGCTCTGCGTCATGCTTGCGTGTGTAATATTTGTGGTTGGCGGCGAACTGCATCTCTTTTACGCCACCTATGACTGGCGTATCCGTGACGCCGTACTTGCGGATTTGACACGCAGCGCCTTCCCTGTCGGCTACGATGTGGAAGGAGTCGGTTACCTCCTGCGCGCGCCGCTCGGCATGTACATGGTCCCCGCGGCGGTCGGTCACGTCTTTGGCCTGATGGGCGCGCATGTAGCCCTGCTGTCCCAAAACGCGATCATTCTGGGAGCGATATTCTATTTGCTCATGTCGCTTGGCGGCGGTTGGCCGCATCTCGTTATTTTAGTCCTGTTTGGCGGCCTGTCGCTCGTGGGCGCGTCTCTCGCATACATCTCCGTCAGTAACTACCGACTCGACCAACTGCTGAATTCCGGTCTCGACGCGTGGCATCCGTTTTTTCAGTATTCGAGCAGCATCGTACAATTTTTTTGGGCGCCAAATCACGCCTTGCCGGCTTGGTGGCTGGCGACTTTGCTCTTGCTCCAGGCGAGAAATGAAGTCGACGTCGCGACGCTTGGCGTTTCGCTTGCGGGCGCTCTGCTTTGGGCGCCTCTCGCCGTCATACCTGTTCTGGTCTGGCTCCTCTATCTCGCGGCAACGGACTGGCGACAGCATCTTCTCGCGTGGCGGACATGGATCGGGGTTGTGGTCGGCGCCTGTTTCCTCCCCGTCGTGATCTTCATGCTGATTGGTTCCTCGGAGATCGCCCACGGCGTGACGGCGGAAAAACCGGCCTTCCTGTCTTTCTACATTCTTTTCGTGTCATTGCAGCTTCCGTCCGCGCTGATTGTCTTCCTCAATCGGCGCCTGTTATCGAAGCCTATGTTCGCCTTGTTCTGCGTCAATGCGATTATTCTGCTTGTACTGCCGTGCTTCAGCTTCGGTCCCTCCAACGATCTTGTCATGCGGGGCTCCATCGCGTCGCTGACAGTCGTCGCATTTGATTTCGGTTTTTTGCTTGGTAGTCCGGAGCTTTCTCGCAAGGCAAAAATTGCCGGGTATGCGCTCGTAGCTCTGGGGTCTGCATCGGCCGTAGTGGAGTTTGCGCGCAACATCGCCTATCCGCGCTATGATGCGAGCGACTGCTCCTTGATGGAGTCCTATTATGCTCTCGGCGGCGCCAGCATTCCCACGAATTACGTTGCCAGGAATGCGCAAATCCCCGACTGGTTGATGGACGCGAAAGTTTCCAAACCCATAGTCGCGAAGCCGCGCCGCTGCTGGACCGACGGGTTCGGACAATCGCCGCGCTAATGAGGCCTCTTCCGCCCGCGCCCGACGCGGCGTCGGCGAGCCATGGTTTGTAACGGGGCTTTTTTCCCGCCGAAGCGGCTATTTGCGATCCAGGCCCACAAATCTTGTGTCGGTGCCGAAGACACGAGCCATCATTCGTGCGACATTCATAAAAGCCTTGCCTTGTTGCGTCAGGCGGTAACCTGCCGGAGTCGCCTCCAAATTTCCAGAGACAGTTTGCTCCTTTAGTCGCCGACCAATCTGGTTCCACTCAACGCCATAGTAATGTAGAAAATCGTCAGTGATTTCTTTCTCGGCAAGCGGTCGGTCCGCATGATCGAAACGCGCCAGCATGAACACCGAAATGGATCGATCGACCGTAACGGGCCCTAGTACGAATACGCAAAGATTCAGCGCCACGGCAACAATCGCAGCGCTCACAAAATCGCGTGGACCCAGGGGAATTGACGGTGCGATCCTCGCTGCCGCCATCAGTCCCCCCGCGCTCAGCAGCCCCGCCGCCGCCAAAGCCTCGAGTCCGCGATAAAACAAGATCGAGACGCCGCTAAATGGCGGTATGTTGATCGCGAGCGCAAACAAGAGGCCACACATGACAGTTGTCGCCGCATAGCACAGGATCAGCGAAAGAATCTGGGCCGTCGTCGTCTGCTGTTTCATCATCGACTTTCCTTCGCATCACTTTGCGCCGCGATGTCGATCACCCGCATATATTTGTTGACGTAGACCGCATCGACGGCCCAAGGCCAGGCTTCGTGGCTTGTGAACACGGGATCCACCGCGCGTAAGACGATGACGCCGATGTTAAGCCGGGCCGCGAGCGCCAACGCTGCGTTCCGTGTCATCCCCGGATCGACGAACAGGGGCGCCGTTTCGCGGATTCGCGCCTCGGCGACGGACTTCGAGGAGCCAAAGAGAACACTATTGTAGCGGTCGGTCACAGCCTCGCGGAAATGCCCATAGAGACCATAGGCGAATGCGCGCGGGCGGTCTGGAAATTCCTGCACGACGACATTCGCGGGCAGGTTGGCGGACATCCATTCCCATGCATCTCTTTCGGCAGACGCGATTTCCACTTCCCGCGCAGTTTCGAACGTGCTGATGCGAATTTGATATGCGCCATAGAGGTTAGCCGCGAAGCCGAGCCCTACGCATGTCCAGAGCGCTGTGGCGTAGCGCGGTCGCCCCTCGCTATCGGGTAGGTGAAACAGGCCTTCCTTGATGGCGGCCAGGGTCCAGATGAGGCTTGCAGTCTGGGCGAACAGCATGACGCGCCACCCAAGATCGTTCGACATTATCGTCGAACGCAAAAAGGTGCCGACAACAAAGGATGCGATGGTCGCCAGCACAAGCAATTTGGAGAGGTCGCCATTCAGTCCGCGCGAGCCCGCTTTCTTCCAAAAGAGATAGGTCCCTATAAGATAGAACTCCAAATTCGATGGCGTAAGCGAAGGGCGCGGCGAGCAGGCGCACCGTGGCGCGGACAGCAGGATCGGTGAACAGCGGATCGACAATGGGCAGGGCGCGAATTTCAAATGCGATGGGGGTTTCGAAGGCAATCGGTCGACCTTCGACCAGCGACAAAAGCCACGGCCCGCCAAAAATCAGGGCTGTCGCTCCCGCAAAGAACCATGTTGCGATATCTTCGCCTCTCCGAGCGACGGCAAGCCAGCAAAGCCACATGACTATTGTGAAAGCCGCGCCTATAGCAACATAGACGGAGAGTCCCGCGCAAGAGGCGAAAGCAAGGCCCGCGAGGGCGACCAAACGCGGCCTTCTCGCGCGGTCGCTTGAAGCTTCTGTGAGCGCGATGAAGGCGACCCACGCCGCTATTAATCCGCAAATGTGATGCGGGGTCCACAACACGCTGTTCAGCCATGAGGTTACTTGCGTGTCCCACCCCTCGGCGTCCGTCATCCACACGCCGTAGAACAGTCGCCCTATGAGGGTCACAGGCAGGATGTCCAGACCGGTGGTGAGCAGCAGAATCAAAAGCCACGGGGCGATGGTCTGGTTGGAGGCGTCAATCGCTCCACGCTGAAGATTCCATCGCAAATATACGACGCGCAAGAGGACAAAAAGCCCAACGCCCGCCATGACGACGCCCGCCCAGGCGGCATGACGCGCGAGGACGCCAACGGGGGCGCCGATCAGCTGCGCGGCGGCCGTCAGATTGTAGAAAAAGTAGTAGTAAGCGGACTTTACACTGGGATCGAAGAATGTGGGGTTTTCCGGTGGCGTGCCCCATTGCGCGATCGCCCATGTCGCCGCCGCATGCTTCACGTGATCGACGCTCAGCATCGAGCGTCGCAAGCCTTCTCCTTCAGGAAGGTCTATCAGCAAAAATATCGCCGCGACGATCCAGAAAATGAAAACTGCGGTAAACAGCAAGAAAGAGCGAGGGGTCGCGAGCTTCGAAGGGAGCGAGTCGCCTCCCCTCAAGTTGGCCAGGAGGCCCATCAAGGAGAGCGCGACCGCCAGAGCGACCATGGCGTGGGGTCCTCCGCGCCCTGCGAGATCGAGCAGGACCGGCATGGTCGCAATGCCGACAAGGAGGGATAGTCCCGCGCGCTCCAGAATGCCGGGCGCCTCGAAAAAGCCGGGAAACGCCAGCACCCCGGCAAAAAGACGCCCCGGAAACAAGACGATCGCAAAAATAATCGGCAGCGCCACCACGGCGCCAAGGATATCATGAAGAACGAAGGTCATGTCCTGTGTTCCCGTCACCAAGCTAACATGTTCTACATGATTCGACGTTGATAAGGTTGCCGTTGTTCACGCGTTGACCCGTTAAATGCGCGGCTTTTGATCGGGATGTTCTTGAAAACTCGTGACGGGCTCCTACCTCGAAAAGCACAAATAAGTTGCGGGGTCGCATGAATTTCATCATCAGCGTGCTTCATGACGCTTATCTCAAATTTGTTGACGACGACGGATGGGCGATCGCGAGCCATATCGCGCTTTCGATCCTGACCTCGGTCTTCCCGTTTCTAATCTTTGTCGCGGCGCTGGCGGGCTTTTTCGGGACGCCCGAAATGGCCGACAAGGCCGCTGGACTTTTATTCGACGCCTGGCCTGCGCGTATCGCCGGTCCCATCGCTAAGGAGATACACAACGTCCTGACGCAGCCCCGCGGCGGGTTGCTGACCATCGGCGCATTGCTGTCGATGTATTTTTCCAGCAACGCTGTCGAAGCGCTGCGGATAGGACTCGACCGCGCCTACAATGTTCAGGATGGGCGGCCCTGGTGGCTGCTGCGTCTGGAGTCGATCCTATTCGTGCTGCTTGCCGCCGTGTCGCTGCTGGCTTTCGCGTTTCTTTTGGTGTTTGCGCCGCTGGTGTGGGCGAATTTGCTGGAATGGGCGCCCAAGCTCGCGGCGCAACTGGCGCGGTTCTATGTTCCCGTGCGCTTTGGCGTGTCTTCCGCGGTGGTTCTGATTGTTCTGATCGTTGCACATAAATACTTGCCCGCGGGGCATCGTTCCTTCGCTATGATTGCGCCCGGCGTGCTGATGACTTTGGTTACATGGCTCGTCTTTGGGGCGGCTTTCGGCTCATATCTTGCGGAGTTTGCGAGCAATTACGTTTCGACCTACGCGGGCCTCGCCTCGATCATGATCGCCTTGGTGTTCCTCTACTGGCTCGGAGCTTTGCTGGTGTTTGGAGGTCAGCTCAACCAGGCTATTGCGAGGGCGGTCGAGCGCTAAGTCCTACCAATCGATAGGCGTTTGGCCCTGCGCGGTGAGATAGGCGTTGGCCTTCGAAAAATGGCGGCAGCCAAAAAAACCCCGTGCGGAAAGCGGTGAAGGGTGAGCCGACTCCAGCACGAGATGCTTCTCCCGCTTTATATTCGCGCCTTTGCGGCGGGCGTAATTGCCCCACAGCATGAAAACAAGACTCTCGCGCTCGTCGCTCAGGGCGCGAATGGCTGCGTCTGTGAATTGCTCCCAGCCCTTGCCCTGATGCGATCCGGCGAGGCCCTCGCGCACGGTCAGCGTGGCGTTGAGCAGGAGCACTCCCTGTCGCGCCCATCGCGACAAATCTGGATCGCGCGACGCCGGCCGGCCAAGATCGCTCTCGATCTCCTTGAATATGTTCTGCAGGGAAGGCGGCGCCGGGATGTCGGAGTTGACAGCGAAACACAGTCCATTGGCTTGGCCAGCGCCATGGTAAGGGTCCTGCCCCAGGATAACGACCTTGACGCGCTCGAAGGGGCATTCATCGAAGGCTCGAAAAACATGCGGGGCCTGAGGGAAAATCTTTCGCGTTGAATATTCATCGCGCACAAAATCGCGCAGCGCGGTGAAATAGGGCTGTTCGAATTCGCCGCAGAGGCGTTGACTCCAGCTTTTGTCGATACGGACGGGCCTGTTCATAGTGGTGATTTAACATGAAGGAGGCGGTATCGCGAGGTCGAGTCGCTTCAAAAAAAGCGTTCAGAGAGACGCAGGGGACGGACGCCATAGTTAAGTACTTTTGCGGCGTCGGCGAACGCCGATCAATGGGGAGCGGTTTTTATGGCGGAAGAACACTCTTCGACTGGCGATGATGACCCTGACCCCCTGCAGAAGGGTTCACCAGGCCTCGTAAAAGCGCTCGCCGCCGTTCTACTGACGGCGATGGGTGGGCTTGTGCTTTCAGGAGCGACTTTCCTCGTGGCGAAGGTCATTCCGTTAAGCTTACATGCCGTGCGCAGAGAGCTCGCTGGAAATCTTGCCAAACCGGAATTGTGGTCGGACGGCTCGACAGGCGCTGTGATCTTCGTATTTGCAGCAACTTATTTGGTGATGGCGATCGGCAAACTGCCCGGCTATCAGCTCGATCGCGCGGGCGCCGCGCTGCTGGGGGCGAGCCTCATGGTGGCGCTGGGCGCCATCTCCCTCGATCAGGCTTATCATGCGATTGATTTCGACACGATCACGCTCTTGCTGGGCATGATGATTGTCGTGGGCAATTTGCGACTTTCGGGCTTTTTCGGTCTGGTGAACAACTGGGTCGTGACCAGGGCGCATTATCCAATCGCGCTGCTGCTGGCGATTGTCGCGGTGGCGGGCGCGTTCTCCGCCTTTCTGGTCAATGACACGATATGTCTGGTCATGACTCCGCTGGTTCTTGATCTTGTCACCCGCCTCAAGCGCGATCCGATCCCCTATTTATTAGCCGTTCCAATGGCCTCCAATGTCGGAAGCGTAGCGACGATCACCGGCAACCCCCAAAACATGATCATCGGAACCCTTTCGCACATTCCATACGGCACGTTCGCAGGGACCCTGTGGCCTGTAGCTGCGGCAGGCCTGATCATGACGGCTCTGCTGATTGCGATGGTGTATCGCCACGAGTTTCTGACGGGAGGGCGATTGCCTGACGTGGCGGCGAATCCGGCCGGCGAGCACACTGCGCTGGTCATTAAGACGGTTCTGGTGACGCTTTCGATGATGGCTCTGTTTTTCGCTGGACAGCCGGTCGCAAAGGTCGCGATCGTCGGCGGCGCATTGCTGTTGTTTACACGACGTGTCAAGGCCGAGGAGGTCTACAATGAAATTGACTGGCCGTTGCTTCTAATGTTCGTCGGCCTGTTCATTGTGGTTGCGGCGCTGGAGGCGAAGGTGCTCTCGCCGGAGACCATCGCGGCGGTCGGAAAACTCAATCTTGAAACCACTCCGATGCTGTCGGCGATAACGGCGGTGCTATCGAATCTTGTCAGCAATGTTCCAGCCGTTCTTGTTCTGAAACCCTTCATCACTCAGGTTCCAGATCCCCAGAGGTCGTGGCTGGTGGTAGCCATGGCTTCGACGCTCGCAGGAAATTTTACGCTTATCGGCTCAGTCGCAAATTTGATTGTGGTCGAACGAGCCCGAGCGATGGGTGTCAAGATTGGGTTTTGGACCTATTTCAAGGTCGGAGCGCCTTTAACGCTGTTGTCGATCCTGTTTGGCGTCTGGTGGTTGTGAGGGCGATTTTGTCGGACGCGTGTTCAAGAGGCCCCCATGGAAGGTTTGAGCGAAGTCTGGATTTATCCAGCCATAGTCATCGCCGGAGCTTTGCAAGCGTGGGGGCCTCCAATGAATGGAGCGCTGCGCGCCGCGCTGACCAATCCGTGGCTGGCAAGCCTCGTCTCGTTTCTGCCTATCGTCGCCTTGCTCGGGTGCTTTTTACTGTGTCTACCGCAACCGCTGCCGACGCTTGAGGGCGTTCGCAACATGCCTTGGTGGGCTCCTCTCGGCGGCTTGGTCGGCGCTTTTGCCGTCGTAGCCGGACTGTTGTTTGTCAACCGGATCGGCGCCGGAGCTTTCGCTGGTCTCACAATCACCGCCAATCTGCTCATGTCGCTTATGATCGACCGCTTCGGATGGTTCGGCATGGATACTCATCCGCTTAGTATATGGAGAGTTTTGGGCGCGGCGTTGATGGTGGGCGGAATCACGCTGATCTCGCGATTCTAGACAAACCAAAGCGTAAAGCGCTTTCGAGTTCCTGCCAAAGAACTTTTCTATTTCTTGCACGTTACAGTTACTACCGTCGCGGAGCAGCCCATTCATCGAGCGGTTCAAATCGATGATTTTTCGCGTACAAGTTACAAGCCCGCTCAGTCAAGCAGGAGAGCGCAAATGGTCTCAACGAATGAAGATAATGACGGTCATGCACCGGACCCCAAGCGGCGCGAGACCACAGTTGCGCTCGCGACCGCCATAGCGACATTTGGCGTCGCCATGGGAATGAGAGCCTCGACCAGTTGGGCGCAGGGCAAAATGGAGGGCAAGGAGGAAGGTAAAGGCGAAGGCAAATTGGATGGCAAGCGTGAAGGCAAGGGCGAGGGCAAAGGCGAGGGAAAGCGCGAAGGAAAAGGCGAGGGCAAGTGGGAAGGTAAGCGCGAGGGCAAGGGCGAAGGAAAAGGGGAAGGCAAGAGGGAAGGCAAACGCGAAGGAAAGGACGAAGGGAAATTGGAAGGTAAAGACGAATAGCCAAGCCTGAATCGGAGCGCGCCTTGCCTTACAAGGACACCTTGGCCCATGTCGACTTTTCGTTGTCCGGCGAAGATCCGTTTTCGTATCGTTGCAACGCGTGTTGCAACTGCTGTCACAACAAGGCGATCCGAGTCACCCCTTATGAGGTGTTACGGCTTGCACGTCGCCTGGGAGTGACAACGACGCAGTTTATCGCCCGACATACGGAAGCGGGCGGAACCGTGCTGCAAATGCGCGATGATAACGGTCGCGCATGCATATTCCTTGAGGACGCGGGATGCGGCGTGCACACTGACAGACCTCTGGCTTGCCGACTCTATCCACTCGCGCGTTCGACATCGCCAGATGCAGAGCAAAGGTTCGGTCTTCTGACGCCGCATCCAAAAAGCGCCGGCCAATATGGCGCGAGCGGCTCCGTAAACGACTATCTTGAAAACCAGGGCGTCGCTCCGTTCTTTGAGATGGGGGAACGCTATGGAGCGCTTTATCAGCGCATGGTCGACAAGCTTGAACAAATGGATCCGGATGAACTCGCGCTTCGCCCGAGTCGGCGAGATGACGTCATCGAAACAGCGACGGGAGTCTCCGTCTCGTCCTGGATCGACATCGACAAAACAAACCAGGCGTTCTGCGAAGCTCATCAACGATCGCTCCCCCGCGACGTTGACGAGAGCGTGGAGACCCATATCGAGGCCATCGACGAATGGATCGCTTCATTGCCAATGGAACATGAAGCCAACGCAACCTCTGTTCGGAAGCCTGTCCGGTGAATGAGGCCACAAAGTCCGACTCGCCGGACATTCGCGCCAGCGAGGCCGGTTTCCGATCCGTTTCGCTTGATGCGCTAAATTTTCTGCTTTCCGACGTGCGTGGGGCGCTCGGGCCTTATCTGAACGTATTTCTTGTAACGCAGCAACACTGGACCCAATCCGAAGTTGGCGTGGCGACGACAGTCAGCGGGCTGCTTGGCCTGTCGGCGCAAACGCCGATCGGCGCCGTAATCGACGAGACGCACTCCAAAAGAGGATTGGTTATTGTTGCGCTTTCCGCGCTGGCGATCGGGGCTGTAGCCATTTTCTTCGCGCCGAATTTTTGGGTCGTCACCATAGCCAATAGTCTTGTAGCGATCGCCGGCGACGTATTCGGCCCGGCGGTGGCGGCTTTAACGCTCGGCCTCTATGCCCGCAAAAGTCTGGCGCGGCGACTCGGGCGCAATTCCGCTTTCGATCACGCAGGCAATGTCGCCATCGCTCTCGCGGCGGGCGCTGTCGGCTATGAATTCTCGCAGCGGGCGGTGTTTCTTCTCGTCCCCGTATTTTGCGTGCTTGCGGGCGTGGCGGCGCTCTCCATTCCGGCGAAGGCTATCGATCATGACCAGGCGCGAGACTCGAACGGACAAACAGGAGCGGAGGAGGATTTGGCCAAGATCGCCAGTTACACAATCCTGCTTAGGACGCGTCCGTTGCTCGTCTTTGGCCTCTGTGTGCTGCTATTTCATCTCGCCAACGCGGCGATGCTGCCATTAGTGGGACAAAAGCTCGCGGTCGCGCATCCCAAATCAGCGACCGCGATGATGTCAGCCTGCATTGTCGCCGCGCAAATGGTGATGTTGCCAATAGCCTTGCTAGTGGGACGCACGGCGGACGACTGGGGCCGCAGACCCTTGTTTCTCGCGGGCTTCGGTATCCTGCCCATTCGAGCCGTGCTCTATACCTTTTCAAATGACAGCGCCTGGCTGATCGGCGTGCAATTGCTCGATGGCGTGGGTGCGGGAATTTTTGGTGCGCTCACCCCCTTGGTGATCGCCGACATCATGCGGGGAAGCGGGCGCTACAATCTTGCGCAGGGCGCTATCGCCACGATGCAAGCAATAGGCGCCTCCTTCAGTGGCCTGCTGTCAGGAGTGATCGTCGACCACTATGGCTATTCTGTTACATTTCTGGCGTTAGGCGCCGTCGCCGCGCTCGCCTTTACGGTGTTCGCCGTCGGCATGCCCGAAACGGCGAACCACGAGCAACCGGCGAATGGTCTGTTTGCTTCTCAATCCTGCAATGGCCCCCAGGCTGGGTCGGAAGCGTAGCTTGGCGTCGGCACTTGGAACTCGGAGCGACCGAACACATCGACCATGTAGATCTTCGGTCCGCCGGCGCCGCCGGAGTCGCGGAAAAACATCAGAAACAGGCCGTTGGGCGCCCAGGTCGGACCTTCGTTGTGAAAGCCCTCCGTCAGAATGCGCTCGCCGGAGCCGTCGGTTTTCATCACGCCTATGGCGAAATTGCCGGCGTTCTGTTTGGTGAAAGCGATGTAGTCGCCCTTGGGCGACCATACAGGCGTGGAATAGCGACCCGCGCCAAACGAAATGCGCCGGGCCGCGCCGCCACCATTGGCGCCCATGATGTAAATCTGCTGCGACCCGCCGCGGTCGGATTCGAAAACGATCTGGCTTCCGTCCGGTGAGTAGCATGGCGAAGTGTCGATGGCTGCGGTGTCGGTAAGCCGTGTCGTTGTGCGTGAACGCAGCTCCATCGTATAGAGGTTCGTTTCCGAACCTTCAGACAACGACATGATGACCTTCAGTCCGTCCGGCGAGAAACGCGGCGAAAAGCTCATGCCGGGAAAGTTTCCAACAGCTTCGCGCTGACTGCTTTCTACATTCATCAGGAAGACTTTGGGGTCGCCCTCGGCGCTCATCGCCATATAGGTCACATCCTGAGAAGATGGCGAGAATCGGGGTGTCACAACAAGATCGTCGCCGCGGGTGAGATAGCGCACATTGGCGCCGTCCTGATCCATGATCGCAAGACGCTTGCGGCGTCGGTCTTTGGTTCCGCTCTCGTCGACGAACACGACGCGTGTGTCGAAAAAACCTTTCTCGCCGGTGATGCGGGTAAAGACAGCATCGGACACCAGATGCGCTACACGGCGTGTGTTCGCCGTATCGGTAACGAACTGACTGCCTGCCGCCTGCTCGCCTGTGGTCACGTCGAACAGGCGAAACTCTGTGTTGAGCCGCCCGTCGCCGCCGCGTTGTGAGCGCCCCGTCAGCACAAATTGCGCGTTGACCGCTCTGTAGACATCGAGGTTGGGCGTTTGGTCGGGATTGGCGATATTGCCGCCAACGCTCGATGCATCGACGGGTTTAAGAAAAACCGAGCGCTTGAAATTATTATTGATGACGCTTGTAACCGCCCGCGCCGCCTCGTCGCCAACGAAATTTGTGACGGCGATGTTGATGGGCTCGAATCCCGCGCCAGCATGGAGATTGAGGACGCGCGCAGCGCGGGCCGGAGCAAGTGGCGTAAGCGCCGCTCCCGCGATTAACGAAACGGCGGCGCGACGTGTGATGCTTGGAGTCATTTATCTGTTCCTGGGGCGGGATTTCTTCTTCTCAGACGCGAGAGAGGAAGCGGCGCGCTGGTTACATATCTTCTTTCATGTCCAGTTCCGTGACGCGCCAATAGTCGTAATAAGGCGAGAACTCGGCGGGTATGGGCATTGGGCTGCAGCGCCGCACCGCGGCGAGCGCCTGCTCCCCGCGCGCTTTCTCAACCGGATTGGAGGAGGGGTTGAGCAAATGCGGCGACCCTTCGAGCGCGCCCGTTCGCGTCAGCCGAAACTCCACGCGCGGGACATAGGTCAGCGCATTCATCGAAAGCGCCGTCGCCCAGCAGCGTCGATAATGTTCGACGGTATAGGAGTTGATCTTGCCTTGCAGCGAGGGCGACATTTTCGCAGCGGACGCGGTTGGCGCGCCGAGTGAAGCGACCTGTGTTTTTTCGCGAGCAGCGGAGGCGCGTTGCTGCGGGGCTTCATGGCTCAGGAGATTGGCGATACTGGCCGCACTGAACTTGGTTTTTGGCGCTGTCTCGTCGCCAGATTTTGGCTTGGCGGATTTGCCTGGCTTGTCGCTTTTTTCAGGCTTCTCCGCCGCTGCGTCCTTCTCCTCGCTGTCCTCGCTTTTTTCCGCGTTCGCAATAATCTGCTTTTGTTGCAGAAGCTTGGCCACCTCATCCGTTTTCAGGCGTGGCGCTTCCTTGACCTTGGGCTTTTCCTGCGGTTTCGGCGGCGTTGGCGCTACCCGCTGCTCTACCTTCTCCACCTTGGGCTTCACCGGCGGCTTGGGCTTAACAATCTCTGCGTCCTCGGGTTCGTTCTTGTCCGGCTCCGGCGCGACTTTCACCTGGGGCTTTACGGGCGGCGCCGGAGTAGGTTTGGGAGCAGGCGTGGGTGCAGGGCGGGGAGCAGGTTCCGGCGCGGGCGGCGGCAATGCGGCCACGCGTTTGGGGGGCGTCGGCGTTTCCTTGGCCTGTTTTTGCGGCGTATCGTCTTCGCTGGGTTCTGAAAGCCGCTTAAAAGAGGGTGGCGGCGTGGGGACGTCGCGCTTCGCCTCGGCCTTCGGCGGAGTGGGATGCGTCTCCACCTGTTCGGAAACCTTTTCCGCGCGCTGCGCAGGTTTTATCGCCGGGGCTGTTTTCTCGCCTTTCATGATCTGATTGAGCTGCTGATCGGAGACGACTTCGATCGGTACGGTTTCCTGGGCTTCCTCGAATTTCGGCGTTTGCGCAAATGCGATCAGCGTCGCCGCCAGCAAGCCGACATGCGCCGCCGTCGAAACAGGAAAACCAGGGTGCTGACGCGAAAACTTCACCTTCGCGGACCTATTTTTTCTCTTGCTCGGTGACCAAAGCGACTTTCTTGTAACCAGCCGTGGTAACCATCGACATGATTTCGGCGATGCGGCCGTAATTCACCGATTTCGAGCCGCGCACATAGATGCGCTCGTCAAAGCCTTGTTTGGCGGCCTCTTTCAACTTTTCCACGAGTTGCGCAATCTCGATCGGTTGGTCCATCAGGAAAATCTGGCCTTTTTCATCGACGGCGATGGCGACGGGCTTCTGGTCGATGTTGAGCTGGCCAGCCTTGGTTTGTGGAAGGTCCACGGCGACGCCAGTCGCGAGCAACGGCGCCGCGACCATGAAAATGATCAGCAGCACCAGCATCACGTCGATGAATGGCGTCATGTTGATGTCGGCCATCGGCGCGTGACGCGATCGCCCGCGCCTGCGCCTTCCGCCATTGCCGCCGCTCGCCTGGATAGAAACGCCCATTAGTCGTTCTCCCTAAGCGGCGCGGTCGCGGCCGGCGGTCTGGTCTATCTGGCGCGAAAGGATCGCCGAAAACTCGTCGGCGAAAGTCTCCATGCGGCTCTGCGTTTTGACCACATCGCTTTGCAGCTTGTTGTAAGCGATGAGCGCGGGAATGGCCGCGAACAGGCCTATCGCGGTGGCGAATAGCGCCTCGGCAATGCCCGGCGCGACGACGGCGAGGGATGTGTTTTTGGAGGCGGCGATGGATCGGAAAGCCGTCATGATGCCCCACACCGTGCCGAAAAGGCCGATGAAGGGACTGGCCGAGGCGACCGTCGCCAGCACCAGCAGATTGGATTCAAGCTTTTCAACCTCCCGGCCGATGGAAACGTCCAGCACTTTGTCGATGCGCGTTTGCAGGCCCATGAAAGAAGCGTGGGCGTTCTGGATCGAACGCTTCCATTCGCGCATGGCCGCGACGAAAAGCGACGCGGTCCCGGTGGTCGGCCGTTCGGAAACTTTCGAATAAAGGTCGTCCAGCGAATTGCCCGACCAGAAGGCCTCGTCGAAACGGTCCATGGCGCGGCGCGTGCGGCGAAGCAGCAGCACCTTGTCGACAATGATCGCCCAGCACCAGATCGAGGCGAAGAGCAGACCAATCATCACAGTCTTGACGACGATGTGGGCGCCCCAGAACATGCCCCAGACGGTGATTTCGGCAGCCTGGCTGGCGAGAGGACTCGCTGCTATTTCAGCTGGATTTATTTTGTTTCCCTAAAGTGCAAGGCGCCGCGGGCGATGCGGTCCAGCATCAACTGTGAAGACGAAAGCCCAGAAAAAGATCGAGACGACGGCAAGCGGACGATGAGCGGTTCGCGCCGACGGAGGCGCCGCGGAACACGTTCCCCATAAAAATGCCGGCAGCAAAGCCAACGTGCGCACTGACGGCGATTTCGGCGGTATCATAGAGCCTTCCAAGAGATCGATCGCCACAAGCGCCGTAATGGGTTGCGCCGAACAGCTTTATTGCGCGCAATTTCGCCGTTTCTGGGGCTTTAACGTTGCGCCGCACAAGATTTTACGGCTTGGGCGATTAAGAAGCGGTAAGGGTTAATGTTTGGTCAAGAAACGGCCTCGCGGTAGGGGGGGCAGGCGCCCAAAATATGTTCGAACTTTGCACGCACCTCCGGCGGCAACCGGCGGGCGCGGCCTTTCTCGACGGCCGCCACCGTGACCTTCGCCGAAACCAACGCCTCTCCGTCGCGCAGAACTGTCTGGGCGAGCGTAAGGGAGGCGCCGCCGATGGCTTCAAGTCGCGTTTCGATAGTCAGGAAATCGTCCATCAGCGCGGGCCGGCGGAAATCTATGTTCATGGCGCGCACCACGAAGAAAAAACCGCTGCCTGCCTCGCCTTCATGCAAAGCGCGTTGATGTATGTCCAGCTCACGCAAGAGCTCCGTGCGCCCCCGCTCCATGAAGCGAAGGTGTGAAGCGTGATAGACGAGGCCAGAGAAATCAGTGTCCTCGTAATAGACGCGGATGGAGATTCGGTGGATCATCGTAAGAGCTCGGCTTCAACGTCCTTGCGGCCGTCGAGGACGCGCAGGATGAGAAGAAAAGTCGGCTCGACCCGATGGAAAGACGCGTGATCCTCGGCGAGAAGGCTGCTTTCACCGGAACCGAGCTCCAGCCGCTCGCGGCTCATCCGTGGAAGGTCCCAAGCCTGAAGATCGTGGATTCGATCTTGTACGAGGTCGGTTGGCCGCCGGTGACCTGCGCCGCTCCAGGTAGGCGACCGGAGGCACTCGAGCGCCGCCGAGAATCGCCAAAAGGGAGGAAGGAATCTCGTGGCGACTCACTCCTCCCCGTCTCCAAACAGCCCAAACTGCGCCGGAGCGCGGGATGGCTCTTTCAGCCCCAGATGCCGGAACGCATTTGGCGTCAGCACGCGTCCGCGCGGAGTGCGTTGCAAAAAGCCCTGTTGGAGCAGATAGGGTTCGATAATGTCCTCGATGGCGTCGCGCGGCTCGGAGAGCGCCGCCGCTATGGTCTCTATCCCGACCGGGCCGCCGCCGAAATTCACCGCCACCATGTCGAGATAGCGCCGGTCCATCACATCCAATCCAATGCTGTCCACCTCCAGCAGCGTCAACGTGCGGTCGGCGAGTTCGCGGGTAATTTTCTCCGCGCCTTCGACGATCGCGAAATCGCGCACGCGGCGCAGCAGCCTCCCGGCGATGCGCGGGGTGCCACGCGAGCGTCGGGCGATTTCCCTCGCGCCCTCGTCGCTCATGCCGACGCCCAGCACGCGCGCGCCGCGCCGCACGATCAGCTCAAGTTCCTCAACCGTATAGAAATTCAGTCGCACCGGGATGCCGAACCGATCGCGCAGCGGCGTTGTGAGCAAGCCCGCGCGCGTCGTCGCGCCGACCAGCGTGAATCTGGCGAGGTCGATCTTCACGGAGCGCGCGGCCGGGCCTTCGCCAATGATGAGGTCGAGCTGGAAATCCTCCATCGCCGGATAGAGGATTTCCTCCACCGCGGGGTTAAGCCGATGGATTTCGTCAATGAACAGCACGTCGCGCGGCTCGAGATTGGTGAGTTGCGCGGCGAGATCGCCGGCCTTGGCGATCACCGGGCCTGATGTCGAGCGGAAGTTGACGCCAAGCTCGCGCGCCATGATTTGCGCCAGTGTGGTCTTGCCGAGACCGGGCGGCCCGACGAAAAGCACATGGTCGAGCGCGTCGCCCCGCGTCTTGGCCGCTTCAATGAATACCTTGAGATTGGCTCGCGCCGCTTCCTGGCCGGTAAAATCGGCGAGCGCCAGCGGGCGGATCGAAGCTTCGCTCGGGTCATCCTCGCGCTTTTCGGGGTTGAGCAGACGTCGCGGCTGCGCCAAAGCAAATCGCTCCCTTGGTGTCGACGCCTGGGTTTAGGATCTGGCGGGCGGGAAGCCAAGCGTCTTGCGTCCAACCGGCAGGACGTCGACGCTTGTAGCAAGTTAATCAAAATATTACGACTCGCGCTATTTAGAAGGTGGTTTGCCACTCGTTTCGGACTGGTTTGCATGAAGGGTTTCGTGTCTCGAAAGTTTTTTTGGCGATGAGCTTGGCGTCCCTCACGCTCGCGGTCCTGGCGCTTGCGCATGTTGAATAGGCGGTGCTGAAGAGCAGGGACCGCGCGCCTTGCGTTTGACCGCGCGATCCCCCATTCCTGCGTCATGATTGAAGTCTTTTTCTATCACCTGACTCGCCGAACGCTGGAGCAGGCGCTCCCCGTCCTGCTCGAAAAATCCCTCGCGCGCGGATGGCGTGTGGCGGTGCAGGGGAGTGGTGAGAAACGTCTCAGGACCCTCGACGATCATCTCTGGTCTTTCGACGCCGAGAAATTCCTGCCGCATGGGACCAAGGCCGACGGCGCGCCCGAAACCCAGCCGATTTATCTCACAATCCAGAGCGACAATCCCAATGAGGCCGACGTGCGCTTTTTTGTGGACGGCGCCATCGCTCCCCCGACGCTGGCGGACCCCGCCAGCGCGCCCAAGGCCAGGGCTGTGCTGATGTTCGACGGCAATGAAGCGGCGGAGCTTCAGGCCGCCCGCGACCAATGGAAAGAACTGCGGGACGCGGGGTTGGAGGTCGTCTACCTTCAGGAGGACGACTCTGGCCGCTGGGAAGAGAAAAAGCGGGAGAAACCGGAATGACGGATGATTTCGCGGCGCGTCGGGCGAAGGCGCGGGAGCGGCTGGACGCCATCGATCCTCATATGACGCCCGGCGGCGTTGGAGCCGATCCGTTTCGCCAAGAGTGGTTCGAGGCCGTCTATGCGCTCAGCGAGGGAGATCCGGCCGGCGTGCCCTGGGCTAGTCTCGCGCCGCATCCGCTGCTGGCGCAATGGATTGACGCGCAAGGTCGGCTCGATGGCCTGCGCGCGCTCGATGTGGGCTGTGGGCTTGGCGATAACGCCTTCGCTTTGGCGCAGGCGGGTGCGCAGGTCGTCGCCTTCGATCTCGTGGCGCGCGCAATCGATTGGGCCCGGAGTCGGTTTCCACGGGGCGAAATCGAATTTGTGGCCGCTGACCTGTTCGAGCCGCCGCCGGAATGGCGCGGCGGCTTCGACCTCGTGCATGAATGTTACACTTTGCAGGCGCTGCCGGAGGTTTTGCTACCCAAGGCTGCTCGCGCGCTGGCGGATTTCGTCGCGCCGGGCGGGCGTCTGCTCGTTATCGCCCGCGCGCGGGACGAAGGGCAGGAAATCGCGGGGCCGCCATGGCCGTTGACGCGAGGCCAAATCGAGCGCCTTGCAATTGAAGGGCTCGCGCTCCAGGAGCTGGAGGATTTGACCACCCAGCAAGGCGTTCGGCACTGGCGCGCGAGCTTCGAGAAACGGGCTTGAGGCGGGAGAAGAACCGGCTTTACTGACGATCCAAGGTGAAACCGAAGTCGCCGTCGATCCAGGTGTCCTTGTCGCGGATGATCGCCTGCACGGGCAGGCTGGTCGACTTCACCGCCATGCCAGCCAGCTTTGTGACGGCGGTGCCTATGGCGAGAAATTCGACGAGGCCCGACCCGATTTCGGAGATATAGGTTTTGACGCCCACGACCTCTTCAGCCCCAAGCTGGTCCGCTTCGATTTTAATGCGGTCAATTGCGATTTCGCGCGCGTCGTGAATGAGGCTGGTCAGTTCACTGATTTCACCGCGCTTAAAGGATTTGAAGGCGGCCAGAAATCCTCCCGTAATCCCAAGCGAATAGATCGACGTCGAGATGAGCAGCTTCACCGGCGCATAGCCGAGGCTGGTCAGGGCCCATAGTTCCTCGCCGGTCAGATCGCTGGTGACTGGATTTGCGAAGGTGGAGGAGGGCAGCGCGGGATTGATCGCGGCGGTGCCCGCCATCATCATTTCATGCGTGCCTGCCCAGGGACAGATCGTCGTTCTGATGCCGACGACCGCATTGGCCTTGTCCTGTCGCGCCTGATCAATCGCGCGGTTCAGCGCGGCGTGGCGAGTCTGGTTGAAAATGTCGCTGTATTCCTGGATCTCGCCGCGCAGAAGTGTTTTCAGCGATCCGAGCAGCCCGCCGCCAACGCCCATGGAGTAGGCGATATTGCCGAACACATGCTGCACCGGCTCATAGCCGGCGTCCATGTGGCAATAGAGTTCCTGCGCGTCGCCCGCGCTGGTGAAGAACCTGCCGCCGCCGCCCGCGTGAACGCAGGAGCCGACGAAGAGGAATTCCGTGGAGCCATTGAACCCCCGCAATTCACCGTTGACGCCCGCGACGCCCGAGGCCCCCTGAGCCTGCGCTTCCCCAACCATGCGAGCGAAAGCCGCCGCGCGGCCGTCATGGATGGCCTGCGTGACCTGGGACACTTCGCCGCCGAGAAGATTATTGAAGCCCGCGCCGAGCGAACCAAGAAAGCCCATGGAGTTGACGCTGTTGCCGACGACGATCTCGCCGGCGGAATATTGCTTCAACGCCAGACAAAAAATTTCATTGCCGGAAAGTCCAGTTACTTTAGCCATTTTCATTCCCACAGGCTGGGGCGTCGGTCCATCGCGGCCTCGAACTGCCGCTTATCTGCATTTTGCAGGAAGAATCTTAAAAAAAGCGACGTGAGTTGGTCAGCATGCGTGGCCACATATCAGGGCTTCATGTCATCCAGCGCCTGTTGCATCGTCACGGAAGGCACCCGGATGAACCCCGAGAAGGGATGGTCCATGTCGAGGATCAAGTTCACCGCCATGGATACGGAAATCGAACTGACCAGCATCGCGACGATCACTACCGCATTCACCGGCGCGAACACCGCGTAGCTGAGAAACAGCACGCTGACCCAGAATATCACCACGATGATGAATGGCCGCGGCGTCTGGCTGTTCTGTTGCACCTCCAGCAAGCGACTCGTTTGCTGCAATTCATTGGCGAGTTGCATTGCGTTTGTTCGTCCCTCTCGCGCAATCTCATTCTCCGGCTTCCAGGCCCTTAACTGCTGTTGAATGTTGTCGAGCATCTGCATGGTTTTGGCCTCGCGCACGACGGGTGGGCGGGCCCGATCCCTCGGCCAGGTCAGCGCCAATTGCCGCGCCGTAAAGGCGCGCAGGAGATCGTGCGCATCCTTCATGTCGAAATGCGAAAGCTCGAGATCGAGAAGCGTCAGATTTGCGGCGAATTGCTCGACCTCCTTGCTTCTGGTGTCGAAGTTGGTCTTCGTCCCCGCGATCAACAACCCAAGCACCAGAGCGGACAAAATGCCGATGACGGTCATCAAATTCTGCACCGCTTTTTGGGTGGCCTCCGTCCGTAAGTCGTAGTGCAGACGACCGCTGAGAAAGAGGCCGATCAATGCGGAGCCAAATATGAAACAAAAGGCGATAAGGCCTATTCCGGTGAACATCTCGGCTCCGATGGAACTGTCAAGGGGCCGTTATGGCCAGCCTTAATCTGTCCTCGTCCAGCCGATCTGACAAGTGGAGGCGCTGCGGTTCTGCGGTGGACAGCGACCAATGCGTCCTTCAGGAAGGAAGCGCGGTTTTTTCGCTGTAGACTTGCCGACAAAACCCTTTTGCCGTAGCGCATACTCGACCCCGCCGCCGTCCGCCTCTAAAACGTCCTCATGTCGACAGAATTGCTTCTCTCCGTTCAACACGCCTCCAAACGCTTTGGCGCGGTGGTCGCGCTGGATGACGTTTCGATTGACGTCGGCGCGGGCGAATTCTTTGCGCTGCTGGGGCCGTCCGGCTGCGGCAAGACCACGTTGATGCGGCTGATCGCCGGTTTCGAGACCCCAGACTTCGGACGCGTGCTGCTGGCGGGCCGCGATCTCGCCGGCGCTCCGCCGCATCGGCGGCCCGTCAATATGATGTTTCAGTCCTACGCCCTGTTTCCGCATCTCAACGTCTTCGAGAACATCGCCTTCGGCCTGCGGCGTCAGGGCGTCAGCCGCGACGCCGTCATCGCCCGGGTAAATGAGCTGCTGGAGATCGTGCAATTGCAGGATCTCGGCGCGCGGCGGATCGAGCAACTTTCGGGCGGTCAAAAGCAGCGCGTTGCGCTCGCGAGAGCTTTGGCGCCGAGACCCTCGCTGCTGCTGCTGGACGAACCGATGGGCGCTCTGGACCGCAAGCTGCGGGAGGAAACGCAATTCCAGCTCAAAGATATTCAGCGGCGGCTGAAAACCAGCTTCGTCATCGTCACCCATGATCAGGACGAGGCGCTGGCGCTCGCCGATCGCATCGCCGTGATGCGCGCTGGCAAGGTGGAGCAGATCGGCTCGCCAGTCGATATTTATGAACGTCCCGCGACCCGGTTTGTCGCTGGATTTGTAGGCGCGACCAATATGATCGAAGGGCGCATCGCGCGAGAGGGCGACGCCAGCTTCGTTGCGCCTTTTGGTCGGCTGAAGCGCCCCGGATGCTCTCTGCCCGAAGGCGCGCGGGCGGCGCTGTCGCTGCGGCCGGAGCAGATCGCCGTAACACGCAAGGGGGACGGCGTTCCGGGCGTCATAGAGGACGTCGCTTTCCGCGGCGAGACCACGCAGTTGCGCATCGGAGTCGCGGGACAGGAGGCGCTGCGCGTCTCCAGCAGCAAGGCAGCGGACTTTGCCTTGGGTGAGGCGGTGCGGCTGGAGATCGCGCCGGACGCGGGCGTGCTGTTCCCAGAGGTGGAATGATGCGCAAAAGGCTGTCGCTTGGCCGGCGCATCGTTCTTGGCGCGCCCTATCTGTGGATCGTCGCGTTTTTCCTGGCGCCGATGGCGCTGATCGCGAAGATTTCGCTTTCGCATCCGGCGCAGGCGCGTCCGCCTTACGAGCCCGTCTTCCGCCTGGGCGATGGAATTGCGGGAACGCTCGCCAAACTCCAGACGCTGGGTTTCGACGCCTACCGCTCTTTTGGCGAGGACAGGCTTTATCTCAACTCCTATCTCACCTCGCTCATCATCGCCGGCGTTTCCACCGCGCTGATGCTGCTTGTCGCCTATCCCTTTGCGCTGGCGATGGCGCGGGCGCCGCGCCGGCTCCGACCGATCCTGATCGGACTCGCCGTCGCGCCTTTCTGGACGAGCTTTTTAATTCGCGTCTATGCCTGGATCGCTTTGCTGAAAGATGAAGGTCTCATCAATCACGCCTTGATAGCCCTGCATATCATCGACGCGCCCCTGTCCATTTACGCAACCAATGTCGCGGTGGTTATCGGTATCGTTTACAGCTATCTGCCTTTCATGCTGCTGCCGCTTTATTCGGCGCTCGAGCGGCAGGACCCTGCGCTACGCGAGGCGGCGTCGGATCTCGGCGCATCTCCCGCGCAAGTTTTCTGGCGCGTGACATTGCCGCTCTCTAGACCGGGCGTCGTCGCCGGCTGTCTTCTTGTCTTCATTCCGGCCGTGGGCGAATTCGTGATCCCCGATCTTCTCGGCGGTTCAGAAACGCTGATGATCGGCCGAACATTATGGACCGACTTTTTCGCCAACCGCGATTGGCCGGCGGCCAGCGCCGCGGCGATCGTTCTGCTGATGTTGCTGATCGGTCCCTTGCTCGTCGCCGAACGCGCGCGCCTTCGCACCGAGGGAGAGCGTTCATGAACGTGGGCGTCACTCTTGCGCGCCGCATAGCGATGGTTCTGGGCTTTTCATTCCTTTATGGTCCAATCCTCATTTTGGCGGCGATGAGTTTCAACGCCTCCAGGCTCGTGACCGTCTGGGGCGGTTTTTCAACCAAATGGTATCTCGCCCTGCTGGACGATGCGGCGATGCTCAACGCCGCGCAAATCAGTCTGGAGGCCGCCGCGCTGTCGGCGACGATCGCCACTCTGCTTGGTCTCTGCGCCGCCGTGGCGCTGGCGCGCTTCGGAGATTTTTCGACGCGCAATCTGTTTTTTGGAGCTGTGCACGCGCCGCTCGTGCTGCCGGAGGTCGTGCTCGGCCTGGCGCTGCTGAGCGCCTTTGTGGCGTTTGGCATGGAGCGCGGCTTTATGACGCTGGTCATCGCACACTCCACCTTCACCATGTGCTTCGCCACGGTCGTACTGTTGGCGGCGCTGCGTTCCTGCGATCCGATTTTGGAAGAAGCGGCGCAGGATCTTGGCGCGACGCCCTTGCAGGCCTTTGTGCTGGTCGTGCTGCCCTCGGTGGCGCCCTCGATCGTCAGCGCCTTTCTTCTGGCTTTCACCCTCTCGCTGGATGATCTGGTGATAGCCAGTTTCGCCACGGGACCGGGGGCGACGACCCTTCCGATGCGCATTTACTCGCAGGTGCGGCTCGGCGTGACGCCCGAGGTAAACGCGATTTCCACCCTGCTGTTGGCTTTTGTCGGTATCGCGCTTGGCGTGTCGGCGTTGGCGACGACGCGGGGAGGAAATGCGGCCTGAATGCCGCACGCCGTCTGGAAGCTCCGCCATTGACCACGGCTTTCGCCAGCGTCTATCTGTGACGCGAGGCTCCGAGGAGGGCCGTGGAATGTCGAACCAGCAGAAACCGCCGAATTACGGCGCCGGGCCGCGAATAAGCCTGGAGCGGCAATTGCTCTGGTGGGGGCTAGTGTTGCTCGCCGTCGCCGCGCTGGGCCACGCGCTGGGCGCAATTCTGACCCCTTTCGTCGCTGGCACCGTACTCGGCTATCTGCTTAATCCAGTGGCGGACCGTCTGCAGGCGGCGGGGATGTCAAGGCTGGGGGCCACTTTGATCCTGCTGGCCCTGTTCATTTTCATCGTGGTCTCGGCCGCCCTGCTGATCGTGCCGGTGCTGTCGCGCCAGCTTGAAGGATTCATCACCAGTCTTCCCGGTTATGTGGCGACCTTGCAAGGGCTTTTGACTGAGTGGAGCGAAAAACTCACGGCTCACTACAACGCTTTCCTGCAAAAATACGAGCTCGGCGCCACCGCGCCGGCGCTGGACCTGCAAAAATATTTCGCCGATCTCATCGGCGACGGCACCTCGCTGGTCGCGGATTTCGCGCGCTCAGTGGTGTCGCGAGGCGTGGCGCTCATCAATGTGGTGTCGGTGATCGTGGTGACGCCGGTCGTCGCTTTCTACATGCTGCTCGATTGGGATTCGACGGTCGCCATTCTGGACGACATGGTGCCGCCGCGTCATCGCGCGGAGGCGAGGCAGCTTGCACACGACATCGATCAGGCGATGTCGGGTTTTTTGCGGGGACAATCGGCAGTCTGCCTGTTTCTGGGCTCCTGGTACGCGCTGGGCCTCACCCTGATCGGCCTGAATTTTGGATTTTTGATCGGGGTCATCGCCGGCTTTTTGAGTCTCATCCCTTATGTCGGATCGATCACCGCCTTCGTATTGTCGATCAGCGTGGCGCTGGTGCAGGGATGGCCGAATTGGCAGCTCCCCATCGAGGCGATTGGCGTTGTCAGCATCGGGCTGTTTCTTGACGGCAATGTTTTGTCGCCCCGCCTCGTTGGGGCGTCGGTGGGCCTGCATCCGGTCTGGCTGATGTTCGCTCTCTTCGCCTTCGGAGCCCTATTTGGATTTGTCGGCATGATCGTCGCCGTTCCGGTGGCGGCTGCGGCGGGTGTCATTTTGCGTTTTTGCGCGCGGCGCTATCGCGCCAGCGCCTTCTATTTGAGGCCGGCCGACGTCGAACCGGCGCGCGTCGCGTCGCAGGATTTCATGAAGCCGGGGGAGGGGAACTGACCCGTCATGGATAATGAGGGGCCAGAAAAGCCGCCGCCTGCCCAGCTTGCGCTGGAACTGCCGGTTGAGCCGAGTTTCAGGCGCGAAGATTTCCTGCCGGCGCCTTCGAATCGCGCGGCGCTGGAAATGATCGACCAATGGCCCAACTGGCCAAATTCCAACTTGCTTCTGGTCGGACCGGCGGGCAGCGGCAAAAGCCATCTGGCGGCGATCTGGGCGCGTAAGGCGGGGGCCGCTGTGACGTCGGGAGTTCCGTCTATCGAATCCGTTGCAGCCGCAAAGCCGCCGGCGTTGCTGATTGACGACGTGGACCTTATCACCGACGAGACGGCGCTGTTCCATTTGTTGAATTTAACTCATGAAAACAATGTCTTTCTTTTGATGACCGCCTGCGTGGCGCCCCGGGCGGAGACCGTTCGCCTGCCTGATCTATTGTCTCGATTACGCCGCGCGCCCTTGGTCGAAATCGGCGCACCGGACGACGAACTGATGCGCGTCGCATTGGAAAAGTTGTTTCGGGACAGGCAATTGTCGGTCGAACCTGCGTTGATCGACTATGCGGCGCTGCGGCTGGAGCGCTCCCTCGGCGCGGCGCGCGCCTTCGTGCGCAAGGTCGACAGAGAGGCGCTCGCCCGCGGTCGCCGGGTCACACGCGCGCTGGCGGCGGAGGTTCTGGAGCGCCTGAGCGAGCCCTGAAAAATCAATTATCGCCGCAAGGCTTGTCCTATGGCATTATGAGGAACAATAGCGCCGGAGAATCTGTTGTGAAACAGCAACATTTGAATGATGAGAAACGCGACGCGATCGAGGCGTTCGCGATCCGGGAAGATGACGAGATTTTGGCGCACCCTGATGATCTGCTTTCGTCGCCTCAGCGTTTCGTAAACCGAGAATTATCCTGGCTCGAATTCAACCGCCGCGTGCTTGAGGAAGCTTCAAACCGCAATCATCCGCTGCTCGAACAACTGCGGTTTCTGTCGATCTCCGCGAATAATCTTGACGAGTTCTTCATGGTGCGCGTCGCGGGTCTGCGCGGCCAGGTGCGATCGGAGTTCACGGCTTTGTCGCAGGACGGGCTGACGCCCGCCGAGCAATTGGCCAGCATCAATGAACGCGTCGCGCAGTTGACCGCCGCGCAGTCGAAGCGCTGGCGCGAGTTGCGACGCGAAATTGAGGAAGTCGGAATTGTTATCGTCGAGCCCGGCGATTTGTCGAGGGCCGACCGCGACTGGCTCGAAGACCATTTTTTGACGCGCATCTTTCCGGTGCTGACGCCGCTTGCAGTCGATCCAGCGCATCCTTTCCCATTCATCCCCAATCTCGGCTTCACGCTGGCGCTGGAGCTTATTCGTCCGGGCGACCGCAAGACGCTGCAGGCGCTGGTGCGCCTCCCGCAGAAGATCGAACGTTTCGTGCGCCTGCCGGGAACAACGACCCTTCCGGGCGCCGTGGGACACGGCCGCGAGCGGTTCATGCTGCTCGAAACGCTGATCGTCATGCATGCGCAGCGATTGTTTCCCGGGTACATTTTGCGCGGGCAGGGGCTGTTCCGGGTCATTCGCGACAGCGACATCGAAGTTGAAGAAGAAGCCGAAGACCTCGTGCGGCTGTTCGAAACGGCGTTGAAGCGTCGCCGTCGCGGTTCGGTGATCCGGCTCGAGTTCGCGGCGGACATGCCCATGACGCTGCGCGCTCTGGTCGCCGCGGAACTCGACGTCGACGACAGCGAAGTCTTCGAACTCGATGGCATGCTGGCGCTGATCGATCTGTCCGAACTGGTGGCGCTGGATCGATCGGATCTGAAATTCAAACCGTATAATCCTCGCTTTCCCGAACGTGTTCGCGATAATGGCGGCGATTGTTTCCTCGCCATCAAGCAAAAGGATCTGGCGGTTCATCACCCCTATGAGTCCTTTGACGTCGTGGTGCAGTTTCTCCAGCAGGCCGCGCGCGACCCTAACGTCGTGGCGATCAAGCAAACGCTTTATCGCACCTCGGCAAATAGTCCGATCGTGCGCGCGCTGATCGAGGCGGCGGAAGCTGGAAAATCGGTGACGGCGCTCGTCGAATTGAAGGCCCGCTTCGACGAGGAGGCCAATATACGTTGGGCGCGCGATCTGGAGCGAGCGGGCGCACAGGTCGTGTTCGGCTTCCTCGAATTGAAGACGCATGGAAAACTGTCGATGGTGGTGAGACGCGAAGGCGCGGGACTCGCTACTTACTGCCATGTCGGAACGGGCAATTATCATCCCGTGACGGCGCGCATCTACACCGATATCTCGCTCTTTACCGCCGATCCTGCCATCGGACGCGATGTGTCGCGCATCTTCAACTACATCACAGGCTATGCGGAGCCCGCGGGTCTGGAGCGTATGTCGGTGTCGCCGATCTCGCTCAAGAAGAAGCTGCTCGAACACATCGAGCAGGAAATCGCCTTCGCCAAAGCGGGCAAGCCAGCGACGATCTGGTGCAAATGCAATGCGCTGGTCGATCCCGAAATCATCGACGCCTTCTATCTTGCTTCGCGAGCGGGCGTGTCGATCGAGCTTATCGTGCGCGGCATATGCTGCCTGCGGCCGGGCGTGCCGGGCCTCTCGGAAAACATTCGTGTAAAGTCCATAGTCGGGCGTTTTCTCGAACATGCGCGCGTTTACGCCTTTGGCGGCGGTTATGCGCTGCCGCATCCTCGCGCGCATGTCTATATTTCCTCCGCAGATCTGATGCCGCGCAATCTCGACCGTCGGGTGGAAGTGCTGATGCCGATCACCAATCAAACTGTGCATCAGCAGGTTCTCGACCAGATCATGATGGCCAATCTCATAGATAATGAGCAAAGCTACCGCCTCTTGTCTGACGGCTCGTCTTCGCGCATAACGCCGCCCGAGGGCGAAGAGCGCTTCAACGCCCATAAGTATTTCATGACAAACCCGAGTTTGTCCGGCCGTGGCAAGTCTCTTAAAGAGTGGCGTCCGCGTTCCCTGCTTAAGCGCAGAGAAGATGACTGATTCGCCTCGGGGGCAACCAGTCGCCATTGTCGATATCGGTTCCAATTCGGTGCGGCTCGTCGCCTATGAAGGGCTTTCGCGCGCGTTGACGCCCATCTTCAATGAAAAAGCCATGTGCGCGCTCGGCAAGGGCGTCGTCACCAGCGGACGGCTGGCCGAAGAAGGCGTCGACAAGGCGCTGAGGGCGCTGCGCCGTTTCCGCGCACTCTGCGAAACCATGGAGATTGCCAATGTCACGGTGATCGCGACGGCCGCGGCTCGGGATGCGGCCAATGGCCCCGCGTTTCTGACAGCTGCGCGCGCGGCCATCGGCCAGGACATATCTCTGCTCACCGGCAAGCGAGAGGCGGAACTCTCCGCTCTTGGCGTCATGTCGGCCATACACGCTCCTGACGGGGTAGTTGGCGATCTTGGCGGCGGTTCGCTTGAGCTGATCGATGTTGCGGGCGACGTTTGCGGAAAGGGTGTGACGCTGCCGCTCGGCGGGCTTGCTCTCATGGACGCCTCAAAGCGCTCCACACGCGAGGCCAGTCGCATCGCGCGCAAGGCTATGGCCGACGCCAAGCCGCTCGCCGGTCTGCGCGGGCGCGCTTTCTACGCCGTGGGCGGCACGTGGCGCGCACTTGCCAAACTGCATATGCGCCAGCGTAACTATCCGCTTGACGTGATGCACAACTATCGCATTCAGACCGTCGAGGCCGCGGAGTTCGCAGCGCTGGTGGAGCGCATCGACAGCGAGGCGATCACCGACATCGCCAGCGTCTCGGCAGCGCGCCGACCTCTGCTCGCCTATGGCGCGATCGTGCTTGACGAGATTATCCGTCGCGCCAAACCGAAGGAAATCGTCATTTCGGCGGCGGGCGTGCGCGAAGGGCTGCTCTACGAGCGATTGACCAAGGCGCAGCGCGCCGCCGACCCCTTGCTCTGCGCTGCCAGGGAGCTCGATGCGCTGCTGTCGCGCGCGCCGGCTTACGGCGAAGACCTTATTCGCTGGACCGACGCCTTCATGTCCTCCTGCGAACTCGATGAAACAGTCGAGGAAGTACGCCTGCGCCACGCCGCCTGCCTGCTGTCGGACGTCGCCTGGCGCGCGCATCCCGATTATCGCGCGCAGCAGGCCACCAACATCGTCACTCACGGCGCCTTTGTCGGCGTCGATCATCCGGGTCGCGCCTTTCTCGCGCTCGCCGTGGTGTTTCGTCATCAAGGGCTGGACGGCGAGCAGCATTTTTCGGCCTTGCGCGCCTTGCTGACCACGCGTCTGCTGATCCGCGCGCGCGTGCTTGGGGCGGCGATGCGGGTCGCTTATCTGCTGTCGGCGTCGATGCCCGGCGTTTTGCCGATCACCCCGCTTCGCGTGAAGCAAGGGCGTCTGGCGCTAATTCTCCCGGCCGCGCGCGCGGATCTCGCCAGCGATAGGCTGCTGAGCCGCGTCAAAGCGATGGGTCGACTGCTCGGGCTGGAGGCCGTGGTCGAGACCGCCTCCATCGGCGAACGCAACTGAAGGCCGCGCATCCGCCAAACTTCAGTATTTGCTAGCGACAGGGATGGCCGCGGGAGCAGCGGGAGACCAGAGCGGAATGACAAGGCGGCTCCAAACGCGGGTTTCATACCCGCCCAGATTTCTCTGTGCGAGATCATGGGTGACATAGAACTGTGCGCCGACTGGGCCAAAATCGTAGCCGATGAGGCCGCCAAGGGCGAATTGGGTGGTCGGGTTGGGATTTGCGCGCTGATTCACCTCCACCGAACCGAAGGCGACGGGGCCAATCTCCCATTTGCCGAACGCCTTGGTGAAGGTCAGGTCATAGACGAAATTGTCATTCGCCGACGGAAGGCCGGTCAGGTAGTTCGTACCCTGGAACTGGTAATTCATATTGGCGGCGATCTTCCAGCCATCGGCGTTGTAGGCGAGGTTCAGACCCTCGCGAGCAACCCATGCGTCTGTCGAAACCCCGCGCACGCCAGGGTTTTCGGGAATATAAAAGCCGCTGAGCAGACTGACGTTGAACCCGTTTCCAAGGTCGAAAGCCCAAATCCCCGCGAAAAGCGAATTGTAAAGCCCCCGCGACGAATGGAGGCCCCCATGGCCCGGGTCGCTCGGATAGCCCGCAAAGACCTCTGGTATCGTCACCGCGAATTCGAGACGGCCGCCGAGCGGAGTCCAGGGCGTCGACCAGGCGAACACCGGAACATTGACGAATGAATTGGCGTCAACGCCCGGTCCGCCGCCGTTGGGCCGCGTTCCGTAAAACGGCGTCGTCCAAAAATAGACGCCTTCGGGAATTGGCACGGCATAGGCCTGCCCGGAACTGTCTCCCGGCTGTGTTCCCCCGGCTAAGGCGGCGTTGAACGAAACAGCGACGACCAGCGTCGACAGCGCGAACCCCAGGCATTTGCTTCTCATTTTTGACGACTTTCTTGGCGCAGGCCTCGCCGCATAAATAACGACGATACGCCGAAGAATACGATTTGATAACCAGCGGATTTCTTTTGCAAAAGCGGCCTATTGCCGCGCTCGCCTGTCGAAAACTATGTTGGACAGTTTACCGAAACCGCTGCTCCGAAAAGTCTTTTCGCCCGGACTGGTCGAACGCGGCGTTTTTCTTGCTTGCTCTGCGCCTTGACACCGCCCCGGCGCGCCGGCAAAGACTAACGCAAGGCGATCGGCTTTACTCGCACCTTCCTCAGGCTCATGCGGATTTTCGTTACCGGCGCGGCCGGCTTCATCGGCTTTCATCTCTCGCGCGAATTGCTGAATCGCGGCCATCAGGTCTTCGGCTATGACGGGATGACCGCCTACTATGACGTCCGCCTGAAACAGGCGCGGCTAGCGATTTTGAAAGAAATGAAAGGCTTTAGCGCACATATCGCCATGCTGGAGGATATGGCTGCGCTTGATCGTGCGGTCGGCGACGCCGGCCCTGATGTGATCGTGCATCTCGCAGCTCAGGCGGGCGTTCGCTACAGCCTCGAAAATCCGCGCGCTTATGTCGATTCGAATCTGGTCGGCGGCTTCAATGTGCTGGAGGCGGCTCGCGTCCATCCTGTGCGCCATCTGATGATGGCGTCGACCAGCTCGGTCTACGGCGCCAATCCGACCGTGCCTTTCCGGGAAGAGGATAAGGCCGATCACCCGCTTACGCTCTACGCCGCCACCAAGAAAGCCAATGAGGCGATGGCGCATTCATATGCGCATCTTTGGGCGATACCGACCACGCTGTTCCGCTTTTTCACCGTCTATGGCCCCTGGGGTCGGCCGGACATGGCGCTGTTCAAATTCGTCGAGGCGATCGAGCAAGGGCGGGCCATCGACATTTACAATCACGGCAAGATGGCTCGAGACTTCACCTATGTCGACGATCTTGTGGAGGCGATCATCCGCCTCATGGACTGTCCCCCGGAGCGTCCTTCAAGCGACCCCGCGACATCCCCGGTAGCGCCGTACCGCATCGTCAATATCGGGCGCGGCGAACCGGTTAACCTTCTCGACTTCGTTGAAATCATAGAACAGAAGCTCGGCAAGAAGGCGGTCCGCAACTATCTCGAAATGCAGAAAGGCGACGTGCCGCAGACCTATGCCGATAGCGCGCTGCTGGAACGCCTGACGGGTTATCGCCCCGCCACCGGGGCGGTGCAAGGCGTCTCGGCTTTCGTGGACTGGTATCGCGATTATCACGCCAAGGGCTGAACCAATTCGCGCTTTCGCGCCCAAGAATCGAATAAAAAGCTCAGAAAGCGCCTTTAGTTGTCATTCAGCACATGGGCGGTAAAACTGCTTCCGCTATGCAGATGCGTCGGTACCGGCTAAAGTTTAACGAAATCATTACGGTGATTCGTGTAGCTGATTAGTCTCCTGTGCGAAACCGCGTCGGCCCCCGCGCCTCCCGCGTCGCATGCCCCGCGTCGGCCTGGATTTTTGTGATCCAGGCGACATAAGCTGGATGACCCCATGACGAAATTCGCGCTCAACTCTCTCGACCTGGCAGCCTTGCTGGCCTCCCGCGTATGTCACGACGTCATCTCGCCTGTCGGGGCGATCGTGAACGGATTGGAGGTTCTTGAGGAAGAAAAGGATGCGGAAATGCGCGGCCACGCGCTCGCGCTGATCAAATCAAGCGCCGCCGAAGCTTCCTCGCGCCTTCAATTTTGCCGCCTCGCTTTTGGCGCCGCCGGTTCCAAGGGATCGTCGATCGACACCGGTGACGCAGAACACGTCACGCGGCAACTGCTTGCAGACGACCGCACACGCCTGGGATGGAGCGTGCCGCGCGTGCTGATGGCGAAAAACAAAGTGAAGCTGCTGCTCAATCTTTGCCTGATAGCCGACGCGGCTATTCCTCGCGGCGGCGATATTACCGTCACCGCCAATGGCGAAGACGAAAATATCGGCTTTCATATCGAGGCCAAAGGCGTCAATGCGCGCGTTGCGCCCGGCCTCTCTGCGCTTCTCATGGGAGAGCCTGAGGAAGGCGTCATCGACGCCCGCTCAATCCAGGCCTATTACACCGGCCTTGTGGCGCGCTGCTCCGGGCTTGATGTAACACTTGCGCTGATCGGCGACGTCGTGACGATCGACGCCACGCCGGTCGCCGCCGAACAACAGCAACAGGACGACGTCGTCCAGTCCGCCGTCGCCTGAAGCGGTGCGAGACGGCTTTCGACTCCAGCGCCCCCGCCGAATGCGGCGAGGGCGCTGAATGAGCGACTATCTCGCCCGTTTTTTCCTCAATCCCAAGACGCGCGAGCAGCAGCGCCATCTCACCACGCCATGGTCGGAATGGGTGATGGGCGAGAAGCTGATCGGACATAAGGGCTCGCTCGATATCCCGCCCGACTACACGGATATTCTGGCGGGACAGACCAATCCAAAATTCTTCGAACAAAGATTCGAGCGCGCGGCCGATGGGGTCGCCGCTTTCGAGTCGCTCGCCGCGAAAGCCGTCAGCGACGGCTTCTTTCTGACAGACATCACCCACTACACGGAAGATTTCATTCCGTCCCACGCCAAGCCCAAACCGCAGTGGCAACAGGACGTCGACCGCTTCTATCTCCTTGTCGTCGCTGAGGATTATGGCCCAGAGCCGCCGGCCGACCCTCGCGTGCAGACCGAGCCGATGTGGCTGCTGTCGAAGGCCAAGCACACCCATCGCGGGGAAAAAGCGCTGGCCACCAAAGCCCTTTCTTTCGCCCTGAGCGCTCGCGAGATCATTGGCGGGCTCAAAGACAAAGAAGACAAATTCTACTCGTGGTCGCTGTCGAACGTCGACGTCGCGGCTGACGTGGAGCAGGGGCTGTTCCGCTGCTACGCCGATCTAAACGACGCCCCCAACGCTTTTGCCGCTATCCGCGAGGCTTACGATCTCAGGGCGACGCCGTTCCGCGCGGAAAATCTGGCGCTGATGCAATGTTTCAACTTCCCTCAATATAAGGAAGATGCATTCGAGGCGGCGTTTACTTACGCCAAATTTGGCCGCGCACACGGTCAGCGAGACGGCTACGAGGAAATCATATCGGCGCCGGGATACGCGGCCTTCGCCAAACGCCGCGACGAAGAGATCGCCTCGGGAAAAGGCTTCGTGCGCTGGCGCGCAATGTCCGACCCGGCGCCGATCGATAAGATCGACGCGGCTGAAACCGAGATCGGCCAAAAGTTTCCCCCGGACTACCGTGCGCAGCTCGCGCAGCGGGGCCGGAGCCAATTGGCGTTCTATCTGAGCGACGACTCGTCCTGTCTAAAATTTGCGGCGCCCGGCGATCTTGCCGTGTGGGGCTGGGTCTTCCAGCACTGGCTCGACAGGAGCGGCGACGCCGACGGGGTTCACTCGGCGGACTGGCCGGCGAAATTCGGCGTCGAGCGGCGCTCGCTGTGGTCCGTGGCGACGCCCTGGGACAACAGCGCCTGCATGGCCATCTGTCTCGCCGAGGGCGCTTCCTACGGCCACTGCTTCCTGTGGCATCATGACGAGAGCTACAGTCTGGTTCCGCTCGGCAACTCCTTCGACGCTTCGGTCGAGGCGCTCAAATCGGGCTTCATCGTCGGCGACGCCCAGATCCGCAGCTTTTTCGCCTGAACTCCGCCATGGCGCCGGCCTTAGGCAAGAGTTTTCGCCTTCGGTTTCAACTCTCTTAACCCCTGTGCGTCAAAGTCGCTTTCAATCGCTGCGCTTGCGGCGCGAGAGTCGCTATGGACGATTTACTTAACGAGTTTCTTGCCGAGTCGGCCGAACACATCGACGCCGCGTCGATGGAGCTTGTGCGCCTCGAAAAGGACCCCGGCGACGTCGCGCTAATCGCAAGTCTTTTCCGACATATCCACACGATCAAAGGCAGCAGCGGCTTTTTGAGCCTGCCCCGCATCGGTCGTCTCACTCACGGCGCCGAAGCGTTGATCGGCCGCCTGCGCGAAGGCGCACGCGCCGACGCCGCGCATATTTCCCTGATTCTCGCGGTCGTGGATCGCTTGTCAGCGTTGCTGACGGAGATCGGCCGGCTGGAGTTGGAGCCGGAAGGCGAAGATTCTGATATTTTGCAGCAGCTCGAAGCGCACACAAGACAGCTTCAGGCGCCTCCGAAACTGGAAGAAGCGCTGGCGCCAAGCTGGACGGCGCCTGAGCCTGCGCCTGAGGCGGTGATGGTGGAAACCGTACCCGCCGCGCCTGAGGCCGAACCGCTCGACGCACGCTCCCGCGCCTCGGAAACGGTGCGGGTGTCGGTCGGCGTGCTCGACCGATTGATGGGAATCGTTTCCGAACTCGTGCTGACCCGCAACCAGTTGCTTGAGCTTTCCGCAGAGGGCGGCGACGAACGCGTCAAGGGCTCCGTACAAAATCTCTCCACCGTAACCAGCGATCTGCAGGACGCGGTCATGCGCGTGCGCATGCAGCCGGTGGGAAAGCTTTTCTCCACATTGCCGCGGCTCGTGCGTGATCTGTCGGTGGAGTTGCGCAAGAAAATCAGGCTCGAAACTTTCGGCGCGGATACAGAGCTAGACCGACAGGTGATCGAGCTGATACGGGCGCCGCTGACGCATATCATTCGTAACGCCGCCGACCACGGCATCGAGTCCGTGGCGCAGCGCGCGGCCGCCAGCAAGCCGGAAACCGGCCTTATTCGCGTTTCCGCCGCCTATGACGCGGGCCAGATCACGCTGGAGATAAAAGACGACGGGCGCGGGTTGAACATCGCGCGCATCAAGGAGACGGCGCGGGAGCGCGGTCTCGTTAGCCAGCAGGCGCTGGAGAAAATGTCCGACGCCGATCTGTATCCGCTGGTGCTGCTGCCTGGTTTTTCGACAGCTGCGCAGGTGACGAAAGTGTCGGGCCGGGGCGTGGGCATGGATGTCGTGCGCGACAATATCCAATCCATCGGCGGAACGGTGTCGCTCAATTCCCGCGCCGGCGCCGGAACCACGGTCACGCTGCGCATTCCTCTTACGCTGGCCATTGCGCCGGCGCTCATTCTTAGCAGCGGCGGATCGCGCTTCGCGATTCCCCAGATGGCGGTGGGCGAAGTCGTCGGCGTTGGCGAAGGTTTCGACCATGAGATTCAATATATTCATGGCGCACCGATCTTACGGCTGCGCGGCGATGCGCTGCCGCTTGTTCATCTCTCCAAAGCCCTCGATCTTGCGTCAGCCGATAGCACGGATCTGAGACAAAGCGCCTTCGTAGTTGTTCTGCGAGTTGGAGGGGTGCGCTTCGGCTTGCTCGTCGAAACCATTGCAGATGTGCAAGAGGTGGTGATCGAACCCTTGGTCGGCGCGCTCGCCCGCATTGGTGTATTTTCCGGACAGACCATTCTTGGCGACGGCACGGCCGTGCTCATTCTCGATCCGGCGGCGATCGTCGAGCGGGCCGGGATAGAAAACATCGGGGAAGGCCGCGCGCCGAAACCCTCTACAGTTTTCCAGCCCGAAAAAAGCAAGACCTGCATCGTCTTGTTGCGCGCGGGCGCCGGCGCGCTCAAGGCGTTGCCTCTGTCTCTGGTCATGCGCATCGAGGAAGTGGACGGCTCAAAACTGTCCCGCTCCGGCGACGCCTTCCTGATGCCGCATGAAAATCGCCTGCTACCGGTGATTCCCGCTTCCGACGATATGGTCATAGGTCCTCGCGCCTATCCAATTCTTGTGCTCGCCGGAGCGGGACAGGCTGTCGGCCTCCTCGTGGAGGAGGTCGTCGACGTCCTCGAGGAAGCTCTGGACCTGCAAATGTCCGGCGTTGATGAAAAAATCGTCGGAATAGCGAATCTGCGCGGGCAGATCGTCGAGCTGCTCGACATGACCTATTTCATAGATCGCGCCAATCCGGGAGCACTCGCGCGCGGCGTAAATCGCCGCCCACGAATCCTGCTCGTCGATGACAAGCAGTTCTTCCGCGACATGCTGGGTCTCGCGCTCTCAGCCGCGGACTATGAAGTGAACGCCGCCGGTTCAGGCCAGGAAGCGCTCTCGCTGATGGAAAAGGGACTAAAAGTCGACGCTCTCATCACCGACATCGATATGCCGGATATGGATGGGTACCGCCTGACGCGCCAGTTTCTGGCTCAACCGGGGTGCGAGGACATTCCAGTCATCGCGTTGGCGCCGCAGGCGACGTCGCAAATTCGCGAAGCGGCGGAAGCATGCGGAGCTCGCGGGGTCGCGGGCAAATTCGACCGCCGTGCGCTTCTGGGTTTCCTCGAGCAGTTCACGGGCGCAGCCTATGTCCCCGGACAGGAAATTGAGCAACGCGCAATGACGGAGATCGCTGCATGAGCTTTGATCTCGCTGATTTCAGCTATAGCCGTCACCGTCCCCAGGCGCGAGTCGTCACAGAGGTGAGTCACTTCACGATAACGGTCAGGTCGCAAGTCATCGGCCTGCCTGTCGATTGCGTGAAGACAATTTTCCATCTCGACAAGCTGACGCCCGTGCCGCTCGCGCCGCGGGAGGTCGCCGGACTCGCCAATCTGCGCGGCCGCATCGTCACGGCGCTTCATCTGGATAGATGCCTGCGCATTGATCTGGGCGAGCCAAGCGCATCGCAGCTTGCTGTTGGGATTACGCATAACGGCGAAGATTATGCGCTGCTCGTGGACGAAACGGGCGATGTGATCGTGAGCGAAGAAGCGGACCGCATTGAATGCCCCGCTCATCTTGACGCGCATCTCGTGACGTTAATGTCCACCTGCTACCGGTATGACGGCGGCTTTTTGTCGATCATCGACGTGGCTGCTCTCATCAAAAGCGTGTCGCAGCAGAGTGAAGCAGCGCACAGAGCTGGCGTTTCCAGAAATCCAAACAGAGGAGTGCATCAATGAAACAGGTTCTCGTGGTCGACGACAGCGCCGTCATTCGCAAGGTGGCGCGCCGCATTCTCGAAGGTCTGCATTTTCGCACCTCCGAAGCTCCCGATGGCCGAGTTGCGCTGGCCGAATGCGAAAGAATGATGCCAGATGTCATTTTGCTCGACTGGAACATGCCGGAGATGGACGGTTTCGAATTTTTGTGCGCGCTGCGCAAAATGCCGGGCGGCGCCGAACCGAAGGTGGTGTTCTGCACGACCGAGAACGAAGTCGGACATATCGCGCGCGCCATGCACGCCGGGGCTGACGAATATATTATGAAACCCTTTGATCAGCATATCGTGCGTTCGAAATTTCAGGAAATCGGCCTGGTCTGAGACGGGTCTAGCTATAGCCGGCAGCGACTGACGGCTTCCCGGTAGTTTGGTTTGAGGGCGTATCGGTAATGCGTAAAGCGGTGATTTCGAACTCGCGCGGAGCAGCGCGAGCTTCCATGTGCGCTCCAGCGCGCCGAAAAAGGGCGCGCGCATGAGTCTCGCTTATGCGCGCTTTCGCCGCCAGATGGCGGCTTTAACTGGCATCGCTCTTGGAGCCGACCGGCAGTACATCGCGGAAAGCCGGCTTTCGCCGGTGCTTCGCGCCCACAACGTCCGTGATTTGCCTGAACTGACCAGAATCATCGACGGGCGCGAAAACGAAACTCTTGTCAAAGAAGTCATCGACGCTATGACAACAAATGAAACCTCGTTCTTTCGTGATCGCGCGCCCTTCGACGAGTTTCGCGACCGAATTTTGCCCGAGTTGATGGCCGCCCGCGCTAACGAGAGGCGCTTGCGCATCTGGTGCGCCGCTGCGTCGACCGGGCAGGAAGTTTACTCTCTCGCCATGACTCTCGACCACGAAGCGCGAGCCTTGCGTGGCTGGAGCGTTGAAATCTTGGGGACGGATATCTCAGGCGCTGCGATAGAGGCGGCGCGGAAGGGCGTCTACAGCCAGTTCGAGGTGCAGCGCGGCCTCTCCACCAGCCACCTGCTGCGGTACTTCCACCGTCACGATGAAAACTGGCGCGTCAATGAGCACCTGCGCGCGAAGGTGGCGTTTGGCGAGTTCAACCTGTTGTCCGATCTTTCGGGTCTCGGGCCATTTGACGTGATCTTCTGCCGTAACGTGCTGCTTTACTTCGAGCCGGAGGTAAAACGGGACGTGTTGAATCGACTGTCCGCTCTACTTGCGCCGGACGGCTTTTTGTTTTTGGGGTCCGCGGAATCCGTTGGCGAGGGCGCGCCGGCCTTTGCTTCGATCTCAAATGACGGCGTCTGGCGGCTTCGCGCAAGGCCCCGCCCGAAGCTTGCGCTGGCGTGAGAGGCTGAATCTTTCGAGGGAAAAATGCGACGCAAATAAAAACGCCTTCACGTTTAGAACGTGAAGGCGTCGACTGCTTTTTGCAAAGTGAATTAAGCGGTGATGCGTTCGTCGGCTTCGCTCGGTTCGCGAAGGACATAGCCGCGCCCCCAAACCGTCTCGATGTAGTTGCGGCCGTCGCTGGCGTTGGCGAGCTTTTTGCGCAGCTTGCAGATGAACACGTCGATAATCTTGAGTTCGGGTTCGTCCATTCCGCCGTAAAGGTGGTTGAGGAACATTTCCTTGGTAAGCGTTGTGCCCTTGCGCAGCGAGAGCAGCTCCAGCATCTGATATTCTTTGCCGGTCAGATGCACGCGCGCGCCGCTGACCTCGACGGTTTTCTGGTCGAGGTTGACGATGAGGTCGCCGGTTGTGATGACCGATTGCGCATGGCCCTTGGACCGGCGCACGATCGCGTGGATGCGAGCGACCAGTTCATCCTTATGGAAGGGTTTGGTGAGATAGTCGTCAGCTCCAAAGCCCAGACCTTTCACCTTGTCTTCAATCCCCGCGAGGCCGGAAAGGATCAGGATAGGCGTTTTGACCTTGGCTACGCGCAGCGTCCGGAGCACCTCATAACCGGACATGTCCGGAAGATTGAGGTCGAGAAGGATGATGTCGTAATCATAGAGTTTGCCGAGATCTATGCCTTCTTCGCCGAGATCGGTCGTGTAAACATTGAAGTTCTCGGATTTGAGCATGAGCTCAATGCTCTGAGCGGTCGCGCTGTCGTCTTCGATCAATAAAACGCGCATGTTGGTTCCCCACCGAGCTCCATAAAATTCTCGCGACCGACGACGCGTCGCCGACACAGCGGCGCTGTCCCGCCGATGAAAGGTCGAGCGCCCACGTCACCCATTCAATTAACGCTAGGCGATAATGGTTAACAAACCATCACTCTCGCCGCACTTGCAGACCGAACTCTTAATCACGAAACGCGGTGCTGCCCGATATGCCTCAAAGGCTGTCGGTCGGTCTTACGGACCCAAACAAAAGCAAAATTCGCCCTGACGCCACATTTTAAACACGAGACTCGGCCGCGCCTCGGGGCGATTTCAATTCCGAATCAGTAGTTCCATCCGTCTGTATAACGCCGTCTGACCGGGACGTGAATTATTCTATTGCGATGCGAAACGCCGATGACCGATGCGATAAAAAAACCGCATTTTCGCCGCAAAGATTTTCGACGGCGAGTGTCGTGTGATTGACTTGGCGGGAGCCTTTCCCCTATATGCCCGCTGCGGCGTCGCCTCTCCGGGGGCGGCGTTTGCGTCTTTGAGCCAGGGCCACCTGCAAAAGGACCCGGCTTTTGAAGCCTCCCGCCAGAGCGTGAACATCGCATCCCCGCGATGTCGCGCTTTTTAGCATGGCTGCGGCGGAAAAGTTTTATATGGCGCGAGCCTTGGGAGAGCCAAAGGCTGAGACGCGTCGGACGAGCAGGGCAAACGTGGGCGCCAAGTCCACATCATGAAGAGCAAGCAAGAACAAAAACAAAGCGTTTTGTTCTTTGTGGCAGCGGAGAGCAGCGGTGAAGAGAACATATCAACCCAGCAAAATCGTGCGCAAGCGTCGCCATGGCTTTCGCGCGCGCATCGCGACCGTGGGCGGCCGCAAGGTCATTGCGGCGCGCCGCGCTCGTGGCCGCAAGCGCCTGTCGGCCTGAGCGAAGTCGTCAAGCCTCCTTGCGGGCGGACGAGCACAATGACAAATGACGCCTCCGACGCGTCGTCGCTGGGCATCGCCGCGCCGAAAAGGCTGCGTCGACGCAAGGAGTTTCTGCGCGCCGCCGCCAGCGGACTGTCGCGCCACTCCCGCGCGTTCAAGCTGCAAATGGCTGTCCGTGACGAGGAACCCGCGGAAGCGCCGCGTTTTGGCTTCACTGTCACGAAAAGAGTTGCGGGCGCTGTCGGTCGCAACAGAATCCGGCGACGTCTGAAGGAGGCGTTGCGTATCTCCGGCGCCGTCGGCGCCAGTCCCGGGCGCGACTATGTGTTCGTCGCCCGCCAGACTGCGCTAACGACGCCGTTCTCTGATCTTATGTCGCAAATGGCCGATGGGCTCGCGCGGCTTAGCCGCCCCGGCGCAACCCCTCGCCCGCAAAACCCAAAGAACAGGCCTGTCGCGCCATGACTCAACACACAAAGAACCTGCTCATCGCCGCCGTGCTGTCGATCGCATTCATCGGCCTGTGGGATTATTTCTATGCGTTCCCGCAGATGGACAAACAACGCGCGAGGGTCGCGGAACAGCAGCGCGAGAACGCAGCTCCCAAGCTCGGCGCGCCCGAAAAGCCGGCGGCGGCCGTCAGCGCGCCGGTGCAGCCTACCGTCGTCAAAACCCGCGAACAAGCGCTGGCGGACAGTCCGCGCATCTCCATCGAAACCCGCTCGATCCTGGGTTCGATCGCGCTCAAAGGCGCGCGCATAGATGATATTTCGCTGAAACACTATCATGAGACGGTGGATCGCAGCAGCCCGATCATCGTGTTGCTGTCGCCGGAAGAAAGCCCCACGCCCTATTTCGCCGAAACCGGTTATCTCACCGCCGCCGTCGAGCAACCGCCGGCGCTGCCAACCACCGATACGGTGTGGACCGCGGACAGCGACAAGCTGACGGCGACGCATCCCGTCACCCTCAGCTATGACAACGGCCAAGGGCTCCATTTCAAGCGCAAGATTTCCATCGACGACGAATATCTGTTCACGGTCGAGGACAGCGTTGAAAACACTGCTGACAAGCCGGTGCAGCTTTATTCTTTCGCGCGTGTCACCCGCATCGGCCGACCCAAGGGATCGGGATACGCCGCGCTGCATGAGGGCTTTATCGGCGTAATCGGCGAAGAGGGCGCTCAGGAAGTCAATTACGACAAGATCGAAAAGGAGCCTCACGGCGTCAAGACCTTCAAAGGCAATGGCGGTTGGGTCGGCTTCACCGATAAATACTGGGGCGCTGTGGTCGCTCCCGATCAGTCGGCGCCGCTGGAAGCGCGTTATTCGTCGATCGGCGGCAAAACCTACACGGCCGACACTGTATCCGAGCCTTTGACGCTCGAGCCGGGCAAGACCACGTCGACGCAGGTGCATGTTTTCGCCGGCGCAAAGGAAGTGGACACGCTCGACGCCTATAAGAACAATCCCGGCTTGAAACGGTTCGATCTGCTGATCGACTGGGGCTGGTTCTACTTCATCACGCGTCCGATGTTCCGCGTCATCGACTTCCTGTTCAAGATTTTGGGCAACTTTGGTCTGGCGGTGCTGGCGGTCACGGTGCTGGTCAAGCTCGCGTTCCTGCCTATCGCCAACCGCAGCTATCAGTCGATCGCCAAAATGCGGTCGATCCAGCCCAAGATCAAGGAACTCAAGGAAAAATACGCAGACGACAAACACAAGTTCAACATGGAGCAGATGGAGCTTTACAAGCGCGAGAAGATCAGTCCGCTCGGCGGCTGTATCCCGATGCTTCTGCAGATTCCGGTGTTTTTCTCGCTCTACAAGGTGTTGGTTGTCACCATTGAAATGCGACAGGCGCCGTTCTTCGGCTGGATCAAGGACCTGTCGGCCCCGGATCCGACCAATCTGTTCACGCTGTTTGGGTTGATCCACTGGGATCCGAGTCGCGTGGCGATATTGGGACCCTATCTCGCGCTCGGCGTTTGGCCGCTGCTGATGGGCGTGACGATGTGGCTCCAGATGAAAATGAACCCGGAGCCGACCGACGAAATTCAGAAGACTATGTTCAGCTGGATGCCGGTCATGTTCACCTTCACCATGGGCGGCTTCGCTTCGGGCCTTGTGATCTACTGGACCTGGAACAACCTGCTGTCGATTATCCAGCAATGGATCATCATGAAGCGCGCCGGCATAAAGTTCGAATTGTGGGACAATCTGCGCAAGACTTTCAGTCGAGCGTGATAGGTACAGCGGCGCGGAATCTTCCTTCCGCGCCGCTTCTCTTTGGCCGCCGTCTCACGGTGGCGCGGGACTTCTCGTGACCGACTCCTCCGACGCTGATTTCTCCGAAGACGGCCGGCTGTTGTTCGCCGGCCCTTGCGAGTTTATTTTCGCCAGCGCCAAATCCGACGATTTGCCGCCGCCGGGTCCGCCGGAAATCGCCTTTGCCGGGCGCTCCAATGTCGGCAAATCTTCGCTGCTCAACGCTCTTACCAACCGCAAGGCGCTGGCGCGGGTCTCCAACACACCCGGCCGCACGCAGCAGCTCAATTTTTTCGCGCTCGGCGGCTCTGGCCCGGCGGAAGAGGCGCGACTGCGGCTCGTCGACATGCCGGGCTATGGCTACGCGGCCGTCGGCAAGGAGAAGGTCGCCAACTGGACGACGCTGATGCGCGATTATCTGCGCGGGCGGGCGAGCCTCGCGCGGGTGTTCGTGCTGATCGACGCGCGTCGCGGGGTAAAGGATCTCGACGAAGAGATGTTCGATCTCCTCGATCGCAGCGCGGTGTCCTATCAGATCGTTCTCACCAAGCACGACGAGGTGAAAGTCTCCGAGCGGGCGCAGGTGATAGAGGCGACGCTGGCCGCCCTCGCCAAGCGTCCGGCCGCCTATCCGCTGCTTGTCTTCACGTCGTCGCAAACGGGTGAAGGCATTGCGCAGCTTCGCGCCTCTATCGCGCAACTGCTCCGAGAACGAAACGCTTGAACATTCCCGCCGCCGGGTCTAACTGCGGCGCAAAGCCTCAGGGAACCGCTCCAATGACCGACAACTCCCCGGACAACGCGCTTCAGCAGGCCCGCATTTTGATGCAGGCGCTGCCCCACATGCTTCGCTACGACGAAGCCACCGTCGTGGTGAAATATGGCGGCCATGCGATGGGCGATGATGCGGTGGCGCGCGATTTCTCCCGCGATATGGTGCTGCTTGAACAATCCGGCGTAAATCCCGTGGTTGTGCACGGCGGCGGCCCGCAGATCGGCGCCATGCTGAAAAAGCTCGGCATCGCCTCGCAATTTTCGGATGGTCTGCGCGTGACCGACAAGGCGACGATGGACATCGTTGAAATGGTGCTGGCCGGAGCGATCAACAAGCAGATCGTGGGCTTCATCAACGCCGAGGGCGGCCGCGCCATTGGCCTTTGCGGCAAGGACGGCCGAATGGTTACGGCGGCCAAGCTCGCGCGCCCCGCAAACGCCGCCGGCGATCAGGTGGACCTTGGTTTCGTGGGCGAGCCGGTGAAGATCGACACGCTGGTGCTGGATCAGGTGCTGGGCCGCGAACTGATTCCCGTGCTCGCGCCCATAGCCCAGGGTCTCGACGGCGACACATATAATATCAATGCCGATACTTTCGCTGGAGCGATAGCCGGGGCTCTGGGCGCCAAGCGTCTGCTGTTCCTCACAGACGTGCCCGGCGTGCTCGACAAGGACAAAAAGCTTATCGAGGAATTAAAGGTCGGGGATATCCCTGGCCTCATCGCCGAGGGTACGATTACAGGCGGAATGATCCCAAAGGTCGAAACCTGCATGTATGCGATCGAACGCGGCGTCGAAGGCGTGGTCATCCTCGACGGTAAGCTGCCGCATGCAGTGTTGATCGAACTCTTGACCGATCACGGCGCCGGCACTCTGATCACGCGGTGAAAAGCGGTCGGAGCCCATGCGCTGCCCTTTCGATTTGAACCGCCTTTCATGAGCGAGGTCGAGAGCATTGCTTCGCGTTTTGCAAAGATCGACACTTTTGTGTTCGATCTCGACAATACGCTCTATCCGCCGTCATCCGATCTTTGGCCCAAAATCGACGACCGCATAACGCTGTTCATGATCCGCCTGTTCGGACTTGACAGCCTGTCGCTGCGTGCGCTGCAAAAACATTATTATTTGCGCTATGGCACGACGCTTCGGGGATTGATGACGGAACATGGCGTCGACGCGGAAACCTATCTGCGTTACGTGCATGACATTGACCGCTCGTCGCTTGAACCGGATCACACTCTGGCCGCGGCCATTGCGGCGCTGCCAGGACGCAAGCTGATCCTTACCAACGGTTCGCGCGACCACGCGCTGAAGACCGCGCGGCAGCTTGGAATCGATCACCTGTTCGAGGACATCTTCGACATCATCGCGGCGGATTTCATCGCGAAGCCGGATGCAGGCGTTTACACGCGCTTTCTCGACAAACATGCAGTCGAACCTCGCAAAGCCGTGCTGTTCGAGGACATTGCGCGCAATCTGATCGTGCCGCATCAGCGCGGCATGACAACCGTTCTGGTGACGCCTTGCGCAGGACAGGGGCATGAGCGCGAAGCCTGGGAGATTTCCCATGGCGCAGAGCCGCATGTCGATTTCGTCACTGACAATCTGACCGTGTTTCTGGAGTCGATCGTCACCCGCTAAACGCGGTTCTCAGGCGAGCGAATTTCGCGGGACAAGACCGGCGACCGTTATCGTGTGGTCGGCGATCATCGCTTCTTCGTTGGTGGGAACGACAAAAATCGGCGTTTTGCCTGGTTTGGAAATACGCAGCGCGCTCTGGTGATTGGCTTTGGCGTCAATCTCCAAACCTAGCCATTGCATGCGCTCGACGACGCCAGCCCGAACCAGCGCGGAATTTTCGCCGATCCCGGCAGTGAAAACCAGAGCGTCGAGGCCGGCGAGCGTCGTTGTCAGCGCGCCGATCTCCATGCGGATTCGGGTAATGTAATAGGCGATGGCTTCGCGCGCTTCACCCAACTGCGACGCCTCCAGCGTCCGCATGTCCTGCGACGCGGTGGAGAGCCCCTTGAGGCCAGACTGTTCGTAAAGCAGATGCGTCAGGTCATCGACCGACATTTTTTCATGGCTGAGAAGATAAAGAAGCAGGCCCGGGTCGATCTGACCACAGCGCGTGCCCATCGGAATGCCGTCGAGAGCGGAAAATCCCATTGTCGAGGCGACGGAACGTCCGTCTCGCATCGCGCAGAGCGAGGCGCCATTGCCAAGATGCGCCACAATAATTCGTCCGCAAGCGAGCACCGGGTCGATCTCGCACATCCGCCGCGCGATATATTCGCAAGAGAGTCCGTGAAATCCAAAACGGCGCAAGCCGAGGTCGTAATATTTGCGGGGCAAGGCATAAGCGTCATGCACAAAACTGTGTCCACGGTGGAACGCCGTGTCGAAACACGCGACCTGCGGCACATGTGGAAACGCCGCGCGCGCCGCGTCGACGCCCGCAAGGTTGTGCGGTTGATGCAACGGCGCGAGCGGCGCCAGCAGGCGAAGGTCCGCGAGCATCACGTCGTCAATGATGGCGGGGGCCACATGCGCCAGACCGCCGTGCACGATACGGTGGCCAATCGCCCCGATCAGACTTTCAGGGAAGGCATCCTCGATCCATTTCAGGATGACGCCAATGGCCTCTTCCTGATTGACGGCCTGAGTCGCCCCGTCGAGGCGATGGCCTTCAATGATTTGCGCGTGGAAAACTGGCTCGGCGCCGATGCCCTCGATCTGTCCCGTCGCGACAAGCCGCGGCCAACCAGCCGCCGGAGCGAAAAGGGCAATTTTGACGGAGGACGAACCCGCGTTGATCGTGATGACGCGATCGCCCATGCCCAATCCTCGAATCTGGTTTTAAGCTGTGCTGGTATAACCCGGTTGATTGAAGCTTTCATAAAATCATTTTTTGCGTCGCATTAATGCGCTGCGGCGACGCAGCCTTGCCCGGCGCTATCAAAGCCGGCGCTATCAAAGATGGAGACGCCCGACCGCCGGGATCGGGCGTCGGTTCACCACAAACTTAGTAGTGATGATGATGGTGGTGATGATGATGGTGGTGGTGGTGGCCAGTGTAATGAGCCGACGCCGCGATCGGGGCGAAGGCGACAGCCGAAGCAAGCGCCAACAACGCGAGAATTTTTTTCATCATTGTTTCCTTCCCAAAAAAGCGCCCGCGAGGAGCGCGCTTTGGAAAGTGACAGAAATTCAGCCCATTTGAAAGCGGAACCGTCGCCACTGCGGAGCCGTTCAAATACACGCTATTTTTTACCTCTGCCTGGCCTCCGCAAGCGATCCGCAAACTCATGAACGCTCAAAGAATGTGGACGCAGGACGCATGCGCCCTCACCCGCGTCCGCGATAGGGCGGCACGCCCTGGTCGGGGAGCCAGAGTCCGGCCGGCGGCGCGTCGGTCTGCCAGAAAATGTCTATAGGAATTCCGCCGCGCGGATACCAATAGCCGCCTATGCGCAGCCATTTGGGCGACATCGCTCTCCTTAAGTCGAGTGCGATTCGCATGGTGCAATCCTCGTGGAAAGCGCCGTGGTTACGGAAGCTCCCCAGATATAGCTTCAGCGATTTCGACTCCACCAGCGATGCGCCGGGCGCATAATCGATCACGATATGCGCAAAATCAGGTTGTCCGGTGACTGGGCAAAGCGAGGTGAACTCCGGCGCTGTGAAGCGGACCAGATAGGTCTCGTCGGGGTGCGGATTGGGGACGAGGTCGAGCTCGGCCTCGTCGGGGGAGGCGGGGAGCGCCGCCTTCGCGCCGAGCAGCGCCGCGCCTTGATGGGTTTTGATCATCAGGCGAGTAAGCGGAAAGCCGCCACGGCCGTCAAGTCCCACATATTCATCCTCCGCCGTTGACCGCATGAAAGGCTCTCTATCTATTTTTTCTCGGGCGAAAAGCGGGACATCGCAGTCTTGACGTCTGGGTTGAAACCGCAAACAAATCGACGGCCTGGTATGGTTGTCGCCAATATCTCGTCGCCCGGTTCTCCATCCTCTCAAAGGAAACGGACCAATGGCAAAAGCAAAGGCTGACAACCCGCTGCAGCAACTTTTCGTCCATGCGCTCAAGGACATCTACTTCGCGGAAAATGCGATTTACAAGGCGCTGCCGAAGATGATCAATGGCTCGGAACACCCTGAGCTCAAGGCGGCGCTCACGACTCACCGAAAGGAAACCGAAGGACAGATCAGGCGCCTCGAACAGATCTTCGACCTCCTGGGGTTGAAGGCGGAATCCACGCCTTGCGAGGCGATCAAGGGCATCTTGAAAGAAGGCGAGGAGATACTCGATAAATTCGGCGACGGCGACGCGGGCGATGCGGGCGTCATTTTCGGGTGTCAGGCGGTCGAACACTACGAGATCAACCGATACGGAACCATGCGCGAATGGGCGAATGAACTCGGCATGAGCGATATATCGAAACTGCTTTCGCAGACGCTGACCGAGGAACGAAACGCGGACGAAAAGCTGACCGAGATCGCCGAGGAAAGCATCAACATCGCCGCCGAGGGCAAGCGCCAGCCGAGCGCGACGGGGCAGTCGAAAGGCCGAGGCTCGGACACAAGGCCCAGCCGAGGGTGACAAAAACGGGTTTTGGATAGGCGCATCGACCTGACGCCCTCTAAGGTGTCAGGTCGAAGCTTGTGAGCCTCCAGCCAAGGGGTTAACGCGAACCCAGGGGGGTTAGACCGCAGGTTAACCGCGGGGATAAGCTTGAGAGATCCAGAATTGTCCCGGCGATGAGCCTGCAGCTTATCCACTCGGAGCGCTTCGGGTTAACCAGGGGGATAACCGATGGGATAAAGCCCAGAATCCAGAAGCCAGACTCCAGAGTCCAGCGCCCCGAGCGAGGTCGCGAGAGCGGGCCCCGTCACAAGGGCCTCCCAGCGCTTTTAAAACCTTAAAAGCGCGGTCTTGCGCCATTCCGCCCTTTCCCGCGCCGCGCAATCGGGCTAAAAGGCGCGAAACTCCCGCGCTGCAGCAAAAGAGGCATTTGAATGACCGAGATCATCGACATCCACGCCCGCGAAATTCTCGATTCGCGTGGCAATCCCACTGTTGAGGTCGATGTGACGCTGGAGGACGGCTCCACCGGCCGCGCCGCCGTGCCTTCGGGCGCCTCAACGGGGACCCGCGAAGCGGTAGAGAAGCGCGACGGAGACTCCAGGCGTTATCTGGGCAAGGGGGTGCTCGAGGCGGTTGAAAGCGTCAACGGCGAAATCTCTGGCGCGCTTCTAGGCTTCGAAGCAGAGGAGCAGGTCGCGGTCGACGAAGCGATGATCGAACTCGACGGCACGCCGAACAAGTCGCGGCTGGGCGCAAACGCCATCCTCGGCGTGTCGCTGGCGGTGGCCAAGGCGGCGGCCGACGCCGCCGCTTTGCCGCTTTACCGCTATATCGGCGGCACGCAGGCGCGGGTTCTACCGACCCCGATGATGAACATCATCAACGGCGGCGCTCATGCCGACAATCCCATCGATTTCCAGGAATTCATGGTCATGCCCGTTGGCGCTCCGAGCGTGACGGACGCCATTCGCTGGGGCGCGGAGATTTTCCACACGCTCAAGAGCGCGCTGAAAAAGGCGGGCTACAACACCGCCGTGGGCGACGAAGGCGGTTTCGCCCCGAACCTTCCTTCCGCAGAAGCGGCGCTCGACTTCATCATGAAGGCCATTGAGTCGGCCGGCTTCAAGCCGGGCGTTGACGTCAGTCTCGCCACCGACGCCGCGGCTTCGGAATTCTTCAAGGACGGCAAATATGTCTACACCGGCGAGAAAGTGACACGTTCCATCGAGGAGCAGGTCGACTATCTCGCCAAGCTTGCGGCGTCTTATCCGATCGTTTCGATCGAAGACGGCATGGCGGAGAACGATTGGGCGGGCTGGAAGCTGCTGACCGACAAGATCGGCGAGAAGGTGCAGATCGTCGGCGACGATATTTTTGTCACCAATGTCGAAATTCTGTCGAAGGGCATCAAGCAGGGCATCGCCAACTCGCTGCTGGTCAAGGTCAATCAGATCGGCACGTTGACCGAGACGCTCGCGGCCGTCGATATGGCGCATCGGGCCGGCTACACCACGGTTCTCTCGCACCGCTCCGGCGAGACCGAGGATTCCACAATCGCCGACATCGCGGTCGCCGTGAACAGCGGTCAGATCAAGACAGGCTCGCTGGCCCGTTCCGACCGCACCGCCAAATACAACCAGCTCATCCGCATCGAGGAAGAGCTGGGACCGACGGCGATCTATGCAGGCGGCGGCGCGCTGAAGGCGCTGGCGTAAGGCGGAGTCCCTCATCCGACCCGGCTACGCCGGGCCACCTTCTCCCAGAGGTGGGAGAAGGGAGGGACGTCGATTGATGCGGTTTCAACAATTGAAATAGCAAGGGCGCTCCTTCTCCCGTTCCCGGGAGAAGGTGGCCCGGCGTAGCCGGGTCGGATGAGGGGCGCCGAGACTTCAACCAGTTTGGCGCGCCCCCAATGACCATGGAAAAGACTTTCGATCCCGCCGCCATCGAGCGGCGCATCCGCGAGCAGTGGGAGAGCGCGGGCGCGTTTCGCGCGGGGCGCCCGGAGCGCCTCGGCGCGCCGCCCTATTCCATCGTGATTCCGCCGCCCAACGTCACCGGCAATCTGCACATGGGCCACGCGCTCAACAACACGCTGCAGGACATTCTGGTTCGCCACGCGCGCATGCAAGGCAAGGACGTGCTCTGGCAGCCCGGCACCGATCACGCCGGAATCGCGACGCAGATGGTGGTGGAGCGCCAATTGGCGGAGCGCCAGCAGCCCGGCCGCGTCGAACTGGGCCGCGAAAAATTCCTCGAGCGCGTCTGGGAATGGAAGGCCGAATCCGGCGGCGCCATCGTCGAGCAGTTGAAGCGGCTCGGCGCCTCCTGCGACTGGTCGCGCGAGCGTTTTACGCTCGACGAGGGGCTGTCGCGCGCGGTGATCAAGGTTTTCGTGCGAGCTCTACAACACAGAAAGCCTGATGGCTCTCGACTGCTCTACAAGGCCAAGCGTCTCGTCAATTGGGACCCGGTGCTGCAGACGGCGATCTCCGACCTTGAAGTCGTGCCGACGGAAGTGAAGGGCCATCTGTGGCATTTCCGCTATCCCGTCGTGACGATGGACGGCAAGGACAGCGGCGAGTTCATCACCGTCGCGACGACGCGGCCGGAGACCATGCTGGGCGACACGGCGGTGGCTGTGCATCCCGAGGACGAGCGCTATACTAAGCTGGTCGGACGCAGGGTGCGCCTGCCGCTGGTGGGGCGGCTCATTCCGATCGTCGCCGACGAATATTCCGACCCCGAAAAAGGATCGGGCGCGGTGAAGATCACCCCGGCGCATGACTTCAATGATTTCGAGGTCGGCAAGCGCCACAGTCTGCCGCTGATAAATGTGCTCGACGCGCGAGGCGCGCATTACGCTGCGTGACAATCAGGCCTTTGCGGAGGCGCTCGCGCCGACTCCCGAGCTCGATCTGACGATCGAGGCCCTCGACGGCCTCGACCGCTTCAAGGCGCGCGCGCGCGTCGTGGCGATGATGGACGAGCGCGGGCTGCTCGCCGAAATCGCCGACAATGTCCACGCGGTGCCGCATGGCGACCGCTCGCACGCGGTGCTGGAGCCGCGCCTCACCGACCAATGGTATGTCGACGCCAAGACGCTGGCCCAGCCGGCGCTGGCCGCCGTGCGCGACGGCCGCACCAATTTCGTGCCGAAAAATTGGGAGAAGACCTATTTCGATTGGCTCGAAAACATCCAGCCCTGGTGCGTGTCGCGCCAGCTTTGGTGGGGCCATCGGATACCGGCTTGGTATGGTCCCGAACTCTTGGACACACCGAATGGACAGCGCCTAGACAACTCCTTTTTGCTACTGATTGGCCCGAAATGTGTTCGTCGAAGAGACGGAAGACGCGGCGTTGAGAGCTGGCGCAGAGCTTACTATTATCCTGCCAAAGTAATTGTCGCGAAGAGATGAGACGCAGCGCGCCTCTGATCAGTTCACTCAGGATCAGAAGATCACGAAGTGCTATCTGGCGCGACGAGGACGTGCTCGACACCTGGTTTTCCTCGGCGCTGTGGCCCTTCTCGACGCTCGGCTGGCCGGAAGAGACGCCGGAGCTTTCCCGCTATTATCCCACCACCGTGCTCGTCACCGGCTTCGACATCATCTTCTTCTGGGTCGCCCGAATGATGATGATGGGGCTGCATTTCCAAGAACGAGGTTCCCTTCCGCGACGTCTATATCCACGCCCTCGTCCGCGACGAGAAGGGCGCCAAGATGTCGAAGTCGAAGGGCAATGTCATCGACCCGCTGCATCTCATTACGAGCAATATGGCGCCGACGCGCTGCGCTTCACGCTCGCCGCGATGGCCGCGCAGGGCAGGGACATCAAACTGGCGACCGGCCGCGTCGAGGGCTACCGCAATTTCGCGACGAAGCTCTGGAACGCCTCGCGCTTCGCCGAGGTCAACGGCTGCGCGCGCGTGAAGGGCTATGACCCCGCCGCCAACCAGGATCACGCTCAACCGCTGGATCGTCACCGAGGCCGCGCGCGCCGCGCGCGACATCAGCGCGGCCATCGACGCCTATCGCTTCAACGACGCCGCCAACGCCGCCTATCGCTTCGTGTGGAACATCTTCTGCGACTGGTATGTCGAGCTGACCAAGCCCTTGCTGCAGGGCGAGGACGGCCCGGCCAAGGACGAGACCCGCGCCTGCACCAGCTTCGTGCTCGACCAGATTTACGCTCTGCTGCATCCCTTCATGCCCTTCATCACCGAAGAGCTCTGGGCGATCAAGGGCGCGGAAGGGGAAAAGCGCGAGAGCCTGCTCGCCCTGGCGCACTGGCCGCAGCTCGAAGGGCTCGAGGATGTTGCTGCGGAAGCGGAGGTCGGCTGGATCGTTGAATTGATTTCCGAGGTGCGTTCGCTGCGCGCGGAGATGAATCTTCCGGCGGCGCCGAAATTCCGCTTGTTATCGTCGGAGCGGACAAGGCCGCTCAGGATCGCGCTACGCGCTTGGGAGGACACGCTGAAAAGGCTGGCGCGCTTCTCAGGCGTCTCCTTCGCGGACGCCGCGCCAAAAAGCAGCGCCCAGCTGCTCGTGCGCGGGGTGCTCGCCGCCCTGCCGCTGGAAGGGGTCATCGACCTCGCGGCGGAGGCCAAGAGGCTCGACAAGGAAATCGAAAAGCTGGAGGGCGAGGTCAAGAAGCTCGACGCCAAGCTCGCCAATCCGGGATTTCTGGCCAAGGCCGAGGAAGAAGTCATCGACGAGCACAAGGAGCGTCGCGAGACCGCTCTTGCGCGGATCGAGAAGCTGCGCGCCGCGCGCGGGCGCCTTGGGTGAACTCGCGGCGCTCGCTAAAAGCGATTACGCTCGAGGCGAGGCGGCGACTTGGCCGGCTGAGAAATAAAGCGAGAGCCGATGATTTTTGCAAGCGATCCGCGGATTGCACTAAAAACGACTGTGATTGCCGCTCTCGCCACGGCGGCGCTGCTTGCAGCCCCCGCGCGCGCCGCGCAATGTGGACACAGCGCCGAGGGCTTCGATAATTGGCTTGCCGAGTTCAGGCGTGAGGCCGCAAGCGAAGGCATTTCACAGTCGGTCATCGAAACGGCGCTGAACAATGTCTCCTATGACCGTGCGATAATTTCGCGCGATCGCAGTCAGGGCATATTCCGTCTGAGTGTTGAACAGTTCTCCGGCCGCCTGCTCACCCCCGGTCGCCTCGCTCGCGGAAAGAGCCTCCTGCAACGGCACGCCGCATTGCTTCACCAGATCGAGCAACGCTACGGCGTCCCGGGATCGGTGCTGGTCGCCATCTGGGGGTTGGAGACCAACTTCGGCGCGGACAACGGCAAGTTTCAGATTTTTCGCGCGCTGGCGACGCTGGCTTATGACTGCCGCAGGTCTGAGCGTTTCCACGGCGAGTTGCTCGATGCGCTCAGGATTGTGCAGCGCGGCGACATGTCCGTCTCGCAGATGCGCGGCGACTGGGCGGGCGAAATCGGCCAAACCCAGTTCATGCCCTCGTCCTATCTGAAATATGCCGTTGATTTTAATGGGGACGGCACAAGAGACCTGATTCACGACACGGCCGACGTTCTCGCTTCCACCGCCAACTTCCTGCAGAGTAACGGCTGGCGCCGCGGCGCGGGCTGGGACGAAGGCGAACCCAATTTCGGAGCGCTGCTGGAGTGGAATCAGGCGCGTGTTTATTCCAAGACTCTGGCGCTTTACGCAGACAAACTTTCCGGCCAAGCCCGCCACGACGATGAACGGTGACTCCAGATCCCAGCCCTAACCCCTTCCGCCACAGGGCGAGGCGGAAGGGTCTTTATTTTACTCCGCGGGCGTCGGCGCCGGGTCGTGCGGCTCCGGATCGTGCGGCGGGGGCGCGGCGGGGCTGGCCGGCGTTGGAGTTCAGCTTTCGGTGGCGCAGATAGATGAAAAAGATCGCTAGCACGCCGAGGGTCAGCAGGATGTAGACGGGGAGAGTCCGCATGAAGGTCTTGCCGACCGAGAATGGAAAGCGGGAAACCCAGCGCTCGCCGTGATCGCCGAGAACGGTGACAATTCCGACAAAATAGCCCGGCTCGGGAAAGAAATGTTCAAAATTGATGGTGCCGGTCGGATACAGCTTGGGTTCCCGATAGGCGACGGTGACGGCGCTGATATCCTCGTTTTCCTTTTCCTCGCTGCCGATATCCTTGATGATCCGGAGCTCCACCTTCATGTCGCGGAGTTCTTCCTGCTCGGCGTCGAGCACCATGATCATGTTGCCGGTGGCCGGAATGTCCTCGCAAAACTCATTCTTCGAGGCATCCGGCGTGTAGCCGGTGAAGTTCATGATGTCGGGGCCGATGAACAGGCGGCAACGCCCTTCAGCGGCGCCAAGGCGTCCATGGGCCGAAGCCGGCGCCGCCGATAACACTGCGACCAAAAGTCCCATCGACAACGCGGCGCCAAGGGATAAAAAAACGGCTAGAGGGCCCTTGTCACGGGGTGGCGCTCTGGTCGGTCGACTCAGCGCCGGTGATATGTGGTCTCGCATTGGCTTTCCTCCTGAGTCTCCGTGTTGCAAGGACAGGCGACACATAGGGGTCCTGTGGCGCGTCCCCGCTTGCTCCACGGCAGCTAGCCTGGAGGCGTAGGGCGCCAAAACTGAATGTTACCTCTTTCTGCTCCGGCGACAAGTGTCCCCGGCGCCACAGCAGCCAAAGTTTTTGCGCCGCAGACAGGCCGGGAGGCGGCTTTCGGCGCCTCCTGCAAGCAATAGCAGCCCTGCCTGTAATGAATTAAAGATATATTTTTTAGCATTTGGCAGCATCCGTGTAAGTATCAACGCATAGTTATGTTTGTATTCTCGGAAACTATATAAAAAATTTCAAGTCTAGCATCGCGCCGCTAGGTTTATACTGAAACATCTCGTCGTTCAGACCTCATTGCGCTGAAACAACGACGCTCCCGGTTGATCAGGCCGCGAGAAAAAATGCTGCATAATTTGAGAATTTTCGTTGGGTTTTTGGCGTGAGGATGGCGCGAAGCGCAACCCGGCTCCGATTGAAATTCAAACGGCCGCGTTACCGTGAGCGGATGTTTGGTTCAGACTGAAAACCGTTTGTTTGCCGTAAGATTAAGTTAACAGGAGTTCATGCGCCCCTCTCTTGTCACTTCGAGCGGGGCGCGCCATATTGACGCCAAGGCTTGCGTCGGAGCTTTTTGGCTACGCGCGTTTCTCGCCTGGATGAGAGGATCTCATGTCCAATTACGACCGCAACACTGGCTTCGGGGCGCGGGTCGCCAGAAAAGCGACTGCGGAAATAGATCAGGGTCTGCGCGCCTACATGCTGGGCGTATACAACTACATGACGCTTGGGCTTGGCGTCACCGGCCTCGTGGCGCTTGGCGCCCAGATGCTCGCAGTCACCCATAACGCGGCCGGGCGCGTTGCCCTCACTCCGTTCGGCCAGCTGATTTACACCAGCCCGCTGCGTTGGGTTATCGTGTTCGCGCCGCTGGTCTTCGTGTTCTTCCTGAGCGCGCGCGCCAACACCATGTCGGCTGCCACGGCCCGAACGTTGTTTCTCGCCTTCGCGGCGTTGATCGGCCTGTCCATGTCGTTCCTGTTGATGGTTTACACCGGCGGCTCGATCGCCCGGGTGTTCTTCATCACGTCAGCGGCTTTTGGCGGTTTGAGTCTCTATGGCTACAGCACGAATCGGGACCTGTCGCCCGTCGGCTCCTTCCTGATCATGGGCGTATGGGGTCTGGTGATCGCGGGGATCGTGAACATCTTCCTCCACAGTTCAAGCCTGCAGTTTGGACTGTCCATCCTTGCGGTGCTGATCTTCTCGGGACTGACGGCCTGGGATACGCAAGCGATCAAGGAAGAATATTACGCCGGCGACGGCTACGAGGCCACCCAGAAGAAAAGCATCTTCGGCGCCTTGCGGCTCTATCTGGACTTCATCAACATGTTCCAGTCGCTGCTTTATCTGTTCGGGGATCGCAACAACTGATCGGAGCGATATCGCGAAAGGGCCCTGTTCGCGCAGGGCCTTTTTTTTGCTTTACTCGCCGCCGACCAGCCGCAGCTTGCGGTTTAATACGCTTACGACCCGTCCCAGCTCGTGGCCTCGACGCAGGATCAACCCGCTTGCGTCGATCACGCTATAGGCGCCCTGACGGCGAGCGAGCGCAGGGTTCTTCTCGATGCGATACAGCGGCGTTTCGCAAGCGCGACGAAAGATTGAGAAAATCGCCCTGGAAGCCGTAAAGTCGAGAGCATAATCGCGCCAATCGCCCGCAGCCACCCGCGCGCCGTAGATGTCGAATATCACGCGCAGCTCCAGACGGTCGAAGGCGATAATCGCCGTCGTGTCCTTATGCGCAGAGAAAACCGAAGACCGATCGCGCCAGTCTGCGTCCATGCCGGCTATGACAGTCAGACGGTTCTTGGCGCCTGGACTTTGATTCGGTTCCGTGTCGCTCATGCGTCGCTCCCAAGAAAGAGGCGTCGGTTCCGCGCTTTGGCCTGCGCTCATTTGCTATGTTGGCTTGCGCGGCGTGGAAGGGCAAGCGAGGATGACGATATTACGACGACGACGCCGGGGCGCCAGATGAATAAGATTTCATGATTTAGACGAAGTTGGGCCACTTGCAGGCCAAGAGATGCGCCCAATATCGAGAGTATTGCCTCGGCCGGTCGTTGTGCGCTTCTTCCGGTTATCGTCAGCCCCCCAGCCCCCCGGAAGGGCGTGCGACCTGAGTGCCGGTGCGTACGTGGCGATGGCGGGCCGGCGGGCGGATTAACTTCCTCCGCCGGCTCGTCTAGTTTCAACGTCGCGCCTTGTTGCGCGCTCCAATCTTGCAACTTTCCGCATCATCGCCGATATGACGGTCGAGCCCGATCCGGCCGTGCACGTTTCGTTGTCCCTATGGACTTCCGTTTATTTCCGCGCCGAGTCCGGATCATGAAATTGTCCCTAATCTATTGGAGCAGCCAAGAATGACCGACTCCGCCACTGTCGATCCCACCGCGCAAGCGAGCAGTCACGGCTTCACCGCAGATGTCGCGCGGCTGCTCCAGTTGATGGCGCATTCCGTTTATTCCGAGCGCGATGTTTTCTTGCGCGAACTCGTGTCCAACGCCGCCGACGCCAGCGAGAAATTGCGCTACGAGGCGCTGTCAAACGAGTCCTTGGCGACGCAGGCAGGCGCTCCCCTCGTCACTATCTCGCTCGATAAGGACAAACGCATTCTGGCTGTCGCCGACAACGGCGTCGGGATGGGTCGCGACGAACTCGTGTCCGCGCTGGGCACGATAGCCAATTCAGGCACGCGCGCTTTTCTCGACAAAATCAGCGCTGACGGCGCCGCAGACAAGGGCCAAAGCCTCATCGGACAGTTCGGCGTCGGCTTCTACTCGGTGTTCATGGTCGCCGACAAGGTTGAGGTGAAGACGCGCCGCGCGGGCTCGGAGGACGCTTGGTTGTGGACGTCCGACGGTAAAGGCGCCTATCAGATCGCCCCTGCCGCTGCGGACGACGCGCCCACAGTCGGCACACGCGTGACCTTGCATCTCAATAGCGAGAGCGATGAGTTTCTGGATCTGCACCGCATCGAGAGCGTGCTGCGCGAACATTCGGGCGCTCTCTCCATTCCGATCGACATCGTGGGCGCCCCCGGCGAGGAGCCGCGCCGCATCAGCGATGGCGTAGCGCTTTGGACCAAGTCAAAGTCCGATATTTCGGAGGAGGAATATAACGACTTCTATCGTCAACTCGCGGGTCAGTTCGACGAGCCGGCGCTGACCATTCACTGGCGCGCCGAAGGGCGCACCGAATATACGGTGCTCGCTTTTATTCCGGGTTCACGCCCGCTGGATTTGTTTGACCCCTTGCGCAAGAGCAAGAGCAAGCTCTATGTGCGGCGTGTGCTGATCTCGAAGGAGATTCAGCTCCTGCCGGCTTGGTTGCGTTTCGTGCGGCTTGTGGTGGACAGCGCTGACATTCCGCTCAACGTCTCACGCGAGATGGCCCAGCAAAGCCCGGTCGTCGCCCAGATTGGCAAGGCGATCACCTCTCGCATCGTGCAGGAGCTGAGCAAGCTCGCAGAGAGCGAACCCGAAAAATTCGCCAAGGTCTGGGAGAATTTCGGCGCGGTGCTGAAGGAAGGATTGCATGAGGATCCTCAGCGGCGCGACGAAATATTCAAAATCTCACGCTTCGCCTCGACGCGTGCCAGCGAAAAGACGCGCACGCTGAAGGATTATGTTGCGGATCTGCGCGAGAACCAGACTTCGATTTTTTATCTCGTAGGCGACGATCGCAAGCGGCTGGCGCAAAGTCCCCAAATCGAAGAATTCGCCGCGCGCGGGGTGGAGGTGTTGCTGCTCGACGACGCCGTGGACGCCTTCTGGGTGACGAGCTGTATTGGTTTCGAGGGCAAGCCGTTCAAGTCGGTAACTCAAGGCGACGCCGATGTTTCCCTTGTGCCGCTGAAGGAAGGGGAAGCGGCGCCGCCAACTCCCGATCAGGGCGCGGAGCTCGCGGGGTTGGTCGCAAAAATGAAAGAAGCGCTCAAGGAACACGTGGACGACGTGCGGATTTCGACGCGGTTGCGCGAGAGCGCGGTGTGTCTGATCGCTCCGGAACATGGGTTGGACCGTCAGCTCGCGCGGCTGCTTGCGGAGCACGGTCAGGCCGGCGCTTTGGGCAAGCCGGTGCTTGAGATCAATCCGCGGCACCCCGCGATCGCCGCGTTGGGGCGTTCAGCCGGAGGGGCCGACGGACACGACGGCTATTTCATGCTGCTCGATCTCGCTCGCATCGCCGATGGTGAAGCCCCGGTCGACGCCAGCGCCTTTGCCCGTCGATTGACCGCGCGTCTTGCGAAGGGCGCGTGAAACTATGGCGCCATGAGCTTGAGTGACACGTTCGAAGTGGCAGGCGAAGCGACGCGCACAGAAGCGGTCGCGCGCGTCGCTAACCTGCTCGACATCAGCGGCGTGGACGAGGCGCAGAGCGACGCTCGCGTCCTGTTGTTCGCGGCGGCCGGGATCACACATGCGCAATTCGTTCTCGATCCTGCGGCGCCGCTCGGCGAAACGGCCGCGCAGCGCCTGGCTCATTACGCCGTGCGCCGGGCGGCGCGCGAACCTGTGTCGCGCATTTTGGCTGTGCGCGGCTTCTGGACCCTCGACCTCAAGGTGACGCCGCAGGTGCTCGATCCGCGGGCGGATACGGAGACTCTGGTGGAGCTGGCGCTGCGGCTCGTTTCCGAACGAAGGCGCGAAGCTTTGACCATTCTGGACCTTGGATCGGGGTCGGGAGCCATCGTATGCGCGCTGCTTAGCGAACTGCCGCAGGCGAAGGCCGTGGCGGTCGATCTGTCGGCGAAAGCCTGCGCCGCCACAAGGGCGAATCTGGACGCCTGCGGTTTCGCGGCGCGCGGAAGCGTGCTGCGTGGGCGCTGGGCGGATGCAATTTCTGCGCGGTTTGATCTTGTCGTCTCAAATCCGCCCTATATCAGGAGTAACGATATTGCCGCCTTGGCACCGGAGGTTGGATTGCATGATCCTTCTCTCGCGCTGGATGGGGGTCCGGACGGCCTTGAGTGCTACAGGGAAATCTTCAAAGATCTGGGCCGCCTTTTAGGGAAAGGCGGGTTTGCGCTGTTCGAGGGGGGCGCAGGGCAGGCGGTCGATATCCAGGCTTTGCTCGCGACCGAAAACCTTGAAGTAGTAGCGACGGCGTGCGACGCCGGGGGGCATGAACGAGTCGTTGCGGCCCGTTGCCCTTCGCGCTGAACGTGACAATTTAGCTACAGTTTTGGTTTTTTGGCGTTGTGCGGCATGACACACTTGGCGAGCCTCAAGCGGTCTAGTATATAAGGGTCGAACAATGAGTTTCGCTGACGCTGAGCTTTCGTGGGCCGCCAGCGCTCAGGCTGGGGATACTCGCAGAAGCCGAATGCGGCTGTCGGAAGCCAGGATGGGCTTCGCGATTTTCTTAAGCCAACTGATTTATGGAAGCCCGCACTTCGCCGGAATTGAAAGTTTAGCTCCCAAGGCTTCAGGCCGGAGCGGTTAAATGGGGCAGCAGCCAAAATAGCTCGACATCCGGCGAAGGCCGCCGGAACATCGCTAGCTTCGGCACAAAGGGGAAAAGCAGCCAACGGGCTGACTTGAACGAGGCGCCTGAAAGCTTGGCGCCAACATTAGACGATGGCGCGGGAGTGTTGGTCGTTTTGAATAGGCGCCGGTGTCGCCTTCGCGGCCATTGCCGCCGCTGCTTCAGACGAGCCTGTCACTCAAGACAAGAGTATCTCGCTGCAAAGAGAGAGCATCGTCGCAGAAAGCTTGACGCGCTCAGCGCGTCGTCATCACACCCAGGCGACACATGGCGCGAGCCGATCGCCGCTTGAAAAGGGATTGTTGGGGATTGTCAATGAGACCAGGACAGAACAAGAGGCTCCGCGGGCGCAACAACGGGCGCAAGGGACCCAATCCGCTGACGCGCTCCTTTAGTCGAACGGTCCCGACGTCAAGATTCGCGGAACCGCTCAGCATGTCGCAGAAAAATACCTTCAGCTCGCGCGTGACGCCCAGTCTTCTGGCGATATCGTGATGGCGGAAAGCCTCCTGCAACATGCGGAACATTATTTCCGCTTGATCGCAGCCGCGCAGCAGGCGACGAACAACTTTGGTCGCCAGTCCTTTGAGGCGGAGGACGACAGCGACGACGATGATGATTTCACGGGGATACCGGATCGCTTCGCGCCGCTGGCCGACCGTTTGCCGGTTGCTCCCGCCGCTCCCTTTCAGGCGCCGCCGCCCTACCAGGCGCCGCAGCCTCAGGTGCAGCCGCATTTTGCGCCTCCGCAGCCGCAGCCGCAGCCGTTCGAGGAGCGCCCGTACGGCGAAGCGCGCCATGAGCGGCCCAATCGGCCCGAACGTCCGCCCTTCAATAACCGTGGACGTGGACCGGATCGCAATCAGGATCGCAACTATGATCGCGGTCAGGATCGACCCCAGCCAGAGCGAAATCCGGATCGGGGCGGCGAAACGACAGATCGTGGCCAGCATTCCGGTTTTGAGCGCAACCGCGACCGCAACCGGTTTCAGCCTCGTCAGGAGCGTTACGAAGCTCCCGTCGTGAGTGAACAGCCTCCTGCGCCGGACCTCGCCGCGCCGGTCGGACTGCCCGCTTTCATAACAGCGCCCGTGCCGCCTCGGCCCGTTTCGGTGGAGGCTCCGCCATCGGCGCCGGAGCAGTCGCCCGGCGAGGCCCAGGAAGACGCCGGTTTTCATTTGGCTCCGCGCCGTCGCCGCAGGCCGCGCCCTGCGCCAGGCGAAGCCGGTGGACCGGAAGAAGCGCCGCTGCGGGGCGAACTGCCTCTCGGCGATTGAAGCGCCACCCCATCGGTTTCCCCGCGCACCTTTAGGGGCGCGGGGGAGCGCCTGGCCTCTCTAGGCCATCTCGTTCGCGACCTCGCGGACAAGATCGCTTAAGCGGCGAATTTCCATCTTGCAGATTTCCCGTGCGCGCCAGTCCCAATTGCGCTCGTATGCAAGGCGAAGACGCGCCCGCCAACTTTCAAGTTCGTTTTGCAGACGACGGCTTCGCGTGCCGGCTTCAAATGAAATGATTGTCGCGTCGGTCATGAAAAGCGCCTTTCTCGGGATCTTTTCGCAAAGATGGCCCGAGCCGCTTGAACCTCAGGCGCATCGCTAAAGCTCGCAAAAGCGAACTCCTACCCGGTAGATATCGCGCGGTTTGAATTTCGCATCGTTCGCCTCACCGATCCCGGCCGCACAACGCGAGCTTCGGCGACAGGTGGGAACTAATGACAGCCATCTCCGCGCGCAATGCGCCCGCCCCGGACGACGCGAGCATAGACGCCGCAATCGACATGGCCGAAGTTTTTGCGCATCGTCTGCACCAGGTCCATGTCGCGCTTGCCCGTGCCGGGTTCGACGCCCGTGGCCGCGCAGCGGTCCGTCATTTTCAGGATTTCCAGCCGCGCTTCGCCCATCGTCAGCGTCTTGCCCACCAGCGCTGTCTCGGCCCAGGGCTCTAGCCCCTCGAGATAAATATTGGCTCGAAAACGCAAAAGGTCCACCGGACGCCCTTCAGCCTCGGCGATCGCTTCGACGCTGGCGAGGTTCAGCAGCGAGACAAACCCCGATTTCGAATCCGTGAAGCGGAAATTGCCGGGGGCCTCGAGCAACCGCACCGGACCGCGTATCTCTTCGCCGAGAAACTGCGTCATGAAAATCTCGATTGCTGCGCGTCCATCCGCCCGGCGCAGGTCGCCGCGCGCAACGATGGCGCCTCCCCGCATCAGCGTCAGCATTTCCGTCTTTGCATCGTAACGGGTCGAGAGGCCTGCGAGCGCGGCGTTGCGCATCAGCATGAGAAACTTGATCTTGGGCTGGTGAACGGGCGCGGCCGGGTCGAAACCGGAAGGACCATTCTCCAAAGCGAACATCCGGTCGCAGGGGAAATAGCCGTCCGTGGCGAGCTGGGCTTCCTCGATCGCCTCCGGCGAAAGGCCCTTTACGGGGTAGCGGTAGAGGTATTTTACGCGCATGCTCGCTCCTGCGGACAATTCCGGGCGCATGATAATGCGATGGAGGAGCGCGCCCAAGTGGCGCGAAACGATGACGTGGCCTAAGACGCGAGGGGCGGATGTCGGAAGAGGATTTTGTTGAGGAATTTATCTCGATTCTGAACGAAATACCCGGCGGCTCGGAAGTGCTTGACTGGTTTGGCGGGTGGCCGGCGTTCGGAGACGGGGAAGTTCTTGAAATTCGCCTCGTTCGGAAAGGGCCAAGCTATTTGCGAGTCTCGGCGATGGCCAGCGAATCGGGAAAACAAGGGCCGCGGTTCAAGCACGCTGTGTTCACCTTTACTCTGCGCGATATGGTCGATGTCTATATCGACGGATTCGTCCATCAGAATGTCATTGGTGGATTGAGTTTTCGCCGCGCCCCGGTTGAGGCGGTTCATTGCAGCCTGTCTGGACTCGGCCTTCTTCGGAGTGAAATCGAAATTGAGCTGCAACCTTGCGCTGGGCCTGTTGGGACCATCAGATGCAACATTGAGAAAATCGTGATTACGCCCGTGGAAGACTATCAGGACGCCGACGAGAATGACTGACTTTCGGAGGTATCATGGACAACTCGCCGGCCCGCCGACCCAGCCAAGGCGCGACGCTTTGCGGCGCCCCCTTTGTTTTTAAAAACCCGCTCCCATATCGCGCTTAGGGCCGCCGCAAGGGGCCGGGGTTATGACGCGAGGCAGCGCTGCTTGATGGGCCGCCTCCGGGTCGTGGGAGCATTTCATGAATATCGAAAAATACACCGAGCGCGCGCGGGGTTTCATTCAATCAGCGCAATCGCTGGCGACCCGGGAGGGGCATCAGCAATTCACTCCCGAGCACATTTTGAAGGTCTTGCTTGACGATGAGGAAGGTCTCTCGGCCGGCTTGATTGATCGAGCGGGCGGACGCTCGCGCGAGGCTCTGCTCAAGACAGAGGCGGCGCTGGCCAAATTGCCCAAGGTCGCCGGCTCGGGCGCGGGCCAGATTTATCTTGCGCCCGCAACGGCGCGCCTTTTCGATAACGCCGAGCAGATCGCCCAGAAGGCGGGCGACTCCTATGTCACGGTGGAGCGACTGCTGCTCGCCCTGGCGCTGGAGAAGGGCTCCGACTCCGCGCGCATTTTGGCTGACGCCGGGGTGACGCCGCAAACGCTGAACGCGGCTATCGAGGATTTACGCAAGGGGCGCAAGGCCGACAGCGCTTCGGCGGAAAACAGCTATGACGCGCTCAAGAAATATTCGCGCGATCTCACCGAGGCCGCGCGGGAGGGCAAGCTCGATCCAGTAATCGGCCGGGACGAGGAAATTCGTCGCACGATCCAGGTCCTGGCGCGCCGCACGAAAAACAATCCTGTGCTGATCGGCGAGCCCGGCGTCGGCAAGACGGCTATCGTCGAGGGACTGGCGCTGCGCATCGTCAACGGCGACGTGCCGGAATCGTTGCAGGACAAAAAACTGCTCGCGCTCGACATGGGCTCGCTGATCGCCGGCGCGAAATATCGCGGCGAGTTCGAGGAGCGTCTGAAGGCGGTGCTGAATGAGGTCACTGCGGCGCAGGGCGGCATCATTCTGTTCATTGACGAGATGCATACGCTGGTCGGAGCCGGAAAGGCCGATGGCGCGATGGACGCCTCCAACCTGTTGAAGCCGGCGCTGGCGCGCGGCGAATTGCATTGCGTTGGCGCGACCACGTTGGACGAATATCGCAAACACGTTGAAAAGGACGCAGCGCTGGCCCGGCGTTTCCAGCCGGTATTCGTCGGCGAACCGACTGTCGAAGATACGGTCTCGATCTTGCGCGGGCTGAAGGAAAAATACGAACTGCATCACGGCGTGCGCATCAGCGACAGCGCGCTCGTCGCCGCCGCGACATTGTCCAACCGCTACATCTCCGACCGCTTCTTGCCGGACAAAGCCATCGACCTTGTGGACGAGGCGAGTTCCCGCCTGCGCATGCAGATCGACTCCAAGCCGGAAGAATTGGACGAATTGGACCGCCGCATCATTCAGCTGCGGATCGAGCAGGAAGCGCTGAAGAAGGAGACCGACGCAGCGTCGAAGGACCGGCTTGGGCGACTCGAGCAAGAACTCGCTGGCCTTGAAGAAAAATCCGCGTCGCTTACCCAGCGCTGGCGCGCCGAAAAGGACAAACTCGGCCAGGCGCAGAAATGGAAAGAGCAGCTCGACAATGCTCGCAACGAACTGGCGCAGGCGCAACGGCGCGGCGAGTATCAGCGCGCGGGAGAGCTGACCTACGGCGTGATCCCTGATCTGGAGCGCAAGCTGGCTGCCAGCGAGGGCAAGAACGGCGCGCTGGTCGAGGAAGCCGTTACAGCGGATCATATCGCGCAAGTCGTGTCACGCTGGACCGGCGTGCCGGTCGACAAAATGCTGGAGGGCGAGCGCGAAAAGCTGCTGCATATGGAAACGGAACTGGCCCGGCGCGTTGTGGGCCAGAAGGAGGCGGTGTCCGCCGTCGCGACGGCGGTCCGGCGCGCGCGCGCGGGCTTGCAAGATCCCAATCGCCCGATCGGCTCCTTCATCTTCCTTGGGCCGACGGGCGTCGGCAAGACCGAGCTGACCAAGGCGCTGGCGAGCTTCCTGTTCGACGACGAGACCGCGATGGTGCGGCTCGACATGTCGGAATATATGGAAAAGCACTCGGTCGCTCGCCTGATCGGCGCGCCGCCCGGCTACGTCGGTTACGAGGAGGGCGGCGCCCTGACCGAGGCGGTGCGGCGCCGGCCTTATCAGGTGGTGCTGTTCGATGAAATCGAAAAAGCGCATGCGGACGTGTTCAACGTGCTGTTGCAGGTCCTTGACGACGGGCGGCTGACCGACGGGCAGGGGCGCACGGTAGATTTCAAGAACACGCTGATCATCATGACCTCGAATCTCGGCGCCGAATTCCTGGTGATGCAGAAGGAAGGCGAGGATTCCGCCGCCGTCCATGATGAAGTGATGCAGGTGGTGCGTTCGCACTTCCGGCCGGAGTTCCTGAACCGCGTCGACGAAATCATCCTGTTCCACCGGCTGCGCCGCGAGGACATGGGCGCAATCGTCGAAATCCAGTTCGCGCGACTGGCCAGGCTGCTTGAGGATCGCAAGATCCTGCTGGAGCCCGACGCCAAGGCGCGCGATTGGCTGGCGCAGCGGGGCTACGACCCCGCCTATGGCGCAAGACCGCTCAAACGCGTCTTCCAGAAGGAACTGCAAGACGCTTTGGCTGAACGCTTGCTTGCGGGCGAAATCCCCGACGGCGCGCATGTGGGGGTGTCGGCGGACGCATCGGGTCTGACGCTAGATGGCAAAGCTGCGAAAGCGGGGCGCGCAGACAATGTTGTCGAGATGAAGAAGGGCGCCTGAGAAAATCAACGGCGGCTTTCCGCGGAATCGCGGGAAGCCGTTCAAGTTCCGTTAGGCCGCGACAGTTTTCGGATTCCATGCTGCGATGAAAGCCTTGAACTCTGTTTCGTAGAGCGGTTTGCTGATCAAATAGCCCTGCGCCTCCCAACAGCCGTTCTGGCGCAGCCAGTCAAGCTGGTTCACGTCTTCCACGCCTTCGCCCACGCTGCTGATGCCGAGGTCGGCGGCCATCGCTACCACGCCGCGAATTATCGCGGCGCAGTCGGGTTGATTAAGAACGTCCTGGGTGAAGCTTCGATCTATCTTGATCTTGTGGAGCGGAAGCTTGCGCAGGTAGCTGAGCGAACTGTATCCGGTTCCGAAATCGTCCAGACTGATCGCCACGCCGGATCCCGCCAGTTTGCGGATGGAGCTGTCCGTCGCATGATCCTCCGAAAGCAAGGCGCTTTCCGTGATCTCTATGCCCAGCTGAGTTGAGGAAATTCCTGCGGAAAAAAGGCAATCGAGAACTCTTTCCGCAAATTTCGGTTCGCGGAGCTGGACGGCGGAGACGTTTACGGCCACGCGAACATGATGCGGAAAACTTGCGGCGGCGACACAGGCTTTTTCGACGACCCAAAGCCCGAGATCATGGATGAAACCTGTTCTCTCGGCGATGGGGATAAAAACGGACGGAGCCACCTGACCGCGGGTGGGATGTTTCCATCTCAGCAAAGCCTCGCAGCCGTTGATGTCGCCGGCGCCAATCTCGAGGAGGGGTTGGAAGACGAGAGAAAACTGGTCGAGCTGAAGCGCTCGGCGCAAGTCGTGTTCAAGCGCGCGCTCCTCACGCGCCACAGCCTCATGCCTTGGTTCAAACAGGCAGAACAGCCCGCCGTTCTGCTTGGCTCGATAAAGCGCGATATCGGCGTTTCGAAGCAAGGTGCGTGGATTGTCTCCGTCCCTCGGCGCTATGGCGACACCGAGGCTGGCGCCGCAAAACACCTCCTCTGAGGCGATGGAGAAAGGCGGCTCAAAGCACTGAGTGACTCGCCTTGCGATTACGCTTGCGTCCTCCGGGTCGTTTATGGACGTTGCAACAACCGCAAATTCATCGCCACCGAGACGGGCAACAAGGTCCGTTGGCCTTAGACATGCGCGCATCCTTTGCGCGACTTGCGTCAGCAATTCATCGCCTGCCGCATGTCCCAGTCGATCATTGACGAGTTTAAAATCGTCGAGATCGACGTACATCAGCGCGAAGTATTTTCGTGACCGCAAAATGCGCGCAAATTCTATGTCGACAGTTTCCTGGAACCACAAACGATTGGGAAGCGAAGTGAGGGCGTCGGTACGTACCCTGCGCTCCGTGTCCATCTGTTCGAGCAAACGCAATTTCATTTGCTCGGCATGCGTAAAAACGCCCCGCAGCAAAACAAGCGTGTAGACGACGAGAACGGCGGAGATGAGGATGTAGTCCGATCCTCCGCTTCGCGCCAGAGTTGCGGCCGAAGCGACAAAGATCGGCGTTGTAAAAGCGACGGCGGCATATGGAATGCTTGCAAGCGCAAAGGCGCCGCCACACAGCATGCCGGCGCACAAGCAGGTGATGAGCAGTTGCGCGCCCGGGCTTGCATTTTCGAAAAAAAGCGCCGGCACCGCAGCCCAGCAAAGGCTGAGCGCGCAAGCATAAAGCACCGCTCGCGGGAGAACGAAAGATCGATAGCGTTGTAATCTTGGGCCCGGTAACCGCTTTCTGTTTCGATAATAAATATATCCTGCGACGGATATTACCGTCGTCGCCCACAAGGCGACTGAATCGCGCTGCGGCGTGGACCAGAACGCGGCGAAAAGCACGAGCGCGTTGCAGGCGTTCGCGATCATCATATTGGGGGTCTGGCGCAAAATGGTCGAAAGCTGCTCTGCGCGCAATCGTGCGGAGGCCTCCTCCGTCAGCGGCTCGGATCGGAGACGCGCAAACCAGGTCAGCGTAACGGGTTTTTTCACTTCAGACATGCCGGCGCCGCTTCACAGAAATCAATTCGCCACAGTCGTTCAGAGGATTGCGCCCTCCGGCGTTCTCGATGGTGGGAACGTCAATTCGCGGGTGGAGGCGTGGGTGGGACGATAGGCTGACCATCAAGGACATCCGCGGGGTCGGATAAAAACTGGAACATCCGGTTTACCCGGGATGGAAAGAGGAGGGCTTCATGCCTCCCGAAGCGTGCTGCTTCGGAGTTTCCCAATCTTGGCTTATCTAAGGCTTGAATTCTTTAACGATATAATAATTAAAGGAAAATTTCGCTGGGTGGGGAGCGCGAGGCAGGTGCGAAGCTGGCTTTGTTTACTGGTCGGCTTCAGAAGTCGCGCGTAGCTGTCGCCCAGTCACAATTTCCGCAACGCCACTTCTTCAATGTGATGATCCGGGCCTTTGGTCAAAATCAGGCTCGCGCGCGGACGCGTGGGGGCGATGTTCTGGCGCAAGTTCTGGAGATTGATGCGCCGCCAGATGTCGCTGGCGACCCGCTCCGTTTCCGCTTCGTCCAGATCGGCGTAAACGCGAAAGTAGGAGCGAGGGTCACGAAACGCGGTCTGTCGCAAACGTTGGAAACGCGCGACGTACCAGTCCTCCAGCACGGCCTCGTCGGCATGCAGATAGACCGAGAAATCGAAAAAGTCCGAAACGAAAGGCACTTCGCGACCGTCGCGCGGCGGGCGCGGCGCAAGAAGCACATTGACGCCTTCGACAATGAGAATGTCGGGGCGGTCGACGATCAACTTTTTGCCTTCAACCACGTCATAGGTCAGATGCGAATAGACCGGCGCTTCGACGTTATTGCGCCCGGCTTTGACGTCGGAAAGAAAGCGTAAAAGCGACTTGTTGTCGTAACTTTCCGGAAAGCCTTTCTTGTCCATTAGGCCTTCGCGTTCGAGCGTGGCGTTAGGCAAAAGGAAGCCGTCCGTTGTGACGAGTTCAACCTTCGGCGTGTTCGTCCAGCGCGAAAGAAGCGCTTTCAGAATGCGCGCGGTCGTCGATTTGCCGACGGCAACCGAACCCGCCACGCCGATAATATAGGGAACCTTGCCGTCCTCGGCTCCAAGAAACCGTTGCGTCGCTTTGAACAGGCCCTGCGTCGCCGCGACGTAAAGCGCGAGCAGACGCGACAGCGGCAGGTAAATCTCGATGACTTCTTCCAGCGAGATCGGGTCGTGCAGCGATTTCAGACGCGCAAGATCTTCGAGCGTCAACGTCAAGGGCGTGTCGGCGCGCAGGCTGGCCCACTCGGCGCGCGTGAAATGCCGATAGGGCGTCGCAATCCCGCCTGCTTCCGGCAATTGGCCATTCCCGCCTTCAGCCGCATTCATGAAGAGACACCGCGCGAGGCCTTTTCTTCAAGCCCGGACCGGGTTGTGCGGCGTTCCAATTCGTTCAGCACCTCGGCAAGAGAGATGCCGCGCGCCTCAAGCAGCACCAGGAGATGGTAAAGCACATCGGCGACTTCCCCGGTCAAAGCCGGCTTGTCGTCGCTGAGCGCCGCGATCACCGTCTCGACAGCTTCCTCGCCGAATTTTTTGGCGATGCGCGGCACGCCTCCCTCGAAAAGACTCTTGGTGTAGGACTTCTGCGCCGTCGAATCGCGCCGCTCGCGAATGATCTCGGTAAGGTCGTCGAGTGTGAAGCTCATGCCGCCTCCAGACCGTCGAGACGCATGGCGATGCCCGCGCGCGCCATATGGAGCTTGGCCTGTTGTATCGAATATTCGCCAAAGTGGAAAATCGAGGCCGCGAGCACGGCGCTGGCGTGACCCTCGCTCACGCCGGCGACCAAATGGTCAAGATTGCCAACGCCGCCGGAGGCGATGACCGGGACGTTCACGGCGTCGGCGACGCTGCGCGTGAGGTCAATGTCAAACCCGCATTTGGCGCCGTCGCGGTCCATCGACGTGAGAAGGATTTCGCCGGCGCCCAGCGCGGCGACCGCACCCGCGAACTCCACCGCGTCAATGCCGGTGGCGCGGCGCCCGCCATGCGTGAAAATCTCCCAACGTTTTTCGCCTGCACGTTTGGCGTCTATCGCCACGACGATGCACTGCGCGCCGAATTTTTCCGACGCCTCGCGCACGAAGTCGCGGTTGGCGACCGCGGCGGAGTTGATCGAAACCTTGTCGGCGCCGGCGAGAAGAAGTTTGCGGATGTCGTCCAGCGTGCGCACGCCGCCGCCAACGGTCAGGGGCATGAAGCAGGCCTCGGCGGTTCGCTGCACGACATCGAGGAGCGTGCCGCGGTTTTCGTGACTGGCGGTGATGTCGAGAAAGCAGAGTTCGTCGGCGCCAGCGGCATCATAGGCCAGCGCCGCCTCTACCGGATCGCCCGCGTCGCGCAAATCGACAAAATTGACGCCCTTGACTACGCGTCCGTCCTTGACGTCGAGACAGGGAATGAGGCGGGATTTGAGCATCAGGCGCTCGCTCTGGTCGACTCGCAGGCGCCGCGCAGAAGGGCCAGAGCCTGTCCGGGATCAAGCCGGCCGTCGTAGAGCGCACGGCCCGTTATGGCGCCCGCCAGCCTGGCGCAATCGGGTTGCGTCAGCCGCGCGACGTCGTCCAGCGAGGCTAGGCCGCCAGAAGCGATGACCGGTATCGTCAGCGCATTGGCCAGCGCGAGCGTCGCCTCCATATTGAGGCCCTTCAAGATGCCATCGCGCGCGATGTCGGTGTAGACAATGGCCGCGACGCCCGCGTCTTCAAAACTGCGGCCGAGGTCCAATGCGGACACGCGAGTCGTGCGCGCCCAGCCTTCAACCGCCACCATCCCATCCTTGGCGTCGATGCCGACAGCTATTTTTCCTGGATAAAGGCGCGCCGCCTCGCGCACCAACGTTGGGTCCTTCACCGCCGCCGTGCCGATGATAACGCGCGTGACGCCCTTCTCCAGCCAGCGCGCGATAGTGCGCATATCCCGAATGCCGCCTCCAAGCTGCAGGGGAATTTTCAAAGTCGCCAGAATCAACTCGACCGCTTCCGCGTTGCGAGGGGCGCCGGCGAAGGCGCCGTCCAGATCGACGACATGCAGATATTCAAAGCCCTGACACTCGAAAGCGCGCGCCTGTTCGGCGGGGTCGTCATTGAAAACCGTCGCGCGGCTCATGTCGCCCTGGGCGAGCCGCACGCACTGGCCTTCCTTCAAATCAATCGCGGGAAAGAGAATCACGGACGCCACCTCAAGAAATTGGCGATGAGAGCAAGACCGAGCTTTTGACTTTTCTCGGGATGAAACTGCACGCCGACAAGATTGTCGCGCGCGACAGCAGCGGTCAGCGGACCGCCATAGTCGGTCCTCGCGAGCACATGTTCCGACGCGGTTGGAACTAAGTGATAGGAATGCACGAAATAGGCATGCAGGCCGTGTTCGCCCGTCCCGATGCCCTCGAACAAAGGGTGGGGGCGCGTCAACGCGAGGGTGTTCCATCCCATGTGCGGAATCTTGAGTGCGGGATCTGCCGGCTGGATCGCCGTTACATCGCCTGCGATCCAGTCCAGTCCTCGCGTCTCGCCATGTTCGAGCCCGCGTGTAGCCATCAGTTGCATGCCGACGCATATGCCAAGAAACGGCCGCCCTTTTTCGATGACCGCCTCGATCAGCGCCTGATTGAGGCCAGCAATGGAGGCCAGGCCGTTGCGGCAGTCTGCGAAGGCGCCGACCCCCGGCAAAACGACGCGTTCGGCGCGACGCACCGTCTCGGGATCATTGGTCACGCGAATATCGCAGCCGGTCTTTTCGCTTTCGCGCGCAGCGCGTTCAAACGCCTTTACCGCCGAATGCAGATTGCCCGAACCGTAGTCAATAATGGCCGTGGTCAATAGCGAGGCTCCTCGCTCTTGAAGGCGGCTGGCGCGGGCGGCGGCGGGGGAGGCGGAGGCGCAATGGAGGGGCGCCAGTTGTTGAAGAATATTTCTTCGGCCTCATCGGCGTTCTCTCCGACAACGACGGCGCTCTCGTTATAGCCCCGCCGCGCAAGCGTCCATGCAACGAGACGAACGCCCTCGAAGCCCAGGGCGACCGACAGAGCAAGCCCTGCAAGCAGCAAAGTTCGCTTGGATACGCCAAGTTTTACGCCAATGAAGGCGACCGCAGCCAAGAGCAGCGCCCATCCGAGGGCCGCAACCCATGAACGATTCCACGCCAGCCACAGGGGGCCGAATATCGTGGCGGACAGGGAGAAACCGTCGCGCAAAAAGACAATCCTTTCAGCTGACGGCGCCTCGCCCGCGCGGGTCGCGGGAACATGCACGGTAAAAATGGCCATGGGCCGGTTCCCTTCAGCTTGTCAGCGTGCCTTTGGTCGAAGGCACGGCGCTGGCGCGTCGCGGATCAATCGCCACGGCCTTGCCAAAAGCGCGAGCAAATCCTTTGAAAGCGCTTTCCGCGATATGATGACTGTTCACGCCCCGCAGGCACTCGATATGTAGTCCGATGCGCGCGTGGACTGCGACGGCCTGAAAAAATTCACGCATCAGTTCGGTGTCGAAGTCGCCGATTTTTTGTGACGGAAATTTGACGTCGTAAACAAGAAAAGGGCGTCCCGACACGTCGACTACGACACGGGTGAGCGCTTCGTCGAGCGGCACATGGGCGTCGCCATAGCGGGCGATGCCTCTGCGATCTCCAAGCGCCTGATCCACCGCCTGGCCAAATGCAATTCCGACGTCCTCGACGGTGTGATGCGCGTCGATATGCAAATCGCCCTTGGCCTGAAGCTCGAGGTCAAGCGGCGCATGGCGCGCGATCTGATCGAGCATGTGATCAAAAAAGCCCACGCCCGTGACGATCCGCGACGCGCCCGCCCCGTCGATTCCGACGGTGACCGAAATCTTTGTTTCGGTGGTGTTGCGCTCGATTTTGCCGCTGCGCATGGGTTTCAAGCTTTCGAAAACTGGGGACCAGTAAGAGCGTTCGCCGGCAGCTTGTAGCAATTTCGTTGCCGATTTGCCACCCGGCCGGGACCGGAGAAAGAAATCGGAAATAATTGATTTAAGTCATTGAACGAATGGCAACCATCAACTCGGCGCTCAAGGTTTCGCCTGCAATGCCTTGAGGCGGAACTCGATCATCTGCTTCTTGTCGGCCCCGTGCGTCGGCGCGCGCACGCCGAGGAAAAGAGCGGAATCCGCGTCGGAAACGGAAAAGCGCGCGGCGAAATTGCGCACGCAGAATCGACCAAATGCGCCTCGCCAGCGTCCGCGCGCGAGCGGTAGGGAGTGCGGGGCCGCCCACGGCAATCGCCGCGCCCGCTTCGATCGCGGTCTGCGTGACGATTTCCACCGACCCTTGGATTTGCCGTCGCAGCGGGGGAGCATGCAGGCTACAGGGCAAACAGGCAAGCAGGCTTCGCACAAGCGATCTTTGCATAGTGTCCGCCGCAGCGGACGCCGCGGCTTTGCCCGGGTTGACTAGTGATAAAAATCGCCATTCATCAGCATTTCCCGAAGCTGAAACTGACAAAGCGGGAGAGAAAGAAACAGGCGTCACAGCCGCCAAATTTTTCGTAGGCTTCACGGTATACAAGACCGGAGTTCCATTTGCGGCGGACGGAGAGCTTGCCCCGGCGGCGCCCTTCAATTTATATGCGCCGAACATGCTAGGGACGCCCTTGCGTTGAGGCGGCCTCAACACAATCTCATGACACGAAGGGATAGGACGGCGAGGCGGGCTTCAATCGAGCCGTCGACAGGCCAATTCCCAATGGACCGCTACGGGGTCCGACGAAATTGCATTAGGAAGGATCAGCGAAATGGCTAAGATTATCGGCATCGACCTTGGCACCACCAATTCCTGCGTGGCCGTGATGGATGGGTCGACTCCCAAGGTTATCGAAAACGCCGAAGGCGCCCGCACCACGCCTTCGATCGTCGCGTTCACTGACGACGGCGAGCGGCTGGTTGGACAGCCGGCGAAGCGTCAGGCTGTGACGAATCCCGAAAAGACTTTTTTCGCCATCAAACGCCTTATCGGCCGCACTTTCGAAGATCCGATGACCAAGAAGGACATCGGTCTCGTCCCCTATCAGATTGTCAGGGGCGGCAATGGCGACGCTTGGGTGGCCGCCGCCGGAAAGCAATATTCGCCGTCGCAGATCTCTGCGTTCATCCTTCAGAAAATGAAGGAGACCGCGGAGGCGCACCTCGGGCAGACCGTCACTCAGGCGGTCATCACGGTGCCCGCTTACTTTAACGACGCCCAGCGTCAGGCCACCAAGGACGCAGGCAAGATCGCCGGTCTGGAAGTGCTGCGCATCATCAACGAGCCCACGGCTGCGGCGCTGGCCTATGGCCTCGACAAGAAGCACAGCGGAACCATCGCGGTCTACGACCTTGGCGGCGGAACTTTCGACGTCTCGATCCTGGAGATCGGCGACGGCGTGTTTGAAGTGAAGTCCACCAATGGCGACACATTCCTCGGCGGCGAAGACTTCGACAATCGCGTCGTGGAATATCTCGCGGCGGAATTCAAGAAAGAGCAGGGCATTGACCTCACCAAGGACAAGCTCGCTCTGCAACGCCTCAAGGAAGCAGCGGAAAAGGCCAAGATAGAACTGTCTTCGGCGACGCAGACCGAGATCAACCTGCCCTATATCACGGCGGACGCCACGGGGCCGAAGCATCTCACCCTGAAGCTGACGCGCGCGAAATTCGAGGCTCTGGTCGACGATTTGATCCAGCGCACCATAGAGCCCTGCCGCAAGGCGCTCAAGGACGCCAGCATGTCGGCGGGCGAGATTGGCGAAGTCGTTCTCGTCGGCGGCATGACGCGCATGCCCAAGGTGCAGGAGATCGTCAAGCAGTTCTTCGGCAAGGAGCCTCACAAGGGCGTCAATCCCGACGAAGTGGTGGCGATTGGCGCGGCCGTGCAGGCCGGCGTGCTCCAGGGCGACGTCAAGGACGTGCTGCTGCTCGACGTGACTCCGCTTTCGCTCGGCATTGAAACGCTGGGCGGCGTATTCACCCGTCTTATCGACCGCAACACGACGATCCCGACCAAGAAGAGCCAGATCTTCTCCACCGCCGAGGACAACCAGACCGCCGTCACCATCAATGTGTTCCAGGGCGAACGCGAGATGGCGCAGGACAACAAGAGCCTCGGGCGCTTCGACCTCGCCGGAATTCCGCCGGCTCCGCGCGGCGTGCCGCAGATCGAGGTGACCTTCGACATTGACGCCAACGGCATCGTCAATGTGACGGCGAAGGACAAGGCCACGAACAAGGAGCAGCAGATTCGCATTCAGGCCTCTGGCGGCCTGACAGACGCCGACATCGACAAGATGGTCAAGGACGCTGAGGCGCACGCCTCCGAGGACAAGGCCCGCCGCGAATTGGTCGACGCCAAGAACCACGGCGAGGCCAGCGTGCACAGCGCGCAGAAGTCTGTAGCGGAATTTGGCGACAAGGTGTCGGCCGCCGACAAGAGCGTCATCGAGGAGGCCATCGCCTCGCTGAAGACGGCGCTTGAGGGCGACAATGCGGAGCATATCAAGGCCAAGACCAATGAACTGGCGCAGGCCTCAATGAAGCTCGGCGAGGCGATGTACAAGGCCCAGCAGGCCGAGGGCGCGGCCCCCGGCGGCGGGGGGCAGGATGGCCACGGCAAGGACGACGTGATCGACGCGGACTTCAAGGAAGTTGGCGGCGACGACCACAAGAAGTGAGGTCTGAAAAAGCGCACGACAGGCGGAGGGAGAAGCAATTCTTCCTCCGCTTTTCTTTGCCGGACGGCCGCGTATCCCTAAAGCCCTGCTGACGCCAGGAAAGAAAACCCCTGCCTCAAGGTTGATCTCGACGTCTTCCGCATCAATGCTTACATCAGCCCGCGAACTAGTGTATCGCCTGCCTTCAACGCGGCGCGCGGGAAGCGGAGCCGGCGATCGAACTCTCTGATGGACTGACAGCGTCTAAACATGGCCAAGCGCGACTATTACGAAATTCTCGGCGTCAGCCGGACCGCGACTGAAGTCGAGATGAAAATCGCCTTCCGCAAGTCGGCCATGGAATGCCATCCCGACCGCAATCCAGGCGACAAGGCGGCGGAGGCGCAGTTCAAGGAGTTGAATGAGGCTTACCAGGCGCTGTCCGATCCGCAAAAGCGCACCGCCTATGATCGTTTCGGCCATGCCGCCTTTGAACAGGGGGGCGCCGGCGGCGGCTTCGCCAGCGACGGTTTTTCCACCTCTATGGCGGATATTTTCGAGGATCTTTTTGGCGATGTGATGGGCCGGCGCGGCGGACGCTCCAGCGCCAATGGCCGCGAGCGCGGTTCTGATCTGCGCTACAACATGGAAATCACGCTGGAGGAAGCCTATTCCGGCAAAGCGGCGACGCTCAAACTGCCGACCTCCGCCACCTGCGAAGCCTGCGGCGGCGCGGGCGCCAAAAAGGGCTCCAAACCCAAGACCTGCTCGACATGCGCGGGCCACGGCAGAGTTCGGGCTCAGCAAGGTTTCTTTGCGATCGAGCGGACCTGCCCGACCTGCCAGGGGCGCGGCGAGATTATCGACAATCCCTGTCCCGCCTGCGCGGGCTCCGGCCGCAAGACCCTGGAGCGCACCCTTTCCGTCAATGTGCCGGCGGGCGTCGAAGACGGCACCCGCATTCGTCTTGCGGGCGAGGGGGAGGCGGGGCTTCGCGGCGGCCCGCCCGGAGACCTCTATATTTTCCTGTCGGTCAAGCCGCATGCGTTTTTCCAGCGCGACGGGGCCGATCTGTATTGTCGCGTGCCGATCTCAATGGTCCGTGCAGCCATCGGCGGCGAAATCACGGTCCACGCCATCGACGGGTCGGAGTGTAAGCTGAAGGTGCCGGAAGGCACGCAGTCCGGGCGCCAATTGAAGATTAAAGCCAAGGGCATGCCAGTGTTGCGCGGACGCGATCTCGGCGATCTCCATGTGCAGATCAGCGTGGAGACGCCGCAAAATCTCACCAAGCGACAACGCGAATTGCTGAATGAATTTGAGCAGGAGTTTTCCCACCACACCCATCCGGAGGCCACCGGCTTTTTTTCGCGGATGAAAGAGCTTTTCGGCAAATAGCGAGGCGATTGACGACGGCTGGAGAAGGGCTAGGAAGGAGCGGGGGCTTCGCGCGCGCCGCCCCTTAGCGGTCCTTCTTTCTTCGTGGGGAGGATTTTGTATGAGCAGACATCTGCAAACCTAAAAGGCGATTCATCCGTGCCGCACCGCCAGCAGTCCAAAAAAACCACCTTTGCCGACAGTGCGCGCTTTTTGCGCCAGATGTTCGAAAATCCCCACATTGTGGGGGCCGTCTCGCCCTCGGGGCCTGCGTTGGCCAAAACCATGGCCAGCTTTGTCGATCTTTCGCGCGAAGGGCCGATCATCGAACTGGGGCCGGGCACCGGCCCTGTGACCAGGGCCCTGTTGGCGCGAGGTATTCCGCTGGAGCGTTTGCTGCTGGTTGAATATGAGACAAAGTTCTGCCACTTGCTCGCCGAGCGTTACCCGGGCGTAAAAATCGTGCAGGGAGACGCCTATAGCCTGAAGAACACGCTTCAAGGGCACGTCAACGGTCAGATCGCGACCGTCGTCTCCAGTCTGCCGCTGCTGATCCGTCCCGAGCATGATCGCATCGAGCTGCTGCACCAGGCCTTTGAACTGATGGGACCGGACGGGCTTTTCATCCAGTTCACCTACGGGCTGACGATTTCGCCGATGCCGATCCACGCGCATGGCGTTGGCGGGGCCTATGTCGGCAAGGGTTCGGCGCCCGTGCTGCTGAATCTGCCCCCGGCGCGCGTATGGCGCTATCGTCGCGCGGGTCACGCCAATGGACCAGCCCGGTGAACGAGATGAACGAACGGGGCGACACGCGCGACGCTCTGATCGTCGCTCTCGACGTTGAAAGCGTCGAGGCGGCGCGGGGACTGATCGCAACGTTAGGTGACTCCGTATCCTTTTATAAGATCGGGATGGAGCTTGCCTACGCCGGCGGGCTTGACCTCGCCACAGAGTTGAAGCGCGCCGGAAAGCGCGTTTTTCTCGATTTGAAACTGCATGACATCGGCGCGACAGTCGAGCGCGCCACACGGCAAATCGCGCAGCTCGGCGTGGATTTTTTGACCGTCCATGCCTTTCCGCAGACAATGCGAGCGGCCCGCTCAGGCGCCGGCGTCAGCGATCTGCGTTTGCTCGCCGTCACCGTAATGACGTCTTACGATGACGCCGATCTGCAGGAAGCGGGCTACGCCCTCGGGGTGACGGAACTCGTCACACAACGGGCCGTTCAGGCACGCACTGCCGGAATCGACGGGCTTATTCTCTCGCCTCTGGAACTGCCGCCGATCCGGGCGCTGGTCGGACCGCAAATGCTGCTCGTGACGCCCGGCGTTCGCCCCTCGGGCGCGGACGCTGGCGATCAGAAGCGCATCATGACGCCGGGGCAGGCGACGTTAGCCGGAGCCGATCATCTGGTGGTGGGGCGACCGATTATCCGCGCGCCGGACCCAAGGGCGGCTGCGGAAAGGATCGTCGCGGAGATCGCGGGGGCGCGACAGGCAATTCACAAAAAACCATAATCGCGCAGCGCTTTTTCCAGCTGCGAAGGATTTTCGAAGCGCACCGCCGTGATCCCTAGCCTTTGTGCGGCCAGCACATTGTCCGGGTTGTCGTCAATGAACAGGCAGTCGGCCGCCTTCAGATCAAACCGCTCCAGCATGAGGCGAAAAATCGCCGGATCGGGTTTGATGAGCCTCTCCTCACCCGAAACAAGAACGCCCCGAAACCGCTCGAAAAAATCATAGCGCGGGCGGGTGTCGTGGAACTTCTCCGCCGAGAAATTCGTGAGGGCATAGAGCGGCGCACCCTGTTCATGCAATATTTCCAGCAGGCGCACGGAACCCTCGATCGCGCCATTCAAGGTTTCCTGCCAGCGGGCGTCAAAGGCGCGGATTTGTGGCGCGTAATCCGGAAAGCGCCGCGTCTGCTCGGCTACGGCTTCGGCGATAGGCTTTCCGCGATCCAGCTCCCGCACCCAATCCTGCGTGCAAACATGGTCGAGAAACCACTCCATTTCTTCTTCACGCGCGAAGATTTTCGAATAGAGATAGCGCGGATTCCAGTCGAGCAACACATTGCCTATGTCGAAAATAATCGTCGAAACGCGGAAATTGGTCATTTGGCGCCGTATCGCTCGTGTAGCGGGAATTTGCGCAAGCGGCGCCGGGCGCCTAAAGATGCGGGCGTTTCCCATGACCGCTTGTGCCGCGGAGCAGCCGACTTATGCGTATCGCCAGCTGGAACGTCAATTCGGTACGCCAGAGATTGGCGCCCCTGCTCGCCTATCTGCGCGATGTCGCCCCCGATGTGCTCTGCTTGCAGGAACTGAAATGCGAAGACGTCGCGTTTCCACGGCAGGAGATCGAGGACGCGGGTTACAACGTCCAGATATTCGGGCAGAAGACCTTCAATGGCGTCGCGTTGCTTTCAAAAGCCCCGCTCGATGACGTTACGCGTGGGCTGCCGGGCTTCAAGGACGTGCAGTCACGCTATATCGAAGGGGTCGTCGGCGATGGCGCGGGCGGCATTTACCGCGTCGCCTCGATCTATCTGCCCAACGGCAACCCTCCGACGAGCGACAAATATCCCTATAAGCTCGCGTTCATGGACGCGCTGGCCAAACATGCTCGCGGGCTCCTTGCAAGTGAGGAGCGGGTGGTTCTCGCCGGGGATTATAATGTCATTCCGGCTGCGGAAGACGTCTATGATCCGAAAGCCTGGGCCGGCGACGCGCTGTTCCTGCCGCAAAGCCGGGCCAAGTTCCGCGAACTTCTCAATGTTGGCTATACGGAGGCTTTACGTTCCGTCACCGACGCGGCCGGGCAATACACCTTTTGGGATTATCAGGCGGGCGCCTGGCAAAGGAACAACGGCCTGCGCATAGACCATCTGCTGCTTTCGCCACAGGCGGCGGATCGTTTAAAAGCCGTTGAGATCGACAAGAGTTCTCAGGGCTGGAGAAAAACCTTCGGATCATGTGCCGATCCGGGCGGAGTTTATATGAAGGCCTAGTCGGCTGGCGGAAGCGGCGGCAAATACGCACGCAGCGGGTGGTCGGGCCAGCAAGGCCTAGCGCCGAGAGTCGAAGCCGGATCTGGCGCAGCGCGCATCAAGCCGGCGGGCGCAGCCTCGACTGGGGCCACGTAATTCGCGGGCGCTCCTCTCGCGTCCAGTTGCAGCGACGCTGTGAGCAAATCGCAGCCGCTAATGGCGAAACTTCGCTCCAACGCCACGTTTTTGATCTCCAGCCCCGGCGTGAACGCCCCAAGCGAGACAATCCAGAAGACCGCTTTCTTTGGCCATTTTTCGTCTGGTCGGACATTCAATGCGACACCGGCGAAGACAAAGGCCAGAATGAACAATGGCGGGATGGACGCGCGCATCTCGAGATCATTCAGCGGGCCAAAATTGAAGAACGGAAGGATGAGCAAAATCGCGATCGACGCGATCAGAAGGCCCCGTACCGAGGGCTCGACACGATCCCAGAGCCAAACGAGAAAAAATGCGCTGGGGAGTTCGACGACGATGAAGGCTGCGTAAAGGCCAGGGCTTAACCTCATTATTCCATGCGAGAGAGAACTTGCGCCAGTTGTGAGATAATAGACGACCGGGAGAAAAGCTGCGGCGGCAATGACGCCCAGCCAAAGGCGTTTGGACGCGAAAAGCCCTTCGCGCACGCGCCATGCAAGCAACGGCATATAGACAAGCCCGGGCAGGACGGCCAACGGCGACCATATCAGCAGGGCGGCGAAGAGCGAGCCCAATATGGCGAGATCGACCTCCTCTTTCAGTGCGAGCAGACAGAGAGTCGCAAAAAAGAAACCCGGCAGCGCGTGGTTCGGCGCCCAAAACAACTGGGTGACGTGGCTCGAATATTTCCATAACTCGAGATCAGGCCTTATGACGCCTGGAGAGCGCAGGAACTGGTCGTAAAGCGCAGGCAGTATGTCCAACCCGCTGAACACGACCATCAGGAGAACCAGCCGCCAGCCGCCGGCCAGCGAACCGACGACATAGAGAATAATGCCGCAAAGCAGCGCGTTCTGGGCAAGCAGGGCAATATGCGCGCCTTGCAAGCCAAAGATTTTTCCCACGGTCGCAGGCAGGAGATACATGCCCAAGGGTGCGCGCAGAAAATACTCAACGCCATGATAGCGATAGTAGACCGGCGCTCCGCGGAGGGTCAGATCGCCCAGCACTGCGTCGCGGATCATCCAGTCCGAGTTCGGGTACAAGAGATGCGTCTCGCCGCCCAGCAGCAGGAGCGCGACCGCGAGAGTGAGGCAGAAGATCAGCAGACGCCAATCGATGGGCGCGTCGAGGAAATAAGCCTTAGCCGGTGAAACGCGCTGACAAACGAGAATGACCGACGCAGCGACGCCGAAGATGACGACCAGCGCGGGAATCCACTGCAGACCGACCGCGAAAACCAGATTGGATCCAATGAAGAGCAGAGCGGCGGAGACGACAAGCCAACGGTTCATTGGGCGCGAACTTCCTTAGGAGGGCGGAGCGCTAAAAGCCGATCGCTGGCCGTCGCCATGTCCGCTCCTCGCAAGCCGGGACATAGAAGCGCCGGTCGCGGCGAATGAGGGAGAGATGTAATGGGAAATGACAAATTTTTCCTTCCGCCGGCAATGGAGTCGAACGCTGTCCCTCTAAAAGGAGGCCAGTAAAGACTGTGAAAGGCTATGGCTCATGACGGACGGATAAGGAATCGGGCGCCGGTCATTGAATTTCGCGTTGGTCTCTTGCTTTTTTGCCCTGTCCCGGCCTATAAGCCCGCCTCTAGACCGCCCGGCCAGTGATGGGCTGCCGGGGCGGTTTTTTTCGCTCACGCGAACGCTCGCAAAATCTCTCCGTCAGGAGACGGCGCGCGAAAAACTAACGGGCCCAAGGCCCAGGAGAGCAAAATGCCCAAGTTGAAAACCAAATCCGGCGCGAAAAAGCGCTTCAAGATCACCGGCACCGGCAAGGTGGTCTACGCCCAGAAGGGCAAGCGCCACGGCATGATCAAACGCACGAACAAGCAGATTAGAAATCTGCGGGGAACGTCCATTCTGTTCAAGACAGATGGCGATAATATCAAGAAGTATTTCCTGCCCAACGGCTGATCCCCCGCGCAAAGCGACCAATCGCTCAAGATTTCTGAAGGAGTTTCGTCATGGCTCGCGTCAAACGGGGCGTTACGTCCCACGCCAAGCACAAGAAGACCCTCAAGGCCGCCAAGGGCTTTTATGGCCGCCGCAAGAACACCATTCGCGCCGCCAAGGCCGCCGTCGACCGCTCGATGCAATATGCGACGCGCGACCGCAAAGCCAAGAAGCGCACCATCCGTTCGCTCTGGATTCAGCGTCTGAACGGCGCTGTCCGTGAGTTTGGCCTCACTTACAGCCGGTTCATCGACGGCTTGAACAAGGCTGGCGTCACGCTCGACCGCAAGGTCCTGTCGGACCTCGCCATCAACCAGCCCGAGGCATTCGCCGCTATCGTGGCTCAGGCCAAGGCTGCTTTACCGGCCGCCGCCTAACTCAAAACTGTGGCTGAAAAATAAAAACCCGCCGTAACTGGCGGGTTTTCTGCATTGCTCCGTCGGAATCGCAGGATTTATTGCGTTGGCAGCGCGCCGCGCACGCCGACATGCGGGTCTTTTTGTGTCACGGCGCGCCAGATCAACACGGCGAAAAACTGCATGCACAACGCATAGCGCAGCCCAAGGCGCCGCGGATCGCTGGCGAGTCGCCATAGCCATTCCAGCTTCATCTGCTGAATGTATCTCGGCGCTCGAACCATTTGTCCCGAGATGAAGTCGAGCGCGGCGCCAACGCAAAGGAAGCCCACCTCGGGACAATGGCGGAGCAGGGCATCTGCAAGCAGTTCCTGCTTGGGCGCGCCCAGCGAGACGATGCAAAGCCGAGCGCCTGACTTCTTGATGGATTGCGCGAAGGCCTTGGCGGCTTCCTCGATGTAATTCGCATTCAGTAGAGGCGTGTCCGAGCCGACGATCTCAAGTCCCTCGTAACGCTGACGCAGGATGTCGAGGGCGACGACCTGCGACTCGCGACTAGGCCCGATAAAAAACATCGGCAGTTTTTCCTTGGCGGCGCGGGCGCAGAGCGGTTCAACGAGATCGGCGCCGGTGGTGCGTTCAACGGAGCGGCCTTGCTGACGCAACAGCCAGACAACGGGCCAGCCATCGGCGGTCACGAAGTCGGCGCGCTGATAGGCTGCGAAAAAACGGCGATCGAACTCTCAGCTTGACCAGATGATCGAGGTTGATGGTGAACAGCGTATAGCCTCTATTTTCTTTTGCGCGGTTAACCATTGCGTCCAGTGCGGAGTCGATGTTGTCGATGTTCACTGCGACGTCCTGAAGCATCGGAAGTTCGTCGCGATAAATCCGGGTCGGGATGGAAGTCATGCGTTCACCTTTGGCGCCGAAAACGCGCGATGGGATCGCGCGACGCCAAGCGATTGAAGGAGCCGTTACTTGCGAGAATCGCTTGACGTTTGGCTCTCGGCAGCAAGCGAGGAGCCAGTGCCGGACGGTGAACGGAGGTGCGGGGAATTCGCGGCTGAATTAATAATAAAACGAGTTAATATCCGTTAACTTGTCGCGTTTTACCTTTAGGAAAGCCGCGCAAAATATAGAGTTAACTTTCTCTGTACCTAAGTCGACCGCTATTGCAGTGTGAGACTTCTTTGCACGCCAGAAAGGACCGTGATCCGCATTGCGGGTTCATCGTCTGTTGCAAAATCGGATTGATAAGGTCCCAGTTTGAAACAGCGAACAGGTCTGGTCGCCCCAAAACACGACGTCGGGCGGCGCATAAAAAACTTGAGCGACAGGGCGATAGAGCTGAATCTCTGAGACGTTGGCAGTAATTTGTATAAACATGTCTGATATTGCCTGGAATGATGAGACCAAATAATCCCTGTGTTCGCTGGGCGTCCGACCGGATGCTGCGGGTCGCCATCAGACACGAGTTGCGCGGATGACTGATCACACGGGAAAACTATTACGCAACACGCTCCTGTATTTTCCCGCGCAGTTTGTCCCTCCCGCGGTGCAATTCGCAACGACGGTCGTCTGGACCTACCTGCTTGATCCGGTGACGTTCGGCGTCGTCACATTTGTGATCGCTGCACAGGAGATAGCCGCTTGTATCGGCGTTTCGGCCTGGTCGCTCTATGTGCTGAGATACCGCACGCGTTTCGCAGATCAGGATGAAGAACGGTTTCGCCTGATGGACAATCGCATGGCGCTCTACGCCGGCATTGTGCAAGTCGTGCTTTCCATGCCGATCCTTTTGACGCTGGGCGTTTCATGGGGGGCGCCGATCTTCCTGGCGACGGCCGCCTATCTGACGACGCGCACGCTGCTGATGCATTATGGCGAATGGGCCCGAGCGGAACATCGCATCGCCGCCTATACGACGGCTCAGCTCATCGGCACGGGAGCGGGCTCAGGACTGTCGATCGTTGCTGTTTTGTTATTTGGCCCGCTGCCAGCAATTGCTCTGGCAGCGCAAGCGCTTGGCCAACTCGCAGCGTTGACCGTGCTGTTCAAACAGACAGGATTGCGCTTTCGCATCGGGAAATTCGACGCGGCGATCTTCTCGGAGGTGCGCCGCTATGGCGCTCCGCTCATCGTCGGGGGCGTGCTCGGCTGGAGCGCCAGCAACGCAATACGGGTGCTGGTGCAATACGCCGAAGGCCCTGTCGCTCTCGGCCTTATGTCCGTTGGCTGGGGACTGGGACAGAGGATCGCCAGCGTCCTCGCAATGCTGCTCACCGCAGCGGCCTATCCGTTGGCGGTCAGCAATCTCGAGCGAGGGGACCGACAAGGCGCGCTTGGGCAAGTCTCGCTTAACGGCGTGTTTCTGCTGGCCATTCTAACGCCGGCCCTTGCGGGCGTGAGCTTGTTGTCGCGGCCGTTGGTGAATTTGCTGATCGCGGAAAGCTTTCGCGAGACGACCATCGCGATTTTGCCGATTGCAATGTTCGCGGCGGCGCTGCGGTCGCTGCGAATTCATACCAGCGATCAGACGATGCTTCTCCTGGAGCGCACAGATGTCTCGATGCATCTTGCGATCTTTGAAACTGCGTTAAGCGTGGCGTTCTGCGCCATCGGCCTGCATGTAGCTGGCGTCTATGGAGCGGCGCTCGGCATGCTGCTCGGAACGGCTCTCACCTGCATCGGCGGCTTTGCATATTCCTTCGCACTGCTCGGACTCCCCAAGCCTCCTTCGGGCACGCTCGTGCGCATCTTTCTCGCCACCGGCGCAATGAGTCTCGCGGTACACGGTCTGCCGGAGCCACACACGCTGACGGCGCTGACGCTAACGATATTGGCGGGCGTCGTTGTCTATGCCAGCGTGATCCTTCTCGTCTTTCCCGCCTGTCGCGATGTTTTGGGCCAGCAGGTGAAGCGTTTGTCGGGAGCGCCTGCGTGAGTTTTTCAGTAGCGGCGACGCCAATGGCGGACACAGGGCCGCAACAAAGATCAGTCATCGCCTTCTTCCACCAGAATGACGTATTTGGTCGTCAGGGGGGGATCGAGCGCTATCTCGCCACTCTCGCGCTTTGCGTCGGCAGTGACGTGGCGCTGGTTGGTCCACCCTTGACCCAGCGTTTCGATAATAATTTCACCGTTCGTGAGCGGGGACCGGCGGGCGCGCCGCAATGGATGCGCTTTCTCGCCGGCATGTTTTCGCAACGTCAGGAAATCAAGAAATTCCTAAGCGAAAAGCATGTGGAGGTTTTGGAATTCAGTCGGCCAGAATATCTGCTCGCTGGATGGCTGTTCGAAGGCAAGCGCGTCGTGACCATTCATGGGACTGGCCCAAGCGCCTCCAATCATGTGCATTACGTCATTCATCACCTCTGCTGCCTGTTGCTTCCTTTTCTTGCGGACAGGGTTCAGGTCGTCGGCCGCGACCCCGGTGGGCTGCCGCGAATCGTGCGGCCGTTGCTCGCCAAGCGTATCGCCTATATCGACGCCTGGCATGACGACCGCTTCACTCCCTCTCCACTGCCTCCATTGCAGGATGCCCCGCTCCGAGTCTTCTATGCAGGCAGGATCGTGGCGCAGAAGAATCCAGAGCTTCTGTTCTCAATCATTCGGGAGGCGGCGCGGAGCGCTCCCGCGTCGTTCGAATTTGTTTATTTTGGTTCGGACTATCAGGCGTTTGTCGAGGCCGAACTCGCTCATCTCGTGCAAAACGGGGGATTCTTGGGGCCCGCCGCGCTGGCTGAGGGGATTGGCGCCTGCCACGTTGGTCTTCTCTGCTCAGGCTTTGGCGAAGGCTCGCCGTTCATCGTTATCGAAACTCTGGCTTGTGGGCGAGCCTTCGTGCTGCCTCCACTACCGACGCTCGTCAAAGCCTACGCGGGCTTCGCTGGCGTTCACATTGTCGGCCAGTATCGGACCGAGGCGTTTTTGGATGAGCTGGGCAAAATTCGTGACGACATGCGCAAAGGGCGCATCGATCCTTTCGCGATTGCAGGCGGCGTCACTGGCCGCTCGCAATCCCAGGCGGCGCCCGCCCTGTTGCGCGAACTAGGTCGTCTCGCCGAAAGAAGACGATGACGACACTCTCCACACTTCAGCCCGGAACCAATAGATGTTGATCTTCGATCTTGTTCTCGCGACGCGCCGGTCGGCGATGACAGGAGTTCGAGCGATATGGCGTTCACCTCTTCAACGCAGTCCGCGCCGCCGCTCCGGACACGATCGCTTTCGTTCGCGACGCGCGGAGCTTTGAAGATAAGCGCGGCCTCATCGAAGTTCCGGATATTTACCGCAGCTGGTTGACGCTTCCGTTGGAAATCCGCCGCCGCGGCCTCAGCCCGGAGGCGGTGATTTTCCCTACCGCGCCAGCCAGTCCATTATTCCGGCCGGCGAAGATGCGGCTATGCCGTATCATCCATGACGTGTTTCCCTGGACCAGAGCGCAGACGATGCCGCTGAAGGGTCGCCTGCTGTACCGGGATGTCGAGACCTTCATGGCCGCTCGATATGATCTGCTTTGTGGAACCACCGAACAGGTCGCCCGCGAATTAAGTGCGCAACTTGGGCGAAGAGACATAGACTTTGTCGGCAATGCGCCGGGTCTCGACCTTGACGTCACGCGAGAGTCGCCGTTGCAGGGATTGCCGCGCAAATTCGTTCTGGCTGTCGGCACCGTCGAACCGCGCAAAAACTACGAACAATTGCTCGAACTTGTCGAAAGTGACGACGGCGGCGCCTTGCCCATTGTTCTCGTAGGGCGCCCGGGGTGGGGCGATATCGTGGCGCGGATCGAAGGCGCCGTCAAAAACAGGCCGGAAAGACTGATTTGGCTGCGCGACCTTACGGCGGACGGCGCCGTGCTGTGGCTTTACCGTCAAGCCGACAGCTTTTTGTCCTTATCAAAGGCCGAGGGGTTCAACATGCCCTTGGTCGAAAGCGCGATGTGCGGCCGCCCCGTCGTCTGCAGCGACTTGCCCATACATCGCGACGTCGCGCCGCCATGGGCGCAGTTCGCCGCCATTGGCGTTTCCGCAAGCGAATTGTGGCCGCGCATCAGGGCTGCCACGCCACCGGATACAAAAGCGCTAGAGGAATATCGTCGGCGATACAGTTGGAGCAATGTCGCTGCGCGCCTGCTTCATTTGCTTGAGCAGAAACCCGCCGCCGGTGAGCGCGGCGCATAAGATGGAATGTCCCGCTTCGATGCCAAGTCCGATTAGAAATAGAACGTTGCTCTTTTATGTTCACGCCATGGCCGGTGGGGGCGCCGAATTGGTCACGGCCCGCCTTGCGTCAGGTTATGCCGCGCGCGGCGATCGTGTTCTGCTGGTCGTAGACGAGCAAGCGCAGGAATGGATCAGAAGCGTCGGCGACCTGGTGGAGATGGTTGTCCTGCCGAAAGGTCACCTGCGCAGCACGATCGCGCTCGCTTCTCTGTTGTCGCGTACGACCCCCGACGCCAGCATATCCGCGCTCAGCGCCACAAACCTCAAGCATGTGGTTGCGGCGGTTCTGGCGGGCCGTCGCCGCCGCGCAATCATCACCTATCATGGCTTCGCGGAGAACGAACCAAAGAAGCTCAGCAGCATTGGTTTCTGGCTGACGCCGGTCTTGTCACGTGTCGCTGCGGCAAGCGTCGTTGTTTCGAACGCCTTGAAGCAGGACCTGATTCAGCGTTTCAACGCCGCGCCGGACCGTCTCAGGACGATCTACAACCCTGCCTCCCCTGAAAGGACGCAGCCGCCGGTCAGCGCAGAAGCTCTGGCGACCCGCGAACCGATTGTGGTCGCGGTCGGTCGGCTCGTCGCCGACAAGGGTTTCAGGTTTCTCGTTCGAGCCTTTGCGCTGGTTAATTATCCGCAAGCGCGACTGGTCATGCTGGGGAAGGGCCCGGACCTGGAAGTGCTACGGGCGGAAGCGGAGCGCCTTGGCGTTGCCGGGCGGATCGAATTCGCGGGATATGTCTCCGACCCCGGCGCCTATCTTTCGCGGGCGCGCTGCTTTGTTTCGCCATCCTATTTCGAATCGTTCGGCCTTGCGATCGTTGAGGCGCTCGACTTCGGCGTGGCCGTCGTCGCGACGGATAGTGGCGGCCCCAGAGAAATCTTGATCTCCCCTGCGATTGGACGCCTGGTTCCGGTCGGCGACGAGGAAGCTATGGCGGCCGCGATTTCGGAAAGTCTCGCAAACCCTGGGGAACCTTCGCCGCGCCAGAGGCGCTCGGCAGAATTCACCTTGGACGCCGCGCTGGACGCTTACGACCGATTATTCGATGAAATTGCGATCGCCGCTGGCAGATGACCGATCGGCCGTCTCGGCGTTGAACATAAAAAGAAGCAGCAGCGCAAACTGGAGGAACATCGTTGTTTTCGATGCAAGGCCGATGGCCGAACTGATTACGACGATGAAAAAAAGGAACAGGAAGGCCGCGCCGTTGCGCGACCGTCTCCACAACTCCCAGAAAAGCGCAAATAGACCGACGACAAAAAACAAGGTCATCAGCGCGCCATACTGAAATACCAGCGCAATCCAGGTGTTTTCGATTCCCACGCCGATGCCCAGCGTTCTTTGCGTTGACGAGACCATCTCGGGGTCTGGCCCCAGCATGAGATCCGTGAAGTCGAAGACGTCGAACATCTTCATCATGATGACTCGCGCCTCTGCCGATCCATTGTCGTCGATGAAGCGACCGATCAAATCGTCGAACACACCTGCAGAAACCGCGTAGGCGAGCGCGATTATCACAACTGGAGAGAGGACAATTATCGCCAGCAAGCGCGTGGCGTCGAAGCGCCTGCCAAGCAGCAACAGGGCGAAGTCTTTCAAAAGGCCCCCACCCATGATGACCGAAGACATCAAGATGGAGGTTCTGCCGCCAAAGGCCGCGAGCCCCAGGATTTGCAGGCCAATAAGTAGCGTTCGCGCCAGAGGCTTGAGAGCCGCGTCGGCGCCAAGGTAGAGGCACAGAACGTAGGCGCCCGTAGTGCCGGCGTTCAAAAGCGGGTGCCCCAACAGGGCGGTGGACCGGTAATCGCCCGTTACTTCCTCGCCAGAAATCACATAGGGGAATAGCCTGTAGTGAGTGAGGAATTCGAATATGCCGACTGTCGCGTTGGCGAAAAGCATCACGTGAAGGAAGACGCGCAAAAAATCGCGCATCCCGAAAGGCAGATCGTCGTGCATCAGCAGCGCAACGACGGCGAGAAAGAAGGTTTCGATCAAGGCGGTGATCGGCAAATGCTGCACGAGAACGGCGTAGACAATCAGCAGCAGCCAAACCGCCACAAAAAGCGCCGCGCCCGGAAATCGGGCGGGAAGGTTCTTGAGATAGGCCCAAGGCCTGGGCTGACCCAGAACATGGAGGAGGAAGGCGACGCCCGCTATGAAAGTCGCGGGATGCAGTTTCTGCCAGACGGCGCCGCCAACAGAGTCGTAATTGACGCCTAGCGCTCCGAGCGCCATGGGCGAAACGGAAAATACGCTCATCACGGAAATTAAAAGCAGCGCTGAGCCCCAGCGCCGCGCGTCGGCGAAGCTGCGCAGCGGTATCGTGGCGACGTTCACGCGCGCATCCGCGCAAGAGGCCCGGCACGCGACCCCGCAGGAATATTTGGCTTTTCGCCAGCTTCGCTGCCAAACAACAGGCACGCGTTGCGTTCACCGCGCTCATCACGCTCGATCATTGTGACTGCGTCGATTTCCTCCGCCGGGGGGAGCCCCTGACCCGCCTCGGTCAGAACGCCGCAATCCAGGATGACGAGGTCGAGTTTGGATTTGAAATAGCGCTCCCTGGGCCAGTCTTGCTTCAGGGCGTCAAGTTGCGAGAGCAGGATCTCGCCCGTTCCAGCGTGCTCGCGACGATAGAGAAACAAGGGGCGATCGAAACCAAATCTTCTTTTGACGGGCGCAAGTTTGGGCAGCAACATGGCGAAAGTCGGATGTTGTGGGTTGCAATCCATCAGTAACACGCGATCTCCCTGGGAGCAGGCCTGCAGCGCCAGCGAAAGCGCTGTAGTCGAAACGCCGACACCCTTCACATTCGCCGCAATAGCAACCACCGGAGCGGTTCTTAGAATGGGAACGGTCCACAAGCTGTCGTAAAGATCGATGATCGCGCGGCGATACGGGGTCCCTGGCGACTCCATGATTTTGCGCGCGCGCAAGATCAGGCCGGCGTCACCGGAATGGATACGGCCGACCGTAACGTGGCGCGCGTCAAAAGTCGGAAGCGGGACGACGATTGGAGTGGCCTCCTCATCGGCGCGCCAGCGGTTCTCTGCAGATGGCTGCGCATCTGTCGCTCCCATGCGTTCCTCGGGAAAGCCCTTCGCTTGTCTGGACGCAATCGCTTCAGCAGGCTGTGCTGAAGGCGCGACCGACCCAACGCGTTTGCGCTCTAAAAACTCAAGCACCAGCGCCCCCGCGATCCACAGATTTAGTCCGGCGGCGAATGCGATGATCAGAGCCGGAAGCGTCCTTGGGCTGACCTTGGTCTTTTGAGCGATAGGTTGGTCGATCATTACGCCATTGGGCGAGGAGACGACCTCGCGATGGACATTTTCTCGAGCCGCCAGTGCTTTTTCATAACGATCCCGAACGGCGGCGGCCTGACGCTCCAGTTCATTCAGCTCGAGACGGCGGCTCCCGCTATCGTTGATCGACTTTTGCAGATCGGCGACAAATTGTTCCGCAGCGCGTTCCGTGCTGCGCGCGGCTTTGAGGTCGTGGTCCTGCGCGATGGAAATGCGACGCATTTCCGCAGTGATTTGAGTGCGCAAAGAAGCCATCTGCGCCTGGATGATCACATAGGAGGGGTGGCGCGGACCGAGCGTGGACTCGGCATAGGCGGCGTCGCGCGACAATGCGGCGTAATCCCCTCGCAGTTTTTCGATCATCGGAGAATGGATGGCTTCACTTAGCCCTCCGATTGAGCCGCCGTTGCGGATCGCCGCTTGCAGCTGCGCGAATTTCGCGTCCATTTCAGCTCGCTTGCCGCGCGCCTCGACCAAAGCGGAATTGGCGTCCTTGAGTTGCTGCTCGAGTGAGGTATGGCCATCCGTGATCAAAATGGACTGCGACTTGCGATACTCCTCCACCCGTTGCTCGGCTTGCTCAAGCCGGTTCCGAAAATCCACAATTTTCTTGTCGAGCCACTCGCTTTCCTTATCGGCGATGTCATCGCCCATTTTTGATTGCGTTTCGTAGTAGGCGTTAGCCAGCGCACGCGCCAGCCGCTCGGCCTTCTCAGGGCTTGAGGCTCTTACCTCGACATCGATGACATAGCTTTTTTCATTACGCTTGGTGGTGACGGCTCTCCCCAGCGATTCAACGATATTGTCGATCGCGTTGTCGGCCTTTGGCGGCGCGATCCCCAACAGCGCCTTTATTCTCGCGCCAATTCCCAAGGATCCGCCCGGCGCAAATTCCGGGTCGAAACGCAGCTGCTGATCGTTGACCGTACGCCGTAGCACCTCATTGGACGTCAGCAGTCGCATCTGGCTTTCGATAAGCCCGGTGTCGGGATTCTGAGCGATCGGCTGCGCGTCCACGCCTATCGGCGGACGTTCTCGCGTGTCGACGAGAAACGACATTGAGGCGGCATAACGAGGCGGCGTGAGCGTAATGTAGACGCCGGCAAGCAACATGGTCACTGCAAGCGCAGGCGCGAGCAGGCGCCAACGGCGGGCGACCGCGTTATAGAGGTCGCCAATGTCCATTTCCGTAGTCGCGACATCGGGCGGAACCGCGCTTGAACGCGACCGCGCTGCCGTTAAGTCGCCGTCGATTATGGTCAAGGCGTCGTATCCGTGCGTTGCCGGTCAAAGTTGCGTCTTGCGAGTTCGAGAAAAATTAACTTCCTATGGTTACGAATTGATTAGCGCGCGGAGGCCCATCGCCCCTCCACTGAAAAAAGCAGCCCTGGAAGGCGGTTAAGACCTCGCTAGAGGCAAACTCGCCTCGAAACGAAGCGGCGCGCCAATGGACAAGGCATTTCTTTGGATCGATAACGACGCATGACGCATTCGAGCATTCTGATCATCGTTCAATGGTTTGGCCCGTGGCCCGGTTGGATGCGCTGTTTTCTGGAATCCTGCCGCGCGAACGCCAGCGTGAATTGGCTGCTCGTCGGCGATGCGGCTTCGCCTGACGATCTCCCTTCAAATGTCCGCCTGAAGCGGATCAGTTTCGACGAATACCGCGCACTGATTTCCAATAAGCTCGGAATCGCCGTGCAATGGACAGACGTCTACAAGCTTTGCGACCTGAAGCCCGCGCTGGCCGCCATTCATGATGGCGAGGTCGCAGGCTATGACTATTGGGGCTATTGCGACCTGGACGTAATTTTTGGCGACATCCGCCATTTCTATACGCCCGAGGTTTTGGCGCATGACCTCATCACAACGCATGCAAATGTCGTCAGCGGGCATTTCACGCTGCTACGCAACACGCCTCGCATGGTCGGCGCATTCCGCAAGGTTCCGTTCTGGAAACGCCTTTTGGCGGTCCCCCAGCACAAGAGCTTCGACGAGCAAATTTTTTCCCGGCTGTTCCTGCCGATTCCGTTAAAGCTCAAATGGCGCAGGTTATTCACGCCCTTCCTGGGCGGCGCGCTCTGCGTGGAGCGTCACTCAACGAATATTCCGCCGCTGGCCTGGATCGACGGGAGCGCCAATTGGCCGAAGAAATGGTTCTGGAATCGCGGTCGACTTACGACCGACCGCTCCGGCGCTCAGGAATTTCTGTATCTGCATTTTTCGCATTGGCAGTCCAACCGCTGGACGCAGGAAGCCGTCGCGCCGTGGACCAAACTCGATCGCCTGGACCAATTGCCGCCCGGTCGCATCGAGCGCTTCACTATCAGCGCAATGGGCTTCAGACCGCTGGACGAAGCTGAACTCGCGCGGGATCAGGCGCCGGCGTGAGGGCTCTACCGCCGCAGGCGCATGCCTACGACGTCAATCACTTCAAACCCGCCCGCACAATTCAATGTATGTGCGCCATGGGTTCGCAGTTCGGAAGGCGGCGGCTTGAGGCGCACGTGCGTGGTCTGGCGGAATTCCTGCCCATCGAGACGATCGACAGAACACAGCGCCAGTCCACCGCCATAGCCGCGCGAGCAGTCCTGCGCCGGACGCCAGAGCGCGCCACCGCGCATGAACATTGCGCCCGCCGGTCGCGAGGCGCCAGCGTCGATCAGCACCGGATTGGCGGGATGGGCGGTCCAGGAACCCAGCAAACTGTCGGCGTAGAAAAGGTACAAGGCGTCCCAGCTGGAAAGGCCGTCCTCGGCGACTGTCGCGAACAGCCAGAGCTTGCCCCCGTGCTCGACAAGTGTGGCGTCGGACGCGCGCAAATCGTCGATCAGCACCGCCTCACGCGTCCAGCCGTCTGGAAAGCGCGTGGCGCGATAAAGCTCTATGCGGTTTGCCGCGCATGTTTCGGGGATCATCCAGATCTCGCCGTCGCGGGCGAACACCTGGGGATAGGAGAGATGCCAGGCCTGCTCCATGACGGGAAGCGGCGCCGAGACCTTGCCATCGTTGAGAAGCTCAAAGGCTGTCAGCACACCTTTTCCGGTGGCGTAAGGATATTCTTCGCAAAAGATGAAATTGCGCCCTTCATGCGCGAATATGAACGGGTCGGCGAAATATCTGCATCCATCGTCAGGGAGATACGCATAGTCCTGCGCGGGCCATGAAAGAGTGTCGGCCATGGCGTCGCCGCCGGCGAGCCTCCGCCAGCCGACGCGGAAATGCTCGCGGTGGACCGCCAGTCGCGTAAGGCGATTCGCAATTTTGTGAGCCAAACTCGTCAAAACGAATTCTGAGGTGGAAACGGGGCGCGCGTTCGAGATCTTCGCTCGCTCGTCCAGCGAAATCAGCTGGCGCGTCAAGAACTTGCGCACAGCGGCTTCCAGCAGGGAGACGACGCATGCCGCCACCGAATCAAAGCCCGCTGTAAACACATCGGGCTTTTCAAGTGCTGGCGTCGCTCTGGCCACGCATTCGGGCGCCGCGCCCGGATTTGTGAAAAAAAGCTCAATTTGCGGCGCCCGCCGCTCCAGCAGAGCATCGACGGCGAAGCCCTCCGCCGCATGGGAGTCATAACAGGGTTTTATCGTCGGGGTAGCAACGGGGCGAGCTTGCCCGCCGCTCAGGTCTATCGTCAGGTCCAATGTCTTCAGGTCCTGATCTTGCGGCGAGATCGGCGTGAGCGCCGTCGGATGCTCTGTCGGCAGTCCATAGATGGTTTGTTCCAGCCGCATCAGCAGTTGCAGCCCCGGCGCGGTCGGCGCGCCGGACGCGCAAGCGAAGGCGACCGCATGGCCCTGCCGCCGCAGTCGGCTTGCGAGCGCGGCATGCCAGTTACGGTGCGCCCCCGCGCAAATCAACAGCTGAATGTGCAAACATCAACTCTCGCCCATGTCGCGCTTTTACGCGTAGAATCGCGAATGACAAAGAGTGAAGGGTGGCGGCGACGCTCGCTACTGATTTTTCGGCGTGAAGATGCTGTGCACGCGGCCGGAACTTTGCGCGGATCCGCCGGCCTGAACCACCGCCTGGCCCGTGGCGACGTCATATATCAGCCTGTCGCCCTTGGTGACGCTTTCGCCCTGGGTAAGGACGACATTCCCGGTGAGGTAAACTTTGTTCTCGGCGCGGTCGTAGCTGCCTTTGTCGCCAGTTCCAACCTGGTCCTTGGACACCATCGTCACTGGACCTTCCGCGTCAATGTGCTTCACCTTGTCGCTCGTGGCCTGGCCTTCAGCCGCCGGGACATTGCCGCCAGTTCCTTTGTTTTCCAGATAAATCGTCAGCTTTGAAGCTTTCAGTGTTGACGGTCCGTTCACGACAATGACGCTGCCGGAATAAATGAGCTTCTGTTCTTTGTCGAAGTAATCGAGCTTGCCGGCGTCGATGTTCAGCGGGTCTTTTGCGCTGGCTCCGGGCAGGATGCCTCCTGTGCGCGCCGATTTGGCGTGTGCCGGCGCTATAGCCCCGATTACCAAAGCTAGCGTAGCAGGCAGGACATGAAGACGCATCAAAAGTTCGCTTTCCTTTTCCGGGCGATTAGCATTAGCGGATTAGCGGCCGTTCTCCCTATTCGACTTTCGCCGCTCCATCTCCGTTTCTGTCATCATCCTCGCCATACAGCATGGAATGCACGTCGCCAATGAAAGTCGCGCGCCGCTCGCCCTGCGCAAACTCGACCGATTTCGCCGTCACCTCGCCGCCGCTGATTTTGAGGATGGCAGGACGATCGGATGTCAATTTGCTCGCCTTGAAATCCATAACCGCGGAATCCAGTCGCAGATCGAAGTTTTTGTTGTCGTGGATGCGCACGTTCTGAGTGAGGTCGGCCTTGTCTTTCTTGGCGTCGTAGAGGCCATTGCCCGCATCGAGCAGCACCGTGCTGTCCGGTCCGGTCTCCAGGCGCACGTCTACGCCTTCGAGTTCGAACAGATCTGGCTTCGCCATGTCCTGTATGCCGAGCTTTGCTCTCAATTCGTACGGGCGGCCGTCCTGGCGATAGCCGACCAGCTTGGGGGACTCGATCGTTATACGCGTTCCCTTGAGCCCAATATGCGCGAAGCGCAGGTCGATAGGCAGAAAACGCAATGTCTGAAAACCAATGACGATTGCGACGAGCGTCACGATCAGCCCGCTGCCCCAAAACGTAATTCGTCGCAGCCGAGCCACCCTTGCCGTATGTCGCAGCGCCGCCGGAAAGGCATTTTCCCTCGGCGCGCCAATTGAGCCAAGGCGACTGTGCGAACTGGGGGGAGCGTCGTGCAAGGAGGCCTCGATAAGAGCAAATCATTTTTTTTGAGCGCGATTCCCGTAAAAGTCGCCAGTTACCCCAATGCAGTGGCGAATTCGAGGCGCTTTACATATGGGCGAAAATGTCGGTCTCGGGCCAGCCGGCGAGATCGAGCCGCGCCCGCGTCGGCAAAAATTCGAAACAGGCGGCGGCCAGCTCCGCACGGCCTTCGCGCGCCAGCATCGCATCGAGTCGCGCCTTGAGTTGATGCAGATAAAGCACGTCCGAGGCGGCGTAGGCCTGCTGGGCGTCCGAAAGGACATCCGCACCCCAGTCCGAGGACTGCTGCTGCTTGGAGATTTCGACGCTCAACAGCTCGCGCACAAGGTCTTTCAGCCCATGGCGGTCGGTATAGGTGCGGGTTAGCTTGGACGCGATCTTGGTGCAATAGACCGGGCCGGGCATTGCAGTGAAAGTCTGGGCCAGAATGGCAAGGTCAAAGCGCGCAAAATGAAACAGTTTCAGTATCTTGGGGTCGGCAAGCAGGCGCTCCAGATTGGGAGCGCGCTTTTGTCCGCGCGCAATCTGCACGAGTTCGGCGTTGCCGTCGCCGCTGGAAAGCTGAACCAGGCAGAGCCGGTCTCGCTGGGGGTTGAGCCCAAGCGTTTCGGTGTCGATCGCCACGACGGGGCCAAGGTCCAAGCCGTCGGGAAGATCGCCTTTGTGCAGTCGAATGGTCATTATGTCGCGTCGCTTCTTTCAAGGTTTCCTGACGAAGTTATAGAGGAATAGTCAGCGATTCGGCGGAAATTTCAGGTGCGAGAAAAGCATTCTTGAGGTCAGGCGCCATCGAGGGACAGTTCGTTTTAGAGCAAAAGCTTCGCTTTAGGGCGGGGCGGGGCGCCCGGATTTTGCCTCCGAACTCCTTCATTTGATCCGGCGATGCGATCTCAAAGGCTTTTCCTTTGAAGCCTTGTCACCTTGCCGCAACCCGTTTATCTTTCTTCCGTCTTTAACCTTAGCCTTATGGCTGCGAAACGAGGATTCTGGAGCGTGGCGCCCATAAACGCCTCTGCGACCTTCTCGACCACGCGCCGCCCACAGTTGGCGGCGCGCTGCGCATCCGCTCGTCCTTTCGCCCTCCTGCTTCTTCTTAGCCGCCCCTGAGCGCATTAAGGGCGGTCGCCCAGGCATTCAGGGGATTTAGCGCAACGAACCAGGATCGCCCTTAGAGGGCAGGCAGCTTTAGGAATTTCCAATGACGCAATCGACCAAAGATCAGCGCGCCGCCAACTCGGACTCCGACGCCAACCGCGTCGTTATATTCGACACCACCCTGCGCGACGGCGAGCAGTCGCCGGGCGCGTCCATGACCTTCGAGGAAAAGCTGGAGGTCGCGGATCTCCTTGACGCGCTCGGCGTCGACGTCATCGAGGCGGGCTTTCCCATCGCCAGCGAGGGCGATTTCGAGAGCGTGACGGAAGTCGCAAAGCGTGTGCAAAACGCCTCCGTGGCCGGGCTCGCCCGCGCCTCGGAAAAAGACATCGACCGCTGCGCCGAGGCTCTGCGCGCGGCCCGACGTCCGCGCATCCACACATTCATCTCCACTTCGCCGGTCCATATGAAATACAAGCTCCAGATGGAGCCCTCCCGTGTATTGGAGTTGGTCGCCTCCTCCGTGACGCGAGCGCGCAACCATGTCGCGGATGTTGAATGGTCGGCCGAAGACGGCACGCGCACCGAACTCGACTTCCTGTGCCGGGCCGTGGAAATCGCGATCAAGGCCGGCGCCACTACGATCAATATTCCGGACACCGTGGGTTATTCCACGCCTGCCGAATATGAGGCGCTGTTTCGCACCGTGCGCGAGCGCGTGCCCAATTCCGACAAGGCCATCTTTTCGGTGCATTGCCACGACGACCTCGGGCTGGCGGTCGCCAATTCGCTGGCCGGCGTACGCGGCGGCGCTCGGCAGATCGAATGCACGATTAACGGCATAGGCGAGCGCGCCGGCAACGCCGCGCTTGAAGAAGTCGTGATGGCCATGCGCACCCGTCCTGACGTCCTGCCGTTTCATACCGGCATCGACGCCAAATTGCTGACGCGCGCGTCAAAGCTGGTTTCGGCGGTGACGTCATTCCCGGTGCAATATAACAAGGCCATCGTCGGACGGAACGCCTTTGCGCATGAGAGCGGCATCCATCAGGACGGAATGCTCAAAAATGCGCACACCTATGAGATCATGACGCCGGAAAGCGTCGGGGTGAGCAAGACCTCTCTGGTCATGGGCAAGCATTCCGGCCGCCACGCCTTCCGTGAGAAGCTGAAGGAACTGGGTTACGATCTCGGCGAAAACGCGCTGGAAGACGCGTTCAAACGCTTTAAGGACCTGGCTGACCGTAAAAAGGTTGTCTATGACGAGGATCTCGTCGCCCTCGTTGACGACGAGATCGTCAACTCCAAGGACCACATCAAGGTTCTGGCGCTGATGGTGATGGCCGGCACGCACGGCCCGCAATCGGCGGCTTTGACGCTGGATATAGACGGCGAAAAGGTCACGCATCAGGCGACCGGCAACGGACCCGTCGACGCGATATTCAACGCCATCAAGGCGCTGGCCCCGCATGAGGCGGTGCTGGAGTTGTTCCAGGTGCACGCGGTGACGGAAGGGACCGACGCGCAGGCGGAGGTTTCCGTGCGGCTTTCCGAGGATGGCAAATCGGTGACGGGCCGCGGCGCGGACCCGGATACGCTCGTTGCTTCCGCCCGGGCCTATGTCTCGGCTTTGAACAAGCTGATCGCCAAGCGCGCGAAAACCAAGCCCGAGGCGATGCAGGTAGGGTAGGGCGCTTAACCAGGTTCGTCCGCATTGAATTAAAGCCGGGAGATGCGCAGGGCGTTTCCCGGCTTTCTGTTGTGCGATGCGACGGCGCGATTAATGGCCCCGCGCGCTTAATGCGCGATTGAATATAACAATCGCGCCGGGCTATTATTCAACCCACGCAAGACTCCTTTGATTCCTGCTGTTTCCACGGCAAAGGGACGAGCATCCCCTCTTGCCGGCGGATCGCCGGAAGCGAGACGCTTCGCCACGCGTTTCGCCTCTTTGGCTTGGCTTTTGCAACGCGGCGCAACACGCGCAAGGGATAAAAATTATGGCTTCTCTCGACAGTTTCAAAGCCCGTAAAAAACTCGTCGTCGGCGCCAAGACCTACCATTACTACTCGCTTAAAGCCGCGGAGAAGAACGGTCTTGCAGGCATTTCGCGCCTGCCTTACTCGCTAAAAGTCCTGCTCGAAAATCTGCTGCGCCACGAGGACGGCCGCACGGTCACAAAGGAAAACATTGAAGCCTTCGCGGGCTGGTTGACGCAAAAGGGCAAAGCGGAAGTCGAAATCGCCTTCCGTCCAGCGCGCGTGCTGATGCAGGATTTTACGGGCGTTCCCGCTGTTGTCGATCTCGCCGCGATGCGCGACGCTTTCGTCGCGCTCGGTGGCGATCCGCAAAAGATCAACCCGCTAGCGCCGGTCGATCTCGTCATCGACCATTCGGTGATCGTCGATAACTTCGGCTCCAACAAAGCCTTAAAGGAAAATGTCGATCTCGAATACCAGCGCAATGGCGAGCGCTACCGCTTTCTGAAATGGGGCCAGTCGGCTTTCGACAATTTCCGTGTGGTGCCGCCGGGCGCGGGCATCTGCCATCAGGTCAATCTGGAGTTTTTGGCCCAGACCGTCTGGACCAGGAAAGAAAAGATCAAGTCCAAGGGCAAGACCCAAACCATCGAGACGGCCTATCCAGACACTCTCGTTGGCACGGATTCGCACACCACTATGGTCAACGGGCTGGCCGTGCTTGGCTGGGGCGTCGGCGGAATCGAGGCGGAGGCGGCGATGCTCGGCCAGCCCTTGTCGATGCTGGCTCCTGAAGTCATCGGCTTCAAGCTGGAGGGTCAGCCACGCGAGGGCGTGACGGCGACGGACGTGGTGCTGACCGTCACCCAGATGTTGCGCAAAAGAGGCGTTGTCGGCAAATTCGTCGAGTTTTACGGCGAGGGACTCGATCACCTTTCGCTCGCCGACCGCGCGACCATCGCCAATATGGCTCCCGAATATGGCGCAACCTGCGGCTTCTTTCCGATCGACGCAGAGACGCTGGATTATCTTCATATCTCGGGGCGTGGCTCGGCCCGCGTCGCACTGATCGAAAAATATGCACAAGCGCAGGGCATGTTGCGCACTGCGCGAGCGCCCGAACCAGAATTTACGGACACTCTGACGCTTGATCTCGCCAGCGTCGTTCCCTCCCTCGCCGGCCCGAAAAGGCCCGAGGGACGCGTCGCGCTGGAGGACATGGGGTCAACCTTCGAGACGGCGCTCGCCGGGGAATACAAGAAGTCCGGCGGCCTCGGCACGCGCTTCCCGGTGGAGGAGGCGAATTACGACCTCGGCCATGGCGACGTAGTGATCGCCGCGATTACGTCCTGCACCAACACTTCCAATCCCGGCGTGCTGATCGGCGCAGGACTTCTTGCGCGTAACGCCCTTGAGCGCGGATTGAAGGTCAAGCCCTGGGTGAAGACCTCGCTGGCGCCGGGCAGTCAGGTGGTGGCGGAATATCTCAACAAATCGGGCCTGCAAAAGTCGCTGGACAAGCTCGGCTTCAATCTCGTTGGTTTCGGCTGTACCACCTGCATCGGCAACTCGGGGCCTCTTCCGGCGCCTGTGTCAAAAACCATCAACGCGCATGATCTTGTCGCCGCCTCGGTTCTGTCGGGCAACCGCAATTTTGAGGGGCGCGTGAATCCCGACGTGCAGGCAAATTATCTTGCGTCGCCGCCGCTGGTCGTGGCATTCGCGCTCGCTGGAACCGTGGCTATTGATCTGACCAATGACCCGCTCGGTCACGATAAAAAAGGCGCGCCGGTGTTCCTGCGCGACATCTGGCCCAGCAATGCGGAGATCGAGCACGTGATCCGCAAGAACATCACGCGTTCGATGTTCCGCGGCGCCTACGCCAGCGTCTTCGACGGCAATTCGCATTGGCGCAAGATCAAGGTTCCTGCAGGCGAGACATATGGCTGGGATGCAAATTCGACCTATGTGCGCAATCCGCCCTATTTCGAAGGGTTGACCAAGGAGCCTAAGCCTGTTTCGGACATCGAGAATGCGCGAATTCTCGCCCTGTTCGGCGACAAGATCACCACCGACCATATCTCGCCCGCGGGCTCCATCAAGGCGGCTTCTCCCGCCGGCAAATGGTTGCAGGAACAGGGCGTCGAGCCCAAGGACTTCAATCAATACGGCACGAGGCGCGGCAATCATGAAGTAATGATGCGCGGGACCTTCGCGAACATCCGAATCAAGAATTACATCGCCAAGGACGGGGCGGGCAATGTGCCGGAAGGCGGGGTGACAAAGCATTTTCCGGGCGGGGAAGCCATGTCGATCTACGACGCCGCGATGAGGTACGCCGCAGAAGGCGCGCCGCTGGTCGTATTCGCTGGCGCCGAATACGGAAATGGCTCATCACGCGACTGGGCGGCCAAGGGGACGGCGCTGCTTGGGGTGCGCGCGGTGGTCGCCCAAAGCTTTGAGCGGATCCATCGCTCCAATCTTGTCGGCATGGGTATTTTGCCGCTGACCTTCCAGGGGGGAACAAGCTGGGCGTCGCTTGGTCTCACCGGCGCGGAGATAGTTACAATCGAGGGGCTCGGAGACAGTCTGGCCCCGCGCCAGACGCTGCATGCCAGGATCGTCTATGCCGACGGAAAGACCAAAGATGTCCCGTTGCTCGCGCGTATCGATACGCTCGACGAACTGGAGTATTTCCGAAACGGCGGCATCCTGCCTTACGTTCTGCGGCAGTTGCTGGGGTAGGGCGGTTCAGCGCAGGTCGATCCGTCCCGACGTCACCTCGAAAATATCGGCGCGACCTCGGAGCGAAACGAACAGCGAGGGGTCGGCGCCGGTCATCCAGATTTGGCCGCCAAGCTGGTCGAGTTCGTCGAATAACAACTCGCGCCGACGCGAGTCGAAATGTGCGGCGATCTCGTCCATCAGCAGCAAAGGAGCTATGCCGCTCATGGCGCCCACCAGCCGCGCATGAGCCAGCACCAGGCCGGTGAGCAGCGCTTTTTGTTCGCCCGTGGAGCAATCCTGCGCCGCCTCTCCCTTGGGACCGTGCCGCACAAGAAGATCGCTGGCCTGCGGACCGATCAGCGTACGCCCAGCCGCCGCGTCCCGACGTCGGGAGTCCGCGAGCGTCTTCCGATAGTTTTCCTCCACAGTGAATGCGGGTTCATCGAGCAGCATCTTTTCCAAATCGCCCTGAAGCGAGATCTGCGCATAGGGAAAAGCCGAGGCTTCGTCGCGGCTGGATTCAATCAACATGGCGAGGCGTCTTGTGGTGTCGAGGCGGGCGCTCGCTACGGCGACGCCGAGAGCTGCGATTTCCTGTTCTGCGGCGGCCAGCCAACGCGGGTCGGAGCCGCCGCTTTCGAGGAGTCGGTTGCGATTGCGCAAAGCTCTCTCGAGTTTGGAGACGCGTGCGCCGTGATCGGCGTCAACTCCGAGTGTCAGCCGGTCCAGAAAACGACGCCTCTCGCCAGCAGAACCCGTGAAGAGTCCGTCCATCGCCGGCGTCAACCACAATACCTGAATGTGGTCGGCGAAGGCCCTCGCGGATGGGACCGGCGCACGATTGACGCGAAAGCGTCGCGTCGCGGTTTCCTGCGCCTCCGGCTCGAACCCATGTCCGAGCTGTGTCACATCCGCACCGGTTTCAACTTCGACCGAAACCGCAAAGCCGCCCGGACCGTCATGCCTTGCGCAAAGTCCAATTTCTGCGCGACGCAGACCGCGACCGGGCGAGAACATGGACAGCGCTTCAAGTATGTTGGTTTTACCGGCGCCGTTTTCGCCCGTAAGGACGATGAGCTTTGCGTTGAAGCGCACATCAAGCGTCGCATAAGAACGAAAATCGCGCAGCGTCAGCCGGCGGATCACTGGGCAGGAAGTAGGGGGGTGGACCTCAAGCGTCATCGGGATTGGCTTTGCCACGCCAGCGCAAAAAGGACCAGCGCAGCATTTTAATAACGAGCCCAAGCGCCAGCGAAGCGTTTTTTGAAGGCGCGGGCATAGCGTTTGGCCGATCCAAGTCCAGACGATCGTCAAAACCAGAACTGTTGGGCGCCAGGCCGAAAATGGGTATTCTTCCGCCTGCATGGCTTTAAAGGAGATTTTCGCGTGGCGAATGTGGAAATTGCGCAAAATCTCGTGGGCAAGCAAATCCTGCTGATCGTCGGCGGCGGCGTCGCCGCCTACAAATCGCTGGACCTGCTCCGGCGACTGCGCGAACGCGGCGCCCGGACGCGCGTCATTTTGACAAACTCCGCGCAAGAATTTGTCACTGAAATGTCATTCGCAGCCATTTCCGGCGCTCCGGTTCACAGCAATCTTTTCGACGCGGCGGTCGAAGGCGAGATCGGTCACATCCAGCTCTCTCGCGACACTGATCTCATTGTCGTCGCGCCAGCGACCGCAAATCTCCTGGCGCGCGCGGCGCTGGGTCTCGCCGACGATCTGGCGACGACGCTGTTGCTGGCGACGGACAAACGCGTTTTGTTCGCGCCCGCCATGAACTGGCGGATGTGGCTGCATCCGGCGACCCGGCGCAACGCTGCGCGATTGCGCGCCGATGGCGCCATTTTTGTTGGCCCGGAGGAAGGCGACATGGCCTGCGGGGAATACGGTCCAGGCCGAATGAGCGAGCCGCTCGATATTGTCGACTCGATTTTCTCGGCGCTTGCGCAGGACACGCGACTGGCGCCGCTGCGAAATGAAAACGCCGGCCTGCTGGCCGGACGCCATGTTGTGGTGACGTCCGGTCCGACACACGAGCCGATTGATCCTGTGCGCTTCATCTCCAATCGCTCTTCGGGAAAGCAGGGTCACGCCATCGCCGCTGCGGCGGCTGGCGCAGGCGCCAGGGTTACGCTGATTAGCGGCCCGGTGACATTGCCCGATCCCCCTGGCGTCGATACGCGACATGTCGAAACAGCTCGGGAAATGCTGACCGCGGTCGAAGCCTCTATGCCTGCGGATATTTTTATCGCTGCCGCGGCGGTCGCGGACTGGCGGGTCGAAGCTGCCGAGCAAAAGATAAAGAAGCAAGGCTCCGCCCCTTCTCTGAAGCTGGTCGAAAACCCGGACATTCTGGCGAATATAGCGGCGCGCAAAAATAAGCGTCCGGGCGTTGTCGTGGGCTTCGCCGCAGAGACGAGCGACGTCATGCGTCATTCGCAGGAAAAATTCGCGCGCAAGGGTTGCGACATGCTCGTGGCGAACGACGTTAGCGCTGGGGTGTTCGGCGCCGATGAAAACGAAGTGTGCATTATCACCGCCGCCAGCGTCGAAAACTGGCCGCGTCTCGGTAAGGAGGCCGTCGCAGCGAAGCTGATTGAGCGCGTCGCGAAGATGCTGGCGGACAGAAGCAGAGAGATCGCGTCATGATTATCCCGATACACCGATTGCCGCATGGCGAGGGTCTTGAGCTGCCTTTTTACGCCAGCGCTGGCGCCGCCGGTCTGGACCTGCGCGCCGCACTCCCTCCCGGACGTAAGCTGGTTCTGGAGCCAGGAGCTCGAGATCTGGTGCCGACCGGCTTCGCAATTCATTTGCCTGCGGGATTTGAGGCCCAGTTGCGGCCGCGTTCAGGGCTGGCTCTTGAGCATGGCGTCACGATCCTCAACGCACCCGGGACTATAGACAGCGATTATCGCGGTGAAGTGCAGGCGCTCCTGATCAACCTCGGTGTGCACCCCTTCGAAATCGTGCGCGGCATGAGAATAGCTCAACTCGTTGTATCCCCTGTCGCGCGCGTGGGTCTGGTGGAGACCAAAGACGCGCTCGAAGCGACTGAGCGTGGCCACGGCGGCTTCGGTTCTACCGGTGTTGGCGAAGACGCAAATACATGACGCTGCTGCCCCGCGCCGCGCATTTTGCACTTTTGGCGGTTCTCGACGTGGCTTTGCACGCGCGCGGTCGCCCTGTGTCTTCGAAGGAGCTGGCCAAACGTTACGATCTCCCGCCACGCCGAACTCGAGACCTTGCTGCAGGCCTTGGTGCGGGCAGGGATTTTGAAGAGTTTGCGCGGCCCTTCGGGAGGCTATGAACTAGCGCGCGAGCGTCGCCGGTTGACTCTGGCGGAGATCGTGCGGGTCGCCCTGCGAGCCGAAGCCGAGAACGAAGATAGCGTGCGTCAGAGCGGGGCGTCCCTGGACGCCGTGCTCGAGCCAATGCTTCAACAGATCGAAGCGAGCATGTTTGATCAACTCGAAGCGATTTCGCTCGATGATTTGCATGCACGCGCGCTTGCCGGCGGTTTAGGCGACACGATCGACGCCGGTGGCCACTTCGAAATCTGAACGAAGCACATGGCGAGCGGAGCCGAGGAGCGCCGAATCTCGGGCAATGTTATAGCTGGCTATAAAATGAGGAGATGCGCGCATGAATTATGAGACGATCCAAGTCGAAAAGCATGGGAGGGCGGCGCTGGTCCGGTTGCATCGGCCGGACGCGCTGAATGCGTTGAACGCGAAACTGATCGGCGAACTGGATGAAGCGCTGAAAGCGTTCCAGGCGGACATCGAGATCGGCTGCGTCGTCTTGACCGGTTCTGAAAAAGCCTTCGCCGCCGGCGCCGACATCAAGGAGATGCGCGAAAAGGATTTCGTTGACGCGTTTCTGGGCGACTTTCTGGCGAACTGGGACACGGTGGCGCGGTTTCGCAAACCAATCATCGCGGCGGTGAGCGGCTTTGCTCTAGGCGGAGGTTGCGAGATTGCGATGATGTGCGATTTCATTCTGGCGTCGGACACCGCCCAATTTGGACAGCCTGAGATCAGGCTCGGCGTCATTCCGGGCGCCGGCGGGACGCAGCGGCTTACCCGGGCCATTGGTAAGGCCAAAGCTATGGAGCTCTGTCTCACAGGCCGTTTCATGGGCGCCGAGGAAGCCGAACGCGCGGGCCTGGTCTCGCGGATTGTTCCAGCGGCCGAGCTTGTCGCCGAGGCGATCAAAACTGCGCAGACCATCGCCGCGATGTCGCTGCCGGCGGCAATGACCGCTAAGGATGCGATTAACAGCGCCTTCGAGACGACACTCGCAGAAGGCGTAAGGTTCGAGCGGCGCGCCTTTTATGCCTTATTTGCGACGCAGGACCAAAAGGAAGGGATGACAGCCTTCGTCGAAAAGCGACGTCCGGAGTTCAAAAACCGCTAAACCAAGGCAAAAACGGGTATATCTTGCCAAGATCTTCGCAACTGGGAACCGCTGCGAAGCGGCGGGGCTAACCTTGGCCCCGACAAACCCGCTCATTGAGGTTCATCGACTGGAAAGCGGCGTCTTTTGCATTGACGCGCGGACCGCCCGTGGCTTATAAAGCGCCACCTGTGGCCGCGGTTTCGCGGCCCGATTGTTTTTCCGGGGGGCGCTGTCGTCTTCCGCCGCACTCTTAAGGAAGCAAGGATCTATGGCCAATACTAGCTCGGCTAAGAAGGCCGTTCGCAAAATCGCCCGCAGGACTGCGGTGAACCGTGCTCGACGCAGCGTGATGCGCACTTTCGTGCGCAAGGTCGAGGAAGCGATCGCTTCCGGCGACGCGGCGGTCGCCGCTCAGGTTCTCCAGACTGTGGCGCCCGTGGTCATGCGGGCGGCTCAACGCGGAGTGATCCACAAGAACACCGCTTCGCGCAAGGTTTCGCGTCTCACAGCGCGCGTGAAGGCGCTTTCGAAGTCGGCCTGAGCGGCCCGAGCGCGAAAACGCAATGACGATATCAGGGCTCAGCTTTGCTGGGCCTTTTTTTTGTTTTTCGTTTCAGATCTTTGCGTCCGCGTCACGTTTTCCGCGTTCGCGTCACGCCGATGCAACAAAGACACAGCACAGGATAAATTTTCGAGCCTTTAGGGCGCGAACGAGCAAAGAGCTCCCGATTCAGTCCCTTGTAAACAAGATGCTTAAACACCCGAACGACTCGCCTCTTGACAGATTTGTTAAGGCGCTTCGCGAGCTCCCTGAAGTGCGGTGCGGCAATTTTCCCAAACGCCGGTTGCTACTTTTACACTCGTAGCAAATCATTGATTTAGACTGCATGCAAAATGCGCTGAACGCGATTTAGGCTTCTTGCGCGTAATGATTCATCGCTCTTGGTCATTGCGTCGAATGCGAGCCGCATGTAATTTTCAAACCGTCGAGCCAAGGAGAGAGCCGCCCATAAATGATCTTATAGCGCATGGGTTGCATATCTTGTGAAGCGTGAGTTTTTCACAGCCGCCCGTCCCTGAACGGGCGTCAGTCTTGAACTGATGAGCCGGTGGTTCGGCAACACATTCTAGTTGGATCACGATGCGATTGCCTCTATGGCGACGCGCCTGTGATTGAGTGAGACTTTTAGGAGAGCGGCGGCTTTTCTAAGCGGGGGGATCGCTATGGCGGTAGTGCGGAAGATCGGAAAGATCCATAACGTTTCCTTTTTGGAGCGCGCGACTGAAAATGCGCGAGCGTGTTTTGGCAAGTCGCTTGATAAACGGATTCTCGCGTTGTTTTTTGGCTGTGCGCTTGGTCCGCCGCGATTTAGGATAGCCGCTCAAAGCGCTTGTTTCTGACCGCCGGTCCGGCGTCATCGTCCCTACTGCCTACACAGTTCTTAAAGGCGCCGACCGCGACATTCGTCGTCGGACGAGCGCGATTGTCCCTTCGCTAAGGCATCTCATGTCCGATTCCAAAAATTGCCCGCCGTCATCCGGCCATCACACAGACGAGGATTTGCAGCGTTGGGAACGAGTGCGCCAGCGACTGCGGGCGGAGTTGGGCGATGCGATCTACGATTCCTGGTTCACGCGACTTGAGCTCGAAGCCGTTGATGGCGACGGCGTGCATCTGACGGTGCCAACCAAGTTCCTCAAGAGCTGGATGCAAACGCACTATCTTGATCGTGTTAAGGCGCGCATCGCGACCGAATTCGCCTCAGTGGACCGGGTAACGATTGAACTCCGCTCTCCAAGCCGCAAAATGAAACCGCGCGACACGAACGCGGCGCCAGAGCGCGGTATGGAAAATGCGCAAGCCTCAGGCGCCGGTCAGAAAATCCAGTCAGCGATCGCATTGCCTCCCGCGCCGCGTCGGCCCACGGCAAAAGTGGGCGTACGCGGGGAAGCCGAGGGCTTTGCAGGTTCCCCGCTCGATCGCCGATTGTCCTTTTCAACCTTTCTTGTCGGCCCATCGAACCAGCTTGCTTACGCGGCGGCATGTCGCGTGGTCGAGCGGCGCGAAGCCGAAAGCGCTCCATTGTTCAATCCGCTTTATACTCATGCGTCCGTTGGTCTCGGCAAGACGCATCTTTTGCAGGCTATGGCGCACGCCGCCAATGAAAACCGGCGGCGCGTGGTCTATCTGACGGCCGAAAAATTCATGAGCGGTTTTGTGTCGTCGCTGACTGCACATACTTCGATCGCCTTCAAGGAAAGTCTTCGGGCGATCGACATGCTGATTATCGACGATGTGCAATTTCTGCAGGGCAAATCTATCCAGCAGGAGTTTTGCCACACTTTGAACGCCTTGATCGACGCCGGACGACAGGTTGTCGTCGCCGCAGACCGACCGCCCTCCGAACTCGAAACGCTCGATGAAAGAGTCTTGTCGCGTTTCAAGGGTGGACTTTGCGTGGATATCGGACCGCTTGATGAAGGGTTACGTGTTAAAATTCTGGAAGCGCGCATCGCAGCGGCGAAGGACAAGCAGCATAATTTCGCTGTGCCGCCGGAAGTAGTTTCCTATGTCGCCAGAATTATCACCACAAATGGTCGGGATCTGGAGGGCGCGGTCAATCGACTGCTTGCGCATTCGACCTTGAACGGTGCGCCGATTTGCCTTGGAACTGCCGAAACGGCGATACGCGACCTCGTGCGCACGCAGGAACCCAGACGCGTTAAAATCGACGATATTCAGAAACTGGTGGCCAGCCATTACAACGTCTCGCGCGCGGATATTCTATCCTCGCGCCGTACCGCGAATGTCGTGCGTCCGCGTCAGATTGCAATGTATCTGTCGAAGGTTCTGACCTTGCGTTCGCTGCCGGAAATCGGGCGGCGTTTTGGCGGGCGCGATCACACAACCGTGCTCCATGCAGTGCGAAAGATTGAGGACCTCGCCTCGAAGGATCACGGCCTCGTTGAAGTTATCGATTTGCTCAAGCGCATTCTGACCGAGCAATAACCGCTTCGCTAAACTGAAGTCGGCGCGCTTCGCTTCAACGCCCGGTCTTGACCCTTGTCCAGTCGCGGGTGACGATTCTTTGCAGCGCTATGTCCGGAGCGGTGACGGCAAAGAGACGCTTCATGGTTGTATCGTCGGGGTAAATCGCGCTGTTTCCGGTGATTGACGCATCCACGAGTGGACGCGAGGCGCCAACGCCATTGGCGAAATGCGTCGCGTTGGTGTTTCGGGCCGCGATTTCAGGCCGCATCAGATAGTCGATAAACAGATAGGCTGCTTCTACATGCGGAGCGTCCTTTGGGATCGCCAGCGCGTCAAGCGTAATAAGGGTGCCTTCCTGCGGTATGACATATGCGATTTCAACGCCATTGTCCGCTTCGCGCGCGCGATTGCGCGCCTGAAAGCTGTCGCCCGACCAGCCGATCGCCAAACAGATGTCTCCATTGGCCAGCGCGTTGATATATTCCGAAGAATGAAACTTTTTAACATAGCGGCGCAGGCCGGCGAGGTGGTCTTCCGCGCGCTTTATGTCGTCAGGGTTTTTTGAATTGGGGTCGAGCTTGAGGAAGTTCAGCGTCACAGAGAAAATGTCTTCCGGGCTGTCAATTACATAGACGCCGCAATCGGCGAACTTCTTCAAGTTTTCAGGACGCAGAACCTGTTCCCAGCTGGTGATGGGCTTGTCGCCGATGCGTTCCTTGATCTTGGCGACATTATAGGCGATGCCGGTGGTGTACCACATGTAATCCACGGCATATTTATTCCCGACGTCGTAGCGTTGCAGTTTCGCGGAGATTTCGGGCCAGAGATTCTTCGAGTTTGGCAGTTTTGCCATGTCGAGCGGCTGTAACGCGCCAGCCGCAATCTCCCGGGCGAGGAACGTCGCGGAAGGGACTACAACGTCGTAGCCGGTCGCGCCCGCAAGCAGTCGAGTCTCAAGAATTTCATTGGAGTCATAAGTGTCATAGACGACTTTCACGCCGGTTTCGCGGGTGAAGTCGTCAAGCACTTTCGGGTCAATGTAATCGCTCCAGTTGAAGACGTTCACGACGCGCTCGGCGGCCGTGGCGGCGCTGACGAGAACCGCGCTTGCTGCGGCCAATGCAACGAGCGTTTTCTTCATTCGCGTGACCTCGTTGAACCTGTCTGTGAAACCCCGCCCCTTGAGAGCAGACGCGGCTGGTGTAACATGCCTGCACAGGGTTGGCGACGCGCGATCCTTGCAAATGATGGAGGCGAACGGATGCCTTTGGAGCTGCCCGAGATTATGATCGGCGATCGGCCGGGGCAGACACGCAATGTGACGCGCGGCGCGCAAAAGTTGTTGCGGGCTTATGGCTACTCTGTTCTCGGCGAGTTCCCTTTGCCCAATGGCCGCCGCGCGGATCTCATAGCGCTTGGGAAGGACGGGTCGATTCGCATCGTCGAGGTTAAATCTTCCCTGGCCGATTTTCGCGCCGATATAAAGTGGACCCAGTATCGTCCCTTCTGCGATCGTTTTTATTTCGCCATCCCGCTAGACCTTCCGGCGCAGCACTTTCCAGAAGATGCAGGGCTGATCGTGGCGGACGCGCACGGTGGCTCCTTGGAGCGGGATTCGCCTGCGCATAGCGTGGCCCCGGCGACGCGGCGGACGATGCTCGTTCGCTTCGGCGCGCTGGCGGCGGAGCGGCTGCACAGCATTCTTAATGCAAGAGATATCTAGCGGCTTTCATCTGGGAGCGCGTTTGGCGAGAATGCGTTGAAGCGTGCGCCGATGCATGTTCAGCCGTCTTGCAGTCTCCGACACATTGCGGTCACACGCCTCGAAAACCCGCTGAATGTGCTCCCACCGCACGCGGTCCGCCGACATGGTGCTGTCGCCCGTATCCGGCTTGTCGACCTGCGTCGCCATCAGCGTATGGTAGATTTCATCAGCGTCGGCAGGCTTGGCGAGATAATCGAAGGCGCCCAGCTTCACTGCGGTCACTGCGGTTGCGATATTGGCGTAGCCGGTGAGTATCACCCCGCGCGCGTCGGGTCGTTTTGCCTTCAACTCGGAAATGACGTCGAGACCGTTTCCGTCGCCAAGACGCATGTCGATAATGGCGAATGCCGGCGGAAGTTTTTCCAGCGCCGCAAGTCCCTCCGCCACCGACTCCGCAGTGGTGACGCTGAAGCCGCGCGCTTCCATGGCGCGACCGAGACGGTTCAGGAACGGCCTGTCGTCGTCGACTATCAAAAGCGTCAAATCAGAGGACGACTCCAGAATATGGCTCGCATCTTCAGTAACCGCCGCGCTTTCGCGTTCAGCGCCGTGTTTTTCTTCGACGGTCATACGCGTCCATCCCCAACTTGACTTAGATCATAACATTCTAACGGCTTTACCCTGTTCGGCAATGCGCTGTCGCGTTCAATCATCGCTGTTGACCTAAAATGGCGAGCTGGCGGCGACTTGGCGCTCAGGCCGAAATATTGGCTCCTCGTTCGAAAGCGCCGCGGGGCCAGCTTACTGTAATAAGCGCGCCGGTTCGAGGAGCCTCGACATTGGTGGCGTCGAAGGTGGCGCCGGACCGTTCCAGCAACGTCTTGGCGATAAACAGTCCCAGGCCCAACCCCCAACCCGCGCTTGGATCGCCCTTAAGTCGTCGCTCAGTGGAGGGGCTGCTAATGTAGGGGTCGCCAAGCCGGTCGAGTATTCCTGGAGCGAAGCCCGGTCCGTCGTCCTCGATGGTGATAATAACCAGGGAGGGTGTCCAGCGTGCCCCGATCTGTACTTTGGTTCTGGCGAAGTCGACGGCGTTTTCCACGAGATTGCCGAGCCCGTACAATAGTCCTGGATTGCGGGCGCAGATGGGAGTTGGACCAGACCCCTCCTTCGACACGACGATCTTTACGTCCTGATCGCGAAGCGGCTCGATAACTTCCTCGATCAGCGTGTCGATCGCCAGAATATTTAGGACATGGGCTTCTTCTGTGCCCAGCGAGTTCAGTTTGCGCAGGATCTCCCGGCAACGGCGCGCCTCCTGCGCCAAAAGCGCAAGGTCCTCCTGCATGGCGCGAGCCGTCGCCGGCGCAGTCTTTTGAAGCTCCGAAGTAATCAGAGTGATAGTGGCGAGAGGAGTTCCGAGTTCGTGGGCGGCTGCCGCCGCGAGCCCGTCGAGTTGCGTAAGATGTTGTTCCCGCTCCAGAACCAGCTCGGTGGCCGCCAAGGCTCCGGCGAGTTGGCGCGCTTCGTCGGAAACGCGGGCTGCGTAAATGCCGATGAAGGCGGCGCTGAGCACCAGGGCGGCCCAGACACCCATACGGTAAAGCAATGGAAAGCGCAGCGTTTCGCCGTTACGCCATGGCAAAGGTTCATAATCCACTGTCAGGAAAGTGGCTGCGGCGATCATCAAGATGCCCAGCAGCAGCGTCAACTTGCGCGGCAAGGACACGGCCGAGATCATCACGGGCGCCAGAAAGAGCATGGCGAAGCTATTGACCACGCCGCCGGTTAGATAAAGCAGCGCGGCCAATTGCAGAATGTCGAATGCGAGAAGGGCGGCGGCTTCAGTGTCGTCCAGGCGGAAGCTGCGCGGCGTGCCGGCCCGAAGGGCAATGTTGAGCGTCGCGGATGTGGCGATGGCGACGAAACAGAGTCCAATCGGAAAGTCGAATTTGAGATAGTAATATACATCGAGCATTGCGACGCTCTGCCCGATAATTGCGATCCAGCGCAGCATTACGAGCGTATCCACCCGCAGGTGTCGCGAGGCTTCGCCGAAGGCGTCCTCGATCTTCTGGTTCATCGCTGCGCTCCACCTGTCACTGTGTGGTTCATAACCCCACCCGGGCGGCCCGCCACAGCCGCCATTGCCGGCGCCATGCCGGCGGCTCGAAAAGCGGCCGAAATGGATGGTATTTTTTCGTTTCCATCCGCTCCAGATACAGCGGTGCGGTCGCGGTGGCCAATAAAGCCGTGCGCGTCGCCCCGTCGCTTTGGGGCGCCGCGCGTTTTGCGGTCTCGAAACGCGCGCGGGCCACATTGCGCAACTCTGCAAGAACGGCCCTTAAACGTGGCGAATCCACACCTGCCTGGATATCCGTCAAGGAGATGTTGTGGCGAGCGAGCAGGTCGAGAGGCAAAAAGGCCCGACTGCCATCGTGGTTAGGCAGTCCGCACAAGATCCGCGTAATGCCGAGCGCTACTCCGGCGTCTTCCAGCGCGGCGCCGGCTTCCCCGTGCAGAGTCGCTCCGAGACATTGTGCGCACCAGCGTAGCGGGAGGACATAGGCTCCGTTGCAATAGGCGAGCAGCGCCGCCATTGACTCCATCGGATCGTCGTAGAAATCGGCGATCCGCGTATCGAGGAATGTCTCGAATTCTCCTCGGTCGAGCTTGTTTTGCATAATTGTATCGAGCAATGCATCCGCAACAGGATGCGCATTGGAGCCGTCTTCTCCCGGCGAGGCGATCATGTCGCCCCACCAGCGCAGGCGCATTTCGCCGAGCACTGGCTGCGTGATCTTCTTGCGCGCCTCGGCGATTTCAAGCGTGAAGGCGTGCACGGCATGAAGGAAGCGGCGTCGATCGGCTGGGGCGAAGAGCGCGGCGAGCCACGAATCGCGATCCTTTTCTCGAACGGCGTTTTCGCAAAACTCGTAATGTGACGAAAGTTCCGCTGTGCGCGCGGGGCTGTCGGAAAAGCTCATTTCAAACCGCGATCAGCAGCGCGGCCACGCGCCTGCCTTCGTCAATCAACATGTTGAACGTGCGGACAGCGGCTCCCGTGGCCATCGTCTCGCAACCGACGCCAGCTTCGCGCAGCTTTGTCCGAAGCGGGCGCGGTAAAGGCAGCAGCTCGGCGCCAGAGCCAACGATCAGTAAATCCGGGACGCCGGACGGGTCGCTCAATAACAAATTCAGTGTCGCCGCGTCGATCTCAGTCATTTGTGTAATCGAGAGAGCGCGCACGCCGGAGGGCGTCGCCAGGATCGAACCGCGATGGGACATTTCCGCAAATCGGAATCCCCCCGCGCCATACTCTTCGATCCTGTGTCGTCCCGGGACGTAACCTTGCTCGTTCGCCATCGCGTGACGGTCAAGCGGTCGAGGGTTTGGCGCGCCTGCCGGAAGATTTTGCAGAGCCCGCTTTGCCGGGGTTTGCTTTCGCCGGCGCTACCGCGGGCACCTCGGCGTTCTGCGACTTTTCCGGCTTTTTGACAGCATCTTCGCCCGCCGAAGAACCGGCGCGCTCGCCATCTTCGTTACGCAGACCAAGATAGATCAACATCGGGGAGCAGATGAACACCGAGGAGTAGGTTGCGACCACAATGCCCCAGATCATCGCAAGCGAGAAGGAGCGGATAACCTGGCCGCCGAAAATGGCCAGCGAGAGCAGCGCGAGAAACACTGTGGTCGCTGTCATGATGGTGCGCGGCAGCACGGCGTTGATCGACATGTCGATGATCTGGGCTGTACTCATTTTCTTGTATTTGCGCATCATCTCCCGGATGCGGTCGAGCACGACGACTGTTTCGTTCAGAGAGTAGCCGACAATGGTCAGAATGGCCGCAATCGAGGTGGTGTTGAATTCAAGCTGCGTCAGCGCGAAGAAGCCGACCGTGAGCAGCAGATCGTGCATCGTCGCAATGACCGCGCTGACTGCGAATTGCCATTCGAAGCGGAACCACAAATAGCCAAGCACGGCTATGATTGACAGCACAACGCCCAGCGTTCCTGACTGGACCAGTTCGTTCGAGACGCGCGGACCGACGACCTCGACCCTGCGTACGTCGTAGTCCGCTTCCACCGCATTGCGCACGCGCTCGACCGCCGCTTGCTGCGCGACGTCGCCGCCCGGCTGCAGACCGAAGCGCAGTGTGGCGTCGGCCTGATTGCCAAAAGCCTGGACCTCAATATCGCCGAGATTGAGCTTCTCGCCCAGCACGCGCAGTGTCCCGACCTCTGCCGATCCGCCTTTGGCGCGCAGCTCCATGACCGTGCCGCCGGCGAAATCGATGCCGAAGTTCATATGCACGAAAACAAACAGCAACACCGCGACGATGGACAACGCCGCCGACATTGGATAGCTCACGCGGCGAAACCGCATGAAGGGGAATTTGGTGTTCTCCGGGGCGAGGCGCAGGAGTTTCATGATGGCTTGGCCTCTTTAAATCGGCAGGCGCGTGGGACGGGCGCGGTGATACCAGACGGCGATCATCATGCGCGTCATGGTGACTGCGGTCACAATGGTGGTCAGAATGCCGAGCGCCAGTGAAACGGCGAAGCCGCGCACGGGGCCGGACCCGAGAAAATACAGGATCGCCGCCGCCACGAACATCGTCACATTGGAGTCGACGATGGTTGCGAAGGCGCGGTTGAAGCCGGCGTCCAATGCAGCCAGTATAGAGCGCCCGGCATGTTGCTCTTCGCGGATACGCTCATAGATTAGCACGTTCGAGTCGACCGCCATGCCGATCGTCAGCACGATGCCGGCGATGCCGGGCAGAGTCAGCGTCGAGCCGAGCAGCACCAGACCTGCGAATATGAAGGCGATATGCACGAACAGCGCAAGATTGGCGAAAATGCCAAACACGCCGTAAGTGATCAACATATACACAACGACGAGGCCGGCGCCGACATACGCCGCGCGCTTGCCGGCGTCGATCGAATCCTGGCCGAGGCCCGGACCGACCGTGCGCTCCTCGACGATGTCGAGTTTCGCGGGCAGGGCGCCGGCGCGCAGGAGGATCGACAGATTATTGGCCTGCTCCACCGTAAAGTGGCCCGAGATCTGGCCCGAGCCGCCGGTGATCGGCGTCAGAATGCGCGGCGCTGAAATCACCTTGTTGTCGAGCACAATGGCGAACAGACGTCCCACATTTTTGGAGGTAACCTCGCCGAACTTCTGCGCGCCGCGGATGTTGAAGCGGAAATTGACCACCGGCTCGCCGCCGCGCTGGTCAAACCCCGGTTGGGCGTCGGTCAGATCTTCGCCCTGAACCATCACCTGCTTCTCGACGCTGATTTTGCCAGTCTGTTCGGTCTGGTCCAGCTCCTCGGTCTCGGCCGGGCTTTGGCCGGGTTCAGCGACTAGACGAAATTCAAGCTTGGCTGTCTGGCCGAGGATCGTTTTCAGCTGCTCGGGATTTTGGAGACCGGGCACCTGGACGACAATGCGGTCGTCGCCCTGCCGCTGGATGCTGGGCTCCCTCGTGCCGAGCTGATCGATGCGGCGCCGAATCACTTCGATAGACTGATCCACGGCGCGTCGCACTTTTTCGGTGAGCCCGGTGTCGGTCACGCTGACGCGAATCAGACCATCGCCGGCATCGTCTATTTCCAGCGGGGGAGAGCCGGCGCCGAGTTGGTTGGTGTAGCCCTGAGACAACGCCTTCAGCTTTGGCATGATCTTGGCGCGATCGGCGGCGTCAGGCACTCGGAACTGGACGCCGCGCGACTGTTGGCCAATGCCGCCGGTGATCGCCACCTTCTCTTCACGAAGGATTCGCCGGGCGTCGTCTCGCAAGTTCATCGCCAGGGTATGCAAAACGGAGGGCTTGTCGACCTCCAGCATGACATTGGAGCCGCCTTGGAGATCGAGCCCCAGCACAATGGTCGGAGGCTTCGCCCATTCCGGCAACTTCGCCGCGAGCCCTTCATAGTTCGACGGTGACAGCAGACTTGGGGCGACAACGAGCAGGGCCGCGAAAGTCATTCCCAGGATCGCGACTATCTTCCAGGTGGCGAAACGCAGCATTGCTTGCTCTTGGCGTTGAGTTTGGGATCGAGGCTGGCCGATTTATGCGTGTCAGCTCTTGGCCGGCGACACGTCCTTGACTGGTTCACCCTTGGAGCGGACTTCCGTAATTGCCGAACGAAGCATGCGGCTACGCACGTTGGGTGCGAGTTCGATCTCGAATTCGTTGTCGTCGATAATTTTGGTCACCTTGCCTATAAACCCGCTCGTGGTCACCACGGTGTCGCCGCGGCGGATGTTTTTGAGTTGATTTAGCTGTTCTTTCTGCCGCCGCTGCTGGGGGCGCAGGACAATAATGTAAACGATGCCGATGATGACCAGCACCGGCACGATCTGAGCGAAAAGGTCAGGTATCGAGGGCGGCGCATCGGGCGCGGCGGGCGCGCCCGTGGACGTCGTGGGGGCCTTCTGCCCGGTGGGTGGCGTCGCGGGCGCGGGCGGAGCGGCAGGCGTGGAAGGAGAAGTGGGCGCCGCGGGGGCTGGCGCCGCCGTTGAGGGGCTTTGTTCGGTCTGCGCCATGGCTTCCGGGATCAGTTTCATTTTGCGATCTCTTTTTAGAAACGCCACCATAGGGGCGCCGACGGACCGGCCGGTTGCGGCCTAGCGAATGGGCGCGGACTATAGCCGCTCACCTTACGAAAGCAATGCCGGCGCAAAACGTTCATCTGACGCCGCCGCAGTCGCCTGGCCGTGGCGTGGGCCATGAGCTTGTACCCAACTATTTCCGCCAGTCGGAAACTAACTTCGGATTTCCGCGTTTCTTAAGAGAAGACAATGGGATTGGAATTTCAGCGCCGCGATGGTTCCCGGCTATGAATGAGAGTCTCCAACGAGGTATTGGCCTGCGTCCGTCGATTCATGGACGCCGTTGTGGAGAAAGCCTGATGTTACGCAAACTTACCACAATTACGATGGCTGCTGCGCTAGCGGGAGCTTTGGTTGCCGCGACAGCAGCGGAAGCGAGGGGCGGCGGCGGGTTTCATGGCGGCGGCGGCTTCCATGGAGGGGGTGGTTTTCATGGAGGCGGCTTCCACGGCGGCGGCTGGCACGGCGGTTATGGGGGCCGCGGCTTTTATGGCGGCGGCTATGGACGGGGCTACTATGGCGGCTATGGACGAGGCTGGGGCTATGGCGGTTGGGGCTATCCATACGGCGGCGGCTGCTGGCAGTGGTGGTACGGGCGGTGGGTATGGGCCTGCTAAGGGAGCCTGAACTACGGCCTTACGTCGATAGTTCCCGGGTAAGGCCGCGCATAAAATCTATGCAGGCGGAAATTTCGTTGATCTCAATGAACTCATCGGGTTGATGAGCCTCGTCGATGCGGCCGGGGCCACAAAGGACAGTTGGAACTCCAGCTCGCTGGAATTGCCCGGCCTCGGAAGCGAACGGCACGGCGATAGTGCGATTGGCTTTGGCGAGACGCAGGGCCAGTCGCTCGGCAAATGACCCAGGGTCGGGCGCCAGCCCGGGCACCTCGGTTTCGGTGACGGTTTCGATCCCGGTTTGAGGGAAGTGTATGAACGCCCGGTCCATGAGTTTCTGCGCGAAAATTTCCAGTTGATCGCGCGCGGTGGAGGGCGCGATGCCGGGCAAGCCGCGGAACTCCCAATGAAAATGGCAGTTGCGCGCGACAATATTCCGAGCCGTGCCGCCCGAGATAAGTCCCGACATGCACGCTCGAATAGGGAGGATCGAATCGGCCCGACGGGTCCCCTTGGGCGCGCAAAGCCTCTCCGATGCGGTCCAGTTCCGCAACCAGCAGGCAGGCGGCGTGGACGGCGCTGACTCCTTTGTGCAAATTGGCTGAATGGATCTCGAATCCCCGCACACGGGTGATTTGAGTAGCGACGCTTTTGTGAGCGTCGGCGACTTGCATAGACGTGGGTTCCCCGACAATGACCGCCGCCGGCTGCGGCAGATCGACACCGAATCGCGCGATCAGGTCAAGCGGGCCAAGGCATGTGGTTTCTTCGTCGTAGCTTAGCAAAATATGGATAGGACGCACCAGCGCCGCAGCCTTGAATTCGGGAATCATGGCAAGGCAAACGGCGTCGAAGCCCTTCATGTCGACCGCACCGCGCCCGACAAGGCGAGAGCCTTCGCGCCGAAGAACAAAGGGATCGCCGGTCCAGGCCTGTCCCACGACTGGCACAACGTCGGTATGGCCCGACAGCACGACGCCGCCCGCGACATTGGGGCCAATGGTGATGAAGAGCGAGGCTTTGTCGCCTGTTGCGTTAGGAGCGCGCAAAAACGGAACGCCTTGCTCGCGCAAATACTCTTCCACCGCGCAAATCAACGGGAGGTTCGTCTTGGAACTCTCTGTGTCGAAGGCGACCAGGCGCGCAGTGAGATCGGCCGCCGATTCCAGTCTGTTCATAAGAACATCAGTTCAGGGTCGGATGCGACAGCGGACTGTCGAGTGAAAAGGTCGGTACGTCGACATCGAAAGACTCGCCCGCAGGCGTGATCATGCGATAGCTGCCCTGCATGAGTCCCGACGGCGTGGAAAGCGGACATCCCGAGGCGTAACGAAATGTCTCTCCCGGCTCCAGCACGGGCTGTTCGCCGACGACGCCGGGGCCGCGAACTTCCTCGCGCTGACCATTCGCGTCGATAATGACCCAGTGACGCGAAATAAGCTGGACGCGAGTTCGGCCGAGGTTGGCGATCTCGATCGTGTAGGACCAATAATAACGGTCCTGAGCAGGATCGGAGCGCTCAATGAGGAAATCAGGCAGCGCAGTGACCTGAATGTCGTGTGTGATAGCGATATACATGTCTCGCAGTCTAGAACGCGCGGTGAGAAAGGGAAGTTCAATTCTTCATCTGCGCAGCAACAACCGTGCCGCAAAACGTGTCAACTTGCGCATAATCGGACTAGGCCCCAAAGATCGCCCAGGGACGGGCGGCGGCTCAGAAACACTTGCTCCATCGGGGAAGTATAGTAACATTAGCGCTACGGAAGAAATTTTTCCCAATTCAAGTTTCGTTTGATGCCGACATTGTGGAACAGATCAGAATGAAGCGTAACTCGTTGCTTGGTTTGCTGTTCGTGCTGGCGATGGCCATTCAGGCCATTGCTCCGGCGGCGGCGAATTTCGCACATTCGGGTGGCTCCAGTTCCGACAAAACGACATTCCAGCTTTGTTTGAAGGCCGCGACGGACGTCGCCAACGGCGAAAAACGACATCCAGGTCAAACGGAACATCACCACGACAGCTGTCTTTTCTGCCAATTGTCCTTTGCTGGGGTCGGGCCCCTGGCTGCGGTGTTCAGCGCAGCCAGCTTGGCGCCCATCCATTGGGGACCCAGCGCGGCCTGGGCGGAGGCCGACCTCGCCCCGCCGGCGCTTCGCCAAGTGGCGTCCCACCGGGCCAGAGCTCCGCCGAAATTCTCCTGACATATGGTCATGGTAGCGCCGCTTCCGAGCCACTTTTGTTTGTTCGAATGGCTCAAGGCCAAGCTACTGCGGTCATTTATTCACGCTCGTTGCGAATGTGATCAGGAGAGTTTTCGATGTCCTTCTCAAAGGCTAAACCTGCGCGAATCATCGCCTCGCATGGGTCGCCTGGTTTTCCGTTGGAGCGTCGGGAGGAGGCTGTGGCCTCAATTCACGCTTCTCGCTTGGCGGCTCAAGCGCCGCAATGCGCGATGTTTGGGGTCGCGCCGCCCCCGCGAACCCGGACCAGCAGGCTGATCAATCTCGAGCGCCGCGCGCGCTTTGGACGCTTTGGCTTCGACCTCGCCTAAGTGTCGCCCAAGATGCGCCAGTCCACTTCCTTGCATGACGAAGGCCCCGCAAGACCAAGATGGACGGCGGATATGGAAAGAAACCCCCCGAACGCCGGGCCTCTTCGGCTGTCGTCGAAAATCCTGCATTCTGCGACCGCGGGGTTTCGGCGGCGTCGCGCCTACCGAGGCGAGGCCCAGCTATGTCGGCATGGCGCCCGTTCAATGGGGCTCTTGCGTCCCGAACGGTGGCGGACCGCGCCATGCCGACAACTTCTCGGCTTCCGGTCAACCGCGAAGCGCGGCTGCGACCCTCGGCGATCTCACAACTGATCAGGCTCCTGCGCGCGAGGCGCGCAATCCGCACTCAAGATCGTAGATCAGATCGTCTGCGTCTTCCAAGCCGACGGAAAGACGCAGCAACCCCTCGCCGATGCCCAGGGCGTCGCGGGCTTCGGGCGTTAGGCGCTGATGCGTCGTGGTGGCGGGGTGGGTGACAAGGCTCTTCGCGTCTCCAAGATTGTTGGATATTTTGACAATTTCCAACGCATTGGCGAGCCTGAACGCCGCCGCCTTGCCGCCTTCGACATCGAATGTGACCAGCGTGCCGCCGCCGCTCATTTGCCTGCGCGCCAAGGCCGATTGCGGATGGTCGTCGCGGAACGGGTAGAGAACCCGGCGCACGCCGTTTTGAGCAGCCAGAAAGTCGGCGATCTTTGCGGCGGAGGCGGCCTGTTGCGTGACCCGCAGCGGGAGCGTCTCAAGGCCCTTCAGCATTACCCAGGCGTTGAAAGGCGACATGGCCGGACCTGTCTGGCGCAAAAAATTATGCAGATTTTCGTCGATCAAAGCCTGCGAAGCGAGAATTACGCCGCCCAGGCACCGTCCCTGTCCGTCGATATGCTTTGTGGCCGAATAGACGACGATGTCCGCGCCAAATTCGAAAGGCTTTTGCAAAAGCGGCGTGGCGAAGACGTTATCGACGACGAGCCGGGCGCCAGCGTCATGGGCGAGGTCCGCCAACGCCTTGAGATCATAGACTTCAAGGCTGGGATTTGTAGGCGTCTCCAGAAAGAAAAGCTTGGTTTCCTTGCGGATGGCCTGCTTCCATTCGGTAAGATTGGCGCCGTCCACGAGTGTCGTCGAGACGCCAAAGCGCGGCAGCAAATCCTCGACGACATAAAGGCAGGATCCAAACAGTGCGCGCGCTGCGACGACATGGTCCCCAGCCCTGACCTGCGATAACAGCGAGGCCGTGACTGCGGCCATCCCGCTCGCCGTGGCGCGGGCGGCCTCCGCGCCTTCAAGCAAACACATGCGCTGCTCGAACATCGCCACGGTCGGATTGGAAAATCGCGAATAGATGAAGCCGGGATCGTCGCCTTTGAAGCGCGCCTCGGCGGCCTGCATCGTCGGGTACGCGAAGCTTTGCGTAAGAAACAGCGCCTCTGACATTTCACCAAAGGGAGAACGCAGCGTCCCGCCATGCACGAGTTGGGTCGCGGTCTTGAGGGAGCGGCGTTTCTGGTCGCTGGGGGCGTTCATGCGTTCTCCTCAAAGCGGCGTGCGCGCCATAAGAGGCCTACGGCCTCGAAAGCGGCGCGAAAAAAGCGGGTTTCTCTAGGAGACCCGGCCTTTTAGCGCCTTCTTTAACGTGGCGGCAAGCCGGCCGGCTCAAATAACCACGGTGACTATAAAGGCGAAACGCCTCGCCGCTGTCAACCGCATGCAGTGAAGACGCATCCGCCGCGGCCTCTTGCGCGCCGTTCCAAAAAAGCAGAATTCTTGGCGCGATATCGGGGCATTGACCGGGGAAGGCGAGGCGGTTGGATATTTTATTGCTGGGAGGCTCCAACGCCGGGCTTCGCGACGGCTGGGCGGCGCAGTTCATGGAAATTGCTGCCGAGCACCGCGTGACAAACCAGTTTCTGGGCGCCACGGGGTCGCTCTTTGGGCTCCTGCGCTTGTTCAAGCGCGAGCAGGACAAGGCGGCCAAGCCGGATCTGATCGTTTTCGAATACGCCTTGAACGATATGATTTTACTGGAGGGTCATTCTCTTGGGAAGGACGTAGTGCGGGACACTCTGGATGAGGTCGCGCAATACTGCGCTGAGCATCGCATCAAGCTGTTGTTTCTTGTCCTGCAACCGCGCGACGCCGTGACGCGCTCCTTTTCGGCGGCCGCCCGCGTAACGCTCATATACGCGCGGATAGCGCGAATGCGATCGATGTTTCCCTGCCTCACCTTGCCCGACATTCTCGCTGCCTCCCCCAGCGAAGATTGCTACCAGGATCCCTACCACCTCACGCGGCCGGTCTCGCGCCTGGTCGCTGAAGCGGTTTGGTCAACGCTGCGAAACCACGAGATCCCCACGCCCCTTGCGGCTCCGGCTTGCGATCCGGCCTTCGCCTATATATCCGCAACCAAGGCTCGAACCCTTGGCCCGGCGCGGTTGCGCCAGCGCGAGAGCAAGGTCTTCAAAGGGCTTTTTCTGGAGATCGGCAGATCCGGGGTCAGCTATTGGCCCGGCCGCGGCAGACTTGTCGCGCTGATGTTGCGCTCCTCCGAGACAGCAGGGGTTTATCAACTTAAGAATTCCACCTTGGCCTACCGAAAATGCGCCGCCTCGCTGATGCAGCAGACGGTCGCCAAGCTGGTGGTTTTGCATTATCTGTCGCGCCCATTCTATGTCGACGACGACCTCGAAATTTCGATGCCCGTCGATGAGGCCGTCCTGCTGGCGCTGCAGCAGGACAAAACATTGCAGGAGGCCGAGCCGCTCGCGCTGTTTCCGGAGCAATGGCTCGAGATTAATGGGGTGATGTTGTGGCGTCCGCCGCCCCCATGGACGCGTTGGCGCCGCGCTCTGACGCTGTCTGCGCACAGTTGTCGTGCTAAGGACAGCGCACCGGAAGCGCTCAGCGAAAGTAAACAGGAATTGCGTCAATGAACGGTTCAGACCAGAAGGGTATGAAAGGCTCGGACGCAATCGCAAATGGTCGCGCCGGCGTGCTGTCCAGTCGTCGTATCGCCGATTTGTTCGAAACCGGCGTGATAAGCGCCGGCGCGCCTCTGGCTGCGGCGCAAATTCAGCCGGCGAGCCTCGATTTGCGACTTGGGCCAAAAGCTTATCGGGTACGCGCGAGTTTTCTGCCCGGCAAGGAGCGCCGAGTGAGCACGATGCTGGCGGCGCTAAAATCGGACGAGATTTCGCTCCAGGGCGATGGCGCAGTCCTCGAGCGCGACTGTGTTTACGTCGTGCCGCTCATGGAAAGCCTCTTTTTGCCGCCGGAGCTTTCGGGAGCGGCCAATCCCAAGAGCTCGACCGGTCGACTCGACATTTTTACGCGGCTGATTACCGATCAGGGCGAAAAATTCGATCTCGTTGAGCAAGGCTATGAGGGTCCATTATTCGCAGAAGTCTCGCCACGCAGTTTTTCGGTTCGTGTGCGGGCGGGCTCCAGACTCAATCAATTGCGTTTTCGCCAGCATAACGCCAGCGAACCGCAGCAGACCAGCTTCGCGTTAAGCGACACCGCTCTTGAGGCGCTGCATGCGCGGACAAGACTGGTCGACGGGCCTCTCAATCTTCGAGACGGCGTTGTGTTGCGGGTCGATCTCTCCGAGCCGCTGAGCGCGGGAGTGGTCGGCTATCGGGCGCAAAAGCACACGGATGTGATTGATGTCGACCGCATCAGCGCCTATCGCGTGGACGACTTTTGGGACCGTCTGCCCGCTCGCGCTGACAGGCGGCTCATTCTTGATCCGGGCGATTTCTATATTTTGGCTTCGCGCGAAAGACTGCTTATTCCGCCCGACCTTGCCGCCGAGATGGCTCCGATGGACGCGGCTATCGGGGAGTTCAGAGTGCATTATGCGGGTTTCTTCGATCCAGGCTTTGGCGCGGGCCTCGAAGGAACGCCAAGCAGCCGCGCGGTGTTGGAAGTGCGCAGCCGCGAAGTGCCGTTCATTCTCGAAGACGGGCAGTTCATAGGTCGGCTGGTCTATGAGCCCATGGCCGAACCACCGAGCGCGCTTTATGGCGAGGCGGGCGTTTCAAATTATCAGGGGCAGGGGCTGAAGCTGTCCAAGCATTTCCTCGCGCCCTAAAAGCGGACAGTCTGTGAGTCAGCCTATTCGATGCGCGCCCCGTCAACTCCGATCCTGTGCATCAAATAGCATAGGCAATCGAGCCTTACGGCGTGCGGATCCACGGTTAGCATCGCGGGGATCGCTGGCCGCATGAGTTGAATTTTTCCGTTGCTGTAATCGAAATATTCTTCGGGCGACGCATCGCTGTCGCCAGCGATCATCTCAAGCCTGTACTCCCCATTGGAGTCCCCAAAACTCGCGCCCACTTCCAGTTCGCTAAAGTTCAAATGGTCGATATCGGACCGAAACCGAAAATCTGCGGGAGAGCCATCGAACGAAAAACTCGCCTGAGAGGGCGTTTTTACGATGGCGTAAGTGCGAAGCAGATCGACGTCATGGGCAGAGGGCGGGTGCTCGGGAAAATGGGCCATGGCCAGCGCAGCCTCGATCAGCCGTGCGGCATGCTCGGCGCCGGGGTTGCCAGCCTTTCCGCACTCTACGGTTATCGCTGGACAAAGTTGCGCAAAAGCGCCGGCCTGCACGCCGAGCGGGCGCTGAAAATGCACGGCGATGCGTGAGAATAATTGCGCCAGCCAGATGAAGTTGGGCTCCAGTCGGGTCGTGCAGCTGTAATGCGGGTTGAAGCCGGTGTTGTTGTGGATATCAATGCTGGCGAAAGGCTCTTTTGTCGCTGCGTAGTCGAAAACTTTCTGCGCCATCCGCGCTTCTGGAACATCCAGAGTAAGGGTTCCTGGCCAGATGCGATTGAAGTCGGTTTGTCCCGGCAAAGTCCGCACATGCGCCGCCGCAGCTTTTATGTTGCCGACAAACAAAAGTAAGCCACGATGCAACTCGCGCTTAGCAAGGCGGCGCAACACGTCCTGAATCGCAAGCAGTCCGCTGTCCTCATTGCCGTGCAGCAGCACAGAAACAAACAATGGATGCGGATCGCGCCCGGGCAGGTCGATCAAGCTGGGACCGGGAAGGATCTCGACCAGCCGATGCGCGGGGCAATCGAGAAAGCCTTCCGGCATCTTGTCGAAGAAAGCGTAGGACGTCTCGGTCATGATGTCTCCTCACGGGTCCCATTCATGCACCGGCCCGCCGCTGCGTTGCCGCTCGCAATAGGCCGCCATCAGGCGATAGACGTCGCCGCCGCGCAGTTCCAGGCCTCGGCGTTGCCAGGCGGCGCCTGTTTGTCCGCTCCGCACCCGAGCTTCAATAATATCGAGATAACGTCCCGCAGCGACGCCCAAATCCATTAGCCCGCGTCGTGCGGCCGGAAGCAAAAATTCCAGAAGCAATTCGTTCGCCGGCGCCACGCCGACGCCGGGCCAAGTCAATTCCGCGTTGAGACCATGGCGCGCCGCGGCGTAGAAATTATTCAGCGCGTCGGCAAATGTCAGGTCGTGCATCGCGTCGGACCGGGCGAAATCATGCGCGAGCCCCGCATATAGCGCCGCATTGGCGACCATATCCAGAATTGTTGGCCCGGCCGGCAAAATTCGATGCTCTATTCGCAAATGCGGCGCGCCGTCCTGCTCGAAGCCAATGAGAGCGCGGTTCCAGCGCCAGATTGTGCCATTGTGCAACCGGAGATGGCGAAGCGTGGAGGGGTCGTCATCGAAAGACATGGGCAACAAAATCGGATAGTCAGCGAGGTTTTCCTCGAAAAGCTCAAGGCAGGAACTCGTCACGAAGCCGGAGCCCATGCTGACGCGCCGGCTTTTCCCGGGGGCGTCGACCGCCTGCTCAAACAAAGGAATGCGCGTTTCCTCCCAGAGCGATTTGCCGAACAGGAAAGGCGCGTTGGCGCCCGCCGCAAGAACTGGTCCAGACGCCGCCACAGAGGCGTTGTAATAAAGATGCGCGCGGTCGGCCGGCGTTTTGAGATGCACCTGGAAGGACGTTGTCGCAGCTTCCAGCATGACGTCGCGGTGTTCGGAAACGAGGCGGTCGCGCCCCGCTATGTCGACCCGCACCGGGCGCCCAGCGCGCTGTCGCAGCACTTCGTTGTTCAGCGCGTAATAGCGATTGAGTGGAGAAATATTCGCAAGTGTCATATCGGCGTCGCGAATCGTTGGCAGCGTACCGATCATCACCATATTGGCGTCGAGGCCGTGGGCGACATCGTTGCATTTTCTCCACAGAGTCGTCAGCGCCTCCTCGGCGCGTGCGAAGACATCTCCCTCCATAGGCAATGGATCGGCGTTCAGTTCGACATTAAAGCGAGAGAGCTCTGGCACGACCAGCGGATGCGCCAGCGCTTTGAGCAAGCTTTCGTTGATCGGCGCTGGAAAATAATTGTGATCGACTATCCAGGCCTCAAGCTCGAAACCCAGTTGCACGCCCGAGTTGGAAAAGCCGCCGCGGTCGAACAGGCCCCTCGCAATTTCTGTCTCCTGCGCGAGCCGCTGGGAGAAGCGAGCGAAGTCCGCGTCGCTGAAGCCTGTCGCCTTGATCTCTTCGCCCATGTCTCTCACGCGGTTCCGACTTGCGCCATCCTAAACAAACGGAGAAGCTTTAAGGAAGGCGTCACGGTGAAAAAGCATTGCCTGCGCGAGGTTCGCCCGCAAAGAGTGGCGAGGATCCTCGGCCTCAGTCGTGGCGACACAGCCTTTGCATAAGGTGAACTTTTGGGCTATTTTTTGCCACGATGTTGACTTAGCGTGCTTGCGTCGTGGGGGGAGAGGCAAGCGCTTCGGCGCTAATTTCGCGTGCGGGCTCCACCTGCACGAGCTGTACCCTTATTCCCACCCAAAATTGCGAGCTTTCCGGGCGGCTGGCCGCTCAGGAAGCAGATTGCTAGCGCGTCGACCGGGCCTTCCGCTCGTCGGCGTAAAATCTCCGCGGGAAGGCCCGGGGGCTACGGCGCCATGTAGCGCGCCGGCCACCCTTGTGACTCCGCGAGCGCTGATTAGGTGAGCAAGAGAATTTGTTGCACAGCACCCGGGTCCGCGCGCTGAAAAAATCGTCCGGGATCGCCTCCCTGGTTTTGGGGGGACTGACGGTTCTATTGGCCGCAATGACGCCTTCGCTGACGGAAACAGCGGTCGCCAACGGCGATACTCGCACTATCAATCTCTTTTATGTGCACACGCAGGAATCGATTTCCGCGACTTATCTGGTTAACGGACAATACGACCGGGCGGTCCTGCAGCAGCTCAACTGGTTCTTGAGGGACTGGCGGCGCGACGAGCCGACAAACATGGATCCGCGACTGTTTGACGTGGTTTGGGAGGCCTATCGCGCCGCGGGCGCCGGGGGCGAGGTCATCAAGGTCGTCTCCGCCTATCGTTCTCCAGAAACCAACGCCATGTTGCGTTCGCGTTCGCGTGCTGTGGCGAAATATTCACAACACATGCTCGGCAAGGCGATGGACACCACGATGCCGGGCATGCCCATGTCGCGCATCCGCGAGTTGGGCATGAGAATGCAGCGCGGCGGCGTCGGCTATTATCCGACAGCAGGCACGCCTTTTGTGCATCTCGATGTCGGCAATGTGCGCGCTTGGCCGCGCATGACCTATGATCAGTTGGTGCAGTTGTTCCCTGACGGGAAAACGGTCCATTTGCCGAGCAATGGCCAGCCGCTGCCGCGTTATGAAGAGGCGAAGGCCGAGATCGAGGCGCGCAACAACGGCGCGATCGTTATGGCTCCACGCAGATCCGCTGGCGGATTCCTGGCGTTTCTCTTTGGCGGCGGCGAGGATGAGGCTGAGGAAGTCGTTGCGCCGGCCCCCAGCACACGCAAGCAGTGGGCTGCGCTCGCTCCGCGCAATTCAAGGGCGGGCAGGGCAGCAGCCGGTGAGTCCGACGAAGAAGGCGGAGGGGAGATTCCCGCTGAACGCGGCCGTCGCGGCCGGTCCGAGTCTCTGGCCAAGGCCGAAGCCAATTTGCCACGCGGCGAAACGGTCATGACGGCGGGACCTGACGACGCTAAGGCGTCGGCGGCTGCAGCCAGGGCTGAGGCCGCAGCCAAGGCAGAGGCCGCCAAGGCCGAAGCCGCAGCTGCGAAGGCGGAAGCAATCGCGGCAAAAGCCGAAGCCGCTGCGCGCGAAAAATTGGCGCGGGCTCCGACCCCGCCCCAGCGTCCCACATCACTTGAGAAGCCAACGCCGCTCGACGTCGTCCCTGCCGACAACCGTATTGCAGTTCTCGAAACTCAGGATGGCTCCGGGCCCTCCCGCGCGGAAACGCAAGACGCCGGCAAGGGCGATGACGAAAAAATCTCCGCCTATGCGCCGCTGCCTCCGCGCCGGCCCGGCAATCTCGTTGCGCGCATTGAGGCGCCGTTACCTCCTACGCGTCCGCTGGAATTCGTTCTCGTGGGGCGTGAAACCGCGAATGGCTCGCCGGATTCCGCTCCCGTCTCCGCGGCCGCCGTTGAAGCGCCGCTGCCACAGCCTCGGCCCAAAAATATGGGCGCATCGCAAAACGGCCAGGGAGACGACGCTCTGACGAGCCTGATAGATGCGACAGGCTCTACGGGCGCGAGCGCGAAATCACGCAGCGTGGCTCCAGACGACGAACCTCTCGCCTTTGCGCCGCCCTCCAGGAAAGTGACGAAGCAGCCTGCGAAGACCGCTGGCGGCAAAACGACTGTTGGCAAAACGCCTCCGGGGTCAAAAGCAGAATTTGTTCCGGCCCGGCTGGATCGCTCCAACTTTCGTCTGATGACCGCCGCAACGCCAGCGAGCCGAGCTTCCGGCGCCTCGGCGATGGGGGCCTCTATCGGCGCCGTGCGGTCGGCGGCGCATGCGTCAGAGCCCGGCGTGCTCAGTACCGACCGGCTCCGCTGCCGCAGCAGGTTTCTCCGAGGAAGTTGGCGCTCCAGCGACCGACAAGTTTGGGGCTGCTGCGGAGTAACACGGGCGAGAAGCGGGCCACGGTGCATGGCGCGCTGCCCTATCCGCGCCCCGGCGCGACAAGCATGGCCATGACCCGCTTCGCGGCTTTGGGACAAGGCAAAATCGCCGCCAACTCAAAGCGACGCCTCGACCGAACCGCAAACAAGTGGCGTTCAAATGCTTTGTTGGCTGGCGTGGCGCTGAATGGTGTCGCCCGGCGCAACGCCCTGTCCTGCATCGATATCCACCACAAATTTGACGGTGTGATCTTAAATTTTTCCGATTGTATGCACGCGCTGTTATCAGAAAGCGGCGCAAGAACTTTGTTGGGTTTGTAATTTATGGGGAGCGGGCGATGCACAGGCGACGGATATGGGTCGCAGGCCACAAGGGCATGGTCGGCTCGGCAATTGTTCGCTTGCTTGAAAGTCGGGGCGATGAGGTCATTAAAGTTGATCGGACAGTCGTCGATTTGCGCAATCAGATCGCCGTCGAGTTGTGGCTAAAGCAAAATCGTCCGGACGCCATCGTGTTCGCCGCCGCCAAAGTGGGCGGCATTTTTGCGAACGACGCTTTTCCCGCCGATTTCATCTACGACAATCTGACGATCGAGACCAACATCATCCACTCTGCGCACGCAGCCAATGTGAACCGGCTGGTTTTTCTTGGGTCGTCCTGCATCTATCCCAAGTTCGCGCCGCAGCCGATCAAGGAGGAATCGCTTCTTACCGGTCCGCTGGAGCCGACCAACGAATGGTATGCGATCGCCAAGATCGCCGGCATCAAACTATGCCAGGCCTATCGCAAGCAATATGGCCGTCATTACATCTCGGTGATGCCTTGCAATCTTTATGGTCCAAACGACAATTTCGATTTGACCACCAGCCATGTGCTTCCGGCGCTGATCCGCAAGTTCCATGAGGCGAAGGAGAGCGGATGCAAGGAAGTGGTGGTCTGGGGCTCCGGCGCGCCGCTGCGCGAATTCCTGCATGTGGACGATCTTGCGCGAGGCGTGGTTTTTTGCCTCGATAATTACGATGAATATGAGCACATCAATTGCGGCGCCGGTTCCGAGATATCGATTCGCGGCCTTGCTGAATGCGTCGGAAGGGCGACGGGGTTTTCAGGCGAAATCGTTTTCGATGCGACCAAGCCCGACGGCACGCCGCGCAAGCTGATGGATTCGAGCAAAATGCGCGCGCTCGGCTGGGAGCCGCAGATTTCCCTTGAGGACGGCATCGCTGGCGCCTATCGCTGGTTTTTAGAACACAAGATTGCTGACAGGCCGCGCGAAGTCGCGCAGGTCGCGTGAAGCGCTGGCTTTCAGCCTGTTCGATCGCGCGCAAATCAACAAAAGCCCGAAGCCGGGGTTGGAGTTTCAATAGGCGCTGGTGTCGCGGAACACCAGCGCGACCGTCTTCAATATGATTTTAATGTCAAGCCAGATGGTCCAGAGATCGATATATTCGATGTCGTAGTCGACGCGCTTTTGCAGTTTTTCCACGCTGTCCAGTTCGCCGCGCAGACCATGGACCTGCGCCCAGCCGGTCATGCCCGGCTTAACTCGGTGTCGCACGGCGTAATAATCGACCAGCTCTTCGAGATTGCGCCCTTCCGCCTTGGTGGCGAGCGCGTGCGGCCGGGGCCCGACAATCGACATCGAGCCCTGAAAAACATTGATGAGTTGCGGCAATTCGTCGATGCTGAGACGCCGGATGACGCGGCCGATGCAAGTTACGCGCGGATCGTCCCGGCTTGTCTGGGTCTCGGCGTGATGATCGGTCATATCGGCGTACATGGAACGGAATTTCCACAGTTGGAACGGGCGTCCATTGAACCCCGTCCGGATCTGCCGGAAGAAAACCGGTCCTGGACTCTCAAGCCGTATCAACAGCGCGATCACGGCGAACAGTGGCGCTAGCGCCACCAGTCCAATTGCAGAAATGATGACGTCCTCGACGCGCTTGAGCCACAGGCTCCAGCCCTGGATGGATTCTTCTATCGCGCAAAGGGAAACGCGGCCGCCAAAGTCGCTGACGCTGCGAACCAATTTGTCGATCGAGTGGTTGCTAGGCAGCACGTAAACCCGCGTCGACAAATGTCTTAACAGCTCCAGCTTCGCAAGGATCAACGGAATGTCTTCCCAGGGCGCCGCCAGATAGATTTGATCTATTTCCCCATCAGCGACCACTTCGGCGAGCGAAAAGAAACCAGCGATGCTGGAAAATTTCAGGCATTCAATCACGCGAACTTCTCTGCGCGACTGGCGCTCGATTTCCCGCGCCGAAATAGGATCGCAGAACACTCCGACCGAAAGCGCCCGATGCACGCAGGCGCCTCGTTCCAGCGCCCGATCGATCCATGTGAAGAACGCCCGGCGAATGAGGAAGATAAGCGACAAGCTCAAGACGGCCCAGGAGAAGAACCACAATCGTGAATAGGTTTCCGCGGATTTTGTAGCGACGGCGATGACCAGCAAAAGCGCGAAGGTTGCAAAGATTGCGAGCGGCAGCCGCCGCAACGCCCGGCGGCGATCGAGAATGCGGCTGGGATCATATACGCCCCAAAGCCGGGTCCAGAAAAAATGGGAAAAAATTGCGAAACATATTGCTTGAATTTGCCACTCTTCGAAACGGAAGTCGCTCAGTTGGAAGTTATGCTGAACGAAAGCAGCCACCGCCGCCGCGACAACGTAAACAATCATGTCAATAGCCGTGAGAGCGACAACGCAGCTATGAAGCCAAATCCGCTTTCCTACATATTCAGACGCCACTCCCGCACGCTTGGCGCCTTCACCTGGAATGGCGGAGCTCGATCCAAATTCTCGCGACGATGACTGAAACATTTATCCAAACGCTGAGTGATCAGGAGTTTTCCATTTTGTAGACATTCAGCCGAAGACGCAACAGGTGCAATCAAACAGGTTTGGAAACGTTCACTTCATGTTATAGTCCGCAGAGGACGGCGCTTGCGTCCAACGACGAAATCCCGGAAGCTTCGTAATATGATTTTCTTCTTGAAGCCAAAGGCCGCGCATAAGCCGAGGGAAGCCTCCGAAGCCAGTATTGCAGAGGGGCTGCGAGTTTACGCTGTTGGCGACATCCATGGTCGCCTGGACCTTCTGGCGAATCTCTCCAATAAATTCCGACGAGATTTATACGACCGCCCTTGCGACAACTCGCTGATTGTTTTTCTCGGCGACTATGTAGATCGCGGCCCCAACTCCGCAGGAGTCATCAACTGGATTTTGGCCGGAGGGCTTCCAGTTCCTTACGTTGCGCTGCGCGGCAATCACGAGGCGACCCTACTTAACTTTCTCGATGACGAGACGGTGTTAGATGATTGGCGCCGTTTCGGCGGCCTTGAAACGCTTAGCTCCTACGGAATTGACGTTAAAGAGGCGATGCGCGGAAAAGGATATCCGCAAGCGCAAGCGCAGTTTCGAACAGTTCTACCGGCGGAACATCTTCTCTTCTATGAGCGAACAAAGCTGTCATGGAGCTCAGGAGATTATTTCTTTTGCCATGCAGGCGTCAGGCCACATGTGCCACTGGCGCAGCAGGATGAGCGGGATTTGCTTTGGATTCGAGAAGAATTTAACGACTTTCGCGGCTCATTTGAGAAAATAATCGTGCATGGGCATACGCCCGTGGATGCGCCGGAAGTTCGTCCCAACCGCATCAACGTCGACACTGGCGCCTACGCCACGGATATCCTTACCAGCGTGGTCTTGGAAGGGCGAGAACGCCGTTTTATCACGTCTTGACGCTGAACCGCGGTCCGCGCGCTTCATTTGCCCTTTAAGCACTTGTGGTCGAGCAGTTCTTCGGCGTGGCCGCCCTGTCCATTCACCAACACAACCAAGTCGTGGTCCCCCTTTTCTCCGTCATCTCCCACCACGGCGATTGACTGCATCCCCATGTGCGCGCGAGCGCCCGGAATTTCATTGGCGACCATCTGGAAAATTCCGCGATCAAGTTCCTGAGCGCCAATGCGCTTGACACGGTAATGATCAGCCCACGGCCGCAAATCCAAGTTAGACCATTTTTTTGAGATGCGACTTGCATTGGTGGACAGAGCGCGTTTTAGCCTCGCATCGATGCAATCGACGTGAATGTGCAACTGATCCTGGGTACGCGAAGTCCTGGAATTGACCGCCATGCCCATATCGGCCCATGCAAGCGTGCGGCTTGCGCTTGCGGCAACGCGGTTTCTCTCGCTCCAGGCGATCGACCATAAATTCGGCGTTTCACTGTTCAGCAGGGCAGGGCTTTCTATGCCTTCGATTTTCGCTGTTGGAACGACCAAAATCCTCGTTTCATCGGCGGGTGCGCGAAGCACGATGAAGCCCTTGGTCGCGTCGACCTCAAGGCATGGCAGCGCCAGCCCAAGAGTCCGGTGCATCGGCAGACACAGATCTTCGACGACGCGCCAAAGTGCGTCGCGTTCCCCAATGCCGTAAGCTACAGCCGTCGGCGAGAGCCAGACCGCCGCGATTATCCCGACGGCGAACGACCAATGGAGTTTTCCGGCTATGCAGCTGATGCGCATCCTAATTTTTCTCTATGCCTGAATTTTTCCCAAGCCCTCGGATTCCGGGCAACCAGTCAAATCAATTTGGCGCAATTAGGGTTTCAATTTCATTGTCGGCCATCGATGCGCCTTGAGTTTATCGATCGATATCGAGGGAAAGCTGTCAGACGCTCAGAGTTCGCGGACATCGGATCCGTGTTTCCCGATTATCGCCGCCGCGAAGGCGCCGGATAGCATCCGATTTCTGCTTGCCCATTAACGCTCGGCTCCAGCACGGAGGCGCAGTCGAAATTGGGATCGACGCGGGGAGGCGGCGGAACGGCCGCATGATCGCTTCCTTTTGGAGGCGCATCCACGCCAAATGTCTCCGCCGTAGCACCGCTGGCGACCGGCTGCGCGCGCCACGAGTTCTCGAGCGCTGCGTCCCGCATTTGGATTGATGGCGATCTGTCGCTTCTCCATCGATCGGGAGGAGAATCAAATCTCCGGGCCCGAAGTGAAAGGGGTCACGGCCATATCCCGCCCTGAAGTAGCCACCACCCGAAACCCCTGCTGACGCGGCGAGAAGTAGATGCCGGACTTTTTTCCCTCCCAACCTTCCGAGCCTTTGAACCCGACACTGCAACCGGCGGTCGCAAAGACTTTCTCACAGGCTTCGCGCGAAGGGAATCGAGGGGCTTTCTCCTCAAATTCCGCCTGTGAATTCGCCGCGGCGGTCGCGCATTGCTGGGCGTTAAATCGTCCGCTGGCGACACAGTTTTGCTCGGAGCCATAGGAGTACTGGCCCGGCCTATTCTGGGCGCTGAGAGTAGTTGTCATCAAATGCAGGGATGCCACACAAAAACAGAATAAACGACGCTGCCTCACTTTTCGCCTCTCAATCGCATACCGGTTTCAGATTTTCGCAAATCTATAGCATCAGATCGGCGGTGGAACATTAGCAGGCTAACAAGATTCTATGAATGGGGCGCAGTTTTGACGCGTCATGGCTCGGCATTCGCTTGCGCCAGATCGTTAAGCATGTTTGTTGACGTTGGCTTATTAAAACTTGCCAAGGGAGGCATGGAATGGCAGTTTTTTAAACAAGCTGAGTCTGACTGAATACCATAATTTACTCGAGAATTACGAGAGGCGAATGAAGATCGGCAAAACACTGGCTGCTGTTTTGGGAGCGTTTTTATTGCTCATACTAAATGGTTGCGACAGCACTCCGATGCTGGGCCCTGGCGGCGCCACTGATGCTTATGTGTCGGCTCCTGGCGGCGCGACCGGAGCTATCAAACTCCAAGCCGGCGATAAGATAAGAGTCACAGTGTTTGGCGAAGATAAGCTCACAGGCGAGTACGATATTGATCCTGGGGGCAGCGTCTCCCTTCCACTCGCTGGCACGGTGCAAGCGGCAGGACTGACAAAGCAAGAACTCGAGCAGTTGCTCTCCAAGAAACTCAGCAGCGGCAACTATCTCAAGAACCCAAAAGTTACGGTGGATATCGCGACTTTCCGCCCATTCTATGTGCTCGGTGAAGTCGAGAAGCCAGGAGAATATCCCTATAGAGGCGGGTTGAACGTTCTAAGCGCCATCGCCGTCGCCGGTGGCTCCACTTATCGAGCAAGCCGTTCGCATGTGCTGATACAGCGAGTCGGAGAGCAGGGTTTTAGTGAATATGATATGTCGCCGGCCATACCGATTTATCCGGGCGATCTCATCCGCGTGCCAGAGCGATATTTCTGACAGCGGGCTCCCAGTCCGCGTGGTTTCTCTGCCACAGTCTGCATCATATGGCTTGAAAAACCGCGGCGGTGATTGACGCTGCTGCGACCAGGCGATAGAGCTTATCGACATTGAGACTATCGCAGAAACTGCGGCGAGCGTTGAAGGCTGAAGGGCGTGTCTATTGTTTGTCAGCAGCAAAACAATCGCTTCAGCCTTTCCCATCGCGGCAATCTTTAGTCTCTTCGTCATCGCCAACTTCGCCCCCCGACCAGCCGCCGCTCAAGCTGTAAATCTGCAACCGACGCTTCAGCCCGCCGGCGGGTCCGATGACTTGCTAAATCTGTTATCGCCGCAGCCCATGGCTCAGCGCAGCTTGCGCGAAAAGCCGACGCGCGATTACCAGGGCATGCCTGTCGAAGGCTGGATGCTTTTTCCCAGCTTGTTTGTGGGCGGCGTGTATGACGACAACCTTTTGTCGCAGTCCACAAACCGGGAGGCTGGCGTTGGCGCAAAGCTGCGGCCGGCCGTCATCGCGGAGCGTAGCAGCGGCGTTCAGCACACCGCCATTTTCTTGAACGGCGATTTCGATATCTATCCGGGTAAGCCGAGCGGCAACATCATAAACGCGCAGGCCGGATTCGCTCATGTCTGGGAGCTGCAACGCGATTTTGTGCTGAGATTTGGCGGCGAATACGACCTTCTGACCGATCCCTTTACTAACGGTGTAGTGACGGACCCCTTCGGGACGCTCGGCGAAATCGCCAGCCCGCAGCGCTCTAATAGAGTGGGCGGCTATGTTTCGGGCGTGAAGTCTTTCAACAAGTTTTTTGTTGGCCTGAGTTTGAGTTCTTACGCTACCGCCTATGATACGCTGTACACCACGACCGGTTCGCTTCCGCAGTCGTTTCGCGACAATCTTATCACCACGGCCACCGTCCGTTTAGGGTACGCGCTCTCCCCTGTGATCTACGCCTTTACTGACGTTGCCGGCAATCAGCATAATTTTAGCGGCGACTCAGTTTATGGCCTGATCGCGCCCGGCATCTGGAGCAGCGGCACGCTTTACAATTCGCATGGCTATCGGCTTGTTGCCGGCCTTGGGACCGACCGCATCAGTCTTTTCAAGGGCGAAATCTACGCTGGCTATCAGCAGCAAAACTACGCCTATTCGGGCTTTGGAACCAATTCGAGCCCGGTTTACGGCGGCAAGATCAGCTGGTTCCCGACGCGCGCCTGGACCCTTTCGGTGGCGCTTGACGAAACCTATCAGGATTTAGGGCTGCAGATCTCGGGCAATACGCAGGGCAGCGCCGCCTTCGTCACCGCTGCGACGACCTCGTTGCAATACGCTATGTCGCGCCAGTGGAACGCGTCGATATCGGGAGGTTATTCTGAGCTTATCTACGTCAGTGGCGGCCGTCGCGATCAACGTTGGAGCGCGGGCGCTACCTTGAATTACGAAATCGCTCGCAACATTCTAGCGACAGCCGGTTATACGCTCATGCTGGTTGAGTCTAACGCCGCAGGAGGCAGCTTGACCCGCAATCAATTCGCATTAGGCGCCACGTACAAATATTAGTCTTACATGCAAGATCGCATGGAGGCGGATCGTCACAATGATCGGTCTAGCTTGATCGGCGGGGCGCAAGCCTCAGGGATAATATAAAGCTAGCCTGACACGGAGCTGAAAAAGCTGCTGCGCCATGTCTCGAAAAACATGCGCCGGGAGTTTTCGAAACATGTTGGCCGCCAGGCATGCTCGTTCCGCGCTCTCATCGGCGACATGCTCGCCCCGGCGATCCCGGTAGTCGCGGTTCTTCGAAATCTATACAGAATGATCGAGGGCGCTGCGCAGCCTGCCGGCTTACAGCTGCAATCCAATCAGCAACGCTAACTCGAAACTCGAAACGTCTATATGTGCGCAGGCTTCTTCTGCGCCTTTGGAAGAGGTTGAAGCAGTCCGCTTTAGGCGAACTCGACGGCGCCAGCATTCCCCGCTTCGAACGGAGCGTTGGCTGACGCCGCGAATTATCTCCTGCGGCGCATTCGGCGCACGCAACAGCCGCCGATCAATGATCGCGCGAATGATGATGGCAATGGCGGTCATCACCGTCGTGGTCGTAATGCATCCAACCACCGCCATGTTCGTGACAGTGGTGATCCCGATGGTGATGGCGACGATGGCCGTCGCGATCACCGTCGCCGCCATCGCGCGAGTCTTCGGCCGCGACTTTAATCGGTGAATGATCTAGGTTTTCTGCCGCCGCAACTTTCTGGGTCACTGAAAATCGAAGCGAAAGCAAAACTCAAGGCGATGATTAATTTACGAGACATCGGTACTTTTCTCCTGGGCTCATTAAGGCGCGGAACCAAAATATCTGGTGAGGCGTCCGCGCAGTTACGGATTAGGCCAAATGCAGTTTCACAGCATTATGATTGGTCGCATCGGCCGCCCTTTATACGGCTTAGCTTTGTCAGTGTCAGCTCTTTATGGCGCGAACATGTCAAAGCGCTTCATTGCGCTCGAGACGCGGTTGACTTAACGGCATTTTGACGAAGAAGCGGTTAAGCGCATGATTCGGGATTTAACGACAAAGCTCCAACCTTGGCGCCATTCGGCAAACGCATGCGCTAGCCGCACAATCTTGCCGAATGGTGTAGCCGTGATAGTGATGGCGACAGTTGTCTTGGAGGCTTGGGTGCTGTGACAGAGCGAGCGGACTCACTCCGAAGAATCTGGACAGGAATTGGCCCCATGCGATCATCGCTGCTAAGCCGAGCGCGCGTGATCAAGTTCTCGGACGAGTTCATATCTGTTGGTGCAACGACGGCCTCGGAGCCCAGGTGACGCGATCTTTGTTCGCGCTAGCGAACTTGTCGACTGCGGGGCTGCCGCCAGGTAAATTCATAAGTGATGGGCGCGGTGGCCGAACTTGCGTAAGTCCTCGTGAAAACTGCATTCCTACTGCTGGGCGCTGTGCAGTGTTGGAGTAATGGGGGAATAGATGGAAATTGATTGGGCGCACTTCACGCCGTGAGCGTCTCTGGGGGGGCACCATCGGTCTGGTCACGGTGCGCTTCTGTCGATGAATATATTGACCTCATGAACAATCTAAAGCTAGCCAATACGAAGATGATGGATGTGGCGGTGCCGGCCAACATGCATGTCGGTCTCCACAGGACGAAATCGCTTGCAGAGGGTGGGCCGAGTCCGCGCCCGAAACGGTGTCGTTGCGTGGCCGTCCCGACATCGTCATCGTCGACCTGCGCGAGAAGAGCGAACGCGAAAGGCGCGGAACCATTCCCGGCTCCCTGCACGCCCCGTATACCGACTTGCGCGAGAACATCGGCGGGGGCGGCATGCTGCACGAACTCGCCCAGGCGACCGGTAAGCAGATCGTGTTCTGCGCCTACGACGAGCGCTCGGCGATGGCGGTGCAAGCCGCGCAGGAGGCCGGGCTCAACACCTCCGTTCACGTTCAAGGCGGCATTGACGCCTGGAAGAAGGCCAGCGGACCGCTGTCGTGGTCTACTAAGGTTCGCACAGAATTGTCAGCGGCGAGGCGCGTGGTTGCCGTCAAAGGCCGCTCGTGGCGCCTCGACGACATTCCGTCGGCAAATCGTCCGCCAATCAGCGAAAACAAGGCGCGTAGCGACGGTGTTGGACTGCTTTCGATCTTGCAGGCTGGCGACCGTTACGGCGCGGGTTCAACCGGTCTGCCACACTGCAGAATATTCACAGAGTCAATCGAGCGAGAGCGAGTTCGTTTCGTCTCATTTTCTCTCGATTTTTGATTTGCAACGGCTCCGACCCAATTGACGGTTGGCGTGAAAATGGCGCTCGCAGTTCAGAGCTTTTTAGGCATTTCGGCATAGCTTCATTAGGCAGTCGTCTAGCAGCAATTGCGGAGAAGCGCAGCCACATATGTGAACTGTAAATATTTGGTGCTCATTTTTCAGCGCAATATATGCTTCGACTTCTTATTTTGCAGTGCAGCAATATTCTTACAAGCGTATTTAAGCTCACGATTTCTTTGTAAAGTTTATTGACAATTGTACGTTTCTCGCAGATCCTCCCTAACTATAGCAAATGGAGGCATATTCGACCTCTGAGAATTGAATTTAGTAAGTAGTCTAATGCGAGTGTTAATCATTTTTACCATGATTTTGTCGGGCGAATTTTCAAAAACGAAGAACCAGAGGAGAGAAATGTGCCGCTCGCTCACAAATTCGATGCTACTAACCTCGTCATCGCGCATATCTTCAAGCGCAACAGCCGTGATGAACTTAGAGCGGTGATGGCGCGCGTGGCGACAGCCCTGGTTTTTATGGCGCTGACGTGCATTTTCGCGGCGGGCCATCCAATCATCGCCATATGGGCGGGATTTGCGATCGTTTACTGGACGTTTTTCGTAGGAGCGTTTGGCGACTCTGGAAATTATCCGGGGCACGGCAAAGTCACAACTTTGCCGTCAACGTCGCCAAAGCAGCAAGTGGAGGCCGCCTCACGGCGCAAGGCGATCTATGAGGACATGCTGCGGGTACGAGGGCTGAAGCCAAAGCAGCCAACGTCTCATTGACCGTCGGAGAAGCATTCAAGCGCGCTGGTCGCTAAGTGCGGCCTTTTGCTTTCGCCAGACATCAGACATGGCAGTGGAACTCATGCCGCGATCGACCTTCGAAGTGATCGAAGCCGAGTTCTACTTTCAATGTGACGCCCTTGCTCGAAAGCCCTTCACGCCCTTGACTGTGTTTGCGAGCGGCGTCAGTCTGGTCTGGGGTATGAGAGTTTGTCGGAGCTGCAACGCGCCCCAACGTGCCGGCGGGAAGATGAACGAGGGGTCCACTCGCCAGTTTTTTGCGCCTTATGCGGTTAGGGACGCTCCGGGTCGGTACTGTCAGATGCTGCCGTCGGCAGCACATTTGCCAGGGGCTCCGCGAACTGCGGGACGAAGGCCAGCCATCGAATAAGCAAACAAGTTTTGTTCCGGTCGAACCGACCCGATACGAAGCGACTCCTGACATAGACGGGCCCGTGGGCGATCGCAGCGTGGGCCGCGTGCGTCAAGTGGAAATCACATCGGCATCGACCGCGACGTCCATTCGAGGAGCTGACTGGCACACCTGTCGCTTCAACAAAAGAAGATTTTTTACTGAAAATTTGAGACTTCAATTTGCCGCTTCTTTTATCGGGGTTGAGCTATATGGCTCGAAGGAGATGAGGCAAAGCGCGAGTAACTTAAGAGTGTGCTCCATCGTATCCCCGGTGACGTTCGGAAAGTATTAAACATGAAAAAGCTTGTGCTTGCTTCAATTTCTGCAGCACTCCTCGCTGCCGTTTCAACGGGAGCTGAGGCCACAATAAGTCTGCCAGCCTGTTCCGGACCCTATGTCCTGACCGACAACCAGCAATATTCTTCAGGCCAGCATATGTCCTATCTTGCGCCTTGGAACAAAGGCTCTCTGGTCAATGGGGTAGGCTACGCGGAGTGCACGACATATCAGCCGCTGACATATCCGAACTCTCAAACCATCAACTGGAGCTGGCCGGAAACGCCGCCGCCGACGGCGGGAGTGTATAACTTTCTGTCTGTCAATTTTGGCAATTACGATTGGACCACCGTTCTGACGCCGGTCACACCTAAAGAGGTCGGAAGCATCAGCACGCTGGCGCAGACTTTCAATCTGAGCATCCAGGGCGAAGTTCAGGGCTTCGACGTGATCGAGGACCTCTTCCTGACTTCAGAAGCCTATCCTAACGGCACCAACCCTATCAACAAGAAACACGAGATCGAGATATTCCTGCACAGCCCTGCCTACTCAATCGCGTATGCATCAAGCTTGACCCCAATCGGAACTTTCATTGCTTCGGGGATACAGTGGACGGCGAGCATCAACAAGAACATGGCTGTTCCAAGTGTTCTTATAATGCCCACAAACCATACAGATGCTCTTGTAGGGACAGTCGACATCCACGCAATTTTTACCTATCTCATTGCAAAGAAAATCATAAGCAATACCGAATACTTCAACGGCCTTGGCCTTGGCGTAGAGGTGAGGACCGGGAGCGGCGCACTAACAATAAAATCGTTGTCCACAACGTACAATTGGAGCTCCAACGGCCACTTCTCGAGCCTTTAGGCAAAGAGGCTGGCAGTCGTCCGCACAGCAATCCTGCTTGATACCACGACTGTTCAGCGCTCTTTTTTGACCTCTGCGGGATTGCCCGCTTCAAACCGTGCAGGGTTTCTCGTCATCGGGTGTCGCAACACAACTGGAACCTGCTGCCGTCTGAACGCGCGACGGAGTTGAGGGTGCTTAACTGACCGCACTGGACGCCTAGGTAGTGCTAACATCTCTGAAGCAATCTGTTTTGCTGCGCAAACTGATTAACTCAAGCAAAAATCTTGCGCGTGGCTGGGAGTTGCAGAAACAATTTCCTTTGAGGACGGCATCGCTGGTTTTTGTAGCACAGGATTGCTGCTTGCCACGAAGTAATGAGCGCTGGCAGGTTCCATGTTTCAAGCATGAAATCAAATTGGACGGTTTCTTGAATTACGTCGAGGATGTCGGTTGGAACAATCGGTAACACCTGTGCTAGCGACGGGTCTATGCCTGAATTAGGCCGACTCGCATAAGCATTGAGACCAGCGCAAAAAACGCGAAGATAGCTGCGTTGCTCCTCGGTTCCCTCGGCGAGCCAAGATAGAGAGCGGCGGGGAATGTCGAATGTGCGGATTTGGATGTCGCTCGTAATATTACTGTTCTGCGCTCCCGCACCAAAATATTCAGCAAGGCAACCACGGCCCGCGGCGACTTTTCTTAAAATCGTCTCCGCGTGATTTTCCATGTGTGCGACGCCGTAGCCAAATAACACGTCTTCGGTCGTTCGGCCGTAGATGTGTGGCACACCATACTTTTCCCAAATGATTTCGCCGTGTGGGGAAGGGCTCTTCGACAGATTTGCGGCATTTTGTGCGAAAGTTGGCGAAACGGCGAAAAGCGTCAGCGTTATCAAGACGGATGAAGTTGAACGAAATCGAAGCATTAATGCCTCCTATATGCGACTATCGTGTCTCCAATGAGCAATAAATGTATGCGTGCCGAGCATTCTATTGAGACGCAGGAATCCGTGCGTCCGCGCAACCGGATAGCTTTGCAACAGAAACGTAGCTCGCTAAATTTGGTTCCGAACTCCCATTTGTTTTTGGGAGTTCTAACGCAAATTTTGCTTGCCATCGGTACTGGACGGGTTGGGTAAGGGGTTGAATTGATCCTGAAAAGCGGATCTTTGTCGCAAACGAAGGATAGTGTTGAGCCAGAATAAGTTCCCGCACGCATTACCCAAGGTGATACGCAATCAGATTTTGCCTGCCCTCCGGCACAAGGCGAGAGAGCTGGCGTGGCCTGGTTGGGTGGTCATTCGGCAGGGACGATTTGCCTAATCGAACGCCGCCGATTGACGACTAAGGCGAAGGATGCTTACAAGCCTTTTCGGCTTTGCACCCGACGCAACTTTAGCATCCATGACCTTTCGGCAATGAGAGGAACGCCTCGATCCATGTGCGCCGCGCCTGCGAACACTGCCGTATCACATCCATCTTGAAACTTTTCATTGCTGACTTCACATTTTTCCGATTGTATGCACGCGCTGTTATCAGAAAGCGGCGCAAGAACTTTGTTGGGTTTGTAATTTATGGGGAGCGGGCGATGCACAGGCGACGGATATGGGTCGCAGGCCACAAGGGCATGGTCGGCTCGGCAATTGTTCGCTTGCTTGAAAGTCGGGGCGATGAGGTCATTAAAGTTGATCGGACAGTCGTCGATTTGCGCAATCAGATCGCCGTCGAGTTGTGGCTAAAGCAAAATCGTCCGGACGCCATCGTGTTCGCCGCCGCCAAAGTGGGCGGCATTTTTGCGAACGACGCTTTTCCCGCCGATTTCATCTACGACAATCTGACGATCGAGACCAACATCATCCACTCTGCGCACGCAGCCAATGTGAACCGGCTGGTTTTTCTTGGGTCGTCCTGCATCTATCCCAAGTTCGCGCCGCAGCCGATCAAGGAGGAATCGCTTCTTACCGGTCCGCTGGAGCCGACCAACGAATGGTATGCGATCGCCAAGATCGCCGGGATCAAACTATGCCAGGCCTATCGCAAGCAATATGGCCGTCATTACATCTCGGTGATGCCTTGCAATCTTTATGGTCCAAACGACAATTTCGATTTGACCACCAGCCATGTGCTTCCGGCGCTGATCCGCAAGTTCCATGAGGCGAAGGAGAGCGGGTGCAAGGAAGTGGTGGTCTGGGGCTCCGGCGCGCCGCTGCGCGAATTCCTGCATGTGGACGATCTTGCGCGAGGCGTGGTTTTTTGCCTCGATAATTACGATGAATATGAGCACATCAATTGCGGCGCCGGTTCCGAGATATCGATTCGGGGCCTTGCTGAATGCGTCGGAAGGGCGACGGGGTTTTCAGGCGAAATCGTTTTCGATGCGACCAAGCCCGACGGCACGCCGCGCAAGCTGATGGATTCGAGCAAAATGCGCGCGCTCGGCTGGGAGCCGCAGATTTCCCTTGAGGACGGCATCGCGGGCGCCTATCGCTGGTTTTTAGAACACAAGATTGCTGACAGGCCGCGCGAAGTCGCGCAGGTCGCGTGAAGCGCTGGCTTTCAGCCTGTTCGATCGCGCGCAAATCAACAAAAGCCCGAAGCCGGGGTTGGAGTTTCAATAGGCGCTGGTGTCGCGGAACACCAGCGCGACCGTCTTCAATATGATTTTAATGTCAAGCCAGATGGTCCAGAGATCGATATATTCGATGTCGTAGTCGACGCGCTTTTGCAGTTTTTCCACGCTGTCCAGTTCGCCGCGCAGACCATGGACCTGCGCCCAGCCGGTCATCCCCGGCTTAACTCGGTGTCGCACGGCGTAATAGTCGACCAGCTCTTCGAGATTGCGCCCTTCCGCCTTGGTGGCGAGCGCGTGCGGCCGGGGCCCGACAATCGACATCGAGCCCTGAAAAACATTGATGAGTTGCGGCAATTCGTCGATGCTGAGACGCCGGATGACGCGGCCGATGCAAGTTACGCGCGGATCGTCCCGGCTTGTCTGGGTCTCGGCGTGATGATCGGTCATATCGGCGTACATGGAACGGAATTTCCACAGTTGGAACGGGCGTCCATTGAACCCCGTCCGGATCTGCCGGAAGAAAACCGGTCCTGGACTCTCAAGCCGTATCAACAGCGCGATCACGGCGAACAGTGGCGCTAGCGCCACCAGTCCAATTGCAGAAATGATGACGTCCTCGACGCGCTTGAGCCACAGGCTCCAGCCCTGGATGGATTCTTCTATCGCGCAAAGGGAAACGCGGCCGCCAAAGTCGCTGACGCTGCGAACCAATTTGTCGATCGAGTGGTTGCTAGGCAGCACGTAAACCCGCGTCGACAAATGTCTTAACAGCTCCAGCTTCGCAAGGATCAACGGAATGTCTTCCCAGGGCGCCGCCAGATAGATTTGATCTATTTCCCCATCAGCGACCACTTCGGCGAGCGAAAAGAAACCAGCGATGCTGGAAAATTTCAGGCATTCAATCACGCGAACTTCTCTGCGCGACTGGCGCTCGATTTCCCGCGCCGAAATAGGATCGCAGAACACTCCGACCGAAAGCGCCCGATGCACGCAGGCGCCTCGTTCCAGCGCCCGATCGATCCATGTGAAGAACGCCCGGCGAATGAGGAAGATAAGCGACAAGCTCAAGGCGGCCCAGGAGAAGAACCACAATCGTGAATAGGTTTCCGCGGATTTTGTAGCGACGGCGATGACCAGCAAAAGCGCGAAGGTTGCAAAGATTGCGAGCGGCAGCCGCCGCAACGCCCGGCGGCGATCGAGAATGCGGCTGGGATCATATACGCCCCAAAGCTGGGTCCAGAAAAAATGGGAAAAAATTGCGAAACATATTGCTTGAATTTGCCACTCTTCGAAACGGAAGTCGCTCAGTCGGAAGTTATGCTGAACGAAAGCAGCCACCGCCGCCGCGACAACGTAAACAATCATGTCAATAGCCGTGAGAGCGACAACGCAGCTATGAAGCCAAATCCGCTTTCCTACATATTCAGACGCCACTCCCGCACGCTTGGCGCCTTCACCTGGAATGGCGGAGCTCGATCCAAATTCTCGCGACGATGACTGAAACATTTATCCAAACGCTGAGTGATCAGGAGTTTTCCATTTTGTAGACATTCAGCCGAAGACGCAACTCAAACCTAGCAATGCTGGGCGTCGAGCGAACGTTTGAGTTAATCGATTAAAAGGGCTTAGGGCATTCTGTGCGTCTGCATAAGGGGAAGTTGTGTCGAGTGATCATTTATGGGGTTGTCGACGTGCACAAACGAAATCGCGCGCTAAGACTGTATCGATCTGCATCGTCGGCGATGTAATGGTTCAAATAAAATACGCCAGCTCGGCCACTGGTTATGAGCTGGAAGCCTGGACGCCACAATTTCGGTATGGCTCCACATCGCTTACCGGTGCATAGAGCGGATTACGATATTCCGTCAACAGCGATCGCACGTCTCTCTTGCTATAGTTGGTCAAACGGCGGCCACAGAGTAGCCGCCGTGATACAACAAATCTTGAAAATCCGCGGTTGCAAGAATTTCAAATTCGCTTTCGGCATCGATCACTTTCTTCCCGTCCTTGATCAACGCAAATTTCGGGCGGCCAAAACGCGCGGGCGCGCGATAGGCGGAAAGCCCGGCCGGCGCCTCGTACGCAATGGTCTCTGACCCCGTTTCGATTTCGATCCGACCGCTGCCGGTCAGGAACGAGACGACTTCGATCTCATTCGTCGCAGCTGGACCGAAGGGTGGCTTGAAAGGGCGATCCTGGCGTAGCAAGGTCGTTTCGCCCACCAGATTTATCCGATGAAAATAATACAATGCATCTCGAATTATTTTAGGAGGCGCTCCTGTTTTCAACCAGTGAATGTAATAGGCGGAAAGATCGTAAAAGGAATAGCCGATGGAAGTTGATGGGCGAATTTCCGAGCCTTCGGAATAGTCGTTCCACGTCAGGAGATTGATGAAGTCGTCGTTGTGAGCGATCACTCGGCGCCAAGCGTCGCGCAACAGATCGCTGTTGCGAGATTCCACGAAGGTGCCGGATTTTGGGCGAAAATCCTGAGGCCAAATAGACGCAACCCATTGTTTGCCGCGCTTTTTGACTTCGCGCGAATTATTATCGAGCTCGTCAAGCCCGCCACGATAATTTCCACCCCAGATCGAGATGTAATCGGCGAGGTCAATCAGGTCCTCTCGCTCGAGCGCGAATCCCCAGGCCAGAAACATGAAGAAGAAACGCAGTCCGGGCCAATGTTGCCGCAGGTCGGCGACCACTCGCGCTACGGTCGCTCTGTCGATGCGCTCTGGCATAAACATCGAGATGACCGGCCGCCCATCCTGGTCGCGATAAAGATGATCGTGATCCATGATCGTCGCGAATGATTTAACCACAAGGCGTTCCAGTTTTTCCCCACCGACGCTTACGCAGTCGATACAGGGCATGACATGAAAATTGGTGGGAGATAAACGGCTCGCTTCGAGCATTTGCGTGAGTCTCGACCAATGCGTCGAGGTAAGGACAAGATCGGAGAGGTTGTATTGAAACGCGTCGACTCCCATGGAGCTCGCTAGAGCGATATCAGCGGCCATGTCCCGCACCTGCCAGTCTTTTTCCTGTATCCTGGCCCGGGGATAGGGACGCTCGCGGATGAGCCCTCCGCAATGGGCAAATTTTCCGTTTTCACCCTCGGGCCTCAAGAAATTCCTGGCGTAATAGTCGACACCCGGCTCTTCGTTGTCAAAGGAGATCGGAAAAAAATGCCAATGCGCGAAGACCGTTTTCGTTGTGCGCGCCGCGGGATGAAACTCAAAGGGTAAACCGGAGTTCTCCCGTGAGATTGCTGCAGCGGTTCGGGGGAGCAAGCAGGGAGCGGTCGCGCATAGCGCCATCCCGCCCAATGCTTCCCTGCGCGTCAGCAAAGGCGTGTTCCAAAGATCTGGGCCAGCTATGTTTTCGGGGGTTTCCGAGCACTGCACGATATCACTCCAAAATTTATTACATTACCGCTGCATCGCGGCCGTCAGGATATGAGATGTGCTATATTTGGTGTCACCGTTTACAATAAGCCGTCCGTAAAAATGCTAGCTCAACAAATATCGATACAGCCATGACAGCGCTACCACCACTGAACATTCCTATCGTGCCGCGAAGGATTCCACCTATCACACAAGCAACAAGAAATACGGGCGTCTCAATCCAAAACAACCAGCGTAGCCGCTCGCTCAGGACCGCATCTGGAGAGGCAATGGCAAGTAGTAAATATTGTATCGAAAACGTTGACGCATAGATCGCTAACGCCACCTCACCCTTGCGGTCTAAAGTGATTACGCCTCCCGTCCATATTTCGAAAATAGTCTGCCCAAAAAGGACGCAGATGCACCCGACTACGAGCGCGCAAAGGCCTGCAACGCTAACACCGAAGCGAACCCATAATTTGTACGCGGCCCAGTCTCGATGCTGAAGAGCACCGCCGATTTGAATGAAGATAATGGGATACAAAATTGAAAGGGCACTTATGATCAGATTACAGAATCTTAGCCCAAGTCCAGCAGAGCCCAGTTCATGTGGTTCGTTCAATACAGCCGGAACAAGCAACAAAGCCTGAGTTTTACAATAGTTAGACACGCCAAATCCGAGACTATACGTTCCGGAGTTAAGAAGAAGTTTAATTGCTTTCCAAAGATGAATAAGCGAGCGCAGTGTATAAAATTTTATACGGGGAAAAACAAATATACTAGCGCTTATGGCTGGAAATAAAATGCTAACATAATAAGCAAACATGAACCAGTTTGCGCTACCATAAGTATATGATAGCACAATCGTTATGATAAGACTTAGCAAAGTTCCGGCGCCGTTAAGTATATTGAACATAAAGGTCTTCTTTTCGACGAGCATTATTTGTTCAGATAAAGTAATTGATATAAAGGCAGCGTTGCAGACAATAGCAGCGACAACAGGAGCCTGCGACATTTGACCTGAAAACGTGAGGTTTACGGTCATTAGACCCAAACCAGCGGCTATAAGCGCGCTACAGGTTGCGATAAGGAAAGCAGCACCCTTGTAAAGGCTTCTTGTCGTCTCGCTGTCGGCCGCGTCCAAAAGTGCTCGGGGAAGAGAGGAATAGAGGCCAAACAACATCAACGGGAACCAGCTGACAAAAGAGACGGCGAGCATCTGCAGTTTAAGGCCTTCAGCGCCCAATGTCTTTGCGAGAAAATAGGTGCCTGCTATTTGGTTCACAAGACCGAGGGCCTTCGCTGCGAATCCGGAGGCGAAGATACCAAGCGCAAACCAGTCGATCGATTCAAATAAATTCTTTCTTCGCAGATTTAGCAAAGATGTCTTCCCCAGTGTGTTAATTTCGAGTGCTGCGGGATAAAGGTTTCCTTCACTTCGGGTGCACCTCTGAAATTACAGTAGCGTGTGTTGCGCTCATCGAACATTATGCGTATTCATAACTGCACGAATTTTTTGTCTCGCACCCCTGAGAACTTCGAGATAAGACTTTAGGCCAAGTTTCGAAATCCCGAAGCTTCATTCAGATGAATACGAATTGTCTAAAAATAGAAATAGGTTTTCACCGCGTTGCAAAAGCTCGAATTTACGTCCCTCGAGAGCCCGAAAAAAACTGTGGCTTGTTCCTTTCCCAGGAAACAGCCAGTCATGGAGTTCGATAATGATCAATGACGTCTTTTCCATCCACGACAAATCCCCGGAAAACAGAGCACTCTCGGCACCTTCGATGTCAATTTTAGCAATCAGTATATTTTGGCTCTTTCTCCCTTGCGTCAGCGCCCCCATGGTAATGCCTTTCACCTTTTGATCGGCAGCCGTCTCCATGGTCGGAACTTCGGTGGTGTATGCCCATTGGCTGGTGTTGTTAGTTTTCAAAGTCAGAGTTTCTTCTTTCGAATGGACGGCGGCCTCTATAATCTGCACGTGCTTTCGACAGCCGACATTTTTTTTGGCCACCTCGACGTTGTCCGAAGCTGGTTCAATGCCTATAATTTCAGCATCAGGAAACATAGAAGCGAAAAAGACGATCGATAGGCCTATATTTGCTCCGCAATCAATAATCAGAGGCCTTTCATTCCTGAAAACCATTTCCTTATACAAATCAATGATATTCGCAAACTGCTTCAACGAGGCTATGTCATACTCTTTGTGAACAAATATTTGCTTCAAAACGACCGAGTCACTCGTCCCGGAACGAATATAAACCATACCAATATCACGAATTTTAATAGGAATCAGCCGTCGCCGCATAATACCACCACGCTCGACTAGGAAGGCGTCTAAAGGGGACATATACCTGAGGCACCGTGCCCATCCAGCGATAAAGCTAAGCAGGTTCGCAAATTTAAAGCGGGATATAAGGCTTTCCAAAATCATAGGCGCTCTTTCAGAAATCAATCTATTCATGTAATTTCCTTCCTCATGTCCTGAAGCCCCTTTAGTCAAACGAAAAAATGATCTATAATACTACTCCAACTGTTTTCTTGGTTATTTTAAGCTGTGAATAAGTCATTTATATGTTCTTATCTATTTATCATGGGGCGTATTAAATTTGAAAAATTATATAAAAGTATCAAAGTTGGAAAACAACCTGAGGAGAATCTGTACCGGCGATCAGATGCTTAAGCGCTATCAAGTTCCCCAACAAGCGGCCTCTTCTATCGATATAGTGTTCTGGTTTCAATGAGAACACCATATTTCCAAGAAAATTGCGCCCGGCATGAGATACCAAGACGCGAAATGGAATTATTCCTTGTCGATATAGATAAATTGGGTTTATTATTTGCGAGTAACCGTATTTCAGTCCGGATACGCGTCCTTGCTTGGATCCGAGATGGACACCACTGAGTTTGTTTGTTTGGACTATTTTTCCATATTTTGATATTCTTCGACTAAAGTCCATATCCTCAAGCCACCCATACAGCGGCAAATTTTCATCGAATGTTAAGCTATTGCCTTTCATCGTCTTAACACGTATGGCCATGTTGCACCCATAACCGCTGAATACTTCATTGCACTGTGGTTCGGCGGAAAGATTGGTCGCGGCGAGAAGATCAAGGCCGTTCTCCACCGAGACCCCGGGCCCTCGTACCCCATCTTCAATTAGGACGCCCGTTGCCACCGCAATTTGCGGGTCTCTCAAAAATTCTTCCTCTACGTGCTTCAAGTAGTGTCGGTTAGGTAGGAAATCATCATCCAAGTATATGATAACATCTGACTCCGAAACCTCATTATATATTATATTCCTTTGCTTAGTGAGGCAGTTAGCGCCCGCGATGTGACGAATGTCAACACCTCTAGGAAGCTCTAACGGCAAATCGCTCTCGCTTGGGCTGGCTAATACTATTAGGTCAGGCGCGCGAGATTGGGTAATTATACATTTCAGGGTTGCGGCCAATATATCCGGTCGCCCGACAGTAGCAATCCCAACTGCGATTTTCATACTTGAACTCTCCTATTCGGTAAAAAAGCTAAGTTTTTCCGTTCCAACATGATAGGAAACAGCCGGGATTTTATTCATCATTAGCCAGTTTTATTATAGGCGATCCCTGCAGCCACCTTTTATAGTAACGACTTAATTTGCCGTACGAGTTGTCATAAAACATGACTGGTTTGCCTAATAGGGCGCCAAGAAGCATCCCGTGCAGGCGATCAGTGACCACTTGCTCGGTCTGCTGTAGTGTTGTCTTCGCTTTTTGGACGATCATTTCTGCGCTTTGATACCATAAATTGTGGATCGGTATTCTTCGCGGAACAAATCGACGAGCAAGTGCAGCCAATTGAACAACCTTAAGTATAGATCGTTCACTAACTCCAATTAGCTCGTCCCAATCAAACTTATCATCCTCAGAGGACGAAAACTCTTGCGCTTTTTCAAAATCACGCCTGCATAGATATAATCGTTGTCTCTTGTGCGTTCCGTTACTTTCTCCCCCTAGGGAGGAAGGGTCCCAAAGCTGATGCGACATATCTGGCAAAACGCATCCCTCAGCTCTGCATTCGTGAGCGATGAAAGATAGCGACTCCTCATCTCGCACGAAACATGTGACGCCACCATGTTCTGCAAATACACGCGCTGCCCGTTCTCGAGCGGCTTCATGGCGAAAGTGGACTGACTGCGGGAGCAGAACGATTGGCGACTTAAGTGTACCGTTTGATCAACTCCTCGCGAAGGAGTTGATGTTCTGGCCATATATCTCCCAGATTCCCTCCGCCTTGCATTACGATTGGCACTCCAGGAGCGGCGACGGCGTTTAACAAACCGATCGCACGCCCAAGGATAAAATGTCCGCGCTGCTTATCGAATTGACCCAACTCGTCCGAGCTTAGACGACAGGATACTTTGTAATCCGAGGCACGAAAGAAGTTTTCAGATCCAATCATGATTAGTAAGTCACCAACATTGAAATAAACTGGATAATCTACAAATATGATTTCTGATGAAGGGGGAATTACATCGTGAATAACTGATAATTGTGATTTTATAGTTAGCATTGTTAGGTCATGCTGTATCCGTCGCTCGATCGTGTTTGTTTGCACTTTTGAATCTCCGACAATAGACTTCAACATTATCTCGAAGTGCCGCGAATGGCGGCCGCCTTTGGAAAAAGATGCCCAGGTGCGAAAGATTTAGGAGTAAACTTCCTGCGACGTCTGCTCAGTGCCGACCAAAGCCCTAATGTTCCGAAATACAGGTAGATTGGGGCCATTACGGCGAGCAATGAGCCGCGACAGAGAATTACCGCATATCCGATCAACCCTCCGTAAAACAGTCTTACAATGATGGAGGATTTTGCCAGAGCAACTTGTTGGGCGGCAAAATCTAACGATCTCCCCCCATAGCCGAAGCAAAAAGGGATCAAGATAAGTCCCGGAACGCCAAAATCGACATAAATTTCGGCGGGCAGCGGCGCCGAGAGATTGGTGAAAACGAAGCCCATTGCCTCGCCTGCCGCTTGCCCGGTCGCGTAGGCCTTGTCCGGCCAAATGCTTCTCGGAACGAAAGTTAGAATTGCACTCAGAAATTGCCAGCCGTACGACAATCCTTTTTGTTCGACCATGAGGTATGTGTTGAGCGTCGATTGCAGTCCGTCAAAGTCGCCATGCTCCGACAGGTATCGCAGTGGATCGAAGGTGAATTCCGAGCCGTCAGCACCACGCGCGATCGCGTCGATCAAGGGCAGAGCAATCATTTGCCCGACCATTAGGGCTCCGACAAATAGCGCCTTGTACTGCACCCGTAACGTTAATTTCGAAGTAAAAATTACTATGAACACCGCGCCGAACAATTGAAAGCGCGCGAGCGCCAACGGGTTGTTGGCTAGCAGCGCTAGAAAAAATAAGGGAATAAATAAGATCAGCATGAAAATGCTTCTGCTTGCGAGCGCACGCTCTGCGACAATCAGAACCGCGCATAAGCTTGCGGCTCTTGGCAAACTTGTCAGCATAAGAAAAGCGGGCGTGGGGTCCGTGCCGACTAGATCGAAATCTGCACGTCTCAGCAAAAACACACTAAACCCGATCGCGCCCATGCAGCCGAGAGAAACCCCAATCGTGAGAACGGACAGAAGGATAATCTGTACTTCGCCGATCTCCTTGTTCTGAGCTGTCTTCTTTGCCGGGCGCGCGCGCTTTCGCCATCCGGCCATGACATAACCGGCCGTTACGCAGCTCGCATAAAGCGCCAGCAATTGGCTGACATAGCTCACGACATTCGCGCTATAGCTCGCCTCGAAAAAGGGAAACCAGCCTTGGGCGCAATGGAGCATTCCTGGAAACAGAAACATGGCGATGTGGTAAAACGAAACGACAACCATCAGGATTGAGGCGCTCTGGTCCAACATGCTGTCGAGCAGGATGAAAACGAACAAAGATAAGCAATAGCCTAAAAGGACGCGCGCCCCCAAATTGTTGTCGCCGAGACTGCTTGATACGGCCACGGCAAGCAGGCCGCACAAAGCGCTGATGAGGATCAGATAGATTTTTTTCAATGGGCCGCCGCCGTCGTTTTTGAAACGGACGCCGCCGGTCCGGGGTTGAACGACGCGGACGGCGCATCGAACAGCGAGATCGCCTGCCGCGCCGCGTCGGCCTGTTCCTTTGCGAAACGCTCCCGCGTGGTTGAGCGAAGGGAGTTTAGTCGGTCAGGGTCCGCCTGCAACGATTGTATTTCCGCTAAGGCAATTTCGACGAAATCTGCCTCCCGCGGCACAACGACGCCTGCGTCGCCTACTTGTCTTTTAATCGCGCCGCGATCGTAAGCAATGGCCGGAACGCCCGCCGCCTGGGCTTCGAATAGCACCATGGGCTGCGCCTCCGCTGCATAGGTAGTTGGAAAGACGAAGAGGTCTATCCCTTCGAAAAAAGCTTGCTTTTTGGCGCCCCCAACGCCGCCAAGCCACTTTAGTCGGTCGCCAAGCCGCGTGCGAGCCGCGTCGAAGGTTGTACGGTCCACTGCGTTGGAGAGAGGCCCGGCGAGAAGACCGTAAACGGGGAGGCCGCGCGCCGCCGCCGCCTCAAGCAGCTCCAGAAAGGCAAAAAGACCTTTGGTTGCGTCAAGATTGGCGAGAAGGCCAATCGTGAAAGGGCGCTGTTCCACGGGACGGGCGTCAGGTTTTTGTGTTGGCTGCGGCACAAAGGCTGCGTTCGACAAGACCACAGCCTTTATCGGCCGCCCGTAACGCGCGACCAGAGCCTCCGCCATTTCCGGACTGAGAACGATGTGCACGGCCTTTCCACTTCCAGCTCCGACAAGCAGCCGCATGAGAATGCGCGAGCGATCAATATAGTCGTAGCAATGATGGTGAACGTAAATCCTCATTCCAAGGCAGCGCGTTGTGAGGACCAGGGCAAAAGCGTAGGAGATACCCAGGCCGCCATCGCAGGCGACGTAGACAATGGGATCTTCGGCAGTCGCTCGCGCCCACAAAATCTGCGCAATTGCCCGGCCTGTGCGCACAATCCGCGAGAGGTGATACACAAGCGCACCGCGCCCACGTGTTCCGCCGATATCCACAGCAGAGAGACGGTACAAATTTTTCAGTGTCTCCCGCAAGCGAGCGGTGACAAGCGAGAAGCCCGTGACTGGCGGTGGAAACTGGCCCACGAAGACCATGACCTTCGGCTCAATCATAATTGCCTCGAACGTCGGTCGTAGCGCACCGTCGCTGGCGAGCCCCACGCAACTTTTGCTGAAGCAAGGTCGCCTAGCACCATGCTGCGTGCTCCCACCACTGCGCCAGTTCCGATCGTCACGCCGGGCGCAACGAATACATCGCAGGCGATCCAGACTTGATCACCAATCACGATTGGGGACGTCAGATAGCCGAAAGCGACGTCGGCGAGGTCATGCGAACCGGTGCAAAGATACGATCTTTGAGAAATGACGGAGTGACATCCGATCGAAATTCTGTCGAGACTGTAGACCTCAACATGGTCGCCGATCCAGGAAAAGTCGCCAATCTTCACCTTCCAAGGATAGGTAATTCGCGCTGTTGATCGAACCAGCACCTTTCTTCCGATCTTGGCGCCGAACAGCCGCAAGAGCCATCGCCTCCAGCTATAGAAAGGTTGAGGCGACAGACCGAACAGTGTCGACTGCACCAGCTGCCACACAAGCACGACCAGCGCGTTCCGACCACGGAAACCCGGAGGAACCCGGAATTTTCCTAGATCCTGAAATTCCAGAGTCATGTGTTCCATGCGTTCAATGTTCGACAAAACTTCCCATCGGCCCGACTTGCGCAGACCGGAACATTGTGATCCGGATCATTGCGATCGGCGAACGACTCCACGCGCAGTGACGCGCCATCATTCGGTTCAATCCCAGCCAATGTGCGCCGCGAGGCCGGGATGGCTTGTCATGCAGGTCAGCGAACGCCGACGCAGATTCGGGCAGGACGCTGGGACAACAAGGTCGGGCGATGCGCGCGGCGCCGCTTGCTCGCCACGCGCTGCAATGAGCTAGCGCGCCGAGTTTTTAAAGCGCTTAGCCTGGTTCGACCGCCTCGCCGGCCGCGACGGCATCAAGACGCTGCGCCGGATCAAGCAGCAGCCGCTCGAATTGCGGCAGCAGGCGCGACGAACTCATGCTTTCGGCCAGCCGCAGCCCGGCGTCGATGCGTTCAGCAAAATCCATCGTCGTCGCCGCCTGGATAGCGTCGGCCAAAGCGTCGGCGTCGCCAGCCGGGGTCAGCAGCGCCACGTCGGTCAAAATGTCGAACAACTCGGTGTGAGCATCGGCGGTCACGACGATCGGCCGCCCGCTCGCCAACATGCCGCTGAGCTTTGACGGCAGCACTAGATCGGCAGCGCCCCGATGTTGCGGCAAGACATGCAAATCGGCAAGGCCAAGCAGTTCATTGAGGCGCTCGGCCGGCTGCAACGGCAGATGCAGCACATTGGGCAGATCGGCGGAGGAAGCCATCAATTGGGTTTTGCTGGGTCCAGCGCCGGCGACGACGAAGACGATGTCGCTGTGCGCTTTCAGCCGGCGCGCCGCCGCCAGCACCAGATCGAGCGCTTGCTTGACGCCGATATGGCCGGCGTAGAGCACGACGAAAGCGTCGTCGCGGATATTCAGTTGGCGGCGGAAGCCGTTGCCGGCTTTGGGCGTCGGGGCGATCAGATCGGTGTCGACCCAATTGCGCAGCACGCGAATTTTGCCGGGCGCGAGACCTTTGGCGATCAGCGCGGCGCGCATTTTATAGGAGATGGTGGCGATATGGTCGAAGCCGCCGAGCAGCCGGCGTTCGCAGAAGAAGGCGAGTTTTTTGGCGGCGGCGCCTTTGAGATGGCCGACGCCGAAGGCGGCGTCGACTTCGAGATCTTGCACATGCAGCAGCGAATTGGCGCCGAGGAGTTTCGACGCCAGCAACGCCAGAGGCGCAGAAAACAGTGTCGGCTCGACGCACATCACCACGTCGGGACGAAAGCGCAGCATCCGCCACAGCAGCATCGGCGCGGCGGCGATGGCGAAACTTAAAGGCGCCAGCAAGCGCCAGAACCCCCCGCCGTCGGTCTTCATCGCCATGGGACAGCGGCTGACTGTGACGCCTCCGATGGTTTCGCTGCAATAGGCGTAGGAGCGATACGGCTTACGCACATACCAGCCGGGATAGTGTGGCGGCGCGGTGACCACTTCGACCTGATGGCCGCTAGCGCTAAGATATTGCGCGAGTTCGGTGGTGTATTTAGCGCAGCCGATCAGTTCGGGGGCGTAATTGATGGCGTGGATTAAAATTTTCGTTTTCGAAATGGAACTGTTTGTCGATGCTTTGCGTTTCGCAGTGGTTCGAGACTCGGGCGCGGCCTGAGGGGCCGCGCCCGAAATGTGGTGTGATTTGCGTGCTTTAAATAGCGAAAAAAGCATTGTCTGCCTTTTGAATTGGAGGGCTTAGGCGCTAACTCTTCTGGCTTAAGCCTTAAGGGTAAGGATTTTTCCTGCCGCCAGCAATAGCCTGTCGAGGATAATCACTGCATATGGATGAGTTCGAGAATGCTTCACTGCGCCCCAACATTAAGCTGAAGCGGCGCGCGGCGCTGGAGAACAGGTGTGAATGAAGTCGCGATTTTTTTTTCTTGCGGCTGTTCGTTGGCGCCGCCGCAACCATGCTGCCGCCGTTCGGGTGACTCTCCATCGAGAGCCCTCCGTCACCGTTGATATTGACGCATCCAGATTGACGCTTTTGCAGCAGCTTCGGCAAAAGTAGAGCGGCTTTTGCAAATAAAACTGCGGCAAGATTGCGACCGGGAGCGCTTTGCCGTCGCCCGCAGATCTAATGGCGGGCGACGGCAAAAAGCTCAGCAGCGTTAGCTCGTCGGTTGCACCCAATCGCGCGGCAGCTTGATGCGAATCTCGCCGCCCATGATGTTGAGCAACACTTCGATGCGGCCGCGCGCATCGAGACGGTCGAGCACGCCCAGCGCTTCGGTGAACGGCCCCTGGATCAAGCGAACGTGCTGGCCGGGGTGCAGATCCGACTCCAGAGCCGGGTTATCGCAAGACAGCAGCAGCGTCTCGACCACGCCGATCGGAACCGCGAGCGGACGATCTTCGGCCATGAACAGGTTGGAGACGCCAAAGGTGCCATTGACGCTGCGCCATTGATCGCGGTCGAGATCGAGAGCGACGAACAGATAGCGCGGAAACAGCGGCGCATTGACCCTGCGCAGCTGGCGGGCATGGCGCACAGTTTTCATGCGGCGCGGCAGAAAATTGCGAAAGCCCTGGGCGTCGAGGCGCATCTGGGCGCTGGCCTCCTTGTTGGGCAGCGTCTGCGCCAGATACCAGCGTTGCCCCGGCGCCAGCGCAATTTGCGGGCCGAAATTTTCGTTGGGCTCAGCCGAATTCGATACGCCGCTCATCAATCTTGGCTCCAATTGTTAGTTCGCAAAGCCTCGCCGCAACAAAGCGAAGGTCTCGCCTAAATGCTTAGACTGAGGTTGTGACATTAGCAGGGCGGCTAGGGCTTTAGTCCGAGTGCGCGCAGCCAGCCTGGATCGGCAGCGCCGCGCGCCGCCAATTCGCGCACGAGGTTCACTCTGATGGCTTCGGGCTTGGCGCCCAGCTCCTCCCTGAACTGTTGCAAATCTGCCGGCTCGAGGCGCCCCTGAAGTTCGGCCAATTGATTGAGGGCGCGGCGCTGCTCATCGGCAGGCAAAGATTGCCAAAGCTCCAAACAAAAAAGCGTTCGCTCGGTCATCGTCTCTTGTTCGCGCGGAAAGGTCAGGCTGGACATTTGTAGGGCGGCAAGGACTTGCGGCAGCGGCGCGTCGCGGGACCGCAGCAAAACCGCCAAATCAAGCCAAGAGGCGCCGGCGGTGGGGTTGAGCGTCAACAGTTCGATCAAATTGCTCTCGATGGCCTTGTCGACGTCGGCGGCGCGCGACAAAAACACCACGTCCTCGCGTGCCTTGACGCTAAGGCCCGATGTCGAGGTCCAGGGACGCAGCGAGGCCATCACGGCAAAGATCTGGCGGCGTTGCGCCTTGACAGCTGCAGGGTCCTTGGCGGTGGGCTGTTGCAAGCGGGCCTGAACTGCGGCGTCCGACGCTTCAAAGCGCAGAATGTCGACGCCCTTGGCGATCGCCGCGACGGCGAGTGCGATCAGGCAAAGCGAGGTCAGAAGCGAACGCAGCGGGGCCATCGATTGCGCCGTCAGCTTTGGTAATATTTATTGTAATATTCGCCGCTGTAGTGGCCATAGGCGCCGTAACGCGGGGTCTTGGCCTCATCGACGACGGTGAGCGCGATGCCAGCGAGCTTGCCGCCGCGCGCGAAATAATCGGCGTTGTGGCCGGCGGTTTCGCGTTTGGTGCTTTGCCAGCGCACCACGAAAACTACCTTATCGGCGATGGCGACCAAGACCTTGGCGTCGATCACCGGTTCGATCGGCGGCGAATCGATGATGATGTAGTCGAACACCTCGACGCAGCTTTTCAATAAACTGGCGCATGCGTTCGGAGCCCAGGAGATCTGGAGGATTTTGCGACTTCATGCCCGCGGGCAACACGGTGATGCCCAGTTGGTTGGAAGCGGCCTCTTCGAAAGGTACCGAGGCGGTCAAGAAGTCGACCAGCCCAGCTTTGTTTTCCAAGCCAAAATATTTTGAGGTCGAGGGGTGGCGCAAATCGCCGTCGATCAGCAACACGCGCTGACCAGCTTTGCCGGCGGAGAGCGCGAGGCTTTGCGCCAGCGTCGATTTGCCTTCGCTGGGGATCGAGGAGGTGATCAAAATGACTTTGGCGGGGTTGTCGACGTCGGCCATTTGAATGCCGACGCGGATGGCGCGCACCACCTCGGCGTAGCGCGACAAAGGCTTGGCCAGCAGATAGCGGGCCGGATCCAAGACTTTATCGTCGATCTTGCGGTCCTTGTCGGCGAGCAGCGGCACGGACGCCAACACTGGATAGCCGAGCTTATCTTCAAGCTCGCGCGCGGTGGAAAAACCGGAATTGAGCATGTCCAAAGCGACGGCGCCGCCGACGCCCAGCAGCAGGCCGACCACTGCCGGCCAAAGCTTCGACGAGTCCCTTTTTGGGGAATGAGGCCGTGCTGGGTTTAGTGGCGGGAGAAATCACTCGCGCTTCGCGCTCCTCGAAACTGGCTTGTTCCTGAGTGATCTTGGTGCGCGACATGAAATTGTCATAAAGGGTTTTGTTGGCGGCGTTAGCGCGTTCGAGTTCGCGCAGGCGGACGCCAACGCCATTGTCCTGGCCGGTCTGGCCGGTGACCTGATCCAGGCTAGTCTGCAGAGAGGCTTCGCGCGATTTGGCGACGTCAAAATCATTTTTGAGATTAAGCAGAATGCGTCTGACTTCATCGGAGATGGAGCGCTCGATGTCGCGGCGCTCGGCTCGCGCGTTGATCAGCAGCGGATGCTGATCGCCATAATGGGCGATGAGGTCGGCCTCTTTGCGCGCCACTTCCGCCTGCTGCTTGCGCAGGTCTGAGATCACGGTGGAATGGACCACATCGGGAATGGCCTGAACATTGCCGCCACGGGAGGTGACCTGCGCCGCCTGCTCATATTTGGCGCGCTTTTCGGCGGCGTCAGCGCGCGCTGTAATCAGCTTGCCATTGAGCTCGGAGAGCTGCTGCTCGGAGATCGTGAGTTTGTCGTCGCCGCCGCCCACGGATTGAAGGTTGTGCTCCTTGCGAAATTGCGCGACCGCTTCTTCGGATTGGCGCAATTGATCCTGCAAGCCCTCCATGCGTTCGGCGAACCAGACGGAGGCGCGCTTTGCGGCGTCGTAACGAGCGTCCAATTGATCGACGACATAGGCGTCGGCGACGGCGTTGGCGAGGCGGGCGGCTTTGACGGGATCTTCCGAGGTCACGGCGATAGACAGCACATAAGTGCGATTGACGCGGGTGACTTCGAGCGCGTCGCGCAATTTTTTTATGGAGCGAAGCACTTCCGGGGGAATGGCGGCTATGTCGGGTTTGTTTGCGGCGCTGCTCTCGAGCTCATCGGATTTGAACAGGCCGGCGATAAAGCCGAACAGGCCGGGGCTGGCCGACTTGCCGAATTCCGCATCTTGGGTGAGTTTTTGCTTCTCGACCACCCGGCGCAACAGATTGATCGATTGAATCACCGAGAGCTGGCTGTCGACATTGCCGGTTTCGAGATTGAGTTCGGGCATGACGCTATCGGCGCCAAAAATTTTCTCCTTGCGCGGCTCCAACAAAACCTGAGCGGTCGCGGTGTAGCGGGGGGCGATGGTGAGCATCACCAGAAAAGCCAGCACCATCACGACGGCCGCGGCAGCGAGGATCAGTTTCCAGCGGCGATGGAAAAAATCTTGCAGTTGGCGCAAATCAATGGCGTCGGAATTGTCTTGAGCTTCACTCGTTTGAGCTAATTTTAAAGGAATTTTTCCATGCATGGGCAGCAGCTTTCTGAACGGCCGTTCGGAATGGCGTTACCTAAAGCAGTCGGGGAATGTTTAGCAAGGCTTATTGGCGCTTGGCGGCCTGGCGCGCGCTTAGCCTGTGGAGGAAATGCGGCGTTTCAGTGTTCTTGACGTTGGACTAGCGATCGGTGGCGATCTTGCTGCTCCAGGATTGCGCGGTTCCAGCGCCCAGCAGCGCTGCCCAAGTCAAAGCCACAGCTTGCATCTGCAGACTGAAATCGACAAAGGCATGCAGGCCAACGATGATCGTAGCGGCGCTCGCCGCCAAGGGCGCGGTGGCGGCGTTGCGACGCGTCAAGCGCAGCGTAGACGCAGCGGCCAGCAAGCCAGAGCAGTGCGGCGAGAGAAATTAGGGCTAGTGGAACGCCGATGCCCTGCAGCAATTCGAGATAGCTGTTATGAGCCTTGTCCCATAGGCCGAAGATATCGAGGGTTTTATCGCGATACATTGGAAAAATGTCGGCAAAAGTTCCGTCGCCAAAGCCAAACAGCGGCGCATCGGCGATCGAGCGCCAAGTGGCCGCATAAACCGCGAGACGAGAGTCAGAGGAGAAGCCGTCAGTCGCCAGTCTGATCGGCCAGAATAATCGCCGAAATTGAAAAAGGCGGCCCCCAGCGCCAGCAACAGACAGCAGCAGGCCGGAGCCGGCGACAACAGCGTTCTTGCGGCCACGTACGCCAGCAAGCAGCATGAAGGCGAACAGTCCGCCCAACGTCGCTGACACGCCCCCTCGTGAGCCGGTCAGGATCAGCGCCACGCCGATGATAAAGGCGCAGGCGATCCACAAGCCGCCTTTGCCGACGGTCAAAGAGACGATGGCGGCGAGTTTGCGGCTTGCGGCGGCGCTGCTGCGTTCGGCGCTATTGAGATAGAGGCTAAGGGTCACCGCCAGCGAAGCGAGCAGACCAATGCCGGCATAGGTGGCGTAGGAATTGCGATTAACGAAACTCGAGGTCAGCGAGTCGAAATAATCCAGTTTGTCAAACCAAAGGGTGGTGTGCGGAAAGACATAAAATGCAATGACGCCATAGGCCGCGTAAAGCCCGCCAATCAGGGCGATCGCCTGCACCAGGCGGCGGGCTCTAGAGGCGGAGCGACAAAGTTGCAGCGCCAGCCAGAAGGCCAACCCGCAAGTGACGAAGCGCAGCAGCGCAATGATGGTGTCGTCGCGATTGATGCTGATCGAGCCCGGCAAGTCACGTCCCAGCGCCTCGCGGGTCATTTGCCAGATCGGATGTTGATAGCCGAGCGGAAGGAAGGCGGCGGTTTGCAGCAGCGACCAGGCGCAAAGGCTCAAAAACGCCAGCGCCGGAAACCACAAGCGTTTTAGCGCGACGGGATGGCGGCGGCGCGTCGCCAGCAAGGAGATTTCGTAAAAAATGACGAGGCTGCCGAAGCCTACGGCGTTGATGCCCCAAGCGAAAGGCCGGTTGGAGCCGAACCAGAACGGAGTCCAGGCTAACAAGGCGATGAAGGCTAGAAACAAGCCGTCGTCGAGGGCTGCGGATCTGGCGGAAGCGCCGAAGCCGTTGGCTTTTTCCAACAGTGGACGGGCGGGCGAGACATTGGCCGCCGCTGCAAGATCTGACTTGACGTTTGAAACGGCGGAGGGCGAAGCGGTCATTGATGGCTCAAGGGTCTGATTTGGTTTGCAGGCAGCTGAATGGCGCGGACAAAATGAGTAGCGAAATAGGAGAGTGGCTTTTGCAAGGCCTACCTAAACTGCGCGCATTTTTTGCTCCAATTTGGCGCTGTATTTTAGAGATTCGGTTATGTTACCTAAGGCGATCGCATCGTTTCCGCAACATTAGCTGCGGCGCCGATGTAAGTGAACCGCACAGCCAGCTATAAACAGCATCCTAGAAGGCGAAGAAAACTTGCTTGCGCAATATTTGGCGTCAGCGAACTTCGAACTGCAGTTAAGTCTATCATAGTCATCCAGCTTTCTTGTGTGCAATTTTCGTGCACGCGGCTGCATCAGGAGAACAATATTTATGACGAAGCGCGCGTTGGTTACGGGGATCACGGGGCAGGACGGGGCTTACCTGTCACAGTTGCTGCTGGGGGAGGGATATGAGGTTCACGGGGTGATGCGTCGCTCCTCGCACCGTGGGGTTGAGGACCATCGTCTGCGCTGGCTGGGGATAGCGGACCAGGTGCAACTGCACGACGGCGATTTGTCGGATCTGTCGAGCCTGCTGCGGATCGTGCAGGATACGCGCCCGGACGAGATTTATAATCTGGCGGCGCAGTCTTTCGTCACCTCGTCCTGGCGCCAGCCGGTGCTGACCGCCAATGTGACGGCGGTGGGGGTCGCCAACATGCTTGAGGCGATGCGCATCGAGGCTCCTCAGGCGCGGTTCTATCAGGCCTCGTCCTCGGAAATGTATGGGCTGATCCAGGAGCCGATGCAGCGGGAGACGACGCCTTTTTATCCGCGCTCGCCCTATGCGGTGGCCAAGCTCTATGGGCACTGGATTACGGTGAACTATCGCGAGAGCTTTGGGCTGCACGCCTCGTCGGGCATATTGTTCAACCATGAGAGCCCGTTGCGCGGGATCGAGTTTGTGACGCGCAAGGTGACCAGCACGGTGGCGCGCATCAAGCTGGGCCTCGCCGGGGAGTTGCGGCTGGGCAATATCGACGCCAAGCGCGACTGGGGCCATGCGCGCGATTATGTGCGGGCGATGTGGCTGATGCTGCAGCAGGAGAAGCCGGACGACTATGTGGTGGCGACCGGGGTGACGACGACGGTGCGGGACATGTGCCGCATCGCTTTCGAGCATGTCGGGCTCGACATGAACAAGCATGTGGTGATCGACCCGGCGTTTTACCGCCCGGCGGAGGTGGATGTGCTGCTGGGCGACGCCGCCAAGGCGCGGGCGAAGCTGGGCTGGGCGCCAAAGATCGCGCTCGATGCGCTGATCAAGGAAATGGTCGACGCCGACCTGGAGCGCGTGGGGCGCGAAATCGCGATCTGACCCCCCAAAGCTGCAGCGCACGATTACAAAGGCATATGGCGAGAAAGTCGCAAAGCGAGGCAGAAATCGTCAGTGGCGCAAGGACTATGCGACAGCCGGCCCAATTTGTCCTTCGTCGTAGTCCGCTTTTTTTTGATAACCGCTCAGCAAACTCCTAAGGCGAAGCCCAGCCTTGCGCGGCTGGGCTTTTTTATTCAGCGGGCGTTCTTCTAAATCGCGGTGATCAGCGTCGCTGTCGGCATTTTCCTGCAGTAGCGCAGGACTTTCTCGGTGTTGCGCTTGACATAGCGCGAGTCGACGACGGTGAGATTTTTCTTCGCGCTGAAGAAGCCCCTCATCCAATTGGCGATGAAATCTTTCGTTTCAGGGTCGTAGTCAGTGAATTGCTTGCAGGTGATATCCGACATTTCGATCGCAACCTGGGCCCGAGCCGGAGCAGCGGTGGCGATGGCGGCGACGACGCCGACGAAAATGAGTTTGCGGTTCATGTGCGCTCCCCAGGCTTTCACTTCTTATCCAATGCGCGTTGCACGCCACCCAACACGGACTCGGACTTGTTCGACGCGCACCAGCTGGCGACGCTAGCGGCGTTCTTCTGAAACAGCGCTACGTCGATGAAGGTGCGGCCGCTCTTTTCCGCGGCCCACCCGCTAATCCAGGCGGCGACGTCGCTTTGAGCGTCCGGCGACATCGCCAGCATTTCGCGGCAAGTGATGCGGGTCATGTCGATGTTGACCTGCGCCTGCGACAGCGACGGCGCAAAAGCTCCCGCCAGGGCCAGAGCAAATATCAGTTTCTTCATCAGATCCCCCATTAACACACGCTCTCAACGTCGACCGCGGCGCGCCGTCGACGAGTTTGCGGGAGCGAGCAATTTCGAAGAATTGCTGGGCCAATGAACCGTTGGACTCAATGGCGCGGCAAATCTTCACGTGAGCATAATAAACCAGTTCACGCCAAAGTTATAGGCTGCACGCTCGTAGTGTCGCGCGCAAGACCTGCGCCTTGGCGGCCACCAACAGCTCGTGACTCACTCGCCATCGCCGGTTTTCCAAATTTCCATCTCACCGCATTGCAAACGGGACCCTGATGCGACCCTTAGGACGCTGAGCTCACGTGCGGGCGCTTCTCCGGTAATGCAGGCATTGCCGGGTTTTAGTAATTTAGCCCCGTTCTGATCCGTCAGGACGCAATTGCTCAACAGAGCGTTCCGAACGCGGATGCAGTGACGAACCGTTCTTTCCTTGCAACGCGCCCAAGCAGCAGTCAGGACGCCGTCTTACAAAAACTCAGCTCTAGTTCAACCCCCTACATGAACGCCCCAACAACGACGCCGCCAGATACGATAACGGGGCTCGCATCGCAGCAGGAGGCCGTGATCCCGCTCCAAACGCCAATCCAGATGCGGCGGCTCCAACAACCGCAACCCCGGTCACCATTCCAAGGCGCTCCGCACGCGTCGTATGCGTTCAGAAATTTGCCAGACGAGAGACCTGCGCTCGCCATCGTTCGCAGGAAAAAAAGCAGTGCGAAATTGCGCTGAGGTCGCTGCGCTGATGTGGCGGCCGTCCCATTTTGCATTTGCGCCGACCCATCCGACGCGCGTCTGTGGACGCCGCGCGTCGGATGTACCTTTGATGCAACGTCAAACCTCGCCCGCTCTCGCGGAGCGAGGGCGGGTTGTGCGGCGGCGATCGTCAAATCGCCTTTAACGGAACGCTAAATCGAGACGGCGTGGACGTGCACATGGTGGCCTCCGTTTCGTTGCATGACGGACGTCGCCTCGCGTTCGCGCTCTTCGGTCCAGGTGCGCGCCCAAAGCAGCAAGCCTCCGCGCTCCAACTGCGCGCGCGCCCACTTGGCCTGACGGTTGCCGATGAACAGGGCGAGCGCAAAACCGACAACTCCTGCAAGTCCACCGGTTACGGCGCCTGTCACAATCGGGCTCGAGAAAAAGCCGCTGGCCGCCGTGAGCGCGCCGGCGCCGACAATGGCGCCGATGTAAAAAAGTCCGCCGACAAGCGCGGCCTTGCCTTCATTGAGAGACTCGCTCTCGATATAGGGCAGGCGCGGCGCGCGGGTGTCGTCCTCAAGCTCATCCGCCCGTTCTGAACCTCTTGTCGTGCGTACAACTTTATCTTCTTCAAGCAGGCTGATTTCCGACCGATCGAACCCATCGGTTAGAAGATCGTCGATCGCGGATTGAAGCGAGGCGAGATTGTCGAAGACGCCGACCACCTCGCGCACCTCATAGCGTGGCTCGCTTTTGCGTTTGCTTTGCTCGTCCATCAGCGCGCTCCTTCTAAAGACTCTCTTTTTGTTGTTTCACTGGTGAGAGAAACCAGAGTACGGCAGCGGCTGGCAGTAATCCCGGCACATCTCCGACAAGGTGGCCACTCTCATGTTCGTCATAGATTGACTGAGCCGCCATTATTCCGGCATGCACGATGCTCGACCAGATGGTGAACGAGATCAGGCTCCGATGCTCGGAGGGCTTCCGAGCCGCAGCGATCAGATAGCCGCCCAGGACCGCATACATGCCGCAGATCATCTGGAAATAATATTTGCCTGCTCCACCGTGCCACACCCAGCCCGATGGCCAAACCAGGCCGAGCGGATAGACCAGGAAGAAAATTGCGCCGACTGCCACAAGCGCCACCTTGAGAAGCTTTTCGCGCATGGTCTCGTTCATGCTGTAATTTCCCAATCACAGTGTTCCGCTCCGACACTCTTCACGTGCAAATAGCGCGCTGCCGAAGATCCGGGAATAGCGCGTCGCGGAGACGATTTTGCGGGACTTGATGTCGATCCGCCAAGCGGCTTCTTGCCTTCTGCACGGTCAGCTCTAGGTCCATTATGCGCATATGTGCGCCAACACGCATAAATATGTAACTCATGGAGGGAATGATGATATCGGCCAAAGAACACCTCACAATGGCGACAATGGGCGGGATCGTCGGAGCTGCCTTGGGTGCTGGAATAGGCGGCTCTTTGTTTGGGCCTGCGGGAGCCCTCGCAGCCGCTGTTCTCGGAGGGATTGGTGGAATGTTTTTTGGTCACTTTATGTGACTGTCAAGCGCCGTCATGACGCTCGCGAGAGCGCACGGGAAAAGCCCGCCGCTGGCGGGCTTTTCCACAGTCGAGCAGTCTGGCGATTTCGGATTGGTTCGCGCGGTACATAGTCCAGTCGGAATCCATCCAAAAATACCTGCGTCCAAATGTTTTTGATGATCCTGGAAGATGACAATCTGCACAAACATTTGCATGCGACTGACCCGCCGATGAATCCGCGTCCGTCCAAAATCGATTCAGCTAACCTTTATGCATCTGAGGCTCGACAGTTCCGTTGCGCGCATTGGCTTGCTTTTGCGCAAAAAATCCACGTCTTGCCAGCCTCTAGAAGATTTGCTCCCACCAGCCTATTTAATCACTGCTCAACCGTGGCGGCAGCCGCTGATGAAAGTCGTTATTCATGAAACAGCAGCGCCTCTCAACCACTCTGTCGCAAATTACAGCATCGCCACCTGCAGAATCCAGAAGTTCAGGCTTTATGGCCGGAGGGGGAATTATGGGAGCGCGCATTCGCGCCCTCAATTGGTCCGAGACGCCTTTAGGGGCTCCGGAAACCTGGCCCCAGAGCCTCAAGACCACGGTTCATATTATGTTGACGTCGCGTTTCGCGATGTGGATGGCGTGGGGTCCAGAGCTCACGTTCCTTTGCAACGACGCATATCTGCCCACGACCGGGTTAAAGCGCGATTGGGTCTTAGGAGCGCGATCGGATCGCATCTGGGCGGAAATCTGGAGCGACATTGGTCCAAGGATTGAGCAGGTGCTGTGCACCGGAGAGGCTACCTGGGACGAGCAACTTCTCCTTTATCTCGAGCGGAGCGGATTCTCCGAGGAAACTTATCATACCTTCTCCTATTCACCGCTGGAGGATGATACGGGCCAAACGTCGGGGATGCTTTGTGTCGTCAACGAAGTGACGCAACGTGTGTTTGCCGAGCGCCAACTCGCGACATTGCGGGATCTGGGCATCCGGTTGGCCGGCGCGTCAACGCGCGCAGCGGTGATGGCGGCTTTCGAAGCATGCCTTTACGACAACTCTCCGGACTTGCCTTTCGCTCTGGCATTTCTGTGCGAGGAAGGAAACTGTAACCTAAATCTCGTGGCCTCGCACGGATTGCAAACAGGACACCGTGCAGCCGAGGCGGACTACTGGCTTAAAAGCAAGAAGGCTTTGCCGCCGCTCGGCGATCCATTTTACGCGCTAACGGGATTGATAAACCACGACGACCCAGATTCTGGCTGGCCGCACGGACCTTGGCAGAGCTCTCCCGATCACGCGTTCATTGTGGCGATCGCTGGAGGAGAGATGTCGACGCCGCTAGGCTTTTTTGTGGCCGGCCTCAACCCACACAGGGCGTTTGACCATAGTTATCGTGGGTTCGTCGAACTCCTGACCGGCCAGATCGCCGCAGCGGTCGCGCGCGCCGACGAGTATGACCGTGAGCGCGCTCGGGCCGAGGCGCTATCGCAAATCGATCGGGCCAAGACCGCCTTCTTTTCGAATGTCTCTCACGAATTCAGGACACCGTTGACGCTAATGCTCGGGCCGCTGGAAGACGCCATCGCCGACTTGGCGAATGTTCCAGCTGCTCAGGCCGAACGCATCAAACTGGCGCATCGAAACGCTGCAAGGCTTCTCCGTCTCGTCAACGCGCTCCTGGACTTTTCCCGCATTGAGGCTGGACGAGCTGAGGCAAGTTTCGAGCCCGTCGATATCGCGGCGCTCACCACCGAACTGGCGTCCACGTTCCGGTCGGCTTGCGATCGGGCAGGACTTTCGCTTGACGTGGACTGCATGGCGATGCCGGCCCCGGTTTACGTTGACCGCGACATGTGGGAAAAAATCGTCCTCAATCTCTTGTCTAACGCTTTCAAGTTTACGCTGGCTGGCGGTATCGCCGTGCGGCTGCGCGAGATATCGGGCAACGCAGTAATCGAAATCGCTGACACAGGGATTGGAATTCCTCAATCCGAATTGCCACGCCTGTTCGAGCGTTTTCATCGAGTAGAAGGTTCGCGCGGTCGCTCGTTTGAGGGTTCGGGAATCGGTTTAGCGCTGGTTCAAGAACTCGTGCGTATCCACGGCGGAAACCTCACCGTCGAGAGTGAAGAAGCGAAGGGGACGGTGTTTCGCGTGCAAATGCCGCTGGGTTCGGCGCACCTGCCGGCAAACAAGATAAGAACGACCGCATCCACCGCTCCGGTGAGGGCGGAGGCTTATGTCGAAGAAGCATTGCGTTGGCTTCCGGACTTGGCGCGCGAGGAGACCATCTTCGACATGGAGCAAAGATCATTGCAGCCGCAAACGACCCAAGACGCCCGAGTGCTTCTTGCAGATGATAACGCTGACTTGCGGGATTACGTCCGTCGGCTGCTCGAAGCTTCTGGCTACAAGGTCGAAGTGGTTTCCGATGGCGCCTTCGCACTGGAAGCAGCACGTAAAAATCGGCCCGATTTGCTCCTGACAGACGTAATGATGCCGAATATGGATGGCTTTACGCTTCTGTCCACTATTCGCAAGGACGACGTTTTAGCGGATCTACCGGTCATTATGTTGTCGGCGCGAGCCGGGGAAGAAGCGCAAGTCGAGGGGCTTGCAAGAGGCGCCGATGATTACCTTGTCAAACCGTTTTCAGCGCGAGAGCTTCTTGCAAGAGTTTCAGCGACGATCGCCATGGCGCGCGTTCGTCAACAGACGGCCGAAGAGGTGCGCAACGCCAACAGAGCGCTAGCCTTGGAGCGAGAGTTCCTAGCCTGCGTTCTCGCCAAGGCGCCTATCGGCATCTCGATCGCAAATGAAAATGGCCAGTTTCTCGCGCTAAACGAACGCGCCAACAAGCTGATGGGAGAAAACACTATTCAATCACATCCCGGACGCGTCATGTACGGCGCAATTCACCCCGATGGGCATCCCTACGCGCCGCATGAATATCCCACCTTACGCGCCGCTCGCGGCGAGACAATAGAAGGCGAGCGAATGATCTGCTTGCGCGGGGAAGCGACTTCCGCGCAAAGGATTGTCCTCGAAATCGACGCAGTGCCAATTCGCGACGCGAACGGGTCCCTCGTCGGAGCGGTAACGGTTTTCGAAGACGCAGGCGTTCGCGACCGCGCCGAAGAGGAGCTGAGGCAACGCGTGGCCAGCGCGGTGGCGGAACGGGAATCCGCACTCGCACAGCTTCATCAGGTTGCGAAGCTCGAGACTATCGGTCAGTTGACCGGAGGTGTGGCGCATGACTTCAACAATTTGTTGACCCCTATTATGGGCGCTCTCGACTTTTTGCGCCAAAAGACGAACGGCGATGAGCGAACAACCCAGCGTATAAACAGCGCCCTGCAAGCAGCAGAGCGTTCGCGGACTCTCATACAGCGTCTTCTCGCATTCGCGCGGCGCCAAAGTTTGGAGGCGCGCCCAATCGACGTCGCAGGTCTCGTGAAGGGAATGCGCGATCTTACGCAACGGACCCTTGGCGTAGGCATTCGCTTGACAGTTGTCGCCGCCGAAAATTTGCCAGCCGCGACCGTCGATCCAAATCAGTTAGAGCTGGCGATCCTTAACCTCTGCGTCAATTCCCGCGACGCGATGGGCGAGAATGGCTCGCTAACCATCGAAGTAGAAGAAGAACAGGCGAATATTGACGCGCCTTCGAAACTGGCGAATGGACGTTATATAAAGGTAACTGTCAGCGACACTGGCTCCGGGATGGACAACTCGACGTTAAAGCGCGCGATAGAGCCTTTTTTTACCACCAAAGGCCAAGGACGAGGAACGGGTTTAGGATTATCCATGGTTGATGGCCTCGCAGCACAGTCAGGCGGCGCGTTCACTCTGTCGAGCAAACCCGGGGTGGGCACGTCTGCCTCGCTCTGGTTGCCCGTATCGGAGGAAAAGGCCGCCCCCATCGTTCCAAACAATGTTGTAGAGCAACCGATGAAAGCTTCCAAAAAAGTTCTTCTCGTGGATGATGAGGAGATCGTTCGCGAAGCTACGGCCGACATGCTGTTTGACGCTGGGTACAAGGTAATGCAAGCGGGGTCGGCCGCCGAGGCGCTCAAAATTGCGCGGAGTGACAATAGGCCCGACATTGTCGTGGCTGATTATAAGATGCCGGGTATGAGCGGGGTCGAACTCTTCGAGGCGCTTCAGGCCCTGCATCCCGGCCTTCCATTTCTGCTGATCACGGGTTTTGCAAGTCTAAGCGAAACAGACGCCGGGGGGGTGCCGCGTTTGGCGAAGCCCTTCCGCGAAGCGGAGATTGTCACGCGAGTCGCTAAACTACTTGACGGTGCTTCCTCTGCATCGAAGCCGAAGATACGTATTCTGGTGGTTGAGGACGAATTTATCATTGCCAAAGAACTTGCGTATGTAATTGAAGATGAAGCTGGCTGCGCGCTGGCCGGCATCGCAACTTCCGTCGAGGAAGCGCTTGCGCTTATCGATTGCGAGCATCCAGGTGGCGTAATCCTCGACGCAAATTTGAACGGCGTCAGTTCGGAAGAGGTGGCGGAAGCGCTGCGGCGTCAGAATACGCCGTTTTTCGTGCTTTCGGGCTGTTTGTCGAACAAATTGCTGCCGACTCCGCTGGCCGAAGCGCCGTTTCTGCTCAAACCCTATCGCGAAAGCGAATTAATAGCTCAGATCCAGGCTTTAATGCACGCGGCGCTTAACCAGGACGCGGGTTCGCGCGCGTTGGGTCGTGTCCAACCAGTCACGAGCGCGAGAAGTGATTGACCCGATTGGCATATCCGCCTTTGAGCATTGCTCTTTCCATCCCTGCGCCTGAAGGAGCGCATTGCGGGGGTGACTGAGTTAATCGCCGCCTGGGCGGCAGACCTCAATTTTAGAACCATCGAGGACCAACGCGCTAGTTTTACCAGTTAACCTGGGTTCGTATAAGGATGGTGTTTGGGTGAGCATTGTTGAGATAGGGGCGATCCCACGGCGCCGTGAGATGCATGACTCTTGTCCAGTTCGCCATGACGCGGAAACCTGGATCCGGGTACCAGTTGAGAGCCAGCGTCATGTTTTCCTCCCGGCCGCCTAGCACTCCGGAATTGGCCACGATGGCGCTGGCGGCGGCGTTGTCTTGCACAGCGGCCAGTAGATTGCCGTAATAGCTTCCCGAATAAGGGCCATTGTTGAGATTGACGGCGCTAAATCTTGCTGCCAGCTCCCAAGCTCCCACGCCGCCAGCGCTCAGCGGATGTTTGATGTCGATCGGCCCGAAGGTTGCCGGGTTGAGTCCCGTCACCTGATAGGCGGAGGCTCGCGATTCTCCAGTCAAATACCAGGTTCCGTAGACGTAATAGCCATTGAAATTGAGCGTGGAGCCGCCCGGCGCGAAGTTTCCGCTCGCGTTGGCGAGGAGAATGGCGGTTTTGTCGCGATCATAATGGGCGCCGACATACTCCGCCTGCATTGAAAGGGGTCCATAGGCGGCGACAGCTTCCGCGCCATACACCAGAGCGTCGCGAACACATCTCCCGGCTACCGCTGGATTGCCCGCGAATGATATGGCCCCGCAAGAAAGATCTGGCGTGCCGAGAAGGTTTTCGTTGAGGATGTTGCTTTCCGTTTTGACTCCATTGCCAGGCGTCAGCATGCCATCGTTGGCCGCCGTCGAGTTGTTGGGACGGTGATAGCGCGCGAAAGCGCCGACGTGCGCTAAACGATCCTCCGTCATCACCGGCGCATAGGTTGCGCGGCCGGCGATATCGACATACTGGTTGCCGCCGGTAGCTACCCACCCCGCCTGCGAGGGAACTCCCCACACCACCGCCGTTGAAGCGGCGGGCTGCAGCGACCTTTCAGCCAAACCCGTGCTGAAAACACCAGCTTTGAGACTCCAATTCGAACCATGTGTGAGCGCGGCGAATCCAATATGTCGAAGCGGTCCCGTAAACACCATCGCTCGTTCGAGGAAATCTGTGGTGTTCCGCGAATTGGTCCATTCGAGGCCCAAAGGTTCATAAAAATTCCCGAGCTGTAGCGTGATCGGGTCAAAATACGTCAATGCCACAAAGGCGTCGCGAATGCCGCCAGCTGCGCCCACCTTGGTTGTATTGCCAGCTGCGAATTCATATTGGAATTTATAGAACCAGTAATTAATCAACTTGCCTTCGACCTCCAGGCGGGCCTGCCGAATATTGACGATGCTGGCTAGGCCCTGCTCGGGCTGTGTGGATATTCCACCATCGATAAAAACGCGTCCGCCGATCTTGAAACTGTTGGCATGGTCGAGCGATTCGATCTTCAGACCACGCGAAAGACTTATGAAAAAGGGCAGCGGCGGCGCAACATGCGCCTTCTCCTCTGGCGGCGCGGAATTTCCCTGCCTCTTTGCTTCCTTGCTAATACTTGGCCGCGTTCGTTCGCGGGCGACTGTTGCGCCGGCTGCATGAGATTTTTGGCCGCCTTCGAAGCGCTGCAGCGCCTTTTTCAGCGTGCGCACCTCAGCATTGGTGGCGTCGAGCCGCGCTTTCAGCAACCTGATCTCGGCGGAAACGTCTTCGGCGCGCACCAAGGAAGCATCGAACAAAGCCAATGCGCCCGCGGTTCCAATCGCGAGTGCTTTTGTCACGTCGAAAGCTTTCTTTTGCCACGTCATTTTTCGTAGTTGATTGCTGGCGTCCCACTGACTACGACCGAGTTGCTTCAGGCGTTATAAGTCAACAGGGTTGATTGTCCAAACGACAGCAGGTTTATGTGGCTTCTTTCGCCTGCAGAAGTGAAACGTCCGCCTAACCGAAAGAAACGCTGTGCCGTCACTCAAACGGCGAGGCCGCGATAATCCCAAGTCAAGAACGGAGGATGCAAGATGAGCCCTACAGAAGTGATCGACATCAATTATTTTTCCGATGTCTTGTGCATTTGGGCGTATATCTCGCAAGCCCGTGTCGATGCGGTCAGTAAAAAGTTCGGCGGCAAGATTAGGATAAAGCATCACTTCTGCTCAGTTTTCAGCGATACCGCTCGGAAAATTCCTTTGGCCTGGAACGACAAAGGATCATATGAAGGGTTCAACTTGCATTTGCGCCAAGTGGCCGAACGCTTCCCTCATATTGAGCTTCACCCGGACGTTTGGTTGAGAGTCCGCCCCGCGACTTCGACGAGTGTGCATCTTTTTATGAAAGCCATCCAGCACTGGGAACACGAGCTTGATCGGCCGTCCGCCAGTTCTGATCCGGGGATATTCGATCGAGTTCTTTGGGGGCTCCGAAGCGCATTTTTTCGAGATTGCCGTGACATTGCGCGCTGGGATGTCCAGTGCGACATCGCCAGGACTCTCGGCGTCGACGTCGCTGCAGTCGAAGACTGCATACATGATGGAACGGCTTTCGCGCTTTTGGCGTCGGACCAACAATATGCTGAGAAAATGAGAATTGAAGGAAGTCCGAGCTTTGTACTAAACGCCGGACGACAAAAGTTGTACGGAAATGTCGGATTCCACTTGATTGAGGCGAACATAAGAGAACTCATGCGGGCGCCTCGTGACGGCGAAGCAAGCTGGTGTTGAGCTGAACCATATTCCAAAGCAGAGCGTCAGGCTTCCGTTCAGGTTCACTTGTGTGCGTGTTCGACTGAATAGAGCGAAAGCGACCTTTGGTAGATTGAGAAGTTCCAGAATCCATGAAGGCGCAGTCGACCCGGCTGATTTTGTCATTCGGTCTGATGGTGTGCGAAGGGTTGAGTTCCAAATCGGCGAGGCGCATTTCCGAGGTTTTACGCGGCGCTGCGGTCGGCAGGACCGGCCTTATATCGCCTTCTGCGACCGAAAATGAAATCTTTTCGCATGTGACCACTACATCCATAATTCCTTGCGCACTCCGACATCTTGACTGTCTCACTTGCAATTGATGGCCAGTCAGGAAATACCGTCTTCCTTGGATCATCTCAACGATTCCGGCCAGTTCCTCAAAATATTGAAGAAGGTGACTTCATGCGTCAAGCAGCGGGACCCATACACCCAGGGGCGGACGTCTTCCAAATATTCAAGGTTCCGGGCGACTATTTTTCTTTCGTATCGCTGCCAATTGCTACCTATTGGCAAAAAATAAATTGCAAGCTTTCTTTCTCCCTCTATCGTCTCACTGGCCCTTTAGGAGCCGCACCAGATATTGAGGAAGTAGTTGCTCAAACAGAGAATGCGGAGGTTATGCCGGAAAATGCGGATTTTGATCTGTATTTTTCACCGATAGAGAATTCGATCGACCAAATTTTTATGCTGAAAATTCATTCTCCAGATGCTGTCTGGGGCAACGTCGCCACGGTTTGGTTGGCTGATGATCAGGATAGAATTCCCGGACACTTGGCATGTCTTTATCAAGGACAGTTGAAGGGAGATTTTGGCCTCGTAGCGAAGCTCGGATATGCGCCGCCGGTCTTGAGTTCGCTAGTACCAAGACGTCTTCTCTATAGTCCGGTAACGCAATGCAACCTTAACTGCATTCATTGCATATCAAGAGAAACAAGGAAGGAAGCGCACCGTCTAGACAGTAAGGTTCGCTCTGAAATTGCTGATTTATGTAAAAATGGGCTTATTGACGTAATCTATACGGACTACAGCGGTGATCTGCTATGGGCGGATCATCGGTGGCCCGGAGAGCTTGATTTTATCATTGATCTCGATGTGCCGTATGCAATGGTAACTAACGGTATATATCTGGATATTCACAGAGCCAAAAAGCTCGTCAACTCCAAAATAACGATGCTTAATGTTTCCCTCGATGCTGCAAGAACGGAGACTTACAACACAATTAGGAAGGGCTCCCCCGCCTTAGATATGGTGCTGAACAATATTCGTAGCTTTCAAAAGACTAGACGAGAATTAAATGCGGAAAATCGAATAGCTTTGTTTCTTGGTTTCACTCTGATGAGAAGTAATCTGTTCGAGCTGGAAGAGTTCATTGAGATTGCGGCTGAACTTGAAGTCGACGTGATTGCCTGTCGGCACGTTGAGGCTTACACGCCGGACATGGCCCAGGAGTCGCTCTGGTTTGACCCCGGGGCGTTTAACGTTGCGAGGATAGCGGCGCTTGATCTTGCAAAGCGGTTGGGCGTTGGTATCGCCATTCCTGACGCCTTTGAATCTAGACCCTCGCGTTCGGGTCATCGCCCATGTTTCGAACCGTGGTCGGCGGCAGTGGTTCTGGGTAATGGAGACGTTCAGGTCTGCTGCCTGCCGGGCACGAAAGTGGGCAGCTTGCGCGAGCTGAGTCTTGAAGATATCTGGGCCAGCAAGCCCTATGCGGAGTTTAGATTGGCCGTAAACTCGGACCATCCGCCAGCCCCGTGCCAGGCGTGTCCTTACACCCGCCGGCTCGGAAACCGAGGCAGCTATCTCATATACGAGTCGCTTTCAGATTGCACACTTCCCACGTACGAAGCTGAGATCGACCCAATGCGCGAACAGTTTTTCGACGACAGCTTGGACTCAAATTTGCCGAAGCGCCCAATTATTGTGGTCTCGACGCGCTCCTGTGGGCTCAAAATTTCGTTACCCAGCGCTAGTGGATCAAATCTGACATTTGAATCCTGGTTGGGATTCTCGCTGGGCGGGCTGTGTGCGAGTTTGCCGATGCGCCCTGGCATCTCCCTCACTGTCACTCCACTTGACCGCGTCGTCTCTTGCGGGGTGGTCAACGACCGAAACGCTCCATATAAGTGCGTCTGGCGGGCCGAGATCGTTCTGCTCAGCGCCGATGGCGGCGGCACGCACGAGATCATGCGCCAGTGCGCCAGACATGAAAATCGAAGACGTGCGTCTGGCGTTGGCAGGAGCGCTTTGCTTCGGAAGGGTTTGACGGTCTGCTGCGCGACAAGACGCGCCCCTTCCGTACCAAGCCACTTGGCGAGGACGTCGCCGCGCGCATTGCCGCTATGACGCGGGTCTGTCAGGAATTCCGTGTATCGCCTGAGCGGTTGAACATCGTTATGAGACCTGTGCGCGGATAGCGTTTTTAACTGAATTGACGTTGGCTTTTCCTTTCACGGCGTGAAGGAGCAGCGGAAACGTGCCGTCCGGCCACGGCGGCGCGATCAATGATAGCTTCGGCGGCGATCACGCCGCCGCAGTGATGATGTTCAAGGTTCGTTTTAGGTTGTAAGCGATGGCGGTTAGACGGACCTGAATCGATACCTTGGCGAGGCCGCGCCATCGCATGCGACGGAGCCCATAACAGCGTTTCCATGTGCCGAAGATTTTTTCGATGCGACCACGAACCCTGTGGATCGGCTGGTTCCAGGCATCGAGCCGCGCCAATGTTTCTCGCTCGTCGCGTCCCCACATGGCCGTGGCGACGATGCGCGGCTTACCGCCCTTCGCATGGATGGCGTCGCGAAAATGCGAACCCCGATAGGCGCTGTCGGCGAACACCTCCCCCGGATCGTCGGGAAGAGCGGCTGGACCCGCCCTGCCGTCATTGACGTTGGCGCGCGTGATCGCGACTTCTTCAATTAACGCGGTGTCGGCGTCGGCGCCGACATGCGCCTTGAAGCCATGAACGGCGGGCTTGCCTTTGTGCTTTACCCAGTGACCATCGTCGTCATGTTTGCTCGCCGAAACGATGATCGTCGCATCGACAAGCGTGCCGGTCTTCACCTTTATCGCCTTGGCTTTGAGATGGCGGGGGATCTCGTCGAACAGCGACTTGTCCAATGCGCAAACCGACAAGGCCTTGCGAAAGCGCACGAACGCGGTGCGCTCGGGAGTCACCTCGTTGCCGGAGAACCCGCAAAACCGACGGAACGATGCGCGATCATCGAGCGCTTCGGCAAGCTTGACGTCGGAAAGATCACAGACCGACAAGAGCAGCGCCTTGAATAGAGCCAATGGCGGCCAAGCCGACTCTCCCTTCGCCGATGACGAAATATCGGCGAGTTTCACCTCGACACGGGTCCAGCCAATCAACTTTTTCAGTTCGTCCAATGAAGATTGCCGCCCACCGCTGTCCCCGAAACCAAACGTTCCTGACCGATCCGTCGTCGCGACATTCGACATCTCCATCCGATAAGCGAATAGAGGGAATCACGACAAAAAAGCGCGTCGTCCAGAATTATCCGCGCACAGGTCTCATAACTCAAGGCGGCTGGTGTCGGTCACCACAGTCTTCTTGCCATAACCGTTGCGGCTGTTGCCGCCGTCGCCGTTCGCCAGATGATGATCCATCTCGGCGTTCAGCACCCGTTCCGCCAGGGCTTTCTTCAGATCGTCGAGCAAGCCATTGAAATCGAACGCCGTCTTCGGGTCAGCGCCGCCCAGCAACTGGTCGAGGATAGCATCGGGGATCCGGGGTTCCTTGCGTCGGGCCATGGGACAACTCCTTCTTTCCCATATTGCCCAAGCGAAACACGAAATTCACGACAGACCCGGGCAGCCTCATCGTATCCGGCTACGACATTGGCACCGCGGAGGGAATGAACGAGGCTGGACTCGTCGTTAACTTACTCGCGCTCGTCGAGTCAGACTACGGCAAGCCGCCTGAAGGCTCCAAAGTGATCTCGATGAGCACCTGGGCGCAGTATGTTCTGGACAGCCACGCAACCGTCGCCGATGCGGTCGCCGACCTGCAAAAAAAGAAATTCCGCGTCCAGACGGTAGTCCTGGCCACAGGCCGTCCAGCAAACATGCATCTTGCGATTTCTGACACTACCGGCGACTCGGCCATTTTCGAGTATATTGATGGCAGGCTCGTCATCCACCATGGCAAGCAATACAAGGTTCTGACCAACTCCCCCACCTACGATCAGCAACTAGCGATCATGGAGTACTGGAAGGATGCTGGCGGTCTATCGAAGTCACTGCCCGGCACCCCGCGCCCTGCCGACCGCTTTGTGCGGGCGAATTTTCTGCTCGGCGCAATCCCGACCGAGACCGCGAAAAATTACATCAGCGGTTCGCCGCAGCAGAAATTTCAGTACCAAGCGGCGATGTCCGTGCTGTCGGTGATGCGCAGCGTCGGCACCCCGCTCGGCTATTCCCTCGACGATCAACCTTGGAATTCTTCGACCATCTGGCGCACCGTGAGCGATAGCACCAACCGCGTCGTGATGTTCGACTCTGCCATGACCCCGGCAACCTTCTGGGTGCAACTGGACAAACTAGACCTCAAGCCGGGCGCGCCTGTGAAAAAACTCGAATTGGTAGGCGGGAAAACCTATAGCGGTGACGTCACAGACAAGTTTGTCGAGGCCAAAATGTTCCAGTTCGCCGATCTCAAGGATTTGTATGAACCTACGAAAAAATAGCCAAACTTGTCGCCGACCATATTTGAAGTCGCGGCCATCGAACGCTGTGTCGAACTCACCCGCCGCAGATTTCCGCTTGGGGTGGCCTGTGCGCATGAGTGGGACAGAAAAGTGACATAAGCAGTCACAAGCCTTCGCGCGTTTCGAGGCAGCGGTAGATGGTTGCGGGATGGACGTTGAAGGTCTTTTCTACGGCGCTGACGGATTTGCCTTGACGGAGGAGTTCGAGAGCCAGTTCCTGCTGATCGCGGCGTAGCTTGGGCGGGCGGCCGAAGGCGACGCCGCGTTTGCGGGCGTCAACGAGACCGTCCTGGGTCCGTTGCCGGATGAGGGCGCGTTCGAATTCGGCCATGCCGGCGAAGACAGTCAGAACCATACGACCGGCCGGCTCATCAAGTGATTGTAATCCAGCTCCTTTTTCGTTGAGCTGCTCGGCGATCGCCAGGAGTTCACCTGTTGAGCGCGCCAGGCGGTCGAGGCGGTCAGACACCTCATTTGGCGTCAGCAATGCGCCAAATTGCCCTAAGTTACTCCGGCTAAATATGTTTTCAATACAACGTAAGCGGGATAGGCTGAGCCGGATTGATGGGGGACAAGTGGCTGTTGGCCGGTCTCGGCCAACGACTGCAAGCCCACACCGGCAATAACGAAAGCGTATTTTCTTGGCTCCAGAGACGCCTGCGCGGCCTGATTTCGGGTGACGAATAGACGTCATTTTCTCCCACCAATCGACAACAATCCGATCGAACAATCAGCAAGGGAAGACGGAGGCAATCATGCATCTCGGGAAATTCCGAAAGCCTATGCTCGCCTTAATGGCGGGGACTTTGGCGACATTCAGCGTGGCTCACGCGCAAACAGCCCGCAAACTTCCAACACGTCCCGTGGCCGGCGAGGAAGTTCCTTCCGAGCCTGCAAAGAAGCCCAACATCCTCGTGATCATGGGCGACGATGTCGGCTGGTTCAACATCGGCGCCTATCACCGTGGCATGATGTCCGGCAAAACGCCCAACCTCGACAAACTCGCTGCCGATGGCATGATGTTCACCGACTATTACGCCGAGGCGAGTTGCACGGCGGGACGCGCGAATTTCATCACCGGCGAATTGCCGCTGCGCACTGGCCTCACCACGGTTGGTCAAGCGGGAGCGGACGTCGGGCTGCCGGCGGAGGCCGTGACGCTCGCCACGGCGCTGAAGTCCAAGGGCTACGCCACCGGGCAATTCGGCAAGAATCATCTGGGCGATCTGAACAAATATCTGCCCACGGTGCATGGCTTCGACGAGTTCTTCGGCTACCTCTATCATCTCGACGCCATGTCGGACCCCTATTGGTTCGACTATCCGCAAGACTGGATCGACAAGACCGGTCCACGCAATCTCGTGCATAGCTGGGCGACGGATAAAGAAGACTCCACCGTTCAGCCGCGCTGGGGCAAGATCGGCAAGCAGAAGATCGTCGACGAAGGTCCGCTCGCGCCATTCCCCAACATGGCTGACCGCGAGAATTGGCAGGAAGGCCGCAAGGCCAAATACGACATGGAAACCTTCGACGATGTGCTCGTCGAACATTCCAAGCGCTTCATCGACAAGGCCAAGGAAGACGGCAAGCCTTTCTTCCTGTGGCACAATACGACGCGCATGCATGTCTTCACCTATATCCCGCCAAAATATCAGGCGCTCATGAATTACAAGAGCAACTATGGCCTCGAAGAAGCGGGCATGGCGCAGATGGACGACAGCGTCGGCGCGCTGCTGAAGCATCTGGAAGACATTGGCGAGGCTGATAACACCATCGTCATATTCACCACGGACAATGGCGCGGAAGTATTCACTTGGCCCGATGGCGGCATGACGCCGTTCAAGGGCACCAAGGGCACGGCTTACGAAGGCGGCTTCCGCGTTCCGGCGATCATCCGCTGGCCTGGCAAGATCAAGCCTGGCTCGGTCGAGAACGGAATCTTCTCCGGACTGGACTGGTTCCCGACGCTGATGGCCGCCGCAGGCGATACGCAGATCAAGGACCAGCTTCTCAAGGGCGTGAAGCTCGAAGGGCAGACCTACAAGAACCATCTCGACGGCTATAATCAGCTCGATCTGCTGGAAGGCAAGGGTCCGTCGGCCCGGCACGAAGTCCTTTATTTCGGCGGCCCTCATCTCGGCGCGTTGCGTCTCGACGACTTCAAGTTCCAGTTCTATCAGCAGCCTTATGGCTGGCCGGGCGAGAAGGTGACGACCGACATGCCCACGATCGTCAATATCCGCCAGGACCCGTTCGAGCGCACTTCTGCTATTCGCGGCGAGTCGCTGAACAATCAGGGCGCGGGATATGTGAACGACTTCATGGCGCGCGAGTTCTGGCGCTTCGTGCTGGTTCAGAAGACGATAGGCGAACTCGCGGAGTCGGCGATCAAATATCCCCCGATGCAGGCGCCGGCCTCATTCAATCTGGAAGGCGTGAAGGCCAAGGTCGAAGAAGCGATCAAGGCGCACGCCGGGCAATAATTACGCCCTAAAGACGACGGGTGGCCTCCGTGGCGGTCACCCGTTCTCGTTCTTTTGCCGTCGAGGCAGCGAGTCCGAACACCGGCCGTTCTATATGTAGTGATTGTCTGTCTTAACTGGATAGGCACGGTTCGGTAGGTGTCGTATCGGGTGCTGAAGCTGCGACGGGCTGCATTGATAATAGCCAGACCGTTCCCAAAACAGAGCAGCGGGAACAACAAAGAATCTTTCGCTCTGTGTTCCCTGAGTTGGTTTAAGCGGCGTCTCTCTTCAAGACGCGATAGACGGACGCCACTCCAATGTGAAGTTGGTCAGCAATCGCCTGACGGGTGACGCCCTGAGCGGCCAGAGTTTCAATCTCTGTGGCCTTTGTTCTGGCTGTAGGGGCTCTTCCTTTGTACTTGCCTTCGCTCTTGGCTTTGGCAATGCCTTCTCTCTGGCGTTCGAGCATGATCTCACGTTCAAATTGTGCGATGAACCAAGGAGGTTCAGCATCAACTTTCCCGAAGGAGTGCTCGTGTCCATTCCGAGTCCGAGAATCCTGAGAGCTATGCCCTTCTTTTCGAGCTGAGACACGATTGAACAGAGGTCCGCTACTGATCTGGCCAGGCGATCGAGCTTTGTGACGACGAGAACGTCACCTTCCCGCATGAAGCTCATGGCCAGTTCAAACTGAGTGCGAGTTCCAACAGACGAAGTCTGCTCTCTGAAGATTCGCTCACACCCATTGGCCAGAAGGCCTCGTTCCTGGGCCTCGATGCCTGCGACTTGTTCGGTGGTGCTGGTTCGAGCGTATTCGATGAGCATGGTTTCCCACCACATGGGTTATAGGTGTTGAGATAGTGAGTTCTTTCAAAAGCCAAAATCAACTCATGTGATCGGCCTTTGAGGGGTTCCTGCAACATATCTTTAGGGCAAGCCCTGTGATCTCCTTGGTTCAGCTTGAGCGTCAGGTTTCTTTGGTAGGTTTCCGCTACGTTCACACGAACGCATTGAACCAATGGAATGAACCGGGCCTATCCGGTTATCGGCGGAGGATGAACAAAAATGTCGCCAGCATTTGCAGGCGACACGGGTAAAGGTTCGGAGGTCATTGGTCATTGAAACCGGAGGAGGAACAGAGACGGCACCAGTTTCTGAACCAAGGGAAACACTCAAACTCCGCTTCGGGCGTCTTTTGGGTGAGATGGTGTTGGCCGTCAATGAATGGCGTCTTACCCATCTTCGAACCGTGCCTATCCGGTTAAGACAGACACCCACTACATATAGATCGTCCGATGTGCCGCGCCGACGCCGGTAATTGGCCGCACGTGACCCGCAACGGACGTGTGGTGCCAACGAAGGCGTGGCCACGCTGCCGTTGTCGGGAGGACAAATGCCGGCTAAGCTCATGAAGATAGCCAGTCATTTGGAGACTCCACATGAAGTTTTCTCGTCGTGAGGCCGCCATCGGCGCGCTGAGTGCGATGACCGCAATTGCCTCTAACAGGGCTCTCGGTCTCGAATGGGATGGACCGGTTTACCGCGCTCTTGAAGGCGTGAAGGAATTCTGGCTCGCTTCGGACGCTTATATTTTCGGTTATCCGCTGGTCACGATGGAAATGACCCGCAGGATCATGACGAATGCGACGGGCGTCGAAGGCACGCACGCCCCAATGGGGCAGCTCGTCAAGGCGCGCCAATATCCGGACGCCACCTTCCGCGACGTGACGGCGCCCAATGCGGACACGCTCTACACAGTGGCTTGGGTCGACCTCGCCAGGGAGCCGTGGGTGCTGAGCATCCCAGACATGAAGGACCGCTATTTTCTTTTTCCCCTGCTCGACGCCTGGACGGATGTGTTTCAAGTTCCCGGTAAGCGCACGACGGGAACCGGCGCGCAAACCTACGCCATCACCGGCCCGGGCTGGAAAGGCGAGCTTCCGTTCGGCGTCAAGGAATACAAGTCGCCGACCAATCTGGTCTGGATTCTTGGCAGAATTTATTGCACGGGAACGCCTGAGGATTACGCAGCCGTCCATGCGCTGCAGGACCAGTGCAAATTGGTCCCCTTGAGTTCATACGGCAAGGACTACGCGCCACCTCCGGGCAAGGTCGATCCGTCGGTCGATATGAAGACGGCGGTCCGCGAGCAGGTGAACCGGATGGACGCAGGGGACTATTTCACGCTGCTCTGCAACCTCATGAAGGCCAACCCGCCCGCCGCGGCGGACGCCAAGGAGCTCGCGAGCTTCGAGAAAATCGGCATCGTTCCGGGCAAGGATTTCGACGCCAGCAAATTTGATCCCGACTTCGCCAAGCACGTTCCGCAAGTGAGCTTCGACAGGATACTTGCGCAATTGAAGCTGAACAAGGCGGTCGAAAACCACAACGGCTGGCTCTACACAACGAAGACAGGGCTCTACGGCACGGATTATCTCATGCGCGCCCTTGTCACCGCCATCGGACTTGGAGCCAATCGCCCGCAGGACGCGATCTACCCGACATCGAGGGAAGACGCCGACGGCGAAGCCTACAATGGCGCGCACAAATATGTGATGCATTTGCCGAAGGGACATCTTCCGCCAGCGCGCGGCTTCTGGTCCTTGACGATGTATGACGGGCAATATTTCTTCGTCGCAAATCCAATCAACCGCTACTCGATAAGCGCCCGGCAGAATTTGAAGGCCAACCCGGACGGATCGGTCGATCTTTACATACAGAAGGATTCGCCGGACCCCGACAAGGAGTCGAACTGGCTGCCCGCGCCCGATGGAAAGTTCCAGCTCATGCTTCGGCTTTATTGGCCGAGCGAGCACAAGCCGTCGATCCTCGACGGTTCATGGAAGATTCCCCCGGTTAAGAAAGTGGGATGACGAGCAGGAAAAGTGCTTGGCGTCGCCCGTCGAGGTATATGACGGCTTGCGGTGTGGTGGCTATCTACTCAACCTCAGCGGGATAGCGTCGAGACGCCCTGTGTCCGGTAACGTGTGTCGACCGGACGCATTGCGGCGGTCGTACATCCGTTGCGCGAGCAACCGATGGCGTGATTTTTCTCCCCGTTTATGGATGGCCCGCCGTCGCGCGAGTTAATCAGAAACCAGACGGCGAAACTCTTCAGCTTCGCCGTCCAATTACAGAAACCAAACTTAATGCCTGAACCCGAACATTTCGTCCATTACAAGCGAGGTCTTGTCGCAGGCATGATTGAGGCAAGGCAGTCCAAAGCCGGCCTCCAGCGTGCGCAGTAACGAGTAGTGATCGTAGGGTGTCGTGCTCACATTTCCGTTTGCCGCATAGTTTGTTTCCGTGAGGAGCACAACTCTGTTGGCGACATTGCCATAGTCGTTCTCATCCCACACTAGAATGATCGCGTTCCGGCCCTCGGACCAAACCCGCGAAGCCTTGATGCCGGTGATGATCTTAGCCACCTCGGCGTCGCCCTGTTGCATCAGAAGGCCGGCTTCCACTGGTGTGGCTGACGAACAGATCGGTGTGCCGCCGGAAACGCCCCCGTGCATGTCGTGACACTGGTTTGGCACGATGAACGACAGGTTGGGGGCCTTCTCATGCTGCTGTAAATCCGCCCACAGTCCGTTCGGCCCATCGAAGTCCTGCACCTGGTCGAAGCTCAGCGCAGAATTGGAGCCGGTTTCTATGTTGAGGAAATAAGCAAAGGGGTCGTGCTTCACGGCGTAAAGCTTCTGGATCGGTCCCGGTCCGAATACTGCGACAGGGCTCAAGTTTGAGAAAGCGCCGTCCGAATAGTTCAGGCCATAGACGCCGGGAACGACCGTCGGCAGGCTTTCCTGGTAGCTCTTCCAGCTCATTCCCCTATGCACGAGTTGATCCGCAATGGACTTTGGCGTGAAATAAGCGGCTGGATAGTTATACAGCGCGCAGTTGTTGGGCGTGGGGCTTCCCGTTATCGAGACCTGTCCGTTGCAGTCGCTTGAAGTCTTTGCTGTCGCGACGACTGGATTGTCTGTTCCGGGAGCGGAAATCGGCGTAAATGCGTTTTTACAACCCGTGCTGCCCGGCAGATTATCGACGCAGCCGCCATTTGGCCAGTTCGGCCAATAGTCGTTGGTGAGACCGAAGTTTGAGCCGCCGACGATCTCGAGGTAGTTGGGCGCGCTCGGATGTCCAACCGCGAAATAGTTGCTGGCCCTGTTCGCGATCCGCGCATAGGCGTTAATAAAGGGCGCGTTGGCGTTGCCAAGAATGTCCGTGTCGGTTTCGTTCTCCATCATGATCAAGAAAACGTGATCGAACCCGCCGAACCGGGATCGCGGCACGTTCAACTCGGCGGCGGGGCAAATGGCGATCGTGCCGGCCGTCGCAGCGACCAACGCGAGCACAGCGGATTTCAAAAAGCTGGATAAAGCCGGATTCATAAAACCCCCGTAGCACTATAGTTAGCCGGAGCTGGCAAGCGGAGCGCAAAGTGCCCAGTTTGCGTGAAGGTTTATGAACAGTTTAATGACAGTGTCTGCCTCCGATCGACGGATGGAATGTCAGAAGTATTCATCTTGGTCTCCCAGACCCGGCAGAGCGCCGGTCATGGAGGAGACTCGCAGGGGAGGGAGCTTATTCCCCGAAGGCCCAATTTTTTTTGCACGATCCCCTGCGTGGCGCGCACGCTAGTCGTAAATTGAAAAAATTGTCAGAGGGGTGCTCCAGACATCAGCCCGTCTCCAGCGCTTGCTGGTGGATGTCGCACCCCGTCAAACTCGGAAACGACCTCTTCGAAGCGATCCAGCGCTTCGTCCAGGTCACGCCGGGCGATTATAAGCGGCGGCGCCAAACGGACGACCGTATGGTGCGTCGCGGTGGTCAGCACGCCTTTGATGGCGAGTCGTTCGCAAATCCGTCGCGCATCTGCGAAGTCGGGGTCAAAATCGGCGCCTGCCCATAAACCGCAGCCACGGATTGCTTTGAGCGCGGGGCTGCGGATCGAGCGCAAGCGCCGCAGCATATGCTCTCCCAGCAACCGGCTTCGATCGACCAGTCCCTCGTCGCGAATGACGTTAAGCGCCTCGAGAGCGACCGCGGCCGCAAGTGGATTGCCGCCGAAGGTCGAGCCATGCGATCCTGGCGTAAATACATCCATCACTTCGCGTCGTGCGACGAAGGCGGAAACCGGTAGAACCCCGCCGCCAAGCGCCTTACCCAGCATAACGCCGTCCGGTTGGACGTGTTCGTGATTGAAGGCGAACAATGCGCCGGTGCGGCCGAGGCCAGATTGAATTTCATCGAGCAACAGCAGAATTCGATGCTTGTTGCACAAACTGCACAAGCCGGAAAGCCAGCCTCGCGGCGGGACGATGACGCCGGCCTCGCCTTGAATAGGTTCGACCAAAACGGCAACTGTTTCTGGAGTTATCGCGGCTTCCATTGCCGCAAGATCGCCAAAGGGCACAGACCGGAACCCTGGCGTGAATGGGCCAAAACCGTCGCGGTATTCAGGCTCCGAAGAGAAGCCGATAATGGTCGTCGTGCGGCCGTGGAAATTACCGGCTGCGACTATAATCTCCGGGTGCTTCGAGCCCTTGATGCGGTAACCCCAACGGCGCGCGGCCTTTATTGCTGTTTCCACCGCCTCCGCTCCAGTATTCATTGGCAGAGCGACATCCAGACCTGTCAGCCTGCATAGCTCTTCAAGAAACGGACCCAAGCGATCATTGTAGAAGGCGCGTGAAGGCACCGCGAGTCGCTGTGCTTGTTGTGTGAGCCTGGCGATAATGCGCGGATGGGCGTGGCCGTGGCTCGCCGCTGAATAGGCGCTCATCATATCGACGTAGCGTCGTCCCTCTACATCCCATAAAAATGCACCATTACCGCGCGTGAGCGTCACCGGCAAAGGGGCGTAGTTGCGGGCGCAATGCACGTTCTCAAGAGTGATCGAACTCATGGCCGTCGAAGTCTTGTTGTGCTGCTTGACGCAGTTCTCGCCGCCGACACAGATTCGTGCGGACCACGCACGACCCGAAAAAAATTCCCCTTTTGGCGGGGTAGTCTTCAGCGAATGAAGCTAAACGTTTAAATGACGACAAAGTTCCAGTTTGATGGGGATGCAGTCGCTTTGCAAACATTGACCTACCGCGGAACGAAATTATGGCTTCATTGTTCGACGCCCTCGACGGCAGTTCTATATTCTCATGCTGACGCCCCATAAGTAGGATGCGTTAGGTCAGGCGCTTCAGTTGATGAACTGTGAGATTTGTCAACAATGGTGGAGCGGAGAACAATTATTATGCTGCCACGCTCAGAGGCGGGCGCACTCGCCAGAGAAACCACCGATCTTCTCAAAGGGCTTGGCGTCGAGCCGGAATTCTTGCGGCACGGCGCGTTGAGGGCGCGCTCACCGATCACAGGAGAGGTGATCGCCTGCTTGAAGGAAAGCGATTCAACCACCGCGAAAGCCGCGATTACCAACGCCAACGCAGCATTCCTCACATGGCGTATGGTCCCGGCGCCTCGTCGCGGCGAATTCATTCGTCTGCTGGGAGAGGAACTGCGCGCGGCCAAATCGGATCTTGCGCGTCTCGTCACCATCGAGGCGGGCAAAATCATTTCCGAGAGCCTCGGGGAAATTCAGGAGATGATCGACATCTGCGACTATGCCGTGGGCCTGTCGCGTCAGCTACATGGCCTGACGATCGCGAGTGAGCGACCTCATCACCGAATGATGGAGACATGGCATCCTTTTGGAGTGACAGGCATCATCACTAGTTTCAACTTCCCGGTGGCGGTTTGGGCCTGGAACGCGGCTCTTGCCTTGGTCTGTGGCAATACGCTCGTTTGGAAGCCATCGGAAAAAACTCCGCTTTCGGCGCTGGCTACGCAATCCCTGCTCTTGCGGGCTGCGGGGCGATTTAGCGACGCGCCGAAAGGATTGTCGAATCTCCTTTTAGGCGGTCGGACGCTCGGCGCGCTCCTGGTGGAAGATGAACGCGTCCGTATCCTGTCGGCGACTGGCTCTACCGCCATGGGCCGTGCCGTGGCGCCAATTCTTGCGCAGCGGTTCGCAAGAGCAATACTGGAACTCGGCGGCAACAACGCCGCAATTATTTGTCCGTCAGCCTCGGTAGATCTTGCAGTACGCGCAATCGCCTTCGCCGCGATGGGAACCTCCGGGCAGCGATGCACGACGCTTCGTCGCTTGATCGTTCACGAGGATATCTACGACGGTCTTTTGGGGCGTCTGCGCTCCGCCTATGCATCCGCTTCAATTGGCGATCCAAGAGAAAGGGGCGCGCTGCTTGGTCCGTTGATCGACAAGGAAGCCTATCGGCAGATGCAGGATGCGCTCGACGAAGCTCGCGGGATTGGCGCGACCGTTTGGGGGGGCGAACGCTTGTTTACGGATAAGTTTCCTGGCGCCTATTATGTGAAGCCCGCGCTTGTCGAAATATCTGGACAGGCTCCGGTGGTGCAACGAGAAACCTTCGCGCCGATCCTCTATCTAGCCAAATATCGAACGATGGATGAGGCCATTGGCTTGCAAAACGGCGTCGCACACGGGCTGGCTTCTTCAATCTTCACCAATGACATCGGCGAAGCCGAGCGTTTTCTGTCCGCCGAAGGGTCTGACTGTGGCATCGCCAACGTAAATATCGGCCCGTCCGGCGCTGAAATCGGCGGCGCCTTTGGCGGAGAGAAGGACAGCGGCGGCGGACGCGAAGCTGGATCGGACTCCTGGAAGGCTTACATGCGTCGTGCAACCAACACCATCAATTACTCCAAGGACCTGCCCCTTGCGCAGGGAGTAACGTTCAATCTCGGAGCTTAAGTGACCGGATTCTCCTTACGTGACCACGTTCCTGAAAATTCCAGGCACACAGGGCAATTCATTTCCGGCGTGGATTGCGCCGCAGGTCGGCGGAGAGCGGCTTTGACCAATTTTTCCTTTGTTTCTCCTCATGTGATCCGCGGGAGGTTTGCTCGGGCAGTTTCAGATATGTTCAAAGCGGAAGCGCCACAATATCGCGCCTTGGCGCAGATTGTTGGCAACGTCAATCGTCAAACCCTTTTAGAGAATCCCTCCCTTGAGAGGCGGCTCCGAGAGGCGAATGAAATTGGTCGGCTCGACATCGAACGACACAGCGCAATTCGTCTGGCGACTGCCGAGGAGCTGTCGACAGTCCGGCGACTGTTCGCCGTCATGGGTATGGTCGCTGTGGGCTATTATGATCTTTCCGCAGCTGGAATTCCGGTCCATTCGACTGCGTTTCGTCCCGTCACAACCAAGGAGCTGAAAGAAAATCCCTTCCGAATCTTTACGTCGCTGATGCGACTGGATTCAATCGAAGATGCCGATTTACGGCAGGAGGCCGCCAGCATTCTCGCACGGCGAAGGATCGTGACCCCACGCTGCTTGGCTATAATTGAGGCTTTTGAGCAGAAGGGCGGTCTGGACGAAGAGGATGCGCGCATTTTTGTGTCAGAGGCGATCGAGACATTCCGCTGGCGTAATGAAGCAACAGTCTCTGCGGAAACCTATCGAAAGCTTCGCGCCGCGCATCCCGTCATAGCCGATGTAGTTTGCTTTAAAGGACCGCATATTAATCATCTCGCCTTGCACTCGCTCGATATAGACGCGGCGCAGCTTGCGATGGCTGATTTGGGATCCAAGGCGACAATCGAGGGTCCGCCCCGTCGCGACTGCGCTATTCTTTTGCGTCAAAGCAGCTTCAAGGCTATTGAGGAGCCGGTCGTCTTTGAAGAAAGGGATGGGTCCTTTTCGCGGGGAATTCATGCGGCGCGCTTTGGCGAGATCGAACAGCGGGGCATTGCGCTGACCCTCAAAGGCCGCGCACTCTATGATCGACTTCTCGTAGCGGTCAATGAAGCAGTGTCCACCGCCAGCGATAGCCCAGGCGCAACTGAGTACGCGCTTGAACTGGCGCGCCAATTCAAATCCTTCCCGGACGACTTTGCTACAATGCGGAAAGAAGACTTGGCTTTTTTTCATTATCGGCCAACGGCGACAGGTCTGAGCCGCACCTACGATACCTCGCTTCCGTTCTCGATCGACAGCTTACTTCGGGACGGCTACGTTTGTGTTGAGCCCATCGTTTACGAGGATTTCTTGCCAGTAAGCGCGGCAGGCATATTTCGCTCGAACTTAGGAAAATATGAGCGCGCCAATCCAGTACAACCCTCAAACAAGCGCGCGTTCGAAGAGGCGTTGGGCGCAGAAGTTATTGACGAATTGGCGCTCTACGCCGATATTGCAGCTAACTCGCTCATCGAAACTCTGAACGCATTTGGATTAAAGGCATGAATTCGCCTTGTCCAAATGAAATTGGGCGATCAGACTCATTGCTCGGCGCAGGTGTCCATCCGCCCTGTCGAGAGCCGACTGTGCTTCTCCGCGGCCATAGCCTTGGAGAAGTAGAAAAGCCAGCTTCACGCTTCCATCCGCCCGTTGGAGAGCTTCGCCTATCTTTTCACTGCTCTGGCCGCTGAGGCGCGACAAAATCTTTTCGCTTCTCCGAACCAACTTTTTGTTTGAAGCCTGAACATCCACCATCAGGCCGTCGTATACGCGACCGAGTAGAATCATGACCAGGGAGGATAGCAACACGAGCGTAATCCGCTGGGCTGTTCCTGCCTTCATCCGGGTCGAACCGGCGATTGGTTCCGAGCCTGTATCGAGAAAGATTGAATGGTCGGCTTCCTGCAGGAGTGGCGTTCCTCGATTGTTGGCGACGCCAACTGTCAGAGCGCCTGCCTGTTTTGCTTCCCGCAAAAACGCCACCGTGAACGGAGTCGTGCCGCTCGCCGCAACGGCGATAGCTACGTCTGCCGACGCAATTCCGTTGCGGCGCACCAATTCAATTGCATGAGCTTCTTGATCTTCAGCGCCTTCGACCGACCGTAGGAGAGCCTCGCTTCCGCCCGCAATGATCAGCATAAGTCGATCATGCGGCCAGCCGAATGTCGGCATGAGTTCCGCTCCGTCCTGCGCCGCCAGGCGGCCGGACGTTCCTGCGCCTACGTAAACAAGTCGCCCCCGCCCCTTTAACCGCTTCTCTATTGCAACTGCCGCCTTCTCGATAGCTGGTCGGGCGGCCCTCACAGACGCCACGGCGGCAAATTGTCCTTCGACCATCGCATCCAGAATTTCCGCCGGTTCCCAGACGTCGATTGTCGCGTAGCGGGGGCTCGGACGTTCTGTCTCCATGGGGCTCATCGGCGCAGCGAGGTGATTGTCGACATATGGCCAAGAGCGATAGAAATTCAAGCGAACTCCCTTCTCCCTTGCAACAGAAGCCAAAGAAGCCGAAGCCTCGGCTGCAGATGCAATTTTGTTTTCTCTGCTCGCGCTATTTACGTTCTTGTGAGATGATCGAGTTGCTGGGGCCTTGGCAAAGCAATGCTATGCACATCGTTAACGTCCATATGACTGCCGATCTGCATGCGGCTCCAGAAGTTGTGAGCAGGCAGGAGCGAACTCTCTCAGGCATTCTGACGACGCTGGCAGCAAAGTTACGGCGCACGCCGCCGAGAGTCATCGTTACTTGCGCGCGAGGCAGTTCCGCCCATGCGGCAACCTTCGGGAAATATCTTTTCGAGCGTTATCTCGGCATACCGGTTGCCGCAGCGGCGCCAAGCGTCACCACGATCTATCACCAGCGCCTTCTTCTGGCCGACCAACTGTTTGTGGCCATTTCTCAGTCCGGGGAAAGCGGCGATCTCATTGAACAAGCGATTTCAGCGCGGGCGTCAGGAGCCGTCACAACCTGCATAACAAATGACGCCGGAAGCGAATTGGCTCAAGCCTGCGAATTCGTGCTGCCCATGGAAGCGGGACCAGAACTTAGCATTCCCGCAACAAAAACCTTTATCGCATCGCTCTCGGCTCTCGCGCGTCTGACTGCGGTATGGGCGCAAGACGAAGCGCTTTTGGCAGCCCTGCGGCGATTGCCCGAACGCCTTGCCGCCGCTGGCGGACTCGACTGGAGCCAGATGTTAGGGCGCCTGATCGAAGCCGACAGCCTCGTCACGATCGGGCGAGGACCAACTCTAGCAATCGCTCGTGAAGCGGCGCTCAAATTGAAGGAAACATCCGATCTTCACGCCGAGGCGTTTTCTGCGGCGGAATTCCTACACGGACCGATCGCTTTGGTGTCTTCACAGTATCCAGTGCTCATGTTCACGCCTGCAGACGCCGCCGCCCACTGCATGACTCAGTTGGCCTGCGATTTGACGAGGAAAGGAGCGACCGTGTTTATCACCGGGTCTTTCGAGGGCCCTCCCGACCAACTCGCAACGCTTGCGCCGGACCATCCCGAAACCGATGCGATATGCCTTGTGCAAAGCTTTTATTCCATGGTTGTTCGGCTCGCGGCCGAGCGAGGACTCAACGCGGACCAACCGCGCCATTTGCAGAAAGTCACGCGAACGCGATGAGCCGCAGGCGTCAACATGCTGTTGCGGCGGACTATGTTTTCGACGGTGTGGACGTGCATCGCGATTGTGGCGTCTTGATCGATGATTCCAGGATCGCAGCAGTGGCGCCGCGTGGCGACCTGTCACCGTCTATAGATCTTTACCATTCTCCCCCAGGAGCCTGGCTTGCCCCGGGTTTCATCGATGTTCAGGTGAACGGGGGAGGGGACGTCCTGTTCAACGCCGATCCAACGCCGGAGGGCGTGGCGAAAATCATAAATGCGCATCGGAAGTTTGGAGTCACAGCGCTCTTGCCGACGCTGATCACCGATACGGACGATGTCATGATGGCGGCGCTTAAGGCGGTTGAGACAATTATGGCTCATGACCCGGGAGTCCTCGGAATTCATCTCGAGGGGCCCTTCCTGTCTCCTGAAAAGCCGGGGGTTCATCGCCGCGATCTGATTCGTAAGCCAGAACCTCACCACGCCCATATGCTGGCAACGTTCGTCCATGGCGTGTTGCTTGTTACTTTGGCTCCCGAGCAGGCGTCCGCTGGCTTCATCGCGACGTTGATTGCGGCGGGAGCCAAGGTTGCGCTCGGACATTCCATGGCGAACTATGCGCAAACTCGAGCCGCGATGGCGCAAGGAGTATTGGGCTTTACGCATTTATTCAATGCCATGCCACCGCTCTGCGCGCGCGAGCCCGGTCCTGTGGCTGCGGCGCTGGAGTCGACAGACGCATTCTATGGACTGATTGTCGACGGCGAGCACGTGGCTCCGGCAATGCTCAAACTCGCGATGCGAGGCCTCGGCCATCCCATGCTCGTAAGCGATGCGATGCCACCGGTTGGAGGCTCCAGTTGTGAATTTACGCTTCAAGGCAAACAGATAACGGTTCGCGACGGTCGCTGCTCTACATCGGAAGGTCTGCTCGCCGGCTCATCGATCGGAATGGCGACAGCGGTGCGAAACTGCGTGCGGCTGCTGTCACTGCCGTTGGAGAGAGCGTTACAACTCGCTTCGGCCGAACCGGCGAGCTTCCTGGGGTTGGGACGGTCGTTAGGCCGCCTGTCTCCGGGGTATCGAGCGGACATGGTTGCGTTCGATCCGAGAGATATTTCTGTTCTGACGACATGGGTTGCCGGGAAAAAGTGCGAGAGTTTGCCCGCTTGATGGTGCGCGCTTTAGCTTTCGGCGGGGAACTTATTCTGGATGTGACGGTTGTTAGTTGAATCTGTCGCGAGAGCGGGGGCCATCATGGGTATCAGAAAACTTGAGCGAGAAGACTGGGGTCCATTTCTCGATTACATTTCAAAAATATTCAAGGGCCGCGAGGCGGAAACAGAAACTGCCTCGCTAGCGCTCGGCGAACAAGTCGAGGCAAAATGGCTACCATTGATAGGGTTAACTTACGATCCGAAAGATGATGTAATCGACTTTGCGTTGGATGGTCTCGATCACTTAATCCACAAGCCTCGTGAGGTTTATGTCGACGAGGGAGTCGAGTTAATGACGAGTCTCGAAATCGTCGATGCAGACGGCGTCCACCTGATCGCAAAATTCAGGGAGCCTTTACTGCTACCGCCTGCTCAGTGAAATCAAAGGATCATTCGACGTGCTCCCGAGATAAACTTAAGCTGGGTCGTTGTGAAGCTAATGGCCGAAATTACCGCTAGGTCGGGCGCACGCCGGAAAATTGTTTCAGCAGTTTATTGAGTTCGCCCACCCAGCCTTTTAGGCGGACTATCGTATCTTCTATCGAGCTTTCGACAACATTCGTTCCGGCCGGCAATTTTCCGGATTCAAGCGCGGTAATTTGCCTTTGAAGTGTCGTGCGAATTTGAATCCACTCTTCGATCAAATCGTTGATGGTCATCGTCGGCGCGTCCAAATTGTCGTTGAACTTTGGGGAAAGAACCGTTCCCCGCCCTCGTCGTATAAAAACCATTAAAGGCGAAAGCGGACCCCGCTTTCACGTGCAAGGAGAACCACGGAATTATTTCAGACTCTCCTGCAATACCAACACGCGACCATCAAAGGCGCGTCAGGGTAAACGCGACTATTAGCGCCGCAGCCAACATACATGCGGGGATAAGAAAGCCCATCATTTTTACCTCCCGTTTTACGAGGACACCTAACTGGCGTCATTGCACAGCAACGGATATCGGCCTGGAGTGGTGATATCAGACAAACGCTTCAACGGCGCAGTTGGTTCCGTCTTTCTAACTGCTAGACTGCGGCTCAACGCCCACTTCATTCCAAGCCGCAGATCTCTTTGGGTTCCCCGCCTGTATCGGTGGGATGTTCAGGAAGATGCGACGTCCAGGCTACCAACGCGGCTGCCCCTGCGTCGGACAGCGCATAAACGCCACGCTCGACCTTAACGAACCAGCCATAGACATTTCGGAGCAGTATTTTTTGAGCATCCGGTATGCCTGCTTTCAAGTCGCGAGGCCGCGCCGGCGCTCGCGCTAAGGCAGCAGCGCATTCCAGCGCCTGCTGGCGGTACGCTGTCATAATCGGTTGCCGCGTGCCGCCGCCGGTCGCAGGATCCCCCTTCCGTCGCCGATGTTCGTCAAGGATTCTTGACCGGCGTTTGGCGTTTCTCCTTGGCCGCCATGGCGCCGGCTCGACCAAGACGTCCACCGTGCCGAAACGAGACACCGAAAGCAGGCCGAAGCCAAGCAGGCGACAAAGCTTTTTGACCCTGTGATCCGATTCTCTGCCACGCCCCCGGAGCGAGGTCTGAACTGCTAGCCAAACTTCGTCGCATGCTGTCGAACGGTCCACGGCCTGAAGGACCAAATCGAGCGTGAAAGTCAGCTTCAATTCGCATATGACGACTGCTATCGGCGAGCCGCGGTCAACAGCCACAATGTCGCAGCCGCACACCTCGCCTTTGACTTCGAAGTCCAACCCTTCGAGGAAACGCTTCACCGGTAGATAAAGGCTTGTTTCCAACGCTCGCCCTTGACGCGTCCCGCAGCTCGCCGCCCGTCAACGAATCGCGCTCGTACAGAGAAAGGTTAACTTAGCGATGGCGGCGATATTGGCAACTCATCGCCCCCCGCGCGATTCATCGGCCGTTCAGTCGAGATGAGCTACGACAACCAGCCGTTTGACCTCGCCGTCTTCAAAAGCCTGCAAAAATGCGTTGTAATCCTTAAAGGCTACACATCCATTGGAATCTCCCTTTGGACCAAGCATGTAACTGTGAGCGAGGAGACCTGCCCGTCCCAGGACATTATTGTCGCCGATGGGTTTCAGACGTAGCGCCTGAACTCCATGGAAGGGCCTTTCCCTTAATGCGAGCTCATAGACATGGGGCGGCGTCGCGCCGCGCATGCGTTCATTCACGTAAAGCGGGTTGTCCAGCCTAGCGCCCAGGCCCGAATGCGCCTCCAATGTTGTTCCGTTGGGGAGATAGACGGTGTGCGCCGAGATGTCATAGACGGCAGTCCATCCATCCAACTCTCGCAGAGAGTCAATTGCAGTTCTTCGCTCATTGCTAATAGCGCCGCCCTCCGGCGTGGCGAATGCCAGGGCGGACTCGGAAGCTTCTCGCCCACCAATACGTTTCGTCGAGCCAAAAGGCTTCTCGGAAGAAGCGCGTTTTTCTATCGGAGCAACTGTGAACGCGTGATTTCGGCTCTGCTGCTGAAAATTGACAGGGCTATACAGTCCGCTCATTGCTCCAATCCAAATCAGAGACACGGAGACGAAGAAAGCAATTTCGATTTGTTTTGACGGAGAAATAGCGTAACGACGCCAAGTCCAATATGGCAAAGCGAACAGGCAACCAACAATAATTATAGAATAGACGCCAAGTCCGCTCATTGGACTCCCCATCGCGTTCCAGCTTCCAGAGAACAATAGTCCCTTCAAGCGCGTGCGGTAAATCCGTATAGCTCCTAAGCGGGAGCGTTAGGGCGATCAAAAGAGCCGATTCAAGCGTCCAAAAACCCTAAGCAGGGGCCGTCGCTAATCCAGGGGGCGCTTGTTCCGCAACGCCATACGGGCGACGAGTGCTTCGACATGGAAACGCAAGATTTCCTGAGTTTTGGATATTTTCGGCGCCTTGAGTGCTGCTGCCGCCACGTACAATGCGCTTGCCCTGTGACTAGAGCGTTTGCAGCACTTCGGTCATCAAAGGGCGAGCCAGAGTATCACTCTGCACGCAGGATAGCTCAAGATCTCGCAATTTCGTCAGTTCAGCGGGCTTCGGTGTGCAATGCGCAAGCAATTCCCCGAGCAGCAATCCCCAGGCGCGAACTTCGATACGTCGCCAGGCGTCCCCATCTTCTCCGGTGGGGAGGACGCAAGCCGCGCCGAAATCGCTGAGCGTCGCTTCGCCCGATCGACCATCCCAGAGAACATTGTGGGCATAGAGATCGCCGTGCAAAAGGTCTCGGGCGTGAAGGTGAGCTGCCGCGGTGGCGACGCCGCGCGCAATTCGAAGGAGGCTGGAGGGGTTGATGCACAGACCGGGATCATAGACATCGCGGCTACAGCTCGCGGCGCTCGGTGGTCCCGCAAGGATACGCCAGTGCCCGGGTAAAAGCGGCATCAGGAGCGCATCCATCCCGTTGGGATGATCTGGCACCCGGCCAAGAGCGGACGTGAGGTTCGGGTGTTCGCCTGCGGCCAAGCAGGTCGCCATTTCGCGTTCTGGTAGACCGTCGCTGGTCATTGCGCCCTTAAATATTTTTAGCGCGACGGCCCGAGTCCGTCCCGTATCGTCAGCACGCCAGAGGGCGCGATGCACATGTCCTGACGCTCCTTCGCCGAGACGTTCGTGAATATCGAGATCAGCCCAAGGAACGAACGCAGCGACAGAGGGCGACAGCCGGCGCTCCACAGGGTTGCCGGCCCAGGAGATCCAGGCAAGTCTAGGGAGTTTCAGCAGCCAATGCGGCAAAATCTCAAAGCGATTGGCGCTCAGACGAATGAGCTCGAGCGATTCCGCATCGGCGAGGCTCGCCGGCAAACTTCGGAGACGATTTCCGGCGAGCATCAGCTTCTGCAGATGCGGCCGTTCACCAAGCGCATCGGGCAGACGATCGATTCGATTGTCGGTTAGAGTCAGCCAGCGCAGCAGTGGCGGCAGGGATTCGCCAGGAACTTCTCGCAGCCGCGCCCCCCGGAAACCGACCTGGCTAAGCGAGACGCAATCGCCGAGCGCGGGAGGAAGCAGCTCGAACCTATTGCCAGAACAAAACAGCGCACGCAGCTTGCGGAGCCGGCCCATGTCGTCAGGAAGCGCCCTCAGCTCGCCGCCGCTCAGATCCAGAATCTCGAGCGTTTCCGCGAGATCGAATATCTCTGACGGAAATTCTGTAAGCCCGGGAAGGCAAAGCTGTCGCGCGCCGGCGAGATCGCCGCGCCGGAGAGCCTGCAGTTGGGTCTGTGTCGATGCGCGCATGCTCCGTTTTAGCGAACCAACTCGAGAAGCAAAAGTCCAGTTGGAACGTTTAGAACGGGAGGGCGGCAATGAACGACACCGCGAGCGGCAGCCATAAAGCGTAATCTGATTCATTAAACGATTGGCTGAGGGGTGTTTGGTCAACTCCGCACCCCTCAATCATTTCCAGCCTGCGTTCGAGACGCCATCAGATGCGCGTAATCTCGAATTACAGCCGCGGAAGAAGCAGGTTTAGCGGCGGGCCGGTCACTTGCGTCGCCGGCGGTTGCTCTCGCCTGGGATGCGGCCGTTTCGACCGCCCTATGTTAGTATCTCGTGAAAAAGCGAGTACGCGCGCCGTAGTAGAAAAAGGCTTCGGCCATTTCGAGCTGACTACGATGAAAGGAGCGTAAATGACACGAGTTGTCGAACATCGAAGCGCATTGCCATTCGGGCCGGTGGTGGAGGTGCATGTCCGACACAACGCCGACGCCGAACTGCCGGTCATCGCCATGATCAGCATCAACTTGTTTGGCGCAAGTCCCGATCCCGAGGCCTTTTCGCAGCCGTTACCTGCTTCCGACGCATTCCTTCAGGCGCTCGCTTATGCCGAGAGGGCTGGAATCGCATGCGTCTGGATTGATGATCCAGGCGGGCTCTTCCCGCCTGAGAAGCGCCCAGCGCGAGACTCGAACACCCCCTGAGGAGAGCTAAAGACCAAGCGATCGAAGGCGAGTTACGCAGACATGCCTGTCGATTGCGAAGCCTCGAAGAAAAAACGCAAAACCTTCGCTTCGCCGCTGTCCTCAACGGGAATATGCCAGAATTTCGAATCCATGGTCGGAAAGCGCTCCAATGGCACATGGATTTCGGTGAGCTGCGTGCGATTGCGTAATCCCCGCACTAGGGCTTGTTCGAGCATTCCGAGCAATTCTTCTTCATGTTCGGGCGCCTGGGTTACCGTCAGCGACGTTTGATTAGCAAGATGAAACGCCCCGTCTAATAACTGATCGAAGTGTAACAACGCCATATTCGCCTCAAGTCTTCCGTTCGCTCGCAGGCGATTACATTCTCACAGATTTGTCATTCTTTCAAAATGCCCATTTGGGTAATCTCGCAATCAATGACCTCGCGATCATTCACAGAATCCCCCACGCTGATTGGTATGAGAACCGCTTCAAGGAAGTAGAACCAACTGCCTAGGTAGTTGCCGAGCGGCGTCATGACGCAATAGATTTTTGTTGTTCATCAAATCAACCGCTCCAGGATTCCTGTAAATGAGTTTCGTCGAAGTTTCCGAGGGATCGAATGCGAAATCGTCGAAATACGGGCGATCTTGTCAAGCTTCTGGCGGCGATCGCCATTCTGGCAGTGACATCCGTTCCCATGGCGGCGTCACTTACCAGACACAGCAGCTCGGGGACCGGGCTGCCGGAATGGAACAGCCAGCGGTAGTGACGCCACGACTGCTCGAAAGAGCGGCGCTTGGCACGGCCGAGCGTTTCAGGCGCTATGACCGCGGTGTGAGTAGCCAGATCGGAACGACAAATTTCTCCCCTTGTTTCCCGCCTTTGCGGCAGCATAAACAGCAATAGCTGCGCGGCCCCCTTGTTCTACCAGAGGATTAGTTGCCGGCAATTCTATTGCAATCGCTTTGTGCAATTCGGTCGGCACGTTCATCTGCCCTGATTCTGCATCAAGACGGCAGAAATCATCCCATTGCTCGAATCCTCGTCCCGAAACTCGATTGGTTTCGCCTCCGACGACACAGTAGCTTGTCCATTTCCCGACGAAACTGTTTTATTGTAGGAAATCTCGACCATAAGTTGGCTGAGTTGCGCGGAAGGAAGGAAACATGACTCAAGGAGATCGAGAATCTCTATCGGCGCGGGAAGTGGTCGGTGTCTTCAGTGACGCGAACGCGCTCGAAACTGCAGCCAGTGAATTGCTGGCTTCTGGCTTCGAGCGGACGAGAATTCAGCTTGCTCGCAGGCGAGAGCGCTATTGTTGAGAAACTCGGCCACAAATACGAAAAGGTCGAGGAACTTGAGGACAACCTGGAAATTCCGAGAACAGTCTACCGATCGAAGGAGACATTTGATTTGGCGAAGGGGGCGCTCCTGGGCAGTTTGGTGTCAATTGGCGCCTTCGCCGCAGCTGGAGCAATCTTCGCCTCGGGCGGAGCCTTGGCTGTGACGCTCGGGAGTGGCCTGCTGGGGGCTGAAGTTGGTGGTTTTATCGGTGGGGTTCTCGGTGAGCTTGTCGAGGTCCACCATGCAGAATATCTCCAGGACCAGCTAGACCACGGCGGTCTCCTGCTGTGGGTGCGAACCACGGGGAACGCCGAGGAAAGCTCCGCTAAGCAAATACTGTCGCGGCATTCTGGACGGGATGTGCACGCTCATACGATTCCCACAAGAGCGGAGGCGCATCGCGTGTGAGTGGAATATTTATCGTGCTTGCAATATCCCGGTAATCTTCGATCTGCAAGCCATCAGCGACCTGATTTCCCGTCGCTGAATGCGACGCCATGAAAGTGAGCGATGGCGCGTAACCAGGAGAAAAGCGGCAGCATCGGAAATTGTGTGAACTGGATTGTCGTGTGCATTGTTCTTGCGGGCCTTTTTTGGCCAAGAACTCCCGGCGTAGTTCTGATGGGACTCGCTTTCATCGGGTTGCTCCATCTGGCCGTGCTCGTTTATGAGCAGATCACAGAAGCCAGGTTCGACGAGAATATGAGCCCCGAAGAGTTCGAGCACTATTGCGCCGCTGTATTGCGTGAGATGAAGTGGAAAGCTCGGGTCACACAAGCCAGTGGCGACCAAGGTGTGGACATCGTCGCCGATAAGCGCCGTATGCGCATTGTGATTCAGTGCAAAAAGTATTCAAAGCCCGTCGGAAACCGAGCAGTTCAAGAGATTGTCGCGGCCATAGCTCATGAGGGGGCGCAGCGAGGCGTTGTCGTCACCACCAGCGCCTATACGCCAGCTGCGGAAAAGCTGGCCGCTTCGAATCAGGTGCTGCTGCTTCATCACGCAGACTTACGCAGAATCGACAGGCTTTTAGCCCGGTAATCGAACTGCGAGACCTTCTAAGCGTCTTTATTAGGCGCCTCATCTGCGATGGTTCCGGCAGCGTCATAGCGAGGGGAGCCGCGAAGCGGTCGAAAGTGTTTTGGATGCTTGCGTTCGACGCCCATGGGCCAATATATGATGGTCTGGGAAAATGAGGTATTGCATGCAAATTCGTGCGGGTTATGAGATTTCCTATGACTGCCCGCAACCGACGCCGATGATTTTGACGCTCAGCGTCCATCCGTCTCGCTTCGCCGATCTTTTAAGCCCCGACCGGATGCGGCTCGACCCGCCAATACCCGCCAACACATATCACGACAGTTTCGGAAACTTCTGTCATGTAATTCGGGCTCCGACTGGCCGGCTTACCGTTTCAGCGGACTTTCTCGTGCATGACGATGGCGAACCGGACGCAATCGTACCGCAGGCGGAGCAGCATGCGCTGGAAGATTTGCCGGTGGAAGTGCTGATTTATCTGCTGGGCAGCCGGTATTGCGAAACGGATCGCTTATCGGATACGGCGTGGTCGCTTTTTGGGCAGGTTCCGAAGGGGTGGCCGCTGGTGAAGGCGATTTGCGACTATGTCCACGACCGCATCAGCTTTGGCTACCAATACGCGAGCCCGACCAAAACGGCTTGGGACGCTCATTCCGAGCGGCGCGGAGTTTGCCGCGATTTCGCGCATCTCGCCATCACCTTATGCCGCTGTATGAACGTGCCGGCGCGCTACTGCACGGGCTATCTCGGTGACATCGGTGTGCCGGTCGACCCCGCACCCATGGATTTTAGTGGTTGGTTCGAAGTTTATCTTGGCGGTAACTGGTACACGTTCGACGCCCGCCACAACAAGCCGCGCATCGGGCGTATTCTAATGGCGCGTGGACGCGACGCCACCGACGTCGCGATTGTGACTTCATTCGGTCCCTGCACGCTTGCAAGCTTCAAGGTTATTACCGAGGAGACGCGCGTGCAGGCGTAGTTACTTATCTCGCCGCACAATTTTCTAGCCTTCGGAAAATACCTTATGCCGCATGTCGAAAATCCTCTGCTGATGCCGTGGCCAGGCGCCCATGCTCTTCCGCCTTTTCGAGCGATCGCGGCGCCTGATTACCGTCCGGCGTTCCAGCGCGCGATTGAGCAACATCGCGCCGAGATCGACCGCATAGTCGAAAATCCGGCGCTTCCGGATTTCGACAATACCATAGCGGCGCTGGAGCGTTCGGGACGGGCATTGCGGCAAGTCGAGGCCGTGTTCTGGAATATTTGCGCCACCGATTCCACTCCCGAGCTTGAGGAAATCGAACGCGAAATGTCCGGCGCACTGGCGCGGCACGTTAGCGAAACCTCGATGAACGCCGCGCTTTTCGCCCGTATCGATGCACTGCACGCTCGGCGCGAGAAGCTCGGGCTAACGTCCGAGCAGTTGCGTGTGCTGGACCTCATCCATAAGGATTTCGTGCGCGCGGGCGCGCGGCTTCAAGGCGACGAGCGCGCGCATATGACCGCGATTGTCGAGCGGCTCGCGCAGCTTGGCGCCGTCTTTTCCCAAAATGTTCTGGCTGATGAAGCCGCCTTCTTGCTGCTGCTTGAACAAAACGATCTTGAAGGGCTTTCTGAAAGCTTCCGCGCCTCTGCAGCTGCGCTTGCAGCCGAACGCGGCTCTAGCGGCAAATATGGCGTCTCTCTTTCGCGCTCCTCAGTCGAGGCCTTTCTGCAAGGCGCTTCGCGACGTGATCTCCGCAAGCTGGCCTTCAACGCTTGGGTCAGCCGTGGTGAAATGTGCGGAGAAACGGACAATCGCGCCATCATAGCCGAAATCCTGAGGCTTCGAGACACCCGTGCGCGGCTGCTCGGCTATGACAATTTCGCGTCCTACAAGCTTGACGACTCTATGGCCAAAACGCCCGGCGCCGTGCGCGCTCTTCTCGAGAGCGTCTGGGTGGCCGCGTTGGATCAGGCGAAAAAGGAGCGCGCTGCTTTACAAGAAAGCGTCGAAGAAGAGGGTGCGAATGTTCGACTTGCCGCCGCAGACTGGCGATATTACGCGGAGCGCGTGCGCAAGGAACGATACGATCTCGATCAGGCGGAAATCGCACCGTATTTCCAGCTAGACAATATGATCGCCGCGGCCTTCCATGTGGCCGAGCGCCTTTTTGGACTGCGCTTCGTCGAGCAGCATGGATTTGAACTCTATAATTCCGAAGTGCGCGCATTCGACGTGTTGAACGAGAAGGGGGAGCACGTAGCGCTCTTTCTTGGCGATTACTTTGCGCGCCCATCGAAACGCGGCGGCGCCTGGATGTCGGAGTTCCGCACTCAGGAAAAACTTGTTGGCGACATTCGCCCCATCGTCGTCAATGTCATGAATTTCACGAAAGCCCCTATTGGCGCGCCACAGCTGCTCAGCCTCGACGATGCGCGCACTTTATTTCATGAATTCGGCCATGCGCTGCACGGTATGCTATCCAACGTCACCTATCCACGCGTCGCGGGGACGAATGTGGCGCGCGACTTTGTTGAACTTCCCTCGCAGCTTTATGAGCACTGGCTTCTGGAACCCAGTGTGCTGCGCCGTTTCGCCGTCCATGCGCAGACAGGCGAAACCCTTGGGGAGGACGTGCTGGCGCGCATTATCGCCTCGCGTAATTTCAATCAGGGCTTTGCAACTGTGGAGTTTTGCGCCTCGGCTTTCGTTGATCTCGATCTGCATGAACGAAATCAGAAGGACGAGATAGATGTGGACGAGCTTGAACGAGCCAGTCTTGCGCGCATCAATATGCCCCAGGACATTATCATGCGACACCGCCCTCCGCATTTCTCCCACATCTTTTCGGGCGATGCATACTCGTCCGGCTACTACAGCTATCTTTGGGCCGAGGTTCTTGATGCCGACGCGTTCGAGGCCTTCAAAGAAGCCGGCGATCCCTTCTCGCAAGAAGTGGCGCGGAATCTGTATGAACACATTTACGCAGCAGGTGGCTGCGTGGATGCGAGAGACGCCTATATCGCATTTCGCGGACGAATGCCGACGGTTGAACCTCTGTTGCGTCAGCGCGGACTAGTGCCGGGGCCGGGCGAATCAAATATCTGCGAAAATTGATTTTTAAAAAGGGCAGCCGCGACGGCCATCGAGAGTTTCAATGCGGAAAAATGAGATGCGGTCGGGCTGACGATTGTGAGATGATAGTCACCCAAAGCGAGGCATGGCTTTTACCTTTGTCGAACACAAAAAGTAACCGCGGAGAAGTTCAAGCTGCCCCGCGGTCCGTACTTTGGCGGAATGGCATTTCGGTCATTTTGAGACGAAGAACGCGGAAAGTTTTACAGAGGCGTCAAAGGAACATGCCGAAAATTCCTGACAGGATCGCCATGACCATCGTGGTCGCTACGACGATGCCGGTTTCGCCCGTCGCCCAAAGGGCGAGGATCAACCCCAAAATGCCACCTCCTGCAGCGCAAATGAGGACATTTGGGGTTAAAGCAAACTGCATCTCGCGCATGCCGGCATACTTATCTGCTTGTTTTGCCGTTATGTCAGCATTTTTATCTAATTTATAGTCGTTCATAACTTCCTCCCCTATGTGCTGGACGCCCGCTTCAGGTCGCACGATGAAGAGCGTTGAAGCTGAAAGCTTGGCTGATCTAAGCACCGGCACAGGTCGAAGGAAGTAGTGCGACTAAGGTCGAATTCAAGGCGTGGCCTGCTTTGAAGTGCGAACACCCGAAAGTTGCGCCACTTCCTTTCGCAGCGCAAGACATTGACTACCTGCGGCTGGTCCAGCTTCAAGGCAGACGCGCCGACGCCGCGACTGCTATCGCGACACCGGCTGGCGAATGTTGCGAAAGTCATCGACGCGTCCTTTTTAGCACTTGACTTGGAATGGATGCGTCTTTGCTGGCGGCTTCTGCTTTCGATGCGCCCTCGCCAGTATAGAGGTCGGATGCGCCAGCTGCTGGTGGATGCGGAGGAGCCGTTGAATCGTTTGTCGTGGTTCCACTTGCGGGGCAAGATTGGTTGAAAGGATTTCCGATCGTGCCGTGAGTCGACACCACGTTATTGTCGACGTAATTCTGGGCGCCGGGTCCGTAACAAATGAGCCCATATTGGAAGTGTCGCACATCATTGCCGGTAATCTGTCCCTTAGACGCTTCAGTACCTGCGCCCGAGTTCTCAGCTCCCATCCCCGCCAATAACCTTCCGTCCGCAGTTAGTCCATCGGCGTAGTTGTTGCTGAACGTTGTGGAAATACCCCCATCGCAAACGATCGAATAGGCAGCGCTGTTGCTATTAGATGGCGGGTTTCCGTCCAGATCATTGTTCCATCCGCCGCCCCACCAGTTGTGATCAATGATCATATTGGCGCAACTGCCGAACTGTTGAGTATCCTGGATCTCCATGCCCATGCGATGGGTGCCTCCCATACCCCAGTTGTAGGAAAAAACATTGTTTTGACCAGAGACCTTGTTGGAGGCGCCATGCCCGAAGGAGAAACTGATATCCTGCCAATTGTTTCGAAACGCATTATAGGAGATCGTGCTGTTGTTAAGCCAACCGCCGCCTAGAGCAGCTGGGCGACTATTGTTGTTGTTGATGTTCAGAAAAGTATTGTGGGTGATATGGGATGACTGCAACGCCAGAGCGTTGATCGCGGCATTGTCAAAGATGCAGTTTGTCACCGTGATATTGGTCGTATCGGCAGCGTTATGGCCAATCAGCTGTAGCCCGGCGCTAGAGCCGTCGCCGAGCGTGGAGAAATACAGATTGCTGATGGTGATGTTGCTCGCAGGTCCGATGACCGTAACCAAAGTACGGACTCGACTGCTTTGCCCAACGATTTTAGCGGCGATCTGGCCGTTAATCAGCGTCGAGGTGTAGGTGATGCCGCTTTTAAGCCGGACAGCGCCGTTGCTGATCTTGAACGTGCCGGGACGAAAAAGGATGGTGTCGCCTGCGGCAGCGCGTGCGATTACCGACATTATAGCGATTCTGTCGTCACTGCAATTGCAAGGAGGGAGGTCCCATATTGTCATGTCAGTCCCCCGAATTTGATGGCGCTCAAGCGGCGGCGCCTCGATCACAACAATTACGAAGCGGTTGATCAAGCTTTTTTGTTCGGACATGCTCCAGGCAAGAATTTAGAGCGCTTGTTCACGAGCAGACAATTCGAACGTATGAGCTGCGACTGAGGGAAATTGAAAAAATGCGGTTTAGCGACTGTGATTTTAGATCGGCCGTTGCTGGTCTCTTTTTAGCTTCTTCTCCCATCGCTTCTTGCGCTATGGGTGGTCCATGGCCGTCTGATCTGGACCTTGTTTGCAGCGGAAACAGCTACGCGAAAGGCGGCGATCCATTTCCGACCACCGAAACTGTTTCCTTTCGTAAGGAAGGGAAAAAGCCGATCTTAATTGGCTTGCCAGAGTCGGATAAGCCGACGAAAGCGCACATAATATCGAGTAACCCGATACAGCTAAAATATATCGAGTAACCCGATACAGCTAAAATTCGCCGCCGGAGGCTTGACCGGTGAATATTTCAATTTTACGGGCGATTTGTTTCTCTTCCATAAGGACGGGCGTTTCACGAGACTCGTTTGCAAGCCAAAAGCATGAGCTTCAAGCGCCGCATTATACGGAGACGACAGGATTAGCGCGTCAGACGCATCAAAAAACCGCGCAACATGCGCTGCGCGGCATCTTTGTTGGCTGTTCGCTATTCATATAGGATGCGCCAAGGTGTCACCCGCTCGCGACCTCAACCCAGATGCGAAATAACCGGGGCCAGGGAAATGAGTGTAAAGATCAAGGCGATTGCGCCAATAACCCACACAAGGCCTTTAAGGCGAGTATTTACGCTGCCGCTGGTGCTGCTCATTTTTTTCTCCTTGGACACGCCTGCGACTAAAGTCGCATAAGCCGAGCGCAGGATGTCCAGAAAAGCTGCAGCCTATGTTCCACCACTACGCGTGACGTAGGACTTACACAAGCTGCACTTGGGAGCGGAAGCAGCGGCATGCTGTCGCAGCATAGGCGGCGCTTCGATTAAATTGCGTTATAGTCTTCCCAGAAAAAACTGCGGGCGCGCGCGAGCGATAATGAACAAGATATCATGCAGTCTTTTGACGGCCGACGATCCGGCGCCGTTCACAGTGCACAATGCAAAAGGACTGTCGCCTTTCGTCATTGTGGTCGATCACGCAGGCAATTTGACGCCGCGCGCGTTGGGTCGGCTGGGACTACCGGAAAGCGAATGGGATCGCCACATCGCCTGGGACATTGGTATTGCTGCGGTTGCTCGTTTTCTGGCGGACGCGATGGACGCCACCTTAGTCCAGCAAAATTATTCGCGCCTGGTCATCGACTGTAACCGCGCTCCCGGCTCGGAGACTTCCATCGCAAAAATCAGCGAGTTAACACTGATACCCGCTAATATTGGCTTGAACAAAGATCACAAGGACAAGCGCTTTCGCGAAATATTTCAACCATACCACGGTCGGATCGGATCCGAGCTCGACCGACGGCGGCTCGCGGGTCAGCGCACTGCATTGATCGCGATGCACAGTTTCACCCCGGTTTTTCTTGGCGCGACGCGGCCTTGGCATGTCGGCGTGCTTTACAATCGGGATCCACGCTTCGCCAATGTCCTGATGGATGCGCTAAATCGCGAAGCAGGACTGCTCGTTGGCGATAACGAGCCTTATAGTGTGAGCGATGCATCGGATTACACGATCCCCGTGCACGGCGAACGACGCGGTCTGATCCACGTCGAGATCGAGATTCGTCAGGATCTGATCACTGACGAGACCGGACAGCAAGCATGGAGCGCTTTACTCGCGCGCTTGTTACCCGGCGCGTATCAAACGCTGCTCGAATTTAGCGGAACCAACTCCGATTGAGGTTTTAGCGGCCGCTCCAGACGTCAGTCCCGCCTATCTCCGCCGGTGTGCTGTTGCTTCTGTCGCTCGGGTTCACTTACTCGCCGCATACAATGTTGGAAGCGGCAAGTTTGATCGGCAAGGGTAGCGAGAAAATAAGCGGCTGAATGCAGGCTCGCGGTTCGGCCATTGCCTCACGAAAAAATGGCTCCCGTCTTTATGCGACCCTTACACGTTAGCCTCGTATTCCGAATAGCGCCTTTATGGCGATCGTTCCTATATCAGCTGAGCAATCCTGCGGTAGGAGCAAATCATGTCAGATTTCGTTTATGTCGGCCTGGGAATTTTACTGTTTGTCCTGGTGAGCGCTTATGCGCGCGTTTGCGGGCGTCTTTAGAGGGGAATGCGCCATGTATGAACCCATTATCGGTTTGGGCGTCGCCATCCTGCTTGGCGGCTATCTCATTTACACTCTCCTTCATCCCGAGAAGTTCTGACGACCCGAGCCTCAAAAGGTGACATCATGACTTTAGTTGGTTGGGCTCAGATTGCCCTTATCCTTCTCGCTGTGCTCGCTGCTGCGCTTCCGCTGAGCGCTTATATTGCTCGCGTGCTTGCAGGCGAGCGTACTATGCTGTCGCCGGTTCTCGCGCCGGTTGAGCGCGTTTTCTACAGGCTGTCCGGGGTCGATCCGGCGCGCGAGCAAAGCTGGTTCGTCTATACGATGGCCATGCTCGCCTTCAGCATTGTCGGGTTTGGTTCGCTTTACGCGCTGCAGCGATTCCAGAATGTGCTGCCGCTCAATCCACAAGGCTTCGACCCGGTTCCGGCCGATTTGGCGTTTAATACGTCGATGAGCTTCATCACCAACACAAACTGGCAGAACTACAGCGGCGAGACGACCATGAGTCATCTCACGCAGATGCTGGGACTGACGGTTCATAACTTCGTTTCCGCGGCGACGGGGCTCGCCATGGCCTTCGCGCTGGTGCGAGGATTTTCCCGCGCAGAGTCGCCGACGGTCGGAAATTTCTGGGTCGATATGACCCGGGCGACGCTCTATGTGTTGCTGCCGATCTCGATCGTCGTCGCGCTCGCGCTCGTTGCGGCCGGAAGCCCGCAGACTTTCGCTGGTTCATTCGAAGCGACGACGCTCGAGGGCGCCAAGCAGGTGATCTCCATTGGCCCGGTGGCGAGCCAGGAGGCGATCAAGGAGCTGGGCACCAATGGCGGCGGCTTTTTCAACGCCAATGCCGCGCATCCCTATGAGAACCCCAATGCCTTCACCAACATGCTGGAGATTTGGGCGCTGCTCGTTATCCCGTTCGCGTCAGTCTTCGCCTTTGGGCGCGCGGTCCTCGATTTTCGACAGGGACGGGCCATCGCCATCGCCATGAGCATCGTGCTCGTCGCCGGCGTTTCGGTCGCCTATTGGGCCGAGTCAAGCGGCAACCCGTTGCTGACGGCGATTGGCGTCGATCCTTCGCCCGGAAATATGGAAGGCAAGGAATTACGCTTTGGTCCCGCCATGAGCGCGCTTTACGCCACGGCGACCACTGGCACCAGCACCGGGTCAGTGAACTCGATGCATGATTCATTCATGCCACTCGGCGGCCTCGTTCCGTTGTTCAACATGTTGCTCGGCTGCATCTCGCCCGGCGGCGTTGGCGCTGGCCTCTATGGCTTCCTCGTGCTTGCTGTCATCGCCGTCTTTGTCGCAGGACTGATGGTAGGACGCACTCCAGAATATCTTGGCAAAAAAATTGAAACACGTGAGATGAAACTCGCGATGCTGGCGGTGCTGATCTATCCGCTCACCGTGCTCGGCTTCTCGGCCGCCTCTGTCCTCGTGAAATCGGCTCTCGACAGCCTGGGTAATTCCGGTCCGCACGGCCTGACCGAGATCCTCTATGCTTTCGCTTCTACAAACGCCAACAACGGCTCGGCCTTCGCGGGCCTGAGCGGCAACACGCCTTGGTATAATACGACGCTAGGGCTGGCGATGTTCCTGGGGCGTTTCGCCTATGTAGTTCCGGTGCTGGCGCTCGCAGGATCGTTCGCCGCGAAAAAGAAGGCTCCCGCCTCGGCCGGCACATTTCCGACGCACGGCCCGCTGTTCATTGGGCTGCTGCTAGGCGTCATCGTCATCCTCTACCTGCTGCAATATTTCCCGGCTCTCGCGCTCGGCCCGATAGTCGAACACTTTTTGCTGCAAGCCGGCAAAGTCTTCTGAACGGAGTTTCGTCCATGTCTCACAAAGTCGTCGCTCCCGGCCTCTTCGATGCGGCCATCATCAAACGCGCAGCGATTGACGCGTTTCGAAAACTCGATCCACGGCGGCTGGCGCGCAATCCGGTGATCTTCGTCACTGAAGCGGTTTCAGCGGTTGTAACGATCCTTTTTATCCGTGATCTCGTCACGCATAACGGCGTTGCCCTGTTCTCTGGGCAGATTGCGGCGTGGCTCTGGTTCACGGTCTTGTTCGCGAATTTCGCGGAGGCGGTGGCCGAAGGCCGCGGCAAGGCGCAGGCTGATGCGCTGCGGAAGACACGCAGCGACACTCAGGCGAAGCGGCTTATCGATCCTGACAACAAGAGCGGGATGAAAGATGTCGTCGAAGGCGTTTCTGCGCTCGATTTGAGGATTGGCGATATCGTCCTGGTCGAAGTTGGCGATCTGATCCCAGGCGACGGAGAAATCATTGAAGGCGTCGCCTCAGTCAACGAGTCTGCGATCACCGGCGAATCGGCTCCAGTCATTCGCGAAGCTGGCGGCGACCGCTCGGCCGTAACCGGTGGCACGACCGTTCTCTCCGATTGGATCAAGGTAAAAATCACGGCGGCCCCAGGTTCAACCTTCATCGATCGCATGATCGCGCTTGTCGAAGGCGCCGAGCGTCAGAAGACGCCGAATGAACTTGCGCTATCGATCCTGCTGTCGGGCCTTACCATTATCTTCTTGATCGTCTGCGTGACGCTCTGGCCGCTGGCGGGCTATTCGGGAACCGTGCTTTCGGTTACGGTGCTGATCGCATTGCTGGTCTGCCTTATCCCCACGACGATTGGCGGGCTTTTGTCGGCGATCGGCATCGCCGGCATGGATCGTCTGATCCGCTTCAATGTCATCGCCACCTCGGGCCGCGCCGTTGAAGCCGCAGGCGACGTGGATACGCTTCTGCTGGACAAGACCGGCACCGTTACTTTCGGCAATCGCATGGCGGACCAATTCGTTCCGGTCGGCGGAATTCCGGAACATGTGCTCGCAGAAGCCGTCTTGTTGGCTTCGCTCGCCGACGAGACGCCGGAAGGTCGTTCCATTGTCGCGTTGGCGAAGAGCCGTTATGGATTGCCGGCGCCCGACCTCGGTGATGCGCGGATCGTCCCGTTTTCGGCTCACACGCGCATTTCCGGAGTCGACCTCCCTGGCCGGTCGTTGCGCAAAGGCGCCGTTGACGCGATGTTGACGTTGGCTGGATCTGCTTATGGCTCCGCTTCAAAGGCTGGAGGCGGCTTTCCGGAATCTGTCGCCTCGCAGACGGTCGACGCTTTAGTGGCGCAACGACCTTTGATTGCTGACCGCAGCGCTGATGAACTTAATCGGGTGGTTGATCGTATCTCGCGGTCCGGCGGTACGCCGCTCGCGGTGTCGGAAAATGGGCGCCTGCTCGGCGTCGTCCATTTGAAGGATATCATCAAGCCCGACATCAAGTCGCGCTTTGCGGAACTGCGGGCCATGGGAATCAAGACCGTGATGGTGACGGGCGACAACCCAATCACCGCAGCCGCGATCGCGTCAGAGGCTGGAGTCGATGATTTTATCGCGCAGGCGACGCCGGAGGACAAGCTGACATACATTCGCAGGGAACAGCAGGGCGGCCGTCTAATCGCCATGTGTGGCGACGGCACGAATGACGCGCCGGCTTTGGCGCAAGCCGATGTTGGCGTCGCCATGCAGACGGGCACACAGGCTGCGCGAGAAGCTGGTAATATGGTCGATCTGGACTCTGATCCGACCAAGCTGATCGAGATTGTAGCTATCGGCAAGCAATTGTTGATGACCCGTGGTTCGCTTACCACTTTCTCGATCGCCAATGACGTAGCAAAGTACTTTGCGATCATCCCAGCGTTGTTCGTCGTGACTTATCCAGAACTTGAGGCGATTAACGTGATGAAGCTGGCGTCGCCGCAGTCGGCGATTCTTTCCGCGGTCATCTTCAACGCGCTGATTATCATTGCGTTGATTCCCTTGGCGTTGAAGGGTGTCGCCTATAGACCCGTTGGCGCCGCCGCCCTGTTGCGTCGCAATCTGCTGATCTACGGTTTAGGCGGCATCGTCGTACCGTTCGTTGGCATAAAATTCATCGATCTCGTCGTCTCGGCTTTGCATCTGGCTTGAGGAGTCCGTCATGTTGGCTCAACTGCGTTCCGCGATCGTGATGATCGCATTGTTCACTGCTTTAACCGGTCTCGCTTACCCTTTGGCGATTACCGGCATCGCTCAGCTCGCTTTCTCTGGCAAGGCCAATGGCAGTGTCATAGAACGTGATGGCAAAATCGTCGGATCCACATTGATCGGCCAGAACTTCACGACTGATCGCTATTTTCATGGCCGCCCGTCGGCGACCAGCACGCCCGATCCCGCGGACTCCACCAAGACTATTGATGCGCCCTATAACGCAGCGAATTCGTCCGGCTCCAATCTCGGCCCAACGTCACAAAAGTTGGTCGATCGCGTGAATAGCGCCATCGAGGCGGAATTCGCGACGGGACGGGTAGACATCGTGGCGGCCAACGCGGTCACGACTTCCGCCTCCGGTCTCGATCCGCACATTTCGCCTCAATTTGCATTGGCTCAGGTTCCGGCCATCGCCGCGGCGCGCGGCTTGAACGAGGGCCGGCTTCGCTCTCTGGTGGAGGCTCGTGTCGAGCAGCGCTTCGCCGGATTCATCGGGGAGCCACGCGTGAATGTCCTTTTACTCAATCTTGACCTGGACGCCTTGCAATAGTCGAACGACTGCGATGCGCCGGGATCCGCGCTTAGAGCGCGGGTCCTGGAGTTGAGTTCTTGACGCAAACCGGCAGAAAAGGTGGAGGAAGTGATGACCGGCCTCGCGTTAGTCAAAGTGCTTCTCTTGTCTCTGATGATGGTAGGTCTCGCACGACTGTTTGTGGTTGTCTTTTTGGGCGACTCCCGAGTTGGTCCGGCGATCAGCCGCATCAAGCGACGACCCAAAGTCTCGTCGGCCGCTCACGTCGAGATCGGGAAGCTGGCAATGCGCGACCTAAATCAGTGAACTAAATGGCGGTGGAGCCGCGTGGTCACGCAACCGAGATAGATCGATGTCTCGAATGGGTCGGCGCTAAACACGGATTCTTCTCGCGCTGGCGCTGAATGCAGCTTTGACGTCGGGAAACACATCGGACCAACTGCAACTCATCAAAGATAATTGGATGATGGCGTCGGGGCGGACCTACTTCAGTCTTAAACGAGCAGCGCTAAATGCACTATGGCGTTGATGCATGCATCAGAAGCTGAGCAGAAGGAAGCGACCGTTTCAAACCCAATTTGTTCTCAGGGAAGTCTTCCACGTTTAACAATTGGCAAAAAGGCATAGTGGATTAGCACTCGGAGGCTCAAGCTGCGCAACAGCACATGGCCTTCGTGCGCCAGCGTAGCTGCGGAGGAAGGCAGTTGATTGCGAATATGCTAGCTCCCTGGGGATCGCGCGTCGATCAGATGTTTCCCGTCCTCCAAGCGTCGGAAATAGCGCGAATGCGAAGATTTGGCGCGATCTGCCACTACCCCGATAGAACGCGGATAGCCGAAACCGGAAAGGCTGGTCCAGGCATGATCGTGGTCATAGGAGGCCAGATCGCTGTCACGCAACACGACGGACTGGGTCATATCAACCCTGTGATCGACCACGGCCCGGGCGGGTTTTTTGGAGAGGTAGGACAACTTTCCGGGCGCCCATCGTTCGTTGACGCCCATGCTGAAGGTGACGTCGAAGGACTCGTTATCTCTCCGGAAAGGTTGCGGAGTATGCTTGTCGCAGAGGCGGATCTTGGCGAGCGCGTAATGCGAGCCCTGATTTTGCGGCGAGTGGCGTTGCTCCAGAGCGAAATAGGTGGTCCGCTCTTAATCGGCGCCGCCACAAACCCGGACGTAATGCGGTTGCAAGCCTTTCTTTCGCGCAATGGATACCCGCATCACCTTGTCGACCCGGCTTTGGATCCTGAGGCTGCATCTTTTATCACCGTCTCCTCGATGAAGCTGCGCGGTCTGCCCTGGGTGGTTTGTGCAGATAGTTCTGTATTGTATAACCCCACCGAAGCGCAGCTTGCCCGCGCAATCGGCATGGTCGGATCGCGTCCAACCGGGATGCATTACGATGTAGCTGTCGTTGGCGCCGGGCCAGCGGGACTCGCGACGGCAGTTTATTCAGCGTCCGAAGGGTTGTCTGTTGCGGTTTTCGACGCTTGGGCATTTGGCGGTCAGGCCGGCGCCAGCGCCCGAATTGAGAATTACCTCGGCTTTCCAACTGGGATCTCGGGACAAGCCCTGGCCGGACGCGCCTTCGTTCAGGCACAAAAGTTCGGAGCCGACATTACAATTCCCGCCGAAGTGAAAAATCTGCAGTGTCACGGAGCGGACGGCTTGTTCGAACTTAAGCTCGACAGCGGCGAATGCGTAACTGCCCGTTCGATCATTATTGCGACCGGTGCGCATTACAGACGCCCATCTGTCCCGGACCTCAAGGCCTATGAAGGCAAGGGAGTTTGGTACTGGGCATCGCCGATCGAAGCCAAGTTTTGTGCAGGGGAAGACGTAATCGTCGTCGGAGGCGGCAACTCGGCCGCGCAGGCAGCGGTGTTTCTCTCCAAAGTCGCGGCCAGGGTTCTGATGTTGGTGCGCGGGCGCGGTTTGTCGGAAACTATGTCGCAATACCTTATAGACCGCATCGCCGCTGCGCCCAATATCGTTCTGCATACCAGCACGGAACTGGTCGCTCTTGGAGGGAGCGTCGAGCGTGGGCTGGAGCGAGTGAGATGGCGCAACCACAACAGCGGTATTGAGGAGGAGGAGAACATTCGGAACGTCTTCCTATTTATAGGCGCCGATCCCGCAACAGCTTGGCTTTCAGGTTGTGGGGTTGGTCTTGACGGCGCGGGTTTTGTGAAGACGGGCGGAGACGAAAATCCCGCGCACAATGCACTCGAGACTAACATCCCCGGAATCTTCGCAGTCGGCGATGTTAGATGCGGGTCAGTCAAACGGGTGGGCAGCGCGATTGGCGAGGGTGCTCAAGTCGTTGCTGAGCTCCATGCATATCTATCCCGGTCTGATCAATCTAGTGCTTCATGAAAGAGTTGGAACATGGCTGAACAATGCAGCCACATCTCCGAAATCCGAGTTGTCACTCCGAGTGCGTTGGGATGTGAGGAATGTTTGAAGATCGGCAGCACGTGGGTTCACCTGCGCCTGTGCCGCACTTGTGGGCATGTGGGATGTTGTGACGACTCGCCCAACAAGCACGCCACACGGCACTATAAAGCGACGGGACATCCAATTATCGAAGGCTATGATCCGCCGGAAGGTTGGGGCTGGTGCTACGTGGATAAAGTTTTCCTTGATCTTTCTGATCGCATGACGCCCCACGACGGACCCATCCCGCGTTATTATTGATCCAAATAACGTGTGCTTCTTCTTCACGTTCGATAGTGTTGCTGCCGCGTTAAGCTCATAAGCACGGAGAGAACGCTTGTGACGTTCAAGGTTCAGGTTGGACCGGCGCAGATCGCGATCCATCAGGGACAGACCGTGTTGGTGACCGAACCCGACGGACAGGTGAACTCGCCCAGCAGACGCGGTTTATTTTTTCGCGATACAAGAATGATCAGCGCCTGGGCGATTTATGCCAATGGCGAGCCGTGGAATCTGCTGAATGGCGGGGCGGTCGCACATAATGCGGCGCGTATTTTCCTGACCAATCGTGCATTCATGAGCGAGGAGGGATCGATCGCGGAGCGTACTTTGGGTTTAATTATCAGCCGTCACATCGACGGCGGGATGCACGAGGACTTGGATGTCACCAATAACAGTCATACTTCCGTGCGCTTTAACCTAGAGATCGCGATCCGAGCCGATTTCGCCGACATTTTTGAGGTGAAGCAGGACCAAATCGTGCGACGCGGCCGCATCACCACGGCTTGGGCGCCATCCCGCCAGACGCTTCGCATCAGTTATCGCAACAGAGATTTCAGCCGTGAGATAATCGTTCACACAGGTGAGGGAGACGGCGAGCCAACAGTGAACGCAAACGGTCGGTTGAGTTTCAATATTGTATTGGATGCGGGGCGAACGTGGCATCGTTGCCTTGTTTATAATCTCGTGGACTGCTCGAAACGCATTCAGGCGCCACGCGGATGCATTCATTCGAGTCACGCATCTGATCACGCCCGCAATATGGAAGAGTGGCAGAGAAAGAGTACTCAAGATATTCAGCAGCAACGAGGAATTTTATCGTTGCTACGATCAGGGGGTGCGGGACATAGCCGCCTTGAGACTGCCGCTCAAAGGTACAGATCATATGGTGTTCGTGCCTGCCGCCGGGCTGCCGTGGTTTGTGGCGTTGTTTGGTCGTGACACACTGATAGCCTCGCTGCAGACGATGATTGTCTACCCTGAATTCGCGGCCGGAACTCTCGAGGTGCTGGGGCAGTATCAAGCAACGGAGCTTGACGACTACCGCGACGCCGAGCCCGGCAAAATTCTGCACGAGCTGCGCTACGGAGAACTAGCGCATTTCAAGTTGATTCCACACACGCCATACTATGGCACCGCGGATGCAACGCCTCTGTATCTGGTGGCGCTGCACGCCGCATGGCGTGCGACGGGAGATCAAGGGCTTATAGAGCGGCATTTGCCGAACGCGGAGGCTTGCCTCAGTTGGATCGACAAATATGGCGATCGCGATGGAGACGGTTTCCAGGAATATGAGACCCGCTCGACCGCCGGTTACGAGAACATGGCGTGGAAGGATTCCGGTGACGCGGTGATGTATGCCGATGGCGCGCTCGTCAAGGGGCCTAAGGCGCTATGTGAGCTCCAGGGCTATGTTTATGACGCGTGGCTTCGCATGGCCGACATCTACGATGAGTTAGGAAACAAGCGCCGCGCCAACGCCTTGCGTAAAAAGGCCGCGGCGCTCTTTGAGAAATTCAATGACGTTTTCTGGGACGAGGAGGCTGGTTTCTACGCCTATGCATTGGATGGGGAAAAGAAAAAGGTGTTGTCGGTGACTTCGAATGTCGGCCAATGCCTTTGGTCTGGAATCATCGATCCGAAGCGCGCAGCAAAGGTGGTGAATCGCTTGATGCGCAACGACATGTGGAGCGGGTGGGGGATCCGAACCCTTTCGGCTGACCATCCCTCTTTCAATCCGTATAACTACCAGACCGGAGCGGTGTGGCCACACGATAACTCGCTCATTGCGCTCGGCATGCGGCGCTACGGGTTTGCGACCGAGGCTGCTGCGGTAGCCCGGGACATCAGCGGAGCCGCGAGCCATTTCTTGCTGAACCAGCTTCCGGAGCTTTACGCCGGCCTGCAACGTGATCCCTTAAGTTTTCCGGTGCAGTATCTGGGAGCAAATGTTCCGCAAGCCTGGGCGGCCGGGACACCGTTCATGCTCTTGCAAACCTTGCTTGGACTACAGCAAGATGCGCCACGCGGTAAGCTCTACGTTGATCCTGCGCTGCCCGACTGGCTGCCCGATGTGACATTGACAGATTTCCGGCTTGGCCGGCGACGCTTCGATATCAGCTTCTGGCGCGAGGGCAAGGACACGCTCTTCAGGGTTCTGAAAGGTGAACGCGGCGCGGTGGAGCGAATGAGCATCGCTCAATTCCGCTGCAAACCAGGATTGTAACCAACGATCTAAACTGCGTCGCAGACGGCGCGCTTGCTGGTCAGAAGTCTGTGTAATGCAAAATGGCGATTCTCTTTCCGCAAGGATTGTCTTCTTCCGTCACTGCCGCAAATGGGATGTATCTCCGCCGCTCCTTTGCCGAGCGCGAGCTTGTGTTGAGCCTCGTTGGAAAGGCCAAGTCCTTCTAGATCCACAGAGGGGAAACCGATGACGGATCAACATCGCTCTCAGGAATCCACGAAGCCTGCAAAGGCGAAGTCGAAGGCAGGACGTTCCGGGCGTGTGCTTTCAGGTGAAGTCAAAATGCTCCTGAATTCCGGCGACGAACTCCAGGCCAATGAACACTCGATCGATGAGCTTTGCATCAACACGATCCGCACCTTGTCTATGGATGCCGTGCAACAGGCGAATTCTGGGCATCCGGGAACACCGATGGCGATGGCTCCGGTGGCTTATACTTTATGGCAGAACTATCTGCGTTTTGACCCCGAAGATCCTATCTGGCCGAACCGTGACCGCTTTGTCCTGTCCGCCGGGCACGCATCCATGCTGCTATATGCGATTCTGCATTTGACTGGCGTTAAAGCAGTTGACGCCAAATACGAACGCTTGGGCGAACTCTCTGTCACACTCGATGATATAAAACGCTTTCGTCAGCTCGGCAGCAAGTGTACAGGCCATCCCGAATACCGCCTCACCTCCGGAGTCGAAACCACGACCGGGCCATTGGGACAGGGTTGTGCCACCAGCGTAGGCATGGCGATAGCGGCGAAATGGGCTGCACAACATTTCAACCGGCCGGATTTCACGATATTCGACTATGACGTTTATGTGTTGTGCAGCGACGGCGACATGATGGAGGGCGTGGCGAGCGAGGGCGCATCGATCGCCGGCCATTTGATGCTGGGGAACCTGTGCTGGATTTACGACAGCAACCGCGTGACGATCGAAGGTCACACGGATCTCGCCTTTAGCGACGACGTCGCCGCACGTTTCCTAGCCTATGGCTGGAATGTTTTGCGCGTCAGCGATGCGAACGACACGGAACGGCTGGCGCGGGCTATGGACAAATTCCGCCACACCGAAGATGTGCCGACTCTGATCATAGTCGAGAGCCATATCGGGTATGGGGCTCCGCATAAGCATGACACCAGCGCTGCACACGGCGAACCGCTCGGCGAGGAAGAAATCCGACTTACGAAGCGTCGTTATGGCTGGCCAGAGGACGCGAAATTTCTTGTCCCGGATGGCGTGCGCGAGCATTTTCGGGCTGGCATGGGCAAGCGGGGTCGAAGCCTTCGCGAAAACTGGTTCGCCAAGCTGGACAATTACCGCGCACAATACCCGGAACTTGCCGACCAGCTCGAACGGATGCAGAAGCGCGCCCTCCCGGAAGGGTGGGACAAGGAGTTGCCTAGTTTTCCTGTTGACGCAAAGGGTCTGCCAAGCCGCGCCGCCTCTGGAAAAGTGCTAAACGCCATCGCGCCACGCTATCCCTGGCTCGTTGGCGGCGCCGCCGACCTTGGACCGTCGACCATGACCCGGCTTACCTTCGAGGGAGCAGGGGATTTCGAGGCGGACCACTATGGCGGACGTAACCTTCACTTCGGCATTCGCGAACATGGCATGGCGGCTGTTTTAAACGGGCTCGCTTTGTCAAAGATTCGCGCTTTCGGTTCGACTTACCTCATCTTCAGCGACTATTTAAAGCCGGCTCTGAGGTTGAGCGCTATAATGGAGATTCCAGTCATCTTCATCTTTACCCATGATTCAATCGGGGTAGGCGAAGACGGCCCAACTCACCAGCCGGTCGAGCAGCTTGTCTCACTGCGCGCAATTCCCGGAATGATCACATTGCGGCCCGCGGACGCGAACGAGGTGACCGAAGCCTGGCGTGTCATAGGGGTTCTGGAGCATCAGCCGGCTTGCCTGGTGTTGAGCCGTCAAGCGCTTCCCACGTTGGACCGCAAGCGTTATGCGCCGGCCGAAGGAGTTGCTCGTGGCGCCTATGTGCTGGCCGATGCGGAGAACGGCAAACCAGAGGTTTTGCTCATAGGCTCGGGCGGCGAGGTCGCCTTTTGCATCGATGCATATGAATCGCTCAAGAAGGATGGCATAGGCGCTCGAGTTGTCAGCATGCCGTCATGGGAGCTGTTTGAGCAGCAAGATTCGACCTACCGAGATTATGTGCTTCCGCCTGAAGTCAAGGCCCGGGTTTCAGTCGAAGAAGGCTCGGTTCTGGGTTGGGACCGCTATGTTGGCGCGAGCGGCGCGACGATAGGCATGCACACGTTTGGCTCCTCCGCGCCGCTTAAGGATCTCTTGACCAAGTTTGGCTTCACACCCGAGAAAATTCACTCCGCCGCAATGGAGCAGATCGCCAAATGTAGGCGGGAGATGATCTGAATCCTTTCTGCCTCGTTTTGAAAGGGGCAGGATAGGGTTCGATCAATTTGGGTGTCGTTTCGAGAATGCGTGATGTCGACACAAGCGAAGGTTCCTGATCCCTGCATCCTCGTCATATTCGGCGCGACGGGGGACCTCACGAAACGTCTGCTTGTACCGGCTTTGTGCAATCTGAAACGAGCCAAACTTCTACCAGAGCGCTTCGCTCTCATAGGGGTCTCGCGCGCCGACAAAACCGACGAAACTTTCCGTCGCGATCTTTGTGCAGCTTTGAATGAATTTGTCTCTTGCAGGGTTACGTCCGGCGAAGAGCAATGGTTTGCAGAACGCGCGCGCTATCTACGGGGCGACTTTGATGACTCTTCCACATATAAGGCGCTGGCGCGACTTTTGAGTGAAATGAGCGAGAAGTATAGCGTCGGGGATAATTGCTTGTTTTATCTTGCAACTCCGGCGAGTGTTTTCTCAACCATTGTGCGTCGCCTCGGTGAGGCCGAACTCGTGCGTGAGGATGGTAATTTTTGGCGCCGGGTAATTATCGAGAAGCCATTCGGTTCTGACCTCAGCTCAGCGCAAGCGCTCAACCGCGACATCCTCGCAGTATTAGCTGAAACACAAATTTATCGCATCGATCATTACCTTGGAAAAGAAACGGTTCAGAACATCATGGTCCTTCGTTTCGCGAACGGACTTTTCGAACCGCTTTGGAACCGCGATCACATTGATCATGTGCAGATTACCGTGGCGGAGACTGTCGGGGTCGAGCGACGCGGAGCGTTCTACGATGCTACCGGTGCTCTGCGAGACATGGTGCCAAACCATCTCTTTCAACTGCTCACGCTTGCCGCGATGGAGCCGCCGACGTGTTTTGACGCTGATGCTTTGCGGTCGGAAAAGGCGAAGGTGCTGGACGCTGTCCACTATTTCGATTGCGATGACGCACGGAAGAACGTGGTGCGCGCGCAATATGGCGCCGGCGCGATCCGCGGAGAACCCGTTGTTCCATACCGGAGTGCGCCCAATGTCGCGCCAAATTCGGTTACGGAAACCTATGTCGCACTCAAGCTGATGATCGACAATTGGCGTTGGGTTGGTGTGCCTTTTTATTTGCGGACAGGCAAGGCGCTGGCCGCACAGCACACTGAGATTTCGATCCAGTTCAAGCAGGCCCCATTGACACTTTTTCGTGACACGCCGGTGGAGCGCTTAACGCCGAACGACCTGGTGCTGCATATCCAGCCCGATGAGGCCGTCACCCTGTTGTTCGGCGCCAAGATGCCAGGACCGAATATGCGTATATCCGGGGTCGAGATGAAGTTTAATTACGAGGATTATTTCAAAGTTCCGGCGAGCACCGGCTACGAAACGCTGGTCTATGACAGTATGGTAGGCGACGCGTCGTTATTCCAGCGCGCCGACAACATTGAGGCGGGATGGCGCGTGGTGCAGCCTGTTCTCGACGCCTGGGCTCAGGACCACGTGTCAGAACTGCCGATCTATCCAGCGGGCGGCGAAGGACCGAGAGAGGCTGATGCGCTTGTGGAGCGTGATGGCCGGCGCTGGCGTTCTATTGGCGAACATGGAAAATCGGCATGAGTTCCCATGAGTGTTGCCCAGCGAACCGGATATCAGCCTTAATATCTGACGTCGACGGCACTCTAGTGACTGACGACAAAGTTCTGACCGAGCGCACGCTCGCTGCGGTGAATGAGCTTCGGTCTGCCCTTATCGCTTTCACCATCATCAGCAGTCGCTCCCCGCGCGGCTTGCGCGGGTTGATCAACTCACTACACATCACCACACCGATTGCGGCTTTCAACGGCGGTGCAATTTTAGCGCCGGACGCGTCTGTAATTGAAGAGCATGTTCTTTCGCCAGAGCTAGCTCGGCAAGCCCTGAACTTGCTATCCAGCTACGGAGTTGAAGTCTGGCTTTTTAGCGGAGTGGATTGGCTCGCTCGCAGTCTAAGCAGTCCTTATGTCGATTTGGAAAAGCGGTCGGTGGGCTTCGAGCCAACCGTGGTCGACGAATTCGGGGAAGCGCTTGACCGCGCCTACAAGATCGTCGGCGTCAGTGACGACTTTTCGCTTTTGTCCCGCTGCGAAGGTGATATTCGCAGGGTATTTGCGGACAGGGCGTCGGTCGCGCGATCTCAGCGATATTATCTCGACATCACCGATCTAAAAGCGAACAAGGGAACGGCTGTGCTCACGCTGTCGAAATTGCTCGGGATCCCGGTAACGGAGATCGCGGTCATTGGCGATGGCGCCAACGACATCGCGATGTTCAAGCGAAGTGGTCTCAGCATCGCAATGGGAAACGCCGCACCCGAAGTTCAGTCAGCGGCAAACCTCGTGGCTGACAGCAATCAAAAGGAGGGTTTCTCTATGGCTGTCGAGCGCTTCATTCTTGGCGACGCGCACAGTGCCGAAGAGCGGCAGACGCAAACTTCCAGCCCGCCACGAGCCAGGTTTGAGATCATGGTCGACAAGGAAGCCCTTGCGCGTCGCGCCGCCGAATGGCTGCTTGCTCTCGCCGTTGCAAAGAGCGGAATCTTCACTATTGCACTTTCCGGAGGCAGCACTCCGCGCGGGCTATATGAGCTGTTAGCGGAACCACCGTACCGAGACAATTTTCCGTGGGATCGCACGCACTGGTTTTGGGGCGATGAGCGATTCGTTCCCCGGAACGATCAGCGGAGCAATTACCGGATGGTTCGGGAGGCGCTGTTGACGCGCGCCCCAATTCCAGCCGCTAATATCCACCCAATTGACACCGATTATCCAACGGTTGAGGCAGCGGCGGTCGCATATGAGAAAACGCTACAATCATTCTATGGCGCGAGCAGTTTGGATTCGAACCGACCCTTGTTTGACGCAACTCTGCTCGGGCTTGGACCGGATGGGCACACCGCGTCGCTGTTTCCTGGATCTTCGGCGTTGGACGAACGCAACAGATGGGTCGCTGCTGTTCTCGACGGCGGACCGGAGCCTCGCATTACGCTGACTTATCCCACTTTGGAGAGTAGTCGTCGCACAGCTTTTCTGGTTGCTGGAACGGATAAGCGGGAGATCTTCCAGCACCTTCGATCCGGAGATCGGCAAATTCCTGCCGGGCGCTTCCAACCGGTGGGCGCCGTGTGCTGGTTTGTCGATAAGGCCGCCGCTGGCGATAGCGGCGTAGCAGAAAGTAGTTCGATCTTTAATCGCTGATTTTGTCTGTCGAGCAATGGTGTTAAAACGTGCTGCGACGGTTTAATGCGGCGCTTTTGGGTCAACCAAAGGGAAGCAGACCAGCCTGAACGCAAGCGAAGGGTTCTCCCTCGCGTTCCGTTCGATTGACGCTTGAATCGATTGATGCTTGAACCATTCATCGAAGCGCGTTCTTTGTTGCAATACAGCTGGCGTCGCGGATGCCTGCAATCGCCGCCGCGTAATCGTCTGATCCAAAGATGGCCGTGCCTGCCACTATAGCGTTCGCCCCCGCACTGCATGCTCGTCCAGCGCTTTCACAGTTCTGGCCCCCGTCAACCTCGATAAACGGTTCAAAACCGCGCGCGTCGCATAGCTTGCGTATTTTGCGGATCTTGGGGAGCATTTCCGACAAGAATTGCTGTCCGCCAAATCCAGGATTGACGGTCATGACCATGACGACTTCGCAAAGGTGCAGCACATATTCGATCAGCTCTACCGGGGTCGCGGGATCGAGCACAACGCCACATTTCATCCCCATTTCCCGGATTTGTGAAAGAGTTTTGTGGAGATGAATTGTCGAGGAAGGCTCTGCCTGGATCAGCAGATGGTCTGCTCCGGCTTTGGCGAAGGCGGCTAGATAGCGTTCGGGCTCGATAACCATCAAATGCACATTAAGCGGCTTTTGCGTACAACGGCGAACCGCCTCGACCACTTTAGGACCCATGGTGATATTAGGGACAAATCGCCCATCCATGACATCGATATGGATCCAGTCGGCTCCAGCCGCATCGACCGTACGGATTTCCTCGCCAAGCCTAGTGAAGTCAGCCGACAATATCGAGGGCGCAACCACGATTGAACTCTGTGACGCGACTCTGATCATGTCTGTTTACGTTCCGCGCTTTTCTCACCGTGACAAGAGTTAGTTTGGTGGCTGGTCCTTGTATGAGCCGCGTAATGCGATCGCAGGTCATCCAGACGCAACAGTAGTTCATGCACGGCTTTGGCGAAGCCATCGTTTTCATTGCTGTCAGTCACCACATCTGCCCGCGCCTTTACCTCGTCGTTTGCGTTAGCCATAGCGATGGAGAAGCCACTCTTGCAGAACATCGGAATGTCTGTCGGCATGTCTCCTATTGTAGCAATCTGCTCCAAGGGGATGCTCAGCAGATTCGACAGAGTCTGCACGACCATTCCCTTATTGGCCTGCGGATGGGTTACGTCGAGATAGTAAGGCTGGGAACACGCGGCGTTTGCCTTCGGACCTAGGGTGTTTTGCACGGCCTTGGCGCAGGCTGCGACAAGCTCAAAGTCGTCAGAAACGCCGACGATCTTCACTGCCTCCGACAATTGTGCATCGGAAAAGCGCTCTACAGTTTCTGGATCAAATTTCACCGTCCATGCTTCACGCGCTACATGTGGAGCATTCGCGTTGCGGATGAGCCATTCATTCCCCGTATAGATCCATGCGTCAAGTCCTTGATCTATCATCAGCGTAAGGGTCTGTTTCGCCGCCGCAGGATCGAGAGTGAAGCTGCTGACGACCGAGAAGTCAGGATTTACGAGCAGGCCTCCGTTGAAACCTGCGATGACGGTATCAAGAGCGAGAGGCTTGATCAGCATTTTCATGCCGCGCGGCGGGCGACCGCTTGTGATCGCCAATCTAACGCCAGCGCGGCGAAGTTGACCCGAGGCTTCCTTCGCTTCTTCAGTCAACACTTTTTCTTGTGTTAGCAGCGTGCCGTCAACGTCAGCAAGCAGTAAGCGGATGTCGTGTTGAAGGGTCTTGAATCGCGCTCCCCTATAGCTATCGTTTGGGGCGGGACCCTTTTTGCCATCCTGGCGTCGCCTCTGCGGAAAGTCCATGGCCATTGCTCCGCGCTACTTTGTTGGGCTTTGGTCCACGGAATTTGCTGATGTCGCATTCGATTCAGGAACAGGCAAACTACCACCCTCCAGGTGACCGCCGAACTCAAAACGCAAGGCGGACAATATCTTTTCTCCAAATGTGTGCTCACGCCGCGAACCGAATCGCGCGTACAGCGCCGCAGACAGGACATTCGCCGCCACTGATTCCTCAATTGCTGCTTCAATTGTCCAGCGACCTTCGCCGGAATCTTGAACAAAGCCGCTGTAACGACCCAGTTGCGGGTCCTGCGCGAGCGCAGCGGCGCCAAGGTCGAGCAGCCATGAGGAAATAACGCTGCCTCGACGCCAGACCTCGGCAATGTCCGGAAGGTTGAGTTCGAAACGCTCGTGCTCGGGCAAATCGCTCGACGCCTTATTGCGCAGGATATCGAACCCCTCGGCATAAGCCTGCATTAATCCGTATTCGATGCCGTTATGAACCATTTTGACAAAATGACCCGCGCCTGAGGGGCCAGCATGGATATATCCGCGCTCAGCCCGCTTATCAGTCGATCGCCGGTCGGGGGTACGCGGAATATCTCCCGTGCCGGGAGCTAGAGCGTCGAAGATGGGGTCGAGATAATCGATTACGTCTTTTGGGCCACCGATCATCATGCAATAGCCGCGATCGAGGCCCCACACGCCACCCGAAGTTCCACAATCGACATAGCGAATTCCCTTATGGCTCAGTTTTTCGGCGCGGCGAATATCGTCTTTGTAAAACGAGTTGCCGCCATCAATAAGGATATCTTCTGGCTCTAACAGTCGACCAAGAGCCTCCACGGTTTCTTCAGTGATTTGGCCGGCTGGCAACATCAACCATATCGCGCGCGGGTTCTCGCGAAGCGACCTGGAAAGTTGCTCGAGCGAACCTGCTTCGGCGGCCCCAAACTTGGCCAGCGTCTCGCGAGCCTGAGCGTCTACATCGAACACCACGCAACTATGCCCCGCCTTTATCAGGCGGCGACAAATATTACCTCCCATGCGGCCTAGCCCGACGATGCCGATCTCCATGGTTTTACTCCTTGGAATCTCGCAGCTACTGCAAAGCGCTTTCTACCGCCCGGGCCAGTGTTGGAAGTCCCGTCTCGACATCCTCCAGATGAATGCGCAAAGCGCGCCGCCCTCGCTCGACCAGCACTTCAAGATCGCTCCGCGCCTGCGCCGCCTTGACAACTCCAAAGCTGTAGTGGTGTCCGGGCACCGTGATGTTTTTCGGATCGTCGCACGTAAGCTGCAAGAATACTCCCGAATTAGGGCCTCCCTTATAAGCCTGCCCCGTCGAATGTTGGAAGCGAGGTCCAAAGCCTAGGCATGTCGCGGCGCGGGTTTTGTCGCGCAGACGCTCGCGTATTGCGGCCAGCATTCGGCTATGCTTATCATTGCGCTCCACATAAGCCAGCAAGGCTAGATAATCAGTCCCTCCGCGTGCGCGCGCGATATGATTACGCAAATAGCCGGATAACGTGTTGCTTCGGCCGAGTTCCTCAGCGTTGCGCGGGTCGGCGTAGAGCGCAACGCCATTTTCGCGATATATGGGCTCGTCCCGGGGGAGAGACTGAGACGCCTCAAATTGCTCAGTCAGTGTGCGGGTCCTGCTCTTGCTTGCCTCGACATCTGGCTGATCATATGGGTTGACGCCGATAATGGCGCTCGCCACCGCAGTGGCGATTTCCCAGCGGAAGAATTCCCGGCCGAGTCGCCAAACATCTTTGATGCTTATGTGGGCTACTGGATGGCCCGCGTGCTCTAGCGCCTTCATCGCTTGGCGCATCGCTGGATCTATTCGCCCGTCGAGTTCCAAAAACACAAAAAAGCGATCGTCCGAATAGCGGTCGGGAGTTGCCACCGGCTCTCCGACTACAGGAATCAATCCTCGACCCTGCTTGCCAGTGCTCTCCGCGAGAAGCTGCTCCAACCAAGCGCCAAAGGGTGCGATCGGTTCGGAAGCTATGATTGTTATCTTGTCACGGCTAAAGCGCGTCGCTGCGATGCCAATGGCGACGCCCAGCTTCACCCCCGGGTTTTCCTTCGGCGGAACATCGGGTCCGCAGGCGCGCTGCATAGGACGTGTCGTCTCCAGAAGGCGTTTGACATCTAGGCCCATGGCCGCGGCAGGTGCGAGACCGAATTTCGAAAGCACCGAATAACGCCCGCCAATCGAGGGCGCGCCAAAAAAAACATTGGCGAAGTTCAGTTCTTTAGCCCGATGTTCCAGCGAGGAGCCCGGATCGGTGATTGCGACGAATTGCTCACCCGCCTTGTCGTCGCCTCTTTGACTAGCGACGCGATCGAAAAAATAATCCAGCAGGATATTTGGCTCCAAGGTGCTTCCGGATTTGGACGAGACGATAAACATCGCTTTTGGCAAATTAATCGCCTGCTCTGTTGTCTCAATCTGTGCCGGGTCGGTGCTATCAAGCATATGAAAGCGTGGCCAATGGGACTGACGGCCGAAGATTTCACTCAGCACTTCTGGCCCCAGGCTGGAGCCGCCCATTCCCAACAGGAGCACATCTTCAATCCCGCGATGTCTAATCTGGTTCACAAACGCCTGCACCACGTCGAGTTCCGCCAACTCCTTCTCGACGATGCGCAGCCAGCCAATCCATTTATTCTCGTTCGTTCCAGTCCAAAGCGATTTGTCTCCGGCCCATAAGCGGCGTATGCGCCCCTCCTTGCGCCATGCCTCCAGCTCGCTCTCGATCGCCGCCGTGATTTCTAGGGAAGTTGTTTTGATTTCCAGGGGATCATCGCCGCCCTCATGCAAATCGCTGCGTTTCTGCGCAATCGCGCCCAATAGTTTGTCGAATGCGTCTGAGAACTTTTGTACGCCGTCCTCGACCAGTTCCTGTGTTATTTCTTTTAGCGAAACGCCTTGTTCCTCAAGAGTTGCAAGTGTCGTCCAGGCATCGCCAACATTTCGCGTTATGGTGTTCGCAGTCGCTTTACCGTGGTCGCGAAATGCCTCCATCGTCGCGGGCGGCATAGTGTTCACGGTGTCAGAGCCTATCAGCTCGTCGACATACCGAGTGTCTGGATAGGAGGGATCTTTTGTTCCGGTCGAGGCCCAGAGCAGGCGCTGCCGCTTGGCGCCCAACGATGCAAGTAAGCGCCAACGAGGAGAAGAGAACAGCGCCTCGTATCGACTGTAAGCAATCTTTGCATTGGCGATCGCCGCTCTGCCACGCAAGCGTTTCGCCACCTCCCTGTCGCTGATTTGTTCGAGTCGCTTGTCGACCGCCGTGTCGATGCGGCTGACAAAGAAACTCGCGACGCTTGCAACTTTCGAAACATCGCCGCCGCCTTGTTTCAAATCTTCCAGACCGGACATATAGGCATCGACAACCTGTTCGTATACGTCCACGGAAAACAGCAAAGTTACGTTGATGTTCACTCCCTTGCCGATCAATACACGAATCGCAGGAATACCGGCCGCCGTCGCAGGCACCTTCACCATCAGATTGGGACGATCGACGGCCGCCCACAATCGCAGCGCTTCATCGACTGTTGCGGCGGTATTTTTAGCTACATAGGGCGAGCATTCCAGGCTGATGAATCCATCCGCGCCTCGTTTTTGCAGGTAAATCGAATGCAAAACGTCGGCCGCACTGCGTATGTCGGTAATAGCCAAGTGCTCGTAGATTTCGGAGATTGAATGGTCGGCTTGCTCCTGGAACGTTTTAATGGCGCCGTAATATTCATCGCTTTCGCCAATCGCCTTCTCGAAGATGGACGGATTCGAAGTTATACCCTTGAGCCCGTCGCTCTCGATAAGGTTGTGGAGGTCCCCGCTTTCAATCAGGCTGCGCTTGAGATAGTCAAGCCAGACAGATTGCCCAAATTGTTCCAGTTGTTGCAGGGCATTCATAACGGGGCCCTTTCGGCTCCGCGTTAGTTTCCGCGGACAGACTTCAATACTTTCGGCTGGCTATATGTCGTTGCAGATTCGAAAGGCCAGCGTCGCATATGATTAAAAAACAACTTGGCTCTGTGCCTGAGCCGTGCGTTGCCTTGACTCAGCTGTATTGAGCCCCAGACATCTTTCGCGCAGGTGCGACCTTTGGAACAGCTACCGGTCGAATCGCCAGCTAATAGTTGCACCTACGAGGGCGTCGTCATCGGTTCTCGAAAGCTCGCAAACTGGGATGGTGCTCCGGCCGCCGGCGTGAGGGCTTCACCCGCGGCCAATTGGCTTCACGCTCCAACCGACCACGCGAAACGCCAGCGCAGATTCAGACCTCCGTGCGCGCGGTTCTCCAGAGATATTAGAGTCATCGGCGACACCGCGACTATAGATGCGCGGATAGGAAAGCCTACGCTGGGAATCGCGCCGGCGAAACAGCAAGACCGTCATGCAGCCGCAACAATCAGCTTGCGCCTTAGGGACGACATGGCGCTATAGGCGCTCCGCGAAGATTGGCGAGCGAGCCGTCGTCGAATTCGGGCGTTTGAAATCCCTGGTGGGTTGCCTGACGGCTATGGAGTCTCGCCCTGACGCGTCTGCCGCCGTCTCGATGAAAGTAGCGGATTGCTTTGCGAAGGCTCTGTCATTTCCCCGATCGTTTTTGCGATCAACTAAGTAGCATTCCGCAATTTCAAGAAATGTCGCCGCCTATTAAGAGAAGGCTAGAATGCGTGTGGCCACATGCTGCTGCATTACGGGAGTAGCCCTCACAACGAGCAATTTGGAGCGTCACCTCATGCGCAATATCTTTTCCAAAACTTTCCAATGCGCTCGCCTTGGAATTTCGACGCAATCCTGTGGCCATGAACTGGCACAGGAATTGATTGTGCGCTCAAGGCATATTTGTCGTAAAAAATATTGATGGCGGAGGGAAGCGCATGATGAAGTTCGACTTCATGGTGCAGACGCGCGATATGGAGATCAATACGGTGGCACGGTCGGTCGCAGTGCCGGAGTCGATCGCGCTATGGCCTATGATTGCTAGGCTCGCAAATGGGCTTGATGAGCCTGGAAGCCTGATTCTGGTGGCGAACGAAGCAGGAGAAGTGGTGATCCGCATTGGTATGGAAAGCGCCCGCCGTTTGACCTTTTCGGGATCCCAAGCAGCCGCTTCGTGACGCATTCGTCTATAAGTGTTGGATCAAGTCGATAGCTTGGATTTTTGGAAATGCTTTGTGATTTGCCAATTATTTGAGGTCGTCGAGGCAATTACGCGAAAGGGGCGCCGATTTTCTCCTAGGTGGAATCTCGATCCGCTCTATTTCGAACCTGAAATTCCAGAGGTTTTTCGAACGGCCACCGCCCGCTGGTCTGTCAGGCGTCATTCGACAATGGCTTAATTAAAAAAAGGGCCGCCAGTAACGGCGACCCTTTTTGAGAGCGTGGGTGGCGGCGAACCGTCAGCCCATGTCGCCTCAGATTTCCTTAAGCTGATCAGCCGAAGACTTGCCCGTCCGGCGGTCTTGAGCGATCTCGTAGCTCACCTTCTGGCCTTCGCGCAGATCGCGCAGGCCAGCGCGCTCCACCGCGCTGATATGAACAAAAATATCCGCGCCGCCGTCATCGGGCTGGATGAAGCCAAAGCCCTTTTGACCATTAAACCATTTTACAGTTCCGGTAGCCATGTCATCTCTCCAAACATGTTTTAGGAGAAGGCCCGCATTCGCGGGGCCGGTTCGATCGAAGTTTGGAAGAGGTCGTCAGCGGCTTCGTTACCAAAGCAAGTCCAAGTCGTCAGGCCGAAAATCGATGCCCGAAGCATAATGGCCCTCAAAACCGATTGCAACCGAGAGCGTCAGGCTCAAACGCAAACTGGCCGCGTACCAGACCCTTGGCGGCATTTTTGTCGCTCAGTTTTTGGCCATCGCTCGGAACGCAGTCATCTCAAAAGGACGGCGAATTGCATGATTCCGTTAGGGTGCGGGCGCCAAGTTCACTGGTCCTCGCCTCATATTGATGGACATGTTGCCATTTGGCATGGATTTGATTATTTTATGCCGAAGAAGAGGTGTTTCATGGCCGCGCTGCTTCCCGTCGACACAGCTGCAGGAGACTTTTCCCCCGCGCCAATCACCGACATCGAAGCCGCCGCCATGTTTCGGGCTGTCACCAACCTTTTCCGTCTTTGGTCGGTAAACGATGAGCAGGCGGCGATTTTGCTGGACTTGCCTGTTCGCTCCTATCGACGATGGAAGGCGGGGGAGATCGGTCGCTTTGATCGTGACCGTAAAGCGCGTCTTTCAAATGTCTTGGGCATCCATAAGGCATTGAGAATTATCTTTCGCGAACCTCAGCGAGGCTATGCCTGGATGCAGGCGCCCAATTCTGCTTTCGGGGGGCGGACCGCTCTTCACGTCATGCTCGGCGGAGAGCTAACTGATTTAATGCGGGTTCGTCGATATTTGGACAGCGAACGGGGGGCTGGTGAATGAACCCGTCTGTCCGCCAGTCGAATCAGTTAATTGGCGAAACGCGGTCGGGATCATTCGCAGTGTCTTTCCGCTGCTCGACTTATTTGAGGATATAGCGGACCCCGCCGACTGGGCGCTCCTCATTTCTGCGGAGCAGAAGACCAATCCCAGGCTTATGGAGTTGATCGGCAACCTGGACCTGGTGCCAGCAAATCGCCGGTTGAGTGGTCCGGGCGCCAGTTTCCTGATGGCGCCTTTCGCGCACACGAGCGTCGATCGACCGAGCCGGTTTAGCGACGGTTCCTTCGGCGTGCTTTATGTTGGCAGTTCCTTCGAAGTCGCTCTTTTCGAAACCATCCATCACCATGAACAGTTTATGGCGCGCACTAAAGAAACGGCTGGATGGACGTCGGAGTTCCGGGAAATTGTCGTCAACGTGGAGGCGCGACTGCATGATCTGAGAGGGCTGGAGCCACAATTTCTGTCCTTGCTGGATCCGGTTAATTATAAGGAAAGCCAAGTGTTTGGCGCTCGACTGCGACGCGCGAATTCGGACGGCATTGTATATGCGAGCCGACGTTACGAAGGTGAAGAATGCGCGGGGCTGTTTTATCCAGATTGCGCGGGCAGTCCGATCCAGGGACGACATCTCCAGTACCATTGGAACGGAGCGCGAATAGATTTTTTTCGGGTTCCTGGCGGCGGTCAGGTCTATAAAATCGTTTAAAGGTGAGATGGCCGATGCGTCGCGGGCCGGTTAGCGCGGAAGACAGCACTTCTCCTCGTCCGTCGCGCGAACCCGGGCATGGCCCCATAGGCAAGGCGGCCCGCCGTTTTTTTTTCGGCGGGCCGCTTGTCAAAATAACCGATTTTTAAGACATGCCACTGGCGATTTTATCCCCCCCTGTGGTGCCTTCCAGACGGGGGTGGGCTGCTCGGCGGCGACTGGGTCGGCGGCGTTGATGCTTGCATTGCTCCCGCTGCGGGCGGCGTTGGGATCGCTTTACTGGAACTGCTCGTCGTTCCGGTGGCGTTGCAAGTGGCTCCGCTAAACACGTTAATCGGTGGCGCACTTTTTACAACAAGATTGTTGTTGCTGAAGGTGTCGACACTGTAACACCACGGACCCCAACCGAAATTGCGCAGATCATTTCCCTGCACGGAGGCTGTTCCAGAAACTTCCATCGCCATGTTTGCAGTGGCGCCGCCGCTCTGCGTGGTTCCATCGGCATAATTAGCGCTGATCAGGGTACCCGTGCCGCCGTCCGGGACAATTGAATACGCTTCACTGTTGCCGTCGGCTACTAGTGCGTTGTTCCAATTCGTCCAGTAGTTTCCACTCACCTTCAGGTTCCGCGTCTCGCCGGTAATTGGAGGATCGTTACCCTGTATCTCGATCGCCATGCGCTGCGTGCCGCCAGCCCCGACGTTATTGGAGACGACGACATTGTTGCCCTGGTTTGTCAGCGGTACGCCAGCAGCGCCGAAGACGAGGCTTATGTCTTGAAAATTGTTCTCAAAGAGGTTGTTCGAAAAGGTGACATTGTTGGCGTACCAGCCTCCGAGCGCGGCCGAGCCGTTGCCGATATTCTCGAACGTGTTGTAAGTGATCTGAGAGTTTTGCAGCCACGAATAAAGAATTGGCGCACTGTTAAAAATGCAGTTTGTGATCACAATATTTGATGTGTCGCCGTTCGTGTTTCCCGCGATGGAGATCGCTCCAGTATAGGCAACAGCGGCGGGTAGGCTAAACGCGAGATTGCTTATGGTGATGCCGGTCGCTGGACCATTGATAGCCCAGAGCTGGCTCACACCCGCGCCACCATTGATGAATGTAACGATCTGGTTGTTCTGCAAAGTCGAGGTATAGAGGATCTGACCTTTCAGCGTAATTGTCGCGTTTTGGGCGATGGTGAAATTACCAGCGTTGAACGAGATCGTGTCGCCGGCTTGCGCATTGGCGATGGCTTGCACGATCGCCGGCGTATCGTCTCCGCAATTGCACGGTGGGATTGCATGTACTGTCACAGAAACTCCTTGGGTTTCGGAGCCCCCCATCTGCGGTAACTCGCAGCGCCCCCTGCGCTCACTATGGTTACGATCAGGTTTAAACATCGGAATTTTAATGACCATTTCGTGGCGCCGCTTTAGTATTAGCGTTGACGATTTGAGCTAGTTTTGGGTTTCGCTGAAAACGATTTGTACTGCATGCGGCAGCAATCAAATCGCGTCGCGAACCCTTTTGCCTCGGAGCGCCCTGCGGGACGCCAATGACGCCGCGGGCGCAGCCGGGCGATCGGGAAGGAGCTGCAGCTGAACTTACAGCGGCAGGACTCTATTAAAGAACTGCCTATTGCAATTCACTGGAGAGCTTCCATATGCCATCCATATGGATGGTGGATGGAGGTCGCGACTTGCCCGAATCAATACCTCGACCGCGCGATAGGTTTGGTGAAACCGAGAAAATCACGATCAATGTCGGTTTCGTGGATCTGGGCCATATCGATTTGCTGGTTCGTGAGGGCTTTTATTCCAATCGCACCGACTTCATCAGGACTGCGATCCGCAACCAGCTCGCGGTTCACGCCGATGCCATCAAGCAGTCGATCGTGAGACGCACTCTCGAACTCGGCCTGAGGCGCGTTAGCCGCGAAGAGTTGGAGTCGGTGAGAGAGGCCGGCGGCAAGCTGCGCATTCAGGTCGTCGGGCTCGCAACAATCGACGAAGACGTCACTCCCGAACTTGCGCTTGCAACCATTGAGTCAATCACCGTGCTTGGCGCTCTTCAAGCCAGCAAAGCAGTCAAGGCGGCGCTCTCCGAGCGTATCGGCTGATCGACCCGAACATCGTTTTCCCATGAGGACACAAGAAATGAATACGTTCATCAGCGCCGCCATGCGTGAAGCAACAAGGCTTACCCGGGCTCGAAACGTCCTAGAGGCGACCAGGGTAATCCAACGCGCATTACGGAGAGGAGAGCGCGACTTATCACCTTCGACGCCGGAGCGCCTCCCAAACGCCGAACATTCCGATCGCGCAAATACCGCGGAAGCGTTTGAGCCAATTGGGTCGGGCGCAGGAACTGCGAACTCTCGCTTCGAGCAGGCTACCGCCGAACAGCAAACTTCGCAGCGGATAAGAAAGCCATTGGGAGAAGTCCTGACGCTATTGCGCCAGGTGAACATGTCGGGTTTGAATCAGCCTGCGCCACTCGCGAGAACGCATAAACCGCCATTGGTGCTGGTTCCGTGCGGGGCGGCTTATGTCAAACGAACTTTCACCTGCGAGGCGGGTTCCAGAGAATACAAGATTTATATTCCCAGCAGCGCGGCAGGCAAAACGCTGCCTTTGCTTATGATGTTGCATGGTTGCACTCAGGATCCCGACGACTTCGCGGTGGGTACTCGCATGAACCGGCTCGCCGAAGAGCATGGTCTCATCGTCGCCTATCCGAGGCAACCGATGCACGCCAATCAATCAGCCTGTTGGAATTGGTTCAATATAAGCGATCAGATGCGCGACGCGGGCGAACCCAGCATTATCGCAGGAATAACGCGTGCAATAATGGGGGAGTTCAAGGTCGATCCCGAGCGGGTTTATGTTGCAGGCCTCTCGGCGGGGGGCGCTATGGCTGCGATCATGAGCGTCACATATCCCGATCTTTTCGCCGCGACGGGCGTTCACTCGGGACTTGCTTACGGAGCCGCCAACGACCTGGTTTCGGCGTTTGCCGCCATGCGCGGTGGGCCAAGATCATCTGCGCCGAAATCGAAGAACAACCTTCGCAACAGGACAAATAGCCGCGTTCGCATGATTGTTTTTCATGGCAAAGCAGATCAAACAGTCCATCCTTCAAACGGCGAAATGATCCACGCCGAAGCTCGCGCCCAATTCGCCAATTCAGTCCAGGAGGCGCGTCATGACAGCTCCGTCGGAGGGCGCAGATATACGCGCCGCCTGATCGCCGACGCCAATGGCGTTTCCCAGGCCGAACACTGGGCGATTGAAGGATTGGGACACGCGTGGTCTGGAGGAAGCTCAGAGGGTTCCTACACAGATCAGAATGGGCCTGATGCGTCACGCGAAATGGTGCGCTTCTTTCTCCAAAGGCCTCCTTTTTGAATCTCGCAAGCAGCTAAGTTTGCACGACAGGTAGGGCGTGTTCGGAGGCTCGCCGTCCAACCTGGCACAGCCAGAGCAAGTGGGGTCTGTAACAACTGGAATTCGCCCCCGCTCGTTGTTTGTTCAGGTCGACATTCAACACCACATCACGAAAAGGGGCGGAAATCACGCTTGGGAGATCCTTAATGCCTCAACAGCCGCAGAACCAAATTCCGCCATTCATCCACGAGAATATCGACGCTATCATTGAGGCGGAGCAAGAAGCACACCGCTCGCGATCGTTCAGCGAAATAGTGTACGAATTGGTTGGCGGCTTCATCGGCACCTTAAGCTTTGTTGTGATCCAGGTGTTCGGCATCGTGCTCTGGGTGATTATCAACCTCGGCCTTACACCGCTGATTGCAGCATTCGATCCTTTCCCGTTCCCCGTCTTGAGCCTGATCCTTACGTTGGAGGCCGTGCTCGTCGCCGCATTCGTGCTGATGAAACAAAATCGTATGAGCAAGCTGGCGGACCGGCGGGCTCATCTTGATCTTCAGATCAACTTGATGACTGAACGGGAGACAACCAAAATAATCGGCATGTTGTTGCAAATCGGCGAGCGACTCGACATTCAGCACAAGGTGCTCGACGAAGAAAGCCAGCAACTTAGCCGGCTGCTTACCATCGAGTCCCTAATGGAGACGATGCAAAACAAGTTTCCGGACCAATGACAAGCGGACACAGGCGCGTCGCCCAGGTCGCAACCGCGCCGGCGACGGCGAACTCAAGGTTATCAGATGTCTAGGTCGCGATAAACGGACACTTCCCGCTCGCGGGCGGTGCGTGCGTCGTCACCCGCCTTAACGCCGCGCCATACGTCAAACATCAGGACAAGCGTCGAGAATAGTCCCGAAACTTTGCCAATAATGAAGCCCAACGGAAATATCACTTTTTCAGGTGGTATGACGAATTGCGAACCGAGAAATATCGAGATCGCGTTGAAGAAATACGCGGGCCTGTATAGTGACGTCTCCTTCCATGCGCTCCGGGCGTAGGGCCGAGAGCTTTTTTTCACAGCGCGGTTATATTTTGGATTGGGAAACATTCCCCAGAAGCGGCGCTTTGGGGGCAACGCATTCGGGCCTGCGACAAGAGCCTGAAAGTTTTCCAGCACCTGCAGATGAGCAGTCGCCGCCAGAATAACGTTGACTGCAAAAAACACCAGCTTCAATTGTGGCAATGAAACGTACAATTGCGCTGCAAGATCGACGAATGCAAGTTGAGTGATTGCGTTGAGCACGAATGAAGAGCGGTGGAACGCGCCCCGGTTCATGCTCTCGACTTTTTCATCTATAAACGCCGCACCGGCTTTTGTGTTGCCGAGCTCAAGCAGAAATTGACGCTGCTTTTCGTCGAGCTTCCATTTCTTGCCAATTTCTTCGATGGTTTCAGGCGGCGTTCCCCGCTTGATCTTGAACGTAACCTCGCCGAGCAATGTCGACAGTCTCGCTAGGAAGCTCCGCCCCATGGCGTAGCGCGACGTCAAGGAACTTAGAAAATGTTCAGGCTCTGCCCCCATCCTGCGCACTCCGATCGGATCCGCAAATTACGTTCGATTCCACATCCGTGATTAATAACTGGTGGAGGCAGGGATGAAAAGTTACCCAGAGAGCGCCCTTTTTGCTACGAACTTAACCGTGCAGGCCGGGAGCCTCATGGCCTGTGCGCGCCACATATTCCGTATAACCCCCGCCGTAATTGTGAATGCCCTCGGGCGTTAGTTCCAGCACTCGATTAGAAAGCGCAGCAAGGAAACGTCGATCGTGTGAAACAAACAGCATGGCGCCTTCATATTGCGAAAGCGCGGTGATGAGCATTTCCTTCGTGCTCATGTCCAGATGGTTCGTCGGTTCGTCCAGCACAAGAAAATTTGGTGGGTCGTATAACATCTTAGCCATGACCAACCGAGCCTTTTCCCCGCCCGAGAGCACGCGACATTTCTTCTCCACTTCGTCGCCCGAAAATCCAAAGCTGCCGGCCAGCGCGCGCAGAGACCCCTGTCCTGCCTGCGGAAACCAGTCTTCCAGTGATTGGAACACGGTGCGTTCGCCGTCCAGCAATTCCATCGCGTGTTGCGCGAAGTAGCCCATCTTCACGGTGCCGCCAAGCGCGACCGTGCCGATGTCTGGCTGCGTCGAACCAGCAACCAGCTTTAGCAGCGTGGACTTGCCAGCGCCATTGACACCCATCACGCACCAGCGCTCATTACGACGGATCTGAAAGTTTAGCGCCTCGTATATGTTTCGCGTCCCATAGCTTTTGTGCAGGTTGCTCAGAGTTACGACATCTTCACCGGAGCGAGGCGCCGGCCGGAACTCGAATAACACGGTCTGGCGACGCTTGGGCGGCTCCACCCGGTCGATCTTTTCCAGCTTCTTCACTCGACTCTGCACCTGCGCGGCGTGGGAGGCGCGCGCCTTGAAGCGTTCGATGAATTTGATTTCCTTGGCGAGCATCGCCTGCTGACGCTCGAATTGGGCCTGTTGCTGCTTCTCATTTTGCGCGCGCTGCTGCTCGTAAAACTCATAGTCGCCCGAATACGTCGTCAGCGCGCCTCCGTCGATCTCCACCACTTTGCCGACAATGCGATTCATGAACTCACGGTCGTGTGACGTCATGAGCAGTGCGCCTTCATAGCCCTTAAGGAACTCTTCCAGCCAGATCAGGCTTTCCAGGTCCAGGTGGTTGCTTGGCTCGTCCAACAGCATTGCGTCGGGGCGCATGAGCAGGATGCGGGCGAGCGCTACGCGCATCTTCCAGCCGCCCGACAAGGCGCTTACGTCGCCGTCCATCATTTCCTGGCTGAAGTTCAAGCCGGCCAGTACTTCGCGCGCGCGACCCTCGAGAGCGTAGCCGTCCAGTTCCTCGAAGCGACCCTGCACCTCGCCATAGCGTTCTACGATTTCTTCGAGGTCTTCCGCTCGCTCGGGGTCCGCCATGGCGGCCTCCAACGCCTTTAGCTCAGTCGCCACGGCGCTCACCGGCCCGGCGCCGTCCATCACCTCGGACACAGCGCTGCGGCCCAGCATCTCCCCTACATCCTGGCTGAAGTAGCCGATGGTGACGCCTCGGTCGACGGCCACCTGGCCCTCGTCGGGAAGCTCCTGTCCTGTAATCATCCGAAAAAGCGTCGTCTTGCCGGCTCCATTGGGACCGACGAGGCCGACCTTTTCTCCTCTCAGGAGGGCTGCGGAAGCCTCGATGAAGAGGATCTGGTGACCATTCTGTTTGCTGATGTTTTCGAGACGAATCATGTGCGCGTGGGACCTGGAGAGAGATTGAGGCGTCCTTATGCCACGTGTCGCAGCGAGGAAGGAGTGTCCTGAAGCGACCATCGCCGCTTTTTGCGCGCAAATAGGGGGAAATGGGTTTTGCGTTGCGAAGAACTCGACATTCGAGGCATTCGCTCTAACTCGTCAGTGCAGGGCAATGAAATGGATGAATTCTCGCGCGCTGAACACAAGCTGTACGTGCAATCCAAAGATCTTAGATCAACTGAGATCCGGGTGCGCGGAAGAGTCCAAGGCGTGGGCTTTCGCCCGTCGGTCTGGCGCATTGCGCGCATGCTTGATTTGTGCGGAGAGGTTTTGAACGACGCTGAAGGCGTTCTTGTTCGACTAAGGGGTCCCGCTCAGACTATTTCGATTTTCTTAACCCGATTGGAGCAGGAACAGCCGCCGCTGGCGCGGATAGACAGCATCGAATGCAAAGAGTTTGATGGAGACCTTCCAAATAGATTTTATATTGTGCCGAGCCTGACCGGCCCTTCACATACGCAGATTACGCCAGACGCCGCAATCTGTCCAGCTTGCGCTCTCGAAATCGCCGATCCTCGGGAACGGCGTTTCAAATACCCTTTCTCAAATTGCACGCATTGTGGGCCGCGCCTCACGATCGTTAACAGGATCCCTTATGATCGCGCTAACACGACGATGGCGCCCTTTGTTATGTGCGAGGCGTGCGAAGCAGAATATCTTGACCCTGAGGACCGCCGCTTTCATGCCGAAGCGATCGCCTGTAGTGCATGCGGTCCTCGGTTGGCATTGCTGCGCATGGAAGACGGCGCGCCAAAACAGGAAAAACTGTCTCCCCATCAATGCATCGAAGCGGCGCGACGTTTGATCGCTATGGGCGCAATAGTCGCTTTAAAAGGGTTGGGTGGCTACCATCTCGCTTGCGACGCCACGAACTCCGATGTTGTAGCGCGGCTACGGCGACTGAAACACCGCGACTCAAAGCCCTTTGCACTGATGGCGAGAGATCTCGGCGTTATCCGCGAATACTGCGAGGTTGACATCGAGGAAGAGAGACAACTCTGCAGTTCGGCTGCGCCCATCGTCCTGCTGCCCGCAAACGGGAGGAAGAAACTTCCCAGCGAAATCGCGCCTGGAGTGCACACTCTCGGATTTATGTTGCCGACAACTCCGCTTCACTTACTCCTGCTGCGGCGCGTCGATCATCCTCTCGTGATGACAAGCGGCAACTTGTCCGACGAACCTCAAGCGACAGAAGACCAGGACGCCATGATCCGGCTTCGCGACATCGCAAGTCATGCGCTCATCCATGATCGGCAGATCGCAAACCGTCTGGACAACTCCGTCGTGCGGTTGATGGGTGGTCGTCCGCGTGTCCTGCGTCGCGCGAGAGGCTATGCTCCCGCTCCTCTCAGATTGCCTTTGGGGTTTAAGGCGGCGCCGCAGATTCTCGCAATGGGCGGCGAACTAAAGGCGACGTTTTGTCTGCTCAAGGACGGAGAAGCTACGCTTTCACAACACCAGGGGGACTTGGAAGACGTAAGTACATTTGACCAATATCGAAAGAACTTGGCCCTATATGCTGGACTATTTGACCATTGCCCAGCGGCGCTCGTGGTCGACAGTCATCCGGAATATGTATCCTCGAAATTTGGCCACACACAAGGGCTCACGAATTCATTACGGGTGCTGAGGGTCCAACACCACCACGCTCATGTAGCGACATGCCTGGCCGAAAACAATTACGCTTTGGACGCGCCGCCAGTTCTTGGCATCGTCTTGGATGGCGCGGGTTATGGCGACGACGGAACAATATGGGGAGGGGAGTTTCTGTTCGCCGATTTCCGCCGATATGAGCGGCTTGGGGCGTTGAAACCTGTCGCGATGCCGGGAGGGGTTCAGGCCGTCCGTGAGCCTTGGCGCAACCTTTACGCACATCTTAGCGGTGCATTTGACCGGGTTGAGTTCGAAAGGAAGTTTGCGCAACTTTCTGTCTTCGGCGGCTTGGCCGAGAGGCGCCGCGCGACTCTCGACGCAATGATACGAAACGGCGTCAATTCGCCCAAGGCCTCGTCCTGCGGAAGACTGTTTGATGCTGTCGCGGCCGCCCTCGATATTTGTCCGGAACGCCAATCCTATGAGGGCGAGGCTGCAGTGCGTCTCGAGGCCATTGTAAGCACCGATACTCTCAAAAACGAAGGCGATAATCGCTCTTACATCTTTGAGGTTGCGCGCCTGAGCACCGAGCAACCATATTACCTTGAGCCGATGACTATGTGGTCTGCTCTTCTCGCAGACCTCAATTCAAAGACGCCAATTCCCGTAATAGCCGCCCGGTTTCACAAAGGTCTCGCCATGGGGATCGGCGCTATGGCTCAGCTGCTTGCCAGCAAAGATAGCGGTGGCGCTCGCTTATTCGATACCGTCGCACTGTCAGGCGGGTGCTTTCAGAACCATATTCTTTTTGAAGAGGTGGTCCACCGCCTTAGAAAACTGGATTTTACGGTATTGACCCAGGTTGAGATCCCGATGAACGACGGTGGTCTTTCCCTCGGGCAAGCGACAATCGGAGCTGCATGGTTGATTCAGGAAGGCAGACGGTTAACTCTTTAAGGGAACGATGCATGTGTCCATCGACCATGACCTGAATGCGCTTTATCCATTTTTACATGGAATCGCTCAGGATCCCTCGCGGCTTGACGCCTCGCTGCTTCAGTCTGTTGGAGAGAAGGCGCAAGAGTCCCGCGAAACAAACTCCCGCTTCTTTGAGGATCAGGGCGCCACACTCGTTGAAGCGTCGCGAGCGGTCGCGAAGGTCTATCGGCGGAGCGGTCGAATGTTTTCAGTCGGCAACGGTGGATCAAGTTGCGACGCGTCGCATTTTGCAGTGGAATTCGTGCATCCAATAACCGCCGGTCGACCGGCGCTCGCTGTTATCAATCTCATGTCTGACCTGGCGACCATATCTGCAATAGCGAACGATGTCGGCTTCGATCACATATTCGCACGTCAGTTACTTGCTCATGGTCAGCCCGGCGACGGTCTCATCGGGTTTTCGACGAGCGGAAACTCCTCAAATCTCATGCTCGCCTTCGCCAAGGCGCGAGAGATCGGTATTACAACGATCGGATTTGCAGGAGGAAATGGCGGAGCGATGGCCGCGAGCGGTCTGGTGGATCATTGCCTCATTGTTCCAACGACGTCGATCCATCGCGTTCAGGAATGTCACGTCGCCGCATATCATATCCTTTGGGACTTGGTGCATACCCTACTTGCAGATTATCGCGGCTCCGCGACGTCGAAAGGACACGCGGAATGAAATATGTCGATGAATTTCGTGACTCCACAAAGGCTCGAGTTCTCGTCAAGGAGATAGAACTCGCTAATTTCGACAATGTGCGTGCCGGCAAGTCGACCGCTTCATATCATGGAAGTATGTGGCGGACATACCCACTCGATTTTCCGCTATGGCCTGGAAGCTATGCTTCCGAAGTCGATCGAGCTGGTGCATGGACCGGGATGTCCGGTATGCGTGCTCCCGATGGGGCGCGTCGACGACTGCGTAAGCATAGCCGAGCGCGACGGCGTCATCTTCGCTACCTTTGGCGACGCTATGCGCGTGCCGGGCTCGCGAAAAAGCCTTCTGCAAGCGAAGGCCGACGGCGCCGACGTGCGAATGGTTTATTCGCCTATGGATGCGCTCGCGCTGGCCCGAAAGAATCTGGATCGTGAAGTCGTTTTCTTCGGTCTCGGCTTTGAGACCACAATGCCGTCGACCGCGCTAACGATTTTGCATGCCGAGCGCGAAGGTCTCGTCAATTTCTCTGTCTTTTGCAACCATATCACCATCGTGCCGACGATAAAGGCGATATTGGATAGCCCCGATATACGGATCGACGGATTTTTGGGTCCAGGTCACGTCTCGATGGTTATTGGAACGGCGCCATATAAATTCATCGCGAACTACTACAACAAGCCAATGGTGGTTTCAGGCTTTGAACCCCTTGATATTCTGCAGTCAATCTGGATGTTGGTTAAACAAATCAAGCAAGGAAAATGCGAAATAGAAAATCAATATGCCCGTGTCGTTCCAGAGGGAGGGAATGCATCAGCACTAAAAGCCGTATCGGAGGTCTATGAGTTACGAGAGTACTTTGAATGGCGTGGCCTCGGTTCGATCGACCATTCAGGAGTTAGGTTGCGGGGTAGCTACGCGCGTTACGACGCCGAGCGAAAGTTCGCAATCCCAAATGTGAAGATAGCGGATCCGAAATCCTGTCAGTGCGGAGAGGTGCTGAAAGGAGTTATCAAACCTTGGCAATGCAAAGTGTTCGGTTCAAGCTGCACTCCGGAGTCCCCACTCGGCGCCTTAATGGTGTCGTCGGAAGGCGCATGCGCCGCCTATTATCAATATGGCGGGTTGAAGCGTCATGAGGCCGCTCAATGAATAGCGATCCGTCTATTATCCGTCCACGTCCGCTGGGAAGACTTTTTGTGCCCAAGGTGACCTTGGCGCATGGTGGTGGCGGCAAAGCGATGAAAGATTTGATCGACGATGTATTTGTCGAAGCATTTGACAATGCCGCGCTGGCGCCGTTGGAGGATCAGGCCCGTTTCGATCTCGCGTCTTTTTGCGCATATGGAGACCGACTGGCTTTCACCACCGATGCCTTCGTTGTCGATCCTTTGTTCTTCCCGGGCGGCGACATTGGAAAACTAGCGGTTTGCGGCACGATAAATGACCTATGCGTCGGTGGCGCGAAGCCGCTTTACCTTTCCTGCGCGGCCATTATCGAGGAGGGCGTCGAAATCGAGTTGCTGCGGAAGCTCGCGGAATCCATGGCGAAAACGGCGTGCGAAGCCAATGTAAAAATTGTAACCGGGGACACCAAGGTTGTTCATAAGGGTGCTTGCGACAAACTTTTTTTTACGACAAGCGGGATTGGCGTTATTCCAGAAGGACTCAACCTCGGCGCGCATTTGGCACAGCCCGGCGACGTCATTCTGGTGAATGGACGTTTGGGAGATCACGGGGCAGCGATTCTAAGCGCACGCGGAGATATGGCGCTGGACACCACGATTGAGAGCGACTGCGCTGCGCTTCATCAACTTGTCGAAGTGTTACTCGTCGCTGCGCCCGGAATTCGAGCGATGCGCGACGCGACACGGGGCGGTGTGGCTACAGTCTTAAATGAAATCGCGCAAGCGTCACGAGTTGAAGTCGAGATTGACGAGTCACGAACTCCAATTCGTGACGAGGTGCGAGGCTTCTGCGAAATTCTGGGGCTGGATCCGCTTTACCTGGCCAATGAAGGCAAAATTGTTATTGTCTTGCCGCCAGAACAATGCGAGGCCGCGCTGGCCGCAATGCATGCGCATCCGTTTGGCGCTCAGGCCTGCGCGATTGGACGTATCGTGGAAGGCGAGCCGGGCCGCGCGACAATGCGGACTGTCCTTGGCGGAAGGCGCATCGTCGACATGCTAGTGGGCGAACAATTGCCGCGTATATGCTGAAAACGGAGGGGATTATGTGCGGGCACTGTGGATGCGAAAATGAGGGGAAGGCGACAGTCCTTGACCTTCAGACCGGCAAAGAGCTCAAGATCAAATCCGATTCCCACGATCATCCTCATGACCAGGACCAGAATCACGATCACGATCACGATCACGATCATCAACATCACCATGTGCATGAGGACGGGATCCGGCATCGCCATGCGCTCGAGCAGCAGAATGAAAAAGTGCCAAAAGGTGAAACTATCACGCTCCAAGAGCGCATTTTGGCAAAGAACGACATAGTGGCCCAGCGCAATCGCGCCTGGTTTCGTGGACGCGAAATACTCGCACTCAATCTTGTAAGTTCCCCGGGGTCGGGTAAGACGACCTTGCTTGAGCGTACCATCAAGGATCTAAAGTCTGAAATTGAAATGTTCGTTGTCGAGGGGGATCAGGCGACCACGCACGACGGCGAGAGAATACGCGCAGCCGGCGCGGCGGCAATACAAATAAACACTGGTTCTGGATGCCATCTTGAAGCCGATATGGTCGGTCGAGCGTTGCAGCAATTGAGACCGAACACCGATTCTGTCGTTATGATAGAAAACGTTGGAAATCTCGTTTGTCCAGCGTTGTTTGATCTGGGAGAACGCTGCAAGATCATTATTTTTTCTGTCGCGGAAGGAGAGGACAAGCCACTGAAGTATCCCAATATGTTTCGCGCTGCGGCGATCATGATCTTGAACAAGATCGATTTACTTCCGCATATCGATTTCGACGTGGAACGCGCTATCGTCAACGCGAGGCAGATTAATCCTGATATCCGTATATTTCAGTTATCAGCGCGAACAGGTGAGGGGCTTGAGGTCTGGTATAACTGGCTCAGAGAAGAGGCTAAGGCATCGCAGGGTGCGGCTTTTGGCTAAGTGGATTCAGGCTCCACTTCTATGCTTCGAACTAAAAGTTCGCCCCCGCGCACAAGTATGTGACGGAAAGAACCGCAATCGCAGATGAAAGTGGTGGAGGTGACTGCAAATTCCCCTCCACAGTTCTCACAACGGGCGGCTGCCGGTATCTCAAGGATATTAAGAAACGCGCCTTGAACGCATGTTCCTTCTGCGACAAGTTCGAAGCTGAAGGTCACCGCTTCTGGCAATACTCCTGAGGCGGCGCCTATTTCGACATTGACTGATCTTACACGTTTACCCTTGGCCGCTTCGCTGGCCAACTCTACAATGCCCTGAGCTATAGCCAACTCGTGCATTTTGTCAGCTCGTTAAGGGCGTTGGCGGATGATTTCAAAGCCGGGGCGATGCTTGCATCGTCTCAAGCTCCGCTTGCGCTTCTCCAAGCTCCGTTAATATTTGAAGAGTACTGATGGCTATAGCGTTGTCGATCCGGCTCATGGCGAAGCCGACGTGAACCAGCACCCACTCTCCGACGCAGGTCTCAATAGGATGCTCAGGGTCGACGATGCATGACACATTTATCTGCCTTCTCACTCCGCAGATGTCCACCGTTGCAAGCTGGTCCAGGTTGTCATCTATCGAGACAATGCGTCCGGGGATGCCAAGGCACATAAACTTGTTCCGTCGTGATGATCCAGAAACTCACATGCTGCTGATTTTGATGTAACGGTACAGATCCCTCAGGTTGAACAGGAGCAGCGCGACAACGATGACGGCGATCACGATCCAAAAGACTTCCCAGCCAGTCATTGCAGACTCCTTTCGATGTGGCATGGTAACGCGTATTCAGCGGCGCTCGAGCTCGAGGCATCCTCTTGGAGGAAAGATGCCACTAGACGCTCTACGACCTCCGCCGCCGATTCGACTGCTACGGATACAGTTCTAGTCAGGCCGAGCAAGCCTTCATCACCGCCCAACCTTTCAGGCTCACAGAGGACTAGAACAATCTTTCCGCAGGCTCCTTTGCATCCGGACGCTAATCGTAGCACGGTTGCAGGATCAAGATTATGCGTGACCATCGCCACATTTTGCAGCGATGGCGTATCAGATGGCTCCACGACCGAGATTGTTCCCGGCGCTTCGCCTCGTTGAGCGGCATCGAGCAGGATGGCCATACTGTAACCTTCGCTCAAAGCATAGGCTAGGTCGACCCCGCAAATCCCAAAGTCGGATAATTCCACCTCCAACGGCATTGTGCGCGCGGATAAGTGGCGGATGACCTCAACACCAAAGGCGTCGTCTCCCTCAAAGATATTGCCGATGCCCCCTACAAGAATACGCTTCATGGACGTGCTTCCGGGTTGATCGGTTCGATTTCGTCGCGCGAGAAATAGAAGCGGTGACCCGGAAAGCCTGCGGAGCCCAAATCGCTGCCGGGGTCATCAACGAGCGTTACAGCGAAATGCACTCGATTTTCGAAGTCCCGATCGATCCGTTCAATTTTCGCCAATCTTCCTTTAAGAGCGATGTCAAAGACGTCGCCCCGTGTCTTTGGATTTAAACGAACATGACGACCGACTAAAAAGTCTGGCTGCGCATGCGAAAGCCCCGGTGATGGTTTTGAGTGCATGTGAAAAGGTTTCAACGCACCGTGAAGGGCTTCAAATTGCTGACTGCTCAATGACTCGCACCGGGCAAGAATAGCACTGGTCCGCGGGTCTGTAGCCGCCATCTCAAGTTTCTCAGAATCTGTCATTGTGAGCACGCGTAAAGTGAGCATTTCGTCGATTTCCGCGCTATCAAAAAATGGACCGTTGCTTTCGGGGGCGACCTTTGGATAGTCGTATAAAATAATTGAGGAGGAGAGGACGGTGTCCCGTTTCCCCTCGTCGCCGACCAGAACGGGCCAAGTTCCCTGATTACAACAGTCGCTCGCCGGTTGGCTAAAGTGATCGGGCGGTTCAAGCAAAGAAACGAACTCACCGCTGGATGTTTGCACCAATGTGTGGGTCGACATAAAAGCGTAATTCTGAGCATCAGTTCTAGAGAGTTGGGACATTAGCGGTAGCGGGGACCTGTTCTCGATGGTGATGCTAAGACGTAACACGCTATCTGAGATCTCTTTAGCGGCTACTTCTATTTGGCCCTTCAGCAGCCAAGTATTTCTCGTGATCAAGCCGACGACGGACCCATTACGCGCACGAATTTGTTCGACATTGTTTTGCGGGGGTAGTTCGAAGGTCAGCTGTCTCGAACGCGACAAAACGTCAGCTACAGAAATATCGGCTGTAAAAATCTCCCGTTCGATTGCCTCGTCCCACGAGACGTATTGTTGGCCGTCGACATCAAGGTTCGCAACAGTCTGATAACGCGCCGTATCCAAGGCGTCTTGCTCTTTGTCGACCAACGTTTCGACCTGTCGTCTTTGTGACTGCAGGAAGCGAAGAATTATGTCCAGCTTCGTCTCGGGTGTCTCCCGAAGCAGAAGAATTTCAGTCTTCATAGTGGAGACTTCGTCCCCGATGCCCTGGTATTCGTCGGGAAAAACGCTTCCGAAGGCCCAGCGGGTTCGATTTTTTATTGCCGAGGCGCGATAGGGATAAAGCACATATCCTTCATACAAAATTGCGTCGGCGAGCTTCCTGGTGCGATCGGAAATCATAGTGTGTGTTCCTTCGCTGTCATATCAAGAAGCTGGTTGAGAGCGGCGTCAAAAGTCAGATAGCCGCCGCGTCTTTTGAATTGATGCAGGCGATCGAAAGTGTAACGATCGACTTGAAGCCAGTCGCTATGCGGATAATAGAGGTCCATGAGCGACTGCCACACACTCGCCAGCAGTTGGAAAGTCGTCTCCTTGGTCCACGAAATTTGAGTAACCTGAAGGGGACCATCATCTGCACAGTAAAAGACTGAACCGCTGAAAAGGAACACGAGCGGAATTACGCCCTCGCGAACGCCGCTGAAATATTTTGTGATTGCTAAATTAAAATCACGCGTGCACGGCGCCGGTAAATATACCTGGGTGTCGTGGTCGAACTCAGGTATCGCGACATTCGCGTGCGTCCACAGCAGGCTTCTTACTGTTTCACCCCATTGCTGGGGCGAACCGAACAGTTCAACTAGGCGTTCACGTTCACTGGCGTTGTAACTGCGGCGTCCGGGGTCAATTCGGATTTGGCAGGATAGGAGAATGTTTTTGACACATATTGACGCGCTGTCACTCGTTACGCGCAGAACAAAACGCAACATCGGACATGTCGAGTGTTTTTCGACTTCCACTTGCTCTATCTCGAAATCAAGTTCAACCATGGATACAACTTCCGGGATCGATTACTGCGCTTTGGTCCAGGGAATCGAAGAAATCACTTACGCCGTTCCATACATCCTGACCTCCGGAAACCCCGCGCCACCGCGTACGAATGAGCCCAACAAGTGCGTAGCATCGGTCGATAGAAACCCGAAAATAGTCCCGCGCGTTCCTGGTGCGATTAATCAGCAATGCCTCGACATGAGGAGCCATATCGGCGAGCGAAGGATCAATGGTCAAGAGATTATCCCATGCATGCGCGCTTAGCGCCGACTCCATTGCACCGGCCGGACCAGGATAAATGGCTGTGGCCCTGTCTCCATCGCCGTTCAAGAAGAAAAACACGATGTCGATGGGCAGTTGCATGCTTTCCCATTCTGAATCGGTGACATGGAATTTGCTCAGGCGAGTTGTTAAAGGGTACACCGCTCGAAATCTCGCGCCGGTCCCAAGAGTCAACGCGCACCCTTCACAAGCGCAAAGAATACGACGTGTCGAGATTTCTAGGAGATGGCGATGTTGTAAAGGGAGCGGCTTTGAGCACAGTTCACAGGTCTCTGCGCTCGCTTTTGTATTGACGAAACGCCGGATGGTTGCAACCCAGTTGCTATGCGCTCTGGCGTCCATGTTGGCTCACTTCAACGGCCGAAGAGGCGGAAGGCGTTAAGTTTCTCTGGGCTAGCGACGAGTAGAGATTGAAATCCTCGATAATAATCCTGTCGAGATCCGGCGCCGCTTCGGTCAAGGCTTGTTCGATCTCTGCAATCAGTCCCGCACGGGCTTCATGAGTCTGTTCGCCGGAGATCGATACCCGAATTCGCGCGGTGGTCTGATCGACATCAATCAAATCCACACGAACCCCTTGGACGCCCCAATGCGCTCGCAATTCTGCGACTTTTCTTTGCAGGCGTGCTTCGGGTTCCTCTGGATGAAGGCCATGTAACAGGATCACGGCGGCGAAGTATTCTTCATCAAGGAGGTTACGCATAAGCAACTCGCCATTTTCTGAATTCTGGCAAATGGTGATGGCTTTGGCGAGTGCAATTCCATGAAGGGTTAGTAGCGAATCCACCAACTCACGTGCGATACTGTGACAATCATGGTTGTCGACGCTGTTCAGAGCTTCAATCAACGTTTCAATGCGCGATAGACATTGACCCAGTGCGCTTGTTGGCGTCGACATTCCATCTGTCATGGCGCGTTTCCGCGCGCAACTCCAAACATCGGAGAGTGCAATGTCTCGAGTGTCTTTCCACCGCCGATATACATATGTACACCGCAGGGCAGGCAGGGATCGAAACTGCGCACAGCGCGCATAATATCGATGCCTTTGAACTTGTCCTGACCATTTTCTTCAAAAATCGGGGTGTTCTGAACGGCATCCTCATAGGGGCCAGGCGTGCCGTAAATATCCCGCGGCGTCGCATTCCAAGGGGTTGGCGGATAAGGGTGGTAGTTTGCAATTTTGCCCTTCCTGATAACAAGATGGTGAGAAAGTACACCGCGGACTGCCTCATGAAACCCGCAGCCGATTGCTTCGTCAGGTACTTTGAAGTCGGTGAAAGTTTTGGTTCTCCCCGCTTGCACTTCCGTCAGCGCCTTGTCGATGAAATGATAGGCGAGCGCCGCACAATAGGCCTGGAAATAGGTTCGCGCCCGGTCACGCTCGATCGCGTTGCTCCATTTTGGAATCTTCCATTCGAATTCCTTCTCTGGCTTGAGCGCAGTTTTCGGCAAATATATCTTGACGCTTTCGCCTGTCGCCTTGACGTATCCAACGTCAACTAATCCGGCGAGCGCTGTCGCCCACAAGCGAGCGATTGCTCCGCCGCCGGTGTCAAGCGCGAGGTGATCGCCCGTTCGCCTATCGAGCCAACGAGGGCACATCACCCACGAGTAGTGGCCGTCGAAATTGCGCTTTTGCGGTCGTGGAATAGTGGTCTGATTCCAAGGGTGCTTCTGGTCCACTGGATTGCCGAGCGGGTCGGACTTAACGAATGTCTCGCAATTGTCCCAATCATCATAGAACGAGCTTCCAAGCAGAATGCGAATGTTCAAGTTGATATCAACCAGGTCCGTTGTGACCAGCTTGCCATCAACTACTACGCCCGGGGTGACGAACATCGCACGGCCCCAATCCGTCATCGTCTTATATTGATAGTCGCATTTATCGGGATCTTGGAAGGCTCCCCAGCAACCGAGCAAAATGCGACGTCGTCCGACTTCCTCGTATCCGGGAAGGGCTTCATAAAAGAAGTCGAATAGATCGTCGTGCAATGGCACGCATTTTTTCATAAACTCAACATATCTGACCAAACGCATCAGATAGTCGGTGAACAACTGCACCGAAGGCGTGGTTCCGACTCCGCCAGGATATAGCGTCGATGGATGGACATGGCGTCCCTCCATGAGGCTGAACATTTCACGGGTGTAACGGCTGACAACAAGTGTTTCGCGATAAAAATCTCCAGTGAAGGGATTGAGCGCCGTCATAATGTCGGCAATGGTGCGGTAACCGTGGTCGGCCGAGTGGGGCGCGAGTGTAGTTTGTGCTTTTGCCCAAACCTTGGGGTTCGTCTCTTTCACCATCTGCTCGCAAAAATCTACACCGACTAGATTGTCCTGATAAATGTTATGGTCGAACATATATTCAGCCGCTTCGCCAAGATTGACGATCCATTCAGCTAGGGCGGGCGGCTTGACGCCATAAGCCATGTTTTGGGCGTAGACTGAGCAAGTGGCGTGGTTGTCGCCACAAATCCCGCAAATTCGACTGGTAATGAAGTGTGAGTCGCGCGGATCCTTTCCTTTCATAAACACGCTATACCCGCGGAATATGGACGACGTGCTATGGCATTCCGCAATGCGCCGCGCATCGAAGTCGATCTTCGTGAAAATTCCGAGGCTGCCGACGATGCGAGTAATTGGGTCCCAGTTCATCTCGACCAAATTGGGTGACGATTTGCTTTGAGCGGGTCGAGTTCCCGACACTACGTCGTCCATGATCAACTCCTACAAAGGATAGGTCTGCTCGGGTCTGTCGGGACGGAAGCCTGTTGTGCTCACTGGCCGGTTGTGCCGCCACTTCGGCTCCTTATTGAGAGTGTTGTTGGTGAGGCGACGCAGATTACGAATAAGGACGCCATAGGGCTTCACCAGGACCGAGGAGATTCGGGCGCCAGGAGGCTCGTCCATGAAGGGCATGAATTTATCCGGGAATCCAGGCATTGTGCAGCCGATGCAAATGCCTCCGACATTGGGACACCCGCCAATGCCGGATATCCACCCGCGCTTTGGTACGTTGCATTGAACGACCGGTCCCCAACAGCCTATTTTAACCAGACATTTCCGGGAGCCATACTCCTTGGTGAAATCAGCCTGCTCGTAGTAGGCAGCTCGATCGCAACCCTGATGCACAGTCATCCCAAACAGCCATTTGGGACGCAGTACATCGTCAAGGGGAATCATTGGCGCCAGCCCCGCCAACTGACGTAAAAGGTATAAGAGCGTCTCCATGAAATTATCGGGCTGAACCGGGCATCCGGGTACGTTCACAATTGGCAGTCCCGCTTTGGATTTCCAATCCCAGCCGAGATAATCAGCAATGCCCATGCAACCTGTCGGATTGCCTTTCATCGCGTGAATGCCCCCGAATGTTGCGCATGTCCCAGCGGCGACAATGCCGAGCGCTTTCGGCGCGAGACGATCAATCCACTCGGTAGTTTTGATGGGTTGATCCGTTGTGGTGTCGGTTCCTAACGCCGCCCAATATCCTTCGCCGCTCAAATGTTCATTAGGGATGGATCCCTCGACGACGAGCACGAAATGTTCCAGTTCGCCTCGCGCTGCTTTGTGAAACCAGGACAGAAACTCATCGCCAACTTCATATGCGAGGACGGGATTATGCAAATGTACTTTTGGCAAACCGGGTACGGAACCAAGAATTACGTCTTCGATGCTGGGCTCGCTCGCGGCTGTAATAGACACGCTGTCGCCGTCGCACCCCAATCCAGCTGTAATCCATAATATGTGAACTTCTTCGATTGCAGGTTTGTGTTGCGTCTTACGACCGTAGGGAGTCTTTTCATCCATGAAACACCCCTATCGACTAGCGTTACCTTCGCAAAGGGGACAAGCCGCCATATTTTCGAAACGTAAGGCGCACAATTTTGGTTCCCAATCGCGAAGCCTATGATGAGATGAAGTCTTGTGGGATTGATTGTATCCAACACTCGCGATGTCGCAATGTGATCCTCATTGAGACTTTCGATGCGTTGACATGGTGGAGAGTTTCTTTGCTAATATGCATCGCCAGCACATTTGCTCGCGCGTCGCAACACGAAACGCCCAAGCTTTGGCCGCCGGGCGGCATGCGGTTGTTCGTCTTGATGAGGTTTTGAGCACCAGAGCTTTCATCCGATTCTGCAACTTCAGACCAGGTCATCGCAATGGAGCTAATCGGCAAATGATCACGTCTCAGCTGTTTACTCCTTTTCGTGTTGCCGGGCATGAACTCGCCAACCGTATCGTCATTGCGCCAATGTGTCAGTATTCGGCGGAAGAGGGCTGTATGACGGACTGGCACCTGATTCACCTGGGGCAGCTTGCATTGTCTGGCGCAGCCATGCTGACCATCGAGGCCACCGCCGTTTTACCCGAAGGGCGGATCACCTACGGCGATGTCGGTCTCTGGTCTGACGAGACCGAGGCGGCGATGGGGCGCGTTTTATCCAGCATCCGCCGTTATTCCGATATGCCTATTGCGATCCAACTTGCTCATGCCGGACGCAAGGCGTCCACCGAGGTTCCTTGGAAGGGCGGTAAACAGATCTCCGCCAATGGCGCTACCGGTTGGCAAACAGTCGCGCCTTCAGCGCTTCCGTTTCTGCCAGACGAAAATCCACCCGTTGCGCTCGATCGAGATGCTTTGGGGCGAATCCGCGACGCTTTTGCCGAAGCGGCGACACGGGCAGGGCGGTTGGACATCGCAGCGGTGCAGATTCATGCTGCGCATGGCTACCTGCTGCATCAGTTTCTTTCGTCCCTCGCGAATGTCCGTGACGACGAATACGGTGGCAATCTGGAAAACCGGATGCGTTTCCCGCTGGAGGTTTTTGAGACAGTTCGCGCGAATTTTCCGGCGGATCGTGCTGTCACCGTTCGAGTTTCGGGAACGGATTGGGCAGCTGGCGGCTGGGACATTGAACAGACGATCGCTTTCGCCAGAGCGCTTGAAGCGCGCGGCTGCGCGGCGATCCATGTTTCCAGCGGCGGACTCACGCCCGCTCAAAAGATCCCACAGGGGCCTAGCTATCAGGTTCCGCTGGCCCGAGCGGTTAAGGAGGCGACAAAAATGCCAGTCGTTGCTGTCGGCTTGATCGTTGATTTCGATCAAGCCGAGGCGATTATCGGGACCGGCGACGCTGACCTGATCGCGCTGGCGAGAGGGATCTTATATGATCCTCGTTGGCCTTGGCACGCTGCCGCGCATTTTGGCGCTCACGTCAAAGCGCCCAACCAATATCTGAGGTCCCAGCCGAGACAATATCCTCACTTGTTTGACCAATGAGCGCCGTTGACTCCTCGGTTTCCTGCCCCGCAAGAGGCCCCCAGATGTCACGGGGCAGGGCACGCGGCCGCCGTCCCGTTCACGCAGCCAAGCAAAGGGATTGCACGACGAATCTATTGGGTAGAAGCATAAATTCGCCACTGTGGGCTCGCGTCCGTCTCGCAGGAAGCAGCGTGCTGCCGCTGTGGAGAAGGAGATAACGGCAGACTTTGGGGCGTCTCTGGCAGGAAACTCGGGCCACCGATAGCCCGAGCAATTACCTGCTGTAACGCCATTTCAGCGAGAGGCGGCTGTCTTCAATTTGGACAGTGCGCGGATCTTAACGCGCATGCTGGCCGGCTTGGCCGCGCCTTTGATCATCTCGCCGGTAGCCGGATTGCGAACTAGAGTTCCTGCCTTGCGGGCCGGCACTTTTCGCAAAGTCACTTTCAAAAGGCCGGGCAGGGTGAATTCGCCAACCCCGCGCGGATGCACAGAGCCCAGCATAACACTTTCCAGCGTGGCGAAAACGCCTACGGCGGTCTTGCGGGGGATGTCATTCTGCTCGGCGATCAGGTTGATCAGCGCCGATTTGGTGAAAGTCTCCTTGACCGGACGAAGGGGAGCCGCTTCCGTCTTGCTGATCTTTGACTTGTTGATTTTAGCTTTGGCCATGAGAATGCTTTCAGGGTTGAGTAAAATTACAAATGCCGGGATTGTGAATCCCTAGCTGTCTGCGGTGTTAACGACCTTAATGGAACTTCGCAAGGAGCGGTTTAGGCCCCAGATATTGAAGCCGGCCTTGAACCCGCCATGGGAAGGATCTTGCTGCGCGTGTAAGGTCAAGCGTGATCAAGATTACTTCCCGCATAGAGGTGCGCGGGGCGTCGATGGATTCGGTTTTCCAGGTCCAAGCAGAGCCCGGAACCAATCACTCCAGTTTCAAATGTTCGACTAAGCCGGAGTCTCTAGCTGCGAGCTGGCCAATGGCGGACCAGTCGAGCGCAGCGCCCCCTTGGGCGAGAAGAGTTAGGAAGCGGTCCCGCAAGAGGCTTGCCAGCGGCATGGGCACGCGAAGCTCTTCGGCCGCTGCGAGGGCCAGCCGGATATCCTTATAGCCTAGGAACGCCGCGAATGCCGCCGGCTCGAACTTCCCTTCCACTATCAGAGCGCCGTATGTTTTATAGACAGGGGCGTTGAACAAGGTCGAGGTGAGGATCTCGAGGTACGCCGTCTGATCGACGCCACCTTTGCCAATGAGCGCCACAGCCTCGCCCAATGATTCGATGACCGAAGCGATAAGAAAATTGCCACTCAGCTTGACTAGATTGGCGGCCTTTGGCGAATGGGAGACGATGAAAGTTTTCTGCCCCAAGGCGTCAAAGACAGGTGCGAGGGCTCCTATTGTCGCCGCTTCGCCGGCCGCGACGACAAAAAGCTGGCCCGACGCCGCGACATCCGGACGGCCAAACACTGGAGCGGCGACATAGCGCTGGGCGGCGTTGGCATGGGCTTCTGCGAGTCTCTCGGATAAGCTGACACTGATCGTGCTGGATGAGACATGGATCGCGTCCGTCGGGAGACTCTCCAGAACTCCGCCACGTCCCAGCACGACGCTTTCCACGGCGTCATCATTCGCCAGCATCGTAATAACGGCTTCCGCCCGGCAGACCTCAAAGATGCAGTCCGCGGCCTGTGCGCCCTGTGCGACCAGAGCTTCGGTCCTAGCTGCTGTTCTGTTGTAGACGCTCACTTCATGGCCAGCCCTTAAAAGGTTCGCGGCCATGCCCGCGCCCATGCGTCCAAGCCCTATGAAGCCGACTTTCATAGCCTCGGTCCCTCCCGAAGGATTGGCGGGAACTCATATGCAAAAACGACGTCCCGCCGTCCTCAAACGATCTATCTTGAGCTTTTGCGCCCAATCAGCTTACGCGTGGAAGTTTGGGAATAATTGAAAAGGAATTGAACGCGTCTCTTTTCCTCCTGCTGACTTAGGCAAAGAGGTGGCCCGATCAAGTTCTTCCGATCGCCAGTATCTCTAAGGTGATTTTTTCAGCGCGTGAGCTTCAGAATTCAACTTCCAATTCTTCAATTTCGTCTTTTTCCAATTGCGCTTGTGTGATCCACTCCTGCATAGCGGGCCAAGCGAAGATTCGGTCGCAGTAGGCTTGGGACACATCGTCGAGTTCAACGTCGTAGGTGCGGAATCGCGTCGCGACTGGCGCATACATCGCATCAGCCATTGATATCGTTCCAAATAAATAAGGCCCGCCGTAAGCCTTGAGGCATTCGCGCCAGATCTGGGTGACGCGGACGATATCGCACTGCGCCTTGGACCAGACCTTGAACTTAGGGAAGTGCGCCTTCAAGTTCATCGGCAGCGCTGCGCGGAGCGAGGTGAAGCCAGAGTGGATTTCGCCGCATATGGAACGGCTATGGGCGCGGCGCATGCGATCCATCGGCAGCAACTTGGCATTGGGCGCTATTTCATTGAGGAACTCGCCAATGGCGATCGTGTCCCAAATCTTTGTGCCCTCGTATGTTAGGCATGGAACCAGGATCGACGGGGACAGCAGCAAGATTTCCGCACGCGCGGCGGCGTCATCTGGATCGACAACAATCTCCTCAAAATCGATGCCGGATAATTTGGTCATTAGCCAGCCGCGCAGTGACCATGAAGAGTAATTTTTGCTGCTGATCGTGAGCGTGGTCGGCTGCATTGCTGAAACTCGCTAATTCGGGGCTGATCAGCAAAGCGCAGCAAATGACATGCCATCGCAAATTGCAGGTGGCATGGGCTTTGCTCATGCTTGAACACGCCAAGTCAGGCCCAGGACGGCATAATGTATGACGCCTATCAAAGCTACGCCGACCTATGCCATCCAGCGCGCACCTTGGCTCTGAACAGTGAACGCATCCTTCAATTGTGGAGCGCGTCGCAATTCGCTTCGCCGTTGCGACGAATGACGGCGTATTATGAACTGGTCGCGCTTTCGGGCTTTACGCATACGCGACCGGACTACGAAATCGAGAACGTCACAACGAGTGCCGGCGATGTTGTGAAGGTTGTTGAGACCGCGGTTCTGACCACGCCATTCTGCACGCTCCTGCGCTTTTCGCGCGAAGGGGGCGGGGGCCAACCGCGCGTGCTGCTCGTCGCTCCGATGTCCGGTCACTTCGCCACGCTCCTGCGAGGCACCATCCGCACGCTGTTGCGCGACCATGAGGTCTATGTGACGGACTGGCATAATACGCGCGACATACCGATCGACAAGGGCCTTTTCGGTCTCGACGATTTTGCCCAGCATCTTATGGATTTTCTCACGTTCATGGGACCTCAGTCGCATGTGGTCGCCGTATGTCAGCCCGTTGTCGCAGCGCTGACCGCGGTAGCCGTGATGGCCCAGAACAATGATCCCGCCCAGCCCGCCAGTCTGACTTTGATGGCGGGACCGATCGACACGCGCATCTCGCCAACGAAAGTCAACGAACTCGCCACATCAAAGCCGATCGAATGGTTTCGAGAGAAGCTGATCGGCGTTGTGCCGCGATCTTTTCCGGGCGCGGGACGTCGAGTCTATCCGGGCTTCCTCCAGCTTGCCGCCTTCATGAGCATGAATATCGATCGTCATTCGAAGGCGTTCGTCAATCTTTTCAAGAATCGACTTGAAGGCGACTTCGAAAAAGCAGATCAGATCCGCGCGTTCTACCAGGAGTATTTTGCGATAATGGACCTCGACGCCGAGTTCTATCTCCAAACCATCGATCTTGTGTTTCAGAAAAATGCCCTTTCCGAAGGCAAACTGCTTTTTAAAGGAAGTCCCGTTCTTCCGCGCGCCATCAAAAAAACCTTTCTGCTCACGGTCGAAGGCGAAAGGGACGACATTTGCGCCGCCGGACAGACGCTTGCCGCGCAGGACCTGTGCAGTGGTTTGCGGCCCTATATGAAATCACATCATATGCAGCCGGGCGTGGGGCATTATGGCGTCTTTAACGGGCGACGCTGGGACAGCCAAGTCTATCCGGTTGTGCGCGACCACATTCAATCGAGTATCTGAGCTCGACTTTGTGGACGCCAGGAGTGACTGCTGGAGCGTCGCTAAAAGCACAGCGGACAACGCCCCGCGGTGATTTCACTGAACTGAAGGCTGCTCTCTGAAAAACCGGCGCGCCTCTTGTCGCGACCCTGTCGAACAGAGTCGAGACCTCGCTGTTCAATCCAGAAATTGCTCCCGTGTGCATGCTTCCGTGCGGGGTCCAACGGCTTGATACCGCCGAGGACTCAATTCTCTATCGCAGGAAAAGTCCGCCCCCAAGGCCGCGATGAAACTTGGCCTTGTCTGGGCCGCATTTCTCGTTTCGGGTATTTTGCAGTGGAGAGCTCCGACGCTTAGCTCATTTCACTCCTTTGCCCTCCTTGTAAATGACTTTTGAACACCCATTTAGCCAAGAGCGTTCTGGCACTCGAGATAGGAGAGTGCCAAAAGGCCTTTTCAATCAGTTTGCCGCGCTACGACGCTTGTCGACAGTCGCCGGCCGAGAACAAGGAAGAGCAACATGGCGTTCCGTCCCTTACATGATCGGGTAGTGGTCAAACGCATAGAGGGTGAGGAAAAGACCAAGGGTGGCATCATCATCCCTGACAGCGCCAAGGAAAAGCCGCAAGAAGGCAAAGTGGTCGCGATTGGTCCGGGCGCACGAGACGAAACGGGCAAACTCGTTCCGCTTGACGTGAAAGCGGGAGATCGCGTGCTGTTCGGCAAATGGTCTGGATCTGAGGTCAAGATCGACGGCGAAGACCTACTCATCATGAAAGAAAGCGACGTTCTGGGCGTAGTGAACTGACGGCTCGCCCTTCTCTCTGAATTTTCCCTGGTCTCCTTAGGAGTTTTAACACGATGGCCGCCAAAGATGTCCGTTTCTCCACCGACGCGCGCGACCGAATTCTGCGCGGCGTCGAAATCCTCAACAATGCCGTGAAAGTCACGCTAGGTCCCAAGGGTCGCAACGTCGTCATCGAAAAATCTTACGGCGCGCCGCGCATCACCAAGGATGGCGTCACTGTCGCCAAAGAAATCGAGCTTTCCGACAAGTTCGAGAATTTGGGAGCGCAGCTTGTGCGCGAAGTGGCCTCAAAGCAACATGACGCCGCAGGCGACGGCACTACCACGGCCACTGTAATCGCCGCTTCAATCGCTCGAGAAGGGGCGAAGGCCGTGGCCGCAGGCCTTAATCCAATGGACCTCAAGCGAGGCATTGACCTCGCAGTCGAGACTGTCGTCGCCGATCTTGCGAAGAACTCGAAGAAGGTTACTTCCAACGACGAAATCGCTCAGGTTGGCAGGATCTCGGCCAATGGCGATGAGTTCATCGGCCGCGAAATAGCCAAGGCGATGGAGAAGGTCGGCAATGAAGGCGTGATTACGGTCGAAGAAGCCAAGAGCCTGGAAACCGAGACCGAGATTGTCGAAGGCATGCAATTCGACCGTGGTTATCTATCGCCCTACTTCATCACCAATGCCGAGAAGATGATCGCCGAACTCGACGACCCATATATTCTGATCCACGAAAAAAAGCTTTCCTCGCTACAGGCTTTGCTGCCGATTCTCGAGGCCGTGGTTCAGACCGGCAAGCCGCTGCTGATTGTCGCCGAAGACATTGAAGGGGAAGCGCTCGCCACTCTTGTCGTCAACAAGTTGCGCGGCGGCCTGAAGATCGCCGCGGTCAAGGCTCCGGGTTTTGGCGATCGCCGAAAGGCCATGTTGGAAGACATCGCCATTGTCACCGGCGGTGAATTGATAGCGGAAGATTTGGGCGTCAAGCTCGAGAATGTCACTCTGCAGCAGCTTGGTCGCGCCAAGCGGGTGCGCATAGACAAGGAAACCACCACGGTCATCGATGGCTCTGGCGAGAAGAAAGACATCCAGGCGCGCATAGGTCAGCTTAAGGGCCAGATCGAGGAGAGCACCTCAGACTACGACCGTGAAAAGTTGCAGGAGCGTCTCGCCAAGCTCGCAGGCGGCGTCGCGGTGATCCGCGTCGGCGGTGCGACTGAGGTCGAGGTCAAGGAGAAAAAGGACCGAGTCGATGATGCCTTGAACGCGACGCGCGCGGCCGTAGAAGAGGGCGTTTCACCCGGCGGCGGCGTGGCGCTGCTACGCGCAATCCTGTCCCTCGACGGAGTTAAGGTCTCTAACTCCGACCAGAAGACAGGGGTGGACATAGTCCGGAAGGCGATACAGGCGCCAGCTCGGCAGATCGTCGACAATGCCGGTGGCGATGGCGCGGTCGTGGTCGGCAAGCTGCTCGACTCGAAGGAATATAGCTACGGTTACGACGCTCAAACGGGCCAATTTGGCGACCTTATGAAACTCGGCATAATCGACCCTACCAAGGTCGTACGCACGGCGCTCCAAGATGCGGCTTCCATTGCAGGTCTGATTGTCACCACCGAGGCCACCATCACCGAACATCCCAAAAAGGACGCGCCTCCGATGCCAGGCGGCGGGGGCATGGGTGGCATGGACTTCTAAAGGCCACAGGGCCTATAGCGGAGGTTTGGAAAGCGAAGAGGTCCCGGGTTTCATTCCCGGGGCCTTTCTTTTTGTGCAATTACCCACCCCTATTTTTAGGGCGCGGCTTTTGCGGCTTCACGCGAGGGTGTCGAGGATTGTCTGGAAGGGATTTGCGCCTTTGAGCCTTGCGGTGTCGACGGTCGTTCGGACGTCCGCCTCGGCTTGGGCGGCCCACATGGCGCGGTAGCCGTTGGTGACTTTTCGCTGGATCACGCAGGGCCGCAGCTTTCGCTCCGAGCAATTGTTGGTGGCCTCGACCTCGCCGGGATAATCGCAAAAGGTCAGAAGCTGGTCTCGCGCGCGGCCGATTTTGGCTTGTAGCTGGCGCGCCAGGTCGCATTGCGTCGCCGCGCCGAGAATATCGGCGAGTTGCTGTTCAAGCTCGCGCTTTTTGCTGGCGATCGTCGAGGCTGCGAAACTGGCGATATCTCTGGCCAGATCAAAGGCCTTGCCAAACCACAGCTTGAACCGCAGGGGAAGATCGTCCGATCCATGCTCCAGTGCGAAGGCCGTGTCGCGCGCCAGATGCGCCAAGCAAGTTTGATGCGCGGCGCCATGCTTCTGCTGCGCGGAGTAACGATCCGAGATCCAGACGTTCGGCGTATGGCCGTTCATCATCTCTTCCACGACGCGGGCGGCGCGCGAATAATCGGGCTGATGCACCACCGCCTCCTTGCAGTGGAAGACCCATGTATGGATGCCCCCGTACGCGCAAGAAGTTTTTCGACGATTCGATCGCGTGATCGGGTGCGGTCATGTATCAGGCCTCACATGAGGGCGCTTGCGTCAAGCTACTTCTTCATTTCGACGTTCCTCAGATTTTGCCCCTGTGGCGCGGTTGATTTGATCGACCAAGGCGGAGCTCTCATCAATACAGGTCTTCCCTGCAAACCTCACATCCGGCGGGACTTGCATCCCCACCACGGTCCCGCATTCGGGACGGGAGAGCTCCAGGAGGGCGGCGCCACTCTTTAAGACGATGCACACGCACCAGGCCTGACAACGGCGACGCCCCCTTGGATCCGTTTGCCCGAGCTGTCGTTCATTCAATTCTCGGGCTCAGTCTTTGGAATCGATTAAGTCGCTGGCTTCATGACGGCGCCCTCCGGCACAACGCCTTGCGTCGCGAACCGCCACAAGGCGATTAACAGTTTGCGCGCCAACGCCACAACCATCACCTTGCGCATCCGGCGACCTGTGCCGCCGACGCGCTCACGAAACCAACCGACCTGAGCGGAATTTGGCTGATATCGCTGCCAGAGCCACGCCAACTCGACCATCAGGGTCCCGCAACCGCGCGTTCCCGGCCTTGCCGATGCCCTGTTCGCGTTCAATGCCGCCACTGTTGTAGGGAGTGGACGTAAGGCCGGCATAGGATCCGAGCGCCTTGCCGTTGGCGAATTCACGCACGAACCCCTCGCGCACCAACACGGTGGCGCTTTGCACTCCGACGCCGCGTAATTTGGCAAGTTGTTGGATCATGCTTGCCGCCTTGTCAGGGTTTTCCTCTGCAAGCACGGCGTCGCGCGATTTTTCAAGTTCTGCGATCTGGGTCAGCAGCAACTCGAGACGATCAAGCATGCGGATGATCTTCGCGCGAGCATGCGTAGGCAATGATCCCCCGATGGCCGTCCGCAATTCGTCGAGACGTTGGCGCCGGTCTCGACGGATTGGATTGTATTCGCCAACGCCCAACGTCGCCAGGATGGCGCCGATGCGATTGACGAAGCCAACCCGTTCTGCAAGGAGTTCCTCGCGCTCCCGCATACCACGGCGGGCGTCTTCATCGGCCTCGGCAGGGACCGGAACCATCGAGCACACACGAGGTTCACCCCGCAACCACGCCAGCAACGTCCGCAGCAAGAGTTCGGCGTCAATCCCATCAGACTTGGCTCGACGCGCCCGGCGGTCGACAGGGACGCTGGAAGGTTGAATGACGTGCGTCTCGATGCCGTATTGCGCCAACCAACGGGCCAGCCAAAACCCAGACCATCCCGCCTCATAGACCGTGATCACCCGCTCGACATTCCGGCCAGCCTTCACGGCCCGGGCGCGATAGTCTTCGATGGCCGCCATCAGCGCTTCGGGAGCCGGCTCGATTGAGCGCTTGGCTTTAACACCCGGAAGGCCTGGTATCTGAGCGGCCAAAACCCAACTCGTGCTGCTCAGCTCAATTGCCAAAATGAGCGTCCGTTCGTAATCAGGCACGGTGGGAGCTGGAAGCGCGCCAAGAGCCTGCGTCATGATAAATATCCTCCAAAGTCTTATGACCCGGAAGACAAGCTACTATGTCCACCGGAAGCCCTCATAGGATCTTCAAGTGCGGCCTGATAGGGCCGCTGGCCGGTATGGAGATACGCGGACTTGGCGCAGATCAGTGATACGAGCTACGGGCTCTTGGGTATTCACTGCGTTTCCAGGCCCGGATCTGACCGATCATTTGACCTTACCGTTCGTCGACCTCCTCACGCGCCTGACGTTTCCCCAGCTACCCCGTCCGATCGCCGATCAGGGCAGCCGCAGCCGCAGGAACGCGGAAATCTTCTCCCTTTGCCAGCATAGCCCACACCGAGCGCGCCATTTTATTGGCGAGCGCGATCGGCACCAGCATCTTTGGTTTGCGCGTCAGCATGCGCTGTAACCAGCTTCCGTCTGGCGCACCCCGCCGCATGGCCGCGCGAACGACGGACATCGCGCCGGTGATCAGCAGGCGACGGATATCGCGCTGGCCCATCTTCGAGATTTTCCCGAGAACCTGCTTGCCCCCGGTCGAATGTTGTCGGGGCACGAGGCCAAGCCAGGCGGCAAAATCGCGCCCGCGTTTGAAGACATCCATCGGGGGCGCGAAGGTCTCGATCGCCAGGGCCGTGATTGGTCCGACGCCCGGCATCGTCTGCAGACGCCGTGTCATCTCCCCGGATGCAGCTTCGTGAGCTGTCACCTTCTCAAGCTCCGAGATCCTTTTCGACAACCCCTCGATCTGATCGAGGAAAACGCGCGCCAGCTCCTCGACGAGAAGTGGGAGCGTCGTCGTTTGATCCTCGATCACCCCTTCAAGAACTTTCACATTCGCCTGTCCCTGCGCGGCCACGACGCCATGCTCGGACAAATGACCGCGGAGCGCGTTGATCAATTGAGTGCGTTGCCGGACCAAAAGATCCCGCGTCCGGAAAAGCATGGCGCGCGCCTGCTGTTCTTCGGTTTTGACCGCGACAAAGCGCATCGTCGGCCGGTTCGCCGCCTCGGCGATCGCTTCCGCGTCGGCCGCATCGTTCTTCTGGCGCTTGACGAACGGTTTGACGTAGACGGGTGGGATCAATCGAACTTCGTGCCCAAGGTCACTGATGGCCCGTCCCCAATGGTGCGCGCTCCCACAGGCCTCCATGGCGACGACGCAGTGCGGCTGCCCGGAAAAGAAGCCCAGAACTTTTTCTCGCGAAAGCTTCTTGCGGAACGCCACGCCGCCCTCGGCCAAGGCGCCATGCGCCTGGAAGGACCGCTTTGCCAGGTCGAGACCGATGATGCTAACCTTTTCCATGGATGCCTCCTTCGTTCGTGGGATGCGAAAACATCGCCACCTTGGCACATCATGATGCCGTCAGGAGGGGGCATCCACTCCATCAGTGATAAGAGTTGGTCCCCTCGATCCGCACGCCGGTTTCGTCGCTGGCGACGACCTTGGCTTTGCGAAGGATGGCCTTCGCCTTATCGGCCTCGATCTTGAACCCCGCGTGGGAGCGGATGAACATGTTCATCTCAAGGTGATTGCGGAGCAATCGTCCGGAGCGCGCCCTCGCTTACGATCAGTCCGAAAGCGTCGCGGAAGAGGAAGCGCAAACGCTCGTAGGAAAGCGCATGAAAGCCCTTCAAATAAATCGCCAGAGCATGAATGCGCGGTCCAAATGGCGTCGCTGTGGCGACGGCGGGCGCCGGAGCTTTAACCTGTGAACCGCAATGCTCGCATCGGCAGGCAAAGCGCCGGTGGCGGACGGCATAAGGCTTAACCGGCGGCATTTCGATCTCGTCATATTCCCCGATCAATTCCATCTCGGCGCCCGGCGACACGGACCCGCCGCATAGCTTGCAATGGGTTGGTCTGTGATCGCGAAACTCATCGGGTTTGTCGGCCAGCCGACGATTGTGCGGCTCATGCCCAGGCTTCGCCCCGCCAGGACGCGAATTCCCCCGTTTCTCTTTCTTGTCCGTGGACGGTGGCTTCGACGAATTGCGAGACGTCTTGTCCGGTCGATGAAGCCGCAGCACCAGCTCAATCAGCTCGTCCTTGCTCAGCCGCTGCAAATCAGTCCGTTCCATGGGCTCATGGATTCAGAGATTGCGGTCCGTGGCAAGGGGGTGAGTAATTACCTTTTTGTCGCATGCCGCATTACGCCTTGCTTGCTGCGCGTGAACATTGAGGGCCGAAAAAGGGCTGTAGCTTTGCTCTATCCTTAGTTCAGCTCGTGTTATTTGAACAATATGTCTGCGCTCGCGCCCGATATGCTGTATTCTTAACGTGACCAGCCGCAATCATATGAGTCTGATTCGCGAAGCGAGTTCTTTGCTCGGCGTAAAAAGGGACCTCAGTTCCAAAGCCATGTGGTTCGAGCCGTCCCCTAAGTCATACCTCGAAGGGATCAAGCATAGTGGACAAGCCCGAACTTGGCCTAAAACGCCGATGCCTGAACTGCAATGCTCTGTTTTTCGATCTCAACCGTCCTCCGATTTCCTGTCCGAAGTGCGACGCGGTCTTTCAAGTCGTGGAGATCGCGCACTCGGCCCCAAGGCGGCCGTTTCCTTCGATGGCTAACAAGAGGCCCGTGTGAATCGACGATTCTTGTGAGAGCTGAATAACCACGCCATTGTACGCAATTTCGTGCGCGGCCTAGGTGTTGCGCTTCGAAGTCTTCGGAGCGCCTTTGCGAGCTGAGATAGTTCAGATCGATTTCCTGCGGCCAGCGGTGGTGAAGGTCATGGACCTTTTTGCGCTCTGCCGTCGCGGCGCTCCATCACGATCGCGGCTGCGTCTTGACTGAGCGCCTCTCGAAGACCCGGAATAATGCGGATCATAAAATCTGGATTCATGTAAATTGCTTCGCTGATAAATACCCGCTCCTGTTCATTGCATAGCCCCATGGAGGTTTCTGCGATCTTAGTTGCAGAACCCGGTGTGAAGGCCAGCCGCTCTGCCTGCTGCCCCACGCAATTGCGCCAGTCAATAACCGAAACCCCCGTAGAGATGGAAGCTGTGTTTGGCGGCGGTCGGCTACTCTGGCATGACGCAAGGGCGACGGTGATGGCTAGGCCGAAAATGGACGTGCGCATGCGTGAGCCCCATGTTGGACAGGGAGGTTATCGCGCCGCACTGAGGAGCGGTTCACGGCAGCTCACTGAGAGAAGCGCGAACACGCTCAAAATCACGGAAGTCATCTCGACACGATGGAGCTATCCTGTCAAGGCGACCCAAACGTGAAAAATGGACTTAAAGGCCGAGAACCTCAGTAGCAAACCCAAACAAAACCGCCATAGGGAGTTACACGCCAGCAAGGACCTACGCCATATCCCCAATAACGCCCGCCCCAATAGCGTCCACCGCCGCCGCCATAGTAACCACGCCCGCCGTAATAACCACGACCGACATAACCGCCTCTTACGCCATGTCCGCCGTAGTAGCCGCCGCGCCCGACATAGGCGCCGTGCACGCCTCTGCCACCTCCTCCATGCGCTACCCAGGCCAGAGCATCCGTCGCGGGGACGGACAAAGCCGTGGCCATAGCTGCAACGACGCAAAGCTTACGGAACATGGTTTTTCTCCTAGAATGTGAAACCCGGGCGCAGATTGCTCCTTTTGTGAAGGATAAACAATCTCCTGGCAGCAATATGGTTTCTCAAGCAAGCCGCTAGATCCGCCGTGCTCGGGGCAAAGGGTTCGTGATAAGAGTTCCTGAGTCAATCAAATGACGATCCACAGTTAACGGCGATAACGAGCTGTTGATCTCCCTGAACGATTCAAGTTTTCGTATCAACCCGGTTCTTCCGACTCCGTTCAGTTGAACAAGCTTTGGCTTTAAGAAAGGTGCGGCCTGTTCTGTTTTTCGTTGCAGCTGGTTGCCGATAGGTCGTCAGTGATGCGGCTACATACTGAAAACCTGTCGGAAACTTTCCCGCCCAAAAAATTACAACAGGACGCGATTGTCATCTCATGGCAATAAACTCTGGCGATCAATGTCGCTAATTGCCGCAACCGTGTTTCACAATTCAGGCTGACATATTGGCGACCGAGGCGCGACGAACTACCCGCCTATATTGGAGCGAACAGGCAAAGTGATTTGCAAACCGATGTGTCGCCCTCGTAGCATCGCCTGCAACGTCTCCTAAATCAGGTTGATGCGCGGTGAATGAGCCTTACTCTGGCAATTCATCCCGACGGACCTATTTCATGAAACGGAGCCATCTTCGGTTCCCACTGGCTGTTTTCATGAATCATCATGGAGGGTGCACCGATGCTACATCCAACAGACTGGGAGTGCATACGTGCGGTCGTCTACGCTATCGGAGCCGCGATTGTCACAACGCTGGTCGGGAGGATTGCCGTGGCGATCTGGCCGACGCTTGCGAGCTAGGGCGGAAAGAAAGTCGAGGCGTCTATCCCGCTCCTGGCGACATTACGAACTCGCTATTCCGATCAGGGAGCGGGAGGGGGTCAGAGGCGCGCCACATTGCCGCGCTGGGACCCGAGCACCACGACTCGTGTGCCGACTGACGTTTTTTGATACAGATCCATTACATCCTGATTAATCATCCGAATACAGCCAGAAGACTGGCTGAGTCCGATGGTCCAAGGCTCGTTCGTGCCATGGATGCGGAACAGAGTGTCATGATCGCCTTGCCAAAGGTACATGGCGCGGGCGCCGAGCGGGTTTGCCGGGCCGCCGTGCATGCCAACTCCACTTTGAAGTTCAACCATCACTTTTTTTAGGTCTGGTCGGCGCTCGATCATCTCCTTTGGCGGATACCAATCGGGCCATTCCTGTTTGCTCTTGATCGTCGCGTCTCCGGACCAGACGAATCCTTCGCGTCCAACTCCAACGCCGTAGCGGGTTGCCCGGCCGTCATCTTCCACATGGTAGAGAAAGTGATTAGCGGGATCCACTACGATCGTGCCCGACGCCTCCTTGGTGGCGTATGTGACGCTCTTTCGCAAAAATGCCGAATCGACCTGCGTCAATTTGACGGCAGGAACGGTGAACTCCCCATCCCTGACTTCCGCATAGATGGCGCTGTATTTGGGCTGAACGCCGTCCGCCGTCGCTGAATGCGGGGCTGGCTGAGGCGGCGGCGGAGCCGGAATCGGGCTGGCGTTAACTACGGGATTTTGGTTTGAACTAACGCATCCCGAGAGGCCGGCTGCGGTGGCTCCGACGATCAGTTTGCGGCGGGTAAAAAAAGACATCGCAGGACCATACCGATGACGAGTTGGCGATGTTTCGATTTTATAGAGGAGAACGATACGCCGGGATATGGCGGATTTGTCACGGTTTTGAATTTTCTTGAGCGGTCCCTGGCAGCTCGGCCTGAGCTTGCGTTTCAAGGATCGTGTCGCGAACCGTCGAGGCAAAAGTTTTGCGGGCCAGTTCGTCGTGAAAGAAAGTGTCCCTCAATGACCTTGGAAGCTCAAGCTGGACCCCAGCACGTAAGCGGCCTCTGTTGCAAATGTTACCTGGTTTCTTGCCCTGCATATGGTGATCTGTCGACGTGCTGAAGCCTTTCCGCTCCAACGAGGCGCCGATCTGGTCGCGAAGGCGTTCATGGAGGCCGCCTAACCAAATTGTCTGATGGTCGCCGCTATCCGCACGCCCGTGTATCCCGATAGCGATCTCGGACGCTTGGACAAGAGCGCAACCTCTCGGCTCGTCAAAGCGAGTTGACGTTATGTGGAGTCGTCTTCCCGAGACAATACCTTCAAAGCAATAAAGTGAGAACTGATCGGCTGCTATCAATGCGGCCGTTTGGGAGGTTCCCGGCTCGATATTTCCGCCGTGCGGCGCCACGATAACGATCGGCGACGCGCGGTCGATCAGGCGGATTTGATAGTGAACTCCTTCTGTTTCGCAGGCGGCCAGTTCCGAAAAACTATCGTATTTATCGGGCAATTGTGACGCCCCCCTTACCCTCGACCAGGATCTGTAGCCGGAGGTATGGTGAACTTTACCGATTAAAGGAGAGACAAAAAAGGCGCCAGCGCAATCAAGCGCTTACGTCTCGATGCGCTCGATAAGTCGATATACGAATTAAGGTTTTTGTTGTGCGTTTCACCGTTTAGGCTATGCTAATTCTCGTTTTTTCAGCGGGCCCGCAGTCGACAGCAACCTCAGCTGGACGGGCGCTGAGAGATTTGTCGCGACGGTCCCGGAGGTGTTCGATCGGTGGCAAGACCCGCAGGAGCGCTGCGACATTTTCATGAACAATTCCACGGAGCGCACATAATGGGAGTGGTTATGGGCGAGTAGCTGAAGAAAATCATGGCGACCTACGTGAAATTCCCGCCGCGGAAGTTGCAGAGTATGGGTTACAGCGGCCCGATCACGATCTCGCAATATCAGCGGTTCCAATGGGTTCGGGAACAGCTTGCGAAAGAACGCTTCAACATCCCTCTGCCAACGGGCAATTGAAAGATCTTTGGCGGCGGCGGTGTATCCGGAGCCGCCGAGGGCGTGGAGACGCAGTGCTTCTAATCGATTAAACACTCGATCCCGCGGAGACCGACTACGAAGAAGCCTTTAAGGATCACTCCAAGCTAGCCATAGGCCATCAGGGCTCCAGTGGGGGCGCGTCCTATCGGTGTAATTGAATGCAATGACTGAGGGAGACCGTCAAATGAACAAAGTCTTTGTTTTCGTATCCGCCGTATTTGCACCCGCCTGCTTCGTGCAGCCTGCGGTGGCGCAATCGAATGTCAATGTCGGCGCCTTGTCCTGCGACGTTTCGGCGGGCATCGGCATGATCCTGGCCCAAAAGCAAACGATGCGCTGCACATTTCGTCCAAACAAGGGTGGGCCTGTCGATCTCTATATGGGTCAGATCAACGAGTATGGCGTTGGCATTGGCGAAGTCACCGCAGGCCATTTGATCTGGGGCGTCGTTGCGCCCTCATCCGGAGTGCCGGCTGGAGCGCTTGCGGGGACCTATGTCGGCGTGGGGGGAGAAGTCACTGTAGGAGCGGGAGTCGGCGGCAATGTTCTCATCGGCGGTACTGGCCGCGCGTTCTCGTTGCAGCCGATCTCGGTCGAGGGTCAGACCGGGCTGAACATCGCTGGTGGCGTCACCACAGTGACGCTCACTCCGGCGCAGTAAACAATGATCTCCTTGGTGTGAGTTATGTAGCAGTTCACGCCGGCAGTTTTAAGAGCCAACCATGTCGCGCAACCCTCTTAGCTTCGGCCTCAGCCGTCGGATGTTGCTGTCGGCATTGGCGGCGGTTCCGGCGCTGTCGATGCTCATGCCTGTTTCCGCAAAGGCTCGAAAGCCGTCGAACGACCCTTTGCAGTCTTGGAACGACAATGAGTCCAAGAAGGCTGTCATAGCCTTTGTCGAGCGGGTGACAAAGCGCGGTTCTCCCGACTTTGTGCCAGAGGAGGAGCGCATCGCCACCTTCGATAATGATGGCACTCTGTGGGCTGAGCAGCCGATGTATTTCCAGCTCCTTTTTGCGCTCGATCGCGTGAAGGTTCTCGCCCCGCAACACCCGGAATGGAAGGAGAAGGAGCCTTTCGCCTCGCTGCTTCGTGGCGACGTGCAGGCCGCGCTCGCCGGCGGCGAGCCGGCCATTGAAGCGATCGTGATGGCGACGCATGCAGGCATGACGAACGAAGAATTTACTCAAATCGTCAGCGACTGGATCGCCAAGGCAAAGCACCCTGTCAGCGGACGGCCCTACACCGAGATGGTCTATCGGCCAATGTTGGAATTGGTCGCCTACCTGCGAGCGAAGGGGTTTAAAACCTTCATTGTGTCCGGCGGCGGGATCGAGTTTATGCGTTCATGGACCGAACGGATTTACGGAATTCCGCCGCAAAATGTCGTTGGCAGCAGCGCTAAGGTCAAATTTGAGTTTCGCGATGGCAAGCCGGTGCTTATGCGTTTGCCGGAAATCAATTTCATTGATGACGGAGCCGGTAAACCGGTGGGCATGAATCAGCACATCGGCCGACGTCCCATTGCAGCGTTCGGCAATTCCGATGGCGACCTGCAAATGCTGCAATGGACAATGGGCGGAAGCGGACCCCGCTTTGCTCTCATTGTGCACCATACCGACGCTGAACGCGAATGGGCTTACGACCGCAACTCTCGCATCGGCCGTCTGGACAAGGCGCTGGACGAGGCCTTAGCGAAAGGTTGGACGGTTGTAGATATGAAAAACGATTGGAAGACGATCTTCCCGTTCGGGAACAAGTAACAACAGCGCAATTCCTGTCGGATTTCGGCCGGATAAGGCTTTGCCTCGCCAAAACAGCGCAGCAAGATATAACGCGCTGTGGCCTGAGCGGATTCCGCTCTGTGGCGGATTTATCACATGTTCCTGAGAAAGCTTTTCGACAGGCCGCTTATTCCACGGTTGATATTGACCCGGCAAAGTCGCTATCCCTAAGCTCCATTTTGAAAGTTTCATCTCTCGTCGCTGTGCGACTGTTCGGTTCTCGAGCGATCAAAAGACAACTGCAAAGCGAGACGGTTAATCATGAAAGTTCTTTCCGCCGCTTGTATTGCATTAAGTTTCAGCGCCGCATCCGCAGCCGCCGCCGACCTGCCCGCAGTAAAAAGCCAACCGGCCCCGCCACCCTTGTTTAGCTGGACCGGCGCCTACATCGGCTTGAACGCGGGCTATCTGTTGAAAGGCAATGACAGCATCGGCGTCGCAACGGCCAATCTATACGATCAATCTCGCACGGGAATTGGTCCTGCGTCTGCATTGGGAGCGACAGGAAGCAACGGCGCGCGGTTCGACGGCGTGATGAATGGAGTTCAACTCGGTTACAACCAGCAATTCGCAGACAAATTCGTTGCTGGTTTCGAGGCGGATCTGCAGGGCGGGCACGCTCAGGGCGGTGGCAATTTCGGCTCGGTGGTTCTTGTTCCGCCAGCGCTGATTCCGGGGCTGACATCCGCAGTGACCGAAGTGAAGACTTCGCGGGGGCTTGATTATTTCGGCACCGCGCGGGGGCGCCTGGGCTACGCCGTGACGCCAACCCTTCTTGCCTATGCGACTGGCGGTCTCGCTTATGGAAGAACGGCGACAAGCGCCTCGGTCAAGCAAACATTGGCCCCGGGGCTGCTAGTTTCGACGGATGGCGACGCCGATTTCGCCGGCACGCGGGTTGGCTGGACTGTCGGCGGGGGGCTCGAATGGGCTTTCTATCGGGATGTAAGCGCCAAAATCGAATATCTCTATTATGATCTCGGCGTAGCAAACGCCAACAACGACATCGGTCTGCTTACCCATTCCTATCCCGCCGCCATCCCCGTGATTGGCGGTTCACTGCAGGTCGCCAATGCATCAACGGCGTCCACGCGATTTAATGGCCACGTCGTTCGCGTTGGCCTGAACTACCACCCGGACTTTGGTCTGCCGATTTTAAGCACCGCCGCCCTCGTACCATCGCCGTCACCCGCGCCGAACGATTGGCAATTCAAATTTGCGCCTTATGGTTGGGCAATTGGTCTGAATGGCAATGCGACGGCGCACGGTCGCTCCGTCGATGTGAACGCCAGCTTCTACGACGTCCTCACCCAAGCCAATCATCTGTTCGCATGGATGAGCTACATCGAAGCGCGCAATGGACCGTTTTCGTTTTACGGCGACATCATATATGCGCAGATTAGTTTCTTCGGCGCCGGTTTGCGTCAGACCAACCCGGTCGGACTCGCCGCTTTGACGATTAACGCCAGCGCCAGCTTAAAATCCACTATTGGCATTGGCGAGACATGGATGGGCTATGAGCTTGCGCGCTGGCGCCAGAGCAATGCAGCCAACTCCTTTACCGCCGTCGACGCTTATGGCGGCCTTCGCTATTGGTATCTCTCAAACACCCTCTCGCTCGACGTCACGGGGGCAGTCAATCTTCCACTACTAGGTCTTCAACAAAGTGGCGCGTTGGCTCTCGACAAATCCGGGCCAATGCAATGGATCAACCCGGTCTTTGGCTTGCGCCTCCGTCATCAAATCAGGCCTGGCGATGAGTTTCAGTTAAGGGGCGACATTGGGGGCTTTGGCGTTGGCAGCAAATTCAGCTGGCAATTGGCTGGCGGTTACAGCCACGACATGAAGCTGGGCGATTGGACCATCACCAACACAATCGGCTATCGCGCCTTGTCGGTGGATTATTCCAATGGCAGCGGATCCGGCCAAAAAGGCATGGACGCGATTATCCATGGTCCAGTGGTGGAGACGAGCTTTCGATTCTGAGCGATTTTAGTTCTTCATATCTATGGTGCAGCTCCATTGCGGGCGGTTTCGCCGCGCGAGCGAGAAGTCCACTTAATCTCTCGACTAATCGGTCACCCCTTGCGTCGCTCGTTCACAATGACAAAGGATCGGCGGTGCAGGGCAATGCGTCATTCCAGAAACATTCTTTTGTTGGGAAGACTTCGATAAACCATGCTTGGCCGCGAGTGTTGCAGAAATGCAACATGTTTTGAATAATGTAGCTATCCCGGCAGCTTAGGAAGCATGGCGCATTGGCTTTTTTTCGTTACCAGTGCATGGTTTGATCGTAGCTAAAAACACGAATGGACGTTCCGATATCGTCTGAAGAACCGGACCAACCCTTGGCGCTAACCAGTGAGGAGAGCTCAAGAGATGGTGAAGTTAGGAGTCTCCAGTGAAAAAAATTCTGCTTTCCACTACTGCGATCGCGCTGGCGTCCGTTGCCGGATCAGCGGTCGCCGCTGATTTACCCTCTCGCAAAGAAGCGCCGGTTTATATCGCGCCCGCGCCTGTAGCCACTTGGACTGGCTTTTACGCCGGCGTGAACCTTGGCGGCGGCTGGGCATCCGGCGGCGGTAATAACAGCTATCTGCCTTACTCCGACCCGAGATATGGGTTCGGCACAACCCCGGCCCTTGGCCTTGGCCCGAACCTGTTCTTCCTGCCCGGCGGCGGCACAACGGGCAATAACACCGGCGGCGTCATCGGCGGCGGCCAGATCGGTTACAATTACCAATTCAACTCCTTCGTGGTCGGCGTCGAGACTGACTTCCAGGGCACCAGCCTCACTGGCGGAAACCAGGGCAATTTTGCCGGAGCCTATCCGAGCCCGTTCCCGCCGGGCGGCGGTTTCCTCACCCCGCTTTTGACCGGCAATGGCGGCAATCTTGGTCTGCCGTGGTTCGGCACTGTGCGCGGCCGCGTCGGTTATCTCGCCACTCCGACCCTGCTGCTCTACGGCACGGGAGGCTTTGCTTATGGCGGTGTGACCGCCTTCCAGCAGAGCAACACACGCACCGGTTGGACCGCTGGCGGCGGCGTCGAATGGATGTTCATGCCCCATTGGACCGCGAAGCTCGAATATCTCTACACCGATCTCTCGGCCGGCGGCGCCACTGGCGGCTATGGCTGGAACTACGGCTACAATGTGCATCCGCAGTTCAACACGATCCGAGTCGGCGTGAACTATCTGTTCAACTTCGGTGGAGCCGCACCGGTCGTCGCCAAATATTGATCGAACGCAAGGGCGGAGATTGGGACAGTCCCTGCCTCAGTTTGATCGATGAAAGCCCGGCCGCAAGGTCGGGCTTTTCCATAAGCGTTCGTTCGTAGGTCCATATTCAAATCAACAGGAGTGTGATGATGAGGAAATTGTTGTGCACGCTGGCGTTAGCAGCGATCGTCGCCCCATCCGTGAGTCACGCGCAGGTTCAGATCGACATGGGTCGCATCACTTGCGAGGAATATCTGGCTTTGCCGCCGGATCTTTCCCGCGACTTCGCCGCCTGGATGAGCGGATGGTTCAATCAAAAGAATAACTATACGTTTATCGATCTCGACGCATATCAGCGCAACGTCGATAACGTAAGGAAATGGTGTGCTTCCAATCCGAAAGAATCGGTCATGTCGGGCCTGCAACGCGCCACCATCAAGAACTGAGCCTTCTTGCGATTGGGAGAGTTAGAATGAACCGTAAAATCATCTTTGCCGCCGTAATGCTTGCCAGCGTTTCGTCCGTCCCCGCTTTAGCGCAAGTGATGCTTCAAATGTCAGAAATCACCTGTAATCAATATTTGGACTCTGACGCCGATCGGAAGTTGCTTTTGGGGTCTTGGATGAGTGGTTATTATAGCGCCTCAAAAAATTTGAACGTGCTCGATTTCCGCTACGTCAAACGCAACAAGGCGAAGGCTGAAGCCTACTGCAAGAAGCACAAGAGCGATTCCTTGATGAACGCCGTAATGAAGACAGCTCACTGAGTCGAGTTACAACTGGGGAAGCGATCGACAATGTAATAGGGTCCAATGCTTCCCCAGAACCGCCGCCGGTCGCGCAAATCTTGGTCTGGCGTCCGGCGGCGCTGATTATAAGAAAACGCTCCTCGCCTCAGGTACTAGCGACGTCGAACCACTACCCCGCGATGATAAACCGGTGCGTGGCGCACGCCGACCGCTCCATGGGGTCCAACACAACCGGCGCGGTATACTCCGCGAGCGCATACCACCGCGTTTGCGTCGGTTGTTGGCAGTGTCAATCCCGCCACGAACACACAAGCACCCAAACTCACTAGCGCTAGAAATCTCATAGCAATCCTCCTAACTCAGGCTTATCATTTGATGGCGAGCCTTCACAGTTTACACTGCCCCTTCCGCACGATCATGACAATGCGGAAAGGAGTCAAATCCTCGAACCAACCGCGTAATCGTAATCAGGCACCGTTACGCAGACTTCAGTCTTCCAACAACAACACCGCCCGCATTCGCGCTTACTCACAGATCTCAGGGTCCGCGTCACGCGATCCTCTATCCAAAGGAATATGGCCATGTTCAACCGACACGCCACCATGTTTATTGCAGCGTGCGTTTTCGCCGCAACGCCGGCATTGGCGCAGGAGCGCCCTCAGGGTCGACCTTCGGGGACTGTGAGAATTCAGCAAATCCAGGTGGCGTTTATCGGTTCTGGCACAGCCGGCGGCGGCACGCTTAATTACGGCGGCAAGTCATATCCAATCACTGTGGGCGGTTTGGGCGTGGGCGGATTTGGCGCCTCAAAGTTAACCGCAACGGGCGCTGTCTATGGTCTCACGCGACGGGAAGACTTCGCTGGAGCCTATGTTCAGCTCCGAAGAGGATGGGCCTTGGGCGACATGGGCAAGGGCAAGCTGTGGCTGCGTAACAGTAATGGAGTCACTATGGCGTTGAACACCAAACGCAAGGGCCTGCAAACGTCACTCGGCGCGGATGGCGTGGTCATCGGTTTCAAATAAGAAGCGCTTGTAGGGGCGGCTGAGTTTCCCTTCGGATTTCGGTCGCTTTGCGCTTCCTGAGACGGACGCAATTGGCGTCGACGGCCGACGGGGCGGACGCCTTAATGGTCGCAGAACTGAGGCTTTGCGACGGATGGTGAAGTGCGGATCTTCTTCGCAGGAGGCGACAAGCTGTCGCGGACTGGGAACATCAGCGATCCAACTGCGTTTACACCGTTCGTTGGTCTGTTGGAGTCCGGCTATGGCGACTAAAAATAAAAACGAAACTCCTGCTGCGGAGAATCAGGGCGAAGGCAATCGCAAGGCAGCTGCAAAGTATAACGAGGGCGCAACAGAATTTGCGCATAGCGGCAAGGTCGACAAGGCGGCCGAGGACGCCGAAGAGGCATTGGAAGGTCCGGAACAGGCTGAGCTCAACAGTGCGGAGGAAAAGGGAAAATCTCACGCAAAACATTGAGCCGAATTTGAATGGATCCTGACTTTCACAGCTTCTGGAGCGGCTGCGGAGCTTGGCGCGGCTGTAGTAATGGGAAGTACGTCCCCTTTCGTAGGAACGATGTTGTGGCCGAAGCGTTTGTCGCGAAGTGAAAAGCCCATCTTAGGGCGGCTAGGATATAGCTCTTCGGGACGATGATGCTTGATGACAATCGAAATGACAATCGAACTGGTCTAAATCGAAGGGATATCCTGGCGGGAGGGACGGCGTTTTCGCTTCTCCCGGGCGTTTCGGACGCAGAGTCCAAGCCCTCAAGCGTGCCATTACCGGATGGTTCAGACCCTGCGATAACAGTAGACCTCGTGGTGAACGAGGTTCGTTACCGGCTTGTCCTCGATGCACGCACCACCCTCCTTGACGCGCTGAGAAACCACATGGGTCTGACTGGGTCCAAGAAGGGGTGCGATCACGGACAGTGTGGAGCTTGTACTGTTCTCGTCAACGGTGTGAGAATTTTATCCTGCCTTACGCTTGCCGCGTCGGTTCGCCATCCTGTCACAACTATCGAGGGGCTGGCGACAGATGGGGAGCTGCATCCAATGCAACAGGCGTTCATTGATCTAGACGCCTTTCAGTGTGGGTACTGCACTCCCGGACAAATCCTGTCCGCCGTGGCGTGCATATCAGAAGGGCACGCGAACAATGACGTAGAAATCAGGGAGTACATGAGCGGTAACCTCTGTCGTTGTGCTGCCTATCCTCACATCGTGGAGGCGATCAAGAAGGCAAAGCCAAAGATCACGAGAGCTTAGGAAATGCGCCCGTTTATTTACACGAGAGTCGATGATGCGACCGGCTTGATGTCTGAAAACAAAACCAGGCTGAACGGTGAGGGAGGAGCGCATGATACGCAACTGCTTGCGGGTGGCACCACACTGTTAGATTTGATGAAATTAGATGTTATGCGCCCGGCGCGCGTCGTCGACATCAATGGTCTCACAACGTCGTTAGGAACCATTGAAGCAGGACCAGATGGATTACGTCTTGGCTCTCTGGTTCGCATGGCTGAAGCGGCGGATAATTTGGAGATAAAGCGGGACTATCCGGTCATTTCTCAGTCTTTGGCTCTTGCCGCAAGTCCCCAAATCAGGAACATGGCGAGTCTCGGTGGCAATGTGTTGCAGCGAACACGATGTCAATATTTCAGGGATACGAGCTGGAGCCATTGCAATAAGCGCGTACCCGGATCGGGCTGCGCGGCGTTGAACGGTGTAAATCGTAAGCATGCGGTTCTCGGCGTGAACGATCGTTGCATCTCGTCCTATCCCGGAGACTTCGCGCAGGCGCTTGTCGCTCTGGGCGCGTCGTTGCACCTTGCCGGCCGAAAAAGAAGCCGGATCGTTCCCTTCGAAAAATTCCATCTCGGACCTGACCAGCCGCACATTGAGACAATTATCGAGCCCGACGAACTAATCACCGCTTTTGTCATTCCAGCGGGGCCGTGGACCCGGCGTTCGTTGTATCTGAAAGTGCGGGACCGCGATTCATATGAATTCGGCCTCGCCTCCGCAGCGGTCGCGCTGGAGAAGCGCGGTGATACGGTTGGTGAGATTCGGATTGGTTTAGGCGGCGTCGCTTACCGCCCATGGCGCGCACATGCCGCTGAGCATGAACTGCGTGGACGAAAACTGGACGAGGAAAGCGCTACAAAGGCTGCAAACATAGCCTTCGCCGCGGCGATTACTCATGGGCAGAACGATTACAAAGTGGAACTGGGGCGCCGAGTTTTGGTGCGTGCTTTGCTGCAAGCGGACGCGATGGAGATATAGTAATGCCAGACCGCACCTTCAGCTCAATGTCTGGCGCCAAAAGTCCTCGGGTCGACGGTCATCTGAAGGTGACGGGAATGGCCCGTTATGGATCAGATCGATCGTCTCCTGGCGTCGCATATGGCTATCTTGTGACGAGCGCAATTGCTCGCGGGAGTATTGCTTCGATCGATGAGCAGGACGCGCGGCGAGTGTTCGGAGTCTTGGATATTCTCACCTACAAGTCAGTTGGCGATCTCATTAAGCCCGGACAGACTTTTGCAAGACAAGGTTACATGGGAACCACGATTGCACCGTTGGCGTCGAACCGGATTTGGCATGACGGGCAGATCGTTGCGATGGTGGTGGCGGAGAGTTTCGAAGCCGCGCGCGAGGCGGCTTACCGGCTCCGTGTCAGCTATGTTGAAGAAAGTCCTTCTGCGAGTTTCGACAGTAAAGGCGTTGAGGTTGTGCCAGTTTCCGAGGTTTCCAAAGCGCATGAGGATCCGAGGGTTGGAGATGCAACGGCTGCATTCGAGCAAGCTGAAAAGCGGATCGATGCGGCTTACAGCACGCCCACTCAGCACCACAATCCTATAGAGCTGTTCACAACCACTTGTAGCTGGAGCGAGGATCGCCTCACTGTGTGGGAGTCCAGTCAATACGTCTGGGGATTCAAGAATGGCTTGGCTCAACAGCTCGGAATTCCAGCTTGACAAGGTCCGTATAATTTCCCCTTTCATCGGCGGCGCGTTCGGTTCGCGCGGTTCGCTCACCCAGCGCACGGCGATCGTCGCCCTGGCGGCAAGACGACTAAATCGGCCGGTCAAGCTGGAAACAACTCGTGAGCAAGGTTTCACTATCGCGACCTACCGGGCCGAGACGCGCCATCACATAAAATTGGGCGCGACAAATGATGGCAGGCTGCAATCATTATCTCATTACGGGTGGGAGGTGACGTCGCGTCCCGATGATTACAATGTATCGGGAACTGATGCTTCAACCCGGCTCTATGCATGTCCTAACGTCGGTTCAAAAGTCTATATCGTCCACGCCGATCGAAATACGCCTGGTTTCATGCGCTCTCCGCCGGAGACGCCTTATCTTTTCGCGCTTGAAAGCGCGATGGACGAGCTTGCCTATGAGCTGAAACTCGATCCTGTTGAATTGCGACGGCGCAACGATACACAAATTGAGCCGATAAAAGGCCTGCCATATTCATCGAGATCGCTTATGCAGTGTTTTGACGCAGCACAGGAGGCTTTTGGCTGGTCCAAACGCATTGCGGAGCCGGGTTCAATGCGCGACGGCGACTGGCGGATCGGATGGGGCTGCGCTGCGACTATGTATCCAGCATTGGTTGCGCCGGCGTGTGCTCGCGTGAGTCTGATGCCAAACGGCGTCGCAAAAGTGCAAACTGCTTCACATGAAATTGGTAATGGACTTTATACAGCTATCGCTTTGACCGTATCTGAAAAGCTTGGCGTGCAGATCGAAAAAGTAGACGTAGAATTAGGAGACAGCAGTCTTCCGCCTGCGCCAGTTACAGGAGGCTCCAACTCGACGGCGAGTATTTGCAATGTTGTCGCTAAAGCCTGTGAGGATATTCGTCAGCGCATTATAAAGGCCGCCGTCGCCGCCAAAAAGTCTGCTTTTGCTGGAGCTGATCCTTCATCGTTAGCTCTTGTCGAGGAAGCGCTGATCAGCGCCGACGGAAGATCTGAAAAGCTGGAAGCCGCAATGGCTCGGGTTGCCGGCGGCGCCATTGAAGTTTATGCAGAAAACGTTCCTTACAAATCCGGGCAAGATGGAGTTCGAAAACTCTATCAAGGCCAATCGGATCTCCAGGGCGGTGCAAGAATGGCCGACCACGTACAATTCGCGTTTGGCGCGCAATTCGTGGAGGTTCGCGTTCATTCAAGAACATGCGAAGTGAGGGCCCCGCGCGCGGTTGGCGCCTACGCTGCCGGAAAGATTGTCAATCCACTCACGGCCGAGAGTCAGCTGATGGGTGGAGTGATCTGGGGCATATCCGCTGCGCTTCATGAAGCGACAGAGATGGATGAGCGAAGTGCGCGTTACTACAATGATGATCTTGGTGAATACCTTATCCCTGTCAATGCGGACATCGACAAGGTTCAGATCATTATGATTCCTGAGAATGACACGCAGGTAAACCCGATGGGAATCAAGGGTGTGGGTGAGTTGGGCAACGTAGGCATGAATGCGGCAATTGCCAACGCAGTCTTTCACGCTACGGGAAAACGCATCCGTGATCTTCCAATTCGTATCGAGAAGCTTCTCTAGAGCGGCTAGTTGCGTCTTCCAATTCGGAGCGGCGATGCTAACAAGTCTGATGCTCTCCGACGGGTGCCATCCAGTGCTTATTATGTAGGCAGATTGCCTCTATAAAACCGAAGCCGGTCGGTGAAAGGCCGTCCATGATACTCCTATAAAAACTTTGCACGGGATTTGTGCAATGGGGTTGCCTTCCCAAGAGAAGTCGCCACTTGACGCGCGTCTTCGCTGCGACTTCAACTATGATTGTGGAGGATTCATAGCTTTCTCATTCTCCACTATCTGATTTTCATGGCGGGTCAATTTGCTATGCTTGAACATTATGCCGCGAAGCAAAAAGGCTGACGGCATAAACGAGCAGAACGCCTGCGCCACTTACTAAAAGAAACATGGATCGATGAGCGAGCAAATCTGCGTTTTGGTATGTGGAATCGGCGAAACCGCATCGGCGGTCGCCAGGCGGGTTTTTGCCGAAGATAGGGCGGTTGCATTCCACCAGCCGACGCCACCTCGCACGCTTCGACGTAGAATGGCATTCTCGGACGCTTGGTATGACGGAGCCGCATCGCTTGACGGGGTCGAAGCGCGCCGCGCTGATCTGAATTCAGAATTTCTGCTCGGTCTTCAAACCCGTCAGTTCATTCCGATCCTGACGCAGCGGTTCTCAGATGTGATTGAGCGGTGGCCTTGGGACGTGATTGTAGCCTCTCGTTTGGAGCAGGTTGCTTCCACAGAGGACATAAGAAGCTTCGCTGATTTAACGATAGGACTAGGAGCAGGCTTCGTCGCAGGCACTGATTGCGATGTCGTCATCGAGATAGCAGGACCTGACCCAGGAGCGATCATTCGCAGCGGCTCTGTTTCGACACGAGGGGACGCGCGCGTGCAGGACGACACTGAGGATCGATACGACATATCGGCTCCTGCATCGGGACTGTTCCAGCCTACGAAAATCATTGGCGCCTTTATCGAACAGGGCGAAGCTTTGGGCTCTATCGGCGAAAATGTGGTTCAGGCGCCTGTTTCCGGTCGGATCAGGGGGCTAGTTCGAAAGGGTCAGGCAGTTCTAGCTGAAGCAAGGATCGGGGAAATCATCACCTCAAACGCCGCTCCTGTTGCGGGTGTGTCAAGGCGAAACCAATTAATCTCTCGGGGCGTATCATTCGCGATCGAGGCGGAAAGCTGTGGGTGGACCCCGTTTCCATTCGAAACTTGGCGTTGATTATATAGAATAGACCGATTGACGGAATGACAATACAGTTCTCTCAATAGGATCGTCGCCAAACGGTTGCCAGCCAAGGCTGTTGTTCGCGCGGGAGTCCTGCCGGGCGATAATAGTGCTCGATCTCGCTAAACCCTGCGTCGATACCGTATCGGCGCCAGGTTCCCGGATCGTGAAACACACCGTAACGTCCGTCATTCCAGCCTTCTTCTTCGTGTCCATGTGGAATAGAACTGAATAACACGCCGCCAGGCTTCAGCGATGCGTGAAGCTCTTGCAGTACGCGCGGAGTCTCTCGGCTGGGGACGTGAAAAAGCGTAGCATTGGCGAAAATACCTTCAAAATAGTTCTTCGGCAGATCGAGTTTGAGAAAATCCTGCAACCACACTTCACAACCGCTGTGTGCGCGCGCCATTTCGGCAAAGCGCGAGGCTCCCTCCAGACCAATTACGATGTGGCCGCATTGGGAGAACGCTTTCAGGTCGCGTCCCGGCCCGCAGCCAAAATCCAACAGCGTATAGGGTGGTTTGCTGTGGATGTGGCGCAACATCGCTGCGATGTTCTGAGCAACATCATGAAGGCGCGTGCGCTCCCAAAACACTTCGGCGCATTGGTTGTAGGTCTCCAAGGTGCGACCAGTAATTTCTTCCAGATTTTCTGGTTTCACATCCATTGCAATATGCCTGTCAGTTCGCTGAGCTGTTCGTGGTCTCCGGTAGCTTGGAAAACCCCACGCAATCCCTGAAGCAAAACTAAAGCCGAGCGCGTTCAATACGCCATCGGTTCAATAATCTGCTTTAGCGCCGACACGCTTCGTGGGCGATTACGAAATGTCCGACGCTGCACTAGATCCCATAGTGAGACTCGCTGCCGTCCTCCAGGCGCCGCGTAGATATAAGAATCGAGAAACAAGAATGCAGCCATTGTTAAGGAGTCGGTCGCGTTCCAACCTTCTAACATAGAGGACGCGAATGAGTCGGAGATCGCGAATGCGGGTCAACGCATTGGACTTGCTTAATTTCTTCTTGGCGGATGTTCGCGGCGGTCTGGGCCCTTACGTGAATGTGCTTCTCCTCACGGAAGCGCACTGGAGTCAGTTAATGATCGGAGCCGTGCTGACAACCAGTGGGTTGGTCGGCATCCTGGCGCATCCTGCCATCGGGGCGTTCATCGACCAAACGCGCGCAAAACGTGAAGCCATCGTGTTTGGGGCATTTTTGCTCTCTGGTTGCGCCTTGGCGATCGTTCGTTGGCCGACGATTCCGATCGTGCTGGTCGCAGATGTTACCATGGCGTTATTGGGAGGGTTATTCGCGCCCGCCATCGCAGCCCTGACGCTGGGTCTGTGTCGACGAGAAGAGCTGGCTTCGCGCCTTGGACGCAACGCCGGTTTCGACCGTGCGGGAAATGTCTTTATTGCAGTATTGGCTGGAATCATAGGCGTGAGCTTGTCTCAAAAAGCCCCATTTTACCTCGTGCCCGTTTTTGCAATCTGCACTTCTGCTGCAGCGATTTCGATTCCGGGCGACGCTATAGACAACAATAAAGCTCGCGGGTTTGAAGAAGTTCCCACTTCAAATGGAACGGAAGCGCATCCGGCGGAATGGCGGACCCTCATCAAACATCGACCGCTCGTCGTCTTTGCAGCGGCAGCGGCGCTGTTCCATTTTGCGAATGCGCCTATCTTTCCACTCGTCGCGCAGAGGCTAGCCGTGGCCAACGTTGGATGGGAAACGGGACTCACATCGCTCTCGATCATCATGGCTCAATTCGTAGCGATGCTGATGGCTACAATCGTGACTCGAGCCAACAAGCTAGGCAGAAAACCTCTGCTCACGCTCGCCTTCTTTGCACTTTTGCTTCGCGGCGGATTATGCATTTGGTTTGGAGATTCATTCTCTTTGCTGCTTCTCCAGGCATTGGACGGCGTTGGCGGCGGTCTGTTCGACGCTCTGCTGCCATTGATACTCGCTGATCTTATGGAAGGGACCGGCCGATACAGTCTCGCCCGAGGAGCGGTCAGCGCTATCCAAGGGGTCGGCGGTTCATTAAGCCAAGTGGTGGCAGGCTTCATCGTCACTTCGACCGGTTATAACGCAGCTTTTTTCGCTTTGTCCGCCGTTGCCCTGACTGGGCTGTTGATTGTTATCACACTGTTTCCGGAAACGGGAAAGTTCGATGCGCATCCTCTTTCACGCGCAGATCGTTGCTGAGTTGATGCCGCCGGCAGTCCGGGAAGTACTTCATCGGCGCGGTTGATGAGACGTGATGAGTTTTTCGTATTCTTCGTTGATAGCCTCTTGCAGTTCTTTCCAAATGGGATTGATCCGCACATCCGGCCCCCAATTGTATAAAGCCTTGGCGACCTCGGAGATCGTCTCATTGATGGGCTCGCTTCCACCTCGCTCCAGTTCCAGGGAGAACAGCTCCGGCAGCGACTCTCCTTTCCATGCATTCCAGTGTTCATTCGAATAATCGGAAACGCCGCGTTCCGCCGCGAGCAATTCGGGCGTGTATTTGGCGAACTTCAGATGCAGCGCGCCCCCCAACGGCTCTGCGCGATATATGCTGCGCACCGCAAAGTAACGGATATGCTGAAGTTCGTGGGAAAGACAGCATCCCATGCGCGCGTCGCTCATTTCAGGGTCGTAGTAGATCTCGATGCGTCCATCCGGCCAGGCCTCGCCTTCAGCCGTGAAACTTTGGCCAAGACAGTCGAAGGTTCTCTTGGTCTCGCTCAAGGTCACCATGCCTGGATCATGACCGAACTCGCAAACGAGACTTTCAAGCAATTGCCGCTTTCTCGAGAAGTCTGGAGAATTCGGATATGTCGACGTCTCGCGCGGCAGAAAGCCAAACACAGTTTGAATCCGTGGACTTCAACTTCACCCCGCCGAAGAGCTGTCGCCACAGGGAGAAAAGCCGGCCCGCTCTTTTTTCGACGACTCCTTTGCCGGCTTCGGGTGCTTGAGTTAGCATGCGAAGGAACCCTTTTGGAAATGTGTCAGGTTCCCGTCATGGGTTATTACCCAGTCAAACTCGGAATGCGATGAAGCGATGTGTTCCCACCATCGTCGCCCATCGCTTAGTCGAGGTGAGAGATCGTCGACCTTCAGGCGGTCGATAACACCCGGATGCTCTTTCAATCCCGCTAGAACCGCCTCGACCATCTGACGACCCAATCCGCTCTTCAAGGAGTTTATCTCCTCGAACACCAGAGTAGGGGGATCGTATGCGACGGCCAAAAGCAGCGCAATTCCAGACGCTTCCATCCCCTCCGGAATGGTGATCATCTTCTGGGATGAGGAGGCAATAATTTCGCAAAAGCTGACGCGGTAGTTTTTTTGTTCAACATATAGTCCAAGCCCGCGCAGGTTGCGGCATATGGCTCGGACAACATTTTCGAGAGGAAGATCGCCTTTTTCAGCGGCAGCGTGACGTATCCGCAGTATGTCCCACATGCCTGTTCAGCGCCTCTCGTCCAGAAGGCCAGGCTAGTTGAAATTTGTCCGTTCATCAACTTTATTGACGCTGATGGCGAGCATCTTGCCCCATAAATGCGAATTCCGGAGTCTCAATTTTCCCGAGTGCTTGTTCTAAGCAGGCTCCAACGTTTTCCTGCGGGAGAAATCTAGTCCGCGGAAGATCGCACAGCGTGCGAATACGTCTATGTCGGGAGATACTTTCTTCTGATGACAGAATTTAGAAACGAGCTTTGCAAGTCCTTTGATGTCGCGTCCGGTCGCCGCCGGAAACGCGAGAACAAGATCGTCAATGAGGCCGACATCCAGCGACAGCTCAAATTGTTCTGACATAACTCGCCAGATACGCCGCCGCGCGTCGTCATCTGGAGGATAGTACTTTATGAGAGCGATGCAGCGGGACACGATAGCTTCGTCGATATCGTCCACGCGATTGGTCGTGAGAAACAAAAGACCGTTGAAGTATTCCAGAACGCGCAAAAAGACGCCGACCACCGCATTCATCGCTATATTGTCGTCGCGACGCTTGATATAGACATCCGCTTCATCGATGAGCATCACCGCGCCCCAGCGCTGCGCGCGCGTAAGGATTTCCTTCAGCGCTGTTTCCATGGTTGAAACGTTCAGCCCGAGCTGGCCGGAATGAACTCGATAGAGTGGGCGTTGAATAATTTCCGAATAAACCTCTGCAGTAAGCGTCTTGCCAACTCCGGGCGGCCCCGCACATAGAACGGTCGTTCCGCCGGATTTCCCGGCAACGATATCGTCCATCAGGACATCCATTTCCGCAGTCAATATGTCAATAAGATCGGTCTGTTCTGGAGGAAGAACGAGTTTGTTTTTAAGCGCCGGCTGGTAACGATAGGGCGCAATTTCGTCGACGTGCACCCACATGTGATGGTGCAACTCCAGATGAAACATCAGGATGTATGGATGCACCGGCACACGCGTGAACAGGCCCGGCGCGAAGGTTTCGCGCAGTTCCGCCAATTCGTCCTCGGCGCTATAGCGATTACTTTTCGAGGCCTTACGCAAAAAGTGTCCGAGCACTTCGCCTGCCGCCTCCAGTGTGAGGTCGCGCTGCGAAAGCGCGCCTTCGTCATTTACAAGCCGAGCTTCGCCGCCGCTCGTCGACAGCACGACGATGTCCTTTCGCGACCAGTCCATTTCGCGATGCGAGGCGTTGGGATCCTCCGCGTGAAAGCCGGAGCCCTTGCCGGTGAATTGCGCGCCATAACGACCGCGCCACTCAAAATAGGTGTCGGCGGCGGCGTCGAAAGCTTCGATCAATGCTGGCGTCTCGCGCAAATAGCCTTTGGCGGCGAGAATTTCGCTGATTGTGCGTCCAGCTATGTCGGGAGCCATGATCCGAATCGCGTTGGATTGCAAAGCGCCTTTGGCGTTAGCTTTAAGTTCGATGAGAACCTTACCAGCTTCGTCACTGTTGGCGGGGATATAGTCAAAACGCGTAACGAGGTAAGGAAGTGGTTTCGCGGCTACGTTTGCCGTGAAGATCCATCCGCGCATGGCGTTTGCAGTTAGATGGCGGACGACGGCCGGAAGCACTTTCTCCAAGTCGCCCAGCTCGAACTTCACGTCGTCAGAGTGCATTACAGCCCGCAGGGTCGCGAGTTGTGCGGCGCGCGCTTTCAGCTCCGGGCCTGATCGGCGATAGAGTTCTTCGATAAAGTCGAGCTCTTCCGTCGCCAGATGCGACATATCGACTTCGACGCGATCGCTAAACCGCAGTTGCGCTTCAAAAGCTGCATGCTTTGGAAATCGCTCCATAAGCGCTTCCACGTGCGCTCGCTCAAGCTGAATGTTCATCGAAGCATTCGCCTTTCTTCCGGATATGGAGGCAATGTCGAGACTCGCGCATCGGTCACTGCGGCGCCGACCGTAAAGTGATAAATGTCTTGAAAGTTCATTTCCTCCTTCGGCAGACCGAGAAGGGCATGTACTTCGTCGTCGAAGAAGCAACCTATTCCAGTTCCGGAAAATCCGCTGGCAGTTGCGAACAGGTAGAGCGCTTGTCCTATCATCCCGGCCTCCCAATGCAGGCGGCGATAGGCGAATGCTCCCTCGTCGGCGAGCGTGCGATCAAAGTCGGCGATCATCGCGAGACTGAAAAATCCCTTGCCAGCAATGGCCTGCAAACAGGCGAAGCGAGTTGCTTCGCGCTCGAAAGATCCTCCGCGCAAACGAAAGAAGGGAAGGCCGTCAAGCTCGATCTGCGTCCAGTCCAATTCCGGGGAACAAGCTGTGCGCAATCTCTCAGCGATCTCCGGGTGGCGCGCAAGGGCGTAAAGGCCTGGTTCGATGCCCTCGACACGTTGGACAAACAGAATAAGCGTTAGTGTCGCCGGCCAGGGTAGGGCGCTCTGCAAGGGCTCTATTCCCGGCATTGTTGCAGCCAACATCGCAGAAAACGATACGCGGGGTAGAATGGTTTTGCCGTCGAACCGCTGTGCGCTACGGCGAGCGCGCACCACCTCAGCTATGCGGCATTCGCCAAACTGCGATTTCGGCGCCACCGACGCAACCCGCTCCAAATGGGCTTGGCTGCGTGATTTGTGACAGAGCCGAACCGCAAGATCCACGAGTGGCCACCCGTCGTGATCCTCGCTCAACTGGTTTGCGTTTCCGCTCCAAACTCGTTCAGCGGTGATCAGGGGGGCAAGATCAAACAACTCAGGAAGCGGATGTTCGATGGTGATCCACATGAGCAGATCGGGATGCTCCGGTTCCCGCCGATGAGTCCCGTCGCTCCGTGCAAGACCAAGCAGAGAGCAAAGTTCGTCGTCGGATGGCTCGGGGAGGACGTGCGCCCGCCAGCCCAAGGCCGCCGCTGCTTGTGCAGCTGCGCCAACGGCGTGTCCGACGTCATGTTGACAATAGCGGAAGGCGCGCTCGCCATATTTCCATGCTTCGCGCCAGGGAATAGAAGTCAAGGCGAGCAGAAAGCCTTCCGATGGAATCGGGATGGGATTAGGAAATATGGCGCGAGACTCAAGTGCGTGCGTAAGCGGAGCGTAATGATAAAGGCCAACTTCGTCCGACAATCCCTCGACGGGGCCCAGGATGACATAGGCTTCGGTGGGATGCAGATTTCCGCTGGATGGATTATTGCGCAGAGCCCAGGTCGAACCTTCGGCGCTTTTCCAAGAGCTGATCCCAAATGCGAGTTCGAGGAACAATCCGAGAGCGCCGCGGTCCAGGGCCGAAGCTTTAAGAGCGGGACCCGGAAAGATGGGCGTATCGCCCCCTTCAACCAGCGGCAGCAAAATTTGTTTGCTGCCCGCGAACAGGCGATAGGGCGAAGGCTGAGAGGTCCAATCAAGGAACGCCGGACCTAACGCATAGCGGTTCGGCGCGTGTTTGACGCGCTGGTGATAGCCTCGGATGTCCTTGGGAAGAGCGTCGCGATGCTCGAGATTCATTCCTACCGGTACCCTTCCTCCGCTAGCACTTGCCTTACGGCGGGACGCGTGCGCATGAGCTGATAGTGCGCGCGGCAGTTGGGCGGCAACTCTATACCTACCTTGTCGGCCCAAAACTCGACGTAAAACAAGGCGGCGTCTGCGATGGAAAAGGAGTTCGCAACGTAGTCTTTGCCTGCGAGTTGCAAGTCCAGGACGACAAATGCGTTGGCGACGATCTCTCGCCCCTGCGCCTTGACGGTTTCAAGTGTATCTGGCTTCGCCGCGTAACGCTCGGGCGTAAAGATGCGGCGAAAGCCGTCGCCATGCACATGTTGTGTGCAGAAGTTCAATGTGCCGAGCGCCTCTTCCGCAGTAGCCAACTCCTGCGGTAGCAGCTGCTGACGCGGATAGGCTGCGGCAAGCCATGTCGCAATGGAGACGAAATCGGTGAGGACTACGCCATCGTCTCGAACCAATGTCGGAATTGTGCCATTCGGGTTTATCGCCAGATACTCGGGTTTGAGATGATCGCCCTTCGGAAGATTGACGATATAGGCTTCGAAAATCAGGCCTATTTCTTCGAGCAGTATGTGAATGCCTGTGGAGCACGAGCCGGGCGCCATATAGAATTTCATTCGAACCGCGCCTCGCCGCATGGACTTGTCTTGGGGTCGTCCCCTAACTGGCAATTCAGGCGCCAAGCGTTTTTTGCGAGATGATTTAAGGTAATTGGGGGCGGTTCATTACATGCTGGGAGCAGGAAAGGTCTTGTTGATCTTCCCGATTTTTGGTGGCTGAGGTCGCCGCAGCGCGCCTTAAGGAAGGAAAAGCGCCAAAGCTTCCTTCGACAAAACTCCCCCCGTAATTTCGATTTGTGCGAATGGCGCAGCAGAGGCGATGGCGTCGCTTTTGATCATGATCTGCCCAAGCCGGGTCGAAAGTTCCTCTATGGAAGCGGCAAAGACTACCCTGCTTAAACCGCTCCAGATGATTGCCGCCATGCACATCGGGCAGGGCTCGCCGCTAGTGTAGATTGTCGCATCTTTGAGTTCGCCGGCTGGATGTTTCGCGACAAAATTCCGGATCGCCATCATTTCTCCATGCGCAGTTGGATCATTTGTGGTTTTTCCAGAATTGTGTCCTTTCGCTAATACAAGACCGCTTTTTTCAATGATTGCTCCGAAGGGGAAATCTCCGAGTACAGCTTCTGCAAGCGCCAGACTCATAAAGCGCTCGTCGTCGGCACGCGCCGTACCATGGATTGCTCGGGCCCAAGCTTTTGTGCTGCAAGTTGAGAGCCCAGAAATCAACAAGCCCTTTATCACAATGCGACGATTGACGTTGCAAAGGCATGATCGTTTGACCATCTTGACACCTCCTTCAACAGAACACCGTTAAACAGAGACGAACCCAAGTCTTGATTGACTGCGCGCTCGCGACAGATCGGTGAACCGGCTTCTGTCTATTTAGACGCTCTATGTAGTACATTGACCCTCATCGCCACGGTCGCCAGTCTTGCGGAAGTAAGCCGCGGTCCAGGAACCTCAGAGGAATTCAACATCGTTTCTTCGCGCCTCTGCATCGACACTGCAGAAAGCATCGGCCTTCGCGGCCCATGCCCGACGAGACTTCCGCTGACGCACATTTGAAAGGTTGAAGCGCGAAGAACCACAGTGCGATTCGATGCGCGTTAGCGCATGCCAAAAAACAGTTCGCATCATTATGCGACGCAACAAAAGAGGTACGACTGAATTCCGCAGGCAAAGCCCTGTCTATTCGGAGGACTATCGGGGGAATATTACAGATGTATTATGCTTAGCTATGAGTTTAAAATGGACCCATGCGAGGAGTTGCTGCACTGTAGACCTATCGATGTTTTCTCCCCGTCTTGAGCATCGCGCTGACGGAAGTCAAATGCAGCAATCCGACTTTATCATTGCTCTTGGCTGTTAAGCTGGGACGAAACAGACACGACCGAGCTGCACCTTTCATTAATCCAGCCCCTGAATGTGTGAAACCATGTTGCAATTTCCGGACAACAACGCCGCCGGTGCTCCGTGCGCCTCCGCAATCGTAATCGACGGGTCACAAAACGCGCTCTCGGTTGCGCGAAGTCTCGTGCGCCTCGGGTTGAAGGTTTATACGCTTTCGGAGCGCGGCGAGCCGGTTCGGTTCTCGCGAGGCGTCCAGCGGATCGAGGCGGGAGGTGAAACTGCTGCTTCCTGGGAGCGCTTTCTGCTGGGTACGGATTCCGACTACCTGTCAGGTTCGATCTTGCTCGCTTGCAGCGATCCAGCTATCGAGCTGCTGGCTCGGAACAGCAAGATATTATCTAAAAAATTCCTTCTGGAAGAGGGGGAGCCTGCGACAAGGCTACTCCTGCTTGACAAGTTGCTTACTTATCAAGAGGCTAAAAAGGCGGGCATACCCGCTGTCGATTACCAGTTCGTAGAAACTTTTGAACAATTGCGTAATGTCGGGGAGATGTTCCGCTTTCCGGTGATTTTAAAGCCCCTTCACTCAGCCGACTCTGAAAGATTTGGTGGAAAAATAGTAATTGCAAATGATAAAGCGGAACTGCTTTCTCTATGGCCATTGCTCGAGCGAGGCATAAAGGCCGTGGCAATGGAGTTTATTCCGGGCAGCGATGATAGGCTCTGTAGTTACTACGCTTATATGGATGAACGAGGGGAGCCTCTTGTCGAGTTCACGAAGCGAGTTGTGCGTCGCTCCCCGATTCATACTGGAAGCGTAAGTTATCACATTACGGATTGGAATCCCGAAGCGGCGGGCATTGGACGTATGTTTTTCCGATATATGAAGTTAAAAGGCATTGGAAATATCGAATTCAAGCGTGATCCTCGCGACGGTGAACTGAAAATCATCGAAGTCAACGCACGCTTCACACTCGGTGATCCGCTTCTCGTAAGCAGCGGCGTGGACCTCACGGCGTTCACGGTCGCGAGACTGACTGGGCAACCGCTGCCCCCGCAAGTACAGTACAAACGAGGGCTTGTCCTCTGGATACCACCTGAGGACCTGCGTACCTTTCTGCAGCTGCGCGCTAGAAAGGAAATAACCTGGCGCGAATGGCTTGGTCAGGTGGCGCGCGCGCGGGTTTTCCCGTATTTCTCGCTCAGAGATCCCATACCGAGCCTTTACCAGAATACAATGAGAGCGCTACAGGTGATAAAACTACTCGCGCTTCACTTAAGCCGGCGTTTTAGGAGGCAGCACGTTCGAGGAGACGCCATTCTTTCAAAGGTAGATAAACGTAGCGCCGAGTAACGCGATGCAGCAACCATGTGGCTGAAAGCATCAGCGGACGGAGCGCCGGCACCCTGCTCAATTTTGCCAGTGCGAGTTTGCGTCGCTTACTCGGGGTCTTTGCCGAAAGGGACTGTCCTCGGACCCGATAGCGGATTAATGGCTCAGGGATTCGCCACTTATTGACACTTCCGTGGGTCGCGAGCCACCAGGCCCCATCCTCCCATTGTGCTAAGTCGGGATCGAATGGATAGCGAAGCATAGTGCTTCGCCGAACCATCCATGAACTAGGCATGGGTATATTGCGCGCAAGCGCATAAGCGAATACTTCTCCAACTTCCGTCATCAGCACGTGGTCGACTCCAACGAAATCATGTCGACCACAGCGCAGGAAGTTGAGTTGTCTCTCTATCTTTGTTGGAAACCAAACATCGTCGCCGTCGAGAAACGCGACAAATTCCGTGTTAGCAGCTGCAACGCCGCTATTACGAACGGAGCCCAACAAGCCCGGCGGTCTCCGCAAAATATGAACAGAAGGAAACTCCCCAGTTATTTCATCGATCCAGGAGTTCGAACTCGACAACGACAACGATGGTTTCGCAGGGGATAGTTTGGTTGAAAACAGATAGGAGAGTTTCCCTCAGAAAAGGCTTCTCAGCGTCGGTCATGCAAGTGATAATAGCAGTTACGTCTGACATTGATGATCGTCTCAAATATTGCCAAACTGCAACCATCTTTCTGACCCGCTCAGAGGTCGGTAAGAATAGTCAAGCAGGCGACGTAGCATATACTTTCGACACAAACGGGAGCGAAAATCGTAGTCAGGTCGTTTGTATAGCGCTCTCAACAACGGTTGATCGCTCTGGATTAGAATGCAGCATCGGCGGCAGAATATCGCTGTTTGAACTCTGGCCGTACGATCCCTGGTTCAGCGCCCAGACCGCGGCTTGGGTGCGGTTCTTCAATCCGAGTTTACGGAAAATCGCCTTCACATGTACCTTGACCGTCGCTTCTGCAATGTCGACCTTCCGCGCTATGATCTTGTTTGAATCCCCGACGATCAAACAGGACAATATCCTCTTCTCTTGAGCTGATAGTTGCGGGAGCTCGCCGCTATGGCGCATTTCCAATGGGTGCATCCTTTCGCCAGCAACTTCTATCGCGGGCTTGGGCGTCATCGTTTCGATTATGAGTTCCTGACGTGACGACTCTTCCCGATCGAGGAGGCCGGGCAACATACCATGAGGTACAACTGTCTCGCCGAGCATGACCAGCTCGATTGTCTTAAGTAAGGCATCCGACGTGGTGTCCTTGGTGAGACAAGCATGTGCTCCCGCTCGAAGCGCCGGCAAGATCCCCAAAGACTTTTCGTCTTGCGACACGATCACGATATAGCCGCTGTTATTTAACTGCCGGTACATGCGTAGTTGCGATATTGTTTCTTCCGCATCTTGACCGGCGCCTAGCACAAGCAGATTGGAATCGTGGAGTTTGAGAGAGTCCACCAAGTCGGAGTTGAATGAGGCCGTCGACGCGACGACATCATATTTGTCAGATGTCAGAATTCGAGAGAGACCTTCTCGAAAGAGACTGTTATTTGCAATGATAATTGTGGGAACCCTACTCTTGAACTTAGCCACAACTACCTCCTTTGAATAGGTCTAAAAGGATACAAATTTTATTGTGCAACGCAAGGAAAAGTTTTCAAGTTGTTAACGTCGGTCACTAGAGAAACGCGGTATTATCAAACAATTTAGTATACTAGCACTTTATTGCTTTGATTACGTACGTAGTAACCGACGAGCTCTGCCTGAAGACGTGCGCGCTGCTTAAAGGCGCTTGATTCTTTGGAGAAAACTCGATTTTTGAGGCTGCCACGGCGCGGAAACAACCGGTGGAAAAGTTTAAGCGCGAGAGATTCATCCCTTACCCTAAGCTAATGCTCGGCAATGTTTTTATGAAGTGAGTTGGAAAAATCCTCGGATTGTTTTTGAGCAGGTGGGATGCTCCGCAACAGCAAAAAAATGAAAATGGCAAATTGAAAACGGACTAATACGTAGTATCGGGCATCAAGCTAATCGCTGGTCAAGCTGGGCTTCGACCTGATTGAGACCAGCGTCACGTCTACGTAATCCATCCGAAGCGGCCATTGACGATCGTCGCGAATGCCGAGACATCATCCATAGGAGCGCCGGTGACAAGGTTGCATTATGATCGAGGCGCACCGAAGCCGTTCGATTGATTTGCATGGCCGCAAAATACGAGCAGAATTCTCCGCCCAATTCGTATCGCGTTTGTCTGCTGGCCAAAAGAACTAACGCTTTTTCTCCGGAACTTAGTTCGAACAATCACTACGCCGGATCGCCGCTTTAAGCGTACCATCTTCCTGGCGGCATGACGGATCGAGAAGGGCGTAACCAAATGGCAGACATTCTTGTGCGCGACAACTCCGTGTTCCCGGGCGTCTCTGCGAATGCCGGAGTTGCTCCGCCTCGTTCAGCCAAGATCCATCTGGGACCGGGCTTTCGTATCAAGACAGACTTCCTGCGACCCGCAACGAGGTTGCTTGAAGCGTTCCGCGATCTGGATGTCGCGGACTTGTCTGACCAGATGAACAGATTGTACGCGGTTGCTCCCGAAATAAAGCTGTTGTCAGCGCCAGGCGCCAGGCTAATCGGACCGGCATGCACTGTGCGTGTTTATCCGGGCGACAATTTAATGGTTCACAAGTCGCTGGATATTGCCAAGCCGGGCGATGTTGTCGTCATCGATGCGCACGCATCAGAGTTGAACGCCGTGCTTGGCGACATGATCTGCACAAAGGCCAAACATCGAGGAATTGCGGGCTTCATTGTTGACGGATATGTCCGCGATCTCGAAGAGTTGCTTCAGCACGACCTTCCTGTATTCGCACGTGGCGCAACCCCAGTGGGGCCGTTGCACAGAGGTCCAGGCGAGATCAATTACCCCATCTGCTGCGGTGGGGTGGTTGTGCATCCAGGCGATATCATGGTCGCGGATGGCGGCGGCATTGTCGTGCTTCCCCATGCGCATGCAGAAGAAGTGCTCAAACGCTTGGTTGAATACCTAGAGCGTAGCGCCGATTATCGAAAGAATTTGAAGCAGGGCAACTTTTCCAACGCCTGGGTAGACGACGTATTGGCGGGGCTAGGTTGGAGCCTCGCCGAATAATATTGGGGTTTCTGTGCAATCGCGACGTTGGCTTATCGGCGCGCCAAATTCAGATGATGCTTACGCGGCATGGATGCGCGCCGATCAAGCTATCTGCGGATTGTCGGCGCAAGAAAGTATTCTTCATGACAAAAAAGATCGCACTTATTTCGCCCGGTTCCTTGGGCGCGGCTGTGGGGAAGGCGCTCTCCGGGACTGGCCACTACGTTTTATGCGATGTTTCCAGCAGGAGCGCAGCAACCAAACGCCGAGCGTTCGAAGAGGGCTTTTTGCTCTGTCGGTCCCTGAATGAAATGCTGCTCGAATGCGACGTGATCCTTTCCTTGGCTACGCCATCACAAGCATTGCTGGTGTCGAAAAAAATATATGAGGGCATCAAACAGTTGCAGGAGGAGGGCGTCTTAGGGGTCGACCACAAAAAGATCTTTGTAGACGGAAACTCCATTTCTCCAGAAACAGCCGGGAAGGTGTTCAAGGAGATAACTTACGCCGGAATGAGTGGCGTTAAGGCTTCATTTTTTGGCCCTGCCGATACTTTTGCCCAGGACAACGTTCTAGTGCTTAGCGGGGTGAGAGGCGCTGAAGTCGCTTCCTTATTTGAAGGACTCGCGGAAGTGAGATTAATCAGCAAGGAATTTTGCGCGGCTGCCGCAGTCAAAATGTCGATGTCGATATTCACCAAGTGCCTTCCGGCGGTATTTCTGGAGTCAATGGGCGCCGCCGTCGCCTCAGGGCAACTTGACGCGACATTAAAGCTGTTCGAGCGGCTTTATCCAGGGCACGCGCAGCTTATGAAAAGGGTCCTGCCGACTTATCCCCGTCACGTGTTGCGCAGAGCCGACGAAATGCTGGAAATCGAAGCATGGCTTTGCCAACTTGGACAAGAAGCTGCGATGACTCGAAGCGCTCGCGAGTCGCTTGATGCGTTGCGACTCTATAAACACAGCGGGGAGGATTTACGCGATTTACAGCAAGTCGTTCAGACATTTATTCCCAGTCAACCCAAAGCTGCTGAATAGCCATCGGCGCCATTGTGGAAATATTATTCAACAAGCATCCAAAACGGAGAAAATCTTGTCACTAAGGCAATTTGAAGAAGCAGCTCCGGTGCGTGGACAAGTCACACCCTCAATGCCCATTTTGCGGTCGCAAAATTTCGTTTCGATTCAAATTTTGAGAGCCCTTGCTGCGCTCATGGTGGTGATTTGGCACTCGCATCTTTCCGTAAAGAAATTTAGCAACAGCTACTTGCCTACCGATGACCGCGATTTCCTTCGTGCACACTGTCCGAGCGTTTTCAATCATCTATATTTTGGCGTTGACATATTTTTCTGCATCAGCGGCTTTATCATGTGCATGTTGGTGCTACGCGGTGGCGAGGATCGACCATCGGTTTTCATTTTGCGCCGAGTAACCAGAATATTTCCAATGTATTGGTTGTTTACTGCTATCGTCGTGATGGTCTGCGTTATCAATCCGCAATTCAATGTCGCTGGCTTCAGCGGGGACTTCATTTCGGATTTACGCCACGTCGTTCTGTCGTCGTTGTTGATTCCCGAGGGTCATGCGCCAGTGCTCGGCGTTGGCTGGACGCTGGTTCAAGAAATGCTTTTTTATATTTGCATTTCATTGCTGCTGATCGCGGGTGGCGCCAGATACATAGTCTTTTGGATATTTGGATTCTCGCTCACTTGTCTTTTTGCATATTCAGAAGGGCTGCGAATTATGCGAGGCCAGGTTCTGAGCATATTCTTTGTGGAATTCCTTTTCGGCGCGCTAGCGTACAGGTATCATCAACGCGTCTCCGGTGTGGCTCCCGCGATGCAAATTTTCGCTGCGGCGGTCCTGTACGTCGCGTTAAGCATTGTGTCAGACCGCTGGAACGACGAAGAAGTTTCATTGCTTCGAGTTTTCGGCTGCGGGATTGTCGGTTTCCTTCTTATTTCGGGATCTATTGGTTTTGAAAATAAATTGCGCGACCGCTTGCCAGTTGTTTCGTTGGCTAAGTCAATCGGCGACAGTTCCTATGTGCTTTATCTGAGCCACTGGCTGGTCTTGTCCTTATTAGGCAAACTTGGAGGTTTGGTCGCCCCAAATCTGAGCGTTGCAGGAATCGCGGCGTGGCACGGTGGCGCAGTTATTTCCGCCGTGATAGCGGGATGGCTTATTCATGTGTGGATTGAAAAACCAACCAACATCTGGCTTCGAAAGAAACTTCCCCTTATACACAGGGCATCCAGTGCAAAGACACTTGGGTCGCCAATGGCGTCACTCGAAAAGCTTCCGTCCTGATCAATCGGTTGATACGGGAGGAAAACCGCGACGCGCCGACCGCGCGTCGCGAAACTGATGCATGGTTTTCTAATCAAGCGACCTGGGCAGTTAATTGCTGCGCTGGCTCTGCTATGTTTTCCAGATACCACCTATAGGAATTTGCGATGCCTTCTTCAAGAGTCACTCTGGGTGTCCAGCCCATCGCCGCTATTCGGCTAGAGTCCATCAATTTTCTTGGTGTTCCGTCGGGCTTCGAAGAGTCGAACACGAGCCTGCCGGTAAAGCCGACAGCTCGCTGCACAGTTTCCGCCAAACCTTTGATGGAGATTTCACTGCCCGAGCCGCAATTGATGTGTTCATGACCATCGTAATTGTCTAGGCAGAATATTGCCCCTCTCGCCAAATCGTCGACGTGAAGAAACTCTCTTAGTGGGTTGCCGGTCCCCCAGATGACGACTTCGCTCTTGCCGCCAACCTTAGCTTCGTGAAATTTACGAATAAGAGCGGGAAGAACGTGACTAGTTGTGAGGTCGTAGTTGTCGTGTGGTCCATAGAGATTGCATGGCATCACGGAGATGTATCGACGGGAATATTGACGCCGATAGGCTTGGCATAATTTGATGCCGGCAATTTTTGCGACCGCGTACCATTCGTTCGTGGGTTCCAGTGGGCCGGTTAAAAGCGCCTCTTCCTTGATAGGTTGTGGAGCGAACTTTGGATAAATGCACGAAGAACCCAAGAACACTAGTCTATCCACTCCACTGGCGTGAGCTGAATGAATGACATTCGTTGCGATCGCTAGGTTGTCGTAGATGAAATCGGCCGGGAGGGAGTCGTTAGCGACAATTCCTCCCACTTTCGCCGCTGCGAACATGATCGCGTCGGGTCTATTTTGACGCAGCCATACCTCGACAGCAATTTGGTTGCGCAGATCAACGACGTTGCGGTCCGCTGTTACGACATTGTCTCCTCTGGCGATCAGTTGGCGACAAATTGCGGAGCCAACCATTCCCCGGTGTCCAGCAACCCATATCCGTTTAGCGACCATGTCAACCTCCATAGATGAACTCACTGCAACGCAACGCGCTCGTCTAATGAACGATTAGAGAAGCTGCGCACCCTCACGCCTCGACTTGAAGCTCGGAAGGCTTTGAAGGGGTTGGAGCTAAATCAGGCGAAGGCATAGGCCTATCGACCCGTTTTCCTGTCGCCGCCCAATATTTTCGTTGATTGAGAAAATAGTCGGATAGACCTCCGCGACTATAAAGCGCCTGTTTTGCGAGATTTACCTGTGTATACACGGCAAGAATATCGGTGCAGGCTCCGGAATTCTGGAGTATGCGAAATGCGCTTTGAGCTTGCTCCCATCGCGTGCTTTCCCACTTTACCGCAAAAATTATTTTTTCAGCCAAAGGCGCCAACAGACGCGCGTCGCAAACGCCCAGCAGCGGGGGACAATCGAGAAAGATATAGTCGTATTTGCCACGCAGTTCATTCAACGCATTTGTCCAGTCCTCGCTCGACAACAGCTGGAACAGGTCACCGGAGCGACCTATCGGCAAATAGTCCGCGTTGAAATGCGCCAGATGCTCAATCGCATTTAGAAATCGCGATCCCGACGATAAAGGTGGCTGCTGCTCTTCTTGAGATTGAGTGGGGATCAAAGTTGTTCCCCGTTGTTCAAAGTCAATGACCAGAGTTTTGAAGCCGACCGTCGAAAGAAATTCGCCGAGGCTCGCGCTAAGCGTGGTTTTTCCCTCCTCCGGCAGGCTGGAGGCGACCATAATGATTTTTGACGATCGACATTCCGGATCAGATACAAGTTCAGGTTGAAGCGATGTCGCAAGAAAACGTATGGACTGAGCGTAGGACGAAGTCGGGGGTCCGAGAGGATCTTTATTTCGCGCTCCCCAGCCAAACCATTTTCGTGGCAGCAAAGGCGTGAGTGCGGCGCAGGGAACGCCGAGACAATTGAGGATGTCCTTTTCGCTGCGCAGCTTCCGATCAAACTTCTCCAGCCAACTGACCAGCCAGGCGCTTGCAACGAGGAGGGCCACAAAAACCGGAACTGCGAGGACGATCGGATTTAAGGATGTTGGCTTCTGCGGAGTCTTCGCAAGCGACAACACACGTGCGTCTGGTCTCAGGCTTGCTAGCTCACTCTGTAAAAATTCTAGCCGCCTTTGTAAGTTTGGCTGCAATTGTCTTGCTCCAGCAGCTTCGCTGGTCAGTTCGCGGAGTCTCTGGTAGGCGAATTGCTTTCCTTTTAACGAAGTTTCGTAAGAGCTTTCTGGTTGCCGGGCTATCAAATTCTGGGCGGACGCATCTGCCCGGCCCGCCTCGCTTTTGATGACCGCGATATGCGCTGTAACGCGCGCGATCTCTCTTTTTGTCGAGGCTTGCAATGCTTCTGCTCGAACTCTCGACATAGGCTTCGGCGATGCGGTTAACAACCTCAGAGGACTGGGCGGGGTCAGTAGAAGTAAAGCCGATTGAAATTATGTCAGAATGACCTTCTTGAGTAATCTTCACGCGCTTCTCGATATCGTCGAAGCCCGGAGTTTCAGATTTCGGCGACTTTAATAGAGCGTCAGTCCAAACTCCCAAACGGCGGAAAAGTTCAGAGGCGCTCATTGGACCCACAGCTTGAGCAGATGGCTTTTCAATATCAGTTTTGAAGTTTTTTGCTCTCGATGCGGTCTCGCCGGATAAAGCGCTTTGCAAAAAGTCGCGCGTACTGAGTATGCCCATATGGGTTTCTATCGCCAGCGAACCATTGGCGCCGGGTGGGTCCGCAGCGTGTGTTCCCGTGCCATCGGTTGAGATATCCGCGGCTTTTGGCTGGGGTTCGATTATGAGTTGGGCTTTACTGGTGTACGTGGGCGGTAGAAACAGCCCGGCGGCAATAAAGAGCGCTGTTCCGGAGCACGCAAGAATAGCAATCCAGGGAAGTCGTCGACGTAAGACATTTTTTCGCGGTTCAAAACTCGTTTGAGCTAAATGTCTCGCATGCAGCAAATCCTGTTCAACGATGGGCAGTCTGTCGCCTCGTTGAAGTTTGTCCGTGGAATAATTGTCCCTCGGCGTAAAAAGCATCGATATGATCCCTAAGACGCGCTCCAAGATATGGAGCTAGTTTGAGGTTCGCCGCGTCCCGCGAAAGCAAACCTCCCCGCGCGAAGCCATCAAATTCCGGGGAAGTTGCAACGCTCGCTGGCGGCGTTCGTCAGACTAGAATCTCAACGAGGATGCCCTCTCGTCAATGGATATTAAGCGTCATCGCGAGGAGGGATCTTTCGAGAAGGACTAGTCAGCTTTCAATACGCGGCGGGTTGGAAGTATGAGCCTGTGTGGACCATTCTCGCAACGGAGTACTACAAAAGAGATTACGCTGGTTTTGGAACGATAAAATCGCAAGGAGGGCAAACATCTTTATCGCAAATCTTCTTTTTTCCGGAGAAAGGTCGCGAGACCTAAACTTTGGATGAGACAAAAATATACACTCGATGGAGTGATCTAGCAGGCTGTTGAAAACCCCTCTCGCTTCGCCTTGAGGACGGCCTCGTCGCCATTGTCGTATTCGAACTCGATCTCGAGCGAGCCGTCGTCGAGCAATTCGGCGGTTCCTTCGCCGGACACTTCGTCCAATTCGTCGAATCCGGTCCATGTGAACGCGATCGAGGTCGGGCCGTATTCGAGATCGAGGGTCGCCTGCATCGCGCCGAAGGCGATTTCGCCGCGCCCTTGGGCGCCGACGACGATCGTCGCCTCCCCACAGAGATCGAGATACGCGAGATCCCAGAGGTCGGCTTCGACGATCCGCCAACGACCGACGAGCTGGCAGCCCATCGGCGGTTTCATCGGCGCGCTCATGCCGCCATCGCCATCAGTTTCGGCAGTCGCACCAGATTGTAGGCCGCGGCTGCGAAGGTGAACGCGAAGCCGACCCGCTCACGGCCTCTGAATCGCGTCTGCTCCTGCCCGGCGACGACCTTGATCCAGCCGAAGCCTTCTTCGATCTTCTTACGGATGCGTTGGCTGACGGCGTATCCGGGGTGACGTATCGTGCGCCCGTCGATCGCCGAGGCGCGCCCCTTGTTGTTTTGCGCGACATGCGGCGTCACCTTCATCGATCGCAATTCGTTGACGAAGTCCTCGGCGTCATAGGCCTTGTCGGCGCCGAGCGTGACCGGCCTCGGCCGATCGGCGTGCGGCTCGATCAAATGAAGCGCCGCGATGCGCTCGGCGTGGCCGTCGGCCGAAGTCAGACAGGCGCCGACGATGAGCGCGTGCCGGTTCTCCATCAGCGTGTGGCCGATGAAGCAGAGCTTCGCCTCCTTGCCCGGCCCCTTGCGGTAGAGCCGCGCCTCGGGATCGGTCGTCAATTCATGCGTCTCATTCGAACGCTTCTCGCCGTGGAAATCCGCTTCCCTGTTGCGCCCTCCGCCGTCGTCCGGCGGCTCGTTCGCTCCCTCTTTGGGCTTAAAGCTTTTCATAGAGGCCCAGGCCTGCACCAGCGTGCCGTCGACCGAAAAATGGTCGGTGCTCAGCAGCCGCTTCACCTTGGGCTGCCCGAGGATGGCGTTCAGGAACTTGACCGCAATGTCGCCCTCGAGCAGGCGGTCGCGGTTCTTCGAGAACGTCGAATGATCCCAGACCGCATCGTCGATCCCCAGCCCCACGAACCAGCGGAACAGCAGGTCGAAGTCCAGCCGGTCCATGAGCTGGCGCTCCGAGCGGATCGAGTAAAAGGCTTGCAGCAGCATCGCTCGCAGCAGTTTTTCCGGCGGGATCGACGGCCGGCCCATCGGCGAGTAGAGCGCGGAAAACTCTTTCTCCAGCCCGGACAGCGCCTCGTCGACAAGTTGTCGGATCGTCCGCAGCGGATGGTTCTTGCCCACCCGAGCTTCGAGATCGACGTAACTGAAAAGCGACCCCGACCGACCGTCTCCGCCTCGCATGATTCACTCCCCCGACGCAGCGAGACGACTGAATCACATCGAGATTTCGAGAGCCAGAGACTTTTTCAACAGCCTGCTAGTCAGTCGCGAAAAAAAGCAGTCCCGGCGCATCGATTAAACTTTAAGCAACTCGCCTGATTTCTCTTTCGGAAGGGGACGACCAATATTTCTCGAACTGACGACGTGCTCAATTTGAGAAAATAGCCTCTCCGCCACTCGAGGCCAAGTATATTCTTGGTATCGCTTTAATGCTCCTCGTCCCAGCGCAATGCGCAAATCCTCGTTGTTCGCCAGCGTTTCAATTTCCTGTGCAAGCCGCCAAATACAGTCATGTTCGGTGAGGTTTGCTGAAACGCGGCGTCCGCAAGTCTGATCCACAAACTGTCCGGGACCACCAAGATCAAGGCAGATGACCGGAAGTCCGAAGGCGAAGGCCTCAAGGATAACCGTCGGGGCAGCATCGTGTAGGCTTGGAAAGAGAAAAGCATGATGCTCCTGGTACATAGCAAGGAACTGATCCCGAGGTAATTCAGCCGTCCAATGGATACTTTCTGCTATACCCAGTTGCTTAGCGAGACGAACAAAGTCTTCTTTTGCCGGTCCGCTTCCCACCAGGCGCAAAATTACGTCGGTACCTTGAGAGCGAGCTTGCGCGACGGCCTGAATTGCTAGATGCGCACCTTTCCAATGGACCATTCGACCCGCATAAAGAAGTTTGAGCGGCGTCGCAGCTTCATGTGGCCTGAGTTTTCCGATGATGCCTGGCGCGATGCCCATTCCTACGTCAATGTGCACCTTGTTTCGACTTCTGGGAGGAACCGCAACCAGCGAGTCACGCGAACGTAAGAAAATCAGCTCCGCATTAAGGAATGCCGCTCGCGTCATTGGATCGATACGCAACGCGAGCGTCGAAATATCGCGTAAAAAATCGAACAGCCAGCCTTTCCATGAGAAGGACTTCCTCAACTGCATGGGCGCTCGCTCGCCGCCGCCGAGAGGACCAATAACTGTCGGAAGACCCAATGCGAACAGAAGCGTGGGCTGACGAATGCCTGCCATGGTGACGTGATAAACAAGATCGAAAGAGTTGCTTTTGCAGATTTTTCTGGCGTGATACAGCGCACAAATCTGCCACAGGATATTTGTGGTATGCCACGTCAGTGAGAACACGCCTTGCTTCAAAAGAGTGTCCCGATAAATCTCCAGCCAGCGCGGTGTGAAAATCTCAAATCTTAGATTTGCGGGCGTCGCGCCTTCGGCGACGGCGCGCTCAATCTCCGCCTTGCATTCGGTTTGTGTCAACACCAACACTTCGTGCCCGAGGCGAGCAGCCTGCAGAGCCATATTCCAGCCGACCCCTGGTTCCGACCCTCTGCCTGGGCCGCATGAAAACGCGCTCATAAGAATTTTCATGCGCTTCTCCGCGGTTGCTTCTTGTTTTAAACTGTCTCTGAAACCGGCAAGGCGACCGATCGTTCAGCTATAGCACTTTGGTAGATATGCATGAGTTGAGCGTGATTTGAGTCTGGGGAAAGGTGCTGAACATACTTGCGATGCGCCGCCATTCGCATTTGTTTTATGAGGTCACGCTGATCAAAAAAATGGCGGACCTTTTGGGCTAGATCGATAGCGTCTCCGGGAGCAAAATGGAGACCTTCAGAACCGTCCGCGACGATTTCCGCCATAGACCCAAATCTGGAACAAATGACAGGGGTGCCTTTGGAAAAAGCCTCTACGATAACTCTAGGAAAATTCTCATAACAAACAGATGGCACTATCAAGACCGACGCATCACCGACAACCTCGTAAACCTGGCTGATAGGCAAATGTTGCAGCCATTCTACCCGTTGATCCTTAGCGGCTGCTTCCTTGACCAGATCTTCCTGCGGGCCTTCGCCAACTATTTTAAGCTTGGTGTCACATGGAAGGTGATGCCATGCTTCCAATAAAGTATTTAAGCCCTTTTCTGACGATAACCGTCCCACGAAAAGAGCGTAATCCCCGTCTCCATAGCCAATAGCGCTTTGAGGGACCGAATTCGGTTTCACCATAATTTTGGACGCGGGCAGGCCACCTTTAATCAATTTGGACTTCTGAAATTGTGTCAATGCTATATAAACGTCGACAGCGTTCCGCCAGGTTCCCATTGTTCTATGAGCGGTAAGCATCGCTGACACCGTCGCGCTCGCGGCTCTGCTGTCACGGTAGCACTTGAAGGCCACCGCGGGCCACGCGCCAGGTCGCCCGACGCAATCTTCGCAGACGCGACCGTTCCGGAAGAATAGTCCATTTGGGCAGGCGAGGCGGAAATTGTGCAAGGTTTGTACAACTGCCACTCCTTCTGCTTTTGCAGCGTAATAAGCGGAAGGAGAGATAAGTGGTAAGGTGTTGTGAAAATGGACGACCTGAGGCTGATGTTGTCGACAGAGTTTTCGCAACTGGTTATATGCGCGCCCACTCCAAATTGAACCGGCTGCGACCTGAAGCTGGCTCATGCCATCAACCGCGGCATTATCGAAAAAAAATTCGATGACATTATGGCCGTGCGATTTGAGTAACGCAGCTTCGGCTTTGACGCAGCGATCTTCCCCGCCGAGTTGCTTGTAAAAGCCATGTGCCAGTATGATGTTCATATGAGGATCCCGCGCCGGTCGTCAGGATAATGATAAGTCAGCCAGAGGCATCGCTTAGATCGCAAAGCTGTCCATTGGTGACGGTATGAGCTTGCGCCTTCGCGACTTCGCCGAGGAGCGCAATCATCTTGTCCAGGCGGCGCCACTGACCATGATCCTGAAGCTCCCATGAGTGCCCCCACAGATGAAAAACGCCGCCCAAACTCAGGGTTTGCTTTAGGCAAAAGTTGGCGAGCGCCGACCAATCCGTCGAAGCGCCGGATCGTATAAACCGCCATGCGTTCCCAAATGCTGCACGTTTCAAAAAATTCTTAGCGTAAATCTCCTGGCCATGCGGATGAGCTTGGATCGTTGTCGGCACAACGAGCAACCGTCCCTCGCGCGTGGGAAAACGCGTAGAGACAAGCTCAGTCGACCGCATTGCGATAAATCCCGCCCTCTCGACCATCCCCAAATGGCGCCGATCAAATCGTCCTTGCGGCGGACAGAAAACTTTGCAACTGACACCTGTTATATCTTCCAGCCACGCCTTTGAACCGCAGATTTCTTTTTCTGCCACATCCGCAGGAGAGCGCACAAGAATGGCATGGTTAAGAGTATGGGCGCCAATCTCGAATTCGCTACTCAAGTCTCTTATCTGGTGGGGCGTCATGGTCCCTGCTTCGCAGCGCATGGGAATATAGAAGGTACCCCTCAAACCATGCTTCGACAGTAATTCGGCAACGCGAAAGTCCAAGGGATGACCGTCGTCCCAACTAGTGGTGATGTAGGTTCTTGGCTGCATAGAGGCCCCCGGACAGATTGCTCACGTTTCAACTTGCAGCGGATATGTCACCCTGTCCGCACGCTTTGCGGGCCAGAACGCGCAAGCTCCCGTCCATGAAAGTCGCTTGCAACAGGTAATGCAAAGCCGCGCGTCGCGACGAAGCATTTGGAAATCGTAACAGCCAGCGCTGCCGCTCTACAGAGTCAAAGCCTAGTTGTCGTAGAGTCGACTGGAGGGTGGAGGGTGGAAAAAACAGAATATGACCAGGTTTCTGCGCTTCACGCCATTCCTGCCCCGCGAGCCTCGCCGTGAGACCCTCTGGATTGGGGGTCGTGACCAACAGCCATCCACCTGGCGCCAGTCGTTCTCCCAATCTGCTCAAGGTTTCCGCAGGGTCAAGAACGTGTTCAACCACCTCTAAAGAGGTAATTCCATCAAAAGATAATTCTTCAGGGATCTCATCCAAATTGGCATATGCGTCAAAGCCCAGGTTCTTCAGATAATCTACGCCAAACGGTTCTACAACAATTACATCTGCACCTTGCTTCTTCAACGCGGTGGCCATGGCGCCCATGCCGCCGCCAAAGTCCAATATGCGTTTGCCTGCAAAACTGGATGATTTTGTGCTACGGAGCAAATACTTTACGATCGTCTCGGCTAGCCGGCTGTCAGTGGAGCCTGTTTCAGCACGTGAGGTCTCGGGCGCGTTCCAGCTTTTGTGATACAATTTCTCCAAGGCAGCTGTATCCGGGAATGGAACCCGAAATATCAGTTTGCAAGCTCCGCACTGGAAGAATGCAGGAGATTTCCAAAACGGATTTAACAGCTTGCTTTCATTGCACAGGGGGCAATGCGTTTCGTTTTCCGCTTCTGTAATCATCGAAGACTCTCTCGTTATCTCTCAGCATTTCAGGGGAACGATTGCCAACGGATGATGCGCAACTTTGCCCTGTCTGTCGCAACTTCAATCACATGCCAAATAAGCGCTCCAATCGCCAAAACTATAAAGGTGGGTACAACTCGAGCATATCTGCGCCATAATCGGCGCGGTTCACTGCACAGCCGAAACAGCCATTCAAGGCCAGATTGCTGCATCCAGACTGGAGCTTCTCCCTTTGCTTCGGCAAGAAAGTCAAAGGCTGCTCCAACACCTATCATCACTGGCGCGTGGATGCGGTTCAGATGGTCAGCCATCCACAGCTCCTGCTTGGGCGCGCCCAGTCCGACCCATACTATATCGGGGTGCGCGTCGTTGATCCTCTTTATGATGGCCTCGTCCTCCTCCCGGCTAAGCCTCCTGTAGGGTGGGGAGAAAGCGCCTGCCACCTGTAGCGCTGGATTTGCCCGGACCAAATTCTCCTGCAATTTTTGCAAAACCTGCTCGCTACCGCCAAGGTAGAATTGACGATAGCCCTTTAATTGCGACACGCGGGACATTTCCCGCATCAGGTCGGTCCCTCTGATGCGTTCGAGCCTTCGTTCGCCAAACAATCGGCACATCCACACAAGTGGCATACCGTCCGCTGTAACCAGCCCGGCGTTGCGATAAACAGCACGGAATTGACTGTTGCTTCTAAACTCTATGGCGCAATGCGAGTCGGCGACGCAAACATATTGGTTGTGCCGCTGTTCAATCCACCCCTCTATCGTTTCTACTGCGCCACGCAATGCGACAATGCTCAGATTTAGTCCGAGAACGTTGACGCTGACGTCGCTTTTACCAGACGTTTGCATTATCACGCCGTCGTTCTTTAACACGACTTGATTCATCGCAGTCTCCAGCCGCAACACTCGTAACTGGCTGTCATGCCGTTCAGTGATTGATTACTAGCTGTTGCAACGAAGGTTTGAAATTGCTCATGAGGAGCAGTCACAAAGGTTTGCAGCCGGCAAGAGGTAGCTCTTATGGAAAAAACCGGTCGTGCAAAAACCTTGCGGCTTGCACAACTTGGTTCCTCGAGCAGTATTGCGCCAAGGAGGTAACTCTCTATTCGACTTAAAAATCCGAGAAGCTGCCGGTAAAAAGATGAGGCGAACAGACCCGTTGGCAATCGGGAGATTGTGAATGCCTATTCTGAAGCATGATGCGGATATAACAAGCACGATATCGAAGCAGCTTCTTTCCCTCAGCCATTCATTCAATCGCATAGATGACGCAATAAGAGACCGTGACAGAAGATTATTGAGGGCACATCAACGGCGTCGTGGACGAAGCGAAGGTAGGATAAGCGGATCTCGGCTTAAACGCGCAGTGGACGTGGTTGTCGCAGCAACACTGCTTGCTATCCTCACGCCGTTTCTTCTCTTTATAATGCTTGCGATCAAGCTGGATAGCCCTGGTCCGGCTATGTTTTTTCAGCGCAGGCGCGGGCTCGATGATGCGGAATTTTACATATGCAAGTTTCGCACGATGAAAGTGATGGAGGACGGTCCAGTTGTCTCTCAGGCTCAACAAGATGACCCGCGCGTTACGCGCATGGGGAGGATATTGCGAAAGTTGAACATCGACGAGTTGCCTCAGCTGTTTAATGTTCTCAAAGGCGAGATGTCACTGGTGGGTCCCAGGCCGCATGCTGTCGCGCACGATGAAATGTATAGGAACCTGATCGAAGATTACGCGCTGAGACTCAGGGTGTTTCCCGGGATTACGGGCTGGGCTCAAATCAATGGCTTGCGTGGCGAAACACGCGATGTTCGCGATATGAAGGAGCGCGTAAGGATGGATCTCTGGTACATCGAATGTTGGTCGATTTGGCTCGATCTTTTTATATTGTTGCAGACGCCATTGAAGGCGTTCCACAAAAAGGCATACTGAAAGACGACGCGGGCGACGGATGTCCGGACAGCTGTGTCAGGTTTAATCTAATCCCCGAGTAAAAGAATGAGTATGCCGATAGAAGGTCCGAACTCGACGCCAGGGACGACAGGGCTGCGGACGTCCCCTGGATTGTTGCGGGTTCTGGAAGGAATAAAGACATTCGATTGGCGAACGAAAGCAAGACGCGCGAACAGCTTGCCGGTCCGTGTGTTTTCGACAATGGTCGAACAGGCCTTGTTCGCTGGAACGAATTTTTTGTTGACCGCGTTAATGGTTCGGTGGATGCCGATCGAGCAGTTTGGCGCATACAGCTTCGCCTTCTCTTTCTATCTTCTCGCCTGCGTGGTTTTTGAATCATTCCTTGCTGAGCCAATCACGATTATTGGCGCCGCGAAATATACCGACGAGATGGAGGCCTATACTGGCGTTGTGCTAACGGCGCACGGCATAGGCGGGGTTGTGGTCTTCTTTGTCTGTTTGCTGAGTTCCGCAGTGCTTAGTCACGCCTTTCTCTCTCCCTTGCTTGCCAATGCGATGCTCGGATTGGCTATCGCTGCGCCACTGCTGCTATTGCGTGCAACAACGCAACAGCTTTGCAATTCTCATGGCTTTAACGGGATTTTCGCAATCGCCGGCATTGTCTACGCAGTTCTGGCGCCGCTTTTCCTTTTTCTTTTGCATGAATTGGATGTGCTAAATCCCGCTTCCGCTTTTACAGCCGCCGCCGCAGCAACCGCCGTGCCATGCCTTTTTCTCATCGGAACGCTGCTGTATCCGAAGGAAAGCCGTGCAGACGTTCGTCCGCTGCTGTTTCGTGTAGCTCGTGAACATTTCGATTATGGTCGTTGGTCGAGCCTCGCGCAATTTGTCCAATGGCTAGGGAGCAACTTTTGGTACCTAGTCGGTCCGACTTTGATTGGACTGGATGCGACCGCGGCAGTTCGAGGGCTCTACAATGTCGCCATGCCCGTTTTCATGGCGCAAGGAGCGATTCTCTGGACATTTGCGCCAAAACTCGCGCGTTACAGATATTCGAGCAATGAAGGAGAATATCGCAGGCTATTCTTCCTGCTCGTGGCCTGCTTCAGCGCCTTGAATTTTGCTTACGTAACGGCTTTCCTCTGCTACGGAGTTGAAGCTATACAGATGCTCTATCATGGAAAGTTCGACCATGTTGTCACCATTCCCGTCGTTATTTTATTGGCTATCACGCCGTTTTTATCTGCACTCAATAGCGTGATCGAATTGCACATACGGGTCACTGGTGGGATCAAGAGAATTCTTGCCTCAAAGCTCGTTTGGCTTGCTTCTACGGTGTCGATAGGCGCGGGAGCATGCGTTTTGTTCGGCTTTTACGGAGTTTTCCTAGGTACGGTCATTTCCACAATATTTTTGATATCGGCAAACCTTTGGCTCTCGATGGCGAGAAGTGGATCGCGTGAAAGAGACTCCGCGCTAGACAACGAAAGGCCGAAAAATGAATAGCTATGTTCTGCCGCTAATGCTGGCGGGGAATATTTTGTTCAGTTGGGCGTTCAGTCAGGTGCGCATCCCTCCCAGCGGGGGCGTTCCTTTCAGCGAGCTGGTTATGATTATGTGCTTTTTTACCTTCAGCACCGGTGCGGTATTGCAGGAGATGGGAAAGGTGGTCTTCCTCGCACCCTTTGCTATTTGGTGGTTCTTTTGCATCGGGTCTGCATTATCAGCCGTTCCGGAATATGGGTTTTGGGCTCTGCGCGACGCCAGCCAAGCTTTGGATTCTTTGTTTTTGATTGTCGGCTTCAACTATGCTCAAAATCGGGATGATCTCAATCGACTGCTGAAATGGCTGCCGTGGCTTATAGGAGTGGCGGCAGTCAATACTGTGATCGGTTATACGTTTCAAGCAGAGGTTGTGGCGCTCTCGCCACAACTCGTTACTGAACATGGCCAGTCAATTCCACTGCTAGGTTCTTTTGATCTTGGCGTGACCGTGCTGATCTGGGCTGCGATGTATCTGGTCATCGCAACAGGAAGCAAAGGCCCATCGATGCCACGCGTGCTTCTTGCCGGGGCATTTATTTGCTACGCCATAGTTATGTTTCAAACGCGGACTACTTATTTGCAACTATTTTGCATGCTCCTGTTGCTGATTGCTCTTAGGCGCAGCACGGCAGTTCAGATGCTTTCCTTCGTTCCACTACTGTTTGTCATTGTGGGGGTAATCGGCGTCCTGGGCATAAAATTATCCGGACGCCTGGGGGGCGAGGTTTCGCTGTCGTTCTTTGCTAATCACATCGCGGCTATCTTTGGCGTTTCCGACGGTTCCGACGACGCCGTGACCGCGGCGGCCTCGGGCGTAGATCAACGGCTGGATTGGTGGAAAGCCTTATACGAGAAAGTGACCGCTGACCCCGTTACACTGCTGACTGGTCTCGGTTTCGGATTCCCTCTGGTTCCCTTCGCAAACAATGCGGGGATACAGGTACGTGAACCGCACAACTCCCTGATGTCCGTTTTTTCGCGTTCAGGACTGATTGGACTTACTGCGTTCTTTTGGATGCAACTTGAGCTTTTCCGATGCGCTTTGCGTTCATATCACGCCGCACGCCACATGGTTCATTGGCGTGAATGGCAGAACTGGTTGCTTTTATGTTTTGCGTTTTTTCTTCTTGTGCTTGCCGGAGCCGGCGGCGAGGACATCATGGAAAAACCCTTCTTCTCAATACCTTATTATTTCCTGTGGGGAGTTGTTTTAAGCTTGGCTCATAGGCTTTTGCCTATCACGCATCCCCATTCTGCGTGTGAGGCTGCTGGGGAATATCAACCCGGGCCAGCGCAGGGACTCTAAGTGGGTGAGTGTTTTCCGCAAGTAGCATAGCACTACGTATTAATACGTAGTGCTGCGGGAACTGATAAAGTGTATATGCGCAAAGGTACATAAGAGTGTTAACGGTCGTGGTGCAGGATCTGTGTTGCAGAGACTATGCCGATAAGGTGCTAATTTGGGGCTGGCGCATGATGCGGTTTAGAGTTGCTTTATTGATCGCCGCTTTTACGCTTACTGGTTGCCTAACACCGTCTTCCGGCCCGCAAAGCACAATGATCTATGAAAATGCCACGGACGGTTCGGGGCGACTAGCCTACGAGCTGGTTGAAGTCGATACTTCAATGCTTGATTTGTTTAAATCTCGTCCGCGCGAAAGTTTAGTTGATCGTTTCGGAAATGTGCGATCGGGGCCCAGTAATGTTAAAGTCGGCATCGGCGACTTAATTGGTATGTCCGTTTTCGAGGCATCAGCGGGAGGCCTCTTCACACCAGCGGCCACTGACACTTTGCGACAGGGTAACTATGTCGCACTGCCTCAGCAGGTCGTGGACCACGACGGGACGGTGAGCGTTCCATATGCCGGACGAATTTTGGTCAATGGCAAGTCCACGCGCGAGATCGAGCAGGATATCGTTCGGCGGCTCAAAGAACGCGCCATCGAACCTCAGGTTCTCATAAGCCTCCTGGATTCAAGATCCAGCCTATATTCAGTTATGGGAGAAGTTCACCGTCCAGAGCGTTTTCCTATCAACTGGGCGGGAGAAAAGCTACTCGCCGGCATCGCGCGGGCCGGCGGACCGAATTGGCCCGACTACGAAGTGTCGGTGACACTCAGTCGCGGGGGGAAAACGGCGTCGGTTATGCTCGATACGATCGTGCACGATCCTCGCGAAGATATTTACTTGAAACCGGGTGATTTGATTTACTTGCGGCGTGAGCCGCGATTTTTCACCGCACTTGGAGCTACTGGCAAAAGCGGCCAATATCCCATCGACGTTCCACGGCTGACGCTCGCGGAAGCCGTTGGGCGAGCTCAGGGCTTGCTCGACACGCAGGCGGACCCAACGGGCGTTTTCCTGTTACGCTGGGAGAGTCCCCGAGTGTTGGAGCAATTGGGGCGCAACGTAAGCGTTTACGGAACAAAACGTATTCCGACCGTTTATCATATCGATCTTCAAAACCCAACGCTTCTGCTCGCCTCGCAGCAGATCGATGTGTTGGACAAGGACCTCATCTACGTCACCAATGCTCCGACAGTCGAATTGCAAAAATCTTTGCAAATACTGTCTGAGGTGTCGTACATCTACCTGAACGCAATCGCTATAAAACCGTGATGCGGGCATAACATTGATCGTTATTGGGAGACGGTTGCCGCGAACGAAGCGCTCAAACCAGGACTTTCAGCTCCGATGGGACGACTGCCGAACCCGCGCCGCTTGATCGAGGCGCTGCTGACGCTGCAAGCCCGATCAAGCATGGCCTACAAAATGGCTCCCCAATAGCACCCCGCTTACTTTTGCATTATCTTTTTCTCGCTTTGGAACTGCCCCTCGCTGTTAGCCAAGCCGAAGAGCGCGCGCCGGATAGCGTCAGTGAACGCTTGCCCCCTCACGGTCGTTCGGTTTGCGCGTCGAGACTGCACGGTGCTCGTCATCGGGATTGTTCGGCGGAGGTGGAAATCCGCCGGCGGGTCGGGGGTCCTCGACATAGTCAAATTCAGGTCCCTCGTTCCACGGACCGCGTTCGTCTTCACCTTGTGACAGGTTGAAAACGAGTTGCACTGTGTCGTCAGGTTGAACATCGCCGAAGAACGGATCGTCCAGTTTTCCCAGGGATTCAAGAGCCTTCATGAACATGTTGGCGTGGGTTATTTCTCGGGTCAGCAAATGCACCAACACCTTTTTAGTATTTTCATCATCGCAAGACTTTATGAGTGCTTCGTAGGTTTGACGAGCGCCCGCCTCAGCAGAGATATCGGCGCGCAGATCTCGCACCACATTGCCGCCTTCCTGGATATAGGACGCAGTCCAGCAGCTCCCTTGACTGTCCAAGAAATGAGGTCCGCCGCCTTTAAGCTTGAAAAGGGGCGCGTCGTAAACATCGGTCTGATCAATCTTGCTGGTATGCTGGCTGATCAGCTTGCCGACCATTTCAAGATGGCTGAACTCCTCGATAGCGATGTCCTGAAGCATGTCGCGGATGCCTGCGTTCTCGACATGGAAGGATTGAACCCAGTACTGAAGAGCTGCGGTGAGTTCACCGGTAGCTCCACCAAATTGCTCGAGTAGAAAAGCGCCGAACCGCGCATCGGGTTTTCCCACGCTTACGGGCTGGATAAGTTCTTTACGGTGTAGAAACATTTGCCCTCCGGCAGCTGTGAGAAGCGGTTACGCTGGCAGAAACGCATTTACAAGGAGCGCGTTCCATACCGCGCCTGGAAAGTTCGATTACGCGGAAGAGGAAGATTTAATTCTCTGAGGCGGCGAGGTATGGAGCGACTCCCCGATATGTTTGAAGTCGTTCGATACCTGCGACCTGGCTTCACGCAACCGCAAGAAGAGCATTTAAGGCTGCCCACTGCCTCCCGCGGCGCCATATACCTGTCCGGTTGCAAAGCTCGCATCTGCAGCGGCAAGCTGCACGTATATTGAAGCGAGTTCGGCGGGTTGGCCCGGACGTCCAAGTGCAGTCGCGCCGCCGAAGCGCTTCAATTTTTCAGGCGTCGCGCCCCCCGATACCTGAAGAGGAGTCCAAATTGGACCGGGTGCAACCGCATTCACCCTTATGCCCTTTGGCCCAAGCTGTTTCGCTAAAGACTTTGTGTAATTCATCGTTGCAGCTTTTGTCTGCGCATAATCGTAAAGATCTGCGGATGGATCATAAGCTTGCTCAGACGCGGTTCCAATGATCGCTGATCCCGGGCGGAGATGCGGTAACGCAGCCTTGATAATCCAAAATGGGGCGTAGATATTCGTCTTCATCGTCCAGTCGAATTGATCGGTAGAGATGTCCAGTATCGACGCGTGGGTTTGCTGACGGGCCGCATTGTTCACAACAATATCGAGTCCCCCAAGTCCACTCACCGCTTCGGTGACAAGCTTCTCGCAAAAAGCTTCATCACGAATGTCGCCCGGTATCCCAATTCCAATTCGACCTTCAGCCTTGATGAGCGCTATCACCTCTGAAGCGTCGGGCTCCTCGGCCGGCAAATAGTTTATAGCGACATCTGCGCCCTCGCGAGCATATGCGATCGCAGCGGCGCGCCCCATTCCTGAATCTCCTCCCGTAATGAGAGCCTTGCGGCCGGCGAGGCGGCCGGACCCGCGATAGCTCGATTCGCCATGGTCAGGACGAGGATTTATTTTGCTTGCGAGGCCGGGCCAAGGTTGAGGCTGATTTTCTGAATGGTGGTTTGGGATATTTCGCGACTGGATTCTCCAAGTATCGCACTGTTTCCGCTTGCGCGCCTGATGCCGCGGCAGCGACAGCCAAACCTACGCTGGCGCTACCGACGAGTTGCCGTCGAGATACAGATTGTCCGCTTAACACTTTCATGTCTCGCTCCGTGATTTGTTTTACAACTCGCGGCGGAGCCTTTCGTTCTGAGATTTCGTTTGCATTGGAAAGCAGGTCTCTCGCTATTACGCCTAAACTATGCAGCGCAATCAATGAAGCGTTCGGGCGACATGGGGTTTGGGTCGCGTCAGTGATAGCGCCTGATTAATGGTCGTAACGACAGTCTCGATCTTATAGGGCTTTTGAATTAGAAAGGCGGGCTCGGGCTTCACCCCCGACAAGAGTCTTTCTGGATAAGCCGTAATGAAAATAGCAGGCGGCAGGCCATCTTCTATGATCGCATTGACGGCGTCCAATCCTGAGCTTCCGTCAGCAAGCTTGATGTCCGCCAATATCAATCCCGGCTTTCGTTGGCTGGCGGCAGCAGAAGCTTCGGCAGAAGTGCGGGCGACGCCGATAACGGAATGACCCAGGTCTTTAACAATCAGTGACAGCTCAGTCGAAATGATCGCCTCATCTTCGACAATTAGCACGTCTGTACCGACGTTTTCGGCGAACTCCTGACAAGCCGCCTCAATCAGCGTTTCTATCTCCGTTGCTTTCACACCCAGGATTACCGACGCCTCCTGCTTCGAAAAACCCTCAATATAAAGCAGCAGCACGGCCTGTCGCGACAAGGGTGAAAGCTGGGCGACAAAGGTAAAGTGCGTGAAGTCATGCACATTGACATGGGCGTCGGCATAAGGTCCGTTCTTCTGAAAAACAGAGGACCAAAGGTTTGAAAAAAGCTTATAAAGAGCGACCCGGCCATCCACCCCGCGGGGAAGTATTTCCGGATTCTCGATTATTGTTTCCAAGAGCGTCATAACATAAGCGTCGCCGCTCGCTTGCGACCCGGTCAGAGCGCGGGCGTAACGCCGAAGATACGGTATTTGAGCGGCGATTTGTGTCGACAGCAACATCTGTTAGTTCCCCCGTTTACTGCCGCGTTATGACCGTCCGCCAAACTCCGCAACTGCAACTCTTGATCATTCAATTTCATTTCTTTCGGCAGGGTTTACGGTCGCTTAGCAGAACAACGCTCAAAGATCTTCCCTGTTCCTGCCGCGAAGCTAAGCATTGTTGAACACGGTTGAATGGTTGGCTCCGTACCGGGCGTGCAGTGAAACAAAAGCTCGACGCTACGAACCGCGAGAACTCTGACCCGGCCTGAAATAGGGAGGATCTTGTGTATCAGCCCTAATTGAATCCATGCGCATTTTGCAGACCACTCCCATTGTTTCAAATGCAATGGTCACGGCAAGAAAGGGCAAGCTTTTTGACCGCTCAATAAGCGATAGACCAAAGCCTTTGGATTGTGGCGCTTGAACGATGGGACCGCCCAACTCGCGCCAAACCATCTCGATTTTGCCGACTTCCCCGGGCAAATTCCGCCAAGAAATCTCAAGTCGCCCCCCAGGAGCGCTTAAGGAGCCGTATTTTTGCGCGTTTGTCGCCAACTCGTGCAAAACTAGTACGAGATGCATTGCCGTTTTCGCGCTCAGCGGGGCCGCTTCTCCGTGGATGCAAACCGACCGATCCGACCCGAAGCGCAAGAGCGGCTGGCTCTCGATGATCGTTTGTAGCTCGACTCCGCTCCAATTGGCGTCGTTCAAAAGATTGTGAGCAGCTGACATTGCTTCAATTCGTCCACCGAAATCTTGCAAGAATTGCGAGACATTGGTGGCGCGACGCCCGGTTTGCGTCGCAATCGCCTGGACGACCGCGAGCGAATTGTTTACCCGATGGCTTAGTTCGCCAATCAACAGTCGTCTGATCTCATCAGCCGTGCGCCGCTCCGTGGTGTCGCGATCGCATTCGATGACCACGCACTTCCCGCCGGAATTAAGCAGCTGTTGGCGACTCTCGACCCAAACGCGCGAGCCGTCTTTGGCGTGATGCAGCAACTCTCCGCTCCATGCGCAATTCTCCTTCAGCGCGCGCTCGATTTCCAACTTGCCGCCTGGGAATTCAGTTTTCAACAGATCGTCGCATTGTGCGCCGATCGCTTCTTCCCGAGAGTAGCCAAAAAGATCAATGCAACCTGAATTCCAAAGTTCTATTTTGTCGTCTTGGTCGCGCACGAGAAACGCTTCATGAGACAGTTCGATGAGGCGCACTTTTCGTTCGAGGCGTTGGCGATAAGTTAGTTCGTTCGTGATATCTGTATTTGTTCCACACCAAAGTGAAACTTGACCATCGGTGTCGCGAACAGGATTTGCTCGAGATAGAAACCAGCGATAGGCGCCTTCCTTTCCGCGGAGAGGAAATGTGTCTTCCCATGCCTCGCCAGTCCGAAAACTCTCTGCCAATTTCTCTTTCACTCGGACGGCGTGGTCTGGATGATGCACACTAAGCCATCCCCAACCCTTCATTTCTTCAAGCGTCGTTCCGGTATAATCGAACCAACGATCATTATACCAATATATGTGTCCGGATGCGTCCGCCATCCAGGCTAATTGCGGTATGCTGTTCGCAAGCGCGCGAAATCTGACCGTACTGGCCGCCATGAGTTCCGCATTAGCTTTCTGTTTCGAGATGTCTCGACATACCGCCATGATTTGATTTGGGCGGACATCGAGACCCCGCACCGACGCCACGACGACGTCCCACCATTTGGCGGCGCCTTTCAGCGTCGGGCAAGACGCGACGAAGCGGGTGGTGGATCCTGATGTGGCGTCCTGAAGCGCGGCCCCAACCACAGTTCGGGATTTTTTGGGCCATAATTCAATCCACGGTTTTCCACACAGTGAGCTGGAATTGGTCGCCTCAAGAAGCGCAAGACCCGCGTCGTTTATAAAAACAATATTTCCGGTTAGGTCCAATAGAGTTATGCAATCGACGCTCGCCTCCAAAAGACTCCTGCCGAGGGAAAGCATCGTCGTGAATTCTTGGTTGCCGACAGCATCGAAGGCCGTTCGGCTATCCTCTCGCGGGCGCGTTTGCATCGAGTTGCTCAAGTCATAGACTCATGCTTCACCGAAGCCTTAAGGTCAAAGAACAGTGCCTGACTAACCATGGCCTTCACCATGTCCGGCTTGAATGGCTTGGTGATGATAAAAGTCGGTTCCACTCGATCGCCGGTCAGCAACCGCTCGGGATAGGCGGTTATAAATATCAGCGGCATATTTATCCGCTGGAGTATTTCATTCGCGGCGTCAATACCTGAGCTTCCATCCGCGAGTTGTATGTCTGCTAGAATAAGTTTTGGCTCGTTGTGTTCGACCATCGCCACCGCATCACCGTGCGTGGTGGCAATACCGGTGACCCGATGGCCGATCTCCGTCATGATTGCTTCCAATTCCATCGCGATGACCGGTTCATCCTCTATGATGAGAATCGTCGCAGCAATCTGGGCGGAAATCTCTTTGCCTGCAGCGTCGACTAGCTGGTGCACCTCTGCGTCGGAGCAACGAAGCACCGTCGAGATTTCGCTGGCCTCGAAATTCTCCAGCGCGGCCAAGAGAAAGGCCTGTCTCGGTTTTGGAGTCAAAGTTTCGACTTGACGATCGGCCGCTCCTATCTCCTCCGTTGCAACAGCGTCAGCCGAACTGTTTATCGAAAAGGCGTTCCAGACTTGCATATAAAGTTGGAAAAGCGCCAATTTCGGCGGGAGATCTCTTGGGAACGCGCGAGGGTCGGCGATGAGCAGTTCCAGCAGCGCGACAACATAAGCGTCGCCGCGATGTTGCGAACCGTTCAGCGCTCTCGAAAATCGCCGTAACATCGGAAGTTGAGGGGCCACCAGATCTGAAATCGAATTGTCCATGATCGTTTCTTCCTGTTGTCCCTGCAAGCCCTGATATCGGCGGCTCACGGTGGAAAACTATTGGGTTGAGCTAAGCACAGCAGATTTTGAATCAAGGTGAAATCGCTTTTTAAGCGCAAGGGTTTTGCAGAAAAACTCGGCGAGTTGAGGACAAGACCGCCGCCGTGGCGCACGGAGCGTCCCATTGCGGCGCTACGTCAGTTGGTCGCAATTGTGTTTTGACCCATATCCGCTTTGTCAGGCCCAAAATCCTGCGCACCGTCAACTCCCATCAGCTCACAAAGTCTTTCACGGGCGCGGTTCATGCGACTCTTGATGGTGCCGATCGCACAACCGCAAATCAACGCTGCCTCATCATACGATACTCCTTCGGCGCCGATAAGAATGAGGACTTCGCGTTGTTCTTGCGAAAGCTTGGCTAGCGCCAGTTCGAAGTCGAGCATATCCATGTGCGCCTGCTGACGTCCACGACTTACCAGTGATCCTTGCAATTGCTCGTCCGGATCATCGGTCTCAAACTTTTTCCTTCGAAATTCAGTTAGAAAGCTATTTCTTAGAATCGCAAAAAGCCACGCCTTCAAATTGCTGCCTTCTCGGAAGGTCTGCCTGTTCTTCCACGCCTTCAACAAGGTTTGTTGAACGAGATCATCCGCATAGTCGGGGTTCTTGCACAAGGAATGCGCGAACGCACGCAAGTTAGGAATCAGTTCGAGCAGTCGGGTTTGCCAGTCGGAGCCTACTTTCTCTTCCATCACTTCGCCTCTTTCTCGGCGAGTTCACGAAGAAGTTCCGCAAATTTGTCGGGTAGGGGCTGGGACAATCTCTTTGAATAATATTGTTTGAGGCGGTCGCTGATCATGTCCTTGATATCAGATTGGTTCCTTTCAGACGTTACTCTGTTGACCTCTGCAAAATCACGCACACCGTTTCGAGGGTCTTCACCATTCGGATCGTCTGCCATCTTTGTTCCTCATGGTATTGAGATGTGGCCGTGCAACCCGTTTCATACACCCACCTAAACCGACGCACTGCTCTAAGACTCGGCAAGGCGAAATTTGTTCCCATCGAGAATGGAAAAAGTTCTTTCCCCGAATGCATTGTCTTGGCGGCTGTGTTTTATATTTTCTTCGAAGCCTAGCTATTGTTGTTCCAGCTCTGCTTCGTTGCTCCGGACTGCCATTGAAATTGCTGGGTCCGAGGAGTGAATTCTCAAGTTCAAAACCGAGCACGCTCAGCGACAACGGACGTGACACTGCTTCCGGCGTTTCGAAATTGGAGAAGGGAAAATTCAAGCTGCTCAGGCGTATCCTGGGAACAAACTCCCCACACGAAAGTCTTACAGCATGGGCGACGTACAGGTGTCGACCTCGAGAGGGCGAATACCGACGTGAGCTACCAAAAGCTGGAGATTCGTCAGCGGAACTATGGAAGGCTTCTTCGCTGACCGCTGAATTCCAGCCCCATCTCAGTTCAGGAGAAAAAGATGAGCAGCATGACAGATAAGGCCAAGGGCGTCGCCAATGAGGCGGTTGGCAACGTGAAGCAGGGATTGGGAAAGGCCGTTGGTTCCGACAAGTTGGAATCCGAGGGGTTGGCGCAAGAGGGCAAAGGTGCGGCTCAGAAAGCCACAGGCGACGCTAAGGCGGCCATTAAAGATGGCGCCGACAAGGTGGCGGGCGCAATCAAGAAGAATCTCTGATTGACGTAGCAGGAAGAGGGTGGCGCGATGCGCCATCCCCTTCTCTTTGGTGCCCCGTGCTTATGGTGACGCTTCGGCGCCGGTTTCAACAGCACAAGCTCGGGCTCGGACCGCTTTCAAGAAAACGAGGGGCCGCTATGACCCGAGTCCTGCGCAGTTTCCATGTCGAGTTCAAAAACAAAGCTGGCAAGCGAAAAACTCGTGTTGCTTATCGAGGAGTTGTGTCGGCGAGATTTCCGGGAAGGAGTTGGCCTTTTCTTGAAAGCGATCAAACTAGACTAGATGCGCGAGAGGCCGCTGAGCTGCTCTTTTCCCGAGAATTGAGAAAGTGAAACGACGTCAGCATCATCGAGCCGCCCCGCTCTGCGGAGTGGACTTAAACGCACGTGATAAAAGGGCGAATTTTTTGTCCTTCAGCTAAAGTTGGAGATTGCAATGTCGATCGGCACGATCATTCTTATAGTCCTACTTATCGCACTTTTAGGGGGTTTTAGCGGGATAGGGGGCGGCCCATTCTACGGGACGGGCTATTACGGGGGAGGCGGACTTGGGCTTGTGGTGCTCGTGCTTCTCATCCTCGTGCTACTTGGTAAAATTTGAAGCTGCCGCAACGCCACGGGCCGGGGGCGATGTTCGTGGTCTGCATGTCGGCTTAGCACCGGCAAGGCGCCGCCGGACTGGAAATTCGCAGTATGAAATTACGGAAGAAGGAGGTCCGGGAAGTTCGTCTTTGCGCCCGATGTTGATTGATAACAGTCCTTCCCACTATCCTTTATGGTGCCCGATTCTGGAACATAGTTTGAAGGCGCGCGTATTGAATATCAGAAGCCCATTTAATGGAGGAAGTCATGCCAGCAACAAGACGCTCATTTTTCCGCCATATGACGAGTTTCGCTTCCAATATGGAGAGAGAGCTTAACGCTTGCTTAGCAAGCTTTCTGTGCGGACCGAACACTCCAACAATGTCTTATGCGCCGGTACGGAGACGGCGTCCGCCGCAGTTTTTCGAACGGCGCAACATTCCGCGCTAACAGCGTCAAACCGCGAACGTCGAGCCTGCGTTCGACGTTCGTTCAGGCGCGCTGAAGCGGGAGGTGGTTGAGAGAAGCACAACCGGCTTCGTGCGTTTGCACCGCACGCTCCCTGCTCCATTTTTTTGCTCTAAACTGCAGTTTCTTACAAAATCAGAAATCCCCGCCATCGTCGCGTTCGCGCCAATCAGCCTGACGCGCTCCGATCGCCGCCGCCAGCCTGCCTTCCAGCGATTCGCCGCGCTCCGTCACACCAAGGTTTGCGATGGCGTCGTTCAACAACGTTTCGCGCCTTTTATAAGCTAGGGCGTCACTCGATGACGCAATAGGCGGAATTTCTGTGTCGCTCCAACCATGCGCCTCGAGCCAGGAAAAGTCCTCACTCTGCATACCGGCGCTTGACAGTCGCTTTCGAGCGCAGGCGATTTCAGACGGGTTCCACATGACTTACCCCCTGAAGCGTAACGGGCGTGCCGAAGTGGCGCCGCTCATATCCGAATTACGGCGCCTTGAGGGCGAAGCGATGCAAAAGACCTTCAAGTCTTGGACTGCGCAAACAAGCCTCCAATAAGCTATGGCGAGTTGCAGGGAGAACATGGCGGCAAGAAAAACTGGAGTTCGCACCATCATCTTCGGCTCCACACTGAACAGGAACAAGGACTTTACATTGAACCGACGAGCGCTTCCGTTGTTCCTGTCGACGATGCTGGATTTGAAATCCATTAAAGTCTTGAGAACTGTTGTCAGAGGGAAGGGCGACCTCAAGGCACTGCATATATGTTGTGGCTGTAAGGGGCGCCATTATTGATGTAACCGTGGAAAACATCTGCGCGTGTCAATGGGCCGACCGATCCGCTTGGTCAAACACAGGAACTTTGGAAAGTGTCGACGCCTGGACCTTGGCTACCGGAACACATTCGTCGTCCGGGGGCCGTCGAGGACCGGGATGCCTGGGACTGCGGACCAGGCGCCCCCTTGATCGGGGCATAAAAAGAACTTGGCAAAGAGAACAAACCATGCACAATGGCGACTGCCCGCTGTTTTCGACTAAAGCGTAGCGCCGTGGTTGCACCCGCCGGCTAACCCGTGTCAGAAGGAATTTCGCTGTGAGCCAAGCCAATCTCCGCCTCGTGGAAGGATCATCCGTGGACAAGACCAAGGCGCTTGACGCCGCCCTGTCTCAGATTGAACGAGCCTTCGGCAAAGGCTCGATCATGCGACTCGGCAAGAACCAGAAAGCGGTGGAGATCGAGACCGTTTCGACCGGATCTCTCGGTCTCGACATTGCGCTGGGAGTCGGCGGACTTCCCCGCGGGCGCGTCGTGGAAATTTACGGCCCTGAATCCTCAGGCAAGACCACTTTGACGCTGCATGTGATCGCCGAGGCCCAAAAGGCCGGCGGCGTCTGCGCCTTCGTCGACGCTGAACACGCTCTCGACCCCATCTACGCTCGCAAGCTGGGCGTCCAGCTTGACGACCTTCTGATTTCCCAGCCTGACACGGGCGAGCAGGCGCTGGAGATCACCGACACTCTGGTGCGCTCCGGCGCAGTCGACGTGCTTGTGGTTGAACTCGGTGGCCGCACTGACCCCTCGCGCCGAAATCGAGGGCGAAATGGGCGACGTGCAGCCCGGTCTGCAGGCCAGACTGATGAGCCAGGCGCTGCGCAAGCTTACCGCTTCGATCTCCCGCTCAAATACCCTGGTAATCTTCATCAACCAGATACGCATGAAGATTGGCGTGATGTATGGTTCGCCGGAAACGACGACCGGCGGCAACGCGCTGAAATTCTATGCCTCCGTGCGGCTCGATATTCGCCGCATCGGTGCGATCAAGGACCGGGACGAGGTGACCGGCAACCAGACCCGAGTAAAGGTCGTGAAAAACAAGGTCGCCCCCCCTTTCAAGCAGGTCGAATTCGACATCATGTATGGCGAAGGCATTTCCAAAGTCGGCGAATTGGTCGATCTTGGGGTGAAGGCGGGCGTGGTGGAAAAATCTGGAGCCTGGTTTTCCTTTGACAGTCAGCGGCTTGGCCAAGGCCGGGAAAACGCCAAGAATTTCTTGAAATCAAATCCGGAGGCAGCCGCACGCATCGAACAGGCGATCCGGGAAAATTCGGGACTTATCGCAGAGCGTATTCTGGACGCTGGCAGCGACGAGACGGAGAGCGCGGAGGACTAAACAGGGGAGTTTGTCCGCCGCTTGCACAATCCGGGTGCGGTCATTCCGCCCCGGACAACTCCGCTTGTCGAGGGCTGGCCGGAAGATGCCGCTCGTCGACGGGTATTTTTCATTGCCCAACCGGCCCCTAACTGGCATATCGCAAGGAACGATCTAAGGCCGCGCCGCCAAAGCGGCCAGCGCAAAATGCGACAGGCACCAAAGCGAGCCAGCAGGACCATGACCGGCGTCAATCAAATCCGCAACGCGTTTCTCGATTATTTCGCGCGCCACGATCATGAGCGCGTGCCATCCTCTTCGCTTGTTCCGCACAACGATCCGACGCTGATGTTCACCAACGCCGGTATGGTGCAGTTCAAGAACGCCTTCACCGGAGTCGAGAAACGCCGTCACTCCCGCGCCACTTCCTCGCAAAAATGCGTCCGGGCCGGCGGCAAGCATAATGACCTCGACAATGTGGGTTATACCGCGCGGCATCACACTTTTTTTGAGATGCTCGGCAATTTTTCCTTCGGCGACTACTTCAAGGAAGGCGCAATTGAACTTGCGTGGAACCTGATCACTCGCGAATTCAACATGCCGACGGACCGCCTGCTCGTCACCGTCTATCATGACGATGAAGAAGCCTTTGGCTTGTGGAAAAAAATCGCTGGCTTTCCCGAGCAGCGGATCATCCGGATCAACAGCTCCGACAATTTCTGGAGCATGGGCGAACTGGGGCCCTGCGGCCCTTGTTCGGAAATTTTCTACGATCAGGGCGAGACGCTGGCGGGCGGCCCCCCCGGCAGTTCCGAGCAGGACGGCGACCGTTTTCTGGAGTTCTGGAATCTCGTTTTCATGCAATATGAGCAGGTCGCGCCTGGCGAACGCGTTCCGCTGCCGCGTCCATCAATAGACACCGGCATGGGCCTTGAGCGTATCGCTGCGCTGTTGCAGGGAGTGAAGTCCAATTACGACACCGATCTCTTTCGTGCGCTGATCGGCGCCGTAGCGGATCTGACCGATGTCAGCGCAATCGGCCCTCAGGCAGCGAGCCATCGCGTCATTGCGGACCATTTGCGGGCCTGCTCGTTTCTTATTGCGGATGGAGTGACTCCTTCAAATGAGGGGCGCGGCTATGTCCTTCGCCGTATCATGCGGCGAGCAATGCGCCACGCGCAATTACTCGGGGCGGTTGATCCACTAATGTGGCGTCTGGCGCCGTCCCTGGTCGCGCAGATGGGCCTCGCCTTTCCAGAATTGCAACGCGCCGAATCCTTGATTCGCGACACTTTGCTGACCGAAGAGACGCGCTTTCGCACGACGCTGGCCCGTGGCCTCTCCATTCTCGATGAAGAGACTGCGAACCTTACCGCAGGCGCACAACTGTCGGGCGAAACGGCCTTCAAACTCTACGACACTTACGGATTTCCGCTTGACTTGACGGAAGATGCGCTTCGACCGCGCGGGATCGGTGTTGATAAGCAAGCCTTTGCCAATGCGATGGAGCGCCAGCGCGCCGAAGCTCGCAAGGCATGGGCTGGCAGCGGAGAGACCGCTACAGAAACGGTCTGGTTTGCGGTGAAGGACCGTGTCGGCGCCACTGAGTTTTTAGGTTACGACACAGAAAAAAGCGAAGGCGTCGTGACTGCGCTGCTGCGCGGCGGGGTCCAGCACGACTGGCTGAAGACTGGCGAGCGAGGCTCGGTAATCGTCAATCAGACTCCTTTTTATGGCGAATCGGGCGGCCAGACGGGAGATGTCGGACAATTGCGCGCCAAGGGCGTTCGCTTTCGCGTCGACGCCACACAAAAGAAGCTCGGCGATATTATCGTGCATGAAGGCGTCCTCGAAGAGGGAGAGATCTCGCTTGGAATGACGCTTGAACTCGACGTTGACCATGCGCGTCGGCGAGCGACGCGCGCAAATCACTCGGCGACGCACATTCTTCACGAAGCGCTGCGTCAGGTGCTCGGCGACCATGTGGCGCAAAAAGGATCGCTTGTGGCGCCGGATCGCCTGCGCTTTGACTTCACTCACCCGAAGCCTCTCTCCGAAGAAGAGCTTGCGCAAGTCGAGCGCCTCTCCAACGAGATTGTGCAGGACAACGCCGCAGTTGAAACCCGACTTATGGATCAGAGCGAGGCGATCGCATCAGGTGCGCGTGCATTATTTGGCGAGAAATACGGCGACGAGGTGCGTGTCGTTGCGATGGGGCGGCCGGACGAAGCGGGCAAACGGGCGTTCTCCGTCGAACTTTGCGGTGGAACGCATGTCGCCCGCACCGGCGATATCGGCGTCATCAGCATCGTGGCGCAGAGCCCCGTATCCTCGGGCGTGCGGCGCATCGAAGCACGCACCGCCGAGGGCGCCAGGACTGAGCTTGTCGCATCAGCGAAGGCTCTTCGTGAGATTGCGGCGCAGTTGCGAACCACCGGGGAGGAAGCGCCGGCGCGACTTGCGGCGCTGCTCGAAGATTACAAGCGACGAGAACGGGAACTCGCCGACGCCAAGCGCAAGCTGGCGGCGGGTGGAGGCGACGGTGACAAGCCATTGGAGTTCAATGATGTTGCGGGGATCAAATTCTACTGGCGAGCATTCACTGACGTGGAGCCAAAAGACCTCAAGGGGCTTGTCGACGACGGCAAAAAGTCAGTTGGTTCGGGCGTCGTAGCCTTCGCCAACACCTCGTCGACAGGCAATGCGAGCCTGGTGGTGGGGGTCACGGAGGATCTCACGTCCAAATTCAACGCTGTAGACTTTGTGCGAATCGCCAGCGAAAAGTTAGGCGGCAAGGGAGGTGGCGGACGTCCTGACCTCGCACAGGCGGGGGGGCCAAACGCGGGCGCCATGGATTCCGCCCGCGCGGCGATTGAGGACGCCCTCCGCGAAAAAGCGAGCACATGACCACGAACCACGCTTGATGGTTTCGGCGCAGTTTCGGCGAATGGTTTCATCGCTACAATCCTGAAATGGACAGGGAGTTCGAAAGAATCTCGTCGCCATAAGCGGACTCTTGGAAGTTTAGCGCCCCCGGGATTGTGTTGACGAAAGACTCTATTTGCGTGAGGATTCGCTGCGTAGAGTTTGTGAATGAGATGGATTGAAGAGACGCTGCTTCACCGCCATTCCGTTGAACAAAAGGCGCGAATTCATCCATAGGAGGCGTCGTTGTACAAGAAAATTCTGGTCCCGATAGATTTGAACGAGACGGCTATGACGGCCAAAGGCGAAGCCGCGGCTGTCGAGTTAGCACAGATCGTAAAAGCAGAAATTCGCCTTATTAACGTGCAAGCGCCGACGCCGCTGGCGTTCATGGATTACGTGCCTGTGGATTTCGATGCGAGGCTGCGCGAGAGCTTGGATGTTGAAATGGGGAAAATAGCTTCTCGCCTCGTCTATCCGAAAGAGCTGGTTTCGACTTCTCTGCGTCTGGGGTCAGTTTATGCGGAGGTTCTGGCGGAAGCGGATGCTTGGGGCGCTGATCTGATCGTGATCGGGTCGCACCGTCCCAGCGTTTCGACATATTTGCTGGGCTCTAACGCGAAAACCATTGTACGGCACGCAAAATGTTCCGTTCTCGTCGCTCGCGACTGATCAGCCTCGGAGCGCGTCAAGCGCCAGCATCCGTTCGGGTGCAATTTCTTAATGTGAACCCTGGCTTTGCGCGGCAGTTTTATGCAGGCCTCAGGAAACAGAAGTCATAAAATGCGTCCGATATTTCTGCTGGCCTTCATCCTGTTCTCGATCCCATCCGCCATGGGACAAACTCTGACCGAGAAAGGTCGAGAGATCGCGGAAACATTTTGCAGTCGTTGCCATGCAGTGGGACCCCGCGGGGATAGTCCAAATCCGAAGTCTCCTCCGTTTCGCCAGCTGGGAAAGAAATATCCGCTGTCCGATTTGGAGGAGGCGTTGGGGGAGGGCATAGTCGTCGGGCATGAAGGTTCGGAAATGCCACCTTTTGTATTTTCCACGCAGCAAATCGAAGCGCTGCTCGCTTACCTCGCCGCGGTGCAACAGAAGTAACGGCTTTCAGCGGTGGTGTCGGCTCTGGTTACAGAATTTGAGCCATTTCGTCGAAGCCGAACCGAGGTCCGCGCGGATAAAGCTTCGTAGCGTCACCATATCCGATATTGAGCAGAAAGTTCGATTTCACCTTACCGTCCGGGAAGAACTCCCGGTCGACAGCCGCTTTGTCGAATCCACTCATCGGTCCCGTGTCCAGTCCCAGCGCGCGCAAGGCGAGAATAAGATAGCCAGCTTGCAATGTCCCATTTCGGAAAGCTGTTTCTTCGATCAGCGACGGATTGCCCACAAACCATGAGCGCGCATCGGCCGCGGGAAACAGACGCGGCAGTTTTTCATAGAATTCGAGGTCATAGGCCAAAATGGCGGTAGCAGGCGCCGCCATGGTCTTATCGAGGTTGCCAGGCGCAAGAGCGGGCGCGAGCCGAGCTTTGGCGGCCGCCGAGCGCACGAACACGATCCGCATAGGAGAACAGTTAGCGCTTGTGGGTCCCCATTTGGCGACATCCACGGCCTCGCGGAGCAGCGCATCGGAAACTTCCTGTTCGCTCCAGCCATTGTGCGTGCGCGCCTCGTGGAAGAGCTGCGCAATTGCCTCAGCGGACAGGCTGACATTGTTCGACATGGATCAACCTTCTTTGAGGTCAGATGTCGCGTCCCTCTATATCGAGCCGCAGTCGCTCTTCTGATTTTTGCAGAGCTTCCTGCATTGGGTCGAGCGCCAGCGCGCGACGATATGCGTCCAGGGCGGCTTTCTTGTCGCCCGCTTCCTCGTGCAGCGCGCCGAGCGCCGAAAATGCATCAAAGCGCCTTGGCTCAAGCCGAAGGGCAGCCTCAAGATCCTCTCGGGCGCCGCCCGCGTCTCCACGCTCCGCTCTGATCCGAGCGCGCCGCACAAAACCTTCCGACCAGTTGGGATCGAGCACGATCACGTCGTCGAGCAGCGCCTCGGCGACGGGCTGCGCGCCGGAAATTGCCGCCGCCGCGGCACGCGAGCTTAATAGTGCGATAGTGTCGGAGGAAGTCGCGGCGAAGACCGCGAGTACCCGAGTGGCGATAGCCTGCGCCTCGGGCTCGTCGGATGCATTTTTCAACCGCCCGAGCAAAGCATCTAGCGCCCTCGCGCGCGCTTCTTGCGGCGTCTTCGGCGGCGCGTGTGGAGTTGCCGCCGCTCTTGGCGAGCGCGAAAGGGGCAAACCACGCTGAGGTTCTTCCTCCGCGCCTCTGCCTTCTTCGTCCCCGGTGAAGCGGTCTGCCCCGCGCGGTTGAAAGACCTGCACTCCCGGCGGCATTTGGATTCGGCCAACGCCGGGGATTTCGATGAAGTTGTCGCCGCTGTCCGCGCTAGACGGAGGATTCTTCGCGCGGCGAAGAGCTTGCTGTTTCGCCCAATGCGAGGGCTCCCGCCAGGACGGAAGCCGCCAGAAGAAATTTTGTGACCGGTTTCGGTTGCATTCTTCAAGTCTAAACCCCTCGCACTCGCCCGCACAAGTCGTCCATCTAGAGATGCTGCATTGCTCCGCCCGAGCCGGTGCAAGTTTTTGTGTATTGTGACAGGAATATGTGAAAACTATTTCGGTTCGTTGACAGTTTTCTAACGGGAGAACCGAATGAACCTGATCCCTTTTTTCGATGTGCGGCGCGGCGGCCCGGTTGCTCACGCGCGCGCCCGCATTTCCGCGGCTGCGACCCTGCGCGACGCTTGTATGTCGCCTGTGCCGCGCTGGAGTCAGAATTTCTGTCTGTCATCCATTGATCGCATCGCCGCGAAGTGGTTACGCAGCTCAGTCTCGACCTATAGCGACGATCTGGAGAGCGTCGCCGAAATACTCGGTTTTCCGGGCGCGCTGACGCTCAACATGTCTTATCTTTTCGCTTGCACCACCTCCGCTGAGATCGGACCGATTGGTGCGCCTTTGCTGCGTCGCTCGCTGGACTGGCCGTTCGCGGGACTGGGGCGTGGCGTCGAAATCGCCTGGCAGGCAGGGCATGCGGGCGACTTTTATAACGTAACCTGGCCGGGCGCGGTAGGAGTTCTTACGGCGATGGCGCCAAACCGCTTTTGCGCGGTCGTCAATCAGGCGCCTATGCGGCGCCGCACGCGAGGCCTGCTGGGCCTGCCATATGACGCCGCGATCAACCTTGGCAACGCCTTGTTGCGCGAGGACGGATGGCCGCCAGATCACCTGCTTCGCTGCGCTTTCGAGAGCTGTGAAGATTTCGAAAGCGCAGTAGAATTGTTGAGCCGGGAACCTTTGGCGCGGCCCGCTCTATTCACATTAACAGGTGTCAAGCCGAGCGAGATGGTTGTGATCGAGCGCACGGAACGTGATGCGCAAGTGCTGCGCGGTCCCGTGGTCGTCGCCAACGATTGGCAGGCCCCGCGCGCCGGGTGGACTGGCCGAATGGGATTCGAGAATAATGAAGCGCGAAAGGCGGCCATGCGAAGCTTCGCGCCGGGCGGAGCGGTGTTTCGATGGGCGGCGCCGCCCGTGCTCAACCCGACGACGCGCCTGGTGGTGGAAATGTCGGCGCAGGGCTCTGGCGAGCTTTGTGCGCGCGGCTATGAGGCTGCGTCCTTGCAGAGCCTGCCGACACCCGCCACCGCCGATTTCTCGCTGCGAGACGCGGAGTTGGCTCCGCTAGCAGCATAAGCCTTACATTCGGCGAAAACGGCGCTTGAAACCGCGTAGTCCAATCGCAGTTAACATCGAATGATCGGGAAGTCGCGACTTCTCAAGAAAAAGTTTGTCCGCCCTGATTCGCTTCCCCGATCCTTAATGAGACGTGATGAGGATGGATGCGATGACAATTCGAAAAGCGAAGACGGCTTTCGCCTCTATCTCCGTGGCTGGCGCGCTGCTGCTCGCCTTCTCTGTCGCAGCTGACGCACGAGGCGGCGGATTCCACGGCGGGGGCGGCGGTTTCCACGGGGGCGGAGGGGGATTCCATGGCGGAGGCTTCCATGGAGGGCTGGGAGTTCGTGGCTGGGGAGGCTACGGTTACGGCGGCTTTTATCCGCAGTATTACGGCGATTACGGTTATTCTGGATGCTTTCAGCAGGTTTGGGTGCAGACAGACTATGGCCAGCAACTTCAATGGGTGAACGTTTGTAGCTATTGAAAGCCGAGGGCTAACTCGGTAATTACTCACCCCCTTGCCACGGACCGCAATCTCTGAATCCATGAGCCCATGGAACGGACTGATTTGCAGCGGCTGAGCAAGGACGAGCTGATTGAGCTGGTGCTGCGGCTTCATCGACCGGACAAGACGTCTCGCAATTCGTCGAAGCCACCGTCCACGGACAAGAAAGAGAAACGCGAGAACTCCCGTCCTGGCGGAGCGAAGCCTGGCCATGAGCCGCACAATCGTCGACTGGCCGATAATCCCGATGAGTTTCGCGATCACAGACCAACCCATTGCAAGCTATGCGGCGGGTCGGTGTCGCCGGGCGCCGAGATGGAATTGATCGGGGAATATGACGAGATCGAAATGCCGCCGGTTAAGCCTTATGTCGTCCGCCACCGGCGCTTTGCCTGCCGATGCGAGCATTGCGGTTCACAGGTTAAAGCTCCGGCGCCCGCCGTCGCCACAGCGACGCCATTTGGACCGCGCATTCATGCTCTGGCGATTTATTTGAAGGGCTTTCATGCGCTTTCCTACGAGCGTCTGCACTTCATCTTCCGCGACGCGTTCGGACTGATTGTAAGCGAGGGCGCGCTCCGGACGATTGCTCCGCAATCACCTTGAGATGAACATGTTCATCCGCTCCCACGCGGGGTTCAAGATCGAGGCCGATAAGGCGAAGGCCATCCTTCGCAAAGCCAAGGTCGTCGCCAGCGACGAAACCGGCGTGCGGATCGAGGGGACCAACTCTTATCACTGATGGAGTGGATGCCCCCTCCTGACGGCATCATGATGTGCCAAGGTGGCGATGTTTTCGCATCCCACGAACGAAGGAGGCATCCATGGAAAAGGTCAGCATCATCGGTCTCGACCTGGCAAAGCGGTCCTTCCAGGCGCATGGCGCCTTGGCCGAGGGCGGCGTGGCGTTCCGCAAGAAGCTTTCGCGAGAAAAAGTTCTGGGCTTCTTTTCCGGGCAGCCGCACTGCGTCGTCGCCATGGAGGCCTGTGGGAGCGCGCACCATTGGGGACGGGCCATCAGTGACCTTGGGCACGAAGTTCGATTGATCCCACCCGTCTACGTCAAACCGTTCGTCAAGCGCCAGAAGAACGATGCGGCCGACGCGGAAGCGATCGCCGAGGCGGCGAACCGGCCGACGATGCGCTTTGTCGCGGTCAAAACCGAAGAACAGCAGGCGCGCGCCATGCTTTTCCGGACGCGGGATCTTTTGGTCCGGCAACGCACTCAATTGATCAACGCGCTCCGCGGTCATTTGTCCGAGCATGGCGTCGTGGCCGCGCAGGGACAGGCGAATGTGAAAGTTCTTGAAGGGGTGATCGAGGATCAAACGACGACGCTCCCACTTCTCGTCGAGGAGCTGGCGCGCGTTTTCCTCGATCAGATCGAGGGGTTGTCGAAAAGGATCTCGGAGCTTGAGAAGGTGACAGCTCACGAAGCTGCATCCGGGGAGATGACACGGCGTCTGCAGACGATGCCGGGCGTCGGACCAATCACGGCCCTGGCGATCGAGACCTTCGCGCCCCCGATGGATGTCTTCAAACGCGGGCGCGATTTTGCCGCCTGGCTTGGCCTCGTGCCCCGACAACATTCGACCGGGGGCAAGCAGGTTCTCGGGAAAATCTCGAAGATGGGCCAGCGCGATATCCGTCGCCTGCTGATCACCGGCGCGATGTCCGTCGTTCGCGCGGCCATGCGGCGGGGTGCGCCAGACGGAAGCTGGTTACAGCGCATGCTGACGCGCAAACCAAAGATGCTGGTGGCGATCGCGCTCGCCAATAAAATGGCGCGCTCGGTGTGGGCTATGCTGGCAAAGGGAGAAGATTTCCGCGTTCCTGCGGCTGCGGCTGCCTGATCGGCGATCGGACGGGGTAGCTGGGGAAACGTCAGGCGCGTGAGGAGGTCGACGAACGGTAAGGTCAAATGATCGGTCAGATCCGGGCCTGGAAACGCAGTGAATACCCAAGAGCCCGTAGCTCGTATCACTGATCTGCGCCAAGTCCGCGTATCTCCATACCGGCCAGCGGCCCTATCAGGCCGCACTTGAAGATCCTATGAGGGCTTCCGGTGGACATAGTAGCTTGTCTTCCGGGTCATAAGACTTTGGAGGATATTTATCATGACGCAGGCTCTTGGCGCGCTTCCAGCTCCCACCGTGCCTGATTACGAACGGACGCTCATTTTGGCAATTGAGCTGAGCAGCACGAGTTGGGTTTTGGCCGCTCAGATACCAGGCCTTCCGGGTGTTAAAGCCAAGCGCTCAATCGAGCCGGCTCCCGAAGCGCTGATGGCGGCCATCGAAGACTATCGCGCCCGGGCCGTGAAGGCTGGCCGGAATGTCGAGCGGGTGATCACGGTCTATGAGGCGGGATGGTCTGGGTTTTGGCTGGCCCGTTGGTTGGCGCAATACGGCATCGAGACGCACGTCATTCAACCTTCCAGCGTCCCTGTCGACCGCCGGGCGCGTCGAGCCAAGTCTGATGGGATTGACGCCGAACTCTTGCTGCGGACGTTGCTGGCGTGGTTGCGGGGTGAACCTCGTGTGTGCTCGATGGTTCCGGTCCCTGCCGAGGCCGATGAAGACGCCCGCCGTGGTATGCGGGAGCGCGAGGAACTCCTTGCAGAACGGGTTGGCTTCGTCAATCGCATCGGCGCCATCCTGGCGACGTTGGGCGTTGGCGAATACAATCCAATCCGTCGAGACCGGCGCCAACGTCTCGACGAATTGCGGACGGCCATCGGGGGATCATTGCCTACGCATGCTCGCGCGAAGATCATCCGCATGCTTGATCGTCTCGAGTTGCTGCTGACCCAGATCGCAGAACTTGAAAAATCGCGCGACGCCGTGCTTGCAGAGGAAAACCCTGACAAGGCGGCAAGCATGATCCAACAACTTGCCAAATTACGCGGCGTCGGAGTGCAAAGCGCCACCGTGTTGGTGCGCGAGGGGTTCGTGCGTGAATTCGCCAACGGCAAGGCGCTCGGATCCTATGCCGGCCTTACGTCCACTCCCTACAACAGTGGCGGCATTGAACGCGAACAGGGCATCGGCAAGGCCGGGAACGCGCGGTTGCGGGACCCTGATGGTCGAGTTGGCGTGGCTCTGGCAGCGATATCAGCCAAATTCCGCTCAGGTCGGTTGGTTTCGTGAGCGCGTCGGCGGCACAGGTCGCCGGATGCGCAAGGTGATGGTTGTGGCGTTGGCGCGCAAACTGTTGATCGCCTTGTGGCGGTTCGCGACGCAAGGCGTTGTGCCGGAGGGCGCCGTCATGAAGCCAGCGACTTAATCGATTCCAAAGACTGAGCCCGAGAATTGAATGAACGACAGCTCGGGCAAACGGATCCAAGGGGGCGTCGCCGTTGTCAGGCCTGGTGCGTGTGCATCGTCTTAAAGAGTGGCGCCGCCCTCCTGGAGCTCTCCCGTCCCGAATGCGGGACCGTGGTGGGGATGCAAGTCCCGCCGGATGTGAGGTTTGCAGGGAAGACCTGTATTGATGAGAGCTCCGCCTTGGTCGATCAAATCAACCGCGCCACAGGGGCAAAATCTGAGGAACGTCGAAATGAAGAAGTAGCTTGACGCAAGCGCCCTCATGTGAGGCCTGATACATGACCGCACCCGATCACGCGATCGAATCGTCGAAAAACTTCTTGCGCGTACGGGGGCATCCATACATGGGTCTTCCACTGCAAGGAGGCGGTGGTGCATCAGCCCGATTATTCGCGCGCCGCCCGCGTCGTGGAAGAGATGATGAACGGCCATACGCCGAACGTCTGGATTTCGGATCGTTACTCCGCGCAGCAGAAGCATGGCGCCGCGCATCAAACTTGCTTGGCGCATCTGGCGCGCGACACGGCCTTCGCACTGGAGCATGGATCGGACGATCTTCCCCTGCGGTTCAAGCTGTGGTTTGGCAAGGCCTTTGATCTGGCTAGAGATATCGCCAGTTTCGCAGCCTCGACGATCGCCAGCAAAAAGCGCGAGCTTGAACAGCAACTCGCCGATATTCTCGGCGCGGCGACGCAATGCGACCTGGCGCGCCAGCTACAAGCCAAAATCGGCCGCGCGCGAGACCAGCTTCTGACCTTTTGCGATTATCCCGGCGAGGTCGAGGCCACCAACAATTGCTCGGAGCGAAAGCTGCGGCCCTGCGTGATCCAGCGAAAAGTCACCAACGGCTACCGCGCCATGTGGGCCGCCCAAGCCGAGGCGGACGTCCGAACGACCGTCGACACCGCAAGGCTCAAAGGCGCAAATCCCTTCCAGACAATCCTCGAAATCTTGGTCTGATCCGCTCAAAATCCGCGCCATAAAAATGGCGGTGGGTAATTACCTAACTCGCGGCGCGGCGAAGACGATCGCGTATCGCTTCTCCGAGACCGTGTTGAGGAATGGGCGCGACCGCGGCTCGGGCGATGTTGCGAGCGTCTAATTCGCGCAGGAAAACGTAGAGATTGGCGGCGGCCTCGGTAAGGTCGCCGGACGGCGAGAGGTCAAGAATGACTCCTTTCGCGCCCGCGCGTTTCAGGACGCCTCCAAAGTCCAAGCCTGCTTCTTCGGGCTCAAGCGATAGGGCATCGAGCCGTAGCCGGGCCTTTGGGGCATAATGCGATAGCATCATTCCCGGCGCCGAAATCTCAGCAGTGCCCAGGGAAACGCCCAGGCGAGAGCCAAGCGCGGCCTCCACCGCTTCGCGCGGAACGGCGCCCGGGCGCAGAATGACGGGTTCATCGCCAACAAAGGAAACGATCGTCGATTCGAGTCCGGCCTCGGAGCGGCCTGCGTCGAGAATAAGATCGACCCGGCCGTACAAATCTTGTGCGACATGCGCCGCCGTGACCGGGCTGACATGGCCGGAACGATTGGCCGAAGGCGCGGCGATGGGGCCGCCGAAGGCGCGCAGAAGCGCTAGTGCGCAGGAGTGCGCAGGAATACGCAAGGCGACGCTTCCCATTCCTGCGCGAGCCAATTCGCACACGCTGCCTTGCGGCGAAGCTGGCGCGACAAGCGTCAGAGGTCCTGGCCAAAATTTTTCCGCCAGTCGCAAAGCCGATTCAGGCAGCACCGCTTCTCGTTGCGCAGCAGCCAGATCGACCACATGAGCAATCAACGGGTTGAACGCCGGGCGGCCTTTAGCCGCGTAGATTTTCGCGACCGACAGCGGCGAGGCCGCATCGGCCCCGAGTCCATAAACAGTTTCCGTAGGGAAGGCCACGAGCCCGCCGTGGCGTAAAGCCTGCGCTGCTTGAGCAATGCCCGCAGGGTCGGCAGTCAGACGAAGCGTGTTCACTTCCTCTCGCCTTTGTAGGGCGGCGGCGGGATGGCGATATGCGCCGCGCGCAGCGCCGAGGACCAACGTTCGCGTAAGTCGCGAAAATAGCCGTCGCTGGCGTCGATCCGCGTCGCCACCTCGGTTCTAAGCGCATCCCGGCGCATGAGTGCGATATCTATGGGCAAGCCGACCGAGAGATTTGATCGGATGGTGGAATCCATCGATATCAGGCCGATTTTGAGCGCGTCGTAAATGTCCGTTTCATAGGTGATGGCGCGATCGAGAATGGGCTTGCCGTATTTGTGCTCGCCGATCTGCAAATAGGGGGTATCGGGAGTGCACTCGATGGCGTTGCCGGCGGTGTAGACCATGAACAAGCGCGGCGGGGCGGTTCCAGTCTGGCCGCCGAACAACAGCGCCACGTCGAAACTGACCCCCGTTTCTTTGACTGCGTCGCCCATGAGCGCGAGGGATTGACGCACAGCGCGACCCACAAGATGCGCCGCCTGCACCATGGACTGCGCCTCCTCAAGCCGCTCCAAAGCGCCGTTTTCAGAATCCCCCACGCCTTCCAACAGCAGATTGACGGCCCCCTGCGTGACCGAAAGATTTCCCGACGCGGCCAGCATCATCACATGCTTGCCCGGCTGTTCGAACAACTGCAGCTTGCGGAATGTGGAAATATTGTCCAGCCCCGCGTTGGTTCTGGTGTCGGCGATCATCACCAGGCCTTCGCGCACCAGAATGCCGCAACAATAGGTCATTAGCGCCCCTTTCGCCCGTCGGCTTATGGCTCCGCGCCTGCTTCGCATTCCAGCGGATCCTTTACAAGGGTCGCCGATCCTCGCTCGCGCTCCACCCGCTTCCCCGAACCTCAACCTGCGTATCAGCCCATTTTCTCGGCGGGCAAGCGGCCTTGATCAGAGCTGCGGACTTTTCCTCAAGGACCAGTTGCGGCAAGCGCCCAATGCGGTGTAGGAAACCACCTCCCTGCTTGCAACGGCGGCTGGGCCGGTAGCTCAATTGGTTAGAGCCGACCGCTCATAACGGTCTGGTTGGGGGTTCGAGTCCCTCCCGGCCTACCACGCCCTTTCTTTGCAATATCAACGGTTTGAATGGGAGTTGTGGGCGTATCGTTGGGCGCGGTGAAGGCGAGCCCCAACGCTTCACCCAACGTTATCGTCTTGCCGAGCATCCCACGCCGGTCGGTTTTGGCCCCGCGTTCGAGGCCTTGTCGTGACTGGGGGCGCAGAGCCCCTCGTAAGGCGAGGGAAACGCAACGCGCGTTTCACTGCCATTTCGAACGATCTAATCGATCATCCGGATCTCAGCCCGGAGGCGCGGATTGTCCTGATCTACCTCTTATCGAAGCCCGACAATTGGAAGCTTCAGATCGACGACATCAGGAGGCTACTCGGCACCGGCAAAAAGGCATGCGGCCGGAATAAAACCTACGAGGTCATTCGCGAGCTTAGATCGTGCGCCCACGTTATCGCGGTTGAGGAGCTTCAAGGCGGTCGTTTCCATCGGATGACGTACTTCGTCTTCGACGAGCCGCATTGCGATCCTGAAGGTTTTGCGCGCGCGGTTCGAGAGGGACGGGACTACGAGGCAAACTCCGGAGATAGCGGCCAAAATGCTGGTTCCACACCGCGTACCGAAAATCGGGATACGGCGGCGGCACCGTGTCCCGAAAAGCCGTGTCCCGAAAATCGGCACGTTATAAAAGAACGAGAAATACAAAAAACTGAATCCCCCCATCCCACCCCCGTCGAGCGCGCTGAAAGCGGCGAGCGGCGGGAGGGAGGGCATTCGGAATTTTCGGATTTGTGGAGCGCTTGGCCTGAAGCGGAGCGACCGCGAAAGCGTCCGGTTGCGGAGCGGTTATTCAAGCGACTGGCGCCAGACGAGCGGCGATCCGCCGCGCGGTTCGCTACCACTTTCCGGGCGGTGTGCATTGGCCGGGGCGCTTCCGCGTTGATGATTCCGTACTTCGCGAGCGGTCGTTTCGCGAATTCGTTGGCGGCCCAGAAATCGACCGCGAGGGCTATTTTGTCATACGTCCGGAGCGCGCGGAGTGGGCTGCTTGGATTGCTCACTACCGAACCCGGGTAAGCGGAAAAATCGTCGATGGAATGATCGAGCGCGGCTTCATGCTGACGCGTTCGCGTTTGCCTGAAGAGAAGATCAGCGGCGGCGCATCAAGTGACGACGTTCGTCCGATACCTCGGAAGCCATCGCGAAACAGGCCCGAAAATTCCCGTCCTGAGGATGGCGAGAGCCGGGCGCGTTGATGGCGAGCGTCGGCGGCCAATTGCGATGCGGGACGAAGTTGAGCAAGGAGCAAGGCGACCCTTGTCATTCGGCACAGAACGTTGTGAGCGACTGTCTTGTCTATCGATGTCGATTTGCGGGCTTTGATCATGTCTGATCCAAGCGCGCGCCTCAAGGCTGGCGCTGACGCGCCACCGCCTCCGGCGGCTTCGGCCTTGACCCGCGCGCCTGGCTCAGACTTTGTCCGCCATGCAAACGACAAGGCTCTCTCAACTTAGGCATAGGCGGGCTCCGGTCTCCTGGGTTTGCCGTCACGCACAATGGCGTTCAACATCGTGGGAAGTTTACGCGCGGTCGCGACGATGCCGACGAGCTTGGGCTTCCCGACGGCTACGAGTTTGTCGCGGAACGCCTTAAGCTGAGGATTGAACCGGGCGGCGACCAGAGCGGCCACGAACAGGACGGCGCACACGCTCTTGCGTCCGCCGCCGACAAAGCTCTTGCCCTTCCATTGGCCCTGTTGCCGGGCGAAAGGCGCAAGGCCCTCCAGCGCCGCGATCAACCGGTGGTCGAGCGTTCCGAGCTCCGGCAGTTACGCGATCAACGTGCGCGCCTCGGCCGGGCCGACGCCCGGAACGGAGTTGAGCAAATCCTTCTTCTCGGCCCTACGCTGGCGAGCCGCGCACGTTGTCGTCAATTTGCAAGAATCCCGCCGGCGAGGAGGTTCGCCACGGTGAATATTCCGCTGCCGCCTTTGGGATTGGCGACGGCGAAGACGCTGGGCATGCAGAGCTCATACGTCATATCGAAATGTCGCTTTTCGGCAATATCGTACTGAGGTCATACGGTATCACGCGAATGCCCCAATGCCGGAATGCTGCATCGTCGGAATGACGAAATGCGCGAAGGATGTGTTCAGGAAATGCGGTATTTGTGCATTTTCGGATACAGAAATCTCCCCGCACGTTGACGAAGAGTTGTCACGGCGCGGCGCGGCGGAGGCTGCTGTCGCGGTTGTGAGGAGCAATCGTTCTTGGTGTTCATCAGAGTGTATGTTGTTTGACAAGATACCGGTTTTTGGGCCAACCGGGGCGGCTGCCGGGCGCAGCCGAAGAGGCGCGAGCGTCTCGCGCCTAGCGATGGCGCCGATGTCAGCGCGACGGAACCAAGGACCCTCGGTAGAAGGAAGGGAAACCGCCAATGGCGCGAAAGAGCGCCGCCTGCCGCCGAAGGCCGAGACTGCGAATCGAACTGTCCGAGGCCGACGAGGCCCGCCTGTCGGCAGCGGGCGCGATGTTCTGCTTGCCGAAAGCGGTACTGGTGGGCGCGCTCATTCGCGCGTCGATGCAATCGGGATCAAAACCGCCGCTGGAATTCAATACGCTCATCTCTCACACTCACGCCGCTTGTAGGACGAGGCTCGATCCAAACCCGACGAGACGGGCGTAGTGTCCAGGTGTTCATCACCATGGAACGCGAATCTCTGGCTTCCGCGTTCAAGGCCTATTGCGTTTATCTAAAAATATGTATAACTAGATAATGATGGTCGAAGAGCCCAAACCGAAAGACCTTGTGTGGGTGGCCTCCAGTCGTCGCGATATCAGGGAAGTGCCTAAACCCGTGCAACGGACCTTTGGCGTCGCGTTGTTCGCCGCGCAGAGCGGCGAGACGCCGCCGATTGCCAAGCCACTTAAAGGATTTGGCGGCGCGGGGGTTCTGGAGCTGATCGAGGACGATCGCGCCGGCACCTATCGGGCGGTCTACACTGTGCGGTTTGGGACGGCGATTTACGTGCTCCACGTCTTTCAGAAGAAATCGAAACGAGGGATCAGCACCCCGGCGCATGAAACTGACTTGATCAAGGAACGGTTGAAGCGGGCGGAAGAGATTCATGCCCTACGGACGAAGGAGCAGACGCCATGAGCAAGGACTTTGAAGTCAGCACCGGCAATGTCTTTGCCGACATGGGGTTTCAGGATTCCGAACAGGAACTTCTCAAGGCCAAGCTCACGCTACAAATCTACCGGCTGATCAAGGCGCGCGATCTGACCCAAGGCGAGGCCGCCCAATTGCTCGGCACCACGCAGCCGCAAATCTCCGCGTTGATGCGTTGCAAACCCGTTTCCGTGTCCATTGGTCGCCTGATGGAATTCCTGACGGTGCTCGGCCAGGATGTGGAAGTCATCGTGAAGCCCGCCGCGCCGCGCAAGAAAGTTGGCCATATGTCGGTTATCGTCGAACCGCAGGCAGCGTGAGACTGTCGATGTCAAGAGCCGATGGCGACTAACGCGGGCCGAACCCGAAAAATGCGTGATTAAACAGTGCTTAATCTGAAAACAACCGATTATCAGGCGAAATATTTTGCCTACGATCTAACGCGCAGACGCGCGCCAGATAGCGCGGAGAGATTGGCTGGCGCAGTGGCTGGCGCTCAGGTTGATCTAAACCCGCATCAGGTTGATGCGGCCCTATTTGCCTTTGCGTCTCCACTATCCAAGGGAGCGCTTCTCGCGGACGAGGTGGGGCTCGGAAAGACGATCGAGGCCGGGCTCGTCATCTCGCAAAGGTGGGCGGAGCGCCGCCGTCGCGTTCTGATCATCGCGCCGTCAAATCTTCGGAAGCAGTGGCACCAAGAACTCAGTGAGAAATTCTTTTTACCGTGCGCGATCATAGAAACTAAATCATATAACAAAGCCATCAGGGTCGGCAGTTTCCGGCCATTTGAGATTGGCGACACGGTTGTAATCTGCTCTTACCAATTTGCCCGCAACAAGGCGGCGGATATCCATGCGACACCGTGGGACTTGGTGGTGATCGACGAGGCGCATCGTTTGCGCAATGTTTACAAGCCGTCCAACGTCATCGCGAACACGCTCAAGAATGCGCTGGCGCAGAAGCAAAAGCTCCTCCTCACGGCGACGCCATTGCAGAATTCGTTGTTGGAACTCTATGGCCTTGTCAGCTTTATCGACGAGCACACCTTCGGAGATGTCAAGAGCTTTAGGGAGCAGTTCGCGAATGCCTCGCGGGGACAGGTTTTTCAAGCGCTTAAGGAGCGGCTAAAGCCGCTCTGCCACCGCACCCTGCGCCGGCAGGTGACTGCTTACGTTCCCTACACGCGCCGCCACGCGATTATCGAGGAATTCACGCCCGAGGAGAGCGAGGACAGGCTTTATCAGCTCGTCTCCGAATATCTGCAACGCGACAATCTCCAGGCGCTCCCTGCGAGCCAACGCGCGTTGATGACGTTGGTGCTGCGCAAGCTTCTGGCATCCTCGACTTTTGCGATCGCCGGCGCCCTTTCGTCAATTTCGCGCCGATTACAGGCGAAAGTCGAGCGACATGAATTGGCATTCTCTTTCGACGAGGAAATGTCCCAAGACTACGAGGCGCTGGACGCTACGTCTGAGGAGTGGGTCGACGACGAAGAGCCCGACGCATTGACCGAGGCGGATCGCAAGGGGCTCGAAGTCGAAATCGCCGAGCTGAATGAATTCGCCAGACTTGCGACTTCGATCCAACAAAACGCCAAGGGGAAGGCGCTTCTCAAGGCATTGGCTGTGGCCTTCGCAAAGGCCGATGAACTTGGCGCAACGCGCAAAGCGATCATTTTCACAGAGTCGCGCCGCACTCAGGCATATTTGCTGCGCGTGTTGGCCGATAGCCCGTATTCGGACGGGATCGTCTTGTTCAATGGCACGAACACAGACCCGGACTCCAAGCAAATTTACGAGGAGTGGTTCGCCCGGCACGAGGGTTCGGACCACGTTTCGGGTTCGAAAACCGCGGACATGCGGTCCGCGCTTGTCGATTACTTCCGCGAGAATGGCCGCATCATGATCGCGACCGAGGCGGGCGCCGAGGGCATCAATCTGCAATTCTGCTCGCTTGTCGTGAACTACGACCTGCCCTGGAATCCGCAGCGGATCGAGCAACGGATCGGGCGCTGCCATCGCTACGGGCAGAAGCACGACGTTGTGGTCGTCAATTTTCTCAATCGCAAAAACGAAGGGACCGTTAAATTAACTGGGGCGCCACGGACTTTTAACGTCTCTTAAGGATAAGAGTTGCCCGCTAAGTAGGAGACGGCAATGCGGTGGACGATTACGATTGAAGGCACGGATGAATTTGGCGCTGCGCATCGGTCCGAGATAGCTCTGGAAAAGGATTTGAACAGTTTGACGGCGGGAGCTGTGGGCCTTTCGATCGAGGACGGCAAGACGATCATGGCCCACCTGCAGCAGGTCATCGTGAAGCAGCAATGCGAATCCTACGCCTTGGTTCGGCGATTTTGCCTGGATTGCGAGCGCTTTCGGCGCATCAAGGACTACAGTAAGCGCAAGATCAGAACGGTGTTTGGCTGCGTCGAGGTTCGTAATCCGCGCATCCTGAGTTGCCAACGCTGCGTGCCCTACTTCAGCGACGCCTCGGCAGTCCTGCGGGACTTTTGCCCCGACCAGGCGACGCCCGAATTAATGGAGCTGTCGGCCCGACTTGGCAGTTTGATGCCCTACCGCAAAGCGGCCGACGTCATCGCGGAGTTTTTGCCGATCAAATCGACGGAGTCCTTTGTCACGGTTCGCCATCGCACGCTCGTTCTTGGCAAGCGGCTCGATGAAAAGGCGCGAGATCGCGCCAGGTTCGATCCGCCGAACTCTGACGAGTGCGGGCAGATCGAGCTCGATCTTCCAAATGATCCCGAGAGAGAATTCGTTGTCAGTATTGACACAGCCCATATCAAAAGCGCCGCCGAGGCGGACGGGCGAACCTTTGAGATCGCGGTTGCGCGATGCGGTCGCGGACTACGCGGTTCCGGTCCCGGTCACTATTTCGTGACGGCAGACACCTCGAAACAAGAACTGCGATTCCGAACACTGCAAGCGCTTCAGAGCGAAGGCTACGCGGGTCGCGGCGAGATTACCGTGTTGTCTGATGGCGCGGAGATTATGAAGCGACTGCCTCGTCATTTGCCGCGTCCAACCAAGCATATCGTTGACTGGTTCCACATCGCTATGAAAATCCAGCCACTACAGCAAGTCGCCGATCATATCGTACGCTGGCGCGACGAATGGACAAATGAATCCGTCGTTCTCGATGAGGAGATCCGCGCCTTGAAGTGGAAGCTCTGGCATGGACAGGTCGATCGAGCGATAGAACACCTTGGGGAAATCATCGCAGACATGGCGAAGCTGCGCGAGCAAGGCGACCTGGGCGCCGGCCGCATGTGGCAATTGGCGCAACCGCTTCTGACTTATATCCGTCAAAATAAGTCTGCGATCGTCGATTACGGAGCTCGATATCGGTCCGGGCGAAGGATCGCCAGTGCACTGGCCGAATCCGCAGTGAATTCGCTGACCGCACGCCGCATGGTTAAAAAGCAACAGATGCGATGGTCAAAACGCGGCGCTCATCTGATGCTGCAAGTGCGCGCCGCGGTCATGAACGGAAACCTGCGTGAGCAACTGTCCTACGAACCGCCAGTCTTCAAATCGCGCGTCGACTGGCTGCTCACGCCGACACCGCCGCTCCTTCGAGCAGCATAGCTGCCCCAGTTAATTTAACGGACCCCTGGACGTTGCCTGCAATTTCTACTGAAAACTCAGATCTGAAAGTGCGTCTCTGGGTTCGAAATCTTCTGAACCCAGCCACGAATTCCCCGCGTGCAAAGACTTTCTCCTGTTTTAGCAGAAGAGGCGTAAAGTCAATGGCTTGCGTGTAGGATAGGCATCTCTGTACCCCGCAGCGAGCAAGCGGAGGCGGTTTACAGGCCGGTGTTGGGGCTCGGTCTCTGACCCGAGTTTTCCAATCTCCGGGATTTTCGCCGCGTCAGAGCTGAGACTGGTTCACAACGAGCGGAGACTCGGTTCGCAGATAACGAGTCGGGCAAACAGCCAAGTGCGAACCACAGCAGGCGCCTTGAGATGGACTTGGACCAATCTGATTTTGGGGTTCCACAAACGCTGGGCGCGAGAATATTGTTTTGTGCAGAGGCAGTTCGAAGAGGGGTGCACAGCACTAGCTGCATCACCTTTCTTTGCCTCCCTCCCGCATCGGCAGGCAGCATCCACTATCCTCCGACGTAAGCCATCTACAAACACTTGCATCTTGAGACGACGGCCAGGCGACCTCGTGTTTATGCCAAGGCTGAGGTTAGGCATCCCGGATCTGAACAATCGCTTGCGCTCGGTTAGGTCATTGGCGACAATCTTCGGAAAGTTGCCGAAACCTCTATAGGAGAGAGAGACTCGACGTTCTGGCGAAGAAGCCGAAAAAGGAGTGCGGGATTAAAGACCGAGCGAAGGGCGGGCCAACGCTAAGAAGTGATTCCGTTGCTGCTTCGAGGGGTAATTTGGACTGTGCGGCGCGTTCCCCAGCGAATAGGGCCTGAAGAACCGCGCAGCGTTTCTTATTGCGAAACTTTCCGGAGATGCAGCGATGGCGAAACGGACGCAGGCCGATGCGGAAGAAGCTGTAAGAGTGCTGATTGAATGGGCGGGAGACGATCCCGACCGCGAAGGCCTGATTGATACGCCAGCGCGAGTAGCACGCTCTTATCGCGAACTGTTCGCGGGATACGCCACTGAGCCCCGTGACTATCTGGAGCGCACCTTTGAGGAAGTCGGCGGTTATGACGAACTGGTGGTGTTGAGGAACATCCGTGTGGTCAGTTTTTGTGAGCATCATATGTTGCCTGTGATTGGCCGGGCACATGTGGGTTACTTGCCGACCAACCGTGTTGTAGGCATTTCTAAGCTGGCGCGCGTGGTGCATGGATTCGCCCGTCGGCTGCAAATTCAGGAGAAGCTTACCGCCGAGATCGCCGAGGCAATTCAGGATATACTCGAGCCACAGGGCGTTGGCGTGGTGATCGAGGCAGAGCATAGTTGTATGACATTGCGTGGCGTGGCCACGCTGGGTTCCACGCTGACGACCAGCCGCCTGCTCGGCGTTATTCGCGATGACCCGCGTACGCGGGAAGAGTTCCTCGGCATCGTGCGTGGCGTGTAGTGGACTCGAGTCGAAACGAAAATCCGCGACTGGGGTCCAGGGTGGAGCCCATTGTGGTTGGGGGACTTCAATCATCCCAAATTGCTCGCCTTCATCTGAGCTATTAGTCTGCTCGTCACCGGCAGCAACAGCCCCAATTAGGACATTTGCTTGGCGGCCAGCAGGACGTGTTCGAGGCGAAGGCGATCTTCCGCTCAACAAAACGCAAGATGTCAGGCGCTCGTTTTGCCAAGACGATATGACCACAGATGCCTCGGCGGGACTTTCGGAATGGAAGCTTTGCCAAGACACGTTTCCTGCTTGTTGGAGTTTTTCCAAGAAGGATGATTGAGGTCGACTGGGTCTAGCCCTAAATGACGTTGCCGTTCTCCAAAAAACCCCATTGCCCTAAAGCGCATTAATGAGAAGTGGTCGCGGATTTGAAACTCGGCCGCATTGTCGCTCAGCCGGTAGGGAGTCTGGAGGATCAGCACCTAAAACATCAGCACGGCGTTTTAGGGCGGACGCCCGCGGGACGGAAACGCTTACGCGCCCTCGCAGACCTTGCCTGACGCTCAGAGAAACTTCGGAATTGCAATCCGGACTTCGGGGAAAAGGAAGCTCGCCTTCCCGCCGATGGCTCCGGCCACAGCCACGATTCCTGCGACGCTTTGCGAGCGAGCCGCGCCCCAGCGATAAGCGAGGAGTGCGCCGTTCGAAAAGCCGACGACATAGATCCGCCGACGATCGACGTGCATTTCCGTCATCAGCATATCCAGGACTCGATCTAGGAAATTAACATCATCGACTCCGTTCTGCATCGCGGACCGACAACAGAAACCGGCGTTCCAAGAAAGCTCGGTTGGATCGGGCCCCGAACTCTCTGGAGAAACGAAAATGAAATCGTCGCGGTTGTCGGGCTGGTTGAAACCCATTTCTACTCTGGCCTGGGAGGGATTTGAACCGAGGCCATGAATCACCAGCAGAACTGAGCTGTCGTTGGCGTCAATTGCCGGGCGATCTATAAGAAAGCGACGCTGCTTGCCCTCGATTTCTATCTGCCTCCAGTTCAGTTGCTCGGCCTTTGATTGTGGAGCAATCGCGCATGTCGCGAGCACAACAAAGATCGCCCAAATTCGGGCGACAAGACACTCGGCCATCCGATTTCTCCACTCAATGTTGGAGCTAACTTTTCCAGATGAACTTTTGGAAGCGGTCAAACACCTCTCGAAAGCCGCCTATTCTCCCAAATATGTTCTCGAATTGTAATCACCCGGTAGCGCAGATAATACGTAGTCATTATTGGGGGTACGCACAGTTCCGATCGGGGCGGTGAAAACTTCAGGCCCCATGAGATACTGCGGGCGAACCTGGTCGGCAAAATCGGACGGAGTTCGCCGCTGGCGTCGTGCGCCGCACGCTTGGCGGAATGCTCATGTCTCTACCTAATTACGGTCGCCAGTCTCGTTCTGCAGACCACTAAACCGCCGCCTGCCCGCAGAAAAACGCCATGGCCCCCGTAAAGGCTTAACGGCCACCTTCCTTGGATGATTTTGTCGCGTCCTTCTTTACAGGTCTGGCTTTTGCCAAAGCCCGAGCTTCCTCGGCGTCGACAACGTGGCTGGAACGAGCAGAAGAGCTAATTTGCGGCTCCGGCTTCGTATGCAGGGCGAGGAAGTCAAAGCGGCCAATATAGCAAAGTTCAAGCATGAGCCCCTCCGTCCGTCTCATGTTTGCTAATTAGTGCAGGAAAGCTAAAAAATATGTGGCGTGCCTATGCTGCATCAATTTTCCGGCTTTTTAATTTCATGGTGTTGATATCTAAGATTGATGACGCGCTCCTGTAAGATTCAAAATTCAGAGGAACAGCCGTGTCAAATTCTTTGAGAAAGATTTACGACCTAGTTGCGCGTGGAGTTAATGCACGGGACAGCGACGGCAACACCGCGCTGCATTTGGTCGCCCTCATGGGTGATATGGAAATCGCGCAGGCCCTGATCGAAAAAGGAGCCGACCTCAATGCCAAGGACCAATACGGCAAAACCGCGCTACATTTGGCCTCCTACTATGGTCATACGGATATCGCACGGGCGCTGATCGAGAAGGGAGCTGACCTTAACGCGCGAGACAACGACGGCAACACCCCACTGCATTGGGCCGCCGACAATGGTCACCAGCAAATCGCGCAGGCTCTAATCCAGAAGGGCGCGGACCTCAAGGCGCAGGATCATTACGGCAAAACTGCGCTGCATTTGGCCGCCGTCGCGGGCCATTGGGAAATCGAAAAACTACTCAGGGAAGCGACTGAAATCACACCCGAGGAGCTTGTTGCGTTCATTAAGCAGCTGCCGAACAGGGAGCCTGCGCCTACGGGCTAAAAAACCAAATATCCTAATTCGATGGGGGCCGATCAATCCCTCGTCCCGATCTGCTGATTTGATCCCGTATAACGACCCAGGACATGACGCTTTCTCTGCAAAGTTGAAATGACACTCCTCGCCGCTCCCGCAACTCCCGGGTTCAGCAGCGCGGCGCAGCGTTTGGATCCCCGCAGCCGCGCTGCTGGAACGAACATGCCTTCCCTTTGTCGCCGCGGCAACGCGGTCAGACTTCGGTCGTGCGAACTCAAACGAGTATCTGCTCAACCGCATCGAGTGTGACTTCCTCAGCGCGATGGTCGTAAAGCTGGGTGGCGCGCGTCGATGCATAGTTCGCCATCTGCGCGGCCTTTTCGGGCGTGCCGCCGTTCTTCAAAAAAGCGGTGACACCCGTGGCGCGAAAGGCATGGTTGCCGACGCGCATAGCGATGCCCGCGGCTTTGGCGCGCCGTTAAATCATCGTATAGGCATCGGCTTGCCGCAGAGGTTGCCGGTGAACCGACCGGTTGTGCAGGCCGAGGTCGTCGCATTGATCACGTCGATGAGCTGCCGCGCTTCCCGCGGATCGAGCGCCGGCGTCTTGCCGCGCCACACGGTATCGCGCGGCCACATATTTCCTTAGAGCGTATCGCTGGAAGCGTCGGAGGCGACCTCGCGGTGAAAATACGTGACCATCAGAACGAGCATCGCGAAAGTCGTGAACACCCCAGCGAGAGCGCCGACCCACATGCCAGAAGGTTCGCCTATCAGGTTGCTGACGTCGTGGCCCGCCAATCCCCCCATAAGGGAAACGACCAGTATATTGACGAGGACGACGCGAGGAAACTTGTCTGCCGCCATATCTGGAACTGTTCCTTCTGGAAGAAACCGTTCCGCAAGTAAGCGTGCCTGCCAAGTGGCAACGACCGCGATCAGCCCCGAAACCAAGCCTATCGTCACTCCGTTATTCGAGAGCCGCTCCACCGCTAAACCCGCAACGGCCCCGATGCATATTCCCACTCCCAAAAGGAGCAGGACATAGATCGAGGTGAGACCTCTGCTTCGATCATCAAGCATTGGATGCGCTCAGCACTCGAGACACTCAAAATAGTTAATTGGGGTGAAAGGGTAAGAGTTCAACGCTTGCTACGCCTAAGACGGCTCCGGCAATCACCCGGCTGGTGCGCGGCGGTCGAAGTTCGCGTAAGCAATTCCGCACAAGGTTGTGGCAGCCGGCAGAGCCCCGCTCCTGAGCCCGCGCCACAGTGGGCGCCCGGTCAACGCCGGATAGGCCGCGAGGCGCTCTCGCAAATAAGGCTCATCGACGCGACGATGCTCCGCGTCTGCGCGCGCTTCTTATAGGCCGGGGGCTCGAGGGCCTTGCCGATATAGGTGCGCACGGCTTTTCGGTCGTGCCAAGTTGTCGGGCGGTCGCGGACACCGAGACGCCCTGACTTAGATCTTGCGTCGTCTGCTTTACGGCTCCAGAGCCGGACTGAGCCCGCAGACCGGGCAAAGGCAATGACGACAAGTGCAAGGGCTTGGTCGGATATGTCCGGCGCAACTTGACCGGGACCGGTTGTCGGCACAGAAATTCGTTATTGCAGGCGCAAAGCGTACCGCTGAACGGCTTTGATCTGCCGCTTTGATGATGGTGGAGCAAAAGCGCGGGGCCCCCTCAAACGGCGTTGTGTCGTTGGAGAGTCCGGCGAGCGGTGCTATTTCTCCCTTTGCGGCCCCGCGACGCTCGAGTTTTTATACGAACGAGCATCGCAAATGGGAGAATCGAAAATGAATTGGTTGAATTCTGTCACGGGTGGTGTAATCGGCGCTGAAGCACTGAGCCTTGTCAAGCAATATGTCGAGAAGGAAGTCGGCCTTGACGCCGTTGTGAAGAATTTCCAGAATGGCGGCTTCAAGCGCCAGGTCAACTCTTGGATCTCGACGGGCAAAAACCAGGCGATCAGCGGCATTGAAGTCGGTCAGGCGATCGGCGTCGAAAAGATAAAAAAACTGGCCGAAAGCGCCGGCATCG
>CAVRWF010000002.1:0-672632 GCA_963724845.1 uncultured Alphaproteobacteria bacterium
CGAGGATGACGAGATCGGAATGAACGAGCCGCGCCGCGATCTGCCCCGGCTTGCCCTGGTGCTTTTCCGCTTCGAGCGCGTTGACGAGTTCGACGGTGGAGAAGAAGCGGACACGCTTGCGGTGATGCTCGATCGCCTGGACGCCGTCGAAGCCGGCGAGATCGCGATAGTTCGGGAAGCGCGCGGCCTTGAGCTGGTAGGCGATCGATCTCACCTCTCGGTCGGCGGTTTCCGCCTTCAAGAGCTGCGACAGGATCGGCAGCGCGGCCTTTTTCGGGCCACTACGGAACTAGTCGCGAAGGGAGAGCAGTGTGCGCTGCGCCCTTCGCGATCGCCGACATTTGGGGACATCTAAACGAGCCGGGGCAGTCGTGCTCAGGTGTAAGATCGAACGGACAGCGGAGTCCGAATTTTGCCGCGCAACTTCGGTCCTCCGACAGCCGGCCTCAGAGATCGGACTAATTTTTCGTCTTTAGCAAAGGGGAACGAGATGGATGGCAAACGCCTACTTGTCGTCGCCCATGCGCCATCTCCAAACACCGAGCGGTTGCGGGACGCATTGGTCGAAGGCGCCCGCTCGCCCGAGATCGCAGGGGTCGAGATCACGGCGCTCAGCCCCTTTGCAACGACGCCAAGTGAAGTCCTCTCGGCGGACGCAATCATCCTTGGCACGACTGAAAACCTCGGCTACATGAGCGGAGCGATGAAGGATTTCTTCGATCGCTGTTATACATCGTGTCTGGAGCGGACCGAGGGGCTGCCTTATGCGCTCTACATACGCGCTGGAAACGACGGAGCCGGCGCCAAGCGTTCCGTTGAAACAATCGTGACCGGACTGCGCTGGCGCAGAATCCAGGAACCGCTGATGTGCCGGGGACCCTGGCACGATGACTTCGTCGTCAAGTGCCGCGAGTTAGGAACGCTAATCGCCGCTGGACTCGACGTTGGCATATTTTGAGTGGTTAGAGGGGTTTTCTTCAGGCCGCTTTAGTTGCGGACGGCGGCAAAAATTTACGTGGGGCCGACGCCCTGGCCTGGTTCGGAGTTAGAGCCATCTTCCTGTGCGTTTCACAATAAGTGAGCGTCAACGAACATGTGCAGCCACAAAAACGGAAGCTTTCCAAATGGTGCGGATCACCGATGGGCCAGCGGCACATGCCGGCGCGCAGATCCATGAAGCTGACAGGGACTGAAGCGAGAAGCGGTTTCCATTTCTTGCTGTCCTTTTGCAGCGCAAGGTAGTCGCGGGCTGCATCCTGGCGCGCTTGGATGATTTCGCTACCGGGCGCCGGCCGGTTGACCGGGTTCTTTGTTTTAGTCATTTGGACTCTACGCCCCTCTTGTTGGCACACACGGAATCTAACCCTTCGCCGATTAGCTTCACCGACGCCTCACTTTAGCAGTCTAACGAGCGATGGCGCTTCCGAATGAAAACCGCTCGACAAGCAAAGCTGATCGAGCGGTTCTGGGTGGTTGAGATGCGAAGCGTTAATTTATGAAAGGTGAGTTCTGCTTTGCAGTCACGGGCGCCTTCCACTGGGTGGAGGCGGCCGGAGCTTGCGCGGACGAGGCCATCGAAATTGGCTTGAAAGCCTCCTTCACGAGGCTGGAATACATTTCGCCGATTTTCGTGGCTTGTGCGATGAAATCCTCATAGGCGGATTTCGCGAATTCCGACTGGAGTTGGACCGCCTCATTGATGTTCTTCACGCCGATCACCTTCTCCAAGTGCGCGCGACTTTTCTCGAAGGACTTTTTTGAGTAGTCCGTCGTCTCGGCTGCGATGGACTGTAGCGCCTTGGTCGATGAAGTCGCCGCCGCGCTAAAAGCATCGAACGGAGCCGTGCCGAATGCTTTGATCTCCGGGAAGTTGAAGGGCATAGAATATCCTTTTTGTTCCAGACGCGGAAAACTCCCGCAGTTCTGAAGAACTATTGTTTATGTGCGACGCACAAAAAAGTCAATAAATGTATTGCGTTGCAGCATGACCTGAGCAGTTGAATCCTGCCTCGTAGCACCGCAAGACGCCTCTCAGCCTCCGCGGTTCTCGGACTTTCAGTCCTTTTCGCTTTTCGAAACCAGCACTGCGGAACAGTCATGAACCGCACCACCGCTCCGTCGCAGGCGTCAAAAGTCGTCGCAAAGATCATGAACACGGAGACTGCGATACGGGTGTTGCATTGTCGGGAACCCTCTGCAATTGCTTATTCGCAGGAGTGGTTTACATGTTATCAACACTGAGCGATTGGCTGTTTAACACCTCTGGCTTAGCGCCGCATGGGTTCTGTCTGCTTTGGGAACCGGGGCTGATCTGGCTTTATGCGATTTCCGACACGCTTATTGCGCTAGCCTATTTTTCTATCCCCCTGGCGCTAATCATCGTTGGAAAACGACGTAGCGACCTTGTCTTTCGGCCGCTACTTTGGCTTTTCGCCGCGTTCATTCTGCTTTGCGGCACAACCCACTGGCTCGACCTGCTCACCCTCTGGGCGCCGCTCTATGGCCTGCAAGGGCTTGTCAAAGCGGCGACCGCGATCGCGTCGATTTTCACGGCAGTCGCATTGTGGTGGACCTTGCCGAATGTTCTTGCGCTTCCTTCGGCAGAGCAACTGAGCCGAGCCAACGCTGCGCTGCTTGCGAGCGAGGAGCGATTAGCCCATGCGCAGAAAATGGAAGCAATAGGTCAACTGACTGGCGGGATTGCACACGACTTTAACAATTTGCTTCAGGTGATCACAGGTTCGATCAGGGTGATCGAGCATCAAGTCGCGCGTGGACGCGGCAACGAAATAAAGCCCTCGATCGCCGCCATCCAGAAGGCGTCGAAAACAGCGTCGAGTCTTATCAACAGAATGTTGGCTTTTTCCCTTCGGCAGACATTGCTGCCTCGAGTGATCGAGCCCGACAAGCTCGTGGCGGGCATTGAGGATATGCTCCGGCGGACGTTGGGACCCGAAATCGAGCTGGATCTGCACTTGCAGCGCGGCCGCTGGAGCGTGAGTTGCGACCCTTCTCAACTCGAGAGCGCTTTATTGAATCTTGCGATCAACGCTCGGGACGCCATGCCCCGGGGCGGCGTGCTCAGTATCGCAACGGCGGACCGGAACCTAACCGTCGATCAACTGTCCGATCCGGATGCGCGTCCAGGAGACTATGTTGAGATTGAGGTTACGGACAGTGGCGTGGGCATGAGCCACGACGTATTGAGCCGCATCTTTGAACCTTTCTTCACGACGAAACCTACCGGACAGGGAACGGGTTTAGGCTTGTCGCAGATTTATGGCTTCGTGAAGCAGTCGGGTGGGTTCATGCGCATTGAAAGTGATCCTGGCAAGGGAACCAGCGTGCGTATTTACTTGCCGGGACGCGAGCCGCTGACAAACCCGGTTACCGAAGACATGCCGGCGGCCGAAAGTGTTGATTTTGATTCTCAGACGCATCAAGGCAAAACCCTTCTTGTTGAGGATCAAACCGAGGTCCGGTCTCAAATCGTCGATACACTCCACGAAGTAGGTTGCGCGGTTATAGAAGCTGGCGACGGGACCGCGGGACTGAAAATAATAGAATCTGAGGAACAGTTGAACCTGCTGATCACCGACGTTGGTTTGCCGGGATTGAGTGGACTTCAGTTGGCTGAGGCCGCTCGCGCTGCGAGACCCAATTTACCTATCCTGCTTATCACGGGATACGTGGGCAAGTCCTTGGGAGCGTTGCAGCTGGAGCCAAATATGGAAGTGCTTCGCAAGCCGTTCACTCTGGACGAATTGGCTGCCAGAGTTCGAGCGCTTTTGAAGAGGACGCTATGATAGCGTCAGCGATCAATCTCTGTGCGTTGGAGGCTCCGATTGAGATTGCGAAGGCGGCTGGGCCGACCGAGTTTTTGTTGCCGCCGACCTTGAGGCCATGGCCGAGACCGCGCCTTTTGCCGCGCCGAAAAAGTTACGAACTTAATCCCAGAAGCTTGGGAACCAATCCGAATTCACTGGGGCTTTGACGCCGTCGACCTCCTGAGGCGCGGGCTCTCCGAACGGCGCGGCCAGAGATCTAGGGGCGTTTGGCGTCAAGTTTTTCAGATTCTCGTCCCTCCAGTCGCCGCCGAGCGCCATGAACAGGCCGACGACATCGGCAAGACGATTGCCCTCAGCCTGCACGCGCGTGACCATGGCCTGCAGATAGGTCTGTTCCGCGTTGAGCAACGCGAGCACATTAACCGAGCCAAGCCCCAGTTGCTTTTGGATGATGTCGAGGCTCTTCTTGGAAACCTGCTCGGAGTAGTTAGCGGCCTTCACGGCTTTTTCGTCCGCCTGCAAGGCGCGTAGCGCATCCGCCACATTTTGGAACCCGGTGATGACTGCTTGCCGATATTGCGCCTCGGCCTGCACGAGGCCTGCTTCAGCCGCCTTCTGTTTGTTGAGCAGCGTAAAGCCGTCGAACAGCGGCTGCGTTGCACCCGCTGCCAGCGTGTAAAAGCCTGTGCCGGGCAGGAAAAGCTGCGCATAGCTGTAGGCGGAATAGCCGCCCTGCGCGCTCAGCGTCACATTGGGCAGACGGGCTGCGAGAGCTACGCCGATCTGCGCGCTTGCGGAATGCATATTGGCTTCCGCTGCGCGCACGTCGGGACGCTGGCGCACAAAGCTGGAAGGGAGCGTCACAGGAAGACTGCGCGGCAGCGTGACCGCGCCCATAGTGAAGGTTTGGGGCACCTGCGCCGTTGAGTATTGACCCGCGAGAGCGGTGAGCAGGTCACGCTGCTGCGCCAGCTGCTTTTCGAGCGGCGGCAGCAACTGCATCACCTGGGCAAGTTGCGCTTCCTGCGTGAGAACCTCGGATTGCGCCACAGAACCAATGGCATATTGCTTGCGCAGCAGATTGAGCAGGCGCTGCTCAATATTGATGACCTGTTTTATAGCCCCAATCTGTCCGCGCAAGGACGCCTCGGTGACCGCTGCCGTGGCGACATTGCTGGTCAAGGAGAGATAGGTCGCCTCAAGCTGATAGCGCTGCTGGTCGGTTTGCGCCTCGAGCGATTCGACCGCGCGGCGATTCTGTCCCCATATGTCGGGCGTGTAGGAAATAGTGAGCTGACGTAGGAACAGCCCGTAAGGGTTGGTTGGAGCGTTCGGCGTGACTACATTTTGCACGGGCGACTGGAAGTTGCTGGTGTCGTTCCAGTTCAGCAGGGCCGTCGGCAAAAAACCGCCCTTTTGCGCCTCCGCTGCAAAGTAAGCCATCTTGATCGACGCTTCGGCCGCTTGCAGCGAAGGATTGTGCTCGATTGCCGCCTCGACCAGCTTGTTGAGGTTTTTATTGTGGAAAACTTCCCACCAGCGCTTGGGAATCTCTTCCTTGACGACGAGCCGCTCGCCTCCAGTCGAAGTAAGTTCCTCGGGAGTGAAGCGGGAGACGCCAGGCGGAGGCGGGGAGGCGAAGTCTGGGCCCACCGCGCAGCCACCCAACCCTGCGACCATCATGGTCAGAAGGGAAGCTGTTATGGGCGAGGGGCCTTGGCGGCGAGCGGATTTGGCGGAGAGGATGCGCATTGCCACTCGACGTTCCAGCTTTCTGCGCTTCTTATGAGAAACGCTAATGAAATCGCGCAAACACCTGAGTTGCGATTCGGGCATCCGAAGCGTCACTCCTTCTTTGACAGAAAGCTGCTGATCGCTATTACTGCGCAAACACCGGATTCACAATCCTATTGTGCAATTAGTCCACCGGGCGATCTAATGCCGGATTTAATAGTGGACCTGTCGCCCTTGGGACATGCATATCAATTATAGTATACGCAGATCTGTCAGGGCGCTGCGTCGTATTATAATGGTTCTGACAGCAACGATATGTGACAGGATCAATAATGCGTCGCGATACAAAAGCTTTAGCGTTGTACGCTCTGCTCGCGATCGCGGCGGTTTTTGCTGTCTACAAGACCTACGCATTGTGGCGCGGCGAAGCCCCGGCGCAGGCCTCAAAACCCAGCGAATCCGGCGCTACAGGAGAACTGGCCGTCGACCTCAACGAAAAGCAGGTCGCCTCCATCAAATTGGGCGCTGTTGGACACAGAGCGTTCACTTTAGAGAAAAAGGCTGTCGGCAATATCGACTTCAACCAGAACCTCCTGACACAGGTGTTCACGCCCTATCAGGGTAGAATCATCGAAGCGCACTCCAATGTCGGCGACAAGGTGGAGAAGGACCAGATTCTCTTCACGATCGACAGTCCCGATCTGCTCTCGGCCGAATCGACACTGATTGCAGCCGCGGGCGTTTTAAAATTGCAAAACCGCACCTTGAGCCGCGCCGAAAAAATGAAATCCTTCGGCGGCGCCTCGCAGCAAGCGGTGGATCAGTCGACCTCCGATCAGATGTCGGCGGAAGGCGCGCTAAAATCCGCGCGCGACGCAGTGCGCATTTTCGGCAAGACCGACGCCGAAATCGACAAGATCATTCAGGAACGCAAGGCTGACCCGCGCCTCATCGTAAAAAGTCCGATCACCGGTTATGTCACGACGCGCAACGCCGCGCCGGGTCTGTTCGTACAGCCTGGCGTAGCGCCTCCGCCCTTCACTGTCGCTGATCTGTCGACCATGTGGATGTTCGCCAATGTTCCTGAAAGCGACTCGCCGGATCTGAAAGTCGGTCAGGAGATTCAAGCGCGTGTCGCCGCCTATCCGGACCGCGATTTCCAGGGCAGGATCACGGTGCTGGGTCCATCCGTCGACCCCAATACACGGCGGATTTTCGTGCGCTCCGAAATTCAAGATCCCGAACATCGGCTGCGGGCGGGCATGTTCGCGAATTTCGTCATTCGTATTGGAAATACGGGTGAGGAGAACGCTGTTCCACAGAACGCAGTCGTGCGCGAAGGCGATGGGACAATGACGGTATGGGTCACGAAGGATCAGCGCCATTTCATCCGACGCAGCGTGAAGGTCGGCCGCCAGCAGGATGGTTACGACGAGATTGTCGAAGGCGTGCAGGCCGGAGAGCAGATTGTTACTGACGGCGCTGTCTTTCTGAGTAATAAGCTTGCGGGCGGTGCGGCCGATTGAGTTTATGGAGGAGGCATCCAGCTCAGGCCGCGCGATCTCCCTCCGCGACAATCCACCACGTCCTTTCTGGAATTCCTCCAAACTATTGAAATTGACGGGATTATGACGGTGTACTTATAGCTTTCATTAGCTCTTGGCCGTCATGTCTGGTGAATGCGTTGATCATAGCCCCGGTATCGCTTTTTGCTGTTTTGCGCGCCGCACGCACTGGAGCGGCGCTCGTAGCTTCTTTCTTTCTTTTTTCAGGCGTGGCTCGGGCGGTCGAAGGCGAAGCGCTGACGCCAATGGAGCAGCTCGGCGCGCGGTTATTTTCGGATCGTTCGCTTTCGGAGCCGCGAGGCGTGGCCTGCGCCTCCTGCCACGAACCCGCGCGGGCCTTTTCCGGCAACAATGGATCGCCTATCGCCGCTGTAGCTCAAGGCGCCTCTCCCGGTTCCCTCGGAGTGCGTAAACCGCCGTCGCTGACCTATGCCTCTTTCAGCCCGTCTTTCGCCTTCGTCGACAAAAAGGACGAAGAGACCGGCAGGATCGAAAAAACGCCGGTGGGCGGGCAGTTCCGCGACGGGCGCGCCAATGATCTTGTGCAACAGGCCAGCGGACCTTTGCTCAATCCCGTCGAGATGGACAATCCTTCCAGGGCTGCCGTCGTCGCCAAGGTGCGCGACGGCGCCTATGCGGATCTTGCGAGAGTCGTGTTCGGCAAGGATGTTTTCGACAATTCCGACGCCGCCTTCGACAGTCTGATGAAAGCCATTTCGGCTTTTGAAAACACGCAGGCCTTCCACCCGTTTTCCTCGCGTTTCGACGCCGTGCTGCGTGGGCAGGCGAACTTCACACCGCTCGAGGCCAAAGGGTTTGCGTTGTTCAAGAACCCGCGCAAGGGCAATTGCGTGGCCTGCCATGTCGGCGAAATAAAGTCGCGCGATCCCAGGGATTGGCTATTCACGGACTTCACATTCGATACGCTGGGCGCGCCCCGCAACAGCGCCATACCGGCCAATGCGCAGCGCGACCATTTTGATCTTGGGCTGTGCAAGCGGGACGGGTTGGCGGCGCTGGCGCCAAAAGGCTTCGATGTGAACAGCGTCTGCGGCGCCTTCAAGGTCCCCACGTTGCGCAATGTCGCGCTTACCGCTCCTTATATGCACAACGGAGCTTTTTCAACCTTGCGCGACGCGGTGGCGTTCTACGCTACGCGCGACACCAATCCGGACCGCTGGTATCCCAAAGGGCCAGACGGCAACGCGGCGAAATTCGACGACTTGCCAAAAGAATTCCACGCCAACGCCAATGTGAAGGAAGTCCCCTACGACCGCAAAGCCGGTCAGAGGCCACGCCTTTCGGACAGCGAGATCGACGCCATCGTCGCTTTCCTGGACACGCTGACGGACAAGCGCGGCGAGTGACGGTAGCGCCGACTAGTTGTAATAGCGCCGGTAATGACGTCGACGATGGCGATATTCGTGCCGAATTCCCCAACTCGACGCGATCGCGGGGCCCGCTGTCGCGCCGACGACGCCACCCGCAACCAGCCCCACCGGGCCGGCGACAAGCGCGCCGGACGCCGCTCCCAGCGTGCCATCAAGCGCTCGTTCAGGGGTGCAGGCCGTCAAAGACGCGCCGATTGCGCCGATCGTTAGTGCTAACAGCAGTTTATTCATACAAAGCCCCAGTCGAATCATCATGAACTCAAGGAGTTAGGCGCTTGCCGCGGCGAAACTATGGCCGCGTTGACGCTGCGGCTTCGTTATGGTCGGCGCCGTCAAATCGCCATAAGCGCCGCGCTCCATCGCCTGCCGGAATTTTAAGGAGCTTTCATGCGATTGTTGCCACTCGTTGACGTTGCGGTCCTGTCTTTTGCGCTCGCCCCCATCTTTGCTGGCGGCGCTTTCGGGAAAGAAATCGAGACGAAATCCGTCATCAGCGCGGTGACGGTCTATCCAGATGCGGCCAGCGTGACACGAGAGGCCATTGTCGAACTGCCCCCCGGCGAATCGACGGTTCTTTTCAACGGAGTGCCCTATACTGCGCTTCCCGACAGTTTTCGCGCCGCGGGTGAGGCGCAGGCGCCCCTCGCTATTGGAGCCGTGGAGGCGCGCGTCTCCCCGGCGCACGGCAATGCCCCGGATAGCGCGATTGACGCACGGCTCAAAGCTCTTCGTGCGGCGCGGGCAGGCATAGAGGTCACTATCGAGGCCCTCAAAGCCAAGCAGGCCATGATCCTGCGCTATGCGCAAGCGAGTCCGGAAGGGAAGGCGACAGAAACGCCTCCCCTTCCTATTTCTGAATGGACAAAGGCGTTCGACGCCATCGGATCGGCCTACAGCAATGCTGGGGAAGAACTGCGCGTCGCCAGCGCCAAGTCGCATGAACTCGACGAGGAAATTCGCGGCCTCGAAGGGGGCGGCGGCAGCCTCAGGGACAGGCGCGCTCGAGACATAGCGGTCGGCGTGGAATCGCGTAGCGGTGGGCGAGCGAAACTGACGTTAACCTACCAAACGAGAGGCGCAAGCTGGAAACCCAGTTATGAGGCGCGCCTCGACACAGGCGACAAGGACAGGAAGACGACGCTGGAACTCCTGCGCCTTGCGTTGGTGACGCAGGATACCGGCGAGGACTGGCGCGATGTCGCACTGACCGTTTCCACGACGCGCGCGCAGGGTGGCGCGGCGGCCCCGGAAGTTTCTCCACAGCGGGTCACCTTCCTTGAGCCTATGCCTGTCGCAGCGCCAATGGCGCGCGCCAAGAACGCGCCGATGACCGCCGGAGCCGGCGCTCAGCGTGCCGAGGAGGCCGACAGTCTGGCCTATGCGCCGGCGAAACCCACCACGGCAGAGCTCGAGGCGAACGCCTATGCCGCGACATTCAGGATTACAGGTTCCGCGAGCGCCCTTGGCGACGGTTCGCCGAAGAGTTTTCTGTTGTCATCGCGAACGCTGGAGCCCAAACTTACCATCCACACTGCGCCCGCGCTCGATCCGACCGCCTATCTCGAAGCGCGCATCGTCAATGGAGAGGAAGCCCCGCTGTTGCCAGGAGTTCTCTCCGTGCAACGTGACGGCGCGTTCGTGGGCTCGAGCCGTATTGCGCTGACTGCGCCGGGCGAAATCGCGACCTTTGGCTTTGGCTCGGACGACAAGGTCAAAGTATTGCGCGTTCCCGTGAAGCGCAGTGAAAACGAGCCGACATGGTTTGGCCAGACCAAGACGGACACGCGAGAGTTCAAAACGAGCGTAAAAAATCTTCACCTCTTCCCCGTCAGCGTTAGCGTGGTCGATCAGATTCCTTTCTCTGAGAACACGGCGATCACCGTCGAGACGCTCCCCCACACCACGCCGCCAAGCGAAAAGCAGCCAGGGGACAAGCGTGGCGTGCTGGGCTGGAATTTCGATCTGCAACCGGGCGAAAGCAAGGATATACATCTCGCTTACCGTCTGAAATGGCCGGCGGATCGCGAAATAGTCGTGCAACCGGCGCCGCTCGCGCGGTGAAGCGATCTTCCGCATCGCAGCACTTTCTTGCTGCGCCTCCACGTGGTAGCGCTCTAAGCTTCCATATCTTGAACTTCCGTTGTGGTTATGACGCAAGCGCAACTTCTCGACTCCTCAGACACGCATAGCCTCATGGCCGAGATCGGCCGCGCGGCGCGCAATGGCGCGCATGTGGCGGCGCTGGCGCACGCCAAAGTAAAGAACAACGCTTTGCGCGCGGCGGCGCAGGAACTTCGCAATTCAAGCGCAGCGATCCTTTCGGCCAATGCTCAGGATGTGCAGCAGGCGAGGGCGGCTGGCGCTCTGGCGTCGGCGGTGGATCGGCTCACCCTCGACCAGAAACGTATCGAGGCGATGGCGCGCGGCGTGGAGGAGATCGCCGATCTGCCGGACCCCGTGGGTCGCGTACTGGCGGTTTTCGAGCGTCCTAATGGTCTGCGCATCGAGCGCGTTACGACGCCGCTCGGCGTCATTGGCGTCATCTATGAGAGCCGTCCCAATGTTACGGCCGACGCTGGCGCCCTGTGCCTCAAAGCCGGCAACGCCACGATTTTGCGCGGCGGCTCCGATAGCCTGCGCTCCTCGCGGGCTATCCATCAATGTCTCGTCGCTGGCCTGGAAAGCGCCGGCCTGCCTGGTGAAGTCATTTCTCTTGTGCCGACCAGCGACCGCGCAGCAGTCGGGGCAATGCTGTCGGGACTCGATGGGAACATTGACGTGATCGTGCCGCGAGGCGGCAAGAGTCTCGTCGCTCGCGTGCAACATGAGGCCCGTGTGCCGGTGTTCGCGCATCTGGAAGGCATTGTGCATGTGTTCGTACATGGCGCCGCAGATCTCGATATGGCGAAAACCATCGTGCTCAACGCGAAGATGAGGCGCACAGGCGTTTGCGGCGCGGCAGAGACGTTGCTCGTGGATCGGGCTTGCGCGGCTACGCACCTTGCGCCGTTGGTTCGGATGCTGCTGGACGCTGGCTGCGCCGTGCGCGGCGACGAAGCGACCCTGGTCGTCGACGCGCGCGTAACCGCGGCTGCCGGAGAGGACTGGGACACCGAATATCTTGATGCGATCATCGCGGTGCGCGTCGTGGACGGCCTCGATGCGGCGATGGCGCATATAGCTGCGCATGGCTCGCATCACACCGACTGCATCGTGACGCAGGATCACGCGGCGGCGACCCGTTTTCTCGCGGAGGTGGACTCGGCGATTGTGGTGCACAACGCCTCGACGCAATTCGCCGACGGCGGCGAGTTTGGTTTTGGCGGCGAGATCGGCATTGCCACAGGCAAGATGCATGCGCGCGGTCCCGTTGGCGTCGAGCAGCTCACCTCCTTCAAATATCGGGTGCACGGCCTTGGCCAGGTGCGGCCTTGACTAGCCTGACGGCATGATCCCCAGACTGCCGCCGCACGCGCCAGGCATGCGCATCGGCCTGTTTGGCGGCTCCTTCAATCCGCCGCATGAAGGCCATGTGCTCGTGTCGCGCATTGCCTTGGCGCGACTGCGGCTCGATCGACTGTGGTGGCTGGTCACGCCGGGGAATCCGCTCAAGGAGACAGCGGGGCTTGCTTCGCTGGAAACGCGCATGGCGGCTAGTCGCAAACTTGCTGAACATCCGCGTATCGTGGTGAGCGGGATCGAATCGCAAATCCACACGCGATACACTTACGACACGCTGCGCTTTTTGCGCCGGCGCTGTCCCGGCGTGCGGTTTGTCTGGATCATGGGCGCGGATAACCTGCTGCATTTCCATCGCTGGAGCCATTGGCGTGAGATTGCCCAGCTCGTTCCGATTGCTGTGATCGACCGACCCGGAGCCACATGGAAAAGCGGTAGCGCGATTTCGGCGCAGGTTTTCAGCAAGTCGCGGCTGCTGGAAAAAGACGCAGGCCTTCTGGCGAATAAAAGCCCTCCCGCCTTCGTCTATCTTCACGGAAAGCGCACCTCGCAGTCTTCGACGCTATTGCGCGCTGCTCGTTAGCGGGACTGCAGTCAGCCGCTTTTTTTTCGTTTCATCCAACTCAGGAAAGCCGCGAGGCCAATCATCGGGATGATGACCAGCACCAGCACCCAGACCGAGGTCTCGTCGTAAGGATGCTTGTCGTAATAATCGTTGGAAACAGCCTGCGTGTATGGGTTGCGGAAAAAGAAGGTGACGAAAACCCACATCGCCATGACGCCCGCCACCAGATAATAAAGCCCGCGCGGCACACGGTATTGCGGGGGCCTTGGCGGCTGCTGCTCTGTCGGGGGCTGATCTTGCGTCATGTCGCTGTCCTTGAGCAAAAATTTGCTGCTTCTAACATAGGCTTCGGCGGCGCATTGCAAACCAGCAATTCTCGCCAATTTCATGCGAGATCCGCCCACGCGCGGTTGCGAGGAATTTGCGCTGTCTGGCGGACCTAGACTGCGGATCCCCGGAGGTCATAGGCGTCGGCGGCCTCGACCCTGACACTCACGATGTCGCCGGCGCGTAATGGCCTGCGCGAAGATACGTGAACGGCGCCGTCGACGCCCGGAGCATCAGCCTTGCTGCGGCCTTTAGCGGCGCCGCCTGCGGCGCCGCCACCAGCGTCGTCGACGATCACCTGAAGCCTTTTGCCGACCTTGCGCTTGAGCAGTCTTGCGCTGATCGCCTGTTGCCGCTCCATGAAGCGGTTCCAGCGACTTTGCTTTACTTCGTCGGGCACGGGGATGAGGCCGAGATCATTGGCGGGAGCGCCCGCCACCGATTCATATTTGAACGCCCCGGCGCGATCGATCTGGGCCTCTTCGAGCCAGTCGAGCAAATAGGCGAAGTCGTCTTCCGTCTCGCCGGGGAAACCGACGATGAAAGTGGAACGCAAAGTCAGGTCGGGAACGAGGCGACGCCAGTTCTGAATGCGCTCCAGCGTCTTCTCCTCATTGGCGGGACGCTTCATCGTTTTCAGCACCGACGGAGAAGCATGCTGGAAGGGGATGTCCAGATAGGGAAGGACTTTGCCTTCAGCCATCAACGCGAGCACTTCGTCGACATGCGGATAAGGGTAGACATAATGCAGGCGGACCCAGGCGCCGAGGTCGCCAAGTTCGCGCGCAAGGTCCAGGAACCGCGTTCGCACCGTACGGTCATGAAACGTGCTTTCCGCATAGCGCAGATCGCGCCCGTAAGCGCTGGTGTCCTGGGAAATAACCAGTAATTCCTTGACGCCCGCGCGCACTAGTTTTTCGGCCTCGCGCAAGACTTCGCTGGCTGAGCGTGAGACCAGCGGCCCGCGCAAATGGGGAATGATGCAAAAAGAGCAGCTGTTGTCGCAGCCCTCGGAAATTTTCAGATAGGCATAGTGGCGCGGCGTCAACTTGACGCCCTGTTCCGGCACGAGATCGACGAAAGGGTCATGTGCCGGAGGCGCTGCGCGATGCACCGCCTCAAGGACGCTCTCGTAGTCCTGCGGGCGGGTTATCGCCAGCACCTCCGGGAATTTCCTCGCGATGTCCTCAGGCTCCGCGCCCATGCAGCCGGTGACGACCACCTTGCCGTTTTCGCGCAGGCCCGCGCCGATCGCCTCCAGCGACTCGGCTTTCGCGCTGTCGAGAAAGCCGCAGGTATTGACCACCACGACATCGGCGCCCGCATGGCTTTGGGAAAACTCATAACCCTCCGCCCGCAGCCGCGTAATGATGCGCTCGCTGTCGACCAAAGCCTTGGGGCAGCCCAGCGACACAAAGGAGACGCGCGGCGGCGCAGTTTTGGGCGACGCGTCGGTGGCGGCGACGTTTGACTGAGTAGGGGATGTTTCCTGCATGGCGCAGGGCTTGCCATGTCGAAGCGTGAATGGCAATCGGGGCAGTTGTTCGCGTCGGTCTGCGAGCGCCGTCAAACAGCAAAAAGCCCGGCGGTGAGGCCGGGCTTTGCGTGTTTGCAGGGACGTGGATCAATATTTGGCGTAGGTCGGGCCGCCGAAGTTGAAGCGGTAGTTTATGCCAGCGCTCACGACGTTGAACTGCGGATGGTCATGGTAGCCGTAGTTGTATCCGGTGTAGGCGCCCGTGACTCCGCCGCTGTCCAGATCGACGAATTTATACTCGAGCTTGGCTGACCAGTTGGGGAGGAAGGACCATTCGACGCCACCGCCGGCGGTCCAGCCCGTGCGGGTGTTCTCGAACCCTGTCAGGCCACCGCTGACGCCGCCGTAAGCGAAGCCGCCGGTGCCATAGACGAGCATGTTCGGAATGACGAGGAAGCCGAGGCGACCGCGCACTGTGCCAAACCAGTTCAGCGCCACGCCGGGATTGCCGCCGGGAGCAAGCGGAACAAGAACGCCGCCTGGCGTGACCGGGCTTGGATAGACCGCATAATTGTTATTGCCCCCGGAACTCATGCTGGTTCCTTGGATATCGGTCTCGGCGCCCAGCACGAAGGATCCGATCTGATAATTGTAGCCAAGCTGGCCGCCGCCGACGACGCCTCCGGCGCTGCTGCCGCCATTTGTCGAGCCGGGAAGCAGAAAGAGACCACCGGCCACAGGGTCCGTGTAAGCGGTCAAGTTATTGTTGTTGATGCTGTTTGAATTCCAGCCGCCGCCAATGTTGAGGCCGGCGTAAAAGCCCGTCCAGGTCAGAAGCGGCGGCGGAGGCACATAGGCCGGCGGCGGCGCATTGCGTGAGGGGAGGTCGGCGGCCATGACCGTTCCGGCCAGGGAATACAAGGCCACGAGGGCCAGGACTAGAACGCGGATCATCAGTTTACTCCGTACTCGACATGCTGTTCCGCAAGCTATTCGCTCTTTGCAGCGCGGCGGCTGCGGTTGCGGCTACTTGAATTTGACGAGGCGAAAGCCTCGACATCGCCCAAATTCCGGCTGTTTCGAGTTTTAAGACGCAAGTCTTAACGAATTGTTTTTTAACGAAACTATCGATGCTTTTTTAACCTTTGGCTTGGCGGGAAATCGCCGCCGGCGCGCCATGCCCTCAAAAAAAGCCCATGTTTTCGCTGCCTTATGTCCGGCGCCCTAGCAGGCGCCGATCAGACACAAAATTTGCGGCCGTTGGGCCAAAAATTATGTATAGCCCTTGGTCACAAGCGAAGCCCAGGCGCTCCGGCGCAAGGCCTTTCCAATCGCCGCCGCGCGTCATGCGCCAACGAGGCCTGAGATTTGCCGACATCAGTCATTCTAGGAACAGGCGCTTACGCGCCGCAGAAAGTTTTGACCAACGACGATCTTGAAAAAATGGTGGCGACCAATGGCCCCTGGATCGTCAGCCGCACCGGGATCAAGGAACGCCATATCGCCGCCGACGGCGAAGCGACCTCCGACATGGCCGCCGCAGCCGCGCGGCGCGCGCTTGAGTTTGCGGGCGTCGACGCCGGCGAGGTCGACCTCATTATCGTCTGCACCGTAACCGGCGACACGCCGACGCCTTCCTGCGCGGCTTTCGTGCAAGCCAAGATCGGCGCGCATCGGGCCTTCGCCTTCGATGTGTCGGCGGCCTGCGCCGGCTCGCTTTACGGGCTCGTCATCGCCGACCAGTTCATCCGCAACGGCGCCGTGAAACGCGCGCTGGTCATCGGCGCGGAGACATTAAGCCGCATGGTCGACTGGACCAATCGCGAAACCTGCGTGCTGTTTGGCGACGCGGCCGGCGCGATATTGCTTGGCGCAAGCGAAGAGGCGGAGCGCGGACTGCTCGCGTCAAAGCTGCGCACCGACGGCTCCATGACCGAAATACTCGGCATTTACGGCGGCGGCAGCCGACGTCCGCTATCAGCGGAAATGCTCGAAGACAATGGCCACAAGATCAGGATGCGCGGCCGCGAGGTCTATAAGGTCGCTGTGCGGCTGCTGCCAGAGGTCGTGCAGGAGGCGCTGGCGCTGGCGGGATTGCAGGCGAGCGACGTTACGCATGTCATCGCGCATCAGGCCAATCTGCGCATCATCGAGTCCGCGATGGAGACCATCGGCATTCCGCTGGAAAAATGCTGGATCAATATCGACCGCTACGGCAACACCTCCAGCGCCTCGATGCCGATCACGCTGGACGAAGCCAACCGCGCCGGCAGGCTGAAGAAAGGCGACGTGATCGCAATGATGGCGATCGGCGCCGGCATGACCTGGGGCAGTGCGATCTGGAGGTGGTGAGCGACTGTCTTGGCGGTCAAGCGGTTTGATCGGCCCATGACTTTTTGTCGCTGACGATTGCGTTGAGGATGACGAGCAGCTTGCGCGCCGTGGCGATGATCGCGACGAGCTTTGGCTTTCCGGCGGCGACGAGTTTGTCGCGAAACGCCTTGAGGGCTGGATTGTATCGCGCGGCGACCATGGCTCCCATGAAAAGCGCGGCGCGCACGCTGGCTCTGCCGCCGCCGATGAAGCTTTTGCCGCGCCATTGACCGGATTGTCGCGTCCAGGGCGCGAGGCCGACGAGGGCGGCGATCTTGCGCCTATCGAGCGTTCCGAGCTCCGGCAACTCGGCGAGCAGCGTGCGGGCGATGGTGGTTCCGATTCCCGGCACGGAGGCGAGCAGGTCTTCTTTCTCGCGCCAGATCGGCGAGCCTTTGACGCTCTCGTCGATGTCGCCGTCGAGGCTGTCGAGTTCGCGTTGCAGGGCTTTCAGAAGGCGGAGGATGCTCTTTTTGACCCGCGCCGGCGCGTGCATTTCACGTTGCCGCTCGGCGACGATCATCGCCACGATCTGGCGTCTTCTGGCGACGAGATCGGCGAGAAGCCGCGTTTCCACGTCGCGCAGGGGCCGGATTTCCGGGGCCGTGGCCTCGACGAAATGGGCGATCACCGCGGCGTCGATCGGATCGGTCTTGGCCCTTTTGCCGAGCGCGTTGGCGAAGGCGTGCACCTGCGCCGGATTGATCACGACGACCGGCAGTCCGGCGCTCGCCAGTCCGGCGGCGACGAAGGTCTCGAAGCCTCCGGTGGCCTCCAGACCGATCGCTCCCGGCCGCAAAGGGCGCAGCCGCTCGATCAGCGCGGCCAGACCCTCCGCGTCGCGCGGAACGACAAAACTTTCGTTCCGCCCGCGAACATGTACATCCAACTGACTTTTCGAAACGTCTATGCCGACAACGGTGGCGTCCATCCTGTCCCGTCCTTGCGCAAGCGGGCTTCGCTGGCGGCCCAAGCGACTGTTCGGGTTCGATGGAACGGCGGACGAAGACCCTTGCTCACCCACGGGCTTGATGTCCCTAGGGGGGATCGGTCTTCCGTCCGCCACCGCGAGGGCTATTATGCCCGAGTCGGCCGCATTCAAGTTACAAGGGGGCGGGGGGTGGGTCGGTTTGACTTGTTGCCGAGCGGCATTAGCGTAGCCCGGATTTAGGCAAGGACAGACTCTGCGCCGCGCCAAAGTTTAATCGAAATTCAAACAGACCGTGTGGAAACTCACCGTTGCGGTGAGCGGCGACCGTCTGACGACGGCCGATGAGGTGTTTTTCGCGCAGACGCTGAAACGCTCGCCCTCGCGCCCCTGAAGAACCCAGACGAGCCGTAACGGGCCCAATAGAGGCGCAAACGCGCTTCCTCAGGTCTGAATGGCCTTCATCATTTCCTCCGCGCCGAGAATGTTGATGGCCCTTCGCATGTTATAAACGAGCGCCGTCAGGCTGAACTCGGCGCGCACCTTGTCGAGGCCGCGCGTCAGGAACGCGCCCTGGTTCATCCATTGTTTGATGCTGCCGAAGGGATGCTCGACGATCTCGCGACGCGTGTTGATTACCTCGGGTCGCGCCTTCAACCGCTCCGCCATGCGGTCCAGCACCGCCTCGTTCTCCAAGCGCGAGACCTTGCGAAAATCCTTGGTGCAGCGCGAGCGGATCGCGCAAACCAGACACGCGGCCCGATTGCTGTAATCGAACTTTTTCAGGTCCCGCAGCTTACTTTCATAGCGCGTCGCAAGAACCTGTGCCGCCGGGCAGATGTAGGCGTCCCGCTCGGCGTCGTAGCGGAACTCGTCCTTGCGGAAAAAGCCTTCGCGAACGGCGGGCCCGCGCTGCGGCCTGGGAACATAGGGTGTCATTCCCGCCTTCTCGCAAGCCTCGATATCCTCGATCTTGTAGTAGCCTTTGTCGGCGACGACATCGATTTGTTCGACTTCGAGAATTTCGCGCGCGACCTCGGCGGTTTGCGTCAGCAAGCCCATGTCGACGACCTGATTGCTCACCGCCTGCTCGACAATCATCTTGTTCTTCGCATCGACGGCAAGCTGAATGTTATAGCCGACGCCAACCTTTGTGTATGCCGCCATGGCGCGGCTGTCGGGATCGGTCAGCGATATCTGGTCCTCGCCGCTTCGTTCGAGATCATTCAGCAGCGCGCTGTAGCGACCACGCTTTGCACGTAGCGCCTCGATCTTTTCGGCGAGGTTATTCGTGCGCGAGCCGCAGGTTTCGGATTCCGTCGCGTCGCTTTCGTCTAAGCGTCTCAGATATTCGTCGAGACGCTCGTCCACGTTCTTGATGAACTTCTCCAGAGAGTTTTTCGTGTAGTTGCGGTCCTTGTTGTTGACCGCCTTGATCCGCGTGCCATCGACGCCAAGCAACTCGCGCCCAAACAGATCCAGCTTGCGGCAGAGAACCACGAACTGGCGGAACACCGCGCGAAAGGCCTTGCGATTGTCGGCGCGAAAGTCGGCGATGGTTTTGAAGTCTGGCTTCAAGGTCCGCAGCAGCCACATGACTTCGACGTTGCGATGGCATTCGGCTTCAAGCCGTCGGCTCGAACGAACCCGGTTGAGGTAGCCGTAAATGTAGAGCTTCAGCAGATCGCCGGGCGCGTAGCCGGGCCGGCCCGTCTTCTCCGGCGCGACACGCGCAAACCCGGCAGCCGCGAGATCGAGCCCGTCGACGAAGGCGTCGATGAAGCGGACGGGATTGTCGGGACCGACGTAATCGTCAATCGCCTCGGGAAACAAAAGGGTTTGCGAACGGTCGATTCCGGATATGTGCGCCATGACGCGATTTTAGTACAACGCATGCGCAAATGGAATCCGGTCAACGAGAGTTTCCACACGGTCTGCTTGAATTTCGCGACAGACCGCGATTGACGAACGGAGCCTATCCGACGATCATTCGCGCGCCCCGCTGGGGCAGGCATCATGAGGCCGCAGATACAATGGATATGCGCGACGAATGGCTGAGCGGCTTACGAGCGTGGGCGGCAGCGAATGGAAATGTTCGTGAGCTTTGGTTGTTCGGCAGTCGCGCTCGTTGCGAAACGCGAGAGGCTAGCGACGTTGATATTGCCCTAGCCCTTATGCCGCCTGACGGCAAAACAGATTGGGCACTTGGAGCCTATTTTGCCTTTGAAAGCGAATGGAAGCAGCAATTGAAGGGCATCGTAGAGCGCGACGTTAGCATTGAACCATTAGTGCCCGACACAGACGCGGACGTGAGGCTGCGACGGGAAGGTAAGCTGCTATGGGCGCGCGAGTGACCGCTCTGAGGTAGCGCGATGAAATTGTTGATCGTTGTTCTTTTCGTTTTGATCTTTGGCTTTTGGCTCGTGAGCGACCGATTTTGGAACGAAGTTACCGTGTACAATATGTTTTGCACTAATGGCCGTGTTCAAGGTGAATGCAAATCGGAAGAGCAAACGGCCAACCCGACGACGTATATGATCTCCGCCGATCACCAGACCGTCGTTTATTGGACTGGGGACAACAGCCCCAAGCGCTTCACGTTCTGCGCTGTGCGTGACGTCTATAACTGGTCGTGTAAATTTGAGAAAGCCGACGAAACTCCGACACGCGAATATCTAATGACCGATGGCAAGTATCACGAGACTGCCACGCCGCCCAGAGTCGTTAGCGACATATTTTATCCTGTCTCTCGCTGGCATTGGTGGCGAAGGTGGTTGTCGCAAAAGTTTCAATAATACCACGCGGTATCCGTGCAGAAATCAAACCTTCGTACCAAACGCGCGCCTCATGTTTTTCAAACGCTCACGCTATGCAAAAGATAATTGCTAAAGTCGGGCGCTGTTTGGGGGGTGAGGCCTGTCATAGCGCGCCATATGCTTTCCGCTTCATCAGCTTGGCTGGGCGCGCATCCCTCCCCCTGGCGGGGAGGGTGGCCCCGCGAAGCGGGGTCGGGTGGGGGGCGCCGGGCGTAGCGCGTTGATGTGCGCAGTCTCCCGAGAAAACCCCACCCGTCGCGCTCGCGCGCTCCGCCCTCCCCGTAAAGGGGAGGGATGCGCCCACACAATTTTCATTCGTGATCTGGAGCGGTTGACGAAGCAATCAGTTGAATTTCGTATAAGACCAATCCGCGCATCAACTGTCTCCGCCGCGCCGCCTACCCCGAGCCCCCCATCACTTCCCCGCATCCACAATCGTCGCCAGCGCGATCTTGTCGACGCCGCTGCAGGCGAGCGCGAGGCCTCCGGCTGGTGTCGCGACCATGTTGCGCACGACGCCGCCGCCCGAAGGGATCGGCCATTGCTCAAAACTCTGCGCCTTTGGAGCGAAGCGCACGAGCATGTTCTGCTCGGCCCCCGTCTCGACGTACCAGAACGCCGTCGCCAAGTGTGGCGATGGCGTAGGGGCCGGACTGCGCGCCGCCGGGCGAAAGCCAGTCTTCGACCGCGCCACTGCGGGGATCGAGTCGCCCGAGACGGCCGCGCGTAAAATCCGTGTACCAGATGTAGCCGTCGCTCGTCGCGGCGATGCGGCGCGGACGCGCGTCTTCGTTCGGCAGCGTGTATTCCTTGATGCTCCGCGTCGCCGGATCGACGCGCGCGATCTTGTTGGCGCCGAATTCAGCGACATAGAGCGCGCCGTCCGCGCCGGATGTAATGCCATAAGGCGCCGCGTCTTTCGTCGGCGGAGAGAGCAGGGCTATCTCGCCGGTCGCGGGGTCGAGGCGTCCGATCAGATTGGCTTGCTGCGCGGTGAACCACAACACGCCGTTCCTGTCGAAAATGGGGGTGTGAGGATCGATGCGCGTCGCGCCCTTTGGAACATAGTCCCGTATCGCGCCGGTCGCGGGATCGAGCTTGCCGATATAGCCCTTGGCCTGCGCGGTGAACCATATGTCTCCGGACTTGTCGACGACGAGGCCATGCGGACCAGAGTCGGGCTCCTTTAAAAGAAATTCATGCACCTTCCCGGTGGCGGGATCGAGCCGCCCGATCACATTGGCTTTCTGCCCCGTGTACCAGATCGCGCCGTCGGGCGTCGCCAGCGGATCGTGCGGATGCGTGCCGCGCGTCGGCGTCGACCATTCGCGAAATTCGACGCGCAGCGCCGGCGCCTGGTCCTTGACCTTGATCGCGCCTTGCGCCGCCACGCATTGCGCGCAAGCCTGAAAAGCAAACGCACGGCCAGCGGTCGCCTCGTAAAGGGAAAGCATCGCCACGGCCCCGACGACGGCCGACCAGAGCGGGCGAAAGTGAGTGGCCTTCATTGCGTTGCTCCCAAATTGCTCGCGTCCGCAAATAGGTTTTGCCCGCCGCCCTTCAACGTGGGTCGCGCGCTTCCCGTCAAACTTGCCTCTCCACCACGCCGCGCGTAAACCCCCTCGATGCCTGAACTTGATCTTCTCTCCCGCCTGCTGCACCGCGACGGGCTGATGCTTGTCGTCGACAAGCCCGCCGGTCTGCCTGTGCATCGCGGCCCCAAGGGCGGCGACAATCTCGAAGATCATTTCGACCAACTGCGCTTCGGCCTCCCGCGCGTTCCGGCGCTCGCGCACCGGCTCGACAAGGACACGTCCGGCTGTCTGGTCCTGGGCCGCCACCGCAAGGCGCTGGAGCGTCTTGGCAAGCTTTTCAAAACCGGCCGCATTCAAAAAACCTATTGGGCCGTGGTCGAGGGCGCGCCGGCGGAAGACAGCGGTGAAATAGACCTCGCGCTCGGCCGTCTCGACGCTGCGCGCGGCTGGTGGATGCAGGTGGACCCTTTGGGGCTTCCTTCGCAGACGGGCTGGCGGGTGCTGGGGCGCGGGCTCGACGCAGGGGGCGGCGATATCGCTCTATTGGAGTTGAAGCCGCACACCGGCCGCACGCATCAACTGCGTGTGCATTGTCAGGCCATGGGTTGGCCGATCCTCGGCGATCCGATTTACGGCCACGGGAAGCGTTCGAACGCGCCGCCTTTGCACCTGCATGCGCGCGGCGTGGTCATCCCGATGCAGGACAGCAAGCCGCCAGTCGCGGTGGAGGCGCCGCCGCCTGAGCATATGCTGGCGGTGATGGCCGCCTGCGGTTTTGCGGAAGTGCGCGAAATCAGCGAAGCGTGAAGTCCGTCAGTCCTCGCGCAGACGCGGCGCGGACCTTGCAATCTCCGCGACCAGCGCCCCGACGTCGCTCATGAGACGCGGGGTTACGCCAGCGGTTTTGTCTTCGTCGTTGATCTGTTGCATCTGCGACAGCACCGCGTGGCTGAACCCGAGCTTGCCCGCCTCCTTGAGACGTGCGCCCGCGTGAATGACAGGACGCACAGCGCCCGACAGTCCGATCTCGCCGAAATAGACCTGCGTTGGCGGCAAAGGCGCGCCGGTGAGCGAAGAGACCAGCGCCGCCGCCGCAGCGAGGTCGGCGGCGGGTTCGTCGGCGCGCATGCCGCCCGCGACGTTGAGATAGACGTCATGCGTTCCGAGTTTTAGGCCGCCATGCGCCTCCAGCACGGCGAGGATCATCGACAGGCGGCTTTGATCGAAGCCGACAACGGCGCGGCGGGGCGTGCCGAGCGAGCTCGGAGCCACCAGCGCCTGTATCTCGATCAGCATCGGGCGCTGGCCTTCCATGCCCGCCAGCACGGCGGCGCCCGGCGCCCCGGAGTCGCGCCCGGCCAGAAACAAAGCGGAAGGGTTGGCGACCTGCGCCAGACCAAGTCCCGTCATTTCGAACACGCCGATTTCGCCGGTGGCGCCAAAGCGGTTCTTCGAGGCGCGCAACATGCGGAAATGATGCGCGCCGTCGCCTTCGAAGGACAGCACCGCGTCGACCATATGCTCCACCACGCGGGGGCCGGCGACCTGACCATCCTTGGTGACGTGTCCGACGAGTATGATCGACGAGCCCGTGATTTTTGCATGCCGAAGCAAGGCCTGGGCGCTGGCGCGCACCTGCGTCACCGTTCCCGGAGCCGAGTTCGACCATTTCCGTGTGCATGGTCTGGATCGAATCGATGACGATCAGCGCGGCCCGCTTGCCTGCGGAGCAGGTCGCCAAAATATCCTCGACCTGAGTTGCGCTCGCCAGCTCCACGGATGCGTCAGCGAGGCCGAGGCGCGACGCGCGCAGCCGCACCTGCGCCACGGCCTCTTCTCCGGAAATGTATATTACCCGAGCGCCCTGTCGCGCCAATTCGGCGCAGGCCTGGATCAGCAGCGTCGATTTCCCGATTCCGGGCTCGCCGCCAAGAAGCGTAACGGAGCCGTGGACGAAGCCGCCGCCGGTCACACGGTCGAATTCCTCGATGCCCGTGCGGATTCGTGGTGCGTCCTGACCTTCGCCGGATAGTCCCTCCAAAGCGAAGGCGCGGCCCCGGCCGTGCCGCACGGCGTTTGGCGGTCCGGCGTCTTCCTCGATGATGCTGTTCCATTCATGGCAGGAGTCGCAACGGCCTTGCCAGCGATTGGTGACCGCGCCGCAGTTTTGGCAAACGAAAGTTGAACGGGTTCTGGCCATGACGTTCAACAACACAAATGGCGCCCGGTTGTCGAGGCGAGAGTGAAGCGCCGTGGCTTTATTGTTGTTGCGCCTGATTTTGATAATGAGCGCGCGCCGCGGAGATCAGTTGCGCGCCCTCATGTCCGTGGTGAGGATAAATCGCATATCCAATCGCAAAAATTGTTGGATCAGCGTCGATGAAACCTCGTGCCCTGGCCACGCTCAACAGCCGTTTTCCGATGGTTTCCAGATCTCGGGCAGAGATGAGCAGACAGATGCAAACGACGATTTCCTTACCGTTGAAAACTCCTATGTGATCCGAGGCGCGCAGCTGAAGTCGAAGCTCATCAAGCATCGCTTCAATCTCTTTCGAGCATGAGCTTCTTGCGACCAGGTTATCTTCTTCCGTCAGTTCGAAATAGATCAGGCCGATAGTTCGACCCAGGCGTTTGCTGGCTTGCGCTGCGACTTTGATCTGTTCGGCAAGTTGAGGAAGCGTCGGGTCGCGGGAAAATGGAATTTGCGCCAGCGTTCGAGGAGCCGTCCGATCGATCTCGGCGGGACGGCGATTTTGACCAGACGCGGCCGCAAGCCCGCCGTCAGGATGAAAATCAGAGTCTTCGGAAGGCATTCTTGTTCGGCTTATGAGCCAAAAGAAAATGCAACCTATGATCAACGCGATGATTATGATGCGCAGCTCAAAAAAAGAGTTCCACAACGGAAGTGCTGCGTTAGCAATGATAGACGCAGCCAAATTCATCGATCCTTCCTGGAAGGCAGCGGCTAAGGGCGCTGTTTCTTGAGTAAAACCGCTATCGGCCAGCAACGGCGCGTATAGCGTTTTCAGTTTCCAGCGAACTCGAGAACGCAAGACATTCGAGGGCTTGAAGGCAACTACCAGACGCGCTGAAATTTTTGCGTTTGCTCCGGTCTTTGGGTTGCGTCCGGCGCGTTCGCGTTTTTCGCGGACGCTGAAAGTGCCAAAAGATGAGAGCTTAACTTCCCTTCGAGCTACAATTTGTTCGAAAATTTCATTGAGGACTGCTCCAGTGAGTTCACTAGCTTCGGCCCGCGATAGACCAACAGCGTTCTGGATCGCCCTGGCGAGGTCGGCTCGAGTAATGGTGCCCTCAGATTCGCAGTCATCTGAATAAACTGTGTCTTGCGCGCCACTATCGTGGGCTGGGAAAGAGTGGAGTGTTTCGTTCGACATTTAAAGGCCTGTACATTGGGCGGAATAATCAAAGCAGACAGCTAAAGCGCAATTACACCATCATGTTAGAAAACGCCGAAACGTTTCAAGCAAAATCCAAGGGTGTCATTGCACTTTGAGGCTATGTGCTAGAAATCATCTTCAGAACAGAATCTTCCAGAAACGTACACAAAAATCAAGCGCAGGTTGTAATTTGCTTCAGATTCTTAATGCTTTCAGCTCTACAGAAAAAAGTTATTTAATACCACCGACTTACCATCGGATCAGGGCGGCGCCCCAAGTGAAACCTCCGCCTACGGCCTCCAACATTACGAGATCGCCCGCCTTTATGCGGCCATCCGCGACCGCCGCCGAGAGCGCCAAAGGAATCGACGCGGCCGATGTATTGCCGTGCAAATGAACCGTGGCGATTACTTTCTCGGGCGCGATACCCAGTTTTGAAGCCGACATATCAATAATGCGCCGATTCGCCTGGTGAGGAACAAACCAGTTGAGGTCCTCGGCGGTAAGACCGGTCGCTGCAAAGGCGTCTTTCACAACGTCAGTCACCATGCCGACAGCGAAGCGAAACACCTCTTTGCCTTCCATTCGCAAATGGCCCACGGTCTGCGTTGCAGAGGGGCCGCCGTCGACATGGAGCTTCGCGCGGTGGCGGCCGTCGGAGCGCAAGTGCGTGGTCAGCACGCCGCGGTCGGCGTTTCCGCCTCCACCCTGAGAGGCCTCCAGCACTACGGCGCCGGCCCCGTCGCCGAACAGCACGCAAGTCGTACGGTCGGTCCAGTCGACAATTCTCGAGAAAGTTTCGGCCCCTATCACCAGCGCGCGTTTGTGCGAACCGCTTCGCAGGAATTTGTCCGCCGTCGTGAGTGCGAACAGGAATCCCGAACAGACCGCCTGAAGATCAAACGCGACGCCATGGGTCATGCCGAGCATCGCCTGAATTTGCGTGGCGGTGGAGGGAAACGTGTAGTCGGGAGTCGAGGTTCCGACAATGATCAGGTCGATGTCGGCTGGCGTCAAACCGGCGTTCGCGAGCGCCGCGCGCGCGGCTTTTTCGCCCAACATCGAGGTCGTTTCGCCGTCGGCGGCGATGTGCCGCTCTTTGATGCCGGTGCGCTGCACAATCCATTCGTCACTGGTGTCTACGCGCTTGGACAACTCCTCATTGGTAAGCACTCGGCTGGGCAAATAGCTACCGACTCCTCGCACGATCGACCGTGTAACATTGTGGTTGTCTGTCACTGATTATATTCCTGCGGGTGCACGGCGGCGGTTGGAGGAGCGATCGAAATGTCCTGCTCATGGGCGACGCTCGCCGTGTCTCGAATTTTCGCCAATAATTCGTCGCGCACCATTTCATAGCCAATTTCGACGGCGCGCGCGAAACCGGTGGCGTCCATGCCGCCGTGGCTCTTGATGACGACGCCGTTGAGGCCGAGGAAAACACCGCCGTTGATGTTGCGTGTGTCCAGCTTGGAGCGAAGTTCTTCAAACGCGCTTCGCGCCAGAAGCGCTCCCAGCTTGGTCAAAAGCGAACGACCCATCGCGTCGCGAAGGAGATTCTTGATTTGCGTCGCCGTGCCTTCGGCGGTCTTGAGCGCAATATTTCCAGCAAAACCCTCGGTTACGACGACATCGACAACGCCTTTTCCGATGCTGTCGCCCTCGACAAAGCCCCGATAGTCGAGATTGGGCAACTGGGCGTCCTTCAAGAGCTTCGAAGCGTCCTTGACCTCTTCAACGCCTTTGATTTCCTCGGTGCCGACATTGAGCAGCCCAACGGTGGGGCGCTCGACGTGGAGGATGATCCGCGCCATGGCGGATCCCATGATCGCAAGATCGAAAAGATGTCTCGCGTCCCCGCCCACTGAGGCCCCAAGGTCCAGCACGATGGATTGGCCGCGCGTCGTTGGCCAGAGCGCCGCCAACGCCGGTCGATTAATGCCGGGGATCGTGTGGAGGCAGATTTTGGCCATCGCCATCAGGGCGCCGGTATTTCCGGCGGAGATGGCGGCGTCTGCCTCTCCCTTTTTGATCGCCTCGATGGCCATCCACATTGAAGAGACGCGTCGTCCCTGGCGAAGGGCGACGCTGGGCTTCTCGTCCATTCGTATCGACACAGCGGAGTGGCGCACCTGCGAGCGCTGCACGAGACTTGGAAAAGCAGCCAGTTCCTTGCGGATCAGGTTCTCATCGCCGAACAGCAGAAATTCGCAGTCCGGACGCCGTTCAAGCGCCAGAGCAGCGCCGGCGATGGTTATGGCGGGGCCGAAATCGCCCCCCATCGCGTCGAGCGCGATCCGAACCCGTTGGGCCATGGTAGTTTTCAACTCCCGAATGCGACTTTAGGCGCGCTCCAAGGCTGGTCCATCTGCGCCTAATCGACGCTCAGAATACGCTTTGTCGCACATTTTCGCTTTTTGTGGCGCTGCGTCCGTTGGACGCAAACGCTTCGATTTTGTCGCGCGTGACTTGCCATCAGGAAGGCGCCAGCGCAAGAACAATTGTCGCCCGACGCGCCTCCTGGACTATGGGTCGCTGCTTTTTGGACCGATTTGACGCAGGACTGCGAAGGGACTTGGCTCTTCGTCGGATGTGTCCGGTTCCGTGAAAACCGCTCCTGGTCTTCGCGGGTAGGGATCAAGGCTGAGAGTCAGAAACTCCGAGACTGTCGCGCCCAGATCTATGACGCCCCCGATGATCGGATCTGGCGCATCGACATCCAGGTCGATGATCTGATGCTGCGCCGGCTCCTCTTCCTCCGGCTCCGAGCGCTTTTTATTCCATGCGGCTTCCCGGACGGATTGACGACGCTGCCGGGGAGCGTCGAAGCCCTTGCGGGGATGCGCCGGCGCGGTGGGGTTTCGCTCCGGTGCAAAGCGCTGGCGCACTGCCTCGTCCACCAGAGAGTCGAAGTCTTCCAGCGTAACGACGCAAGTTTGGCGAATCTTCCCGTGAAGATTGCCGGAGACTTCCAGCCCTTCCGGGCCGCTACGCGAGACGTGGAGGCGCGCTTCGAGGTCAGACAGCGCGCGTAGGTCGTTTTCCTGCGCCAAAGCCGCGCATTCCTGCTCATTGGGCCGGATCACGATATCCAACCCTTCCGGTGGAACGGTGGCGACGGGCAGGGGGCGCGAAAGAGGAAGGTGGACGGGGCGGGGATCGTGGTCCTGTTGCATGGTCGGGCTGCTCTCGAATTTTGCTTCCGGCGACGAACGCAGTTTAAAGTCGCGGATGCGGTCAAGCAAAGGGCTGACGGCGGATCACGGTGGCTTGACGACGACCTGCTTGCTTTCACTGGCGGCGAAGGCTACGCATCGCGAGAAGAACACCTTTCTGGCGGCGCCGCCCGGCGTTCCGCCTCCAGAATGATAGCGGAGATCCATAATGGCGGCGGCTGCCTTGCGTAATTTTCCCCGGCGCGCGGCGTTCATCAATATAGGCAGTCGGATGGCTGTCGCCGGTCTGCTGGCGGCGTCGCTATCTGGATGTCTGGGCTATGACGGCATTGTCAATCGGGGAGCGGTTTTCGACCAGCGCAAAATGGCGCAGGTCAAGCCCGGGCTTCCCGCGCCGCAGGTGCTCAGCATTCTCGGCACACCCTCCACGACATCGACTGTGGGAGGCGACGCCTGGTACTACGTCAGCCAGCGCACCGAACGCCCGCTCGCTTTCATGCAGCCCAAGATTACCGATCAACATGTAGCCGCGATCTACTTTGACAAAGACAAAAAGGTTCAACGCATCTCGGATTATGGTTTGGAAGATGGCAAACCGATCGACTTTCTCACCCGCGCGACGCCGACCCCAGGCGCGGAATCCAATCTGGTGACCGCTATGCTTAGAGCGGTGTCGAGCATCTCGCCATTCTGAAGGCTGGATCAAGGGTGGTTGCCTCGCTCCATGCGCACCGCAGCCATTACAATTTTCAGCTAGAAATTGTATGTCGCTTTTGTGTCAAAGCTTGGGCTGAGCTGTTATCAAAGCACGACGAAGCCTTGGTTTTTCCTGACATGCGCCTCAGTTCTCGCCTGAGCTGAATATGGCTGCAACGCGGCGGTAGCGGTCGATTTTTCGCCTTCGCTTTTGGTTAGCCTTGAGGCTCAACACTTTTTTCGAGAGCACAGGGCGATTCCCGCATGAGTCTATCGGAGGGTTATCCCCCGACCGCCTACGACGAAAATTTCGAACGATCGGGAATATCCTTGGAGTTGGCGCGAAAGCGTCTGCATAGCGACTGGGCCAAGCTCTGGCTGCCTTCGCTTACACGCGCTTTGTGCGTGGCCTGTTCCCTTGCTGGCGCTTTTATCTATGTGGCGAGAGGCGAGCGGCCTGAGGTTGCAAAGCCTGCGGCGTCACCCGCCCGCCCGGTGCGCGCGCCGTCTCCCCTCATTACGCTCGCTCAGGGCGAGAATTTTCCGCTCGACGCCGATTTCTCGATGGAGCAGGCAGCTCGTAGCTGGGCGCACAGGTTGAGCGCCAACGACCACGGCGATCCACCGGGAATTATCCGGTTTGGCGGTCAGCGGGTACAAAGCTCCATTGTGGAGCGGGTGGTCAAGGCCGCAAAAAATACGGGTTCCGATCCCGCGCTGCTCATGAGCATAGCCGACAAGGAGTCGAGTTTTTCGTCCAGCGCCAGGGCGGGCACCTCTTCAGCCAGCGGCCTTTTTCAATTCGTCGAAACCACTTGGCTGAAGGCCCTGCGTTCCTTTGGTTGGCGATATGGACGCGAAGAGGAAGCTAAGGCGATCAGCGGCGGTGACGAACGGCCAGTTGTGACGCCGCAAAAGCGCGCTGAAATCCTAAATCTGCGCAACGACCCCTATCTTTCCGCTGCGCTGGCGGCCGAAATGCTCAAGCACGATGGAGCCAAGATTTCCGAGCGGCTGGGGCGCGAGCTGACCGCGGGCGAGACCTATCTCATTCATTTTCTCGGTCCCGAGGACGCGGCGCGCTTCATGGCAAAAATGGACGAGGAGCCCCAAGCTTCAGCGGCGCAATTGCTGCCAAGGCCGGCCAGGGCTAACAAACCGATCTTCTATGAACGCCAGGGTGGCAAGTTGAAGGATCGGACAGTGGCCGAGGTGCATGACGCCTTCGAACATATGATGGGCAGCCGCACCAGTCGCTATCAGGATGTCGAAGCGAGATTACCCGCGGCGGCTCAGGCCTACGCCGGGGCGCAAAGGTAACCGGAGGGGTCAGACCCTTCCAAGCCCGAGCATAAGCTCGAGATTTTGCACCGCGGCGCCAGAAGCTCCTTTTCCAAGATTGTCCTGTCTGGCGACCAGCACCGCCTGACCGCGAGCATCATTGCCGAAGACATAAAGCTCCATATCGTCGGCGCCGTTAAGCGCCACAGCGTCGAGTTTTCCGCTTTGCGGCGCGGCGCAGACCCGCACATGCGCGGCGCCCCTGTAATGACGCGCATAGGCGTCGTGCAGATCGCTGGAGGTTGGCCGGCCTGGCAGAGCCTTGAGCAGAAGCGGGATCGACACCAACATGCCCTGACGAAAGTTACCCACTGAAGGCGCGAACAGCGGCCGCGCCGCGAGTCGCGCATAAGCGACGATCTCGGGAACGTGCTTGTGCTCGAGGCCGAGCGCGTAAAGCTCGAAGGCTGGCGCTAGCCCCTTTTCATACGCTTCGATCATCTGGCGCCCGCCTCCGGAATAGCCGGAGACCGCGTTGATCGTCAGCGCGTGATCGGGCGCGAGAAGGCCCGCGTCGACCAGCGGGCGCAGTAATGCGATGGCGCTGCTCGCGTAGCAGCCGACATTGGCGACCCGCGCCGCTTTGGAGATCGCGTCGGACTGACCCGCGCACATCTCTGGAAAGCCATAGACCCAACCAGGGGCGATACGATGCGCGGTGGAAGCGTCGAGGATGCGCGGCGCCTTGTCTCCCAACTGATCGCAGAGCGCTGCGGTCTCCTTCGCCGCGTCGTCGGGCAGGCACAGGATCGCTACGTCGACGCTTGAGAGAATATCGCGCTTGGCGTCCGGGTCCTTGCGCAACTCCGGTGCAATGGCCACGATCTGCAAATCCCCGCGATGGGCCAGCCGTTCGCGGATTTCCAAACCCGTCGTACCCGAGTCGCCGTCGATAAAAATCCTGGCCATATCGCTTTCTCCAAAAAACGGCCTCTTGAGCCGCTTTTTCAAGGGCTGACTTTAGACACCAGCGGTGGCGACAACGCTATAGCGAAGCGTGGTAATAAGAATCGTCACCGCGTCAATCCATTGCCAGCCAACGCCGGAACATCGCCGCTTGGCCCAACGGGCGGTCCGACAGGTCGGTCACGTTCCAGATCGTGACGTCGAGAATACGGAAGCGTTTTCCGGTTGCGCTTATGCGAACGCCCTCATAGCCACTAATAAAGCCTTTGCGCGCGGTCTCTTCGAGTAGAAGCTGTCTCGCTTCTTGCAGCATCGGTTCGGCGGTCAAGCGGGAGGGGGTGGATATAAGCGTATTTGCGCTCATTTCCCATAATTGTAACGCCGCCTTGTTGCCGTAGCTGAGGATCGGGTCCGGCTCGCTGCCATGCGAGACGATGATGAAGGGCGCAAGAAAAAGTTGTTCGGCCTCCTCGATCTCATTGTCGCGTCTTTCAAGCAATTCTCGTCCAGTCCGGTCGCGGAAGGAGTTGAGCAGAAGCCGAGAATGTTGCGTCCACCGGGAGCGCAATTCTGCCGGCAGTTCGGCGTTGACGGGACCGAGGCTCTTGTTTTCGCTCATGCCGCCGCAAACAGCATGAGGCGATGCCATCTATGAGGCATTGCGCCGGGGAGCACATGCAGTCCCGCCGCCTCCGCGTGCGCGCACAGCAAAGAATAGGGCTCCGGAAAATCGTTGTTCACGAGGTGATCGCAGATCTGATCCTGTTCGAATGAATCGAGCGCGTTCATATTGGTGCGGAGCCAGCTGCAATAATCGCTGTAGTAGGATTGAAGGGTCTGGCCTTCCTCTCGCGTCACATCCACGAGCAACAGCAACCCACCGTGATTGAGCTTTTGCGCCGCGAGTTTAAAAAACTCCGCCTTTTGCCCGGTCGACAAGTGATGAAGCGCGAAGCTCGTGTAGATGACGTCCTGCGCGCTTGCGGCGGCCAGGGCGCTGATGAAATCACCCTCCACCAGTTCGACGGGGCAGGGAAGATAAGCAAGATTCTTCTTTGCAAGCGCCAGCGCTTGTCCAGAGAGGTCCGCGCCCTGATAGTGCTTCAGCTTAAACGCTTGGAGCAAAGGAGCGAAAGTCGCGGCGTCTCCACATCCAAGGTCCAAAACTGAAAAGGGCCGGTCAAGAAAGCGTGCGCGTAGCGCGTCTTTGATCGCCTCGCCAAGCTCCCGATGAAACATATAATTTGCGGCGACGACCTTGGCGTAGGTGTCCCACGCCCGGAAAAACTGGACAGCCTGCGTTCGGCTCATTGGGTCAAACTCCATGTCTGGGCGGACGCATCTCGTTTTCGTGCTTGCTACCACGACTTGGAGCAAAGACCATACTGCTTGCGAACACCGTGCGGCTCCGCAGCCTTTGACGCGTTTTATCTCGGTTCGATTTTTGAAAGCTTACCGTGCCGTGGGCGGTTTTATTCCAAAATCTAGTATCTCGCCCGTGTAGGTTTCGTCCACCTCGGAAAAGGGCCTCTGTTCCGAGGTATAGAGAATTGCCCGGTGCTCAAATATCTCATGCGGAATCGAAATGTCGCCGGTCGCCGTGATGCAGTCCGCGCGGCTGTCGGAGGCTTTGGACTCCCATCCTTGCGGCAGTGGCGACCACAGCATCTTCACGTCAATGGTGCGCCTGAACGGCCTCAAAGCCTGGACAGCTTTGCCAAATGGCGTGTCGGTGGTTTCCAGAAGGCGGTTAGCGTCATCAGAAAGGCGGCCTGGAGCATACCAATTGTCCGCCTCGGAGAGAACATGGTCTCCGCAGGAGAGCCGCACGCGGCGATATTTGAGGACTTCCTCGGGCCCGATCATCAGATGCGCGCGAGTCTCAATGCTGGCCGGTTTTTCGACGCCGCTGATGCGCTGGGCGACCAGCCGCGGGTCGCTGGCCATATTGTGGTCAGCGCACCATTTTTCCAAAGTCGACGTCGCGCTGCGGCTCGCGAGCAGATTGGCGTTCAGGGTCTGTATCAACGCAAATATCTCGACGCGCGAAACAAATGCGTCTGACCAATGAGACGGGCGCGGTTCAGGCGCGGCGGTGCTTGCTGCGCACAATGTCAGCGCGGCTGCAATGATTCCGGATCTTTTTCTTGCTAGGCTGGATATGATACGTCGTCTCGCGCTGGCGAGGCAGTCTGGAGCAAACAAAAACGCCGCGCGGAGCGCGGCGTTCATGCATTCCATTTGAAGCGCGATCCTTAGCGCTTCGAGAACTGGAAGCTGCGGCGGGCCTTCCGCTTGCCGTATTTCTTGCGCTCGACCACCCGCGAATCGCGGGTAATGAAGCCTTCGCGCTTCAGGGCGGTGCGCAATTCGGGCTCATAATAGGTCAGCGCCTTGGAGAGACCGTGGCGCACGGCGCCTGCCTGTCCAGACAGACCGCCGCCAGCAACCGTAACCGTGAGGTCGTACTGTCCGGCGCGCTTGGCGACGCCGAGCGGCTGCTGGATGATCATGCGAAGGACCGGGCGTGCAAAATACACCGCTACGTCACGGCCGTTGACCGTGATCTTGCCGGTGCCGGGCTTGATCCAGACGCGGGCGATGGCGTTCTTGCGTTTTCCGGTGGCGTAGGCGCGGCCCTGCTTGTCGAGCTTTTGCACATGCCTGGGCGCCTCGGGCGCTGCGGCGGCGGCCTGATTCAGGTCGGCGAGGGAGGAGAGGGTGGTCTCGGCCATAATCAGGCGCTCCGGGAATTTTTGGAGTTCAACGCGGCGACGTCGAGCGGCGTCGGGTTTTGCGCGACGTGAGGATGCTCTGCGCCCTTGTAGACTCGCAGATTGCCAAACTGCACGCGGCCAAGAGGCCCACGCGGCAGCATGCGCTGCACCGCCTTTTCGAGCACGCGCTCAGGGAAGCGCCCGTCCAAGATGAACTTGGCTGACCGCTCCTTGATGCCGCCCGGGAACCCGGTGTGATGGTAATAGACCTTCTGCTCGCGCTTGCGACCGGTCAGCACCACTTTGTCGGCGTTGACGACGACAATATTGTCGCCGTCATCCATGTGCGGGGTGAAAGTCGCTTTATGCTTGCCGCGCAGGCGGAGGGCGATGATCGAGGCCAGGCGACCGACGACCAATCCCTTGGCGTCGATCAGCACCCACTTCTTTTCGATGTCGGCGGGCTTCGCCGAATAGGTCTTGCCATACATGGGGAATAAGTTCCGTGGCGTGTCATTTACGCCGCATTGCGCGGCGGGGTGAAGGCTGGATAAGCGAGAGGGCCGGCGATGTCAAACAAATTTGAGTGACGGATCCGCTTAAAAGCCCCTAAATACCGAGCTTTTTCTGTTGTGGTAATATAATACCTCATTTCTGTGGCGGGCTGAGCCGCCGCCGGTCAACGTCACTGGTGCAACGCCTCGCCATGCAGGGCGATATCCAGACCTTCGCGCTCTTCGTCGCTGTTGACGCGCAGCGGAGTGGCGAAGCTCACAATTTTCAGCGTTGCGTAAGTGCCGATGACGCACCAGACGATGGTTACGCCAACGCCGATAGCCTGCACCATGAATTGGTGAACGTCGCCATCGAGAAGGCCGGAAGCGCCCGGATCGCTCGCGGAGGCAGTGATTGCCCGCGTCGCAAAAACACCGGCGAGCAGGGTGCCCAGAATACCGCCAACGCCGTGGACGCCGAACACGTCAAGCGTGTCGTCATATCTGAAGCGATGCTTGGCGACAGTGCAGAACCAGTAGCAAACGCCGCCGGCCAGCAGGCCGACGACCACTCCGTGCCAAGGGAGGATATACCCGGACGCAGGCGTGATGGTGCCGAGACCCGCCACCGCGCCTGAAATCACGCCCAGCACTGAGGGCTTGCCGCGCTGAATCCATTCGAGGCCGCTCCACATGAGCGCGCCCGAGCAGGCGGCCAAATGCGTCGCCACGATTGCAAACACGGCGCGCGAATTGGCGCCTAACGCCGAACCGCCGTTAAAGCCGAACCAGCCGACCCAAAGCAGGCCGGTGCCGATCACAGCCAGCGAGAGGTCGAAAGGCGAAAGGTTCTCCCGCCCGAAGCCTTGTCGATTGCCCATCATCAAAGCCGTGACAAGGCCTGCGACGCCCGCATTGATGTGCACGACAGTGCCGCCGGCGAAATCCAGCAACCCAAGCGTCTGCAAGAAACCGCCGCCCCAGACCCAATGCGCGGACGGAATATAAACGATGAAGAGCCAGACAACGCAAAACAGCATGAACGCCGAAAATTTCATGCGCTCGGCGATCGAGCCGCCAACAAGGGCGCAGGTGATGACCGCAAAAGTCATCTGATAGGCTATGAACAGGATCTCGGGGATGGTCTTGGCGAAGGGACTCACCGTGTCGAGGCCGATCCCTTCCAGCAACATGCGCGACAGGGAGCCGATGTACGGGTTATCGCCGGTAAAGGCGAGGCTATAGCCGACTACCACCCACAGGATGGATACGATAGCGGTGGCGATAAGGCTCTGGGCCATCGTCGCCAGGACGTTTTTCTTGCGCACCATGCCGCTGTAAAACAGCGCGAGACCCGGTAAGGTCATCATCAGCACCAGCGCGGTCGCCACGATCATGAAGCCGGTGTCCGCTCCATCAATTTTCGAGGCTTCCTGCGCGGTTGCAGAAAAGCTCGCGAACGCGGCGCAAAGCAGCGCGGCGAGCGCCGTGAAAAACTTCAGCATGGGATGTCTCTTGTCTAGCTGGGCTGGGTGTGGAGGCGCGTCTTAAAGCGCGTCGCCGTCTGTCTCGCCGGTGCGGATGCGCAGGGCGCGCTCGATCGGCGAGACGAAGATCTTTCCGTCGCCGATGTGCCCGGTATGCGCAGTCTTCTAAATCGCCGCGATAGCGATGTCCAGGATGGCGTCGGAGACTGCGATCTCGATTTTCACCTTGGGAAGAAAAGCGACGACATATTCTGCGCCGCGATAGATTTCCGAGTGCCCTTTCTGACGGCCGTAGCCTTTGACTTCGGTCGAAGTCATGCCGAGCACGCCAGCCTCGGTAAGTGCTTCGCGCACTTCGTCCAATTTGAAAGGCTTGATGATTGCCGTAATGAGTTTCATATCGTTTCGCTTACGCTTCTGTATTAGGCATAGTGCTGAATTCGTGAGCAAGTAATGTGCCAAAAGTGACACTGAAACTAGCATGCGCCGCCTCAACGGGCCGCAAGCAAGAGCTGAACAATTTTAGGGCATGATCTGGCTATAAAATATGCACGAGGAACAAAGTTTGGTCACAAGCGAGTGTGACTGCTCTCGCCCTGTTAGTAGGCGGGCCATTCAGTTTGCGTTCAGTCCCTTCGCTCTCTAATCCCAATGAAATAGAACGGTATAACGCCGTAAGGCAGGAGCGCCGGCATGAGAAGAAATATTGTTGTAAGCTGCCTGCTCGCAGGGTTGCTAGGGTTGGTCAGCGTGACTGGCGCTTTCGCTCTTGAAAAGCGAATCGCGCTTGTTATTGGCGAGGCCGCCTATCCTGCCAAGCCGCTTGCGACTGCCGCCAATGACGCGGGTCTCATCGCACAGACTCTGCAGGCTGCGGGATTCGACGTAACCGGCGCGCGCGATCTTGAAGGCGAGGCGCTTCGCCGCGCGTTTCTTGATTTTCTCGACAAGGCTGGAGCTTCGGGGCCGGACGCCGTCGTGTTCGTCTATTTCTCCGGTTACGGGCTGCAACTCGAGGGCGAGAATTATCTCATACCAACCGATGCAGTTATAGCTCGGGACACGGACATTCCCGTGCGCGCGGCACGGCTCTCAGACTATCTCAAGCCGCTCGCCGGACTTAACCTCAAGACTACAATAGTGGTCATGGACGCCGCGCGCGAAAATCCTTTTGCGCTAGGCGGTCAGCCAATCGCTGGCGGTCTTACGCTCGTGGAGCCTCCCGCCAATCTGCTTCTCGCCTATAATGCGGCTCCGGGAACTATTGCGCCGGTCGAGCCCGGCCCCTACGGCGCCTATGCGCATGGGCTGGCGGAAATGATCCGGGCAGGCGGAACGCCGCTGATGCAGGTTTTTGAGGAAACCCGACTGCGTGTTTCGGAAGTAACGAAAGGCGCGCAAATCCCTTGGAATTCCAAGGTGGACAGCGCGTTCCTGTTCCTACAACGCACCGCGCAGGCGCCCGCGCGCGAAGACGACGCAGCCTTGCGTGCAAAACCCATCGCGGAGTTGGGCGCGGCTGATGCGTACACGTCGGCGATCCAGCGCGACACGTTGCAGGGCTATCAGGATTATCTGGCCGTTTATCCAGCGGAGCCCTCCGCGAAGCGCGTGCGCGCCATATTGGCGGCGAGGCGTGAGGCGTTATACTGGAGGCGGGCTCGCTCCATGGACACGCCTGGCGCCTATTGGTCCTATTTGCGCCGCTATCCGCATGGGCCGCATGCGTGGGATGTGAGGCGCCGGCTAGAGGATCGTGCGATCGCGATGGAGCCGCCGCAGGGTTTCGAACCCGTGGACATGGGTTACCCGCCGCCGCCGCCGGAAGAAATCGTCTATGTCGACCGGCCCTTCCTTTACTTCGACGACCCTGCCTTCGGCTTCGCACCGCCGCCGCCGCCGCCTGTTTTCTTCCTTCCGCCGCCGCCGCCGGACTTCGTGGTGCTGGCGCCTCCCCTCATCGTGGGCGCCGCATATGTGCTGCCAACTCCGGCGTTTGTTCCAGTCCCGGCCTATGTCGTGGCCCCGGCTTACATCGCGCCGCCGCCAAACAATATTTACTTCGAAAACCTGCACAACAGCGTTGTGGTCGACCAGGGCGCGCAGAGTTTGGTGATCAAGAATCCGGAAGGCCATGTGCTTTCGTCGGGGGCGCTGACGGCCATCGGCGCAGGCGCGGCTGGTGCGGCGATCGGCGCGTCACTGCCACATTTTCTCTCCAAGCAGCCTGCAGTCGCGCCCGCAGGTCCAGTCGGTCTCTCGCCGGGCCGGGTTCCTCCAAACCATGCACTGCCTACTAATCTGCCGCCGCCCACCGCAGGCGCCGCTGCGCCACACGGCGTGGCTCCGGTTGGTCATGCTCTGCCGACCACTCCACTACCGCCGGCTGCGGCCGGAGGCGTCGGCGGTCCGCATGCGGTTGGCGCCGTAGGGCAAAAGCCGCAGCCTGCTGGACTTGGCGCAGCCCCTTCGAATCTGCCGTCCGCGGCAGGCAAGACAGGAGTTCTCCCGCCCGCGAGCGGTCAGCCGCCTTCCGCCGGACTCCATAACCACGCGGTCGCGCCGACGGGCGCGGTCGGCGGCTCGCCGATGCCTGTGGCTCCCCATCCCCCGCCGCATCTTCCGCCGCCAGCAGCCGTTCATATGGCCCCAATGCCGGTTCCACATGCGCCGCCCGTCGCGCATGTAACGGCGCCCGCCGTGCATGCGGCACCGCTTACACCGCACGTTCAACCGCCGCCAATGGTGCATGTTCAGGCGCCGCAGGTGATGCGCGCTCCGGTTCCTGCCGCGCCTGCATTCCGAGCGCCCGCCGCTCCCGCTATGAGGGCACCCGCCGCGCCTGCGATGAAAGCGCCTGCCGCGCCTCATTGCTCGATCCAGAACGGCAAGCCGGTCTGCAAATAAAATAGATAAAGGTCCGGCGGACGTCCGCCGGGCCTTTTGCTCTCGTAAGCCACTGCTTGCTATGTCTTCCGCTCCTCAGCGGACGCCCCGGCTCACTTGTTGCCCGCCGCTTTCTTTGCTGGCGCCTTCTTCACTGCGACCGACTTCTTTGCCGGCACGGCGTCATCGAAGGGCGCAGCATCGCTGTCCTCGATGATCTTTTTGGGCTTGGTCGCCGACTTCGCCGCAGCCTTGACCGGCTTTTTGGCGGCGGCTTTTTTCGCCGGAGCTTTCTTCTTCTTTACCGGGCCGCCTTTTTCTTCAATCAGGCGGATGGCGTCGTCGAGTGTCACCTCGTCCACAGTCATGCCCTTGGGCAAGGTGGCGTTGACCTTTCCGTGGCTGACATAGGGTCCAAATCGCCCTTCACGAACGGTAATCGCGCCACCTTCCGGATGTTCGCCCAAACCGCGTCCGCCCGCGCTTCCGCCCCCCGCCGCCTTCGCGGCGAGCAGAGGTATCGCCTGTTCCAGCGTGACGCCGGCAGGGTCGGTTCCTTTCGGCAGAGTGGCGTTGACTTTGCCCCAGTTCACATAAGGACCGAAACGGCCGGATTTGACCGACACTGCGCCACCGTCCGGGTGGTCGCCCAAGATTCGCCCCGGATCCGAGGCGCGGCCGAAACGTGAGCCGCCTCCGCCCGATTCCTTTTCCACGATGAGATCGATCGCGCGGTTTGCGCCAATGGTCAGCACATCATCGTCACGACCGATGTTCGCATAGGTCTTGCCATGCTGCACGTAAGGTCCGAAGCGTCCGATGCCGGCGACGATCGGTTCGCCCGAGGTCGGATGTTTGGCGACTTCGCGCGGCAGCGACAGAAGCGCGATCGCCTGTTGCAGGGTCAGGTCATCCGGCTTGATGGACTTGGGAAGCGAAGAGCGCTTCGGCTTTTCGGCGCCCTCGACCTGTTCGCCCTCCTGCACATAACAGCCGAACCGCCCGTCTCGAAGCGTGATCTCTGCTCCGCTTTCGGGGTCTTGTCCCAGCACTTTCACGCCCGGGCGCGCGCCTTCCGCCGCGTCGCCGGTCGGCGGCGACAGCGTGCGGGTGAAGCGGCATTCAGGATAATTGGAACAGCCGATGAAAGCGCCATATTTGCCAAGCTTGAGCGACAACTTCCCACTTTCGCAGGACGGACAGGCGCGCGGGTCGCCGCCATCCCCTTTGGCGGGGAAAATATGCGGCCCAAGCAGGTCATTGAGACTGTCGAGCACCTGAGTCGTGCGCAGCTCCTTCGTGCCGTCGACAGCGGCGGAAAAATCCTTCCAGAAATCCCGCAGCACCGATTTCCAGTCGATCTCATTGTTGGAGACGAGGTCGAGCTTTTCTTCGAGGTCGGCGGTAAAGTCGAACTCCACATAGCGCGTGAAGAAACTTTCCAGAAACGCTACGACCAGACGGCCCTTATCCTCTGGGAAAAGGCGCTTCTTATCGAGCCGCACGTAATCGCGCTCGCGTAACACGGCCAGCGTGGAGGCGTAGGTGGAGGGGCGTCCTATGCCCAGCTCCTCCATGCGCTTGACCAGTGTCGCCTCGGTGAAGCGCGGTGGCGGCTCGGTGAAGTGCTGGGTCGCGTCGATCTTTTCGCGTGTGACGGGCTCGCCTTCAGCCATTGCGGGCAGGCGACCGCTGTCCTCGTCGGCCTCGTCGTCGCGCCCTTCCTGATAAAGCTCCAGGAATCCCGAAAAGCGCACGACTTGACCGGTCGCGCGTAAATCGAGCAGTCGCGCGCCCGCTCTGGCGTCGATGTCGACAGTCGTGCGCTCCAGCTCCGCGGATTCCATCTGGCTCGCAATAGTGCGGGTCCAGATTAGCTCGTACAGTTTCGCCTGCTCCGGATCCAGGTGCTTCGCCATCTGCTTGGGCAAGCGCGCGGCGTCTGTCGGGCGGATGGCTTCATGGGCTTCCTGCGCGTTTTTGGCCTTTGCGGTGTATTTGCGAGGCGCCTTGGGTACGAAGCGCGCGCCATATTCCTTGGTGATCACCTCGCGCACGCTCGCGATGGCTTCTGGCGCCATGTCGACGCCGTCTGTTCGCATGTAGGTGATAAGACCGGCGGTCTCGCCACCGATGTCGACGCCCTCGTAAAGCCGTTGTGCGATCCGCATCGTCTGCGCGGGAGCGAGGCCAAGCTTGCGCGAGGCTTCCTGCTGCAGCGTCGAGGTGGTGAAAGGTGCGTAGGGGTGGCGCTTGACTGGCTTGGCCTCAACCGAACGCACCGTGAAGCTCGCTGCGTCCAGCGCCTTCTTGAAATCTTCCGCTTCAACTCCCGCGCCGATGTCGAGGCGCGTTATCTTCTTTCCGTCGGCGCCGACGAGGCGCGCAATGAAGGGTTCGCCCGCCTTGGTTTTCAGATGCGCTACAAGGGACCAATATTCCCGCGAAACGAATTTTTCGATCTCTAGCTCGCGGTCGCAGACGAGCCGCAGCGCCACTGATTGCACGCGCCCGGCGGAACGCGCGCCGGGGAGTTTGCGCCACAGCACCGGTGAAAGGGTGAAGCCGACAAGATAATCAAGCGCGCGGCGCGCAAGATACGCGTCGACGAGCGCTTGGTCGATTTGGCGCGGATGCGCCATCGCCTCTTTGATGGCGTCCTTGGTGACCGCGTTGAAGACCACGCGCTCAATGATTTTGTCTTTGAGCACTCGTTTTTTGCTTAATATGTCAAGCAAATGCCAGGAAATCGCCTCGCCCTCGCGATCCGGATCGGTGGCCAGTATGACCTTGCTGGCCTTTTTGACCTGTTCGGCAATGGCGGCGACCCGTTTGGCGCCCTTGGCGTCCATTTCCCAGATCATCGCAAAATCATCGTCAGGATCCACCGAGCCATCTTTGGGCGGCAAATCGCGGACATGGCCGTAGCAAGCGATCACATGGAAATCTCGGCCGAGATATTTATTGATCGTCTGGGCCTTGGCCGCCGATTCGACGATGACGACGTTCATTCAACCTATCCTTGCAAACCCGCGCAGACCCGGACATTTCGCCAAATAGTTGTGCGTCCCGATCATGGCGACCGGGCCGGAACATGGTCAAGGGGGCCGCCTGTGTCAAATCCGCCAGGACCGCGGGGGCCATTCGGGTGCGGCTGGCAAGCGGAAAGATGGGCGGCATGCCGCCCGCAGATCCCGTCACCGTTAGTAAGCGGGAGCATGGATAAGGACGCAGCCGCGACCTGATTGCGTCCGCCGCGCTTGGCGCGATAAAGCGCCGAGTCCGCTCGCCGCATCATGAGGCTAAAGTCAAGGTCAAGGCTTCGCTCAAAGCTGAGTCCGATGCTCATCGTGATCTGCGCCGTTTGCGCCGTCAGGACGATCCGACTGGAGGCGCAGGCTCTGCGCAGGTCTTCCGCAACGATCTCGGCGTCACGCTCATCGACCCCTGGCAACAGGATCGCGAATTCCTCTCCTCCTTGCCGGGCCAAAACTGCGTTCCTCTCGCCGACCGCGCTCCTCATTATTCCAGCGACATGGCGGAGCACCTTATCGCCGGCGTCATGGCCAAATTCATCATTGACCGATTTGAAGAAATCGATATCGCAAATCATTACAGCCAATGGGAGTCGATCTCGGCGCGCGACGGCGACGATGCGTTCCGCTTCCAGATCAAGGCCTCGGCGGTTCAGCAGTCCCGTAAGCTGATCGGTGCGCGAGGCGAGATCGAGCGCGGCGCGCGCTTCGGACAGATCGCGCATCATCAGGATCATGCGCCATGCGACCAGAGGACAGACCAGTGCGGGCACGCCAATTCCGGCGGCCATGGAAAAACGCCAGACTTCTCCAATTTTGACCGCGTTTCCGAAGCCGACGCCAAAAAACATCAAGGTTGCGCAGGCGGTGATGGCGATGGACAGCAGCACTGAAGCGACCGTGACGATGGCGACACGGAAAATGGCGTCGCCGTTCGGCGCGCACCAACCCGACTTTCCAATTCCCGCTGGATGCATTGCCTGTCCTAAAAATTTGCCTGGCGATCAGCATCGCGTCCAGATCATAATAATTAGCTCCCACAATCAGATAGTTAATCAAGCCGGTAGCATGCAGTAAATGCGCCGAGAGCCGTGTTGCCCCGTTGCGTCGCGGACGACAATCGCCGTGTGGCGGCCTTGCTCGCACGGCGAGGCTCCTGTATAGCCGCTGCGCTGCATGGGCGGGTTCCCCGCGACGCAACGTGAGGCCTCGTGGCGGAGTGGCTACGCAGAGGACTGCAAATCCTTGTACTCCGGTTCGAATCCGGACGAGGCCTCCAGAAAACCTGATTTTTTAGCAGTTTTTGCAAATGAGGCCGCTTAAGCGCCTTTGATTACAAAGCCATAATCCCAATGATTAGTGAACGGAGCTTGCGAGGGCAATATGGCCCTACACAAGGCGTTCACGCGCGCTAGGTGCAGGAACACGCAATTGAAACATTGCGGGATTGTGCGAACTCAGTGGAACGGTCCTTCGGTCCTGAGTATGCGAAAGGGCCGAAAGAGTTTTCATTCGCGATCAGGTTCCTCGTGAATGCGCCTCGGGCGGGTAAGTTCGGTCCGTCCCGACGGCGCACTAGGAAATGTAACTATGCGCAAACTTTCCTACGCGGGCCTCGCAGGCGCCGCTTTTGTCGCTTTGGCCGCAACTTGTTTCGCGGGTAGCGCCTCCGCAGGCCCGATGAACATGGCGAGCCCGAAGGTCGTCGAGCCGCAGTCGCTTACCACCGACGTCTATTACAGGTCGACTTGCCATAGGCATTGGGTGCGGCGCTGGCACCACCATTATTCGGCTTGTACAACCTGCAACAGGTGCAATACGTGCGGGGCTTATGGATATGGCTACCCGTCGGGCTACGGCTATGCCGGTAACCCCGCTGGCTATGGCGTTGCGGCGCCTGTGGCGGCGGCTGCCGACGTAGCGACCTTCCCGCTAGCCGGTCTGTTCGGTGGCTGGTGGTGAGATTTTAGCTTCACAATAAACAGGAGAACCTCGAGAAAGATCTCCTGTTGAAACGAAAATCGTTGCGGCCCGTCCTCTTACTGTCGGCGGGCCGTTTCATTGCGTTCGAATTTGGTTTAAGCATCGCGCGTCTTGGCCTGAAGGAGGCGCGCCCCATCGAACGGCGGGGCGGCATTTGGCCCAACGCAAGCGCCAAGCGGGCGGGCCAGCCCGGATTTAGGCCGTAAATTCAAGGAGAAACCATGACTGCAAACGCCAGGATCACCTTTGCGCAAAACCGGCTTGACGCGGCGCGCCGCGAGATCAAACAGGCGGTAATTGATTTCAGCGTTCCTGACGAAAAATTGCTCGCGCTTCGCGCCAATGCGCGGGAGGCCTATCAAGAATTGCAGGCGCTGGATCGCAAGACATTAAGAAAAGGGTTGTTGTCGCTATTCAAAATCTGGTGAGGCGGTTTACGTTCGCGTTCGGCGATCGACTGACCCGACCTCGAAGCGATGCGGGCCACCGGACTGGACTGCATCAAGCGGCAAGCTGGCATCCGGCAACCCATTTCATTCGGTAGCGGAGCGCCCGCTCCAAAGATCAATGCGACGCCCCGTGACGGCGGCGCTGCATTGATCTTTCTGGATTTTGTCCAAGCCTCGGCGAAATGAGGGAAAGCGTATAGGAAGCGGCGGAGAGCTTTCCATGGCCCCGACGTAATTTTCCCTCAGTTTCATCGCAAAATGTTTCTTCTATTGACAAAACGGGGGGCGAACCTATTCCCTTTTATCCATGACCGAGACGGCTTTTCCCAGGCGACGACGCATGCGTCACGCTCTAGCTCTGCCCAATCTGCTCACCTATGGCAGGTTGCTCGCGGTGCCCGTTGTCGCCCTCCTTCTGCAATGGCCGCAGGAACACTGGATGCGCTGGGCTGCGCTCGGCGTATTCACGGTGGCCTGCATCACCGATTTTTTCGACGGATATCTGGCTCGCATCTGGAAGCAGCAGTCGCCGCTCGGGCAGATGCTTGACCCCATCGCGGACAAGCTGCTGGTGGCGACCACGCTGCTCGCCGTAGCGGCGAACCAGACGCTGGTCGGCTGGACCATCTGGGCGGCGATCATTATTTTGTGCCGTGAAATCCTTGTTTCCGGTCTGCGCGAGTATCTCGCCGATCTCAAGGTGCCGTTGCCGGTGAGCGCCGTCGCAAAATGGAAGACCACGGTGCAGATGTTCGCGCTGGGCTTTTTCATCGCCGGTCCTGCGGGGGAGGTCGTGTTGCCCGGCACGGTGACGATCGGCGGAGTGTTGCTGTGGATAGCCGCTGTGCTGACGCTTTACACCGCTGGCGATTATCTCGTGGCGGGGTGGCCACACCTTGGAGACGACGAGTCATGAAAGCCGTCTATTTCGCTTCTGTGCGCGAGAAGATTGGTCTGACCGAAGAAGAAATCTCGCCACCCGCGAATGTCGCCACGGTTTCCCAATTGATCGACTGGCTGGCGACGCGCGGCGAGGGCTACGCACTCGCCTTCGCCAACGCGGCGACGATCCGCGCGGCGATCGACAAAAGCCACGCTCGACCGGAATCGATCATAGGCTCGGCGAAAGAGATCGCTTTTTTCCCGCCCATGACAGGGGGCTGAGATGGTCGCGCCCACTGTGCGCGTCACCTTGGAGCCTTTCGACGTCGCATATGAGGAGGCGCAACTCACGTGCGGAAGACAAGACATCGGCGCGCTCGTGTCCTTCACCGGGCTGTGCCGCGATGAAGCAGGCGCGCTGACGGCGCTCGAACTCGAACACTACCCAGGAATGGCGGAACTGGAAATTGCGGCGGTCGCACACGCGGCTTTGGCTCGCTGGCCCTTGGTGGGCGTGACCGTTATCCATCGCTACGGACTGATCCGGCCGGGAGACAAAATCGTCCTGGTGATCGTGGCGGCGCGACATCGCGGCGAAGCTTTCGCGGCCGCGGAGTTCCTGATGGATTACCTCAAAACAAAGGCCCCATTCTGGAAAAAGGAGCATCGCGTGGACGGCTGTCCGGGCAACTGGGTCGAGGCCAAGGAAAGCGACGACCTCGCCGCCACGCGCTGGGAGAAATAGCTTTAGCCCGAGAATGCCTGCCACGGTACGGCTAGCCGAACAATCCAGGCATGTAGCGCGCCGGTCGCCACGGAAAGCACCAGAATGATCAGCGACATGATATCTCCATGGTCCTTCGGGCATTTCATCATGCGCGGCAGGCCAAGGTAGAAAACATAGAGTCCATAAAAACCCAGAATGTCGAGCCAGCGCAGTCCCGGGACAAGGCCGAAGGCCGAGGCGAGCCAAGCGGGCGTGTAGGAATATGCGGCCAGCGTCAGCGCCCGTTTGTCGTCCGACTTTCCATCGAAATGGGGAGCAATGCTGGAAATTACGAAGGCCACCATATAAAGCAGCGGCAGGCTGAGGAAATATTGCACCGCCGCACGCAGCAAACCTCCAGTAAGAGTGAGTTGCCCCGCGTGGGCGGCGGCGCGCGGAAACCCAAAGAAATAACCGCCGAAGAAATTCGCGAAGGGTGGAATCAGCGCAAGGATGATTACGTATTCGCGATAAAGGTCGAGGATGCTTTTATCCTCAGCTTCGATGGTTTCCCACTCTTCCTGCGGCGCGAGGATCAGGCCCTGAATACGTTTCGCGATGTTCATGCCTGAAAATCCGTCCTCTGTGCGCTGACCCGAAGGCGACGCTCAAGCGAAACCTAGTGGAGTGCGCAATTTCCGCAAGGGGCTTGCGGGCAGGGCGGGGCTGTGCGAGGGAGAGTCTCAAACATGGCCTGCTTGCGGCCATTTGAGCGAGCGACCTGGTTCCCTAACGCAATAGGCCGCATGAGAAAGAAACTCGAATATCTCTGGCCGGTTCTGGGCCTCTTCGCCGTTATCGGCTCCTTCTACCTCCTTTACCATGAATTCCGCGGCGAGTCGGTCGGTGCGGAAGTTTGGGCCGCGCTGACTGCAATCTCACCGCGCAATTATCTCTTCGCTGGCATAGGCACATTGCTGGCTTACGCGGCGCTCGCCTGGTACGACCGGATTGCGCTGTTGCATCTCGGCGTAAAACACATTTCCTGGCCTTTCGTCGCACTCTGCTCATTCACCACTTACGCGCTCTCCCACAATATTGGCGCGAGCGTGTTTTCGGGGGCGATGGTGCGCTATCGCGCCTATTCCACCAAGGGGCTGACCGCTTCTCAGGTTGCTGTGCTGGTGGTGCTCTGCTCCTACACTTTCGGCTTCGGAAATGTGCTGCTCGGTGGTCTGCTGCTCACCTATGATCCGGAACTGATGCAGCGACTCTCGGGATTCTTGCCCGACATATTCACGCATCCACACACCGCGCGCGCGGTAGGCTTGGCCTGTCTCGGCGTCGTGGCGCTCTATATCATCGGCTCGCTGATGCACTTTAAGCCACTCAAAATCGGCCGCTTTGAGGTTCTTTATCCAAGACCCGAAGTGATGAAGCAGCAGCTGTTCGCCGCTCCGCTGGAGCTGATCGGCGCTTCCGCCATCATCTATTTCGCTTTGCCGGAAACGGGCAATCCAGGCTATCTTGTGGTTTTGGGCGCTTTTATTCTATCCTTTTCGGCCGCGCTTGTTTCCCACGCGCCGGGCGGACTGGGCGTTTTCGAGCTCTTGTTCATCAAGCTGATGCCCGATGTCGCACGGGTCAAGGTGCTGGCGGCGCTGCTGGTGTGGCGCCTGTTCTATCTGATCATCCCGTTATTGTTCGCTCTGGTCGTGGTGGTGATTTTCGAGCGCGGGCGTCTCGCTGATGCGCTGCGGAAAGCGCGCGCCGTCCCTTTGCCTCGGAATGACGGAAACGTATAACGTCCCAAGCGCTTCAGGCGATTAAAAAGCCGACTCCCAAAGGAGCCGGCTTTTTTTATGCAATGTTCTTACCTTGTCACGCGCGATACTGTTGGAGTCTCGTCTGTACGTAACCCGGCAAGTCCATGCTGATCTATGGACATTTGCCAACTCAAGAACTCGTCGACAGTAAGAGTATAGCGGCTGCAGGCTTCGTCGAGAGAAAGAAGCCCGCCGCGAACAGCGGCGACCACTTCTGCCTTTCGGCGTATGACCCATCGCCGCGTCGTCACGGGAGGCAGATCGGCAATGGTCAAGGGACTCCCGTCGGGGCCGATGACATATTTGACACGCGGACGATACGTCTCGGTCATATCGCTACTCACATACTCGAACGATCACACAGTAATGGCTTTATAGGCGCGCCACTTTAAGATTTGCCTAAGCCAACACACTGAAAACAGTTTCGGTTTTCAACCTATTGTTAGGGATTGAAGCTCGATCTGCAGCAATATGCTGAGACCTAAGCATTTAACATTGCGTCCCGAATGCTTTTACTAAACAAATTCTTTATTTCAGCGTCGTTGGTGTCGCAATTTTGTACGGGCGGCGCTTAGCCCCGCCCGTGGATGATTTACCGCAGCGCCTCGACCGTCACCTTAGCCACGCCAGCGGAACGAAATCCGAGCTGGTCGGCGGCATGTGTCGAGACGTCGATAATGCGACCGCCGGTGAAGGGGCCGCGATCGTTGATCGTGACGACAACTGATCGGTTGTTGCTGAGATTGGTCACGCGCGCCCTGGAGCCAAAAGGCAAGGAGCGATGCGCGGCCGTGAGGCCGCCAACGTGGCTGCCACTGGCGGTTCGGCCCTTCAGTCCATAATAGGAAGCTTTGCCGGTCCAGATTTTTGCCTGCACCGGGAGCGAGAGCGCCAATAGAGCGGCAAGGCTGAGAATCGTTTTTTTCAAGCATGTCTCCTTGTTGGCGTAAGCGCTGTGGCGCGGACACGCTCAAGCCAAGGGGCCCAAACGCATAGTTTGGGCTACGTTCAAGATGTGATCAAAAAGAGGCGAGTGGCGGCGAAGCGATATCCGGGTTGATCAAGGTCAAAACGGTATTTCTTCCGAGGCGAGGGAAGTTCTTTTTTGTTTTAAGAAATCATATTTACGATCAGTTGCTTACAAAGGCCCCAAGGGATGACTTCCGCTGTGTGGCTAATTAGTCACAGTAGCTCGGTTTTTAGGGGCATCGGTTGGCGAGAGCTTATTCAACCCTTGCTGTCGCACACCGGGTGATCGCATTCTCGGGAATTGGCGATGATAGCGCGAAGCGACTTCGGACCTGGCCAGCCCAGAAGTCCCACCCCCGCGATGACGAAGGAAGGCGTCATTTCCATGCCGAGACTAGCGGCGCGCTTCGCCTGCTGCGTCAGCACGGAAGAAACTGCGGAACTGTCTCCGCTTTCCTCAATGCGCTTTGGGTCAAGGCCCATATCCCTGACCACGCCAAGCGCGCTGGCGCCATCGCTCTGGCCGCGTTTGCGGAACATTCTTGAATGAAAATCATATGCCGCCTTGGGCCCGTGCAGTCGAAGGACCCCTTGCTGCACTTTTGCCGCCTGCACGGAACCAATGGACAAAATGGCGTTATTGATGAGGCCAAGTCGTAATCTGGAGTCGCTGGCCAGTATCAGCTCAATCTCGTGGGCCGCAGCGCGGCAAAAACCGCAATTATAGTCGAAGAATTCGTAGAGTATGACGTCGCTTGAGGGGCGGCCGTTCCAGAAAACGCCCGGCAATGTTGCAGGATCGAGTTCCACAGGAACGCGAAAATTTGGGAGGGCGGCGCCATCGTCGGCCACAAGCGGGTATTGCAGAGATTCCTGCGCCCGGGCGAACAGGGTCGACATGGAAAGAGCGGCCATGAGCCCAAAAATCTGCCGCCGCGTTCGCATAATCGTCTCCATTCAATGCACTGGACCTGAGCAACTTCTCTAGCAGATGTCGGCTCGAGGGAAATCGCGGGCTGAACTTAGCGGGCAACGCAGAACGCCAAAACTGGAGATATGCGAATCATCTGCGTTCAACTAGATTCCGAGTATTGCGCATGTATTCGCTTATCGCGAGATGTATGCAGTCTCGCGACGCCACTGCGCTGGCCTTTTGAACAAGGGTCCAATCTTGATGTGGCAATAAAGACACACCAAACGTCAAAGTTAACAAGAATTTCGTCCTGTAAAACCGTTGTTTTAAATGTGTCACAAAAGCCTTTTACCGCTTCACGCAGTAGCAGGCGGCAAATGTAAGTTGAGCCTCGGCTGGGGAGACTGGGAATGGATAATCGGATGAAACGCAACGCTCGTTATAAACTCGGGAGGTTTTTGACTGGCGTGTCTTCCGCGGCGGTGTTGGCCTCTTTGTGCGTTCCGGCGCTGGCGTCGGACGCAGATACGAAAGCGGAAATCAGGGCGCTCAAGGAGCAACTGCGCCGCCTGGAGCATCGTCTCGACACTCAAGCGCAAACTCAAAAGCAGACCCAGCGCGAAGTTGAGCGCGTCGCTCAGACGAAAACCAGACCTGGATCTGTCGCCCCCGGTGATCACGTAGCCGTCGGGACTGACGGCGGCGCGCCCTGGCCAACGAAGTTCTACTTCAAGGCAGTATCGATCAAGCCGGGCGGCTTTTTCGAATTCGCCACCGTATATCGCGACCGTTACATTGGCGCGGACATCGCCACGCCGTTCCAGAATATTCCTTACAATAACAGCGTCGCGTCACATGGCGTCGAATCCCGCATGTCTGCCCGCCGCAGCCGTTTCATCTTGCAGACGGACGCCGATCTGGATGAAAACACGCACATAAAGGAATATCTCGCCACCGACTTTCTCGGCGCCGGGCAGACAGCCAATCTCAACCAAAGCGATTCGTTCAATTTCCGGTTTCGCGAACTTTACGGGCAACTCGACCGAAACGACTTCGGCCTCCATGTGATGGCAGGCCAAGCCTATTCACTGATCGGGCTGAACTCGCGTGGCACTACTGCGGATACATTCTTGACGCCGCCGGTCATCGACGACCAATACATGCCCGGTTTCACTTGGTCGCGCCAGCCCGGCATCCGCGTGAGCAAGGATGTCACCAAGGACATCCAGGTGGCGGTCTCGCTCGAGAACTCCCAAACGACCTATATTCTTCCCGGCACTGCTCTAAACGGCCTCGTAGGTCCGTGTCTTGGCGGCGCAACTGCCGTAATCGCTGGCGCAACATGCGCGGGCGGCACTTTGCCGGGTATCTACAATGTTGGTCCTGTCGGCGGGTCGCTATACAACTCTCTCAATCCCATTACCTATAACCGCATGCCTGATATTATGGGCAAGGTCGCGTGGGATCCGACGGTCCTGGACCGTAGCATCCACCTTGAAGTCGGCGGGATGCTGCGCGATTTTACCGACCGAGCCTATTGGGGCAATCACAGCGTTTGGGGCGAAACCATCTCCGCGGGCGTGATTGTGCCCATTATTCCCAAACTGCTTGATTTCCAGTTCTCGGGTCTCAGCGGCACAGGCAACGGGCGTTATGGAGCGGCGCAGCTTAATGACGCCACTTTCACCTGGACGGGAGGTGTCCAGCCGATCCATGAGCGCCAGATCATGGTTGGCCTTACGGCGCATGTGACGCCGAGGACCGACGTCTATGTCTTCGCGGGCGGCGAGTTCGGCAGCGCCAATTACAGTGACGTCAAACTGCCCAAGACGCCCTTCATCGCCGCTGGCACATATGCGTTCGGCTATGGCAATCCGGCCTACAACAACGCCGGGTGTAACTTCGAGGGACCGGGCACTGTAACCACCTGTGTTGGCGAGATTAAGGACGTTCGACAGATCACCGCGGGCCTTTGGCACAATTTCTATGACGGTCCCGCCGGCAAAGTCCGCGTAGGCGCGCAATATTCCTACACGGTCAAGGATTCCTTCCAGGGCTTCGGCGGTGCGTATAAAGGCACGGAGAACATGGTCTTCACCAGCCTTCGCTACTACCCCTTCGACGGCGCCGTGCCGGAGCCGATCATCACAAAATATTGATTTAGCGCTGGGGTATTTCTGCTCGGAATCCTCTTTGCTTGCTCACAAGGAAAGCCCGGCCTTTTGGTCGGGCTTTTTCTTTCAAAGGCTGCGTCGCTTTCACGCTTGGCGCAGGACAATTCGTCTCGCGATCGTGGATCGTCCACATCCTCGAACATGAGGGCGGAGGCATGCTGGCGAAGATCGTGTCGTTCGATCGCTTTTTTAAAATAGCAACCACCGCGGCGCTCACGCGCGTGCATCCTGCCAAATGAGCAACCGATTTGTCGGACAGCGCGTCTCGCGCTTGCCACTGTCTCGTTCTTGGCTAGAATGGCTGAGAAAAAGGGGATGGAGTTCCCCAAAACCGCCGAAGAGGCCGATGACTCCTACTGCGCCGTATTTGCGGGGAGGAGTTGTGCGTGCATTTCCATAAGAACGAACGCTCCTTCTTGATCCAGAGCTGGTCCCGTTGTGGGACGCCAGCCCGCGCCGCCGCTTGGCGCGCCGATGCTTCTTTGAACCTGAAAACGACTCTCCATACGAAAGAGCGAGCATGACTGGGATATGGACGCAGGTTGCTTTGGTTTTCGGGCTCGCGTTGATCGCGACGCTCGTGTCCAATAAATTCCGCATTTCGACCGCGTTGTCGGAGATCATCGTCGGCATGGGCGCGCGGGCCGTATTCACCCTCACGATCGGAGCGGAGGCTTTTGGCGTTCAAGAGCCTTGGGTGAAGACGCTCGCGGGAATAGGCGCCATTCTTCTCACTTTCCTCGCCGGAGCCGAACTCGACCCGGACGTCTTCAAGCTGAAATGGAAAGAATCCGCGTCAATCGGCGTTGCGAGTTTTCTTCTTCCGTCCATCGGCTGCTGGGCGGCGGCGCATTATCTCCTTGGATGGGAGACCATGCCGAGCATTCTTGCAGGCATCGCGTTAGCAGCGACCTCGGTCGCGGTCGTCTATACGGTGATGATGGAATATGGCCTTAACAAAACTGATTTCGGAAAAACGATTCTCGCTGCCTGCTTCGTCACCGATCTGGGAACAGTCGTAACGCTCGGTCTGGTGTTTGCTCCCTTCACTTTCAAGACTGTGATTTTCATAATGGCGACTGCCGCCGCCTTCGTGGGCCTGCCTCGCGTGACGCCGCTCCTTCTCCGCAAATATGGCGGGCGCCCTTCGGAGTTCGAAGCGAAGATGCTGTTGTTTTGCCTTATGGCCATGGGAGCGCTGGCTACCTGGGCGGATAGCGAAGCCGTGTTGCCAGCCTATCTCATTGGCATGACATTGGCGGGTAGCGTAGGGCGGGATCACGCGCTTATCCGCCGGCTCCGCACAATCGTCATCGGGCTGCTGACGCCATTTTATTTCATCAGAGCCGGATATTTCGTTTCGATCGCTTCAGTCATCATGGCGCCGGTTGGCGTGGTCATCCTTCTGGTCGTCGAGATGGCGACGAAGGTGGTCAGCGTTTACCCCGTCGCGAAAGCCTTCGGGGCGCCTCACAAGGATGCGATGTACACGACCCTGATTATGGCTTCGGGATTGACCTTCGGCACCATCGCCGCGCTTTTCGGGCTTTCGCATAAAATTATAGACGAGAGTCAATACTCAACCTTGGTTGCCGCCATCATAGCGACAGCTATCACTCCCACGGTTATTGCAAACAGCTGGTTCCTTCCCCGTCATCTTTTGCCGAAGGCCTCGGACGAAGGCATTGCCGGGAAATCGGCGCAAGCTCCCTTGGTTCCAGAGCCTGCGACCGCCCATTGACGACGGAAAATAACAATGTTGGAGGAGTGGTTGCGCAACGCTAAAGGACGCCGAAGCTCGGCGTCCAACGTTGGCCTGCAGCTTGTCCCTGTCGAGCCGCAGGGAACGCGTTAGAGCGCGCCTGAAATCCAGCGCAGCAGTTCCCCCTTCGGCGCAGCGCCCACTTTTTGCGCGGCGGCTTTTCCGTCCTTGAAAACAATCAAGGTCGGAATCGAGCGAATGCCCAGTTTGCCGGCGACGTTGGGGTTCTCGTCGATGTTGAGCTTGACCACTTTCACTTTGTCGCCGAGCTCTGTCGCGATTTCCTCCAGCGCGGGAGCGATCAGGCGGCAAGGTCCGCACCACTCCGCCCAAAAGTCGACGACAACCGGCACCGTTGCTTTTAGTACGTCGGATTCAAAGCTGGCGTCGGTGATTTTATGGGTGGTCATTTGAGAAGTTCCTTTGCGCGTAAGCCAGGAAATTAGGAATGACGGCCGCTTGCGTCAAGCGTGAGAAATGTTTGGCGTCCGGGGGCTGCGACCTCAACACTGTTTGTAGCATTGTGACGCTCTGACGCATTGACCGTGGATGGGGCGACAATGCATCGTGCTTATCTATCGAGCTACTGAAAGCCTCTATCAAAGCTTCACAAACACAAAGAGCGGGGACGGCGCCTCGCCTCTCCCCACTCTTTGCTACCCCGTCCTTGACCGGTCTAAACGTAAATGGCTCGAGATCTTTTGCGCCTCTAAGTCCACTCCCGCACGTTTAGCCTACTTGCAGCTGCTTGCGGTCATTTAGATCCGGCGTCCTCCCCGACTTGGACCGTAGCTGGGCGGTGAACTGCCAAATGCGCTCAAACGCTTAAGGCAGTACCCAATCTACTTGGCGAGCGGACAATATGACAGAACAGCGGCTATGTCATGCGAATTGTGCATGCTGCCGCGAAATCATGCGACACCATGATAAACGCCCAAATTTTGGGCTTTTCCCAGTCTGACGCCGTCTAAGGGCATTAAGCAAAAGGCCGGGCGACGCAGCGCGCGTCGCCCGGCCGCACATGGATCATCCGGCAGTTAAAGCGGAATGTTGTCGTGCTTTTTCCATGGGTTTTCGAGTTTCTTATGCCGCAGCAAAGCCAGCGCGCGGGCGATGCGGCGTCGCGTGGTGTTTGGCATGATCACCTCATCGATATAGCCGCGCTCGGCGGCGACGAAGGGCGACAGGAAGCGGTCCTCATATTCTTTGGTGCGCAGGGCAATTTTTTCCGGATCGCCAATATCCGAGCGGAAAATGATTTCAACCGCCCCCTTTGCGCCCATGACCGCGATCTGCGCCGAAGGCCAGGCGTAGTTCATATCGCCGCGCAAATGTTTGGAGGCCATAACGTCATAGGCTCCGCCGAAGGCCTTGCGAGTAATCAAGGTCACCTTGGGGACGGTGGCCTCTGCATAGGCGAACAACAGCTTCGCGCCATGCTTGATCAGGCCGCCATATTCCTGCGCTGTTCCCGGCAGAAAGCCGGGGACGTCGACCAGCGTGACAATCGGAATGTTGAAGCAGTCGCAGAAGCGCACGAAGCGCGCAGCCTTCTTGGAGGCGTCAATGTCGAGCACTCCCGCCAATACCATCGGTTGGTTGGCGACAAAACCGACCGTGCGGCCCTCGACGCGGCCGAAACCGATTACGATGTTTTTGGCGTGCGCATCCTGAAGCTCGAAGAAGTCGCCCTCGTCCACGATCTTGGTGATCAGCTCTTTGATGTCATACGGCTTGTTGGGATTATCAGGGATCAGCGTATCCAGCGACAGGTCGAGCCGGTCGGGATCGTCGAAGCTGGGCCAATCCGGCGCCTCATCGGTATTGGAAGAGGGCAGAAAATCTATCAGTCGGCGCATTTGCAACAATGTCTCGACGTCATTGTCGTAGGCGCGGTCGGCAATCGAACTTTTTGTGGTGTGGACCGAGGCGCCGCCAAGTTCTTCCGCCGTGACGGTTTCGTTGGTGACAGTTTTCACCACATCGGGCCCGGTGACGAACATATAACTGGTGTCGCGCACCATAAAGATGAAGTCGGTCATGGCCGGCGAGTAGACGTCGCCGCCAGCGCAAGGGCCCATAATCACGGAAATTTGCGGAATAACGCCAGAGGCCAGCACGTTGCGCTGAAACACCTCGCCATATCCGCCAAGCGCTGCAACGCCCTCCTGGATGCGCGCGCCGCCGGCGTCAAAAAGGCCGATGATCGGCGCGCGGTTCTTAAGCGCCATATCTTGAAGCTTGGTGATTTTTTGCGCGTGCGTCTCCGACAACGAGCCGCCGAACACCGTAAAGTCCTTGGCGAAGACAAAAACTGCGCGCCCGTTAACCGTGCCCCAGCCGGTCACTACGCCGTCGCCCGGAATTTTCTCTCCGTTGTCCATGCCGAAATCTGTGCATCGATGCTGCACGAACATGTCGAACTCCTCAAAGGAGCCGCCATCCAGCAGCAGTTCGATACGTTCGCGCGCGGTGAGCTTTCCGCGTCCATGCTGCGCTTCGATGCGCTTATGTCCGCCTCCGAGGCGCGCCGAATCGCGCCGCTGTTCCAGTCCGTCAAGAATGTGCTTCATGGGGCGTCTTGCCTTGAATGTTTAAGGCGCGGGAAGCGCCACTTTTTGGGATTAGCGCATTTCCAGGAAAAGCGGAAACCGCCTTCAGTAAATAAAACGCGATCAAGCGGGGGCTACAGCTTCTGGGAGCCGAGCCGCCAGCGCGAAATCTCCCCACGAGTCAGCACGTGGATGCGGTCGGGAGAAGTGTGCTCCGCGAGATTGATGAGATTGGCGCTGACGCCCATCATCGTACTGTAGCGCGCGAGCTTCTCCCGCATGTCTCCATCATCGAGATAACGTTCGCGTACGAAACCGCCTGCTGCCAGATCGAAGCTGGTGGTGTAGTTAAACATGCGATGCACGCCAACTCGGCTTTGCGGCGGGATCACGCGCCTGCGACCACCCATCAGCGCGTAGACGCAAGCTGAATAGCATCGGCCGGAAAAAAGATCGCCATTGAGGGCGGTTTGTGATCCCGGACGCGCAATGATGACCGCCATGCCCAGACTACGGATGGTTTGTCCAAGCTCCATCGAAGCCGCGACCCGACCCCCGGGAGAATTGAGAAGAACAATGCCGTGAAGCTCCCCGGTTCCGACGTTTTCCTTTATGAAACGCAGAAAATCTTCCGCGCTGCCTTCGCCGATCTCGCCTTGGGCAGAAATCACCTGCGGACAGCGAGTTCCCGCAGTGGCGTCCTCCAAGCGTCACCAACTGGAAACTCATGGGCTCGGCCCGCGCCTCCATGGTGACCGCGCCGTTCAGCAACAGCATAAGCCCCAAAGCGAGCAATCGGAGAGTTCCAGTTTCGATTTTACCCATGCCCATTCTCGCGTTGGTCTAGCTACAGGCTTTGATCCTAATGTGGTCGTCGCGTTGGGTGAAGGGCTTTATTAAGCGAAGATGTCGGCTTCGGCGCGAGCGATCCTTGGTGGGCGGTGACGGGCTCGAACCGCCGACCCTCTCGGTGTAAACGAGATGCTCTACCAACTGAGCTAACCGCCCCTCGCGCATGTCGCGTCAAGGAGATTTAAGGGATGGCGCCCATCCAAGGCAACCCCCCAGTTCCCACTGCGATCCGCGCGCAAAAAAGCCGCCGATGGAATTACCCTTCGGCGGCTAGAAAAATTTTGCATGCCGCTTGGCGCCAGCGACAGCGAAAAATGCTTACTTCTTGTTAAGCGCCGCCTTGAGAGTCGCTCCAGACTTGAAACGCGCGCTCTTTGACGCAGGAATTTTGATTTCCTCGCCAGTTGCGGGGTTGCGTCCTTTGCCGGCGGCGCGCTTTTTAACCGAAAAGGTTCCAAAACCCACCAGCCGAACTTCTTCGCCTTTTTTAAGAGCTTTGGTGATCGCCTCGATCACCGCGTCGAGCGCCGCCGCAGCGGCGGCCTTTGACGTGTCGGTCGCGGCGGCGATGTGTTCGACCAATTCCAGTTTGTTGACCATGGCCTGTTCCTTCTTCTTCTCACCGATTGCCGGCCGATGAGGCCTTAAGCTCGCTCGCATTAACGAGTTCTTGATCGAATCGTCGGCCCCCAGTGTTCGCGGACGGTGAGCCCAAATCACAGCAATTGCAAGGGCTGCGGGGCGATCTCGGTCAAAAATCCCCGGAAACCCGGGCGATTATGGGCGGAAGGCGCGAAATTCGCCCGGAATCAGGGTGTCGTAGCGCGTTGATCGCGGGCCTCTGTCGTCAAACAAAAAGAAAGCCCCGCCTCGCTTTGCGGCGGGGCGGGGCTTGTTTTAAACGGGAGGGCGCTCGCTTGGTTTAGTGGGCTCTCACGCCGGAGGCATCTTCGTCGCCCTTGTGTGATGCGAGAGTCGGCGGCGGCTCGTGCCATACGATGGGCGTTGGCTGAGACACCAGCGCGTGCGCGAGAACTTCCTCCATGCGCGCGACAGGCACAATTTCCAGTCCGTTTTTCACCGAGTCCGGAATATCCGCCAGATCCTTGGCGTTTTCCTCCGGGATCAGAACTTTCTTCAAACCGCCGCGCAATGCCGCCAGCAGTTTCTCCTTCAGTCCGCCGATGGGCAGGACACGGCCGCGTAGAGTGATCTCGCCAGTCATGGCGATCTCGCGATGCACCGGAATGCCGGTCATCACCGACACGATGGCTGTGGCCATCGCGACGCCCGCGGAGGGACCGTCCTTGGGCGTCGCGCCCTCGGGAACGTGAACGTGAATGTCGCGACGGTCGAAGAGCGGCGGCTCCAGGCCGAAATCGACCGCGCGCGAGCGAACGTATGACGCCGCCGCCGAAATCAATTCCTTCATCACGTCGCGCAGGTTGCCGGTGACCGTCATGCGGCCCTTGCCCGGCATCATGACGCCTTCGATGGTCAGCAACTCGCCGCCGACCTCGGTCCAGGCGAGACCCGTCACCGCGCCCACTTGATCTTCCAGCTCCGCCTCGCCGTAGCGATATTTCGGCACGCCAAGATAGTCTGAAATATTGGCGTCCGTGACGGTGACCTGCTTGACCTTCTTGGACAGCAAAATCTCCTTTACCGCCTTACGCGCGAGATTGGAGATTTCCCGCTCCAGGTTACGTACGCCTGCTTCGCGGGTGTAACGGCGGATTAGCGTTTTCAGCGCGCCGTCCTCAATCTTCCATTCCTTGGGCGCGAGCCCGTGCTTCTTGATCGCACTGGGAATGAGATGCTTGCGAGCGATTTCCGCCTTCTCGTCCTCGGTGTAGCCCGCGATGCGGATGATTTCCATGCGGTCCATCAAAGGCGCAGGAATATTGAGCGTGTTGGCAGTGGTTACGAACATCACGTTGGAAAGGTCGTAATCGACCTCAAGGTAATGATCGTTGAACGAGGCGTTTTGCTCGGGGTCCAACACCTCAAGCAGAGCGGAGGAGGGGTCGCCACGAAAATCCATGCCCATCTTGTCGATTTCGTCGAGCAGGAAAAGAGGGTTTGCCGTTTTTGCCTTGCGCATCGACTGGATGATCTTGCCGGGCATAGAACCGATATATGTGCGCCGATGGCCGCGGATTTCCGCTTCGTCGCGCACGCCGCCGAGCGACATGCGCACGAACTCGCGTCCGGTCGCTTTCGCGATAGACTTGCCAAGCGAAGTCTTGCCCACGCCAGGAGGACCCACGAGACACAGGATCGGTCCCGCCAGCTTGTTGGCGCGGGTCTGCACCGCCAGATATTCGAGAATTCGCTCCTTGACCTTATCGAGGCCGAAATGGTCCGAGTTCGAGAACCTGCTGCGCCTGCACCAGATCCTTCTTGACCTTGGAGCGCTTGCCCCACGGGATGGATAGGATCCAGTCGAGATAATTCCGGACCACGGTGGCTTCAGCCGACATGGGCGACATCTGGCGCAGCTTTTTCAGTTCGCCGGTCGCCTTGTCCCTCGCCTCTTTCGAAAGCTTGGTGGTCTTGATGCGCTCCTCAAGTTCGGCCAGGTCGTCCTTGCCGTCCTCGTCTCCAAGCTCCTTCTGAATCGCCTTCATCTGCTCGTTGAGATAGTACTCGCGCTGCGTCTTCTCCATCTGCCGTTTGACGCGCGTGCGAATACGTTTCTCAACCTGCAGAACCGAGATTTCGCTCTCCATCAAGGCGAGACATTTTTCCAGCCGGCGGGAGACGTTTACCGTCTCAAGCACGTCTTGCTTGTCGGAGATTTTCACCGAAATATGCGATGCGACCGTATCCGCGAGCTTCGAAAAATCCTCGATCTGCGTAACGGCGCCGACGATCTCCGAGGAGACGCGCTTGTTGAGTTTCACATAGCTTTCGAATTCGGAAATGACCGAACGCCCCAGCGCTTCAACTTCCACCTGATTGTCGATCTCGTCGCTTAGCGCTTCGGCGTCGGCCTCGTAGAAGTCATCCGAGCGAATATATCGGCGCACCTTGGCGCGGGTCTGACCTTCCACGAGCACTTTCACCGTGCCGTCGGGCAGCTTCAACAATTGCAAAACGGTCGCCAAAGTGCCGATGGAATAAATCGCGTCGGTGGCAGGATCGTCATCGCCAGCGTTGTTCTGCGTCGCGAGCAGAATTGGCCTGTCGGTCTTTGTGACTTCCTCCAGCGCGCGGATCGATTTGTCCCGAGCGACAAAAAGCGGCACGATCATGTGGGGAAAGACGACAATATCGCGCAAGGGAAGGACCGGAAAGCTTTCGATGGTCCCTGGTGCGATGGCGCCGCGCTTATCACTCGTCATCTGCTAATCCTTAAGGTTCTCGTCGCGATTTGGACGCATCACGACGAAGCAAACATTGCGCCGCCGCGCTTTCTCTTCGCTCGTCTTCAGCAACGCTCCGGAAGAGGAGTTATGCTCGAAGACTTCATAACCCAACAGATGGGTAACGCAGATAGTGTTTCAAGACGCTCGACCGCGCTACGCACCCATTGGTTAGCGCGTCTCAAAGAGTGATCACGGGCTCTCGGAAGAGCCGTCGGAGCGACGCGGGCCGATTCGCCGGCATCTCGGATCTTTGCGGGGCATTTCGCTTGAGGGTGCGAAATGCCCGGTCTTACTCACCCCTAGGCGCTTGCGCCCGCTTTTTCGGTCCGCTCCGCATAGATGTACAGGGGGCGCGCTTTGCCTTCAACCACCTCAGGGCCGATAACCACTTGCTCCACGCCCTCCAGACCGGGCAGATCAAACATGGTGTCGAGAAGGATGCCTTCCATGATGGAGCGAAGACCGCGTGCCCCAGTATGACGTTCGATCGCCTTGCGGGCGACAGATGACAACGCCTCGTCCTGGAAGGTCAATTCGGTGTTCTCCATCTCGAACAGCCGCTGATATTGCTTAACCAAGGCATTTTTTGGTTCGGTGAGGATGCGCTTCAAAGCTTCCTCGTCCAGGTCCTCAAGGGTCGCGATTACAGGGAGGCGTCCGACAAATTCGGGGATGAGGCCGAATTTGAGCAAATCCTCCGGTTGGACCTGGCGAAAGATATCTCCCGTTCTGCGCTCGTCCGGAGCCTGCACGCTGGCGCCGAACCCAATCGAGGTGCTGCGTCCGCGCGACGAAATGATCTTCTCGAGGCCTGCAAAGGCTCCGCCGCAGATGAACAGAATGTTAGTGGTGTCGACCTGCAGAAACTCCTGCTGCGGGTGTTTTCGCCCGCCTTGCGGGGGAACCGAGGCGACGGTGCCCTCCATGATTTTGAGGAGGGCTTGCTGCACGCCTTCGCCTGAAACATCTCGGGTGATCGAAGGATTGTCGGATTTGCGCGAGATTTTGTCGATTTCGTCCACATAGACGATGCCGCGCTGGGCGCGTTCGACATTGTAGTCGGACGCCTGCAGCAGCTTCAGAATGATGTTCTCGACATCCTCGCCGACATAACCGGCCTCAGTCAGAGTGGTCGCGTCCGCCATCGTGAAGGGAACATCGAGGATCCGCGCGAGCGTCTGGGCGAGCATGGTTTTGCCGACGCCGGTCGGGCCAATCAGCAGAATGTTCGACTTGGCCAGTTCGACATCGCCATGTTTGGTGGCGTGGTTCAGTCGCTTATAGTGGTTGTGAACAGCGACGGAGAGAACGCGTTTGGCCTGCGATTGGCCGATCACGTAGTCGTCCAATACCTTGCAGATTTCGCGGGGGGTGGGAATGCCGTCCCGCTGCTTGACGAGGGCGGTTTTGTTCTCTTCACGGATGATATCCATGCAAAGTTCGACGCATTCATCGCAGATGAACACTGTCGGGCCGGCGATGAGCTTGCGCACCTCATGCTGGCTCTTACCGCAGAACGAGCAGTAGAGCGTGTTTTTCGAGTCGCTGCTGCCGACCTTGCTCATGTTTTTCTCCCGATCAATTCAGCCCGCGTGGCGAATCGAACCAACCATAACTGTTACAGGCGCCTACCTAACAAATGGTGGAAACCAAGCGCCGCGATTTTTGACACGGATAAGACGCCGCTCGTTGCCTCTGCCAAGTGACCAAACCAATGTACAGCCGCCTGTTCAGATTGCAACTGGCGGGGCATTTGACTTCACAAGCAAGAATGGCGCCCATAAAACGGGCGCTTACCTCAAGCTTTAGCGCTTAGGATCTTGGGCACACGGGCCAGCCGGAGGCGGTAGGCGTCGGGCATTCCGCTACCAAGCAACGGCCGGAGATAGTAGCGAAAGGCGTCCGTCACATCGGAGCCGCTGGGGCTGATAAACTCATCCGGCATCACCTTGGTCTTTGCAGCCACTTCCTCCAGCGCTGTAAGGCGATAATCGACAGAATACAGCCCCGTGCGATAAATCGTCACGGTGCCATCGCGGTCGCCCCATATGGCGTATTGGACCGCTTTCTCACCCACTTCCCTTGCCTCGCGCTGGTCGACGTCCGACACGCAGCCCACGAAGCTCCTCTGCAAATACCCGAAGGTGTCGGCGCGAACCCGCTTGAAGCCAAGTTTCTCCTTGATGAGATCGGTGAGGTTATCGGCCAGGGCGCCGCCCCCCAGATGCACATTCCCGTGATCGTCGCGCTCGACTTGTTTGGCCAGTTTCTCGGCGATCGGCTTATGGTTCTCGTCGCCAACGCCCTCCGAAACCGCGACGACGCAACGTCCCAGGCGGTCCATAGTCGCTTTCACGTCGGCCAGGAATTTATCGACGATGAAGGGGCGCTCGGGAATGTAAATGAGATGGGGGCCGTCATCGGGAAATTTTTTGCCCAAGGCCGAAGCGGCGGTCAAAAAGCCGGCGTGACGACCCATTACGACGCCGATATAGACCCCCGGCAGCGCCCAATTGTCGAGATTGGCGCCGGCGAAGGCCTGAGCGACGAAGCGCGCCGCAGAAGGGAAACCGGGCGTATGGTCGTTGACCATAAGATCGTTGTCTATGGTCTTGGGGATATGGACGGCCCGCAACGGATAGCCGTGCGCCTTGGCCTCCTGCGACACTATCCGCACCGTGTCGGAGCTGTCATTGCCGCCGATGTAAAAAAAGCAGCCGATCTTGTGCGCCTGCAGAACTTTGAAGATTTCCTGGCAATATTTCAGATCGGGCTTATCGCGTGTCGAACCTAGCGCCGAGGAGGGTGTGCCGGCGACCAATTCTAGATTGTGGGTTGTCTCCTGGGTGAGGTCTGCGAAATCTTCATTTATTATTCCGCGTACTCCGTGGAAGGCTCCATAAACTCGTTCCACCTCCCGAAATTTGCGTGATTCCAACACGGCGCCGACAAGCGACTGGTTGATGACGGCCGTCGGGCCACCGCCCTGAGCGACGAGAACCTTTGAAAAATCGATGTTGGACACGCAGAATTCTCCACGAAGTTGCGGCTCGGAATCACCTAAGGCGGCCGGCTCCTATCTTAGGGGGAGCCGGTTACGCCGCCATTAAGCCAACGCGCCGTGGCAATGCTTGTACTTTTTGCCGGAGCCGCAGGGGCAGGGCTCGTTGCGACCGACCTTACCCCAGGTGTTGGGGTCTTGCGGGTCGCGAGGCTGGTTGGGTTCCGGCGCCAGCGCGGAGGCTGAGAAGTCGACGGAGGCGAGCCTCGCATTGATGTCCGCAAGGGCTCCCTGCTCGAACTCCAACACCTTCGGGATTTGGATGCATCATATGCAGCGGCGGCAACTCTGGCGGCGCGGAGGGGGGCGCCTCAAAGGACACATCCACCCACATAAGCTGTGAAGTGACGCGTTCGTCCCAGTGTCCCATCAAGGTCTTGAACAGCTCCAGCGCCTCCGACTTATATTCGTTCAGCGGATCGCGTTGCGCCATGCCCCGCCAGCCGACCACCTGCCGCAGATGGTCGAGCGCGATGAGATGATCGCGCCATAGATAATCAAGCGATTGCAGCACGAACTGCTTTTCGATCATGCGCGACAGTTCGGGGGTATTTTTCTCCACTTTCGCAGCATAGGCGGCATCGGCGGCTTTGAGCAGGCGCTCTCGAATTTCTTCGTCCGCGATGCCTTCCTCGGCGGCCCAGTCCTTGATTGGAAGATCGAGATTGAGCTTCGTCTTTACCTCTTCGGCGAGGCCTGCCACGTCCCACGCTTCGGAATAGGCGTCGTGCGGGATATGAATGGCGACCATTGCATTGACCACCTCTTCACGCATGTCGGCGACTTGTTCCTCGACATTCTCGTCCGCCATGATTTCGCGTCGCCGCTCGAAGATCACCTTGCGCTGATCGTTCATCACATTGTCGAACTTCAGCACGTTTTTGCGCATGTCGAAGTTGCGAGCCTCGACCTTTTGCTGCGCTTTCTCCAGAGCTTTATTGATCCAGGGATGGACAATCGCCTCGCCTTCCTGAAGGCCGAGCTTCACCAGCATGGAATCCATGCGTTCGGAGCCAAAGATGCGCATCAGATCATCTTGGAGCGACAGGAAAAATTTGCTGCGTCCCGGATCGCCTTGACGACCAGAGCGTCCCCGCAGCTGATTGTCGATGCGGCGGCTCTCATGCCGTTCCGTGCCAATGATATAAAGGCCGCCGGCCGCTATCGCCTGTTCCTTGAAGCGAGCGACCTCGGCGCGGATCTCCGCTTCCTTGGCGTGCAGTGCATCGCCTTCCAGCCCTGCGCATTCCTGCGCAACGCGCATTTCGACATTGCCGCCGAGCTGAATGTCAGTGCCGCGGCCGGCCATGTTAGTGGCGACCGTAATGGCGCCGGGCACGCCGGCTTCGGCGACAATATAGGCCTCAAGCTCGTGGAAGCGGGCGTTGAGCACCGCAAACAGCTTCGACGGCTTGCCGGACCGGGCGGCCTGATAGAGCTTGGGCAGCGCCTTCGGATCGGTGAAGTCGATCTGACGATAACCTTGCTTGGTCAAAAACTCAGCTAGCTGCTCGGATTTCTCGATGGATGTGGTGCCTACCAGCAGCGGCTGCAGGTTGGCGCTGGCGGCCTCGATTTCGTCCGCGATGGCTTTCAGTTTTTCCGCGGCTGTGCGGTAAACCTCATCGTCTTCGTCGGTGCGCTGGACGGGGCGATGCGTGGGGATTTCGACGACGTCAAGCTTGTAAATTTCCGCAAATTCCGCCGCTTCCGTCGCAGCGGTGCCGGTCATACCCGCGAGCTTGTCATAAAGACGGAAGTAGTTCTGAAAGGTGATTGAAGCCAGCGTCACATTTTCCGGCTGGACCTGAACATGTTCCTTGGCCTCAAGGGCTTGATGCAAACCTTCCGAATAACGCCGACCCGGCATCATGCGCCCAGTAAACTCATCAATGATCACCACCTCGCCCTTGCGAACGATGTAGTCCTTGTCGCGCTGGAACAACTTGTGCGCGCGCAGAGCCTGATTGACGTGGTGGACGATGGTGACGTTCTGCGCCTCGTAAAGAGACCCCTCGGTGAGCACGCCCGCCTGCGTCAGCAATTCTTCCATGTGCTCATTGCCGGCGTCGGTCAGGCTGATGGAGCGCTGCTTTTCGTCGAGATCGTAATCTTCCGGCGTAAGCGCAGGCAGCAGTTTGTCGATGGAGTTATAAAGATCGGACTTGTCGTCGATCGCGCCCGAAATGATCAGGGGAGTTCGCGCCTCGTCGACAAGAATCGAATCCACTTCGTCGACGATAGCGAAAGAGTGCCGGCGCTGCACCATCTGCGACAATTCATATTTCATGTTGTCACGAAGGTAGTCGAAACCGAACTCGTTATTGGTGCCGTAAGTGATGTCGCATGCATAGGCGGCAGCGCGGTCTTCATCCGATATGTCGTGGACGATCGTTCCGACTGTCATACCGAGGAAGTTGTATATCTGGCCCATCCATTCCGCGTCGCGCTTGGCCAGATAGTCGTTGACCGTCACGACATGGACGCCCTCACCCTTAAGCGCATTCAGGTACACCGCGAGGGTGGCGACGAGAAGTCTTGCCTTCGCCGGTGCGCATTTCCGCGATTGCGCCTTCATGCAGCACCATGCCGCCTATCAACTGCACGTCGAAATGCCGCTGGCCAAGCGTGCGCTTGGCGGCTTCTCGCACCGTGGCGAAAGCGGGGACCAACAGGTCGTCCACGGTCCTGCCGGCGGCGAGCTGGTCACGAAACTCCTGTGTACGGGCGCGCAACGCTTCGTCCGAAAGGGACGAAACCTCGGGCTCCTGGGCATTAATCGCTTTGACTTTCGGCTGATATGTCTTCAGGCGCCGGTCGTTGGCGGAGCCGAAAATTTTCTTGGCGATGGCGCCGAGCATGCAGGAACCTTTCTGACTGGACCGTCGCCGGTCGCCGGCGCGGCGCGCCGTTTCGTCGAAACCGTTGAGAACGGGCGTGCTTTAAGCAAAAGAACACCTGCTCCGGGCCTTGCCGCCCTTGAGGGGCCGCCACAGGTTTCGGCGCAAATTTTCAGCCGGAGAGATAAGAGCCGCCTCAATCCTTGTCAATAAAAGGAAAATCTCGCCTGAAGACTGGTCGCTGTGGCGGAGATTGCGGAGGAAGATGTCTGCAGTGCGCCGCGAGGCCGATCGAGCGGCGGCGGCCTTGCCCTGCACTCAAACTTTGGAGTCGTCCGGGTTTTTTGCTGTCAGGCTGGCGTCCAGTTGAGCCTGGACTTCTTCGATGACCTGTTCAAGAAAAGTTTCCGCCTCCTGCATCGAAGCTGCCGCGCGCGCCGCCAGGATTTCGCCGTCCGATTTAAATATAACAACTACAGGTGGATAGTCGCCTGTTGGCGGTGGATATACGACGCCTTGCAGATAAGACATGACTTCCTCCTCATTTCTGGCCCGAAATATGATGCGAGGGTCGGATGCACGCAAGGAGCAGTTAAAAATACCAATAATTTTGTCTTTTCAGATGAAGCGATTTTTTTGGAAATCCGCCAGCTAAACTAAGTAACTCCTCGGCCGTGAACTACGTCAACGGCCAAGCTTGTTCAGGGAGCTTCGTCCAGCGGGCGAAACGGCTTGGGAATTTTGCCTTGGGCGAGAAGCCGCGAAAACAATTTCAGGCCGATCTCTTCATTGCCATTGGGATGCACCAGCACGATCGAGCCGGGGCGCGGGAGGAGTCCCAGCGCGAGCCAGCTGTCGGCGCCCAAAGCTATGAGATGGCGACTTCGCAGGGTTTCCATCAAAGCCGGATCGGATACCAGACCCGGAAAGCGGAAAAACACCGAAGGGGTCACGCCACGGACAATCATCAATTTCTCCGTGTCGAAAATCTCCTTGTCCATGTCGATTCCGGGTGTCAACAGGTAGGTTTGAGCGTCGGGGCGGCTTTTGACGTATGGATGGCGGTAGGAGTGATTGACCCAGGTTATGTCCAGCACGCCGCTTTCGGCCCGCTTTTTCAGCCATTCCCAGTCCGCGCCGTGATGGACAATCCACAAGCCCGACACAGCGAGGGCAATCGGCGTTCCGTGGCCTTCTTTGTCCAGAGTTTCGAGAAAGCTGCGGTCCAGCGGTTTCCGGCTAGGGCAGAGATCGCCCGTAACAAAGGAGCCGGCTCCTTTGCCATGCACGAGTCCCGCATTTTCTAGCGCCTTTGGCGTGCCGCCGTTTTGGGGAGGCGGTTGCAGGGCGCGGATGAATCGGGTTTGGATCTCGTCTGCGTCGGAGGCGTCGGCGCAGCGCCAGCATTGCGCGCGCTCGATGCGGGTGGCGAGCGTTTCTGGATCGACAGTGAGCAAAAGCGTCGCGTCGTCAGTAGTCATGCGCCTTGTGGCCAGTCGGCGCTGGCCCGCTTCGTTGGTGCAACTTTGAAAAACTGGGCGATAGTCACGCAGCCGCGAACCCTCGGTTTTCATCCCCGCGCAATTAGCTTCCTCTCCGTGCGAAGCGTCCGGGGCGATTGCAACCAGCGCCGCGATGGCCAACAATGCAGTGGCGAATTTGATTTTAATCATGGAGTCCATCATGGTCGGCAATCAGGCGCCTGAACAGTCGCCCGGCGCCGTAAGTTTCAACCTCCATGACTCGAATGAGTCCACCAAAATCGCTGATCTGCTCGGAGCCGAAGTGGCCGCGCGCTTTGGCCCGCGAAATGAGCTGCCTTTGACGATAATGGCTTGCGATGCGGCCGGCGCCCTGACCGGAGGGTTGAACGGCGTATCGCACTGGCGTTGGCTCTATATAAGGCACTTTTTTATCGCCCCTCCCTGGCGGCGGAGGGGACTCGGGCGGCGTCTCATGGAGCAGGCCGAAACGGCGGCGATCGCGCGGGACTGCATAGGAATATATCTCGACACGTTCGAGGAAAGCGCCGCCGCATTTTACGAGCGCTGCGGATTTGTCCGCTGCGGGAGGATTGAAAATTTCCCCGTCGGAACTGCGCGAGTTTATCTCAGCAAAGCACTCTCCGAGGCTGTCACGAAACAAAATGCGCTATCTCCTTGACAATTGTATCGAGGTCACGGGCGGCGTCGATGCGCTTCCATCTTATTTCGCCCGGATCTCGCTCCATCTGATGCAAGAGCACGTCTCGAGTTGCGTCCGAAGGATCGCCCTCCCTTGTGTCGACGCGGGCCAGCCGGGCGTCGAGACTTGCGTCCAGCCAAAAGCCAAAGAAGGGGACGCCAGCGTCTCGCGCGATTTTCTCTATCTCGGGGCGGCTCTCAGGAAGGTCGAACACAGCGTCGATTACCACCGGCCAACCGGCAGTTGCGATGCGAGCGGCCTCCTCGCGCATCTGCGTGTACACGCGCTCGGAGACTTCGCTGGAGTATGCTTCCGGCGGCAGGCGCTGTGCAGGCTCTACGCCAAAAAGCTTCTTGCGCAGGCGGTCGCTGTTGATCGTGCGCGCGCCGGGAGCGACGCCTATACGGGGCGCCAGGGCCGCCGCCACGCTGGATTTGCCTGAGCCGCTGTAGCCGCCGACTGCCACCGCGCAGGGCATGCAATTTTGCGTGAGTGCACGAGCGAACCTGAAATAACTGCCCGCTTCGGCGGCGTTTGGCTGCTCCGCGGCGACATAGGCCCGGATCGTCGCGCGCAATGAAAGGAAAAACGGCAGCAACGGCAAGCCGTCAGTCTCGTCGCGCCAGTCCAGATAGCGGTTGAGCGCAATATTGGCCAGCGCGCTTTGCCCCACCCGGCAAAGGTCCATCAGCAGAAACGCCAGATCGTAGAGCACATCGATGGAAGCAAGTTCGTCGGAAAACTCCAGGCAATCGAAGGGCGTGGGCGCACCGTCGAACATGCAGATATTGCGCAAGGTGAGATCGCCGTGGCAGTGGCGCGTCTTGCCTTGTGCGTGGCGAGAGTCAAGCAGCGGACCATTGCCGTGCATCAACTGTCGCAATCGCGCGACATGCTCGTCGAGCGCGGGTTTTGGTGCAGGGGGCGCTTCCCGCAGGCTGACTTCGGTCAGATCGACGACTCTGGACATCGCCTCCAAGCCGCCAGGGCTGTAGACAATCTCGGATTGGTCATGGAAAGCGGCGATGCTCCGCGCGAGCGCCTCGACAATTTCCTTGGTCAGCCGGTTCGTCGCGGCCATTTTGTCGAGTAAGGCTTTGTCGTCAAAGCGGCGCATTTCAACAACCGCGTCCACAAGTTCGCCCTTACCGTCGAGTTCGAGGCCGTCGTTATGGATGCGGGTGATGCGATGCGCGCCAAGATAAAGGCTCTTCGCCGTGCGCTGGTTAAGCGCCACCTCGCGCTCGCACATGGCGAGGCGCTTTTGGGCTGTGGAGAAATCGAGATAGGGAAAGGCCACGGCCCGCTTGAGCTTGAACGCGCGCGACCGGCCAAGAACAACATGTGAAATATGGGTTGTGGACACCCCGTCCCCGTCGTCAAGCGAGGTCAGAAAGCGAAGAGTCTCCTCTTGTGGATCAACGGACATGACGATCCCATTTCAACGGCGCTCAAATCCTGCCGCTAAGTCCGCGCAGAAGTTTAGGCTTCAGCAGACTCGTCAAGCCCCCTATGTCGAAAACCGCCACCGCCGCGACATAGACGGCTCCTCCTAGGATAATCTGCGCCAGCATCACAATCGCGCCGGGCGTCAGACCGCGCAAGGGCAAAACCACCGCCAGCATCAACAGGCTCGCGGCAAGCGTCCCTATAACGTCGCGCGCTTTTGGCCACATCGGCTCCAGCAGAGACAACATTGCGAACAAGGCGACCATGCCCGCGAGACTCGAAAAAGACTGGGCGAGGGCGAACTTCGTAGCGTCGACGCCACTGTCGCCAGCACTTGGGAGGAAGTCGATAGAAAGCAAATTGACAAGCACTGCGACAAGAGAACCGATAATCAAGGGAGCAAGGCGATGGGATATTTGATAGGCAGGATTGAGTGCGTAATTGATCAAGGCGAAAGCCATGAGGGCAGGGGCCATCAGCGTGAAGTAATGCGCGAATGGTCCGCGAAAATTCTCCGGCACAAACAAATGCTCGAAGCTTGGCAGGATTAGCCAGCAGCCGAGCACAGCCGGGGCCACGATGGCGAAGACAAGGCCCATATTGCGCGACACCTGCGCCCGCGCGCCTTCGGCGCCGATAGTCTTTTCCGCCAGCACTGCGATCTGGAACAAGATCACGTCGAGCGCGGAGCCGATAGCTCCGACAATGCGGACGCCAATCTCATAGGCTAGCGATAACTGTCCCGCCTCCGCAAATCCAAGCGACTGCGAGACGACCACCCGGTTTAGCAACGGGACCGACTGATACAAAATATTGGCGACGATTATGGGCAGCCCATAGGAAAGGAAACGCAAAGCAAGTGCGCGCTCTGGCTTGCCGTTGCGGGCATTGTCGTCGATCAATCCGCTGCGCGCGGCGACGAGCGAGCCCGCTACGCTGATCATCATGCCGAGCAGCGCCACGCTCGCCGAACCGAACAGAACAGCGCCGCCTACGGTAAGCAGGAACGCCAATATATTTTTAGCGATGACCAATACGCCGTAGGGGCGGTCCAGGAAGCGCGAGCGCAACAATGCACACGCGAAGTCGAACAACCCATTTGTGACCGACACGCCGATCGTGAGCGCGGCGAGACCGGGCGACAACGGCAGATCTAAACCTGCAGCAAAAACGACAAGCGCCGCGAGGCTGGCGCTCAGCGCAATTAATATGAAGGCCCGGTCCAGCGTTGCGCGCACCTGCGGCTTTTCTGCCTGGTCGCGCTGGGAATAGAAGCGTGTCGTCGCAAATCGGAGCCAGTCGAACAACAGCAATTGGATGATGACTGAAGCCGACAGCGCCAAGATGAAGCGGCCGTATTCGGCAGGCCCCAGAAATTTCGCAACCAGCAGGCTGACAACAAAGTTCAGCACGCTGTTCATCGCGAATACGAGCATCATCCACATGCGGCGCGTTTCTTCCCTGGCCTGGCCGGTTCGGCGCCCGACTAATCCTGTATTCTCAAGCCAACAAGGAATACGTTGGCAGTATAGTCGTCGCCGACCGAATTGCTCGACAAACGTTCGTGCGAATAGCTGGCTCTGACAGCGATGGAGCGGGTGATCTTGTATTCGAGTTTTACGCCAGCGCTATAGCCTTTCTCATAGAGCGACGCGCCCTGGTAATCATTGGTGAAGTAACTGCCAACCGCCGAGATTGTGAGATTGCGCAACAGATCATGGGATATCTGTCCCGTAATCGTGTGGGTCAGCGCGCCGGAAGCATTCTCGACGGTCGTTTCGTTCAGAGTGGTCGAGCCGCGTAGCGTTACGGTGGTTAGCGGGGTTGGCGTATAGATTAACGAAGCGTCTATGGTCGGACCACGCAATTGGGGTAGGCGCGGGTCTTTGTAGTCCCGCTCGGCATAGCCGCCCGCAGCTTCGCCTCGAAGCAGATCGCTGATCCTGATGGATGCGCCGCCGCGGGCGGCGACTCCGTTGCTGTCTCGCTCATAGCCATAGGGATCCACCCAGTCGTCGTGAATGCGCGAGTCGGCTGTCGCCTCCACAAAAGGCTTAAGATTGGGGCTGATCTCATATGCGACACGGCCTGTGACGCCATAGTCGTTGTAATCGGTGCTGGCGAGATTCAGCGTGGAGCCGTCGTTGTAATAGGCGTTCTGGTAAATGGTTCGGTCGAATGAACCGCGCAGCGACACCTCGAGTCGATCGAATTTTTGGGTTGCGCCGGCGCTCACCCCAGCGGAGAAGATTATAGGGCGATTGGTGACGGTGACGTTCGGAAGGCCCGACGAGATGGCCGGGGCGCCGGGACGTTGCGTGTCGAGATTAAAATGTCCGGCGACGTCGATGGCGGTATCGCGGGTGACGTCATAGCGGCCAAGAAAACTACCCGCGCCGTCTGGTCGGCTGGCCTGCTGGTAATTGACGTAGTCGACGTAGCCGAGGCGCATATCCGCCTGAAAATCGTCGCGCGCCCAGTCCGAACGCAATTTGAAGCCCCCATCCGCCCGAAGCAGCTTTGACCCCGTGGGGTTGCTTGTCGAGGAGAGGCGATCAGGGTTGCTGTCGTATCCCGTTGAAGTCTCGACGAACGGCGTCAACCGGAGCGAGCCGACGCCAATACCCACGGGATCGTAAGGGTTCGCTTCCATCTTTGGCCGAGGCTTCACCTTGGTCGTTTGAATTGCGGCGACCGTGGGCGGAGCGGGCGGTCCGTCCAACTGCCGGCGAACCCGCGCGGCTCGGCGCGCCACGGCCGAGGTCTTGTAAGCTTCGAGGGTCGGCAATGCATTTTTAGGTGGCAACGGCGCTCCGGCATGAATGCGAACCGGCGGATAGGGCTTTGGCAATTTGATTTTGGGACGCGGCGCTCCGTAGTTTGTTGCGCTCGTCTGGGGCTCTCCCCCGGCGAGACCGCTGCGCAACTGATCTGTCGCGAGGGAGCCGTCGTCGAGCGAACGGGCGGTGCGACCGTCCGACGTGGACAGCGGCGGCGGCGTCTGGCTGGGAAAAGTTTGAGCCAGCGCCTGCTGCGCCGGCGCCAGCAAGAAGGCGAGCGCTAGCGTCACGGCGGCGCGGCTGTAAACTCTCCGGGGCGGCACGTATTCCCTCGCGCGGACGCTGAGCCACGCATGGGACGCGGCTCCGCGAACAGCGTTAAGGACTTATGGTTAACGTGCTGTTACCAGAAGGCTCACTCCATGCCGAGAGCGGCGAGGTACAGCCCGAGAATCTCTTCTTCCTCCTCACGCTTTCCCTTGTCTTGACGGCGCAGCGAAACGATTTTACGCATTACTTTGGGATCGAAGCCCGTGCCTTTGGCCTCCCCGTAGACGTCCTTGATGTCGTCGGCGATCGCGCGCTTTTCTTCTTCGAGTTTTTCGATACGCTCTATAAAAGCCTTAAGGTGGCCGCCATCGACCAAATTGCTGTTCATGAGCGAAATCCCGGAAGGTTGGCGTCAGGCGCGTTCGCTAAAAAAGCGATGGTCTTCGCCTGACTGGCGGATAGACTGATTTTCCCGAGCCATGCAACGGGCGCGCCTGCGCAGTCAAGTCGCTTGGGGTTGCAATTCCCGATTTTCACGCACCCTCGGGTTTTTTTGAGGCCTGAACATCTTAGATGCGATGGCGGCGGCTTGAAATCCGAGCCTTTGTCGACGACATTGGCCGAAGAGGCAGGCGATGGAGCGGTTATGAGTTACAGCGGCGGGCAGGACGAGGTTCAGAGCCGCCCGACGGGCAGTGTGTCGCCGCCACGCATTCCGCGGGCGGCCTTGGACGGAGTGCGAACCCGCCGAGTCTTCGCGGTGATTCTGGATCTTTTCATCGTTTCGACGCTGTCGGCGCTGTTATTCGTCGGTCTTCTGTTCCTGAGCTTCGGTATGACTGCGATCCTGTTGCCGCCCATTTTCCCTCTCGTGGCCTTCTTCTATAACGGTCTTACCGTTTCCGGTTGGCGTATGGCGACACCCGGCATGCGGTTCATGGACCTGGAAATGCGCACCATGGAAGGGCGCCCTACGCCTTTCATAAACGCGGCCGTTCATGCGGTGCTGTTTTATGTGACGACTTTGGTGCCGCCCCTGCTGCTGGTGACTTTCATCACATCCGACAAACGCTGCCTCCACGACATTTTAGCCGATGTAATCGTGCTTCGCCGTTCCGAGCCAAAGCTCGCGGGCTTCCTTGGGCCTCAAGAGACCTCTGAGTCGATTGGGAGGGACGAAGCGAGGTGACTAGGGAACTTCGCGACGCGCCGCAGTTTTACCTGACCGCTCCATCGCCATGCCCCTATCTGCCCGGACGCGATGAGCGCAAGGTGTTCACGCACTTGATAGGGCGGCGGGCGGTCGCCTTGAACGATAGCTTGACGCAATCGGGATTTCGGCGTTCTCAGACCATCGCTTACCGTCCGGCCTGCGAGGCTTGTCGGCGCTGCGTTTCGGTGCGGGTGAAAGTTGCAGATTTTGTCGTATCGCGTGGACTGCGACGGGTGGCCAAACGCAATCGCGACATGCTCGGCGAACCGCAGGCGCCTCGCGCGACACCCGAGCAGTATCAATTGTTTCGCTCGTATGTCGGCGCACGTCATCATGACGGCGGCATGGCCGACATGGGGTTCGCGGACTACCAAATGATGATCGAGGACAGCCATGTCGAGACGCGCCTGATTGAATATAGAGCGCAGGTTTCCGGCAGGCTGATAGCGTGCTGTCTTACCGACCATCTCGCGGACGGCCTGTCGATGGTCTATTCGTTTTATGATCCGGAACTTGTTCAACAATCGCTCGGCGCTTTCATGATTCTCGACCATGTGACGCGTGTTCGGGAGCTGGACCTTGAGCACCTTTATCTTGGCTATTGGGTCGAGGGCTCTCCCAAAATGGATTATAAAGCGCGCTTCCTGCCGCAGGAGCGGCTAACCATGGACGGGTGGCGCCGGGTAGGATGAGGGGACATAGACCTTGAGCTGCTTTCCGCCGCAGCTGAGACGTAGGCGGCCACAAAAACGCCGGACTATTCGGGCCTTGTTAATCTTAAAGATGCAGTTCTTAGTTCAAATAGGGGCGGTCCCGCCTGGGGCGCGCCTTAGTCGTTTGTGTGCGGACATCATCGCAACTGGAGCTATCCCTTGTTGAAGGCAGCGACTTTTCGTCTTTGTTTTGCAGCGCCCTCGCGCGCGCCTGTTTATGGAGCTGTCGCCGCGCTGTTCGCATTCGCGCACGCCGCTTACGCTGGCCCGCAGGATCCCTATGACGGCCAGGCGGAATGGGCGCAGCGTTATGACGCCGCGGAGCGGTTGACCGTATCGCGGTCGAGCACGCCGATCCTGTCGACCCAGACCGTTGCGGCTACCGAGACTGCTATCCAGCAATATCAGCAAATTGTCGCCAGCGGCGGCTGGCCTATGGTTCCCGGGGGGCAGCAGCTGCGGCTCGGCTCCAACGGTCCCGCAGTCACCGCGCTGCGGCGGCGTCTGATCGTTTCAGGCGACATCGCGTCGGAGACAGGCGGCAGTCCTGTCTTCGATTCCTATGTCGAAGCCGCGGTGCGGCGCTTCCAGGCGCGTCACGGCATCAATGAGACGGGCGTCGTCAATCAGCAGACCATAGCGGCGCTCAATGTGCCGGCTGACGCCCGCCTGCGCCAATTGGAGACGAATCTCGTCCGCCTGCGCAGTTTTTCGCGCGATCTGGGCAATCGCTATGTAACCGCGAATATTCCCGCGGCGTTGGTGGAGACGGTGGAGAACGGCGCCGTGGTGACCCATCACATTGCGGGCGTCGGCAAAATCGACCGCCAGTCCCCGGTCATGCAAACCAGGGCCATCCAGATCAATTTTAATCCTTTCTGGACGGTGCCGGCCTCGGTTATCCGCAAGGATCTGATCCCCAAGATGCAAGAGGATCCCAATTATTTGAGCGACCACCATATTCGCGTCTACAACAAGGAAAATCAGGAGCTTCAACCCGGGCAGATCAACTGGCGCTCGATGGACGCGATGAATTACCGTTTCCGTCAGGACACGGGCGGCGATTTCAATTCGCTCGGTGTGGTGCGCATCGACATCGCCAATCCCTACGGCGTCTATATGCACGACACGCCGGCGAAGGGCGTCTTCGGCGACGATTTCCGATTCGTTTCGTCCGGGTGCATCCGGTTGCAGAATGTTCGTGACTATGTAGCGTGGCTGCTCAAAGAGAATCCCGGCTGGAATCGCGACCACATTGACGAAGTGATTCGTTCCGGTGAGCGCGTAGACGTAAAACTCGAACCGACGGTCCCCGTTTACTGGGTTTATGTCACGGCCTGGGGTGCGCCGGACGGCGTCACCCAGTTCCGGGAGGACATCTATCAGAAGGACGGCGTCGGCGGCGCCCCGACTCAAGCCGCGGTGCAGGGACGCCCGGTCGCGCAAAACACCCGCGCCGGAAAACTTGAACCCCGCGAGGACGACGAGACGCAGTGAAGCGCAATTTGAGCAGAAGAACTGACTTCTCGAATCCCAGCCGGTTCGGGGAGTCGGTTTCTAATAATCGCGGCGGCGAGGTTTACTGCGAGGCATGGTCGGCGTTGCCGCGACGCGCGCGCCAAGTGCCTCCGCACATGTCGGTGGAACTGGACCAGGCGCCATTACCGTCTGTTCCACGCAGGCGACCGTTAGCGCGCGCCAAATGTCCTCCCTGGTTTGAAAAACGAGCGACAAGGGTGCCGTCGCTTTCCACATAACCCCATGGATTGCTATTCGAGACGCCGTCGGTCGATGCGACGCGGTTATCGTGGATAGTCACAAAGTTAGGGACGAGCGCAGGGCAGTTGCCTACCGTTGTGGTGGTCTCGAAAGTCCAGGCCCCGTCGTAACCGATAGCGCCGGCGGCAGCCGTTCGCGCGAGGCGCGTATTATTGGACTGCGCTAGCGACGGTCCGGTAGTCGAGATAACAACCAGAGCGAGCAAGGAAATTCGCTTCATTTAGCTTCCTCGATAGCGCGCTGCAATAAGTCGTACATGTCGCAACCCGCGAATATGAATTGGGAGACGCCTGCCTTCCGGAACTCCTGTTCCATCTCACCCGGCCGCCCAGCGAGATACAGCTTGGCGCCGGCGCCATTCAAGGCGATAGCGACGGGAACTGCTGCATCGCCATAAATCCTGTCCGAGGAGCAAAGACAAGCCAGTTTGGCGCCGCTCTCGTGAAAAGCTTTCACGATTTCAGTGGAGTTTTCGGTTTCGGGTCCAAAAACTGCCTCGACGCCGCCCGCTTCAAAGAAATTCTTGGCGAAATTGGCGCGCGCGGTGAAAGCCGCTACCGAACCGAGATTGGCTAAAAACACTTTCGGGCGCGAACCGGTTGCGGCAAGATGCGCGTCGGAGACGTCGCGCAAGCGTTCAAACGGCTCCGAAAGTCGCCTTGGCGTCAGCATAGGCGATTTATACGCCCCCCGCGGAGCGGTCGCATCGGCTGCCTCTGAAGCGAAAGGCGCGATCACGCTGAGTTGCGCTTCGCCGATATTCGGAAATTCGTTGGATCCAGTAATCTTGTCTTTTGCGTGCGCGACATTTTTGGCGCGCTGCCCGAAGGTTTCGGCGACGTTCGCCTGAAAGCGGCCAGTTTCGAGCGCTTTCGACAAGCCTCCGTCCGCTTCAATCGACTGAAAGACGCCCCAGGCACGCTCACAAAGTCCATCGGTGAGAGCCTCGAATCCACCAGCGCCGCTGGCGGGATCGTCGACGACATGGAGATAAGACTCGTCTTGCAGCACTAGCTGAGTATCCCGCGCTAGGCGGCGGGCAAAAGCGTCTGGAACGCCCAGCGCTTGCGTGAATGGCAACACGGTAATTGCATCGGCGCCGCCAGCGGCGGCCGAAAACACCGCGATCGTCGCGCGCAGCAGATTGTTCCACGGGTCGCTTCGAGTCATCATTCGCCAGGCCGTTTCGGCGTGAACCAACGCGGGGACCGGGGTCAGACCGCAGGCTTCCTCGATCCGCCCCCATAGCCGGCGCAGTGCGCGGAACTTCGCGACACCAACGAATTCGTCAGCGTCAACAGCCATTCGAAATAGCAGAAGGGCGCGCGCAGCGCCGATATCCAAGCCTGCGTCCGCAAGTGCGCGCAGATACGCAAGACCGGCGGCAAGTGCGAATCCCAGCTCCTGCGCCTCCGTTCCCCCGGCAGCATGGACTACGCGGGCGTCTGCGGCGACGGTCCCGTAGGTGAAGCCTGCCTTGGCGGCGCTTTTCGCTCGCAAAGCGAAAACCCGGGCAGCCTCGCTCCACGGCTCAGACAGGAAGCCATGCCGCGCTTGGGCGCCCAAAGGATCAAAACCGAAAGAAACACGGGTGATGGAGGGCTCGATGTGATTTCTGTCTGCCAGCCTCATGATTGCGTCCCCGGCGTTGGGCGCGCGGGGCGAGTCTTCAATCATGACGGGGATGCCGTAATCTAGCCGGACCTTATCAAGGATCTGGGCAATGGCGGCGTCGGCGTCGCTGGAGAGCGCCGCTCCATAAGCGCCTTGTGCGCCCGCAAACACCAAGTGCAGTCCAGACACGCCGTTTTCGAGATCCTCAAGCGCCTGCCGGTTGGCGGCTTCGGCGTCGGCGAGGTCGGTGCGAGCAAGAATGGACCAGCGTCCCGGGCTTTGGCGCAAGGCGCGCGGGCCAGGAGACTGCGCGGCCTTGTAAAGCGGAGCTAACTGAGCGCCGTCGTAAGTTTTGGCCACCAGCCTGTCGAAGGAGCCCCCCTTCAGGGCGCGTTCAACGCTCTTTCGCCATTGGTCTTCGCTTGCCTGTGGAAAAACGCCGGCCAGGGGCTGATCCTGTAATGTCATGGTCCTCACTCGAACATGCAGTCGCTTCTAGCGGCTTTTTGACACGAAGCGGGGCGTGTAGCCATACCAATCGGTCGCAACCGGACAGGGTGGGCTTTATTTTCGCTGTCAAACACCGTAACCAAGGCTCGGTCGTCCTGGGCGAAGAACACAAATGTGGCGACAGAACGGGAATTTTGCCCCTCCCGTCTGTTTTATGCGCCAGGAGACTCGCCGTCTTCAAAGCGGCGATTCGCCTGGATGCGGCGACTTGCGCCCCGAGACCAGCGGACCCTGAACGGAGGTGGATGTGACTGAGAATCCGCAGGACAATGCCAAACTGGTCGATGAAATCGTTGAAGTCATCGCATCGGAAGGCATGATAGACCGCGCGAAAGTAACGCCGGACGCAACGATTGAGAGTCTCGATCTTAAATCCGTGGACATCGTTATGATTCTCACGGCTCTGGAAGAGAAATTCAATGTTTACATCCCGATGGATGGTTCGCTGCAAGAGGCGAGGGACGTCAAAACTCTTATCGGCGCTATCGCCGATCACATCGTGAAAGAGCGAGAGAAAAATTAATATGGCCAGTTCGCACGCAGGCGATAGCCCGGCGCCTGCCGCGGGCGTGGCTCCAGGCCGCTCTTCCGGCGCGCGCCGGATTGTCATTTCAGGCATGGGCGCGGTTTCCGCGGCCGGCATCGGGGCGGAAAAGCTTTGGCGCGCTGCGCGCGACGGCTTGACGCAAGTGCGCGAGGTCAGGACTCCGCGACCCTATGATGGACGCATCAGGATCGCCGCGCAGGTTCCCGAGTACAACCCCTCGGACTTTATCGAAGCCGGTATTCTGCCTTTCTGTGACCCATTTACTCAAAATGCTCTCATCGCCGCGGATGAAGCGATCGCGCAGGCTGGATATAGTCGCAGCGACATTGGCGGCCCTCGCACCGCGGTGATCATCGGAACCGGCATCGGTGGCATGACCACTATCGATAATGGTCTTTATCACTACTATGCCGATGCGATTCGTCCTGATCCGCTTACTGTTCCACGCCTGATTCCGAGTTCGGCGGCGGCGACTGTTGGCATGCGCTACTCATGCCTTGGCCCCACCTTCGCGATCAGCAGCGCCTGTTCGTCCGCCACGCAGTCGATTGGCATTGGCTTGCAGATGATTCGCTTCGGACTTGCTGACAGAGCGATCGTCGGCGGCTCCGAGGCGTGTGTCATCAACGGCACAATCAGGGCCTGGGAGGCCTTGCGCGTCATGACGCCGGACGCGTGTCGGCCATTCTCTAAAGGCCGCAACGGCATGTCGCTCGGCGAAGGCGCGTCGGCGTTCGTAATTGAGACCCTGGAATCAGCCAGGGCGCGCGGCCGCCAGCCGTTATGCGAATTGGCTGGCTACGGCACCACCAGCGACGCCAAGGACCCAGTGCGGCCCGACGTAGTGGGCGCCTCGAGCGCCATGGCTCTCGCGTTGGAAGATGCGGGCCTTTCGCCTCGCGATATACACTATATCAATGCTCATGGCACCGCGACTCACGCCAATGACATCACCGAATCGGAGGCCATACTTCGTGTCTTTGGTGACGACTATGGCCGGCGGGTGCCCGTCTCTTCCACCAAGCCCGTGCATGGCCATGCGTTGGGCGCCGGCGGCGGCCTAGAACTATCAATCACGATCAACGCATTGCGCGAACAGATCGCGCCACCCACGATTAACTTCGTCGAGGCCGATCCTCGCTGTCCGATCGACGCCATTCCAAATGTTGCTCGACCCCTGGCGATCAAAGCGGCGATGTCCAACTCCTTTGCATTCGGCGGCATCAACGCCGTGCTGATTGTGCGAGCTCTAGAACATGCCGGGTGAAGGCGTGTTTTCGCTTCAGCCCGTGCGCGTCCGCGTGGATGCGGCGCGGGCGGCGGATTTCGCTCGGGAGACCGGGTTTGCGGAAGGGGAGGGCGTGGCGCCTTTCACCTATCCGGCTGTGTGGTTGAGCGAACCGCAACTTCACGCCGCAATCACGGAAATTTGTGCTGGCGCCGACTGCGTGCCGGTACATGAGTTCGCAAAAATTCGACTATGAGACCCCGTTGCGAATGGACGTGGACTACGAGCTTCGGGTCTCCATGCGGCGCGAAGAGACGCCGCCGCGACTGCATATCGAAGCGCTGTTGACGATGACGGACCGCACGCCGGTAGGAAGGTTCGAAACCCTCTTGCGGCTTGTTTCCCGTGCAGCTTTTTCTGGGGGACCAGCTTCGTGACCGAACACGGCGCTTTACAGCTGCCTTCCGTTGGCGATCGTCTGCCGGCCACGGAGATCGGTCCGTTTGACGCCCGGTCGTTGCAGCGTTATGCGCGGGTTTCAGGCGATGATAACCCGTTGCATCTTGACGATGCGCTTGCTGCTTCGATCGGACTGTCCGCGCCGCCGGTGCATGGCATGAAACTGCTGGCCGCGTTCGAGCCGATGCTGAAGGCATGGCGAAGCGATCTTGTACTGATGCGGTTGAAAGGAACCTTTGTGCAACCGGCGCTCAGGGGCGAGAAAGTCATGCTGTCGGGTCGCGTGCTGCGGTCGTCGGAGCGAGAGGGCGTGTTCGTGCGGCTCTATGCGCATGGCGGATCGCGCGCGCCGGCGATAATCGCCGAGGCGACCCTGCGCGCGTCGCGATCTGGAAGCTGGACATGAGCGAGAAACATATCCTTATCACGGGCGCCTCCAGCGGCATCGGCCGCGCCTTGTCGTTGCGCTATGCAGAGGAGGGCGCGCGCCTGAGTTTGCTGGGGCGCGACGCAGTTCGTCTCGATGCAGCCGCGCAGGAATGTCGGGCTAAGGGCGCTACGGTCGACACCGCTCTTATTGACGTTCAGAATCGAGCCGGCATGACGGATGCGATCGAGGCCGCATTCGCGCGCGCGCCTATCGACATTCTGATCGCTAATGCCGGCGTGGCCACCGGCCTTTCGCCGGGGCAAATACTGGAGCCGCCTGCCTCTGTTCGGGCTACGCTCGCAATCAATGTAACCGGAGTGCTCAACACCGTTGAGCCAGCAATATTGCCTATGACAGCGAGAGGCTGCGGCACGATCGCGATGGTGGGCTCGATGGCGGGCGTCCGGGGCTTGCCTTTTTCGCCAGCCTATTGCGCGACGAAAGCGGCGGTGCATTCTTATGCTGAGTCGCTGCGCGGCGTGATGGCGCCGCATGGCGTCGACGTGAGCCTGATCATCCCTGGATTCGTCAATACGCCGATGTCCGCTCGCACCAAATCTTGGCAGCCCGGGGCGATGAGCGACACGGAGGCGGCTGAAATCATCCAGCGCGGACTCGATCGTCGCAAGCCAGTCATCGCATTTCCGCTGTTCATGTACTACGCGCTGCGCTTTTTCACCTTCTTGCCGCCTCGCTGGGTCGACGCCGTCATGTTGCGCTTCAGCGCCGACGTCCCGCAGACCAGCGAGAGAGAGGCCATTTGATGCCTGCGGTGGGCTCCCTGTTCTTCGATGCGCTGCCCTGGGTGGCCGCGTTTTACTGGGTAGTCGCCGTTTTGCTGCTCGTGATCTCCTGCGTCGCGACGGTGCTGCAGCCGTGGTTGACCGAGCGCCGAGCCAAAAATCGGATGCAGCCGCCGGTGTCCGTTGTTTTGCCGGTGAAGCTGCTCGAAGACAATTTCGAGCTGGCGCAGGAGTCCATTTTCCGGCAGCACTACCCTGATTTCGAGGCCCTGGCGTCGGCAGTCGACATGGACTCCGACGCCTCGCGCCTCATGCGCGCTATCTTCGCTCGTCACCCCGAAGTTACAACGCGGTTTCTGCCGTCCACCGCGAAGGCCGCCAAAAGTCCAAAGGTGGACAATCTGGTGGCTCCCTTCACCGACGCAACTCATGACACGATCTTCATGAAGGACGCCAACGCCGTGCTGGAGCCGGACGATCTTGCTCAACATCTGCGCCAACTCACAGAAAGGGTCGGACTGGTTTGCGCCATACCTTACGGGACGAAGGCTGAGAATTTTGGCGCGCACATCGAGGCCTCGATTCTAAACGGTCCCCATGCGCGCATGCTCTATCTGGCGTCTGCATTGGGCCACGGGTTTGGGGTCGGCAAGATAATGCTGTTCCGCCGGAGCGACTTTTTGCGCGCGGGTGGGTTCGGGGCGATTTCGCACACGGTTGGAGAGGATAATGCGATGGCGAAAGCCATGGCGCGAATCGGTCTGCGCACGGTTTTTTCCCACCGCGCGGTGCGACAAGAACTTGGCCGCCGCGCGCTGATCGACGTTTACCAGCGCCAGCTTCGCTGGAGTGTCATTCGACGCGGCGATGCGCTTCTATCCTTCCTTGCCGAGCCGTTTTGCCAAGCTTTTCCGGCGCTTATCGCTGCTTCTCTAGCGGCGCCTCTGGTCGGCTTTACACCCCTTGGCGCCGTGGCCGCGACACTATTCCTGTGGCTGACGTTGGAAACCCTGCTTTCCTTTGCCAAGGGTTGGCGCATATCATGGGCTACGCCCGCGATTTTGCTGTTCCGCGAGGCGGTTATGCTTGCGGTTTGGTTGCATGCATGGACAACGAGTCGAGTCGTCTGGGCGAAGGAATGTTTTGACGCGCGCGCAGATGTGGCGCCCGTAGCTTACCCCAAGGCGCCGCTCAAAGCGCCACCTGCGGTGAAGTAAAAAGGATAAACGCTTGCTTCTCGATCTCCTGCGCTTCTTCGTCGACGTGACCGCCTTGGGTTGCGGACTCGCCCTGATTGCTATCGGGCTCGGCTATATCGCGGTGATTGCCCGCTTTTTATGGGATGAACTGCGCGGCGTGCGCGATCCCGCTTCGATTGATTTTCCTGACGCCGAACTGCCCCATGTCCTGTTGCAAATTCCGGTCTACAACGAGCCGCTGGTCACCGAGCAGTCGTTGCGCTGCGTGGCGCAACTTGATTGGCCCAAAGACAAGCTGCACATCCAGTTGCTCGACGACTCAACGGACGAAACCACAGCTCGGGCAGCCGCCGTGGCGGCGGAATTACGCGCCGACGGCGCCGATATCGCCCACGTCCGGCGGCCGGATCGCGCCGGTTTCAAAGCGGGCGCTTGCGCTTACGGGTTAAGCATTTCCGATGCGCCATTCATCGCTATGTTGGACGCAGATTTTCGTCCTCCGCCAAATTGGCTGAAGCGCGGCGTCCCATTGCTCGTGAAGGACTCCAAAGCCGGGTTCGTGCAATCGCGTTGCGAATTCTCCAATTACGAGAAGAATTGGCTGACGCGCGCGCAGGGCCTGGTTCAGGATGGACATTTTCTCGTCGAACAGCGTAGTCGCGCCCGTGCGGGGTGGCTGTTCCAGTTTAATGGCACCGGCGGCGTTTGGCGCCGTACGACTATCGAAAGCGCAGGTGGTTGGTCGGATTATTCGCTCTGTGAGGATCTCGACCTGACCGTGCGGGCCGCGCTCGACGGTTGGCACGGAATCTTTGTTTCGGACCCTGCGATTCCCGGACAAGTGCCCGAGGGTCTGCGCGACTATCGACGGCAGCAGCGCCGCTGGTCCAGCGGCTTTGTACAGGTAGCGCAAAAAACGGTGATCCCGCTGTGGCGGGCGCCCTGGACGCTGACGCAGAGGGTCGCCGCCATCGCACTGGTGGCGCACCAGATTTTCTTTCCCGCAGCAGCTATTGGCGTATTGGCGTTGCTGTTGGGCATCATCTTGCACGGGTCGGTTGCGCCCTATCTCCCAATGCTCCAGCTAATTGGGGCAATGACGACGATCGTCGTGCTGGGCATAACTTTGCCGCCTTACATCTCCTTAAAGCGCGGCCCGATTCAAAACTACCTCAAGACCATGGCGTCTGTGCCGCCGCTGATGATTTATCTCGCCTTCTCCAATGGGGCAAAAATTGTCCAGACAATGCGAGGACGCAAATCCCCGTTCAAGCGTACGCCGAAGATCGAACACGCAGTGGAAGCGCGAGTCGACGTCGACGCCGAGGCGTGATTTGCGGGAGCAGCATGAGTAAGCAGCTTCAACTTCAGTCTAAAATCCAATGCCCGGCTTGTGGTCATGCCGAGACGCTGACGATGGCGTTAGATTCCTGCTGCGTCCGGTACACCTGCCCCGCCTGTGGCGTGACAGTGAAGCCAAGGTCGGGCGATTGCTGTGTTTTTTGTTCCTATGGCGATGTGCCCTGTCCTCCGATCCAGCAGCATAGCGACTGTTGTGGGGTCGCGACGACTATGTCCGCAAAATAGCGGCACAGCCTTTGCTGATCGCCTGATCGAAATCGCAGTCCATTTACGCAAAGACGCTTGAGACCGGCCTGCGAGTAGCGCATCTAGCCGCTTGATCGGCGCAAGGGCGGCTATCGAACCACATTGGTAAGGAGCAGAAACCGTGGCGAATGAAGCGGACGTGTTGAAGGCGTTGGAGAGCGTCACCGGTCCTGGCGGCGGGTCACTGACAGCCAGCGGCGCCGTTAGCGGCGTCAACGTCACTGGCGCACGAGCCTTCGTCTCGATAATTGGCGATCCATCGCAGGGTGAACTGTGGGAAACTGTCCGGCGGGCTGCAGAACTTGTGGTTGGACAGGTAGCAGGGATTGAAAAGGCCGTTGTCACGCTGACCGCCGAGCGGGCGCCGCAGTCGGGACCGGCGGTTCCTACGCCGGGTCATGGTCACGCCCATCCCGCTCAGGCTGCGCCGCGCAAGGGCATGTTCGCAGCAACCGAGCACATGCGTTTCATCGTCGCCGTGGCCTCAGGAAAAGGCGGAGTTGGAAAATCGACGACCGCCGCCAATCTTGCGCTTGGCCTGTCAGCGCAAGGCTGGCGCGTTGGACTGCTCGACGCTGACGTCTATGGCCCCTCGGCTCCCCGCCTGTTCGGGCTGAAGGGAAAGCCGCAGGTCGTCGACGGAAAGATGGTTCCACATGAGGCCTTTGGCGTCAAAGTGATGTCCATCGGGTTTCTGGTCGATGAAGATGTGCCGATGGTTTGGCGCGGCCCGATGGTTTCGCAAGCCCTGATGCAAATGCTCGGCGAAGTGTCCTGGGGCGAACTCGACGTTCTGGTGGTGGACATGCCGCCTGGAACTGGCGACGTGCAGCTTACTCTGGCGCAGCAGGTTCCTCTTAGCGGCGCGGTTATAGTCTCAACGCCACAGGACCTTGCGTTGATTGACGCCCGCCGCGCTGTCGGGATGTTTCAGCGCGTCGAGGCTCCGATCCTCGGGATCATCGAAAACATGAGCTATTTTCTTTGTCCACACTGTGGGGGCCGCACCGATGTTTTCTCGCACGGGGGCGCGCGGCACGATGCCGAGAAGCTGGGCGTGCCGTTTCTTGGCGAGATCCCGCTGGACATCGCCATTCGCGAGACTTCCGACGCGGGTCGTCCGGTGGTCGGCGCCGATCCCCACGGAAAGCATGCGGCAATCTACCTTAACCTTGCGGCGAAGGTGAAAACACTGCTCGAAACACAGAAGCGACGGGCCGCGCCGGCGATCGTCAAAGGATAAAAAAACGCCCCCGGGATTTACGGGGGCGTCTGAACTGTGTGACTGACCGGCGCCGATCAGAAGTGGCTGGGGATCCAGGAATTGTCGCCAGCATCGAACTTGTAGGTGTAGCTGACAGAGAACTCGAGGCCGCTCAAAGAGGCCGTGACATTTGTGCCAGCGCCGTAATGGGGCGGCAGGACAACAGGAAATGGACCAAAGGGCGTGCTGTAAGCGAAGGACACGTAAGGAACGGCCTCCTGTCCGCTGACTGTATTTTTGAAGGCGTAGACCGTCGCGAAATCGATCGATGAGTTTTTCGTCAGTTCGTATTTAAAGCCGCCACTGACGTGGTGCTCGCTGATAGCGGGAGCCAGGACATTAAGCGTGATGTCCTTTGATCCGATCATTGGACTGGTGTGGTTGTAGCCAGCGCGCAGTGTCAGGTTCTTGGTCGCTCGCCACTCGACGCCGAGAGCTTCCGCGTCCGTGTCGCGCCAACCAAAGCCAGTGCCGCCGAACGCGCCGAGAGATCCCGGATAGACGGGAAAGCTTGAAGCGCCGAGCGAGGGAACGGCGGAATAGAAAATATGCTTCCAGTCGACCATTACCGTGACATTCGGCAGAATGTTGTATGCGAAACCTGCGCTTACGTCGGCCGGAATGTCCATTTTGCCATGGTCAGCGATGGCGCCTGCATATTTGCCGAAGGGCGTCATGAACATCGGTGTGGACCCGGCAAGGCCGAAGCGCAATCCGGGCAGGATGTCGTATTGCAAGCCTATGCGGAAGCCGCCGCCGAATGAATAGTCATAGCCATTGTCCGACAGGTGATAAGGATCCCAGGAATATGGCGCCAGAGTCTTGAGACCCTGGACGTTCAGCGCCTGCCCGGCGAGGGTCGGCGCGAAACCCAAGGTGAACGCCCCGAATTTGTGAGCGTAAACGACACTGAAAAATTCCTGCTCCAGATCAATGCCGGCGAAGCCGCCACCGAAGGGACCGCCGAAGGTCGGGCTGATCAATGGACCCGCGATGGCCCCGCCGAGGATCGAGGGCGCATAAACCGGCGGCTTGAAATGACCAAAGTCGTATGAAGTATTGATGCCGCCGTTGCCATAGGAAACCATGCCCCAGGTGGATTCGGCGTCGATGGGCGAAACATTCGCGCTGTTGGGGACTGGGAAGATCGGACGTCCGCTCTGCACGTCGCCAGGCGCTACAACGACAAGTGGGCCGCTGGCGTTATAGCCGCGGTCCGGCAGCAGGGCGGTGATCCCGAATTGATACTGCCGTTCCATGCCGAGGATTCCGGCCGGATTGACCGCCATGGACATTGCGTCCTGCGAGTCCGCCACATCCGCCCCGGCGAGCGCCTTTTGGCGGGCGCCATAGCCGATAAGCTCAATTCCTTCGGCAGCGAGGACAGGGCTGGCTGCAATCAGGGCAGTGAAGGAAAGCGAGGCGAATAAAGCGCGCCGGATGTTTTGTTTCATGGAGATCGACCTGCTATCAACAGTTGCGATATTTGCGCCTATGCTCGCACAGGCCCATCCGAATCTATTTTCCTAGCTACCAGAATCTTTTTGATTCTAGCAGTATGCGGCTAAGGATCTCGCCATTTTCTCGAGAGTTGTCACGTATTTGCCACACACGTATTTTCCGCAGAAAACGGGGGAACCAAAGGCGACGCAACCGGCTTTCCCTATCATTGCTTGCGACATGGCTAACAAACCATTACCTTGCAATAAAAGGCGAGGGGCGCCGCTTGCGCGGCTGAGAAGGACCCGTTGAACCTGATCCGGGTAATGCCGGCGGAGGGAATGCCAGAGCGACCGGAAAGCGCCTTAACGGCGAGTAATTCTGCCGGTCTTTGTCGCACTCGCCGCAATCATGCCCTGTTCCGCACAACTATTGGAGCTTGACCATGAATGCGCAAGACAAGCGTCCGCCGAAGCCCGTTAGTGTGACCACTGGTCCAATAGGGGGCTCGAAAAAGATCTATTCCTCGCCCTTGGGCGCTCCCGACGTTCTGGTTCCGTTCCGACAAATCGCACTCGAGGGCGAACCTCCGCTGCGTATTTATGATTCCTCGGGCCCCTATGGCTGCGGCGATTTTACGCCAGACCTTTCCGCAGGCCTGCCCGTCGCGCGCCCCTGGCTTTCCTCGCGCCAGGGTCTGGAGTCATATCAGGGTCGCACGGTGAAACCCGAGGACAATGGCTTCGTCAGCGACGATCATCTCGTGCCGCCCTGTCCAGCGCCGCGCGTCCTCTATCGCGCCGCCGGCTCCAGTCCTGTGACCCAGTTCGAATTCGCGCGAGCGGGAATTGTCACAAAGGAGATGATTTACGTCGCGCATCGCGAAAACATTTGCCGCGAGCGCGCGCTCGACGAGGCGGGCTCCCGCATAAAAGACGGCGAGAGTTTTGGCGCGTCCATCCCTGAATTCGTGACGCCGGAATTCGTGCGGGACGAGATCGCGCGCGGCCGCGCCATCATCCCCGCCAATATCAATCATCCCGAGCTCGAGCCGGTTATCATCGGGCGCAATTTTCTGGTGAAAATCAACGCCAATATAGGCAATTCTGCTGTCACTTCGTCAGTGGCGGAAGAAGTCGAGAAAATGGTGTGGTCCATTCGCTGGGGCGCTGACACGGTGATGGATCTGTCCACGGGCCGCAATATCCACAATATTCGCGACTGGATCATTCGAAACGCGAGCGTTCCGATCGGAACAGTGCCGATTTATCAGGCGCTGGAAAAGGTCGGCGGCGACGCGACGAAACTCGACTGGGAGGTGTTCAAGGACACGCTGATCGAACAGGCGGAGCAGGGCGTCGACTATTTCACGATCCACGCGGGCGTGCGTCTCGCTTATGTGCCGCTGACCGCTTCGCGCGTCACGGGCATTGTTTCTCGCGGCGGATCGATCATGGCGCGCTGGTGCCTGTCGAAACATCGCGAGAGTTTCCTGTATGAACATTTCGGCGACATCTGCGACATCATGCGCCGCTACGACGTCTCTTTCTCGCTGGGCGACGGCTTGCGTCCCGGCTCCAACGCGGACGCCAATGACGCCGCGCAATTTGCCGAACTGGAGACGCTGGGAGAACTGACCAAAATCGCCTGGGACAAGGGCTGTCAGGTCATGATCGAAGGTCCCGGCCATGTGCCGATGCACAAGATCAAGGCCAATATGGACAAGCAACTGGAAGTCTGTGGAGAAGCGCCATTCTATACGCTGGGGCCGCTCGTGACGGACATCGCGCCGGGCTACGACCACATCACGTCAGGCATTGGCGCCGCGATGATCGGATGGTTCGGCACCGCGATGCTCTGCTATGTCACGCCCAAGGAACATTTGGGCCTGCCTGATCGCGACGACGTCAAGACAGGCGTCATCACCTATCGCATCGCAGCCCATGCGGCCGACCTCGCCAAGGGACATCCCGCCGCCATCGAGCGCGATAACGCGATGAGCCGCGCACGTTTCGACTTCCGCTGGAACGACCAGTTCGACATCGGCCTCGATCCCGACACCGCGCGCAAATATCACGACGAAACGCTCCCCAAGGAAGCGCACAAGGTCGCACATTTCTGTTCCATGTGCGGGCCGAAGTTCTGCTCGATGCAGATAACGCGGGATCTGCGCGAAGAAGCGGCGGCGATTGCGGCTCGGGAGCAGGGAATGGCCGAGAAAAGCGCCGAATTTTTAGAGAAGGGCGCGGCCCTGTATCTGGAGGCGGGGGAGTAGGCTGTTGTCGGCGGGTCGCCCGCCGAAGCAGTCCCGTCATGCGACAAAGTGTAAGCCATTCTCTCTATTGACAGCAATTTGCAAAACATGGCCTATCCGCCGCCGGGGCAACGTTCCCGATAAAATAAATCAACCGAGGAAACACCAAGATGAAAAAGAACATTCTTCTGGCGGCGGCTCTGATGTTGGGCGCGATGATTGCCCCCTCTTTTGCTTTCGAGGGCGCGGCCGTGACCGGCCTCCAAAGCCCCGTAACGACCGTTACTTGCGACATCCGCAATGAAGACGAACAGGCTATTTGCGCGGGCAAGTGCGACGACGAATATATCCGCGGCAAGCAGCACAACATGACCGATCAGTCCAAGAACGAAGAAGAAAAGAAGGCCTGCGACGCCAAGTGCGGCTGTCCCCAGAACTCCAAGTAAAAGCGAAAGCGGGCCCTCGCTTTAGGGGGCCCGCGGCCAGCGCGCCGCCGCGCGGCCTGATGGACATCGACCTGACCCGCGTGTTAGGGCCGCGCCTCCCCCCATTTATCCATCCCGAGGCTGCCCAATGATCCCGCGCTATTCCCGCAAGGCGATGACCGACATTTGGGAGCCGCAGACCCGTTTCAAAATCTGGTTCGAGATTGAGGCCCACGCCTGCGACGCGCTCGCCGAACTCGGCGTCATTCCGAAGGACAGCGCCAGGGCGATCTGGGAAAAAGCCGGCCACGTCACCTTCGACGTCGAGCGCATCGACGAGATCGAGCGCGTCACCAAGCATGACGTCATCGCCTTTTTGACGCATCTCGCCGAATTCATCGGCCCTGACTCGCGTTTCGTGCATCAGGGCATGACCAGTTCGGACGTGCTCGACACCTGTCTTTCCGTGCAGTTGACGCGCGCCGCCGATCTGCTGATCGCCGACGTCGACGCGCTGCTGACCGCGATCAAGAAGCGCGCCTTCGAGCACAAATTCACCCCGAGCATCGGCCGCTCGCATGGCATTCACGCCGAGCCCGTCACCTTCGGGCTCAAGCTCGCGCAGGCCTACGCCGAATTTTCGCGCGCGAGGGAGCGCTTGCTCACGGCGCGCAAGGAGATCGCGGTTTGCGCCATTTCCGGCGCGGTCGGAACCTTCGCCAATATCGACCCGCGCGTCGAGGAGCATGTCGCGAAAAAGCTCGGCCTCGCGGTTGAGCCCGTATCGACGCAGGTGATTCCGCGGGACCGCCACGCCGCCTTTTTCGCAATGCTGGGCGTCGTCGCCTCCAGCGTCGAGCGGCTGGCCATAGAGATCCGCCATCTGCAGCGCACCGAAGTGCTGGAGGCGGAAGAGTTTTTCTCGGCCGGGCAGAAGGGCTCTTCCGCCATGCCGCACAAGCGCAATCCGGTGCTGACTGAAAACCTGACCGGCCTCGCGCGGCTCGTGCGCGGCATGGCGATTCCGGCGATGGAGAATGTGGCGCTTTGGCACGAGCGCGATATTTCGCATTCATCCGTCGAGCGGATGATCGGCCCCGACGCCACGGTCACGCTGGATTTCGCGTTGGCGAGGTTGACCGGCGTCATCGAAAATCTGCTGATTTATCCCGAGAACATGCAGAAGAATCTTGACCGGCTGGGCGGCCTCGTCCATTCGCAGCGCGTGCTGCTGGCGCTCACGCAAAAGGGCGTGTCGCGCGAGGACGCCTATGCGCTGGTGCAGCGCAATGCGATGCCGGTATGGCGTGGCGAGGGAGAGTTCCGCGCGCTGCTCGGCGCCGACAAGGACGTGAGCGCGAAGCTGTCGCCGGCGGAGCTGGATGAGCTGTTCGACCTCTCCTATCACTTCAAGCATGTGGACACGATTTTCGCGCGGGTGTTTGGCGCGCAGGGTTAGACGCGAGCACCCTCAACCGACCCTTGCTGACGCAAGGGCCACCTTCTCCCACAAGTGGGAGAAGGAAGCGCCGGTGCTTTTTAGATTGCTGAAGCTGAACCTGTCGGCTCCTTATCCTTCTCCCGCCCGCGGGAGAAGGTGGCCCCGCGAAGCGGGGTCGGATGAGGGTCGGCGCGACGATATGCAAATTTAATTGACCTCGGCGTACAAGGTCGGCGTAAATGACGCCATGCCCATTTACCGCGCCTATCTCGACTACAATGCCACCGCGCCGCTGCGGCCGGAGGCGCGCGCGGCCATGCTGGCGGCTTTGGACGTCCTCGGCAATCCTTCCTCCATCCATGCCGAAGGACGCGCTGCGCGCGACGTGATGGAGCGGGCTCGCAGCGTCATCGCGGCGGGCGTCGGCGGGCCAAAGCGCAACCTCGTCTTCACCAGCGGCGCGACCGAGGCGGCCAATCTCGCGCTTACGCCACATCTTCAGCTTGGCCGCGACGCGGCGCCATTCGACAAGCTGCTGCTGGCCGGCGGCGAACATCCCGCCGTGCTCTCCGGTCACCGTTTTCCGGCCTCCCAGGTTGAGACGCTGCCCCTGACGCCCGTGGGCGCGCTTTCCCTCGAGGCGCTGGCTGCGGCTTTGGAACGCGCGAAGGGTCAGCAAATCCTGCTGGCTTTGCAGGCGGCCAACAATGAAACCGGCGTCGTGCAACCGGTGCTGCGGGCGGCGGAGCTGGTTCACGCGGCGGGAGGTCTGCTGGTGTGTGACGCCACCCAGGCGGTGGGGCGCTGCAATGCAACATTCGCAACATTAGGCGCCGACGTTTTGTTCTTTTCCTCGCATAAGCTTGGAGGACCTGCCGGCGCCGGGGCTCTGGCCTTTGCGCATGGGGATATCCATATAGGAGAGGCGGTTTTGCGCGGGGGCGGGCAGGAGAGCGGCCGACGCGCCGGAACCGAGAATATTGCGGCGATTGCGGGCTTCGCCGCCGCTTTTTCGGTCGCAACGGCCGACCGTGAAAGAGAGGCGGTGCGTTTGGGCGAATTTCGCGACGCAGCAGAGAAACGGATCGTCGAAATTCTGCCTCAGGCCAAGTTCGTCGGTAGGGAAGGGGAGCGCCTCGCCAACACCAGCGCCTTTATGGCCCTGGGCTTTTCGCCCCAGACCGCCGTGATGGCGCTGGATCTGGACGGAGTGGCAGTTTCGTCCGGCTCGGCCTGTTCTTCGGGGAAGGTGCGAGCGTCTCATGTACTTGCGGCGATGGGGCTGGGAGAGCCGGCGTCGCTGCGCATCAGTCTGGGTTGGTCTTCCAGCGCAAAGGATGTAGAATTGTTCGGCATCGCTCTTGCACGGGTTCAGGATCGGATAAGGTCACGGCAACCCGCCGCCTGAGTTGGGGCTAGTCCCCAGGAGATTCGGCCGACGGGCCTTGAACCCGCCGTGACGAGGAGAAACAAGAATGGCGGCTCTCAAAGAGACCGTTGACGCCGTCGAATCCATCGACGTCGACGCCTATAAATACGGCTTTTCCACCGACATCGAGTCGGACAAGGCTCCTAAGGGGCTTTCCGAGGATATCGTCCGTTTCATCTCGGCCAAAAAGAACGAGCCGGATTGGCTCACGCAATGGCGGTTGGGCGCATATCGCCGCTGGCTGACCATGACCGAGCCGAACTGGGCTCGTGTCGAGCATCCCCGGATCGACTATCAGGACCTCTATTACTACTCGGCGCCGAAATCGACGCCAGGTCCGACTTCGCTCGAAGACGTCGATCCAGAGCTTCTGCGCACCTATGAAAAGCTGGGAATTCCGCTGCGCGAGCAGGAAATTCTCGCGGGTGTTGAAAACCGCAGGGTCGCGGTCGACGCGGTGTTCGACAGCGTCTCGGTCGCCACGACCTTTAAGGAGGAGCTGGCGAAGGCCGGCGTAATCTTCTGCCCGATCTCGGAGGCCGTGCGCGAGCACCCGGAGCTGGTCCAGAAATATCTCGGCTCGGTCGTGCCAGTGACGGATAATTTTTTCGCCACGCTGAATTCGGCGGTGTTTTCGGACGGCTCCTTCGTCTATGTGCCGCCCGGCGTGCGCTGCCCGATGGAGCTTTCCACCTATTTTCGCATCAATGAGAAGAACACCGGTCAGTTCGAGCGTACGCTGATCATCGCCGACGCTGGCTCCTACGTCAGCTATCTGGAGGGTTGCACGGCGCCCAAGCGCGACGAGAACCAGCTTCACGCGGCAGTGGTTGAGCTGGTCGCGCTGGATGATGCGGAAATCAAATATTCCACCGTGCAGAACTGGTATCCAGGCGACAGCGAGGGCAAGGGCGGCATCTATAACTTCGTGACCAAGCGGGGCGATTGCCGGGGACGCAATTCGCACATCAGCTGGACGCAGGTGGAAACCGGCTCGGCAATCACATGGAAATATCCCTCCTGCATCTTGCGCGGCGACAATAGCCAGGGCGAGTTTTATTCCATCGCGGTCTCGAACGGGCGCCAGCAGGTCGACAGCGGCACCAAGATGATTCATCTGGGCCGCAACACAAAAAGCCGCATCATATCCAAGGGAATCTCGGCGGGACGCTCGCAAAATACCTATCGCGGGCAGGTGTCAGCCCATCGCAAAGCCGACGGCGCGCGCAATTTCACCAATTGCGACAGTCTTCTGATCGGCAATCAATGCGGCGCGCATACGGTGCCCTATCTCGAAAGCAAGAACGCTTCGGCGCAGTTCGAGCACGAGGCGACGACATCGAAAATCTCGCAGGACCAGCTCTTCTATGCGATGCAACGTGGGCTCTCGGCGGAGGAGGCGACGGCGCTTATCGTTAACGGCTTCGTGCGTGACGTGCTGCAACAGCTGCCGATGGAGTTTGCCGTCGAGGCGCAGAAGCTGATCTCCATTTCGCTCGAGGGGAGCGTGGGATGAGAGCGGTCGGGCAAGAGCGTCGCGGAAATATTCTATCGACTGGAGTTTGTAATGCTTGAGATCAAAAATCTCCACGTCTCCATTGGCGAGCGTAAAATTCTCGACGGGCTCACTCTGACAGTGCATGACGGCGAAGTCGCCGCGATCATGGGACCGAACGGCACCGGCAAATCCACACTTTCTTATGTCATCGCCGGGCGTGAAGGCTATGACGTCACCGCCGGAGAAGTGCTGCTCAATGGCGAGAATGTATTGGGCCTGGAGCCGCATGAGCGCGCGGCGAAGGGCGTATTTCTCGCCTTCCAATACCCGGTCGAGATTCCCGGTGTCGCGACCATGACGTTTCTGAAGGCGACCCTCAACGCTCAGCGCCGGGCGCGCGGCGAGGCGGAACTGCAGACGCCCGACTTCATGAAGCGCGTGCGAGAGGCTTCAGCGCGGCTAGGCGTCGCGCAGGAGATGCTGCGGCGACCGCTCAATTGCGGCTTTTCGGGCGGCGAAAAGAAACGCATGGAAATTTTGCAGATGGCCCTGCTGGAGCCCAGCCTTGGCATTCTGGACGAGACCGATTCCGGTCTGGACATCGATGCGCTGCGGGTTGTGTCCGATGGCGTCAACGCGTTGCGCGCCAAGGACCGCAGCTTCCTCGTCATCACTCATTATCAACGTCTGCTCGATTACATCAAACCGGATACGGTGCATGTGATGGCGAGAGGGCGCATTCTTCGCAGTGGCGGGCCGGAACTCGCGCTTGAACTCGAAGAAAGCGGCTATAAAGACTACATCGTTGAAGCGGCGTGACCATGACCGACACAGCGACATCGGCGGACGCCGCCTTAAAAACTTCCTTTGACGCGATGAAGGACGCTGGCGCTCGGTCGTTGCGGCGCGGCGCCTGGGACGCTTTTGCGCGGGCGGGGCTCCCAAACAAGCGCGTGGAGAGCTGGCATTACACCGATTTGCGCGCTGCGTTGCGAAGCGTTGCGCCGCTCGGCGGCGGGGTGACGACCGCGCCCGCGCTCGAGCGCAGACAGGCGTCTTGCCGTCTTGTCGTGCTTGATGGAGCGTTCCGTTCCGATCTTTCTGATCTCTCCACGATTCCGACAGGCGTGAGCGTTCAGTCCCTGCGAGAAGCGTTGGCGCAGGGAGAAGCGGAAGTATTGACGGCTCTTGCGGGCGATGCGGACGATCCCGTCGTGGCGCTCAATGCGGCCTTGATGCAAGATGGCGTCGTTTTGCGCATTGCGCCCGGCGCCACGCCAGCCCAGCCGCTGGAGATTGTAAATTTCGTTTCGGGCGGTTCTGCGCAATCCATTTACTCGCGCTCGCTCGCGATTGTCGGGCAGGGCGCCTCGGTCACGCTCCTGGAGACGCTTGAACCGTTGGCGCGTTCGGACGCGCAGGAAAATCATGCGCTGGTTCTTGCCGTGTGCGAGGGCGCGAAGATCGAGCATATAGCGACCATTGCTCCGCAGGCGGAAGGCGCCGTGCGGGTGCTGTCAACGCTGGCGACACTCGAAAAAAAGAGCGCAGTAAACTCTTTCTGTTTGATCGAAGGCGGGGGGCTGTTGCGCCGTCAGATCTTTGCGACGCTGACCGGCGAGGGCGCGGAGGTTTCCTTCAACGGCGCCGCCTTGCTGCGCGGGCGCGACCATGCCGATACGACGCTGCTGGTGCGGCATGAAAGCCCCGGCGGCAAGAGCCGCGAGTTTTTCCGATATATCGTGGACGAGTCCGCGACCGGCGTGTTCCAGGGCAAGGTCTCTGTGGCGCAGCTAGCGCAAAAGACAGATGGCTCCATGCAATCGAAGGCGTTGCTGCTCGCTGACGGCGCGACGATGAACAACAAGCCGGAACTTGAGATCTTCGCCGACGATGTAGTCTGCGGTCATGGTGCGACTTGCGGACGGCTCGACATAGACCAGTTGTTCTATCTTCAAGCGCGCGGCCTGCCGCGCCATGAAGCGGAGGCCCTGCTCATACAGGGCTTCGCCAACGAGGCGGCAGCGCGGATTGTGGACGAAGCGATGCGCGACCCGGTTGAAGCGCGTGTCTTGGCATGGCTGGCGGCGCGAAAGGGCGAGAAATGAATCAGCAGTTCGGCCTGACTGAGACTGCTCCCGAGTTCGATGTCGAGGCTATACGTCGCGACTTTCCGATCCTCAGCGAGCGTCCCTATGGCAAGGAGCTGGTCTATCTCGACAACGCCGCCTCGGCGCAAAAGCCGCGACAGGTGATTGAGAGACTGACGCATTTTTACGAGCATGAATACGCCAATGTGCATCGCGGGCTTCACTATCTCGCCAATGCGGCGACAGAGGGTTTTGAGGGAGCTCGCGAGACTTTGCGGCGTTTTTTAAACGCCGAATCAGCCGATGAAATCATATTCACGCGCTCGGCGACCGAAGCGATCAATCTGGTGGCGGCCTCATTCGGGCTCGCGCGTATCGGTGAGGGCGACGAGATCATTCTTTCGGTTATGGAGCATCACTCCAATATCGTTCCCTGGCATTTCCTGCGTGAGCGCAAGGGGGCTGTGCTGAAGTGGATCGAGGTTGACGACGACGGTAATTTTTCGCTCGACGCCTTCGAAAAGCTGATAACCAAGCGGACCAAGATTGTTGCGCTGACACATATGTCCAATGTGGTGGCGGCGCCAACGCCTATCAAAGAGGTGGCGCGCATCGCACACGCGCATGATGTGCCCCTGCTTGTCGACGGATCTCAGGGCGCGGTGCACCTTGATGTCGACGTGAAGGCGCTGGATGTCGATTTCTACATCGTGACAGGACACAAACTTTACGGACCGACCGGGATCGGCGCGCTTTATGGCAAACGCAAATGGCTCGAAAATCTGCCGCCGTTCAACGGCGGCGGCGAAATGATCGAAACCGTGACGCGAGATAGCGTCACCTATAATGCTCCGCCGCAACGTTTCGAAGCGGGGACGCCGCCCATCGCGCAGGCGGTTGGACTCGGCGCTGCGCTGGACTACATGGAGAGCATGGGCCGGGCGGCGATCCGGGCGCATGAGGCGGATTTGACCGCCTATGCGCATGAGCGTTTGTCGGCCATCAAAGGCCTTCATATTTATGGTCGCGCGCGTGACAAGGGTCCCATCGTAGCCTTCAATATGGACGCAGCCCATGCGCATGACATAGCGACCGTGATAGATCGCGCCGGCGTGGCGGTTCGCGCCGGAACACATTGCGCCATGCCTTTGCTGGCTCATTTCGGCGCTACCTCAAGCTGTCGTGCGTCTTTTGCGCTTTATAACACGCGTAGCGAGATCGACCGGCTTGCCGAGGCGCTGGTCAAGGCGCAAGCTCTATTTTCTTGAAGGAGGCCTTCGTGACAAAGACGGATAGCCTGGAGATGACCCCTGCCGCCAGCAATGCGCCGCAGATCCACATGGCGCCCAGTTGCGATCCGGAGGGAATGGAGCGGCTTTCCGCTGATATCGTCAAGGCGCTGAAAACCGTTTACGATCCGGAGATTCCCGCGGACGTATATGAACTGGGGTTGATTTACCGCGTCGACATCACGGACGACGGCTACGTCGACATCGACATGACGTTGACGGCGCCCGGCTGTCCGGTGGCGGGTGAGATGCCGGTTTGGGTGCAGAACGCAGTCAACGCCGTTCCCGGTGTCGCCGACACCAAGGTGCATATGGTCTTCAATCCGCCCTGGGATCAAAGCCGTATGTCGGACGAGGCGCGAATTTCGCTCGATATGTGGTGAGGAAGCAAGGTCATGGCCGCTATGGCGCCAAAGCTGGGCGCTGTGCTCGAAACGGCGCTTTACGTGAAGGACCTTCCGCGCGCAACACGCTTCTACGAAGAGACCATGGGGTTGAAGCCGATACATTGCGATGACCGGCTTTGTGCGCTTGATTGTGGTCCCGGCAGCGTGTTGTTGCTGTTTTTGCGCGGTGAAACGGACAAAACACTTCGGCTGCCGGGAGGAGAAATTCCTGCGCATGACGGAAGCGGCCGCTTGCATTTCGCGATGGCGATCAAGCAGGACGATCTTGAGGCGTGGGAATCGCATCTCTTGCAGAGCGGGGTGCCAATAGAAGGGCGCATGAACTGGCCGCGCGGTGGCGTCGAGTCTTTATTTTCGAGATCCAGAGGGCAATCTGATGGAGCTGGCTACGCCAGGCTTGTGGTCGAATTACTAAATTGGCGTCTTCCTTCTATATGCTGACAAATTACGAATGGTCGAAATGCGACGCGATGCGAATGCAATGGAGTTGGCGATGAGTCTAGCTTTGACATCAAATGTGCTGAGCCTGAGTGAATCCGCTGCAGAGCGGGTGCGCGGGCTGCTCGCTACGGCTGCTACGCCCGCAACCGGCTTGAGGGTCAGTGTTGAAAAGAGTGGCTGCGCGGGTATGGCCTATAAGATGGCTTTGGCCGAGCCTGAGCCCGGCGACGAAGTCATCGAAAAAGACGGCGCCCGGGTTATTGTCGACTCGAAGGCGATCCTATTCCTGCTGGGCTCACGCATGGATGTGAAGACCGAGAATTTTTCCTCGACCTTCGTGTTCGAAAATCCAAACCAGATTTCTGCTTGTGGATGTGGCGAAAGCGTCGCTCTCAACCCGGCTAGTCCGTTGCCGGTTCCTTAAGACGAAGCTGAAGAGTTAGCGGCGCATTAACCCTAAAACTTCGTAACAACGATAAAAGCCGCATTTTTAAAATCTTTGTTTAACATCCGGCGCCCAAGCTACGGCACGCTCGTAGTGTTGGAGTAGCTTGATGTCGTTTGCCCGCCCGCGCATCGCGCGCAATTTTCTCGGCGCCTGTCTTGTCGCCATCACCGGTCTCATATTTGCGATTACGGTCAGCGAGGCTCGCGAAAAGCTGCGGAAGCAGTCGGATGGCGTCGTAGAGGAGATTCAGCGGCCGTCCCGCCATGGATACGAGGATGTCATCCTTGAGATGGCGCCTCTGCACCCCTGGCGCGGGGCCGCCGTGAAACCCGCGGCGCCTCCGCCGCGAAGCTCGCGAAGCCAGCGACTGCAAAGGACGCCGAGCCAATAGAAGCCGCTACGAAGGCCCCCGAGCCTGCATCTGCCGATGCTCAGCAAGCCGCTCCTGCGCCCGAAGCCACGGCGGTCGATGCGTCGAAAGAGAACGCGCAGAAAGACGCCGGGAAAACTGTCGCAAGCGAATCCGTTAAGGACGCCCCGTCCGGCACGGCCGTCCCGGTCGAGCAGAAGGCCGACGTCAAGAGCGCCTCGGGGCCAATCGCCGCGCAGTCCGAGGCGCAGCCTGGGACAGCCGCGACGCCTGCTCCAAATGCAGCCGCAGCCGGCGCCGCTCCTGTTGCGAACCCAACAGCAAAAGCTACAGCGCCGACGGCGCCAGCCTCTACAGTTTCTGCAGCGGCGGTCGAGGCAACGGTTCAACCGGCGGCTCCGCAACAGCCTGCTGCAGTAAACGTCGGAAACTCGGGTCCGGGTGGCGCGCCTGCTTCTCCGCCTGTAGCAATCGTTCCTGCGCCTGTGGCAAGCGGAGCGCCAGCGATGCAGCCCGGCGCACTCCAATCGCAGCCCGTCACGAATTCGGCAGCCTCCTCACCTGTTGTGTCGCCGCAGACGCCGGTTGTCGTTGGCAAAGCCCCGCAAGCGGACGCCAAACCGATCGTGCTTGACGACTTTTCCGCGGACCCTTCAAAAGCCTCGAATCCCGCGCCGATTTCGCCCGTAGTCGCACAGGCCGTCCAAGGTTCGGCCGCGGTCGCGTCCGCTCCGGCGCCCGTCTCCCTGGGTGCTCCCCTCGCTCAAGAGCAAAATTCGGCGCCATCGGTCGTCAAAGACGAGGTCCAGCCAAAGGCGCCAAAGCCTCAGGCAGAAGCCGCGGCTCCGCAGACCGTCTTGCCGGCCGTGGTTCAGAATGAAGAAGCCAAAGCCTATGACACTCTTCTTGCCAGAGGCATCAAGGGACCGGCGGAGGTGCGCCTTTCCGAACGTGCGACGATGTGGTTGCCGGCTGGTCGAGTGTTCCTCGAAGCCGAACAGGCGCGCAAGCTGCTCGGCGTGGAACGGGGTTCCTGGGACGACGCTACGCAGGGCGTAGTGTTGCCGGCCGCTGGTGGACCGCAATGGATGGCCTATGTCGACCTGCTCGATGATGGATACATTAAGGACGACGAAGGCAAGTCGCTCGACGCCAACCTTCTGCTTGCGACCTACAAGGCCGGAGTCGCCTCCCAAAATCCCGGGCGTATTCGCCTTGGTCTGACGCCTTTGGAAGTGACAGGCTGGCTCGAGCCCCCGGCTTATGACGCGAAGCACCACTTGAGCTCCTGCATTGGAGCCACGGGCCAAGGATCCCAGAACCCTGAAGATCGCATCGTCAACTGCACATCCTTCGCGCTGGGTCGTCAGGGCGCCATAAAAGTGATCGTCGCCGGCGACGAAGCGGCCTTTGTCCACTTCAAAGGGGAAGCTGCCGCACTGGCCAATACAATCGTCTATGACAAGGGCGAGACGTACGAGGACGCTGATCTCTCCATGGACAGAGTGGCGGGCTATAGTCTCGTTGGGCTACTGACGGGCGCCGTGGCGTTGAAGAAACTCGCGGGCGCCGCTGTCGTGGCGAGCGTCGCGAAGAAAGCCGGCTTGGTCGCGATTGTAGTCGCAAAAGCGCTGAAGCTATGGAAGTTGTTGCTGGGCGGCTTGGCGCTTATCCTGGCTGGCGTACGGTGGATATCGGGAAAGCGCAAACCTGCGAAAGCCGAAGTCCGCGAGGAGCAGTCGGCGAAGCCCGCGAAGCCAGTTTCCCTTCCGATCTGGACACGCGCGATTGTGGGCCTGCGGTCAAAGTTCGCCGGAGCGGCGCGCAAAGCCGCTGCGCCGCAAGGCGCTCCCGCCGACGCCGTAGTGGAGCAGGCTGTCGCAACGACCGAGCAGTCGGAGGACAAGTCGTTTGGCGGCAAGGGTTCGTTGTTCGCTTCGCTTCGGGCAATAGCAGCGTTAATTCGGCTGTCCCGAAAGTCCGTCGAAAAAACTTCAGACGACGGCGCTCTGAAGGCAAGCTCGAACGCCGTCGCAGTCGAACCGCCTTATTCGACTGAGCATTCGGCGGCGGTTCAGTCGCCAGGGTCGGCCCTATCCAAACTGGCGTCACTGATGCGCGGGCAGGCGCCTAAAGCCGCCCAGGCAAATGTGGAGTCAGCGAGTGAATCTCCGGCTTCGGCGCTCGCCAAGCTGGCGTCCAGGATGCGCAAACAGTCGCCGCAACCCGTTGTCTCGGTCGACCTATCGCGTGCGACAAGCAGGAAGAACCAAGTTATCGGGGCTTCCAGCGGGTTTGAAGGGCCAACCGCTGTTTCCTCGGAACTGCGGGCTCCAAATGATCTGCCGAACGTGGCTCCGAAGCCCGTCGTCGCCCCATCTTCCGCCGCCACTGCAGCCTCGGTCGCAGTCGCAAGCGTGGCCACAGATTCGCCTGCAGTGGTTGACGATCCTCTCGGGCTGGTTGAACCGGGGGACGAAGCGGCGGCGGCGTCGGCGATTTCGGCCCGCGAAGCTTTGCGCGAGGCTCACGGCTAAAAACGGCGCGCTGCAACGACCGCTGCTGAAAGGCGCGGGTTGAGAAAAACCAATAGGGCGGCGTAAATCCTTACGCTGCCCCATTAATTTGTTGGACGGAAATTCCCCTGCAGCTCGATTTCGACGAGCCTTGGCCGAATCAGGGAACCCGGCGCCCGGGCTCGATCGCCACCGGGGTCGAAACTGTTTCCCTGAGGGCATAGATTCGAATTCGTAAGTGTATGGTTTTTATAATTCTTCTCCCGGCCTTCGCGCTGGCGTGCGAGGGGAGAATCGCCTATAGCAAAGGGACGATTAAACTGAAAATTCGGATTGGCGCCCCCATTGGTCGACAGCGACGCAACAAAAGACGATTCCGGCCCTTCGGGCTCGGATATTCGGCCGGTTTCCATCGCCGATGAAATGAAGCGGTCTTATCTCGATTACGCGATGAGCGTGATCGTGAGCCGCGCATTGCCCGACGTGCGCGACGGCCTGAAACCGGTCCATCGGCGCATTCTGTTTTCGATGAACGAAAACGGCCACACGCCTGACAAGCCTTATGTAAAATCCGCGCGCATCGTTGGCGATGTGATGGGTAAATATCACCCCCACGGCGACGCCGCGATCTATGACGCGCTGGTGCGTATGGCGCAGCCGTTTTCGATGCGGCTGCAATTGATCGACGGACAAGGCAACTTTGGTTCGGTCGACAATGATCCGCCCGCGGCAATGCGTTACACCGAGTCCCGTCTGGCCAAACCGGCGTTGGCGCTGCTCGAGGACCTCGATGAAGGCACGGTCGATTTCCAGCCCAACTACGACGGCAAGGAACATGAGCCGACCGTCTTGCCGGCGCGCTTTCCCAATCTTTTGGTCAATGGCGCCGGCGGGATCGCGGTCGGCATGGCCACCAATATTCCGCCACATAATCTCGGCGAAGTGATAGACGCAGCCATCGCAATCATCGACCGACCCGATATGAGCGTCGCCGAACTGATGGAGATCGTGCCGGGGCCGGACTTTCCGACCGCCGCGACGATTTTGGGGCGCGGCGGCATTCGCAATGCATACAGCTCCGGGCGCGGCTCCATCATCATGCGCGCGACTGCACGCATCGAGACGCTGCGCAAGGATCGCGAAGCTATCATCATCACCGAGATTCCTTATCAGGTGAACAAAGCGGCGCTGGTTGAACGCATCGCCGATCTTGTACGCGAGAAGAAGATCGAAGGCATCTCGGATCTGCGCGACGAATCCGACCGCGACGGAATGCGCATCGTCATCGAGCTGAAACGCGACGCGGTGGCCGATGTGGTGCTAAATCAGCTCTGGCGCCACACGGCGCTGCAGTCGAGCTTTCCCGTAAATATGATCGCGCTCAACGGGCGGCGTCCCGAAATGCTGACGCTTCGAGACGTCTTGCGCGCCTTCGTTGATTTCCGCGAAACAGTGGTGACGAGGCGCACGAAATTCCGTCTCGCCAAAGCGCGTGACAGCGCCCATTTGCAGGTTGGTCTCGCCATCGCCGTCGCCAATATCGACGAGGTGATCCGGCTGATCCGCACCTCGCCAGACGCCTCCGCCGCGCGCGAGGCCCTCATGGAGCGCGTTTGGCCGGCCAAGGATATGGCGCCGCTCGTCGCTCTTATCGCGGATCCGCGCCATGCATTGGACGAAGACGGCAACTGCCGCCTCTCGGAAGCGCAGGCGCGCGCTATCCTCGACTTGCGCCTGCAGCGCCTCACGGCTCTGGGGCGCGACGAAATTTCCGCTGCGCTTGAAAAGCTGGCGGCGGAGATCGCCGAATATCTGGAAATCCTTGGCTCGCGGGAGAGATTGTTCGGCATTATCAAGGACGAAATGCTGGCGGTAAAAGAGGCTTACGCCACGCCGCGCCGCACGCAAATTCTAGACGCCGACAGCGATGTCGAAGACGAAGACCTCATCGCTCGCGAGGATATGGTCGTCACCGTATCTCATGCCGGCTACATCAAGCGCGTGCCGCTTTCGACTTATCGCGCTCAGCGACGCGGCGGCAAAGGCCGCTCCGGCATGCAGACGAAGGAGGAGGATTTCGTCCACCGCCTTTTCGTCGCCAACACCCATACGCCCGTGCTGTTCTTCTCCTCGCTCGGCCGCGCCTACAAGGAGAAGGTGTGGCGGTTGCCTCTGGCCGCTCCGCAAGCGCGAGGCAAGGCGCTCGTCAACATGCTGCCACTGGAACAGGGCGAACGCATCACCACCATCATGCCTTTGCCCGAGGATGAGTCGAGCTGGGCGACCCTTGACGTAATTTTCGCGACCACGCGCGGTTCGGTGCGTCGCAACAAGCTGTCGGATTTTTCCGACGTGCGCCGCAACGGGATCATCGCGATGAAGCTCGACGAGGGCGAGGCCATCGTCGACGTCGCGACGGCAAGCGAGGCCGAAGACGTGCTGCTGACCACCAAGGACGGCCAGTGCATCCGCTTCGCCGTGCCTGAGGTGCGGGTGTTTCAGGGGCGGACTTCGATGGGCGTACGCGGCGTCAACCTCGCCGAGGGCGACCGGGTGATCTCGCTGTCGATCCTCAACCACTTCGAGGCCGGTGGCGACGAGCGCGCGGCCTATCTCAAGCGCTCTGTCGCTCTGCGCCGCGCGCAAGGGGCCGAAGTCGTCGAGGAGCCGACCATCGAGGCGGAGGAGGGCGCGGCCGTCGATCTTTCCGACGAGCGTTTTGAGGCGATGCGCGCCGCCGAGCAGATCATTCTGACGGTGTCAGAAAACGGCTACGGCAAGCGCACTTCGTCGTTCGAATATCGCATCACTGGCCGCGGCGGAAAAGGCATCGTCGCGATGGCGGTCAACAAGCGCAACGGCCCGTTGATCGCCTCCTTCCCCGTCGAGCACGGCGACGAAATCATGCTGGTGACCAACGGCGGCCAACTCATCCGCTGCCCGGTCGATGGAATCCGCATTGCCGGCCGCGGCACGCAGGGCGTCATCGTGTTCGACACCGCGGAAGGCGAGCGCGTGATGTCGGTCGAGCATATCGGCGATGTCGGCGGGGAAGAGGTGGCGGCGGAGACGGAAGGTGAGGAGTGAGCGCGCCTTACGTCGGCGCGCGTATTCCGGCCAAATAGCTTCGCAAATCGTCAAGATCGCGTGGAGAAGAAAAAGCGCGTTTGGGAATCATCCAGAGCATATTGTCGGTGGTAAGCAGAAGAACGCAATCTTCGCGTTCGCTCCAGCGCCGCAATTGCCTTGGGTCATATTCGCGCCGACTGTCCTCGGAAACCCATGTCATCCGACTGTCGCGCCAAGTCATCGTGTAGGGAATTCGCAGCGAACTCAATGTATTAAAACGTCGCTTCGCGTAGCTTGGCAGCCACACGATCCAGGCGCCCCAAGCCATCGCCAAGCATGCTGCGGCTACCGCGAACGCCGTGACGCGACCCTCCCAGTTCGGTCTGTCAAACAGTCCGAACGCCAAAAATATGGGGAGCGTCACCATGAGCGGGAACCAAACTCCCTTGGTCCACACCCACTTGTGCCCTTGGACGAGTAGCTTTGGATCAAGCGTATAAGTAACCGCTGACATCGGCGCCCCTACCTCGGTGATTTCATCGCTCGCTGATATATTCGCGAATTGCAAAAAAAGTCGTTGCAATGTCTTTTATCAGCGGCTGGCGTCGAAATCGCACGTCGGCGTGCGGATCGAGTGGACCTTAATCAAGGCTGGCAGGGACGGCGGCCGATCCCGGCCCTGTCCTTTCCCGCCCCCGTAAATGGCGCCGCCTCGCCCTGCCGCGTCACATCGCAATTGAATGACGGCGAGACCATCGACGTCGCGCCGCGCCCGAACAGTTGGAGCGGCCGGACATCGCCGGCGGGGGGGGGGTAGCGACAAGCATCTCGGGCGGTCCTCGCGGTCGGAGGCTGTTTGGGGTGATCGGGCTTTCATTGGTGACCCGTCGGCGTGACGCTCGGAACTTGCGATGCGCGCCCCTCCCATCTCGGCCGAAAATCCCCTATGCTTCAGGCCATGAACACCCCGCGCACCGCGATTTACACCGGCACCTTCGACCCGCTGACCAACGGCCATCTGGACGTCATCCGCCAGAGCGCCGTGCTGTTCGACCGACTGGTAATGGCCATAGGGGTCCATCCCGGCAAGGCGCCGGTGCTAAGCTTCGAGGAGCGGGCCAAGCTTGTTCGCGCCGCTTGCGCCACCCTCAATTCCCCTTGCGCCTTCGATGTCGTCAGTTTCTCTGGCCTTGCGGTGGAGGCGGCGCGGGAGCAGGGTGCGCTCGCCATTCTGCGCGGTTTGCGTGACGGCGCGGATTTCGACTATGAAATGCAGATGGCGGGTATGAACGCGACCATGGCGCCGCAGATAAAAACGGTTTTCATTCCCGCTTCCATCGGGGTGCGCCACATCAGCGCGACTCTGGTGCGCCAGATCGCCGCCCTCGGGGGCGACATTTCCGACTTCGCGCCGGCGCAATCCGTCGACGTGCTGAGGCGAGCGTTAGAACGTCGCCAATAACAAGAACTAAGGGAGGCTTTATGACCATCGACCGCCGCAGTCTCATCGCCGGCGCTTCCGCAGCCGCCGCGCTTACGGCTGCACCCATCGCCAAAGCCGAAGACAAGCTCCTCAACCTCGACACCGTTTATGGCCGCACGGTCATCAAGATGCGGCCAGATCTCGCGCCAAAACATTGCGCTCAGATCGAAACGCTGGCCAAGCGCCATTTTTACGACGGCGTGAAGTTTCATCGGGTGATCGACGGCTTCATGGCGCAGACCGGCGACCCCACAGGCACCGGGACGGGCAAGTCCGACCTGCCCAACATTCCCGGCGAATTCTCGAAGGAGAAGTTCTTGCGCGGCACCTGCGGCATGGCGCGCGGACCGGACAATGACTCGGCCAACTGCCAGTTCTTCATCTGCTTTGCGCCGGCGCGCTATCTCGAGGAGCAATACACTGTTTGGGGCGAGGTCGTCTCGGGCATGGAGTTCATCGACAAGGTCCATCGCGGCGAACCGCCTAAGGATCCGGACAAAATCGTCAAGCTGCGCATCGCTGGCGACGAGAGCTGAGGTTTCGTCCTATTCCGCGGCTCTCATCTGACCCCCGCTAACGCGAGGGCTTCTCCCGCTCATGGGAGAAGGAGCGGGCCAGAGAGACTCGACCGTCACAATAATGTGAGCGCACCCCTTCTCCGCTTGTGGGGCGCTCGCCCACGCACATACGGAGACAACATGACCGAAGCAGGCAACAAGCTCACGCTTGAGACAACCAAAGGCAATGTCGAAATCACGCTCCGTCCCGACCTGGCGCCGAAACATGTTGCGCGCATAAAGCAGCTCGTTTCCGAAGGTTTTTACGACGGGATCGTCTTTCATCGCGTGATCGAAGGATTCATGGCGCAGACCGGCTGTCCACACGGGACGGGCACAGGCGGCTCGAAATATCCAAACCTTGAGCAGGAGTTCAATGACGCACCCCATGTGCGTGGAACCTGCTCGATGGCGCGGGCGTCCCACCCTGACACCGCGAATTCGCAGTTCTTCATTTGCTTCACCGACGCGCGATTCCTCGACAAGCAATATACGGTCTGGGGTCAGGTGACCGCAGGCATGGAAAATGTCGACAAGATCAAGCGCGGCGAACCGGTCAAAGATCCGGACAAGATCATCAAGGCCTCGCTGAGCTGAGCACATCGTTGAAGATTGCCGAATCCCAATAGCATCGCCGGGCATGTTCCGGCGGTGACGCAGGCGAGGGCCGGCCGCCGCATTCAAGGGTTCATATGCGCGTCGACCTATTCGACTTCGACCTTCCGCCGGACGCCATCGCACTACGCCCATCGGTTCCGCGCGACGGGGCGCGCATGCTGGTGGTTCCCGCGAGCGGGGCGGTTCTGGAAGATCATGTCGTGCGCGAACTTCCCAGCCTGCTTCATGCCGGAGATGCGCTCGTGGTGAACGATACGCGCGTGATCCATGCAAGACTTTCCGGCTATCGGCAGCGTGGAGAAACCCGTGCGCATGTCGAAGCAACCTTGATCGAGCGCCTCTCTCATAATCAATGGCGCGCGCTGGTGCGGCCTGCCAAGAAGCTTGCGCTTGGGGAACGCGTGTGCTTCGGCTCCAGCGGAGAAGCCGAGGGCGAGTCCGGTTTTCTCGATGCCGCGATCGAAGCCAAAGGCGAGAGCGGTGAGGTGACGCTGGCCTTCGATTTGTCGGGCGCCGTTCTCGACGAGGCCATTCAAGCACTAGGCGCCATGCCCTTGCCTCCCTACATCGCGGGCAAACGAACCGTGGACGCTCGGGACGAGACCGACTATCAGACCCTGTTCGCGCGCGAGGTCGGCGCCGTGGCGGCGCCGACGGCCGGACTACACTTCACTGCGGAACTGCTGGCCGCAATTGAAGCTGCGGGCATCAGTGTTCACCGCGTGACGCTGCATGTCGGCGCCGGCACATTTCTGCCGGTAAAGGTCGAAGACACCGCAGATCATAAGATGCACTATGAGCATGCCACGCTAAACGCCAAAACAGCCGCTGCGCTTAACGAAATTCACGGCAATGGCGGCCGTATCGTGGCGGTTGGCACGACAGCGCTGCGCTGCCTGGAGAGCGCGGCGCGCGAAGATGGCGTGCTGGAAGCCTATAGCGCCCGCACAAATATTTTCATCACGCCGGGCTATCGCTTTCGCGTCGTAGACATTCTCTTGACCAATTTCCATTTGCCGCGCTCAACCTTGTTCATGCTGGTCTGCGCTTTCTGCGGCGTAGACCGCATGAAAGCAGCTTACGATCACGCGATCAAAAACGGCTATCGCTTTTATTCCTATGGCGACGCCTCATTACTGTTTCGCGCATGAGCGCGGATCGAGACATTCGCCTGCTGGCGCTGTGGCGTGACGATCCGACCGAAGCGCCGCTGACGGTGGATCTGCGCGTAGAAAGCGCGGGCGCAATTGTCTCGGTTTGGGATGTGTTCGGCTCCTTCGGTCTCGACGGCGACGACTGTCGTCCTTTTGTGTTGCGGCGCGATGGAGCGATAGATTTCGGCGCAGCCTCAAATGCAAAGTGGAAAACCAATCTACGTGAAATCGTCGTCGTGATTGGCGCCAGTTTCAAGGTGCAATGGAACGAGTTTGACAGTGGGGATTACAAGATCGTGAAAATCGCCGTGCTGGGCGCTAAGGACGGCCGTAAATGACTCAAGCTTTCTCCTTCACGATCGGGGCGACCGACGGAGCCGCGCGCCGGGGCGAAATCAATACGCCGCGTGGCGTCATTCGCACGCCCGCTTTCATGCCGGTCGGGACGGCGGCGACGGTGAAGGCCATGTTCGTTGAAGATGTGCGTGCGGCGGGCGCTGATATTCTGCTCGGCAATGTTTATCATCTGATGTTGCGCCCTGGCGCCGAGCGCATCGCGCGGCTCGGCGGCCTGCACCACTTCATGCGATGGCCCTTTCCGATCCTGACGGATTCCGGCGGTTTCCAGGTCATGTCGCTGGCCAAGCTGCGTAAGCTCGATGAGAACGGCGTCACCTTTCAGTCGCACATCGACGGCTCCAGGCATGTGCTCACGCCCGAGCGCTCGATGGAGATTCAGGGGCTTCTCGGTTCCGACATCCAGATGCAATTCGACGAATGCGTGCGCTTGCCGTGCAGCGATGAGGAGGCGGAGCGCGCTATGCGCTTGTCATTGCGTTGGGCCGAACGTTCCCGCAAAGCCTTTGGCGCCGAGCCGGGCCGGGCGGTGTTCGGCATAGTGCAGGGTGGCGCGGTAAAGTCCCTTCGCATTGAGAGCGCCCGCGCGCTTTGCGACATGGATTTTCATGGCGTCGCGATCGGCGGTCTGGCTGTGGGCGAGCCTCAGGATGTGATGCTCGACATGCTGGAGACTGTGATGCCGCACATTCCCGCAGAAAAACCGCATTATCTGATGGGCGTTGGAACGCCGGACGATATTGTGCAGGCGGTGGCGCGGGGCGTCGACATGTTTGACTGCGTGATGCCGACGCGCGCCGGACGTCATGGCCTCGCCTATTCGCGCTTTGGCAAAGTCAATCTGATGAACGCACGTCACGCCGATGACCCGTCGCCGCTGGACCCGGAGTCGTCCTGCGCGGCAGCGCGAGACTATTCGCGCGCCTATCTCCATCATCTGTTCAAGGCTGGGGAAATTCTCGGCATGATGCTGCTGACGCAAATCAATGTCGCCTATTATCAAGAGTTGATGACGGGACTGCGCAAGGCGATCGACGACCGTCGATTGGCGGAGTTCATTAGCGAGACCAAAGAGGCTTGGGCGCGAGGGCTGGGCGAGTGAAGCGGCGGGCGCCCTCATCCGACCCCGCGTCGCGGGGCCACCTTCTCCCACAAGTGGGAGAAGGTAAGGCGCGCCTCCCTTCTCCCGTGGAACGGGAGAAGGTGGCTCTTGGCGTTAGCCAAGCGTCGGAGGAGGGCTTGCGCCACTTCATCGTTCAGCGCCTATCATGAAAAATCTCGCCACATCAGACGACGCCTTCGCCGACGATCTTCGCGTTTTCGACGAATTTGGCGCGAAAACTATCGAGTTTGAACAGGACGGCGTTTCCTATTTCGTCAATGAGTTCTGGACATCAGGTCAGCGCCGCGCGCATGCGTTGCATGAGATCAGCTATCGCGCCTGTTTTAAACCGCAGCTCCCGGAGTTTTTCATCTCGCGCCTCACCAGGCCGGGCGAAAGCGTCTACGATCCCTTCATGGGTCGCGGCACGACGGCGGTGCAGGCGGCTCTGCAAGGCAGACGACCGATCGGCAACGACATAAATCCATTGTCGGCGTTGTTGACCAGACCCCGCCTCGCGCCTCCTTCGCTTGATGCAATAGAAGCGCGGCTCAAACAGATTGACTGGACCAAGGGCGCCCTTGAGCGCGAGGACTTGCTCGCCTTTTACCATGCAGACACGCTATCGCAGATTTGCAGTCTGCGACGCTGGCTACTCGCCTGTGCGCCGCTTCACAAAGATGTCGATCCGGCGGACGACTGGATCAGAATGGTGGCGATCAATCGCCTCACTGGCCATTCGCCGGGTTTCTTTTCCGTCTATACGATGCCGCCCAATCAAGCGGTTTCCGTGGAAGCGCAGCTGAAGATCAACGCAAAGCGAAACCAGACGCCGCCGCCCCGAGACGTTGCGGCTCTGATCAATAAAAAATCGCGAGCGCTGCTGTCTGAAGGACCGCCGCCGCCGCATCCCGAGGCGCTGCTCGCCAGCGACGACGCGGCTCACACGCCGAGCATTGCGAACGGGTCGGTTCGCTTGATCGTCACATCGCCGCCATTCCTGGACATCGTGCAATACGCCGCCGACAATTGGCTGCGCAATTGGTTCGCGGGAATTGATCCCGAAGGCGTCAAAATCTCCATGCACCGCAGCGAATCCGCCTGGTCGCAGATGGTGCGCGACTGCTTTGGAGAGTTTGCGCGCGTCGTAGCATCCGGAGGGCATGTCGCTTTCGAGGTCGGCGAGGTGCGCGGCGGCAAGATAGCCTTGGAGCGTCTTGTCTGGAGGGCTGTTGAAGGCTTGCCATTCGAAAAGCCGCTGGTTGTCGTGAACGCTCAGCAGTTCACCAAGACAAGCCACTGTTGGGGCGTCCACAACAACGCGAAAGGAACCAATTCCAACCGGATACTGGTCTTTCGGCGCAAGTAACATCGACGCCACGCGTGGCCGGTTGCTCTACGCCCGCGCTCCGTCGTAGATTATATAACCATCAATTCGTTCGATTTACCGACCTTTCGCTCCTACCCAAGGCTGTCCGATGCCAGACCCTTATGATCTGATCGTCATCGGTTCGGGGCCGGGCGGCTATGTCGCCGCCATAAGGGCCGCGCAGCTTGGTCTGAAGACCGCTGTGGTCGAGCGCGAGCATCTCGGCGGCATCTGCCTCAACTGGGGGTGTATTCCCACCAAAGCGCTACTGCGCTCGGCAGATGTCTATCGTCTCGCGCAGCATGCGAGCGAATATGGACTTGTTGCTCCGGATCTCTCATTCGACATGGCGAAAATCGTCGCCCGCTCGCGCGAGGTCTCCGGCAAGCTCAACGCCGGCGTCGGTTTTCTGATGAAGAAAAACAAGATCGACGTGATTTTCGGCGAAGCGCGTTTTTCCCGCCCCGGCGAAATCGTGGTCGAAGCGACGAAAAAACCCGCCGTTACGCCGCAGGCGCCACTGCCAAAAGGCGCGCTGGGACCGGGCGCCTATCAGGCCAAGAACATCATCCTCGCGACCGGCGCCCGCCCGCGCGTGCTGCCCGGCATGGAGCCGGACGGGCGGCTGATCTGGAGCTATTTCGAGGCGCTGAAACCGGAACTCACGCCCAAGTCGCTGCTGGTCGTGGGCGCTGGCGCGATCGGCGTCGAATTCGCCTCCTTCTACCGCGCGTTCGGCGTCGAGGTGACGCTGGTCGAGGCGTTGCAGCAAATACTGCCCGTCGAGGACGCCGAAATCGCCGCGCTGGCGCGCAAGAGTTTCGAGAAACAGGGCATCGCCGTGCATACCGCGACGAAGGTTTCAGCGGTCGAAAAGCGCGCCGACAGCGTTGTCGCGACGCTGACCGGCTCGGATGGCGCCTCCCGCCAGATCGAGGCGGAGCGACTGCTTTCGGCGGCGGGCGTTGTCGCCAATGTTGAAGGTCTCGGGCTGGAGGCGCTGGGCGTCAAGATCGAGCGCGGCGTCATCGCGACCGACGGACTGGGGCGCACGAACGTCGCGGGCGTCTTCGCCATCGGCGACGTCGCGGGCGGGCCGATGCTGGCGCATAAGGCCGAGCATGAGGGAGTCATCTGCGTCGAGGCCATTGCCGGCAAGAATCCGCATCCGCTGGACAAGTCGCGCATTCCCGGCTGCACCTATGCACATCCGCAGATTGCTTCCGTGGGTTTTACGGAGGAGAAGGCGAAGGAAGCCGGTTTCGAACTGAAGATCGGGCGTTTTCCCTTGCGCGCCAATGGCAAGGCCATCGCGCTCGGCGAGCCCGAGGGGCTGATCAAGACGATTTTCGATGCGAAAACGGGCCGCCTGCTCGGCGCGCATCTCATCGGCGCCGAGGCGACGGAGCTCATTCAGGGCTTCGTCATCGCGATGAATCTGGAGACGACGGAAGAAGAACTGATGCACAGCGTCTTCCCGCATCCGACGCTGTCGGAGGCCATGCACGAGAGCGTGCTGGACGCGTTTGGGAGGGCGATCCATATTTGAGGGCGGGGATTGCGGGGAAGTTTAAAGCCGAGCCTCTTGAGGCAGCCTCGCGTCGCGACCAACTCCCTGCTATGCTTAGCGGAAAGCAAGGAGGGGCGAGTGGGCGATATATCTGTTTCTGCAGTTGAGAGGCCATACGACGACCAAATCATCTGTGCTGTCAATTTGTATGCCCCAACGCTGGATATGTGAACGTTAAGATTTATGTCGAAGCCACTATGAGCGAATTCCCTTGGAAAGGGAGCGACCTTACCTCCACCGAGGCTTTCCTCATTGCTTGAGAAGCGTGCGATCATGAAAGCGCAATATCTTGCGCGCCGCTTCGCAAGTATCGAGGTTTAGACACGCCCACCGGATCTAAAGGCGAGCAGCGTCCCGCAGCGTCATCGGCGACGCCGTGAAAGTCATGCGTATCGCCACGGGCCCAGAGCTTGAGGAGCGGGAGACGCCCCGAAACCTTCCACCTAGCGCGCCATACTTCGCTGATCCCCGCCTCGCTCGAACAATCTCCCTTTGACCATCTGCGCCGCCGAACGGCTTCCGCAGCGGCGTTTGAGCGTCGCCGAAATCGAGGCGACGGTGCGTGTGAGGGTGATTGAGGAAGACGAGCGTTTCGAGTTAATCGGCGGGGAGGTCGCGCGCCTGTCGCTGAGGAGCGCTCACCCCGCGTTCCCTCTCTGAAACTTCGGGCGCTCCGTGCTATGCTCCCTCCCATGGCGAAGGCGATAGACCCCATCATGAGCCGGTTTCGCGCCGCGCTCGACAAGGCTTATGGCGCCCGGCTCGAACGTGTCGTGCTGTTCGGCTCGCGTGCGCGTGGCGATGCGCGTCCGGATTCGGATTACGATGTGGTGGTTTTTCTCAAGGGTCTCGAAAGTTTTGGCGAGGAAGCGGGGCGGATCGCCGAGATCGAAACGGATATTCTTTACGACACGGGCGCGGTCATCAACGCCTTGCCGATCAAGGCCGGTTCCCATCGCGACGCCACCGGACTGATGGGCGAATTGCGACGCGAGGGCGTCGAGCTGTGTGAAGATTCGCCGATAATCGTGTCCAAAACAAGCGAACAGCCGGCTTCCTGCAAATCCAGGAATAATATGGCCTGAGCCACCTCCTCCCCCTTGCGGGGAGGGATTAAGGGTGGGGGGCTCACGCGGAAGCTTTGCCGATTTGGCGCGGCCCCCACCCGACCCCGCTACGCGGGGCCACCCTCCCCGCAAGGGGGAGGGGATTCGCGCCCAGCCCCGCTGCTGATAACGCGCCTCGCCTCCTTGTAACTTGAATGCGGCCGACTCGGGCATAATAGCCCTCGCGGTGGCGGACGGAAGACCGATCCCCCCTAGGGACATCAAGCCCGTGGGTGAGCAAGGGTCTTCGTCCGCCGTTCCATCGAACCCGAACAGTCGCTTGGGCCGCCAGCGAAGCCCGCTTGCGCAAGGACGGGACAGGATGGACGCCACCGTTGTCGGCATAGACGTTTCGAAAAGTCAGTTGGATGTACATGTTCGCGGGCGGAACGAAAGTTTTGTCGTTCCGCGCGACGCGGAGGGTCTGGCCGCGCTGATCGAGCGGCTGCGCCCTTTGCGGCCGGGAGCGATCGGTCTGGAGGCCACCGGAGGCTTCGAGACCTTCGTCGCCGCCGGACTGGCGAGCGCCGGACTGCCGGTCGTCGTGATCAATCCGGCGCAGGTGCACGCCTTCGCCAACGCGCTCGGCAAAAGGGCCAAGACCGATCCGATCGACGCCGCGGTGATCGCCCATTTCGTCGAGGCCACGGCCCCGGAAATCCGGCCCCTGCGCGACGTGGAAACGAGGCTTCTCGCCGATCTCGTCGCCAGAAGACGCCAGATCGTGGCGATGATCGTCGCCGAGCGGCAACGTGAAATGCACGCGCCGGCGCGGGTCAAAAAGAGCATCCTCCGCCTTCTGAAAGCCCTGCAACGCGAACTCGACAGCCTCGACGGCGACATCGACGAGAGCGTCAAAGGCTCGCCGATCTGGCGCGAGAAAGAAGACCTGCTCGCCTCCGTGCCGGGAATCGGAACCACCATCGCCCGCACGCTGCTCGCCGAGTTGCCGGAGCTCGGAACGCTCGATAGGCGCAAGATCGCCGCCCTCGTCGGCCTCGCGCCCTGGACGCGACAATCCGGTCAATGGCGCGGCAAAAGCTTCATCGGCGGCGGCAGAGCCAGCGTGCGCGCCGCGCTTTTCATGGGAGCCATGGTCGCCGCGCGATACAATCCAGCCCTCAAGGCGTTTCGCGACAAACTCGTCGCCGCCGGAAAGCCAAAGCTCGTCGCGATCATCGCCACGGCGCGCAAGCTGCTCGTCATCCTCAACGCAATCGTCAGCGACAAAAAGTCATGGGCCGATCAAACCGCTTGACCGCCAAGACAGTCGCTCACCCCGCCTTGCGCGCCGCCGCGTCCGCCTCCAGCCCGCGCTGGGAGGAGGGCTCCGCCGGGGCGCCGACCCATTGCGAATCTGGCGGAATGCTTTCTCCCTTCATCACCACGGTGAGGGGACCGAGCCGCGCGAAATTGCCGATATGCGTATCATAGAGCACGGTTGAGCCGGCGCCGACACAAACGCCATTGCCGAGATGCACGCGGCCGACCTTCATCACGCGATCTTCATAGAGATGCGTCTGCAGCGCCGCGACGGCGTTGAGCGCGCAATAATCGCCGACATGCACGCAGTCGAATTCGGTGATGTCGGTCATGTCCATGAACACGCCCTTGCCAAACTTGGCTCCGAATAAGCGTAGCGTCCAGGGCAGGAAAGGCGTGCCGCGCAGATGCTCCAGCAGCACCTTGCCCGCGAGGCCCCAGTAGAGCACGGCGCAGGCTTCGGTGCGCATGGCCCAGAAGGACCACATCGGCTTCACCTGCGGCTCGTAGCGGCCCATCGTGACCCATTTGACGACGACGACCGATAGCGTCATCGCCACCGAGATCAGCACCGAGTCGAGAATGAACAGTTCCACGACGGTGGCGTATTCGCCGTCGACGAGCGACTGGCCGAAGCTCTCCACCGCCCAGGTGCCGAAGGTCATGAACAGCATGGTCGGCAGCGAGACGTTCACGGCCTCGTATGCGGCGCGCATGAATTTCTTCCAGGCGGGCGGCTCATAGGTCCAGGCGGAGCCGCCGGCGTCGAATTTCTGGCGCACGGGCAGTTTTATTGGCGGCGAACCGAACCAGGTGTCGCCTTCTGATAGGGCGCTGTTGGCTGGGGGCTTGGACTTGATGCCGATCAGCGCTCCCGTGGGAATTTCGGAGCCTGGCGGCACCACGGCGTCGTTGCCGACAAACACGCGGTCGCCAGTTTTCACAGCTTTGAGATACATCCAGCCGCGCCGCACATCCTCGTCGCCGAGCACGACTTCGTCGGCGATGAAGCATTTTTCGCCTATTTCCACGATGTCGTAGCGACCGGAAAGATTGGTCGAAATTTCCGAGTCCTTGCCGATGCGCGCGCCCATCAGGCGATACCAGCTGCGCATATAGAGCGTGGCGAACAGGGAGGACAGCGTCTCCAGCGTGACTTCCGTCGCGAGCGAAACCGCCCATTTGCGCAGATAGAACCACGACCAGACGGAATATGTCCCTGCGCGAACGCGGGTTGGCATAACGATCCAGCGGAAGGCGATGATGAAGGCGACAGTCACCAGCACGAGCACGAAGGCTGTCGGCCAGGCGAACAGCGGGATCGCGGCGAGGTAATAAAGATGGTTGGATTCGGCGATTCCCATCCATGCATCGAGCTTGTCGAAGAGATAGAAGGCCGGGAAGATCGGCAGAAGGCCAAGCGGCGGAATGGCCAGCACCAGCAATGTGAAAAAGAATGTCATCACCGGACGCTGGATTGCGCCGACTTTTGCTGGCGGGTCCAACTCGGCCTCGTCGACCATACCGGTTTTGCGTGCGGGTGAACCGTTCCAGATTTCATACGCGCCGATCCGCGCGCCGGAGGGCGCCGAGGTCAGATCCTCGAGCGCGGCGCCTTCGCCGATCGCCACATTGTCTTCGATAACGCAGGAGGTGCCAATATAAGCGTCGGCTCCGATCTCGATCGTGCCGATGATCAGTTCATTGCCTTCCACCCGAGCATTCGAGAGTTTCAGCTTGGAACCCAGAGAGGCGCCCGCGCCGATCGAGACAAGATCAATCGCGCCCGCGTCGAACTCGCTGATCAGCGCATCATGACCGACCCTGGCGCCGAGCGCGAGAAGATAAAGGTTCATCAGCGGCGAAACTTGGAACCACTTGGCGTGTGTGAGGCCAATCAGGCGCTGCGCCAGCCACCAGCGATAATAATATACGCCCCAAAGCGGATAGCGACCTGGCTTGGTGCGGCCGATGACCAGCCATTTTCCGAGGATCGACACCGCAACCGTCGCGAGATTCACGCAAAGATAGACGCCGAGCAGCGCCACCAACTCCTCAAGCAGTGTGGCGTCGGCGGTGGTGATCAGTTGATAGGAGATGAACACGCCCAGCCACTGCGCCGTGACAATGGAAAGTATGAACGGCAGGGCGATCGCCTGCGCCAGTCCGCAAAGAAAACGACGCAGCAACGGCGGCGGCGTAAACGAGAGATCCTGCGGCGCAAGATCGAACTCCGCTTTGCCCGAGAGATGCGCCGCGAGCGCGCGCAGTGTGCGGTGGGTATAGAGGTCCTGGAGTGTCACCGAGGCGAGGTTGGGTGTCTCGCGCACCGCGCCAACGAAGCGCGCCGCAAGCAGTGAATGACCGCCAAGCTCGGTGAAGAAATCAGCGTCGAACGGAATGGCGCCGGGCGGAAGCACGCGCTTGGCGGCCTCAAGAAGCTTCGCCTCCGTTTCGTCGCGGGGAATCTCCTGCTCCTCATCAACACCTGCTGGAGCGGTGAGTTCAATGCGCTTCAACGCCTTGCGGTCGACTTTGCCTGATGGAAGCTTTGGAAGCGCTTCGACAAATTCATAACGCGAGGGCACCATGTAAGGGGGCAGCGTCTCGCGCAGTTTGGCGCGAAGCTCCAAAGACTCGGGCTTTTCGCCACCATCCGTCGTCAAAAAGGCGACGAGTTCGTCAAGGCCGTTTTCATTACGAAGCACAACGGCGGCATGGCGTATGGCAGGATGGTGCGACAGCGCGGCCTCGATCTCGCCGAGTTCCACGCGAAAGCCGCGGATTTTGATCTGGTCGTCGATGCGGCCGCGAAAAGCCAGATTGCCCTCGCCATCGAGCAGCACAGCGTCGCCGGAGCGATAAAGGACGGGATCGACGCCACCCTTGAAAAAAGGATTCGAAATAAATTTTTCGGCGGTAAGTTCGTCGCGCTTCAGGTAGCCGCGCGCGATGCCCGGACCGCCGATGAGCAATTCGCCTTCGACGCCGGGACCAACGAGTTCGAGCGCGTCATTGACGACGTAGCAGGTGTAATTGGGGATCGGTTTGCCGATTGTGACCGGTTCTTTCGGCCAGACTTCAGAAACGGTCGCGACGACAGTCGCCTCCGTTGGGCCGTAGCTGTTATAGATCGTGCGGCCGATGCGCGTCCAACGTTCGGCGATGGCGGGCGGGCAGGCTTCGCCGCCGAGAATGATCGTGCGCAGCGTCTTCACGTCGCGAGGCAGCACTGCGAGCAGCGTCGGCACCGTGTCGAGCACGGTGACGTTTGCTTCCTCCAGAATATCAGGCAATTGCTCGGTTTCGCCGAGGATCTCCGGCGTCGCCACGAACAGGGTCGCGCCGACGAGATAGGGAATCCAGATCTCTTCCATCGAGAGATCGAAGGCGACAGACGCGCCTTGGAACACCACATCGGAAGATGTGACGGCGTAAATCTCGTTGGCCGAACGCAGATAATGGCAAATATTGCGACCGGTGATGACGATGCCCTTGGGAACGCCGGTAGAACCCGACGTGTAGATCATGTAGGCGGGATGATCCGGAGTGGCGCCGCGCGCGCGTGGATCAGGTAGCGGGACGCCTGGAAGGAGTGCAATCTCGCTATCGATCAGCACTGGGGCCTGCGCGGCGCCCGCAGCCTTGTGGGCGAAAGCGCTGGAGGTTAACAGACCTTTGGCTTCTGCATCCGCGAGACAGACGGCGATGCGCTCCACTGGCGCATCAGCATCGAAGGGCAGCCAGGCGGCCCCGGTCTTGGCGATGGCGATTTGCGCGATCAGAAGTTCCGGCCCGCGCGCCATCCACAGCCCCACGACGTCGCCAGGGCCGATATCCCTCTCCACAAGCCCGTGCGCTATAGCCGCCGCCTGCAGATCCACCTCCCTGTAGGTGTAGCGGCGCTCTAGCGTTGTCATGGCGATGGCGCCCGGAGAGGCGGCGACCGCGGTCGCGAAAATCTCGCAGAGCAATTCGTCCCGCATCAGCCCCGGTATGGCCTTGCCGTGCAGAATCGCGGTTTCCGTTGCGGGCGACGAGAAATCGCCGCTGCCATTGAGCCCGCGCGCTGTGGCTGGATCTTGCGTTAACGGGGGGAGCAAGTCGTTCATATTATAGATAAATCCGCTGGATAGGGCTGCTCGGGGAAGGGATCCCGGCTTTGGCCCATTTCTCTAGCATAAATAGGCGCTACCCTCCTATGCCGCGCTGCGGCTGAACAAAGCATGAAGGCTCACGTCAAATGCGCCCATCACCAGCTTGTGAGGAAGGTGAGATAGCTCCGGGTTTCAACGCTTTGGCGCAACCGCTGAATCGCGCTCTTGCTGGCGACGCGAAAATTGTCGGCGTGGACGCTCAAATTGTCGAGCTGCCTTTCGAGAGCGTCACGCTTGTTGTCACGCTCCGGAGATGGAGTCTGCTTGCGCAACGCGGCGATCCCGTTTTGTACGCCCTCTTGAAGAAAGCAATACTGGGTCGCTGCGAGCAGCCAGCTAGGGCTTTTCTGCCATCCCGGCGCGGGCCCGTTGCGATCATCGAACTTGAGGGCGCAGTTGAGCTTGGCGAAATGCGCGCTGGCGACTTCGTGATAAGGTAATAGCTTGCCATCGTCGCTGATCTCCAGCGCGAACTGGGCGTGTTGCAGAAGATCGGAATAGTTCAAATTCCAGTCCGCGATCGCTTTCTCCTGCCGATCGAGTCGTTTGGCGTGGGCTGCGTCATTGTCGCTATTGATGTGCAGCAACACGTCGTAAGAGCTGAAGATGCGCTCCGACAATAGTTGTGACGCCTTGTCGAAGATGCTTCTTGCGTCCGCCAACTGCTCCTTGGCGAAATCAAGTCTCGTTTGCTCGCTCCAGCTTTTATAACTGAAACCAGAGGTAACAATGGTAGCGAGCACTGTGCCGATCAAGAAATTAACCGCGGTGCCGGTCCATTTGCCGTTGGCTGGCGCATCATCAGACATTTCGTCCGCCCTTTCGCAATCGGATTCTTCAAACTTCGCTGCCGGCTGCAAACGCTCGCAGGTCCTATTTCGTCATAGTGTCCGCTGCCGTTAGAAGGCGCAACTGCGAGACGGCATAGGACACGAGCGCCGGTCGAGCCCGCAACGGGCCGATCTCGACGGCGGCCATGTTCATCATGACTTTGGCGAGATTCTCGCCGGGCTGACCGGTTTCATCAAAGAGATGCAAGTCCTGATCGGGGCTTCCAGCAACGCCCTCGGCGATATGCGACGCATAGTTATTGATGCGGATAAGATCGGCCGAGCAATCCGCCACCGGCGCTGAAGGCGCAATTGCCGCGCTCGCGCCGCCGGTGATCGGCGCCTTGCGAGGCGTTTCCCCCATTCCTTCTGCGATAGAGGGAGCGGGCTCCAAATCCAGTTTGCTTGGCCGTGCGGGCGAGCGAATGCGGGTTGCCGCAAACGCCACACCACCGCGACCGTGTGCTGCTAGCCAGCGCGCCCGAAGCGTGTTTGCGATGCCATGCGGAGCCAATCCCATCGGCAGCGGTCGTTGCGGCAACATCCGCGAAAGTCCGGCGCGCGAAATCAATGGTCCTCTGAGCGCCGAGTTCAAGGGAACGGAACACTGCGCCGGCGCCCAGCGTGAAGCGATCTCACGCGCAGTATGACGTTTGTAGTCGACATAATAGCGGCGCAACAGCAGCGCCGCCACGGCTGCACCCTCCTCGGCGGTCGAAAAGGCGACGTGTCCCTCCGGGTCGGACGCTATTTCGCCATTCCAGCCGGCGCGCTTGATACACCAATAGTTATTGAGCTTGACGCAGCGCGGCGTCTGGCCGCCTGGTTCAGATCCGATGATCTGGCGCAGCGCGCCGATTGGAGCGAGATCGAGCGCCAGCGCGCTTTCCATGCGCCAATTGCCGACCGCGCGCTCCAGCGGCTGATAGGTCGGCGGCTCCGCCAGCGATAGCAGCGACATGGGCGCGATGCGCATATCCGGCGCTTCCTGCGGCGCCGCCAGCGTCAACAGCATCATCAGTGATTCAAGCACCATGAATTCGTCGTCTGCTATTATTCCAGCGGAATCGGTCTAGTCCGCGTCCTCGCGGCTGTCCCCCCGGAGGTCGCCAGGCGTCACAAACCGATGGAGACGCGCCGCGCCTCTGTCGACACCCGCCCAGCCGCCGCTGGGAAAATCAAGGACAGCGAGAGAAGCCGTGGGAAATTTCCCCCGCATTTGAGACATCTCCCCCGCCGCGCCCGAGCCGGCCAGCGCTACGGCCAGTTCGGCGAACCCGGGATTGTGACCCACAACCAGTAATGTCGAGATTTTATCCGGCGCCTGTCTCAAAATATCAAGAAGGTGGTCGACGGACGCAAGATAAATCGAATTTTCAATAAGATGCGTTACGTGAGTCGGGAAGGCTCCGAGAACCGTATCAAGGGTCTGTTTCGCGCGGCGAGCGTTTGAGGCGACTGCGAGGTCCGGCGTCAGTCCCGACTCGGCAAGAAATTCGCCGACAAGGCGAGCGTCCTCGAGTCCGCGACGCGTGAGCGGCCGTTCGCGGTCGCCGCCGGCGGAGTGCCTGTCGGCTTTGCCATGTCTGAGGAGAAGGAGTCTGCGCATGGATCGTTTCTAGCATGCCAATTAAGCGCACTGCACGTGCAGGGCCGCGACAAATTGCGCATAAAAGCTAAAAACACAGCTGGACCGGAGTCTGCTCCAGGGGCAAGCTCTTCTAAATACTAACTGAGCGCACCCCATGACGTTTCGTTTCAATTTGTTCGCGATGGTGCTGGCAGCGTTCGTCGCGGTCTGGCCTGGGTCTGCTGCCCGGGCTGAGGGGAAAACCGTGGTCGCGGAGCGACTTGCTTTCGAGGTTGGTCAGACAAGATTTCAGATTCCCAGGCTCACCGTGGAGGGTACAAGCCTCACGGGAGCCGATATTGCCCGCATCTTCGACCCTAAAGACACCGCTTCGCTAGATGATCGGCTGGCGCGTCTGACCGCCGCCCGTATTCTCATTCCTGAAATTCGCGGGGAGTCCAAGTCAGGCGACCGCGAGGCGCACTTCGCCTACCGCGAAGTGTCGCTCGACAATGTCTCGGCGGGCCGCGTAGGTCTTATGCATGCCGGTGCATTGGAGCAGTTTGGTTCGGGCAAGGATGTAGGGCGCATGGAGGCGCATTATTCCGGCCTTGCTGCAAAGAATGTAGATCTGCGTCAATTCGCGCACGTGGTCGCCGCGACGCGCAGCGACCAGAAGGAAACTACGCAAGCTCTTGAGGAAGAGGCTTCGATCGAAAGCGTTTCGCTCGTCTTTCCCGACGCCGGCTTTGACATTCGCCTCGGACGGGTGACCGCTTCAGGATTGCGTGCGCGAGCTCTCGCCGCGCCGCCCTTGCGCCTCCTCGAGCGACTCCCCGCGGCCGGCGGTGTTCCGACGCAGGAACAAAGCGCTGAGCTGGCGCTGGCCGCCATTGACGCATTGGGAGCGGTGGAAGTTGGCGCGATTGAAGCGCGCGATCTAGGCGTGGTCGGCTTGTCGGCGCCCGCGAGCAAGCCCTATGCAATGAAAATCGGGCTTGTGGCTTTGAACAGGCTCGTCGGCGGTTCCGCCCAAGAGGCCAAGGTTGAGGGCTTTTCACTCGACAGCGCTGACGGCGGACACATTGCGTTCCAGAATCTAGCATTGCGGGGACTCGATCTCAATGCGTTGATCAAGCCCGGACAAAGGCGCCTGTGGAAACTGGATCATGCGCAACTCGCCAATCTGGCTGCTGATTTGCCGGATGCCGTTTCCGACGGCCGCATCAAATTCAAGATCGGCGGGCTGGCGGCGGATTTCGCCGACCACCGGGAGGGATTGCCGACCAAGCTTTCCGTGCGGCTTGATCGTTTTAACATCGACCTTGCCGCGCGCGGGAAGGTCCCCGCGACCGCGCAGCTTACTGGTCTGGGCTATAGTGAAGTCGAGGTTTCCGCCGACATGAAAGCCGAATGGCGCGAGCAAACGCAAGAGATACTCCTCGACCAATTGCGCATCGACGCCAAAGACATGGGCGCGATTACCCTGGCGGCGACGCTGGGCAATGCGTCCACATCGTTGTTTTCAGCCAGCCCCCTTATGTCGAAAGCGGCGGCGCTTGCGATCATTTTCACGCGCTTGGAGGCCACGGTGGAAGGCGGTGGCCTGATCGACCGACTGCTCGCGCAGGAAGCGAAGGCGAGCGGCGGAGATGTCGTCAAGCTGCGCGCAGCCTATGCGCATGATGTAGCGAGCGCCATTTCAGCCTCGCTGGAAAATGGCGACAAAGCTCGCCATATCGGCGACGCGGCGGGCTCATTCATCCTGCATCCAAAGCGCTTGCACATAAAGCTGTCGGCGCCAAGAGGCGTAGGAGGTTTGGATGCGCTCAGACGGCCGGGCGATATTTTGAACGAAGTTGATGTCACGGCAGGAGCCGACTGATCATCCGTCGGAGTAACAAGGCGGACTTTGACGCGAGCGCGAAACGTCACCGCCGCGGATCGACGACTGGTGCGCGGGCGCGCTTATAGTCGCTGGTTTCGCGTGAAACGATAATTAATTCGCGGCAGAACGCCGTCGCCGCGCGATACTCGACGAGGCGTACGGGAATGATCTGAGCGGTCCCCTCACGCTACCAGACTCTTCGCCAGCTCATCCGTATGTGCATGCATCCGGCGGGCCATCTGATCGATCTCGCGGGCCATCGACACCATTGCCTCGACGCCGGCGCCGGTCTGCGCCATCGCGTTGGCCACCTGATCGGCATGGGCGGACATGGAACTGGCGCTGTCGGCGGCGGAGCGCACGCTACGGGCGATGTCTTTGGTCGCGGCGTCCTGCTCATGCACGGCGTTGGTGATGATCGCCGAAATATGCTCGACCTCGGCAATCTTCCGCTTGATCTTGTCGATGGAAGCGACGGACTGGTCGGTGGCCGCCTGAATCTCCGCGATCTGGTCGGCGATGTCCTGCGTCGCCTTGCCGGTTTGCGTGGCGAGACTTTTGACTTCCTGGGCTACAACGGCGAAGCCGCGTCCCGCCTCGCCGGCGCGCGCCGCCTCGATGGTGGCGTTGAGGGCCAGCAGATTGGTCTGGGCGGCGATGCGAGAGATCAGGTTGACGACGTCGCCCACGCGATTGGCGGCGGCCGAGAGGCGCAGCATTTCGGCGCTGGAACCGTTGGTTTCCGTGACAGCCTGACGAACGACGGCGGTCGATTCCACGGCCTGACGGCTTATTTCTCCGATAGCCGCCAGAAGCTGCTCGGAAGCGGTCGCGACAGCGGCGACATCGCTCGCCGCTTGCAAGGAGGCTGTTCGCGCCACGTCGGAATCGGCGCGGGCGCGGCGCTCCTGTCCGATCATGTCCTCGGAGGACTGAGCCATGAGCTTGGTCATGTCCCCAAGCTTGGCTGTCGTAGCGGAGAGGTCGATCGAATAATGCTCAACCTTGTCGCGGATGGCGGCCTCGCGTCGCAACCGCTCTTCACGGTCGTCGCGCGCCTTGATCTCGGCGGTGAGCTCATTGTTGGCCCGTACCGCATCGCGCAGCACCATCAACGCTCTGGAAATGTCGCCGATTTCGTCGTGGCGGTCGGTCTCCTGCACTTCAATGCTGGTGTCTCCGGCGGCAAGATCGCTCATTTGGCGAGCGATTTTCTTTATAGGGGTCGCGATGGTGCTGTTCATAGTCGGCACCGAAACCCCCAAAATCAGCAATGCCGCGAAAACCGTTCCGACGGCCAGCTGGTTGGAAAGCGAGCTGGCCGCGTCATGCGCGTGGCTGATCAGCATTCCGGCCTGGCCCGTGCTGGTCACGCTGGCCGCCGCGGTAAGGTCGCGCACGTTCAGCACCCCCATGTAGGCGGCCGCGCCCATGAACAGCATCAGCGTCAAGAAGAGCAGTTGCCGAAGCACCAATCCGGCGCCAATCGAAAGATTCCGCATGCAGGGCGTCCGATCCAAAAATTTACGTAGCGGTTCCTTCTAAAACACTTTTCATTCATACTTGGTTAATGCTCCGATTTCCGGCGGCGTTTAGCGCGCTTCTCTCGGAATGAAAAAGGCGTTAGGTCGAAAGGCCCGCCTTTCGCGCGCGAATCGCGTCTATGCGCTCAAGTTTGCAAATCCGTCGTTTTTGAAGCGCCGGCAAAAAGGAGGCCCCATGCTCGAGGTTGCGGTCCAGATGGACCCTCTGGACAAGATCAACTTCGCCAGCGACTCGACTTTCGCGCTCATGCTCGAGGCGGCCCGACGCGGCCATCGGCTATGGTTCTACACTCCCGACCACCTGTCCCTGGAAGGGGGAACTCTCACCGCTCGGGGGCAGGAGATCTCAGTCAGCGACGAACCTGGGCGCTACTATGAACTCGGCGAGGCGCGCCAGCTTGATCTGGCCAAGGTTGATGTGATCCTCCTGCGTCAGGATCCTCCCTTTGACCTCGCCTATATTACCTCGACGCATTTTCTGGAGCGCGTGGGCGAGCGGACCCTGGTCGTCAATGATCCTGGACATGTGCGCAACGCGCCGGAAAAGCTCTTTGTCATGGAGTTCGCCGATCTCATGCCGCCAACGCTCGTCACCAGAGACCGGGAGGCCATTCAGCGCTTCCGCGCGAGCCAGGGCGAGGTTGTCATGAAGCCGCTCTACGGTCATGGCGGCGCCAGCGTGTTCAAGCTTGCACAACGCGATCCCAATTTCGGTTCTTTGTTCGATCTGTTTCGCGTGACTTTTCGCGAACCCTGGGTGGTGCAAAAATTTTTGCCCCGTGTCGTGGACGGCGACAAGCGCATCCTTCTGGTGGATGGCGAGCCGCTAGGCGCGATCAACCGGGTGCCGGCGGAGGACGACATCCGCTCCAACATGGTGCGCGGGGGCGCTGCTGCCGCGACCGAGCTGACCGACCGCGAACGGGAAATATGCGCGAGATTAGGTCCACAGCTGAAACAGCGCGGGCTTCTGTTTGTGGGCATTGACGTGATCGACGGCTGGTTGACGGAGATCAACGTGACGTCGCCGACGGGCTTGCGCGCCCTAAAACGCATCGGAGGGCTGGATCTCGCGCCGGCGATCCTCGACGTTATCGAAACGCGACTTAGAGCTATGCGGTCGGGGAGCTGAGAAAGCTTATGGATGCGCAACCGACGCCTCGACTTCGCACTTTTGAGAATCAAGACATCCGGGCGCCGAGTTTGGCGAGCCTGCGAGCCGAACTCAAAGAGCGCATCATTACGCTCTGCGAAGCGCCAATGGAGCGTGAAAATGCGCGCGCTGCGGTGCTGGATCTGCTGCGGACTGCGCTCGATCAAGGCCGGGCTGTGGCCAGAGCCGCGCTGGAAGCGGGAGGGAAGGGGCTGGCTTGCGCGAGTTTCCTGAGTCGAACTTGAAGATGAGTTGATCCGGGCGATACATGATTACGTGGTGCGCTATGTTCACGTCGCGGAAAATCCTACGCTCAGCGAAAGTTTGACCGTGGTCGCCGTTGGCGGTTACGGGCGCGGCGCACTGGCGCCCGGCTCAGACATCGACCTGCTGTTTTTGCTGCCTTACAAGCAAACCCCTTGGGGTGAGAGCGTCGTTGAGGCGATGCTTTATTTGCTTTGGGATCTGCGGCAAAAGGTCGGCCACTCCACGCGCTCGGTCGCCGAATGTCTGCGTCAGGCCAAGGCCGACATGACCATCCGCACAACATTGCTCGAGGCGAGGTTTATCCTTGGGAGCAGTGAGCTGTTCAATGAATTGATCGAAAGCTTCGACCGCGAAATCGTGCGTGTCGACGTGCGTGAGTTCGTCACCGCGAAATTGGACGAGCGCAATGCGCGCGTCGAACGGGCAGGCGCCTCGCGCTACCTTGTCGAGCCGAACGTCAAGGAAGGCAAGGGGGGCATGCGCGATCTGAACACATTGTTCTGGATCGCGAAATATGTTTACCGCGTGCGCGAGGCGAAAGAGCTTGTGGCGGCGGGGCTGTTTACGTCGGCTGAATATAGCCTTTTCGAGCGATGCGACGAATTCTTATGGCGCGTGCGCTGCCATTTGCATTTTGCAACGAGCCGGGCCGAGGAGCGTCTCTCTTTCGATATTCAGCCGACGCTTTCGGCTCGGCTCGGCTATCACGATCGCGGCGGACTGTCGCGAGTCGAACGCTTCATGAAGCATTACTTTCTGGTCGCCAAAGATGTCGGCGATCTGACGGCGATTGTCTGCGCCGCCCTGGAAGAGCGTCAGGCCAAGCCACGCGCCATTTTCGATCGTTTGATGGGGCGACTGCGACGTCGCCCAAAGTCCCAGCTCTCAGGCGATTTCCTCATAGATCACGATCGTGTCAGCGTGCGCGATGAAGAAGCTCTTGCTCGTGATCCGGTCAACATCATTCGCTTATTTTGGACGGCGGATCGCTTCAGTCTGCCGCTGCATCCAGATGCGCTGCGCGCCGTGACGCGCAATCTGCGCCGCATTGACGCTGATCTGCGTGCGAACCCCGAAGCCAACCGGTTGTTCCTGGAATTGCTGCTGTCGCGCAATATGACCGAAACCGTGCTGAGGCGCATGAACGAGACGGGCGCTCTGGGGCGGTTTATTCCGGATTTCGGGCGCATCGTCGCGATGATGCAATTCAACATGTATCATCACTACACTGTCGACGAGCATCTCTTGCGCGCGGTGGGAGCGCTCGTTGATCTTGAGGCAGGGCGCCGGCCAGAACATCAGCCTCTAGTCGGCGATATTCTGCCCACAATCGTCAATCGCAAGGTGCTTTATCTCGGATTGCTGCTGCACGACATCGCCAAGGGCCGCAAAGAGGATCATTCGATCGCCGGCAAAAAGGCGGCGCTGATGCTTTGTCCAAGACTGGGTTTCACCGCCGGCGAAACCGAAACGGTCGGCTGGCTCGTCGAACAACATTTGCTGATGTCGAGCGTCGCTCAAAGCCGCGACCTTACCGATCCGCGCACCATAGAGACTTTCGCCGCAGTCGTGCAGACGGTCGAACGACTGAAAATGCTGTTCGTGTTGACTGTTTGCGACATAAGCGCCGTAGGTCCCGGGATACTCGACGCCTGGAAGTCGCAATTGCTGCGCGTGCTGTACTGGGAGACGGAAGTGGTGCTGGGCGGCGGCCACTCGGCTGTCGACCGCAAGAATCAAGTCGCCGCCGCCAAAGAAGAGCTACGCATGGCGTTGCAGACAGCTCCCAAACGCGGGGAAAACGCAGGGGCGAGCCTTCATTGGAGTGACGAAGAATTCGAGGCTTACGCCCGACGGCACTATCCCGCTTACTGGTTGAAAATGGACCTTCAACACAAGATACGCCATGCGGAGTTGTTGCGCAGTCTCGCTGATTCACGCACGCCCTTGGTCCTCGCCGTGGATCTCGACGGTGCGCGCGGCGCCATCGAGTTGACAGTGATCGCCCAGGATCATCGCCGGTTGCTTTCAACGATCGCCGGCGCTTGTGCGGCTTGCGGCGCCAATATCGTCGACGCTCATATTTTTACAACAGCTGATGGGTTGGCGCTGGACACGATTTTGTGTTCGAGAGCGTTCATGCTGGATGACGACGAACTGCGTCGCGGCCAGCGCATCGCCGACTTCATCAAAAAGGCGCTGCGGGGCGATATTGTCATTTCCGACGCAATCAAGGCCCGCAGCGGCAAATCTTCGCAGGCGTCCGCTTTCACGGTCGCACCTGAAGTCGTCATCGACAACAGTCTGTCAAATGACTTCACGGTCATTGAAGTTTCCGGGCTTGATCGTGAAGGTTTGCTGTTCGACCTCACTAATGCGATTTCGAAACTCAATCTGAATATTGCATCGGCCCATATCACGACTTTTGGAGAGCGGGCGGTCGACGTCATCTATGTGAAGGATTTGACTGGTGGAAAAATTGTTCTGCCCTCGCGCCAAGCGACAATCAGGCGCCAGCTGCTGGACATATTTTCGCTTGTTGGAGAAAAACGCGCTGCGGGGCGACCTTCAAAAACTCCTGCCGCTGCCGGCGACCGATAGAGATGCTCGCCGACCCTCGTTTCAGGAGACTTGATTTATTGTGCATGAGCCCTGATATCGGGGCAAAAGGGAAATTGGACGGATCATGAGCGACCAGAACAATAATCAGACGCCAGATGAAAACCCAGCTTCGGGCGCTGCTCCGGAGCAAGCGCAACCAGCTGCCAACGCTGATCCGCAGTCCGAACTGGAGGCCTTGCGTATTGAGCATGCGGCGTTGAAGGACCGGCTGCTGAGGGCGCTGGCGGAGATGGAAAACTTGCGCCGCCGCACCGAGCGTGAGATTGCGGATGCAAAGATCTATGGAATGACGAGTTTCGCGCGAGAGACTTTGGCGCTTGCCGACAATCTTCGCCGTGCGATCGATAATTTCCCGGCCGAGGCGCGCGCTGCGATGGAACCGCATGTGAGCGCGCTGGTCGAGGGCGTGGAGCTTACAGAACGCGATTTTCTCTCTCGCCTCTCTCGCTTCGGCGTTAAAAAAATTGAAGCGCACGGTAGCCGTTTCGACCCCAATCAGCATGAAGCTCTGTTTGAGATTCCAGACGAAACGCAGCCCGCGGGCATGGTGGCGCAGGTTGTGGAGCCGGGCTATCAGATAGGGGAGCGCGTGCTCCGTCCCGCCAAGGTTGGCATCACGCGCGGCGGCCCAAAGCCGGGATCGACTTGATGCAACCGGTTAGCCGGCCGGATTCGAACGCGACGCGCAGAATTGGGCCGGTCACAGTGTTTTCAAGGTGTTATTGGGCAAGGTGGCGCGGCTCGCGAAGCTTCGTCGCTTTTTTACGCTTGCGCAGGCGACGCCGCGCCGCAATTGCGTCTCCAAACCATTCCTCAAAGCGCCAGCCTCCATTAGCGGCGCAGTCCAAGGTGGAGGTCCGCTTTGGCTCGAACGCTGGCTTATCTTAAGTCAGTCGCGCGCCCTTTCTCCTTAGGCGAGCGACGGACTCCTCCCAGGTCAACCTGAACCCCAAAGGGCGTTTTCGCGGGGGAATGCTTTTGCTGCGGCAAAGGTTGCGGCGCTTTCGCGTCAATGGTCCAAGAGCTCTTGCTGGCTGCAGCTGAGCCACGTTACCAAAGTTTCATCCGCTGTCCACTGGCGTGCAAGGGGAAACAACCCATCTTCGTCTCCATAAGGCGCGAACAAAACGCCTAAACAGTCGCCAAATCGGCGCAGCACCATTTCGCTGGAGACCAAGCTTCATGTCGAATTCCGCCTCTTCCAATCAGCAACGCGGTCCGCGCGCGGCGCGGATAGAGATAATCACGGGCTCCCCTTCGCGCCGCCCCTTGAGGCCGGCGCTGTTGGGAGCTGCGGCGTTTCTGGCGCTTGGCTCTGTCATCTGCGGGACGCCGATAGGCGTTGCCCGCGCCGAGGCGCCAGTTTCGCCGGCCAACGCGCCCGCTGTCGGCCCTGCCTCTTTCGCCGATCTCGTAGCGCGCGTTAAAGGCGCCGTCGTCGCGATCAAGGTCAAGTCCGTCGAAACAGGCGCGGGCGAAGGCGGCGAGATGCCCGAGATTTCGCCCGACGATCCGCTCTACTACTTCTTCAAACGCTTCGGCGAAGTCCCAGGCGGGGGGCGCCCACAAAAGCGCGTCATGCAGTCGCAGGGCTCGGGCTTTATCATCAGTCCGGATGGTTACGTCGTGACCAACAATCATGTCGTGGAACATGCGAGCGAGGTTGAGGTCGCGCTCGACAGCGGCAAAAATCTTCCGGCCAAGATTATTGGAACGGATAAGCGCACCGATCTGGCGCTGCTAAAGATCAACGATGGCGCCAATCTGCCTTATGCAGAATGGTCGAATGCGAATCCTCGCGTTGGCGATTGGGTTATCGCGGTAGGCAACCCCTTTGGACTTGGCGGCACCGTAACGGCGGGCATTGTGTCCGCACGCGGCCGCGACATTGGGGCCGGCCCTTATGATGATTTTCTGCAGATTGACGCGCCGGTTAATCGCGGCAATTCGGGCGGTCCCGCCTTCGATACGCATGGCGGCGTAATCGGCGTGAATACCGCGATTTACTCGCCCTCCGGCGGCTCTGTCGGCATCGGCTTCGCAATTCCCACGGAAGTAGCGAAGGACGTGGTCGCGGCCTTGAAGGAAAAAGGCACGGTTTCGCGGGGCTGGATGGGCGTGCAGATTCAGCCGGTCACCCAGGATATCGCCGAGAGCCTTGGGCTGAAATCGACCAAAGGCGCACTTGTCGCGCAGCCGGCCAAGGGTGGTCCTGCGGAAAGCGCTGGGCTGAAATCAGGCGACGTTATCGTCGCGGTGGATAGCGAAAAGATAGAAACTCCGCGCGAATTGTCACGCAAGATCGCGGCTTTGGGGCCGGGCAAAACGGCTGACCTCACATATATCCGCAACGGCGTCGAAAAAAACGTGAAGGTGAAGCTCGGAACCCTCCCAAATGAGAGGGAAGCTCGAGCTGAAGACAGAGGGGTCGACCAGAGTGGCTCGCTCGCCGGCCTCGGCGTCGAGGTCGCGCCCTTGTCGCAGGTGAAGCCGGGCGCCGGCGAAGGGCTAATCGTCACCAATGTCGATCCCGACGGCGCAGCCGCGCAAAGGGGGATGCGTCGAGGCGATGTAATACTCGAAGCAGGGGGGCAATCTCTCAATGACAAGGGGGATCTGGCCGCGGCGGTCGACACCGCCCGGAAGGACGGCCGCCGCTCCGTTTTGCTTCGTGTGAAGTCTGCTGAGGGGACACGCTTTGTGGCTTTGCCTATCGGCGCCTCCTGAGACGGTTGCGCCGCAGAAACGCCTTGCTCGCTTTGGCATGCAAAGCCGAAGAGCGTCGCAGACGCCCTCCCCATAGGTTTGCGGCCTCGTAGCAAGGACAGCGCCGAAGCTCCCAGCCCCAGGGACGCGGCGCGGCGGAGGCCGGCTTCCCGCGAGCCGGCCTGCCGCTTTCTTTAACCGGGGCTCAGTCTAAAATGACGGTTAGATAAATTTTGAGTCGCATTAGCGGTGTGAAACTTGGCGGCTTTTTCGATTGTGCGAACGAAAGAAGTGTATGGGCGGCATGCGCATTCTGATTATTGAGGACGACAAGGAAGCCAGCGCTTATCTTATCAAGGCGTTTCGCGAACAGGGCCATCTCGCGGACCACGCCTTAGATGGGTTGGAAGGATATGCAGCGGCGCGCGAGGGCGACTATGATGTGCTCATCGTAGACCGTATGCTGCCCAAGCTCGATGGGCTTTCGCTGATTTCCGCTCTGCGGGAGCAAAAAGTTGAGACTCCGGCGCTGATCCTTTCGGCGCTCGGGCAGGTCGACGACAGGGTTAAGGGGCTGCGCGCCGGCGGTGACGACTACCTTTCAAAGCCCTATGCCTTTTCCGAACTGCTCGCCCGCGTCGAAGCGCTTGCACGCCGCCGTTCCGGCCAGCGGGCAGAGAGCACGCTTTACAGGGTTGGCGATCTCGAACTCGATCGCTTGTCCCATCATGTGACCATCTCCGGCAAGGAAGTTGTGCTACAACCGCGCGAGTTTCGCCTGCTGGAATATCTCATGAAACACGCGGGCCAGGTGGTGACGAGAACCATGCTGCTGGAAAATGTGTGGGACTATCATTTCGATCCGCAAACCAATGTAATCGACGTACACATCTCGCGGCTTCGCTCAAAGATCGACAAAGGCAAAGAGGCGCCATTGCTGCACACTATCCGCGGGGCTGGATACATGATCCGTGAAAGCGCTAGGTAAGCTATTTCGAACGACAGCGTTCAAGCTGTCGCTGGCCTATCTTGTGCTGTTTTCATTTGGCGCATGGATGGTTCTTGGCAGCGTGGGCTGGCGCGTCAAGGAAGTGCTCGACGAGCAGATTTCACATACGGTAGAGGCGGAAATACAAGGGCTCGCCGAGCAATATTCCGAGGGCGGCATTCGCCAACTCGCACTCGCCGTGCAGCATCGCGTCCAGGCGCCGGGCAGCTCGATTTATCTCGTCACAACCTACACCGGCGACGTCATCGCAGGCAATATCACGGGTTCATCGATGTTGCCGGCCGAGAGCGGTGAGCTTATCGAAACTACTTATCAAAGAAGCGGGGGTCTCGACGACAGCACGCATCTGGCGCTTGCGCGCCTCTTTCTCTTGCCGGGAGGTTTCAGGCTCGTTGTCGGCCATGACATCGAGGATCACGAAGTGCTGCGGAAAATCCTACGGCACGGGCTTGGCGCGTCCTTGTTCTGGCTGGTGCTTGTAGGTACGATGGGCGGCCTCTTCGTCGCCCACAGGCTGATCGAGCGGGTGGATATCATGTCGGCGTCCGCGCGCCGCATCATGGCTGGCGATCTCGACCAGCGCCTTTCTGTGACAGGAGCCGGGGATGAACTGGATCGGCTTGCGGAAAATTTTAACGCCATGCTGTCACGAATTTCCGAGCTGATGAGAGGCTTGCGTGAGGTCTCGGACAATATCGCGCATGATTTGAAAACTCCGCTGACTCGACTGCGCAATCGCGCCGATGAGGTGGTGCGCTCCAACGCCACCCCGGAAGAAAATCGCGCGGCATTGACAGCGATCATCGAGGAGTCGGACGGTCTGATCCGGGTGTTCGACGCGCTTTTGATGATTGCGCGGGCGGAAGCCGGCTATTCCAGCGATAATATGAGCGCTGTGGACGCAGGCGTGGTGGTGAGCGACATTGTCGAACTCTATGGACCGGTCGCCGAAGAGCAGGGCGCACGCATTCAGCTTTCCCTTGAGCCCGGATTGGTCGTGTGTGGCAACCGGGAATTACTTGGGCAGGCCCTGGTCAATCTGGTCGACAACGCGATAAAATATGGTTTGGAGGGTGCTGAACCGTCTATTGTGGTTCAGGCGCGCAATAGTGGGAATTTTATTGAGATTTCAGTGGCGGATCATGGGCCAGGCGTGGCGCAGAAGGATCGCGAGCGGGTGACTGGCCGGTTTGTGCGTCTGGAGAATTCGCGTTCGCGTCCAGGCTCCGGGCTAGGCTTGTCGCTCGCATCCGCCGTCGCCCACTTGCATCATGGCACGCTGCGCATCGAGGACAATGCGCCGGGGTTGCGGGTTATCATTTCATTGCCGAGGTTTCGTCCCGCCGGAGAGACATCGCGCTCCGAACGAGGGTGAAATGGACGGATCGGCGCGGTCAGCGGAAGAGGCGCACGCGCCTTCATCGCGGCGCTTGCATCGCGCAGGCGGGCAATGTCCCGTGCCTCACAAACTTTGCTTTCGCCTCCGGAGAAACGCAGCAGCACAACTGTGCCAATGCCGACGCGCGAACGCAGTCGCAGCGATCCATGGTGCAGATCCATAAGCGCTTTCGCGATCGCGAGGCCAAGACCCGAGCCTTTCATGCCGTTTTCGATAACGGCGCGAGATTGTTCGAAGGGGTTGCCGAGCCTTTTTAGCGCTTCGCGCTCAACCCCTTGTCCATTGTCTTCAACGTAGATATTCACTGACTGGCCCACTCTACGCGCCAGAACGCGCACCTTCCCATCGATGCCAGTGAACTTTACGCTGTTGGAAAGAAGAATTCCCAGAACCTTGACGATCGCATCATAGTCACCCGGGCAAGTCAGCGCTGTGGTCACGCTACAACTGATATCTATGCGTTTTTCCTTCGCCCGAATCCGACAACGCTGCAAAGCATCGTCTATCGCTGCAGCGAGATCCACCTCACGCTCGTCTAACCGCAAACGGCCTGCCTCGAGACGCGACATATCCAATATGTCACACAAAATCTCGCTCAAATAGCTGCCGCTCTTTTGAATATCCTCGCAGTATTCAACATATCTCGGCGAGCCCAAATCGCCGAACGGCTGTTCCAGCATCATTTCGGAAAAGCCGATGATCGCGTTGAGCGGAGTGCGCAGCTCATGGCTCATATTGGCGAGAAATTCCGATTTGGCGATGTAGGCGGCTTCAGCTTCAGATTTTTGGAAGTGATATTGCTCAGCGAGGGTCGCCAGCTGTTGCGCCTGGATTTCCAGGGTCTGGCGAGACTTCATAAGGTCCGCGACGCTGGCCGTAAGGCGGCGCTCCGAGAGGAGCAAGCTTTCTTCATGACGCTTCAGCGCAGTAATGTCGGCTCCGACCGATACGTATCCGCCGTCTTTGGTGCGGCGCTCGTTTATTTGGAGCCAGCGCCCGTCCACCAGTCGCACTTCGTAGGTGCGGGCGTCTCTGGACGTAATGTCCTCGGCGGAGATTTCCGTTTGGATTAGTGGCGCGGTGGCGAAGGCCATGACGCGTTTGTAACTGTTTCCCGGAGTCGCCACCTCCCCGGAAAGACCATGCAGCTCAAGAAATTTTGAATTGCATGTGACGAGTTTATTTTGAGCATCCCACAGGACAAATGCTTCGGAGATGGCGTCGATAGCGTCACGCAGTCGCATATTGGCGGTCGCCGTTTGCTCAGCGAGCGCTTTTTGCTCGGAGATATCCACCGCGATTCCTACAAGATGTTTTCCTGGTTCGTGTTCATCCTCGACAAGTTCGGCGCGAGCGCGCAGCCAGACCCATTCGCCGTGGTAATTCTTGATGCGGAATTCGAGATCGACGCTCCTGGTCTTGGAGCTCGCGACCATTTCGGCGACTCGGGCGAGATTGGCGTCGTCAGGATGAAGAAGTTCGTTGAGTTCGCCAATCGAGAGACATCGCCTTTCAGCTTTACGCCCCAGCATTTCGTGCATCGAGTCCGACCAGTATATGCGGCCGTGCGCAATGTCCCAGTCCCATAGGCCGCAACGGCCGCGCGACAAGGCTGTCTCAAGACGACGTCTAATATGATCGTTCACCTGCTCCGCGACGCGTCGCCGCTGCGCCTGACGGAAATAGGCCGCAAGAATTGCGAGCAGGATTGCTGTGGTGGTTGCAAATAATCCGGCGTAACGCCAAGCGACGGCGCGCCATTCCTCAAGCACCGCGTCGAGCGGATGGATCAGCGCGACCTGCCCGAAGGGCGCGGGCAATTTGCGAACGACCGCAAGAGCGGGCGTCCCATCCCCCAAAATAATGCGCATTACGCCTGACTTGTCGGCGAGTTCAGTGATGAGCGGATCTTGCCCGAGTATGTCCGAGAGCGTGACATTTTGGCCGGGCAGTTGCGGCCATGAAGCGGCGACGCGCCCTTGTTCGTTGGTGACATATATGCGTCGACCGCGTGCAGCTGCGTGCCCCGGCGCAACATGGGACATTGGTTCGCCGAGCGAGGAAGTGGTTTTGCTGTTTTCGATGGCGTCGCGAAGGTCGCGCCAGACCGCCTTGGAAAAAATTTCCAGATCAGCCGAGGCGTCGACCAGCAATTGCTCATGTACGGTGGTGGCGACAGTTAGCGCGAATTCGCCTAACGCTACCAAACAGATTGCAATTGCGACCAATGCAAGCCGCTTGAGCCAGATACTGTCGGGTTGCTGGCTGCCTTCATTCTTGTCAGCGAAGCTATAAGCACCCCACACTGTTTCTGCGCGACTTAACGCTTTGGCTGCGGGTGGGCGCGCCATTCGAAGCTCCTTTGACCCTGGCAGGCAGGGAAAGCAGCCCGTTGCTTTCCCCAATTCGTAGCCATCTGAATCCGCGCGGCGCCAATTGTCCAGACGTTAAATTTCAGTAAATGACGTTCTCTATGCAAATGAATCGGTTAGATGCGCAAGTTTTTTTGTCGCAGACGTGAATTGCCACCGTCAGGATTCAAACCGCGACCCATGCGCTCATCCGAGCGCGCGAGTCGCTATGTCGTTCACGTCCCGGGACAGTTCTGGAGCCGCCAGAACGCGCTTGAGGGCGCTCTCTGCGAGAGAACGGCGTCGTGGCTCCAGCGTTCGCCACGTCCGCAAGGCGGAGAGCAATCGCGCTGCGATTTGCGGATTTTTCGAGTCCAATTCGAGAACGACATTCGTCAGAATTTCGTAACCTGACCCGTCCAAAGCATGGAAGCGTGTTGGATTTCCCGCCGAGAAGGCGCCAATCAGCGCGCGAACCCTATTTGGGTTGGCCAACGAGAAGTCTGGATGTGTCATCAGCTTGCGGACAAGATCGGTCGTTGCTGGTTCCGGGATGGTCGCCTGTAACGCAAACCACTTGTCGACAACCAGCGCGTCCCCCGCATAGGCTTTGTAAAACTTTGCGAAGGCTTTTTCTCTGGGCTCACCGCCGGTTAAAGCCAGTGTCGAGAGCGCCGCGAGCCGATCGGTCATGTTGGACGCCGCATCGAACTGATGTTCCGCCAAGCTGGCGCCGAGCGTTTTGTCGCCCGCTGCGATCAAATCGAGCGCGGCGTTTCGGAGAGAGCGGCGTCCGGCGCTCGCGGCGTCGGGCGAGTAGGACGTAGTGGTATCCGTTCGCGCATGAACATCCTCGAAAGTGGATTTCAAAGCGTTGCCCATTTCGCGTCGCAATCCGCTTCGCGCCGAGAAAAGAATTTCTGGGTCGACATTCTCGCCCATTTCGCGCGCCAGATCCGTTTCGCTCGGCGCCGTTATAACCAACGCGGCAAAGGCTGGATCGAGGTCGTTGGCTGTTAGCACCCGCCGCAGAGCGGTGAAAAAGGCGCTGTCATCTTGCGCGGCGCCCTCGCCGCGCGACGCCGAGACGCGAGAGAAAATCGAGCGTAATGCGAGGCTCTGCGCAGCCTGCCATCTGTTGAAAGGATCATCGTCAAACGCAAGCAGTCGTTCAAGCGCTGCATTTTCGGGCGCGGGCTCCAACCGAGCCGGAGCCGAAAATCCCCGCAGCAGCGAGAGCGTCGGACGCGCAGCAATGTCCGAAAAATGAATCGTTCGGCGCTCAGTCGATAGTTCGAGTAGACCCCGACTGGTTTCGCTTTCTGTTGCGTCGCTGGAAGCGAGGCTAAGCTTCACGCCCTTATCGTCAAAAAGAGCTAACGCCAAGGGAATGTGTAAGGGCCGCTTTTCGCTTTGACCGGGCGTTGGCGGAGTCCGTTGCGTTAGCGTGAGCGCGAAAGTCTTCGTAGCCGGGTCGTATTCCGTCGTCACGTTGATTTGCGGCGTGCCGGCCTGGCTGTACCATCTAGAAAATTGGGTCAAATCGCGGCCGGAGCTTTCAGCGAAGCACGAAAGAAAATTTTCGACGGTTGCGGCAGTTCCGTCGAAGCGCTCGAAATATAAGTCCATACCCCGTCTGAATGCTTCGTCGCCGATCAGCCTTTTCAACATGCGGACAATCTCGGCGCCCTTCTCATAGACCGTCGCTGTATAGAAGTTATTGATCTCGCGATACACGTCCGGACGCACCGGATGCGCCAAGGGACCGGAATCTTCGACAAACTGCGCCAGCCGCAAGTTGCGCACATCGCTGATGCGCTTTACCGCGCGTGAACGCTGATCGCTGGAAAATTCCTGATCGCGGAAAACTGTAAGGCCTTCTTTGAGACACAACTGGAACCAGTCCCGACAGGTAATTCGATTGCCCGTCCAGTTGTGAAAATATTCGTGCGCGATCACCGCCTCGATGCCGGCGTAATCAGTGTCCGTCGCCGTCTGTGGGGAGGCGAGAACATATTTGTCGTTGAAAATATTCAGGCCTTTGTTTTCCATCGCCCCCATGTTGAAGTCCGAAACGGCGACGATGTTGAACACGTCGAGATCATATTCGCGACCGAAGGTTTCTTCGTCCCAGCGCATCGAGCGCACCAGCGCGTCCATGGCGTAATCGGCGCGCGCTTCCTTGCCATGCTCTACATAAATAGCGAGCTTGACCTTACGTCCCGAACACGTCGTGAAACTGCGCTCTATGTGACCAAGGTCGCCGCCGACCAGCGCAAAGAGATAGGACGGCTTAGGAAAAGGGTCGCTCCACACGGCGAAATGCCGGCCACCCGGAAGCTCGCCCGTGTCGATGGGATTGCCATTTCCGAGCAGCACCGGCGCTTCGGTTTTATCGCCCTCGATACGAGTCGTGTAGATGCTGAGCACATCCGGTCGGTCGAGAAAATAGGTGATGCGGCGAAAACCCTCGGCCTCGCACTGAGTGCAATAGGCCGAACCGGAACGATAGAGTCCCGACAGCTGGGTGTTCGCGGTGGGGTCTACCAGCGTCTCAATTTCCAGGATGAAAGGATTTGCGGGCAGAGCACGCAATGTCAGGCTTTCGGGGGCTGCCTCGTATTCCTGGGGCGCGAGATCGCGTCCATCAAGTTTGAGCCCCCGCAGAACCAGTCCGTCGCCATCGAGCGTCAGCGGAACGTCCGTACGGCCCTTCGGGTTGCGTCGGATGCCCAGTCGGGCGATGACGCGCGTCTGCGTTCTGTGCAACGATATGTCCAGTTCCACCGTATCGATCAGAAAATCCGGAGGCAAATAATCGCACAGACGAACGGCCTGGGGCGGGGGATTGCGCATCATGTCCTCGAAGGCTGGAATCACGAAATGTTTCGGAGAATATAAGCGCGGGCGGGCTGGCGCGCGAGATCCCGCCGCGCGCCGCGCTCAACTTCCCCAACAGATTGCTCGGCAAGGACAACTCCGTCACTTGCCGGTGTAAGACACTCGCCAGATTGTCCCTGCGCCGTCCTCGCTGAAAAGCAACGATCCATCCGCCGCGACGACGACGCCGACCGGTCGACCCCAAACATGGCCGTTGTCGATTACAAATCCGGTCACAAAATCTTCATACTCGCCAGTGGGTTTTCCACCATTGAAGCGCAGACGGATGATCTTATATCCGACGTCCTTGGAGCGGTTCCATGAGCCATGCAAAGCGACAAAGGCGTCGCCCTTGTATTCCGGGGGGAATTGGGCGCCGTCGTAAAAACTTATGCCGAGCGGCGCGGAATGGGGTTGGATTAGCACGTCGGGCACGTCCACCTTGTTTGCAAGGTCCAGACGCTGGCCTGTGTGGCGGGGATCGGGGTGGGACCCGATATAATACCACGGCCAGCCATAGAACGCGCCGTCCCTGACTTTCGTGGCATAATCGGGCGGCAAGTCGTCGCCAAGCATGTCTCGCTCATTAACGGCGCACCAGACATCGTCGCTGCCTGGTCGAATGGCGAGGCCGGAGCAATTGCGCAGACCGGTGGCGAAGTCACGCTTATGTCCACCCTCAGGATCGAGCGCGAGCACGATAGCCCGGCCTTTTTCTGCGCCCCCCATCGCGCCAAGCCCCTCTGTTTTTTCCAGAGCCTCTATTTCCGCCGCCGACTGGGCTTTGACGCCTTCCGCCACATTGCTTTCCGAACCGATGGAGACGTAAAGCGTCGCGCCATCGGCCGAAAAGGCGATGTCGCGGGTCCAATGCCCTCCGTTCGCGGGCAAAGTGGCGACGTTTTCCTTGACGCCGGACGGCTTTAGCTCTTCGCTGCTATAGGGATAACGCATCACCGCGCTCTCGGTCGCGATATACACGTAATTAGGTTGAGGTCCGGGCGGATAAAAAGCGATGCCGTAAGGGCGATCGAGTCCTTCGGCAAAAACGATGTTTTTCGCGGGTTTGTCTTCGCCGGAAACGAAGCGCAGCAAGCGAACGCGCCCCCCCTCGCTCTCCGCGAGGAAAATATCTCCGTTCGGCGCCGCGCGCATAATGCGCGGGCCTTTGAGATCCTGCGCGATCAACTGCACGGTAAAGCCCGCGGGGGCCAGCAACGAAGCGCCTTGCGGCCGCCGCAGAACCTTGCTGCGCAACGCGGTCGGCGAAGTCGCGAAGGGAGCAGGCAAGTCTCCGACAGTGATTCGGTGCAGCACGCCGGGCGCATCGCCGCGCCAATCACCGAAGGAGACCGCACCCTCACGGCGCTCCTGCGCCTGCGAAAAATTATGGATAGGGACCAGCGTGAACGTTGCGCCTAAAATGATCGAGACAACTGTAAACGATTTCATCGGCGCCACTCTTTCAATTCGCGTCAAGTTTGAGTCGACGCTCCCAATTCAGAAGGCTTGTCGAAGCCACGACAATCGGCAAGCCGGAGTTCCTTGCAGGGGCCGCCACAATAAACATGCATTCATATTGTCATCGTGCCTCTTCAAGTAAACTATCAAGAAGCGTTCGGCTGCGGATCAGCGGGGGGACAACTTTCGCGGCCTGGTGCACATTATCTGAATGCCGAAAGCGCCACGCTTTGTAGTAGACTTCGTGAAAAGCGAGGCGCTGCAGCCGATGGCGTCCATAAAATGTGGAGGTTGCCGCGGTGGGCGATTGGAATTCCGTACTTTATATGAAGTTTGAAAATGAGCGCACGCGCGCTGCGAGCGACCTTCTGGCTCAAGTTCCCGATATTAATCCAAAAGCCGTCTATGATTTAGGTTGTGGTCCCGGTAACAGCACGCAGTTGCTCAGGCGCCGCTTTCCATCCGCCTCAATAATCGGCGTCGATAGCTCGGACAACATGTTGCAGGTCGCTCGCGAACGCGTGCCCAACGCAAAATTCATCAAAGAAGACATTGAGTTCTGGCGTCCAGAACAAAGGGTGGACCTGATCTTCGCCAATGCGGCGTTGCACTTCGTTCCGGAGCATTACGAGCTTTTGGTGCGGCTTGTGTCGCATCTGACTGACGGCGGGTGCATTGCGGTGCAGATGCCAAACAACATGCAGGAAGATTCGCATGCGTTGATGCGGATGGTGGCTGCGGACGGTCCCTGGGCCGATCGGCTGGTGCCGATCGCAAAGACCAGAACGATCATCGGTCCGCTTGAAGAATATTACAGTCTGTTGACGCCTCTTTGCTCGAGGCTCGACATATGGCAGACGACCTATATCCATCCGGTCGACGGACCGGAGCGCATCGTCGAGTGGTTCGAAGGCGCGGAGTTGCGGCCTTTTCTAAAACCATTGTCGGAACCGGAGCGAGAGACATTTCTGGCGCGTTACCGCACAGAGCTTTCACAAGCATATGCGCCGCAGCCCAACGGAAAATTCTTGTTGCGCTATCCCCGCCTGTTCTTTGTCGCGCAAAAGTGAAGAACTGAGAAACCGGAGATCAAAACTCGTGACCGTTACAATATACCATAATCCTGCCTGCGGGACTTCGCGGAACACCTTGGCGATGATTCGCCAAAGCGGCGTGGAGCCTGTGATAATCGAATATCTGAAGAATCCGCCAAGCCGCGAGAAACTCGTCGCTTTGCTTCGAGACATGGGAATCCCGGCGCGCGCGTTGTTGCGACAGAAGGGAGCACTTTATACAGAACTCGGTCTTGCAGATCCTAAATGGACTGAAGCGGAGTTAATCGAATTTATGCTCGCGCATCCCATTTTGATCGAGAGACCGATTGTGGAAACGACGAACGGCGTTCGCTTGTGCCGTCCATTCGAAAAGGTGCTGGAGATTTTGCCGAAGGCGGGCATTGACGCCTAAAAAAACAGAGCTGGCGTATTGTCGTCGACGAACGGGGTGCATGGAAGTTTTCAGGCCTTAGCGCCGGTTCCAGATGCGTGGCTACACATTGGCGGCGCGCTGCTTTATACCGGGTCACGACTTGTGAACCCAGGGTCGCGCCATGTTCAACGCTCTCAAAGACTTTCTCACCGATCTCGCGGGCGGTTCGCCGCGAGAAAGAGGTTTTGAGGCCAGCGACTACCGTCTGGCCGCCGCTGCGCTGCTGGTGCACATCGCCAGCATTGATGGCGAATTTGATCCCAAGGAACGAGAGCGCCTGCAAAGCATCGTTGAGACGCGGTTTGGGCTCGACAAGGCCGCGGCGCGTGAATTGATCATGCACGCAGCGGAGAGCGAGCGGGATGCGGTGGATTTATTTCGCTTCACCAGCGTCCTCAAGCGAATGCTTGACGAAGAAGGACGGCGGCAGGTCATCGCCATGCTTTGGGACATGGCATATGTCGACGGTTCGATCCACGAGTTTGAAGAAAACGTGGTTTGGAGAGTCGCGGAACTGCTCGGCGTGTCGACGCGCGACCGCGTTAATTTGCGTAAGGACGCGCAGGAAGAAGCAAATTCGCAAGAATCGGCTTCCGAATTGCCTTCCGCAGGTCCCTGGTCGAAGCACTAACCAGACCGCCAACCTTTCTTAGGGAAAATCTCATGACCGACTTACCCGCCAGTCTGCGCAAGGCGACGATCGTCACGGGCGCGTCCGAGGGCATTGGAGCGGAGCTTGCGCGCCAGTTCGCAGCCGGGGGGCGCGAAATTGTGCTCGTCGCGCGCCGTCGCGACCTGCTGGAAGCACTCGCCGCGGAAATCGCTGCAAAGGGCGCCAAAGCGCATGTCGTCGAACTTGACCTTTGCGGAGACGGCGCCGTCGACGCACTGGAGGCGGCGCTGGAGCAGGCGGGCTTAACGCCTGAAATACTGGTCAATAACGCCGGCTTTGGTCTGATCGGCGCCGCCGCGAAGCTCGGCGAAGCAGAGCAGCTTGCCATGGTGGAACTCAATGTGCGGGCTCTGACGGCGCTGACGCTGCGATTTCTCAAGCCGATCATCGAGGCGAAGGGAGCTATTCTGAATGTCGCGTCCATAGCTTCCTTCATGCCGGGTCCAAATTTCGCCATCTATTACGCCACCAAGGCCTATGTGCGATCCTTCAGCGAGGCGTTGGCGCAGGAAATGGCGCCGTTAGGGGTGAAGGTCTCCTGTCTCTGCCCGGGGCCGGTGGAGACCGGCTTCCAGGCCAGGGCCGGGTTCGATTTCACCGGCGCCATGACGGCGATGAAGTCCTCTTTGGTTTCCGCCGAGGAGGTCGCGCGCCAGGGCTATGAGGGCCTAATGGCGGGAAAGAGGGTGGTGATTCCGGGTATCATGAACAGGTTCACGGTCGCTTTCGCGCGTCTGGCCCCACGAGCGATCCTGATGCCGATTCTCGCTTTCGCCCAAAACGGACGGTAACGCTCCCAAAAATACAAAAAGAGCGGAATCACCGATGATACCGCTCTTTTTCGTTAAAACGCAGGCGATAAAGCGTTACGCCTCCTGCGACTTGACCTTCAGCACCTGACGGCCGTTATACATGCCGGTTTTCAGGTCGACATGATGCGGACGGCGCAGTTCGCCGGAATCCTTGTCCTCGATAAAAGTCGGCGCCTTGAGCGCGTCGGCTGAACGGCGGAACCCGCGCTTCATAGGCGAGGTTTTTCTTTTCGGAACGGCCATTTGTCACTTCTCCCGAGGGCGCCGAGGCCCAAAGGGCGCGGTCAGCAAAAATAGGTGAGGAGCGGCGTTTACACCAGTTTTCCCATTCTGGCTAGTCTTGGCGGATTTCCTCGGAAAGGATTAGAGGAAAAAACTACTGTGAAAGAGCGTTTCGGGAACAGCCCGCAATGACGTCTACATCGAGTCGCGAGGCGTTGCTGGCTGCCCTGTTGCTTTTGCCGGTCGCTGTGCGCAGGCTCAGGAGGAGCAAGTCGGCTCCTCTATCGATTCTGAGCATATATTTGGTTTCACCGGGGGAAGCGACATTGGCAATAAAGGCGAGCGTGAAATTGAAAACGCCACGACAGCACGGCTCGGCAGGGAGGGGAGCTACTCGGTCTTCAGCAATGAGACCTCTTTTCGTTATGGGGTAGAGCAAAACTTCCGCGCGTCCATCGGAACCTTGACGGATTATTACAGCGTCCACGATACCCCGGGACTTTCGAACAAAACAGGTGTGGAATTCAGCGGCATGGTCGGCGAATTCCGCTGGCATTTTTTGGAGCATGACACCGCGCCGATCGGGCTAACCTTGTCGTTCGCTCCCTACTGGAGGCGCAGCAGCGACCCCGCGCCGGGGCAGGGCGAGAGCTATGCGTTGCCGTTAGCGCTCCTCATAGACAAGGCGTTTATTCCGGGACAGCTCTATGGCGCCATTAACGTCACCCTGGCGCCGAACTTCAGCCGCCTGTCCGGACAATGGCAAGCCACGCAACCGCTCGAAATCTCGGCGGCCCTGACCGCAGCCGTGGGGGAAAGGATATTCCTCGGCGGCGAAGTGCGCGAGGCGGCGCTCGACCAAAATGGCGTTTTCGCCGGGCGCGCCCTTTTCATTGGGCCAAGCTTCTATTTGAAAGTCAGGGAGGATCTGAACTTCAAACTGGGCTGGTCTATGCAAGTCCCCGAGGCGTTCAGCGGCCGCATGGACCTTACCAATTTCGAGCGGCATCAGTTTGTCGCGCAATTCGCCTACGGTTTCTAAGCGGCTGACCGATTATTGAGAAGGACCCTCAACTCCGATCGCGGCTTCTGGCTCGAGCCTTTCCGACCGTTCAGCCGGCTGAGCGCTGGCATGGCTTACGCCAGTTTGATCGCGTAGCCACCTGTGCCACTGCTCCTGCGTGCCATGGAAGGTGTTCTGGTCCACGGCTCCGGGGATGCCCGGCACATTGCCGTCGGAGCGATATTGCCAAAAGGTCCATTTGCGCGAACCGTATCTCACCGTCGGATGGTATTTGGTCGAGCGCACCCAGATCGGATATTCTGACAAGGCGTCCGAGTGCAGAATCGCCTGATAGAAGTCGACAGAAGAATAGATAATCGGCTTTTTACCGTAATGACGCTCCAGCTCCTCGAGCATCTTGCGCATGTCCACAAGCACTTCCTCGCGGTATAGCGTGCGCTTGCAGGTGTGGGAGGTCGGCGTCGCCTCTACGTCGAGCACGGGCGGAAGTGCGTCCGGCTCGACCGGCACAATGCTTTTGAAATTGCCGATTTCCTCGTGCGGCTGCCGACACCAGTAGACGAAATGATAGGCGCCCCGCGGGATCCCGGCGGCTCTTGCCCCCTCCCAATTGCGCTGAAATTTTGCGTCGGCTGCGTCGCCGCCCTCCGTCGCCTTGATGAAAGCGAAGGCGACCCCCGAGTCTTTGACGGCCTGCCAGTCGATATTGCCCTGATATTTGGAAACGTCGATCCCATGCACCGCATAATGGGCGCTAAGCGTCGCAGGATATTGGCCGAGGTCCGACTCCGGCACGGCATAGGCGAGGAAGCCGGGGTCTTTCTTGGCGTTCGTAAGCGGCGCGCTGGTCGAAAACCTCGGCGACCGGTAGCTGTAACCGGGGTCCATGCCGCTGCCGCAGGCGGCGAGCAGGCAACAGGCGGCCAGCAGGGACGCCATTGAAACGGCAAGCGGGCGGGGTGAGTTCAGAGCGCACATTGCGTCAAATTATACCTCAAGGGGTAATGGGGCGTTAAAGCTCTCGCCACCGCCTAATCATGCTTAATAAAGATGAAACCACAAGCTTGCGATCGAAAGAAAGGCGCCGTAGCCCACAACGTCGGTCACCGTGGTGACGAAGGCCGAAGAGGAAACCGCCGGATCGACCTTCCATCGGACGAGCGCGAGCGGAACCAGAATGCCCCCCAGCGCGCCCGCGATCAGATTGGTGAACATCGCCAAAGCCATGACCGGGGCTATGCCCATATTTTGAAACCAGTTGGCGGCCACGGCGCCGGTAATGAAGCCAAAAGCGGCGCCGTTGACAGCGCCGGCAGCGAGTTCGCGCCATATAATGCGCATGGCGTTGGTCCGGGAAAGTTCGCGAGTCGCCAGCGCTCGCACAGCTACGGTCATGGTCTGGGTCGCCGAATTGCCTCCCTGGCTAGCCACGATCGGCGCGAGTACCGCGAGTGCAACCATTTGCTGCAGCTGGCTTTCAAACAATCGTAACACCGAGGAGGCGATGAAAGCGGTTCCCAGATTGACCAGTAGCCAAAGGAACCGGCTTTTGGCGATTTGCCAGAAGTCATCGGACAGCTCTTCCGACGGATTGACGCCGCCGAGCGCCTTGATTTCCTCGGAGGCCGCCTCCTGCAACACGTCGACAATATCGTCGATGGTGATGACGCCCACGAGGCGCTCGGCCTCGTCCACGACGGGAACAGAAACGAGATTGTAGCGCTCGAACAGCCGCGCCACCTCTGAGCAATTGTCGGTGGCGCTCACGCGGCGGCGGTCGGCCTGCATAATTTCGTCCACCCGCTTGCCCGGCACCGCACGGACCAGCGCGTCGAGAAAAACCGTGCCGAGCAGGCGGTAGCCCGGGTCGACCACAAACACCTCGAAAAAATTATCCGGCAGAACTTCGGGGTCGGTCTTGCGAAAAAAGTCGAGCACCTGTCCCGCCGTCCAGAAGGTCGGAATGGCGATCAGCGTCGTCTGCATCAGACGGCCGGCGCTATCTTCCGGAAAATCGAGCGAGCGCCGCAGCACCACGCGCTCATGCGCCGGGAGCGCGTCCAGGACCTCCGCCTGCTCCTCCGGCTCCAGCGTCTCCAAAATCGCTACAGCGTCATCGCTCTCCAGCTCGCGCATGGCTTCCGCGAGCTTTTCGACCGGCAGTTCTTCCAGAATGTCTTCACGGGTGGTGTCGCCGACCTCGGTCAAGGAGGCGAAGTCGAAGTCCGCGCCCATCAGAGCTATCAGCCGAGGCCGTGTTTCGTGATCCAGCAGCTCCAGCAACGCGCCAAGATCGGCTTCATGGAGGGCTCCGATGAGCTCTTGAGCGCGCGGCAAGTCCTCCTCGGCCACGGCCTGCTCGACGCACGCCACGAAGTCCGGACGAGGTTCGCCGGTCTCGTCGCGGAAAATATCCGGCTTGGTCGCCGTTTCTTCACTATCGAGCGTCATACCGAACCCGCTTCGCTATATCAGGGGTGCATAACCCGCCCCCGCCCGAAATCAAAACGGTAAAGCGCCGATGTCCCGATCCGTTCGAATTTGTTGCCGCGCGGCCCTCGCCGCGTTTCTCGTCGCCTTTCCGGGCGCGGGCTCGGCTGCTTCTTGCGGCCCCGAGAAACTGGGCACTTCGCGCGAAATCACGATAGATGGCGCCGAAGGCCTGTCGCTTGGACTGCAAAGCTATCCGCGTACTTTGGCGCTGGCTGACCACGAGGTCGTGCTTACTTTTGACGACGGCCCCGCAGCGACAACTGCGCAGGTGCTGAACGCGCTGAAAGAGGAATGCGTACGCGCGACGTTTTTCGTCATTGGCGTTAATGCGACCAACATGTCCGCCACGGTCAAGCGCGAGGTCGTGGAAGGACATACGGTCGGCTATCACTCCTTCAGCCACCCCGCCAAGACGCTACGGCTGATGCCGCTGGAGGCGGCGAAGGCGGACATAGAGGCCGGGATCGTCGCCGTGGACAAGGCCGCCTATGGCGAATCCCCCTCAAAGTCGCGCGCGCCCTTTTTTCGCTTCCCCGGCTTCGCCGATTCGCCCGAGCTGCTGGACTATGTTCACGGGCGCGGCATGACCGTTTTTGGCGCGGATCTCTGGGCCTCCGACTGGCAGGCGATGACGCCGCAAAGCGAACTCGCGCTGGTGATGGGGCGGCTGGAAAAGCTCGGCAAGGGAATCGTGCTCTTCCACGATTCCAAATCCAGCACCGCGAAGATGCTGCCCGACTTCCTGCGCGCGCTGAAGGAGAAGGGTTTCAAGGTCGTGCAGGCCGTGCCCGGCCCCGGCCCGACGCCGGTGGAGCAGGCGGGGCCGGGCTGGAAATCCACCACCGAGCCGATCATCGCCAAGACGCTTGGCTCTCACGGCCATGTGCATGATAGCGGGCAGCAGGCGCCGGCGGCGGAGCCGCAGTGAGGGAAGCGCGGCTGGACAGGGCTTCGCAATCCGCCAATATTGAGCGTCGGTCCCCTTAGGAGTGTTCCATGCCGCGAAGCGCGCTTTACGACGAGGATTTTTTCGCCTGGGCTAGTGAACAGGCTGCGCTACTGCGCGAGGGCAAGCTCGGGCAGGCGGACCTCGAACATATCGCCCAGGAGATCGAGAGCATGGGGCGCACTGAAAAACGCGAATTGATCAGCCGCCTCACAGTGCTCATGCTCCACCTGCTCAAATGGCGCTTCCAGCCGACAATGCGCAGCAAAAGCTGGCGCCTCAGCATCGAGGGCCAGCGCCTCGACATAGAGGCGCATCTTCAGGACAATCCGAGCCTCAAAGCCTCGATGGCCGAGGCGATCGCCTTCAGCTACCGCCGTGCGCTGATCGAGGCCGAGCGCGAAACCGGTCTGGAGGCGGGAAGCTTCCCGCGAGACTGCCCATGGTCGTTCGAGGAAATGATGGCCGGCGATTTCTGGCCGGAAGACCGGGGGAATTGATTATCTTTCTGGTGAATGGTTTGGAGAGAAAAATATGACTGCACGGTTATTTACATACACAATTCGGGTTGATGATGGGGCGGCGCCCAATCCGTTTAACGGCATGTGTTCGCTAGCTATATGCAAGCCTGCGATCCGAAGGGTGGCGAAAAAAGATGACTGGATTGTCGCGACAGGTTCGAAAAACGCATGTAGTGGCGATTTGAGTAAACGTCTTGTATACGCCATGCGTGTCGAAGAAGTTTTGTCCATAGAGGATTACGATAAACGGGCCATTGCAGAATGGCCGCACCGAATACCTAAGCGAGGCAGCTCCGATCTGGCAGAACGATTGGGCGACTGCATCTATGATTATTCTCAAGGGACTCCTCGGCAGCGCAAGGGGGTGCATGGCCCTGAAAACATGAGTACCGATCTTTCTGGTGAGAAAGTCCTTTTATCGCACCATTTCTATTATTTTGGTCGCCGCCCCATTAAGCTTCCTGAGTATCTACTAGATATTTGTCATCGAACCCAAGGACATAAGAGCACTTGCAATGCGCGCTATTTCGAGCCGTTCGTGACTTGGCTGGAGGGGCTGAAACTCGATATCGGTCAGCTTGGTTGGCCTGATCACCTTGTGGATTGGGCCAGTAACGCGTCATGCGGGGGGTGTCTTGTTCGTAGGGACGATGATGAACATGACATCGAAGTTTCATGTTCTGGTGCATAAAATCATCCCAAATGGGTAGAGGTTTGACGTGTTCCGCCACTTGTGGCGGCCAGCCGCGCGTTCGCAGGGAAGTCGGAAGGCCGCGAGCGAGCTTGAGATGCTTTATTTGCATCAAAATAGCCAGCTCTGGCCAGCAGGAGACTGGTGCGGTCGAGAGGACTCGAACCTCCACTGGTTGCCCAACTAGCACCTCAAGCTAGCGCGTCTACCAATTCCGCCACGACCGCACAGGGCGCTTGCAAGGAAGCGCCAGCGGGTCAGCGTCTAACAAATCGGCTCCGCAAAGACAAGCCGCTGTTTCCTTTATTGCGCGAGATGCGCCGGATAGCCCGCTTCGGTGATCGCCTTTGCGAGAGCGGCGGGGTCTTTCGGGGAAGGGGTCACTTCAACCTTGCCGGTGGGCAAGTCAACCTTCACCTCCGCGCCGGGCTGCGCCGTCTGGACCGCTTTGGTGACATGCTTGACGCAATTGCCGCAGGTCATGTCCTTCACGTCGAAAGTCGTGCTCATTTTGCTCTCCTGTTCAATCTCTGGCGGTGGAGTCGGTTGGAAGTGGGTGAGGTCGGGACCGGGGTCGGGCGCCTTGAAGCGGCGCAGACGCAGCGCGTTGCTGACCACGAAAACGCTCGACAGCGCCATGGCGCCCGCGCCCAGCATCGGCGACAGCAATGTTCCGTTGACAGGATAAAGCGCGCCGGCGGCGACCGGAATCAGCACCACATTATAAGCGAAGGCCCAGAACAAATTTTGCGCAATATTCCGCATGGTGGCGCGAGAGATCGCTAGCGCGGCTGGAACCTTCGCGAGATCGCCGGACATCAGCACGACGTCAGCCGCCTCGATTGCCACATCCGTGCCGGTGCCGATGGCGATTCCGGCGTCGGCGGCAGCGAGCGCGGGCGCGTCATTGACGCCATCGCCGACGAAAGCGATTTTCCTGCCCTCGCCAAGCCGTTTCAGCGCGGCGACCTTGCCGTCCGGCAGCACGCCCGCGATCACCTCGTCGATTCCAACCTTGGCGGCGATAGCTCGCGCGGCTTTCTCATTGTCGCCGGTGATCATGGCGGTCCTGACGCCCATCTCATGCAGCGCCTTGAGCGCGTCCGCGCTGGTGGGCTTGATAGCGTCGGCGACGCAGAGCAGCGCCGCCAGTCTGCCGTCAAGGGCCGCATAAAGCGGCGTCTTGCCCTCGGCGGAAAGACGCGCGGCCTGGCCCGCGAAAACATCGACGCCCACGCCGAGTGAAGCCATGAAGCGTTCGGCGCCCACGGCGACCTTGGTTTTTTTGACAACGCCGGTCGCGCCCATGCCGGGTATGGAGGCGAAGCTGGCGCAGGGCGAAAGCTCCAAGCCGCGCGACTTGGCGGCGTCCACCAGTGCGCGAGCGACTGGATGTTCCGACAGCGTCTCGACACTGGCGACGAGCCGGAGCGCGTCGTCCGCCTTGACGGAAGGCGCGGGTAGGAGATCGGTGAGCCGCGGCTTTCCGACGGTCAGCGTGCCGGTCTTGTCGAACGCGATCAGCGAGACGTCGCGCAGCGTCTGCAGGGCCTCGCCCTTGCGGAACAGAATGCCAAGCTCCGCCGCGCGGCCGGTGCCGGTCATGATGGCGGCGGGGGTGGCGAGGCCCATGGCGCAGGGACAAGCGATGATCAGCACGCTCACGGCGTTGACCAGCGCATAGGTCAGGCGGGGCTCTGGTCCGACCAGAATCCAGACCACGAAAGTCAGCAGCGCGGCGCCAAGTACGGCGGGCACGAAGACGCCGGTGATGCGGTCGACCAGAGCCTGAATCGGCAGCTTCGCGCCCTGCGCCTGCTCAACCATGCGGATGACGCTGGCGAGGAAAGTGTCGGCTCCGACTTTGGTCGCCCGGAAGGAGAAAGCTCCGGTCGTGTTGACCGTGGCGCCGGTGACGGCGGAGCCCGTCGCCTTGCAAACCGGAGCGGGTTCGCCGGTAATCATGGATTCGTCGACATAGGATGCGCCGCTGGTGACGAGGCCGTCCGTCGGGATACGTTCGCCGGGGCGCACCCGCACGATGTCCCCCACGCTCACCTCGTCCGTGGAAATGTCGAGCGTCTCGCCGCCGCGCTCCACATGCGCGATGCGCGGCTGCAGTTTCGCAAGCGAGCGTATCGCGTCGGAGGTGCGGCCCTTGGCGCGGGCTTCCAGGAAGCGCCCAAACAGGATTAGCGTGACGATCACGCATGCGGATTCATAATAGGCATTTGCCGCGCCGGCGGGCAGCAGCGAAGGCGCGAAGGTGGCGACGACGGAATAGAGATACGCGCTGCTCGTGCCGGTTGCGACCAACGAGTTCATGTCGGGCGTTCCTCGCGCCAGCGCGGGGAAACCCTTGGCGTAAAATCCGCGCCCCGGTCCGAGCAGCACCAGCGTCGTCAGCACGAAGGAGATATATAACGTCGTCTCGTGGCCGATATTTTCCATCACCCATTCATGCATTCCATGAATGAGATGGCCGCCCATTTCAAGGACGAAGACCGGCGCTGTCAGGACCGCCGCGATAATGAGCCGTCGCGACATTACGCGGCTTTCCTCCTCGCGCAGATCGTTTTCTGGAGCGCCGGCCTGCGTTACGGGTTCGTAACCGGCTTCAACCACGGCGTGGCGCAGATTGTCGACGAGTTGCGGCCCCTTAAGCGCGCGCACGGTGGCCCGCTCGGTTGCGAGATTAACGCTCGCCTCCAGGACGCCGGGCGTCGCCAATAGCGCCCTTTCCACATGCGAAACGCAGGAGGCGCAGGTCATTCCGCGCACGCCCAGCTCCACGGTCTCTATTACCGGCTCGTAGCCGGCTTCGGTTACGGCCTTCGCAATTGCGGCGGCTTTAACGCCAGCGGTCAAAGAAACATCAACCCTTTCGGTAGCCAGATTGACGCTGGCGCCCTCAACCCCTTCAATCCTGGAAATCGCCTTTTCAACATGGGCCACGCAAGAGGCGCAGGTCATGCCCCGCACGCTGAAGCCAAGTTTTTCAGTTGCACCGGCCGCGCCTGGGTTGAAGTCTTGCGTTGCTGACATTTGATACTCTATCGGCTGACATCGAATATCGGGCTGGGGCAGCCTATAGCCAACGCGGGGTGCGCGCGACGTATTGCTGGAATTCCGCTCCGAATTTCTTCTCCAGATGTCGTTCCTCCGGCTCAATCGCAAGCTTTATCAATGCGAAAAAAAGTAGCGGGGTCAGCAGGATCATCCAGGGTGAGCGCAACAGCAGCCCGACGCCAAACGTGAGGGCTAGCTCCGAAACGTAGATGGGGTTGCGCGAATAGCGAAAAGGACCGCTCGTGACCAGAGTGGAAACAGGACGGTGGGGCAAAATCGTGGTTTTGTGGCGTCGCAGCGTGAGGGCGCACCAAATGTCATTGGCGAGCCCGAGCGACACCAGCAAAGCTCCCGCCACATGCGCCAATTCCGGCGGAATCGCCGGCGCCGGAAAGAAATGCTCCAGCGCCCTGCCGCAGATGATCACCGCGATAAACAGCAGCGGCGGCCAAGGCACGCGGGAAGGGGCTTCATCGGTTTCGGTGGGAGAGGTCACGGCCGGTCCTTGGATTTGCTTGAGATTGGTCCGAACAGGTAAAAACGCAAGTAATTATGAGACTTTCCGTGTCTTTGCGCAGAGGAGGTTCAAACTTCTAAAAGGCCCGTAGCGCGAGGGACGTCAAGGCGCTTGAGCTGTGAGTTGAAGCCTCTCGCCCCAAGGCGATACAAGATCTGTGGTTAGGGACTAAAGGAAATGGTTTGACCAAGCCAAATAGCGATTTTCTTGCGCCTTTCGCTATCGATCTCGTCTCCTTGCGAGAACGCGATCGGATTCGTTCGTTGTCTGCGCGAAGGGGGTGTGACTTTGCGTCCAACGATTATCTTGGGCTCGCGGAGTCTCAAGAATATCGCGATGCGGCAACCGTGGCCCTTGCGCGCGGGGTTCCGCTTGGCGCCGGGGGGTCGCGCCTGCTGCGTGGCAACCACCCCGAACACGAGTCGCTCGAAGAAGAAGCCGCGCGGTTTTTCGGTTCGGAAAGCGCGTTGTTGTTTGGCGCCGGCTTTTCGGCCAATGAGGCGTTGCTGGCGACGCTGCCGCAGCGGGGCGATCTGATCCTTTATGACGAACTGATCCATGCCAGCGCGCATGAAGGGATGCGCCTGTCGCGCGCGAGAAGCCAACCCGTTCGGCATAATGACGCAAACGCTTTCGAAGAGGCGATCCGCGCGGCTGATGGGGTGAGACGCATATGGATTGCTGTCGAAAGTGTGTACAGCATGGATGGGGACCTAGCGCCGCTGAGCGCATTGGCGGCGATCGCCGCGCGGCAGGGGGCTTTTCTGCTTATAGACGAGGCTCATGCAACGGGCGTTTTCGGACCGGGCGGGCGTGGCCTCGCCCATGGGCTGGAGGGGCGTGATAACATCTTGACGTTGCATACCTGCGGCAAGGCGCTGGGGCTTTCTGGCGCGCTGGTGTGTCTACCGCGCCTGTTGCGCGAGTTCCTGATCAACCGCTGCCGGCAATTCATCTTTGCAACCGCGCCATCGCCTTTGCTGGCCGCCGCGATTCGCGCGGCGCTTGGCATCGTTGAGAGCGCCGACCAACGCCGCGCCGCGCTGGCGAGACGCGTCGCCCGCCTTGGCGGTGGCCTGCGTAGCGTCGCGGACCCCTCCGGAACGCATATACAACCGGTTATCGTCGGCGCTGAGGGCAGGGCTCTGGAATTGGCCAGGCGGATGCAGGCGGGTGGCTTCGACATTCGCGCCATACGTCCGCCCACGGTGCCGCAAGGCACTTCGCGCTTGCGCATTTCCGTTACTCTCAACGTGAGCGAAGCTCAGATCGACGAGATGATCGCGCTGCTCGCGCATGAGCTTGAGCGATTGCCGGCATGAAATCGCACATCGTCATTGCTGGAACCGATACGGGCGTCGGCAAGACCGTGTTCGCGGCCGGCCTGGCTGGCGCGCTGGACGGCTTTTACTGGAAGCCGATACAGTCCGGGCTGCAAGGGGAAACTGATTCTGAATGCGTAGCGCGATTATCCGGGCTCGAGCCCGAGCGCATTCTGCCGGAGGCCTGGCGCCTGAGAACGCCCGCTTCGCCACATTACGCGGCGCAGCTCGACCGCGTGCACATAGATCCATTGCGGCTCAATGCGCCCGACTGTTCAGGACCGCTCGTCATCGAGACAGCCGGCGGCGTGATGACTCCTTTGACCATCGAGACGCCTACAATCGACGTTCTGGCGCGATGGGGATTCTCGGTCGTTCTCGTGGCGCGCACAACTCTCGGCACTATCAACCACAGCCTGTTGACGATCGAAGCGCTGAGCCGCAGGAACATTCCCTTGCTCGGCGTCGCCTTTGTCGGTGAAGCGAATGAAGAAACGCAGAAGACGATTTCGCAAATGGGCGAGGTTAAGATGCTGGGTTGCCTGTCGCTGCTCTCCGATCTGACGCGCGAAACTCTGCGGGAAGGCTTCGCGGCTGCGTTCGCCGTTGAGGATTTTGTTTAAGGCGCAAGGCCCAATGACGCTCGTCACCAATTCGCCAGTCTGGCGCCCGTTCACCCAACACGCCCTTCAGCCAGGCGCCGTGAAGATAGCGCGGGCTGAAGGCTGCTGGCTTGAGGCCGAAAACGGCGTGCGTTTTCTCGACGCCATTTCGTCCTGGTGGGTGATCACTCACGGCCATCGTCGGCCCGAAATCATGCAAGCGATCAGGGATCAGACCGGGGCGCTCGATCAGGTGATCTTCGCGGGCTTCACACATGAGACGGCGGAGCGCCTTGCCCGGCGGCTTGTGGAGATTACGCCTTCTGGTCTCGACTATGTCTTCTACTCAGACAGCGGTTCGACCAGCGTCGAAGTGGCGATAAAAATGGCGCTCGGCTTCTGGCGCAACCGGGGCGAGACCCGAACGCGCATAATTGCGCTGGAGCACGGCTATCACGGCGACACTGTTGGCACGATGTCAGCTGGCGCGCGCTCCGCCTTCAACGCCAGTTACGAGCCGTTGCTGTTCGACGTGACTCGGGTTCCCTTTCCATATGAGGGGAGTGAACAGCAAACTCTTGATGAGCTGGAAACGGCCTGTAAAGCCGGCGCGGCGGCGTTTGTGGTTGAGCCCCTGATATTGGGCGCTGGCGGCATGCTGATCTATTCCGCGCAGACGCTGCGAGATATGCGAGAGATCTGTGCGCGTTACGGCGTGTTATTCATCGCAGACGAAGTGATGACGGGTTTTGGTCGCACGGGCAGCCTGTTTGCCTGCGAACAGGCCGCTGTCGTCCCGGATATTGCGTGCTATTCCAAGGGCATAACCGGGGGCGCGTTGCCGCTCGCGGTGACAATGTGCAAGGCTGAAATTTTTGACGCGCATTATTCATCCGATCGCGCGCGCGCCTTTTTTCACTCCAGCTCCTATACCGCGAACCCCATCGCATGCGCAGCGGCGCTCGCCAATCTCGATATATGGGATAAAGGCGGCGCACGCGAAAGCGTTGCGCGACTATGCGGCTTGCAGGAGGCGCGCATCGTGCGCTTTCAAAACGACGAACGCTTTTCCGGCGTGCGGCGCCTTGGAACGATCGCCGCACTGGACCTGCGCGCGCCCGAAGGCGGCTATCTTGCTCCGATCGGGCTTGAACTGCTGCGCTTCTTTAATGCGCGCGGCTTGGTGTTGCGCCCGCTGGGCCAGACGATATATGTGCTGCCGCCTTACTGCATAACCGCGGGAGAACTCGACCTCGTCTATACAGCAATTGACGACGCCGCCTCGCTGTTTTGCCGTTGACTTCACTCAGATTTTCGCATGGTCTTTTTGTTGGGCGTTCGCGGATCGCGCCAGATATTCGTCGCGCAGCACACGGCGCAAAATTTTGCCGACTGCGCTCTTTGGAAGGCTGTCTCGAAATTCGTAATGCTTCGGCGCTTTGTATCCGGTAAGGCTTTGATGCACGAAGGCATTCAACTCCTCGCGCGTCACACTGGGATCGCGCGGAACCACAAAGGCCATCGGTGCTTCGCCGGAATGGGGGTCTGGCACGCCGATAACCGCCACTTCCTTGACCTTGGGGTGCAGCGCTAATTCATTCTCCACTTCATTCGGATAGACATTAAACCCAGATACCAGAATCGTGTCCTTGAGCCGATCCACAATTTTAACCAGACCGTCGGGCTTCATCAGCGCCACGTCTCCCGTGCGGAAGAATCCGTCTTCGGTCATCGTATCGGCGGTTTCCTTTGGCCGTTTCCAATAGCCCGCCATAACCTGCGGGCCCTTCACGCAGAGTTCGCCGCGTTCGCCGATTGGCGAGACCGACCCGTCTTCGAGGCGAATCGAGATATGCGTGGAGGACTGGGGATAGCCGATAGCGCCAGAGAATTCCTCAAGTTGGGGAAGATTGAGGCAGATCATCGGTGAAGTTTCGGAGAGTCCGTAGCCTTCGATGATCGCCTTGCCCGTGATTTGCTTCCATTTCCGCGCAGTGATGTCTAGCGTCGCCATGCCGCCGGAGAGACAAAAGACCAGCCCCGAGAAGTCTACCTTCCCGAAATCCCTGTGATCCGCGAGCGCAGCGTAAAGCGTGTTCACGCCGGAAAACATCGTGAATGACGACTTCAGCAATGTCTTCACGAATCCGTCGATATCGCGCGGATTTGGGATCATAAGACAGCAGGCGCCGATTCTGGTCATCGCAAGACAGCAGGCGGTGAGGCCAAAAATATGATACAGCGGCAGCGCCGTAACCATGATCTGAGGAGAATTAGCGAAAGGTCTGAGCCAGGCTATCGCCTGCTCGACATTGCTGGCCACATTGCGGTGTAACAGCGCGGCGCCCTTGGCGACGCCGGTAGTGCCGCCGGTGTATTGCAGGAAGGCGATGTCGTCGCGCGACACCTCCACGTGCTCCAATGGCCGCCGCCGTCCTACCTCGAAAACCTCGGAGAACCGCACCGCGCCGGGAAGGGCGAACGTCGGCACGGCGCGCTTAAGCCAGCGCGACGCTACGTTAATGAGTATGCCTTTCAGTCCCAGAAGATCGCCCGGGGCCATGACGATCGCTTGCTGGAGTTGCAAGTGCGACCATGCTTCTTCGACGGTGTGCGCGAAGTTTTCCAGCACGAAGATAAAGCGCGCGCCAGCGTCAGTAAGCTGGTGTTCCAGTTCTTTCGGCGTGTATAGCGGATTGACGTTCACGACGACGCCGCCCGCCAGGAAAGTCCCGAATATGATTGCCGGATAGCTCGCCAGATTGGGCGACATGATCGCGACTCGATCGCCCTTTTCCAGTCCATGAGCCTGCAACCATGAGGCGACGGCTTCCGCCGCGACGGATAACTCCGAATAGGTGAGGCGTTTTCCGAAACACTCCATCGCCGGGCGATCGGCGAAAGTCGCAACGCTTTTGCGGAACATCGCGTTGATCGTGGAATAGCTTTTTTCGTCCAGATCAGCCGGCACGTACGGCGGGTAGGACGCAAGCCAGGGCCGCGCTGCATAGGGATCGTTCGCTATCGTGAGGCCAGTCATGCGTGCGCCTGTAATGAGAGATTCGTTTGTCAGGGCGTCAATATCAAAACCGACTTATGTGAAGATAGCGTTTGTCCACGGGCAAACAGCAGCGGCTGCCGAAACTTTGATGTTGCGCCGCGAGAATGTTGCAACTCATACTCCTGCCCCTAAGCCCGAGCCCCAAAGCAACGCGACGCCCAGCGTCATTACGGCGACCGCCGCCAACAATTCGGCGCCGCTGCCCGCAAGTCTCGTCCAGCGGCGTTCGGGACTGCTCAGACGCCGCGCCATGTCTCGAGCGTAGACGGCGACCGCGGCTAGCGCTCCGGTGGTGATCGCGGTGCCAGCGGCCATCAGCATAACGGCCGCGACTCCGGTCAAAAACATGCCTTGAGCGAGAGTGAAAACGAGTATGAGAATCGCTCCGGAACAAGGGCGTAGCCCGGCGGCGACGACCGTTCCAAGCGCTTCGGGCCAGGAAAATCCGCGCTCCAGGGTTGCAGGGTCCGGCGCATGAAAATGCTCGCAAGTTGGCGAATGGATATGAAAAGGATCGTCCACGGCTTCGCAATAAAATCCTCTGCGGCTGACCCGTCGAGCCGGCACGTGCACTGCAGCAAAGAAAGCTGCGCCTTTTTTCCACACCAGGTTCATTCCCAGCAAGGCTATGGCGCCGTAGCTTGCGACTTCGATGTGATTCGCGGCCCCTTTCATCTGGTTGGCGGTAGCGCCCAGCAACGCGGCCGCTATCGCGACCAACGCAACGGCCACCAGCCCCTGCAGGAGCGCGGCCAGAGCCGCGAGAACCATGCCGCGGCGGAGCGCCGCGCGGCTGGCTATCATGTAAGAAGCGAGCACGGCCTTGCCATGACCGGGACCGGCAGCGTGAAATATGCCGTAAGCGAGACTGGCTGCCCCTAACGTCCAGAAGCCCCCCCCGCCAGTTTTGATCGCTTTAACCGCAATCTGCAATTCGAGGTGAAATTTGTTTTGCCAGGCCAGAATCATGCCGGTAAGCCCGGTCGCGGCTCCAACCAACTCTCCGCCCGCGATCGCAAAAGGATTGCGCCCCGACTGCGCCACTGCGGCTGCATGCCAGCAAAAGAGAGCCGCCAAGGCTAAAGTGCATATGATTGAGAAACGGCGTGCTACCGCTGTCACGGGCAGGCCACGATCACGCGGGTCGCAAGCTTCACTCCAAAGTCCGCGCCCGGCGAGAAATTCTGGAAAAACGCTTCGCTCAGCTTCTTGTTTTCTTCTGACGCGAGAGGCTTCGGCTCAAGGGCGCTTAGAGAACACCCCGTCGGAGACTTGGCTAGGGTCACGGGAGCTTGTTTCTCAAATCCGAAAGAAACGAAATAGGTTGGATCATACACCTGAAAAGAGAACGGCTTTTGCGCGGACACCGGGGTTTCCAGCGGAAGCATAAAGCGAAGGGTGACAATTTTCTTGTCGTTGGCCTCCAGGGTGACGTCGGTTGGCTCTTTGAACTTAACCTTGGTCCCCGCCTGCTTGGCAAAGGTGAAGAACTCGAATTCGGCCAGCGATTCGACGTTGGTTTTCGCCAGAGGGGCTAATTCCTCGCGCGTCGGCGGTTTACCGTCCTTCCCCAGGCCCTGGACCGCGAAGGCGGAATACATCTCATCGAACTCCCAGGCATGGCGTAAGCCAATGATTTTGCCGTCAGGGCCAAACACCACTTCGCTGCGCACAGCCACCCAAACATGCGGATGCGCGCGCGCGTCGCTCACGGCGAAGAGCGCGAACGCAATCAGCGGCGCCAGGACAAGCCGCGGAAAAACTTTTGAAAGCAGCCGGAATCGACGGTTCATGAGCGTTGACGGCTAAGCAGCGAAGGCGGCGAAAAGAGGGCGCGAGGGGCGCTCTTTACCTGAGGCGTCAATGGTAGCATAAGCCTCCTTGAAAAGGTCGCTCCGACCGAGCTAGGATAACCAAGAATTTCTCGTGGATTCGCCGCCACTTGATACCGCTCGCATTATGGGCCCTGACGGGCGATTGCTGTAATATGCGCGTGGCGAGAATGTTTCCATCGTCGTCGGGCCAAATCTTCTGTCCGGCGAAATGGGCGTGACGCCTTTGCGCAAGGTCGGGCCATGGGTCGCTCCGCCCTCATATCATGCGACCACGCGAACCAATAAGCATTAGCAAACTCAACGCGACGATGGGCTCAATCGCAGGAGAAATCTTAAATATGGCGGACAGTCTCGCCAGCGCCTCGCACATCGGCCCTGCTCTTGTCGAGTCGACGCTCGCGGACAAATATGAGCTGGATAAAGATCGCGTCTTGATGACCGGGACGCAAGCGGTCGTGCGCCTGCTTCTGATGCAAAAGGAAGTGGACCGTCGCGCCGGACTCAACACCGCAGGTTTTGTTACAGGCTACCGCGGCTCCCCGCTCGGCGGAGTTGACGCACAGATGCATCGCGCCAAAGCCTATTTTGACAAGAACGATATTTTGTTCATGCCCGGGCTGAATGAGGATCTTGCGGCGACAGCCATCTGGGGCGCGCAGCAGGCCGAGATGCGCGGCGAAGGCAAATATGACGGCGTATTCTCCCTTTGGTATGGCAAGGGACCAGGCGTTGACCGCAGCGGCGACGTGTTGCGCCACGTCAATCTGGCCGGATCTTCGCGTTATGGTGGCGCAATCGCCCTTATGGGAGACGATCACACCGCAGAGTCCTCCACCACCGCGCATCAGTCCGATTTTCACTTCGTAGACGTAATGATGCCAATTCTTTCTCCTGCCGGGGTTCAGGAGATTCTCGATTACGGACTTTTTGCCTTCGCGCTCTCACGTTATGCGGGTGTTTGGGTTGGATTGAAGTGTCTGAAAGACACGGTGGAATCGACCGCCTCGGTGGACGCCTCGCTGGGCAGGGTGAACGTCGTCGCGCCGCAGGACTTCAGAATGCCTCCGGGGGGCTTGAACATACGGGCCTCCGACCCGGTTCTCGTGCAGGAAGCGCGTCTTCAAGAGAACAAGCGCGACGCGACCCTTGCCTTCGTCAGAGCCAATCGACTCAACAAGATCATCACGTCGGGCGGCCCCAACGCCAAGATAGGGGTGATCACGGTCGGCAAGTCCTATCTCGACGTGCGTCAGGCGATGGACGACCTTGGCCTCGACGAAGTAAAGGCAAACGAACTGGGGCTTCGGCTTTATAAAATCGGCTGCCCATGGCCGCTCGAACCGGAAGGTCTTCGCGAATTTGCGCAAGGGCTTGAACTCATCATCGTCGTTGAAGAAAAACGTTCGCTAATCGAAATGCAACTGCGGGGAGAGCTTTACGGCGCTCTTAATCAGCCGCTGTGCATCGGAAAAAAAGACGAGAATGGAGACTGGCTCTTTCCGGCGAAAGGCGCGCTGGACGCCAACGACATAGCGATCGCTATCGGACGACGGCTGCTGAAACAACATCGCTCGGCAGATCTTGAGTCGCGCGTCGCAAGACTGGAGCGGTTGCAGCAAAAGCGCGCGGCCACCACAGAGGTGACGGTGCGCGTGCCGCATTTTTGCGCCGGCTGTCCTCACAGCACTTCCACTCACGTTCCGCCGGGCTCGCGGGCCTATACTGGAATAGGTTGCCATTACATGGCGCAATGGATGGACCGCTCTACCGAGGGGTACACCCATATGGGCGGCGAAGGCGCCAACTGGATTGGCGAGGCGCCCTTCTCAACGCGCAAGCATGTTTTCCAGAATTTGGGCGACGGCACCTATAATCACTCGGGCTCGCTTGCGATCCGTTTTGCGGTGGCGACAAACACAAACATCACTTTCAAGATTCTGTTCAATGGCGTCGTCGCGATGACCGGAGGCCAGAAGCACGAAGGCGATCTCACCGTCGAGGCGATCGCGCATCAGGTCGCGGCCGAGGGCGTCAAGAAAATTGCGCTGGTGACGGACGAACCGGGTAAATATCCGGTGCTGACGGCTTGGCCGCCCGGACTCCAAATCCATCACCGCAACATCCTCAATGAGGTGCAGCGCGAGCTTGCGCAGACAGACGGCGTTACGGTTTTGATCTACGATCAAACCTGCGCCGCCGAGAAGCGCCGTTTGCGCAAGCGCGGAAAATATCCTGATCCGGACGCGCAAGTCATCATCAATGAACTGGTGTGCGAAGGCTGCGGTGACTGCGGTACGGCGTCGAACTGCGTCGCAGTGCAACCGCTGGAGACGGAATTCGGACGCAAACGCCGTATCGATCAATCAGCCTGCAACAAGGATTTCTCCTGTCTTGAGGGCTTTTGCCCAAGCTTTGTGACAGTGCATGGCGCACGCATGAAAAAGGCGACGCTGCCGACTGCGACGGATGCGGCAAGTCAACCCGCGCTGCCTCAACCGGCCCTGGCCGAGATCGGCGCGACGCCTTACGGCATTCTGATCGCGGGCCTCGGCGGCACGGGGGTCGTGACCATTTCTGCGCTGCTGGGTCTTGCTGCGCATCTGGAAGGCAAGGGCGTTGGCGTGATCGACATGGCCGGCCTCGCGCAAAAAGGCGGCGCGGTGTATTGCCACGTCAAGATTGGCCGCGTTCCGGAGTTTGTTCATGCTATTCGCATAGCCGCGGGAGAAGCGGATCTGATGCTGGGCTGCGATCTGGTTGTGGCCGGAGCGAAGCAGGTGCTGTCTGCGATCGATCCGCAACGCACCGCGGTTGTCGTCAACAGCGCCGAGGTTTTCCCTGGCGACATCGAACGCAACCCCGATTTCATTCTACCGGCGCAAGAGATCAAACAAGCCATTCGGAACGTCAGCGGAGAGCGCACGGACTTTCTGGATGTGACGGCGCTGGCGTTGGCGCTGCTGGGAGACTCCATCGCCGCCAATATATTCATGCTCGGCTACGCTTGGCAGAAGGGCTATCTGCCGCTTTCGGACGCGGCGATTTTGCGCGCCATCGAATTGAACGGCGAATCCATACAGAACAATCAGCAGGCTTTCATGTGGGGGCGCCGCGCCGCGCATGATTTCAACAGCGTCAACGCTGTCGCTGAGTCGCTGCGCGCGCACAGCGAAACGCGCGAGAGATCGAATACGCTTGATGAAATCATCGAGCGGCGCGCCGCCTTTCTCGTCGATTATCAAAATCTCGCCTATTCGCAACGCTATCGCGCACGCGTCGCACAGGTCGCGGCTCTTGAAGCCGCACGCATGCCGGGCTCACAGCAATTAACCGAAGCGGCAGCGCGCTATCTCTTTAAAGTCATGGCTGCGAAAGACTTCTATGAGGTTGGGCGTCTGTTCACCAATGGCGCTTTCGAGCGTCAGCTCGCCGAGGCCTTTGAGGGCGATCTGAGTCTGGAGTTTCATGTAGCGCCGCCGCTTCCAAGCCTTCAACCAAAGAATGACTTCGGCGGTTCGCGCAAGATGACTTTTGGCCCATGGGCATTCAAAGTGTTGCGTCTGTTGGCGGGCATGAGGTCGCTTCGCGGCACCTGGCTGGATATTTTCCGTTTCGATCACGACCGCGTCGCGGAACGGAAGATACTGGCCAATTACGAGACGCTGCTCGATGAAATCATGGAAAAGCTGACTCCGGAGAACCATGCGACCGCCGTCGCTCTGGCGCGCATTCCAGAAAAAATCCGCGGTTTCGGTCATATCAAAGCGCGACATATCGCAGCCGCTCAGATTGAGGAGGAACGGTTGCTGGAGCAGTTTCGCGCTGCGCCGATTTCCGCCAAGGCTGCTGCGGAGTGACGACGGCTTCGCCTCAAGAGCGAGGCCTTAATGACGCTGGTATGAAGCCCTTGCGTGTGCTGGTGTTGGGCGGCACCAGCGAAGCACGCAAGCTCGCCGTTCAGATAGCAAAGGCGCCGCACATCAACGCCGTGATGTCATTTGCGGGGCGCACCAGCGCGCCGCTGGACACCGGGCTTCCCACGCGCATTGGCGGGTTTGGGGGCGTCGATGGCCTGATGCGGTATCTGACCGAAGCAAAGATTGAGCGCGTGATAGACGCGACACATCCTTTCGCGGCCCGAATTTCCGCCAATGCGCGTGCGGCTTGCGCTGCGCTCGGCCTGCCGCTCGCGACCTTTGGACGAGCAGCCTGGCGCGCGCAGGCTGAGGATCGCTGGATCGAAGTCGCCGATATGGAAGCGGCCGCAACAGCGCTGTCGGGCCATCCGCGCCGAGTGTTCCTCACCATTGGTCGGCTAGGCGTCGGCGCCTTTCGCGCTCTGCCGCAGCATGATTACCTGATCCGCACAATCGAGCCGCCGCAGGCCGAAGAATTGCCCCCACGGCGTCATGTGATTTTGGCGCGCGGGCCGTTTGAGCGCGATGATGAGATTGCATTGTTGCGAGAACATCGCATTGACGTAGTGGTGACAAAGAACAGTGGCGGGCCGCTGACCTATGCAAAGATCGAGGCTGCGCGCGAACTTCGCCTGGAAGTGATTGTCGTGGCGCCGCCTGCGCCCAGTGACGTCGCGCAGCTCGCCGACCTCGACGCGGCGATGGCCTTTCTTGGCGCAGGCGAGTCGCCATGAGCAAGATCCTGATGATTCAGGGAACGGGCTCCGACGTCGGCAAATCCTTGATCGTCGCTGGGCTTGCGCGTGCCTTTAGCAACCGCGGCTTCAAGGTCGCGCCTTTCAAACCCCAAAACATGTCGAACAACGCCGCGGTTACCCTGGAGGGCGGTGAGATCGGCCGCGCCCAGGCGTTGCAGGCGCGCGCCGCACGGCTGGCGCCCAGCAATGATATGAACCCCGTATTGCTCAAGCCGCAAGGTTCCAGCGGCTCGCAGGTCATCGCCCAGGGGCGGGTCATGGGGCGGGCGCTGGCGAGGGACTATCAAAGCTGGAAAGCTCGACTGATGCCTTTGGTCCTGGAGAGTTTTTCGCGGCTGCGGGAGCAAGCCGATCTCGTTCTCGTTGAGGGCGCTGGCAGCGCAGCCGAGATTAATTTGCGCGCCAATGACATAGCCAATATGGGTTTTGCCCGCGCTGTCGATGCTCCCGTCGTGCTGGTCGCCGACATCGATCGGGGAGGGGTTATCGCTCAGCTTGTTGGGTGCCAAGCTGTGCTGGAGGTAGGCGACGCAGCGCTGATACAGGGATTTATCGTGAATAAATTTCGCGGCGATCCCTCGCTGTTCGACGACGGCATGCGTTTTGTTGCCGAACGCACCGGCTGGCGGCCGCTTGGGCTTTTGCCCCACTTTCAGGATGCCGCTCGACTTCCTGCGGAGGACGCTTTCGGTTTGCGCGGCCAGCAGATCAACGGGCAGGGGGGCGTCAAAATTGCCGTGCCACTATTGCCGAATATAGCTAATTTCGATGATCTCGATCCGCTGAAAGCCGAGCCGGGCGTTTCCGTCGTTTTCATTCCGCAAGGCACGCCATTGCCGGGCGACGCGCGGCTGGTGATTCTGCCGGGCTCCAAGGCGACCACCGCAGATCTGATGGCCTTTCGCGCGGAAGGCTGGCATATCGACCTCGCAGCTCATCTGCGGCGCGGCGGACGAGTGCTGGGCATTTGCGGGGGCTTTCAAATGTTGGGGCGAAGTATCGCCGATCCTCACGGGATTGAAGGTCCGCCGTGCGAGGTGGAAGGGCTTGGCCTGTTGAACGTGACAACCGTGCTGGGGACAGAGAAAAAACTTGAAGAAGCGCATGGCGCTAGCATCGCGGACGGTGAACGCTTCAAGGGATATGAAATGCACATGGGCGAGACCGACGGAGCGGACTGCGCACGGCCGGTGCTGCGTTTCGATGACGGCCGCCTGGACGGCGCAGCCTCGCGCGATGGGCTCGTTTCTGGTTTCTACGTTCATGGATTCTTCGCGCAAGACTCACAACGCGCAGCACTCGTGCGCCGGCTTGGCGTCGCACCTTCGAAGCTTCTCTACGAGACAAGGATCGAGCAGACCCTTGACGCATTGGCGGAGCATTGCGCGCTGCATATTGATCTCGACCGGCTGATGGATATCGCACGATGAGTCCGGCTTACACCTCCTTAGTTTCTATCGGCGCCCCGCTAGCGGTCGCGCCTATGGAGCACGGCGGGCGTGTCCATGCGGCGCGGCGGCGGTTTCCTGACGCGCCCGAACCGTGGATTGATCTTTCGACCGGGATAAGCCCGCATGCCTATCCACTTCCGGCCATCGCGCCTGAAGTCTGGACTCGCTTGCCCGATGCTGACTCGCAATACTCGCTGGAGAGAATCGCCGCTTGCGCTTACGGCGCGCCCGCGGAGCGCGCCGTTGTCGCGGGTCCGGGCACGCAAGCGTTCATCCAGGCTTTACCCAGACTTTTTCCCGCGCGGCGCGTCGCGACCTTGGGCTTTACCTACGCGGAGCACGCAGCAGCTTGGCGTGCATGCGGCGCTCAAGTGACCACAGCCGTGACGCTGGACGAACTTGCGGACATGGATGTGGCGGTTGTGGTTAATCCCAACAATCCGGACGGCCGAGTGACCCCACCCGCGCAATTGATTGAATTGGCGCGAAGAATGGCGCCACGCGGCGGCGTCCTGATCATCGACGAGGCCTTTGCCGACTTTAACGCCGAGGCCAGCGCAGCGCCCGGAGGCGGCGATAATGTGATTGTGCTGCGCTCCTTTGGCAAAGCCTATGGCCTGCCGGGGGTGCGCCTCGGATTTGCGTTGTGTGACGACGCTATCGCGGCAAGACTGCGCGCTGAGCTGGGTCCTTGGAGCGTCTCCGGCCCGGCGCTTGCTGTTGGGAGGGTGGCGTTGCCGGATTCGGAGTGGCTTGAACAGAGCCGCGGGCTGCTTCAGTATGCGTCTCTCCGGCTCGACCGCCTACTTATCGCCGCGGGTTTCGGTCTCGTCGGGGGAACGAGCCTTTTCAGACTTGCCTCGAGTGAAGATGCGGGGAAATGGTTCGATTGCCTTGGACAAAACGGCATTCTGACGCGCAACTTTTCACAGCGTCTGAGTTGGCTGCGCTTCGGCATCCCCGCATGTTCTGCGCAGTGGGCGCGTTTGCGCCAGGCTTTGGGCGTTCAGCAAGATGTCTGAAGAAAAACACGCCGGAGACGACACCGCTCCTGCGCCCGCCGGACAGTTTTCGCGCGCGGAGCGAGATGCGGTCTATCGCGCGATCTATGAGCGGCGGGATGTCCGCAATGAATTCCTGGAAGAGGAAGTGCCTCGAGAGGTGATCATGCGCGTCCTCGACGCGGCTCACCATGCGCCTTCGGTGGGGTTCATGCAGCCGTGGAACTTCGTCCTCGTGCGCGATCGCGGCCTCCGAGAAAGCATAAGCGAGGCTTTCACGCGAAGCGTGCAAGCCGAAGAGCTGGTGATTGAGCCGGAGCGGCGCGCGCATTACCGCAATCTCAAGCTCGAGGGTATACTTAAGTCGCCGCTGAACATCTGCGTCACTTGCGATCGCGCTCGCGCCGGTAAAACGGGACTGGGACGATCGCAACAGCCCGAAACCGACCTGCTCAGCACCGCCTGCGCTGTGCAAAATCTGTGGCTTGCGGCAAGAGTTGAAGGAGTTGGCGTCGGCTGGGTCAGTATTTTGCGTCCCGAGGATTTGCGCGCCATTTTGGGCATCCCCGAGGACATCGCGATCGTCGCCTATCTCTGCGTTGGCTATGTGGATCGCGCTTATCTGCGCCCGGAACTCGAGGTGAAGAAATGGGCGAACCGGCTGCCGCTTGAGCAACTGGTGTTCGACAATCGCTGGGGCGAGCGATGGAGAGCACCGGATCTGAACCCACCTTAATAGGGTCGTATTTCTATTGCCTTATAAAAGCTCGAGCTGAGGCACACGCCGGACGGGCCGCGGCGGAAAAAGCATAAAATCATACAGGGAATGGTTTTTGCACAACGGATTGATAACACACTTTGTCGACAATCATTACAAAGCGGCGCACGCCGGCTACCATAGCTTAATCGTCTCAATTGTTTCGAGTTGTCGAACGATGGGCAATGAGTAAACGTTATCTTCGAAAGTTGGACTTTGCTCTTTGGAGAAGCACATGGCGTCGGCGAACTTCGAACAGATTTTCGACAGAGCACTTCCGATTGCTAACAATGTCATGTTGACAGTGACGCAGGCGCCGGAGCACGAGCGGGAATTGCTTGAAATGTTGGAGCGCGCGATGATGCGCGGCATGCGCGAACACGCGCAGCTGACTGAGATCCACCTGCCTTTTGAGCGTTTTCCTTTTATGGATTCAAAATTCTGGCACATCCCGGTCGAGGATAGCGGCGACGCCAAGGTGCTTCGCTTTTTCTTTGAATCGCCGGATCTGGAAGCCGCTTGATACACCGCTTCCAAGTCAACCCATTCAGATAGTGACAGAATGCGCGGACGAAAATTCGTCCGCGTATGCATTTTGCGCCATTGACTGTAGAAATGGGGCGGTGACGGGCGCATGGGCGACCGGATCTCTAATGGCCCGTTCCAGCGGGCTGTTTCACCACGCGAGTCCATATTTCGCTTTGGCACAGAAAAGCGACGAGGCAACCGCGGAGCGTCAGTTGGTTGGGCTTGTCGAGCGTGATCGTACCCGCATAAAGCTTGCCGTTCTCAGGATTGAACAGATCGCCCTTCCATTGATTGGGCGCTGTCTTTTTAGCATGGCGCAAAATCTCCGGCGGGGGCGAGCCATCCGGCTGGGGCATCACGCCGCGCGCGCAGAGCTGGCCGTCGCAATCGTAAAATTCGAGTTTTTCACCGGTCTGGCCGCTTCGCAACCAGACTCCCAAAATCGCTTCGGTAGCGAAGGCTGGAGTCGCCATCAACAGCACAAGAACAATGAAGCTTAATGGTTTTGTCATGGTAGGCAATCCTATCTCAAGGCGGTGCAGAATGGAAAAGAAGCATCATGATGGCTCCGCGCCGGGCAGAGGTTTTCCGCCCGTATTCGGTGGCGGCCCAAGAAAGGCTGGAACGACGAAAAAGGCCGCGAGCAGCGTGAAAAACAGCGAGATCGCCAGTAGAGCGCCCATGCTTGCCGTGCCCGGATGACTCGAGAAATATAAGCTGCCGAAGGCTGTGCCGGTAGTGAGCGAGCTGAAAAAGATGGCTCTCGTCAGACTTGACGCCAGCATATCCACTGTACCTTTGCGCCAGGCTATCACGTAATAAATGTGAAAGGCGACGCCTACGCCGAACATCAGCGGAAGCGCGATGATATTCGCGAAATTGAGCGACATTCCCAGGAAATCGGCAGCCTCGAGACTCATGACGCCAGCCAAAACCAGTGGACCGAGCGTTAAAGCGACATCCGTGGCTTTGCGCAAAGCAACCACCAGGATGATGAAGATCGCTATAAAAGCGTATATCCCGGCTTGAATGAAGGCGCGAACGATGGTTTTGCCTGCCTCCAGCACTCCGATCGGCGCACCGCTAGCGGTCGGCGCAATCTTTTGAACGCTTTCAGCGAAGGCGGTCAGAATCTCGCGATTATTGCTATCGCCTTTGGCTGAGGCCTCGACACGATATAGGCCGGAAGGGGAGATCCAGTCGTCAGCAATATAGGCAGGTAGATTTTTAAGAGTCACAGGCTTGGCTTGAAGCGCCTGCCGTAGTTGACTCAGCAAGCGGGCAAAGTCGCCAAAAGCGGCCGTCTGCGCATCTTCGCGAGTTTGTCCATTGGATTCAGCGAGCGCCTCAAGCAACTCGGCGAAGCGAGCTACCGCTGGGGGAATGTTGCGGCCGCCGGCGTGTCGCAGATTTTTAGCGGCCAGCGTCAACGCTTTTACAGTTTCGGCGTCCGAAGGCGCCGGCTTGACTTTCGGCGAAACGACCTGCCGCAACTCCTTGGCGGCGTCCTCAATGACCAGAAGCTTTTCGTCCTGTCCTTCAGGAATGAAACGTTCGACCGTCGTTACATGATCGACCTGCGGGAGCGCGGCGATCTTCGCTGCAAGATTCTGCGCCGCGTCCAGCGAAGGCGCGAGAACATCTATCGTGTTCGGCGCAGTTTTTGGGTTTTTCGACAGGTCGATAAAAGTGGCGACCGACTCGACATGCTGATTGCGCAGGTCCATCGGATTTGAATCGAAGGTCAAATGGATCAGGTACGGCGCGCCCAAGAGCGCGGCCGCTACGGCGCAGATAATCACCAAAGCGCGGTGGTGGGCGATCCAATGATCGATGAAGGCGAGAGAGGTGGTCTCCAACGGAAGCTGCTCCGCTCGCGGATGGAGAAGCTTGATCAGCGCTGGGAGAAAGGTCAGCGTCGCCGCATAGGCTATCATCATCCCGACGCCGGCAATCAATCCAAGTTCGGCGACGCCGAGAAAGTCGGTTGGCAAAAAGCAGAAAAAGCCGGCCAGCAGCGACACCGCCGCCAATGTGAGCGAAATGCCGATGCCCCGCGCCGTGCTTAACAGCGCCTTGTCAAGATCGTCGCCCTTGTGACGCTCTTCGCGGTAGCGTGTGGCGAACTGGATGCCGAAATCGACGCCAAGGCCAATAAAAAGCGCCGCGAAGGCGACAGAAATCAGGTTGAAGCGTCCTATGAGGACAATGCCAACGCCTGCGGTAATCGCGAGGCCTGCGAGCAGCGTCGCCAGCACGGCCAAGATCAGCTTGGGAGATCGAAGCGCCAGAAAAAGGATGAACGTCACAATCACCAGAGTGAGCGTGAGGTTGCGTCCCATATTTTCAGAGATGGTGGCGAACTCATCGTCGGCGAGGGGCACCTGTCCGGTCAGTCGCAGCCGAACGCCCTGCGCCTTGTCCAGTTCGAGCTCGGCGGCCGTCCTTCGCACCAATTCGATCGCGTCTTGCCCCGGCTGCAACTCCGAAAAATCGAGAACCGGTTTGATCAAGACAATTCGCTGAAGGTCAGGCGTCGGGTCGGTCAAAGTTTCGGGCTTGCCACCCGCGAGGAGTTTGTCCCAGGACACCCGGGCAGGCTCTCCCACCAGCACATTTTCAAACGCCGTTGAAAACTCGTCGAGAGCGGTCGTAAAAAGCGCTAGGGCGCGCTGATTGTGCTCGACCTGCTTGTAATTGGCCAGAAGGGCGGTCGTCAGTCCGCGCAGGCTCGGATCTTCCGCCAGCGGCTGCAGTATCTCGCGTTGGCCGACCACCATTCCGAGTTTGTGTTGAACTTCTTCCTCGCTCAGAAACAACAGGCCGTTGGTGCGAAAAAATTCGTTGTCGTCCGGTCGCCAGGATCGAGAGATTAGCGGCGCGCCTTGAAGCGCATCGTTGAGACGCTTTGCGGCATCTTCAGCTTTTTCTGGAGTGTCTCCGTCGATGACTGCGACGATCAGTTCGTTGAGCTGGGGAAATGCCTTGTAGAGCTCGGCTTCATTATGGCGCCAGGGGATATTTGGGGAGAAAAGATGCTCGGTGTCAGTGTCGATCGCGAAGCGCGTGGCTGTGAAATAGGCGCCGGCGCCGGTCAGGACGAGGAAAAGCACGACGATCGTTCGGGGCCAACGCAGACAAAAGCCCACCAATTTCTCGAGCATTCAATTCTTCCTCAAAGTCCAAACGCAACTGTAGGCTGCCCCGTGACGTCTCCGGACGCCGCGTGGATCGCTGACTTTTCTCTATACAAGGATGGGTCGGCGCTTCCAAATGTCGCGTTGCGTCGGCCAGAACAGCAGACGGGTCAAGAGGCGCTTTTAGGGCGTTCAGCGAAATATCGTTTGATAGCAGCAGGTTAGCTGGAAGTCGCGTCTAAAAAACTGGCGTGAGAGGGCATATTGATTAATGAGTTGACCAGCTTGGGCTAGGTCAAAGCTGCAGGCCGCCGCAAGGTTCTAAGACTATTTTTTTGTCTCGACGTCATGCAGCGCTTTCTCCAGCGAGCCAATTTTTGCTTTCTTGGCGGCGTCCTTTTTCTTCTCAACAGAGGCGCCCGGCGTGGCGCTCACGACGGCGACCGCCGCCGGTTCCGGTTCCTTGTGCAGGCTTTGCCAATCGCGGATGGAGCCCTTTCCTGCGGTTTCGGCCTCGGGAGCCAGGGCTGTCACGGCGGCGGACGCGCCGGTTTCGGGAGCTTTGGCTGTCGCCACAACCACGGTGCTGCCTGTATCGGCGCTTGCAGCCTTCACAGAATACGCATTTGCCGGGCTTTTGGAGGCCAGCTTCGCCCTGGCTCTAATGGGAACCGCTTTTTCTTCCAACGCGATCTCTGCTGGCGGAACAAGGGCCTCCGGACGGCTTACCTCGGCCACGCGCGAGGCGAACGCGGGGTGCTGGCCGCCGTCCTGATATACCAGCCGGACAGGTTTAACACTTTGCGAAAGTTCCGCGATCTTAGCGTTGTCCCGCGCCTCCTTCTCGCGCACGAGCGCCGCTACTTGCGGATCCTGCTTCAGCGGGGGGCACGCGCCAGCGGGGTCCAGATGACTGCCGTTGGCCGGAGTTGCGTCGAACACATAATGCTTGTTGCAAACGCTGACGACGGGTTCGCGCTGGGTCACCTCAAAGTGGTCGTTGCCTTCTTTGAGTTGTTTCCAGAAGGCGATATTGGGATCGAGCCTATGCTTGGCCAAATTCTCCGCCGTCATATGGAACGGGTAGGATTGCATTTGTACCGCGTTTTGCCCGCTGTTTAGCGAGGTGCGGACAATGGAATAAATCTCGGCAATTTGCCGATCCGTCATCGAGAAACAGCCCATCGAAGAGCAAACGCCATGCACCATAATAGTGCCGCCGGTATGGCCCCAGGCGCGATCATAGGCGTTGGGATAACCTACGTTGAACGCGAGATAGTAGCTTGAATTCGGGTTTAGCTGGCCGGGGGCGATAGAATAAAAGCCCTCTGGAACCTGACGGTCGCCCTCGCGGGTCTTGGGTCCAAGCTGGCCAGACCACCGGCACATCGGAAATGTCTTTACGTGGACGTAACGCCCGTCCGCGCGCATTTTCCATACCTCGAGCTCGGCTTCTTTCTTGTAGGCGCGAATCAGAGTCGGCGCTTCCTTCGTGCTGCCGGCTTGCTCCATCAACGCCACGGTCTCGGACGGAATGGGGGCCAGTGCGCGCTGGGAAAGGGAGCTTCCCTCATCGCAGGCCGCCAAACTCGCCACGGCGGCAAGAAGGCCAAAGCGAGCGGAGAACTGGAAAGGACGACGTAAAGTCATGCAGGCTCCGCTATAAGACGCGCTTCGCGCACCTGTAACACTCGTGAAATTCAGCTATCAGGGTAACACGAACTTCACCATCAGCTCCGATAATGTGCAGTTAAAGTAACCAAAAGATTTAGACCAAACGATGTCAGTAAGTCGCGGTTAATCGCCACGCCTTCGTAAGCCGCCCCTTAAACCTTGCGGCCAATCGCCATGAATTTGTCCGCCCGGAGCGTCTGAATCTGTTCTCGCGAGCAGGTTGCGAGACTTGACAACTCGTGGTGTATCGCTTCGCCCACTCCTGCTATCGCGGCCTTGGGATCGCGATGGGCCCCCCCTGCGGGCTCGGCCACTATCACGTCGATGATTCCGAACTTCAACAGGTCTTGCGCGGTAATTTTCATGCTGGTCGCCGCTTCCTGCGCCTTGCTGGCGTCGCGCCACAGGATCGAGGCTGAAGCTTCCGGCGAGGCCACCGTGTAAACCGCATGCTCCAGCATCAGCACCTTGTTGCTGGCTGCTATGGCGATAGCGCCGCCCGAACCGCCTTCCCCTACAATGACCGCAATATTGGGGACGCCGAGTCCCAAAGAGACATCGGTCGAGCGCGCGATGGCCTCGGCCTGCCCTCGCTCCTCGGCGTCGATGCCGGGGAAGGCGCCCGCTGTGTCGACCAGGGAGATCACCGGAATGCCGAATCGATCGGCCAATTCCATCAGCCGTACTGCCTTGCGATAACCTTCCGGCCGCGCCATGCCGAAGTTGTGATGCAGCCGGCTGTGGGTGTCGGAGCCTTTTTCCTGGCCTATGACGCAAACCGGCTGACCGCGAAACCGTCCAAAGCCGCCCACGATGGCATGGTCCTCGCCAAAGGCGCGGTCCCCGGCCAATGGCGTGAACTCGGTCACGAGCTGAAGCACATAGTCGGAAAAATGCGGTCGCTCCTTATGTCGGGCTACCTGAATTTTCTGCCAAGGCGTAAGCGCCGCATAAAGATCCACAAGCGCCTTGGCCGCCTTGGCTTCCAGCTTGTTTAGCTCGTCGGCGATCGAAACCGCGTCGCCCTGGCTCGCCACGTGGCGCAGCTCCTCGACTTTTGTTTCAAGTTCGGCGACAGGCTTTTCGAAGTCGAGATAAGAGCGCATGGAAATTTAAGGCTTTCCCGGAGTAGATTTTCGCTTTGGCGCGAGCGCGCGGAAACTGGATGGATCAAGAGGGGAAGTCAAGAAGGACGCCAAGGAGCCGCTGGGCTGGAGCAAGGCGCGCGCTTGTCCGGGGGGAGAAACTTTATGACAAGGCCTGGATTTCTTCGCGCGGTTTTGATTGGCGCCCTTGCGCTGGCAGGAGCCCAAGCGGTTGCGACGGAATGTCCCGACCAAACTCAGGCGGGTCTCAACCAATGTTCGGCGGCCGCCTACGCCAAAGCCGACGAGGCGCTAAATCGCGCCTATAAGGAAATTCAGCAAAGGTTCAAGCAGGACAGCGTGTCTTCGGAGCTTTTCGTGAAGGCGCAGAAAAGCTGGATCGCATTTCGCGATGCAGAATGTAGTTTTTCCAGTTCAGGCGTTTCTGGAGGCTCGGCTTATCCAATGATTTATGAACTCTGCCTGGAGATGGTCACGAAAGAGCGCACGAAGCGGCTGCAGGAATATTTGCGTTGCGAAGAGGGAGATCTGTCCTGTCCTGTGCCTGTGAAGTGACCCTAAAAAGCAAGGAATCGCATGACCAAGCCCGACCTCGAGTTGCTCAGCCGCTTCTTTCAATCCGCCGACGGCCTGCGGCTGCATTATTTCGAGTGGAGCGGCGGCGATGCGGCCTCGAGTCCGGTCGTCTGCCTGCCAGGTCTGACTCGGCCCGCTGATGATTTTGAGCTTTTGGCCCGGACGCTGGCGAGTGAGGGGCGCCGCGTACTGGCGTTGGACCATCGCGGGCGCGGACAGTCGCAATGGGACGTGGACTGGCGGCATTACGATCTCGACATCGAGCAGGACGACATAATGCGCTTCCTCGCTGACGCGGGCGTCGCAAGCGCGGTGTTTGTCGGCACCTCGCGCGGCGGCCTGCACACCATGCGTCTCGCCAAGGCGTTTTCAGGTCTCGTGCGCGCGGCGGTGCTAAATGACATCGGCCCGTCAATTCATATTCCCGGCCTTTTGGCCATCAAGCGCTATGTCGGCAAGCTGCCGACGCTCGCCACCATTGAGGACGCTGTGGGCCTGATGCGCCTCACGGCCGGAGAGCGCTTTTCCTCGGTGAGCCCGCAAGAGTGGGAGATCTACGCGCGGCATTCATTTGTCGAGAAAGAGGGCAGGGTAGCGCTGCGCTATGATCCCGCACTTGCGCACACGTTGGACGATGTGAGCGAAGACATGGAGCCCTATGATTTTTGGGAAGGCTTCGAGGCGCTGGCGCGCGGACCCCTTCTCACATTGCGCGGAGCAAACTCCGACATTTTAACGCCCGAGATTTTACAACGAATGGCGAAGCGCGCGCCCAACATGGAGCAATATACGATTGCGGGACAGGCGCATGCGCCGTTGTTGCTGGACGCTCCGACGATCTCGCGCGTCACGGAGTTTGCCCGCCGCGCCGGTTGAGGCAGATGGCCCCACGACGTGGAGAACCTGAACGCAGAGTTCCCCGCGCCGATCGTCATCGAATTGTCATGGAGCTGTCGCCCGGCTCGGCTAGGCAACGGGAGACTTGAAAAGGAGTTCCCGATGACGTCCCTCACCTCCGGCGCCGAATTGCGTTCAGATGCCGGCGCGCATGATCCAAAGCCGAAGCTGGACCAGCCTGCGAGCGTGCAGGGCGTATTGATTTTTCTGGGCGTGACCGCGCTTGGCCTCGCATATACGGCCTGGAGCATTTATCGCGATCTGCAGGAAACCGGCGCTCCGGTGACGACTTTTCTGCCCTTCGTGCTGCTCGGCGTCGCCATGCTGATCGCTCTGGGCTTCGAGTTTGTGAATGGCTTTCATGACACCGCCAACGCGGTTGCGACGGTCATCTATACTCATTCCCTGCCGGCCAATGTCGCCGTGGTGTGGTCGGGTATTTTTAATTTCCTTGGCGTTCTGGTGTCGACCGGCGCCGTGGCCTTCGGGATTGTGTCGCTGTTGCCCGTGGAGCTCATCCTTCAGGTGGGGTCGAGCGCGGGCTTTGCAATGGTCTTCGCTTTGCTCCTTGCGGCGATTATCTGGAATCTCGGCACATGGTGGCTGGGTCTGCCCGCCTCGAGTTCGCATACGCTGATCGGTTCCATCATCGGCGTCGGCGTCGTTAACGCGCTGATGCGCGGGCGTGACGGGACCTCCGGAGTCGACTGGGCCAAGGCGACCGAGATCGGCTATTCGCTGCTGCTTTCTCCACTGGTCGGATTCGCCTTCGCGGCCCTGCTGCTGCTCGTCATGAAATTTCTCGTGCGCAAGCCTGAGCTGTATCAGGAGCCAAAAGGCCAGACGCCTCCGCCCTGGTGGATTCGCGGCCTGCTGATCCTGACCTGCACCGGCGTCTCCTTCGCGCATGGCTCCAATGACGGTCAGAAGGGCATGGGCCTCATCATGCTGATCCTGATCGGCACGGTGCCGACCTCCTATGCGCTCAACCGAGCGCTTCCGGTCAGCCATGTAGCGGAATTCTCCAAGGCTTCGGTGGCGGCTTCGAGGGTGGTGGAGGCCAAGGCTGCTGGTTATCGGATTATTGGCGATCCGCGTCCGGCGGTCACTAATTATGTCGCAAAACATGAGCTCAACGAAGGAACCTATCCTTCGCTTGCAGCCCTCATCCGCGACATTTCCAGCCAGATCGAGAACTACGGTTCGATCTCCAAAATCCCGTTTGCGGCGGTGGGCAACACCCGTAACGATATCTATCTCGCCTCGGAGGCGTTGCGTTTCCTCGCCAAGGACAAGGGAGCTCAACTCTCGGAACTCCGAGAAGACAACGCTCTCGACTTACAAAGCCGCCATCGATAAGGCGACGAAATTCATCCCGACCTGGGTGAAGGTGTCGGTGGCGCTCGCCCTCGGCCTTGGCACTATGATCGGCTGGAAGCGCATTGTCGTGACGGTTGGCGAGAAGATCGGCAAACAACATCTCACCTATGGCCAGGGCGCGGCGGCGGAACTGGTGGCTATGGCGACCATCGGCGCGGCTGACGGCTTCGGCCTGCCGGTTTCGACGACCCATGTGCTGTCTTCGGGCGTCGCGGGGACGATGGCCGCGAACGGCTCCGGGGTGCAAATTGCGACCCTGCAAAAACTGCTGATGGCCTGGGTGCTGACGCTCCCCTGCGCCATCCTGATCTCGGGCTCGCTCTATTTCCTGCTCAGCCATGTGATGTAAGGCGCGAGGCGGAGCTCTAGACGCTACCGCTCACAGGCGATTTGGCGTCGGGCTTCACGTCCGGCGCCGTTTTTCATTCAGTCGGCGCGGTGGCCTCCTCTTTCCCCTATCCATCGCGCCCGGGCTGCAATATACCCTCCGCCATAGGCTTCCTGGCCCAAGCGGCCCCAGACCGAGACAAGCGAGCCATGTCCGAGCATTCCACGCCCCACTATCACAATCAGCCCGGCGCCAAGCAGGTCCGCGTCGGCGCCAAGGAATTCATGTGCGTGGGGGCGTTGCCGCCATTCGACCATCCGCATGTCTTCCTCGACATGGGCGCCTCCAGCGAGGCGATTTGCCCCTATTGCTCGACGCTTTACGTTTACGACGCCTCGCTTCACGGCGGCGCTGACCCGGCCGAATGCGTCTATCATCCGGCGGAGCTGCTGACCGTAGCGCCGTGACGCAGCCCGACTTGTCCGGCCTCCCCGTTGTAGTCGCGGGCGCGGGTATCGGCGGCTTGACCGCCGCGCTCTGTCTCGCCCGGGCGGGGAAGCGAGTGGAGGTTCTGGAGCGTGCTCCCGTTATTGAGGAAGTTGGCGCGGGGCTGCAGATTGCCCCAAACGCCGGCCGAATCCTTCAAAGATTGGGGCTGACTGAAGCGATCGACGCCGTAGCGCTGCGGCCCCAGGCGATCAGCATCCGCAGGGCGAGGGATGGCTCCATTCTCGCGCGTCTGCCGCTGGAGGCTGCGCGGGACCGCTGGGGCGCGCCCTTTCGGCTATTCCATCGCGCGGATTTGCAGCAACTCCTGCTCGCGGCGGCGCGCGCCAATAAGGCGATCAGCATTCGCACTGGCGCCCGCGTGGGCGATTTCGAACAGGAGGACGGATCCGTCTATTTGCGCGTGCACGGCGCGCAAAGCGCGGAAGACCTGGAGGCGGAAGCGCTTGTGGGAGCGGACGGAGTCCGCTCCTCGGTGCGGTCTTTTCTCAGCAAGGACGCGAAGGACGCGCCCATCTATTCCGGCCATACCGCCTGGCGGGCCATACTGCCGGCCGAAGCTGCGCCTAAACATCTATGCGCTCATGAGACGCAGCTTTGGCTCGGAAAGGGCGCCCATGTCGTTCATTACCCGCTGCGTGACGCTTCGATTATCAGCGCTGTGGTCATAATAGAGGACGGTGGAAATCAGGAACCAGTGGGGGCGCCTCAGACGGTCGACGGCCCGGCGCTCCTGAGGCGTGCGGGGTATGCGGGCTGCGACGCCGGGTTGCAGGAGCTAATCGAGGCCGGAGTCTCCTGGCGGCGCTGGCCTTTGTTCGGCCGTCCGCCGTTGGGCAGCTGGAGTCACGGAGCGGTTACGCTGCTGGGCGACGCCGCGCATCCCATGCTGCCCTTTTTGGCGCAAGGCGCCGCGCAGGCAATTGAGGACGCGGAGGCCCTGGGGCTGGCTTTCTCTTCCGGCGCAACGCCGGCGCAGGCGCTTGGAGCTTATGAGCGTGCGCGTTTGGCGAGAGCAACCAAGGTGCAGCGCGCCTCGCGTCGGCAGGGAGATTATTTCCACGCTGGCTTCCCGATTGCGCAGGCGCGCGATATTGCAGTCAAGTCGCTCGGCGGACAGGGCATGCTGGCGCGCAACGCCTGGCTTTATGGCTAATCCTCTTCGCTTTCTGGCGCCAAGTCGATTCGGCTCTCGATGCGCCGGTCTGGAACCAGCCAGATCAAAGCCACGAGCGCATAGAGGGTCATTGCGGCATAGGGCTGCACAAAAGCGATAGCGACTCCGCAGGCATAGAGAATCAGCGAGATCTTGCCCTTCACATCCGCGCCTATGGCGTCGGCGACCTTCGAATCAAGCGCTCCTGCGCCGATCAGCGTCCTCGATAAGATGAAATAGGCTAATGCGGGCAGAAGCAGCGTGATCCCGTAGAGGGCGGCCGGCGCTTCTGCGAAGTGCGTCTCGCTGAGCCAGGCCGTGGAGAACGGAACCAGCGACAACCAGAACAATAAATGAGTATTGGCCCACAGAATCGCGCCGTTCACGTGATTGGTCGCCTGCAGTAAATGGTGGTGGTTGTTCCAGTAAATGGCGATATAAGCGAAGCTTAATCCATAGGCGACGAAAGTTGGCGCCAGCGGCAGCAAAGCGCTCCACGCAGAATCATGCGGGGCTTTAAGCTCCAGCACCATGATTGTGATGATAATGGCGATAACGCCATCGCTGAAAGCCGTAAGTCGTTCTTTGAGCATCCGCGTCTCGTTGACAAATTTTGCCTTTGGATTCAGGCAGCTATACCTGCGCAACCTCTAGGCGATGGTCAAGGGCGACCCGGTTTGCTAAATTTTGAAGCGCTGAGTGCTTATTGAAAGGTTAAGTCCAGAGGATGATCGCAAGGATTTTTTCGGTAGTTCTTGGAGTTACATCCGCATTCGCGGTGGGGGCGGCGTCTGCGGCTGACGCGTCGCCGTCTGCGCAGGCGTCTCCGGCGGAGCCAACCACCGCGGCGTCTCAGAAAGCCGAGGACGCGTACATTGTGACCCTTGGCGCCATGGGCGCTATAGCCCCGAGTTTTCCCGGCTCTGGACTGCTCCGCCCATATCCGTTTCCAATAATCGGCGTCCGCGGCGCCAACGAACCCGAGCGGTTTTCAACTCCCGATGACGGTTTTGGATTTCCTCTGATCGACGAAAACGGCGTGCGCATGGGGCCCGTCGCCAATTTCGTGTTCCGTCGTGGCAATCGGGACGGTCTTTTCGGCGTGCATCAGGTTGGACTTACCCATGAGATCGGCGGTTTTGCAGAGTATTCCGCGCTGGATCACTTCCGCACACGCGCCGAACTGAGGCAAGGCATCGATGGGCACGAAGGCTTCGTCGCCGCGCTAGGGGCCGACATTTACAGCAGGGTCAACGCCTTCACCGTGTCTCTCGGGCCACGTCTCAATTTCGGCAACAACGCCTACGCCAATTCCTATTTCTCGGTAACCCCCTTCGAGGCGGAATTGAACGGTCGGCTTCAGCCTTATCAGGCGAGCGGCGGCTTCACTGCCGCAGGTGGAGTCGCGACTCTACGTTACGATATCACCCCAAACTTCAATGCTACTATCTATGGGGGATTACAGAGGCTTACGGGCAGCGTCGGCTCCAGTCCCATTCCCAACTTAATCGGTTCGCGCGATCAATTCACCGCCGGCCTTTCCTTCAGCCGATCTTTCGAGATAGGGAAATTCTGGTGAGATCGGCGGCACGAACCGCCAATCCTTAGCTTCGAGCTGTCTAGTGCGCTCGCTGCTCCTTTAGGCATTCGCGCACGAAATCATGCAGCGCGGCTTTGTCCAAACCCTTGGCTGTCCCCTGTTTCGTGCAATCGCGTCGGGCGCCCCTTTGTGCGCGGCGTCCGAAAAAACAGCGGGTCAAAAAACTTTCTCTTTCCGCTCCCTTGAGTCCGCGCTCATTCGCTCTTTCCTGGCAAGCGTGGCGAAACTGGCGCGCCTCGAATTTAGAAATGCGCGCCTGAGGCTCCTTGCCCTTGGCGACCGACGGCTCGTTTTGGCGCCCTTGCACATCGGGCTCTTGCGCGGCGCTCGGAGCCGGGGGGCGGGTCTGGCCCTGGGCATTACAAGCATCTGTTCCGCACACCAGCAAGCTTGCGCACAGCAATGCCCCGCTGAAAGGGGAAAGTAAGCCGCCACGCGGAGCAATGTGAGAACGGTTTTCAATTCTGTTTTTCTGATTCATTTTCGGGCCCACCAGGAATCCATCGAAGAATAGCACAACTCAGCTTTTAATCAGCACTCAGCAGAACGACAAATACTCCCTCCTTGCCATTGCGAGAGGCGCCTCAAGCATAGAGGCCGACTGCGACGAGCGTCGCCGATGCCGCGCGCGATAAAAATGACGGTCGGAGGCCAGGCGGCCGGCTCAAGTTAACTACTATGTACGCGGCGCGTTAAGCTTTGAATGCGGGTAAGCGAATGTTAGATTATCCGGCGAAGTCGCCTGGCCAAATGTGCGCTTATAATCCATTTAAAATCATACATTTACGTATTTGTACGCAATTTTACGCTTTTCTGTTTTGAAAAATTATACTTACTTTCGCTCCCTACAATTCTAAATGAATTCGCATAAAAAGCCGCAGAATTACTTTCACCAATAGCAAAATGACGCCTCTATTCTCGGTTTATTGAATGGAGGCGAAAATGTTCGGCATCATCACCAAAGCGACCCTGGCCATTGCGATTGCAGCGGCGGTCTATTTCGCGATTGAAGCGCCGAGCGTCGCCGGTCCCGATGGCGCCACCTTCGCTTCGATCGGAGCCGACACCAGCGTGCCCTATGGCTGGGTAGAGTTTTGTTCGCGTTATCGCGGCGAGTGCCAGGACGACGATCTTGGCGCCCAGCCGATCGATCTGACGCCTGCGGCGATGCGTAAAATCCAGCGGATCAACTCCTGGGTGAACAAAAACATCACTCCAGTTTCCGACATGGATCATTGGGGCGTGGTGGATCAATGGGATTATCCCACCGACGGCAAGGGCGATTGCGAGGATTATGCTCTGCTGAAACGCCGCATGCTGATGGAAGAAGGCTTCCCGCGTCAGGCTCTGTTGATGACGGTCGTCAAGGAAGCCAATGGCGATGGCCATGCGATCCTCACGGTCAAGACCAATCGCGGCGAGTTCGTGCTCGACAATCTGACTAACGAAGTGAAGCCATGGACGAAGGCTCCTTATCGCTTTGTCAAGCGCCAGTCCGAGTTCAATCAGAATGTGTGGGTTGCGATTGGAGCCCCGACCAGCGAGCCGGCCTACGTGTCGAAGTAAACCGACAGCCACCGCCACAAGCAGACCGGCGGCGTCCAAGACGCCGCCGGTCTGCTTGTTTATTCGGAGATCAGCTCCAGCCCTTTTTCGTAGCGGCGGGCGTTTTCGACATAATGTTTCGCCGATTCCAGATTGCGCGCAGTCGCGTCGTCTCCAAGCGTGCGCAGAACCTTTGCCGGCGATCCGACGATCAGCGAATTGTCCGGAAAAATCTTGTTCTCCGTAACAAGCGCATTGGCGCCAATAAGGCAATTCCGCCCGATTTTGGCGCCGTTCAATATTGTCGCGCCCATGCCGACAAGGGTGTTGTCGCCGATCGTGCAGCCATGCAGAATCACGCCATGGCCGATCGTGCAGTCGGCTCCGATATCGAGCGGATAGCCCATATCGGTGTGAAGGATGCTGCTTTCCTGGATATTCGTGCGCGCGCCGATGGTGATCCACTCGTTGTCGCCACGAAGCACGCACCCGAACCAGATGTTTGCGTCTTCTTCGAGCGCAACCCGGCCGATCAATTGCGCATTTGGCGCTACCCAGTAACGGCCACGCGGTGGCAGCCGTGGCGGGACTCCGTCGATCTTGTAAAGCGGCATGTATAGACCTCCCGATTCTCCGGGAACCTTGCCATTTTCGCGACTGCTGGCAAAGCGGACCTGCTTCGTCAAGAAATTTCCCAATAGAGTCATAATGATGCTGATACGCGACGAGCGATAGTCCGCTATACTCCGCCTGTTCGCGAAATACCGGGTCCGCAGCATGTTGCCGCTGGCGGGCGATTTGGAGGGATTATGCGAGAGCATCTGCAGATGCTTCTGCGCTCGGCGTTTCGCGCCGCGGAAGCGGCGACGACGCGAGCTGCCGCACCCTTCCACGTGATGCAGGCAATGCGGGTCTCGTCGCCCGTTCGTCTCCGCATCGCGCCGGAAGACATACGCACAGCCGACGGCACTGTCGCCATCGAGATTTACGACGGGTATTTCTCTTTTGACGGCAAAACCCTGAATGCTCGCGGTCGATCGCCGTTTCTTTTGCAGCCGCCGTCGCCCGCCTGGCGGCGCTCCCTGGCCGGCTTTTCATGGCTTCGCCATTTGCATGTCGCGGACACTGCGCTGGCGCGTGAGAACGCACGTGCGCTGGTAAGCGAGTTTATTGAACTGCGTGGCCTCTCTATCAATGACCCGGCTTTGGAACCGTTGGTCGCCGCGCGTCGGATGCTTTCATTCCTTGCCCATTCGCCCATGCTGCTGGAGGGCGCGGAGCCGGAATTTTACGAGAGCTTCATGGCGGCTTTGGCTCATGGCGCGAGAGCCCTGTCGGTGGCGCTCAACCGTCGCCGAGCGCGCGCGACGGATCGTCTGCTCTGCGCCCTGGCGTTGCTGGAGTTCAGCATTTGCGCCGATGTCGACGCTGAAACGAAGTCGCGGACTTCAAAGATGTTCGCGCAGGAGTTGGAGCGCCAGATATTTCGAGACGGCGGGCACATCGGGCGCAATCCCAAGACGATCCTTGAACTTTTGCTGGATTTCCTGCCCCTGCGCCAGCTTTATGCCGCGCGCGGAATCAATCCGCCGCAAGCGTTGCTCAACGCTATCGATCGCATGATTCCCATGTTGCGCCTGTTACAGCATGGCGACGGCGCATTGGCTTTGTTCAACGGCATGGATGCGACCGCTCCGGGGAAGCTTGCGACCGTCTTCATGCACGAGGCGCCCGGAGCCGCTCCAACCAACGCGCCCCAATGCGGCTATCAACGCATGGCTGCGCAGGGCGCGCTGGTAATCGTCGACGCCGGAGCGCCGCCGCCGCAGGAATTTTCCCGGACCGCACACGCCGGCGCTCTGTCGTTCGAATTCTCGGTGGGAGCGGAGCGCGTTGTGATCAATTGCGGCGCTCCATCCGTTCAGCACGAAGCCGCCAGGGAGATCGCGCGCGCCAGCGCGGCTCATTCGACGCTTGTGATCGATGACCATTCGTCTTGCGACATCTCGCCCGCAACCGCCGGAAGGCTTGCCGGACTGATTACGGGAGGGCCACGAAATCTGCGCTTGGAGCGGCGCGAGTCCAAATCCGGACATGTAATCGAGCTTGCTCATGACGGCTATGCGCGCCGCTTCGGACTCATTCACGAGCGCTTTCTGGCGCTAACGCATGACGGCGCGCGCTTCATCGGGCAGGAGCGGCTAAGTGTCGCAAAGGATGTTGTGGCTACTGGGACGCCGCGGGAATTTACGCTGCGCTTTCATCTGCATCCGAGCGTGCGTGCGCGAAAGTACGCGGGCGACCGGAAGGTGGAGTTGCTGCTGCCTAGCGGCGTTCTTCTGTTGTTTGAAGCATCTAATTTCGAACCGAGGCTTGAAGAAAGCGTCTTCTTCGCTTCACCGGAAGGAGCTCGCAAGGCGACGCAGATCGTGCTTTGCGGTCCGGCGACGCCGCAGACACGCCTGCGCTGGACTATCAGGCGAGTTGAAGCGAAGCCGGGTACGCCCCCTCCGGTTCCGGAGTCGTCGAATTCATGTTAGGGCGATAGCCCGCCGTTCGCGACGGGCGTGATTGCAGCGCCCTGGGCGGTGTCTCCGCCCGCAGGATGAAACATTAAGCCCAGGAAAATACATGCCCGTCGATTTACGCCCCGTCGCCCGCGCTCTGCTTTCTGTTTCGGACAAAACCGGCCTGGTGGAATTTGCCCGCGCGCTCGTCGCTCATGGGGTTGAACTGATCTCGACCGGCGGCACCCGCAAGGCGCTTGCCGACGCGGGACTCTCGGTCAAAGACGTCGCCGATCTGACGCATTTTCCGGAAATGATGGACGGGCGTCTAAAAACCTTGCATCCCAAGGTGCATGGCGGCCTACTGGCAATCCGCGAAAATCCCGAGCATGAAGCCGCTATGCTCGCGCATGACATTCGTCCTATCGATCTGTTGGTCGTCAATCTGTATCCCTTCGAGGCGACGCTGGCGCAGGGCGCTCCTTTCGAGCAATGCGTCGAAAACATCGACATCGGCGGACCGGCGATGATCCGCGCGGCGGCAAAAAATCACGATGACGTAGCGGTTCTTGTCGATCCTGCCGACTACGCCGAATTCCTTGCAGAACTGGCGTTGAACAAGGGCGCGTCGACATTGGCGAGGCGCAGACGTCTCGCGCAAAAGGCATTTGCTCGCACCGCGGCCTATGACGCCGCCATTTCGAACTGGCTTGCGGGCGCGCTCAACGAAAATACACCGCCCTGGCGAGCGCTGGGCGGAAGACTGGCGCAGCCGATGCGCTATGGCGAGAACCCGCATCAGTCGGCAGGTTTTTATCTGACAGGCGATAAGCGCCCAGGCGTCGCCACGGCGCGACAGGCGCAGGGAAAGCAGCTCTCCTACAACAATGTCAACGACACGGACGCCGCCTTTGAGTGCGTCGCAGAATTCGACCCGGCGCGGACGGCGGCTGTCGCTATCATCAAGCATGCGAATCCTTGCGGCGTGGGCGAGGGCGCGACGCTTGAAGAGGCCTATCTTAAAGCTTTGCGCTGCGATCCGGTTTCGGCCTTTGGCGGCATCGTGGCGCTTAACCGCCCTCTCGACGCCGCAGCCGCGCGCAAGATCGTGGAAGTTTTCACGGAGGTCATCATCGCGCCGGAAGCCGATGAAGACGCCATCGCGCTGGTGGGCGCCAAAAAAAATCTGCGAACTCTTGCTGACTGGGGGCCTGCCCGATCCGCGCGCTCCCGGCTTGACCCTTCGCACGGTGTCGGGCGGCTTTCTCGCCCAGGGGCGAGACAACGCCGTCATCGACGACATGAAACTCGAGGTCGTGACCAAACGCGCGCCGAGCGAAGGGGAGCTGGCCGATCTGAAATTCGCGTTCCGCGTCGCCAAGCATGTTAAATCCAACGCCATCGTTTATGTCCGGGATGGCGCGACGGTCGGTATTGGAGCTGGGCAGATGTCGCGTGTCGACTCCTCACGCATCGCTGCGCATAAAGCTGGCGACGCCGCGAAAGCAGCAGGTATTTCGGAAAGTCTGGCCAGAGGCTCCGTTGTGGCCTCTGATGCGTTCTTCCCTTTCGCCGACGGTCTGCTTGCTGCGGCGGCGGCGGGAGCCACAGCGGTCATTCAACCCGGCGGTTCAATCAACGACAAGGACGTGATCGCCGCCGCCGATGAAGCGGGTCTCGCAATGGTATTTACCGGCGTGCGACACTTCCGGCACTGAATGGGATCTTCAGGCGCGGTTCAGGTTGGCGAGAATACCGTAGTTACAGGGTCGCAATGGCCCTTTTTTAGCACGGGATCAAATCATGCGCTTCAAAACTACGATAGCGACACTTGCAATCGCCGGGATCATGGGTATTGGCGGCGCCTTGGCGCAGACGCCAGCTCCAGCCACTCCGACCACCCCGGGCGCGACCGGCGCGGGAGCTCCCGCGACCGCCGCGCCGGAGGACAAGGCTGCGATTTCAAAGGATTGTTACGCACAGGCTGACGCGCAAAACCTTCATGGCAAGGCCCGCAAGCATTTTCATTCCAAGTGCAAAAAAAACGGCGGCAAGATGTAAGCGGGGCTTGTTCAGGCTGCATTTGAGCAGGGCCGGCAGCGTCAGCCCTGTTTCCCGCTTTCTCAAAATCGGTCGGCGCGATACGGCGCGGGATCGGTGAAAGGCGTCTCGCCAGTCATCATTTCGGCCAGCAGTCTCCCGCATACGGGGCCGAGTGTGAGGCCGTGGTGCTGGTGGCCGAAGTCGAACCAAAGTCCCTCATGACGCGGCGCCTTAGCGATGATCGGCAGCATGTCAGGCAGGCAGGGGCGGCATCCCATCCAGGGCTTTGCGTCCAGCCGCTCGCCGAGCGGGAACAGCTTGCGCGCGATTGGCTCGGTGCGTTCGATTTGCACGGGCGTCGGCGGTGAGTCGCGGCGCGCGAATTCAGCTCCACTGGTGAGTCGTATGCCGCGCGACATCGGAGCCAGCACATAGCCATTGTCGGCGTCGAGCACCGGGCGCTCCAGCGTGGCGTCGTGTAGCGGCGCGTAATGCATGTGGTAGCCGCGCTTCACCGCCATCGGAAAGTCGTAGCCGAAAGCGTGATAAACCAGATCCGACCAGGGCCCGAGCGCAACGACGAGATCGCGCGCGACTAGGGCGCCGTCGTGAGTGGCGACGCTCCAGCGTCCGTCCGTCGCCTCTTGAATCCCATGCGCGTCGCCGGTCAGAAAGCGTCCGCCGCGCGCGACAAACAGATCGGCGTAGACCTGCGCCAACCGGCTGGGATCGTCGACCGACGCCGGGTCTAGATAATGCACGCCGCCGGCGGCGCCATGAAGATGAGGTTCCCGGCGCGCGAGTTCGGCGGCGTCGAGCGTGTCGATCTTCAGACCATAGGCGCGTAGTTTTTCCGCCTCGGCGGCCCCGACGTCCATCGTCTGTTGGGTGCGATAGAGCTTGATCCAACCCGTCTTGCGCAGAAGTTCGCCGGCGCCTGCGGGGTTGATGAACGCCTCGTGCTCTATGACGCAGCGCTCGATCAGCGGGCGCAGCGCCGCGCTGTTCCTGGCGACTCGATCGGGGGCGCTTTCCTTGTAATAGCGCCAGAGCCACGGCGCGACATCGAACAAAGCGCCGGGATGATACTGCGCCTCCGGCAATAGATTAAGAGCGTACAGTACAAGCTTTTTCGGATCACGCGGAAAAAGATACGGGAAGATCGACGCTCGTTCGATTAGCCCGGCGTTGCCGAAACTTGTCTCGAGCCCCGCCGCTGCATGTCGGTCTATCAGCGCAACATCGCGGCCGCGGGCTTGCAGGTGCAGAGCTGCCGAAACGCCAACCATGCCGGCGCCAAGAATTGCCACATCCGCGCTATGCATGAAACTCTCCTCGCAAAAGGACTTCAAGAGCTTATATGGCGTTGGTCCTTGGGCGGCGCCATAAGATTTGATGGGACGGCTTCGATCTTTTGCTCCTGATCGGCTATCTTTCGCGCAAAGGACGAGTCGCGGGCATGGGCAAGCCAACATTTTACGAATTTTTCGCTGGCGGCGGGATGGCGCGGGCGGGGCTGGGTTCCTCCTGGCATTGTCTGTTCGCCAATGATTTCGATCACAAGAAAGGCGAGACTTATCGCGCGAACTGGGGCTCCGAGGCCTTGCACATCGGAGATGTTCGCGCCGTCAAGCCGGAGCAATTACCGGGCCATGCCGATCTCGTCTGGGCCTCCTTCCCCTGCCAGGACCTCTCACTGGCTGGCGCGGGCGCGGGCCTTGCCGGCGAGCGCAGCGGCACGTTCTGGCCTTTCTTCGACATTGTACGAAAGCTGCGCGAGGAAGGGCGTCAGCCGCCACTGCTTGCGCTCGAAAATGTCTGCGGCGCGTTGACCTCGCATGGCGGCGAGGATTTTACCCGTATCTGCGAGGCGCTGGCGGAAGAGCGGTATCGCTTCGGCGCGGTAGTGATTGATGCGGCGCTGTTTCTGCCGCAGTCGCGGCCGCGGCTCTTCATTATTGCAGTGAGCGAGGATGTCATCCCGGCTCCCGAGTTGATCGGGCAGGGCGCATGCGAACCGTTCCATACGCGCGCGCTATGCACGGCGCAGGACCGCTTGTCGTCGAAGCTCCGCGAGAACTGGATATGGTGGCAGCTTTCAGCGCCGGGGGAGCGCAACACGACGCTCGCCGAATTGATCGAGGACGAGCCGAAAGGGGTGTCCTGGCATTCGCGCGAAGAAACGCAGGCCCTGATCGACAAGATGAGCGAGGTTAACCTCGCACGCATCGCGCAAGCGAAAAAGACAGGCCGCAGAATCGTCGGCACGCTTTATCGCCGCACGCGCTACAATTCGGCTGGCGAAAAAGTCCAGCGCGCCGAGGCGCGTTTCGATGGCGTCGCGGGCTGTCTGCGCACGCCAGCGGGCGGCTCCAGCCGGCAGTTTGTCGTGGTCGTGGAGGATAATCGCGTGCGCTCGCGGCTTATTTCAATGCGCGAGACGGCGCGGCTTATGGGCCTGCCGGATGAATATATTCTGCCGGAAAAATACAATGAGGCCTACCATTTGACCGGAGACGGCGTTGTCGTTCCCGCAGTCAGGCACATCGCGGCGCATGTGCTGGAGCCCTTGCTGCGCAGCGTGCTGCTGCGCGCGGCGGCGTGAGCGCTGAAGACCCCGAAAAGCGCTCCGCCATCATGCGCGCGGTGAAATCGCGCGACACTTCGCCGGAACTCGCCGTACGCGCGCTGCTGCGCCGCTTTGCGCCCCACTACCGGCTGCATCGCAAGGACGTGCCGGGAAATCCCGACATCGCCTACATCGGAAAAAAGCGCGCGATCTTCGTGCATGGTTGTTTCTGGCATGGCCACGATTGCGCGCGCGGTGCACGCATGCCCAAAGCCAACGCCGATTACTGGCAGGCCAAGATCGCCCGCAACCGCGCCCGCGATGAGGCGAACGCGTCAAAGCTCGCGGCGCTGGGGTGGCGGTCGCTTACGGTGTGGGAGTGTGAGATCAAGGATGTAGGCGTGCTGGAGAAGAGGTTGCGGGAGTTTTTGCTCTCAAACACGGGGAAGTGAAAGATTTTTTTCGGACATAAATCACGCTGGCCTGTAAAACACCTGTCGTTCCCACGCAAGCGAAGCTAAAAGCCGCAAGCAAAATCGCGGGTCGTTGTGCTGGATTCCCGCTTGCGCGGGAATGACAGCCGGACGTTTACCTAAACGTTGATACAAACCCTGATGCGGGGCTGGAGTCTGTGTTTTATGGCTGGAGCGGAAAAGGCAGGCGTTTCGCACCTGGGTTTTTCAACAGGTAACCAATTGATATCATGCGTTGTGTTGCGCGTTACATCATTGTTGATTTTTGCACGCGCCATCGACGCTTGCGACACGAACCATCCTCGGACCTAATGTGTCCATGATGGAGCCGATTCAGATATACGTTTTCAGGACCAAGAGCTTTGCTCGAAGCGAGACGGTCGCGAGCGTCGCGCCGCTCGATATCGTCATCTCTGTTTTTGGCGGCGGAGGTGTAAAAGGGGCGGCTGGCCTCGAAGCGGTCTTCGGCGGATCGGCTTACTTTCAGAACGAAGACACTGGAGCTGCATACCTCGGCGTTTGGGGCTCCAGGAACGGGGGACATTTCCGTAGCCGTATGCGTCAGGCGGGCATGTCCATCACGGTTGTTAAAGAACCGCCTCCCGCTCGCTTGAAATGGTTCAGCACGGGCGAACGCGGCAAGCGGCCTGCACGAAATTCAAGAATTTAGCAACACCGCAGCCTCGGCGCCGCCGCAGAACCAACGCCGCCCCGTATCATACCGCGCGCGGCGATCTTCCCGACCGCCGCGCGCCTTCATCGCGTCAATCCTTCGCGCGCTCGACATAGGCCCCGTCTTCCGTCTGCACCACGACGCGGGTGCCCGGCTGGATGTGCGGGGGCACCATGATGCGGGCGCCGTTGCTGAGCTTGGCCGGCTTGTAGGAGGACGACGCGGTCTGGCCCTTCATGGCCGGCTCGGTCTCGGTGATCTCCAGGGTCACGCGCGGCGGCAACTGGATGGCCACGGCGACGCCGTTGAACATCGACAGGATGCAGACCATGTTCTCCTGCAGCCATTGCGCCTGATCGCCCAGGACGTCCTTGGAAACGGCGACCTGCTCGAAGTTTTCCTGGTTCATGAAAGTGTAGCCGTCGTCGTCGGCATAGAGGAAGGTGTAGTCCTGATCCTCGACGAAGGCGCGTTCGACCTGTTCCGTGGTCTTGTAGCGGTCGGTCGTTTTCACGCCGTCTGAAATGCGGCGCATGTCAATCTGCGTCGTCGGCGTGCCCTTGCCGGGGAAAAAGCTCTCCGCGCTCAAAACGACATAGAGCTGGCCGTCGTCTCTTTCGAGAATATTGCCCTTGCGGATGTTGCTGGCGATGACTTTCACGTTTTTTTCCTCGTACCGTAATGGGACGCGATCCGTTCGGGATCGCCAATGGCGATTGCTGGCGCAAGCCCGTCTGGTCTATGAACGGGTCGAATTCTATGTGCGGTCTAAAACCACACTTCGCCCGCCCCGGCAAATCCTTGCCCCGAGCGACGCCCTCTAAAATTGGACGGCTCATAAATGACGCGCGCTTCGCCCTGGTGGGACAGGCATGTTTATGCCGATCGCAAGCCTTTTCTCAAGGCTCGGGGACGGATTGGAGCGGCGATTCGTCAATTTTTCTTGTCTGAGCGCTTTATCGAGGTCGAAACGGCCGCGCTTGCGGTTTCGGGTGGCAACGAGGCCCATATTTCGACCTTTGGGGTCGATCTGATCGCGGCGGGAGGCGAAAAAAGCCGGCTTTATCTGCATTCTTCGCCCGAATTCGCTTGCAAAAAGCTGTTAGCGGCCGGGGAGGAGAAGATTTTCACCTTCGCACGCGTCTTTCGCAATCGCGAGCGCTCCGCCCTGCATCACCCGGAATTCACCATGCTGGAATGGTATCGGGCTCGTGAGCAGGTCTCGCGGTTGATGGAGGATTGCGCCGGCCTGCTGACGGTGGCGGCCAAGGCGGTGGGGACGGATAGCTTTGTCTGGCGGGACAGGACCGCCGGCGCATTCGAGGAGCCCGAAGTCGTCACCGTATGCGAGGCCTTTGACCGCTACGCCAATATCGACCTTGCGCCTCTGCTGGGCGACCGCGATGGCCTCGCCAGGGCCGCGATGCAGGATGGCGTGAGAGTGACGCCAGACGACAGCTGGTCCGATGTTTTCAGCAAGATTCTATCCGAAAAAATTGAACATCGGCTTGGCTGCGGCCGGGCGACGATCCTCGCCGATTATCCGGTCAGCGAGGCGGCGCTGGCGCGCCCCAAAACGGATGACCCGCGTTTCGCCGAACGTTTCGAGCTTTATGTCTGCGGCGTCGAGATCGCCAATGGTTTTGGCGAATTGACCAACCCCGTCGAACAGCGCCGTCGCTTTACCGAGGAAAACGCGCTTCGCCAGCGCCTTTACAGTGAACCCTATCCCATAGACGAGGATTTCCTGGACGCGCTGGCTGTCATGCCGCCTGCCAGCGGCATCGCGCTCGGCTTCGACCGGCTCGTCATGCTGGCGGCCGGCGCGACGCAAATCGAACAGGTGCTGTGGACGCCGGTTCCTGAAAAAGGGACGACGCTTTGACAGGAGCCCGCGCCGCCGCCGACCATGGAGTTGTGGAAATGAAGATTGTCGTGATTGGAGCGTCGCGAGGCATTGGGCTCGAAGTCGTGAAACAGGCGCTCGAGCGGGGGCACGAGGTCACGGCGCTTTTGCGCGACCCGGCCAAACTGGAGCTCGATCATGCGCGTCTGCATAAAATCCGGGGCGATGTCGGCAGCGCGGCCGATGTGCAGCGAGCCATAGCTGGACAAGACGCCGTCTGCACTTGCGTCGGAGTTAATCCGACCCGTAAGCCGGTGGAGCTGTTTTCTCGCGGCGCGCGTAACGTGCTGGCGGCGCTCCGAGACGCGCCGCGGGTAAAATACATATCAGTGACGGGAGTCGGAGCAGGCGACAGCCGCGGTCACGGCGGATTCTTGTACGACAGGATTTTCCAGCCCCTTTTGCTTGGAACAATTTATGCGGACAAGGACCGGGAAGAGGAGCTTATAAAAGCGTCCAATGCGGACTGGCTGATCCTTCGCCCCGGCTTTCTCACCAACGGCTCACACACCGGGAAATATCGCGCGATCACCGATCTCAAGGGCGTTACAGCAGGAAAAATCTCGCGCGCCGATGTCGCAGACTTCATTTTGAGCCAGTTGGAGGCCCCCAGCCTCTTCAAGCAAACCCCGCTGCTGACTTATTGAGCCGGATGGGCTGGACGCCTTGTTGGAAAGCGGCATGACAGCCAAAACGCTGCTTAGCGTGGACGATCTTTCGAAGGTGCGGTTTGCTGGCGGCAACGCCCGAGCTGCGCGCGGTCGAAGCACGCTACAGCGTCGCCGTGACCCCGCAACTTGGCGGCCTTATTGACGCCGCCGACGCGAACGACCCCATCGCCCGGCAGTTCCTGCCTGACGTGCGTGAGCTTGTCGAAAGCCCGGTCGAACTCGCCGACCCCATTGGCGACGACGCTCACAGCCCGGTTCCGGGGTTGGTGCATCGCTACACCGACCGGGTTTTGCTTAAGCTGCTCAGCGTTTGCCCGGTCTATTGTCGCTTCTGTTTTCGTCGCGAGACTGTGGGGCGCGGCAAGGGCGGCGCGCTCAGCGAAGCTGACCTCGCGGCGGCGCTGGACTACGTTGCGGCTCATCCCGAGATTTTCGAGGTGATCCTGACCGGCGGCGACCCGCTGGCCGCCTCGGGGAGGCGCCTTCGCGCCGTTTCCGAGCGGCTCGCGTCGATTCCGCATGTGGCTTTGCTGCGCGTGCATACGCGCGTGCCTACCGCGGCGTCCGATCTTGTTACAACGGAGCGGCTAGACGCGCTGCGGCGGAGCGGCAAGGCGCTGCATGTCGCACTCCACGTCAATCACCCACGCGAACTCGACGGCGCCGCGCGCCGGGCGATCGAGCGACTGCACGCCGCCGGAGCTTCGCTTCTGTCGCAGACGGTACTGCTGAAAGGCGTTAATGATGACGCGAACACGCTTAAATCACTGATGCGCATGCTCGTGTCGCTGCGTATCAGGCCCTATTATCTGCATCATCCTGATATGGCGAAGGGAACGGGTCACTTTCGCCTGTCACTTGATCGCGGGCGAGAAATCTATGCGGAGCTGTCACACAGGATCGGCGGGCATGTCCTGCCCAGATATGTTCTGGACCTACCCGGAGGCTTCGGCAAAGTTAATGTTGAAGGACCTCAGGTCACGCGCCTCGCGGACGGTCGCTGGCGGCTGGTGGATCGTTTTGGAGGCGTGCATCGGTACGAGGAGGAGGGGAAAGAGGAGCAGTCAAAAGAAAGCCCGGATTTTCTGGCTTTGTCGCGCCCACCCAGTCCCGTGCGATAGTTGGTTCGAATCGCCCCTAACCGGATTTACCACTTGCGCTTGCAACTGCTTCGTTTGCTTTCCCTTTTAGGTCTTGTTCTGTTCGCGGTTTCGGCGCTCGCTGACACTGCGTCTACGGCGATCGAAAAGAATAACAAAATTCTTGACCGGGCGCGGACTACACTCGATGAGGTCGAGAAGTCGCTCGGCGAGCCCGCTCCTAATGAACATTTACTGAAGCTTCTGCGCGAGCGTGTTGCGACGCTGCCAGGCGACTTGCAAGACGTAATTGACCGTTTGACGCCTCGACTGCAGGCGATCGACGCGCGGCTGAAGGAACTCGGCTCGTCACCCACGGACGCGAAATCCGCTGCGCCCGATGCGTCCGCGCCGGCGCCGGCTCCGGCTCCGCAACTGGCCGTCGCGCCTGCGCCGGTTGCGCAGTCTCCCTCCCCCGGCGCGAAAACGCCGGCGAGCGGGGACGCCAAGCCGCTCGTAACGAAGGCTCCGGTAAAGGCGAACGGAAAGTCGCCGGCGGTTGCACCCTCAAGTGCGGCGCCCAATTCAGACGCGGCTCCCCACGCCGCCGCACCGGAAACGACTTCCGCCAGGACCGATTCCGCCGCGGCGAACGTCAATGCCGAGTGGGCAGAGCAGCGCAAGCTATACGATGATATCGACGCTACTCTGAAGCGCGCGCGGTCATTGCTGGTCGAAACGCGTCAGGTGACGGTGACCATTGTGGCCCGCCAGCGTGCGCTATTCGCCAAGACCCTGTTTTTGCGCACCAACGGAATGTTTTCCCCTACTCTTTGGAAGGAGGCTGTTGCTGAGACCCCCCGCGTTTTCGCCTCCGCGAAGGTTTTTTTCGAGGAGCGGGCGGATATTGTCGCCAGCCGGTTGAACAGCTCGGGCAAGGGTGAGTTTTTCGGCCTCATACTGCTCATTCTTCTCGCCATCCCGCCCTTAGTCCTTCTTGCGCGCCGCGTGCTTGCGCGTTCGGAAACAAATGTGCGCCCGACCGAAACGCAAAAAGCCGCGGGCGCCGCCTGGACCGCGCTGGTGACGATCGCGCTTCCGCTCGGCGCGACGATTGCGTTGGGCGCGCTAATCGACAATTTCGATCTCGTGGACGCAACGCTGGAGCCCCTTCAGCAGCGGCTGATAGAAGGCGTGGCGCGCGTCGCCGTGGCCTACGGGATCGCACGCGCCGTGATGGCGCCAGATTACCCGCATTGGCGGCTGGTTGACCCTGGCGATCCACTGGCGAAGCGCCTGACGCGATTAGCCACCGCCGTCGCCGCGATTCTGTCGGTCACGCGATTGTTGGAGCAGATCGAGGAGACCGTGCAATCAGCTCTTGGCGCCGTGGTCGTGACGCGCGGTCTTGGAGCGCTATCCTGCGCTGCCCTCACCGTCCTGGTGCTGAGCGCCGTTCCACGCGGCGCAGAAGGTCGGTCAGGCGCCGGGCGCGACTGGCTCTCGCTGACCCAATTCTTTGGCTACGCCGCAGTGACGGCGGTCATTGGCGCATGCGCTGCCGGCTATATAACTTTCGCCAATTTCTTCGTGTTGCAACTCTGCTGGACGCTCGTCGTCATCGCCATCTTGTCGATTGTGCTGCGTATGATGCGCTCCGGGATTGATGTCGCTTTTGCGCCGACGGGCCTGCTCGGACGCGCTGCGTCAACCATGCTGGGCATGGAGCGGCAATCGCTGGGGCCTTTTGCGGAACTGCTCGCGGGGGCGCTGACTCTATTGTGTTTCGGCTTGGCCGCGCTCTTCGTGCTGGCGCCGTTTGGCGTCGAATCTGGCGACTTTCTTTCAAACCTGCGTTCGTCATTCTTTGCGTTGAAGTTCGGCGATGTAACGATTTCGCCGTCCAGCGCCTTGGCGGCGGTCGCCTTGTTCGGCATCACTCTGGCGGCGGCGCATGGCTTGCGCCGCTGGCTCGACGGCAGTTTTTTACCGCTGACCCGCCTCGACATGGGCTTGCGCAACTCGATCGGAACGAGCGTCGGTTACGCGGGCTTCATTGTCGCAGCCTCCGTCGCTTTGTCTGAACTCGGGCTCGGATTCGAGAAGCTGGCGATTGTCGCTGGCGCTCTGTCGGTCGGGATCGGTTTTGGACTGCAGTCTATCGTCAATAATTTCGTGTCGGGACTGATACTCCTATGGGAGCGGGCAGTTCGCGTCGGCGACTGGGTCGTCGTCGGCGACGAGCAGGGTTATGTGAAGCGCATCAATGTTCGCTCCACTGAGATCGAAACTTTCGATCGCGCAACCATGATCGTGCCCAACTCCAATCTGGTGACCGGCGTCGTCAAGAACTGGCTGCGCGGAGACAAGGTCGGGCGCATCAAGATCGCCTTGGCGCCGAGTTCAAGGGTCGATCCGGAACAGATTCGCGACATTTTGCTGGCCGCAGCGAAGGCTCAGGACGGCGTGTTGCGCATCCCTGCGCCGCAGGTAATGTTTTTAGCGATGGAATCCAGCCTTTTCCGCTTCGAGTTGTGGTGCTTCGTGGAGGATGTCGAGCAGTCCACCCGGCTGCGCAGTGACCTGCACTTCGACCTTCACAAGCGCCTCGCCGACGCCGGCATAAGCATTTCGCCTGCGCCCACTCCGCCCACAGTAGTACAGTTCCCGGGACTGGAAAAATTTGCCGCCGCGGCTGTCGCGGGACTTGCTGTCGAGCAGAAATTTTTGGAAGACGAACTGAACAAAGTCGTCGATCCCATGACAAAGCCTGCGGAGTTGACTGTAACGCCCTAAGGCTGCGCCCGTTCGCAGGTTGCGACATTCACCCTTTCTAAACCCAATCAGATCACAAAGGCCGCATGAACTTGCGAGCATTTAAATCCGCCTGCGCAATAGTTTTTTTGTCAGCGCTTGCGGCGTGTGGCGAACCACCGGTCGAGCGCGTCAGCGCGCCGTCCACGCCCTCCGAACCGAGTATGTATCGTTCCCTCGCGCAAAAAGGCGTCGTCGTCGACACGGAGGCTGCGCGCGACATGATCTCGCTATACCGGCGCAACAACGGTCTCGGCGCCCTGACGTTGGATGAAAAACTTCAGGGCGCGGCGCAGGCGCAAGCGACGGAAATGGCGCGTCGCGGTTCGCTCGATAAACTTGCGCGTGGTTCACTGGCGTCGCGTCTGGCCGCCGCCGGCGCCGGTTCCGGCGCTGCGGTTGAAAATGTATCGGCAGGTTATCATACGCTGGCGGAAGCTTTTTCGGGATGGCGCCAATCGGCGCCGCATAATGCGCGCATGCTGGATGCGCGCGCGCAAAGAATGGGTCTTGCTACGGCATACGCGCCTGGCGCCAAATACAAAGTGTTTTGGGTTCTAATACTTGCGGACTGAAAGTTGAATAGAGCGGTTCATGACTTTCAGGCGCGCGCCCGACGTTTTCGCTTTTTGCCTCCTGCGCTATGGCCGCCATGAGCTTCTGGGGCGCCGCCCGGCGTCGAAAGAGGATCTTCCATTCGCATATAGCGCACGCCCAGAAAGAACAGGATTTGCGCGCCGCCTTCGTGCGTCGGCCCTGGCCGGGTCGGCCGCGCACGCGACTGCAATGGAATGATCTGCGCCATGTGTACAATTCTCCGTCTAAACAAGGACAAAAACTGAGTCGACTCTCTGCATGCGATTAGGGAATGACGAGGGTTAATGTTCCGTCAACGACCGCCGCCTATAATCTTCTTAAGTGTTGAGTTGGTTGATGGAGTGCGTACAAGATGCTTTCTGCGAGCCGGGATCGTCAGGCGGCCGACCGCGCGCTGTTACGGACCATAGTCGAGCAGTTTGTGGCGCGAAGCAGTTACAGGCCGAGCGAGCTCCAACAATTTGAGCGGCTGGCGGGCGGTCTTATCGACATTACAGACGCCGAGGCCGTCGCGGAAATCGCGGAGCCTCTTTGCCGACATCCGGAAACGCCGCCGGAACTGATCGCTCGATTATTCGATCGAGGGGGAGCCTGTGCGCGCATTGCTTTTGAGTTTTCTCCCCAGGCGCCGATCGGGGATATTCTGGCCAACGCGGAGCATGGCTCCGCGGAATTGGCGGCGGCCATCGCCCGCCGCTCTGATTTGCCCCGAGACGCGGTGGCCGCACTCTCCGCGCGCAGCGAGGGTGTCGTGCTCTACGCGCTGACTGCCAATCGCCAGCTCTATTTAGACTCCACAGCGTTGCGAGCTTTGATCCAGGTGGCGCGCGACGATCAAAGGCTCGCCCGCCTGCTGCTTGATCGAGAAGATCTCGATATCGATCCAGAACCGTTGTTTCTCGCCGCAACGACAGTCGAACGAGAACAGATTATACTCGCCGCTTGCCGGTCGGCGCTATCCTCGCAGGGCAATGACGGCGCCGGGCGCGCGGATCGCCATCTCGCCGCAGAGCTTGAGACCTTAGGGCTGACTGGCGATCACGATGCAACGATCTCGCGTATCGCGGACGCTCTGGACGCGCGTAAAAGCCGCGTTCGAAGAATTTTCCTCGATGCCGGCGGAGAAGCCCTGGCTTTGACCTTTGTGGCCCTCGCGATCGATCTTGAAGCGGCGACAAGGATATTTATCTGTCATCGCCGGGCGGCGGCCATGGACACCGCAAAATTGCGCGCGCTTCGCGCCTTGATGTCCTCGACTCCCATGCGCGCTGCGGCGCGCATCGTCGCCGCAATAAACGGCAACGGCCGGCCTGATCGCGACGCTTTGCGCCGCGCAGCTTGGCGCGAGGAAGCGCCCGTCGCCTCAGGGGCCTGGCGGAAAGGTTCGCGGCAGATTCAGGGCGAGGGAAACCCGACGCGGTTTACCATTCAGCGTGATGGAGCAGGGGGACGAGGGCGCTTTACGTAAGCGTGTCAAGGAATGTGCGCCCCTTGCGATCCTCGATTTCGACGATCCATAAATCGGGATCGAAGGACATCTCGCGTTGCAACCGCTCTTCCAGTTCCAGAGGTTGGCGCCATTCCTCACTGTGCAGCCGAACAAACAGGCGCGCTACGCCTTCGGGAAGGTCTTCGCTTTGGGGCGCAGGACCGTATAACGCCGCGTTTCCGTCGAGCCTGTCGATTTTGACGAAAATAGCGCCAGCTTCCGCCGCGCCGCGCCGGCGCAACATCGCGAAGGCGCCTTGAATCTCGACTTGCCGTATAAGCGCGGCGACAAATATATCTGATCGCAAGCGCATATGAAGCCTCTGAAAACATCGCGCAGTTCGGCCCGAACCACGGGCGAAGATGGCCTCCCTATAGCAGTAAAAACTCAGCGCGGCTCCTTCCGATGTGGTCGTGAGAAGCCGCGCGGAGGTTTCGCGCTCAGTTCAAGCGGGCCGCGTCCGCCTCATTTGACGGCGATTCCCGTGCGAGAGCTAAGCAGATGACGAAGCTTCGCCGAAAGCTCGCCTTTCACGGGCATGCCGTTGGCGCGCTCGAATTTCTCGATCGCCTGGCGCGTAGTGCCGCCAAACACGCCATCCTGATGCAGGGCGAAACCCAGTTTGGCCAAAGCGCGCTGAGCGGCCAGGACGGTCTTGCTCTTTTCGTTCGTCTCCGCCTTCTTTTGCGTCGATCCGCCTTGCAGCAACTGGCTAATGGGGTCGCGAGTTTTTTCCGACGCCTTGACGATCTCGGATTTCGCGGTGTCCTGAGCAGGCGTATCGTTTTTGGCGACGGCTGCGGGAGCTATACGCTGCCTGGTGGCTTCGCCCTGCAGGGCGGCCTGAGGCTGAGGCGAGACACTGGCCTGCCGGAAGATCGGCGCAGGGTGTCGACCGTCCTGCAAGAACAGCGCATTGACCGGCACGCCGATCGCGACGACAGCGGCAAAGCCGAGAAATAACAAGGCGCCAAGAGTGCGCCTGCCGCCAAACAGGCGCCGCCATATCGAGGGTTTGGCCTTGTTTGACTTGTCGCGTCGCCTCGCCGTGGCGGAGCGCTCTTCCCGGGCGATATAATCGTGATTGGTTGCAGCGAGAGCTTCACGCAATTTTTTTCACCATTTCCTGTTCGTGGCTGATGTCCTGGCCCACTCCAATGCCGTGGCGCGCGATGGTCTGAATCTTGGTGTTGGCGCTCACCCGCTCCGGATGACCGCGACCGTCAAGCGGCAGCCGCACCGTCACCGTCGTTCCCGCTTTCAGCGCGCTTTCAATGGCGATGGCGCCGCCATGCAAACCGACCAATCCACGCACCACCGAAAGTCCCAAGCCCGTACCTTCGTAGGCGCGATCATGGGAGGAGCTCGCCTGAAAAAAGGGATCGCCGAGGCGCGCAAGGTCGTTTGCGGCGATGCCGATGCCATTATCCGAAACGGAAACGGCCAAGGAGTTTCCCTCTGGCCACAAGCGCACCGTCACCTTTCCCTTCGCTGGCGTGAATTTCACTGCATTGGATAGCAGGTTGATGAGAATTTGCTTGCAGGCGCGCTTGTCTGCGACCAGCTCTTCGAGCTCCAGCGGATATTCGCGGGCAAGCGTGACCATCCCCTGATCCGCCTTTATCTGAATCATGTCGCAGCATTGCTCGACAAGAACAGGCATCGCGAAAGGCTCGGGGAAGATCTGCATGGAACCGGATTCGATCTTCGACATATCGAGGATGGAATTGACGACTTCGTGCAGATGGTGTCCCGAACTGCTGATGATCCTGGCGTATTCTCTACGTTTGTCAGGATCTTGTGGTTCCAGTTCTTCGCTTCCCAGCATTTCCGAAAAGCCGATGATCGCATTCAATGGCGTGCGCAGCTCATGGCTGACATTGGCCAGAAAGCGTGTCTTTCCAGCCATTGCGAGTTCGCTCTCCCGTCGAGCTGCGATAATCTCCTCTTCAGCTCGCTTCGCGGCCGTGACATCCCGCAATATGCAAACGACCGACCCTGTCGAGCCGGCGCCGTCGCCTTGGTTGCTTTCTACATGGCACGTGCGTGCGTCGAAGTAATTGAATACTGGTTCGAGGTAACCGTTGCCGGAGTTTTCCGCGCCGCCGATATGCAGGCGCAATACGGCGTTTGCTGGCGACTCGTTGGAAATCGCATCCGACACCAATTTGAGAAAGGCGGGACGGTCGGCCACGTGAACGCGCTGGAAAAAGCCGCGTCCGAACAGATCGCGTATTTCAAGACCATAATTCTTGTATGTGTCACCGACGATCGATGAAACCGCGCCCGTGCGATCAAAGTGTACTACAATGTCTCCAATCGCGTCGGTAAGCAGTCGCAAATCGCGCGCATTGCGACGATCGGCGCGGGCTCGGGTGTGTTCGACAAGAATGGCTCCCGCGGCAAGTGCGGCCATATAGATCAGCAGAGGAGTTATGCTCAAAGCGAGGCTCTCTCGAGTCCCGACGCCGGACGCGCCGGTCGACGAATTTGCGCCCAGCACAATCAGCGCAAGAGCAGCGCCGATGACCTCTGCGACGATGAAGATCTCCATCGTCAACACGGCCTCAATCAAAGCGATGGAGAGCAAAGTGATCGAGACAGCTTCGTAACCTGTCGTCGAAGCGCTGACGCTTACCGCGAGAGCGAGCCAGCCGCAAATCGAAAGATCTTGTGCAAGCCTGAAGTTTCCAGAACTTTTGAGAACGACGATCGAGGCGAGTGGAGTTAGCGTCAGTGTGAACTGCGCAAGATGCGGAAGCGTTGGCGCTCCATAAATAAACAGCAGGATTGGAGCGGAGGCGAGCACGCTCAGTCCGACGGCGAGTCTGGCTGCGACAAAGAACTTTTGTCGGGCCCGCTCCACCGGATCTTGTGCGCCATTCGCGGGCGTCAGCAGATCCAGCCATTCCAGCACGGCGGAAGGTACGAATGTAAGTGAGTTACGCACGGCAACGCTCCTTGTGACGTCAGCTTTTCAAATCGGCGTTAAGTGACTGCTAAGCGCGGCGCCCTGAGGTTGTTTCCGTTCCTTGGATGTCGATCGATCTCCACTCATGGTTTGCAAGTGGTTGCTGCAGGCCCGCGTTGCGCGAGTCGGGAAATTCATTGTTGCGAAAGGAAATGCCGGCAAAAGTCCTGAAAGCGGGAAGTCGCCCTGCGTTGCAAGAGCGCTTGGGCGCAGTAGGAACATTCACGCAAGTGCGGAGCGTATCGTGGGCTTTCTTCTTAAGTGCGTTTTCTTCATCGCCCTTGTGTATTTCGCAGTAAATAAAGACAGCTTCAAAGCGCTTTTCGCGTCGACTCACACGGAGACGACAGCGTCTGGCGGAGGTCGAGGCGCAGGTGCGAAGCTGGACTCCCTGGCCTCATTGCAACGGGCGGCGAGCGCAAAACTGATGGGCGCTGCACGCGAACACTGCCTCGCCAAACCCGGCGATTGTCTGGCGCTGCTGAAAGCGGCGAACGCCGAATCCGGAAAGAAATGACCTTAGAGAGCCTTGATTTGTTGGCGGTTCCGCGCCGTTTCCTCACCAAAATATGGACTTTGAGCGTGGCGAACGAACGAAGACGCGGAAAAGTTTTTGTTGCCGAATCGCCAAAACGAATGTGTATCATTTTTAAACGAATGCTCGGCGGCCGGTTGGACTGTTCGAGCTTTGTTTTTCCTTCGCCCGCGCTTAAGCTGGCTTCAACATCAGGAGGCTGCCCTGTCTGACGAACATGAGACCGCCGCAGGCGAGAACGCGGCCACCACGAGCGTCGACGTCGGCGCATTGCAAGCACAGCTGAAAAGCGTTACCGCCGACCGTGATCGCCAGGCTTTTGAAAAGTCTGAGATCGTCACCAAAGCAAACGCGATTTCGCGTGAGCGCGATGGATTTCGCGAACGGCTCGATGCGGCCACAGCGGAGCGTGATCGTGCGATTGCTGAGCGCGACAAGCTCGCTGCCGACGCGTCTGGAACCACGCGCGCCCTCGCCGAAGCGACCCGTCGCGCCGACGAGGCCACAGTCGAAGTCGCGCGTCTGCGTAAAGCGATCGAAGCAGGCCCGAGCAACGACCCGCTCGTTTTGCTGTGGGCGGTGATCACGCAAAAGACCAAGGCGGCCGTGGCGTTCCTGCGCTCGAAGATTCCCGAGAACCACCCGGCGCTCCCCTGGTTCGACAAAACCGTGGAAACGGCGACCAAGCTCGGCTGCCTGGCGGTGCAAATTGGCGTGGCTTTCGCAAAATGGGCCAGAGATTGGGCTCTGCCGCGCGCGAAAGAACTCCTGGCGAAACTCATGTCCGAGATCGAAGCCAGGCTGGAAAAAAAATAGGCGCCCGGAACGGTTTCCTAAAATCCGCCGAAACTCGAATGTTTCGGCGGATTTTTTGCGCGTTTGGCGGTTTTCTCGCGCAATCAGGGCTTTGCGCCGGCGGCGCTCTTCCCTTCACGCCTTGGCGCTGCTATCGGGTGCGCCATGACCACCCACAACATCGACAATATCCGCAATTTTTCGATCGTCGCCCATATCGACCACGGCAAGTCGACGCTCGCCGACCGCTTGATCCAACTCACCGGAACGGTCGCGGCGCGTGACATGGTCGAGCAGGTGCTCGATTCCATGGACATCGAGCGCGAGCGCGGCATCACCATTAAGGCGCAAACGGTGCGTCTCGACTACAAGGCCAAAGACGGCAAGGACTACATCCTCAATCTGATGGACACGCCAGGCCATGTCGACTTCGCCTATGAAGTCTCGCGGTCGCTGCACGCCTGCGAGGGCTCGCTGCTGGTCGTCGACGCCAGCCAGGGCGTCGAGGCGCAGACTCTCGCCAATGTTTATCAGGCGCTAGACGCTGGGCACGAGATTGTGCCGGTGCTCAATAAGATCGACCTGCCGGCGGCCGAGCCAGACCGCATCAGGCAGCAGATCGAGGATGTGATTGGTCTCGACGCTTCCGAAGCCGTGCTGATCTCCGCCAAAACGGGCCTTGGCATCGAGGATGTGCTTGAGGCGATCGTCAAGCGGCTTCCGACCCCCAAGGGCGACGAAAAGGCGCCGCTCAAGGCGGGGCTCGTCGACAGCTGGTACGACGCTTATCTTGGCGTGGTCGTGCTTGTGCGCATATTCGACGGAGTGCTCAAAAAAGGTCAAAAGATCAAGATGATGGGCACTGACGCCCATTATGAGGTCGACAAGATCGGCGTGTTCAAGCCGAAGATGCAGGACGTTGCGCAACTCGGACCGGGCGAAATCGGCTTCATCACGGCGCAGATCAAGCAGGTCGCCGATACGCGTGTGGGCGACACCATAACCGACGACAAAAAGCCCTGCGCCGAGGCGCTGCCGGGCTACAAGCCCGCGCAGCCGGTGGTGTTCTGCGGCCTGTTCCCGGTCGACGCCGCCGATTTCGAGGATTTGCGCGCCGCCATCGGAAAATTGCGACTCAATGATGCGAGTTTCTCCTTCGAGATGGAGTCATCGGCGGCGCTCGGCTTTGGCTTCCGCTGCGGCTTTCTCGGCTTGCTGCATCTGGAGATCATTCAGGAGCGGCTGCACCGCGAGTTCAATCTCGACCTGATCGCGACGGCGCCTTCGGTCGTTTACAAGATCAAGCTCACCAACGGCGAAGAAATCGAGCTGCACAATCCGGCGGACATGCCCGATGTCGTGAAGATCGAGGAAATTCAGGAGCCCTGGATCAGAGCCACGATCATGACGCCGGACGATTATCTCGGCTCCGTCTTGAAGCTCTGCCAGGACCGGCGAGGAATACAGGCCGATCTGAACTACGTCGGCAAACGCGCTATGGCGATCTACGATCTGCCGCTCAACGAGGTGGTGTTCGACTTCTACGACCGGCTCAAGTCCATCTCCAAGGGTTACGCCAGTTTCGATTATCACATCACCGATTACCGCGCCGGCGACCTTGTGAAGATGAGCATCCTCGTCAACGCCGAGCCGGTGGATGCGCTGTCGATGCTGGTGCATCGCACCCGGGCCGACGGACGCGGACGGCAGATGGTCGAGAAGCTGAAGGAACTGATCCCTCCGCATATGTTCCAGGTGCCGATCCAGGCGGCCATCGGCGGCAAGATCATCGCGCGCGAAACGGTGCGCGCCTTCCGCAAGGACGTGACCGCCAAGTGCTACGGCGGCGACGCCACGCGCAAGCGCAAGCTTCTGGAAAAGCAGAAGGAAGGCAAGAAGAAGATGCGCCAGTTTGGCCGCGTGGAAATCCCGCAGGAGGCGTTTATTGCCGCGCTGAAGATGGAGGAGTAGGCGCTCGACCATCGCGAGCACAGGCTCGTTTACAGCGTGCAGGGCGACAGCCTCCAGATCGCGCAGTGCCGCTATAATTATCGATTCGATTGCCAGCTTACCAAGGCTTGTAGCGCAGCGAGGGTCCTCCCGATTCCCGCGTTGAGCTTCCCGGCGGCAGCTATTGTCATTGAGACATGTCAGCTCGGACCGAGTCGCTTCCTCTCCGCGGAGATATGCGCGCAAACACGAAATGCACGGGCGCGAACAGCAGCGTCGGCAACGCCGCCATCAGCATCAGCAGCCAGGTCCAACCGGGCATCCAGTTCTGCGCGACGGTTTCGCTCATGCCGAACACGTAATCGACATTGACCGGCGTTAGGCCACCGTTGGGTGTCGGACCGGGCAGAAAGAAATAGGCTATCAGCATGGCGGTCCAGGCGAGGGCGGTCCAGGCGAAGATGGCGCGGCGATCATAGCCGAGGCGGAGGACCAGATAGACCAGCAGGAACGGCAGCCAGCCGTGGAACAGCGACAGTCCCCGCAGCAACAAGGGGCTGCCGGCGTTAAACATATAGTCGGTCATGCCGGTGAGGCGGACGCCGAGCAGGTTTAGGGCAAAATCGATAACCCAGAGGATCTGCGGCGCCAAAATGCCGACGGTGGGCATGGAGACCAGCAGCGGACTTTCCAGCCAGACACCGAACAGGGTAACGATCAGCGCCATATCGCAGAAATAGAGAAAATTGGTCGGGCCGTAATTCATCCAGTAAACGGGGATCAGCAGCGCCATGAAGGCGCTGTAGGCCAACTTGAGCATGAGGGGGATGCGGCGAACGGAGCGGGCAGGGGCGTTCATGACGACTCCTATGTTTGAACAATGTTCATGAACATTGTTCCAAACCAAAGTCATTGTCAAGTCAACACGCGCTGAACCTGCCTCTGCAAAAAAAAGCGCCCGATTGCTCGGGCGCCCAAATTCGCGGCTTGAACGCGGCTTACGCCAGATACTGGCCGCCGTTAATGGTCAACGTGGAGCCGGTGATGAAACCGGCGTCGTCCGCGGCCAAAAACACCACGGCGCGGGCGATTTCCTCCGGCTCTCCGAGGCGGCCGACCGCGATGAACGGGATGATGTGCTTGTCGAGCACGTCCTGCGGCACGGCCTTCACCATTTCCGTGGCGATATATCCCGGCGCGATGGCGTTGACGGTGATGCCCTTGGAGGCGCTCTCCTGCGCCAACGCCTTGACGAAACCGATGTCGCCGGCCTTCGAGGCGGAATAGTTGGTCTGACCGGCCTGGCCCTTCTGGCCGTTGATCGAGGAGATCACGATGATGCGGCCGAAGCTGCGGTCGCGCATGCCGTTAATGACCGGTCGCGTGACGTTGAACAGCGAGTTCAGATTGGTGCCGATGACGGCGTTCCACTGCGCCAGCTCCATCTTGTGGAACAGGCGGTCCTTGGTGATGCCGGCGTTGTTGACCAAAATTTCGACCGGGCCAAGATCCTTCTCGATGGCGGCGATGCCGGCGGCGCAAGCGTCGTAATCGGAAACGTCGAACTTATAGACGTTGATGCCGGTCTCGGCCTTGAACTTGTTGGCGGCTTCGTCGTTGCCGGCGTAGGTCGCCGCGACTTTATAGCCCGCAGATTTGAGCGCCTTGGAAATGGCCTCGCCAATCCCGCGCGTGCCGCCGGTCACAACTGCTGTTCTCGCCATTTGCTTCTCCCTTCGTCTGAATTTTCGTGTTTTGAATCGATTTTGGCCGCGGAATCACCTCTCCCCGAAACGGGGAGAGGGAGCGGTCCGGCCTTGATTAACGCTCGACCGTCATGGCTATGCCCATGCCGCCGCCAATGCACAGCGTGGCGAGGCCCTTGCCGCCGCCGCGACGGGCCAGCTCGTGCAGCAAGGTCGTCAGGATGCGAGCGCCCGAAGCGCCAATCGGATGGCCGATGGCGATGGCGCCGCCGTTTACGTTCACGATCGACGGATCCCAGCCAAGGTCCTTGTTGACGGCGAGAGCCTGCGCCGCGAAAGCCTCATTGGCTTCGATCAGGTTGAGGTCCGAGATCTTCCAGCCGGCTCTTTCCAGCGCTTTGCGTGAGGCCGGAATCGGGCCCGAGCCCATCACGGAAGGATCGACGCCAGCCGTAGCCCAGGAGGCGATGCGGGCCAGCGGCGTCAGGCCGCGCTTCTTGGCTTCGGCAGCGCTCATGATGACAAGCGCCGCAGCGCCGTCATTAATGCCCGACGCGTTAGCGGCGGTCACGGTGCCGTCCTTGGTGAAAGCCGGGCGCAGCTTGGAGACGCCCTCCAGGGTGACGCCGTGCTTTATATATTCGTCCTGGTCAACGGTCACGTCGCCCTTCTTGCCGGCGATCACGTAAGGGACGATCTCGTCTTTGAATTTACCGGCTTTCTGGGCGGCCTCGGCCTTGTTCTGCGACGCCACGGCGAAGGCGTCCTGCTCGGCGCGGCTGATCTGCCACTTGGCCGCGACGTTCTCGGCGGTGATGCCCATGTGATAATTGTTGAAGGCGTCGGTGAGGCCGTCCACGATCATCGTGTCAGTGAACTTCACGTCGCCCATCTTGGTGCCGGAGCGCAGATGTGCCGCGTGCGTCGACAAAGACATGCTCTCCTGGCCGCCCGCGACCACGATCTGGGCGTCGCCGGCCTGGACCTGCTGGGCGGCGAGCGCCACTGCGCGCAGACCCGACCCGCAAACTTGATTGATGCCGAACGCCGTGGCCGAATCGGGAATGCCTGCCTTGATGGCGGCCTGACGGGCGGGATTCTGGCCGTAACCGGCGCCGAGCACCTGACCGAGGATCACTTCGCAAACATCGCCGGGGGCGACTTTCGCCCGCTCGAGAGCGGCCTTCACGGCGACAGCTCCGAGATCATGGGCGGGAACGCCGCCGAGAGCTCCATTGAACGATCCAACGGCGGTCCTCGCCGCGGAAACGATCACGATTTCGGTCGTCATGTCGATCTCCCTCGATGCTCCAGCCAAGGGGCGCTTTCCTGCGCCTCCGGCAAAAATGTTGAGCGTCATGCGCCAAACCACAGCATGCGCCAGCGTCGTTTTGCACGGTTTGGCCCGGAGTGAAAGCCGTCGGAGACGAAAATATTGCCGCAGGGGGGCTTTTGCGACTATCGTTGCAGTGCGGGAAAGTCGATTTGCTGCAGCGCATAGGAGCGCGGTCCGTCACGGGGAGGCGATGCAAGCGCATCATGGCCAACGAAAAAAAACCGACCACCATTAAAAAATACGCAAATCGTCGCCTGTACGACACGGGGACGAGCACCTACGTGACGCTGGAGGATCTGGCGGCCATGGTTAAGCGGGGGGAGGACTTTCTTGTTTGCGACGCCAAAACGGGTGACGATATTACCCGGCCGGTGCTAACCCAGATCATCTTCGAGCAGGAGGGCAAGGACGGCCAGAGTCTGCTTCCCGTCTCATTCCTGCGTCAGCTGATCCGTTTCTACGGCGATTCCATGCAGATGCTGGTTCCCAGCTATCTGGAGTTCTCGATAGACAAGCTCACGCGGGATCAACAAAAATTCCGCGACCAGTTTACCTCCGCACTCGGGGTCGCTCCTTTTGGCGAACCCACCCGGCAGGCATTCGCAGCCATGGAGGAGCAGGCGCGGAAGAATATGGTGGTGTTTCGCCAGGCGTTGAGCATGTTCAATCCCTTCGGCGTGGTTGCCGAGGGAACCACCGCGCCGGTCCCGGGCGACGAGCCGGATGCCTCGAGCGCCAAGCAGCAGACTGACGTCGACGATCTCAAACGTCAGCTCGACGAACTCAATAAGCGCATCGACAGAATTTCAGGCTCCAACTGAGCGGCGCCCTTGCTCAGCTCAAATCAACGTCCGTTTCGAGCGAACAAGCGTCGCTCGCACAACTGCTAATGCTCGGCCGCAACTTGCGCTGCAATGCTAAAGGGCATGGACTTCTCCGGTTCAGCGCTGCCAAATAGAGAACCTTGAAAAAAATCGACGCCCCATTCGCGCAACAGGGTCGCAGTCTCCGCGTCTTCAACCCATTCGGCGACGATCTTGAGGTCAAGATGGTGGGCGAGGTCCGTTAAGGTCCGTACAAAAAAACGGTCGTCTGCCGAGTTGACAATGTTTTGGACGAACGCGCCGTCAATCTTGACGAGATCGAAGTCCAGCGCGCGGAGATTGCGGAACGAAGTGTGTCCGGCGCCAAAATCGTCCATCGCCACCCTGACTCCAAGCCTCTTGCACGAAGCAATCACGTGGCTTGTGGTCGCAATATCTTCGATCACGCTGGTTTCGGTGATTTCGACCGTCAGGCGCTCTGCCGCCCCCGGATGGGCCTGCACGCCAAGCAAAAGGCGATCGGGCCATTCGGGGTCGAGAATGCTGGCGAGCGAAGCATTGACCGACAGGCGTAGCGATGGATTTTCGGCAAGGCAGATAAGAGCAAGTTCCAACACGCGCTGATCCAGCAGCCGAACCAGGCCCGCCTTTTCGGCGACCGGCAGGATTGACCCCGGCGTCACCATCGAGCCGTCGTTCAGCCGGACGCGCAGCAGCGCTTCGTAGAACGCGGTTTGGCCGTCCTTGGCGTTCACGATGGGCTGGAACGCCAGTTCGACACGCTGTTCATTCAGCGCTGAAACGATGTTGTCGGCGACCTGCAATGCGCGAAGCCGCGCGTCCTCGCGGGCAAGCGAGGAAGTATAGGCGATAAAGCGAGCCCCATTGCGCTGACGCGCAACGTCGAGCGCCTCCTCCGCGTGCTGGAAAAGAACGTGGGTGGTGCGTCCCTCGCGCGGCCCGACCACGCCGCCGATTCGGATTGTAGCGGGCACGGCGCCCGCGGATGTCTCGAAAGGCGCCGAAGTGACAACTTCGATCATCCTGAGCGCTATGGCTTTGGTCTGCTCCGTGTCGCAATCCTGGAGCACCAGCGCGAATTTGTTGCCGGCATGGCGCGCCACAAGATCATTGAGGCGCAAATTTTCGCTCAATCGAGTCGCCAGCCCGGAGATGACTTCGTCGCCAGCGTCATATCCATATGTGCGGTTGAGCGCGAAAAGATTTTCCAACGCGACCAGCAGAACGGCGAAGGGCTTTCTGCTGCGTTCGGAAGCGTCGAGTATGCGACGCACTTGCTCTGTCAGATGTGCGCGGTTGAACACGCCGGTTAGCGGATCAAATTGCGTCTGTAAAGCGAGATGGGTTTCTTTATGGTGCCGCTCGGTAATAACGCGAAGGGCGCCATGAGCGCGCGCCGGGCGGCCGTCTGCGCCTTTGAACCAGCGGCCGACGTCTTCGACCCACATTGTACGGGCATCGCCACTCTCGCGGGGCGTAGCGAGAGCATAGACGATTTGATAGGGCACGCCGGCGCCTTCATCCGTGCGCCCGGATTTGACGATCGCGTCATAGCGCGAGGTCGTGCTTTCAGCCGAAAGTCGCTCTCCAAACGCCATGCCGCTGGACAGATCCACCTCGGCCAGGGAACCCAGCACTTCTGTGAGATTGTCGCCCCACCGAAGTCTGTCGGTGATCAGATCCCATTCGTAGATCAATTCGCCGATTGAATTCAGGACGGCCTGCTGGTCGACCTTGGATGTCCCTCCATTGGACGACACCGCAACACTCACCGGGACCTGGGGGTGCATGGGCGCCGACTCGCTGGCGGCAGCCGAAGATCGAGGCGTGAGGGCATTCCGGATCGCAAGGTGTCGCAATTGCATGAACGCATCCAGGTCGGGACAAGAGCAAGGTGTTTCAACGGCAATTTACCAACAAGAGGTAAATTCGCCGTTAGTGGTCAATCACTGTAGTTAGTGCGCATCCGTTTGTATGCGAATGTCCGGCGATGGCGCGCGGGGTCGTTCAGGCGGGTTGGCCAAGCGGTTCCTTCGGCGAAAAATCCGGCGGAGCCAGTTCAAACCTGGTGAAATCAAAGCCCGGCGCCACCGTGCAACTTACCAGAGTCCAATCGCCCAGAGTGCGCGCCGCTTGCCAGCAGTACCGGCGGAACCAAGCCCTGCGGCCGCTCGCCAGCAAAGAGATCTGACCCAAGTCGATGATTCGTTATAGTTTTTCCGTCAGGCGACAGTGACAAAAGCAGAGGCGCGCCCGCGTGATGGAACCACAATTCGGCGGAGTCGATTCTGTGCCAGGCCGAGTCTTTGCCGCCGCGAAGGAGAAAGTATATGGCTGTAGAGGCGGCGCGGTCCGACGCCACCAGCCGGGCGTCACGAAATGTTTCACGGTAGAATCCGCCTTCCGGATGCGGCTTTAGGCCCAGCGTTTCGATTACCTCTTGGGCGCTGAGGCCGGTTTGGAAAGCAGGTCCGCTCATGCGCGGAAATTGTTTTTGCGTTCGCGCATTTTGGCGAACACTTCGACAGGATCGCTGTCGCTCATGCCCATCGCGCGTTGCACCAGCGGATCTTCGGACCGCAAGAACGGGTTTGTAGCCCGCTCAAGCAAAATAGTGGTCGGAAGCGTGTATCTTCCCTCCTGTCGTAACGCATCGACTTCGCGGGCGCGCTCAAGCAACATGGGATTGTCGGGGTCCACGGTCAAAGCGAAACGCGCATTGGCCTGTGTGTATTCATGGCCGCAATAAACGCGGGTTTCGTCCGGGAGCTCCGCAAGCTTTTCAAGTGAATTATACATTGTCTCCATAGTTCCCTCAAACACTCGCCCGCATCCGAGGGAAAACAGTGTGTCGCCGACAAAAACGGCCTCCTCCTCCAAAAAGTAATAGGCGAGGTGCCCGGTAGTGTGTCCAGGCGTTTCCAGTACCCGCGCGCGGGCAGTCCCCACGGAGACGTGGTCGCCCTCCTCGACCAGAATATCCAATCCCTCCAGCCGATACGCGTCCTTGCGCGCGCCGCACACGCTGAGGCCGGGGAAAGCCGACCGAAGCCTGGGCACGCCTTGCACATGATCGAGGTGATGGTGGGTGAGCAGCACGTGGGTAAGCCGCCAGCCGACGCGGGCGGCTTCGGCCGCGATGGCGTCTCCGTCCGGCGCATCCACCGAAGCAGTGGCGCCGCTTTCATCATCATGAATCAGCAAACCGAAATTGTCCTCAAGACAAATGAATTGGTGAATCTGGATCCCCATGCGGCGCCTCCCGTGGCTTGCGTCGTGTAATCATAGGCCATTTGGCGGCTCATGACCTCAGCGCCGCGCCTCCGGTCATTGGCGGCGGAGCGGCGCTCCTTGCATTGATGCGGATTTAAGCCAATTATCGGCCCATGTCGCTTGATGTCGTCGATTTGCGGACTTTTTACGACTCCCCGCTGGGACAAGTCGCCCAGCGACTCGTGTCAAAGCTGGTGCGCTCGCGCTGGGACGGTCAAACCGCCGGCATGTGCGTGGTCGGCGTCGGCTATGCGACGCCTTATCTCGTGGGTATCCAGGCGCAGCGCGTGCTGGCCTTCATGCCGGCCGCGCAGGGAGTGGTTCATTGGCCGCTGAATGGGCGTTCAGCGTCAGCCCTCGTCGATCCCACGATGATGCCGCTGCCCGATGCCTGCGTTGATCGTATCCTGGTGATCCACGCTTTGGAAACCGGGGAGCATCCGCGGGATTTGCTGGAGGAAATCTGGCGTATTCTTGCGCCGGGAGGACGAGTCATCATCGTCGCTCCCAGCCGCACGGGGCTTTGGGCGCGGCTGGACACCACGCCCTTCGGCAATGGCCACCCTTATTCACGTGGACAGTTGCACGATCTGCTGCAGGAAACCTTGTTCATGCCGGTTTTTTGGGGCGAAGCGCTTTATGTGCCGCCGTTCGGCAGCCCGTCGCTGCTCCGCTCGGCGCCAGCTTTCGAGCGCATCGCAGGGCGTTTTTCCCTGCCGGGAGGCGGGGTCCATGTCGTGGAGGCGACCAAGCAGCTTTATCGTCCGATCGCCTTGCGTCGTGCGGTACGCCGCGCCGCCGTGGTCATGGAGCCGGAAATGGAGCCCGTGGGCGCCTGAACGCGCCCCCGCCGCTGCGCGCGGGCCGAAATCCACAGGCACGTCAAAACTTTGCGCCAGAAAAAGCGCGCCGTGAATGAGTCCGGCGTTATCTATGCTGTGCTCAAGTCCCGGCGATAGGTGCCACTGCGCCGATAGCCCCATCTCCGCCAGCAGGTTTGTTGAGAGGAACAAAGCCTCCGCGGGAATCATCGTGTCCTCCTCGCCGTGAACCAGCAAAATCGCCGGGGGAGTCTGGTATTCCGGGCGAGCGTCGCCCGCTGCTTCCCGCCCAATTACGAGCACGCCGGAATAGCCCAGGATCGCGCGCGGCGGGATTTTACGGCGGAGGCCCGTATGCAACGCCATCATCGTGCCCTGGCTGAAGCCGACCAGCGCCAGAGCACGCTCGTCCAGGCCGCGTTTGGCGAGCTCCTGATCGATGAAGGCGTCGAGCGTTGGCCGCGCCGCGACTACCCCGCGCCAACGCTCTTCCGGATCGCGCATGGTGAGAGGAAACCATTGTCGGCCAGTTGGCGACATAGGACACCGCTCGGGGGCGTGTGGAGATACGAAATCTGCGTCCGGCAGGAAGCCGCGCCATTGCCGACCGATTTCGATCAGATCATTGCCGTCGGCGCCATAGCCGTGCAGAAAAATCACTAGCTGCTTCGCGGCGCCGGATTTCGCTGGAACTCTGGGACCGTCGATGGGCGTCGCCATGTGCCTGCCTTCTGCGTTTCTGGATCGCGGATGGTTTTGAAGGTTTCGGGCGAAAGGTCAAGTGCTCTGCGCGCGGGGGGCTGTTCGGCGCGCGTTAAGCGCCAGCGCCACGCCCGCCGAAATCGACGCAATGCCGAGCGCCTCGCGGCGGCTTGTTCTCCGGGCAAACATGCGGTGGGTTATGATTTGTGCAAAGATTACTTCGGCGAGTCCGAGCGCGCACGCGCGCAGCTGTCTCCAGCGCAAAGGCGGAAAACCAGAACAATGTGGCGAAGGCGCCCGCAAATCCGGCGGAAAGGGATGAACGCCATTTTCGGGCGATCCCCCGCCGTCCACGGCGATCTGCGAGCGCAAGCCAGATCAAAATCGCGAACCTCTGCAAGGTGACCGCCAGCGCAAACTCCTGCGGGGCCGCCACAAGAACGACGCGCCTTTCAGGCCCAAATTCCCTTTCGAAACGGTAGACAGGCCGAAGGTCGTTTGCGCGCCTTCGAGCGTCCGCGCGAAACTCTTACTCGCAGTCCCGAGGATTTATTGCGATGTCAGCAACGATCGCACCCGCGTTGTCCTTTAGTGCGTAATTCACGATCGTGCCATTCGCCCGATACGCAGGCATGAGATTACACACCCGTTCCTTTAGCTGCATCTTGAGTTTATCGAGCTCTTCCGGATCGCCAGCTATTTTTCTCGCCGAGTCGTCATCGACGATAGTGTAATTGTAATGGAACGAATTGTCTGGTCCGGCCGTGGCTTTATCGAGCCGAATGTTCTCGCTGACCATTTCCGGAAGTGTCGCGTTCAATCGTTCAGCGTCGTCGGCCAGATTAATGAAGAACGTCTCGTTCTGTTCGTAAAAACTGGAAATCCTGTAATGTCTAACCGACAAGAAGATTGCGATGGAAACCGCGACGCCAGCAACGATCAGCTTCGCGCTTTTCGCCGTCAACATTTTGCTCCCCTTGCGCTCTCGGCTGACACGCCCAAATATTGGACGGCGCGAGCCGAGCCCGCAAGGGGATATCGAGTCAGCGGCGCGTCAATTTAGCTGCGCCCAAAGCTTTGGAGTTTTGCGACGTCGGCGAGCGCCAACGCCGCGTCATTATTTGCGACCCGCGACCGCAACACTTTAAAAAACCGTCGAACAGCTTTGTCCAGGCGCGACTAACTTATCCAAGGTGATGGCGGGCTGACGGGCTTCCCGTCGATCGGCGTTCCGCTGATGGGGGGAAGAACCGGGGGAGGGAGTGGGCTGACCGGCGCTCCGCCAATGGGCGGGAGAGCCGGGGACGATGGAGGGCTGATAGGCGCTCCGCTGATTGGAGGCAGGGTGGGGCCGGTGGAGGAGAAACCGGAACCGCCGAAGCCAACCGAAGGGGTCGGGAGCGAGCCGCCGCTTGACGCGGAGCCGCTGGGTTGTAGTGCGCCTATCGCACTTTCGAAACCTATCGATGATGGTTGGGCGCCGGCTAATCCGCCGGGCTGCGTCACTTTTTCCGAGCCATTGGAGCTTTGACGGCGTTGCTGCATAAGCTGAATCAAATTTTGAGTATTGCCGCCAATTCCGAATATGGACATGCCTAAATCTCCTTCAAAGCAAGCCGCCGTCAACTCGACGATCAAACCTGTATTTGCGAGCAGCCAAGGGGCTGTCGGCGGTCTCATTCAAAAAGATAGTTTAGATAGCTTGTCCGGACCTTATTGAAGTATTTCTTCCGCATGCACGCCGCCGTCGACTGTCTCTCAATTTGTGCAATAGGATGGCTCCGCGGCCGCCGCGCTCGTCGCGGCGCCCATCAGAGGCGCGCCTTAGAACTTCCCAGACTGCGTATATGTCGCGCCGCCCGAGGTGTAGGTCGCTGTCCAAGAGTCGGCGGAGACGTCATGCGTCACGCCATTCCCGCTCATTTGAGCCGCGAAGGTTACGGAGCCGGCGCCGATGGTCTGGCCGGGGCTTAGCGTGAAGGAGTAAACGAGATGCGCGCCGCCGGTAAAGCCGTTGACGATCTGCCCGCCGAATGTGTTGTAGGCGCCGTTATAGCTCACGTTCGTAGCGGGAATGGTCATCGTCACTGTTAGTGCGGTGATTGGAGCGGTCGTGGAGAGGACGACGTCGTCTTCATCGAACCACGGACTGTTGGTCGACGCTTTGCCCAGCAAGGTCGCCGGACCACCCCCCGGAGGAGTCCCGCTTCCATTGATGGTCAGCGCGAGCGGCGTCGTCGCGCTGAGCGCGCCGCTGGTTCCGGTGATTGTCAGGTTGTTGGTTCCGACGGGCGTCGAGGAGCTGGCGGCGAGCGTGAGCGTCGTCGAGGTCATCGTGGGAGAGGGGTTGAACGTCGCCGTCACTCCGGTGGGCAGACCGTTCAAGGCAAAGGCCACATTGCCATTGAAGCCGCCGGTCGGCGTGATGGAAATCGTCGCCGCGCCGGAGGCGCCTTGCGCAATCGACAGGCTTGTCGGGTTGCTGGAGAGGGTGAAATTAGGGGACGGCGGAGGCGGCGGGGGCGGCGCTCCTCCAAATTTCCCGGACTGCGTATATGTCGCGCCGCCCGAAGTGTAGGTCGCTGTCCACGAGTCGCCAGTGACGTCGTGTGTCGCGCCGTTTCCATTCATTTCGGCCGCAAAGGTGAAAGAGCCCGCGCCGATCGTTTGGCCGGGGCTTAGCGTGAAGGAATAGACGAGATTGGAGCCGCCGGTAAAGCCGTCGACGATCTGCCCGCCGAATGTGTTGTAGGAGCCATTGTAGCTCACATTCGAAGCTGGAACGGTGATCGTCAGAGTCAGCGCCGTGATAGGAGCGTTCGTGGAGAGAACGACGTCGTCTTCGTCGAACCATGGACTGTTGGTCGACGCCTCGCCGGTAAAGGTCGCAGGACCTGTCCCTGGAGGCGAACCGCCTCCACTGACCGTCAGCGCGAGCGCCGTGGTAGCGCTGAGCGCGCCACTTGTCCCCGTGATGGTGAAGATACTGGTACCGACAGGCGCCGAGACGGTGGGCGCGAGCGTGAGCGACGTCGACGTTGATGAGGAAGCCGGGTTGAACGTCGCCGTCATTCCGGCAGGCAGACCGTTCAAGGCAAAGGCTACATTGCCATTGAAGCCGCCGGTTGGAGTGACGGAAATCGTTGCCGCGCCGGAAGAGCCCTGCGCGATCGAGAGGCTCGTGGGATTGGTGGACAGGGTGAAGCCGGGAGACGGCGGAGTCGACGCGCCCGCAAGCACGATCGCTGTTAGCGAATAGGGCGACGCGGTGATCGAAAAACTTGTTCCCTGGCCGCTGACATTAGTGGACGTCACGCCATTGCTGGCTGGAGTGTAGGAATAGACCGTTCCCGTCCCCGAGGGGTTAAAGCCCGAGAGTGACACATTGGCGTTGACTGTGTTGTTGACGTCCTTGTTGATCAGGAGGAGAGCCAGGTTTCCGTTGGCCTGGCGGACGGCGTGCGTCGTCAACAGACTGTTGCTCGATGAAGTCGCGACCAATGCATCGCCAGCCTTTCCCAGGAGCGACACCATCTGCAGTCCGAAATAGGTCGGGAACGGTGTGTCGGCGGCGGGTTCGGACGACCCATTCGACAGAACGCCATAGTCGCCGTAAGACGCCGAGCCGAAAAGACCAGGTGATGCGTTCCCTCCAACAGCTCCGTTGTGCAGATCCCAGACGTCGACGCTGGTTGCGCCGTTTTCCACCCAGGAGAGCATATTGTCCGCCATGAACATCGCATTGACGATGCTGAGCGTCTGCTTGCCTGGATCGGACGACACCGAGTTCGTCTCGGTGACCATGATCTGAATATTCGCCGCCTTCGCGCCGCCATACTGGCTGATCAGCGATTTCAGCTTCGACGCCATGGCTGCGATTCCGGTTGTCGCGTTCTGGGGAGCGGCGAGAAGGCCGGAATCGGATTCACTACCCGGATTCTGCGGATACCAGTGGACGATGACGAAATCGATCAACGAGCCGCATTGCGCCAGCACATTGCTATTCCAGTCTGGCGCTTGACCATCGGGCCAATTGCCCGGCGCGGCCAGCACTGCGCCTATCTTGATCGACGGATCGACGGCCTTCATCGCGGCGGCGAATTGCGCGACGTTTTTGCCGTAGGTGACTGGATCATGCGCGGCGTGCAGGTCTGTCTCCCAAGACGCGCCATATTCGCCATTGCCATAGATTTCGTTGCCTATTTCCCAATATTTAACGCCATAGCCCTTGTTGATGTTCGCGTATTGCACCCAGGACGCCGCGAAACTGGGGTCGCCGCCGCCAGTGCCTGCGGCGTTGGAACCATAGTTGACGGTGACGATCGGCGTCGCGCCGATGTTTTTGACCAGCCCCATGAAGGCGTCGAAATTGTCGTTCGGATTCGCATAATTTCCCTGACCGGGAACGATGGAGTTCGACTGCCAGTTGTATACGTCCGAGGTAGATCCGCCGGGATAGCGCAGCGCAGCGACGCCAGCGTTCAACAGCAGCCCCGGCACGCCGCTGTCGAGCAGATTTCCGTCCCAAACCGCCGTGTTCAGACCCCATGCGAGAGCCGGGATGGTGGCCAGGCCGTTTCCAGCGTTCACCGTTACAGCAGCAGCGCTCTGAGCTGCTGCTGACGGGGAGGGCGCGCCGGCGATCGAAATACAGGCCAGCGCCACCGCAATGCTCATCGCACGAACACTTTTAATCACTCGGCAACTCCCAGATAATCTCGATAATCTCGCAACTTGTCTGCGCGCGGAAAAAGGTTTTCGCATAGGCCGGTGAAAGGAGTCTTGCGATGGCGTCGCGACTTGTTCGCATCTTTGGGACGAAACGAGAAAACAAATCGCCCTACGCTACGCGCCGAAGCGCGAGATTCTACCTTCGCTAAGCGGGATGTAGCGCCGGGTCATTTCTGCATTTTAAGATTTGCATTCCGACGCGCGGAATCAAAAACAGTGGTTGGCTTTCAACTCAATCACCCAGGCGGGGCAGCCGTCATGCTGACGTCTGATGCAATTGTTGTAATTGTTCTCTATCGCCGCGCAAAGCGCCGCTTTTGGATCGGCGGGCGGCGGGGGCGCAATGCCGCGGTCGTCTTCGTTTTCATGCCAGTGGCGGTCCTCGCGCTCTTCATGCCGCATATGTCCGAGGCGCTCGCAAGCTCGATCATCGCCGCTCTCGCAGGCCTCGCGGAGCCCTTCCATATGCTCGCGGCGTTCTCCCTGCCATTCTTCTTGCGCCCGAGCTGACGGAGCGAACAAGGCGAGGGCCAGTCCAGCAATAATCAGAAGTTTTGTGTTCATGGCTTCATCATCGACTGTGAGCAGGAAAAGCGAGCCATTAACTGGCTTAGTCGCACAGTGGACAATACAAGGTTAACGAAGCGATAATTTGCCGTCCGGTCATTGTCGGGATGCGTACCCGTCACCGCGTCGGAATGCAGGTCGCTTTCGTTACCGTTCGTCCGATGCGCGCTTCGCCCTATGTGTCCGCCGAGCAGGCGCAGGAGCGGCGATGGCGAAAGGCGCGCAATCGAAACTATTCATCTATTTGGCGCTCGCATCGGATCTGCTGATCGCCGCAGCGAAATTCGTCGCCGCTGCGGTGTCAGGCAGCTCATCCATGCTCAGCGAGGCCATTCACAGTCTCGCCGACGCCGGCAACGAAGTGCTTTTGCTCTATGGATATCGCAGAGCTCAGCTGCCGGCCGACGCGATGCATCCGATCGGCTATGGACGCGAAATCTATTTCTGGAGCTTCATGGTGTCGATGCTGCTTTTCGCGATGGGGGCCGGACTTTCGCTTTACGAAGGAACCATACGTATTCTGGCTCCGCAGCCCATCGAAAGTGGCGCTGCGAACTATGTCGTTTTAGCGATCTCGTTCGTTTTTGAAACCATCGCCACGGCTGTCGCCCTCGAGCAATTCAAATTGCACAAGGGGCGGTTCGGCTGGCTCGAAGCGGCGGTGAAAAGCAAGGATCCGCCGGGCTTCATGGTATTGTTCACGAACATCGCCGCGATAATCGGCATACTTTTGGCTGCGGCGGGTCTATTCGCCTCGGATGTGTGGCGCGAGCCGGCCTTTGACGGCGCGGCCTCCATTGCAATCGGCCTGCTACTCGCCTCCGTTGCCTGGATTTCCGCGCGAGAAAGCAAGGCGCTGCTGATCGGCGAGGCCGCGTCGGAGAAGCTAACAGACTCCATCGTCGCCGCGGCTCTCAGCGAACCATCGGTCGAGGGCGTGACGAGCGCGATAACTGTCCATCTGGCGCCGGAGCAGGTGGTGGCGACGCTCGGCCTCGAGTTCTACGACGAGCTGCGGACGCCGCAAATCGAAGAAGCCGTGGTCGCGCTCGAGAAACGAGTTCGAAAGGAACATCCGCAAGTCGTGGCCTTATTCATCAAGCCGCAGACTAAGCGCACGTTCGAGAAGACCCGAGGCATCTTCTACCCGGCGCGCTTCGCGAACGGGGAGCGGCTTCCGGAATAGTGGAAAACAGAGCGGCTTCTCGAAGTCTCTTTGTGATCGGACGACATATCTTATGGGGCAGATGCCAACGTATCGCACTACCAGGCCGGCTTAATATGAGCAAGCATCGCGAGGGCGCTGGTTCGGAACGGGAGTTTCTCGATCCTTCGCGCGCATGGCGTAGATTTTTTGCCGAGTTTTGGGGGACTTTTCTTTTGGTCTTTGCCGTGGCGTGCGGAGACGTTGCGAGTGCGTTGAGCCCGGGACAAGCCACATATCTCGAAGCAGCCGTCGCATCCGAACTCATGGTCACCGTCGCGATCTATTCTCTGGGGGCTGTCAGCGGCGCACACCTCAATCCCGCGATCACTTTCGCATTTGCGCTGCGCGGGAACTTTCCCTGGTCGCGCGCACCGAGCTATGTCTTGGCGCAGCTCCTCGGCGCCGTGGCCGCGGCTCTGCTTCTCAAGCTCACATTCGGGCTGGTCGCGAATCTCGGCGCGACAACGCCCAAAGCTGGCGTCACGGTGGTTCAGGCATTCGTTATCGAGGCTGTGCTTACGACGCGGCTCGTCAATACGATTTTGGGAACTGCATCCGGCGCGCGCAATATTGGCACGAACGCCGGCATTGCAGTGGGCCTGTATAATGTCGTTGCGAGACTTTGCGCGACAGCATTAACTGGAGCCTCGATGAATCCAGCGCGCTCGCTTGGCCCCGATTTCGTGCGCGGAGATTTTTCGACTTCCTTGATTTACGTTTCAGCGCCAATTCTCGGCGCTATCATCGGCGTGGCGTTCGAGTGGATTTTGAAGGGGCCGCCGACTCGGGCTGGTGACGTTGCAGCCCAGGGCGAGGAGAAAGACAAGTAAGGTTCAGATGAAGATAAGGCTGAAATGGCCTAGATATGGGCATTGCAAATACAAGGTCGCAACGGTGTCGGGCTGTGTTCGGATATCTGCGCCGAAGGTTCAACTCCTTGCCACCTTCGAACTCGATAATATCTGACTCAGCAAGGTCGGCATTTGCTGAATGCCGATTCAACGGCGAGGCGAAGGGAACATCTGATGTCCGAACAGTTACCCATTCATCATCTGGCCGCCAGCCTCGAAACCGAGAGACTTCAGGCGGTGAAAGAATTAGCTGCAAAGGGCGGGGCGCTTCCCGCCGATGCACTCGAAAAGATTGCGACGCTGCAGGCTACCCTGACCGCTGTGCGTGAAGAAATAAAAGCGCACAACGTCAAGATAGGCCACGGATCAGAAGATCCCTTGGCATAGCGGATCCGCACTAGCGATACCGGCGTCGGGGTTCGCTCCGCCGCTCGACCTTGCCGCTAGGCCGACGCGGGCGTGCATTGGCCTAGAAATCGGCTCCGATGCCATTGAACATTGGGGTTCCAGCTTCAATGCACTGGCGTTTTCGCTTCCTCTCGCTCAGGTCAGTTTGCGAACCTGCCGCGGTCTTCGACTGGCAGGTTAATGAGCGAGGCGGCTTGCCTTCTCATTCACGAATAATATTTCCTCATTAGCGGGCGGCAGAAAGCCCACCTTTCAAAACGCCTCACGCGATACCCTGTTTCGAGAGCAGGCTCACTATCGGAACCGAAGCAAGCTGATGCTTCCTTATCCGCGTGCGGAGCCGCTTAACCAACAGCAGGGACCACAGAAGCTTTCTCTTCGGATCACGAAGGTGACGAAATGAGTGCGACCGTCGGCGATTTCATTGTCCAGCGCCTGCAGGCCTGGGGTGTGCGCAAAATATTCGGCTATCCGGGTGACGGCATCAACGGTGTGTTCGGAGCGATGAATCGGGCGACAGAGAAGATCGAGTTCATACAGGCCCGGCACGAGGAAATGGCCGCTTTCATGGCCTCGGCTTTTGCAAAGTTTTCCGGCGAGCTTGGCGTCTGCATCGCTACTTCAGGTCCCGGCGCCTCGCACTTGCTGACGGGTCTTTATGACGCGAAACTCGATCACCAACCGGTTCTGGCGATTGTCGGCCAACAGGCGCGCACGGCGCTTGGCGCACACTATCAGCAGGAGCTTGATCTTTTAAGTTTGTTCAAGGACGTGGCCGGCGCCTACGTTGAGCAAGCCTGTACGCCAGCGCAGGTAAGGCATATGATTGATCGTGGGATTCGAACGGCGCTAAGCCAGAGTACAGTCGCCGCTCTAATTTTCCCCAATGATCTTCAGGATTTGCCCTACCAACAACCGCCTCGAAAGCACGGCGCTGTGCTCTCCGGCGTCGGTTACTGTCGGCCGAAGATCCTGCCTTTCGCGTCGGATCTCAGGCGTGCGGCTGATGTGCTCAATTCTGGCGAGAGAGTCGCTATGCTTATTGGCGCGGGCGCGCTAGAGGCGACCGACGAAGTAATCTCGGTCGCGCAGAAGCTCAATGCCGGTTGCGCAAAGGCGCTGCTGGGCAAGGCGGCTCTTCCCGACGATTTGCCCTGGGTGACCGGGTCGATCGGCTTTCTTGGAACTGAAGCGAGTTACAAGATGATGATGGAGTGCGATACGCTCTTCATGGTCGGATCGGGTTTCCCCTACACGGAGTTTCTTCCAAAAGAAGGTCAAGCGCGCGGCGTGCAAATCGACATCAAAGCCGACATGCTGTCCATACGCTATCCGATGGAGGTCAATCTCGTCGGCGACGCCAAAGAGACGCTGTTGGCGCTTGAACCGCTGCTGGAGCAGAAGGATAATCGCACGGCCTGGCGCGAAAAGATCGAGGGCTATGTCGCCGATTTCTGGAAGGTTCTGGACAGCCGCGCACATGCGAAGGCGAAGCCGATCAATCCGCAACGCGTCACTTGGGATTTGTCGCCACGGCTGCCTGAAGGCGTAGTGTTGACGAGTGACTCGGGGTCCTGCGCCAATTGGTATGCGCGCGATTTGAAGATGCGGCGCGGCATGATGGCCTCGCTTTCTGGCGGACTGGCGTCGATGGGCGCCGCCGTGCCCTATGCGATCGCCGCGAAATTCGCTCATCCGGACCGTCCCGTCATCGCGCTCGTCGGCGACGGCGCCATGCAGATGAACAATATGGCCGAGCTTATCACGGTCGCGAAATACTGGAAGAAATGGGAAAACCCCACGTGGATTGTCTGCGTCTTCAACAATGAAGATCTCAATCAGGTTACCTGGGAGCAACGGGTTATGGAGGGCGATCCGAAGTTTGTCGCTTCCCAGGAAATTCCAAATGTGCCCTATCACAAGTTCGCCGAGCTAATCGGATTAAAGGGGCTCTACGTGGACGATCCGGAGAATGTGGCTGCCGCCTGGGAAGAAGCGCTCGCAGCTCGCCTTCCGGTGGTCCTTGAATTCAAAACCGATCCCGAGGTGCCACCTTTGCCGCCTCACATCAGTTTCGAGCAGATGAGGAACTTCACGTCGATGCTCGTCAAAGGCGACGAACGCGAAGGCAACATACTGAAGGACACTGCACGGCAAGTGCTAAGCGCGTTCCTGCCGGGCGACAAATAATCTCACGAGGCGTCTAATGCGAGGCGTCGAAGCACCAATCGAGACGCTAAAGGCGAAAGCCTTCACTGTGCCGACTGACAAACCGGAAGCGGACGGCACCTTCGCTTGGAATGAAACGACTCTGGTAGTGATCGAGATATGCGGAGGCGGAGCCTCTGGATTGGGCTACACCTACTCGGACGCCTCGATCGTTAGACTTGCTGCAGGTGTAATCGCGAAGGCGATACAAGGGATTGACGCGCTCGACCCCCCAAAAGCTTGGTCCGCTATGCAGCGTGCAGTGCGCAATATCGGGCGCGAGGCTCTTACAGCGACTGCTATATCAGCGGTTGACGTGGCGATATGGGACCTCAAAGCCAAGCTGCTGGATTTACCACTCGCCGCGCTGCTCGGTCGAGCGCGCGATGCGGCCCCGATATACGGCTCGGGCGGCTTCACCACCTACAGTGATGGGGATATGCGCAAGCAGCTATCAGGGTGGATCGAATCCGCGGGCTGCAGATACGCGAAGATCAAAATTGGCTCCAACCCCAAGCAAGATCCGCACAGGGTTCGCGTAGCCAAAGAGGCTATCGGCGACGCCCTTCTTTTTGTTGACGCCAATGGCGCTTTCTCGGCGAAGGAGGCCTTGCGCTTCGCCCGGCTGTTTGAGGAGGAGGAGGTGGCGTGGTTCGAAGAGCCAGTCTCGTCGGACGATCTTCCGGGCTTGGCGCTCCTGCGGCGCCAAGGACCGCCTGGGATGGACATTGCGGCGGGAGAATATGGATATACGATCGATTATTTCGAACGCATGCTCCAAGCGCAGGCGGTGGATTGCCAGCAGGCCGACCTCACTCGTTGCGGCGGAGTGACCGGATTTCTCAGAGTAGCGGCGCTTTGCGAAGCGCATCATACCGATCTTTCCGGTCATTGCGCTCCAGCGCTGCATTTGCATCCCGCCTGCGCCGCGCCGCGTCTACGTCATCTCGAATGGTTTCACGACCACGTGCGGATCGAGCATATGCTGTTTGACGGTGCGCCCGTTGCGCGGGACGGTCAGATCCGTCCCGACCTCGGGCGACCGGGCCATGGTCTGGAGTTGCGCGCGGCCGACGCCGCACAATACCTCGTTCAGGAGGCCTAACGCCATGGGGAGAACTCGATACCGCGTCGGCGCCGAAGAAGCTTTCCCGGCGGTAAAGGGCAGATTGAAGGAATCTGAAAAATCCAGAGCAGTTTTAATGCGCGCGCAAACGTTAGTAGATCCTCGCATAGCGGTGGCCACGCGGGAACTACACGGCGCCGCGGCTTTACTCGCCGCGTCTGTGCTCGCGGACAGCGCAATTGAGCATTATCGTGGTTCTTTCCAAAACAAGGCGATGTATCTGCCGCTCGTCGCGGCTACGTTGAACATGATTTCAAGCGCCCACGGCGTCTCTGCACGGACCACCGACAGCCACATGGGCCGCTCGCTATCATACAGTGCTGCGATCGCGGTCGGAACTTCAGGAACCGCTTTCCACGCTTACAACATCGCGAAACGCGTCGGAGGCCTCCGATGGGAGAATCTCTTTTACGGAGCGCCGATTGGAGCGCCGGCTGCGCTTATTCTCTCAGGCTTGGCCGGGCTCGCCGCCGATCGCATTGCCGGCAATGAACGACGAAATGGCTCGGCGAGCCTTTTCGGTCTGCCTGCCGGACGCGTCGTTGCCGCTCTCACCAGTCTCGGCTTGTTAGGAACCGTCGGCGAGGCTGCCCTCATGCATTTTAGGGGCAATTTTCAAAACCCCGCGATGTACCTGCCGGTAACTCTGCCGCCTCTAGCTGCGGCGGTCACAGCGGCGGTGGCGGTTCATCCTACAAAGCGCAATCTCATTGCAGCGCGCATTTGGCTTGGCGTCACGTCGCTGCTCGGTCTGCTCGGAGTCGGCTTCCATTGCTATGGCGTTTCAAGAGCCATGGGCGGCTGGAGGAACTGGCGACAAAACGTGATCGATGGTCCCCCCATTCCCGCTCCTCCGAGCTTTTCAGGGCTTTCGCTCGCAGGCATAGCTGCCCTTACCATGATCGAGAGCTTAACCAAATGAAAGAGCGGTTTCCCGGCTACAACGTCGTAGACAAGCGCAATACGCTCTCGTGGAACGAGCCGACGCGGCGCGCGATCGACAAGCAACTCAGTGTTCACCCCGTGCCGCGCTACTTTACTCAGGAAGAGTGGAAGACGCTGTCCGCGCTCTGCGATCGCATCATTCCGCAGCCCAAGGCTCGCCCCCCGGTTCCGATTCAAGCTTACATTGACGAAAAAATGTTCCTTGGCGTAACCGACGGATATCGCTTTTGCCAGTTGTTGCCGCAAGGCGACGCCTGGAAGGCGGCCTTGGCCGCGATTGATGCAGCCTCAAGGGAAAAGCACGCGGCTGCATTTCACGAGCTGTCCCCAAACCACCAGGACGCATTAATTCGTCAGATGCAGAAAAATGAGTTGCGCGGTCCGCTTTGGCGCGGCATGCCTTCGCAGCTGTTTTTTGCACAACGCGTTCTCCACGATATCGTGAACGCCTATTACAGCCACCCAACCGCTTGGAGCGAGATAGGTTGGGGCGGACCTGCGAGCCCACGCGGTTATGTTCGACTTGATGCGGACCGGCGTGATCCGTGGGAAGCCGCGGAGGCGCATCCGGGCGAGGAAGACGCGGCGCGTGCGGAGAACAGGCATGTCGTCTGATCCCTTTGTAGGAGACCCGTTCGAACGCCCTCGCGCAAAAGGCGGTTGCGCGCCCGACGTCTTCACAAGCGGCGGCGTAATCCCAATGCGTGAATACGCGGATTCCGATGCTGTGGACTTCGCGATCGTCGGCACGGGAGCGGGGGGCGGCACGCTTCTCTGCCGTCTTGCGGAAAAGGGCTTTAGAGTTATCGGATTCGATGCAGGGCCTTTTTTTCGTCCACTCGATGATTTCGCTTCGGATGAAACCGAACAGTCGAAGCTTTACTGGACAGACAATCGCATCGTGGAGGGGAACGACTGGCTCATTATGGGCGGTAAGAACAGTGGTAAGGCTGTGGGCGGCTCGACAGTGCATTTCGCCATGGTCTCGCTGCGCTTCCGGCCCGAATGGTTCAAGGCTCGCTCGAGAATGGGCTATGGCGCCGACTGGCCAATCGATTGGCGCGAGATGTGGCGATATTATGAGCAAGCGGAGCAGGCGCTATCGATATCTGGCCCCGTGTCGTACCCTTGGGGTCCGGCGCGGCCGCGCTACCCCTATCGTGCGCATCCCATCAACGCGGCCGGCATGGTGCTCGCTCGCGGCGCCGAGGCGATGGGAATGGCATGGACGCCAACGCCTCTCGCGACTGTTTCCGCCCCGCGCGGCAAATCTCCGCCTTGCGTCTACCGCGGTTTCTGCCGGTTTGGTTGTTCCACGAACGCGAAGCAGAGCGCGCTAATCGTTTGGATCCCGCGCGCGATCGCGGCGGGCGCCGAAATTCGCGACCTCGCGATGGTTGGACGCGTCGAGACGAACGAGGCGGGCCATGTCACGGGCGTACATTATCACCGCGAAGGGCGTTGGCGCTTCCAGCGCGCCAAAAACGTGGTCATCGCAGGATATGCTATCGAGACGCCACGTTTATTGTTGATGTCCGCGAACGACAAGTTCCCATACGGACTCGCCAACTCCTCCGGTCTGGTCGGCAAAAATTTGATGACGCAGCCTAATCAGGCGGTGTTTGGCGAAGTTGACGAAGAAATCCGTTGGTACAAGGCGCCGCCTTCGACAACAATTACCGAACATTGGAACTATGACGACCGCAAGGATTTCTATGGGGGCTATTGTTGGATGGCTCAGGGACCGCTGCCGATCGAATGGGCGACAATACAGACGGAAGCTCACGGCCTTTGGGGCGAAGCTTTGCGAGAGGAAATGCAGAAATACAATCACATGGTCGGGGTCAAGATGGTCGGAGAGGCCATGCCGACGGAAAGCAATCGTGTGACGCTCGACGAGGAGAAAGACCAGTATGGGTTGTCGATTGCGCGTATTAATTATGCATGGACCAGAAACGATGAAGCTTTGATTCAGCATGCCCTCGACCAGATGGAGCTGAGCATGAGGGCTGCCGGGGTCCGCAACATTTTTAGACAGACTAAGGACGCTAATCACCTCGGCGGAACGGCGCGCATGGGGGACGATCCACGCACCAGCGTTGTCGATGCCGACTGTAGAGCATGGGATGTCAGAAATTTGTGGGTATGCGACGGCTCCGTATTTCCCACGGTGGGCGGCGTGAATCCGTCTCTCACGATTCAGGCCGTCGCGCTTCGCACCGCGGATCGGATTGGAGAAATGTCGAAGCGCGGAGAGCTTTAGCGCTCTCTGCAAGAAAGCGAGTGAGTAGGAGAAAACCATGACCTCTCCTGTTGTTGTCGTCACCGGGGCTTCCGCAGGCGTCGGAAGGGCTGTCGCCCATCGCTTTGCCAAATCTGGCGCTCGTCTCGGCCTCATCGCTCGCGATGAAGCCGCATTGAATGATGTAAAAAGCGAAATCATGTCCATGGGTGGCGAAGCCCATGTCGCCGCATGCGATGTTGCGCGCGCAAACGAAGTCTTCAGCGCCGCCGACCAAATCGCCAGAAATCTCGGTCCGATCGACATTTGGATAAATGATGCGATGGCGACGGTTTTTTCGCCGGTCAGCGACATCAGTCCGGACGAGTTTTGTCGCGTCACTGAAGTTACGTATCTGGGTTCCGTCTACGGCGTAATGGCCGCACTGCGGCACATGAAGCCGCGCGACTGCGGGACAATCGTTCAGATTGGCTCCGCGCTCGCCTATCGGGGAATTCCGCTGCAGGCAGCTTATTGCGGAGCAAAGCATGCGCTTCGAGGCTTCATTGACTCCTTGCGATGCGAACTGATTCACGACCGAAGCGCAATCCGGATCACAATGGTTCAACTTCCCGCGGTTAACACACCGCAATTCGACTGGGCGCGAACGCATTTCGATAAGGCGCCGCGACCGGTGCCGCCGGTGGTTGAACCAGAAGCAATCGCGAGCGCGATATTCAAGGCAGCGCATGAAGCGCATCGGGAATATTGGATTGGTCAAAGCACCGTCGAGGCGATCCTGGGAAACATGGCGGCCCCGGGATTGCTCGATCACTATCTTGCGAAATTCGCATATGAATCTCAAGAGAGACAGCAGCTGGTCAGTCTGGACCGACGCGACAATCTCTACTCGCCAGTTGCCAACCTGCATAGAACAAGAGGATCGTTTACTCGCGAGGCGACCGAACTCAGTGTCGATGTGGTCGGGAACGCGGGTTCGCTTGGCTTTGGCTGCGACGGCGGTGATTCTTTCTGGAGCGGCCGTAGCGCTGACGCGTTCTCGTTTGCATCAATCTCAACAAAAAGCGGCGTTGGCTCGACGGTAAAGCCAGAGATTTGAGCCTCACGATGGGAGCGTTGCATGCCGATAGAAATCAGAATAGGGGCCCCTCACATAACGATACACCATGGTTGCAACGCCTTCGTCAGCGAACCAGACGGGTCTGTCGACCCACATTCGGATAAAGGGCTGTTCTTTCGCGACACGAGACTGATCAGCAAGTGGGGTGTGACGGCCTGCGGCTCAAGGTGGACGCTATTAAACTGGGCCAATGAAAGCTTCGACTCGGCCAAAATCGTGATGCTCAATGAGGAAATCACAGGACGACAGAACACCGCGCCACCGCGAACGATCAGTTTGATCTTGACGCGAAGTTTGCAGGAAGGATTACGCGAAAGGTTTGAACTCGCAAACTATGGCGCCGCGGATATCGAGTTTGATTTTGAGATCGAAATCGCCTCAGACTTTGTCGACATTTTCGACGTAAAGAAACATGCAGCAGTGCAACGCAGGGGGATCAAAACAGAGTGGTCCGAGGTTGATCAAGCCCTCGCGAACTCCTACCGCAAAGACGATTTTTACCGTAAGTTGAGGCTGCGAATTGAGGGCGACAGTCGTGCTTGCTACGCAAATGGCAAGATCGCATTTCCAATCACCCTGAAATCCGGAGCGGAGTGGCGCGCCAGTCTATTATATGATTTCGTAGATGGCGATCATCTTTATGCATCGCCTACAGCACCTGAAAAGGCCTTTGCAACAAACACCCGGCGTATCGCCTGCTTCAAGAGCGGGGACAACGATTTTGACCGCATCGGCGCGCAAGCCGTTGAAGACATCGGTGCTTTACGTCTAAAAGCGCCTATGACTTCGGGAGAGTTTTTTCCTGCCGGCGGTGTGCCTTGGTTTTTGACCATCTTTGGTCGCGACAGCATTATCTCTTCATTACAGTTCGAATTGGTGGATCCGGATTTCTCGCTCGGCGCGCTCGACGTTCTCGCTTCGCTTCAAGCCGGAGGCACAGACGATTTTCAAGACGCTGAACCTGGCAAAATCCCGCATGAGCTTCGCCACGGAGAGCTGGCGCATTTTCACAAGGTTCCGCAGTATCCCTACTATGGCACGGCAGACGCCACCCCGCTTTACTTGGTCCTTCTTCACTCGGCATGGAAGCGGAGTGGAGATAACGAATTGATCGAACGCCATCTCGCAACCGCGAAAAGATGCTTGGATTGGATCGACGAGTTCGGCGACAGGGATGCGGACGGGTTCCAGGAGTACGAGAAGCGTTCGCCGCAGGGCTACGAAAACCAGGGATGGAAAGACGCGGGAGACGCAATAGTTTGGCCGGATGGTCGAAATGTCGAAGGGCCGAAAGCGCTGTGCGAGCTGCAGGGATATGTGTTCGACGCCTGGGTGCGAATGGCGGAGATTTTCGATTTTTTGGGCCACGCTACGCAAGCTGTGCAGCTCCGTCACAAGGCGGAGTCGCTGTATCGAAAGTTCAACGAAGTTTTTTGGGACGAGGACGCGGGCTTTTACGCGCTTGCGCTCGACGGTGAGAAGAAAAAAGTGATGTCGATCGCGTCAAATCCAGGGCACTGTCTTTGGTCCGGGATCGTGCCGAGCGAGCGAGCCGCCCGGCTGGTCGAAAGATTTTTTCAACCCGATATGTGGAGCGGCTGGGGGATCAGGACACTTTCGTCCCGCCATCGCGCCTTCAATCCCTTCTCCTATCAGAACGGCTCTGTCTGGCCACATGACAACAGCATCATCGCCAGAGGAATGAAGCGATATGGCTTCGATGCGGAATGCCATAAGGTAATTCGTGCCGTGTGTGACGCCGCCGCGTATTTCACTTCGAACAGACTTCCCGAACTTTTCGCCGGCACAGATCGAGATCGCTTGAGCTTCCCGGTTCGATATATCGGAGCAAACGTGCCGCAGGCGTGGGCGAGCGGCGCCATCTTCGCCTTTGTTCAATCCCTCATTGATTTTGAGCCAGATCTACCTAACGGCAAGGTGAGCTTCGATGCAAATTTGCCGGATTGGCTCCCGCGTCTGGACATAGACGGCCTGCAGCTGGGTAAACATTCGATAGACATCTGTTTTTGGCGTGACGGCGGAAAAACACGTACGAGGGTAAAAAACGGAGAGCTTGGCGCAATCGAAATTTGTTCTCCAACGGAATGACGAAGAATTGAACTCAGATCCCGCTGAGCGCATTCGGAAGCTCTTCACGCGGAAATCTGCTTAGAATGCAGAGTTGTACGAACGGTCGCGATTTATGCACGACCTGGGATGCCAGAGATGGTAACAAACTGCCTGAGTCCTATGGTGGCCAAATGGACTCCCTAGACCTCCGCGAAAGCAACTGTCGAAAGAAGAGCGATGTGTGTGTCGCGGGAGTCAAGCCGCGTGTGCTGTACGACGATAGGCTCACTTGAAACGATTAGTGAAGCGTAGCTGGTGTCGCGCGGTATTGGTTTGGGTTCGCTGAGGTCATTGAAGCGCATATGCTTTGTACGCTTCGCCTTCACAGTAAAGCGATATGGACCGACGGGTTCCTGGTCTTCAAAAAAGATGGTAATCGTCACCTCAGCGTCGCGCTCTCCCGCGTTCAAGATGCAAGCCGCCTCGTGAGAAATCAGAGCGGGGTCCTCGCTTACACTTTGGCCTGGGATAAATCCTTCAGCGATAGCCCAACATTTGGCGCCCACTGCACCCATCACGACTACCTTTTCTGAGCTCGTTGCATTTTGTTTGAAACAATTAACGGATGATGCCGTTCCCAACCGTTAAATCGAGCTTTCCTGATCCACGCAGTAATTTGAGCGTTGCATTGAGAGTGTGCTCCGGATTGGTTCGGCAGGCGACCCTGTCCCAACATCTTCACTCAAGGCGGATTGTATAGGATCAGCTTTGGAGTGACTCACTTACAATACGCTGTGGATTTCAAGCGGGAGGGCAGTTCGGCTGGTCCCCGGCGGCACAGTGCGATACATACCGCTTGTGGAGCAAGACCATGAGCGCCAAAAACTGGAGCGATGCCTTTCGTGCGGTGTTGTTTGACCTTGCCGCGAATTTCTCCGCCGACAATGCCGCGACACGGCGGTTCCTTAACGAGCTTTCAGATGGGGACCTGCTGACGCCTTGCGATCGCAAAGCATGGGTCGAATCGGTATTAACTGAAATGGTGACGACGGGCGAGAGATTTTCGTTGCAATGCTTGGCGGCAGCTTATCGCCATTATCATTGCACGCTACCGTCTGCGAGCGAGTTCATTGTGGAAGCCAGACGACAACGCCAGCTGTTTAAGCAGAGGCTTCAGACGATAAGCAGATAACACAGCGCAGTTTGGAAAGTCGCCACGATTTAAAGCAGGGTATCGTCACAGTGAAGTTGAGGTCTGCTTGAGTTGATCCTAATTGCATTGATTTGCCCGTTTGCTCGCTTAATTATTTTTGCCGAAAGTAAGATTTCCGAAGGAGACTCTCATGAACGCGAACAAGAAAAGCAACCTCATCGCGATCTTTACAATCGCAGCACTTCTTCCTGGAACTTTGGTTTTTGCGGCCAATGACACGAATTCAGCGCCACAAAAGCTGTCGCCTCAGGAGAAGGCGGTCAACAAGGACTTTAGCAAAGTTTCCGCGGATGGGGCCGGCGCCTTTATGGATTTGACACTTACGCGTCTTGCCGTTTTCGAAGGTAGCATCGACGCGGCCAAGAAATATATAGACAAGGCGGACAAGGCGCTGGCCAAGGCCAAAACCGACGAAGCGCGCTTTATGAAAGCCGAAACTGATCTCAAGGCCACGTCTTCAAACACAAAAAATACGACTATGCCCAAAAATGATGCAATGACTCCGCCCTCCGCGAACCAGCAAAACTCTTCCAACAATAAAATGGTCGAGTGGTTGCCTGTTGATGCATCGGTCACCATCAACGACGACTTCACCGCTAGCCCAGACAAGAAAGCCGCAGTCGCCGACGCGAACAAGAGCCTAAGTAACGGTGATCGCAAAGGAGCCATCGAGAAACTTAAACTCACCGGTATGAAAATCGACTTCGTGCTGTTAGCTGTACCGTTGGATGACACTATCGCCAAGGTCAAGGAGGCCTCCAACATGATCAATGATGGCAAATATTATGAAGCGAGCCAATTGATCAAGCAGGTGCAGGATAGCGTGCGCTCGGATGTCATGGATTTTGAAGGGACGCCCGTAAATTAGAACAGCCGCTTCTCTCATGAAGTCGAGCCCTAACGACGCCGATCGCAAAACTAAGGCGCGGTTAAGATTGCAGACCAGGAGTCCCATTCGCCGGGCGGTTAATGGGGCGACTGTGTTCAAACATTCGGTCCACCGGCGCCGGGGGCGCAGAACTGGGAACTGGATTGCCTAGAAGCCAGTCTCAGAACAGTCGATATTCATCACTCTGCGCCCCATTTACGAGCAGTTTGGGTGGAAACGGAAATGCGCATAATTCCATATGTTCTAACTCTGGCCGTAGCTGGCGTCTCTACGATCAGTCTCGCTCAATCGGCTCCGCTCGGCGGTATCGTGACGAACCTGAGTTGCACGATGCGGGCTTACGACAGATGTGCGGGCGATTTTTGCTACGATTCTAAACACGGCCAGAGCGATGGCACAACAGGCGTTGCCGGCGTCAGCTCCTGGGCCTTCAATTTTGACTTCAGAACCAACACCGCAAGTGTGGGAGACGAATATGCAAACAACCATGACAAGCGATGGCCGATAAAAGCCGTGGAGGTTTCTCCCGCTATCGTGAATAAGCCTATGTTCGTGAAGTTCGCTGTGCGAACGGACACCACGAAGCTTAACGTGATGATTGTCGCCACTCCGGGTCGTGAGGGAGAAGGATACAGTTTCGGTTTCGGAGTCGTCAGTCGTCGTCCCTATGGTGTCCAACCAATTCCGGGCATCGACAAGACTATCAACAGCGGCGACTGTAAGGCGGAATGAGCGGTCGACTTTTGTGCTTGATGTCATTCGCAGCCACGACAGCGGCGGGACACCACCCTCCGCTTCATTTCCTTGGAGCTTTACTAACAGCCGCGCCGCACTAGATGCCAGTAGCATAAGCGTCCTCAATTAACTGGAGTTTGCGTTTCTGGAATCCAAGAGAAGCCTCTTTCAGCTTCTCGATTGATAATCTCGACGAAAATTATTTTTCGTGAGGCTTCGACGGTGGAAAAGCAACGGCACTTCGACATTGGATTTTTGCTATTCGCCTTCGCAGGCTTACTCATCTTGCAGGGACTATGGGCGGCTTACGAGCAGACCGAAGTTATCCCATATAGTGAGTTTCTAGATCTTTTGCACCAGAATAAAATCGCCGAAGTTGGCGTAGGCGAGCACACAATTCGCGCTACGCTGAAAAATCCTTTGCCTGACAAACGAAGCGAGGTGGCGTCTGCCCGTGTCGATCCGCGCATGGCCCGCGAGCTGGAGGAAGCGAAGGTCAAATTTTCGGGTGTGGTTGAGCACACCTGGATCTCCACGCTGCTGTCGTGGATCGTTCCGACTGCGATCTTTTTTTTCATCTGGAGCCTCATAAGTCGCCGGAGCAGCCAGGGCCTCGGTTCGTTGATGTCATTAGGGCAGAGCAAAGCAAAGGTCTTCGTCGAAAAGAATACCAAGGTCGGTTTCGATGACGTGGCAGGTGTGGATGAAGCTAAAGACGAACTGAGTGAAGTTGTTGCATTTTTGAGGGATCCCGCAATTCATGGTCGCCTTGGAGCGCGTATTCCCAAGGGCATCCTGCTTGTAGGGCCACCGGGCACAGGAAAAACGTTACTGGCGCGCGCAGTCGCGGGCGAGGCGGGGGTGCCTTTTTTTTCAATAAATGGCTCCGAATTTGTTGAGATGTTCGTGGGAGTAGGCGCCGCTCGTGTCCGCGATCTCTTTGTTCAAGCCCGCGCAAACGCTCCCTGCATTATCTTCATTGACGAACTTGACGCGTTAGGACGAGCCCGCGGCATTTCCGGGCTGAGTGGCGGTCATGACGAAAAGGAACAGACGCTCAATCAACTACTCAGTGAACTGGACGGTTTTGATCCCACGACTGGGGTCGTCCTTCTGGCGGCCACGAACAGACCGGAAGTGCTTGATCCAGCGTTGCTTCGTGCAGGTCGCTTCGACCGGCAAATCGTTGTGGACCGACCCGACAAAGGCGAGCGCACGGCGATACTCAACGTGCATTTGAAGAAAATCAAACTGGCGCCGGCAGTTGATCCTTTTCAAATTGCGGCTTTGACGCCGGGCTTTACCGGAGCCGATCTTGCCAATCTGGTAAACGAGGCGGCTGTTTTGGCGACGCGGCGTGGCGCACAACTCGTTGGTATGGACGATTTCAGTGCGGCTATCGAGCGAACGATTGCTGGACCAGAAAAGCGCAAGCGTTTTCTTAATGCGCGTGAGCGCCAAATTGTAGCGTTTCACGAAATGGGTCACGCAATCGTTGCGATGGCGCTTCCCGACGCCGATCCAATAAAGAAAGTTTCAATCATTCCGCGAGGAAGGGGCGCTCTCGGCTTTACGATGCAAATGCCGACGGAAGATCGCTATTTGATGACTCGCACGGAACTGCTGGATCGGATGACGGTATTGCTTGCGGGCCGGGCCGCCGAAATGGCCATATTTCACGAGGCCACAACTGGCGCAGCAGACGATCTGCAACGTGCGACCGAAATGGCGCGGGCCATGGCTTCACGTTACGGCATGGAGCCTAAGGTAGGGCAAGCCTCCTTCATCGCCGAAAGGCCCAGCTATCTGGATCTACCTGGATTAGGATCAGAGCACCGAGAAGCAAGCGAGGAAACCAGCGCAGCGATTGACAAGGCGGTTACGAGCCTGGTGCAACAGGCGTTCGATCGGGCCGCCGCTATATTGAAGCGCTGTGAGGTCGTGCATCGGGATTCTGCACTGCGTCTGATCGAAAAGGAGACCTTCTCTGAAGAGGATCTAAGACTGATACGAGATGCCGTAAATGCATGCATAGGCATTGTTGCACAAGCTTCCGTGATGCAGCGCTAGCTCTATCGAGAGCCCCGGGAATTTGCGCCGTGTTCGCATGATTTCTTGATCATTTTCCAACTCGCCCCAACTAGCTGGGGTGGCCCTCGGCCAAATGCTCGACCGAAGGAGCAGCGCAAGAAATTGCGCTGAAACATGACTTCAACCAAGAGGAGGAGTCAACATGGTGGCTCGTGGACTTATGATTGCTGTTGTAACCGGTAGCATCGCTTTTGTGCTAGCGCCCGACCGTTCCTTGGCTCAGGCGAACAACCTGCAGCAGGCAATCTCTCACACCAGAAAGGCTATTCAGGCTGGTAAGCAGAATAACAAAGCAGCGTTCGTGCAGCATGCTGACGAAGCAATCGACAGCGCTACGATGGCCGAGCAGAACAACCAGAATTCGACCATTAAACACGGCGTCACTCAATTGCAGAAGGCTGTGCAGGCGGCGCAGGGAAGCAATCGCAATGTTAGCGCGGCCGTCAAGCGCGCGGAAACCGCGTTGGGTAACTTCGAGGCCGCCAAGTAGACGGTGCAGAGAGCTTATCGGCGGGGCGGAGTATCTATTCCGCCTCCGCGAAGTCAGATCAGTCGGGAACGCCGAGCAGCTTAAAAAGCACGAGTTCATAGTGGCGCACACAATGACTCGTGCGGACGTTTACCGCAGGATAGCGTCGAGTTGGGAGCAGATTGATGCATCAAACCCATCTCCATTATTTTCCTCTTCCTCCGATATTTTACGCGATTCTTTTGGGAGTGTTGGCGGCTGTCTTTCTGTTGATCCAGTTTGGCGCTTTAACTTATGCCTATCGACGCATCGGGTTGGGTTCAAATGCCGCGATGCTGCTTCTCTTTGCTTCGCTTATTGGTAGTTATGTAAACATTCCCATAGCTGAGCTTCCAGATGAGAAAATGAAAGCGCATGAGGTTTTGGATTATTTTGGCGAGCATTATGTCGTTCCCGTCGAAGTCGATTGGCCCGGCACGATTGTCGCGGTCAATGTCGGCGGCGCTGTTATCCCGGTTTTGCTTTCAATTTATTTGCTTGCACGCAATCGAATTTGGCTGGTAGGCATGTTAGCGACAGCAATTGTTGCTTTATTCGTCCACTTCGTCGCGCATCCGGTTGCTGGCGTGGGCATAACGGTGCCGATCTTTGCGCCTTTCCTGGTTACGGCAGCCGTCGCTATGCTGTTATCGCGCGAGTTCGCGGCTCCGCTCGCCTATGTCAGCGGCAGTATCGGCACCCTAGTAGGCGCTGATCTTTCTAATCTCGATAAAATACACGGCCTTGGAGCACCCATTGCATCCATTGGAGGCGCAGGAACCTTTGATGGGGTGTTCCTGACTGGCATACTTGCTGTGCTTCTCGCGAGTTTGCGCGTGTCGGGAACGCGTCCGAGTCCGACGGCGGATTCCCCTGAAAAGTCGCTCCCTTCACATTAAGCCAGGACATAGTTCACGTCTTGCAGGAATAGGTCAGGAAAACATGACGCTTGGGTCGCGACAGGCTAACGAGAGTCAAAGTGCCTTTTCGCTGTCGTTCTATCTGCTTGTTGTGGCGACAGGAGTGGGAGCCGGGCTGAGCGGCGGGCTTCTCATGCTATTGCTTGGCGCGGTTCAGCATTGGTCGTGGCCATACCGAGTTGGGGACGACTTTCTCGCCGCAGCTCAAAACGCCAAGCCTCTCAGGGTAGTTCTAACCGTCACGAGCGCCGGGGTTTTAGTCGGGACAATCCGGCTGCTGATGCGAGAGAAGTCTCTCGCAGGCCGCGACCATGACCTTAAAGAGCAGATTTGGTTCCACGCGGACGAGATGCGCCCGTTCAGAACGGTTTTTCAGGCGATCTTTTCAGTGGTAATCGTCGGGATGGGCGCCTCTCTGGGGCGCGAGTTGGCGCCGAAGCAAGTGGGAGCCCTTATCGCCAGCCTTTTTGCTCGTGCGACTTCGCTTCCCATCAGTCAACGACGAATTTTGATCGCCTGTGGCGCGGGAGCGGGCATCGCTGCTGTGTATAACGTCCCTTTTGGCGGCGCTCTATTTTCGCTCGAGGTGCTTATGGGAGCGATTTCGTTGTCCCTAGCACCGCCGGCGCTGCTCGCCTCAGGGGTCGCCACCGCGGTTTCATGGCTGCTGCTGCCCGACGAAGCAACATATGTTGTGCCGTTCTATCCTGTGACAGTCGATCAGATCGTGTGGGCGGTGGTGGTTGGACCAGTGGCAGGCCTGGTTTCGGTCGCATATGTGCGTCTGATTTCCTGGACCTGCAGCCTGCAAATTCGAGGGGTCACCGCGTTGCTGGCGCCACCCATTGTTTTTTGTGCTTTGGGAGGCTTGGCCGTTTATTTCCCACAGCTATTGGGTAACGGTAAAGGTGTCGTGCAGCGGGTCTTCCTTGGAGAATACGGCGCGGCGCTGCTTGCGATATTGGTTCTCGCCAAACCGATCCTGACAGCCGCTTGCATAGGCAGCGGAGCTCCGGGCGGTCTCTTTACGCCCACACTGACCCTCGGCGCATTATTTGGAGCGCTGCTCGGGCATGGTTGGCTTTGTTTTTGGCCAGGCTCGCCCCTCGGCGGATTTGCGATAGTGGGCGCCTGTGCCGTTCTTGCGGCGGCCACGAGGGGGCCAATCTCGGGTATAGTGCTTGTCCTGGAGCTTACCCGACGTCTAGACACACTCATCGTCCCTGTGGTCATCGCGACCGTTGGAGCCATTTTCGTGGCAGGGTTGCTCGACGACCGTTCCATTTATTCCGCTCGAATGCAGTCGCGTCTTTCGGCGGAGCCGGGTGCGAGTTGGGTCGACGAAGCTGGCCGCATTATTGTATCGGCGGGAGCGCGTTATGAGGAGTTGCTGCGCGCGTCGCTGTGGTCTCTAAACGCCGCGAGGCCAGCTCCTCTTGTCGATCTAAACGGCAAGTTGATTGGCGCAATATCAGTCAATAGCGTATTGACTCCTCCTGTCGAAATGGTGCTTGAAGCATGCACTGCAATGGATTTTGTCACTCCCGCCGGACATTTTGAGGATTCCGCAATGTGTGACTCCGAGCGCCAGGCTAAGTCGTCGGACCCCCACTCCGGTTCCCGTTTATCCCAAGGCGACGATGCAGCGTGATTATTTTCGATTGAGCGTAGGCTTCGGGACAACCGTATTTGCTGTCTATTATATTTTCCTTCGCGGCATCAGTGTGTGAGTTCGCGTAGATCCTTCTTTAGTATCCAACGTAATCGGTCCGGCCTATCTTCGGTTCGAATTTGAAGAGCAGCTAGTCGATCTTGCCGCTTAGAAGGAAGGAGTTCGACGATTTGAGCTCGTTCCGAGTATATTTGGCACTGTTTTTTCGACAAGAGGGAACGAAGCTCACCCCAATAGTGCAGGGAATTGACGGTCCGCCGAAGCTTCGCGATATCGGATTTCTCATCGCAAACCACACTGTGTGCGCGGAGATAGGGCTTCTGCACAATTCGCGTCGCGAGTGCGACTGCGATAAAGGACGAGCAATTTAGTGCAAGAAGAATTATTAGCGAATGGACGCATAGAGAGTGGTTATTCCGTCTCCACATCTGTGCGCTTCGCCAGTCGCAAATGTTTCTATCGAACACGATTGTTACCCCAGCTATAAATGCCTAAATTAACGACCAAGTTCCCGCACGTTGTGGTGACGAAGGAAAAGCTCAGGCAGGACAGTGGAGACCAGAAACGGTTAAAGCTGACGCTTTGCTTCGACGGCGCCCCAAACGAGGGGCTGTTCGTGCGTTAAGCGAGAAAAATCCCGCCGTCATTGACTTGCTTGTGATGCCGGATGGGGTTTGGTTGTAAAGCAGGAGGCGAAGGCCGAGTGAGTGCAGTTGGCCTTAGATAGCAGTAATTGACGGGATCAGAGCATGATTGAAAGCGCTCCTGCGGGATTTTGTTGCGGTCAGTGCGCCTATTGGACGCGATTGACGGATAGCGATGGCAGTTGTCGTCTTCGTGCTCCCCATCCGAGCAGCCTCGTCGACGAGGTCGCCCGATGGCCGAGAACCCACACCGGGGCATTTTGCGGAGAAGGGCGTGTGCGAAGCGATAACGAACTCCAACGGGTAACCTGCGCAACCTGCATCTACTGGCGTCATCCCGCAGGCGGACTTCAGCCGCTGGACCTGCTCGATCACTTGGAGAGTTGGTGGAGCCGGGCAGGGCACTGCCACAGAGTTGCGCCTGTTCCATCTTCCGAGTCGGGCTACAGGGCATTCTGGCGCGCTACCCATGAAAGTGATTGTTGCTTCGAAGGAACGGAGGCGAAGCTGAAATAAATTGCTTCGCTTTCGTTCGCATCAATGGCGCGGTTGCTCTGGAAGTGATTGTAATTAATAACTATATTTCGATACCTGAGATTAAACGAAAATTAATTGTCTACATGAGGAAGCACTCCTTATGCTGTTCCCGAAAATCAGCGCCTGTTCAAACAGCGCACTCAGAATCTTTAATGGCTTGAAGCGAGATGAAAAATCTTGGGCAACAGATTCTTGTGATCGAAGACGATGAAGAGATCGCCGAAGCAATGGTTGAGGAGTTGCGGGAGCGGAACTATCGCGTTTCACATGCGGCAACGGGTGTTGAGGGGTTGGCTAGCCTACGCCAGACCTCATTCGACTTATTGATCGTAGATCGGATGCTTCCGGAAATTGATGGACTGTCTATTATCGAGCTCTTGCGTAAAGATGATCGAGCGATCCCAATTCTGATTATCAGCGCGCTGGGAGATGTAAGCGAACGAATCCAAGGTTTGGAAAAGGGAGCTGACGATTATCTCGCCAAGCCGTTCAGCTTCGCTGAAATGGGAGCGCGGGTCGAAGCGTTATTGCGGCGGCCGTCGGAGGCTCGCACTACCATATTGCGCGCTGGCCCGCTGTCGCTTGATCTGCTCCAACGGGCAGTGAGTCTGAACGGAGAGAAAATTGACCTTTCCTTGCGGGAGTTTCAACTTCTGGAATATTTTGTCGCTCGACCTGGGCAGCTCGTAACCCGCGATATGCTGATCGAGAACGTTTGGAAATACCGCTTTTCGCCACAAACGAATGTCGTGGACGTGCATATCAGCAAATTACGCCGCAAGATTGACGGCAACGGTGTCTCATCATTCATCCAAAATATCCGAGGCTGCGGGTTTGTGTTCAATGCCGAAATTTAAGCTTTCGGGGTCGGCGATCTTTCAGCGCACTTTAGCAATAGCCGCCTTGTTCGTCGGCGCAGACCTGTTGCTGTTCGCGTTCATTTATTGGCAAACCGCCATTTTGGAGACCCACAGGATTATGGCCTTCCTTGAGCGTCAGGCTCAGGCGTTGTCGCAGGCGTCGTTTCTACAAATCAATCAGAGCATTCAAGGGCATGTCTATAACGATCTGCACAGATTGACGGTCTCTGGCTTATTCGAATCGGACGGCGCCGTTTTGCAGGGAAACCTTAAGGCGCCGCCTGTCAATCTGATGATCGATGGAGCGGCTCGCCGGATTGACCGACCCGATCTTCGCGATGAAACAAAACCTGTCGAACCAATGATTTTTGTAGCGCGACATCTTAGCGATGGTCGCATTCTGGTCATCGGTCGCAATATGGAGGAGCTTGGCAACCTCGAGGAAACCGTTGGCCGAGCCTTGAAGCTCGGCGTCGTTCCGATGGCGTTATTGGCGATCGCCATTGGAGGAATTCTTAGCCATCGGATGAATCAAAAACTCAAAGCGGCGCAACAGGCGCTTAACAATATTCAAAAAGGACAATTGCGCGACCGCTTGCCCGTGAAGGGGAACGGTGACGAATTTGACCATTTGGCGGAAGGAGTGAACGCCATGTTGGGCGAGCTGGAGCGGGCGATTGAGGAGCTGCATCAAGTGGGGAACAACATCGCCCATGATCTAAGAACCCCGCTTACGCGAGTTCACACGCAATTGGAGCGTGCGCAGCGCATGCTTGTCGGCCAGAACGAGCCGCTGGAGCTGATTGACCGGGCCATTTCCGGTCTCGATCAAACTTTCTCGGTTACGACCGCGATGCTTCGCATTGCGCAACTTGAGTCGGGCCGAGCCCGAGCGTCGTTTCACACCATTGATCTTGGGGAGGTATTGCGGGAAGCTGCCGAGCTTTACGATCCACTTGCGGAAGCCAAAGACATCACAATCGGGCGTGAACTCGATGCGGATTGCGCCATTTGGGGAGACAGAGATCTGCTGTTGGAGACCTTCGCCAATTTACTGGACAATGCGATTAAATTTACCCCCGAAGGCGCGCATATCCAATTTAGTCTCTTGGATACGTCTTCTGGGCCGATTGTTGTGGTCCGCGACAGCGGCCCCGGCATCCCGGCCTCGCAGCGGGCCGAAGTGTTTAAGCGTTTTTATCGTTGTAACCAAAGCCGGCATATCGCCGGCGCTGGGCTGGGCCTTGCTCTGGTTGCTGCGATCGTCAAACTTCATGGGTTCTCCATCGAGGTCAAAGACGCGTCGCCTGGTTGCGTTTTCGAACTACGGTGCTTCGGCGGCGAACAGCTCGATGCCGGTAAGGGCAACCGCCTGGAACACTGACTGTCCATGAAGAGCGAAGTAATTGGCGGCGCGAAATAATCGATGAGGATGTCTTGCGTCTCTCCGCTCAGGATTGCTTCGTGGGCTTGCTCTTCGGCTTGACGCAGTTGGTGGAGAATTTCAAAACTTCATCCAAACAGGCCTCGCTTACAGCTGCGCCAAAGAGCTGTCAGCTCGACAACTCTTTCTCACTGCGCGGTCAAAGGCGTAATAGAGCGTTTCTGCAAATGCCTCTCGACGAGGTGAACTTGCGTGCCATTTCATTCTTAAGATGGCCAACGTTCGGGAGCAGAAACCTTGCTACACGGCATACAGCATTCTGGAATTCGACATCATGCCTGCGAGCCGCCTCCCGCTGGCGTGTCCATGTGTTGGCGCGCTCGGAACTTGGGCGCTCCACGCGTTGGGGAACGGCGTTCGACGGGGAGCGAAAGGACCACCGCTACTACGAGTTGGTCGAGGACACGCTGACTCCGGGGTTTGAGTATCGCTATTTTGCATTGCGAATCCGCGGGGCGAGATTTTGGCGATCCAGCCCTTTTTTCTCCTACAACAGGATTTGCTGGTTGGCGTAAGCAGCGGGCCGAAGATGCTGGCAGGCGTCATCCAGAGGCTTGTTCCGCGCTTTATGTATGCGCGAACCTTGATGATCGGCTGCGTCGTCGCGGGCGAAGGACATCTCGATGGCGACGAGACCGCGCAGCAGACGAGCGCACAGCTGCTCGCTTCCGTGATAAAGGCGCAGGCCCGCGATCTGCACGCGACGCTGATTGTGCTTAAGGAATTTCCGAAGAAATATAGACGTACGCTTGAATGTTTTCTTGATAGAGGTTTCGCGCGATTGCCAAGCATGCCGATGACTTGTTTCGACATCAGTTATCAATCTTTTGACGATTACATGAAACGAGGCCTAAAGGGCGCCGCGCGGCGCAGTTTACGAAGAAGTCTTGCGATTGCGGATCGGCAGTCGATCGACATGCAAGTCATTGTGGACGCCTCGCCCATCATAAACGAAATCTACCCTCTTTATCTTGCGGTCTATGAGCGGTCCACGATGCATTTCGAAAAACTGACGAAGGAATATTTTTGCCGCATCGGCGCACTCATGCCTGATCGGACTCGTTTCTTTGTCTGGAGGAAAGAATGCAAGATCGTCGCATTCAGTCTTTGCATGCTAGATGGTGCCGGCGTGTGGGCCGAATATCTCGGCCTCGATTATGAAGTCGCTCTCGACATCCATCTCTATTTCCATGCTTATCGGGATGTCGTCACATGGGCGAACGCCAATGGTTACAAGCGGTTTCATGAAACGGGCCTGCATTATGATCCGAAGCGTCGACTGGGACATCTGCTTGATCCACTGGATCTCTATGTGCGGCACACATCCTGGCTGCTGAATGTTTTGCTACACCGGGTGCTACCGCTGCTTGGCCCGACCAGCTAGGATAGGCCGCTGCGGAAATTTCCAAATTACTCCGAACTTTGAGTGGTGAAGAGTCTCGGTCTTCGCCGCGAGGGGGCGGACTCTGCATAGGGCGCCGGGTCAAGAGCGAAAATCTGGATCGAGCGGAAAGGAAGTCGAAGCGCAATACCGGAGGCCCGGACGGGTTAGTCGCCTCCGCCGACGATCGCGATGTTCCATTCGGGGTTTGGTGCGTAGCCCCAATCTACCGGCTCTTTGCGCATGCCGATCTTAGTCCTATCGGCCTCAACCCCGCGCAAGCCGCCCAACCTATCGTTCAGCCGACTTCGTGACCGAAGATGGGGCCTTCAAATGAGCAGGATGAACGTATCGGGTGTCGGTGGCAGTTACGCGCCGCAGGCAATGACGGGGGCAAGCGCAAAAATGCCGCCAAGTCAGAAGATGTCGGCGCTGTTTTCACAAATCGACACGAGCGGAAAGGGGTCGATCAATCAAAGTCAATTCACCCAGGCTTTCCAGTCGATGAAGCCGACGGCGGGGTTCCGCGCAATGGGGCCAAGCGCCATGTTCCAGACGCTGAACCCGGGCACAGTCTCCAAGCAGGATTTCGCCAGGGAATGACGCAGTTAATGGCGCAATTCCGCGCCTCGGCAAACGCTAGCTCATGACGGCGGGCGCCGAGCCTACGTCAGGATCGAACCGCCGATGTTGCTGTTGTGCTCGACGTAAAGGTGATGCGCGCACGAGGCCTTGATACCATTTGTTCTCGACTATGGAGTCGAACTCCGCCTCGTTGATTCTGACCTCGTAACGAGTATAGGTATGGTTCTGCGCAATGAGAGGGTTAGCAAATTTTCCTACTGCAAATCCCGCCTCGTTGAAGTCCGCAAAGGTGTTGAACGCGCTCAACGTCTTTGTTTGGTTGTCCGCGTCAATGCCGCAAGGATTATTGCCGGCATAGCTGGCCCATTTTGCCGGCGCAAGCGCCTGCCCGTGCGGCCCGCGTTGAAACACTTCATATCGAGATTTGAAGGTCTCCCAAACGCGCGGTCCAGGATCGCCCAACGTTTTGGAGCGATCAGGCTGACCTCGGCGGGAGGCGTCCGTCTGCGCGGGCCAGGCGAGTGCAATAAAGGCGCGCCAGCTGAAATTGTCGAAAGCAGGAAAAGGATCGGGCCTGGTGGCGGCGACGTCCTCTATGCGATCAGGTAGCGCTTTGGGTTCAATCTCATCCGCTAAAGCACCAGACAACATGGTGAAGACGCCCGCCATTACAATTCCAACGCGCAACTCGAGCCTGAGAAATCGAACCTTTGAAGGGGACGTCCGGTCGGGCGCACCGCCCGGGTATAGAGCCATCTCCTGAAGCTTCGTCGTCGTTGGACATCCTTGCATGGCGCTGTCTACGCTCTTTCTTCGAGCACATTATTGTCTGAAGCGAGAAACGTCAGCGAGCGATCAATCGCGACAATTTCTCAACCCACGTTGCCGTCGTGACTTGCGCCCGCCACACGCGCTTCAACGCCCTTGCGTAATATAAGCGATCACATCGTCGATGTCTTTCCTGCTACGCAGGCCAGGAAAGGTCATCGCCGTCTTGGGATTATATCGTCGAGGGTTCGCCAGGAAGGCGGGTAGATTAGCCACGCCGACCCTCCCGGTGTAGGGGAGCGCCGCATGGCAACCATGGCATTTCGTATCAAAAACAGCCTTTCCAGCCGCTGCATCTCCCGCCCAAGCCGCTTCAGATTCAGAGTACGGCTGCGACCGGCGTCGCGACAGTCAGAAATACAATCGCTAAGGTGCGCTTCTTCATTGTTAATTCGCTACCGGGTTTGCTGGGCGACAGCTAGGAACTGGGGGCACGTTCAATTGTTCATCTCGCGCGATCAGTTGCCTCGAACGATTTGTCCGCGGATCTCGCCGGCAGGATTGGCTGGGGTATGAATGTTGAAATACCAGCGTCCGTCTTTGAGGTCCTTGGCCTGAGTTTCGGTAATCGTGGTTGATCCTTTGAACGGGCTTCCCAGCTTCCCTGCAGTCCCTACTTGGATTGGAGCGTTCTGCTCGGAGGTCATGCCGACATAGGAAACCGGTCCGTGGAAATGTGCTCCGATGGGCGCTCCGCTTAGACCAGAATACGAAACGGTCCATGTCAGTGTGTTGGTCTCGGCGTCCAACACGGCGTGGAGATGCGCGGTTCCGCCACTGTTGACGGGGGGGACCTCGCCGCTGCCTCTAAGGTCCGCCTTGAAAGAAAGCGCCGTTGCAAGAGCGCTGGATCCTCCCGCCAGAAGAGCGGTGATAGCTAGCGCGGCAACTACCGGACGGATCCCTTTCGCCCGAATGGCTATGGCGCCCTGGTGGCCAAACATGGAAAAACCTCTTAATCCGAGACGAAATCTTTCTCTTAAACTTGTGGCTGCGCTCTGTTCCATTTCGTCCCCCAACTCGCTTTTTTCACCGCATGTAAATCGAGAGTAAAGCGGTTCTGTCGACATGCAAGCTAAACCTCACGTTAGCTTTACCCGCGTCGATGCCCCCTCGTGCGTCATGGATGCGGACCCAGGCTCCGGGCGACTGTCTATCGTGGTCCTCTTATTTTCGCGAGTTCAGCAAGAAGTTTCTATCTAAGGAAGCGAAAAGCTCCACTGGAAATTTCGCATTGGTATTTTAATCGACGAAAGTGACACTTGAATTAAATCTAATATTTATTTCCCATATCCAAAGCTCTAAAAAAAGGCGGCACGCACTTCCAACGCTTCCCTTAACAAAGGAGCGTTCGCCTTTGTGGCGAACGCTCTCAGGCTGAGATCAATCGAAGGTTTGATGTTGAAGAATTATGCCTTCCAAATTCTGCACCAGCCGTTCGGGCTAATCTCTCCTGACACCGACTTGCAGGCGTTCGGCGAAATGAACAATTTGCAGTTAGCGCAGTTCTGATCGCCCTTTGGCGAAGCTCGGTAGCCTACCGAAGCCGGAGACGCTTTGGCTGCGTACGCGGCGCTCGCGCCAAGTCCAAAGAACGATACAACGGATGCGATGCCCTGTAACAGACGGCGGCGTGTTGTTTCGGATTTAACCTCGAGTTTAGCTGTCATCAGATTTTCTCCAAAAATATCGAAGCCTTCGCACCTGCATTGTGGCCACGAAGTCGCTCTTACTAAATAAAAGAAAAGGCATTTAAGTGACTTGATAAAAAGCAATTAGTCTATGGAAAATCAGTCGCATAAACAGAATCTTCAGTCGCCGATAGGTGAGCGCCGGCGCTCTCGTTGAGTGGTTTGCGAAACCGCTCGAGCGCTGTGTCATTGCGCCAGCGTTCGCATCTGCGAAGCACCGGGTCATGTTAGCTGAAAACGGGAAATTGCGCGCCAGCTCAACGAAATGCGAAGCAACTCGATGTATGCCTTTAATATTCCGATGATAAATGTTGATTTCCGTCACCAGTCATGGGAAGGAGACGAGAGTCAATCCCAGGCGGCGGCTGCATGCGAATTTCCATCATAGTGACCTTGCGCGTTTTGTTGGCGCCAGCAGCGTTGATGCTTTATGCATGCGACGGCGGCTCCAAAGGCAATGAAGACCATGCCTCCGGCCGACCGGTGCTGGTCGCCGCCGTGCGTTTCGCCCCGCAATCGCAAAGCCGAGAGTTTGTCGCTTCGATCCGCCCGCGCGTGGAGTCGGACCTTGGCTTCCGCATCACGGGCAAAGTTGTGAAGCGCTTTGTCGAGGTGGGCCAGCGCGTGAAGGCGGGCGCAATATTGGCGACGCTCGACGATACCGATCTGAAACTCCAAAAAGAGCAGTCCGACGCGGAATACGCCGCATCCAATGTGGCGCTAATGCAGACGAGCGCCGATGAAACGCGCGCGACGAAACTAAAGCAGCAGGGATGGACCGCGCAGGCGGCGCTCGATCGTGTTCGCGCGGCGGCGCAGGAGGCGCGCGGCCGCAACCAGCGTGCAGCTCGAGCGGTCGAGCTCGCCAAGAACAGCCTCGACTATGCGGTGCTGCGCGCCGACGCCGACGGAATAGTCACACAGACCTCGGTCGAACCAGGCCAGGTGATTGCCGTGGGCGCCCCCGCAATCCGCATCGCTCGCGCGGGGGAGATGGAAGCGATGGTGGCTTTGCCGGAGACTTATGTTGGCGCCGCGGGCGCCGGCGAGGCCCGGCTAGTTCTGTGGTCTAATCCAGGAAAATCCTATCGCGCCAAGTTGCGCGAACTGAGCCCTTCCGCTGATCCGGCGACGCGCAATTTCGCCGCGCGCTTTTCCATTTTGGACGCGGATTCCGCGCTTTCACTCGGCATGAGCGCTACGTTGCAGATCGCCAGCCAGGACGCCACTCCCGTGATCAGCGTGCCGCTTTCGGCCCTCTACAATCAAGGGCAGGGGCCGTCGCTTTGGAAAGTCGACGACCAGGGCAAGCTCAATCTCACCCCTGTCAATGTTCTGCGTTACGAGGCCAATACCGCGGTCGTCTCCGGCCCGCTCAAGGAAGGCGAAAATATCGTCGTCCTTGGCGCACAAAAACTCGAGGCCGGCGCAAAAGTGCGCGTCGTTGCTCAGCAGTGACCCTGGAACGCAAAGAGATGCAAGGATTCAATCTTTCACGATGGGCCGTGAACCGCCCCACGCTGGTGCTATTCCTGATGCTGGCCATTGGGCTTAGCGGACTGATTTCTTACCAGAAGCTTGGGCGCGCCGAAGATCCATCCTTCACGATCAAAATTGGGATTGTGACCGCTTTCTGGCCTGGTTCGACTGCCAAGGAAATGCGCGATCAGGTCGCCGACCTCATGGAGAAAAAGCTCCAGGAGCTGCCTTTTCTCGACAAGCTAGAGACGTACACGAAACCGGGATTTCTGGCGATATCTGTTACGTTCAAGGACACGACGCCGCCGCGAGACGTCCCCGGGCTCTTTTATCAATTACGCAAGAAGCTGCATGACGTTGGGGGGTATCTGCCACAAGGAGTGAGCGGCCCATTTGTCAACGACGAGTTCGGCGACGTCAACTCGGTGCTTTACGCCGTTAGCGGCGAGGGCGCCGACTATCATCAACTTAACGCAGTTGTCGAAGTCTTGCGCCAGCGCCTTCTGCAAACTCCCGACGCAACCAAGGTCGATGTCTACGGGGATCAGGATCGCAAGATTTTCGTCGAATTCAGCCAGGCCAAACTCGCAAACCTGCGTATAGCGCCCCTGGCGATCTTTAAGTCAGTCGCCAAGCAGAATGCCGTCACCGACGCCGGAGTGTTCGAAACCTCATCGGCGCGAGTCAGGGTGCAAGTCACGGGTTCGCTGCAGGGCGTGCAGGCGATCTCGGCCCTGCCCATTCCCGCCGACGGGCAGGTGCTTCGTCTCGGCGACATCGCCACCATCACGCCGGGCTTTCAAGATCCCCCGGCTTTTCTCGCTCGACACAACGGGACGCCCGCGATCATAGTCGGAGTCGTGATGGCCAAGGGAGGCAACGTCCTCACATTCGGCAAGAATCTCGAAGCGGCAGTTGATGAGGTGCGCGCGAAGACACCAGTTGGCATCGAGATCGAACAGATCGCCGATCAGCCCAAAGTCGTCGAGGAGGCCGTCAGCGAATTCAGTCACTCCTTCATCGAGGCGTTGATTATCGTCCTGCTCGTCAGCTTCGCTTCGCTGGGAGCGCGCAGCGGCGTTATCGTCGCCCTGTCGGTGCCTCTGGTGTTGGCGGTGGTATTCATTTTCATGAATATCCTCGGAGTCGATCTGCAACGTATTTCGCTTGGCGCATTGATCATCGCGCTCGGCCTTCTGGTCGACGACGCCATCATCGCGGTAGAGATGATGATGGTGAAAATGGAGCAGGGTTTCGATCGCGTAAAAGCCGCTACGTTCGCATGGGAATCGACAGCATTTCCGATGCTCACCGGCACGCTGATCACAGCGGCGGGCTTCATGCCTGTCGGCTTCGCCAATTCTTCCACCGGCGAATATACGGGCTCAATGTTTTGGGTGCTGGTCGTCGCACTTATAGCTTCATGGTTCGTAGCGGTGATTTTTACGCCTTATCTCGGCGTCAAGCTGCTGCCGGATTTCGGCAAGTTGCATCCCCATCGCGACCCCGACGAGATCTACCAGACGGCCATGTATCGCCAGCTGCGCCGCGTGATCACCTGGAGTGTCGACCATCGCGGCGTCGTCGTTGCTGCCACGGCGGGCGTGTTCGTGATCGCGGCGCTCGGCTTCACCCATGTGCAGAAGCAATTCTTTCCGCTGTCGGAGCGGCCGGAATTATTCTTCCAGCTTCGTTTGCCGGAGGGCTCAGCCATCGGAGCCTCATTGGAAAGCGTGAAACAGGCGGAGGCGCTTCTAAAAGGCGACCCGGACGCTGCCCATTACACGAGTTATGTTGGACAGGGACCGCCGCGTTTCTGGCTTGGACTCAATCCAACCCTGCCTGACGAGGCCTATTCCGAAATCGTCATCGTCGCCAAAGATCTTCAGGCCCGCGAACGATTGAAGAAAAAACTCGACGACGCCATTGCGTCGGGTGCGGTATCGCAAGCGCGCGCCCGCGTCGACCGCTTCACCTTCGGTCCGCCGGTAAGCTTTCCGGTGCAGTTTCGCGTGATCGGCGATGATCCGATGAAAGTGCGCGACATCGCCTATCAGGTGCGCGATACGATGCACTCGGACGAGGCGATCGTCGACCCTCATCTGAACTGGAATGAACAGTCGCCGAGCGTGAAACTCGTCATAGATCAGGACCGCGCGCGGCTGCTCGGCCTCACGCCGCAGGATGTCGCGATGCGGCTAAAGATGCTGATCTCCGGCGTCACCGTCACCACCGTCCGCGACGGCATTGATCAGGTCGATGTCGTGGCTCGGGCTATCGCCGCCGAGCGCGGCGACCTTGGGCGTCTTGGCGACATGGTGATTTATTCTAACGGCGGCCTGCCCATTCAGGTCGCGCAGATCGCCAGAATAGAATATTTGCACGAAGAACCGATCTTTTGGCGCCGCAACCGCGACATGGCCATAACGGTGCGCGCCGACGTCAAGGATGGCGTGCAGGCGCCCGATGTAACAACTCGCCTGTGGCCCAAGCTCGAAGAGATAAGGGCGCATCTGCCGGTCGGCTATCGGGTGGAAATCGGCGGGGCAATTGAGGAATCCGCCAAGGCCAATGCCTCGATCGCCGCGGCGTTTCCCGTCGTTGGGCTGTTGATGTTGACCATTGTGATGTTCCAACTGCAAAACTTCGCCCGGCTCTGCCTCGTGATCATGAGCGCGCCGCTCGGCCTCATCGGCGCGTCGCTGGCTCTCAATATCGCCAGCGCGCCCTTTGGCTTTGTCGCGTTGCTGGGGCTGATCGCTTTGTCAGGGATGGACATGCGCAACTCGATCATTCTGGTAGATCAAGTGCGACAGGATCTCGAAGAAGGCGCCAACTACCGCGAGGCGATCATCGGCGCGACAGTGCGGCGCGCGCGGCCTGTCGCGCTGACGGCGATGGCGGCAATACTGGCGATGATCCCGCTGACGCGTTCGGCCTTCTGGGGGCCGATGGCCCTCACGATCATGGGCGGGCTGTTCGTCGCGACCTTTCTGACCGTGTTGTTCCTGCCGGCGCTGTATGCGCTATGGTTCCGTCGCTCGCTCCATAAGGGGTTGAAGCCTGCGTCAGAGGCCGAAAGCGAGGCTGCACCCTACAATGGCGCAGTTTATGCGGGCGAGGGAGCAGAATGAGCAATACAGCGGTGACGCCGTCGCAGCGGGAGGGCGAGCAGCGCTGCAAGATCATTGCAACGGCTGAGCGGCTTTTCCGCGAAATCGGCTACCAGAAGACCACAGTCGCCGACATCGCCCGCGAGCTTGGCATGTCGCCGGCCAATGTCTATCGCTTTTTTGGCGCCAAATCCGAAATCAATCAGGCGGTGGCGCGGCAGATGATGAACGAGGTGGAGGAGGCGGCGCGCAAGATCGCGGAAGGCTCCGAAAGCGCGGCCGAGCGGCTGCGATCGCTGGTGACGTCGAATGAAGCCATGAACCAGGCGCGCTACATTACCGACCGTAAAATCCACGATATGGTCGAAGCCGCGCTGAACGAAAACTGGCCGATTATCTCAGAGCATATCGACAATATCGACGCTGCGCTGGAAAGCATTATTGCCGCCGGCATGGAATCGGGCGAATTCGCGATGGGCGATCCCCGTCTGGCCGCTCGTCTCGTGCATACCGCCTGCATCCGCTATTGCCATCCAAGGCTTCTGATCGAATGCGCCGAACGCGCCGAACCTTCCAGCGGGCAGATGATTGATTTTTGCATTAAGGCGCTGCAATCCAAGGCGTAACTGCGGGGCACAAACTCCAACTTAGCTCGACGCCGTAACCAATGCGCTGCGATTGCCGAAATCGGCGATTCGCGAAGCACGCGCGGCTGCGGACGGCCAGGACGGGTCGCGAAATGGGAAAAAAGCGAACATAAATGTCTAACGCGCGCAAAAAGCTGCCTGACGCGGAGCGGTCAACTTTCTTAAATCTCTGATTTTGATGGTGCCCGGGGGCGGAATCGAACCACCGACACTGCGATTTTCAGTCGCATGCTCTACCAACTGAGCTACCCGGGCGCGTGCGCCAGCGGCGCAACGAGCCCGGCTTATAGAAAGCGCCTGTCCACTTGTCCAGACCCCGCCACATATTCTTTTTGCCTTCGCTGATGCTGTCGGCGCCTTGCTCGGTTCGGCGGCTTCGCCTAAACCCGCTGAAACTTGAGGGAGAGCATTAATGTCCAAGATCAGGCGGATTGGCGCGGGCCCGCGCATGAGCAAGGCTGTCGTCCATGGCGACACGATCTACACGGCCGGTCAGGTCGCGGAAAAGGCGAAGGGCGGTTCAGTCAAGGATCAGACGCACGAAATTCTCGGCCTGATCGACGCAATTCTGGCTGAAGCGGGCAGCGAGAAGGCAAAAATACTTTCCGCGACAATCTATCTGGCGGACATTGCCAGTTTCGCAGAGCTGAACGGCGTCTGGGACCTCTGGGTCGACAAGTCCAATCCGCCGGCCCGCGCCACGGTCGAAGCGAAGCTCGTCGCGCCCGATTACAAGGTCGAGATCGCGGTGATCGCGGCCCTGTGACCTGCGTCGCTTAGTCGCTCGACCGCTTTGCGCCCGAAAGCGGATTGTCGGGGTCATAGGCGTAGCGGATCGTCTCAAAGCGCATAGCGCGGGTGTCGATCAGCAGCAGCCGGCCCACCAACCCTTCTCCGAAGCCCACAATCTCGCGAAGCACTTCGAGCGCCATCATCGAGCCGACCACTCCCGTCAAGGCGCCGAGCACGCCCGCTTCTTCGCAAGCGGGTACGCTGCCCGGCGGCGGCGGGGCAGGAAAGAGGCAGCGGTAGGTGGGATTGGGAAGCCCGTTGGCTGCGTTTTCGAAAGGCCGCAATGTCGTCAGCGAGGCGTCAAAGCCGCCGACCGCTGCGCTAACCAAGGGGCGCTTTTCAAGATAGCAGGCGTCCGACACGATGTAACGCGTGGCGAAATTATCCGAGCCGTCGGCGATGACGTCGTAACCCGCGACGAGTTCGCGCGCATTATCCGCATTGACGCGAAACCGGTGCGATACCACCGCGACATGAGGATTGAGGCGCGCGATCGCAGCCTGAGCGCTCTCCACTTTGGGGCGGCCGATGTCTTGCGTGCCGTGGATCACCTGGCGCTGTAAATTCGATAGCGACACGTCATCGTCGTCGACTATGCCGATGACGCCAATTCCTGCGGCGGCAAGGTATTGCAGTATCGGCGCGCCAAGTCCTCCGGCGCCGACGACCAGCACGCGCGCCTTGCGCAGCCTTTGCTGGCCGGGACCTCCGACCTCGCGCAGCACAAGGTGGCGCGCATAGCGTTCTATCTCTTCGGAGGTGAGGCTCATGGCCTCGTCTTTAGAGCGTTTTGAGGCAAAGTGGAATCGGCTTTGCGCGCAGAGCAGCCAAGCTTGCAGCTTACTGCGAAATCCCGTTCAGCGCCGAGGCCGCGCGAAGGAATCGAGCGGGGTCTACCGGCTCGCCGTCGATGCGCACCTCGTAATGCAGATGCGGACCCGTCGAGCGCCCCGTGGAGCCAACGCGGCCCACGACAGCGCCGGGAGGTAGCTGCTGGCCAGGCGTCACGGCGATCGATGAAAGATGCGCATAGCGTGTCGCTAGTCCGCCGCCATGATCAACCTCGACCATATTGCCATAACCACCCATGGGGCCTGCGCTGGTGACGACGCCCGCGGCGGTGGCGCGGGCGGCCGTCCCATATTCCTCGCGCAGATCAACGCCGCTGTGCAGAGCCGGTTTGCCGAGGAAAGGATCAGTGCGATAGCCGAAGGTCGAGGTCATCTGCAACTCGCCGCTCAGAGGTTTGCGCAGCGGCACGCTCGGCAGCGCGCGGCGCAATCCGTCGAGTGTGGCGACGGCGTTTTGCGCAGTGACGAGGTCGGCCTCGAATGAATTGCCGCCAGCTTTTGGATCCGCGGGAACAAAGGGGCCGCCGACGGCCGAAGCCGAGCTGCGCGCCCTGGCTTTGGCGATGTAACGCTCGACGGGAAGGCCTGCAACGTCGAACGCGCGCCGCAGTTTTCCAGCGGCGTCAATCGCGGGCTTTACGATACCGGAAAGACGCGCCGCCTGATCCCGTTCAATATGGTCCAGGGACACAACGAGACTTGCAAGCCGGGTCGGCATCGGCAAGCCGGGGTCTGCGGCGTCCGCCAGGGCAGGGCTGGACTGAACGAATTTGGGAAGGGTCGCGGAATCGATTGCGGCGCGATCCGGGCCTTTGCGCGGCGGCGCCGGTTTTTCCGGGTCAGCATCATGACCGAGGCGCAGATCCATCCCCTCGGGCTGCGGCTTTCCGCCGGTGAGCGGCAGCAGGACGTCGTCCGCTACGCCCTGCGCCGCCTTTGGCGTCGTTAGCAGGCCGGGGCCATTTGCTGACGTGGTGGGAGCGACCAGCGTCGCGCCGGCTTTACCCGTTACCGCGACGGGCGTCTGTCTGCCAGTGGAAGAATCCATCACGTGAGGGGCGACACTGATGCTTCCGGTTCCATCATGCGCGGTATGTTCGACCAGTTGCGCGACCACGGCTGCGCGGGTTTCGAGCATTGCCTGGCGGATCACCAGATTTTGCACTTTGCCTTCAACACTGTCCTGATCGATGAACTGCCGGCTGGTCACCTGATCAAGGCGCAACCTCGCCGCCGCGAGACGATCCTCATAGGCGTATTGCATCTGGGTCTGGCGTTCGATCAGGCCGGCCAGCATGTCGTCCCGGAACATCAGATAGGCGGCCGCGCCGATGACGGTGACAGCGACAAGTCCCAGCGCGGCGGCTCCGCTGAATAGCGCGAGCGGCGAAATCTCAAATCGCCGACGATATTGTCCGCGAGTGACATGCACCAAGAAGTCGGAAGAGACTTCGACGAACTGATAAGACTGATCACGCAGCGTCATGTCGCAGTTCCTGACCGGCCTGTGGAAGCCGGCGTCGCCAATATTCATCAATTTCCGCAACCGGCCCGCTACGCGGGATTGCGCGAGCAGGGCGGCCTCTGCGAATGAATAGACGACATTAAGGTTAACGCTTCCCCAAGCAGCCGCACCTCTGGTGGAAGCGGACTTCTCCGCGGCGGAATTAGCGGCTTGATTGCCCGCTCCCCCGCGTGCTATCTGGCCCGACGCCACAAAGCGGCCCTTGCCTTGCGCAAAGGGCAAGGGATGTCCGCTCACCGGAGAGGTGGCAGAGTGGTTGAATGCACCGCACTCGAAATGCGGCATACGGGCAACCGTATCGGGGGTTCAAATCCCTCCCTCTCCGCCAAGCGCTTGATTTTACAATTCCTCAGGATGGTCCTGTTGCCGCCGCAGCGTCGTCCTGCGACGCGGCGTAGACCGAAACCTGAATGGAAAGTCCGCGCGCCGGCCATGGCGATCAGATTCCTGGAGTGATCTGCCAGCGGCGCGCCGGCAGATCACTGGCGACCGTAGGCCTTGAAGGACAGAAACCCGCCAACCAACAGAAAAACCACCCCGACCGCGGGCAGAACGATTGGAAGGGATGGGATCACATTCGTGATGATCCCTGCCAATTGCACCGGGAAAAGCATTCGAATGAGACCGACGACCAGAGACAGCCATCCGAACAAGGTGACGAGCGCCGGCCAGCCGCTGGACCACCGATTGTGGAAATAGACGATGGCCAGTCCGGGCACGAAGGCCGCGTAGCCGGAGAGAACGATGAGCATCGGGGTTTTCGACATTCCCTCGACAAGGCCCGGCATCGCGTCGAGATTAGCCAGCACCATCACGGCGGTGGCGACAAGCGTCGGCCCGAGCAGGGCGGCGATGGTTTTCGATGTTGTCATAGTCTTCCTCCGCGACGCCTAACGCGCGTTTCGTCGCCAATTGGGCGGCTGCTTTCTCGAACCGGCGTGAGGCCTTCACCTCTTGTGACGAATTCGCAGAGCTTCAGATCAACCTCGTTCGTTCAGATTGGGAAAACCGCGTTGATGCCAGACGGGGTAGGGCGCAGGAACATCGCTCGCCGCATCAAGCTCTGCAATTTGTTGTTCAGTCAAACTCCAGCCGACGGCGCCTAGATTCTCGATCAATTGTGCTTCGCTGCGTGCGCCGATGATGACATTGGAAACGGTGGGACGCCGCAGGAGCCAGTTGAGCGCCACTTGCGGAACAGACTTTTCGGTTTGCGCGGCTACTATGTCCAGCGCTTCAATTATCCGGAAAAGCCGCTCTTCTTCAAAGTGTGGCCCAGTGCCGGCGATGTCGTGCGCGCGCGTTCCGGGTTTAGCTGGCTGATTACGACGAATTTTCCCGGTGAGCTTGCCCCAACCAAGCGGACTCCAGATCACTGCGCCGACGCCCTGATCACGACCCAGCGGCATCAACTCCCACTCATAGTCACGGTTGAGGAGGGAATAGTAGGCCTGATGGGCCGCATAACGAGGATAGCCATAACGGTCAGAAACGCCCAGCGACTTCATTAGATGCCAACCCGAAAAATTGGAGCACCCGATATAGCGAATCTTGCCTGATTGCACGATCGCACTGAGGGTCGAAAGCGTTTCTTCGACCGGAGTGTTGAAGTCCTGGCCGTGAAGCTGAAAAAGGTCGATATGATCGGTCCCGAGCCGCTTTAACGCTTTGTCGACTGCATCGACCAAATGCTGACGGGAAGAACCAAAATCATTCGGCCCGTCGCCGGTCTGGAAAGTGGACTTGGTCGAGATCAAGAGCCGATTGCGTTTACCCTTAATGGCCTCTCCCAGAATTTGCTCCGCCAGACCCTCCGAATAGACGTCGGCGCTGTCGAACAAGGACACGCCGTGATCAAGACAGATGTCTATCAGTCGTGCGGCGCCCGCTGAGTCAGTTGAGCCCCAGGCCTTGAAGAAATCGTCGCCGCCGCCGAAAGTCGCTGTGCCAAAGCTCAGCGCGGGCACGCGCAAACCTGAGTGTCCGAGACGTCGATATTCCATTGTGGCTCCCTGCCGTAAAATCTTCGAGGCTGCCGCTTTTTCGAGTGTCTTCGCCAGTGCGTGAAGACGCTCGAGGCGCATCAAATGAAGCTCGTTGCGAAACAATATGTGTCCCAACCACGGATTGGCGAGCATGAAACAAGATACGTCCACAACTCAAGATAATAGCGAGGAGGCGGCTTTGCCTCTCCGGCTCAGCACGCGGAGCCAATTCATGCAGCCGATCACGCTGCGGCGTGGCTTGAAACCGCCAGTGCAGAGTCGGCGCCTCACGCGTACGGCATTCGAGTCTTCGCAGGGCCAATCGCATACTTGTTCTGGTCAAGGGAGGGGTGAAATCCTCGGCGAACTTGTCCTTCAGCCAAGGCGCCAGGCCAAAGCTTTCGAGTTCAGGCGCGGGTTGTAGGACCAGGCCATGTTTTGGCAAATCTCAACACCGCCTTACCCCCTTCGATCTCGGCCTCACGCCGAGTTGCGTATGAACAAGGAGAGCGCAGGTGGATCCGTTCTCCCTCGCAAACTGTCCATCGGAATCGGCGGACGCCCAACAAGTCCGGCAAAATCCGGTAAGTGAATCGATCAACTTCGGCCATTTTTGTATTATGAGGCTGGAAGGGCGCCACCGCCAGATTAAAGTGCTGCCCCATGCAATCTGACCCTCTCGCAAGCGGTCTCGCTTGCGCTGTATCAGCTCTTACGAATTTTCACGGCTGCGCCTGAGTTGCGCATCCCGACCACTCGGCTCACGTCTGTCTATCGGAAGCTATTGATTTGGCGTCGTGTCCGAATGGTTCAACCCACTGCCCCTTTGCCGGCGCGCGACCGCTTTTTGTGGGAGTGGCGATCGATTTTTTATTTCCACCCGACCACGCGGCGTCGTAATGTCCCAGGATGATTGACGAAAAGTCGCTCCCGACGCGCAAAGCGACGATTTTGCCGCATCTTGACGAATGTCAGCGAGGTCAGTTCGCCGCCAGGGAAGCCGAAACCGCTGGCCAGAATCGGATTGCGACAGTGGTGCGCGCAACGCGTAACGTTGCGAACACAATGGGGCGTGGACTGAGAGACCTTGGGCGCATTCGTCGTTCGAAAAACGGGCGGAAATCTATCGGCGAAACGATTGGCCGATTTCGGGATGAACTGAGCGTGGCTTTAGCACCCGGCGCGCGGGAAGTCCCAAAGTCCCAACTGCGCCGCCTGCGCGACAAGGTATGGCGCCTCGTACCCGCAAAAGCTCAACCCGCGAAGTCTGGCCACGCTGCTGCATCGCTTCAGACTGTCGCCGCTTATGGCGAGTGCACTGTTCGCGTCAGGGCTGTTTGACCTTGCCAGCTTTGGCGTGCTGGGAAAAGGAGTGTTTTCCACCGGACTTGCCGAAAAGGATATACGCGCCGATTGGCGGCCGCCGACACTCACCCAATACGAGGCCTTGGCGGCAAAGCCTGCCGATGCCGATGTGCAGACACTGACTCGCCCAATATTTTCCAAGACACGCAAGCCATATCTGTCCAAGGATAAAAAACAGACCTCGGTCGCCGCGCCCGTACCGGCGGCGGCGCCGGCGGATCTCAAGCTGTTGGGACTGGCCAAGTCTAAGGACGTTCAAAGCGCCTTTATCGTTTCCGGCTCGACGCCGGGAGGAAAGTGGTGCGCTGTCGGTAGTGAGATTGACGGATGGAAAGTCACGCAAATGCAGAACTCGGAAGTGAAATTGCAAAGCGGTGACAGGACAGTTCAGCTTTCCCTTTATCCGGAGCCATCTGAGCCCCAAAGTCCGGAGACGCAAGAGCGTCCCAAACCGGAGGCTCAAATGAAACAAAATGCCGGGCCCCCGACACTGCTACATCGCCAGTATCCCCCTCTGCTCCATCCCCAACGGACCGCCGCGCCCTAAGTTCGGCTCCGCACGCTGGCGTTGCGCCACATGCTTGAACGTGTCGGCGGATTTGCCTCGGCGGCTGCCGGCAGACGGAAGTTGAATTAGGTTTGATCGCGCTCGGAAAGATTTTGGCCGTTGGCCTGTCCTGTCCGTCCGGGCGCGAAGGCGACCGCCTTGACCTGTGCGAAGACCTCCATGCCCGTCTCGAGTCCGAGCAGTTCCCATGACCTGCGAGTGACGCGAGCGAGCACTCGCGCGCCATTTCCGTCGCCGCCGAGTCCCAACACTGCGGTCATTCGGTATTCATCTGAGGGGTCTACCTTTAGAATGACTGCGGGCAAGACATTAAGGATCGTGCTTTGCAAGGATTGACGAGCAAGACTCACGTCGGTGGCGAGGATGCGGAGCCTCCGCAACTCGCCCGGCTGCACTCTCGATGTTGGAACGTCGAAAGTCCCGCCGGCAACTCGCAGAGTTGCAACGCCATATTGTGAGTTATAGCTCTCAACTTTCGCATTGAGGCTGACGGCGGCCGATCTGGACTTTAGCAGAGGAAGATCAGGGTCGCTTTGAAGCTGCGCAAGCGGTCCCGAAGCAATGATTTGTCCCGCCTCCATCAGCAAAAGATGATCGGCGAGACGCTCGACCTCTTCCATATCATGACTGACATAAATGACCGGCAACGAAAGGCGTTCATGCAGGCGTTCGAGAAAGGGCAGGATGTCGTCTTTCGTGAGCCTGTCGAGCGCCGATAGCGGCTCGTCCATCAACATGAGCCGAGGTTGCGACAATAACGCCCGGCCGATTGCGACACGCTGGCGCTCACCTCCGGAAAGATTGGTCGGCGACCGATCCAAAAGTTGCGCTAACCCCAAAAGATCGACAACGTCGTCGAAATGAATTTCGTCATCCGGTCTGCTTCGTCCCGCTTGCTTTGCGCCATAAAGCAGATTGCGCCGCACGGAGAGATGCGAGAACAGACTCGCCTCTTGGAACACATAGCCGATCGGCCGCTTGTGAGTTGGTCGGAAGGACGTCGAATCCTGCCAGATGTCGCCGTTGAGCGCGCAGTAACCGTTCGGAAGTCTGTTAAGGCCCGCGATACAGCGCAACACCATTGTCTTGCCGCATCCTGACGGTCCAAACAGCGCCGTGACGCCGCGCGCGGGTGTTTCAAACGCTGCATCCAGACAAAAAGCGCCGACGCAACCGCGGAAGGCTGCTTTGATCTTCGTTTCCGTCGTCATAGTCCCGTGCGCGCGACGCGCCTCTCGAGCAGCGTCATTGCAAGAATGACAGCATAGGCAAAAACGGCCATCCCAGCGGCAAGAATAGTGGCCTCGCGCCACTGCATGGTTTCGACGTAATCATAGATCGCGACAGACAACACTTTCGTCTTTCCGGGAATGTTGCCGCCGATCATCAACACGATCCCGAACTCGCCGACGGTATGAGCAAAGCCTAGCACGGCGCCGGTCAGGAAGCCGGGAAGGGCCAGGGGAACAGCGACCGTCCAGAAAGCGCGCCAAGGTGAAGCGCGTAAAGTGGCCGCCACTTCGAGCGGCCTGTCACCGATGGCCTCAAACGCATTGCGAATGGGCTGGATGACGAAAGGCGTTGAATAGACGACCGAGCCGATGACCAGACCTTCAAAAGTGAAGGCGAGGGTGCGTTGATTCCAGAGCGCCGCGATTGCGCCACCCGGTCCCTCCGGCCCCAAAGCGACCAAAAGATAAAAGCCGAGAACGGTTGGGGGTAAAACAAGGGGCAGGGCGATTATTGTGGCCACCGGCTCCTTCCACCAGACGCGGGAGCGCGCAAGCCACCATGCGATAGGAGTTCCCAAAATCAGCAGAATGATTGTCGTCAGCGTCGCCAACTCGATCGTCAGCCGGATCGCGGTCCACGTTTCGGGAGGCAGGCTCGTCATGACCGCTAATGATTGCCGTTGACGGCGTAGCCGAACTTTTCGATGATGAGTTGAGCTTGCGGGCCTTTAAGGAAGCTCATGAACGCGATCGCAGCCTCGTTGTTGACTGCGTTTTTCAGAAGCACGGCGTCTTGTCGAATTGGCGTGTACAGATTCTGCGGAACGACCCAGCGCGAGCCCACGGCGTTCTTTGCAACTTGCGACAAGGCGACAAAGCCTAGTTCGGCATTGCCCGTGTCGACGAACTGGAACGCCTGAGAAATGTTTTCGCCCTGCACAAGCTTCGATTGCAGCCGGTCATACAAGTTAAGCGCCTTCAGCGTTTCGACCGCCGCAGCTCCGTACGGGGCGCCGACGGGGTTGCAATATGCAAGCTTCGTGAACACCCCGGATTGCAGGGTTTCAGGGCCCTTGATGAGGTCAGGATTTTTGCTCCACAGGACGAGTTTGCCGATGGCGTAGGTAAAAAGACTATCAGCCACCCCGAACCCGTCTTCGATCGCCTTTTTCGGCCGGGCTTCGTCGGCCGACACAAAAACCTGAAAGGGCGCCTCTTGAGTGATCTGCGTATAGAGTTGTCCCGTGGAGCCGAAACTCAGTGATGCGTCGTGACCGGTCTTCGCTTTGAAAGCAGTTGCAATCTCCTTGGCTGCGTCGGTGAAGTTCGCCGCTACCGCGACGTTGACTTGTGCGGCCATAGCCCGGGACTGCAACGTACAGGCGACCATAATTCCAATGATGGCTGCCAGAGCTTGTTTTAGTTTCATGAAAAGTCCGATCGACTTGTTGGCTAACCCCGCAAGCCAACAAAATATGCGCTGCTGGCGTCGCGACCCGATGGGAAAATATGACTGCTCTATATAAAGCTTAGTAGCCCAAAAATTCCAGTTACAATTTTGCTGGTCTGCTGACGCAGCAGAGCGAGGAAAACGAGCAAATGAAGCTCAGTATTCGCCACTGCAACGGCGGTCCCCGGGTTATCAATTGGCCGGCGGAGTTTTCAACGCGTCCAGTTCGACGCGCGACAGAGGGAAAAAGCCCAGATCGCCGACCTGCGCTTCGTATCTGCCCAGCGCGGGCGAAGCCGTTCAGTGCTCAAATTCGCGCACCGCCGATGCTTGGTCATCGTCCATTTTCGCTGAAAATGCAGTGTTGGCTTGTATCTCGCGCTCCTTTTTCGCGGTGTCCAGACACGCAGCGGCGCTCCGCGTTTCCGACCGGTTGATATATAAATTAAATATATCATTAGATCTATACGGTGAAGTGAATGGTTTGTAAGCAACGGCACTTGGGTCTCGGAATAGCACGCCCGCGGAAGTCCTGCAGCAACTGGTCGTCGCGGTCACGCTCCACCTGGTTTAGCAATCTCTTGAGCAGATGAGTGGGGGTCCATTAGCAGCCGATTTTGTAAAACGGACAGAAGGCGACGTAGACCACGTTCTTCCTAGGTCTTGACATGAAACCGCTCACCGTTCAGGCAGGCGGTCCGGTGTCTTCAGGAGTTGAACGGACCGCATCTAGCCGCGCTGGCAAATCTCGGTCCCACGACGCTTCATGTTCTAATCTCCTAGGCCGAAAGCTCCGACAGATCACGCCATACTGCTGGAAGAGTGGCCGCAATGTCGTCGGCGATCAGGCCCGGTCCGAAAATTGCCGCGGCGCGCGCGTGCATCCATGCTCCGCAGGAAGCGGCGGCTAAAGGCTCCATCCCTTGTGCGAGCAGACCTGCGATGATGCCTGTGAGCGTGTCGCCCGATCCCGCCGTCGCGAGCCATGGCGGAGCGAAGGGAAGGATTGTTGCGCGTCCATCCGGCGCCGCCACCACGGTATCTGGTCCTTTATAAAGTAAGATAGCGCCGCTCTCGCGCGCGGCTGCCCGCGCGCGGTCGAGCTTGGACAAGGGCGCATCGCTGACAAGGTCTTCCTTGTTGCTGAACAGCCGAGCAAATTCACCGGCGTGCGGAGTCAGAACAACGGGGCCGGGCGCGGCTTTGATTGCGCGCCAGAGACTCTGCGGTTCCTCCTGAAAACTTGTCAGTGCGTCGGCGTCTAGCACTGTAGCACGACGACCTCGCCCTGCGTTCAGCGCAGCGTTTGCTTGATCGCGGGTTGCAGCGCCGACGCCAAGTCCCGGACCCAGGGCAACAGCATTTATGCGAGCGTCTGCGAGTAGCGCTTCGAGACCTGCAGCCTCCTCGGCCTCGCGGATCATCACGCTTGTCAGCGCGCTTGCATTTACCGTCATGGCGTCGCGTGGGCTTGCCAGCGTGACCAAACCAGCCCCTGCGCGCAGCGCTGCGTTCGCCGCCAGTCGAGCGGCGCCTGTAAACGACGCTCCACCGGAAACAACGACAGCATGGCCGCGCGCATATTTGTGTCCCTCGATCTTTGGAAAAGGCAACTCGTGCAGCCAATAACCGGGCGCGTTCACGAAAGTGTGCGGCGCAATTTCATCCAGCACCCTGGAGCGAATGCCTATGTGGGCGCAGGTGAGGTATCCGCAATGCGAGCGCCCCGGCAGCAAAAGATGACCGCTTTTCAGTCGGAAGAACGTCACTGTCGCGTCGGCCTCTACAGCCACGCCGCGTACGGCTCCGGTAGAGCCGTCAATGCCGGAGGGAGTGTCTACTGCAACGATCTTCTGTCCGCTTTCGCGCCGCCATCGATTAAGCCGAGTGATCAGTTCCGCAGGAGCTCCCTGGATATCTCGCGACAAACCGGCTCCAAACAGCGCGTCGACAACGAGATCGACGCCCTGAAACGAGGCCGTTTCGGCTGGCTCCACGGCGCCGTCCCAGGCGTTCGCGGCAGCCAGCGCATCCCCACGGAGCTGTTCACGCGAGGTTAGCGCCGCCACGCGCACCTTTATGCGTGGGCTGCGCAGCAATCGCGCCGCCACATAGCCGTCGCCGCCGTTGTTTCCCGGACCGCAAAGCACGAGGACCCGGCGCCCGCTGCTTTTCTGAAGAATCTGGTTGGCGACGCGCACGACCGCGTCTGCGGCCTTTTCCATCAACGACATGCCCGGTACGCCCCCGGCGATGGCGAGGCGATCCGCCTGCGCCATTTGGGCGGTGGTGAGAATCTCGACGGGGTAGGGACCTTGCATCATTTTGCAATGGTGACAAATGCGTGCGCTGGCCGCAATGGGAAAACCGGCGATTGTTTGTCGCGTCTGTCGAGGCACGAATATTCGGTTTAAGGCGCACTTTCCGTTTGACGACGTATTTTGCTAAACCGTCGGTCTGGAGTCCCGCTTTGAACATAAGGACGCGGGCTCAGCCCTTCACGGAGAGGCATGATGCTCTCGGTCATTTTGCTCGGCTATGGGACCATATCGTCGCAGTCGCAAAGCGGCGAACCGCTGCGGGGCGAACGTGTTGTGCGTAGCCTGGCGTCGCTTGTCCACGGTGCGGTGCAAGGGCTCATCGCGGATGCTGTGCTCGCCGGGCCGGCGGATGTCGGACTTGAAAAAATCGCAGACGAGGCCGGTTGCGAATTGGTCGAGAACAATTCGGCAGCGCAGGGACTTGCCGCCGCGTTGGCGAAGGTGCGGCAAGCTAATGTGTTTTTGCTCATCGCAGGTCATGCAGTCGAACGAGACTTCGTTGAAGAGGCGCGCGACGCATTGGCGTTCGGGGGACTCACGCGCGGCCGCGTCCTGAGGGCCGCCCCAGACACCCTTCTCACTCGCCTGGCGCCAAATCTGGCTCGGCCGGTCGGTCTGCTCGCGCGAAGGGAAGCGCTAAAGGACGTCGAGACAGCGGAACTGGCGATCCTCGCGCGCCGCCTCTGCCGCGCTGATTTAAACTCGCGCGCGCGCAAATGCGGTTGAGCAGCGAAAAAGCCGGCGCAATCAGGCGCCGGCTTAACTATCATTGCCGATTGGCCTATTGCTGCGAAAAAGTGTTGCAGCTGTCGATCTGGCCCGACTGCAGCCCGCGTTGCAGCCACTGCACGCGTTGCGCCGACGAGCCGTGCGTGAAGGAGTCCGGCACGGCGACGCCGCGCGAAGCTTTTTGCAATCTGTCGTCGCCAATGGCCTGCGCGGTCGCAACGGCTTTTTCCACGTCGCCTGCTTCGAGGAATTGCCGTTTGGCGTTGCCATTTGCGGCCCAGACTCCGGCCAGACAGTCCGCCATCAGCTCAATACGAACGGACAGGGCGTTGGCCTGCGCTCGACTGGAAGCCCGTTCCTGCGCCTCATGCACCTTCGGAAGAATGCCCAGCTGGTTTTGGATGTGATGGCCCATCTCGTGCGAGATGACATAAGCGTAGGCAAAATCGCCGCCTCCGCCAAAGCGTGACTTCATATCGCGGAAAAATGCAGTATCGAGATAGATTTTCTTGTCGAGTGGACAATAGAAAGGTCCCATCGCCGATTGCGCAGTACCGCAGCTCGAGTCCGTTTGTCCGTCAAACATGACCAATGTCGGCGGACGAAATTGGATGTTCTTTTGAGCCGGCAGCACTTGCGACCATACTTCCTCGTTTTCACCGAGGATCTTGGCGACGAACTGTCCCAATTGATCGTTCGGCCGTCCCGCATTTGTCTGGCGAGGAGCCGTTTGTCGCTCTGCGGTCGACTGACTTCCGCCGCGCATATTGTTCAGCATTTCCGCGCCGCCAATGAGAACCGCGGGATTTATGCCGGTCATATACCCTATGAGGCCCAGGATCACGACCGTGCCCAGCCCCAGATGGCCTGCTCCGCCCATCCGCGGACCCGACCCCGCGTCGGCGTATTGATTATCGCCGCGGCGATCCTCAATGTTTTCCGAACTTTGAAAATCTTCCCACTTCATCGCCGAACGCTCCAGAGGCGGTTTCGCTCCGCTAAATAGCATCGGGCGCAGCTAAAGAGTAGGGGCGAAGTCCAGCTCCGCCCGCAATAGTTGTTCTACGCCGGTTTAGTAAAGGCCGCCGCCGACCTTCTGGTCGATGTTTTGCGGCGATTCGCTGTGTTGATGCGATCCGCCTCCACCGCCGCCGCCGCCGCTATATGAATTCGGGAGGAGCGGTTCCAGGCTTGAAGGCTTCCAGGATGGAGCCGCTTCCCGAAGAGCGCAAACCCGAATGCGGGTCGACGGAGATCAACTTGATGCCCGGCGGAACGCGGAAGGGCACATCCGGCTTGTCCTTCAGCGCGACCATCATGAAGTCCCGGAAAATCGGCGCGGCGTAGAGCGCGGCCTGAGCGTGGTCGCCCATTGAACGCGGCCGATCATAGCCAATGAATACGCCTACGCAGAGGTCGGGCGAATAACCGATGAACCAGAGGTCCTTCGCTTCGTTGGTGGTGCCCGTCTTACCCGCGAGATGCTTGCCGACGGCTTTAATCGAGACGCCGGTGCCTCGCTGGATCACGCCTTCCATGATGGAGGTAATCTGATAAGCCGTTAAGGGGTCGATCACCTGTTCGCGCTTGTCGATCAGCTTGGGCTCGTTCTGATTGTCCCATTTTGGGGCGTCGCAGCCGAGGCACTGCCTGTCGTCATGGCGGTAGATTGTGTGGCCCCAGCGATCTTGAACGCGGTCGACCAACGTCTCCTTGATGCGCTTTCCGCCATTGGCGAGCATCGAATAGGCCGTCACCATGCGCATCAGCGTGGTTTCACCGGCGCCCAGCGACATGGCGAGATAGGGCGGCATGTCGTCATAAATGCGGAAACGCTTTGCGAACTCCGCAATGATCGGCATGCCGACGTCCTTGGCCAGCCGCACAGTCATCATATTTTTTGAATGCTCGACGCCATAGCGCAGCGGATGAGCGCCGGAACCGTGGCCACCCTCAAAGTTTTCCGGACTCCAGGTGGAGCCGTCGGCCTGAACGATGGAAATGGGCTCGTCAAGGATCTGAGAGGAAGGCGTATAGCCGCCATCGAGCGCCGCCGCATAGACGAAAGGCTTGAATGACGAACCCGGCTGGCGCAACGCCTGCGTCGCCCGGTTGAACTCGGACTGATCGAAGGAAAAGCCGCCGACCATCGAGAAGACGCGGCCGGTGTAAGGGTCCATTGCCACCATGGCCCCTGATATCTCGGGGATCTGGCGCAAGCGATATTGCCCCGCGCGTCCAGCCATCGGTTCCACATAAATAACGTCGCCCGGCGTGAGCGTGCCGCGCACGCCCCGACCGGCCCAGCGCATACCTTCCGCCGGCAGAATTCCGGCCTCGCGTTCGCGAGCAATCTCTCCGGATTTTTCATGTGGCGGTTGAAGGCCGATCCGCGCCTGCGAGTCGTTCACGTCCAACACCACCGCGAGGCGCCAGGGCCTCACGTCGCCAAGCGATGGTATCGCGGCGAGCGGCGTTCCCCAGTCGGAGGAAATATCTATGTGGTTCATAGCGCCGCGGAAGCCATGAGCCTCGTCGAAGCGCACCAGACCATCCGCCAGCGCTTTGCGGGTGAGCGCCTGAAGCTTGGGGTCGAGGGTGGTTCGCACCGACAGGCCCCCCTCGTAAAGCTTTTTCTCGCCATAGAGCTCGAGCAATTCCCGCCGGACCTCCTCGGCGAAATAACCCGCTACATAAGTGTTCGGCGACAGAACCCGTGGATTGACGCCAAGCGGTTCCGCCTTGGCCTTGGCGCCGTCGGCGGCGGAAACGAAACCGTCCGCCACGAGACGGTCGATAACGTAATTGCGCCGTTCTATAGCGCGGTCCCGGTGAAGGAACGGATGATAGTTGTTCGGTCCCTTGGGCAGGGCAGCGAGATAGGCGGCTTCCGCGATGGTCAGCTCGTTTACTGATTTGTTGAAATAATTGAGCGCCGCAGCCCCAACGCCATAGTTGCCGAGGCCAAGGAAGATCTCGTTGAGATAAAGTTCGAGAATCCGATCTTTCGAATAGGCCGCCTCGATTCTGAATGAAACCAGCGCCTCGCGGATTTTGCGCTCGATGTTGCGCTCGTTGCCGACAAGGAAGTTCTTGGCCACCTGCTGCGTGATGGTAGAAGCGCCTTGCACATGGCGTCCTCCCTGCAGCAATACGGTAAGCGCGCGTCCAACGCCCTCCGGGTCGATGCCGTTGTGCGTATAGAAATTCTTGTCTTCCGCCGAAATAAACGCCTGCTTGACCAGGGGCGGAATCGCCGAGCTGGGCAAGAATAGACGCCGCTCATGCGAATATTCTGCAAGAATAGAACCGTCGCCGGCGTGCATCCTGGTCGTGACAGGAGGCTCGTAATTGCGCAACTGCGCCGTGTCGGGCAGGTCTTTTGAGAAAACATAAACCAAGCCCGCGACGGCGACGGCGCCAATCAGAAAGACTATCGTTCCCGTCGCGAAGAGAAAGCCCAGAAATCTGGCGAGCAATCGCATCAATCATATCCTCGTCGTAGCGAGCGCGACGGCTCCGAGCCATCGTCCGTCGCCCTTCCTGAACCTCTCCATGCCAAGTTTAAAGCACGGACGAGGCCTATCGATTCTTTTGTATCGCATGTTCAAGCCGCATTAACATGGCGACGAACATCGGCGAAACATAGCTGCCGCGCCAACCTTTTCATGAAAAGCTGCTCTAGCATCTGCGGCGTCGTTCGATCCAGTGCTTCTTGGAGAAAGCCGCCAAATAGGAGATGAGCGGGCTCCCGCCGCAAGGGGCGAAGCCAATTCAAGCGCGTATTTTATGTTTTTATTGTGGGCGGGACGCCGCTTCGGCCGATCGCGATGGCGCCTGCGCATCGCGGTCGCGCGACGCGAAATAGGCCTCTATCGCCTCCGCGGTTGTCTGCGCGGCATGCTCTCGCCATTGGGGAGAGGTGAGATTGGCGAGATCTTTTTCGCTGGAAAGATATCCAAGTTCCAGTAGAACGGAAGGAATGTCGTGCGCCTTCAACACGACGAAACCCGCTGAGCGGTTAGGGTTCTTATTGAGACTTCCGGCGTCCCGCCATTTAGCGACCAGGGTGGATGCAAAATCACGGCTCAAAGCGCGCGTTTCACGGCGGGTGAGATCGAACAGGATATCGCCTATTTCTTCGGCGGAACCTGTTTGTTCGAGTCCTGCCGCCTGATCGGCAAAATTTTCCTTTTCGGCAATGCGGGCCGATTCGGCGTCTGAGGCGCGCGAAGCGACCGTATAGACCGTGGCGCCCTGGACGTTCGGCTCGCCCAGAGTGTCGGCGTGAATGGACATAAACAGCGCGGCCCCCTGTTGGCGCGCGAAGCGCACCCGGTCGTCCAGAGCAACGAAAACATCATCTCCGCGCGTCAGTTGCACGCGCAAACGACCTCGCGCCTCAATCTTCGTTTTCAACGTCTTGGCGAATTCCAGCACGATGGCTTTCTCCAGTTCGCCATGTTTGCTGGCCGCGCCGACGTCAACGCCGCCATGACCGGGATCGATAACGAGCAAAGGCTGGAGCTGTGACTTGTCTGACTGGCTCAAAACCGGGTTGGAGCCGAGGTTTTGAGCATTCTGAGGCGAGGCAGGCGCATTGGCGACGGCGCGGGCATGCTCCGCTGCGGCTTCGGCGAATTTGGCGGCGTCGACCGGCGCGAGATCTATTTCAAGTCTCTGGCCTTGCGGACGTTCTACGCTCTCAGCCCGTAAAATTTTGGCCGGGCGAGCAAGATCGATTACGACGCGGGAACGGCCGGGCGCAAACTGCCCGAAACGATAAGATTTCAGGAGCGATGCTGAGGCGCTGGCGGTTTTACCCGAGTCGGCGAGACGACCGGTGGTAGGATCGAGCCGGAAAGCAACTTCCGGAAGGTCGACGATGATTCTATCCGGCCCGGATACCACAAAAGCTTCCGCATGAACGGCGCCAGACATTTCGAACAGCAGACGAGTACGGTCTCCAAGTTGTTCAAGACGCGCGGCTATTGCCTCGGTCTTGGCCGCTCCCGTCGGGCCGTCTCCACTTCGAGCCGGCGCTACAAAGCCCGCTCCTCCCACCAGCGCGGCGCTTACAACTGCGGCCGCAATGCGCGGGGTCCAGGCTCGCAAACGCGAATCGACTTTCATTTCAATAAGCCCCATTGGCGGCGCAGCAATCATGCAGGCAAAGCCACAACCGACTTTGAAAGCCCCAGGTTACGGGACGGTTAACCTTATCAGAGCGCCTTAGCCAGAGTTTTCTGACGCTCGCCGTGTCTCCGCCAATTATCCCCGTTCCAAGTGGCGCGCTTGCGGGAATTTAGCGCAGACGTTATGTAGAGAATGGCTCCTATGGAAGGTGGCGCCTAGCGGCCTCGTTCAATGCCGGTGCGCCTGCCCAAGGAAAGCCAGTACTTCGGTCGCGCCGGATGCGTCGACCAAGTTTAGTTGTGTGCCGTTGATGGCGCCCGAAAGGTTTTTTGTGACGAGCTCATGGCCAGTCTTCATGGCTAAGCCCATGATATGCGATTTTCCAGCGATGCGTTTCGTGAGCCTCAAAGCCGCGATCGCTTCGTTTGGCGCATGCGCCGTGGTCCGTCAGGATGTTTCTATGACCGACGTTTGCAGGGGCGCCAGCCGCTCAAACGTCAATAGACCAGAGAATCTGTCAGCCGGTCGTCGGGCCGGTCAGCGTACAAGCGGTCACACAGCTTCATCTCTCTCTCCAGACATACGCGTTAGCGCAGAATGGCTTAGCCGAACAGCGGTCGCCGGACCTCACGACGAGTCCGGGCTGATGCCGCCGGCTTTGCCACGCGCGACGCGCAAAAGAGTTCTCACATGGCCAACAAGATGCTTATAGACGCCTCCCACCCGGAGGAAACTCGGGTGGTGGTGCTACGCGGTAACAAAGTCCAGGAATTCGATTTCGAAGCTGCAGACAAGAAGCCGTTGCGGGGCAATATTTACCTCGCCAAAGTCACCCGCGTGGAGCCTTCCCTCCAGGCTGCCTTCGTTGACTACGGCGGCAATCGGCATGGATTTCTGGCCTTTGCCGAAATCCATCCCGACTATTACCAGATCCCGGTCGCCGACCGTATTGCTCTCCTCGAGGAGGAAAGCAGAGCGCATCGCCAGGCCGAAGAAGAAGAGCATCGTCCACAGCAGCAGGGACGCGGCAGGCGTTCGCGCCGTCGGCATGCCGACGGCGCTGAGAAACGGTCTGTCCGGGACGATGGCGTTATAGTCGGGCCCGCGCCCGAAGCATCGCCCTTCGAGGGAGAGCGCCAATCGGCCGGCGTCGCGGAGACTCAAGCTGCGGATATGCAGCCTCTCGAAGCGCACAACGAACAGATAAAAGGCTTTGAAACATCTGACAGCGGCGAAGTTGCCGCTGATTTCCAGGGCCCGGATGCTCAGCCCGGTGAGACTGCTTTTTCTGCTTCCGATCGGGTATCGCTCCCGGCTGGGGAAGAGGCGAAGGAAATCCCGAACGAAACAGTTCATGCGGAGACAGGACAGTCCGACGAAAAAGACCAGGAGCGGGAAGACGTCAGCTCGCGGGTGGAAGGCGCCGAGCCGCTGATTTCCATCGACCCCTCTGGTTTCGGGGTTGTCGAGGTGAGTTCCGCCGAAGAGATCGGTTTCGAGCCCATTGAGCAGGATCACGAGCTCAAGGCCCGCCGCCAGGATGAGCGTGACGAGGAGCATGAGCGGGCGCGCGAGGAAGCGCGCAAGCGTCCTTCGCACGACGACGATCACGACGACGATCATGAGCATGACGACGAAGCGGATCATGTCGAGCACATCGGCGGCGATGCGATGGAGGAAGTTCCTTTTCGCAACACGCGGTCGCGCCGGCAGTAGAAGATTCAGGAAGTGATCAAGCGGCGTCAGGTCCTACTGGTGCAGGTCGTCAAGGAAGAACGTGGCAACAAGGGCGCGGCGCTCACCACTTATCTCTCGCTCGCCGGGCGTTTTTCGGTGTTGATGCCCAACACGGCCCGGGGCGGCGGCATTTCGCGCAAGATTACGGATGGCGCCGATCGTAAGCGCCTCAAGGAGATTGTTCACGACCTCGAGGTGCCGGAAGGCATGGGCGTCATCTTGCGGACGGCTGGCGCGACCCGCACCAAGGCGGAAGTGAAGCGAGATTTCGAGTATTTGCTGCGCATGTGGGAGAATGTGCGCGAGCTCACGCTCCGTTCCAGCGCGCCGACTCTGGTCTATGAGGAAGGCTCGTTGATCAAGCGCGCCATCCGCGATCTATATGGGCGGGACGTCGACGAGGTCATTGTCGCCGGCGAGGATTCTTATCGCGAGGCGCGCGACTTCATGCGCATGCTGATGCCGAGCCACGCAAAAAACGTAAAGCTGCATCGCGAGCCCGTTCCAATTTTCGCTGAATCGGGCGTCGAAGCGCAACTCGACGCTATGTTCTCGAATCAGGTGACTTTGAAGTCAGGCGGTTATCTCGTCATCAATCAGACTGAGGCATTGGTCGCCATCGACGTGAACTCGGGGCGTTCTACGCGCGAACACAACATTGAGGACACCGCGCTGCGCACCAATCTGGAGGCGGCCGACGAGGTTGCTCGCCAGTTGCGCCTGCGCGACCTTGCCGGCCTCATCGTCGTCGATTTTATTGACATGGAAGAAGGCCGCAATAACCGGGCGGTCGAACGTCGCATCAAGGACGCGTTGAAGAACGATCGGGCGCGGATCCAGGTCGGACGGATTTCACACTTTGGTCTGCTGGAGATGTCGCGCCAGCGCATTCGCGCCGGGGTGATCGAGGGCTCCACGGTTCCTTGTCCGCATTGCGCCGGCTCCGGCGCCGTGAGATCGACAGCTTCGATCGCGCTGCATGTTTTGCGCGTACTCGAGGAGGCGTTGGTGCGCAGCTCCGCGCATGACATCACCTTGCGCACCCGCGCCGTCGTTGCGCTCTATATCCTCAATCAAAAGCGAACTCATCTGCACGATCTGGAACAGCGTTTCGGCGTGCACATCACCGTCGGCGCGGACGATTCGCTGACGGGCGCCAATTATCATGCGCTGGAAAGGGGCGAGCTGGCCTCTGGCGTTCGCGCGCCGCCCCCGCAACATTTGCGCGTCGATTCTTTGAGCGTCGATCTCTTGGATGAAGAGATGGTCGAGGAAGAACCCGTGGCGCTCGAAGCAGAAGTGGAGTCGGTTGTTGAGCCGGTTCGCGAAAGCCGCCGAGGCCATGGCCGAAGCGAAAGGTCGAGCTTCGAGCGACAGGCCGTGCGGGGCGAAAACGCCGAACCTGACGCCAGCGCGGAGCCGCGTCCCGAAGGCGAAGAGGACAGTGAAGCCTTTGCGCGGTCCCGGCGACGTCGGCGGCGGCGCGGCCGCGGCGGTGGAAACGGCGCGATCGGCGAACTGGCCCAGCCCGGAGCCGAGCAGCCTTCCGACGAAGCTCTGGGCTTCATGGCCCATCTCGAAGGAACGCCGGCCACTGAAGAAGGTCGCCGCCCGGAACGGGAAGGACAATCCCGCGGTCGCGGACGAGGGCCGGGACGCTGGACGCGCTCGACGCCACTCGCCCCGGAATTCAAAGAACCCGAGATTTTCCCCGTCGATCAGGGCGCGCAATATAGCGCCGACTTCGTCGCCCCAAGCGAAGCGCATCTGCCTCGCTTTGACGAGCCGGTTCTTCCTGCTTCCGAACTGCATGGAGCTGCGGCGCCCCTGAGCGAGTCCAGGGAGCAATCCGATATCGAGAGCGCGCCGCAGACGCCGGTCCCGATTGGAGAGGACACAGGGGCGGTCGAACAGTCGGGCGTTCATGAGCCTGCGGCGGAGGCTCCAGTGGCTCCGCCAGCGCCCGAACCTGCTGCCCCACGTCCCAAGACCGAGGTGGTGATCACGAGCGCGGATCCAGCGCAACCCAAAAAAGGCGGGTGGTGGCAGCGCGCCAAGGCCACGCTGGGTGGGGGCGAATAGGCTATTTCGAACGGCTCAGCCACGCGCCGAGCCGTTCGATTCCCAGAGCTACGTCGCTTGGGCGTCCGGCGTAAGAAATTCGCAGCGTGGCTGCTCCGCGTTCGCGATCAAAATCCACGCCGGGCGTGAGCGCTACCCCGGCCTCCTCGAGCAGATCCGCGCAGAGCTTCGTGGAGTCCTGCGTTAAATGCGAGACATCGGCGTAGATGTAAAAGGCTGCGTCCGGTGGCGCGAAACGGGGAAGTCCTATTTGCGGCAAGCGTTGCAAAAGCAACGCTCGGCTTCGAGCATAGCCCGCTTTTATCTCGTCCAGTTCCGGAGTTGCATCGAAAGCGGAGATGGCGGCTCGTTGCGACAACGTCGGGGCGCAAATCGCCAGTGATTGCTGGAGACGTTCGAGCGGCCTGGTCAGAGTATCAGGCGCCACCATCCATCCGAGTCGCCAGCCGGTCATTGCATAATATTTGGAAAACGAATTGACGATGATCGCCTTACGCGAAAAGCGCAGCGCAGTCTCGGCGCGGCCTTCATATTCCAGCCGATGATAGATTTCGTCGCTAACCAGTAAAATGCCAGCGTCATCGCAAAAGGCGCAGATTTTCTCAAGTTCCCGCCGCGAGACCATTGAGCCAGTTGGATTCGATGGACTCATCAACAACAAGCCATCAAGGCGCTCGCGTCGGTGCGCGGCTTCTATCAGGTCGGCAGTGGGCGCGAAGCGTGTTTCGGCGTCGACTTCAATCGGCGCGCAGGCGAGTCCAAGCGCTTCCAGAATATTGGTGTAGGCCGGATATCCGGGCTGAATGAGCCCTATCCTCGACCCAGCGTCGAATCCGCATAGAAAGCCGAGAAGGAACGCTCCGGAGGAGCCCGTGGTGACGATGACTCTCTCCGGCGATACGTCGACGCCATAGTGCTCGTTATAATGGCGCGCGATGCGCGAACGGAGCGCGAGCTCGCCCAACGCCTCGCCATAGCCGACGGCGCCGTCCCGTAACGCCGCGATACCCGTCTCTCGAACAACAGACGGCGCAGGCGCGCCGGGTTCGCCCAACTCCATATGGACGATGTGCCGGCCCGCCTGCTCCAGACGTTTGGCTTGACGCAGCACATCCATTGCCATGAATGGAGCGATCGCGGCCCGGCGGGATGGCTTTGGCGAAGTCATGGGCCGCCTTATAGCGCATTCATGCGGCGGCCCAACAACTCTCTACGCGCAGCAATGTCAGGCGCCCAAGCCGCCCTTCCGCGCTTGGATGAATGACTCAAATTCTTCACGGTCGCGGGCGCGGCGCAGATTCTCTATATGCTCGGCAAAGTCGCGTTCCGCGTCAGCCAGCTTGCGGCGTTCCTCTTCGAGCCGCGAAAGCTCGGCCCTGCGCCATTCGTCAAAAGCTGAATTGCCGGTCGAACTCCATCCCGTGAACCCGACTCCTGCACTCGCCGGACGGAAGTTCTGCTGAAAGCGGTCGGCCCGTTCGCGCAGGAAAGCTATCAGGTCGCCTTCCGAGCCGTGGCTACGTTGCCACATCTTGGCGAACAAAATCGCTAAGCCCACCGGCCAAAACAGGACAAAGCCCAGCACCATCGCTGCGATCTCCGCCGGCTTCCAGTGAGAACGTCCGCAGTGTCCGCCTTGTCCGCTCCACGATGAGCCTTCACCTTGCGGCGACCAAGTGCGGGAGTTTTTATAGCAGCCCATAACTGGCTCCAGAGTTGATAGCCAGCCTATGCTCGCTGGCGGGCATAGATTTAGTATGCGCTTAAGTCGGCGCAAGGGAGGGCGACTGCAATAACGGGAAGTTTGCTACTCCGGCTGCGCGGAAACTTCTGGAGTTTCGGGCTGTATATCAGCGGAATGTTGGCTCGGAAGGGCAAGAAGGGAGTCCCGTTCCCTCACCAAAGCTTCGCGCTCGGCGGCGAGCTGACCCACATGCAGGCGAAGTGCGGCAGCCTCGGCAGTCAACCGATCCCGCTCATGTGCAAGAGCGTCCCGGTTTGCTGCGAGTGCTTCTGCAGCAATTCGCAATTCGTTCGCTTCCGATCCTGCTCGGCCGAGTTCACTGGCGAGGTGTTCCGCCTGCTGATGATGGCGGGCCGCCTCCTCAATTTGCCTGTCTCTTTCGCTTTGAGCGGCGTCACGCTCCAGCTTCGCGACTTCGCTCTGTTTGCGCCATTGAGTTACATTTTCTTCAAAATCTACCAGCGCTCTGCCGAAAATGTTCGACGCCTTGTCAAACTCGGTTCTGACCTCGTCGAGGGTATGGCGCGCATTGCTGGAGGTCGAGTCGACCGAAAGCGCTATCATTGCCTTATATGCGGACAGAACCCATTGATTCACATCCTTGTGGATAACCAAATCTTCGAAGTCGACCGCGTTGTGCCGCAAGCCTGGGGAAAGAAAGCGGTCTATTTCCGCGACGGACTGGTCGGACTCGGACGGCCAACTCAACTGGAGCCTTTTCTCTACCCGCGTCATCGCAAGTCGCCAGTCGGCGAGAAACTCGGACCAATCCAGAACCGCCCGAGGCTGCTGGCGGCTCGCTCCTTCCGCGTCGAGCACATGTCGCAGCCACATGAGCAAGCCCTTGGATATCGGAAATCCATTCCTAAGCCACAGGGATCTGGCGACTTCGAGAGGTGAGCGCACCGGCATGAGAACGCGAATCTCATAGCCAGCTTGATCGAAGACCTTGGACCAGAAAGGCATCATTCTACAAAGGCGTGGATCTTTGATAAGCACTAGAGGAGCTGTTCCGAACTCGGCGACGAGCGTAGCTACAGCCCTTTGCTCAAATTCCGCTGCGACCCCGCTTGTGGACCAGCCTCTGTTGAAAGCCCGCCAGTCGTCCCAGCTACTGCCCGCAGAAGCCAGTATTTCATCATTGAGCTGCATGATGGGCAATGATTCAAAAAAGCCTCGTTCATTGTCCGAGGATGCGGGCAGAGGCGTGTTTGGCGCTTTCGCTCCCAGCTTGACCAAAGTCCCTGCAAGTGATGAGGTCCCGCTGCGATGCATCCCGAGCACCAGAAGCGCGATGTTTTTTGCGTTGGCGGGCGCAACCGCTGGATGAGCCTTGAACGGCGTTACAGCTTCCTGCAGCCCGGAATATATCGGCTCCTCAATCTCCATAAAACTCGCGCTACTCGAACTCATGTTGTTTTCCGCTCTTGCTCAAAGGCGGCAGCGAACTTCAGTCGGCGGATCCGCCCCGGCATGAAGCCAACGGCTTGAAAAACGCCATTTAATCTGGGTTGCCGCCGACCTCGACACGATCGCCTAAGTGTAGCCAAGACCATGGGAATGTAAACAGCGGCATCCGTGGATTGATTCGGCGCGCTCCAGGAGGGACGGGCCCTGTCCATAGGAGCGAGGTCGAATGCGCGATTACCCGACAGCAGTTTCCGCGATGAGGGGAAGAAGATTGCGTTTGATACGCGCGCCACTTTATCGTGAGCAGGTTGAACCTGAAGAATAACTGGGTCGTTGGACATGTCGGATATCGTGATTTTTGGGGCCAGCATGACCGCAGAGGTCGCCAAGACCTACCTGGAGACCTACACCCAGCATCGTGTGGTCGGGTTCACGGTCGATAGCGCTTACGCGACAGAGGACCGTTTCTGCGGGCTGCCGCTAGTCGCGTGGGACCGGTTGGAAGAAACCTTCCCTCCAGCCCGCGTAGAGCTTTTAGGTCCAATAAGTTACCGCCTGATGAACGAACTGCGGCGCGACAGGTTCATGGAAGGAAAAGCCCGCCAATATCGATTTGCCTCCTTCATTCACCCGAAATGCCTGCGTTACGGCAACGAAATCGGCGAACATTGCTTCATCGGGCCAAATGTCATCGAGCCCGGAGCGCGGATAGGTGACAATGTGGTCATTTGGGGTGGCAGCTACATCGCTCATCACTGCGTCATAGGCGACCACACGTTCATTTCCGGCGAGGTGGGCGTCTCGGGCGGCACAAGGATCGGAGAGCGCTGCTTTCTCGGGGGCGGAGCCGTTGTAGGCGAAGGGCTGACGATCGGCGACGGCTGTTTACTGTCGATGGGCGTCGTCGTTACCAAGAATTTGCCACCAAATTCGGTTGTGCGGCGCACAGGCGAAGACAGGGTGGCGCCATTTCCGAGTTCACGAGTAAAGCGACTGCTGTGACTGACCTTTTCGCTTCAGAGCCCCAAACACGCCAATAAGCAGTCAGCAGAAATTTATAAAATCTACTTTCAGTTGGGGCAAAGCCAACGGAAATGGCCAAGGTGTTTTCAGTGGCGTAATGGCGACGACGGTTGCCCGCCGACGCCATCATCAAGAAGTCTTAGAAGGGGCCAGCGTGCGTTCCACGCGGCGAGCCCCAGCCGGTGCACCAATCCCAAGCAGAACCTGTGTTGTGCTCGATCCATTGGGGATCGTAACCCCCGCCGGCGCCGCCGGCGACGCCGGCCGGCCCGCAAAGACCATTGTTGATGTCGGTGGTGTAGGTTCCCACCAGCTTGCTCTGGCTCGCCAAACTGTAGATGTTTGTCAAACCCGCGAAGCTGGTGGACCAAAAGAAGTTCGCCCGGTTGATGATGCCCGTCACGAGCGGAGCCGCTACGCTAGTGCCTCCGACGAAGCCCCACCCTCCACCAGACCAGGTGTTATAAATCCATACGCCAGTCAATGGATCAGCGACCGCAGCGAGGTCAGGCACGCCACGGTGACCAGACACGATAGCCGCAATGCCACTCTGGTAAGCAGGCTGTCCTTCATAAATGCTCGGGCCCCCGCCCGTGCCCCAGCCGAACCCGGGGTCATTCCAAACTGATTGACTTTGGTAAGCTCCCGTCGACTGGTCGCGACTGATCGTTGTTCCGCCGACGCCAAAGACGTTCGGGGAGGACGAGGGATATTCTACGCCAGCCGAGTCGCCAGAAGAGGCGAAATATGCAACGCCCGCACCCGTAAAGTTGGAATCATAGGAGGTTTCCGTAGAAAACTCGGGAGCGCCCCAGCTATTTGAAACTTCGCCGCCGTTTTGCGACTGCACGCACTTCGTAGCGACTGCTTCAGCGTTGAACATGTCGGTGAAGGACGAGGAAGCAGCTTCGACAAGGTAGATCTTGGCGGACGGCGCCATGGCGTGCGCCATCTCGATGTCCAAAGCCGATTCGGTATCCCAGCCATTGGTTGAAGCTGCCGGCTTGGCTCCGCTCTGGCAACCACTCGCCGGATTGCCGGTCCCATAGATGACCGTGAAATTCGCCGGCGTCAAACCGAATTGTGCGCTGTACGCACTCAGGTCGGCCGCAGCCGTGGGATAGTCGAAGGCATCGACAATGGCGATAGCCTTGGAGCCACCCGCGGGGACGGTCGTGACGACATTCGGGTTGCAGCCGCCGCTTTGAGTTACAAGGCCGTATATGCAGGCCAGAGAGGCCGGTGTCTCATACAAATAACCGGTAGCTGGCGGTCCGACCACATTGCTGAGCACGCTCGGAAGAGCCTTCAGGGGCTTAACCAATTTAATATTGGTGTGAACGTGGCCTGGCTTCACCTGGCCAGAAGCAGGATTAATTATCGTCGGCAGGCCTGGGCGGGGCGTTAGCACAACAGCACCTGGCTGGCTGGCCAAGTCCTGAGCGGCCATCACGGCTCCAGGGCTGACCGATAAAAGTAGCGCGGCTAGAAAGGGCTGCGCCAAAGCTTTGGATTTGTTACTTTTCGACATAAGTCATCCTTTGCAGAATCCGAACCGGGCCTTGACTACCACGCATTCGTAAATTTTCGCGCACCCCAAAGCTGTAATCCTCCAACAATTGGGGAATCTACTTACGTGAAAGTGCGTAGGCAATGAAGGAAAGTTTCCCCGGATTGTCAACTGACAATCCTCAAGCTCAAAAGCTTGCCAGCCGCAGAATTTGTGGCGAATCTCTACTCGTAGCGTGGTTCGTGATGCAGGCTTGTTTATGGCTGCGGGGCGACCCGCGAGAGGCAAGCGGCAAACGTCTGCAAACGTGACCTAAGGCACGGTCGGAAAACAGGAATTGTGCGCTCCTGAGACTTGTCAAACTTTCTCGACCACAGCTTTATAGACTTGTAGCCCGAACCGGCGCACTGACCAGACTCAAGGGCTACATTCCAGCCTTCAACACGCTCAAATCATGCCCGTTAGACTTGAGAAATAATCGGAGCGAGCATTAATAGAAAATGACTAAATCAGTGACCGCGCCGCCGACACCTGTGATGCAACCACGACTGGCGGGAGCCGAAAGGTTGCTTCCGTATTTACGCCGGATTGACGCTAATCGTGTTTACGCGAACTTTGGACCGCTGGCGTTGGAGCTAAGCCGGCGGCTTGGAACTCGCTTTTCGTTGGCCGATGAAAATGTGATCACAGCCGCGTCGGGAACTGCCGCCCTGATTGGAGCGATTCTGGCGACAGTTGGTCGCGCGCGCAAAGAACGTCCACTGGCGCTTGTGCCTGGATATAGTTTTGTCGCGACGGCGGTTGCAGCGGAAGCCTGCGGTTATGAAGTTCTATTCGCTGACATCGACGAAGAAAGCCTTTTGCTTGAACCGGCTGATGCGCTTTCGCATCCCTCGCTCGATCGAGTTGGCCTGGTCATCCCGGTCGGGGCGTTTGGACGCGCCATCGCTCAATCCGGCTGGCGGGAGTTCCGTGACGCAACGGGGGTCGGCGTGGTTATCGACGGCGCCGCTTGCTTTGAGGCCGCAAGCGCGGCTCCTTCGGCTTTGCTTGGAGAGATCCCGGTAGCGATGAGCTTTCACGCCACCAAAAGTTTCGGAACGGGAGAGGGCGGTTGCGTTGTTACGAGCGACCGGGACCTCGCCAAAGATGTCGTCCGGGCGCTTAACTTCGGCTTTTTTGGAACTCGAGAGTGTCGCGCCGCGAGCATAAATGGAAAGATGAGCGAATATCACGCCGCAGTCGGCCTTGCAGAACTTGATGGCTGGGACGAAAAGGAAAGGGGGTTGAAAACCGTGGCGGAGAATTACCGCCGGAGCTTCCAAAAGCTTGGACTGGCCGACCGTTTCATTGGCGCGCCCGACTCAGCTTCGTGCTACGTTCTATTCCGTTGCGAAACTGAGCAGAAAGCTCAGGCGCTTGCCGCCCATCTCGAGAGGGAAAGCATAGGGTACAGGTTCTGGTATGGGAGAGGTATCCATAAGGAGCCCTATTTCACGCGCCGCTCATGCGTACTGCCCAATTCCGAAAACGCGGCGTCCCGTCTTATCGGTCTCCCGGTAGCGCCGGACCTTGCAACGCAAGACATCGAGAGAATCGTCAATACGGTCGCGGCGGTTGCATAGAGTTAGCCTTCTCGTTTCAGGCGATCGACCTCCGCCATGAAGTGATTGCGCGCCGACATGTCGTAGTCGGGATAGTCGAAAACCTGAACCAGTGATAGGTGCCGGTGCCGCACAGCAACCGCGGTGGCGGTTTCATAGCCCGCTTCCCGCAGCAGGCGATCGAGCACCGCGTCCTGGGCCACTCCTACCTTCTTGATCGCCTCGCTACGCAGCAGCAACAGGCGCCCTGCGGGATTGTGAGGATGAAACAGCGGTTCTCCGCCCGTGACCGATACATCCTGTCGTCGTTCTGGACTGTCCGCTTTGATAAGCGCCCTCCAGCGCTCGACGTCTTGACCGTTGCGAAGATGCTCCACCGCTTCCGGCTCAACGAAGTCTTGGCGATCAATCGCCGATCCCAACATCGCCAGACTGGGATTTGAGTTCATCAGGGACGCCATCCGCGATAGCCAGCAGGGATCGGTGTCTTCGACAACGACGTCGCTTTCAATATAGGCGAAATAAGGACCCCAATTCTCGAGTTCGCGGTAAACCAGTTCGGCCAATGCGCTCAGGTCGTTTCTATCGGCCCGCACAATGGAATGAAACATCTGACGCCGCTCGAAGCCGCGGAGCACCTCGCCTACCTGGGGGTCGTCGGAAGCCATGTCGACCAGAATAAATCTGCAAGCAGAGCGCGTTCGCCTATAAAGCGCATCTAGACAGGCCCAAAGATAAAGAGGGCGGTTTCTCGACGAGATAAGAACAGTTATCGGTTCAGCCATTAACGGTGCGCCAATGAGGTTGATCAGCTTCGCCTTACGGGCGATGCGCCCGGCTCTGGTTTAGCGCAAGCTGCGGAGCGTGGCGAACAAGTCGGGTCAAGGCCAATCCGCCCACACCGAAGTTGGACGGTCAACGTGTTGTATTTATGCAGGAAGGGCTTGGTTGCGGGGGCCAGATTTGAACTGACGACCTTCAGGTTATGAGCCTGACGAGCTACCGGGCTGCTCCACCCCGCGCCAAAGCGACAACTGGTATGTAGGCAATGTCGCCAACAAACGCAAGGAAGCGAGGCTATGCCGCGAGATCGGCGACCACTGCGTCAAGCACCGGGAAACCTTCAGAGCTTACACGGAGGCGGTTTTCGCGGGTATATTCGACGAGACCGTCGCCGATCAGCTCCGAGATGCGGGATTGTGCAAGCTTTTTGCCTGTCAGAAGGAAATAGCGCTGCGGGTCGATTCCCTCGCGCAGACGCAATCCCATCAGCAAAAACTCGTCGCCCTGCTGCTCCGAATTGAGCAAATCGTCCTCGACCAAACCGTGGCCTTCCGTTTCGACGCAGGTTAGCCACATCTCCGGATGGCGTTCGGTGGATTGTGCGCGGCGACCACGCGGAGTGTTCAAGCGGCCATGCGCGCCAGGGCCAACTCCAGCATATTCGCCATAACGCCAATAGACGAGGTTATGGCGGCATTCAGCACCGGTCCGCGCGTGGTTCGACACCTCATACGCGGGTAGTCCGGCACGCGCGGTAGCCTCTTGCGTCACGTCCCAGAGCGCGCGCTGCGCGTCCATGTCCGGCACGACAAGTTTGCCGGCGTTGAACATGCGCTCAAACATCGTGTCGGGCTCGATCGTGAGCTGGTAAAGCGAAAGATGCTCGGGCGCATAGGCGAGAGCGAGGTCCAGCTCCTTGCGCCAACCGGCTGTTGTCTGATCTGGCCGTGCATAGATAAGGTCGAAGGACGTGCGAGCGAATACCGAATTGGCAATGCTTAGCGCCGCCAAGGCTTCGGCCACCGAATGTTGTCGACCCAGATTTTTCAGATCGAAATCGTTTAGCGCCTGAATCCCGAGCGAAACCCGATTGACGCCTGCGGCCTTGAAGCTGCGAAAGCGTGAAGCTTCGACGCTGGTTGGATTGGCTTCGAGCGTGACTTCGACGTCCTTCGCCATTGTCCAGTGCTTGGCGATCTCGTTGAGAATCGCTTCGACTGTGCTCGGCGCCATTAATGAGGGCGTTCCGCCGCCAAAGAACACCGAGCGCACTTCCCGGCCCGGAGTCAGCGCCGCGCGATGAGCGATTTCCGCGCGAAACGCGTCGACGAAGCGATCCTCGTCCACATCGCCACGACGCACGTGGCTATTGAAATCGCAATAGGGGCATTTTGACAGGCAAAACGGCCAATGCACATAGACGCCGAAGCCTGGATCAAATGCGTTTCGAATCGTCGCAGCCATGATTCTTTATGGCATGACGCGCGGAAAAGGTCACTCCGCGCGTCGCCATCGAGTCGTCGCGCGCAGAGTTTCCCGCGCGCCGCGACGTCCGCGCATGGGAAAACAACAAGTCAGCGGCTCCGCAGGATATCGCGGATTTCTGTGAGCAGAACTTCGCTCTTTGGAGGCTCAGCGGGGGCCGCGGCGGGCGCGGGCTTTTTCAGCCGCTCGAACTGCTTGATGACGATGAAGATCACGAAGGCGAGAATCAGGAAGTTGACGACGACGGTGAGAAACTGGCCCCAGCCGAGCACGGCGCCGACCTTTTTCGCTTCGTCATAGGTCATTTCCGAGTGGATGGCCTTCGACAGAGGCAGGTAATAGTTGGAAAAATCTATGCCGCCGGTAATTGCGCCGATCACGGGCATGATGACGTCATTCACGAGGGAATCGACGATCTTGCCGAACGCACCGCCTATGATCACCGCCACCGCGAGATCGACGACATTGCCTTTCATGATGAATTTTTTGAAGTCTTCCAACATAATTTCGTCTCCGTACTGCGTGTTGTTCGGAGCGGTCCGGCTGTTCGCCGAGCAGTTTCAAACTGCTGTTCGTGTCCGCGTTTTACCGCCGACCGCCTCGCATACGCTGGAGAACCGTATAGTTCGTGCGCATGCCGTCAATCGTTTTTACATAGATTTCAGTGCTTTCGCTTAAGTCTGCGATTTCGCAGCGTTATTTTTGCTGCGGCGCAAGACAGGCGCGCGCTAACGCCTGAAAGGCGCGCGCCCGGTGCGAAAGCGCCATTGAGCCGTCGCCTGGCAGCGCGTGCTTTTCCGCCGACATCATCTCGCCGAAAGTCTTGTCGAGGCCGTCCGGCAGGAATATCGGATCGTAGCCGAAGCCTTTGCTTCCGCGGGGCGGAAACACCAGCACGCCATCCACGCGTCCCTCGAACTCCTCAGCGTGGCCGTCGGGCCAGACGATCGCAAGCGCGCAGATGAAATGCGCTGTGAAAGGCGGTCTTGCGCCGCCCTCCTTCAGTTCCCGTTCGACCCGAGCGATGGCTGCGCCAAAATCGCGGTTTTCCCCGCCCCAGCGCGCGGAATAGACGCCCGGAGCGCCATTCAATGCGTCCACGCAGAGACCGGAATCGTCAGCGAAGGCCGGCAAATCCGCGGCGGTTGCGGCCGCTCTCGCCTTGAGGAGGGCGTTTCCGCGAAACGTCGTTTCCGTCTCCTCGGGCTCCGGGAGGCCAAGCTCCCCAGCGCTTACCGCGTCGACGCCATGAGGTCCCAGCAACTGTTGCAACTCCCACAGCTTCCCGGGGTTGTGGGAGGCGATGACGAGTCGTCCTTCGATTTGGCGCGCGCTCACGCCAGCGCCGCCTTTTGCAGGGAAACGAGCTCCGCTACGCCGCCTTGCGCCAGCTCGAGCAGCGATTGCAGCTCCTGCGGGGAAAACACCGCAACTTCCGCCGTCGCCTGGATTTCAACAAGACCGCCGGAGCCTGTTATCACGAAATTGGCGTCGGTTTGCGCCGTGGAGTCTTCGGCGTAGTCGAGATCAATAACCGGCTTGCCGTTGAAAATGCCGCAGGAAACAGCGGCGACGTGATCGCGTAGTGGGCTATCCTTGATGATCGAGCGCGCGCGCATCCACTCGAAACAGTCGCGCAACGCCAGCCAGGAGCCTGTGATCGCAGCGGTTCGCGTGCCGCCGTCCGCCTGGATCACGTCGCAGTCGATCATGATCTGGCGTTCTCCGAGTTGCGGCAGATTGGTCACCGCGCGCAGTGAACGGCCGATCAGCCTCTGGATTTCCTGCGTGCGTCCGGACGGCTTTCCTGACGTGGATTCGCGCTTCGTGCGCGTGTGAGTGGCCCGGGGCAGCATCGAGTATTCAGCCGTGACCCAGCCACAACCCTGTCCGCGCAACCACGGAGGCGGCTTGTCTTCCAGTGTCGCAGTGCAAAGCACATGGGTGGAGCCGAATTTTACGAGACAGGAGCCTTCCGCATAGCGGGCGACGCCACGCTCGAAGCTGACGGGCCGCATTTCGTTCAGGGCGCGTTTGCTGGGACGCATAAAGGCTGAGGCTCCAATAGTGAGGGTGCGGCTTTCTAACGCGGTTTGGCAATGGATGGAAGCCGTTCAAACGCGTTGGTTTCACCTTGCGCTTGGAGCGTTCTGGTGGGACGATCCCTTTCAACGGAGCCGACCAAAGGGCGTCCAAAGGGCACTCGTCGCAAACTCTGGCTCCGGCACAAGGAGCAGGCCATGGGCGGAAGTGAAAATGACCACGGCAGAAGAATCGCGGGGCCGCGGCTGATTGCGCTGATTGGCCCCTTTCAAAGCGGAAAAACAAAATTATTCGAAGCATTGCTTGCTCGCGCCGGAGCTGTTCGCGAAGGCGTGACGGTCGGCGACCTCAGCCCCGAGGCGCGCGCGCATCAAATGAGCGTCGAAGCCAATATTGGCCACGCCGACTATCTCGGAGATCAGTATACTTTCATCGATCTTCCAGGCTCTTTGGAGTTTTCGCACGAGGCACGCAACGTATTGCCGCTCGTCGACGTCGCAATCATTGTTTGCGAAGCCGATCCTCGCAAGGTGTTTGCGCTACAGCTCGTGCTTCGCGAGCTCGAAGAACTGCGCGTGCCGCACCTTTTGTTTCTCAACAAGGTCGACGGCGCGAGCTTCGGCGTGCGCGAGACGCTCGCGATGCTGCAGCCCGCCTCACGTGCGCCTCTGTTGCTGCGTCAAATTCCTATCTGGAAAAACGGCGTCGCCATCGGCTTCATCGATCTCGCGCTTGAACGCGCCTACGTCTACCGCGAACACGCGCCATCGGAAGTCGTCGCTATTCCGTCGGGCGACGCGGCGCAGGAAAAGGAAGAGCGCTACTCAATGCTGGAGCGTCTCGCCGATTATGACGACCATTTGATGGAGGAGTTGATCTCCGAGATCGAGCCGCCTCGCGACGAAGTGTTCGACGATCTGGCTAAAGAGCTTCAGGCCGGGCAGGTGGTTCCGCTATTCATCGGATCGGCGGCGCGCGGCGCCGGGGTGACGCGTTTGCTCAAAGCGCTTCGCCACGAATCGCCGGGGATTGCACAGACCCGCGCGCGCCTTGGCGTCCCCGAAAAGGGCCCGCCGCTGGCGCGAATCATGCGCACCATTCACACGCCGCACGGCGGCAAACTCTCGCTCGCCCGCGTATTGCGCGGCACATTTGTCGATGGCCAGTCGGTGCTTTCGCCCGGCGGCGAAGAGAAAATTTCGGGCCTTTCGCGCCTGCTGGGCGGGGTTCCGTCAAAACGCAGCGAAGCCGTCGAAGGGGATACCCTGGCTTTCGGCCATCTTGAGAGCGCGTCGACCGGCGACGCTTTGTCAGGCGATCCGCGCGGCGGGGTCAAAGACGCAAAGAAGTCGTCGGTAGGCCCTCCGGCGCCGGTGCATGCTCTGGCTCTCAAGGTAAAAGACCGCAAGGACGAGATGAAACTGGCGAGCGCGATCGCCAAGATCGTCGATGAAGACCCATCGCTGGTCTATGTGCATGATCAGGAGCTGTCCGAAATAAAACTACTGGGGCAGGGCGAAATGCACCTGCGAGTGACGTTGGAGCGTCTGGCGTCCCGCTTCGGCGTCGCCGTTGAGGTGCAAAAACCCACCGTCGCTTACAAGGAGACGATCCGCAAAACCGTTTCAGTGCGCGGTCGGCACAAGAAGCAGTCGGGCGGGCACGGTCAGTTCGGAGACGTGGCGCTGGAAGTCGGGCCTCGTCCGCGCGGCGAGGGCTTTGCTTTTTCCGAGCGGGTGCATGGAGGCGCCGTGCCCCGGCAATATTTCTCTTCGGTCGAAGCGGGTTGTCAGGACGCTCTGGCGCATGGTCCACTGGGCTTCCCGGTCGTTGATGTCGAGGCTGTGCTGACCGACGGCTCCTACCACACGGTCGACTCCTCGGACATGGCCTTTCGCACCGCCGCCCGCGTCGGCATGAGCGAGGCGCTGACGATGGCGGAATCGGTCTTGCTGGAGCCGATGCTGGCGGTGACGATTTTTACGCCCAGCGAAGGAATGTCTCGCGCCACCGGCATTGTATCGGGCCGGCGCGGCCAGATCCTGGGCTTTAGCGCGCGCGAAGGCTGGGAAGGCTGGGATCGGCTGGAGGCGGTGATTCCAGAGGCCGAGATGGACAATCTCATCGTGGAGTTACGTTCAGCGACCGCTGGAGCGGGATTTTACGAAGCGCGTTTCGACCACCTGGCCGAAGTAACCGGCCGCCTGGCGCGCGATGTGGTGGCCGCACATGGCGGCAAGGGCAATGGCGCGGGGTAATTCGCCGGGTCGTTCGAAGCCGCAAGCCGGATGAGAGCGGGGCGACCGCTGCGCTCTCATTTCCTTTGTCCCAGTAAAAAAATCTTTACCGCTTGGGGCGATTGTAGGGGCGACCGCCGTCAACATGTCGGCGGGAGTATGCGAGTCCGCGTTTCGAGCATCAGCAATATGAATAACGTGGTCCCGTCGACCCTATTACAAAGCGAATATCGTCAGCCCGCCGCCGTAAAACGCGCGCCTGTCTTGCCGCCGCATCGTCTGATCTCCCAACCCTCGCTAATTTCGACCGTTCTGCTGTTGGACGTCCTCGTTATCGCGGGGGCGGGAGTCGCGACTCACTTCGCGTCGTCTACCGATGAGAGCTCCCTTCGATGGCTGATGCTGATTTCGCTCGGAGTCGCTGCGGCAAGTCTCGCGATCCTCGGTGCGCGCTGGGCCTACACCATTCGCGCCCTTTCTTCAGCGCCGCGACAGGCCGTCGAACTCGCTCTCGCGTTGATGATGTCTCTGGCCGGGCTGATTGTTTGCAGCGCATTGCTGGACGCCTACTCGTCGGCTGAAAGAAACTGGCTGCTTTACTGGTTTCTTTCCGCGTGGAGTCTTTGCGTTATGGCGCGCTTTGCCGTCGCTGGCACGTTAGCCCAATGGGCCCGCGAGGGACGTTTGGCGCGCAGGGCCGTGATCGTCGGCGGTGGAGATGCCGCACATGAATTGATCAAGCATCTGGACAGGACAGCCAGCGCGGCGATCCAAATCCTCGGCCTGTTCGACGATCGTGACGGCGTACGCTCGCCGGAGAACGTCGGGCCCTACTATAAATTGGGACGTTTCGAAGATCTGGTGAATTTTTGCCGCGAACAGCGCGTCGATCTTTTAATCTTAGCGCTTCCGGGCGCTGCGGAAGATCGCATTCTGCAAATCCTGAAAGAGCTATGGGTGCTGCCCCTCGATGTGCGCATCGCTGCTTCTGGAAGCAAGTTGAAGTTGCGCTCTCGCGTATACAATTATATCGGCGACGTGCCGTTTCTTCCAATATTCGACAAGCCCATGTCCGATTGGAGCGTGGCGTTGAAATCGATCGAGGATCGTCTCCTTGCGGGACTTGGCGTCATAGTTCTTTCGCCGCTGTTGGCTCTCATCGCCTTGGCGGTAAAGCTCGACACACGAGGGCCCGTGCTTTTCAAGCAGGTCCGTTACGGGTTCAACAACGAGCAGATCGAGGTTTATAAGTTCCGGTCGATGTACGTCGATCAACTCGACTCCGGTGGCTCCAAAATGGTCACACGGAACGACCCGCGCGTGACGCGGGTGGGACGCATTATCCGCAAATTTTCGCTCGACGAATTGCCGCAGCTCTTCAATGTTGCCTTCAAGGGCGATCTTTCTCTGGTGGGCCCACGCCCGCATGCGCTGCAGTCCAAGGCCGGAAACCGCCTTTACGATGATGTGGTCGAAGGGTATTTTGCGCGTCATCGCGTCCGGCCAGGCATTACCGGCTGGGCGCAAGTCAATGGCTGGCGTGGCGAAACCGATACGGCGGAAAAACTTGAACAGCGTGTGGCGCATGACCTTTATTATATCGAAAACTGGTCGATGCTGTTCGATCTGCGAATTCTACTTATGACGCCGCTAGCGCTGCTCACCGGCAAGAACGCTTACTAGATACAGCGAGCCATCGGTATGGGGCTCAAAGCTTGCGCAAATGGCATATTTTTTCGCGCCCTGCGCGCCCGTCGGCGCGCCAATAACATCCGGCGTGTTTTGGCGTTTCGTTGTAAAGATAGACCTTCGCTCGATGGTTTTTGTCGAAGCGCTGATGTGAAAAATCGTGTCCGCCGACGAAGACGTTTCTTCCGAAATTTACTTCAGCTCCCGCGCCGCTCGCCGTGACAACGGACAGAGCGAAGAAAACTGAAAATTGAAAGCGGCGTCGTGCGAATCGCTGCATTACCCCTTGTTCTCCTCTTGAGCCGTTCCTCCATTTCCCGCCAACCGCGCCGCCGTCTTCGCTTGGCCTATAAGAGGCAGCAATGCGGCCAGCTCCGGCCCTGTTTCGGCGCCAGTCAAAACCAGGCGCAATGGGTGGAATAAGGCGCGGCCTTTGCGGCCGGTCAGAGTCTTCACTGCACTGGTCCATTGGCTCCATGTAGAAGCGTCCCAAGGCTCTTTTGGCAGCAGGTCGAGCGCCGCGCTCAGCAATTCCTCGTCTTCGCGGATAGGTGAAACCTCACCCTCGACGACACGCCACCATTCCAGCGCATCGTCGAAACGCGAGATATTGGTCCGGACAGCGAGCCAGAAGGGCTCGGCTTTGAAACCCACGATGTCATGCGCGGCCAAGCGCTCGCGAACGTCCTCGTAAGAAAGAATCGCGAGCGTTCGATGGGTCAGTGTTGCAAGATCGGCGGGATCGAAGCGCGCCGGGTTTCGCGAGACGTGAGCGAGGTCGAAATGACTGGCGAGTTCGTCCAGCGATCGGATCGCGCGCACCGATTCAGACGAACCGGTGAGCGTCGCGAGAGCGGCGACAGCCAGCGGCTCGTACCCTTCTTCTCGCAGCGAGGCGATCGACAGCGAGCCAGTACGCTTGGATAATCCCTCTCCTGTTCCGGAGATCAGCAGATTATGATGCGCAAACACGGGGGCAGGGCTCCCCGGGGCCAGCGCCTCAAACAGTTGGAGTTGCACCGCCGTATTGGTGACGTGATCCTCGCCTCGAATGATGTGGCTGATTTCCAGTTCGATGTCATCGACGACTGAAGGCAGCGTATAGAGATAACTGCCGTCTTCGCGGATCAGCACCGGGTCTGACAGCGAGGCGCAATCTATATGCGAATCGCCGCGCACAAGGTCGGTCCATTCCATCGTTTTTGTTTCGAGCAGAAAGCGCCAATGTGGCCTTCGGCCTTCGGCTTCCCAGCGCACGCGGTCTTCGGGCTTGGCGCGCAACGCCGCTCGGTCATAGACCGGTGGTAAACCGCGCGCTTGCTGCATTTTGCGCCGCTTTTCCAACTCCTCCTGCGATTCATAACAAGCATACAGCCGTCCCGCCGCGCGCAGTCTCTCCGCCGCCGCGTCATAAAGTTCGGCGCGATCCGACTGCCGCAAGGTGAGATGGGGAGATACGCCGAGCCAGGCCAGATCGACTTCGATGCCTTGCGCGAAAGCCGCCGTGGAGCGGGCAAAATCGGTGTCATCGAAACGAAGCACGAATCTTCCATTGTGCGTCACGGCAAAGAGATAGTTGAACAGCGCCACGCGAGCGTTGCCGATATGAATTCGGCCGGTGGGCGAGGGCGCAAATCTTACGATTGGAGTTGTCATGAGCAAGCTTCAACAAAGGTTTTCGGGGCGTTCCCGGCGGGAGCGAAATCTCGCATTATCACCCTTTTGCCAAGACGGGGCGCAAATGTCAGGTGGAATATTAAGCCTCCCGCGTCCAGGGCTGCGCATCGGCGATCAGGCCAAGCGTGAAAATTGGCCAGACGCGCTTAACAGGTCGAACCGGCGGCGCACAGAGGCGCCCAGAAGGGATCAGTTCAACCAAAGCTGTGCGATTCCTCCAGGATTGGTTCGCCTTCGGCTCGTCATGGCTGACGCGCAGCTTGTGTCCCCGCCCTTTGAAGCTCTGAGCCGACAGCAAGCCTGACGAGACGCCAAAAATGACAATCGTCGCTTATATATGCGCCTTCTGGTGTTTGGCGCTATTGATCCTAAATTTTTCCGCGATGTTCGTGACCGCGCGCAAATGTCGAGCACGCGCCCGTGACCTGCCTGCGCCAGAACACGCGCCGCCCGTCTCAATCGTCAGGCCGTTGCGAGGTCTGGAAACTTTCAGCGAAGAAACGTTGCGAGCTTCATTCGAGCTCGACTACCCGAATTACGAATTGCTTTTCTGCGTGCAATGTTTTCATGACCCGATAATCCCGATGGTCGAGCGATTAATGGCGCAATATCCGCAGGCGTCGAGCCGGCTGTTGATCGGCGACGATTATGTCAGCGTCAATCCCAAGCTCAATAATTGCGTAAAGGGATGGGACGCCGCTAAACATGACTATATCGTTTTGGCGGATTCGAATGCGTTGCCTCCGCGCGACTACCTCCAAACCATGCTGGCGGCGTTCCGCCGCCGCGACGCCGGTCTAGTCATATCCATGCCGATCGGCTCCAGGCCGGATGGGTTTTGGGCGAGTGTCGAATGCGCGATTCTCAATACGTTCCAGGCGCGCTGGCAATACGGGGCCGAGGCGATTGGGATCGGTTTTGCGCAAGGCAAGAACATGATGTGGCGGCGCGAGATTCTGGAGCGCGCGGGGGGCATACGCGCGCTCGCCGCGGAAATCGCCGAAGACGCGGCATCGACCAAAATCATTCGGGCGCAGGGCCTCAAGGTCCGGCTCGTGGACATGCCGTTCGAACAGCCATTGGGCTCGCGCACGGGGCGTGAAGTCTATTCGAGGCATGTGCGCTGGGCCCGTCTGCGGCGCGTGACCTTTCCCGGATATTTCGTGCCCGAATTTCAAAACGGCAGCTTCGCGCCAGTTTTTCTTGGCGCCTACGCGGCGCTACTGTTTGAGGGCGACGTGGCGCTGACCGTGGCGGCGATCCTGGGGTCGTTATATGGCGGTGAAATGCTGCTGGCGCGCATCTGCGGCTGGGCGCTCAGCTGGCGCACGCCCTTCGCCTTGCTCATGCGCGACGCAATTTTGCCTGTCATGTTTGTCGACGCCTGCCTCTTTGACGATTTCGTGTGGCACGGCAACGAGATGACCGTCCGCGAGGAAGAGACGACCACTGCAGGCTGATTCGGGAGGAGAAGGCGCACATCCTTTACAGGGACTGTGCGCCTCGCAGAGGCTGCACCGCCTTACTCTGCCGCTGCGCGCTGCTTCTCGCCGCGCGCGACGCGCTCGGCCTTCAGCAGCTCCGCAACCAGGAACGCCACCTCGATCGCCTGTTCTGCATTGAGGCGGGGGTCGCAATAGGTGTGATAGCGGTCGCGCAGGTTTTCTTCGGAAATCGCCCTGGCTCCGCCGGTGCATTCGGTTACATCCTTGCCGGTCATCTCCAAATGAATGCCGCCAGCGTAAGAGCCCTCCGCCTGATGAACGGCGAAGAAATTACGAATTTCCGTCATGATGCGGTCGAAGGGGCGTGTCTTGTAACCACTCGCGCTGATCGTGTTGCCATGCATCGGGTCGCAAGACCAGATCACGCTTTTGCCCTCGCGTGAAACCGCGCGGATCAGCGCCGGCAGTTTGTCCTCGACCTTATCCGCGCCAAAGCGGCAAATCAGCGTCAACCGGCCGGGCGCATTGTCGGGATTCAGCACGTCGATCAGTTGCAGCAGACCGTCGGGCGTCAGGCTCGGGCCGCATTTGAGCCCAAGCGGGTTCTTGACGCCCCGCAGATATTCGATGTGCGCGCCGTCCGGTTGGCGCGTGCGGTCGCCCGCCCAAATCATGTGCCCTGACGTCGCGTAATAATCGCCCGTTGTGGAATCGACGCGGGTCAGCGCCTCCTCATATCCGAGCAGCAGCGCTTCGTGCGAAGTATAGAAATCCGTTTGACGCAGCTCGGGGTGGTGCTCCGGGTCGAGACCGATAGCCCGCATGAAACCAAGCGTCTCGGTAATGTGATCGGCCAATTTCTGGTAGCGCTCGGATTGCGGGCTGTTCTTGACGAATCCCAGCATCCAGCGATGCGCGTTTTCGAGATTGGCGAAACCGCCCGCCGCGAAGGCGCGGATAAGGTTCAGCGTCGCCGCAGACTGGCGGTAGGCCAGCAATTGCCGCTCGGGATTGGGAATGCGCGCAGCTTCGGAGAATTCGATGTCGTTGATGATGTCGCCACGATAGCTCGGCAGTTCGACATCGCCATGTTTTTCGCTTGGCGATGAGCGCGGCTTGGCGAATTGTCCGGCGATGCGTCCCACCTTGACCACCGGCGAGGCCGCTGCAAAGGTCAAGACCACAGCCATCTGCAGGAAGACGCGGAAAAAGTCGCGGATGTTGTCGGCGCTGTGTTCAGAGAAAGCCTCGGCGCAATCGCCGCCCTGAAGCAAAAAAGCCTTGCCTGCGGCCACGTCGGCGAGCGCGCGGGTCAGATTGCGCGCCTCTCCGGCAAATACCAGCGGGGGAAATCCGGCTAGCTGGCGTTCGACATCGGCGAGAACGGACTGCTCGCGGTAGACCGGCGTCTGCTCGATCGGCTTGCTTCTCCAGCTGCTGGGGCTCCAACGGTCCACTGTTTCTAACTCCAATTATCAAGCCGCGCGGAGGCGTTTCGGCCAGCCTCCATGCGAGCGCTTATATAGGATCGGTCGCGCTCTGGCGATATTTTTGCGTGGGCTAACCTTAAGCTTGACCTAACTAACCTGGCGTCCGCTGAACTGGCTCTACCGATCCGAAGCGGTTATAAAGCTGCGCTCCACCCAGCCGAGGATCGAATGCCCTTAATCTTGTCGCAAATGCTGGAGGCCTATCGCTGGATAGGCGCGCTGGTGGTTATTTCCGTCCACGCCACCAACACCTTCGTGAGTCTTGCCGACATTATGACCGCGCCTCACGCCGCCCCGGTCTATGTCTGGTGGTTCTTCATGAGCTTCGAATTCGGCCACCAGATGGTGCTCGGCTTTTTCGTGATGTCGGGGTATCTCGTTGGCGGAGCCATGCTCGCCAGCATCCGCAAGGGCAAGGATTTCCTGCGCGAATATCTGATTCATCGTTTCGCGCGGATCTACATGGTCGTTGTCCCCGCGCTCATCCTCACCTTCGTCGCTGACAGCATTGGCCGCAGCCTGCCAAATCCCGGTTTTTACGATCTGCCGCTTTTCCAGGGCCACTTCAGCGCCAACGTGTTTATCGCGAATGTATTCAATCTACAGGAGATTTTCAGCGTTTTTTACGGCACGAACAGCCCGCTTTGGTCGCTTGCCTGCGAGTTCTGGTATTACATTACTTTCCCGCTGTTGATGCTGCCGTTTGCGCGCAATTATTCTAAACCGCTCCGCTACAGCGCGTTCGCGCTGGGCATTGCGATTTTCGTCATCTTCGCCTCGGCTTCGCCGTGGTTCCGCTTCGGTTTCCTGCTCTGGATCATCGGGGCCTTGGCGACCTTGCCGAAGCGCCCCTTCATCGCTTCGCGCTGGCTCTCGCTGGCGGTTTATCTTGGATCGCTAATCCCGGTTCGCCTGTTGGTGCGCGGACCGCTGCTTGCGGCGCACCCCTGGTTGCAGGACGTCGCGGATCTTTTGTGCTCGGCCCTCCTCGCCAATCTCATGTTGACCGTCAGGCATTCGCCGGATTGGGGCTGGGATCTGGTGCGACCGCAATTCCATCGCACGCTCGCGGATTTCTCTTTTTCGCTCTACAGCATTCATATGCCGATGCTGATCCTGTTCCGCGCAATCGCGGATTCCTGGATGGGCCCCGAATGGGCGAAGCAACTCGCGACCCCAACTCATTGGATGGTGTTGGCGGCGGTGATCAGCTCGATAGTGCTCCTGGCCTTCGGGTTCTCCCGACTGACCGAGGCGCGCACCGGCGCTGCGAGACGCTACTTGGGGCAAGTTCTGCCCCGCTTCGCGCTGGCGACAGCCGTCTGAAGGCGCTTTTTCGTCGTTAGCGGTCAAGCGCAGCCAGCGTCGCAGCGCCAGTCATACGGCTCGATTTGGGCCAGATCCAGAAATCGCCTCCAGGTGGAGACATCGCGTTGTCCAGCAGCAGGCGATACTCCTCGCGAGAGACTTCCGTGGCGCCCAGCGACGCGAGATGCCGCGTCATGAATTGCGTATCCAAAAGACGAAAGCCGCCCGCCCTCAGTCGCGCCACGAGATGGGTGAGGGCCACTTTTGAAGCGTCAGTTTCGCGGTGAAACATGCTTTCGCCAAAAAACGCTGCGCCCAGGGCGACGCCGTATAGTCCGCCAGCCAGACGTCCTTCCCGCCAGCACTCGATTGTGTGCACGACTCCAAGATTGAACAGGGCGCGATAGAGTCGTCGAATCTCGCTGTTGATCCATGTGCTTTCGCGATCAGGTCCAGGCGCGGCGCAAGCTTCGATAACGGCGTCGAAGTCGTAATCTACCCGCAGTTCGAAGCGATCAGAGCGCACGGTTTTGGCGAGCGAACGTGAGACAACGAAATCACTCAACGGAAATACGGCGCGTTCTTCGGGCTCCACCCAAAACAGCTGATCGTCATCTGCGCTTTCGGCCATTGGAAATAGGCCGATGGAATAGGCGCGCAGCAGAATTTGCGGCGTGATCTCGAATTTTGCATCGGCGCGGGACATGGTGAGGAGTTTATCGCATTGACGCGGTTTGGCGAGAGGGCTGGCGAGAGTAATTGGCGCCGATCGGATTCGTTCTCAAAAACGACTTGATTCAAAACTCTATGGGGAACCCGGCTCGAATCACCGCCATTCGATTCATCGAAGCGTAACTATCTCTGGCGATATTCGCGGCTCTCCGAACCATAAAGGCGCCTGAAGGCGCTTTCGTTCGGACGGTGCGTCTTTTCCAAAGTCGTCAGACGATGAAGGTTTTCCTGAGATGACTGTAAAATCGGCAACGATAATGATCTCCGTCGGCGCGCTTTGCCTGTCGCTTGGGGCCTGCGCCAGCACGGGCCCGGCGGTTCCGCAGGTGCCCGTTATGCCGGGCAAGGGCAAATCCTACTCCTCCTTCCAGAGGGACGATGAATATTGCCAAAGCTCGGCGCAGGCAGCGATTGGCGGACAATCTCCCGGCCAGGCCGCGAACGATGCAGCCGTAGGCAGTGCGGTGATCGGAACCGCGCTCGGCGCCGCAACGGGAGCGGTGATCGGAGCGGCGACACACCATGCGGGCACGGGCGCGGCGATCGGCGCGGGTTCGGGCCTTTTGGTGGGCAGCGCCGTCGGCGCCGGCAACGCCAACGCCGCTGGCGGGTCAATTCAGGGGCGCTACGACACGGTTTACGCGCAATGCATGTCGGCGAAAGGGAACAATGTCGGTGGTCCAGGGCCCGGACCGGCCCCCGGCCCCGTCGCCGTGGTTGAGCCGGCGCCTGTCGTCTACGCCTATCCGCGCCCCTACGGCTATGGCTGGGGACCACGACCCTGGTATTGAGGCGCGCAGGTTAGAGCGCTTTCTGATAGTCTTTGCGGGAACAAAGCTTCCCCCCGCAAAGGCCGTTCCGCTGAAAATCGGCGAAGGACGAGACGATTTGCGTCAGAAACTTGGCTCGATGCCGCCGGTCGCCAGAAAATGTTCCAGCCAGTGGATGTCGTAGATGCCGTTTTGAACATCCGCGTTGCGCACCAGAGTGCGGAACAGCGGCAGAGTGGTGTCGACGCCATCGACAATGAACTCGTCCAGTGAGCGGCGCAAACGCATCAGAGCTTCAGTGCGGTTGCGACCATGCACAATCAACTTGCCGATCAGCGAGTCGTAATTGGAGGGAATCGTATAGCCTTGGTAGACGGCGGAATCGACGCGCACGCCGACGCCCCCCGGCGGATGGTAATAGGCGATACGGCCTGGCGAGGGGCGGAAGGTGGAGTGATGTTCCGCGTTGACCCTGCACTCGATCGCGTGTCCGAAGAAGGTGATGTCTTTCTGCTTCAGCGATAGCGGCGAGCCGGCGGCCACGCGGATTTGCTCGGCCACAAGATCAACGCCGGTGATGGATTCCGTAACCGGGTGCTCGACCTGAATGCGGGTGTTCATCTCGATGAAATAGAATGCGCCGTTCTCGTAAAGAAACTCAATCGTGCCCGCGCCCGAGTACTGCATTTCGCGCATCGCCTTGGCGCAAACTTCGCCGATCTCGCCCCGCTGCGCGTCATTGAGCGCGGGGGAGGGGACTCTCCTCCCAGACCTTTTGATGGCGGCGCTGCAGCGAACAATCGCGTTCTCCGAGGTGGATGGCCTCGCCTTTGCCGTCGCCGAAGATCTGGATTTCAATGTGCCTCGGCTTTTGCAGGTATTTTTCCAGATAGACTGTGTCGTCGCCGAAGGCGGCCTTCGCTTCGGTGCGGGCGGATACAACGGCGTGGAGCAACTCCTGCTTGTCGTGGGCCACCTTCATGCCGCGTCCGCCGCCGCCCGAAGCCGCTTTCACCAGAACCGGGTAGCCAATTTTCTCCGCGGCGCTCAGCGCTTCACGTTCAGACGTGATGGCGCCTTCCGAGCCTGGCACACAGGGAATCCCCAAGCGCTTGGCGGTCGCTTTAGCCTCAATCTTGTCGCCCATAAGACGGATATGTTCGGCTTTCGGCCCGATGAAGGTGATGCCGTGCTCTTCGAGAATCTCAGCAAAACGCGCGTTCTCGGACAGAAAGCCGTAACCGGGATGCACAGCGTCGGCGCCGGTTATCTCGCAGGCGGAAAGCAGCGCCGGAATGTTGAGATAAAAATCCCGCGCCGCTGCGGGGCCGATGCAAACAAACTCATCCGCCAATTTTACATGCATGGCGTGAGCGTCGGCCGTCGAATGCACCGCGACGGTCGCGATTCCGAGCTCCTTCGCGGCACGCAAAATCCGTAGCGCGATTTCACCGCGATTTGCGATTAGAATTTTGTCGATCATGTTACGGCGTCGCCTATTCGATCACGAGCAATGGCTCGCCATATTCGACCGGCTGGCCGTCTTCGACGAGTATGGCGGTCACCACGCCCGCCTTCGGCGCGACGATATCATTAAAGGTTTTCATGGCTTCGATAAGCAAGAGCTTGTCGCCCGCCGACACTCGCGCTCCAATTTCGACAAAGGCCTTGGAGTCGGGATTGGGGCGTAGATACGCCGTCCCCACCATCGGCGACTTCACCGCGTCGGCGTGATCAGCGCGAGCCGAAGGCTCGGGAAGCGCTGGGGTTGGCGCAGCCTTTGCCGCCGGAGCGGCGGCGACAGGCATGTGAGCCGGCGGCGCCGGATAATTGAAGACGGCCGGCGCCGCAGCCGGCATGCGCGCCGCGCGGATACGCAGATCGCCTTTCTCGATCTCGATCTCGGTAAGATCGCTGTCGGTCAGAAGCCCGGCTACGAGCCGCAACAACTCCTGTTCCTTCGAAGCGGACGGCGGAGCGGCGGAAGCAGCGGTCTTGTTCCGCGCCACGGCGATGCGTGGCCCTGTTTTAGCGGATTTGGAGGCGGAACGGGTGTTTTGAGTTTTGCGCGCCATGGATGCTCAGGTCTTTCTTATTGCGTTGGCTAAAAGAGCCTCGAGGGCTAGCAGGTAGACCATTGGGCCAAAGCCGGCGATCACGCCACGCGCTACAGGCGTGATGTAAGAGTGGTGGCGAAAGCTCTCCCGCGCGTGAACATTCGAGAGATGCACCTCGATAACGCTCGCTTGTGACCCCTTGATTGCATCGTAAAGGGCGATCGACGTATGCGTCAGGGCGCCAGCGTTCAAAATCACGGGAACGCCGGCAGCGCCTGCCTCCTGTATCCAGGTGACGAGATCGCCTTCGAAATTCGATTGCTTGAACAAGAGTTCCACGCCCGCAGCCGAGCAGCGCTCGGCAAGCGACGCGCGAATGTCGTCGAGTGTCGCGTGCCCGTAAATATCTGGCTCGCGCGCGCCGAGCAGATTTAAATTTGGGCCGTTAAGAATATGGACGGCTAGCATTGCAGCACCAGGAAACTGGCGCTGTGCGCCGATACGATTCTCATAGACCGATCAGCGGCGCAAAGGAAGTCCCGGTAAGGATTCGGCATCGTTGCAATGTTTCTTCGCAACACTGCCGCGAACCATTGATCCTGGGTTCGAGGCAGCTGAGGCTTCTCCGCGAACCCTGAATTGAGACAGGCGCTCTGCAAAGAGAGAATTTCAGCACGTCGCCTTGCCGCATTTGCGGATATTGTCGACTTTGCTTTTCAGTTCCGCATAGGAAACGCCGCCTACGATCGCTTCCTTGCCGATTACCCACGAAGGCGTTCCATTGAAATGCAGGCTGTCCGCCAGTTTGTCGACTTCCTCGAGGCTTTCGTGAATCGCCGGGCTCTTTAGGTCCTTATCCAGTTGATCCATATCAACGCCGAACTCTTTGGCGGCGGCGATCGCCTGCGCCTTGCCGATATGTCCGCGGGTCGCCAGTAGTTTCCGATGGAAATCCCAGAATTTCGGTCCCTTGATCTGTAATCTTACAGCTGTGGCGACTTCCGCGGCTTCGAGCGAGTCCGGCCCAAGAATAGCGAAATCCTTGAGCACCACACGAACTTTCGGGTCCGATTCGATCAGCTTCGCGACATTCGCCAGGGACTGTTTGCAGTAGCCGCAATTGTAATCAAAAAACTCTACCAGCGTGACGTCGCCATTTGGATTGCCAACCACCGCCTGATTTGGCGAGTTGAGCAATTTTTCAGAGTCCTTCGTCAGCGCTTTCTCGCGGGCCGCAGCCTCGACGATTTTTTCTTTCTTGCTCAGTTCATCGATAGCTTCTTTGACCACTTCCGGATTGGAGAGAAGGTAATCGTGCACAATTTTCCCGACTTCGGCCTTTTGCTCGCCGGTAAATTCGACGGCGACCGAGGGACTCGCCGGCAAGAAAGCGCAAGTCGCGAGAAAAGCGAGTGTGCAGGCGGGCAGGGACAGCTTTGTGAAACGCATGATTTATCCTTTATCGGTTCAGGCGCCGCCGTTCATGGCGTCGCGCGCACACCGTCGTTGATCAGCGTCGAACCCAGGCCGACGCCGGTTTTGATTTCGCCAAGCGTTCGCAACTTCAGCGTCAGCATGACTGTCTGGTTGCGCGCCGGCAGACCGGTCGAGGCCTGGGGCGCGTAAATCGAAGTATAATTGAGGGACAGCTCCGTGCATTCGTCGTGATAGCCTGCGCCGAACCCCATCGCCGCGATGGAGAATACCGGGGCTGTGCCAGTCACATTCACGCCAGTCAAAGTAGTTGTGTTCACGCCGGTCAGCAAACTCGTGGAAAACTGATCGGTGGTAAGCGAATTGTAAAGATAGCGGCTCATGTCGAAGGTTACATTGCCGGCGAGGAAGTAATTTTTCGTCACATCATAGCGGCCATTGATCGCCATGCCCTGACGCCGGACGTCGAAGCCGATTTCAGGTTGCGCCGTGTAGTTGGCGTAGTGAAGCTCCAGGGTCAGGGGCTGCATCTTATAAGAGGCGAACAGATCGATTCGCCTTGCCGCCAGACTGTCGCTATCGAGACGGCCTTTGGCCACAAAGGTGAGGTAGTTCGTTGGGGCGATGGCCAGACGCCCGACGATGTCCGAGGTGCGCGTGTTCAGGCCAGACTGCAGGCCGACATTGGCGGCGTCCGCGACCGCATAGGGATTGGCTCCGGCGACCTGACGCGACTGGCCGACAAGGGCGTTAACATAGGCGCCGTTGTTAAATGTCATGGTCGTCTGGCCGCCGTAGTTTACTCGAGTTCCAGTCTCGAAGCGGTCGTAACCCGAATATTTGTTCCATTCGAAGAGATTGGTGTCGTCAAACACAAGGCTTTGCGCGTCCATATTTACGAGCGAAGGAATCGATGACTGATCGGGCCGCACAATCAGCTGCGCTATTGGTTCGATCACCATGTCGCCAAGGCCGCTGCGCGCGAGCAGGGGATAGCGCCATTCGGCGCCGACGCCCGGAGTTGCCTGACCGCGAAACGCGTTGTCGGCGCCATTCACAAATAGTCCTTGCGCTCCATTGGGAATGGGCAGGTAGTTGCTGTTGTAGATCGGCGCGGAACCTTGGGTGTCGTAGTTCAGGTAGGAGCCCGAAAACCGCGCAAATGCGAAGGGCGTCCAGACGCCGCCGAGCGGGTCGATCGCCTTTCGCTTCCAGGAAGTCTCAAGGGTTGCGGCCTCGTAGTCGCCGCCGATGCCACGTAGCAGACACCCGCTCTTGGAGCGGTCAGTCGCCGGCGCGTAGATCTGGCAAACGTTGTAAAGTCCGTAGATGCTATCTAGCGTCCGAGGCTGGATGAACTCATAATTTGCAGTCTGCGCGGAACTGCTCGTAAAATTGGCGTCTACGTCGAGTTGCCCGCCGACGCCGAAAGTCTTCGCGGGATCGATATCGAAAGCGCGGTTATAGTCGAGAATCGGATGGGCTATCGACTGTTGCGATTGCACGTCACTGGGCGAAAGCACCTGAAAATAGTAGCCGCGCAAGTCGAAATAGCTGCGGTCCCCTTGGCCGGTCAGATAAGCCGTCGACGACGCCTCGCGAAAAAAGTAATTTTGATACAGTGTGTTGTGCTGCTTGTAGTCCTGCAGAAAGTAACGGTCGGATAGGGCGATCAGGTCCCATCCCAGGCGCCACTGGTCGTTCAGAAAAAACTCGCCAGTGCTTTGCGCCGACCCCCGCCATTTCCGATCGCCGGCTCCGAGCGGCGCTGGCGAAAAAGCTCCGGGGTCGCCGACATGCGTGCCTTCCGCTCGAACCCAGTAGGAGCCGTTTTCAAAGCGCTGGCGGAATTCTCCCGAGAGAAACGGACCTTGCTGCGTAAAGTAAGTCGGCGTGATGGTCAGGTCATAATCGGGCGCCATCGCCCAATAGATCGGCAGTCCGAATCCGAATCCTAGCTGACTGCGATAGCTGAATACTGGAGTCAGCACGCCCGATTGACGCTTTTTTGAAGGGTCCGGCGATGACCAAAACGGCACATAAGCGACCGGAATATCAAGGAATTCGAGGTTGGCGTCCTCGTAGTAGATCATTTTTTCGGTGTTGTCGTGGATGATCCTTTTCGCCCGTAGCTGCCACGTGCGCGGGCGCGAAGGATCGTCCCTACAGGCCTCGCAAGCTGTGTAGGACCCTAAGTCGAAAACGGTGGTTTCACCGCCCGAACGTTCTGCGTAAGGGGCGCTGAAATGGGTGTTGTCAGGAGAATCAACCTGAAGACTCTCTATGAACCCGTCTTTAAAATCGTCTGTGAAATCAAACCGCTCCGCATGCACGACGGTGCCGTCTCTCTCGGTCAGGCGCGCATGACCTTCCGCGAACACGCGTTCTGTCTTTCGGTCGTAGACGACGCGGTCCGCCTCGAGAAGCCGTCCTTTATAGTAAATCTGCACGTCGCCCCGGGCCGAGACGGTGTTTTTATCTTTGTCGTATACGAGTTCCCGAGCTTCTACGACCATCCGCGCGGCTGGCTGGCCCGATTTTTGCTCGGCGGCAAGAGTAGCTGTTGAAAATGAAAAACAGTAGACAACGCCTACCACTGCTGAAAGTGCGAGCGCAAACGCTCTCATGGGCTGAAGCTTCAGTCCCGAGGCCGCCGTTGCACGCAACGCAATACTTTGGAGGTTGTGATGGACTTTCATCAGCCATCCTCCGAATGCAAGAGCGACAAAGTACCCAACATGCTCCCGACGAGCGTAGGCGACCACGCGGCGAGAACGGGACTTATCGTTCCAGCGCCCCCGAGGTCGGAGAAAACTTCCGTTATAATATAAAGCACGAAGCCGGCTGCGACGCCACCGGTAAGGGTTCTGGCCACGCCGCCAAATCGAAAAAATCTTAATGAAAAGGATGCGGCCACGAGAACCATGGCAACAAGCAGTAAGGGACGCGCAAGAAGCTTCTGAAATTGCAGGCGATAACCCAGCGCGTCCAATCCAGCCTCGAGGGTCGTCTGAGCCATTCTTGGCAGATCCCAAAATGGGACGGCCTGAGGCGAAGCGGAGGTTGCGGCGAGTTCTTCGGGAGTCACGTCGGTGGCGAGAAGATAGGCGCCAACCAGAGCGGACGGTTCCCCTGGAGCGGTCACGCGGGCCTGCTCCAGCAGCCAGGCCCCCGGCTGCAAGGTCGCTCGGACCGCCTCAACTCTCTCGATGAAACCACCCTCGGGCGCATAAATATTGACGCTTACGTCGGACAATTCAGCTCCACCATGCGAAGATCTCATGGCGTAAATCACCGCCAATCCGTCCACGCCGTGATACCGACGCCAAACCCCGTGGTCTATCCGCACGCTGCCCTGCACGCCAAACAGATCCAGCTCCATTTGATCTGAGCGCTGTTTTAGCAACGAAGATATGGGATTATAAACCGTTACGGAAAGCAGCCCTATGACAAACGCGGTCAGCAGTGGCGGCGCCAGGAACTGCCATACGGACATGCCCGCGGCGCGCGCAATGACCAGTTCAAGTTTGCGGGTCAGATCGACAAAAGTCGCCATCGCTCCGAACAGCACGGCAAAAGGCAGAATCGTTTCGGTCTGATAGGGGACGCGCATGAGCGCCATCAGCGCAACCGTGCCGGCGCCTGCGTCGGGATTGTCGCTGGCTCGGCGCAGCAGTTCGACAAAGACGATGACGAACATCAAGCAAAAGATAGTAACGAAAATCGCGAGAATCGTTCGGAGAAATCGCCAAGCTAAATAGCGCGAAAGCGTGGCGCCGATCATCGGCGAACTCCCCTTACGCTCCATGAGGGGAACACAATAAGCGCCTGTTTTGCCATGTGCCTTCAGTTAGGTGTGCTGTCCGCAATTCCGCTACGAATGGCTAAACGCTCTCGGCAACCTGCGCAACCGCGCACTACGCATTTCGGGCCTTGCGCCTTCATCAAGGCTTTTAATGGGCGCTTGCGGCGAGGTGAAAAGCCTGCTCGTTGAATTGACCCCGGACGACGCGAAGATAATAGTGCGCGCGTTCCTTCGCACTGCGGCGCCGTTTCGACCGGCCCCAGCGCCTTCCGTGAGGCCAATATGTCACTTGATGTCAAGTTCGAGTTGCTGCCCTTCGATGATGCGAAAAGCCGGTTGGCGACTCCGGAAGACGGGGCAAGACCGCGCACGCTGGTCGTCTATTCCGGCTCCGAACTGGCGTTTGGCGAGCAGACCAAGGCGTTGCTACACGACGCCAGCGCCCAGATCGCGCGCGCTGCGGCTTTCGCCAAATTTACCGGAAAGTCCGGCACGGCTTTGGAGATCCTAGCTCCTGCCGGATTACCTGGAGCTTCGCGTCTCCTGGTGCTCGGGGTGGGCGTGGCTCCTGCCGGCGAAGACGTCGAAAGCGATAAGCCCAAGATTTTTGAGGACTTTATGGCGCTCGGCGGCCAGACCGCTGGCAAATTGGGCGCCGGCTCCAATGCGATAGTTGTCTTCGACGCGCCGCAGGGATTTTCGAACGCGGGGCAGGCGGCAGGCCAGTTCGCCCTCGGAGCCTGGTTGCGCGCCTACAAATTCGAGCAATACAAGACCAAAAAGAAGAAGGACGACACGGAGCGAGAAGGCGCCAGTGAAATAGCGTTGGCGGTAGGCGATGTCGCCGCCGCCAAGATGGCGCAGACGGAGGCCGCGGGCGTCGCCGAAGGGGTCCTGCTGGCGCGTACGCTGGTAAATGAGCCTGCCAATGTTCTCACCCCTGTCGAGTTTGCCCGGCGAGCGGGAAAACTGGCGTCGCTTGGCGTCGAGGTCGAAATTCTCGACGAGAAGGCGCTGGCGGAGCTGGGCATGCGGGCGCTTCTGGGAGTGGGCCAGGGGTCGACCCAGGAAAGTCAGGTGGTCGTGTTGCGCTGGAACGGCGGCGAGCCCGGCGCGGCTCCGCTGGCGTTCATCGGCAAGGGCGTGGTCTTCGACTCCGGGGGCATTTCAATCAAGCCCGCCGCCTCAATGGAGGACATGAAAGGCGACATGGCTGGCGCCGCCGCGGTCACGGGATTGCTGCATGCGCTCGCCTCGCGCAAGGCGAAGGCGAATGTGGTCGGCGTTCTTGGTCTGGTCGAAAATATGCCCAGCGGCGAGGCCCAACGGCCCGGCGACATTGTCAAGTCGATGTCGGGTCAGACCATCGAAATTATCAACACCGACGCGGAGGGCCGCCTGGTGCTGGCCGACGCGCTCTGGTACGTAAAAGAACAATATAAGCCTGTCTTCATGATCGATCTGGCGACGCTCACAGGCGCGATTTTGGTGGCTCTGGGTCAGGAATACGCTGGTCTCTTCTCCAATAATGACGAGTTGGCGCAACGTCTCACCAAAGCCGGCGAACTGTCCGGCGAGAAGCTCTGGCGCATGCCAATGGGGCCAACCTACGACAAGATGGTCGACTCGCGCTTCGCCGACATGAAAAACACCGGCGGCCGACATGCGGGCTCGATCACCGCAGCGCAGTTTCTACAGCGTTTCGTGGACAAGACTCCCTGGGCGCATCTCGACATCGCGGGGACTGGGATGAGTTCGCCGGGCGGCGACATCAACCAGAGCTGGGGATCGGGCTGGGGAGTCCGGTTGCTTGATCGTCTGGTGCGGGATTTCTATGAGGGCAAAGCCTGACGGGTTGCGCCGACAGCAAATCTAGAGCGTCGGCGCGACCACGCGCACCCGGCGCTTGACGCCGTCCGGACCAACCACCTCGCGCGTGAGCCCTGTTGACTCGCCGCCGGGTGCAGGGGAGCCTGCCGGGAGCGGCGGCGCAAGCGCGCCGGCTCCTGCGTTTGTTGTCTGGGCCTCGCGCCGCGTAGATTGGTTTCGGGCGCCTCGCGCCGCCCCGGCTGTCACGGGACGAGAGAGTTGTTCGGCCTGCTCCGCGGTCACCACAGTATCCTTGCTGTTCGAAGCAGCAAGGATGCGCTCGGCCTCCGCCAGGGCCTCGGCCCAGCTCTTGTCCGGCGGTTTGCAGCCGCAGGACGCATCGCGAACCTTTTGAAATTTTAAAGCGTTCGGGTGCTCGCTATAGCTTTCGCCATTAATCGACACGGCCGTGTCGATGTCTTTCCAGGGCGACTTGGTGTAAAGCGTCGCCTCCGCACCGGGGCAAAGCGCTTTGCACAGCGTGTCGAGATCGTCGAGATTATTCTGGCGCGCTGAATAGCTCACGGGGAAGAAGCCGCCGTCGCACTGGCGCACGCAGACCGCTTCGCTGCCGCCGGTGGGATGACCGTCATCAAAGACTTCTTCATCCGGCTGGCCCTCGAGACTATGCATCGAATCCGAATTGGAGTCCTCTAATGGCACCTCACGCAAATGGGGATTGGCCTGTGGTGGCGGAGCGACGCCGAACAACTCCTCGAAAAAATTGCGCGGTCCGGCGCGGGTGGGGGTTGCGACCGGGCGGTCACGGCATTCCGAGTCGTAACGTGCGAGCAAGGATTGTTTCAGACCCGCGTCCCCGGCTCCTTGCTGCTGCAACGCGCCGAGATTGGCGCGCATCTGTGCAACGCGGGCGTTGATCTGACCGCACTGAGCCGGCGGCGAATCGCCAAAAAACAAAAATTGCTGACGATCGCATCCGAGCCTGTGCGCGTAATCGATGGCGCGGTTGAGTTCGCTCGTCTGCTTGCCGGCGGCGGAGCGATAGCGCTGGGAGGCGCCCGAGTCCGCGCGAGCGATCTGCGCCTTTAGATCGTTGCAGTAAGCGCTTTCCGCCTGAGCGGAGCCTGCGAGACAGGAGAGCGTCAGGACGGCGCACAGCGCAACGGCCGACCGTTTGAGTCTCGCGGAGAGGCCGTTGGGCAGGATTTTCAAGCTGAAATGAATTTCTCTCATCCCTTCTTCGTTCTGCGTGGGACGAAGATCAACGCCTTGCCGCGAATCAGCGGGTCGCATTTGGGCATAATTTCCCCGCCTTCATGTCGCCAACAAGGCGCTCGCGTTGAATTTTTCGGTTCATTTCGGTTTGGCTCTTCCAATGATGCTGAACATCCCCAATATTGGCGGCTACCGCAAGCCTGCGGTCGCCGTTTCATCCGTCGCGCGAGCTTCGATCGAATAAGCGGCTTGAGATGTGAGATAGGTTTGATTTTCAAGGTCGCCGCTTGCTCGGCGCGAGGGCGTGGAGGTTTGAACATGAGGTTGCAAATGCAGAATATTCGGGTCGCGGTCGCAATGGTTGCGCTTCTTGGGGCTGCGCCGGTGCTTGCCGCGGACGGCGGGCCAGACCTCATATTCAAGCAATCGACCGATTTCAAATTGCTGACGCCCAACGACAAGTTGGCGACCTATGGCGTGGACGACCCGATAGTCGAGGGGGTCGCCTGTTATTTCACCGCCCATGAAAAGGGCGGGGTCTCCGGCGCGCTGGGTCTTGCCGAAAATACCTCGGACGTTTCGCTCGCCTGCCGTCAATACGGCCCGATAAAGTTCAAGGAGAAGTTTTCGCAGGGCGATCAGGTGTTCAGCGAGAAGCGTTCGCTATTCTTCAAGCGCATGCAAATTGTGCGCGGCTGCGACGTGAAGCGCAACGTGCTGGTTTACATGGTTTATTCCGACAAGCTCGTTGAAGGAAGCCCGGAAAACTCGACTTCAGCGCTGTCGCTGGAGACATGGGGTGGCGTGGAGCCGGCCCATTGCGCCGATTATGTGAAAAAATAAGCGAGTTTCGCGCCGCTTATTCGGAGCAGCTGACCATCGCCGCGCCGGGCTCTGTTTTAGTCGCCCGAATGTTGGCGATGGCTCCCGTCACGTCGTCGGCGCCGCCAAATGCAAGCGCCGGCCCGTGGCCGTGGGCCTCGCACCAGCTGTCAGCGACGACTTTGCCGCATTCGCGCTTTTGCGAGATGCAGTCGACAAGGCCGTAGCCTTCGTGGTCACTAAGAACATAGACAGTGCGTTGAGCGGCCGCCGGCGCAGCCTGGCTATGGCCGTTGTAAACAGCCGCGACGAGAAGACCGGCCAGCAATGGCGCGAGTATGCTCGGCCAGATCGAGTGTTCGAACTTCGTATGCTGCGACATCATGGCTGAGCCTCTTCAAATCGGACCCCGAGGCGCCTCGGTAGGGATTTTTTGTTTAGTCTCGCGCGGTAAAATTATTGTTAACTTTTTGGAATCCCGCCGACCGCTGGCAGTTTTACTTGACGGACCGCGCCACGCGGCGCATGGTCGCGGCCATGACGCTCACGCTCCGCAACCCCCCTTGTGGTCGGACCATTATCAGCTAGCCAACAGCTGGCCGGAGCCGTCACGTCTCATCCCGACATGAAGCGACGCCCCGGCCGGGGAAGGTTTGAGAACATCCATGTCGCCGCCGCTCAAGCTCTATAACACGCTCACGCGCAGCAAAGACGTTTTTACGCCGCTCGATCCCGAAAACGTGCGCATGTATGTGTGCGGCCCGACGGTCTATGACTATGCGCATATCGGCAATGCGCGCCCGATCATCGTCTTCGACGTGCTGTATCGGCTGCTGCGGCATCTTTACGGCGCCGACCACGTGCGCTATGTGCGCAACATCACCGACGTCGACGACAAGATCAACGCGCGCGCCGCGGAGCGCGGAATCTCCATCCGCGAACTGACCGAAGAGACCAACAAGGTCTTTCAGGCCGACGTGAAGGCGCTGGGCTGCCTGGAGCCCGACGTCCAGCCGCGCGCGACGGAACATATCGCAGAGATGATCCGCATCATAGAGCGGCTGATTGCGTCCGGTCACGCCTATGCGGCCGACGGCCATGTGCTGTTCGATACGCCATCAATGAAAGACTACGGTCGCCTGTCGCGTCGCTCGCTCGACGAAATGCTCGCGGGCGCGAGAGTCGATGTTGCGCCTTACAAGCGTGGCGACACGGACTTCGTACTCTGGAAGCCGTCGAAGGAAAACGAGCCGGGCTGGGAAAGCCCGTGGGGCAGGGGGCGCCCGGGCTGGCATATCGAATGCTCGGCGATGAGCTGGAAGCACCTTGGCGAAGTCTTCGACATCCACGGCGGCGGCATCGACCTCGTCTTCCCGCATCACGAAAACGAAATCGCCCAAACGCGCTGCGCCTTCGGCCACGACGTGATGGCGAATGTCTGGATGCACAACGGATTCCTGCAGGTCGAGGGCGAGAAAATGTCCAAGAGCCTGGGGAATTTTGTGACGATCCATGAGTTGCTCCACACGGAGAAGTTTGGCGGGCGGAAGTGGCCGGGCGAAGTGCTGCGGCTGGCGATGCTGCGCACGCATTATCGCCAGCCGATTGATTGGACGGTGAAGGCGCTGGAGGAGGCGGAGCTCAGTTTGCGGAAGTGGGCAGCGGAAATTGGAGCTGTCGACTTGAACGGAGACCGGCGTTTGAGCCAGATTCGGCTCGCTCGACGGAGATGGTTATGGTGGAGGGTTCGACGGGTGTGCGAGACGGTATTGGAAGCCTTGTCAGACGATTTGAATACGCCATTCGCGCTAGACCGGATGCTCCACGCAATCGAAAGCAGTGATGAACTCGATCTCGCACTCAAATTGCTCGGAATAGATATTCACAGTTACGCCGCAGTGGGTCGAACGAGTAAACGTATGCGCTCGGACGACAGCTTGCTGTTAGCTCCCTGATTACCACCCGCAACGCCGCCCGCGCGGCAAAAAACTGGGCCGAGTCCGACCGCATCCGCGACGAGCTTCTCGCCATGGGCATTGCGCTCAAGGACAACAAGGATGGCACGACGACATGGGAGGTCAAGCGATGAGTCTTTTGCTTGCGGCCCCCACCCGTCGCGCTGCGCGCGCCACCCTCCCCGCAAGGGGGAGGGATGCGAGCCCGATGAGTCGACCTCTTTCTGCAGCTTTGATGCAGGTTGGAGCCTTTGAAATTATCTTGAATTTTCATGCAGCCCCAATCCCTCCCCTTTACGGGGAGGGTGGCGCGCGCAGCGCGACGGGTGGGGTTTTTCGGCGAGAGAACGCCATGGCCAACGCCAGAGCCCGCGCCTTGCGAAAGGCGATGACGCGGCAGGAGGTGAAGCTGTGGGTGCAGTTGCGAAAGCTGCGGCCGCAAGGATTTCACTTTCGCCGTCAGGCCCCGCTGGAAGGCTATATTCCCGATTTCGTCTGCTTCAAATATCGCGTGATCGTGGAGGCGGATGGTTCCCAGCACGGCGAAGACGCGGGGATTGCGCATGATGAGCGCCGCGACGCCCATTTCGCCGCGCTGGGCTTTCGCACGCTGCGTTTCTGGAACCACGAGATCGACGCCGATCTCAACGCGGTCATCGAGACGATCATCGCGCGTGCGGTTAAGCATCTTGCGGCGCTGGAGGCGCGGCGATGAGTCTTTCGCTTGCGGCCCCCACCCGTCGCGCTACGCGCGCCACCCTCCCCGCAAGGGGGAGGGATGCGAGCCCGATGAGTCGACTTGGGGCTGCGTCGTTGGTGCAATACGAAGCATTTGAGTTGATCCACGACAATCATGCAGCCCCCATCCCTCCCCTTTACGGGGAGGGTGGCGCGCGTAGCGCGACGGGTGGGGTTCTGAGTTCAAGGAGAATGATCATGGCTGACGACTGGAAAAAATCGCTGCCTTTTCCCGCGCACTGGCTGAGCTATCTTTTCTTCAAGCTGCTTGTGCTGGCGCTCGCCATTCTCGCTGCGCTGCATTTCTGGGACGTGATCTGAGCATGGCGACCGCGCAAACAGCTCCGGGACTGCGGCCGTTCCTGCCGGCGGATGCGCCGCGTCTTGCAGCTTTGTTTCGCGCCAGCGTGGAGACTCTCGCCGACGACTTTTACGACGAGGACCAACTCGCGGCGTGGATCGCGAGCGTCGGCGACGAAGCTGCTTTGGAAAAGCGTCTTGGGGAAAGTCTGACGCTTGTTGCGCTGGTTGAGGGCGAGATTGCAGGCTTTGCTTCGCTCAAGGACAACACGCAGATCGACATGTTTTATGTGCATCCGCAGTTCGCGCGTCGCGGCGTCGGCTCCGCGCTTGTAAACGCGCTTGAAAAGCTTGGCGCGGCTCGCGGCGGGCAAAAGCTTGGCGTCGACGCATCGGACGCGGCGCGCGACTTTTTCGCCGTGCACGGCTATATCCCGCAAAGCCGTAACACTGTGGTGCTTGGCGGCGAATGGCTCGGCAACACGACAATGACCAAGGAACTCGCGCCGCAAGGCGACGCGCAGGGGCGCCCGCAATGACCAAGCAACGGCTGACGCTGTTCGACACCACGCTGCGCGACGGCGCCCAGACCACGGGTGTTGATTTCTCGCTCGAGGACAAGCGGCAGATCGCCGCCATGCTCGATGATCTCGGCCTGGATTATATTGAAGGCGGCTATCCCGGCGCCAATCCGCAGGACACGGAATTTTTCTCGACGCGGCCCAATATTCGCGCACGCTTCGCGGCCTTCGGCATGACGCGGCGGCAAGGGCGTTCAGTCGAAAACGATCCGGGCGTTGCTGCGCTGCTGGATTGCAAAAGTGACACAGTGGTTTTTGTCGCAAAGGCATGGGACTACCAGGTGCGCGTCGCGCTGCGGTCCACCGAAGAGGACAATCTGGACGCGATTACACAATCGGTAAGCGCGGCAGTCGCGCGCGGCAAGGAAGGCGCCGTCGATTGCGAACATTTCTTCGACGGCTTTAAAGCCAATGAGGCTTATGCGCTTGCTTGCGCCAGGGCGGCGCATGACGCTGGCGCGCGCTGGATCGTGCTGTGCGACACCAATGGCGGAACATTGCCGCATGAGGTCGAGCGTATTGTCGCGCGCGTTGCGCAAGTCATCCCCGGCGAAAAGCTCGGTATCCATGCGCATGACGACACGGGGCAGGCGGTCGCCAATTCTCTGGCGGCGGTGCGCGCAGGCGCGCGCCAAATTCAGGGCGCCCTCAACGGGCTTGGCGAACGTTGCGGTAACGCCAATCTGACGACGATAATTCCAACTCTACTGCTGAAGCCGGAGTTTTCCGACCGCTTTGAAATCGGTGTTACGCCGGAAAAGCTTACCCATCTGACTCGCGTCAGCCATGCGCTCGACGAGTTGCTGAACCGCGCTCCCAATCGTCATGCGCCCTATGTCGGCGCCAGCGCCTTCGCCACCAAGGCGGGCATTCACGCCTCCGCTGTGATGACCGATCCGCGCACCTATGAACATGTCGCGCCGGAAAGCGTCGGCAACCGTCGCCGCGTGCTGGTGTCGGATCAGGCCGGCAAGTCCAACATCATTGCGGAACTGACAAGGCTTGGGGTCAATCTCGAAAAGGACGATCAACGCCTCGCGCGACTGCTTGACGAGGTGAAGGACAAGGAAGCGCAAGGCTACGCCTATGAAGGCGCTGATGCTTCGTTCTTTCTACTCGCGAAGCGCGTGATGGGCGAAACGCCGCACTACTTCGATGTCGAGCGTTACAGCGTCGCGGTGGATCGGCGTTTTGCGCGCAATGGCGGTTTCGAGGACGCGGGCGCCGAAGCCATCGTCAAGCTGCGCGTGAATGGGGAAACGCGCATTTCCGCGGCCGAAGGCAATGGTCCGGTTAACGCGCTTGACCTTGCATTGCGCAAGGATCTTGGCAGCTACCAGCGCTATATAGAGGACGTCAGGCTCGTGGATTATCGCGTGCGCGTGTTTCAGGGCGGCACCGACGCCGTGACGCGCGTCCTCGTGGAATGCGCGGACGGCAAAGGCGAGCGCTGGTCGACGGTCGGAGTTTCGGCGAATGTTATCGACGCCTCTTTCGAGGCGCTGATTGACGCGATTGTCTATAAGCTGCTGCGGGAAGGCGCCGTTTAGTTTCGCGCCCCGCCACTAGTCGAGAAGGCTTTACAGTCGCTCGATAACCTCCGCCTTCTCCGCACCCTCGCGCGCGCGCTTGCCTGCCTTGAGGATCATGGGGATGACATCCTCGATGCGCTCGGCGACGAGATAACGCATCTCGTATCCGGCGCGGATGAATCCTTCTCCCCGCATATGCGCAAACAGCGTGAGCAGGGGTCGCCAAAAACCGCCGATGTCGGCAATAACCAGCGGCTTGGCGTGGCGCCCGAGCTGAATCCAGGTAAGCTGTTCCGCGAGTTCCTCGAGAGTTCCGATACCGCCTGGCAGAGCCACAAAGGCGTCGGCTTTCTCGAACATCAACTGCTTGCGGCTGTGCATGTCCGGCACGATTTTAAGCTCCGTGAGCCCGGTCAGCGCGACTTCGCGGTCGTCGAGGAAACCCGGAATAATGCCGGTCGCCCGTCCGCCCGCCGCTAGCGTGGCGCGCGCCACAGTGCCCATCAAGCCGCAGGAGCCTCCACCGAAAACAAGGCCTATGCCGGCCTTCGCCAGTTCAGTCCCAAGGTTCTGCGCGGCGGCCGCATAATGAGCATCGTGGCCCGGCGAAGAACCGCAGTAAACGCAAATGTTTTTAATGGTAGTCATGATTCGTCCCGTTTCCCGGCGCGTCTTATGCGCGGGATTATAAGTTTCAAGCGTTGCTTTTTTGTGTTGCGGGGTGCGTCGCCCGCATAAAACTCCTATATGACGCGAAAGTCTCGTTCGGCGAGGCCCCCGCTCAAAATGGATGGAACATGCTAAGAATGGGAAGTCGCGCCTCCGGCAATCGTGGGGGCGCGTCCGATGCGCCGGAATTGAAGGACGCCAGTCTTGTCGCGACGATAGCGCATCTATGGCCCTATATCTGGCCCAAGGGCCGGCCCGATCTGGAGCGCAGGGTCGCTCTCACCTTCCTCCTGCTGGTCATCGGCAAGCTGGTCAACACCGCTGTGCCCTATGCCTTCAAATGGGCGGCGGATGCGGTCGGGCAAAAGGGCGCGGAGGCGGTTCCATCGCTGCTTGCCGGGGCCGTTGGTTTTACCGTTCTTTATGGCGTGCTGCGCATCGTCTATGCGCTGTTGACGCAGACTCGCGACGCGCTGTTCGCGGCCGTTGCCATGCATGCGGTGAAGCGCCTCGCCAATGACGTCTTCGTGCATATGCATGAATTGTCGATGCGTTTTCATATCAGCCGCAAAACTGGCGGACTGACGCGGGTGCTGGAACGGGGTCGCGACGCCATCGAAACATTGTCGCGTCTCGTGATGTCGTCCGGCGCGCCGACGATCGTCGAGTTTCTGCTCGTTTTGGCGGTGTTCGTCGTGCAGTTCGACTGGAGCTACGCGTTTGTGACGGCGATCACGATTGTCGCATATCTCGCCTATACGGCTATCGCCACCAACTGGCGCATCGCCATTCGACGCTCGATGAACGAGAGCGATATCGACGCTAATGTCAAAGCCATCGACAGCCTGCTTAATTACGAAACAGTAAAATATTTTTGCGCCGAAGAGCGCGAGGCCGAACGCTACGACAAATCAATGGAGCGCTATCGGCGCGCCAGCATCGAACTCTTATACGTCGCTCGCCATTCTCAACGCCGGACAGGCTGCGATTTACACCATTGGCCTTACACTGGTGATGGCCATGTGCGTTTACGATATCCGCGCGGGTAAAGCGTCTGTCGGCGACTTTGTGCTGATCAACGCGATGATGGTTCAGCTTTATCAACCGCTCAATTTCATGGGCACGTTCTATCGCGAGGTCCGCCAGGCGGTTGTCGATATCGAGCGCATGTTCTCGATTCTCGGGCAAAACCCGGAGATCGCCGACCGGCCCGGCGCGCCGCCGCTTTCGGTGAAAGATGGGCGCATCGCGTTCAACGACGTGCGCTTTTACTATGACGAGAAGCGGCCGATCCTGCAGGGCGTAAGTTTCGAGGTGAGGCCAGGCAAGACGCTCGCCATTGTCGGACCCTCCGGCGCCGGCAAGTCCACAATCTCGCGCCTGCTGTTTCGCTTTTACGAACCGCAGTGCGGCGCCATTTTGATCGACGGTCAGGACATACTCGCGGTGACGCAGAAGAGTCTGCGCGCCGCGATCGGCATGGTGCCGCAGGACACTGTGCTGTTCAACGACAGCATCGGCTACAATATTCGCTATGGACGTTGGGACGCCAGCGACGCGGAAGTGCGCGAGGCGGCGCGACTGGCGCAGATCGACCGTTTCATCGCTACGGTTCCAGACGGTTATGAAGCGCAGGTTGGCGAACGCGGACTGAAACTCTCGGGAGGCGAGAAACAGCGCGTCGCAATCGCGCGCACGATTTTGAAAAGCCCGCCAATATTGATCCTGGACGAAGCGACTTCGGCGCTGGACAGCTTCACGGAACACGAAATTCAGGAAGCGCTGCGCCGTGTCGCGAAGGGCCGCACGACGCTGGTCATTGCGCATCGCCTCTCGACAGTTGTCGAGGCGGACGAAATCATCTTCCTCGATCACGGCCGCATCACTGAGCGCGGCACGCATCAGCAGTTGCTGGATCGAAAGGGCGAATACGCCGCGATGTGGAACCGCCAGCGCGAGGCCGCCGAGGCCCGCGCCAAGCTGATCGAAGCCGGCGAATTGGCGGAAGCTTTGGAGGCGGCCAAGCCCGAAGCAATTGAAGTGAACGGCGTCGCCATGTCAGAGAGAATTGAAGCCGAGTTATGACGCCTTGTTTCCCTAAGCGTGTCGATCCGTCCGATTCAATGAATAAGTCCCAGCCCAAGAATGCCGGATATGATCAGGAAGATCGCGACGATGTAATTTAGCAAATTGGGCATGACCAGAATGAGCACGCCCGCGATCAACGAGACGATCGGTTGAATATGCGTAACGCCAATAACCATTGCCAGTCTCCATTGCCGCAAGCTTGAGCGCGCAGCCTCGTCGTCCAATGGGGTTAAACTGGGGCGGAGGAGCGGGGCGGCCAGATGCGGCGTTCTCGATTTGAAGTGGAATCTTGGGGCGCGCGTCGTTCTCCCGTGCAACGGCGCGAAGCGGAGTCGGTTGCGGGCGCTTTCTGTTCCGCGAAACCTTCGTGAGATTCACGCCGTTCGCGGCTTCCCTCATCCGACCCTCGCTAACGCGAGGGCCACCTTCTCCCACAGGTGGGAGAAGGATGCGCCGCCCTTGCTGTGGGGGTTGGGCGTGTTAGCTTGGGCGCGTGAAAGCGATTTTCAGCGGGGCATTTCAGCGTGGCGGATAGCGCGGGGGCAGGGGGAGTGTCGCCCCGATTTAACGATGAGGCAGGACTCAGGCGATGGCTTGAGACGCAGCCCCGCGAAGTCTGCGTGCTGATCGCCGCGCGCGCTGCGCTGCGGGTGTTGCCTTTCGCCGCGCCGAGATTCCCCAAATTAATCGCCTTTGAACAGTTGCGACCCTTCGCGGACTTCACCGCCTCGCTGTTTCGCGCTACTGCATTGGCTCGGGTTGTCGGCAAATATCCAACCCGCGCCAATGAACTCGCCGCCGCCGACGCCACCTTCGCCGCCGACGCCGCCGCCCGCGCCGCCGGGCGGGCCTTTCCTTCTCCCACTTGTGGGAGAAGGTGGCCCTCGCGTTAGCGAGGGTCGGATGAGGGAAGCTGCGTCCAGATTGAATCTCGCCGAAGATTCACAGTCCACTTCGCGGAGCCGCGTTCTGCCGTTCCACAGGAGAAGGAAGCGCAGCCCTTGCTCACCCAAAGCGAAACCCCGACACGGGCTTGCCCCCAAGATCGTCGCTGAAAACCCTCCGTCCCCGATCCTCTCCGGCCGCGCCGGCGACGACGAACAGCGGCTCGAGATGTTCCGGCGTCGGGTGGCTCTCGCGCGCCCCGGGAGCGTTGCGCCAGTCGGTGAGCATGGAATCGCGCATCTGCGGGTCGGTGGTTTCCACCGTCAGCGTCAGCCATTCGTCGAATAGCGCCGCGGGCTTTCGCGCCGCTTCGCTGGGCGAAAAGAACTCGCGCAGATTGTGATAGCTCATGCCGCTGCCGACGATCAGCACGCCCAGTTCCCGCAGCGGCGCCAGAGCGCGGCCGATGGCGAGGTGCTCCGCGACGCTGGCGTGTCGCTGCAAGGACATCTGCAGGATCGGCATGTCGGCGTTTGGATAGATCAGCATGAAGGGGACGAACACCCCGTGATCGAAGCCGCGCCCTTGCGCTTCGTCGCAGGGCAGGGCGGCGGCCTTGAGCAAGTCTCGCACTTGCGCGGCCAGTCCGGGCGCGCCGGGCGCCGGATATTGCAGCTTATAGGTGTGTTCGGGGAAGCCGTAATAATCGAACAGCAGGGCCGGAGCGGGGTCTATGTCCACGGTCGGGCGCGGCGTCTCCCAATGGGCGGAAATGTTCAAAACCGCTTTGGGACGCGCGGGAAGCGTTGCCGCAAGGCCGGTGAGATGGGCGCGCAGTCCGTCCCACATTCCCGGAGGGCCGAAAGCCCGGTCCATAAAGGGCCAGGGTCCGCCTCCGTGAGGGATGAACAGGGTCGGGAGCTTCAAGCGATCAGTTTGCATGTGCGGGGCAGTTTGCACGCTTTCAGCAGGCAAGTCAGCAAAACGCCGCGCAACTGTTCCCTTTCACACTTTTTTGGACAGGCGGCTCAAATTCTTATGCACGCGCTTCCGGTAGACGGTCATCGCACGCCCGGGCGCCAGGTGCGGCTGGCCGATCATTATGCTGTGCGCCGCCGCCATATTGGCGTCGATCGCGGCCTTGACCTTCTCGTCGAGCATCATTTTGCTCTCGGCCTGAGCCTTGGCGCCGCCCCGGGCGAATGTCGCCATTCGCAAGGCAATCACCTGATTAGCCCTTACGCCGAGGCTAAATGAATCGGCAACTAGCTTCATCCAATTGGTTTTTTTGCGATGCATCAGTCATGACCTCGCTCGGTTCGCCGCCGCCGGAGAAGCCCCGGACCGTGCAGCCCCTTCATTCATATAGCACAATCGGCGCCGTGCGCGCCCTGCGTTGGTCCACATTCCGCAGGCGCCCTTCCATACGGGAGCAAGGCGCTCCATATTGCGCGAGCAGCCGGTCCGCGACCGGCCTTTCAAAGAACGTCTATGACCTCACCCCCTAAGAGCCCTCAAAAATCCCCTGTTCGCTCCACGCGGGCCAAGGCCGCCAAGCCCGAGCTTTCACCGCTGTCGCCGCATCTTGCCCGGTTGCTGAGCCCCGGATTGATCGAACCCGTTGCTGGCTTCGAGGAAGCGTCGCAGGCGCCTTATGACGCTGGGCTGGCGGCCGGGTTGGATGAGGAAGACATAAAGAAATACGGCCTTGGCGAAGCGGTCCAAGGCGCGGATGCGGCAGCCAACGGTGAACACATCGGCGGCGTGCAGGCCACCATCGACAGTCTCGATCAACTGCTTCGGCTTGGCGATCCCAACATCCGCGACAAGGTGGCCTGGACGCCGCATCGACCCGATCGTCCTCCCAAATCGGAGGGCGGCGTCAAATTTGAACTGGTTTCAGAATATGAGCCCTGCGGCGACCAGCCCCATGCAATCGAGGAACTGGTCAAGGGCATCGAGGCGCAGGAGCGCGATCAGGTGCTGCTTGGCGTCACCGGCTCAGGCAAGACTTTCACCATGGCGCAGGTCATCTCGCGGACACAGCGGCCCGCGCTCATTCTCGCGCCCAACAAGACGCTCGCCGCGCAACTCTATGGCGAATTCAAGAGCTTCTTTCCCAATAACGCCGTCGAATATTTCGTCTCCTATTACGACTATTATCAGCCCGAGGCCTATGTGCCGCGGTCGGACACTTACATCGAAAAAGAATCATCTGTGAACGAGCAGATCGACCGCATGCGCCATGCGGCCACGCGCGCGCTGCTGGAACGCGACGACGTCATCATCGTCGCTTCGGTGTCCTGCATTTACGGCATCGGCTCGGTCGAAACCTACACCGCCATGACCTTCGGCGTGACGCTGGGCGAAAAGCTGGAACAGCGGCAGTTGATCGCCGATCTCGTCGCGCTGCAATACCGCCGCGTCCAGGCGGATTTCATTCGTGGAACTTTTCGCGTACGTGGCGACACGGTCGATATTTTTCCTGCGCATTATGAGGATCGCGCCTGGCGCGTCAGCTTCTTCGGCGATGAGGTGGAGGCGATCTACGAATTCGATCCGCTCACCGGCAAGAAAACGGTCGATCTCGAATTCGTGAAGGTCTACGCCAATTCGCATTATGTGACGCCGCGCCCGACCCTGCTGCAATCCGTCAAGGGCATAAAGGACGAATTGCGCGGTCGACTCGACGAGTTGAACCGCGTCGGCCGCATCGTTGAAGCGCAGCGTCTGGAGCAGCGCACGCGTTTCGATCTTGAAATGATGGAAGCGACGGGCGCTTGCGCCGGCATCGAAAATTACTCGCGCTATCTCACCGGCAGAAAGCCCGGAGAGCCGCCGCCCACATTGTTCGAATATCTTCCCGATAATGCGCTGGTGTTCGCCGACGAAAGTCACGTCAGCGTGCCGCAGATCGGCGCAATGTATAAGGGCGACTTCCGCCGCAAGGCGACGCTGGCTGAATATGGCTTTCGCCTGCCGTCCTGTCTCGACAACCGTCCGCTGCGTTTCGAGGAATGGAACGCCATGCGCCCGCAAACGGTCAGCGTTTCGGCGACGCCCGGCAAATGGGAGATGGAGCAGACCGGCGGCGTTTTTGTCGAGCAGGTCATCCGGCCCACCGGGTTGATCGATCCACCCGTCGAGATACGTCCGGCCCGCGCGCAGGTCGATGATCTCCTGCACGAAGCGCGCGCCAATGCGCAGGTCGGTTATCGCGCGCTCGTCACGGTGCTGACCAAGCGCATGGCGGAAGACCTTACCGAATATCTGCATGAGCACGGCGTGCGCGTGCGCTACATGCACTCCGACATCGACACTATCGAGCGCATCGAAATCATTCGCGACTTGCGGCTCGGGGCCTTCGATGTGCTCGTTGGCATCAACCTTTTGCGCGAGGGTCTTGATATCCCCGAATGCGGCCTTGTCGCCATTCTTGACGCCGACAAGGAAGGGTTCTTGCGCTCGGAGACATCGCTGATCCAGACCATTGGACGCGCTGCGCGAAACGTCGACGGGCGCGTGATTTTATACGCCGATCACATTACCGGCTCGATGCAGCGCGCGATCGACGAGACCAACCGGCGCCGCGCCAAGCAGGAGGCTTACAACGCCGAACATGGCATCACGCCGGCTTCAATCAAGCGCGGGATCGCCGATATACTCGGCTCGGTTTACGAGCAGGATCATCTGACCGTCGAGACGGGCGTCGATCTCGTGCCGGGGCATAATTTCCAGGCCGTGCTCGCCGATCTGGAGAAACGCATGAAGGCTGCGGCTGCCGACCTTGCGTTTGAAGAGGCGGCGCGGCTGCGAGATGAAATCCAGCGATTGCAGCGGGCGGAGCTTTTGGCCGACGCTGGGCCGCTCAAATATCTTTCCAGCTCCCGTCGCGCGGGGGAAGAGGCTGTCCCTGGCTCTCGTGCGCGCAAACCGACTGACGCCGACATGGGGCCGCACAACTTCGGCGGCGGCGAGGCCAGACCGCTTGGCCGCCCGGCGCCGCGCTCGACCATGGGCAAGCCCGGAACGCGGGCGGTGAAAGGGAAGGCGAAGTGAGGGTCCGCCCGCTTGCGTTAGGAGCATACGCCGTATTCCGGGACCCGGACGCTGCTGCGAGATCGCATCGTCGCCCCGCATCCGCATGGCCTGAAAGCCCTGCTGGCCGCCGCCCCGCTCGAGGGCGTCGATCTTCAGCGATCGCCGGACGCCGGCCGCGCGCTCGACCTGTGACCTATCTGATCGACACCAATGTGATTTCCGAATTGCGGAAGGGCGCGCGTTGCGATCCGCATGTCTTCCGATGGTATGCGGGCGTCGGGGAAGAGGAATTGTTTCTGAGCGCCCTGGTTCTGGGCGAAATCGCCAAAGGCGCCGATCTGCTCCGCTCGCGCGAGCCGGGCAAGGCGCGGGCGATCGACCGCTGGCTCGGCGAAGTCGAACGAGCCTTTGTCGGGCGCATCCTGTCCATTGACGTCCGTGTCGCGATGGAATGGGGCCGCATGAGCGCGCTCCGCGTTGTCCCGGTGATTGACGGCTTGCTCGCGGCGACGGCCAAAGTCCATTCGCACATTCTCGTGACGCGCAACGTCAAGGACGTCGCGGGTTTGGGGGCTGGCGTGCTCAACCCCTTCGAAATCGAGCCGCGCGACCGCTGAACGCCCCCTAATTCGCCCCTTTCCGCCAACGCCACGGTTCACAAATCCCCCATTCTCGATTAGGGTCCGCGCCAAATCGGCGTTTCGCGGCGCGAAAGCGATTTTTGCCCGCGCGCGGCGCCACAAAGAAGGAACCACATGGCCAAGGAAGAATTGCTTGAATTTCCGGGTATCGTAACCGAACTGCTGCCCAGCGCGATGTTTCGGGTCAAGCTGGAAAATGAGCACGAAATCATCGCCCACACCGCCGGCAAGATGCGCAAGAACCGCATCCGGGTGCTCGAAGGCGACAAGGTGCTTGTGGAAATGACGCCCTACGACCTCACCAAAGGTCGCATAACCTATCGATTCCGCTAATTTCCCCCGCGGCGGAGCGCCTTTCGTGACAGCCGAACCCGCCCAAACCATCGTTGCAGAACCACGGCGTCCCAAGCTTGTTCTGGCTTCCGCCTCGCCGAGACGCCTTGCTCTTTTGCAACAGGCGGGGCTTGAGGCCGACGCTTTGCTACCGGCCGACATCGACGAGACGCCGCAGCGTTTCGAGTTGCCGCGCAGTCTCGCCGTAAGACTTGCGAGCGAAAAAGCCGCCGCAGCGACGAAGATCAAGAGCCTGCAGCCGGGATTGGACGGCGCCTATCTCATCGCCGCCAACACCGTCGTCGCCGTGGGGCGGCGGGTGCTGCCCAAATGCGAAACCGTGGAAGAGGCGGAAAACTGCCTCCAGCTTCTCTCGGGGCGCCAGCACCGCGTCTATACGGCGGTGAGCCTGATTACCCCGCGCGGCGCCGAGCGCCGCCGACTGGTCGAGGCGCGTCTGCGCTTCAAGCGGCTGGCCAGCGCGGAAATCCGCGCTTACCTCGCCACGGGCGAATGGCGCGGCAAGGCCGGCGGCTACGCGATCCAGGGCTTTGCCGGGGTTTTCGTGGTCAAGCTGATCGGGTCTTACACGGCCGTGGTCGGCCTGCCGCTCTATGAGACGGTGAACTTACTGGTCGGTGAGGGTTTTCCGGCGCTCGATCCGTGGCTTGCGCGGGGATAACTCTTAATCAAATCGTAGGGCCGGTTTTAAAGGGAATAATTTGATGAATGACGAAGAAGCAATACAAAGGGTTGCAACAAATGCTAACCAGTTGAGAGCGTCATTGGAGAAACAGAATTTTGCAAACAACATAGTTTTCAAAGACGAGGCACCGATAAAGAATCCGAACGGTCTTGATGGTTTTTTAGTAAGTATTGCAGACATTGACTCTGATCTTGCAATTTGTGCCTCATTAGACAGGGGGCGCGATGGACAGTTTATGTATTGGGTGGGTTTCTATTCAAAATATCGGGAGCCAATAATGGCTTTACAAGAAATAGCTCCTTTGAAATTCGATCCTGTAAATTTAAGTAATGAGTATGAAAAAATTGGACCTCACTATTACATCAAAGATAGTGCTGGATTCGAGCCTGAGATTCCAACTTACGTAGTTGATTACTTTGAATGCGCTAGTGATTTCGGAATATGCTTCCCGCTTAATGGCGAATTTAATTTGACTGACTCGCTTAAGTTCATAATGTCTATGATATTGCTTATTCCAAAATTCGAGGTTTACAGTTGTGGAGAAATAGAAACAGAACGTCGCCAAATGATCGATGCTCGCCGTGGACAGGGTAAATTTCGTGAAGCATTGGATGGATTGTGGGATGGGAAGTGCGCTGTATTAGAAGTATCGACCAGAGAATTGTTGCGTGCTTCTCATATTAAGCCATGGCAGGAATGCGATAGAAAAGAAAGGCTTGACCCTCATAATGGTATTCTATTGAGCGCCCATCTGGATGCACTTTTCGATAAATTTCTTATTTCGTTTGAAGATGACGGCAAAATGCTGGTAGCCGATAAAATCAAGGTGACGAGCAAGATATTGGATCTCGGCGAAAAACGAGTGCAAAAACCCTTTCGTGCAGAGTCGTATAGTTTTCTTCATTGGCATCGTGAAAGGTTCACAGCTAAAAACACGTAGTCCTTGCGACTGTTGTGAAGCCCTCAAAGCACCCAGACCAATCAAGCGGATTTGGTGTGAAACATTATCCCCAGCGCGGGAAGTTACCCCCCCACATACCGCCGCGCGTACCTCGCCCCCAGCCGCGTCAAAATCTCATAGCCGATTGTTCCCGCCCGTGCGGCGAGTTCGTCGACGCTGATTTCCTCGCATAGAATTTCCGCCCATTCCCCGCGCGCCGCAGCCCCGGGGGGGGCGTCGGTCACGTCGAGGACAATAAAATCCATCGAAACGCGGCCAACCAGCGGACAGCGCGTCTCTCCGACCAGCGCCTGGGCAGGAAGTTTGGTCGGAGCGTTCGAGGCGCCGATGGGCAGGCCGTCGGCATAGCCCACGCCTATCGTAGCCAGCCGCGTCGGCCGCGTCGCGGTCCAGGTGGCGTCGTAGCCCACCGACTCTCCTGCGGAAATTTCCCGCGTCGACAGGATGCGCGCCTGCAACCGGATCACGGTCCGCATGGGATTCGCGCGGTCCGGCGTGGGATTGCCGCCGTAGATCGCATAGCCGGGCCGCGTGAGCTGCAAAAGCGGCTTCTGCGGCAGGAAAATCCCCGAAGAATTGCAGATTGAGCCGTCGATCTCGGGAAAATGCTGTCGCGCGGCCGCGAGAGCCGAAATCTGCCAGTCGTTGCGCGGATCGCCCCGTTTTTGCGACGAGACAAAATGGCTCATGACCAATGCGGGTTTTATCGCCATCGCCGCGGCTTCGGCGTCGGAAACCGCGAGCCCCATGCGGTTCATCCCGGTGTCGAAATGCAGCGCCGCCGCAAGCCCGGTCGTCGTCCATTCGCCGACTTCAGGCATGGAGTTCAGCACGGGCCGGAGATTCGCAGCTGCGAGGCGCGGACCCGCGCCGGGCGTCAAACCGTCGAACACATAAATCGCCGCCTCATCAGATACGGCGCGGGCGCGCTCGCCTTCGGCCAGGGTGGCGACGAAAAAAGTGGCGCAACCCTGCGCCAACAGGGCGCGCATGACTGGCGCCAGTCCGAGTCCGTAGGCGTCGGCCTTGACCACGGCGGCGCACTCCGCGGGCGCCGAAAGCTTCGCCAGCAACCGCCAGTTCTCGGCCAGCGCAGCGAGGTCAATGGTCAGCAGCGCGGTTTCGCTCGGCTCAGGCTGACCCGTCGCGGGCAGGGGAGTGGCGGACATAAAGCAGGCCGATCACGTGATTCGAGAGTCGCACCATATTAGAGCACCATTGCTGCGGCGCCCAAATTTAGATCCTCGCGAAAGGCACAAGTGGCGAGCATGGGCTTCGGAATGTGGTAAGCGAGGCGTCGCCAAAAGTGGGAGCCAAAGCAATGTTCAGCCGTCTGCGCCAAATCCCCGCGGGCGTATGGGCGCTCGGTTTTGTTTCATTGCTGATGGACGTCTCGTCCGAGATGATCCACGCGCTGCTGCCGGTCTATCTGGTCAGCGTGCTTGGCGTCTCCATGAGCGGCGTCGGGGCGATCGAGGGCATAGCCGAAGCCACCGCCTCCATCGTCAAGATTTTTTCGGGCGCCGTGTCGGACTGGTTTGGCAAACGCAAACTGCTGGCCGCTATTGGCTATGGCCTTGCTGCGCTTACAAAGCCGGCCTTTCCACTCGCGCAAGGGATCGACCTGCTGATTGCTGCGCGCTTTGTCGACCGCATCGGCAAAGGCATTCGCGGGGCGCCGCGCGACGCGCTGGTCGCGGACATCGCCCCGCCGGAACTGCGCGGCGCCGCCTTCGGCTTGCGCCAGTCGCTCAACACCGTCGGCGCCTTTGTGGGGCCGGCGCTGGCGATTGGCCTGATGTGGCTTACCGCGAATGATTTCAAAACCGTGTTTTGGGTCGCGGTGATTCCTGCCTTTCTCGCGGTGGCGGTGCTGCTGGTCGGCGTCTCGGAGCCCGGGCGCGCCGAGGGCCTGCGCAAAATTCGCTTTCCGCTGCACATCGAGGAGCTGCGACGCCTTGGCGGCCCCTATTGGTTGATCGTCATCGTCGCGACGATATTCGCTCTGGCGCGCTTCAGCGAAGCTTTTCTCATCATACGCGCCCGCGACGCAGGGCTGCCCATCGCGCTCGCGCCGCTGGTGCTGGTCGGGATGAACATTGTCTACGCTTTGTCGGCTTATCCCGCCGGCGTGATTTCCGACGGCCGCAGCCGCTTGACGCCACTTGCTGTCGGCCTGTTGCTACTGATCGCCGCCGACGCGGTGCTCGCCGGGACGACCGGGCTGTACGGCGTTGCGATTGGCGTCGCGCTGTGGGGCCTGCATATGGGCCTGACGCAGGGTCTGCTGGCGACGCTGGTCGCTGACGTCGCCGCGCCGGAGCTGCGCGGAACGGCTTTTGGCGTGTTCAACCTCGCGGGCGGCGTAGCGACGCTTGCCTCCAGCCTCATCGCTGGGGTTTTGTGGGACCACTATGGCGCCGCGACGACATTCTGGGCGAGCGCGGGCTGTGCGGCAGCGGCCCTTGCGGGGCTGGGCGCAGCGAAATGGCGCGCGCCAACCCTGGGCGCGGGGAACGGCGGATGAGCAAAGCGCCAGACCAGAAACCGGAAACCTCTCTTTAGTCTGGGAAAACGCTGTCGTTCTCCGATCGTCGCCGGCGAAAGAAATTCCCTTCGCAGTTGCGGCGCCGAGGCGATTGATTTAACTACTGTGACAAGACCAGCTCGGCTGTGGGAAGGGAAAAGCCATGGCGCAAGCCGAATTAGACGCTGAGGCGGAAAAGCGGCCTCTCTCTCCGCACCTGACCGTCTACAAACCCATGCTGACCATGCTTATGTCCATGGCGCATCGTATAACCGGCGTTGCGCTTTACCTTGGCGCTGCTCTGCTGGCGGTTTATCTGCTGGCGCTCGCCTTCGGGACTGGTGCGTTTTCCGCGTTCTCATGGATCGTGAACGGCTTCCTTGGCCATCTCATCATGCTGCTTTTCAGCTGGTCGCTGTTCCATCATCTTCTCGGCGGCATACGCCACGCGCTTTGGGACCGGGGTCTTTACATGGATCCCAAAGGTCGCGAGCTGCTGGCTCAAGGAACTCTTGCCGGCGGAATCATTTTGACGCTGCTGACCTGGATCCTGTCGACCCTCGCCGCTTAAGCGGCTGCGCGTCTGGAGAAAACAACCCATGTCAACGCAATTCATCAGTGGCAGGATCGGGCGCGGCGCGGCGTTTGTCTCGGATAGATCGGGGGCCGTGCATGACAAGTTCATGCGCCTGTCCTCCTGGGCGCTTGCGCCGCTCAGCCTGTTGGCGGGATGGTATCTGGTCGCGGTGTCGGGCAAGTCCTATGAGGCGGCGCGCGCCGAAATCGGCCGCCCCATCCCGGCTCTCGTGCTTATAGCCTTCATCGTCATTGGGGCGTTGCATGCCCGCAACGGCGCCGAGTCGATTATCGAGGACTACATCCATGACGAGGCGCTCAAGGAAAAGGCGCTTCGCGCCAACAAATGGGCCTCTCTCGCTATCGCGGTCATCTGGACGCTGGCGATTCTCATCATCGCGGCGCCCAAATAGCGCGGCGGTTCAATTCTCTCGCTTGAAAAAGGCGCTGTGATGGTTGCAAACGGCGGGGCGGCGACGAGCGCCAGCATTAATGGCCGAGCCTATGAGATCTTCAACCATAGCTTCGACGTCGTGGTGGTAGGCGCCGGCGGCGCGGGCCTACGGGCGGCGGTTGGCTGCGCCAAGGCGGGTCTGCGCGCGGCTTGCGTAACCAAGGTGTTTCCGACGCGCTCCCACACTGTCGCCGCGCAGGGCGGCGTCGCCGCCGCGCTGGCCAATATGGGGCCGGACGACTGGAAATGGCACATGTACGACACCGTCAAGGGCTCCGACTGGCTCGGAGACCAGGACGCCATCGAATATCTTTGCCGCAATGCGCCCGAGGCCGTCTACGAGCTTGAACATTGGGGTGTGCCCTTTTCTCGCACCAACGATGGGCGCATCTATCAGCGCCCTTTCGGCGGCATGACCACCGATTATGGCAAAGGCCCACCCGCGCAGCGCACCTGCGCCGCCGCCGACCGCACCGGCCACGCCATGCTGCACACGCTCTATGGACAGGCGCTCAAGCACAACACCGAGTTCTTCGTCGAGTTTTTCGCGCTCGACCTGATCATGGACGCAACAGGGCGTTGCTGCGGCGTCGTGTGCCTTAAACTGGATGACGGGACAATTCACCGCTTCCGTGCGGGGCTGACGGTGCTCGCGACCGGCGGCTATGGCCGCGCCTATCTCTCCGCGACCTCGGCGCACACCTGCACCGGCGACGGCAACGCGATGGTTCTGCGCGCTGGACTGCCTTTGCAGGACATGGAGTTCGTGCAGTTCCATCCAACCGGCATTTATGGCGCCGGCTGCCTCATCACCGAGGGCGCGCGCGGCGAGGGCGGCTACCTCACCAACAGCGAGGGCGAACGCTTCATGGAGCGTTACGCGCCAAGCGTGAAGGACCTTGCGCCGCGCGACATGGTCTCGCGCGCAATCACGATGGAAGTGCGCGAGGGCAGGGGCGTCGGCAAGCACAAGGACCACGCCCATCTGCATCTCGAACATCTCGACCCCGCCATCCTGCACGAGCGTCTGCCGGGCATTTCCGAAAGCGCCAAGATTTTCGCCGGCGTCGACGTGACGCGCGAGCCCATCCCGATCATCCCCACCGTGCACTACAACATGGGCGGCATACCGACGAATTATCACGGCGAAGTGCTGACCAAGAAGGGCGCTGACGCGGACAGCGTCGTGCCGGGCCTGATGGCGCTCGGCGAAGCCGCCTGCGTTTCCGTGCATGGAGCAAACCGTCTCGGCTCCAATTCCCTGATCGACCTCATCGTGTTTGGACGGGCCGCCGGCCTGCGCGCGGCGGAACTGGTCAAGCCCGGCGAAACGCTGCCGGAATTGCCAGCGAACAGCGCCGAGCTGGCGCTCTCGCGGCTGGATTGTTTCCGCAACGCCAAGGGCGGGACGTCGACGGCGGTGCTGCGCGACAAGATGCAACGCGCGATGCAGACACATTGCGCGGTTTATCGCACCGGCGAGGTTCTGGCCGAAGGCGTCCAGCAGATAGGCGCCGTCTGGCGCGAAATTGCGGACATCAAGGTCACGGATCGCTCGCTGATCTGGAACTCCGATCTCGTCGAGACGCTGGAGTTCGACAATCTGATCGCTCAGGCGGCTGTGACGATCGTCTCGGCGGAAAACCGCAAGGAGTCGCGCGGCGCCCACGCGCGCGAGGATTTCTCAAGCCGCGACGACAAGAACTGGATGAAGCACACGCTGGCGACGATTGACGCGGAGAAGAAAGCGGTGTCGATCGACTACCGCCCGGTGCATTCCTACACGATGACGGACGAGGTTAAATACATCGAGCCGAAGGCGCGGGTGTATTGAGGAGCGACCCTGGAGAACAAAGCGATGACGACGGTCACTCTTGAACTGGACGACAAGTTGTTCGGCAAACTTTCACTACGCGCCAAGCAGCAGAATGTTTCTGTCGAAGAGAAAATACTGTCAGTTCTTCACGAGTTGATGACCGAGCGGCGCGCCTGTCTTCTTGACCAAATTGATGCGATTGCAGCGATGACACCCAAGGGCATAGTCCAGACAGACAGCACCCTGTTGATCCGAGAGGATCGAGATCGGTGATCTTCATTATAGACGCGAGCGTAGCGGTGAAGTGGTTCGTCGAGGAGTCTCGACACGAAATGGCTCGCGAATTGATCAGCAGCGGTGTTCCTTTGGCGGCTCCGGACATCGCGTTGGTCGAAGTCGCGAACGCACTCCAAAAAAAGGCGTCACTAAAGCAAATTGAGCCCGATCAGGCTCGCAAGGCGCTTTCCGTGCTAAACGAATGTTTCGCTGAGCTCATTGCTTTTGCGGATTTGCTTCCTGCGGCGTTGGAAATGTCCCTGAATATGCGCCATCCGATCTATGACTGCCTCTATCTCGCCTGCGCGAACATGGTTGGTGGCCGACTGATTACGGATGATGCAAAATTTTCCGAAAAGTGCAAATCAATCGGGACGCATGCCAGAATCATATTGCTACAAGATTTCCGGGCGAGCCTTGGTGAAGCCATTGAAGCAACAGTTCTCCAGCATTCGGATGATTTGGTAAAGTTGGACAAGACGGCCTCGGAGACCTGGGAGGCGATTTGCGCTAAATTAGGCGTAAGTCCTTATTCGGGAAACATGGCGCGCCTTCTCGAACCTCTCCACGTCCACGGCGATTCGATCCCGCAGCGAAAATTATTGGAGACACTAAAGAATCTTTCGCGGCATCAACATGCCGCCTTGCTTGCCGTCGCGTGGTGCGGGCGCGGCACAAATCCAGATTTGGTTCAAGGGTATAGCCACGCTTTGTCGACTCTCGGCGCTGACACGTCGTCTGAAATTCCCTACTTGGCGATGCAGCTGCAGCACATTGAAGTTGGTTTGGCGAAGCTGAAAGTCGGCAAGGAAAAGTAACCATCCAACCAAAGCGCGGACGCGCGAACGGGAATAAAATGGTCGAATTCACCCTCCCCCAAAACTCCAAGCCCACCGAGGGCAAGACCTGGCCGCGCCCGGACAGCGCCAACATCCGCGAATATCGCATCTACCGCTGGAACCCGGACGACGCGCAGAATCCTCGCATCGACACCTATTTCGTCGACGCCAATGATTGCGGGCCCATGGTCCTCGACGCGATCATCTGGATCAAGAACAAGATCGACCCGACGCTGACCTTTCGCCGCTCCTGCCGCGAGGGCATCTGCGGCTCCTGCGCGATGAACATCGACGGGACCAACACGCTCGCCTGCACCAAAGGCATGGACGAGATCGAGGGCGTGATAAAGCTCTATCCGCTGCCGCATATGTCGGTGGTCAAAGACCTCGTGCCGGATCTCACCGGCTTTTACGAACAGCATGCGGCCATCGAGCCCTGGCTGCAGGCCGGCAAAGCCCCGGAAAAAGAGCGCTTGCAATCTCCGCAGCAGCGCGCCAAGCTCGATGGTCTCTACGAGTGCATCCTCTGCGCCTGCTGCTCAACTTCTTGCCCGAGCTACTGGTGGAATTCTGACCGCTATCTGGGTCCAGCGGCGCTTTTGCAGGCGCATCGGTGGATTTCGGATTCGCGCGACGAGGCCAAGGAGGAACGCCTGGGCTATGTCGATGACGCCTTCCGCCTCTATCGCTGCCACACTATCATGAACTGCAGCAAAGCCTGTCCGAAGGGCCTGGAGCCGGCGAAAGCCATTTCGGAACTCAAGAACATGGCGATCGCCCGACTCGGATAGAAGCGGCGGGGCTCGCGCCTTCAAAGGTTGGCTGAGCGGTTGCCTTCATTCGGTCCAAGAGGCAAATTACGGGGAAAGTTCCATCCCTTAAATGGAGAATTCCGCTATGCGTTTTCGTGGAACCTTTCTCGTCGCCGCCGTGCTGATCGGAGCCGTCGCGGCTCCTGTCGCATTTGCGGAAGAGCTTCGCCTCGACCCCAAGGCGATCGACACCACTGGCGAAGGCGCCAAGGTCAAGGGCAAGAAGGCGCATCAGCCAAAGCAGCAGGCGAACGCACCCGCCGCAAAAACCGGCAAGCCCGGCGGAGATCGCCAGTTCGGCGAACTCGAAGGATGGTCCCCCGGCAAGGCGCCGCCCAAAGAAAAAGAAAAAGAACATGACACGTCAAGCGGCGGACTTGGCAATGCCCCGATTGGCGTCTCGCCATCCGGCAACATGTCCGTGGGTCTGCCATTTTGAAAACGGTGATGTCGTAGCTATATCCAGGCCGGCTTATGCGCGGCCGGACGGAGAAAATCATGGCATATAAGGTCGCTGTCGTCGGCGCCACGGGTAACGTGGGCCGCGAAATGCTCGATATATTAGCCGAACGCCGATTTCCTGTCTCGGAGGTTGTGCCTCTGGCCTCGTCTCGTTCTATCGGCCAGGAAGTTTCCTTCGGCGAAAAGACGCTGAAGTGCCGGCATCTCGATACCTACGACTTTACTGACACTGACATTTGCCTGATGTCGGCGGGCGGCGACGTGTCGCGCGAATGGTCGCCGAGAATTGGCGCCAAAGGCTGCGTGGTGATCGACAATTCCAGCGCTTTCCGCATGGACCCCGAGGTTCCGCTGGTCGTGCCGGAGGTCAATGCCGCCGCCGTCGCCGGATTCACGCAGAAATACATCATCGCCAACCCCAATTGCTCCACCGCACAGCTCGTCGTGGCGCTCAAGCCTCTGCATGACGCCGCGAAGATCTTGCGCGTCGTCGTCTCGACCTACCAATCTGTGTCCGGCGCAGGCAAGGAGGCCATGGACGAACTTTTTGCCCAGACTCGCGCGGTCTTCGTTTCCGACGCCCTGCAGACCAAGAAATTTCCCAAGCGCATCGCCTTCAACCTGATTCCGCAGATCGACGTCTTCATGGAAGACGGCTTCACAAAGGAAGAATGGAAGATGGTGGCCGAGACCAAGAAAATCCTCGACCCAAAGATCAAACTGGTCGCCACCTGCGTTCGCGTGCCGGTCTTCATCAGCCACTCCGAGGCGGTAAACATAGAATTCGAGCGTCCGATTTCCGCCGAAGAAGCGCGCGCCATTTTGCGCGAGGCTCCGGGAGTGCTTGTAATCGATAAGCACGAGCCCGGCGGCTACATCACGCCGCATGAGGCGGCCGGCGAGGATGCGACCTACGTCTCGCGCATTCGAACCGACCCCACGGTCGAAAATGGTCTCGTGCTGTGGTGCGTGTCGGACAATCTGCGCAAGGGCGCTGCGCTCAATGCAGTGCAGATCGCGGAAGTGCTCTTGAACCGCAAACTGCTGGGACCGAAGATGCGCGCGGCCTAACGAGTGGGGCGTTGTTTGAGGTTGGCTGTCGGGCGGGCGGATTTTGAGACGCCCGCGTCAGCCCTTGCGCCAGGGCTTCACTTCGGAAAACGACCATTCCGCGGTTTTTTCCCGGCAGGCGGCGCCTTGCAGCCGATCCTGCCCTTCCTTGGTTGAGACATCCGCCACAAAAGCTCGGCAGATCTTGCCGTCGATCGGATATGCGGGGCCGACCGGAGTGAAACTGCCTTTTGCCCCGCTCTGCGCATTGTCCCAGTTCACGCTGCCGCCAGCGCCCTGAGGGTCGAGCGCTGTTCCCAGCGCAGCGAGCGCGCGACGGATATCTTCATATTCGAGACCACGAGCGAGTTCCGGCGGAGCCTTGTGAATCGAGCCGGTGACATCCTCCGAGTTGGCGCGCCAACTGTCGCCGGAGGGCATGGCGATCGAACAGGCTCCGAGGACGCTTGCTGCGAGCAGCACACCCATAAACCCTGCTATGCGTCGCGGAGTTTGAGGAAATCCGCCGGGGGCGCTATCTCTGGCGATGGATCGATGCAAAGCTCACCCTTTACCAACTCCACCTGCGGTTTCGCAGGCCTTACCGGAGGATTTTCCCTTGAACGCGTTAACGCCCGGTGACTTTGTGGACGCAACAGAGCCTTTCGCACTGTTTCGGGACTGGTTTAGCGAGGCGCAGACCAAAGAGATCAATGATCCGGAGGCCATGGCGCTAGCGACGGCCGGCTCCGACGGGCTGCCGGACGCTCGCATGGTGCTTCTGAAGGGGTGGAGTGATTCGGGCTTTGTATTCTATACCAATGCGGAAAGCGCGAAGGGATCGCAATTGGCGGTGAACATGCAGGCGGCAGGGCTTTTTCACTGGAAATCCCTAAGGCGGCAAGTTCGGTTGCGCGGTCCCGTGGTCGCCTTGGAGGACGCCGAAGCGGACGCCTATTACGCAAGCCGCCCGCGCGACAGTCGAATCGGGGCTTGGGCGAGTCAACAATCGCGCCCTCTGGAAAGCCGGTTCGCCCTCGAGAAAGCCGTGGCGCATTACGCGCTGAAGTTTGCTGTTGGCGACATACCTCGACCGCCTTACTGGCGCGGCTATCAAATCGTTCCGCTGGCGATGGAGTTTTGGGCCGACAAGCCTTTTCGGCTGCATGACCGTGTCCAATTCATCCGCCAGGCCGCTGGAGAGCCGTGGTCCAAACATCGGCTTTATCCATGAGCCGTTCCAAGCGGCCTTCGCATCAAGCTCGCGCCGTCGCGATCACCGCGGCGCTGCTTTGTTCCGCGAAGGCTTTTGCCTGGGATCAGCCTGCTAGCAATGCGACAACTGCCGCGCCTGAACGGGCGTTGCTGCGTCTGGCCTTGAACGAGAAACATAAGCCGGCGCCGCGAAGTCGCCAGGAAAGCCGAAAGCAACCGGTTAAACCCGAGCCTAAAAAGCAAGAAACGCCACCGCCTCCGCCGTCCGAGCCACCGCCTCCGCCTTACGACGCGCAATTGATGCGGTTGGGCGAGGTGTTGGGAGGGCTTTCCTTTTTGCGCGATTTATGTGGCGACGGGGATGGAGACGATTGGCGCGGCAAAATGGCGCAGCTACGCGACGCTACCGCCCCATCCGGAGCGCGCCGTCAAAAACTGACCGCAGCCTTCAATCACGGATTTCGCGGCTATGAACTCACTTATCGTTCCTGCACGCCTAATGCACGGCAGATTATCTCGCGCTATCTCGAAGAGGCCGAGAAGCTTTCGCGAGATGTGGTCTCGCGTTACGGCAATCCATGAACAAATTGAGAAGCGCACATTAACCCTTTGGAAAGAGGCATCTCGCGCCGCCACGCGAGCTTGTCTAAAGTGATTCTCATGACGCAATTCAATCCAACATCCCTTGATGAAGCCGGCGCGGAGCAGCATCGCGCGGCGCTGGTCTATGTCACGGAAGCCTTCGCGGAGGCGATCCTTGCGGGGATTGAGAGCGACAGCTTCGCCCATGCGGCGCTGGCCGCGGCTTTGCGCGAACTGGTTGCAACCTATGGCGAGGATAACGTGGCGTCGTTCGCCGAACGGCTTCCGGAGCGGGTGCGCGCGGGCGAATTTTCAAGCGGCGTGAAGCACTGAGAGAACCCTCATCCTACCTTTTCAGCAGGAGATTCCGCCTCGACGGCGGAATTGGGTTTGCAGGGGTTCAGGGAGGGCCGGTCCGGAACGGGCGTTTTGCCGCAGTGCGGTCAAAAACCGGATTTTCGACTTGCCGCGCCCGTTAAATGGGCAGATAGCCCTCATCGAAAGACGAGACTACCGCCGCGATCGCTTCGGAAGACGACATGACCCGCACGCTAATCTGTCTCGCCCGTCACGGCGAAACCAACTGGAATCTGGAACGGCGATTTCAGGGGCAGCTCGACATAGCATTGAATGTGAAGGGGCTGTTGCAGGCAGAGGCGCTGGGCCGGGAGTTGGCGAGCGCTCATTTCGACCACATTTACAGCAGCGATTTGCAACGCGCGATGGCTACCGCCGCTCCGCACGCCGCGCGGCGGGGCATTGAGATCGTCAAGAGGTCCGAGCTGCGGGAGAAGCACGATGGCGTTTGGCATGGGCTGAGCCACCCGGAAGTCGCTGCGCGTTTTCCGGAGGATTATAAGCACTATCTTGCCCGCCGGGCCGACTATGCAGCGCCGGGAGGGGAAAGCCTGATGCGCTTTGCCGCCAGAGTGCGGGCGGCGCTGACCAAGATCGCGGAGGCCCATCCCGGCGAGACTTTGCTGGTCGTCGCCCATGCGGGTGCGCTCGATATCGCTTGGCGCATGGCCACGGGCAAGCGGCTCGATGAGACGCGCGAATACCCTGTAATGAACGCCGCCCCAAACTGGGTCGCCTATGAAGATGGGCATTGGTCGTTGGTCGACTGGGCGCGCGAAGAGGACCGCAACCCGGTCATCGCGCCCTACGAAGGGCTTGAGCTGCCCCGCCGCGAGGCGACGAGAGTCATGCTGGTCAACCCTCGGGGCGAAACCTTGTTGCTGCGTTTTTCGAGCCGGATTTTGCCGGACGTCGAGGCGCAGGGCTTCTCGCACTTCTGGGGACAGCCGGGCGGCGCGCTGGAGAGCGGCGAGAGTTTCGACGACTGCGCCAGACGCGAGGTTTTGGAGGAAACCGGCCTCAAGGTCATCACTCTCGGTCAGCCAATCGCCTCGCGCGAATTTCCTCTGCGGCTTGCGTCGGGTTGGCATCAGGCTGTCGAACGCTATTATCTCGTGCCCTGCGAGAATTTCGAGCCGCAGCTCGACGCGCTTACCGCCGACGAAAAAGCCTATGTGCAGGGCTGGAAATGGTGGCGTCCGGAAGAAATCGCCGCCTCTAAAGATCTGATCTATCCTGAGGCGCTGGCGCATATGCTGACAAGCGCAGGGGTGTCGTAGAATACTGTCGACACGTTCCCAAGGAGCGAAAATGCAAGTCGACATTGTTGAACAGACGCCGTTGCGGCTACATGCGATGCGCTATGAGGGGCCGGTCACGAACATAGGAGAGGTCTGGGGCAAGCTTTGGGCTTGGACCGTGGAGCGTGGGCTCACCGATAAAATCGAACTCGCTGTCGGCGCCTGCAGCAAGGCTCCAGACGGGCAGGGTAGGATCGTCTACTTCGCCGGCCTGTCGCTTCTCGGCGAGCCGCCCGCGTCGAAGGACGTCGAGATTTTGAACATAGAGGGCGGACTCTACGGCAGCTATCGTCTGGCAGGGTCCTACAGCGGCATCGCCACTGCTTTTCCCAAGCTCTTTAGTGAATGGCTCCCCGGCAGCACCTATGAACGTGACGACCGCCCGGCGCTCGAAATCTATCGCAACAACCCCTACAACACGCCCGAGAAGGATCTGATCACGGATCTGCGCGTAGCGTTGAAGCCGCGAAGCTGAGGGCTCAAATAACCCGCGCGCCGTTTTCGTTAGATGTTTAATCCCATCGGGCGTTCCTAATAACTCGTGGCGCAGCCTTTAAAAAAAACCCCGGACAGCACGGCTGTCCGGGGCGGGGTTGTTGTTTTGCGGTTCCCTTTGCGGGGAAGCTTATCTCGTCAAGTGCAACGGCATGGCGGTCGCAGCGGTGGCGATGTTTCCAAAAGCCGTGTTGAGGCTTGAGGCGTCGGCGGCTTCGATCGCTCCCGCGGGCGTACTTGCGCACTGGCTCAGGATTGCTTGCGAGTGCGCCGCTTGCGCCGCCGTGATATTTGCCGAGAACAGCACCGTATAGACGGTGATGCCTTGAGCCTTAGCATTTGCGCAGGCCGTCAGAAGCCGATTATCGAAGAAGCTCGTGAGGTCGTTGGGCGGTGTTGTCGGCGAAGCCACGGGACCGTACTGTGAGATTCCGTCCACAGTGCCGAGCCTGAAAGCGCCGAGATAGCCATAGGCGGAATAGTCCGAGATGTTGGCGCTCGACGAGCCGGAGCTGTTCGAGTTGCCATTGTCCGCCAAACCATTCACGCCGTCGGTCATCAGCACGATCACCTTGTTCACATTGGAGTTATAAGCCGCTCCATCCGAATAGGGCGCATGTGGCGAGAGGGTCCGCCAAGCCCACATGAATCCTTCGGAGATGATGGTGCCTCCGTTGTACCAATACGTCAGGGCGTGGATCTTGCTGTCGACCGTTTGCTGATTGTTCGTCAAACGAAGCACTGGATCTGGGCAGGAGGCGTTCGGTCCGGCGGTTGTCGTGCCGGATTCGCTGATGGCGGCAGCATGCGTGGTGCCGTCATATTTGAGTATAAACTGCCCGGCGCCCCAGGAGCCATTGAGCGTCCAGCCCCAGCTGGCCGGCAGTGTGGCGGTTGTGCTGCCGTTGGCGTATGTGGCGTCCGCAAGGAAGTTGTTATGGAAGCCGCCGGAACCGTTCACATAGGCTCCGGGCGCCTGATAGCCCCAGGAGGTCATATTGTAGTCGGGCTCGTCGGGCCAGAAGTAGGGTACGAACAGCGACAGCGGGTCCGAAGCGCTGGGGGGCGTGTCGGTCACGTCGTAATCCGTGCTGGTCGTGTAATTCGCGCCCCAATTATTATTGAGCCAGCTCAACTCGGTCTTTCCAGACCGCGCCTCGACGCATCCTTTCCACGCCACCGCGGAGCCGGAGGAGTTGAGGATGCGCGGGAATAAGTCGTAATGGCTCACGGTGCCGGGATTGGACAGCCAGTCGCATTGTCCATTGTCATAGGTGCCCTGCGAGGGGTTGTAGAGGCTATAGTTGAAGCCATTGGGCACATAATACTGGTTCAATTTCTTGTTTTTCCCGGTGCCGTTATACAGGGCTTGCGACTTGACGCCGGTCGTCGAGATCGGGGGGATGGTGTTTGGCGTCACGCCGAGACCGGTCGCGTGGGCGGTCGAAACTCCGAGCAGCTCCTGCGCCATATGACGGATCGGATTCAAGATATCGATTATGTCTCGCGCGTCGCCCGAGTCGCCGCTTTGGCTGCCGCCAGGACCGCTCGAGCCGCCCCCGCCGCCGCCGGGCGGTCCCCAATTTTGAACGCAGCCGCTATTATAGGCGATCCAGACCCAATCAAACCAGGAACCGTTCCATGGCGACTGCGCTGTGGTGTCAACCATGGTCATATCCGTGAGGCCGGGATTAACAGCCGCGACATACGGCACCACGCTGACGCGCACCACGCCGCTGCTTCCGCCGGCGTTCATGACGGTGTCCGCCAAAGTTTGCGCCGCGGTGCGAAGAGCCTGAATATTGGGCTCCATAGAGCCGGTATTGTCGAGCGCGAGCGCGATTTCCAGTGGATGCGCGGCGCTGACGCCGATCGCTTGCGCCTGCGAAGTGGCGCTGAGATTCAGACTTGAGATCTTTGCGAGTTGCATCACTGCGGTATGGAGCTGCGCAGTGACCGAAACCGTCCAGGTGCCTGGGCTCTCGCTTTCGGTGACTGTGATGTTACTGAGCGATTTCGTGGACGCGAGCGTCAGGCAGCTACTGAGGCTTCCGCCGCATTGTGAACTTCCCTGGACCACTGGCGCAACGGAGGTTCCGAAGTTGCTTGCAACGCGATTGGCCGCCAATAACAGGCGTTGCGTCTGCGTCGCATTTGGTTGGGAGCCTGCGGTTAGAACGGCCGCGTCGGCAGATTCCTGCAGGCGGGATTTGGCGCTGGTGGCGCGCGAAAAATCGATCGCGATGCCCATGACAAGCAATAATGGAATGATCGCGAACGCGAAGATGAGGGTGACCGCGCCCGATGAGTCCCGTTTGAGCCGCCGGACTTCTTTAGTCAGAGGCTGACTGTTTTTTGCGAAGAGGTGTTCTTTTTTCATCGCGGATTTCTCTAAATTTACTGTTGGCTAAATTCTTTCATATCAATCAACTCCAAAATAGACGTTAAACCGGGCGGAACTGAAAGGTTAAAAACGGTTTATTCTTTTTCCTCTCCTTTTTTGCTTCCGCCTGACGCGCCCGACTATTGGGATAGGGCAAAAGTCGTTTTGAGGACCGGAGATAGATAAATTGCCTTCTGCAGTTGGTTTTGCATGAAGCCGCGTTGCGAGAATTCGGGCTGGTGAGTTCGGTGACGAAGCCAGGGAACTTTGGCGGAGGCGCGGCGCGCCTCCGGCCGAGCTGCGATCGACCAGGCGCTCTGGCCGTTCGCGGGAAGATTTTATGTTTGCCTCGAAGCGGTATGGTGCTAAGACCACGCGCCAACCTTGATCGCCGGAGAAGCCGTTTGGCAATGGCCTCTGGCGCCCGAATTTTCCCAACGTAACCGCCGATGGCGAGTGCATTGGAACGGCGCGCGAGCGCCTTGAGGAGTTGGCTTTATGGTCTCCAAATTCACGCCCGCCGTCGGTGAAGCGCTCACATTTGACGACGTGCTTCTGCGCCCGGGCCATTCCCTGGTGGCGCCTTCCATGGTCGACGTCTCTACTCGTTTGACCCGCGACATCGTGCTGCATCTGCCCTTGATCTCGGCGGCGATGGACACCGTGACCGAAGCGCGTTTGGCGATCGCCATGGCGCAGGCGGGCGGAATCGGCGTTATCCATCAGAACCTGTCAGCCGATGAACAGGCCTCCGAAGTGCGCAAGGTCAAGCGCTATGAAAGCGGCATGGTGGTGGATCCGATCACTATTCATCCCGATGAAACGCTCGCGGACGCGCTGGCGCTGATGGCGCGCAACGGTATTTCAGGCATTCCCGTGGTCGAGCGCGGGGTGGGCGAGAAAAAAGGACGGCTCGTCGGCATCTTGACCAATCGCGACGTGCGGTTCGCGCAGGACCAGCGCCAACTGATCGCCGAGTTGATGACGAAGACGCTCATTACGGTGCGGGAAGGCGTCGGCCAAGACGAGGCGCAGCGTCTGCTGCATCAGCATCGCATCGAGAAGCTTCTCGTCGTTGACGAGAATTTTTGCTGTGTGGGTCTGGTGACCGTCAAGGACATTGAGAAGGCGACCCAGCACCCCAATGCCTGCAAGGACGCCGAAGGCCGCCTGCGGGTCGCCGCCGCCTCGACCGTTGGCGATCACGGCTTCGAGCGGGCCTTACGCCTGATTGACGCCGGCGTGGACTGCCTCGTCATTGACACGGCCCATGGACATTCGCAGGCAGTTCTCGATCAGGTCGCGCGCGTCAAAAAAGCTTGCGCCAAAGTATCGGTTATCGCTGGAAACGTTGCAACAGCCGAGGGCGCGAAGGCGCTCATCGACGTCGGAGCCGACGCGGTCAAAGTAGGCATTGGCCCCGGCTCGATCTGCACCACGCGCATTGTCGCGGGCGTGGGCGTGCCACAGCTGACGGCGATACTTGAGGCTTCAGAGGAGGCGCGCAAAGCGGGCGTGCCGGTCATAGCCGACGGCGGCGTGAAATATTCCGGCGATCTCGCGAAGGCCATCGCGGCCGGCGCCAATGTCGTGATGATCGGCTCCCTTCTCGCCGGCACCGAGGAATCCCCCGGCGAGGTGTTTTTGTATCAGGGGCGCTCCTTTAAAGCGTATCGCGGCATGGGCTCGGTCGGAGCCATGACCGCGGGCTCCGCCACCCGCTATTTCCAGGGGGACGTGAAAGATCAGCTCAAGCTTGTCCCCGAGGGAGTGGAAGGGCAGGTGCCTTATCGTGGACCTGTCGCGCCGATTCTATATCAGCTGGCGGGCGGACTTCGCGCGGCCATGGGTTATGTCGGAGCCCCGTCGATCCCTGAATACCAGGAGAAAGCAAAGTTCGTCCGCATTACCAACGCCGGACTGCGCGAAAGCCACGTCCACGATGTGACGATCACCAGAGAAAGCCCCAACTATCCCACCGGAGGCTGAGGCTGGCCGTCTGTCGCGCTTCGAATCTCCGAAGCGCGGCTATGTGCCTGTGCACGTTCCCTTCTTTTGTAGAAATTGCTTCTTGTTTTCTGTATTGATGTATCTGATGCTTATATCGCCGCTCTCGCGATCGATGCTCCAATCCCATTGCACTTTCGTGTCCAGCCAAGTCTGCCTGAATGCAACGCGGTTTTTGCTTACGGAAAGCGATCCTTTATCAATTGTTTCTACCTTGACCAGATTTCCAGCGGACGAGCCATAGAGCACATGCCCATCTCTTATTTGAATAACGAGGTCTTGCCTTGGCAGTTCTTGTGAGGACAGCACGCAAGACAGGAACACATCCTCAGCCTTCGCTTGATTCACAGCACCACTCATGACCAAAGCCGCAGACAGTAGAATTGCTTTTTTCATGGCCTCCTCCTTATTCTTTTTGAGTTTGTCGCTTTAGCGGTCGTGGTCGCCGCCGCGGAGTCAGCGAGCTTCGTACAACTGACAGACAGTAAGATTTACTCCCGAGGGGAGAATGCGACGTTGGCGCTCTTGCGACCTCAGTGCATCGTTTCCTTAACTTTCTGCTGTGGCGCCGCGACGGCCAGCGGGCTGGCCTGATGATGCACGAGCAGCCAGCGACCTTCGACCCGCCTGAACCAGTTTGTAGCGACCAGCGACGACCCGCCCACGGTCTCTATGCAGAGAACCCGGCCATCGTCGCCCTCAACCAGGGCGATTTCGCCGCGATGTTGAATCGCTTCCTGGCGCGGATTGCGGAAAATCTCGCCATAGGATGACAATACGGCGCGTCGGCCAACCAGCGGCGGCCATCCTGGATGAACGCAGGAAACGCCGTCCGGAGCCCATAAGGCAGCCATGGCCTCGGTGTCTCGCGCGGAAAAAATCACGTAATAAGCCGCGTTCGCGGCCATGAGCGCTATCTCGTCAGTCACATGCACGAATTTGCGCGTTTTTGTCCACGTAAGCAATGGCCTGTAAAGATATGCGGGTTTCGCAGCGCGGCTATGGTAGATTATATTCGTGCAACACCGGCCTTGAACCGGTTTTGGCGGAGAGAGATCAGATGTTTATACAGACCGAAGCCACGCCTAACCCTGCGACGCTTAAATTCCTGCCGGGCCAGACGGTTCTCGCTACAGGCGCGCTCGAATACCACTCTCCGGAAAGTGCGGCCGCTGCTCCTTTGGCGCAGGCGTTGTTATCGATCCCTGGCGTGACGTCAGTGATGTTTGGCCCGGACTTTGTCTCCGTAACCAAAAACGGCGCAGATTGGGCGCATCTCAAGCCTGCGGTGCTTGGGGTGATCATGGAGCATTTTTCCTCCCAGGCGCCATTGTTGATCGGGGAAGCCAAACCGGCTGGGGAAGGAGAGTTCTTCGATCCCGCCAATTCGGAAGTCGTGGCTACGATCAAGGAACTGATCGAAACGCGCGTTCGACCAGCCGTCGCCGGAGACGGGGGAGACATCGTATTTCGCGGCTTCAAGGACGGGGTGGTCTTTCTGAAAATGAAAGGCGCTTGCTCTGGTTGTCCTTCTTCGGCCGCCACATTGAAGAATGGCATCGAAAATCTACTACGCCATTTTCTGCCGCAGATCCGCGGCGTTGAGCAAGCCTGAGGCGAGCGCCGGGCCCGCGTTTGGGCGGTGCTCGTTGCTCCTTACGTGAAAACCGTCATAATCGCGGATCATGAGAATCCTCGCGCTCGACACAGCTCTGCCCGCCGTCTCCGCCTGCGTGCTCAACTCCAGCGAGACGGAGCCGATCGCGCGCGAAACCATTGCGATGGAGCGGGGCCATGCGGAAGCCTTGCTTCCTTTGGTCGAGCGCATCGTAGGCGCGGTTCCCGGAGGCTTCGCCTCCATCAATCGCGTAGCTGTGACGGTCGGGCCAGGCTCCTTCACCGGCATTCGTATCGGCCTCGCCTGCGCCCACGCCATCTCGCTCGCCCGCAAAGTAGACGTCGTGGGCGTTTCGACGTTGGCGGCGTTGGCTGCCCCGGTGATTCTGGAGCCGTTTGAGGGCGTCGTAGCCGCCGCAATCGATGCGCGGCACGGCCAAGTCTACATTACGGCTTATGGACCGGACGGTCGAACAATCCTTCCGCCGCGTCGAGTCGGCGCTCATGAGGCGCTGCGCGCCCTTGGCGATGGGCCGCTGCAGCTTGTGGGCTCGGGTGCGGCGATGCTTGAGGCGGAGGCGCGCGCCAGCGGCGTTGCGGCGCACATCTGCAACTTGGCTGTTGCACCTGATATTGCTTTCGTGGCGCGCCTGGGGCTCGTGGCCAATCCAGCCGACGCGCCTGCTCGTCCTCTTTACCTAAAGGCGCCGGACGCGAAGCCTCTCGACCGACAGGGTGTCGCCGCCCCCGCTGTCGCTTGAGCGGGCCATGTCGCTGATAAGGGGATTTTTCGCCAAACCAACCTTCTCGGTGCAAGCGATCGGCTCGGAGCGCGCCGAAGATTGCGAGCGCCTGCACGGTGCGTCTTTCGCCTTTCCCTGGTCGAATTCTGACTTCGAAAATTACCTTTCCGATAGCGCGATCATCGCCGACGGCGCGGTAAACGACACGGCGCCGACAGCTCCGCTTGCCGGCTTCATCCTCTCGAGACTGACCCCTCCGGATGCCGAGTTATTGACGTTCGCGGTGGATCCTACGCGACGCGGCGTCGGACTAGGGCGCGTGCTGCTGGAGCGACATGTCGTCAATCTCGAACGTGGAGGAGGGCGATTGATATTCCTGGAGGTCGCCGATGACAACACGGCCGCCTTGGCTCTTTACGAACGGGCTGGCTTCAAAACTATCGGACGGCGCGAAAATTATTATCAGCGCGCCGATGGAGAGCGGCGGGCTGCTTTAACAATGCGTCTGGAGCTCTGACGCGAGCGACGAAGGGCAATAACTTACAAACTTGCCGGCACGGCGCTTGCGAGCGCTAGCCATGGCCATGGCCCTGGAGAGCGCGTAATGCTGGATGTCGCAATTGTCGGTGGCGGGATTTGCGGGTTGGCGCTTGGGCGCGAACTCTCGGCGAAAGGCGCCTCCTTCGCTATTTTTGAAGCCCGGGAAAGACTGGGTGGACGGGTTCTTTCCGTTCAAAACGCGACAAGCGGAGAACGTCTCGATCTTGGTCCGACATGGTTCTGGCCGGACACACAGCCTGCCGTCGTCCGGCTAATAGAGGAGTTGGGCCTCTCGCGCTTCGCCCAACATGATCCGGGGATGGCGCTGCTGCTGGCCGATCCGGAGGAGCCGCCAAAAACCCAAACCACCCCGCATCTTCACGCAGGGGCACAGCGGCTGGTGGGCGGGATGGCCTCCCTGGTCGAGAGCCTCGCCACCACAATTCCTGCCGATGCGCTCCATTTCGGCTGTGCGCTTACTGAGGCGCGAGATTGTGGAGACCATGTTCGAACTGTTGTTCGACATGGGCGGTGCGCGGGTGAAGGCGACTGCCAAACAGGCCGTGCTCGCGATCCCGCCGCGTCTTCTCATTGAACAAGTGCGTTTTGAGCCGGAGCTTTTGGAGCCCACTCGTGCAGCGATGAGCGCCACGCCGACGTGGATGGCGGCTCAGGCCAAGGCTGTGATCGGCTTTGCAGATTCGCCGGCGTGGCGCGCGGCTGGACAGTCGGGCAACGCCTTTGTGGTGCACGATCAGGCCGTATTGGGAGAAGTCTTTGACGCCTGCGACGCCTCTGGCGCCAAGGCGGCTCTTGGCGGGTTCTTCGCTCTCTCTGCGGAGCTGCGCGAAGCGTTTCGCGCCGGTCTGCCGATGCTTGTCGCGAGCCAGTTCGTCCAGCTATTCGGCAAAGAGCTCGAAACTGGAGAGCTGCATATGCAGGACTGGGCAATAGAGAGATACACCTGCGCCGCCGCCGACCAAACCTCAACTGGCGAGCATCCAAACTATGGCTCAAGCCTGCTCGACAAGCCCTTGTGGGGCGGCAGGCTTTATCTCGGCGCGACGGAAACTGCGCGTGGGGGCGGCGGCTATATTGAGGGCGCGATCAATGCGGCGGCGCGCATCCATAAACAGTTGTTCAGTCGCCAGGAAGATTTCGTCATGACGACAGCGTTGGATAACGCGTCGCCCGATTTCCACAATCAAAGGTCTCTCGAACGTTTCGGCGCCTGGGTAAAATCCAGACAAGCGCCGACCTTCGCGAGCTATCGCCAGAGGCTTAGTTACGCGCTCTCGCATGGCCAGAAAGAGCAGTTGACCCAGCGCGCAATGCTTGGCGCGATGGAGGCGGTGTTTTTCGACGCGCTAAATTTGATCGAGGAACTGCCGTTCAATCATGAAGGCGTCGCGGTCGAGCGAGGACGCTCCGATTTGACGCCAAGAATTCAAGCTGCATTCGAGGGTTTCATCCAGGGACTACTGGACGAGATCGTCGCGTTCAACCAGACGTCCTGTGCGCTGTCGAATTTCCCGGAGGAGCACCGTTTGGCTAAGGACTATGTTTCGACCACGCTGCGCGATGTGGGAGCCGCGTGGCGGGAGTTTTCGCTGGCTGCGAACAAACTCTTGCTCGAAAAACGGGGCGCTCCGGCGGCGTCCGACGCCTGAAGCGCCAGCGATAGATCTATTTGTCACGATAGTGTCGTATCGCCGGGTCACTCACACCCATGCCCCATATGCGCGCTGTAGCTTTCGTGCTCGCCATGGCCTTTTTTGTGATACTCGTCGCGCCGCTTCAGGCGCTGGCGCGGCACTCAAACTGGCCGCTGCAGCATGAGATTCAAAAATTCTTCTGCCGGACCATGTGCCGCATCATCGGAATCGATGTGATTGCGGAGGGCGGCCTACAAGCCGCCGCTCCGCGATTCGTCGTCGCCAATCACGTTTCCTGGACCGACATTCTGGCGATTGCGGGCCTTTATCCACTGGTTTTTCTCGCCAAGTCCGAGGTCGCGCACTGGCCCGTTCTGGGCTTTCTTGCGCGGTTGCAGGGGACGATATTCGTCGACCGCGCGCATCGCCATGCCATTCCAAGGGTCAACGCCGCGCTGGCGGAGGAATTGCGCGAGGGCAGGGATGTGGTTGTTTTTGCGGAAGGGACTTCGAGCGATGGAGCCCAGGTTCTGAAGTTCAACGCCTCCCATTTCGCGATGCTGATCGAACTGGCGAAAAACGCGCCCAAAACCCACGTCCACGTTGTTCCGGCCGCTTTCGCCTATTTTCCGCGCGGAACTGAAACCGGCGCAAACTCAGCTGCTTTCGATGTGGGCTGGTATGGCGATATGACTTTCGTGCCGCATTTATGGAGTTTGATGCGCCGCGGCGGAGCCCGATGTCATATATATTTCGGCGAACCCATCGATCCTGCGGCCTTCGCGGATCGGAAGCAGCTTGCGTGGGCGGCGGAAAATAGAGTGCGAGGATTGTTGAAGGCCGCCTTTCGCTAAAGACAAGGGACGACTATGATCGCGGCGAGCCTATAGACGCCGAAAAGGAGCTAGCAAGATTACCGACACCGCATCGACCCTGACCGAAAGCCGCGCAGACGAAGCTGTCGCGCCGGGCGGTGGGCGCGCCCCTGTTGCGGGCGCAAAAGTCCTGGTCAAGTCATACGGCTGCCAGATGAATGTCTATGACGCGACCCGCATGACGGACCTTCTCGCCAAGCAAGGCTATGGCGAGGCTGCGGCGGAAGAAGACGCGGATCTCGTCATCCTCAATACATGCCACATCCGCGAGAAGGCGGCGGACAAAGTTTATTCGGAGCTTGGCAAGCTGGCGCTGCTCAAACGCGAGCGCGCGCAGGCGGGGCGCGATTTCAAGATCGTTGTCGCGGGCTGCGTGGCGCAGGCCGAGGGCGCGGAAGTCTTGCGCCGGCAGAAAGCTGTCGATCTCGTCGTGGGTCCCCAGAGCTATCACCACCTGCCGGAACTACTGACCCAAGCGGCGCAGGGCGAGCGGCTGACCGACACAGACTTCGCGGTCGAGGAAAAATTCCGACAGCTTCCCAAACCTTCGAGCGCGCAAATACGCGCGCGCGGCGTGTCAGCCTTCGTAACCGTCCAGGAGGGCTGCGACAAATTCTGCTCTTTTTGCGTTGTTCCCTACACGCGCGGCGCCGAAGTTTCGCGCAGCGTCGCAGAGGTTGTCGCCGAAACACAGCGTCTTGTGGACTCGGGCGTGCGCGAGATCACTTTAATCGGCCAAAACGTCAACGCCTATCTCGGCGCTGACGGGAGTGGGGGCGTGTGGCCACTCGAACGCCTGTTCGAGCGCCTCTCGAATATTGATGGAGTGGAGCGCCTGCGCTACACGACAAGCCATCCCGTCGACATGACGCAAGGGCTGATCGACGCGCATGGCGCCTTGCAAAAGCTCATGCCCTTCGTGCATCTGCCGGTGCAGTCCGGCTCCAACCGCGTGCTCAAGGCGATGAATCGGCGCCACAAGGCGGAAGACTATCTCGACATTATCGAGAGGCTCCGCACCGCGCGGCCTGACATCGCGTTGTCTTCCGACTTTATCGTCGGCTTTCCAGGCGAAACCGACGCCGATTTCGAAGAGACTCTCGCGCTTATTCGCAAAGTGAATTTTTCTTCGACCTTCTCGTTCAAATATTCGCCCCGTCCCGGCACGCCCGGCGCCGAGCGCGAGGACCAGATTGACGAAGAGGTGATGCGGCAGCAACTCGCCGTGCTGCAAACGCTTGTCGAAACGCAGCGGCAGGCGTTCAACGCCGCGACGGTCGGGCGTAGGGTCGATGTCTTATTCGAAAAGCCGGGCCGGCATGAAGGCCAGATCGCCGGCAAGAGTCCCTATATGCAGCCGGTGCACGTCCAGGGCGCACGGACGCTAGTAGGGCGCGTGCTGCCGGTTAAGATCGTCGCGGCGGGATCTAATTCGCTTTCAGGTGAAATCGCGGAGGACCAGGAGTGAGGATGACCGAAGAGGCAAGACTTGCTCGGGAAAGACGCTCCGCTGAACCGGAGCAGGACGCGGAAATCACACTCGCCTTTGACGACAACCGCCACGCCTCGCAGGTATTCGGTCAGTTCGACCAAAACCTTGTCAAACTGGAGCGTCGGCTGCGCATCGGCTGCGTTGCGAGCGGCAATCATGTCACGCTTAAAGGCAACGCTAACTCATGCGAGCATGCGCGCCGCGCGCTTGAGATTCTCTACGGGCGCGTGCAACTCGGGCAGGAAGTCGGTCTTGGCGATGTCGACGGCGCGGTTGAGGAAAGCACCCGGCAAAAAAGTCTGTTCTCAGACGCCGAAACCGGTCGCGGCCCGTTCGAGCAGATCGGCACCCGCAAGCGTGGGCCTGTGCGTGCGCGCAATCATGCGCAAGACCTCTATCTGCGCGCATTGAAACGCTATGAACTGGTCTTTGCGGAAGGACCGGCGGGCACGGGCAAGACCTGGCTTGCAGTCGGCCATGCGGTTTCTCTGCTTGAGCAGGGCGTGGTGGAACGCCTCATCCTGTCGCGCCCGGCGGTGGAGGCGGGAGAACGGCTCGGCTTTCTGCCGGGAGACATGCGCGAAAAAGTCGACCCTTACCTGCGACCGATTTACGATGGACTGCATGACTTCATGGATGCTCGTATGGTCGAGCGCGGCATGCAGACCGGCATGATAGAAGTCGCGCCGCTCGCCTTTATGCGCGGAAGGACCCTGACAAAATCCTGCGTGCTGCTTGACGAGGCGCAGAACGCCAGCTCGATGCAGATGAAAATGTTTCTGACGCGCCTTGGCGAAGGTTCGCGCATGATCGTGACCGGCGATCCTTCGCAAACCGATCTGCCGCCAGGGCAAAAATCCGGCCTCGCCGAAGCGATCGGTCTGCTTTCTGGCCTGGACAATATTGGCCATGTGAAATTCGCCGAGGGCGACGTGGTTCGACACGATCTCGTGCGCCAGATCGTCGGCGCTTATGAAAAGGCGGCGCGTGAGAGAAACGCGCGCGGCGACTGACATGGGCCTCAATGTCGATATCGTCGTCAATGCGCCCTCATGGGAGATGCTCGCCGACCTTGAAGGATTCGCCAGCCGAGTTGTGCAGGAGACTCAGGCTCTAGCCCGCGCGAGGGTTTCCAAAGACTGCGAGCTTTGCATTTGTTTCTGCGACGACGCCGAGATACGCAACCTTAACGCGCACTGGCGCGGGCAGGACAAGCCAACCAATGTGCTGTCCTTCCCAACGCCAGGCGCTCTCGCGAAGAAATATTTGCTTGGCGACATCGTAATCGCTTTTGAAACAGTGGCGCGCGAAGCCAAGGAGCAGGACAAAACCCTCTCCGACCACACCGCCCATATGATCATTCATGGATTTTTGCACCTGATCGGCTATGATCACGAAACATCCGACGAGGCCGAGGTCATGGAGGCGTTGGAGCGGCGCGTGGCGAAGGCGCTTGGGATTAACGATCCTTTTGAGGGCGGACAGCTGATTGACGGCGCCGCGGGGGTCACAGGATCAAGCAAGGGCTATGTCGACGAAGATTGAAAATGGCGCGGCGGAAATTTTAGCTCCGCGCGCGAGCGATACGCCGAAAATACATCTGCTTGAGAGGCTGCGCGCACTGCTTGGGCTCACGCCCGCGTCGTTGCGCGAGGATCTCGAAGACGCGCTGGAAGAAACCGCTGGCGACGTGACGCCGCAAGAGCGCGCGCTGCTAAAAAATGTTTTGGGCCTGCATGAATTGCGCGTGGCGGACGCGATGATTCCGCGCGCGGAAATAATCGCCGTGCCGCAGACTGCGACCCTGCGCGAGGTTCTGGCGGTGTTTCGCAGCGCGGGTCATTCTCGCCTGCCGGTCTATGGCGAAACGTTGGACGATCCGCGCGGAATGGTGCACATCCGCGATTTCGTGAACTATCTCGCGCAATGCGCCGAAGCCTCTCGCCTTGGCGATGAGGGTGAAAAACAGAGTCTTTCAGTGGCGTCGATCGATTTCGGCGCGCAGTTGGTAGCCGCCGATATTTTGCGTCCGGTGTTGTATGTTCCACGCTCCATGCCGGCGCTCGATCTTCTGGTGCGCATGCAGGCTACGCGCACCCATATGGCGCTGGTGATCGACGAATATGGCGGCGCCGACGGCCTCGTTTCGATCGAAGACATTGTCGAAATGATCGTCGGCGACATCGAGGATGAGCACGACGTCAGCGAGGGGCCAACGATCGAGCGCCTCGCCAATGGCGATTTTTTGGTCGACGCCAAGGCGGACCTCGATGAAGCCGCGCAGGAGCTGGGCGTGGATTTTCGCGAGGAGGACACGCCCCAGGAGGTTACGACGTTCGGGGAACTCGTGGCTTTTCTTGCGGGGCGCGTGCCGATCCGTGGCGAGATCGTGCCTGCGCCAGTCGAGGGCTATGAGTTCGAGATTCTGGAGGCGGACCCAAGGCGCGTGGGCAAGCTGAAAGTGCGCAAGGCGCCACTGAAGGAGACGGAAAAGAAGGAGGGGTGATTCTGCCTCTCCAAATTCACAAATTCCTCAACTCCGGCCCCGGCTTTCTCGCGAGCACGCGCCATGTCCCGGCGACTCCCAGCAACACTGTCACGATCAGCGCGGCGAGCGCCGTTGCGAGCACGGTTCCCGGCAAAAAAACAAAGCTCATCTTCATCATGCCTTCCACAATGCCAAAAGCTGCGGCGCCGCCCGCGAGCAGCGCGAAGAGGCACGCCACGGTGGCTAGCGCCGCAAACTCCATCACATAGGCCGCGATCAGCCAGGGCCGGGTTGCGCCCAATGTTTTCAGCACCACGGCGTCGTGCTGGCGCGCGCGCTGGCCGGCGGCTATGGCGCTGCCGAGCGCGAGCAAGGCGGTGACTATGGCTATGCCTGCAGCCGAGCGCGCCGCCAGCGCCAGTTGTCCGGCGATCTTGTCGACGGCCTCCAGCGCGTCCTTGACGCGGATCGCGGCGGCCATCGGAAAGCGTCTCGACGTCTCGCGCGCGAGGCGCCCGTCCATGACTTCTGCATCAGGCGCGTCATAGGCGATGGTGAACATCTCGGAATAGGGCGCCCCTTTGAAACTGTCAGGCGAAAACACCATAACGAAATTTATGCCATAGCTGCGCCAGTCGACGCGGCGTAGATTTGCGATGCGCGCCGTGATCTCGCGGCCGAGAACATTGACCGTGATCTCGTCGCCGAGTGCAAGCCCAAGTCCATTGGCGACCTTGGACTCCATTGAAACCAGCGGTCCTTTGGCGTTCGCATCCCACCACGCGCCCTCGACGATCTTCGCGCCTTCCGGCGGCATGGCCGAGAAGGTAATGCCCCGATCGCCGTCGAGCGCCCAGGCGGCGTCATCGCCTACATGCAAAGTCTCCGCGCGCGCGCCCTTCACCGCGACGATGCGCCCGCGCATCATCGGCACATGTTCTATGTGCGCGCCGGGCGCCTGCTCCTTCAGAAAATTTTCGAAGTTCGCTGTTTCATCCTGCGGCACGTCGATGAAATAGAAACGGGGAATCTCGCCTGTTCCCGACCGCGCCAATTCGCCGTGAATTGCGCCCTCCACCAACGCAAGCGCGACCAGCAGGGTGACCGTCACGCCGATGGAGAGAACCAGCGCCGGCGCCAGACTTCCCGGCCGACCGATATTGCTTTGTGCGAGGCGCAGTCTGGCGTCGCGCGCGCGGGGCAAGGCGCGCGCGGCGCGCATCACCAGCGCAGCGACCCCGCGCAACAGCAAAAAAGCCGCCAGCACAGAGGCGATGAAAACGCCTGCGAGCTTCTTGTCGCTCGCCGATAGCAGCACGGTCGCAACGAGCGCGAGCATGGCGACGGCCGCCGCGAGACGGTAGCGCAGCGGGCTTTCGCGCGCGGATTCCGTGTCTCCGCGCAGCAGCGCCGCCACCGGAATTTCATGGGCGCGGCCCAGTGGCCCCAATGAAAACACCAATGTGACGAGCAGACCGTAAAGCGCGCCGATGGCGAGGCCCGAAAAATCCGCCTGCACGATCACGGGCAGTTCGATGGCGCGGCGAAGCGCTTCCCCCCCGATGTAAGGAATGGCGGCGCCAATAAGGAGTCCCGCGCCGATGGCCAGAGTCGCCATCAACAGAACTTAAGTCAAAGCGATGGCGAAGACGCGCGATGCTGGCGCGCCAAGCGCCTTCAGAATTGCAAAGGCCATACGCTTGCGCTCGATCAGACCCTGCACCGCATTGGCGACGCCGGCGCCCCCGGCGACCAGGGCGGTCAGCGCCACGAGCGTCAACAGTTGCGAAAAGCGTTCGAGATTGCGCGTGAACTGCGGCGACACCGCATCGCGCTTGCGAATGTCCCAGCCCGCCCTGGGGAAGGCGGCGTTGGCGGCGTCGGCGAAATGCGCAACGTCGTCGTCGCTGGGGCTGCCCGGCAAAGACAGCCGCGCGATGTAGCGCACAATGACGCCAGGTTGCACGAGCCCGGTGGCTTTTAGAGCGTCGAAGGAGATCAACACGCGCGAGCCAAAGCCGACGCCGCCGGCAAGCTTGTCAGGCTCGGCGCGCAGAACGGCGCGGATTTCAAATCGCGCGGCGCCGACGACAAGCCGATCTCCGGTCTTGACGTCGAGGCGCGCCAGCAACATGGGATCGGCAATGAGCCCGAAAACGCCATTGCGTTCGGCCAGAGCCTGCGCGGCGCTTTGCGGAGGATCTGTATCAAGCGTGCCAAAGGAAGGATAGACAGCGGGATCGACAGCCTTAAGCTCGATCAATGCGGGATTGGAGTTTTCCGCAGACTTTGCGTTTTCGTATTGCGTCATCGCGCGCATCAGCGCGATCTCGTCAATACGGCCCCGCTGTTCCAGCCAGACCCGCTCTTTTTGCTCCAGCTCGCGATGAGCGAGATTGAAAGACACATCGCCGCCCAGGATGACGCGACCCTCACGCGCAAGCCCTTGCGACAGCGCTCGCGAAAGACCGTTTACGCCGGAAATGGCGGCGACGCCGATCACGATGCAGGCGATAAACACCCCAAAGCCTCTGCGATCGCCAATGAGATCGCGCATCGCGAAGCGGAGCGCCAGAGGCAGTTTGTCGAGGGGGCCCCGTCGCGCGACAGTCATCTTGCGTTCCTAGCCTTGGACATCGATTCGACCGGAGCGCAGCCGAACAACCCGGTCGCAGCGCGCGGCGAGAGTCGCGTCGTGCGTGACCAGCACCAGAGTGGCGTTACGCCGGTGCTTTTGCTCGAAAATAAGGTCGATAATGGAAGCGCCGGTGTCCGAATCGAGATTGCCGGTGGGCTCGTCCGCCGCGAGAATGAGCGGGTCGGGAGCCAGCGCGCGGGCCAGCGCGACGCGCTGTTGCTCGCCGCCGGACAGTTGGCGCGGATAATGCGAAAGGCGTTCACTGAGTCCAACCGCAGCCAGTTCGTCGGCTGCCCGCGCAAAAGCATCGCGCCGGCCGGCGAGCTCGAGCGGAGCGGCGACATTTTCGAGCGCGGTCATGGTGGGGATGAGCTGGAAAGACTGGAACACTATGCCTATGTTTTCGCCACGGAAACGCGCCAGTGCATCTTCATCGAGCTTGGTCAGGTCGCGACCGTCGAGGCGGACTTCTCCGCTGTCCGGTCGCTCCAGGCCGGCGAGGGTCATTAAAAGTGTGGATTTCCCTGAACCGGAGGGACCGACGAGGCCAATTGTTTCTCCCCGCGCTATGTTCAAATTAAGATTTCTTGAGAACGTGAACCCGCGCCGCGCCGGCGCCGAGGGTAAGGTCGATGTCGATGAGTTCGATCAAGGTTTGCGGCACGAAGGGGGCCTCGCCGGAAACGCCCGTCAGGGCGATGCTGTTCGGGCGTTCTTATCGCGCGTTCTTGCTACGCTTCCAAGCGCTTCCTCTTGGGCTGATCCTCGTTCTGGCCTTTGGCGCAGCTCCCTCCCGCGCCGAGCAGTCGCGGGTCGTTGCATTTGGCGACAGTCTGTCCGCGGGCTATGCCTTGCCAGCGGACGCCGCCTTTCCCGCGCAGTTGGAGCGCAGGCTGCGCGCTGACGGATTCGACGCGAAGGTGGTCAACGCCGGAGTTTCCGGCGACACGACATCAGGCGGCTTGTCGCGCATCGATTTCGCTTTGGGGGAGGGCGCCGATCTCGTCATCCTCGAGCTTGGCGCGAACGATATGCTGCGCGGCGTCGACCCTAGAGTCATTCGGGGAAATCTTGAAAAGATCATCGCCCAAATAGAGGCGCGTGGATCGGGCATAGTTCTCGCTGGAATGCGCGCCAGCGGCAACTTCGGTCCGGATTACAAGGCGCGTTTCGACGCCATCTTTCCCGATCTCGCGCAAAGCCACAGGCTGCAGCTCTATCCATTTTTTCTTGCCGGCGTCACAAACGACAAGGCCCTTGTGCTTGCCGACGGGCTACACCCCAACGTCGAAGGCGTAGCCCGCATCGTAACGGGAATAGCTCCGGTAGTTGAAGAGAGTCTCGCGCGCTTGCAGAGCGCGAAGGCGGCGCACGCCGTGCAGTAACGTCCGGTCGTGGCCAAGGAGGGAGGACCAAATGCCCAGACTGTTTACGGCCCTCGAAATTCCCCTTTCGGTCTGTCAAAGTCTCGCAAGTTTGCGAGGAGGATTGAGCGGCGCGCGCTGGATCGACGCGGACAACTATCACATCACCCTGCGCTTCATCGGAGACGTCGACGAGCGCTTCGCGCATGACGTAGCGCATGCGTTGGACGCTATCCGGCGTCCCGCTCTCGATATTACGATCGATCAGCTTGTTTCGTTCGGGGGGGACAAGCCGCGCGCCATCGTGGCGAGGGCGCGCATGGAGACTGGGCTTCTGGAGCTTCAGGCGGAGCAGGAAAGGCTGCTGCGGAGGCTGGGAGCGGCGCCGGAACCGCGCAAATATGTTCCCCATGTCACTCTGGCGCGACTTCGCGGGGCGGCGCCTTGGGCCGTCGCATCATATCTTGGCGCGCGCGGCTATTTTCCGCCGCTGAAATTCGAGGCGACGCGTTTCGTGCTTTACTCTTCGCGCGATTCCGTAGGAGGCGGGCCGTACGTGCTGGAGGCGGAATATCCGCTGACGCGGTTCCCGGCCGTCGCAAGCGCAGGTGGATCAGGATTTTAGGGGCGCAGTTTTCGCCGTCGCCTTTGATGGCAGCCTGCGGTTCGCCTCCACCATCGGGGCAAGGGAAGGGTCTTTCGCCACCGCTTCCTCGATGAGCCTGTCGCCGGCTGTTTCCATCCGGTCCTGCAAATCGTTAAAGAAGTCGCGCGCGCTGAGACCAGGCTGGATCGGCGGCAAGAACTCAAGCACGACCGTCCCGGGATGGATCAGAAAAGCACGGCGCGCCCAGAACAGTCCTGAATTTAGCGCGGCCGGAATAACCGGGACATTGGTTTCCCGGTAAATCTGAGCGACTCCAAACTTATATTCCGGGGGCGCGCCGGCAGGACGCCGCGTGCCCTCTGGAAATATGAACAGTTGCCGGCCTTGTGCAAAAATGTCTTTCGCCTTGCGCACAAGTTGAGGCATCAGCTTGCCGCCCTTGGCGCGATCGATGGCTATCTGTTGGGCGGAGAGCAGATACCATCCGAAAAAAGGGATGAAGATCAGCTCGCGCTTCAAAATGTACGAGAAATCGGGAAACAGCAGCGGCAGCACAAAGGTTTCCCATACGGACTGATGCTTGCAGGCTACTATTATCGCGCCTTTGGAGAGATTCTCCAGCCCGCGAAATTCATGTTTCACGTTGCAGATTTTCTCAAGCCACCAGAGGGAAGTCCGTCCCCACTGGCGCCCCAACTCCAGTGTCACGCTTCGCCGAAGCACGAGCGCAGGCAGCCAAAGCACCATCCAGAACGCGAGATTGATATAGTAGACGATCTGGAAAACGAGAGAGCGCAAGAAAAGCATGGGGCAGCCTGTTGAACACGATGGCTAGGCTTTTACGGCAGGACGCGGGGCGAGAACAAGCACGTTGGTCGGTTTTTTCAGAGCCAGGCGGTTCAGAACAGAAAGCGCCGCTTTGAAGAGGCGTCGGTCGACGCGACGTTCTCACCCACGTCCATGACGCGCTGCAGTCTGGTTCGCAGGATCGCGCGAAGATATTTCAAATATTCCCGGGCTACCAGATGCAGTACGCGCGTGTCGCCCGTCCAGTCCGCGATGTTCACATGTTCGCTGACGACGGGAAACGGATAAAGCGTCACGCCTGGAAGCGCGGCGGAGAGTTCCACCATGGCGCGGGGCATATGATAATTCGAAGTAACGACAATCAAAGGTCCTGTGATTCCCCTGAAAGTCGCCCATTCGCGAGTCTCGCGGGCGTTGCCGGCTGTGTCGAGCGCCTGGTAGCCCAGATCGACGCAGCAGTCGAACAGGTCTTTTGAAACGGGGAGGATTTTTTCCAGATCGGCGCCGTGAGTTGCACGGTTGACGCCGGTGATCAGTAGGCGGCGCGCCTGGCCACGCGCGAGGAGTTCGGCCGCCTCCAGAACCCGATCGGACCCGCCGGTGAGCGCGACCACGGCCTCTGCTTGCACCACTAGCGTCGTTTCGGTTCGCTCCAGGGAGGAGGCGAAGCCGATAAGTCCGGCGACCAGAGCGGACGCGATGAAAGCGCAAAGGCACAAGCCCGCCAGCGCAAAAATTCGCCATGCGCCGGGCTTTCGCATCTGCGAAATTTCACCCACTTTCGTCACGTCGAATCACCCTTTAACGCTTCTGCGCGTTCAGCGCCATATAGGCGCATGCCGGTCCTGCAAAACGCAAGGATTAAACAGCTGGCCATTGCTATCTTAGGTTTCCCAACTGCTAAAAAAGCGCCAACGAACCCGGTCCAGCTCGACTCAAAATAAGCGATTGCAAAGCCTCCGAAGCTTTAGTCATTCGTCGATGGGTAGTTTGATTTTCGTCAAGCGGGCTTAGCTCAGTTCCCGCAAACGGCGTAGAACGATCATCCGAGACATGAAGCCGGTGAGGAAGGCGACGCTTACTGAAAGAATCACGATGACGAAAAAGCCGCGCGCATCGAGCGACACGGAACCAAACATGGCCTCGATCTGATCGCCGCCGGGAGTCGCCGTCCAGCGCCGCGTCAAAAAGCCCGCTATCGCGAAAAAGGCGGCTGCCGCGCCGCCGCCCAGCAATGCGCCGCGCAAGCCCAGTTCAAGAAAACGACGCTGAAATTCTCGCGCAATGAATGCGTCCGCAGCGCCCACGATATGCAGAACTTCGACAATCTCGCGGTTGGTGGCGACCGCCGCTCGGGTCGCCGAGGCGACTGCGACCGCCATGGCAGCAACGATCAGCGCAAAGATGAGCGTGGCTATTGCGACCACGGTGCCAGCCATGGCGTCCAGTCGTTCGACCCAGAGGCGGTGGTCGTCCAGCGTAGCGAAAGGCGCCGCAGCGGCAAGGTCGTCTTTGAGTTTCGCCAGGTCTGGTCGAGCAGTCGGGTCCAGTTTGACGACGATCATGCGCGGAGTCGGCAATTCCGTAAGATCCAGTCCCTGACCCAGCCAGGGCGCCAACAGCGCCTCGGACTCCGCCTTGGTGTAGATGCGAGCTTCCTTCACCCCGGGGGTAGCCTCGACGATTTTCGCCGTTGCGCGCACATCGGCGTCGATGTCTCGTCCGGGCATGGAACGCACTTGCACGCTGGCTTCGCGGACGACGTCCTTACGCCAGTCAACGCTGGCGTCGGCGACCAGCAGGGCGGCTCCTGCGGCCAATGCGGCTAAAAAGGTCATGATGGCGATGACGATAACCACGGACCGCCCCGCGATGGAATTTGTCGGGGCCAGCGGCTGCTCGCGCGGCGGTGCGTCGTCGTCCGTTGTGTCCTGCGGCTCGACGTTCGTCCAGCTGAAGGGCTTGCGCAGTGGAATTCGCGTCATAAGCGGCTCACTCGAAGACATGCAGACGTCCGTCCGCGAGGACGAGACGGCGCGCATTGTCGAATTGATCCATCAAATTGAGATCGTGGGTGGCGATCACGACCGAAGTGCCAGACTTGTGCAATTCGACGAAAAGCCGGAGAAGACGGCGCGCCAGCGTCGGATCAACGTTGCCGGTGGGTTCGTCAGCGAGCAGCACCTCGGGCCGAGCGATGAGCGCTCTCGCTATCGCCGCACGCTGCTTTTCGCCGCCCGAAAGCACGGTGGGGTAGCTGTATTTGCGTTCGAAGAGACCAACCCAGCGCAAAAGTTCGAACACTTCTGCGCGATACGTCACTTCGTCTCGCTCCAGAACGCGTAGCGGAAGTGCGACGTTTTCGTAAAGCGTCAAGTGATCCAGCAGCCGGAAATCTTGAAAAACTACTCCAATACGCCGGCGGATTTCGGTAATCTCGTCTTTATCAAGCGTAGCCGAATCCCGCCCAAAAAGCGTAATTCTGCCCCGGGTCGGCTTCAATGAAAGCAAAAACAGCTTTAGCAGGCTCGTTTTTCCAGCACCTGAGGGACCCGTCAGGAATTGAAAGGAGTTGGGCTCGATGGAGAAGGTCAGGTCGCGCAGGGTCTCGGGACCTATCCCGTAACGCAGGCCGACATTCTCAAAGCTCAGCAATTCGCATCTCCCTCGCATCCTTCAGGCGAAAAGCCACCCTCTGGAGGGGATGGCGCGTGACTGGAATCACCAGCCGCTAACGCGAGCGAGCTTAAACATTGTCTGCGCTCGCGGGAATTATGTGCTCGTAACACCATTTGGGGGTGACTTCTACTTTCGGCATAAGTTACTGATATGAAATGATTTAAGTTTGTTGATTGGATCTGCGTCTCCATGCGCATTATCTGCGCCGGTCACGCTTCATTAACCATGATAGGACTTAATGATTACTGTTTCTCCATCATTGGGTTCCAACGCATGCGCGCCGACCTCGACGATCATTTTTTTGGCGCACCCCGCGCCTCCGCTCCGATTTCGGCGGAGGCCTCCAGCGAATTAATGCGCGCGCCATCATATGAAGAGCTTTGGGGCGATCCTCGACGAGTTGCCCGCCAGGCCGAACTCGCTCCCCGGAAGAGCCATCGTCCGTCATTTACCGCCGCAGCTTTCGCCGCCGTAATCGGCGCCATGGGTTTGATCGGGATGCGCGAGAAAATCGTCAGCGCCCTGCCGCCAGCGTCTGCGGTTTACGCCGCCGTGGGCCTGCCAGTAAACCTACCGGGGCTGGAATTGAAAGGCGTGCATTCCCGCATAGTGATGGAAGGGGAACGCAAGGTACTCGCCATCGAGGGCGAAATCGTCAACCTGCGTCGCGAAGCCAATCAGGTTCCTCCTGTTGCGCTCACGGTGCGAGCCGAAAACGGACAGGGCAAATACGCGTGGACAACCCGCGCGCCGAAGTCGCGCCTCGAGCCTGGCGAGACCATCGCTTTCCGCGCCCGACTAGCGTCGCCGCCCGAAGGGGGAAGCGACGTTCTGGTGCGTTTCGCCAGTCTCGAAGAAGCCGCGCGGCAAAAAGCGCCGCCCTCCGTACGATAAGCTTCGCTGAGGCCCGCGGTTGCACGCCTGCAGCAAGGCTTGCGCGAGGCTTGAGGCGGGTGGCGCAATGCGCTCTCGCACTCCGAAATCATATCGCTTTCATTATAAATAAATGAAAAGAGGACGCAGGCGGATCACGGAAATCCGAGGCTGCGGACAGCATTTTGCAAGTCTGTCGCACGCGATCAGCGAGAGCGTCAATGGCTTTGTGCGGACGGGATAGAAATTTACTCAGATCTGCGGAGACGGGCTCGCTGTTAGGCCTTGCAGCGATTGCTCGCAAAGCGATTAACGGCGAAGATCTCAGTCCGATAAAATCTCGCCTCATCGCGCGCTTGTGCGCCGACGCCGACGACGCCTGCGCAGGGCTCGATCTGTCGATAATCGAGCATCTCGCCGGACGCCGCGACGCTGCGCTGAAACTGCAAAGGCAGGCGTTGCAGCGGCAAAGACTCTTTCCCCATAGTCGCGCGGATGGAGCCATTGAGCCGCTTCGATTGCTTGCATTGGCGACGCCCGGCGATTTTATGGCGAATACGCCTCTTGAGTTCCTCATCGAAGCGCGAGACGTGGCGCTTGAAACTCTTTACATTTCGCCTGGCGAGGATATTCCGTCGGAACTCCCTGAACACGATGTCGCATTCGTCGCTGTTGCGGAGAATGACGCCAATCAATGCATATTGGAGACGATTGCGGCGACGGCGGCTCGCTGGCCGCGCCCTCTGATCAATCCTGCGCAAAATATCGCGCGATTGAGCCGCGATGGCGCCTGGAAACTGCTTTATGACGTTCCGGGCGTCGCCTTTCCAATCAATCTGCGCGTTGAACGGCGCACATTGCTCGACGTCGCGAAAGGAGCCACACAGCTCTCCGCGCTTATGAATGGAGCAGCTTTTCCCATCATCGCCCGACCCGTCGGTTCGCATGCGGGCGAAGGGCTGGCGAAGATCGATGGGGGCGCGATGTTGCTGGATTTTTCCAGTAAGCAGTCGGGGCGGGATTTCTATATCGCACCCTTTATCGACTACAGCAGCGACGATGGGCAGTTTCGAAAATACCGGATCGCGCTTGTCGACGGAGTTTCCTACCCGGTTCACATGGCCATCTCAAAAAATTGGATGGTCCATTATCTTAATGCGGACATGGTCGGCAATGCGTCGAATCGTGCGGAAGAAGAACGCTTTATGTCTGAGTTCGATGCCGGTTTCGGCCGTCGTCATGCAGGCGCTTTTGCGGAGATTTCCAAGCGAACGGGGTTGGACTATCTGCTGCTCGACTGCGCTGAAACCAGAGACGGAGCATTGCTGCTTTTTGAAACCGGCTCGGCGATGATCGTGCATTCGCTCGATCCGGTATCGCTATTTCCGTATAAACAAGCGCACATGAACAGAATCTTCGACGCGTTTGAGATCATGCTGCGCCTTAGAGCTTGGGGCGATCATTAAGCGGCGTTACGCCCGGCGCTGAGCTATTCCGATCATGCGGTCCCATTTGTCAAACACCGTCTCTAGATCCGCTTGTATCCTGCGCATAGCATGATCAATATCAGCCCCTGCGTCGAGTTTTGTCGTGGCGCTGATGATGATTGGCATGCTGATACATATGCGGAGAGCGGAATAATTTGCGATAACGACGGGCTGTCCGACATTGCAAACGCGCGAAGATGTCCCAGCGACGACATTTTCCCTGAGCGCTTTGTAAATCGCTAACGCCTGCTCCGGTTCGCCTTGCTCCGTCACTATCGAAAATAGTGTCGGCGCTTCTGCGCCCGCTCCCGCTGGTCGCTGGTCGAGAAACCGCAAATGAGATCGCGCGTTGATGCATTGCATGATCAACTGAGAAAATGCGCTGGAGACCTGCTCGCGCCTTGAAGCTTTTATCGCGGCGTAAGCTTCAATCTCGGCAAGCGCCGCTTCCCATCGAAGCGCGACGCCGAGGTTGACGGGAGCGAAGAGTTCGGCTGGCAGATTTGCGCGTAAAAAAGGAGGCCAGTCAGACCGCGCCGAATAGGCGGCAAGCCCCGCGGGCGCGCGCAGGCCGGACACTGCGGCGACATGCTGCGGGGGAATGAGCAAAGCGCCACAAAATGGCGGGCCGGCGGCGAATTTCGAGCCCGTGATCATGACCAGAAAGCCCGCTTCCAAATCGGCTTTTATGGCGGCGAAAGAGCATCGCAACTGGCAGGCGTCGACGACGACGAGGACCCGGTCCGGGTTTGTTTCGGCAATGCCTCGCGCTGCTTCGCGGCTGGGCCCGCCGTGGCCCGTCTTTGAGGCGTCGAGCACATGGAGCAATACATCATCACCTGCAAGAAGCGCCGCCTTTACGCACGCGAAGACGTCGCGATCGATATCCTCCTTTGGACGAAGAAGGCCGGAGATCTCGCGAATCTCTACGGACGTCGTTTGGACTGGCGAATTTTCCCACCCGGCAAGCGTCTCGCCTTTTGCTACCCTGCCTCGAAGCGCCGAGTTTGAGTTGAAGTGGCGGCCCGCGGCGGCCGCCATCACGCCCGAGCCGGTCTCTCCCGGAGCGACCACGATATTTCTCAAGGGACGGCGAAGGATGGCCTTTGTTACGGTCAACGCCAAAACTTCCGCCTCAGTTCCCGAGGCGCAAAGGATCGCCTGCGTTCCCTTGACGCCCAGACAGGCGACTATGCGGTCGCGAAGGCTGTCGAACCAAACCGAAGCGCGGAGGCGGTGGCTCGCGGGCAGGTCGATCCAATTATCAAACGCGCATTTGGCGGCGGCATATCCGCGCGGTGAAATCGCGGTCGCTGTGGAGGAAGAGAACCATACCTCATCCTCTCCCGGAACAATCGACGTTCCGTAGCGGTTGCGTCCTGTCAGCGGATCCAGCCAAATGCGTTCGTCGCCGCCACTGGCGAGGAACATTTCAAACCTGGCTCGGGTGGAGTTCTGCTCGGGAGAAAATATACGCGCATGAGAGTTCGTGAACGGCATAATTTCCTTTGCGAGCGCTGCAAAGATTGTGCGGCGGGGTTGCGAGCCTTTGCTTGTGAAATTAGCTGCTGCGACTTGCGCGTGGCTCGCCGCAAATGAAGTCCGCCGTTCAAAAATTAGGCATGAAAAAGTTTGTCGCCGAAAAAAGCAAGTTGCGTAACGCCTTACGTGTGACAATATTGAGCGAATGACGGTCGGCAGGCCCGAGTTTAATGCCGTGTCAACATTTTGCGAACAATCTGAATTCCTCTGTACACAGGCTAGTCTTTTACCTCAGCAATTCTGTCGGGTGACGACCGCATGATGGCGCGCATTGATCCAGAAAGCATTCAGTTGGGAAAGCACAAGACTTCGCCGGTACGGGTCAACTTGCGCGGACGCTACATGCTGACTTCGCAAAGCGAGCATCCTTGCGAAATCATCGAAATGTCGACGGAAGAAATTTTCCTCGCGACTCCAGTCAAGCCGACGATTGGCGAAAAAATCGTCATTTATGTCTCGGAGCTTGGCAGATTCGAAGGCGATGTCTCGCGGGTGGAGTCGAGCGGTTTCGCCATCGGTATGAATTTGCCCAATCTGAAGCATAAGAGATTGGCCGAGCAACTGACCTGGTACGGCAATCGCGCCGCGCTGGATCTGCCCGAAAGCCGACACGCGGAACGCATCGTGCCACTCATGCAACGAACGATACTGGTCGCGTCTAACGGCAAGGAACGGATAGTAAAGATCAACGACATCTCGCTTACGGGAGTCAGTATCGAGACGACTTTTACTTTGATTCAAGGGAGTCGGGTGGTTGTGGGAGCGACGCCCGTGACCGTGGCGCGAATCTTTGAAGGCGGTTTCTTCGGCGAATTCTCCACGCCTTTCGCTCCCGGCGAGCTCAGCGAATCCACGAAGTTGTGAGCTGGCTGCTCCCGCTCTAAAAATCCTCACAAGAAATTTTGACTTGAAGGGCCGCGAAGAGAGAGGCTGTTTCCTCGGCTGGCCAAATGGCCTAAGCAATGCTCCATGTCTTCGTTTCAAGCGCCCCCGACCGCCCAGCCGCTTGTCCTCGTCAATGCCCGCCTCGTCGATCCGGCCTCCGGGACCGAGACGCGTGGCGGCGTCCTCCTTCGCGGCGGACTCATTGCCGAGCTAGGTCCCGAAGTCACGCCGAGCAGCGCGCCGAACCGCGCCCGCGTCATTGATTGCCGGGGCGATGTCGTCAGCCCGGGCCTGATCGACATGCAAGCTTTTGTCGGCGAGCCTGGCGCCGAACATCGGGAAACCATCGCGACGGCAACGCTCGCCGCCGCCGCGGGCGGCGTCACCACCATTCTCGCCACGCCCGCGACCTCGCCCGCCGTCGACGATCCGGCGGTGGTGGACTTCGTCCTTCGCCGCGCGCGGGACACCGGGCGGGTGCGCGTGCTGCCGATGGCGGCGCTCACCAAAGGCTGCGACGGTCGCGAACTCGCGGAGCTTGGGCTGCTGGGGCAAGCCGGCGCCGTGGCTTTCACGGACGGCGCTCATTCCGTTAAAAGCGCGCTGGTGATGCGCCGCGCTCTCACCTACGCCCGCGATTTTGGCGCGCTGATCGTGCATTTTCCGCAGGACCGCGAACTTGCCGGCGAAGGGGTGATGAACGAGGGCGAAATGGCGCTGCGGCTTGGTCTCGCCGGCGTGCCTGCCGAAGCTGAAACCATCGTTCTAGACCGCGATTTGCGCCTCGTCGCGCTAACAGGCGCCCGTTATCACGCCAGTATCCTCGCCGCGCCGCTGTCGCTGGAGGCGCTTCGGGCCGCGAAAGCGGCAGGACTGCCCGTCACCTGCGGAACCTCGATCAACCATCTCACGCTCAACGAAAACGACATCGGCGATTATCGCAGCTTCTTGAAGCTGCGTCCGCCGCTGCGGCGCGAGCCGGACCGGCTGGCGCTGGTTCAGGCGTTGGCGGAGGGGCTGATCGACGTGATCGTCTCCGACCATGATCCGCAGGACGTGGAAACCAAGCGGCTGCCTTTCGCGACCTCTGAGTTCGGCGCCATTGGTCTGGAGACGATGCTTTCGGCGGGACTGCGTCTTGTGCATTCGGGCGACGTGCCGTTAACGCGTGTTCTCGCGGCGATGTCGTCGAGGCCCGCCGAAATATTGGGGCTGGAGCAGGGGCGGCTGCAAATCGGCGCGCCCGCCGACGTCATCCGTTTCGATCCCGACGAGCCCTTTGTCGTCGATCCCACAAAACTGCATTCGCGCTGCCGCAATACGCCCTTCGACGGGGCGCTGTTGCAGGGGGTGGTGAAGCTGACCGTGGTTGGCGGAGAGGTGGTCTGGGAGGAGTGAGCGCCGGTGGCTCGCTTTCGCGGTGATTTGCAAAATGTCGCGTTTCAGGCGAGCTTCGCTCACCGTCGCGGCGCTTTTTCATCCCTGGCGGCGGCGGGGGAAATGACATGCGTAAAAGGATTTATTCCGCGCTTGGCGCGATAGCGATTTTCACGGCGATTGGCGGTGGCGACTGGGCGCGCGCCTGCACGCGCGTGCTCTGGAACGACAACAAGCTCGCCGTCATCGCCGGGCGCACGATGGACTGGCCCGCGACGACGGAGCCCGTTCTCGCGGTGTTTCCGCGCGGCATGAAACGCGACGGCGGCCTTCTCGGCGGCGTCGTGGTCGTCAAGGACAATCCGCTGCGCTGGACTTCGAAATACGGCAGTCTCGTCACGACGCTGCTGGGCCTCGGCACGGCCGACGGGCTCAACGAAAAGGGCCTTACCGCGCATATGCTGTATCTCAAGGCCGCCGATTACGGCGCGCGCGACGCGAGCAAGCCGGGCCTGCAGGCGGGACTGTGGACGCAATATGCGCTCGACAACGCGGCCACCGTCAACGAGGCTCTGGCGCTGCTCGAAAATGTGCAGATCGTGCTGGTCGAGTTGCATGGCGCGAAGGCTAATGTGCATCTTGCGATCGAGGACGCTGGCGGCGACTCGGCCATCATCGAATATGTCGGCGGCAAGCCGCTGATCCATCATGGCCGCGACTACAAGATCATGACCAATGATCCGCCCTACGACCAGCAGTTGGCGATCGTGAAGAAATTCGATTTCTCCAAGCCCAGCCGGGACATGGCTCTGCCCGGCAACGTCAATCCGACCGATCGCTTCATCCGCGCAACCTATTATTCCGCGATGCTGCCGGAACCCAAGAACCAGCGCGAAGCCGTCGCCGGCATGTTCGCCATCGTCCGCAACGTCTCCGTGCCCTTCGGCGCGCCCTATGGCGAATTCGGCGTTTATAACACCGAATACCGGACTGTGACGGACCTCACCAACAAGCGTTATTTCTTCGAACTGACGACGAGCCCCAATGTGATTTGGGTTGATTTGACGAAGTTCAACCTAAACCAAGGCGCGCCGGTGAAGGCGCTGAATCCTGACAGAATCGATCTTTCCGGCGACGTGACGCGGAAGTTTGCGAGGGCGAAGGCGCCGTTTTGAGGGAGGAAGGAAGCGAACGCAGTTTCTTATTTATCAAGCTATCAAAATCTAAATTGGATCGAGTTGGACGTGAGTAGACTCCGACTAAGCACCCAAAATAAGAAGCTGATTAAGGCGCTCTCACGGTCCGACGATGAGGCGGTTCTTCGGATGATCTGGGCAATTGATGCGCTGCAGTCAGGAAGGGTGTCTGTCGCCTCAAAATTTATTTCGTTTCCGAAGGAGGCGGCTACTGCGGATGCTGCCTCAAAATACGCCATCCATAGGTGGGAACTTGAGTTTTTGGTTGGCTTTCTCCTGTCAACTCCAAAACTTAAATCGAATGGGCAACGATATCGAATTCTAAAATGTGATAATTTCCAGACTGTAAGATCTTTAGTAAACAACATCAGAGCCATGGAAGATGCAGAGGCTAGAATTTATCTAAGAAATATGAGTATATTTAATGAAATGCATAGGATTTCTCATCGGCAGTTCCCATGGCAAAGGGGATATTTTAATTTGCCACAATTTTATAGATTTGCCTATATATATGGGCATGGTATGTGTTCAGAATATTTTAAAGATGCTTACGGAGTTACAATAAATTCTGTATCGCTTGTAGGTCTTACACTTCATGAGTTGTTTCAGGACAATCCTTACGTTGACGCCAAGTGCTCGATGCAGGAGCTCGGAATCTCTCAAATGGAGTTTTCAGCCGTTCTTGACCTTATTTGCGCACCGATCATTTTCGCGAAGAGAGCATTGGCGGACCATACTGAAAGCGCCAAGAAAAGATACGGCAATTTTAATCTAGCATATCGTCCAAGTATAATTAGAAGGTTTCCGATTATTCGTTCCTTCGATAATTTAAGGTTGATGTCTCCCTTGCCGGAATTAATTATTCAGCGCATAACATCTGGATTATATTATGATCTTCTGGGCGGTGGAGGTGATATTCGTAACGAGGCTGCGTTTCGGTTTGAGAGGTACTGCTTGGAGTTTATTCGAGCTACTATGCCTGCGTTCGAGATACGTGGTAGTTATAAATATTTATACAAAACAAGAGCAGTCGACTCTGTAGATATAATTGTTAAGTATTCTGCTGGTGTCTTATTGGCGATTGAATGCAAAGCGCGCAAGTTAACTGTTGGGGCTCAGTATTCAGATAACCCCTTAGATAAGGCTGGTGGTGAATATGATGAAATAATTAAGGCTGTGTGCCAGTTATGGAAATATTTCGCGCATCTTAGATTGGTCAATTCTGATTATTATAATTCATCTCGCGAGAATATTGGAATGGTGCTGACAATGGATTCTTGGTTAAGCATGTCCCATGAGTTGCGCGAGAATGTCATCGCTGAGGCTCGCGTCAGGTCAGCTAAATATCCTGAAATTACAGAGGCGGACCAGAAAAGCATCGTGTTCTGCTCGATTGAGGAGTTAGAGCGGACGTTGCTGGCCGCGAATGAAGGGTCGTTCATAGCGGCTGTTCGTCATGCGACAGAGGCGCGATTTACAGCATGGCAACTAGATCGAGTTCACGAGGAAACGCATGGGGAGCTAAAAATCGAGAAGCCGTTTCCCTTCGATCTGGAAGACGTGCTGCCTTGGAGAAAGAAGTTTGGAGAAATGCTCCGGCAATGAGCTCTATAGCCCCCCCTTGAACTCTCCGCGCAATCCGCCTAAACCCTCGCCGCGCGCGGCCATGTGGCCCGGGCGAGCTAATTTTTGGGATTGGACCTGCGACGATGGCCAAGGAAAAGTTCTCACGCAACAAGCCGCATTGCAACATCGGGACGATTGGTCACGTTGACCATGGCAAGACGTCGTTGACTGCGGCGATCACCAAGGTTCTGGCTGAGTCGGGCGGGGCGACCTTCACGGCCTATGACCAGATCGACAAGGCTCCCGAGGAGCGCGCGCGCGGCATCACGATTTCGACGGCGCATGTGGAATATGAGACGGCGAACCGCCATTACGCGCACGTCGACTGCCCCGGCCACGCCGACTATGTGAAGAACATGATCACCGGCGCGGCGCAGATGGACGGCGCGATCCTGGTGGTGTCGGCGGCGGACGGCCCGATGCCGCAGACCCGCGAGCACATTCTACTGGCGCGCCAGGTCGGCGTTCCGGCGCTGGTGGTGTTCCTGAACAAGGTCAACATGGTCGACGATCCGGAGCTTCTGGAGCTGGTCGAGCTGGAAGTTCGCGAGCTGCTCAGCAAGTATGAGTTCCCGGGCGACGACATTCCGATCGTCAAGGGTTCGGCGCTGGCGGCTCTGGAGAACAAGACCCCGGAGATCGGCCATGACGCGATCCTGAAGCTGATGGCGGAAGTGGACAAATATATTCCGCAGCCGGAGCGTCCGAAGGATCAGCCGTTCCTGATGCCGGTTGAGGACGTGTTCTCGATTTCGGGCCGCGGCACGGTGGTGACGGGCCGTATCGAGCGCGGCATCATCAAGGTTGGCGAGGAAGTCGAGATCGTCGGCATCCGTCCGACGGTGAAGTCGACGGTGACGGGCGTGGAAATGTTCCGCAAGCTGCTGGATCAGGGCGAGGCTGGCGACAACGTCGGCTGCCTGCTACGCGGCACCAAGCGCGAGGACGTGGAGCGCGGCCAGGTGCTGTGCAAGCCGGGTTCGGTGAAGCCGCACACCAAGTTCAAGGCCGAGGCCTATATTCTGACGAAGGAAGAGGGCGGCCGGCATACGCCATTTTTCACCAACTATCGTCCGCAATTCTACTTCCGCACGACGGACGTGACCGGCATCGTGACGCTTCCCGAGGGCGTCGAGATGGTGATGCCGGGCGACAATGTGGCGATGGAAGTGGCGCTGATCGTTCCGATCGCCATGGAGGAGAAGCTGCGCTTCGCCATCCGCGAAGGCGGCCGTACGGTCGGAGCCGGCGTCGTCGCCAGCATCATCGAGTAAGTTTGGCTCCTTCGGCGCCCTTTTTCACAACAGCTCATGCAGGGCCGCTTTTTCCAGTAAACGGGAATAAGCGGCCCTTGTGGTTTCCGGGCTGGGCTCGACGCCGCCGCCGCGGACTAGTGCGGCGAACCTGCAAATAATGAAGGCGCCTCCACGGTCACCTGCACGATTTCAGGCGGCCTCATGAAGCGTACCGGCACTATAAACTCGCCAAGGCCACCTGAAATTATGAGATGTCGACCCTCTTCCTCGATATGTCCATAGATATGCGTTGTTTTGTAACGCAGTTCGGCAAAAACCGGCCCTACCAGGGGAAGGTTGATCTGGCCGCCATGCGTATGTCCCGATAGTGTGAGCGCGACCCGTTTGGGTACGCGCGAGAATACAAATGGCTCATGAGCAAGCAGGATTGCTGGCGCGTCATCGGTGATCTTGGCCAGGGTGGCCGGCAAGTCGTCATGCCCAAGCCATTGTCCGGCGGCGTTCCGGTAGGACATCTGGTCTCCCAGACCCAAAAGCCAGAACGGCGAACCATTCTTTTCGAGGCGCGTCGCCCCGTTCTCCAACAAATTCGCGCCCATCTGGCGCAGCCCCCCACGCACGCCTTCAGCGTCATCGCGAGGGTCCAGGGGCAGGGGGCCATGCCACCAGTCGTGATTGCCGAGGATTGCGTGCACCCCGAGCGGCGCTCGCAGGCTCGAGAGCGCCTCGCTCCATTGCTCCGGCAGCACAGCGGAGGCGAGGACGGTGCCGCCCGCAAAATCCCCAAGTAGAACAATCAGATCGGGCGCCAGCGCGTTGGTGATTGCGGCGATTTCCCGGATGCGGGAGACCGGCATCCAGGGTTCGCACGCGTGCAGATCGGAGATGATTGCGATGCGCAGGCGGAGCGAGTTCGGCCAGTTCGCAGGCGACACCTTGTAGCTTGTAACGTCGAGAATGAAATTAGGTTCGATCACCACGCTATAGGCGGCGAGGCCCGCGCCGCCCGCAAGCAGCGCGCGGCTTCCCCGGGTTATCAGCGCTCTGCGGGTGATCATCGCCTGTCCATATAGGCCATGCCCGCCAGCGCGGCGGACGTCAGGCGGCCATGCTGTCTTCTTGCAGGAAAGCCGGGGTCTGGTGGGATTGAACCGTCGCGGTTGTTGGGTTCTGGAAAGAAGGCGTGTTCATAACGTCTAGCGCCGCCGCAACGGCGGAAAGGCCAATCTCGCGGTAGAGCCTGGCCATCAAGTCATGCTCGGGGCTTTCGGCGGACAACTGCTGGAACTCGGTGACGAACTGATGCGACATGACTGATCTCGACGGTGTGACTGGGTAAAGCTGCGATGTATCCGTGGCCTCAATTTGTCGCGATCGAGTTAAATCCTCGTTAAGTTCCCCTGGCGGGAGGGCGAAGCGCGCAGAACGCGCGGGCGCTTTACGGAGCGGCATCGGCCGCGATAATGCTAGAAGGCCGCTTGCGCGCGTGTGTCCGCGGCATTTGTTCCTCGGTTGGAAAACCTCGCTCGATGCGCCGCCATCTTCCGCCAGAGCCCTTTTCGGTCGCCGCTATCTGGAGCAGACGGCTTGGGCTGTTCGCGGCAACGGTTGCCGCGCTGGCCATCATTCTTGCCCGCGCCAAACGGCTTGATCCGCAGACGGCGCTCGCGTCCTTGGGCGTCTCGGTGGCTTTAGCTCTGGGCGCGGTGTTTCTGTTCGGCGTCGCCTGCGTGAGCATTTGGCGGTGGGGCGGACGCGGGCTTGGTTCGGCAATCATCGGATTACTATTTGCTGCACTGACGTTGGCCTGGCCAGGGTATCTCGCGGTGGAGGCGCTACGTCTGCCGGTGCTTGCCGATATTTCCACGGACATCGACGATCCGCCGGACTTTTCTCGCTCGCGAACTGCGCTGAAGGCGAGAGGCGGATACTCGCCGCCGAGCCCAACCATCGCGGACCGCGCTCCGCAGGCGGCCGCTTATCCCGAGGTCAAGCCGATCATCCTCGAACTTGACATGGAGGACGCCCTGCCGCTGGTGCTGAAGGCCGCCGCCGAGAGCGGCTGGCGGCTTGTCGAACAGAGACCGGCTAGCGAGCGCTCCGGCGACGCCCATATAGATTTCATGGATCGCACAACCTTAATGGGGTTCGACGAAGATATAACGGTGCGTCTTCGTCCGCTTGCGGGGCAGACACGCGTTGACGTTCGCGCCGCCTCGCGATATGGGCGCCACGACTTTGGCGTTAACGCCCGTCGCATCGCACGCTTTGCAGACGAATTGCAGTCGCAGGTCGAGCAACCCTGAGCGGAGGCGGAAGCCACGGCTCCGAGAGAACTGGACGCGCTCGTTTTCTGTCGCGTTTTAGGTTAAGCTCTGCTTCGATGCTTTGGGAGGGCGTGTATGGCGGAAAATACCGGAACAGCTGCCCAAACCGCGCCGGCCCGGCGTCCATTCACGATGGACGAGGAGCGCGCCGCGTATCGTGACATGCTGCTCATCCGCCGATTCGAAGAAAAAGCCGGCCAGATGTATGGCATGGGCCTGATAGCCGGATTTTGTCATCTCTATATCGGCCAGGAGGCTGTGGTTGTCGGCATCAGAATGGCCGCGCGAGCTGACGACCAATTCGTCACGAGCTATCGCGACCACGGGCACATGCTCGCCTGCGGCATGGATCCCAAAGGCGTCATGGCCGAATTGACCGGGCGGCGCAGCGGGTTTTCCAAGGGCAAGGGCGGGTCGATGCACATGTTTTCGCTGGAGAAGAATTTCTTCGGCGGTCATGGCATCGTTGGGGCGTCCGCTCCCATCGGCGCGGGATTGGCTTTCGCCAACAACTACCGCCATCAGGACCGGGTGTCGTTGTGCTTCTTCGGCGACGGCGCCGCCAATCAAGGACAGGTGTACGAGACGTTCAACATGGCGGAGCTGTGGCGGCTCCCTGTCGTGTTCGTCGTCGAGAACAATCATTACGCCATGGGCACTTCGGTGGAGCGTTCATCGGCGCAGTCCGATTTCGCAAAGCGCGGCGCCGCGTTCAATATTCCGGGCGTCCAGGTCGACGGCATGGACGTTCGCGCCGTGCGCGACGCAGCGGAAACAGCAATCGACTGGTGCCGAAACGGAAACGGTCCCTATCTGATCGAGGCGCAAACCTATCGCTATCGCGGCCATTCCATGTCGGACCCCGCCAAATACCGCTCCAAGGAAGAAGTGACGCGCATGCGAGAGGAGCACGACCCGATAGAGCAAGTCCGCGCTCGGCTGCTCGCCGGCGGCGCCAGCGAGGACGAACTGAAAAAAATCGATGCGCAGGTTCGAAAGATCGTTGCGGAAGCCGCAGATTTTGCATCGCAGGACAAGGAACCTGATCCAAGCGAATTGTGGACGGATGTGGTGGCTTAGGAGTCTGGAAACGTGAACAAACTGTCGGTGGTGTTGCGGAGGCCGCGGGGTTGAGACGATGACCGTCAATGTTTTGATGCCCGCGCTTTCCCCCACTATGGAGCACGGCAAGATCACCAAATGGCTTAAGGCCGAAGGCGACAATGTAAAGTCTGGCGACGTCATAGCCGAGATCGAGACCGACAAGGCCACCATGGAGGTCGAAGTCGTTGACGAAGGCGTGCTCGCCCACATCCTGGTGCCGGCGGGAACGGAAAATGTGCCGGTCAACTCGCCGATCGCCGTAATCGCAGGGGAAGGAGAGGACGCCTCCGCTGTTCCGACGCCAGAGCCGTCCCCGCCAACCGCTCCGTCGGTCGCCATTCAGTCCAATACGGCGGTCGCGCCCCCCACGGCTGCTGCGGCGCAGGTGGTGGAACCCGAAGTTCCACACGGCGCCACCATGCTCGCCATGACAATGCGAGAAGCCTTGCGCGACGCCATGGCCGAGGAAATGCGCCGCGACCCCAATGTCTTCATTCTGGGCGAGGAAGTTGCCGAGTATCAGGGCGCCTACAAGGTCACGCAGGGATTGTTGCAGGAGTTTGGCGCGCGCCGCGTGGTCGATGCGCCGATCACCGAATATGGCTTTACGGGACTTGGCGTCGGCGCTGCGTTTGCCGGGTTGCGCCCCATCGTCGAATTCATGACTTTCAATTTTTCAATGCAGGCTATCGACCACATCGTCAATTCCGCCGCCAAAACGCTTTACATGTCCGGCGGCCAGGTGCAGTGCCCGATTGTGTTTCGCGGCCCCAATGGCGCCGCCGCGCGAGTGGGCGCCCAGCACAGCCAGGATTACTCGGCGTGGTACTCGCAGGTCCCGGGATTGAAGGTGGTGTCTCCATCCAACGCGGCCGACGCCAAGGGGCTGCTTAAAAGCGCCATTCGCGACAATAGTCCCGTGATTTTCCTGGAGAACGAAATTCTGTATGGCAAGACCGGCGAAGTGCCGGCCATCGACGATTTTCTTGTGCCGCTCGGCAAGGCGCGCATCGCGCGCGCAGGACGAGACGTGACGCTGGTGTCTTTCTCCATCGGCATGACCTATGCGCTTGCGGCGGCGGAGGAGCTTTCAAAGGAAGGGATCGACGCTGAAGTGATCGACTTGCGAACGCTGCGCCCGATGGATGTTCCCGCGATCATCGAGTCGGTAAAAAAGACGCACCGTTGCGTTGCAATCGAAGAGGGCTGGCCCCAATGCGGAGTGACCTCCGACATCGCCGCTCGCGTGCAGGAGCAGGCGTTTGATTATCTCGACGCGCCGGTGCTGCGCGTGACGGGCAAGGACGTGCCCATGCCCTATGCCGCAAATCTTGAAAAACTTGCGCTGCCATCCGTCGCCGAGGTGATCGCGGCGGCGAAGGCGGTTCTTTACAGGTCTTAGGCAGCTCCACAACGAGAAAGCAACGGAAGCGTGATGACGCCAGTTTCCGATATAGCCCCGGCGCCGCGCATATTCGCTTCGCCGCTCGCACGCCAACTCGCCAGGGAGGCCGGGCTGGACCTTGGTGCTATAAGCGGCTCCGGCCCTCATGGGCGCATTGTCGAGCGCGACGTGCAGACGGCGGTTTCATCTGGAGTCGCACGCTCTGACGCCTCGTCTTTCGCCTCCGGCCCATCCGACGCAACGACGCGGAAATTCTTTGCGATCGACACCTATGAGGAAATTCCTCACAACTCGATGCGCAAGGCTATTGCCCGCCGTCTTACTGAAGCCGCGCAAAGCATTCCGCATTTTTATCTCACCTGCGACTGCGAGATTGACGCTCTCTTGCGACTGCGCGAAGATTTGAACTCGGCCGCTCCGCTGGATCCCGAAGGCAAGCCAAAGTGGAAAGCCTCGGTCAATGACTTTATCGTCAAGTCCCTTGCGATGGCGCTGCAAAGCGTCCCTGAGGCCAATGTTTCCTATACGTCCGAGGCGATGCTGCGGCATAAGACGAGCGACATCGGCGTCGCCGTGTCGATCCCCGGCGGGCTTGTGACGCCCATCATCCGCAATGCGGAAGCAAAAACCGTCCGTGAAATATCGGAGGAGATCAAAGAACTTTCCGCTCGGGCAAAAGAACGCCGGCTGAAACCTATCGAATACGAAGGCGGCGCCAGCGCCGTCTCCAACCTGGGCATGTTTGGAATTAAGAACTTCACCGCGGTGATCAATCCGCCGCAGTCGAGCATTCTGGCTGTCGGCGAGGGCGAGAAACGCGTTGTTGTGCGGAACGGGGCTCCAGCCGTCGCCACGATCATGACCGTGACGCTATCCTGCGATCATCGCGCCATAGACGGCGCTTTGGGGGCCACGCTGCTGGCGGGCTTCAAGCGTTTCATCGAACATCCGGCGGCGATGTTCGCGTAAGCAGTCCCCCTATTGCAGCTGCGCGGGAGCCTCGAATGCGCCAGTGTCCGTGACGATGGTGACTGTCGCCATGACGGCTTTTGGCGTCTCGGTCACGCCATTGGTCGCCAAAGTCAGGTCGAAGCCTTTTCCGTCTGCAGCTCGCGCGCTGTCGAGAAACAGCGGATCGGGCGCTTCGGCGAAGAGATCCCGCGCTTTTTCCTTGCCAAGATAGTTTAGGCGCCATGACATAGGCTGGCCTTCCCGCCGCGCCACGCCGAGCAGTCCTTTTGCTTCCGCTTGCGTTGCTTTTCTAGGCACTTGCGCCAAGGCGAGAGCGATGTCGCGAACATAGGGGGAGACGCCGTCACGAGGAAGAGTCAAGGAAAGCCGCGCGCGCGCCGGCAGGCATATTTTGCCGCAGGCGGCGTAATCGAGCGAGAGGTTGAGCGTGACCGGCGCCTGCGCGTCTTTAGCCCTGACGCGCAGCGGAAACGTCACCTTGGCGTCGTAGCCGGCGACGATGCTGCCCGCTTCCTCGATATGTTTTGGCGCAGGATACAGAACCTCGACCGAAGCAACATTTTCGGAATGCAAGAAATCAAACACCGGCGGAACCCCCGCGTCGCCAGGCTGACGCCAATAGGTGATGGTTTTGGGGGCGAGATCAATTTCCAGACCAGCGCTGTAGATGCCGTCTTTTGACCATTCCCCCGCGAGCAGTCTCGCGGTCGAAGTCTGCGCCTTAACGGGCGCGGAGGCGAAGGGAGACTCAGTAGAGGCGGCGTGAGCCCCGGCCATAATGAGGAGAGCGGCGAAAGCAAGGCCAAGAAGCGATTTAAGGCGTATTTGTGAGACCATTCAAAGGCCCTGATTAATTTTCAGCTTTGGGCGCCGCCGGGCGACGGGAAGTCTTGTCGTCGACGGGCGGCAGGCGTAGCATGAACCCTATGAGCGAGCCCCAAAAGAAGCAAGCTTCCGCGCGCACCTCTGGCGAGAAGGCCGCCACGCGAGAACACCCCTTCCTCGAAGGACAGATGCTGGTCGCCATGCCCGGCATGGAGGACCAGCGTTTCGCGCGTTCGGTCGTTTACGTGTGCGCCCATTCGGCCGACGGCGCCATGGGCATCATGCTAAATCGTCCTGCGCGCGTGCGCGACTTTCCGGATCTGCTCGAACAATTGAAGGTGATCGCCCCAAAAGAACGGATCAGCCTGCCCGCCGCCGCGAAGGAAGTTCAGGTGCTCTCGGGGGGGCCGGTGCAGACCGATCGTGGCTTCGTGCTGCATTCGGCGGATTTCTTCATCGATAATTCGACGCTGCCGATCGACGACGGAGTCTCACTCACCGCGACTGTCGACATTTTGCGCGCGATTGCAGCCGGGCAGGGGCCTGACCGCGCCGTTCTGGCGCTCGGCTATGCCTGCTGGGACGCGGGGCAGCTCGAGAACGAGATCCAGCATAATGGCTGGCTGCATTGCCCCGCCGACCCGGCGATCCTGTTTGACCATGATCTCGATAGCAAATATCTGCGGGCGCTGCGCTCGATAGGAATTGACCTGGCCAGTCTATCCGCGACTGCGGGACATGCCTGAGCGCGCATCCCGCGAGCTATGGAGAGTTGCAGCCTCGCTTCCGCCGCTTGCCCGCACCACAGCCGCAGGCAGGCTCTTCTCATGGCGCCGGATTACTGTGCAGCTCATGAATGGCGTCGATGCGCCCTTCGATCTCTGGAGTGATTTTAACCGCAATTGAGTCGATGTCCGTTTTCAACTGCTCCATCGTGGTGGCGCCGATGATGGTCGAAGTGACGAAAGCGCGCGAGGTTACGAAAGCGATCGCGAATTGCGCGGGATCGAGGTCGAGTTCGCGCGCCAGCGAGAGATATTGGTTGATGGCTTTCTCGACACCGGGGGTTTCGTATCTCTGCGCGCGTTCAAACAGTGTCGTGCGCGCGCCGGGCGGCCGAGCTCCGTTCTGATATTTGCCGGTCAGATAACCCTGCGCCAAGGGTGAATAAGCGAGCAGCCCGACATTTTCCCGGAAGGCGAACTCCGCGAGCCCAATCTCAAAAGTGCGGTTCAAAAAATGATAGGCGTTCTGGATCGAGGCTATTCGCGGTCCGAAGCCGATCTCCGAAGCGCGCAGGAATTGCGCGACTCCCCAGGGCGTTTCATTGGACAGTCCGACATGACGCACCTTTCCGGCCGTCACTAGTTCGTTCAGCGCGTCCAGCGTTTCCGCGACACTCACTTCAGGGCGGACGCTGGGCTGGCGCCAGGTCGTTCCGCCAGAGCCAAACAGAGGCACGGAACGATCTGGCCAGTGCAATTGATACAGGTCGATGTAATCCGTTTGCAGTCGCCTCAATGACGCCTCGACAGCGAAAGAAATGTTCTTCTTGTCGAGTCGGGTGGTCTCTTTGTTGGCGCGCAGCCAGTTCATTTCAGCGCGACCCGCGACCTTTGTGGCGAGAATCACTTCGTCGCGGTTTTTCCGAGCATTGAACCAGGAGCCGATGATCCGTTCGGTGGAGCCCTGTGTCTCGGGGCGGGGCGGAATGGAATAAATTTCCGCGGTGTCGATAAAATTAATTCCGCGCTCGATGGCGTAATCCAGCTGCTGATGACCCTCGGCTTCGGTGTTCTGCTGACCGAAGGTCATAGTGCCGAGGCACAGAGCGGACACCGAAAGGTCGGTCCGCCCGAGTTTGCGATATTCCATTGGCCTTCCTGAATCATCGATGGGGTTTGGCAAGGCGATTTTATTGCAGATAAGCGCTGGACTCCAGTTGCTGACGCAACTCGAAACTTTGGAACTGGGTGAAGATCGGTGCAATCCAGGACTTCAAGGCGGCGCGCACCACTATCGACATCTCTGGCGGTGGCGCACGCAGGAAGTCTGTCAGCGACAGGGAAGGATCGGCTAAAACCCGCGCTACGGGGCCGGGCAGTGGCGAAACCACAAATTTGCCTTGCGCGGGATAGTGGTGGAAAACTTCCAGTTGATCCGGTTCCAGCGGACTGGCGCCCTCATTATGGACGAGCATCATGGTCAATTGAGGCCAGAGCTCATGCAGCAACAAGGCTCCTTCCAGGGACGTCTTGCTCGCGTCGGCATGATACAGCAGGATTGGATCAATTCCCTGCTGAAACGCCTCCTCGATGAAGCCGATATCCTGCACGGTCTCGAAAAAACGCGGGAAGGAGCGATGCCATACGTCGACAATTTTCGGTGAATTGTCCTGCGCCAGCAGTCCGTCGAAAAGAACGATTTGCCCCCTGATATCCGCAACATCGAGCACGCGCACCACCTCGGGGAACAGAGGCGCGTAATGCGGTTCGTGGGGGTCTGTGTCGAAACCCACGACCTGGGAATTCGTGAAAATGTGGTAATCGGTGAGGAGTCGAGCGGTCGTGGATACTCCAACGCGGGCGCACGGCGAGCAGACGATAAAGACGTTGGCGCGCCGTTTCATCTGTCCTGCCGCCGACGCCTCTGCTCAGTCCGCCGACGCCCTTGAGTTGGCTCGGGTCGAAATGTCATCCCTTGGCGGTTTTGCCTGACTTGCTGTCCCGCGGCGCCACTAACCCAAGTAGTTGCACGCGATCGAACTCGTCCGCGATCTTGTTTAACCAAGTGCGAACATAGCCCCGCAGCACGAAGGATTGTCCCGCCGGCTCGCCTTCAGCTGTTCTGTCCGCAACAAAGGTCGAAAATGGCACCCCGGCGATTTCGACCTGCTCATAAGACATTTCGTTGAGCTTGGGGATCGTCAGCTCGCCGGTGGTCGAAACCTTCTCAAAATATTTGGCGTGAGTCAGAGGGTCCCATTCGAAGAAAGTGGTGTCGTTGACGTGGTTTTTAACCAGAAAATAATGGGCGTCCTCGACATAGGGCGCAATCTCTTCGATTTCGTCCAGTGAAGCGATCGAAGAACCAAGTACATGGAAAATAAGGAAATTATACTCGCCGGCATGCACGGCGTCGAGAAATCCCGTGTCCTCCAGCGCCTGCAAAGCCAGGCTAAGGCCTCCGGCGCGAACATCGATCACGGAAACCTTGACCTGCGCGCTGTTCAACGTGTCGAAAATTCTCATCTGGTCCGAGGTCGCCGTCAGATCGACGACGCTGGTTTGATCCGGATGAAATCGATGCAGCGTGCCGCGTGGAAACTCCGTGTCGAACGCGCGCGTGATCACGTTGTTCGAGTTGAGATAATCCAGAACGACGCGGGAAATGGTGGTTTTGCCGACTCCGCCCTTGTCAGCGCCGACAAGGATGACTGATGGTTTCATGTCCGATCTCGCTCCATGCGCTGACGCAGCTACAACCTGAGGTTGAATGATCTCTTCGGCTGTGCTCGAAGATTGTTTCTTTGGTTTTTCTATCGGTTTCTTCGCCATGGATTGTCCCTATAGCATCGGACGGTTCTACGTGCATCAATGATTGCCACAAAGTTACTAAACGTGGTGAACGGAAGAGAGCACACAGATTTACCTGCCTAAAATCCCGCTTTCTTGATTCAACAAAATAAATTTGTTATATTTATAGCATCTCCGTCTTTTTGAAGTGAATTGACATTTATTCATCTATCAGTATGTAACGAACATCGAAATTGGACGATCACGGTCTGCGCGCGTGGTCAGGCGGCTGGCCGGTCTGTCTGACCGGTGGTAAACGCACTCGCGCATGAAGAATGCATCGAAAAATCAGCGCTTTTGCGTCGCGTTCCTCGCCATGATGAGCAGCGGACCGGCGCGCCGCCGCTGGACGCCATAGGGGAGCGCGCATGCGGGAGGCCGAACAAAGCTTGGATAGGACCGTGAGCCTGATCCGCGTAGAGGATCGAGAAGGCGTTTCGCACGAACTCGAACCTGTTGAGGGTTGGCGGTTGATGGAAATTCTCCGGGACTATGGAATAGGAATGGAGAATACCTGCGGCGGCGCTCTGGCCTGCGCCGAATGCCATGTACTGATCGATCCTGAATGGGTGGGCAAGATCCCGGCGCCCAGCGAGGAAGAGCTTGAAAAGCTCGATGAGTTGCCGCTCATCTTCGAAAACTCCCGCCTCTCCTGTCAAATCATATGGTCTGACGAATACGACGGGCTTCGACTGACAATAGCCAAGGCGCTTTGATGGCAAACTTGAAAAATCCGCAAATCCTTTTCGCAAACGATCTCAGGGAGGGCGAGGTGCTATTCCTTGGCGCGACAGGCTGGGTTCGGGACCATCGTGTGGCGGTGGTCGCTCATGACAGCGCTGAGGCGGCGGCGCTTGAAACGCGGGGCAAGGCTGATGTCGCGGCCAATCGTGTTGTCGATGTCTATCTGGCAGACGTCGTGGTCGGAGCGGATGGCCGACCGACGCCTTTGCATTATCGCGAGAAAATGCGGATCAAGGGGCCGAGCGTGCGCCTCGATCTCGGCAAGCAGGCCTGGCTCGCCCAAGCCGGAGAAGCAAAATGAGCGCGCATGATCCAAAGCAAGCTGCGCGTCCCAATGCGCCCACCACGACTTATCTTTACGACGGCTACGACGCCGCCTTCGTGCGCGAACGGGTCGCTGAATTCCGCGAGCAGGTGCGTCGCCGCCTAGCCGGCGCGACCACGGAGGACGAGTTCCGTCCGTTCCGCCTGATGAATGGGCTCTATCTGCAATTGCACGCGTACATGCTTCGCGTCGCTATTCCCTATGGCACGCTGACGGCTCGGCAGATGCGTCGGCTCGCTGACATTGCCGACAAATGGGACAAGGGTTACGGGCATTTCACGACGCGCCAGAACCTGCAATATAACTGGCCGAAACTAGTCGATACGCCCGATATTCTGGAAGCCCTCGCCGACGTCGAGATGCACGCCATTCAGACCTCTGGCAATTGCATTCGCAATGTCACCGCCGATCATTTTGCAGGCGTCGCCGCAGACGAATATGAGGATCCGCGTCCGACAGCCGAATTCTTGCGGCAATGGTCCAGTCTGCATCCCGAGTTCAGCTTCCTGCCGCGCAAGTTCAAAATCGCAGTGAGCGGCGCCGCGCATGACCGCGCCGCCATAAAAGTGCATGACATCGGACTGCGCTTGGTCGCGAACGCCAATGGCGAGCCCGGCTACGAGGTGATCGTCGGTGGCGGTCTTGGCCGCTCGCCCTTCGTTGGCAAGCTGGTGCGGGAGTTTCTGCCGCGCGCAGATTTGCTCGCTTATCTCGAAGCAATCCTGCGCGTTTATAACCGCTTCGGTCGCCGGGATAATAAATACAAGGCGCGTATCAAGATCCTGGTGCATGAAACAGGACTTGAACAAATCAAGGCGGAAATTGAAAGCGAGTTTGCCGCCATGGACCGCGAGCCATTCGCGCACGACAGCCAGGAGTTCACGCGCATCGCGGGCTATTTTGCGCCGCCGCCCTATGAGGCTTTGCCAGCACAATCCACCATGCTTGAGACTGCGAAGCGTCAGAACCCGGCCTTCGCCTCTTTCGAAGAAGTCAACGTCTCTTCTCACAAAATCGACGGCTATGCGATCGTCACCGTGTCGCTGAAACCAATCGGGGGTATTCCTGGCGACGCCACCTCACATCAAATGCGGGTTCTCGCCGACGCCAGCGAGAAATTCGGCTTTGGCGAGTTGCGCGTAAGTCACGAGCAGAACATCATCCTGCCGCATGTGAAAAAGGACGATCTTTTCGCGCTTTGGCAACTGCTGGACGCGGCCGGACTCGCCACTGCGAACGCCGGTCTGTTGACCGACATCATTTCCTGTCCCGGCCTCGATTACTGCGCGCTGGCGACAGCGCGCTCCATTCCGATCGCACAAGCGATTTCGCGGCGCTTCAGGGACCCGCAGCGCCAGCGCCTTATCGGCAAGCTCGGGATCAAGATATCCGGCTGTATCAACGCTTGCGGCCATCATCATGTCGCAGCGATCGGCATTCTGGGCCTGGAGAAAAAGGGCCAGGAATCCTACCAGATAACACTCGGCGGCGATCCTTCGCTGTCCGCTTCAATCGGCGAATTGCTGGGACCGGGCGTCACGGCGGAGCAGGTTCCCGACGTAATCGAACATATCGTCGATTTTTATCTTTCGGAGCGGCGGGGAGAAGAGCGCTTCATCGACACGTGGCGGCGATTGGGCCATGCCCGTTTTAAGGACGTGCTGCGGCGGGAGGGCGAAGATGGCGCTGATATCTGACGGGAAATTCGTCGAAGACGATTGGCGTCACCTTGCCGACGAAGAAGACTTGCCCAAGTCCGGCAAAGTCATCGTCTCGCAAAAGCGGCTTGACGAGGCAGTGGCGGCTTTCGCCGCTGGCGCGCAATTGGGGGTGGTCGTCGCCAACACCACCGAACCGGCGACGTTGGCGCCCTATTTTGCTCGCCTCGCGCTGATCGCCGTCGCTTTCCCTGCTTTCACGGATGGTCGTGGTTTTTCGCTCGCGCGGTTGCTCCGCAGAGCGGGATTTCGCGGAGAACTCCGGGCCAGCGGGCGCGTGGTGGCGGATCAGGCCATCCACGCCCGCCAATGCGGATTTGATACGATCGAAATTCCTCACGATCTAGCAACACGCCAGGACGAAGCTCAATGGAGCACAGCGCTGGCGGCCTATAGCGAGAACTATCAAGAGGGCTACGCAGTGCACGGTTCCATCCTGGAACGACGCCGAAAGGCCTCGTCATGAAGCCATCGCTCATGGAAGTCTTGACGCCTCGACTGGCGCCGCTGGACCTCGATCATCGCCTGCGGCTGGTGCGCGAATTCGTTCCGGGACGCATCGTTTTCACGACCAGTTTCGGTGTCGAAGACCAGTGGATCACGCATTCGATCTTTACGCAGGGGCTCGATATCGAAGTCGCGACACTCGACACCGGCCGGCTGTTTCCGCAGACCTACGATCTGTGGGAGCGTACCGAGGCGCGCTACGCCCGCCGCATCACCGCCGTCTATCCGCAAGCCGCTCCCCTGGAGCAATGGGTGGCGGAGAACGGCGTCAACGGATTTTATAAATCGGTGGAAAACCGCAAGGCCTGCTGCCATCTGCGCAAGGTCGAACCGCTGGGTCGGCTGCTGGCGGGAGCTTCGGCCTGGATTACCGGACTGCGCGCGGATCAATCGGCTGCGCGGGCCGACATCGCTTACGCCGAGTTCGACGCAGTGCATAAATTGCTGAAGGTGAACCCACTGCTGGACTACAGCCGCGAGGTGATCGTCGCCGAGACGGAAAAATACAGCGTGCCGGTCAATGAATTGCACGCGCAGGGGTTTCTCTCCATCGGCTGCGCGCCTTGCACACGCGCGATTGCGCCTGGAGAAAGCGAGCGAGCGGGCCGCTGGTGGTGGGAGGAAGACGCGAAAAAGGAATGTGGACTGCATGTCGACGAGAACGGCGTGCCGCGTCGCGGTCCGGCAACGCAAAGCGAGGCGGCGCAATGAACACTCTGGCAATCCGTAAATTGGGCCATCTCGATCGGCTGGAGGCCGAGAGCATTCACATCATGCGCGAGGTCGTCGCCGAGTGCGAGCGGCCGGTGATGCTGTACTCCATCGGTAAAGATTCAGCAGTCATGCTGCACCTCGCCATGAAGGCTTTTTACCCGTCCAAGCCGCCGTTTCCCCTGCTGCATGTCGACACGACCTGGAAATTCCGGGAAATGATCGAGTTTCGCGACCGCCGCGCGAAAGAACTGGGCATCGAGCTACTGGTCTATTCCAATCCGCAAGGCATTGAGATGGGCATTAATCCCTTTGTGCACGGATCCAAATTGCACACGGAGATCATGAAGACCGAGGCTCTCAAGCAGGCGCTCGATAAATGGCGCTTCGACGCAGCCTTCGGCGGAGCCCGCCGTGACGAAGAAAAGTCGCGCGCCAAGGAGCGCGTATTGTCTTTTCGCACGGCGCAGCATCGCTGGGATCCGAAAAACCAGCGTCCCGAATTCTGGCGTCTCTACAACGCCCGCAAAGGCCCCGGCGAAAGCTTGCGAGTGTTCCCGCTGTCCAACTGGACGGAAGCGGATGTGTGGGACTATGTGGCGCGCGAGGCTATCCCCGTCGTGCCGCTTTATTTCGCCAAGGAGCGGCCTGTTGTGAAACGCGACGGAACGCTGATCATGGTCGACGATGATCGCATGAAGCTGGCTTCGGGCGAGGTGGTGCAGCGCAAGATGGTGCGCTTTCGCACACTTGGCTGCTATCCGCTCACCGGCGCCATTGAGAGCACTGCGGATAATCTCGACGCAATCATAGATGAAATGCGTCACAGCCGTTCGTCCGAGCGCCAGGGGCGACTGATCGACCACGACGGCTCCACCTCGATGGAACAAAAGAAGCAAGAGGGATATTTTTAATGCACGGCGGACCCGCAACAACACCGCCGGAGGCGACTTCCCATCGCCCGATCGCCGAGAAGCCGCTGCTGCGTTTTATTACCTGCGGCTCTGTGGACGACGGCAAATCGACGCTGATCGGACGCATGCTTTACGACGCCGGTCTTGCCCAGGACGATTTGCTCGAGACGCTTGAGAAGGATTCCAAAAAGCACGGCACGCAAGGCGACGAACTGGATTTTGCACTGCTGGTCGATGGACTCGCGGCCGAGCGCGAACAAGGCATCACCATCGATGTCGCCTATCGCTATTTCGCCACCGACAAGCGAAAATTCATTGTCGCCGACACGCCCGGTCATGAGCAATATACCCGCAATATGGCGACCGGCGCCTCGACAGCCGATCTCGCGGTTCTGCTTGTGGACGCGCGCAAGGGCATACTGACGCAGACGCAGCGCCATAGCGTGATCGTGTCGATGCTCGGCGTGCGTCATGTGGTGGTTGCGGTCAACAAGATGGACCTTGTGGACTATCGCGAAGAAATCTTCCGCAAGATCGAACAGGATTTCGCCGAGTTCGCAAGGCATCTGCGTTTTCTGTCGATCTATGTGGTTCCGCTCGTGGCCAAGGATGGCGACAATCTCGTCAAATCCAGTCCGAAAATGGAGTGGCACAAGGGGCCGCCGCTGCTGACCTATCTGGAAGGTGTGGCGATTGAAGACGGCTCGATCATCGCGCCTTTCCGCTATCCCGTGCAATGGGTAAATCGTCCGAGCCATGACTTCCGCGGCTTTTCAGGCTTTGTGTGTGGCGGCAATGTGCGGCCCGGCGATATCGTGCGCATCCTGCCGCTCGGTCGCGACACGCAGATCGCGCGCATCGTCACCTATGACGGCGATCTCGACAGTGCGGTTTCCGGTCAGTCGGTGACCCTGACGCTCGCCGAGGAAATCGACATTTCGCGCGGCGATCTGTTGTGCTCGCCGGTCTCCCCCGCCAAAGTCGGAGACCGGCTCAAGGCGAAGCTGCTGTGGCTGGTGCGCGAGCCGTTGACGCTCGGCAAAAGCTATCTGCTGAAGATCGGCGCCAAGACTACTCCGGCGGTCGTGAAGGCGGTGACCGCGCGCATAGAGATTGAAACCGGCCTCGCGGCGCCGTTGCGCGACGAGGGCGAAACGCTGGCTTTCAATGCAATAGGCGAAGCCGAGCTGACGCTCGACTCCGTTGTGGTCTGCGATCCCTATCTTGAGAACCGCGAAACTGGCGGCTTCATTCTGATCGACCGCATCACCAATGAGACTGTCGCCGTTGGAATGGTGGAAAGCGCTCAGGCTTCGGAGCGCGGCGCCCCGGCGCTGCTGGAGCTGAGCTACTCCTCAATGGAGGGCCTCCCGACGCCGCCCGCATCTGCGCAGACGCGGCGGCGCAGCCTGGCGAAGGCGCTGTCATGGCGCGTGCTGGGCAGCCTTCTGACCTTCCTCGTAGTGTTCGGCTTCACACGGGATCTGAGCCTCTCGCTGGCCGTCACGGCGACCGAGGCGTTGATAAAGATCGCTGCCTATTATCTGCACGAGCAGGCATGGTCGCGCAGCAGATACGGGATGGATGGAGCGGGTGAAGAGGCGTCGCCGCCGCTCGACGATGTGGGGTTGTGATGAAAGGATCACGTATTTAACGCGTTCTAGAAAGGCAGACCAATGAGCGCTGATCTCTTTGAATTACGATACATGTATCGAGACGGAGGAAACTACAAGTTCAGAAGCAGCGTGATAATTAGTGGTGAGCTTCCTTTGAGAGAGTTGGAAGAGCACCTTCTATTCGGCGAGTATTTCATTCCTGAAGACATTGGATTGCCTGATCTGTCACCAAGCGTCAAAGGCAATGATGATCACGATTTGCACGAGTTTGAGGAAATTGTCCCGTTGGACAGCGGGGCTCCTCTAGTTAGCGCTGATGTCTTGTTCGCGCGTATAAAGTCGGCAAATCATGCTGGTTGGTTCTTGAAAAAATTAAATCGATGGCCCAAGCAAGAGCGAAATAGTTTGTAGTTGGTTTTGCGTAACTTGTTTCGCTTAGAAGAGTCTGGTCAGCCCTTAAATATTTCGCGCCTGTGATATTCGAGAAATTTTTGGTGTGGGCGCAATTCCGGTCTCTGTGGAACCATCAGGCGGTCGTTACCTCCCAGCAGCCTCTCGACGGTATCGGGTAATCGATCGTTGGCCAGTAACAAGCGATAATCATCATCTACGGAGATGAGGCCGCGATCAAACATCCAATGAAGCGTTCCTGAAAGGGCTATCCCATTGCGCACACTGTCGGGCCCTCGATGTTCCACTGGGCGGATGTGGGCTGCCTGCACTTCCGAGCGGCCGCCACCATTTATTAGCTTAATCCCGGACATCGCGCAGGTGTCGTGATAGGCGCTTTTTACAGCAGCGGAAAACGCTCTATCGCGGAATGGTCTATACACAAGCTGCTCAATGATGCGGCGGTCCTGCTCAAAAGGGCCGTCGTAAAGAAAAGGCTGTTGCGTTTCCGAGAAGCCGTTGAGAGGCTGCATTGGCTGTTCTGGTGCGTCAGGCTGCGGTCGAGTTCGTTCTTCGAGACCAATTACATGCCCGAAACCAGACTGCCAGATTAGATCGAATTCACTGTCCTTAACATTGCGTACGGCGCGGCCGAACGCTCCTTTGTTCGTCGATCCATCTGGCTTTTCGAGGTTGCCCTCGAAGTAGTGAGAACCCTCCTTGAATGGCACTGGGCGGACGAACGGCAGATAATTCGATACCTCGGCGTAAAAGTGATCTGCATGCAGTTCGTCAGGAATGACCCGTTCGACTCGAGCTGTAGCAAAATAAACTTGACGGCCGCCGCTACTAGAAACATCGCCCGTAGAACGTCGTGGTTCGTAATAGACTATCCAATCGCCGACCGCCTCCCTGACTTGCTTTAAATAACTCTTCGGAAAATGGTATCTGACCTCGGGTAGGTCGTCATAGACGGGAGAGACCTTCGTGGTGAAAACAGCTTTGGTCATGCCGTTTATGCTGTTAGTTGAAACGTGAGAATCGGGACGTGAAATCAGTGCGTACGGAACTCATAGCCAAAAGATATTGGCTTTATACCGTGAACGCTAGTTAGTTTGAACGACCACTTGACGTTTCTCCTCAATGCGCTTCATCCCAGTTCCGCGCCGCGCGTGCGTCCACCTGCAGCGGTACGGATAGCTCCACTGCAGGATGCGGCGCGTCGATCATCACGCGCTTCACCACCTCAATGGTCGCCTCCGCCTGATCGGCCGGGGCCTCGAACACCAGTTCGTCATGCACCTGCAGCAGCATTTGCGCTGACAGGCCCGCCTTCGCCAGCGCGGCGTCCATGCGCACCATCGCTCTGCGGATGATGTCGGCGGCGGCGCCCTGAATTGGCGCGTTGATTGCCGCGCGCTCGAAAAAGGCGCGCTCCGAGGCGTTTGAGGAGGCGATCTTGGGAAAATGGCATTTGCGCCCGAATATCGTCGTCACCACACCATGCTCGCGCACGGTCTTGCGGGTCGCGTCCATATAGTCGCGTATGCCGGGGAAGCGCTCGAAATAGCGTTTGATATAGGCGCCGGCCTCCTCACGCGGGATGGCGAGCTGATTGGCGAGGCCGAAGGCCGAAATGCCGTAGATGATGCCGAAGTTGATCGCCTTCGCCCTGCGGCGAACCTCCGAGGGCATGTCTTTCACTGGCACGCCGAACATTTCGCTCGCCGTCATGGCGTGGATGTCGACGCCTTCGGAGAAGGCTTTTTTGAGCTGCGGAATATCGGCGACATGCGCGAGCAGGCGCAGTTCGATCTGCGAGTAATCCGCCGAGATCAACACGCGTCCGGGCTCGGCGACAAAGGCCGTGCGTATTTTGCGTCCCATCTCGTTGCGCACGGGAATGTTTTGCAAATTTGGCTCGGAGGAGGAGAGCCGACCCGTCGTCGTCGCCGCGAGCGCATAGGAGGTGTGCACGCGCTGCGTATGTGGATTCACAAAGCCGGGCAGGGCGTCGGTATAGGTCGATTTGAGCTTTGAAAGCTGGCGCCATTCCAGGATGAGCGTAGCGAAACTATTGCCGCTTTCAGCGAGTTCGTCCAGAACGCTGGCCGAAGTGGACCACGCCCCCGTCGCGGTTTTCTTCGCGCCGGGCAGGCCCATCTTGCCGAACAAAATATCGCCGAGCTGCTTCGGCGAGCCGAGATTGAAGCGCTCTCCCGCCGCCTGATGGATTTCGCCTTCCAGCCGCGCCATCACCTGCGCGAATTCGCCCGAAAGTCGGGAGAGTATCGCCCGGTCAATCGCGACTCCGCGCCGTTCCATCCCCGCCAGAGTCGCGACCATCGGCCGCTCCAGCGTTTCATAGACGGTGCTCATTCTGTCCGCGACAAGGCGAGGCTTGAGCGCACGCCAAAGGCGCAGGCTGACGTCGGCGTCCTCCGCTCCATATTCCGTCGCCTTGTCCAGCGCCACGCGTTCGAAGCCGATGAAGCTGCGACCGGTCCCCGCTACCTCTCCAAAAGTGATGTTTCGGTGTCCAAGATGCTTGAGGGCGAGTTCGTCCAGCCCGTGGTTGTTGCGGCCGGTGTCGAGCGCATAGGAAATCAGCATCGTGTCCTCGATGGGCGCGACGGTCACGCCATATCTCGACAAGACCTGCAGGTCATATTTCATGTTGTGCGCGATCTTAAGCACGGACGCGTCTTCCAGCAGCGGTCTCAAGCGGTCCACAGCCTCGCGCAGCGGGATTTGCCCCGGGACAAGGTCGGCGCCGCCGAAGAGGTCGCTTGCGCCGGGCGAGCGATGCCCTAGCGGGATGTAGCAAGCGCGGTCTGGCTCAAGCGCGAGCGATACGCCCACAAGATCGCAACCCATCGCATCGAGCGAGGTCGTCTCCGTGTCGAGCGCTACGATTCCAGAGTCAAACGCATCGGCGATCCATTCGCCCAGCCGCTCCAGAGACAGGATTGTTTCGTATTTGCCGCGATCAATAGGGCGGGCGAGCGCCTGTTTCGCCCGCATCGCCGCATGGGCTTGGGGCGTCGGCGCGGCCGCGTTGACAATGGGCGCCGGCGCGTCGGGCGAGGGCGGTTCGGCGACGCGTTCCGTCTTGTCCCCATTGCGAGCGCGCCATCCGCCCGCACCGACGAAATCCGGGTCTGGCTCGATCTGCTGCGCGTCCACGTCATAGGCTTCGGCCACGCGCCTCGTTATGGTCGAGAACTCCATCGCCTGCAGAAAGGCGACGAGTTTTTTGGCGTCGGGCTCATGCAGGGCGAGTTCTTCCAGCGGCGTTTCGACCTCCACGTCGCGCACCAGCTCGACAAGCTTCTTCGAGACGCGAATCCTTTCGACGCTTTCCGGATCGGTGAGCGCTTCCCGGCGCTTCGGTTGTTTTATGTCTCTTGCCTTCGTCAGCAGCGTGTCGAGATCGCCATATTCATTGATGAGCTGCGCGGCGGTCTTGACGCCTATGCCTTTCGCGCCGGGCACATTGTCGGTGCTGTCGCCGGCGAGCGCCTGCACGTCGACGACCCTCGAGGGCGGCACGCCGAAATAATCGATGACTTCCTGCTCGCCGATGAAGCGCTCCGCGCGGGAGCCGAATTTCCCCTGTTCGCCTGAGGCGGGGTCATACATCGCGACACCGTCGCCGATGAGCTGCATCAGGTCTTTATCGGCCGAGATGATAAGCACATCGGCGCCTTTCTCACGCGCCTGGCGAGCATAGGTGGCGATGAGATCGTCTGCTTCATAGCGGTCCTGCTCTATTGGAGTGAGGTCAAAGGCGCGCACCGCTGCGCGCATAAGCGGAAACTGAGGCACGAGGTCTTCCGGCGGATCGGGTCGATGCGCCTTGTATTCAGGATAAATTTCCTTGCGAAAGGAGTTTTCGGACTTGTCGAAAATAATGGCGAGATGGGTCGGCTTTATGCCCGCAGCGCCCTCGCGCACGAATTGCAGGAGCTTGGTGCAGAACAGTCGCACCGCGCCAGTGGGCAGCCGGTCGGAGCGATAGTTATATTTCGCGTCCTGCCGGATCGACTGGAAATAAGCGCGAAACACGAAGGAGGAGCCGTCAACGAGAAAGACATGGCTGCCCGGTCCGAGGGGTTTTTGCGTGGCGTTCATGCCCGTCTTCTATCAGCTTAGCGCGCGGCCCGCGATTGGGCGCGCCGTAGAAGTTTTCAACAGGAAGCTTCACAATCGCTCAATAAAGCCGTCTACCGCTTCGAAGAACTCGATACTGCCGCTTGTCCGGGTGCAGGCGACACGCGTCAAAGCTTCCTTGCGCAGGGCGGAGTCCGGCGCGGCGAAATCTTCTATGGCCCTGAGCCAGCCGGCGCCGTCAAGTGGATCCAGATAAACCGGAGCGTCTCCGCCAAACTCTCGAAAAACCTCCAGATCGGAGGCGATCACCGGAACTTTCGCCGCCAGCGCCTCCGCGACGGGGAGGCCGAACCCTTCCGCGAAAGATGGCATCAGCAAAGCCCTTGCACCCGCCAGCAGACGCCTCAGCGCCGGCGTGGACAGCCCTGAGACCTCGATGACATTGTTGCGCAGGGCGGGACATCTGCTCATCAGATCGGTCACGTTCTCGTTAAGCCAGCCGCGCTTGCCCACAACGACCAATTTTGGCGAAGCCGGGCCGAGCCGCTCGGCGAGGCGCCGCCAGACATTAAGCAGCATCAAATGATTCTTCCGCGGTTCGATGGTGCCGCAGACCACGAAATAGTTTTTGTCTTGCAAGCGCGCATCCGGTTGCGCGGGCTCAGCAAAAACGGCCGGAGCCGAAAGGCGCGCCACGCATATCGGCAGATCGGCGCGACCTTGCTTCGCTGCAAAATCGCGCAATCGCCGCGCGAGGACGTCAGAGCCGACGATCGTCCCCGCCGCCAGCTGAACGATGGCGCGCAGGCGACGCGGTCCCTTTTCCGCTTCGTCCACCCAAAAAAATTCGGGATGATCGACGGTCAGGAGATCATGTACGAAAAACACGGGTTTGATGTCGGGCCGTCGCGCAAGCCAGCGCGTGAACCACGGTTTGTCGAGTAAGAATTGGCTTGCGTTGATGTAAGCCGCTCCCTCGGGAATCTGTTCCAGCGGCGCTCCGAGATTGAAGGCCCAGCGGCGCAGGTCGCGCCAACTCTGCGCTGCGCGATCAAAGCGCGGGCGGGCTATGCGCCGCCGGGTTGGCGCGTTTGCGCCGGGCATCTCGAACGCCGCGATAAGTTGATCGAAAGCGGGGTCCCGCTCGGGTTCGACAAATTCTCTCCAGCATATTTCAATTTCATCAATGGCGCGCAAGGCCAGACCCGTCGGCGCAACGCGTGGACCGAGCAGCGAGCAAAACAAGGCGTTGTCTGGGGCGCCGTGTTCAGTCAAAAAATGGCGGGCCATCGCAAAATCGACGCGATCTATGCCGTTTGGATTGGGATTCAACGCCCGCGTCACCAACCGGGTGATGTCATAAACGACCGGCCGGGCCAATTTGGCATGAGTGCGTGAAACACTCACCTGGTGCATTTACCACCTGATTTTCTCTTGCACTTCCAGCGATCAAGCAGGTCGTTAGTTTCGCGGACCGCGCGCTGTGTTTCGAAAGACAGACAAGCACGATAGGCGAACACGGTCTGGATATAAATCCTGACCTCCTCTTCACAGGCAGCGTCGGATTTTCCTTTCAAGGCGCTATCCACGCAACTGGGTTGATTGGGCGGTGCGCAATAAGTGAACCCCGGTATGCGTTCAATTTTGGGCCCCGGCTGATCGGTCTCTTGTCCCGCGTCGGGGCCAAAATCCTGTGCCGCCGCTTTGTCAAAAACCGGCGCCGCGAACAGGACACAGCATAAAATCAGGCTTACCCATTGCGCGTATGCACGGATGCAACACGCCAGCGATCTCCCGCGAGCGAAGCTGGCGGAATTAGCGAAAACTTCGAGAAGTTCGTTCAACTGGCGCAACTCGATCCGAGACTAGACCGCATAAAGCGAATGACGGCGCTATTTTTAACAAACTCTGGCGCCGCCGCGCTATTATAGGAATGATGGACTTCAAAATTTTTAATCGCCGCGATAATTCAGCCAGCGAAGTTATGAGACACGGTCGAGAATCGAGGCGTCCAGGAGCGTAGAATCTCCGCAAGAAAATCGATGATCGAGACTGCGCAAAAATCGAAAAGTGCGCACATATTATGAGATCCATGAAAAAAGCTTCGTAATTTCAGTGTATTATGAATAATTTCGAAATGCGCTATTCGCCGCATTGCCAACGATTTTGAATCAGGTTACGCTGCTGGCGATGCGGCAAGCATTAAACGTAGAAAACAACAACAGGGGGAAAAAACCATGGCCAGTGTCCACAGCAGCGCGGAAATCGGCAAGACCCTTTTGTACGTGGCGGGCATCGTTGCCTTCGTCATCGTCATGCTTACTTGGGTTCCGGATTGGATCGCGCCGGAAGGCACAAACGGCACGGGCAACCGCACCGATGGCGGCGGCGTTGGCCGCACCACCCGTATGATCCAGTAATATCGACGAGCGTTGTCACGCCAGGAGCCCTTGCTCCGGCGTGACGGCTTTCCTATGCGTCGAAAATCCGCGACTCTGGGTCGCGGAGTTCGGCGACTGGAAACCGGCCTCTCTCGGTTCATATCGAGAGAGGCCGGTTCCTGTACAGTACCCTCACGATTAATTTTTGCTTCGCTCATAGCTTGCATGAGATTCGCAGTTATTATTGTGGCGAAGAACTTCCGTTTTGCGGATTGATATCCAAAGCTTCCTCGTCGCACATCAACTTGAGCGCTTGAGCGACGGCCTGAACCTGCGTTTCGGCTGGTTCTGCAGAGGGCGAATTTAGGAGTTGCAGAGCAAGGCGCATGGCCGCCTGCTCATCTACATCTTGAAGAAAATGTCGTTCAAACACCGACATCACATGGGCTACGCCTTCGTCGCAGACGCTGCGCTTGTCAGCTGCGAAATAATTTTTTGAGGCAAAGCCGCCTGCGATAATTTCGTAGGAGGGGAAATAGGCGACGTCGTTAAGTCGCTGCGACAGCAATTCGCATGCGACACGTAAAACCGATTTCGAATAAACTGTGGACACCAGCACGTGGCGTGGTTCCGCGGTGGCGACCAATGGCACAGGCGATACGGTGAGGATAATTCGAGCCGCCGGATTTATTTCGCGCAAACGCTGCACAAAAGCTGTCATGTCGCCGACAACGTCATCCACGCCCAAGTTTACGAATTCATGTTTTTCGGGCGAAAACACGCCCCCGACAACGCCGGGGCAAACCGGATAGACCGCTCCATCGGCGCGCGCACGCCAAGTTTCCGTTAGTCCAAGCGTAAAGATGAAAACATCAAGCGTCTCGAATGCGTCGCGCACCGCTTTGAAGTGCCGCTCGCGGTCGATTTCGTACTCGCGGACGGAATTAAAACCGGCTGGCTGGATATTAGGCCGGAACGGATCGAGGAAAATCCCTTCGCTTTCCTGCCAAATGTCTTCCTGAGGGATAAAGCGGCCATATGCGCGTTCAATCAGCTGGAGCAGCTGGCGGCTTGTGTAAATATTGCCGTATCTCGCGGTATAGAGGCCGTAATTAAGAATCGATCGGGCTTTGGGACCCACAATTGGATGCGCGGGCTCGGTCACCAGGTAACTGCAACCGCTGGTCTTCAAAAAGCGTCCTATGTGCTGGGCGAAGCAGCTTCCGGCCGTCATCACCCTTGCGCTGGCGTCAAAACGAAACGGCGCCTCAACCATAGGGTCGAGTTCGCCAGGCGCCACGCGCGTAACGGCGCGCCGCCAGTTAGCGTAGTCGGGTAGGTCACTGTAGGGATGCGACGCCATTTGATTAGCCGCTTGGTTGTAGTCTGGCGGCGAGCAGCGACAACGCCTCAAGAATCATGCGCTCGCCAAAATGTGCATTGGCGTGGGTGGCGTCCTTGCTCCAGGCAACAGGCGCCAACGTGCCGTGCTCGGTAAAAAACTCTGGAGGGATGGGCGCATAGACAACGTCAAGACGATCGCACATCTCGCGGTAGAGACTTACCTGAACGCGCCACATTTTGTAACGCAAGCAGTCCGTCGAAAGCCGGTTTGCGTCGACCAGGGTGTGGAAAAACTCCACCGGATCAGAGAGCACTTTTTCGCGTGGCAGCGGGGGGGGCGGCTCAACTTGGAGGAGTGGGAGAGGGACTGCATCCCGAAAGGCGCGCAGCGTAGCAAAAGTCTCCTCCATCGCCTCTCGCAGGGTTTCGCGAATGACTGCTTCGGGCAAGATAGTAGCGCCAGGTTCGAGCGGTAGATCGGGGGCGGCGCCCAGAATAAAGTCGAAACGCTCCTGCCGCTGCACGATGGACACAGCGCTGTGCTCATTGCCGCCTATCGAAAGGAGCACGAACTGTGCCTTCGCTTCGGCGACTTTTTCCAAAATTTTGGGGTTCAATCCGCCATCCGAGACTGCCGGCGTCAGTTCCTCTCCGTAAAGATAGTGAAAGCGCCCGTCCAGAAATTGATCTTGGAAACGCTCGCCGCACTGCATTAGCGCATAGCATCCCTGAGCCAGCGCAACGATATGGCTGTGTCCGAATCCAGCGAAAGAAATCATGTTATGCCGGGTCGCCGACAGGCGCAGAACCCTGCCCAGCACGCAACGGCTCGCCAGTTTCGAGAACTTCCAAGCCTATGGGCTCGCCCTTGTGGATTTTTCCGCTGATTTGGCGCGCGATTCCGATCACTTGATAGAGGACGCCGCTAATGGCGACTTTGCGTCCGATGATCTCCGGCGTTTCTCCGGACATGGCGAAAGGAGCAGCGATGGCGATCATTTCCCGACCCTTGTATCCATAGGCATAAAAGGCGTCGAGGGTAAGAATCGGGGTGTTTGACATGGGCCTTTCCTAGTGGTGCGAATCTAAGCTGTTTGCTGCGAATTGTAAAAGCCGACAATTTTGGCCGATTTTTCGCCTCAACCCAGAGCGGAGAGCTTGCGTCCGCGTCTTGTTGTTCCATGCCATGCAAAATGGACTTTTGCATGCATCAGCGCCCGTTGTGGGGACCAGCGAGCGCACCAGGCGGCAGCAGCTACGGCGTCCCCCAGAATTCCGGCCAGGCTTGCGATAACCTTCCGCCAAGGCGCACCGGGGCAATCTTTTTCGCAAGCCCCCCGGCGCCGATTTCAACCGCAACGCCGCACAGGGTCGCCTCGCCCTGCGCCGGTTCGTAACGGGCCCCAGGCGTCTTGCGGGTAAAGCGCCGCAAGGGCTCTTCCTTATCCATGCCGATAACCGAGTCATAGTCGCCTGTCATGCCCGCGTCGGAAATATAGCCCGTGCCATGGAGGAGAATCTGACCGTCCGCGGTGGGCACATGTGTGTGCGTGCCCGCAACGAGCGACGCGCGGCCATCGACGAAATGTCCCATGGCCATTTTTTCACTGGTGGTTTCGGCATGCATGTCAATCATGATGGCGTCGTTCGCGGTTCCCAGCGGGCAGGCGCCAAGCTCGCGCTCGATCGCCGCGAAGGGGTCGTCCAGCGAATCCATGAACACTCTGCCCTGAACATTGACGACCAGGACCTGCTGGCCTCGCGCCGCAGAATAAAGATTTGCGCCACGCCCCGGGGTGCCCGGGGGATAATTGACGGGCCTTAGCAGGCGAGGCTGCCGCTCGATGAAAACCAGCGCCTCACGCTGGTCGAACGCGTGATTGCCCAGCGTCACGCAATCAGCGCCCGCCTGCAAAAGCTCCTCGCAGATGGCTTCGGTGATGCCGAAGCCCCCGGCTGCATTTTCGCCGTTGACAATGACGAAATCCAAAGCCCAAGCTTCGCGAAGCCGGGGGAGTCGCGCCACTACGGCGGCGCGGCCGGCGCGGCCGATTACGTCGCCGATAAATAGCAGCCGCAGCGAGGCGGTTGTCTCATCGCTCATGACATCTCCAAAAGGGTCCCCCAGCCCATAGCGCGGGGCGGCCGCGCGGGCAATTTGTCGCCGGTTCCGAGCCGCGCCGTACGGGGGGATTGCTCAACGCTTCGTCATTCCTTAGGTGGAAGCAACTGCTATACTGTGAAGGCCAAATATGAGCGCCGCCTTTGAAGACTAACGCCGCCGACCTTTCCGGTCCTTTCGCCTACGAATCGGGCGCCTCGATAAATCGTCCCTTCATGCTGTTCGAAGACGGACGCGACGAAGGCCGCGCTCTGCTGTTCGATGCGCCAAAGGAGATTATTGTCGCGCGGGAAGCCAGCGAGGTCGCCGAAGCTTTTGCCCGCATGGAAGCGGCGTCGCGACAAGGACTGCATCTTGCGGGCTATGCGAGCTATGAGCTCGGTTACGCCTTGGAGCCGAAATTCGTCAAGCAAGCCACGCCGCCGTCTCGTACGCCGCTGCTGCTCTTCGGAGCCTTTGGCGCGCCTAGTCCGATTGTGTCTTCCGCCAAGGAGGTCAATTCGCGGATTGCGCTTACGCCAGCCTGGAGTCGGGAGGAATACGCCGCGAGGTTCCAGAAATGCCGCGATTATATTTTCGCGGGCGACGTTTATCAGATCAATCTAACTTTTCCGCTTTACGGGCGCTATGACGGCGATCCGCTGACGCTTTACCATGCGCTCCGAAAGCGCCAACCGGTCGCCTATGGCGGCGTTGTTGCTCTTGGCGACGAGACGGTCGTGTCCCTGTCTCCGGAAGTTTTTTTCGAGGCCAAGGCTCGGGACATCCGCGCTCGACCGATGAAAGGAACAGCGCAGCGCGGCTTTATGCCGCTGGAAGACATGGCGCGCGCCAAATATCTGGTCGAGGATGAAAAATCCCGCGCCGAAAATCTTATGATCGTCGATCTGCTGCGCAATGATCTGTCGCGGCTCGCGGAAGTGGGTTCGGTAAAGGTCGCCGACCTCTTCACGGTGCAGACCTATCCAACACTGCACCAGATGACCTCCGGCATCGAGGCGAGGCTGCGCGAGGGTGTGACGCTAAAGGATCTTTTCACGGGCCTGTTTCCCTGCGGCTCGGTGACTGGGGCCCCGAAAATCCGCGCGATGGAGATCATTCGCGATCTCGAATGCGCAGCTCGAGGCGTCTACTGCGGCTCGCTGGGCGTGATCTCGCCCGACGGCGACATCAGGTTCAATGTGGCGATCCGAACGCTGACGATATTTCCGGATCATCAACTGGTCTGCAATGTGGGCTCCGCCATCGTAGCGGATTCAACGGCGCGTGAAGAGTATGAGGAATGTCTGATAAAGGCGAGATTCCTGACCGGCGCCTGAACGATTTTGGGCTGATCGAGACATTGCTGTGGACAAGAGGCGAGGGCTTCTTTCTGCTCGGTTTGCACCTGGAGCGGCTGGGCCGCTCGGCGGCGCAGTTGGGTTTTCACTACGAGTCGGATCACGTCACGACCGCACTGACAAAAGCGGTCGCGGATTTCTCGGGCGAGAGTCCCCGCGAACTGGAGCGGCTGCGCGTGCGTCTTGTCTTGCAGGCCGATGGCGCGATCGAAACAAGTGCTGTCGCTATCGAACCAATTCCGCCAGCGACGGTCTGGTCGGTCGCCATTGCGAAGGCGCGCTTCAGATCCAGTGAGCCCTTGCTGCGCCACAAAACCACACGGCGCGAGCTTTATGAGAGGGAACTCGCGGCTTCCGGCGCTGATGAAGTGTTGTTTCTCAATGAACGCGACGAAGTCTGCGAGGGCGCGCGCGCGAACGTCTTTCTGGCGCGGGGAGGGCGTTTGCTGACTCCACCGCTGTCCTGCGGGCTTTTGCCCGGAACCCTGCGTGCGCGACTGCTGAGCGAGAATCGGGCGCAGGAGGCGGTTCTGCGCCTTTCTGATTTCGAAAACGCAGAATTCTACATGGGCAATTCCGTTCGTGGGCTGGTGCGGGGGCGCTTGCTCTCGTGAAGTGAGGACTCCACCTCTGGCGTACCAGCGCGCTACGCTTTAAGGCTTGGGCCATGTCGGGCGCCCACAGACCTCACGCTGACTTCCATTCGCCCTTGCACCTCAAGGTGGAAGGACTCTGCGTCGAGCGGGGTGGCCGGATGGTGCTTGAAAATCTCGGTTTCGCGCTGGCTGGCGGCGATGCTCTGATCGTCACGGGCCGCAATGGCGTCGGCAAGTCAACTCTTTTGCGCGCGCTCGCCGGCCTGCTGCCGCTGGCTTCCGGCGCGATCAAACTGGAGGGGGCAGGGCTGGAGGAGATCTCGGCGCAGACTCATTATCTTGCCCATGCAGATGGTTTGAAGGCGGCGCTTACAGTTTCGGAAAATCTCGAGTTCTGGGCCTCCTATCTGGCGGCGGATCATCCCGCGCAAAGCGTAACGCCCGCGGCGGCGCTTGCGAATGTCGGCCTGGCCCATGTCGCCGATGCGCCGGTCGGCATACTGTCGGCCGGTCAGAAGCGCCGCGTCGCGCTGGCGCGGCTCATGGTCGCTCACCGTCCCTTGTGGCTGCTCGACGAGCCAATGACCGCGCTCGACGCCGCTTCTCGAGCCCGTTTTGCAAACGCTATGCGCGACCATTGCGCACTCGGAGGAATGATCGTCGCCGCCACCCATGAACCGCTCGGCATCGAGGAAGCGTGCGAACTGCCGCTCGGAGTCTCGTCATGAGATCCGCCTTCGTCTCCGTTTTCCTGCGTGAAATCCGCATCGCCCGGCGAATCGGCGGCTCGGGATCAATGGGCGTAGTGTTCTTTCTCACGCTCGTGACGATCACGCCTTTTGCTGTTGGGCCAGACCCGAATTTGCTCGCTCGCATCGGACCCGCAATGCTTTGGATTTCCGCGTTGCTAGCGAGTCTTCTTGGGCTGGACCGGCTGTTTCAGGCCGATGCGGAAGACGGCTCGCTTGATCTCTTCCATCTTTCGCGAACGCCCCTGGAGCTGGCGGTGCTCGCCAAATGCGCCGCGCATTGGGCTACTGCTGGACTACCGCTTGTGCTTGCGGCGCCGGTGCTCGGGCTGATGCTTCAGCTGGATGGAATGTCGCTCGTGGGCGTGGTGGCGACGCTGCTGGTCGGCGCCCCGGCCTTGACGCTGATTGGCGCGATTGGCGCGGCGGCGACCGTCACTGTGCGGCGCGGCGGCCTGCTGATGGCGCTCCTGGTTTTGCCGCTCACCATTCCCGTGCTGATTTTCGGCGTTTCCGCTGCAAATGCGGCTGCGGGCGGAACGGTGCCCTTTTTCGCGCCTTTCGCTATTCTCTGCGCGATCAGTCTCGTTTCATTGGCGCTTTGCCCCTTCGCGGCGGCTGCGGCGCTGCGCCAGCTCTGAGCGTCGGGTATCGCCTTCGAGTTTTGTTCGCATATTGTTCTTGTGGAATTCAAAGGCCGGGGTTAAGTTTCCGCTCGGAATTTCACGCAGAGTTTTTGGAGCGCGTCATGGTCGTCAGGGTCGCAACCGTCGCTTTCGAGGGGATCGAGGCCAAGCCGGTCGACGTGCAGGTACAGATCGCCAACGGCAATGTCGTCTTCACTTTGGTCGGACTCGCCGACAAAGCGGTGGGCGAGTTGCGCGAGCGGGTGCGGGCGGCGCTTGTCGCCTCGGGGCTGGCTTTGCCGGCGAAGCGCATCACCGTCAATCTCGCGCCAGCCGACATGCCCAAGGAGGGCAGTCATTATGATCTGCCCATCGCGCTCGGGGTCATGGCCGCGATCGGCGCCATTCCCTCCGACGCGCTGGACGGTTTCACAGTAATTGGGGAATTGGCGTTGGATGGCTCATTGACGCCGGTTGCCGGCGTTCTGCCAGCGGCAGTGGCCGCCAATATGCGCGGGCATGGATTAATCTGTCCCGCCCAATGCGGTTCGGAGGCGGCCTGGGCGTCGCGAGACATTGAAGTCATTGCGCCGCGCTCGCTAATCCAGTTGGTGAACCATCTCAAAGGCGTCCAGGTTCTTGCACGGCCAGTTCCAGCCGTGCGGGCGCCGGCGCTCGATATGCCCGATCTCGCCGACGTGAAGGGGCAGGAAAGCGCGAAGCGAGCGCTGGAGATAGCGGCGGCGGGCGGTCATAACCTGTTGATGAACGGTCCTCCGGGGGCGGGCAAATCCATGCTGGCGGCGCGGCTGCCTTCGATTTTGCCCGCGCTGACCCCGCGAGAACTGCTCGAAGTCTCGATGATCCATTCCGTCGCGGGCCAACTCGCAGGCGGCGAACTTACCGACAGGCGGCCCTTTCGCGCCCCGCATCATTCCGCTTCCATGCCCGCGCTGGTCGGCGGTGGGACACACGCAAAGCCCGGGGAGATCTCTCTTGCTCACAACGGCGTGTTGTTTCTCGACGAATTGCCTGAGTTCAATACGCAGGCGCTCGACAGCCTTCGCCAGCCGCTCGAAACGGGCGAGGTGTCGATCGTGCGCGCAAACCACCGCGCGGTCTATCCTGCGCGTTTCCAGCTGATCGCCGCTATGAATCCGTGCCGCTGCGGACATGCGCTAGATCCCGGCTTCGCCTGCAAGCGCCAGCCGAATGAACGGTGCGCCGCACAATATCAGGCGCGCCTTTCGGGGCCGCTGCTGGACCGTTTCGACCTGCAGATCGAGGTCCCAGCAATCACCGCCGCGGATCTTGTCTTGCCGCCACCTGCCGAGGGTTCAAAGGAAATCGCAGCGCGCGTGGCCGCGGCCCGCGAAATGCAGCGCATCCGTTACGAATTTTTAGGGCGCTCCAACGTCACGACCAACGCCGCCGCGCCGGCCAATCTGATCGAAAGCGTGGTCAGTCTGGACGCGAGCGGAACGGCGCTGATACGAGAGGCTTCGGAGCGTTTCGCTCTGTCGGCGCGCGGTTTTCATCGCGTGCTGAAGCTCGCGCGCACCATCGCCGATCTCGAGAGCGACGATGTGGTGTCGCGCCGCCATCTCGCCGAGGCCCTGTCCTACCGCTCCGGCCTGACCGGGATGCGGCGAGCGGCGTAGGCGCAAGGATTTTTAACGCCGCCCGCGTAGATCCTTTGTTTTCCGAGGCGCGGGGTTTGGCGACATGAGTTCCAGCGAATTTCAGGTCGTGTTTCTGGTGCTTGGTCTTGGCCTTTTCGTGGCCGGATTGGGCGTCGCTCTCCATGTCCTGCGCTCGCGTCGGCGCAACGGTGTCGAAAGTGAAATCGAAGCGTTGCGCGACGAAATCTGGGAGCTTCGCGCCGCAGCCGCCGCGCGCGACAAGGCGGAGGCCGCGAGTCAGGCGAAGTCGCGCTTTCTCGCCACGGTGAGCCATGAAATCCGCACGCCACTGAACGGCATACTTGGCTTGGCGCAATTGCTCGCCATGACCCGGCTGGAGGCAGAACAGGTGAGCTATGTGGAGGCAATCGGCGATTGCTCTCGTTCCCTCGCGCGTCTCATCGACGACATACTGGATTTTTCAAAGATAGAAGCAGGCAAGCTGGAACTCCGATCCGAGCCCTTCGCTTTGGCGCCGCTGGTTGAAAGCGTGGTCGAACTGCTGGCGCCCCGCGCGCAGGCGAAGGCGCTGGAGATCGCCAGCTCCATTGCCGCGAGCGCGCCGGCGCGGATTGTCGGCGACCCCGCGCGACTGCGGCAAGTGCTGATCAATCTAGCGGGCAACGCAGTGAATTTCACCGAAACTGGCGGCGTCGGTGTTCGCGTCGCCTGCGCTGAGCCCTATGTTTTGCGCTTCGAGGTCGAGGATACAGGGCCGGGAGTGCCGGCCGCCGCGCGCGAGACGGTTTTCGAAGAATTCGAGCAGGGAGACGCCTCTGCGACAAGGCGCCAGGGCGGCACGGGGCTCGGCCTTGCCATCTCACGCCGTCTTGTCGCGCAAATGGGCGGATCGCTCGAAATAGCCGCAAGCACGCCACTGGGTGCGACCTTCGCTTTTACTCTTCCTTTTGCGCGCCCAGCCCAACCGGTGGAAAATCAAAAGGCCTCTTCGCTTAAGGGGCAGCGCGTTCTCATCGTGGCGAAAAGCCATTTCGAAGCGCCATTTCTCGCCAAATACTTGCAAGAAGCGGGCGCCGAGGCGGAGACCGCCAGAGGCGAGGAAGAGGGGCTGGCCCAACTCCATGCGGCCGGGAACCGAACCTATGACGCCGTGATCGTGGATTGCGCGCTCGGCGAAGAGGCCACGAAAACGCTGGCGCTGGCGGCGCGAGGAGCAAAGGCGGGGCGCTTGTTTTTGCTGTTTTCGCCGCTTGAGAGGCGCGCTTTCGGCGAAGCTGCGCTGGATCAATTCGACGGGTGGCTGGTGAAGCCGGTTCGGGCGGCTTCTCTGATTGAGCGCCTCGTGCCGACGGCTTGCGGCGAAGTTCCCGCAAGGTCGGCGCCGCCGGAGACCAGTCTCGCCGGATTGCAAGTGTTGCTCGCCGAAGACAACGACATCAACGCCCTCATTGTGACGCGTCATCTCAACATTCTCGGCGCGCTCGTAACGCGCGCCGAAAACGGCGCGCGGGTGGTGGAAATTGCCGGCGCCGCGATCCACGGAGCCATCGCGCCCTTTGGGGTGATTCTGATGGATCTGTTCATGCCGGAACTCGACGGCCTCGAAGCGACGAAACGCATTCGACTGACAGAGGCGCGGGCAGGCGCGCGTCGCACGCCAATCCTTGCGCTGACCGCGAGCGCCCTCGAGGAGGATCAGTCTGCCGCGCGAGCAGCAGGAGTAGACGGCGTGTTGATCAAGCCGGTGGAGTTCGCAATTCTCGCGAAGGCAATTCTCGCTGTGCACGATGAGCCGCCCGCGCGAGATCGCCAAGGCGGCTTGAACGCTGCTAAGTGAATGGTTTCGCAGCCGTCACAATAGCTTTGCTCCAAAGTGATTTACGGGGTCGCGCGGGCTTTTTCAACAAGCCTGCGCGGAGACCTGAGCCATGTGGGCCATAAATCTGGACGCTGGACGAAACATCGTCGCTGGCGCATTTCCTGCCTTGAAATCCAAGTTAAAAACAGAACGCGAAGCGCTGGAAGGTCCAATCGCATGCATAGGCGCGCTCCAAGTGCGGCTCGCCACGACAAATAAGGAAATCCGCAAGGCGCAACGCCTGCGGTTCAAAGTATTTTTCCAGCACGGCGGCGCCATAGCCGACGCCAGGACCAAGCTGACGCGCCGCGACACGGATCGTTTCGATAAATTTTGCGATCATTTGATTGTCACCGACCATTCTGCGCGCAATCGCTTCGGCAAAATCAAGCCGAAGGTGGTCGGCGCCTATCGGCTGCTGCGCAGCGACGTCGCAAAGGAAAAGAAATGCGGATTTTACTCGGCGGATGAATATGACGTTTCAAGCTTGCTGAGCCGCCATCCACAGAAGCGCTTTCTCGAACTCGGTCGCTCCTGCGTGCTGCCGGACTACCGCGGTAAGCGCACGATTGATCTGCTTTGGCGCGGTATTTTGGCCTATGTGCGCTACCACAAGATCGACGCGTTGATCGGTTGCGCCAGTTTCGAAGGGGCTAACGCGCTGGCCCATGCCGCGTCGCTGAGCTATCTCGCGCATCACGCCCGTGCGGCTGGAGAATGGCGGGTGCGCGCTCGCGAAGTCCTTCATATTCCGATGGAGATGCTCGCCGCGGAGGCGGTGGACGGGCGCAAGGCGATCGCCGGACTGCCGCCACTGATCAAGGGGTATCTGCGGCTTGGCGCGCTTTTCGGCGACGGCGCAGTGGTGGACCGCAAATTCAATACGGTTGACGTTTTCGTCGTGATGCCGGTCGAGCGGATGAACTCCCGCTACGTCGACCATTTCGGCGCCGGGCACGAGAAGACGCAACGCGCCGCATAGCCGTATGGCGGCCCCCAATGTTTCCGTTGCCAAGCCATTAACCGGGGTCCGGTAGCATGGACTCATGGGCCAGGCGCGCCCGCCTTGATTCCCGCGCCCGGAAGTTCGGCTGCATGGAAAATATTCTGGCCTCGGCAAAAAGCGGAAGCTGGCTCACGCCGGAAAGAATGCGCGGCTACAGTCTGCTGCTCCTGGCGGTGTCCATAGTCGCCATTTGCGTGATGCTCGCCCTGACCCACGATCGTATGGGGCCGGATCACAATCAGCTCGGCACGGATTTCTCGCAGGTCTGGGTGGCTGGCCTGGAGACGTTGCGCGGCCATCCCGAAGAACCCTTCGACATCAAACGCCATGTCGCCGAGCAGCGCGCCGAATTCGGGCCCGAGAGCACGGTTTATGGATGGCATTACCCGCCCTTTTTCCTTGCGCCTGCGGCGTTGCTGGCGCATCTCCCCTATCTTCAAGCCCTGTTCATCTGGCAAACTGCGACCCTCGCGCTCTATCTCGCGATGATGGCGGTCATTGCGCGCTGCAATGATCTGGGTGTGTCGCAGTTGCTTCTCGCTGCCTTGGCGTTCCCGGCAGTGCTTGTGAATCTCGGAACACGGTCAAAACGGGTTCCTCACGGCGGCCTTGCTCGGCGGCGGATTCCTGGCGCTGGAGCGGCGTCCATTGCTCGCGGGCGCGTTATTTGCGCTGCTTGCCTACAAGCCGCAATTCGCTCTGGTTCTGCCGATTGCCTTGATATTGGACAAGCGCTGGCGAACCCTGGCGAGCGCGAGTGCGACGCTTGGGCTGATGACGATCCTGAGCTTCGCCATTTTTGGGGCCGCCACCTGGAGAGCCTTCGTCGAGAATCTTGATTTCACGCGAAAAGTCGTCGTGGAGCAGGGCGCCGCTGGTTTTCAAAAAATCCAGAGCATTTTTGCGGGTGTTCGGCTGCTCGGCGGCGACATTGCGACCGCCTACGCGGTTCAGACCATCGTGACCATTTCGGTGGTCGGCGCGCTCGTCTGGTTGTGGCGATCGACCGCGGACGCACGGGTAAAAGCAGCCGCGACGCTGACTGCGACGCTTCTCACTACGCCTTACTGTCTGGACTACGACATGATGGCGCTGGCGCCCGCTCTCGCCTGCCTGATCGGTTACGGTCGCGAAAAAGGCTTCGGGTCCTATGAAAAAACCATTCTCGCGGCCGCATTCATTACGCCGCTCGTCGCCCGTCCGATCGCCACGACGATTTCTTTTCCGTTCGGCGCGCTGGCGACTGTATTGTTGTTCGCCTCAATCATCCACCGCGCCTGGAAAGAAGCCGAGGCAGCTTCCTCCGTGTCGGCCTTGCCAGCCTGATAATTTCCGCGAGCCGGCCAGAAGCTATAGCGGCTGCGGCCGCCGTGCCTCCTTCAGTGGGTGCCAGGCGTCAGCTTCAGACCGCGCCGCTCATAGGTGATATACGAGATGATCGCCGTCATTTTCGGATCGTCGGCGGCGAGCGGCTTTCCCTCCAGTGGATTCCTGATGCACCAGTTCACCATCTCGAACAGCTGAGCCACCTTGCCCAGTTGCTTCTGAAACTTGGGATAGGTCTCCGGATGCGTGTTGGCGGCGTTGGGATGGCATTGTGCACAGGCGACGCCATTGGTTCCAAGCGCGCCGCTGGTCCATTGTGCGCGGCCGTCTGTAACGACAGACTGATATTCCTTTTGCCAACGATCCGTGTCGGCCTTGGTGAATTCGTCCGCTCGTGCGGTTGATGCGGCGAGCGAAAGGACAATGGCGAGGGCGGCGAAGGTACGACGCATCGTCGACTCCTGATCAATAATGGGTTTCCGGAAGGCGGCGGTGGGTCGGATCCTGATAGGCCAAGTCGACGGGCCGTCCTTGCTTGTGATCGAATCCAACAGTACGCGGCTCATTGTCCCAAAGCTGGTAGCGCGCTGTGATGCGACCAGAATTCACATCGATCAATTGCCAGCCGGTCGCGTCTCGCTCGAAGAACGGATCGCCTCGATTCATGGGCACTGTGGGTACCCGGAAGATGACTCTCCGCCTGGGCATAGCTTTGGGGGTAGGGCCAAGGCCAGGCTGTGGCCATTACGGAATTGAAGGAGATGTTGCCGATCTGATTGTACTGAATTTGATGTACGTGGCCGTAAATCACATTTACGGAAGTGAACGGTTGCAGCATCGCCTGCACGTCCTCGGCGTCGTCGGTCCAGAAATTCCACCCTTTGTAGATTTTCTGCAATGGCGAGTGGGAGAACACGATGACGGGAGTCTCATGACTGACCTTGTCCAGATCGTTTTTCAGCCATTGCCGCTGCTTTTCGCCGACCATGAACGGCGAGCCATTGGGGTTGTCGAGTCCGGCCATCTCCTGCATGCGTTGCTCGGCGGTAGGCCAGCGATGGAAAGTCCATTGATCGGTTGTAAGAATGGAGTTCAAAACAATGAAATGCACGCCCTTATGGTCGAAACTGTAATAATGCGCGCCATAGAGTTTGCTCCAATAATCTCCGAGGTCGAGGTAATAGTCATGCTCGCCCATGACTGTGTGAAGCTTCGGCGTGAGATGGGAGAGGATCTCAGCGCCATGATCGAGTTCGTCTTTTTTCCCCAGTTGCGCCAAGTCGCCGCCGAAGATAACGAAGTCGGACTCGGGCTTGACGAGATTGGCTTCCGCTACGGCGCGCTTCAGACCCTGATCCCAGTTGCGCACAAAGGCTGCGCCCTTGATCTGCTGGATATGCGCGTCCGAAATATAGGTGAAACTGAAATCGTCGCGCGTGCCGCCAAAAGCCAGTCGAACCATGCTTATGGGAAGAGTGGTTAGCGTTCCGGCCAAGCCCGCCGCCCCAGCAGCCATCACGCTTCGCCTCGTGATTAATTTGCTCATGGCTGCGATCCTCCGGCGCTGGCGTTTTTGTAGGCGGGGCTGGTCAATGTCTCCAGGAAGGCGACGAGATCGTCCATTTGCTGATCGCTCAGGTTCAAGGGGCGAATGCCTCCCGAAAGATAGGGATTGATCGAGGGATCGCCCTCGCTTTTGCCGCCTTGATTATAGTGCTTCACCACGTCGCGCAGCGTTTTAAGCGAGCCGTCGTGCATATAGGGGCCGGTCACGGCGATGTTGCGCAGCGTCGACGTCTTGAACCCGCCGATCTCGTCGAAATGAGTCGTCACGGCGAAACGTCCGAGTTCCGAAGTCTTTGGATCCGACAGGACTGATTTATCGACCGACGCGCCAGAGGCTTTGGCGATCAAAAAACCGGCCGTCAGATTCGGAGCTTCCTGTTGGATGCGATTGATTCCAACGCCAATGTTGTGAAAGCGGTTATCCGTGAACAGCGCCTGCGTTTGTTCGATTACATGGCAGGAGACGCAGCGTCCCTGACCCACAAATACGTCAAAGCCGCGTTTCGCCGCATCGCTGATCGCCATCGCGTCATGCTGGAAATACCAACGGTCAAAGGGCGAGTCGCCAGCAATTAGAGTGCGCTCATAACTGGCGAGCGCTTTTTTCACGTGCTCCATCGAGATGTCGCCGCCACTGACGCGGAAGACTTTTTTGAAGGCTTCCGCGTAGGTGGGATCCTCACGCACGATCTTGAGGAGCGGGTCATAGTTGGCGAGGCCCATCTCGACCGGATTCACCAAAGGATTTTGTGACTGATCCTCGAGTGAGGAGGCGCGTCCATCCAGAAACAGCGTGTGAAAGTAAGCTGCGTTGACCACGGTAGGCGCATTGCGAGTGCCAAATTGACCCCTGATGCCACGCGAGGTCTTGAGCGGGCTGTCGGTGAAAGCCTTATCGTCGGCGTGGCAGGTGCTGCAGCTGATAGTGCCGTCGCCGGAAAAACGGAGATCGTGAAAAAGCTTGTTTCCAAGCGCGATCTTATCTTCTGTTTGCGGATTGTCGGCTGGAATTGGGACGGGTGGAAGGCCCAAAGGCTCAGCTCTCGATACGCTGGCGCCTCCTCCGGCAAGACCAACGAGCGCTAAAAGTAGCGCTCCCGATAGCATGCGCTTGGCCATATTCGCCCCTCCGCTTCGGGTTGATCGGATTTTTCCGCTTCTTGTTTTTTAGCGATTTTCGCTCTCTGCCTTAACGTTATCCTGCCGCGCTTTTGAAGTTATGGCAAGCATTGTTCACACCAAGATTCGACTACGGCGGATATTTCTATTGCATAGACACGACATTAGATTGTGCGACGCAGCGAACTGACAGAGCAGCGATAGTGAAATGCCGGGACTAACGGTTTAGATTAGTTGCTCGTCGATGGAGGGGCGGTCGAGAGTTATTCCTAAGCTCAGGATGAACCGCTCATGATTTTACAGATCTATTCGGGAACATCTATCGTGTGCTTGGCTTTGCCGTTAGGTGTGGCCTGTGTTACGGAAGCGGCGCTGAGGCATGCGTTTGCAGCGCACGCTCGGCGCCAAACACGTCGGCGCCCGATCTCTAGGAGCAACAGATGTCACGGTCATGGATCGCCTCGTTGAGCGCGATATTACTCTTCCCTCTCACGGCTGCCGCTGGGGACTTGAAACAAGACGCCGCGGCCGTGTTCCAGCCGATCGATCCGTCATCGGTCGCCAAGCAGATCAAGAACAACGAAATCACCACAGTGAAGGTCGAGCTGGGACACAAGCTTTTTTTCGACCCGCGCCTTTCGAAAAGCCAATTGATTAGCTGCGCGACATGCCACAACCTTTCCACCGGCGGCGTCGATGCAGGCCCGACTTCGGTGGGCCACGGTTGGCAGAAGGGACCGCGTCGCGCTCCAAGCGTGCTCAACGCTGTGTTCAACCCTTCGCAATTCTGGGATGGGCGCGCTGAGGATCTCAAGGCTCAGGCCAAAGGTCCGGTCCAGGCGGGCGTGGAAATGAACAATACGCCGGCCGTCGTCGAGGCGACGCTGCGCAGCATCCCTGCCTATGTCACGGAATTCCAGAAAGCCTTCCCGACGGACCCAAACCCAGTGTCCTTCGACAATATGGCCAAGGCGATCGAGGTTTTCGAATCCACCCTGGTTACGCCGAACTCGCGCTTCGACAAGTTTTTGCAGGGCGACGTCAGCGCGATCAATGACCAGGAGAAGAAGGGGCTGCGTCTGTTCCTCGACAAGGGTTGCGCCGGCTGTCACGGCGGCGTGAATGTCGGCGGGGCGGGCTTTTTCCCCTTTGGCGTTTCGCAAAAGCCGGATGAGGACGTTCGTCCCTCGGCCGACAAGGGTCGCGGCGGGGTCACCAAGAGCAGCGGCGATGATTTCGTGTTCCGCGCTGCGCCTCTGCGCAATGTCGCCTTGCGCGCGCCTTACTTCCACACAGGCAAAATCTGGACTTTGGAAGAAGCCGTGAACGTCATGGCGAAAACACAGCTCGGAGAAACTCTTTCTCCGGAAGATACCAGCGCCATTGTCGCCTTCCTTGGCGCTCTGACGGGAGACCAGCCCAAAGTGGACTATCCGGTGTTGCCAGCGCGCAGCAAAGATACGCCGCATCCTCAGGTACTAAGACCGAGGGGGTTTCCTTCGCTTAACCGAAATGGCGGCGCAGGGTGCGGCCGTCACATGCAAGCCGAAGCGCGCCCCGCATGCTCATGCGGGGCGCGCTTTGCTTTTGTCATGTGGCTTGTCGCTGCCTGGCCGAAGTGGTTATTCAAAGCCACTACGCGCACGTGCGCTCGGGAACGATTTCATGACATCGGCTCTATGCAAAGGCGCTTCCGCGCTACTCCTCACGATTTTGTGCGGGGTGGGGATCGCCGCCGCGAAAGAACGCGATCCGTTCGCGAAGATTGGTCACTTCGTGGTGATTTATATGGAGAACCGCAGTTTTGATCATATTTTCGGGTTGTTCCCCGGCGCGGAAGGGCTGAACTCGCAAAAAAACCGGTTTCCCCAAGTGGCCGCCGGTGGAGCGCCCTTGCGAAGTTTGCCGGCCCCGCCAAAAGACATGCGTTTCCCGGCGTCATTGCTCAACGCGCCTTTTGCATTGGAACCCTATGTTGGTGTGGATGCGGTGACGCGAGACGATCCCGTGCATGATTTTTACATTGAGCAGGAGCAGATCGACGGCGGCAAGATGGATCGCTTCGTTGAAGCCTCCAGCGCCGGCGCGCTGGTCATGGGCTATTATGACGGCTCCAAACTCAAGCAATGGAGATTGGCGCGGGAGTACGCCTTAGCGGATCATTTTTTTCACGGGGCTTTTGGGGGTTCGTTCCTCAACCACTTTTATCTTGTTTGCGCCTGTGCGCCGCGTTTCGCCAACGCGCCGGAAAGCCTGGTTGCAAAGCTTGAGAAAAGCGGAAAGCTATTGGCGCGCAAACCGGATTCGCCTGCTGACAGTCTCGTTGGGCCGCCGCGCTGGATAAACTCCGGCAAAGTGACGCCGGATTTCTACGCCTATGGCACAATGGCGCCAGCCTCGCCGGTGGGTCCGCGACCTGCGCCGCCTTCCGGCGTCGCTTTGCCGATGCAAACAAGTCCCACGATCGGCGACAGGCTGACCGAAAAAGGCGTTTCCTGGGCATGGTACGCCGGTGGCTGGGCAGAGGTTCTGACAGGCGTCCAGGAACCCCGAACCTCCGGCGGCGGCTTTATGATGCATCATCTGCCGCTGCTATATTTCGCGGCATATGGACCGGGAACGGCAGGGCGGGCGGAGCATATCAAGGACGCAAGCGACTTTTTCGCAGCCGCAGAGTCCGGAAAGCTGCCCGCAGTATCCTTTTACAAGCCCATCGGCGAGCGTGACGGACATTCCATCTATTCCACAGTCGCCGCCGGCGATGATGAGATAGCCGACGCTGTCGCAAGGCTGCGCAAAAGCCCGAACTGGTCTGACATGATGATCATCGTCACGACGGACGAAAACGGGGGCTATTGGGACCATGTAGCTCCACCGAAGATCGACCGCTTTGGTCCCGGCGCAAGGGTGCCGACCCTCATCATCTCCCCATACGCCAAAAAGGGCTATGTCGATCACACCGTTTATGACACGACCTCCATTCTCCGAACGCTTGAGAAGCGATTTGACCTCGCGCCGTTGACGTCGCGCGATGCACGCGCAGCAGATCTGCGAAACGCCCTGGAGCCTCCTCAGACCCGTTGATTGGGAATAATATGGTGCAGTTATGCATTGTTGGAGAGCATTGCGGGAGTTGGCTTTATTCTTGAGGGGGGCTTTTTTGGGGAGCTTTTGTCTCAACATTGCGGGGCTGCCTTATTGGTGCGTTGCAGCACAGATTGTCGCAGGCGGTCGGGTGGGGGACTTTGGCGTGGATTCTGGCGGGGCTGCGCGGGCCGGGGCGATTTCATAAGCATTGGATATAACTTGTTATTTGTATTTTATTTGGGTCTATTGGGCGCCTGTGTGAACTACGTAGACTCGCAGTTAGGGTAGGTTTAAACCCATCCTAATAGGTCAATAGACCCCTTCAATAGATTGTGATTGCCCACCCTATCGAGTATTGTTTTTGGGGTCGTGACAAGAAATTGTTACGCCACGCTAAGCGGGGTCTGCGGCGGTCCTTTTGGGGGTCGTCGGGAGCTCGACTTAGGCGGCGACATCGGTGTTCGTCCGATAAATAACAACAGCGGCGGGAACGGAGCCTGGCTCTTTTCTGCAAGCCGCGACCAAGGCAAGGGCGGTTGAAAGCGCAACAGCGCTGCAAGCGTTACCACTGAAAGACGACGAACAAGACCCGTTCTGGGAGGCGGGGCGTTACCGATCGCGCGCAAATCCCTGGGAGCACTTAGGAGGATAAAGCATGAGTTCGACAACTGACACAGCTGCGGGCGCAGCTGCTGGCACAGATACCGTCGTTGATCTGAGGGGCATGTGGATCGGCTTGGCCGTTCTGAACGTGTTCTATCTGATCGTTCGCATTTACGAGCAGATCTTTGGTTGGCGCGCGGGTCTCGACTCCTTCGCCCCGGAGTTCCAGACCTACTGGCTGTCGATTCTGTGGACGGAAATTCCGCTTGAGCTGGTTTCGGGCCTTGGCCTTGCCGGCTATCTCTGGAAGACCCGCGACCGCAACGTCGACGCGGTGACGCCGCGCGAGGAAATGCGCCGCCTTGTGGTTCTGGTTCAGTGGCTGACGGTTTACGGCGTCGCCATTTACTGGGGCGCTTCGTTCTTCACGGAGCAGGACGGCACCTGGCACATGACGGTGATTCGCGACACGGACTTTACGCCGTCGCACATCATCGAGTTCTACATGAGCTACCCGATCTACTCGATCATCGCGGTTGGCGCGTTCTTCTATGCGAAGACCCGCATTCCGTATTTTGCTCATGGCTACTCTCTGGCGTTCCTGATCGTGGCCATTGGCCCGTTCATGATCATCCCGAACGTCGGCCTGAATGAATGGGGCCACACCTTCTGGTTCATGGAAGAACTGTTCGTTGCTCCGCTGCATTGGGGCTTCGTGTTCTTCGGCTGGATGGCTCTCGGCGTGTTCGGCGTGGTTCTCCAGATCCTCGCCCGCATCCATGCCCTGGTCGGCAAGGAAGGCGTCGCGCTCCTGGCGTGATCTGCTTGATCGGGCCGCGCGCCTCTGGCGGGCGGCCCGTGTTCCCCGATCGCCTAAGACAAACGTGCATTGCCGGCTAATTCAGGCGCGACGTATTCGCGAGACGCTCGATTTATGTCAGCCGTGCACGGCTCCCGCGGGGGGAAAGACCCTTGGGAGCGGTGTTGGGGATCTCGGACATCTACCGGAATCCGGCGAGAAAAAGCCGGGAAGATATTTTAAAGACACCAAGGAGAAGAAAGATGTCGACATCGAAGAGCGGGGGGGCGGTCGGTCCGTTCCATTCCGTCGCCGAGGCGGCGGGATGCGTTCAAACCACCGACTGGTTGCTTCTGACACTGCTGTTTTTCGCCGTTCTCGGCGGCTATCACGTCCACTTCATGCTGACGGCGGGCGACTGGGACTTCTGGGTTGACTGGAAGGATCGTCGTATGTGGCCGACAGTCGTTCCGATCCTGGGCGTGACGTTCTGCGCGGCTGCGCAGGCGTTTTTCTGGGTCAACTTCCGTCTTCCGTTTGGCGCGGTGTTCGCGGCTCTCGGCCTGCTGATCGGCGAGTGGATCAACCGCTACGTGAACTTCTGGGGCTGGACCTACTTCCCGATCTCCCTGGTGTTCCCGTCCGCTTTGATCGTTCCGGCGATCTGGCTCGACGTGATCCTGCTTCTCTCGGGCAGCTACGTGATCACGGCGGTTGTCGGCGCTCTGGGCTGGGGCCTTCTGTTCTACCCGAACAACTGGCCGGCGATCGCGGCGTTCCATCAGGCCACCGAACAGCATGGCCAGCTGATGACGCTTGCGGATCTGATTGGCTTGCACTTCGTCCGCACCTCGATGCCGGAATATATCCGCATGGTCGAGCGCGGCACGCTGCGCACCTTCGGTAAGGACGTCGTTCCGGTCGCGGCCTTCTTCTCGGGCTTCGTCTCGATGATGGTCTACTTCCTGTGGTGGTTCATGGGCCGCTGGTATTCGACGACCAAGGTGATCGACAAGATCTAATTGATCGCTTCGCGGCCTGGGGTCGCCTGATAAGGGCGGCTTCCCGGACCGGGAAACCGGAAGGTCTACAAAGACAAGAAAATAAAGGGGCGGCCTTAAGGTTCCCGCAAGGGACGGGGCCGCTCCAGAGACGAGCCGCGGATCGAGTTTCTGACCACTGGTTCAGGCTTGGCCCGCTAAGAGAAACTGGGAGGTTTATTCATGAGAAACCTAGTCAAGCTTGCCGCCGTTGGCGCGGCGGCTGTTGTTGCGACGCTGGGAGCCATCGCTCCGGCTTCGGCTCACGGCGAAAAGTCGCAGCAAGCGTTCCTTCGCATGCGCACCCTGAACTGGTATGACGTGCAGTGGTCGAAGACCGCGGTCAACGTCAACGAAGAGCTGGTGCTGTCGGGCAAGGTGCACGTGTTCTCGGCCTGGCCGCAGGCCGTCGCGAACCCGCGCGTTTCGTTCCTGAACGCCGGCGAGCCGGGTCCGGTTCTGGTGCGCACGGCTCAGTTCATCGGCGAGCAGTTCGCTCCTCGTTCGGTGTCGCTGGTGCCTGGCAACGATTACGCCTTCTCGATCAACCTGAAGGGTCGTCGCGCCGGTCGTTGGCACGTTCATGCTCAGATCAACGTCGAAGGCGGCGGCCCGATCATCGGACCCGGCCAGTGGATTGAGATCAAGGGCGACATGAAGGACTTCACCGATCCGGTGACGCTCCTTGACGGCACCACCGTCGACCTCGAGCACTATGGCATTGACCGCATTTATGCGTGGCATCTGCCCTGGCTTGCTGTCGGCGCGGCGTGGATCTTCTTCTGGTTCGTCCGCAAGGGCATCATCGCCTCCTATCTGCGCGTTGCAGAGGGCAAGATCGATGAAGCAGTGACCGATGAAGATCGTCGCATTGGCGCGATTGTTCTGGCTCTGACCATCCTGGCGACGATCGTCGGCTACGCTGTCACGAACAGCACCTTCCCGCGCACCATCCCGCTTCAGGCTGGTTTGCAGAAGCCGCTGACCCCGATCGTGACGGAAGGAACCGTTGGCGTTGGCAAGGAGCAGGTTAAGGCTGAGCTTCAAGGCGGCGTTTACAAGGTTCCGGGTCGCGAGCTGACGGTTAACGTCAAGGTCACGAACGGCACTTCGGAGCCGGTCCGTCTTGGCGAATACACCACGGCTGGCCTGCGCTTCCTGAACCCCGACGTGTTCACGACGAAGCCCGAGTTCCCCGACTATCTGTTGGCGGATCGCGGTCTGTCGGTCGACCCGACCCCGATTGCTCCGGGCGAGTCGAAGGAAATCGTGGTCAAGGTGCAGGATGCCCGTTGGGACATCGAGCGTCTTTCGGATCTGGCTTACGACACCGACAGCCAGGTGGGCGGCCTGTTCTTCTTCTTCACCCCGAGCGGCAAGCGCTTCGCGGCTGAAATCGGCGGACCGGTCATTCCGAAGTTCGTCGCGGGCGACATGCCCTGATCGAACAGCCATCCTAGGCTAATATAAATACCGGCCGGACTAACATCCGGCCGGTTCCTTTTTAGGGGGGCCGTCGCTGAGCCGAACTGAAAACTGGCGCGCGTGCTGTGACGCGGTAGCGTGGTTTGGCTCCTTTGCCTTTGCCTACACCTGTTTTCAGACTGACCGTTAGTCGCCTGAATCGCTGAAGTTACTATAAGGCGAGTCTCATTTTTGACGCGCGTCTATTCGTCGCAAACGACCTTTTCGCTTTTTCCTCGAAACTGTATGAATTTTGCGCAACAGTGAAATGAGACTCTTGGTCCAGAGCGATCGGTGGCCCAACCAAGATTCCTTGCAGCGCTATGCCGGCCGCAACCGCAGGCAATCGAAGGAAACGAAAAAAATGAAATGGCGTAATGTTTGGGTGTCGGCCTTTGGCGCGATCATGCTTTTTTTCGGGACTTCCGTAGCCCGGGCGGAGGGAGGCGCCGGACCCGAAGCCATGACGATGGGCAATATGTGCATGGTCATGTTCGGGTATGACATGATTCACATCACCTCCTATCTGCCCGGCAAATCGCGCAGCGAGTATTGCGAGGAGATTCCCGCGACCGGTAAGGTGATCATGGTGTTCGACATCGAGAACCCGAAATTTCGGGATATGCCGATCGAAATTCGGATTATCCGTGATCCTCTGACTCCGGTAGGCAGCGGCACTGATCTCGAGCCGCTCACGGAAGTGCATTTTCCGGCGCAGGAATACAAAAAGGGCACTTTCAGCTTCGAGCACGACTACAAAGACAACGGGCATTACATTGGTTTGGTGACGCTGACCAAAGCGAACGGCGAGAAAGAAACCCAAAGCTTCAAATTTTCCGTTGGCGAGACGCTGTGGCAGTATGTCTCCTCGATTTTGGGAGCGGTTCTTATCGGGCTGATTGTCCTCGCGTACTGGAAGTATAGTCACGCTTCGAAACCCGCTGGCGCGCAACCATCCGCGACAGTGGCGAAAAATTAAAAAAGATCAAAAAAAGGGAGCTTTGCAAATGGGCGACACCTTCAGGAGCAGACAACCAACGGCTTTCGTAAGGGCCTTAATCGGATTATCGACTGCCGCACTGATTTTCGCGAGCGGGCCGGCTTCCGCGCATTCCTTTCTCGTCGACGCCACCCCATCTTCGAAGGATCACGTGGCTGCGGCCCCGAAAAGCGTGAAGCTGCGATTCGGCGGCGGCGTTGAGCCAGCCTATTCGAAACTGACCATTGAGACCCCGGACGGCAAAGTGCTTGCGCAAGGTGCGGTCGGCAAGCCGGACAGTCCCCGGGACCTTAGTCTGGACGCGCCCGAACTTGCGGCCGGCCGCTACATCGTCAGATATCGAGTCCTTTCGACGGATGGTCACATCGTTGAAGGAAACTACGAATTCACGGTTGACGGGAAGTAGTTCGGGAGAAGTCTCCCAAGGCTGGAAGCCGTTCTGCCGGGAACTCGCCCGGAGTCGGTTGTCATAACTAATCGACCGTGGTTGGGCGGACACTCGTTAGGCTGCGGCGGTTGAGCGCTTCGCCGAAAAAAGCGCCAACATCGGAAGTGCAGTAAAATGGAACTTGCGTTTCTTCGCTTCTTCGAGAGTCTGCCCGCGGCTCTCGCGGTGGGCTTGTTGCTGTTGCCGCGCCTTATCGACGAGGACGGCGCGCGCTTTAAGAAGATCATCGCGTCGTTTGCGTCTGTGCGGGCGCTGCTCGGCTTTTTCCTGATCGCCGCAATCGCCCGCGCCATTATCCCCGTTGAACGGCAAATTGACTACGCGACTTTGGTCACCTTTTGCCTTTCCACGGTGGTCGGAAAGGCCTGGGTGGCGACGGAGCTGATCGCGCTGGCCTTCGCCGCGCTGTGCATTGCGCGACTCGCGACGAATTCGAAAGCGCTCGACAATGCGGCGCTAATCGCCGGAGGACTGGTGTTGTCCGTCACTTCGGTGACAGGTCACGCCATCGACGACAGCTTTACTCTTTTCACTCAGGCCAGTTTCTTTCTTCATACGCTCGCCGGCCTGACCTGGATAGGAGGCCTTCTGGGCCTGGTGTGGTGGATGTTCACCGGGCGTGGAAAGTCGCCCGAACTGGCTGCGAAACTGGCGGAACGCTGGTCGCTGGTCGCCAAGATCGCCATAGTCGCGGTAGTGGCGAGCGGGATCGTGATGGCATGGGAAAATGTGAGCAGTTTCGCCAACTTGCTGGCGACGCCCTATGGGCGCTGGCTCACGGTCAAACTGGCGCTGTTCTGTGCGGCGATGCTCGCAGCTTTGGCGCTGGCGCTCTATATCAACCGCCAGCCGGCTACGGATTTCGACTCAAACTGGTACGGTCGCGTCGGCGCCGGCGAGGCTGTCGCCGCCGTCGGGCTGCTTTTCATCGCGGGTTACATCTCGGTCAGCACTCCAGCGTCGCATGAGACGGATCTCTATTGGCCATTGCCGTTCCGTCTCTCCTGGGCGGCGACCTGGGGTTACTGGGGCCTGAAGGTGCCAGTCGGAAGCGCGCCGTTCTGGTGGGGCGTCGGAGGCGTGACGCTCGCCGCGCTTTCCGCGGTCTTCTGGTTGATGCCCAAGACGCGTCCCTGGCGGCGGATTGCGACGCCGGCGGCGTTGCTGGCTGGCGCGCTGAGCGTCGCCGTATCTTTTTCCACCGAGGCCTATACGGACACCTACAACGATCCGACCGTCGATTACACGGCGGAATCGATCGCGCGCGGCAAAAAGCTCTTCGCCGAGAATTGCATCGCGTGCCACGGCGTCGGCGGCGAGGGCAATGGGGAGATGGCGAAGGGCCTTAAAGTTCCGCCTGCGGATTTGACGGCTCCGCATGTCGGAACGCATACGATCGGCGACATCTTCCACTGGCTTTCCTTCGGCGGCCAAAGCGGCGTCATGCCAAGCTTCAAGGACGTGTTTGACGTCGACGATCGCTGGGATGTCATCAATTTCCTGCTGATCCTCTCGAGCACGAACCAGTCGCGCTTCATGGGACCGGCAGGCATGATCCAATGGCTGGTCGCTCCCGATTTTTCGCTGTCGGACCCTGAGGATAAAATCACCACCTTGATAAATCTTCGCGGCGTGCCGACGGTCCTGTCCTTCGCTCGCTGCAACGCTCCCGGCGTCGACGAGAAGGCGCTCGAGACAAGCCTGGGACTTGCGCATGAAGCGGCGAAATCGGCCGGCGCAAATCAGGTTACTGTCTACCAGGGCGATTGTCCGGCGAATGTCATGGCGAGGATGCCGGTTCATCCCAAAGCGGTCGAGAATGCTTACTCCGTGATCAACCGCTATCCCAATGAAACGCCCTCAGATGAAATCGCCGAAGCTCATTTTCTCATCGATCGCTCCGGTTACGTGCGCGCGAGATTCCGGCATTTCTCGCCCGACGACGGCAGCGTTGGCAAGCTGCGAGATCAAATCACGGCGATGGCGAAAGAACCCCTTGTGATCATAAGTCTGCATTCGCATTGAGGCTCCGCTTTCGTCCTTCATGGTCGGGTAGGCCGGAAATTGGAGAATATACGTTCAAGCTGGCGGCATTGCCGGCGTAAAAAGGGAGAAGAGGGATGATGATCAAGCGGCGTGATCTATTGCTGTCGGGCGGCGCGCTTCTGTGCGGGGCCGCCACGGGTGGTTTTGTTGGCTCCAGTCCAGCGAAGGCGCATGAATACGAAATCGGCAAGCTGGTCGTCGAGCACCCCTGGGTGCGCGCTCCCGCGGATGGCGACACCAAGGCCTATTTCTACGCCTTCATCCACAATAATGGCGACGCCGCAGATAGGCTCGTCGGCATAAAGGCGGAAAAATTTGGCAAGGTTGAATTCCACTCGGATGCGAGACAAGACGACAAGTCGACCGGCATTCAACTGCCTCCCAAACAGTCAACAACTCTTGCCCCTGGCGGGGCCTATGTTCTGCTCTCGGACTTCAAGAAGCATATTGAGGTTGGCTGGGGACTGGAGATGACCCTGGTTTTCGAGAAGGCCGGCGAAGTGGTGATCGACGCAGCGATAGAGGCGCCAGACGCAATGCACGCCCATGACGCCGAAGCGCAGGCTCGCTGGGAAAAGGCGCATAACAAAGACACAGCTGGCCCGGCCGAAGGCGGCCATGACCACCATCACGACCATCATCACGAGGAGTCTGCCCCGGCCGCAACGCCGCCTGGCAAATGACCCGCAAAAAAATTTCGCGCCGGGGACTCCCGGCGCGCCCTACTCAACTGCCTTTTTTTATCGGTCTCGATGGTCCTCTCTTACCGACCGTCGATTGAGACCAGCCGACCCGAAAAGCCTGTGTCAGTCGCCACTGCGGCCGCTTTCGATGGAAGTTGGCCGGTAACCGGTTGTGCAAAGCCGAGTACGAAAGCTGCAACCCCCATGGCTGCAACAAGCATAATAGACATCCGGAACTGTCTACGAGCGCTTTCAGGGTCGAAGCTGCGCGTGAAGGCTGGCTCCATCTGATCGTCAAATTTATCTGCGAGCGACATGAGTTCCCCCTGTTTTATTTTTTTTAATCGTCATCGAGCCTTCGAACGCTTAACCATCTACGCGCTTCACTTGGTCGCGCTCCGTCCCAGCGTCGACCTATTGACTCCATAACAATCAACCCCTTCAAAAGTTGCATCCCAATTGCAGAAAATTCGTAAATATTAAAAATTTTTTAACTCTTTCACTCAATTGATGCGCTTTTTGTTCATCTGCTGATTCGTTTAATGTGCGTTTTTTCTCACTATCGCTTGAATGCACCGCACAATATGCAGCTTCAGTTCGCGGGAGATGCGGCGCAATTGCAGCGGAGCATTCATCGGAGCTTGGTCCGCCGAGTTTGAGCACAGCGGTTCAGACATTGAATTTGTGGATTTTCATTGCTCCCGGCGAGCGAGGCTTTTATGTTCCTGTCAAGCTGTGTGCGGCGCACCCAATAGCTCCGGTCTGGAACTTCGCGTCGCCCAAGACAAGGATCTCCACATGTCTTTCCTCGCCAACGCCCTGTCGCGCGTAAAACCGTCCGCCACGATCGCCGTGACGCAGAAGGCGCGCGATCTTAAGGCGCAGGGCAGGGAAGTGATCAGCCTGTCGGTTGGCGAACCGGATTTCGACACCCCGGCGCATATTTGCGTAGCCGCGAAAGCCGCCATAGATCGCGGCGAGACGCGCTATACGCCCGTGCTCGGGATCCCGGAACTGCGTGCGGCCGTTGCAAAAAAATTCAAACGCGAAAATGGTCTCGACTACAAGGCTTCCGACACGATCGTCGCGACTGGCGGCAAGCATATTCTGTTCAATGCCTTCCTCGCGACGCTCAACCCCGGCGACGAGGTCATCGTGCCCGCGCCTTACTGGGTCAGCTATCCGGAAATGGTGGCGATCTGCGGCGGAACCGCGATAACTGTCGACACGCATATGGATCACGGTTTCAAGCTGCAACCGGAAGATTTGGAGCGTGCGATCACTCCGAAAACCAAGTGGCTTGTGTTAAACTCGCCGTCGAACCCGTCAGGCGCAGCCTATAGTTTTGCCGAAATGAAAAAAGTAACCGACGTATTGCTTCGGCATCCGCAGGTTCATGTGTTGACGGATGATATCTACGAGCATCTCGTCTATGGCGACTTTAAATTTGTCACACCGGCGCAAGTAGAACCCAATCTATTTGATCGTACTCTGACTATGAATGGCGTCTCCAAGGCTTATGCCATGACCGGCTGGCGCATTGGTTATGCGGCGGGTCCGAGCGCTCTGATCAAGGCAATGGACCTGTTGCAAGGCCAGCAGACGTCCGGCGCATGCTCGATCGCTCAATGGGCGGCAGTCGAGGCGCTGGAAGGGCCGCAGGATCACCTGGCGACTTTTCGCAAGGCTTTCGAGGAGCGCCGGGATCTCGTCGTCTCCATGTTGAATCAGGCTTCATACTTGAACTGTCCAACGCCTGAAGGCGCGTTCTACGTGTTTCCTTCTTGCGCGGCCGCCATCGGCCGTAAGGCGCCCGACGGCAAGGTAATTGAAACTGACGCAGATTTCGTTACCGCTCTGCTTGAGGCGGAGGGCGTCGCGGTGGTGCAGGGGTCTGCCTTCGGGACCGGGCCAAACTTTCGTGTTTCCTATGCCGCGTCGAACCAGTTGCTCGAGACCGCGTGCAGTAAGATCCAGCGTTTTTGCGCAAGCCTCAAATAGGAGCCAGCGAGCGCGGGGCGCAGAAGCGGTTCTCTTGCTTAGGTCGCCTCGACAAAGCTCTCCAGCACCATCTTGCGGCCGGCTTTGTCAAAGTCGACCGTTAGCTTCGCGCCGTCTGCGCTCGCCACAGTGCCTGGACCGAATTTCAGGTGCATCACGCGGGAGCCCGCCGCAAAACGCCCCGACGCGCTCGACCTCGCCAGGATCTCGCCTTCGATCACGGTCGGCTGTCTGACTCGCCCGGCGCCTCCGCGCGCATAGTTTGACGAAGACTCCTTTTGGGAGGTTTGAGCGCGTTTCCAACCCGGAGTCGTGTAGGTGGAGCCATAGCTGTCCAGATTGGCGAAGCGCGAAACTCCATACGCTCCATATTGCGAAGCGCTCGAGGACTCGACCACTTCGACATGCGCCGGAGGTAAATTGTCAATGAAGCGCGAAGGCATGGTGCTTTGCCACAGACCATGGATGCGTCGGTTCGTGGCGAAGAAGATCTTCGCGCGGCGCTTTGCGCGTGTGATGCCGACATAGGCGAGGCGGCGCTCCTCCTCCAGTCCGGCGCGGCCGTTCTCATCAAGCGAGCGCTGGTGCGGAAACAGCCCTTCCTCCCAGCCCGGTAGCAACACGGTCTCGAATTCCAGTCCTTTGGCGCCGTGCAGCGTCATGATCGATACGCGATGCATGCCGGCAGCCTCGTCCGCCTCCATCACCAGCGACACATGTTCCAGGAATCCCGCCAGATCGGGAAAGGGCTCCATCGCGCGGACGAGTTCCTTCAGGTTTTCAAGGCGCCCCGCTGCATCTGGCGTTTTATCCTGCCGCCACATTTCCGTGTAACCGGATTCATCCAGCACCGTCTCGGCGAGTTCGTGATGCGGCTTGTTGTCGATGAGCGAGCGCCAGCGTTCAAAATCCTCTAGCAATGCGCGCAACGTCCCGCGAGGTTTGGGCTTTATTTCTTCGCTCTCGACAAGAATGCGCGCCGCCTGCATCAGCGGTATGGTTTCGCGCCTGGCAAATTCATGCAGCATTTGCAGCGTAGCGTCGCCAAGCCCGCGTTTTGGGGTGTTTACGATACGCTCGAACGCGAGGTCGTCAGCCGGCTGCGCGATACAGCGCAAATAGGCGAGAGCGTCGCGAATCTCGGCGCGCTCATAGAAGCGCGGGCCGCCAATGACACGATAAGGCAGGCCGAGCGTAATGAAGCGTTCTTCGAATTCGCGCATCTGGAATGACGCTCGCACGAGAATGGCGATCTCCTCGAGATCATGCCCGCGCCGCTGCAATTGTTCGATTTCCTCGCCGACCGCCCGTGCTTCTTCCTCGCTGTCCCATACGCCCGTAACGCTGGGCTTTTCGCCCTCGGCGCCGTCGGTGAAAAGCGTCTTGCCGAGCCGTCCTTCATTGTGACTGATGAGATGCGAAGCTGCCGAGAGAATATGTCCGGTCGAGCGATAATTGCGCTCCAGCCGAACGATTTTCGCGCCGGGAAAATCCTTTTCGAAGCGCAATATGTTTTCAACCTCGGCGCCGCGCCAGCCATAGACGCTCTGGTCGTCGTCGCCGACGCAGCAAACGTTCTGGCGACCTTGCGCGATAAGCCGCAGCCAAAGATATTGTGCGGTGTTGGTGTCCTGATATTCGTCGACCAGAATATATTTGAAGCGCCGTTGATAGTCGGCGAGCAGATCTGGATTCTCGCGAAACAGTCTCAGCGCTTCCATCAGCAGATCGCCGAAGTCGACGGCATTGAGGATCTTTAGCCGTTCCTGATAGAGCGCGTAGAGCGCTCGACCCTTGCCGTCCGCAAAGCTCTGGGCTTCGCCGGCGGAGACCTGGCTAGGCGTCAACCCGCGGTTTTTCCAGCCGTCGATGCGATGCGCCAGCGCGCGAGCAGGCCAGCGCTTGTCGTCGATGTTTTCGGCTTTGATCACCTGCTTGAGCAAACGGATCTGATCATCCGTGTCGAGAATGGTGAAGTTGGATTTGAGGCCGACAAGCTCCGCGTGTCTGCGCAGAATTTTTGCAGATATTGCGTGGAATGTCCCGAGCCATTGCATCGCCTCGGCGCCTTGGCCGACCAGCGTCTCGACGCGCTCGCGCATTTCGCGCGCCGCCTTGTTGGTGAAAGTGACGGAGAGAATTTCAAAGGCGCGGGCGCGGCCGGTCGCAAGAATATGAGCGATGCGGGTGGTGAGCACGCGCGTTTTGCCGGTGCCGGCGCCCGCGAGCACGAGCACCGGGCCGTCGAGCGTCTCGACGGCGGCGCGTTGCTCCGGATTAAGCACGTCGAGATAGCGGACGCCGCGCGCGATCGCGCTTGCCCTGGCGGCTAGGCCGCCGGGCGCGGGCTCAAAGGCGGGCAAAGGCGCGGACAATGGGCGAACTCCTCGTGATTCCGCCCATTATACAAGAGAACGGAACGCGAATCACATTTTGAGAATTGCAGACCGGTATTGTGGGCGTCGTTTCTGTCACGGTGCAGCTTGAAAGCCCGCAGGACTTGCGCAGCGCTCCAGCGCATACACCCGCAGCGCGGAAGACAGATTGGCTTCGCCGCGGCCGGCGTCCACCTGGGCGACCAGTCCCGCGAGCGACAGTCCGTCCGATGCCGCTATGCGCTTGAGAGCGCTCCAGAAAGCTTCTTCCAGCGAGACACTGGTGCGATGTCCGGCGATGACGATGGAACGCTTGACGACTTTGCGGCAGGGCAACGCGTCGACGTCGCTCTCCGCTTTCATTCTTCGCCTTTTGGCGGCTCCAGCCGATGCGCCTCATGGCGCTCATGCGCCAGCCTGGTTTCCGCTTCGGTCAGGGCGCGCTCGATTTTCGTCCGACCGAATTCGACGCGATTGGTCTGCGCCTTGTCTTCGCGACCCCGCCTTGCGCGGTCCCTGCGCACGCGCCGCAGATTTACGACCTCGCCCATGCGCGTTCAGGTCTTTTTGCGGAAGGCGTCGATGGAGACAATCTTGTCGCGATCGCCCTTGGCGGGCGCGGGCTGCGGTTCCGGCGCGGGGGCTTCGATCTTCGACTGCGCGGTTTCTGCTGGAACGGGAGCGGGTGCAGCGGGCTCGAAAACCTGATCGGGGCGCACCAGGCTGGGGCCAGTGCGCCTGACCGGCTCCGCGGCTTCTTCGCGGTCGTCCTCAAGATTGAACTTGAAGCCGAACTCCACCGAAGGATCAGAGAACACCGTCACGGATGTATAGGGGACGTAAAGAGTTTCGGGAATCGACCGAAAGGAAAGGGTGACGCCAAAGCCGATATCGTCAACGACAAGATTGGAATATTGATGCTGCAGGATGATCGTCATCTCCTGCGGCCATTGCTGCGCCAGCCGTCGTGATATCTTCACGCCCGGCGCGTCAGTGCGGAAACTGATGGTGAAGTGATGGTCGCCCGGCAAGCCTCCATTGGCGCAGACGTCACCCAAAACCCGCCGCATTACGCCGCGCATGGCGTCCTGCACGATAAGATCATATCGAATGAGATCAGTGGCCATGGCGCGAGCTAAAACTTCTTTCTAGCGCCGCGCTTGAAGCAAAAGCCGGCGTGCAGCAGGAAAAGTGGAGGCTTCTGTTGCCAGGCGCCTCCGAGCCCCGCCTAAAGGTGCGAACCCTTAGGACTTTGATCCCAGTACGGGCGCCGCATTACGCGGCGACAGCCACCGGAGCATAGTTGTCATTGGCAACTATAAGGTTTGACCCGATAACGGCGGTATCATGCCGAGCGAAAAAGCACCCTTTACGCCCTCGTCTATCCTATTTCGCCCCCGCCCCAAGCCACGCTGAAAATCTGTAACGTGGCCTCGGGTGGAGGCGCCGGTACCGCCCCCGGGTCCGATAGGTTTATTACGGAGTTCGTTTATCGCCATAGCCGTCCCGAAAGACGGCAAAAAACAATATACGCGTTCCAATCATGATCGGAAAGGGCGGCGAACTGCAAAATCCAAAGATTCGCCCCCGCCGTTACCTGCTCTTTTCCATGCACGCCGGCTCCGAAGGGAGACAGGCTATGCCTGCGGTCGAGCAGGCGACTGCGTTATCCTGCTGTCTTCTGCAAATAAAGCAGCCATCTGTCCATTGCAGACAATCCGCCTTGTCATCGCCAAAAGCAGCGATTGAACGCTGAGCCTCCGGCGTTCCTGTCCTTGGCGCAGGGTCCGCCGTTTGTGCGTTGCCGACGCTCGCGAGGAGCAAGCAAGTTGCGGCGAGCGCGTAAAATCTCATTTTTCGCCCGGTTTTTTGACAAGGCCGAAACCTGCGGCCTCCAAAGACAGATGCAGCTTGTTCTGCAGACCGGCGTCTTCGCCTGCAACGATCAGCGCTGCATTGTCCGCGATGGCGTCGCACATGGCTTCTACCCAAGGCTCTTCGGACTTGGCGAAATCGTTCAGGACATAGCTATGCACCAGCGTTTTGTCGCCGGGATGGCCGATGCCAAGGCGAATCCGCTTGTAGCCGGCGCCTAAATGCGCGGTGATCGAGCGCAGTCCGTTATGACCAGCGTCGCCGCCGCCAACCTTTATCCGCATTTTCGCAGGCGCGAGGTCGAGTTCGTCGTGAAAGACAATGATGTCGCCAAGGGAGATTTTGTGGAAGCGCGCCGCCTCGCCGACGGAACGGCCGGAGTCGTTCATATAGGTCTGTGGCTGGAGCAGGAGCACGCGCTCCCCGCCGATCGTTCCCTCGCGGGCAAGCCCTTGAAATTTCATCCGGGGGGCGGGGAATCCGTGGCGTCGGCCGATGGCGTCGAGAGCCATGAACCCTATGTTGTGGCGGTTTCTGGCGTATTCGCGGCCGGGATTGCCGAGCCCGACGAAGAGCAGCATGGGACAACTCCGGGCGCCCAGGCGGTTAAGTCAATAGTCCGGGGCTAAGCAGCGGGCCGGAAAAGCGCTGCGAAAAAGCCCTTCTCCCGAACGATCGGGAGAAGGGAAGGGCCAATTACTTCTTGGGCGCGGCCTTTGCGGCTGGCGCTTTGGCGGCGGGAGCAGCGGCGGCCGCAGCCGCAGCCGCCGGCTCTTCGGCCATGACCGTTGGCGGGGTGATGCTGGCGACCGTGAAATTCTTGTCCGGATTGGTCGGCTTGCAGCCCTTGGGCAACGGGATCGCCGAGATATGCAGCGAGTCGTTGAAGTCATAGCCGGTCAGATCGGCTGTGATCGCGTCCGGAATGTCGTCCGCCGGAACCCACATCTCCACCGAGTGATAGACGATGTTCAGGGCGCCGCCGCGCTTGATGCCGGGAGCGGCTTCGTGATTGATGAAATGCACCGGCACTTCGAGGCGCAGGCGCGAGCCGGGCTTGAGGCGCAGGAAATCGACATGCAGCGGGTGGTCCTTGACCACGTCGAGTTGGTAGTCGCGCGGGATCGCGCGCTCGGTCTTGCCGTCGACGTCGAGTTCGAAAATCGTCGTCAGGAAGTGACCCGCAAAGATCAGCTTCGTCACGGTGCGCGTGTCGAGCGAGAGCGGCGTGGGCGCCTCGCCGCCGCCATAGAGAACAGCAGGTGTGCGGCCATCACGGCGTGTGCTGCGGGCGGCCCCCTTGCCTGTCCCGCTGCGAACCGTGGCCGCGAGCTTTTTGGTCTCGGCCATGTGTTTCGTCCTTTACAAAAGAAAAGCGCGCCTTTCGCCTCCAGGGGTGTCGGAAACACAGCGCGCGGGGCAGTGTATAGGCGAGGGGGGCCGGGGAGGCAAGACGAGGGGGCTTGGTCGGGGAGGGGGATTTGGGCGGCGGGCGCTTCAGCTGCGGAAGGTGGCGGCCCGCCCAGGGCAGGCCGCGGTGCGGGTGACGTCTCTAACTGGGAGAGCAGCGACCTTTTTAACGGGGTTCTACAGACATGATTCGCGGAATGGCCATTATGGAACGCCGTCGCGGCGTTGTCGAAATTAACGAATTTTGGAAGTCTAGTGGGCTTTCCCGCCGCGCGCGCCGGGTGGCAGTGGTGCAAAGTGTGTGAATAAACAGGTTTATGATTTGTTCTGAGAGCTTCGGCCTGCTATTTAGGAAACGTTTCCAAAGGGCAGATGAAGTTCTAACCGCAAATTTAAGAGCACCAAATGGCAAGATGCACAGCACCAGTAAATGGCCATCACACAGCGAGCGGTGCAGAGGCCTGCCCTGCATGCCGCGGCCGTAGCCGCTTTAGTGGTTACGGCTATTCGCCTCCGTCCTACCCCTCCTACCTATCCTATCCCTCGTCGGGGAGCAGCGGCAGCAGCGCGGGTGGCCGGAGTAGTGGTGGCGGCTCCAGCCGCAGCACAAAGCCACGCTGGTCGCAACCTGGGTCGTCTCAGTTTTACACGCCTGAAGAAGTGCGGGCGCTCGCACCCATTCGCGACACTGTCGAGAAGCGAGCGTCCCTGCCTGACCTTCGGCACATCTTTCTTTGTCACGCGTGGGACGACCGGCAGGGGGTCGCCAAGGAGCTGTTCGATCTGCTCGTGGCACGCGATGTCTCAGTCTGGTTCAGCGAGAATGACATTGGCCTCGGCGAGCCGTTTCTCCGCGCTATCGACAAGGGCTTAGCGAAGTCGCGGATCGGGATCGTGCTGGTGACCCCTGCGCTGCTAAAGCGCCTTCCAGCAGCGGGCGTCGCAGACAAGGAGCTTTCGGTTCTCCTAGCGCGTGATCAGCTCGTTCCCGTCGTGCACAACACGACGTACGAAGCTCTCCGCGAAGTCAGCCCTATGCTCGCCTCGCGAAACGGCCTAGAAACTGCGGAAATGCCGATGGCCGACGTCGCGGCCAAGCTCGCCGAGCTGGTTGCCACCTAGAAATCAAAGAAAATGCATGGACGGAGAGCCTTTGATCTTAAACGGCATTTTTGGTGCAAAAGATACGTGCGAAAAAAGATAGAGGGCAGCGGTTGCAAAACCTCTACCTTTCGCAAGCCATCCAAATTGAGCCTAACCACCGCGCCCCGATGCTTTCAGGAGAAGACGGACATAGGCAAACATTCGCGTAAACAGGTAATCAAGCTCTGTGGAGTCCTCCAAAATTTCTTGCGTCGTTTCTGAATGACAAATGCGGTAGTTGTTACCAATATCGGTCAGAGCCTTCGCTTCGTCTGCGAGCAGTCCTCGAAAGCGGCGGGATGGCGACGCCGCCTTGTCGAGCAAAGCATCTGCTTGAGCGCGTTTATCTCGTCCGGGTTCAAGAGTTTTTACTCGCTCGAACGCATCCCATAGTTTCTCCAAAGCGTCCCGCCTCGCATCTTCATGCGGGGAGAGAATTTGACGGCGGGCGGTTTCGAGTAAGCGGTCGGTCTCCATATCTCCAGTTCTAAAAACCGCAGGCGCAAGAATTTCCTGTAGACCGAGAGGCAGGATTCTGCGGACAGTTCCATCCGGTGTCAGCTCATAGGCAACACCGTTACGCACGAACAGAGCATTAACTTCCGCCCTGAAACCTTCAAGCCCAGCATCGCGGTCAAAACTAAGGTGGTGATGCCGAAAATACGAGTGGTAATCTCCCTCTATTGGACGCCCGATCGACGCTGCTATAAATTCGACTAGATCAAGAATTGCAGGCGTCTCTGGCACCACGTCAGGTGAAAGAGGCCACTCAATATCAGGAAGCTGAGCAGCGACGGATAAGCGCACCAATTGGTCATCGTGACCACAAATCCCATAACCATCAGGGCATTGGTAAGGGAACCTATATCCAAAAGAATTGTCAGCTAAACGAGATGAAATCACAACAAAAAGGCCGCCCCAAACAGCGCTCCCGATAGTTTCGTTAGTAGCCGGACGTACGCCCTGTTCTCGGTCTGTAAAAAATAAGTTCATCGGCTAGCCTCGCTATCAAAGCCTCGAAATCGTGCTGTGCGAGACGTTGAACACGCGCGCAATTTCGCGTGCAGGCTCGCCAGTGTTTCGATCGCTTTTTTTCTGGTGCGGGGTGAGCTTCGACGGTAGCCCCATATGCTGCCCGCTGGCTTTGGCGCGCGCCCTGCCTTCACCCGTGCGGGCGCGGATCAATTCGCGTTCGAACTCCGCCAGCCCGCCAAGAACCGTCAACATCAGACGCCCGTGCGCCGTGGTGGTGTCCGCCCATGCGTCGGCAAGGGATTTGAAACCCGCGCCTCGCGCTCGGCGATCTGCGCCAGAATGTTCAACAAGTCGCGGGTGGATCGCGCCAGCCTGTCGAGGCGCGTCACGGTCAACACGTCACCCTTCTCAAGCTGGCCGATAGCGCGGCGCAACTGCGCACGGTCGGCGCGCGCGCCGCTGGCCGTCTCCCGAAACACCTTTTCGGCTCCGGCGGCGCGCAACTGCTTCACTTGCGTGTCAACGCTCTGGCCGTCCGTGGAAACCTGCGCATAGCCGTAAATCATGGGCGTTCACTCGAACCAAGCTCTATCATTTCGGCGCAATTGAGCTTTTCCGCCACACGGCGGGCTCCGGCAAAGGCTGTGAAAGTTTGTGCCGCATCTTCTCTTCGAGTTCTTCCGAGGAAATGCTTGGGCGCGGGTCATTAAGCGAAGCTTCCGGCGACCGCTTCAAAATCTCTTCCCGCAAGTCCTCGTGCGGCTCTAAATCCTTGTGCTCCCCAAGAATGACAAAGACGGCTTCACTCGGGTCGGTGAACACACCCTGCTCAACAAAATGGAGCAACCATTCCGCCAAATCGGGGGGCACATAAGCTTCGAAACGAAGCCCGCCCTTTCGGGCTTTTTCCCGCATTTCCTTAGCTTGAGCGATGTCCGCCGCCTTTTGCTCGGGCGTTCGCCAATCGCGTGGCTCGTCATCGCTCGTCATGGCGCACGGTTGCCTTCGATGTTGTGGCGCGCACTCACGGCGAGGACGATAACGCCTCGCGCACGGCGTCCGGATTGCGCCCGATAACGACGAGGTAAGCGCGAGCTGCCGCGTCAGGTTCTTTCCGTCCCTGTTCCCAATCCCGCAAGGTGCCAATCGGGATATGAAAGCGCAAAGCAAAATCTTCCTGCGACAAGTGAAGCGAGCGGCGAATGGTTTTCACCTGCGGCGTGCGCTTCATGCGCTTGAAATCTTCGGGCGTCAGAGGCTTCGCATCGGGATCGCTGGCAGCGGCAGCGTGACGCTCGGCTTCCGTCATCGCGTCGAAGCGGCTCCAGTCATGTTCTGTTTCAGTCATTTTGCTCATGGTATGCTCGTTGTTCGTAGGGTTCCGCGCCGCGCGCCGATATGATGCGAATGGCTTCACCTCTCAAGGTGTATGCGACGAAAAGCAGCCGACCGTTCACCATGCCGATAATCGTAAAACGCTCCTCGCCGTAGTCCTCACGGTCGTCGATGTGACCAAGAGCGAAGGGGTCTTTGAAAACGTCCCGCGCCGCCTCAAACTTGACGCCGTGCTTGGCGTAGTTGTCGGCTGCTTTTCGGTCGTCCCACTGGAAATCATCATCGTTCATAAATATACGGCTTAGCCGTAGTTTTGTCAAGGGTCAACGGCTGTTTTTCGTCCCGACTTCTGCACGTCATTTATGCACACGAAAAGGGCTTTTCAGTCAATGGCTTAGGTTTTGTGCATAGATCTTGATCTTGATTATCCGCCTGGCGCCGCACCCTTTGCGACTTCGCCCCGGGGTTGGCGGCGAGAATTCCAATTCCCCGAAAACCCATGTCCTCGGCCTCAACCGCGCAGCTCCTTTTCCATGCCGTCGACGCCATCGGAAATGGCGCTCCTGACCAGCCCCGCCATTTCGTCGCGCATCACAGGCTCCACGCTAAACTGCACGGTCCAGGCCAAAACGCATAACGCGCCGGCGCCCCTGATTTCGACCATGCCCCGATAGTCGTTGACCGGAAACGGGAGGTGCGGGCGCTCGTAGCGGAGCCGTTTTTTGGCGTCGCAGATTTCGACGATGCGGTCGCGCATTTCGCCGCCGCCGGCCAGTGTCAGCACCCTGAGCGCGCCGACTCCTTCGCCTTCGACCGTGCAGGCCGAGATGATCGGAAACCAGCGGTCGAGGCCGCCGATGTCGCGGATCGCCGCCCATGCCTTGTCGGCGGAGACGCCGAGGTTTTTCTCGATAACGACAGTTTCGCGCATGAGCCTCATCTCCGATGGTTGCGACCGGATTACTCGCTGACGCGGCGCGCTTTCATCTTCTCGACGACAAAGGCCTCCGCGCGTGTCCACGCCTCGTCGGAATCGCCGCGAAAGGTCAGAAAGCGGTCGTCCAGCACCCGGTCCGCTTCAACATCGACAAGCTCCACGCTGGCCCATTGCACCAGAGTGCTCATCTTGTGCACGCCGCCATAGAGAATAAGCCGCGCCCCGGCGCGTTTCGCAGCCGCGACGACTTCCTCCGGCGCGAGAGTTTTCGCCGTGCAAGGCGGCGTCGGACATTCTATCGGCACCACCCGATATTGCGGGCTGGCGGCGAGATCCTCGCGCAGGCGGCGGGCGAAGTCTTGCGTCCGCGCTAAATGTTCTTTTGTTTGATCGCGGGCTTCGCCGGAGCTGTCGAAATAGTCGAAGTCGAAGACGGCGATCGGAATCGGGAGGCTCGGCGCGGCTTCGGCGCGCGCGTTCGGCGCGCAGGTCAAAGCCAGCAGGGCTGTCGCGGCTTTCAAGATTTCTCCGGCGGTTATCGGCCAGCGGGCGCGTTTGACGATGGCGGGACGATGCGCCGGCGGTCGGCGGGAATGAGGGGCGACGGCCAAGTTATTCACCCCCGAGCGCGACCGGCGCCGACTTTGGCGTCGCCTTCCACGCCGCGACGACGATGATCACGACAAGGCTAAGAAAGCCAATGGTCGTGGCCGAAAATGTGATGATGGCGGGAACTGGAAAATGCGGCTCGGCCGCGAGCGCCAGCGCCGCGTCCGGCGGCTTGGGCGTCAAGCCTCTTGCGAGAAATCCCAGCGGATTGGCGAACGCGCCGAAGCAACTGGCGGCCACGGCCCAGATCGGCGGTTCGACCGAATATTGCCGCAGCAGCAGGAAGAAAATGAAAAGAAACTGCGACATCATCAGATAGTCGATATGCGCTCTAACGATATCGGCGCGCTCGACGATGTGGCTGGCCAAAAAGCCGTTGGGGTAAAACAGCGTTACGCCGAGAACCCATGCGAGCGCCAGCGCGATCGCGAAATAGAGCCCGGCGAAGCCCAGCAGAGCGAAACTCCTCATCTTTGCCAATCCTTTACAAGTGTCATTGCGGGCATGCGCTCTTATGGCGCCGCGTCGCAGGCAAATCTGCGCCGTCGGGCGGACGCTTACAAAGGCGCCAGGACCGAAACCGGCCGGGCAATTTGCCCGATGTTGCTTCCGGTGAGCCGATTGAGGCCATTCGCACCCGTCTTTGCATTGGCTGCGTCCGCAAAAGCTGTTTAGATCGCGAGCCTCGCCTGTTTCTGGGAGCAGCTGAATGCGTTTGATGGCCCACCTGGTTCTGCGGCTCGCGGGCGTCGCCCTCGTCTGTCTCGCCATCACGATCGCCTGGGTCGTGCGGGACGCCCGCATATCGATAGAGACGGAAACCTCGGCCTCCGCCGAGCGTGTCGCGCGCAATCTGGAAAATCTCTACTGGCGTGAACTGCTGTGGCGGGGAAGTATGCGCAGGGAGCTGATCTTGCCGGTTCCCGACTGGGAGTCCCTTGATACGCTGAAGGTCATTGCGCCGGGCGTCTGCGTCACCTTCGCTCCGGGCAGCGAGACTCCGCGCCAGCTCTGCAGCCAGCTGGAAGGCGTCGGAGCCCCGGCGCCCGAATGGTTCGCGCGGAGCTTCGAATATTGGTACGGCGCGCCGTCGTCGGCTTCGCGGTTCCTGACGATCAGACAACAGGACGCGGGCGTGATCGTCGCGCGGGCCGACCCGGCCGCCGCGGTGCGTCAGGCCTGGCGTCAGGTCTCCATCGTGGTCACTGTCGCGGCGCTGATGGTTTGCGGAATCTGCCTTTTCGGGGCTGTCGTGATCGGCCATCTTCTGGCGCCGACAAGAACCATCGTCGCCGGTCTTCGACGCCTCGAAAAAGGCGATTACAGCGCGCGCCTGCCGAGGTGCAATACAGCGGAGTTCGGCCATATCGCCCGCGCGCTGAACGACCTGACGGAGCGCCTCGCGCTCACCACCGCCGAGCGCGTTGCGCTGACCAAAAGATTGTTCGAGGTGCAGGAGGAGGAACGCCGCGCGCTCGCCCGCGATCTTCATGATGAGTTTGGTCAATGTCTGACGGCGACGATGGCCTTTTCCGCCTCGATCGAAGCGGGAGCCGCGTCGGATCGGTCCGATCTGGCGCAGGACGCCCGCGCGATTACGCGCGTCGCCAGGCGCATGATGGCGACATTGCGGGAGGCGCTGGCTCGCCTGCGGTCGCAGGATCTGGACGAATTGGGCCTTGAGGCCAGTCTGACGCAACTGGTCGCGGGCTGGAATGTGTTGAGCGCGCCCAAGGCGGTCTTTCATCTCGACGTGGCGGGGGATCTTTCCTGCGTGCCCTCAACGATCGCCGTGAGCATTTATCGCGTCGCGCAGGAATGTCTCACCAACGCCGCGCGCCACGGCAAGCCGAGCGACGTGTATTTGCGGGTGGAGCGCATGGCTTCGGACGGCGGCGCAGTTGCGCTGACCGTGGAGGACGACGGCGGCGGCGACGCCGCCCGGATCGGCGCGACGTCGGGGCGCGGGATTCTCGGCATTCGCGAGCGGATCGCGGCCTGCGGCGGCAGTCTTTCGATCAGCCGGGCGGCGCGGGGCGTTCGCGTCGCGGCGATTATCCCCTTGATGTCGTCGGGCCGCGAGCGCAAGATTCCGGCGGTTTAGGCATGGCCGGGGTTTCCATTCTTCTGGTTGACGATCATCCTGTCGTTCGAGAGGGATATCGCCGTCTGCTCGAACGTCAGCCGGGATATGTCGTCGTCGCGGAAGCTGGCGACGCGGCGGGAGCCTATCGCGCCTATCGAGAAACGAAGCCGGATCTCGTCATTATGGACCTGTCTCTTCCCGGAGCCGGCGGTCTCGAAGCCGTGCGGCATATAAGGCAATGGGACCGGCGCGCGCGCATCCTCGTCTTCACCATGCACTCCAGCGCGGCCTTCGCGCTGAAGGCTTTCGAGACCGGCGCTTCGGGCTATGTGACGAAGGGCAGCGACGCCGCCGAACTCCTTCGCGCCGTCGCCGCCGTCGCGAGCGGGCGCAGATCGATCAGCGACGACGTAGCTCGTGAAATCGCAGCCGAGCGGCTTGGCGGCGGGCGGTCTCTTGTCGACGAACTTGGCGCCCGCGAAACCGAGATTTTAAGGCTGGTCGCGCTGGGCCTGACGACGGAGGAGATCGCGAAGGCACTTTGTCTAAGCCCCAAGACGATCCAGAACTACACTTATCAGATCAAGTCCAAGATCGGCGCCCGGACCGACGCGCATCTGGTCTGGCTCGCCATTGGCGCGGGTCTCGTCAAGGGGGACGGTTCGGCTTGAGCTGGCCGGCGCGGAAAGGGGGCGTCTTGCCTCCCGCGCCCCAACCGCCTAGGAAGCGCCTGACGTTACAGGATGGGCGGCGGCGATGAGCGAAGCTGACGACAAATCTAACCCGGCTAAAGCTGAGCCGGACAGACGAGCGCCCGCGCGCGCCCCCAAAAAAGACACGACGGCGCTCTCCAATGCGCTGAGGGCGAATCTGCAGCGGCGCAAACAGGCGCTGCGGGCGCGCAAGCAGGATGGCGCGGCGCCCGATGGCGGGCTGGCAGCGGAAGACGAGGCGACATGGACAAGATAAAAATCACCGGCGGCAACGAGCTTAACGGCGTGATCCCGATCTCCGGCGCCAAGAACGCCGCTCTGCCGCTGATGATCGCCTCGATGCTCACCAAGGAGACGCTGACGCTCGACAACATGCCCTTGCTGGCGGACGTCGTTCAGCTCGAGCGCATTCTCTCCAATCACGGCGTGGATTATACAATCGCTGGAAAACGCGCCGGCGCGAGCGCGGACGAGGGGCGCACGGTCCATTTCACCGCACGCGAAATCGTCGACACGACGGCGCCTTACGAACTTGTGTCGCGCATGCGCGCGAGTTTCTGGGTGTTGGCGCCGCTGCTTGCACGCATGGGAGAGGCGCGCGTGTCGCTGCCCGGTGGCTGCGCCATCGGCACAAGGCCGGTCGATCTGCTGCTGATGGCGATGGAGAAGCTGGGCGCCAAAATCGACATCGAAAACGGCTATGTCGTCGCCAGCGCGAGGGGCGGATTGCGCGGCGCGGAAATCCATTTTCCAAAAGTGACGGTAGGCGGGACGCACACCGCGTTGATGGGCGCCGCGCTGGCGCGGGGAACGACCGTGCTGCGTAATGCGGCGCGCGAACCGGAAGTCGTCGATCTCGCCGACTGCCTGAACAAGATGGGCGCGCGCATACATGGGGCGGGCCAGTCCACTGTGGAGATTGAAGGCGTCGGCTCGTTGCACGGCGCGCGCCACGCGGTTTTGCCGGATCGCATTGAGGCTGGCACCTATGCCATGGCCGTCGCGATGACGGGCGGGGATGTGATGCTCGCCGGGGCGAGAGCGGACCTGCTGCAATCGGCGCTCGACGCGCTGACAGCGGCTGGAGCGGAAATTTCCGAGACGAATGAAGGCGTGCGCGTGATGCGCAACGGCGCCGGAATCTCACCCGTTAATGTCACGACGGCGCCATTCCCGGCTTTTCCAACCGATCTGCAGGCGCAGTTCATGGCGCTGATGACGCGAGCCAAAGGCGTCTCGCGCATTACCGAGACGATTTTCGAAAATCGTTTCATGCATGTGCAGGAGCTGGCTCGTCTGGGCGCGCATATCAAGCTCGATGGCGACAGCGCCATTGTGACGGGTGCGGACCGTCTCGAAGGGGCGCAAGTGATGGCGACGGATTTGCGCGCCTCCGTCTCGCTGGTGATCGCGGCGCTCGCCGCGCGCGGCGAAACCACAATCAACCGCGTCTATCACCTCGACCGTGGTTTCGAACGGCTGGAGCACAAGTTGCGCGGCTGTGGGGCGTTGATCGAGCGCGTGAGCGGGCAAGGGTAAAGTACTGCGGCAGACCGGCGCTTATCGCGCCGTTCCCGCCGCCTCTCGCCGCGCCAGCGCGGCAACCGCCGCTCGCGCGACGTCGTGAGCGCGTTTTTCCGTTCCGCTGACGACGCCTTTTTGCACTGGCAGCGGTTTGCCGGCGGCAAAGATTTCCCATTGCCACATGGCGCCTCTGCCGGCTCCCCCGCGCGAGCGCAGGGCGATCGAATATTTGCTTTCAGTATCTGTGATGTTGGTCATGCGCTCTTTATTGCACGCCCGGAGCGTGGACGCCATCGACGCCTGTTGCGCTATCCGGTTCATTCTCTGGTCAGAATCCTTGTGGTTAAGTCGAACCCTGCTCTGCGGTTGAACTCATGCGAGGCGACAATGGCCGCTCAACCCGACGCTTTTGCCGCCATGATGGCGTTGAACCGTTTTGGCCTTGGCGCCAAGCCCGGTGATCTCGGGCTCGCTGCGAGCGATCCGCGCGGATACCTGTTGGAAGAATTGCGCGCGCCAGGCGCGGGGCGCATTGCCGCAGGCGACCTGCCACCAACGCCTCAAGCGGCGCAAATGTTTTTTGCTGAACAACAGCAAAAGCGCGTCGCGCGCGAAACCGCGGCCCTTATGGCGGCGACGCCAATGGCGGGCGCTGCGTCAGATGCAAAGTCTCTCGATCCGTCCATGGATCAAAAGCCTGCTGAAGCGAGGCCAAAACCCGCAGAACCGGCGTTAGAGCAGAAGCTGCTTAGAGCCGAAGCGATGGCCCGTTTCAACGCACAGCTCAAAGCGGGGTCCGGTTTCATCGAGCGGCTTGTGGCCTTTTGGTCAAACCACTTTGCGGTTTCGGTGGCCAAGGGGCAATTCATCCGCGTAACGGCGGGCAGTTTCGAGCGCGAGGCGATCCGCCCGCATGTGCTCGGGACATTCTCGCAATTGCTGATCGCAGTGGAATCTCATCCCGCGATGATCTTCTATCTCGACAACCAACGCTCCATCGGTCCCGGCTCCAAAGCTGGTCGCTTCGACTCCAAGGGGCTCAACGAGAATCTCGCGCGAGAAATACTCGAACTCCATACGCTCGGCGTCGATGGCGGTTACACGCAAGCCGATGTCGCTTCGCTCGCTCGCATCATCACGGGATGGAGTTTCGCCGAAGCGGGAAGCGAACTCGGCGAGCCAGGCTCCTTCCTGTTCAAGAGCAACTGGCATGAGCCCAGCGCGCAAACGCTTCTCGGCAAGACATATGCGCAAGAAGGCCGCGCGCAAGGCGATGCGGCGCTCCTCGATCTTGGGCTCCACCCATCCACCGCACGCCATATCGCCACAAAGCTCGTGCGGCATTTCGTGGCCGACGATCCGCCAGCCGATCTCGTCGATGCTTTGGCGAAAGTTTTCCGCGACACAAATGGCGATCTGGGCGCCGTCAGCGCCGCGCTGATCTCGCATGATCGCGCCTGGAGCGCGCCCGCCACGAAAATCCGCACCCCGAGCGAATTCGTTATCGCGGCTATGCGCGCGACGGATTTCACCCCGAGCGAACCGGGACAGGTTTTTGGTCTGGTGAATGCGCTCGGCATGCCCTTATGGCAGCCAGCGGGACCCAACGGCTATCCTGATACAACGGCGGCCTGGGCTTCTCCCGAGCAGATGAAGCTGCGGCTCGACGCCTCCTGGCAGATGGCGCAACGCGCGAGAGATGTCGGGCCGCCTTTGGGAGTGCTTGATAACGTCTGCGGATTTGCGGCCTCGCGCGAGACGCGCGAATCCTTGCAACACGCGGAGTCGCGCCCGCAAGCGCTCGCTTTGCTGTTCATGTCGCCAGAGTTCCAGAGGAGATAAGCATGGCGTTTCAGTTGCCTTCATCGATCCTCTCGCGCCGAGCGACTCTGCGAGGCCTTGGCGTTTCATTCGCTGCAGCGTTCGCGCCTCGGCCCCTCAGCGCTGCGGGCGCGCGCGATCCGCGCATCGTTGTCATTATTCTTCGTGGGGCTCTCGATGGTCTGGCTGCGGTCGCTCCAGTTGGCGATCCAGATTACGCACTGTTGCACGGCGCGCTCGCGCTTGCGCCGAGTGGCGAACGCGCCGGCCTGCCGCTTGACGGTTTCTTCGTCTTGCATCCGGCGATGAGTGTATTCGCGCGGCTCTACCACGAAAAGCGCGCTGCGATTGTGCATGCGGTCGCCACCAATTATCGCGACCGCTCGCATTTTGACGGACAGGATGTGCTCGAGAGCGGCTATCCGGGCCCCGGCCGCACCGACAGCGGCTGGCTCAATCGCGCTGTTGCGGCGGTTCCGCAAGCGGGCGCCGACGGCAGGCGCGGTCTTGGAGTTGGCGTAACGGCGCCGCTTGTCATGCGCGGGTCAGCGCCCGTGCTCGGCTGGGCGCCGCAGGGGCTTCCCACTGCGGGCGACAGCCTCGCCGCTCGGACGATCAATCTTTACAGACATCTGGATCCCGCGCTGGCCGCTGCGCTGCAAGCAGGACTCGACACAGAGAAAATGGCGACGCAAGGCGGCATGAACGACGACAACAAGAAAAACAGGGGAGGCATGGATCAGCCCGGCGGCATGCGCCAGGCGGCGGCTGGGGCCGCGCGGTTAATTGCTGCGCCGGAGGGTCCACGCGTCGCTGCGCTTGCGTTCGATGGTTGGGATACGCATCAAAATGAGGGTAATGTCACCGGCCAACTGGCGACCCGGCTCTCGGGGCTCGACGGCGCCTTCGAGGAGTTGGAAAAGGGGCTGGGCGAAAACTGGAAAGTCACGACCGTCATCGCGATTACGGAATTCGGTCGCACCGCTCGCATCAATGGCACCAACGGCACCGACCATGGAACGGGAACGGTGGCGTTCCTGGCGGGCGGCGCCGTTGCTGGAGGGAGGGTTATCGCTAACTGGCCGGGACTAAAAACGACCCAGCTTTACCAGAGCCGAGACCTCGCGCCGACGACGGATTTGCGCAGCGTGCTCAAAGGCGTTCTCACCGACCAACTCGGCGTTTCCGCACAGGCGTTGGCCGAGAGGGTTTTCCCCAACTCCGCCTCCGTGACGCCGATGAAAGGGCTTGTGCAAGCATAAGCGCCCCGGCTTGTTTTGCTTTCACGATGTGCAAGACTAGTCTATCGCCAACTGAACCTCTGGCGGGAGTTTGTCTATGACCTATGTTCTTCTTCTCATCCTCGCGGCGCTTGGAGGCGTCATAGCGTTGGCGTCGTTGCGGCCGGAAGCTTTTAGCGTGTCGAGAAGCGCGGTGATCGAGGCGCCTGCATCGGCCGTATTTGAAAAGGTGAGCGACTTCAAGCAGTGGGAGGCCTGGTCACCCTGGGCCAAGCTGGACCCCAACGTAAAAAATAGTTTCGAGGGCCCCCCCGCTGCGGTTGGTTCAAGTTTCGAGTGGGCGGGCAACGCCAAGGTTGGCGCAGGCAAGATGACCATCCTCGAATGCGTGCGGGATGAGATGCTGCGCATAAGGCTGAACTTTGAGCGGCCAATGAAGGCGAGCAATCTGGCGACATTCGCTCTTGCTCCCGCTGGCGAAGGAACCAAGGTCACATGGTCCATGTCGGGCAAGAACAGTTTTGTCGCCAAACTGTTCGGCCTGTTCGTCAATGTCGAGAGGATGGTGGGGACGGACTTCGAAAAAGGCCTAAATAATTTGAAAGCGCTGCTGGAGGCGCGGCCTGCGGCCTAGCTCCGTTGGAGGCAAGCAGTCATGCTTGTTCAGCCTTATCTTTTTTTCGGAGGTCGCGCCGACGAGGCGATCGCCTTTTATCAAAAGGTCCTTGGCGCGAAACTCGCGATGCGGATGCGCTTCAAGGACAATCCGGATCAAACTTCACCGGCGCCGGAAGCGTTTGCTGAAAAAGTGATGCATGCAAGATTGGACATCGGCGACACGGCTTTGTTGCTCTCCGATGGTCATGGTCAGAATGGCCCGTGTTTCGAGGGCTTTTCGCTGACGCTTTCTGTCGCCGACGATGCCGAGGTCGAGCGGCTGTTTGCGGCGCTTGGCGAGGGCGGCGCCGTCGTGCAGCCGCCTCAAAAAACGTTCTTCTCGTCGCGCTTTGCGATGGTGAAGGACAAGTTTGGAGTGCTGTGGATTGTGCTCGTTGAGGCGGGGGAAAGCCAAAGATAAAGACCATTGCGCGCCGCTTCAAATGGTTTGGCCGGGACGAGCCCGGCCAAACAGGCGGAAAACTGATTGGCGCCCTTACTTCGTCGCCGCCTCAAGCATTTCCTCGACATGGCCCCAGTTCACCAGGTGCTCAAGGAAAGTCTTGAGATAGTCGGCGCGGCGGTTGCGATAGTCGATGTAATAGGAATGTTCCCACACGTCGGCGACGAGGATCGGCTTGGCGCCGAAGATCAGGGGGTTTTCTGCGTTCGCCGTCTTGCGCACGGCGACCTTGCCGTCCTTGACCTCGAGCCAGACCCACCCCGAACCAAATTGACCCAGGCCCTGCGCCTGGAACTCTTCCTTGAATTTGTCGACGGAGCCGAATGAGTCGACGATCGCTTGTTCGACCTTGCCGGGAATGGCGCCGCCGCCATTGGGCTTCATCCAGCGCCAGTAATGATGATGATTATAGTGCTGCGCGACATTGTTGAAGATCGGCACGTTTTTGCCATGCGAGGCGACGATGATTTCTTCGATCGGCTTGCCGTCGAATTCGGTGCCTTTGATCAGGTTATTGGCGTTGGTGACGTAGGTCGCGTGGTGCTTGTCATGGTGATATTCGAAGGATTCCTTCGACAGATAGGGCTGCAAAGCGTCATATGCGTAGGGGAGGGGCTCAAGCGTAAACGACATAATTGCGTCTCCTGAAGTTTTTGATCGAAGCGATTTGGGCGGGGCTCCCACGCTATCGCTCTTCCTAGTGCGGCGGAGCGTCGCGGGCAATATCGTCCTTCGATGACGCCCGTGCAAATTTTGTGCTTGAGCTCGTCCAGGCTGAGCAGATTTTAGGCCGCCTGCCGGGGTGGAGGCCAGCGGCCTTATTGAGTAGTCCAAAGGTTCAGGGCTCGAAATCCCGCTCGCTGGTGGAACGGGTAAGAGCTTTGGCGAGGGCGTCCCGCGCTGCTTTCGGGGCAAGGCCTTGATCATAAATCGTAGGACGTGGACAGGCCGGCCGGGGAAGGCATTTGGCCCAGTGGCCCAATGTCGGAAAAGTTGCGCTGGGCGAGCTGTCGGCGCGATACCAGGATGCGCCGTCGGCAAAATCCCAGTTGGTGACCATCGTCACCGACGCAACTTCCAAAGCGGCGGCGACAAAAGACTGCGTGTAACGAGCTACGAGACGGTCACGCAGCGCGATGTCTTGCAGCGAACAGTCATTGACGTCAAGTTCGGTGATGTAGATCGCAACTCCGCGCGCCTGAAATTCCTTGAGAAATTTGACGAATGGACGCCAGTCCGGGTTCTGAAGATCATCCATCCATTGCGGCTGAAGGTGACTTTCGAGTCCGATGGCGTCGATCTTTTGGCCGGCCTTTTGCAGACTATCGACGAGGGAAAGCATTGCCGGTCGAAGAACCGGACCATATCTGTCCGTGTCGCAATTCGCCTCGTTGAGATAAAGCGCAGGTCGCGAGGAGCGGCTGTACTTTTCGGCACAATCGAACGCTTGATGAATATAGCCGGGCACTCCGTCCGGCATGAGTTCGAAGGCTTCGAGCCAGGCTCCCGCGCGCCATGCCGGTTTGCCAGAACTCACGTCCCAGTAAGCGAAGGGTTCGTTGACGATGCCGCACCAGCGCATCACAGGCGACTTGTATTGACGGTCAAGTCCGTCAAAATGCGCGAAAATCTTTTGAAAATTCAGTTCAAACGCAGTGTGGAGCGCATCGCGCCAACCCTTTGGTTTCTCGCGAACGATATGTGTGATCCAGGTGGGGAGCCAGTCATTCCAGACGATGGCGTCGCCGCGCACGGAAGCGCCCATTTTAACGGAAAGGCGCACGATGTCGTCGACTTCGGCCCAAGTGGACAGCTTTTTGCCTTCGGCTTCTCGTTCAAAATCTATTGAACGCGGATGGAGATTGCCAAATTTAAGGCCGCTGCCGATGGCGATAACTTTGGGTTTCTCCCTGGCGATTGCGTCGATAAAAGGAGCGTCATAAATCGGCGCTCCTTCAAGGTGAGTTCCCCAGGCCACATTGCTATTGATTTCGCCGAGCGCAGTGGTTTCAGTCGAGTGGAAAGCGGGTGCGGCCTCTGCGTCGCGACAGACGCGCTCCGCAAGCGCTGGCGGCGCCTGTACAAGAGATACTCCTGCGCCGATCAGCGTGGAACAAAAGCTCCTTCGCGAGAAGGAATCCGAGCTTGTCTGGTGCAGACCGGTAAATTTCTTTTCAAACTTGGCGACCACGCGGCTGAACCTCACTCATCGAAACCATGCGATCTTCAATTTAGGTCCTTATCTGAACCCGATTGAACCGATCTTATTTGGTTTAATTCAGAACCAGCAAAGGACGAGCCGGGGGGAGCAGGCATCTCCAAAAATGTCGCGCTTGCGGAATACCCGAAAAAACGCCCAAGGCGCGCGAAAAAAATGGTTTGCAAAAGCTGGTGGCGTCGTGCTCGGGTTAGCCAGAAACTGTTTCGATATGGCTTTTTGGGCGACGGGCTTAGAAGCTGTGCCAGATCGGGATAAAAGCGGGTGCGCTTTCGCTCATCACTGCCTGATTGGTGCGGCGACTGCAGTTTAGGCTAAGAGCGAGATTTCTGCAGAACAAGAGGACCTCTTTCCGCATGTGGCGAAGCTTTTCGAGACGAGGCATAACGCTTTTGGGGCTCGTGCTGGCAGGTGGCGGCGCCGCCGCCATGAACAACGGCTGGGACACGATTCAGGTGGAGCGTGGCTGGAGCATGTTCATCGCCGGCGCCGTGGCGCTGGCCGGCGGCGCCGTCGTCATCGCGATTGGGCAGGTTGTCGCGCGTCTGGACGAGATTGTCGTGTCAAGACAAGGGCCGCGCTTCGAGGAGACGGTGACGCCTTTGGCTCCAGTCGCCCGGAACCACACGCGCAATGCAGAGGCTCGCTCAGCGGAAGTTTTAACGCAACCACCGCTCGCCGTCGCAAAAGTTCCGGAAGAGGAGGCTAACGAGCCGGTGGAGGTGGATCGTTACACCTCCGGCGACATTACCTATGTCATGTATTCAGACGGAGCCGTGGAAGTCCGCTCCGCCAACGGCGCGCAGCGCTATGCTTCGTTGGCGGAGCTTCGCGCCCATGCGGCGGCGCAACAACATTAGTAATGCTACGCGCCCCAGATAAGGACAAGCGCCGCGTCACCTGGAATCCCGTCTGGAAAGCTGATGATTTGTGCAGCAAGGCCGAATCCAGCCGGCTCAAGCTCGGTTCGCCATCGTTCGTATACGTCGCGGGCTTCGCCACGCAGCAAATCCGGCCAATGCGGATCCGGGGCATTGATTGCGCGGCCGCCATCCCAGCAGAGCCGAGAAGGAAAGCGCAACAATGTGTATTCCTTGAGACCCGCGATCGCGGCGCGTCGAGCGCCGGCGATCATCTCCGCCCAGTCCCGTTCGCTCAGGCGACGTTGCGCCATTGCTTCAATCAGTTTTTGTTGCTCTTCAAGCGCCAGGCGCTTGGCTTGCTCGCGCTGCTGCTGTTCGATGGCCTCGTGCCGCGTGGCGAGTTCTCGGAAACTCTGCGCCGTCAGGCTTTCGACGCCCCTGTTAGACGCGACCGTCGGCGCGCTGCTCATCGCACGCCACACGTCGGCCCGTCTCAGCACGCCCACGAGGGCGCCGCTGCTGACTACGGGCAGCCGTTTTAGACGCTTGTTCTCCATTAACGGAACGAGGTCCAGCAGTTGCGCTATGTCGGGCACATAGATCGCGGGAGCAGTCATCACGTCGCTCAAGGGCAGCAAGTTTCGGTTGAAAGCCTGGATTGGCGCCTCGCGTTTGATCAACCAGCGCGGAATCGGCGGCTTTTCCGTCCCTGCGCTTGCACGTTCTATATCGCTGCGCGTCACCATCCCGATCGGGCGACGCGACACGTCAACGACGACCACCGCGCCAGTCGGCGTCTCGGCGAGTCGGCGTGCAACTTCGCTGACGTCGACGTCCAGCGTGACAAAGGCGACATCGTCGATCATCACGTCGCGTGCGAGCATTGTTTTCCGCTATCAACAAAGGCGCGACTGGCCAAAACGAAGTTTATAGCGCCAGCTCGATAGTCACGGGCACATGGTCGGAGGGACGTTCCCAGCCGCGCGCCTCGCGAGCCACATGAAGGCTTGAAAGCGATCCACTCAAAGCTTCGCTGACCAAAATATGATCGAGGCGTCGACCGCGATTCGAAGCTGCCCAGTCCGTCGCCCTATAGCTCCACCAAGTGTACAGTTTTTCCTCGGCGGGAACGAAACGGCGCATGGAGTCGATCCAGTTGCCCGCAGCGAAAACCTTTTCCAGCTTTTCGACTTCCACCGGCGTGTGACTGACAACCTTTAGCAGGGCCTTGTGACTCCATACGTCATGTTCGAGCGGCGCAATATTTAGATCGCCAACAAGTACGGAGCGGCCCTCGGAAATGCGGTCCGTCCTGATCCACTCTGTCATTTCGTCAAGAAAGCCGAGTTTGTGTGCGAATTTCGGATTGATCGCTTCATCGGGCTCGTCGCCGCCCGCAGGCACATAGAAATTATGCAGCGTAAGCGGCGCGCCGCCGGCTTCCAGCTCCACCGCGATATGGCGGGCATGGCCCACGTCGCAAAAGTCCCGCTTGTCCATCAGACGGATGGGATGCCTGGAGGCGATGGCGACGCCGTGATAGCCCTTCTGACCGTGGATGGCGAGATGCTCATAGCCCAGCGCCCGAAAGTCGCTGGATGGGAATTCGGCGTCGCGACATTTCGTCTCCTGCAAACAGATCACGTCGGGCGCATGAGTTTTCAGGAAATGAGCGACAAGCGGCATTCGCAGCCGCACGGAGTTTATGTTCCAGGTGGTTATTTTCATCTGTTCGGCGTCACGTGGAAATCTCTCCGGGTTCAGGTCTTGGTCTTATCGCCGAACAAGAACGGCGCCACTTCGGCGACGCCCGGCTGTTTTTCGGCGCAAAACGGCATGGGACGGCAAACGGCCATCGCGGAAAGTCCGACCCGGGCCGTCAGCAACCCGTTAAGCACGCCCTCGCCGAGCCGCGCCGAAAGTCGCGCCGCTATGCCATGACCGACCAATTGTTGCAGAATCGAGTCGCCGACTGCAAGGCCGCCGGTTATCGCTAGATGCGCGCCCACCGAGCGCGCCAGCTTGAAAAACCCCAGCAGGCCGGGGCGGCCGCCGTAGATTTCGGCGATGCGTCGCATTAGCGCGATGGCCTGTCCCGCGACGAAAATTACGTCAATGAGAGCCCGCGGGCTTACAGTCGTGACGACGGAAACCCGCTTGGAGGCGCTGGCAATCTCGCGCCGCGCCAGCTCATCGAGCGGCAAGACCAAGGTGCGTTCCGCGAGATCGATCAGATCGCGACCGTCGATAATCTGCTTCGACAAATCCAGCACGCGAGCGCGCGCCTGTCCGGTTTCCGGGCGTTTTTCGTACACCTTGCACAGTTCAATCAGTTTCGCGCGCGCGGCGGGGCCATCGTCGGCAGCGCGCGCCTCCGCCAATGCTATGTGGAGCTTGGCGATCTTGTTCTGGCGCATCATGGTGCGGATTTCGCGCGCCGAAAGGAATAACGCCGCCAGCCCCAGTGCGACCGCCAGAACCAGGCCGATTGTTCCAAGAAGTGCGGAATGGGCGAACAAGTTCTCGACAAGACTGGTAAGCCACATGGTGACGGCCAGTGAAATCAGCCCTGTTAGCGCCGACCAGAACACGCCGCCCCAAGACAAAAAGAAGCGACGTAAGAGGCCGCTGATCTGCGCTTCCTCAACGGCTTGTTCATCCGGGTCGAGTCCCGACCCGGAGTTTGCAAAGCGGTTGGCGAAGACGTCATGCTCCGGCTCGATGACTCTTGTGGCGAAAGGTCGGGTTTCGTCCTGATCCTGCGGCGTGGTCTTCGGCGGAACAACGGTGTCGCCGTCGAGGCGGAAGGCTCTAGGACGCGGTCTGCGCTCGGATTCTGTCATAATTGCCTCTGAATGTGCGCCCCTCCTTTACCCCTTTAACGCCGAAAGCGGGAGCCCCCACGCCAATTCGTGCATGGGTCGGCTTAACTAAGAGAAGCAAAGCTTCCTGTGCCGGCTCCGCCTCAGTTGCGGCGGGCGGAGACGTCGGTTAGCATCGCCCTTGCAACTCCTGTTAATCCTAGGCGTGTCGCTCCCGCTCATGTCGTCATTTTCTCCCGTTCTCATCGATATATTGACATTTGCCCTCGGTTATCTGCTGGGGTCCATCCCTTTTGGCCTGCTGCTTACGCGCGGCGCGGGCGAAGGAGACATACGCGCGGTCGGCTCCGGCAATATCGGCGCGACCAATGTTTTGCGAACCGGGCGCAAAGATTTGGCGGCTGCGACCCTGCTGCTCGACGCCTTAAAAGGCACGGTCGCGGTGCTGATCGGCGCATCGTTTTCGCCGGGGGCGGCGATTGTTGCGGCGATGGGAGCCTTCATCGGACATTTAACTCCGGTATGGTTGAAATTTCGCGGCGGCAAAGGCGTGGCCACGTTTCTCGGCGGACTGTTCGCGCTGCATTGGCCCACGGGGTTGATTTTCTGCGCGGTCTGGCTCGCATCGGCGGCGGTGTGGCGTTTCTCCTCGCTTGCTGCGTTGCTCGCGTCTCTAGCGGCGCCAATCGCATTATGGGGGTTCGGGCGTCACGACGAAGCGCTGGTCATAGGGTTGATGGCCGCACTGCTGTGGTGGAAACACCGTGAAAATATAGTGCGCCTAATGTCCGGGAATGAAAGCCGGATAGGGCACAAGTCTTGAAGACGGGCTCCGACGCTTCGAGCATGCTTTCCGATGCGCAACTGCTCGATTGGCTTCGCCTTATCCGAAGCGAGAATGTTGGTCCACGCACCTTTCGCCAACTGATCAACCGCTACGGCGGCGCTTCCGCGGCGCTTGAGGCGCTGCCAGAACTCGTTGCGCGCTCACTTACCGGCCGGACCATTCGCATCGCTGATCGCGATGAGGCCGAGCGAGAGATGGAGGCTTCGCGCTCCATGGGCGTGCGCTTCATTGTCATGAGCGACCCGGAATATCCGCCGCTTCTGCGTATGATAGACAATGCGCCGCCTTTGCTGGCGGCCCGAGGCGATCCTGCCACGTTGAAACGCGCTTGCGTCGCTATTATCGGCTCGCGCAACGCCTCCGCGTCCGGTCTCGCGATGACAGAAATATTGGCGCGCGGACTCGGCCGCGAAGATTATGTGATTGTGTCGGGTCTTGCCCGCGGCATCGATACTACAGCGCATCGCGCCTCGCTCGAAACGGGAACCATCGCAGTCCTCGCAGGCGGCCACGCTCGGCCGTATCCATCTGAGAATCAGCAACTCTTGGAAAGGATCGTGCACTCTGGCGGCGTCGCTCTCTCTGAAATGCCTCTGGAATGGGAGCCGCGCGGACGGGATTTTCCGCGACGGAATCGCATCGTTTCGGGGCTCAGCCGCGGCGCGATAGTCATTGAAGCTGCTCATCGGTCCGGCTCATTGATAACTGCGCGCTTTGCTGCGGAGCAGGGGCGAGAGGTGTTTGCTGTGCCCGGTTCGCCGCTTGACCCGCGCGCCGGCGGAACCAACGACCTGTTGCGGGAAGGCGCGACGCTTTGCGCTGAAGTGGCAGACGTGACTCGTGTGCTTTCTTCGCTGTCCCAGGGTCCCGCGCCCGGCGCCGATCTCTTCAGCGAATCCGCGCCGCCGATTGATGAAGAGCCGCTGTTCGACGAACTGGATCTGTTTTCCTTTCGCGAAAGCGCGCCGCGCCCAGAAAAAATGTCGCTGGCGACCGTTGCGGCGCCGCCGCCAGCTCAGGTTCTGTCGCCCATCTCCTCGCGCGATCCTGTGGACGTTCGCGAACGGGTGCTGTCCTTACTTTCGCCCGCGCCAGTCCCGCTTGACGAACTCATTCGTGCGGTTGGTCTGTCGGCGCGGGAGGTGCAAAGCGTGCTGGTCGACCTCGATCTTGAGGGGCGGCTCGAGCGGCATGGCGGCGCACTCGTCTCGTTGTTGACGCTATCTTCCCGCGGTTGAGTTGGTGGCGTCAGCGCTCTCGAACAATTTCATTGCAACCATTTTCTCTAGCGTAGATCTGCGCCTCAACTCTTGCGAGATTTAGGAAGTAAGCCAGCATTGGGAGATTGCCACGACCGGCGAGCGTCGCCAGCTCGGCCGACATCTCCGCAATATAAGTCGCGAGCGAGGCGCTTTCCAAGTTGTTGGTCTGGGGGAGAGGAGCCTGTTTGTCGCGCTGCGCTTTTTTCCGCGTTGTTACGGATCGCGCGAGGTTGACCATCAAGCTTCTCCCTGCCAGCGTTTGTCGCTAAGGCTAATTCAGACTCAACGATAATGCAGTTACTCGTAATAGTTGTCAATACGACTTATTATCTCTCTTAAGTTGTGGTCTGGCTAACGCGAAAGCGACGCCTAAGTATCAGGGTAGCGTTCAGCGGTTCGGCTGCAAAACAGGCGGTCCAAGGGGTATGTTATGTCCATTGTTGCAAGGTTATCATTCGCAGTCGCCTTCGCCATCGCGGCAGTGACCCAGGTTAATGCGCAGGCTGGACCTTATGGCGTGTTCGTTCGGGAAGCCGCGGAGCTTCCCGCAGGTCGAAACTGTCGCTAGCATCCGTTATCCGGCTCGTTATTGTTACGCGCCCCCCCACCGACATCGCCGCCTTTGCGCTTCGGAACCAAGATTCCGCTGGAATTACTATTTTCCCGCATATTATTGGAACGGCGCGGTTTATCAGGGATGGCAATATCCCTATTACGGTTATCCCAATTGCGGTTACCCCTTCGAAAAAAGCTGCTGGTGATCGGCAGCTTTAGTCTTCCTTGGCGAGGCGCGTTAGCCTGTCGAGCGCGCCCTGCAAAATGTATGCGGCGGCCATGCGATCCACGACCTCGGCGCGTTTGGCGCGAGATGCGTCTTGCGCGATCAGTTCGCGGGTGACTGCCGCGGTCGATAGCCGCTCGTCCCAATAAACATGCGGCAATGGCGTCAGCTTGCCAAGATTACGCATGAAGGCGCGTGTGGCCTGAACGCGCGGCCCGTCGGAACCGTCCATGTTCAACGGCAGGCCGATGACGAAAGCGCAAATCTCGAATTCCTTCGCGCGCTTGAGCAGGCTTTCGGCGTCGAGCGAAAATTTTGCGCGGCGGATGGTGTCGAGCGGCGAGGCCAAACGACGTTCGACGTCCGAGAGTGCAAGACCTATCGTCTTGGCGCCGAGGTCAAGACCCATCAGCCGGCCTTTCTTGGGAAGGTCGCGGGCTAGTTCCTCAATTGTCGTCTGTCCATTTATCATGGCTCAGCGCTACCATGCGCCCAGAGGGATGCAAACAGAGAGCGACACAAACTCGCCGCGCAGGAGGAAAACAACGCCATGAAGATTATTTGGCTGGGACATTCGGCCTTTCGCGTGGAAATCGGCGCAAGCGTCATCTTGCTCGACCCTTTCCTGACCGGCAATTCCAAATTCACAGGCGACTTTCAGGCCGCGACGCAAAACGCGACGCATGTTTTGCTGACGCATGGCCACGACGATCATATCGGCGACGCGTTGCGCATCGCACAGGAAAACGGCGCACAGATTGTCGGCAACTACGAAGTTTGCAGCTGGCTGGAAGCGCAGGGCGCGCGCGACATCAATCCGGGCAACACCGGCGGGCGCATTCCATGCGGCGAATTTTCGGTCAGCCTCACCGACGCGCGGCACTCCGCCAGCACCATTGTCGACGGAGCTCCCGTGTATCTGGGACCGGCGAACGGTCTTATCATCGAGAGCCCCGGCTCGCCGACGCTTTATCACATGGGCGACACCGGTATTTTTGGCGACATGGCGCTGATCGCCGAACTTTACGCGCCAAGGATCGGCATTGTTCCGGTTGGCGGACGTTTCACCATGGACGGGCCGCAGGCGGCGTTGGCGGTGCGAAAATTCTTCGCCTTCGACACAGTGATTCCCTGCCACTACGGCACATTCGACATCATCGCCCCCGACGCCAGCGCCTTCATCGCGGCGATGCAGGGAACGAGAACGCGGGTGTGGGAAGGGGAGATTGGCGAGGCGCTGGAGATTTGAAAGGCGAGGCGTCTGCAATCGCCGCTGCGCCCTCATCCGACCTCGCTTCGCGAGGCCACCTTCTCCCGCAGGCGGGAGAAGGAACGTCGCCGCTTGACCCGGCTTCAACACCCTAAATCGTATGGGCGTTTCCTTCTCCCACAAGTGGGAGAAGGTGGCCCTTGCGTTAGCAAGGGCCGGATGAGGGCCATCGCCCCTCACTCCAACCCCAGAGGGTCGCCCACCGGCGGGAACGGAACACCCCCCGCATTGCGCCGTCAAACCGCCGGATGCTATAGCGCCGGTGAGGATCAAAAGAGCGGAGCGCAAAATGTCGGTTGATTCAGCGGTGGTTCGCCGTATCGCGCATCTTTCCCGTATCGCCGTCGAGGACGCCGAGGTCGAGCGGCTGGACGGCGAGCTCAACGCCATTCTCGCCTTCGTCGAGGAACTGAGCGCAGTAGACGTCACGGGCGTCGAGCCTTTGACCTCGGTCCTGCCGATGAAGATGAAAAAGCGCGCGGATGTCGTCAATGACGGCGGCATCGCGGACGAAGTTCTCGCCAATGCGCCGGAGCGCGAGGATCACTTCTTTGTCGTGCCCAAGGTGATCGAATAAGCAGGCAGACTTCCAGCCCGACGCCGCGAAGGATCGAGTAACCATCAATGTCCGAGCCCACGCATCTCACATTAAGCCAGGCGCGCGACGCGCTGAAAGCCAAGACGCTCTCCGCGACCGAGCTGACTCAAGCGCATGTTGACGCCATCGAGCGCGCGGGCGCGCTCAATTGCTTCATTACAAAGACGCCGGAACTCGCGCTCTCGGCCGCCAGAGAAAGCGATGCGCGGATCGCGCGCGGTGACGCTGGGCCGCTGGAAGGACTGCCGCTCGGGATCAAGGATCTGTATTGCACCAGGGGTGTGCGCACGACGGCGGCGAGCCGCATCCTCGACGACTTCACGCCTCCTTATGAATCTACCGTCAGCGGCAATCTCAAGCGCGACGGCGCGGTCATGCTGGGGAAGCTCAACCTTGATGAATTCGCGATGGGCTCGTCCAACGAGACCAGCGCTTTCGGCCCGGTAATCTCGCCCTGGCGGCGCAAGGGCGCCAATGGATTTGACAGCGCGAAGATCGTGCCCGGCGGTTCATCCGGCGGTTCATCGGCTGCGGTTGCGGCGCGGCTGTGCCTTGGCGCGACAGCGACCGACACGGGCGGCTCTATCCGGCAGCCGGCGGCGTTCACCGGCACGGTTGGAATCAAGCCCACATACGGACGCTGCTCGCGATGGGGCATCGTCGCTTTCGCCTCTTCGCTTGATCAGGCGGGGCCGATCACGCGCACCGTGCGCGACGCCGCGATCATGTTGCGCTCGATGGCGGGACATGATGCGAAGGACACGACCAGCGTCGACGCGCCCGTGCCAGATTACGAGGCGTCGATCGGCGCCTCGGTCAAAGGCCGGCGCATCGGCGTGCCGAAAGAATACAGGCTGGAGGGGCTCTCCCCGAAATCGCCGCTCTGTGGGATCAAGGCGTCGCCTGGCTGAAGGACGCGGGCGCGGAGATTATCGAAATCTCTCTGCCGCATACGCGTTACGCATTGCCGGCATATTACATCATCGCGCCGGCGGAGGCGTCTTCCAACCTCGCGCGTTACGACGGCGTCCGCTATGGCCTGCGGGAGAAGGGTCGCGACATTACCGACATGTACGAAAAAACTCGTGCAAAGGGTTTTGGCGCGGAAGTGCGGCGGCGCATTATGATCGGCACTTATGTGCTGTCGGCGGGCTATTACGACGCTTATTATGTACGTGCGCAGAAAATTCGCAGTCTGATCAAGCGCGACTTCGATCTCGCCTTTGCGGCGGGGGTCGATGCTGTGCTGACGCCGGCTACGCCGTCGCCCGCGTTCGCACTCGGTGAAAAAGGATCGACGGATCCGGTCGAAATGTATCTCAACGACGTATTCACCGTGACCGTCAACATGGCGGGACTTCCCGGATTGGCGGTGCCTGCGGGGCTTTCCGGCAGTGGCCTGCCGCTCGCTCTGCAGTTGATCGGTCGGCCCTTCGACGAAGAAACCTTGTTTTCCCTCGCCGCCGCCATCGAGGAAGCGGCGCCGAAGGTCATCCCACCCGATCCCTGGTGGCAAGAAAGCGGAGCGAGGGGTTAAATGAGCACACCCATTGAGGCCGAAAAAGTGCGCGAAATGTCGCCTCAGGACGAGATGGCCGATGTGCGAAGGGTCATCGACGGGCTAGACGACGAGATCGTGGCGCTTTTCGCGAAGCGTCAGCGACAGATTGAACGCGCAGCCCGCATCAAGCCATTGCTCGGCGTGCCCGCGCTGGTGCCGGAGCGGGTCGACGAGGTGATCGCGCGGGCGCTGGGCGCAGCGCGACGCGAGGGGCTGTCAATGGAACTGGCCCTGAAGCTATGGAGCACGACCATCGAATGGTCGATCCAATATGAAGAGAAGCTGATGGGAGATAGGGCTCCAAAGTCGCCCAGTGAAGACGAAGGAACCGGCGACGGGGGATAGGTTCGGCGGAACATATGTCACCGCAGGCCGTGGCCCGGAGCCAGCTTGAGTTTTAAAATCCTTTCTGCGTCGATCTGCTTTGCCCAAAGCGCTTCCTAACTCTTCCACTATTTCCGTGAGCTACGCCTTCAGTCTATATATTTGCTGAAGTCTGAAGAGCCGGATCAAGCGTCCGACAGGAACGAACGAAGGATCGCAATGACCACAGCGAACGCTACGCCATCCAAACTGATCAAGGGCGCGACGGGCGATTGGGAAGTCGTTATCGGCATGGAAATCCACGCCCAGGTGACCAGCAACGCCAAGCTCTTCTCTGGCGCCAGCGCCGAATATGGCGGCGAACCAAATGATCACGTCTCGCTCGTCGACGCCGCCATGCCGGGGATGTTGCCAGTCATCAACGAGGAATGCGTCGCTCAGGCGGTCCGCACAGGACTTGGCCTCGAGGCCAAGATCAATCTGCGCTCCGTGTTTGATCGCAAGAACTATTTTTATCCTGATCTGCCGCAGGGTTATCAGATTTCGCAGTACAAATATCCGATCGTCGGCGAAGGCGAGGTGATCGTCGACGTTTCGCCGACAGAACGGATCAACGTAGGAATAGAACGGCTGCACCTTGAGCAGGACGCGGGTAAATCGCTGCATGAATTGTCCGCGACAGAGAGTCACGTCGATCTCAATCGCTCAGGCGTCGCCTTGATGGAGATTGTCTCGAAGCCCGATATGCGGTCAGCCGAGGAAGCGCGCGCCTATGTCACGAAGCTGCGCACAATCCTTCGTTACATCGGCTCTTGTGACGGCAATATGGAGCAGGGCTCGCTGAGGGCGGATGTCAACGTGTCCGTGCGTCGTCCTGGCGGATCGCTGGGAACGCGTTGCGAGATCAAAAACGTCAATTCGATCCGGTTCATCGGTCAGGCTGTCGATGTGGAAGCGCGACGCCAGATCGCGATACTGGAGGACGGCGGCGTCATCGATCAGGAGACACGTCTGTTCGATCCCGGCAAAGGCGAGACTCGCTCGATGCGCTCCAAGGAAGAGGCGCACGACTACCGCTATTTTCCCGACCCCGATCTTTTGCCGCTTGAGTTCGACCAAGCCTATGTCGATGCTCTGGCGAAAGAGTTGCCGGAACTTCCCGACGCCAAACGGACACGCTTCATCGAGCAGTATGGTTTGCCTGCCTATGACGCCGGAGTACTGGTGATGGAGCGCGCGAGCGCAGATTATTTCGAGGACGCAGTTAGAGGCCGCGACGCGAAGGCGACAGCCAATTGGGTGATCAACGAATTGTTCGGACGGCTGAACAAAGAAGGTCTGGACGTTACGCGCTCGCCGGTTACAGCTCAGGCGCTCGGGGCCATCGTCGATCTGATTTCGAAAGGCGTTATCTCCGGCAAGATTGCGAAGGATCTGTTCGAGATCGTTTGGAGCGAGGGTAGGCGATCCCGAAAAGATCGTCGAAGCGCGCGGCATGAAGCAGGTTACCGACACTGGAGCCATCGAAGCGGCTGTCGACGCTGTGATCGCCGCTAATCCAGATAAGGTGGCTCAGGCGTTGGTCAAGCCTACGATGCTCGGCTGGTTTGTCGGCCAGGTGATGAAAACCACCGGCGGCAAAGCCAATCCGCAAGCCGTCAATGACCTCTTGAAAAGCAAGCTGGGCATCTGAATACAACGCGCAACGACGCCAAAAGCGAATCAGTTTGAGGCGCGTTGCGCGATTTTTGTGTCCGCGACATGTTTGAGACGTCAGATTCGATCGCTTGAATGCGTCTTCTACAATTTTTTTTTTGCTGATGCGCGCGCGCCACAGTAGCGTCGAAGATGGCGGCGATCGACTGCGCGTGAAACGCATGACGCGACCTCACAGATAACGATCAGTTTCTGCGTCGATCCGCATCCTGTTTGATCGTGGAGCGCATGACGCGTCGGTGCACAAATTACCAAAACGTTTTACGTAGCCGAAGAAAATCAATGAATTGAAATTCACTTACAACGCATTTGAACGCAATGCGCCGACACGTCGAGCTTATGTCGCAAATGTTCGCGGCGTCCTTGCAACTGCGTTTTGCAGCGAGTCTTGTATCGTGTTTTTTGAGATGCTGACCGAGATCTTCGATCAACTTCATACGCAAAAATACTGCCTTCAAAGTGACGTCAACGCGCTTCCAGCAACGCATCGATAGTTGTTGAACGCGTAAATCGACGATGCGCCTCTTGAACCGACAATTAACCACGTTACGCTATCGACACCTGTTGTCGGGAGAACAGTGCTCCGACAATACGGACCAAGGGGACCTAAGATGGCGAAAGCAACAACCAAGCGTAAGCCGGCCAAGAAAGCGGCCGCAAAGAAGGGTACGCGTAAGACGGCGACAAAGAAGTCCGCGACAAAGAAGGCCGCTGCAAAGAAGACGACCCGCAAGGCTACTCGTAAGACCACCGCGAAGAAGGTCGCCCGCAAAACGACCGCTCGCAAGACAACCGTGAAAAAGCGGGGCGCGACCAAAAAGGCCGCCGCGAAGAAGGTCACGAGAAAGGCCACCGCGAAGAAGTCTACCCGCAAGGCTGCCGTCAAAAAGCGCGCCGCTCCTCGCAAGCCGAAAGAAACTCCGCCGGCCCCAGCGACCTCCGAGTCCAACTGAAGGCGTCAATTGCGACTGCCGAGCGGTTGCTCCCGCAGCGCCTCGCGCCGCGGTAAACATCATCACCCGAACGTGCGCTCAGGCGTAACTCGGGTGATTTTTTTTGATCCACCGCGCGCAATTTTAATGGGTTAGACATTTGCCGGCGAAATCGCGCCACATAGGCAACGAGCCGCGCGTTTCCATTTTCAGTCGCGCCCACTCGTTTGCGCATTCACGCATTTTTTCGCGCGTCGCCTGAGGTAGCATTGGTGGAGGCCTGGTGGTGTCGGGGGGCGGCAGGTTCGTCAACTTTGATTTTGCGGAGCTGTCTTCGTTCAGTTCCTGTTTCGGCGCATTGTGAGAGGAACGGGGTTTCGGCGGCGGCGGGGATGGGCCGCCGCTCTTGCGCTTCAGATCTTTTCCTGCGGCGCTCTGCTTAATTTCGTGGTTCGGCGCAGCGCGTCCGGGGTCCCCGACAACGATCAAACCAAACGCAAGCGTAAATGCAAGGCTCAACCTCGTCCTATTAAGATTGCGGGCTGTAGTCGATTTTTCACCGCGCGAACAGTTGCGAGCGGCGACACTCGCCGGATCGCGCGGCGTCTCTGCGCCGAGAAGCAATGTCATGCCGAAACGCGTCCGCGCTATTTGCGGTCGCCGCAAAGAGGGTTGCGCCTCTCGCGGAAGGGGCGGCCGCAAAACCGATAAGAGAGCCAAGCATACAGGTGTAGGCGCAGCGACTGCAACTGGCGCGCTTTTACGCCGGAGCAGCGCGTGATAAATCCCGCTGCAGGAAGAATTGGCGCTGCCCGCTTAGCTAAGACGCTCCAATTCATGGCCTATGGTCTTTTCTGTTCAGGAGGGACGGGCAGAAATGCGGGACTGTTTTATCACGCGCTGGAGGAGTTGATGGAAGAGCAAAATTCGACAGCGCCGGGCGCCGGGCGCCTTGAACTGCTTCAGCGCCCGCGCCGCAATCGCCGCAGCGAGTGGGCGCGGCGCATGGTTCGCGAACACAGGCTCGACGTCTCCGATTTGATCTGGCCCTTGTTCCTCGTCGAAGGTTCGGGCTTGCAGGAGCCGATTCCCTCGATGCCCGGGGTGTTTCGCTACTCGGTAGATCGCGCGACGGATGCGATAGCTTACGCGTCGTCGCTAGGCATTCCGGCTGTCGCGCTTTTTCCCAACATCAATCCGGAGTTACGCGACGAGCAGGGCAGCAACGCACAGCATCCCCAAAATCTCGTGTGCAATGCATGTCGAGCGATCAAGGCCGCCGTTCCGCAGATCGGACTCATCACGGACGTCGCGCTCGATCCCTACACAAGTCACGGCCATGACGGGCTTCTGGAAGGTGACGACATTGTCAACGACGCCACCGTGGAGGCGCTTGTCGGTCAGGCGCTCAATCAGGCTCGCGCGGGCGCTGATGTGATTGCGCCTTCCGATATGATGGACGGTCGCGTGGGCGCGATAAGAACAGCGCTGGACCGGGCGGGCTTCGAACAGGTTCAGATCATGAGCTACGCGGCGAAATACGCCTCCGCATTTTATGGCCCGTTTCGCGACGCCATCGGCACCAGCAAGACGTTGCGTGGTGACAAGCGGAGCTATCAAATGGACCCAGCCAACTCCAACGAGGCGCTGCGCGAAGTCGCGCTCGATCTGGAGCAAGGCGCAGACATGGTGATGGTGAAGCCGGGCATGCCTTATCTGGACATCGTGCGGCGCGTCGCGGAAACCTTCAAGGCGCCAACTTTCGCGTACCAGGTGTCCGGGGAATTTGCTATGATAGCAGCCGCGGCCCAAAACGGTTGGCTCGACGGCGATCGCGCTATGATGGAAAGCCTGCTGGCGTTCAAGCGAGCAGGGGCTAGTGGCGTTCTCACCTATTTCGCGGTGAAGGCTGCGGAGATGCTGAAGGCGGAAAGAAATCCATGAAGCCCTGCCAAAGTCGACTACGGCTGCGAATGGGCGGTAATCCGAGCTTGGGCTGGACAAACCTGTGCGCACGTGGTTTGGCTTATGCTCGCTTTCCGATCTCTCGACCTTCGCAGCCTATGATTCGCCGAGTCATTCCGCCTGTCATGCTTTTGTGCTGCCTTTGCGGCATGACGCCTGCGCGCGCCGATTTCCGGCTGTGCAACAACACTGGAGGCAGGGTCAGCGTCGCGATCGCATACACCGACGGCCGTAATTGGCTTTCGGAGGGATGGTGGAACTTGCGTCCCACCGCATGCGAGACCTTATTGAGAGGGGCTTTGGCGGCCCAGTATTATTATGTATACGCCATGGATGAACGCGGAGGCGAATGGAAGGGCAAGTCTTTCATGTGCACGCGAGACCGCGAGTTCAGGATAGACGGGCGCGAGGACTGTTTCGCGCGCGGGTTCGATAGGACGGGCTTTTTCGAGATAGATACCGGCCGAGACGCCCGGAACTGGACGGTTCAGCTGACCGATCCGGCGGCGTCGGCGGCGCAATAGCTGAGAGACTGCGGGCGACGCTCGCGATAAGGAATCAGATTGACTATGAGAAGGCTTCGGCGCGTCAAGATCATCGCGACACTCGGTCCTGCAAGCGTGGACAAAGCCGTCGTAGCCGGCCTTGCGGTCGCGGGCGCCGATGTCTTTCGCATCAACATGAGCCACACCGATCACCCGGGACTCGCCAATTATGTGCGAATGATCCGCGAAATCGAGGAAGAACTCGGCCGCGCCATCGGCGTGCTGGTCGATCTTCAGGGGCCAAAGCTGCGTATCGGAGCCTTTGCGGAAGGCTCGGCACATTTGCGCAAGGGCGACAGCTTTCTGTTTGACTCCGATCCGGCTCCAGGCGACGCGAACCGGGTGCGCCTGCCGCATCCGGAAATTCTCGCCGCACTCAAGATTAACGACACCATTCTGATTGATGACGGAAAGGTTCGTCTGCACGTCACGGAGGCGACGCGCGAATGGTCGCGCGCCGTAGTCGATGTCGCGGGGCGTATCTCCAACCGGAAGGGCGTCAGCCTTCCCGATACCGAGATCCCGATCACTTCCATGACCTCGAAGGACCGCGCCGATCTTGAAGCCGCCCTGGCCGAAGGCGTCGACTGGGTGGCGATCTCCTTCGTGCAGCGTCCCGAAGACGTGCTTGAGGTCAAAAAGCTTACGCAGGGCCGCGCCCTGGTGATGGCCAAAATTGAAAAGCCGCAGGCCATAGCCCGACTGGACGACGTGATTGAGGTTTCCGACGCGCTTATGGTGGCGCGCGGCGATCTGGGTGTTGAAGTGCCATTGGAGAAGGTTCCCGGTCTGCAAAAGCGCATCAATCGCTCTGCGCGTCGACTGGGTAAGCCGGTAGTTGTCGCGACCCAAATGTTGGAATCGATGATTTTGTCTCCGGTGCCGACGCGAGCGGAGGTTTCCGACGTCGCGACAGCGGTTTTCGAGGGCGCGGACGCGGTTATGCTTTCAGCCGAAAGCGCCGCGGGTCAATATCCTCAGGACGCCGTGGCGACGATGAGCCGGATCGCGGAGGAGGTTGAGACCGACACTGTTTATCGCACCATTATCAACGCCCAGCGCGCCGACGCTCCCGATCCTACTGCGGCAGACGCCATTGCCGCCGCTGCGCGCGACGTCGCGCAAACGCTCAAGACGAAAGCAATTTGCGCCTGGACCGATTCTGGCTCCACCGCGCTGCGCATTGCCCGTGAGAGACCGGTGTCTCCTATTCTGGCGTTGTCGCCAAAGAGGGACACTGTGCGACGTCTGGCCCTGGTGTGGGGCGTGCACGCCCTGCAGACACGCGATGCCAGCAGCGTAGAGGACATGGTCGAGCGCGCTTGCGAGCACGCGCGGCTCGAGGGCTTCGGCGGAGAGAACGACAGAATAATCATCGTCGCGGGCATGCCTTTCGGCTCGCCCGGGGCAACCAACATGATCCGCATCGCTTCAGTGGGAGAGAAACGCTAATCGAGAAAACGGCGTCCGCTGCCGGACGCCGTTTTCCGCGGAACAGCCCTCAGACGCTCTTCGGACGCCGGGGAAGAGGATAGTCGGGGCTTTCGTAAAGCGGGCGAATAGCCTGTCCCACGTAGGTTTCGTCGGCGATCTCGATCGAACAACCGAGCAAGGCGCTGGCCGGAATATCTTCCATAACGTAACGGATGGCCTCCGCCGCGCGCTCGAAACGGCGATATTTGAGAGTTTTTTGCCGGAATTTCGTGCCGACGCCGGAATACAGTCCGACAGAGACGTCGTAGTCGAAAGCGCCCATTGTCTTCCTCCTGTTCGGCCTGCCTCAGTCGGCGGCGATGGATGGGTTCACGAATGTAGCGTTCAAACTCGCTCCAGGTTCGCCTCGGTGACGATGCGTTCCTGTCCGTCGTGATCGCTTTTGATCCTGTACTGGAAACCGTCCCCGCCATCGGGCATGTGGCGAGTAATCTTGAAGCGGGTTTTCTCTGTCTTGCCGCCAATTCCATAGAGCACGCTAGCGCCAACTGGATAGCGATGCGCTAGAACGGTCCTGTTGCGCTGCACCTGCTGGCGAACGAGCTTCGTCTGGAATTCGCTCATAAACTCTTTCCACTTCTGGAGAAACCGGCAAAACAGCGACCGCAACGGCTCGTCTGGGGCTAGCTATTTCTTCTTGGGCCCGCTTTTGCCCTGAATCTTCTCGATTGTCGCCCAAGCCGCCGCACCCGCCGCCGTTCCGGCCGCAGGGGACTTTTCTTTGTCTTTTTTTGGCTTTTTCGCTTCGCGATTGGAACGTTGCTGACCCTTGGACATGGCGGTCTCCTCTTAAGCCGGCGTTCGCCCAGTAGCGTCGCTCGGTCAGCTTGGACAAATATTATTCAATCAATTTTCCCGTAGGACACATCAGCCCGCAGAGCACGTTTCCAAATACATCCATCCATCAAAATAAGTCCCGCACGCCGTTTTGCAAACGGCGCGCGACGATATCTCGTTGTTAGGCTGCGACTTGCAGCTGGTCAGCGGAGGATTTGCCGCTGCGATTGTCGACCACGACCTCGTAGGAGATCTTCTGGCCCTCTGCGAGGCCGCGCAGACCAGCGCGCTCGACGGCGCTGATGTGCACAAAAATGTCGGATCCCCCGGCGTCAGGCTGAATGAAACCGAAGCCTTTTTGTGCGTTGAACCACTTTACGATACCGCTCTGCATGACGTGTCCCTTTCGAAAGAACAGGTGTTGGCGAAACGCTGGCGCGCCTCGCCGGGTAGATCGATGTTCTGGGAAGGAAGTCATATGCAGGCGCGCCGAGTGGCGAGTAAGCAGAGTCGTTCAGCCGAAACTCGATGGTCTTAATATGGGGCGCCAGCAAAGAAATGACAATGAGGATGCCAATAATATTAGCGCCAGAGTTCGCGCTAGGAGTCGAATTACTGGCCGGATCTGAGTGTTCTGTAGAAAAAAACGCTGTTCAACATGTTTTTATTTTATTGCACCGATGGTTGGCGGGAGCCACTCCAGCACCACCGTGGATCTGCCTGACTGACTGGGGGCTCCTTCGCCGATGAGCTTGAACCCTTCGCGATCATAAAAGCGCAAGGCGCGCCGATTGTCGGCGTTGACATCCAGACGAATGCCTTGGGGCGATACCCTGCGGGCGGCGTTCATCAGCGCCTCCGCTGCGCCTGCGCCAAACTGGTCGGGATGCACGCAAATTTGATCCAGCCATCCGGTTGCCGGGTCCACCACGACAAAGCCCTTCACCTCGTCGGGCGCGCCAACGCGCAGGCACAATGTCAACGCTCCCGCGTCTTCGAGCGCTGCAAGATGAGTAACGAACCAATCGCGCCGAGCGTCGAAGTCGATATCGGCGTAAGTTGCGCGCCAGGATGCAACCCATACATCCATAAGATCGGGCATGTCTTGCTGCCTACGCGGCGCAACCTTCGACCTGGGAGGAGTTTCCTGTGCGGATAAGCTCATGCTTTCCTCAGCAGGTCGAGCAGTTGCCGGTGGATCGCTTCATTTCCGGCGCAAATCTCGGACTTCGCGAGCATATCCGCGCCGCCGGAAAGGTCGGTGACAAAGCCGCCAGATTCCCGCACCAAAATGATGCCGGCCGCTATGTCCCAGGGCTTGATGCCGCGCTCCCAGTATCCGTCGCAACGACCGGAGGCGACCATCGCGAGGTCAATGGCGGCCGCGCCGAGGCGTCGAATGTTCCCGATCTTCGCCATTGCGGCCGCGAGTTCTGTTTGGAAGCGCGGGTGATGGGCAACGCCCGCAAGCGGTGGGATTCCGCAGGCGACCATCGACTCCGTCAGCGTGCGTCTCGCCGCGACGCGCATGCGGCGATTATTGTGGAATGCGCCCTGGCCTTTTTCGGCGACGTACATATCGTCGCTCGCGGGATTGTAGACCAAGCCGGCCACTATCTGTCCTTCGCGCTCAAGCGCCAGCGACACTGCAAAAATCGGAATTCCATGCAGAAAATTGGCGGTGCCGTCGAGGGGGTCGATGTGCCAGACATGGCTTTTGTCGGAGCCTTCGACCGCGCCGCTTTCCTCCATCAGAAAGCCGTAACCCGGCCGCGCGCGCGACAACTCCTCGAACAAGGTTTTTTCAGCTCGTCTGTCGGCTGCAGTGACGAAATCTCCAGGCCCTTTTACCGAGACCTGGAGGTTCTCGACTTCGCCATAATCCCGCTTAAGCCCGCGTCCGGCCTTGATGGCCGCGGCGGTCATAACATTCATCAGGGCGGAGCGAATCATCGAAACCTCTGGGGACTAAAACGCGCTTTCCAATGCCCATGCGCGCCGCTTCTCGTCAAGCTTCGGGCAGGAGCAACGTCCTGCGGTAGGACTGAATTTTATTCAGGGCCGAAATGCGAATCTCAACGGGGCGAAATGATTTGACCGCGCGGCGGCGGCCCTGTTTCAGATATCGCTTTGCGCCAGTAACTTCGTCTGGTGATCACGAAGCAGCGCGTCGATGATCTCGTCCAGCGCTTCTCCCTCCATCACCTTGTCCAGCTTGTAAAGCGTCAGATTGACCCTGTGATCGGTCACGCGCCCCTGAGGAAAATTATAGGTTCGGATGCGTTCCGAACGGTCGCCGGAGCCTACCTGCTGACGTCGGTCCGCCGAACGTTCGCCATCGAGACGGGATCTTTCGGCATCATACAGACGCGACCGCAACACGGACATCGCCTTCGCTTTATTGCGATGTTGTGAGCGCTCCTCCTGCATCATGACCACGATGCCCGAAGGAACGTGGGTGATGCGAATTGCAGATTCCGTCTTGTTGACGTGCTGGCCGCCCGCGCCGCCAGCGCGCATGGTTTCAATGTTGAGATCCTTGTCATCGATGTCGAGGTCAACATCTTCGACTTGCGGCAGCACGGCCACAGTGGCGGCTGAGGTGTGGATGCGTCCCTGCGTCTCGGTCGCCGGCACGCGCTGAACCCGATGAACGCCCGACTCGAACTTGAGGCGTCCGTAAACGCCACGGCCAAGGATCTGGGCGATGATTTCCTTGTAACCCCCAAGCGCCCCCTCGCTGGCGGAGACGATTTCGACGCTCCATCCCTTGAGCGCTGCATATTTTTGATAAGTGCGAAAAAGGTCGCCCGCGAATAATGACGCCTCGTCGCCGCCCGTGCCCGCGCGAACTTCGAGAATTACGCCTTTTTCATCCGCGGCGTCCTTCGGCAAAAGCGCGATTTTAAGCGCCTCAGTCGCTGTTTCAAGCGAGAGTTGCGCTTTTTCGATTTCACCTTCAGCCAATGCGCGCATCTCTGCGTCTGACGAAGGATCTTCAACCAGCTCGCGCAGTCCGGCGACTTCGTCTCGCGCGCCGCGAAACTTGCGTATCGCCGCCGTGACTTCATCAAGGGACGCGAGTTCGCGCGACAGCGCCACGAAAGTCTGGGAATCGGGCCCGCTCGCCAGTTTTTCGCCAATCTCCTCATGACGGCGTAGGATCAGGTCGAGTTTGTCTTGCGCGAACATACGGGTTCCATGCTTGTGATGAGCAACGATCGCCTCTCGCGGAGGGCTGATGCGCAGTCTGCGGCGAAGTCGCTATAACGCGACGCCTTGCGCACTGGCGAACTGACGCAAGTTTTCGCGCAGCGAAGGTTGGCCGTCATTATTGGCCATGAGCGAAGCCAGGAATAGCTCAGCCTGCTGTAAATCGAGGCTGAGAAGCATCGCCTTGACGGGGCCGATGGAGGACGGCGACATAGAGAGCGAGCGATAGCCCAGCGCTAGCAACGTCATGGCTTCCAGCGGCCGTCCGCCCATTTCGCCGCAAAGCGTCACGGGCTTATTTGCCCGGTTTCCGGCGTCAAGGATGCTTTTAAGCGCCCGCAACACCGGGATCGAAAGATTGTCGTAGCGTTTCGAAACGCGGGTGTTGTCGCGATCGGCGGCGTAAAGATACTGCACAAGGTCGTTGGAGCCGACGGACAGAAAGTCTGCATGGTCCGCGAGCTGATCGAGTTCCCACAGCAACGCTGGAACCTCCACCATGGCTCCAAGGTCAAGTTCGGTCGGGAGCGCATAGCCGTGTCGGCGAATCAACTCCAGCTCTCGCAAGGTGATTGCTTTGGCGAGGTCGAATTCCGCGACATTGGCGACCATTGGAAACATGATGCGCAAGTCACGACCAGCCGCGGCTTTGAGCATCGCTCGCAACTGCATCCGCAACAGACCCGGTCGATCAAGTCCAATGCGGATCGCGCGCCAACCGAGAGCGGGGTTCTCTTCATCGATCGTCGCCATGTAGGGCAGGATTTTGTCGGAACCGATGTCGAGCGTGCGGAAGGTCACGGGACGGTCGGGAACGGCGTCAAGTACGGTTTTGTAAAACCGGTATTGTTCATTCATGCGCGGAAAACTTGGCGCAAGCATGAACTGAAGCTCGGTGCGGAACAGACCGATCGAGCGCGCCCCAGTCTCACGGACAAACGGCACGTCAACCGTCAGGCCCGCGTTCATATGCAGCGAAATCTCAACGCCGTCCTTGGTCACGGCGGGAACGTCCCGCAGCGCTGCATATTGTTCCTGTCGACGCGCGCGCAGCCGCGCCTTTTCACCGTAGGCGGTGCGCACGTCCGGTTGGGGGCGCACGTGCACGTCACCCGTGGAGCCGTCTATTATTATGGAATCGTTCGGCTCGACGAGCCCTGTGATGTTTTGAACGAGTCCGACTGCGGCGATGCCGAGCGCGCGAGCCACGATAGCGACATGGCTTGTCGGCCCGCCTTCCTCCAGGACGAGTCCGCGCAGTTTCGCCCGGTCATAGTCAAGCAGCGCCGCGGGTCCCATGGTGCGAGCGACGATAATGGCGTTATCCGGCACGCTGTCCCGATCGGCGACATAGCTCTGGCCGGTCAACTGATGCAGCAGTCGATTGGCGAGATCGTCAAGATCGTGAAGCCGGTCACGCAGATAGGGGTCGGTCTGGCGCTGCATGCGCGCGCGCGCGTCGTTCTGGACGCGCTCGACCGCAGCCTCTGCAGTAAGGCCAGTCATCACGGCCTCGCGCAAACGGCGGAGCCAGCCGCGGTCATTAGCGACCATGCGCACAGCTTCGAGCACTTCCCGGTGTTCGCCGGCGCCCATGCGGTCGCCATGAGCGACAATCTCGTCGATCGAGAGCCGCATTGCCTCAATCGCGGTATCGAGACGTTGCAACTCCCCCGGAATATCTTCCGCCAACAGACTTTTGATAACGACACGAGGCTCGTGCAGCAGCACATAGCCCAGCCCCACGCCGTCGCTGATCGGCGCCCCTTTTATGGACAAGGGGCCATCGAGCGCGAGAGGCTCCGTCGATTTGGCAATCGACTGCAACTCGCCCGAGGCTATCATTTCGGCGAGAAGCATCGCCGTGGTCTGCAGCGCCTCGACTTCCTCTTCCGAATAGCTGCGCCGAACCTTATTCTGAACGACAAGCACGCCGACCGTGTTGCCGCCGCGGAGGATGGGTACGCCGAGAAAGGAATGATAGATCTCTTCGCCGGTCTCCGGGCGATACGAGAAGGCCGGGTGCTCATGGGCTTCAGAAAGGGCCAGAGGCTCGGCGCTCTGGGCGATAAGGCCCACCAGGCCTTCGCCGGCCTTCATTGTGGTCAGATGCACGGCTTCGCGGTTCAGGCCTTCCGTGGCGTAGAGCTCCAGCCTCTGATCAGCGCGCAGGACATATACGGAACAAACTTCGGCGACCATATTCGCGGCAATTTGCACCACGATCCTGTCGAGCCGAGTCTGCGCATTCACCGGCTCCGCGCTGATTTCGCGCAGCCGGCGTAGCAGCAGCCGTGGTCCGCCGAGAACGCTACGCATAAGACGCTTTCCTGTTCAACCGCCACCCGGCCGCTTGCTGCGACGCCGAAATTTTACATACCATAATCCGCTGCAATCTCTCGCCGCTCCTTTGCAAGGAGCGTATATTGATGCCGTCTCTGCTCCGCAAGATTGAGGAGCAGGGAATCACGCGCGAACACCATACCGTTTCCACAGGCGAGGAGATAACCGGCTTGCGAGATGCGTCTCAAGCCTCTACCAGTCATGGGAGCAGAAGACAGCAGTTCGCCGGGTTCATCGCAGGGCCGTCGCTCGCCATGCAGCCTCAGCCTTTCGTCGTTGAGAAGTGGGTTCGTGGGTTTCAAGAAATATCTGATCGGGATGCTGTTCTTCATCGCCTTCGCCCCTGCGGCTTGGGCCGTGGACAGCGTTCGCGTGCCGCACGACGCTCAGGCCATCGACCTCACCAACGCCGTCGAGAAACATGCATCGCAAAGCGACCGCCTGCAGGTTTCGACGGCGCCCGGCTCTGACGGCATCGTTCGTCGGATCGAGGTCGGGGCGAAGGAGCCAGGGACGCGCCCGAGCTGGATCGTGTTCGCGCTCACCAATGACACGGACGAGCAAATAGAGCGGCTTATCGTCGCCCCACACTTTCGCCTGCAAGGATCGGGCCTAATCTGGCCGGATCTGGGCGCCAACCGTATCTCAACTATCACGGCCAGCCAGGGCTTCCCGCCTGAGCGCGAGGAAAGTTCTGACGCGGATGTTTTCCGCCTTACGCTCGACCCAGGCACCACGGTCACTTATGTCGCTGAATTGCGCACGCCAAACCTGCCGCAACTCTATCTTTGGGAGCCGGACGCCTATAAAGACAAGGTGACCAGCCTGACCCTCTATAGAGGCATCGTCATTGGCATCGCCGGCTTGCTGGCGTTATTTCTGACAATCGTTTTTGTCGTCAAGGGCGCAGTGATATTTCCGGCGGCGGCGGCGCTGGCTTGGGCGGTCTTAGCCTATGTTTGCATCGATTTCGGCTTTTGGGACAAGATATTTGGCTCTGATCCCGCCACAGACCGCATCTGGCGCGCCGGCTCCGAGACCGTGCTGTCGGCGACGCTGGTCGTGTTTCTGTTCGCCTATCTCAATCTAAATCGCTGGCATGTTCGCGCATGGCACATCGCGGCCGTTTGGCTGCTAATTCTTGCCGATCTCGTAGGACTTGCGGTTTTCGACGCACCGGTTGCGGCAGGCGTCGCCCGCATCTCGCTCGGCACGGTGGCGGTCGTCGGTTTCGTGCTTATCCTCTATCTGGCCTCGCATGGGTTCGACCGCGCTATCATGTTGATTCCAACATGGTTTTTGCTGTTGCTATGGGTTTGCGCGGCCGGCTTCACGGTCTTCGGCTGGCTGACAAACGACCTTGTTTCTCCGGCTCTCGTCGGCGGGCTTGTGCTCATTGTCATGCTGATCGGCTTTACGGTCATGCAAAACGCGTTCGCGAGCGGCGGGCTCGCTCAAGGCGCGATCTCGGATATCGAGCGCAAGGCGCTGGCGCTGACCGGGGCCAGCGAAATCGTGTTCGACTGGGACGTTCCTTCCGACCATATTTTCGTTAGTCCAGAGGCCGAGGCTCAGCTGGGGCTTGACCGCGGCGGTCTGGAAGGAGCGGCTGCATCCTGGCTCGATTTGTTGCATCCTTTCGAGCAAGACCGGTATCGCGCTTGCCTGGACGCCATACTTGAGCAGCGGCGCGGCCGTATCGACCAAGAGTTCCGACTACGCGCCGCCGACGGCCATTATCTCTGTTTCCGCCTCCGGGCGCGTCCTGTTGTGGGCCCCGACGGGGAGGTAATCCGCGTCGTCGGCACGCTGACCGACGTGACCGAAGAGCGCAACGCGCAGGAGAGGCTCTTGCACGATGCGGTCCACGACAATCTCACCGGACTGCCCAACCGCGAGTTGTTCTTCGACCGCCTTGAGGCGGCGCTGGTTTTCGCGCGCATGCAGAAAGAAGTGCGGCCGACGGTGATTTGTGTCGATATCGACCGTTTCAAGCAGATCAATGAGCAGGTCGGCGTCGCTACGGGCGATAGCATCCTGCTGACCATTTCTCATCGGTTGACCCGTCTGTTGCAGCCGCAGGACACTCTCGCGCGTCTCGCGGGCGACACTTTTGCGATCATTCTGGTTTCGGAGACCAATGCTGACACGGTCATCGCGCTTGCGGATTCCGTGCGCCGGGCGCTGGCGACCCCGGTGCGTTTCACGGACCGCGAAATCAGCCTCTTCGCATCGATTGGCGTGGCCTTGTTTGACCCGGCGGTGCATCCCGGCGCCGACGACATGCTCGACGACGCAGAGATAGCTATGCGTCACGCCAAGCGCGCCGGCGGAAACTGCATCGAAGTGTTCCGCCCCGCGATGCGCGGGCAACGCTCCGATCGCCTGACCCTGGAGGCGGACCTGCGGCGCGCGCTGGAGCGCGGCGAGGTCAAGGTGTTTTTCCAACCCATTGTCCGTCTGGAGGATCGCACCATCGCTGGCTTCGAGGCGATGTTGCGCTGGGACCATCCCAAGCTCGGCCGCCTCGACGCTCCCGAATTCTTGCCGATCGCCGAGCAGACCGGACTGATCATCGACTTTGGCCTGCTGGCTCTGGAGCGCACCGCGCGAGAACTCGCCGCGTGGCAGCGGGCGCTGGCTGTAGATCCGCCAATTTTTGCCTCCGTAAACGTGTCGTCGCCGCAATTGCTCCGCCACGACCTGTTGCGCGACGTCAAAAGCGTGTTGATGCGCAATGATATTGTGAAAGGCAGCCTGAAGATCGAACTCGCCGAAAGCCTCGTCATGCAAAATCCGGAACTGTCGGCGCAGATGCTTGCGCGCGTCAAGGAACTTGGCGCGGGCCTGTCGCTTGACGAGTTCGGCATGGGTTATTCTTCATTGTCCTATCTCCAGCGTTTTCCCTTCGACACGATCAAGATTGATCGCTCTTTCGTCAAGCAGACCGGCAAGGCGTCGCGGGCCGCCATTCTCCGCTCTATCATCACCCTGGCGAAGGACCTGGGGATGGATGTAATTGCCGAGGGCGCAGAGACGGAATCCGACGCCATCGAGCTATATCAACTCGGTTGCGGCTATGCCCAGGGTTACGCCTTCGGGCGGCCGATCAGCTCTCAGGAAGCGCGCCGGCTGGTCGGAGCTGCTCCCGAGGCGGCGGCGTAAATATGGCGCGTCGCTCGGCGAAGGCGCCGCCGACCGCCGTTGCACTTACGCCTCTTGAAACCCGCGCAGAACATGCGCGGATCGGCGAGGAGATCGCCGGGCACGACCGCCGTTATTACCAGGAAGACGCGCCCTCAATTTCTGACTCCGACTACGACGCTCTGCGCAGGCGTTATCAGGAACTGGAAGCCGCCTTTCCTGAACTCAGGACGCCGGATTCGTTGACGCGCAAAGTCGGCGCAGCGCCTGCGGAAAAATTCGCCAAGGTGAAACACGCCGTGCCGATGCTTTCGCTCGGCAATGTGTTTTCCGATGACGAAGTAATGGAGTTCGTCGCGCGGGTTCGACGATTTTTGGGTCTAAAAGACGACGCACCGCTCGCCTTCACGGCGGAACCCAAAATCGACGGCCTTTCTTGTTCGCTCCGGTACGAAAAAGGCCGGCTTGTGAATGCCGCGACACGTGGCGACGGCTTTGAAGGCGAGGACGTAACTGCGAATATACGCACGCTGCGCGAGATTCCGCACAGGCTTTCGGGCCATCCTCCCCATGTGCTCGAGGCGCGCGGCGAGGTCTATATGACGCACGCCGATTTTGCCGCGCTCAATCAACGTCAGGCAGCGGCGCAAAAAACGCCTTTCGCCAATCCGCGTAACGCCGCCGCCGGCTCGCTGCGCCAGCTCGACGCGAGCATCACCGCCCAACGGCCACTGCGTTTTTTTGCTTATGCCTGGGGTGAGGCGAGCGAACTCCCGGCAAATTCGCAAAAGGGCGTCATCGACGCTTTCGCCCGCTTTGGACTGCCGGTGAATCCGCTCACCACACTGTGCAATGACATTCAGGACATGCTGACGCATTTTCGCGCCATAGAGGCGCAGCGAGCGACGCTTGGTTACGATATCGACGGCGTTGTCTATAAAGTGGACGACATCGCATTGCAGAGTCGACTTGGCTTCGTTTCGCGCGCGCCCCGCTGGGCCGTAGCGCATAAATTCCCCGCCGAGCGCGCCACGACGATCTTGCAGGGCATCGATATCCAGGTCGGACGCACCGGCGTGCTGACGCCGGTGGCGCGCTTGGCGCCAGTCACAGTCGGCGGCGTCGTGGTGTCCAACGCCACGCTGCACAATGAAGACGAGATCGCGCGCAAGGACATTCGCATCGGCGACACCGTTGTTGTGCAACGCGCGGGCGACGTAATTCCGCAAATTGTCGAGGTATTGCTGGACAAGCGCCCACATGGAGCCAAGCCTTATTCCTTTCCGCAGGTCTGTCCACGCTGCGGTTCGGCGGCCTTGCGGGAAATCGATGAAAAGACTGGCGAGGCGGATGTGGCCCGGCGCTGCACCGGTTCGTTGGTCTGTCCCGCCCAGGCCGTGGAGCGACTGAAGCACTTCGCCTCGCGCAATGCGATGGACATAGAAGGTCTGGGCGACAAGCAGATTGAGTATTTTTATGAAGAGGGGCTGATCAGGACTGCTTCGGATATTTACACGCTGCAAGAGCGAGATGCGAAAGGTCTTACAAAACTGAAGAATCGCGAAGGATTTGGCGAAACTTCGGTAAAAAATCTTTTTGCGGCGATTGCCGCCCGAAGAAGCGTGCCGATCAACCGCTTCATTTACGCCCTCGGAATCAGGCACGTCGGCGAGACCAACGCCAAGCGGCTCGCGCGGCATTTCACCGACTTCGAGCAGTTGCGCGCCACCGCAGCGGCAGCAGCGCCGGACAGCGAGGCATACGCTGTGTTCGACGCCATTGACGGGCTTGGTCCCGTCGTTGTTGAGGCGCTGCACGACTTTTTTGCCGAGCCGCATAATGAGCGGGAAATCGATGCGCTGCTTTCGCAGGTGACGCTGGAGCCAATGCCGGCGATTGAAGTCTCTTCGCCAGTTGCCGGAAAAACGGTGGTTTTCACCGGCAGCCTGGAACGTCTGACGCGCGATGAAGCGAAGGCGCAGGCGGAACGATTTGGTGCGAAGATTTCCGGCTCTGTTTCGAAGAAAACCGACCTCGTGGTCGCGGGGCCGGGCGCTGGGTCGAAGCTAACGAAAGCGCGCGAACTCGGAGTCGAAGTGATCTCCGAGGATGAGTGGTTTGCGCGCACGGGGCAGGGATGAGCGTGATCCCTTCTCCGCGAAAGGGAGAAGGTCTGCTTATCATACCGCTTTTGTGCCGGGCGTATCGCCCTTCTGATATGCCGTGCCGAAGACGTAATCCCACCAGATCGCATGCACGCCAAAGCCTTTGGTCGCGTCGCGGAAGTGATGCAGCATGTGCAGGCGGCGCACGAGATGCCCGAGCTTGGACTTTGGATGGCCGTGATGGGTCCAGTAATGCACGCAGTCGTAAACGACATAGCCGCCGATGAAGCCGGCCAACACCGGCCAGGTGAATGTCGCGCCGAACAGCAGGCGGATGATCGACAGCGCAATCAGCATGATCGGCGCCGACAACAACGGAGGCATCACGAGGCGCAGCGGATCGCTCGGATAGATGTGATGCACCCCGTGAATGAGAAACTGGAAACGCGGTCCCAAGCCCAAGGGCAGGGGAAACACTGTATGGAACAGGAAGCGGTGGCCAAAATATTCGGTCAGGGTCCAGGCGACGTAACCGACAAGTAAACCCAGAACGACCAGTCCAAAGCCTTGCAGCGTCAGCGAATAGATCGCTAGCCCCACGATGATAGGCGTATAGACGATCACCGGTGTCAAATGATGCACGCGCGAGAGCTTGTCGAACAGATCGCTCTCAAACAGCCGCGGCGAGGCGGATAGAGCGTCGGCGGCGCCCGCCGGGCTGTCCGCATTTTTAATTTCGAGAGTCATGGCGTCACTCCGCCGGCTGGGCGGCGACGTCCGCCGCATGGGCCGCGTTTTCGACATTCTCCGAACGCGTGTTCAGCGAATAACGCGGGTCGAAGATAAAGGTGACGAGAAGCGCCACCCAGGAGCGATGGCAGCCCAGATTGTCATAGAACTCCGGCGCCATAGCCCTTAATTGCGGGAGCCGCGCCCACGGAATTTCGTGAAAATCGTGATGCTCGTTGTGGTAGCCGATGTTCAGCGCCAACGTGTTGAGGGGACCGTAATAGTCGAACGTCCCCTGGTCCGGACCGAACGCGAAATGCTCCTGCAGCCAGCGCGCGCTTAGGGGATGCAGGCCGCCAACCGAGAACCAGAACGACAGGAAAAGATAAAGCAGAGCATTGGCGCCGAACGCCCAGAGCACGAAAATATCGAATACGACCATTACGGCGATGTTGATATATGTCCACTTGCCCATGATCGGCACCGTGCCCTTCAGCCGCGACAGCCGCGCCAGCTGAATTGCCGGAAAGAAAAACAACCACAGCGCTTTGCGCCAGCTGCTGTTGCCAACGAACTCGACCTCCCAATGGCTCGGCACGTCGGCGTCATAGTCATAGGCGGAGAGGTGCGAGTGATGCTTGATGTGATAGCAGCGAAACCCCATCGCGGTCGGAAAGCCATTGGAAAGATCGGCGAGAATTGCATTCAATTTGTTCAGCAAATTATTTTCGAACACGCAATTATGAATGGAGTCGTGGATGATGACGAAATTGGCGTGATTGGCGAAGGCGCCAACGCAAATGGCGACAAGCAACGTTAGAGGCCAGTAAGAAAGCCCAAGCCAGCCGAGAAAAATCGCGATCGCCATCTGACCGGCGAAGATCGCAACGGTGATTTTGAAAGTCGTCTCATCGCGGCCGAAAAGGTCGCGCACCTGCGGATATTTCTCCAGGATCGCTTTGCGTCGATCGACATGCGAGCGGTCCGCGCCGGTGCTGGTGACTGAGATCGTCATGAGTATTCGTCCTTATAATGTCGCGCGCCGCTCTACAGACGCTTTTCATAGATGCGATGAATCTTGTCTACTTTGCCGCCGAACATTTCTATAGGACGGCGCATGGCCGTATTGTCCTCGAGAACCCAGCCCGCCTCTATCAGTTCCAGGCTTCTCTTCGCGGCGCGTCGGCGCATTTCCTCAACGATCGCCAGCAGGATGGCGCCGCCCGTCGCGCTGTTTTGCAGATCCTTGCGCGTTCCGAGCAAAAGCACTCTGCCGGTCTTGTATTTGTGCTTGCGAAATCGGGAGACGACGCGTGCTAAGCCGAAGGGAAGCAAGCGGCCGTCAAGATCGTCGGTAATCTCGAACAGATTCGGCAGCGCGACCGCGAAGGATTTGGGCTCTCCGTCGAGCTCGACGACCAGGGTGAATTCCGGCGGTGTAGCAAAGCTCAGCGCGTCGGCGATGGAATCGAATTCCGCCTTGGTGAAGGGCACGAAACCCCAGTTGTCGCGCCAGCCGTCGTTGAACAGGTCCGACATTAACTGGGTTTCGCCCTTTTTGAGGCGCGTGAAGTCAAGCTGGCGGATTTTGAGCCGGTCTTTCCATTCGGCGCGGTTCGAAATGCGCGCCGGCTTGTTCAACTCGTCGGCCGTCAGTTCAATCATATAAGAGACGAGATCGCGCGCCTTGGCATACCCCAGCGCCTCGACGTGCCGGCTGAGGTAGGGCGGATGCCAAGGGGTCAGAAACATTGGGGTCGCTTCGAAGCCCTGGATCAGCATTCCGCATTCGCCGTTGATGGTTGGCGAGAAGGGTCCGTTGATGCGATCAGCGCCGCGCGCCTTCAACCACTCTTCGGCAGCCAGCGTCAACGCCCGCACCACCTCGATGTCATCAACTGCGTCAAGCGAACCAAACTGGAAACGCGAGGCGCCAACGGGCGCATACTCCGGCTTGTAGACCTGCGCGAGTATGCGGCCGACCCAATGACCTCCACGCCGCGCGAGAAACTCTTGGGCTTCGACCAGCTTAAAATGTGGATTGAACAGGTGGCCATGAAGCGTCCAGCGTTCCACATCCAGCGGCGGCGCAAATCCCTTCGCGCCCGCGTACAGCAGACGCGGGAGTTTGTTGTAGGTGAGGAAGCGCGCGAGACCCGTGGCCGGTACGACATCGATTTGCGCCATGTTGAAAGCCTAAAGCTGTTCCGTTGCCGATAAAAAGCGTCATAACGACGCGGTGTTCATTGTTGAGCCGCGTCTCAGCCGTCGGTTAGCTGAAGCGCTATTTGTGCGGCCACAAAAAAAACCGTTCAGACGGATCTGCAAGCACGCGGTCCGCAAAAGCTCACGCGCCCGCCATCGCCGCTGCGACAATTCTGTGCGCTTCTTCGGACACCGGCGGCATGCTCTTCAGCGCTCCGATGACGCCTTTGATCTCCTCTTCGGTGTGATTGGCGGAGATGAAGAAGCGCAACCTCGGCTGATCCTTCGGCACGCCGATCTGCACGATCGGCGGCACATAGAACCCCTGCTCAAGCAGGTGCTGAGAGGCCCACATGGTCTCGATGCTGTCCTGAAATAGAATCGGCACGACGCCGCGGCCTATCGCGGGGCCCGTTGAAAGTCCGGCAGCATGCGCCGTATCGCGGAAAAATTCGGCGTTTCTCGCCAGTTTGTCGATTCGCCAGGTCTCTTCCTGCATCAAACCCAGAGCGGTGCGCGCCGCGGTGAGAATCACCGGGGACAGCCCCACGCTGTATACGAAGCCGGGCAGGGTGTATCGAAACCAGTCGATCACCTGCTTCTTGCCGCAGACATAGCCGCCGCAGGACGCCAGCGTCTTCGACATGGTGCCGACGATGAGATCGAGTCGCGCAGGGTCGACGCCTTGATGCTCGGGCAGCCCGCGGCCCGTGGCGCCCAGCACGCCCAGCGAATGGGCTTCGTCGAGCATTAGCCAGATTTGATGCTTTTCCTTGATTTCCAGCAGACGCGGCAGATCGGCGGTATCGCCGTCCATGCTGTAAATGCCCTCGACCACGACGAGCACATGGCGAAAATCCTCGCGTCTTTTTTGCAGCAGATGTTGGAGATGGTCGTAATCGTTATGGCGGAATTTTATGACTTCGGCGTCCGATCCGTCGGCGCCGGCCACAATGCTGTTGTGCGCAAGCTCGTCGATGAATATTGCGTCGCGCTTGCCCATCAGCCAGGCGATGGTGGTGACATTGGCGAGATATCCGGAAACCAGCGTCAGCGCACTCTCGAAGCCCAGAAACTTCGCTATTTCCGCCTCGAACGCCTTATGCGTGGTGCGCTCGCCGCCGACCAGTCGCGAGGCGAGGGCGCCCACGCCCAATTCGTCAAGCTCGCGCTTAGCCTGCTTGATGATCCGGGGATGATTCGCGAGCCCGAGGTAATCGTAATTGGCGAAACTGACGAAATGTTTGCCGGACGTCTCCAGATCCCGTTTCAGCTTGTCGATCTGAGCGAAAAACGGATCGGAAAACTCGAGCAAGGCATTGCCCGCAAAACGGAATCTGCGCGCCGCATAGTCCGGGAGGCTTCTGTGCTTTGTCACTTAGTATATCGCCCTAGGGATATCGGCGCGACGGCGCCGGCAGGTCAAAGATAACGAGCGCCTTCCGAGAAAGGCGCCCGGGGAATGATCGCGTTCATTAACATTCTTATGCGTCGCCGCGCCAGTGCGGCGCTTATGTTGCGTTGTGAAAACAAAAATTGCGCAACGCACTTGCGGGGGCGGGGCGGCTCCACTATACAGCGGCCATCCCGAACGGCAGCGCCGTCGCGGGACCGGACTTGTCCCAAGAAGCCGGCAAGACAAGAGTGGGGCCATAGCTCAGTTGGGAGAGCGCTTCAATGGCATTGAAGAGGTCGTCGGTTCGATTCCGTCTGGCTCCACCAATCAATCAAAAACTGAGACCCAAGCCGAGGCTTTTCCTTGCTGGACCGGCTTTGTCCGAGCCATAGATGCGCGGGCGGAATTGGCGCCACGCCCACGATGCGGCGGTCACTCTGGACGCTAGGGCGCCGTGATCTGAAACACCACGCCATAGCCGGGAGCATAATAGACTTCGGAAGGGCCATAGTTGAAGGTCGCGCCATACAGCACGCCCGCTTGGCCTAGGAGCAGTCCGCCGACAGGAACTCCGCCGCTCGCTCCAGCGCTGAACGTATAGAGTTTGGCAATGGTCCAGCCCGTCTGACTTTCGAGCGGCGGCGTCAGTTTAAACACTGCGCCGCCGCCGGTATCCATAGGGACGCCACCCGTGGTTCCATAGAGTGCGCTCTCAGTGTCGAGGATCAGGCCGCTATTGGCGTGGCCATGTAGACCGCGAACTTCGCCGTAAGCGAACCTGTGAAGGATGGTCTCCGTCCATGGGGTCGCCAACGCGCCCGGCCCTTTCGAGGGGGGCGTCAACCGAAACACTGTACCCCAGCGGAATGGCGATGGCGTATAAAGTCCGCCTTGAGCGGTGGTGCCATAGATTGCCCATAGTGTCGAAGATCAGACTGCGTTCGGAGAAGCGCCATCGCCTGCCGGATCGGAGGGATTTACTCCCCGGAAACTGTAAAGCACGGTCTTTCGCCACTTCGTCAGTCCCGCCCCCGGCGGGGCCAACTGATACACCGTGCCGAAGCCTGCGGCGCCTCCCTCTGTCGTTGTGCCATACAAAGCGCCCTGATGATCAAAGATCAGGCCGCCCTGGGGGCCGGCGCCATCCTCGCCGCCTCCAAAACTCCAAAGCACCGTCTTCCGCCATGCGGTTTGACCGCTCTCTGGAGGCGTCAACCTGAATACAGCGCCGGCGTTCGCCGCGCCTCCCTGAGTCGTAACGCCATAGAGCGCGCCCCAGGTATCGAATATCAGCGGGCCCTGAGGGTAGGAGCCATCTGCCCCGCCTCCGAAACTCCACAGCTCCGTCCGGGGCCATGGCGTTTGACCAGCGGCTTGAGGGGTAAGTTGGAAGATCGTTCCATAATAACCTGCGAGACTCGCGCCATATAGTGAACCTCGTTGGTCGAAGACAAGGCCGCCCTGCGGGCGGACGCCGTTTGCAAGCACCGTTTCTGTCCAGGCGGTCTGGCCGCGAACTGGAGGTTGTAACCGGAACACATTACCAGGCGTGTTCGAAGCCCAGCTCACGCCGTAGAGCGCCCCTTCCGTATCGGATATCAGACCGCCCAGCGGGTTACCCCCGTCCGCGCGACCTTGAAACGCAAAAAGCGTGGTTTCTTGTGACGCTGACCGCGAAATCGCCAAGTCGACGAAGAGGAATGTCGCCGCCCCAACGAACAGAAACCGCACGAGCAGCTTTAATCGAAAAGAGGCAAAGTTGGCCTGCATTATTCCGGTCCAGCTAATTTTAATGCGAAGCGCCAATTTCAGTTGAACATCAAATCTCGCTTACCTGGCCGCACAAGCAATGCCTATTGCGGAGCAAAGCTTTGGTGAAACGCTTCAGATGACGCGCGCTGAAATATCCTCAGGTGTCCAACGTTGTTCGACGCCTCGTTTATCAGGTCAGGACATTAGAATGGAAGGCAATCCACCCAGCTAAGGCGCCTGCTTTAGCGCGCTCTCTATATCGCTGAGCATTTGTTTGATGTCATCGCTATCCGGTTCGAGCCTCGATAAGAGTTTTGCGCTAGACGCGGCGGAAGTCAGATGGCCCGCTTCCATTTCATAGGAAACCAGAGCCATCAAAGCATCGCGATCGTTGGGACGCTTTTCGAGCAGCGTCTTTAACGTAGCTATCGCTTTGGGCGCTTGGCCGGTGTCATGCAGCGCAACAGCCAGGACATAGGCGAAGCGCGGCTCGGCGGGCTCGAACTCCGTCGCCTGCGTGAGTTTCTCCAGCGCTTCCGGAATGCGCTTTTGACGGATCAGGCTGAGCCCCAAAGCATGTGCAAGGGCTCCTGATCCGGGGTTGCTTGCAAGCCCCTTTTGCAAAATCACTTGCGCGCCGGCTTCGTCGCCGCCGGCGCGAGTCAATTCGGCAAGCGAGATAATAGCGGGATGGAATGTGGGATCGATCTCGATCGCCTTTTTAAATTCCGAGCGAGCGTCTTCACGTTTGCCGCGCTCCATATACAGGGAGCCGAGGTTCTCGTGAGCTTCGGGGCGTTCGGCGTTGAAGAGTTGCGCAGAAACATATTCGACCAGTGCCGTCGCGAAGGCGTCGCGATCTCCCGTTGCGAAACCTGATTCGGCCTCGCCGGCCAGCGCGCGCGCCGCCTCCATCCGAACGAGCCGGGTAGAGTCGTGAAGCAGCGGCGCGAGACGTTCGCGCCGCGTCGGCGCATCCCCATTGGCGATCACGGCGACAGCCGACCGCCGCACGGAGGCATCGTCATTTGCAAGTGAAGCAGCCGCCAGATCCAACGCCGCCTGATTTGGAACCCGGGCCAGTCTTTCGAGGGCGCTGGCCCGGGCGATGCTTGATTGCGCCTTATCTTCTGCGACGCGCATCAACGCCGCGCGATCGCCCGGACCATTTTGGTCAGCGAGTGCGAACGCTTCGGCGAATCCTTGCGCGCCAGGATTTGGAGCTGCCCGCCAGGATTTTATCGCGTCCGCCGCCCAGGTCGCCTTTTTATCGCTATGACACTGGGTGCAGGCGTTGGGCGTCGCGATGGTCTCGGTGCGATCCGGCCGCGGTATGCGCATTGAGTGATCGTGCCGCGCATGCACGCCCATATAAGTCGTTGCGGGCATGTGGCAGTTCGCGCATTGCGCTCCTTTGGAGCCTGATGCGTGATGATGATGCGACTGTTGATCGAAACGAGCGGCGCTGTGACATTGCGAGCAGACTTCATTGCCCGCAAGCTTCAGCTTGCCGGAATGAGGATTATGGCAATCTGAACACGTCACTCCAGCGCCAAACATTTTGCTCTGCAGGAATGAGGCGTAATTGTAGACCTCTTCGCGTTGTTGACCGTCGTCGTAGTAAAGGCCGGACTCCAGCAGCGAAGGGCGAAAGGCGTCGAAATAACTGGCGACGCTTTGAGCATTGCTGGAAAATTGCTGCCGGCGGGAGTGGCAGCCGGCGCAGACCTCTATTTCCTTGTTGGTCGCGCGCGGCGTCGAGCGCACGGCTTGTCCTGACTCCGCCATGGGCCACGAAGCCTTGGCGCGTTCGTCGAAAGTCCAGGCAAATCCGTGCGTCGAGTCCTGGCTTTTTGGGTCCTTCCCGGCCCATGCAATGTGGTTGGACGCAGGTCCGTGGCAGGCCTCGCAACCCACGCTTATTTCGGACCAGTGGGTATGGAAGGCTCGCGACGCGCTGTCGTAGTTTTTCTGGAGATTGGTCGAGTGGCACCACGCGCACTGATAATTCCAGTTCTGGTCGATGCCCGTCCAGTGGAGGGGATCTCCCGCGACCAGCTTTCTGTCGGGGTAAAGATGGAACCAGCGCTGACCGCCATCGGAAGCCGGTCTCGCATCCCACGCGATTCCCAGCGCCTGAAGTCGACCAGCGGGCAAAGCAATGAGATATTGCTGTAGCGGTGCGACGCCGAATGTATAAGCGATCTCGAAATCCGCGAGCTTTCCATCAGGACCGTCGGTGTTGACCCAGAACTTTCCGTCCCGTTTGAAGAACTGGCTTTTTACTCCGTCTTTTTCGAACGTCACTCCATCGAAACGGCCGAGCACGCTCGCTTCGTTGGCTGCTTGCATCGCAACCGCGTGATGGGAGCCTTGCCAGTCGGACTGCTCTGTCTTGTGGCATTGCCCACAGGTCGCAGAACCTACGAAAGTCGGCGCGGCGCCGTTGGAAGTTTGGGGTGGCGTCTCCGCCGCGCTGTTGTCGCTGGCCCAAGCTGGTGCTGCAACCAGAAAAAGAAGCAGAATAAGAGCAAGGAAATTCCTCTCCCCCCTCAAATACCTGGCGGGGAGGGAGCTTCGCAAAGACGGAAAAATAGTCCTAATTCGCGGCTGCGCTGGATTTCTGGGCATATCGGGTTCTTCTGTAAGCTCGTCCAAGCCCAATATGACGAATTCATCGCGGCTGCGGTGAGAAAAATTGCATGCCCTAACGCTGTAGCGAACGATATCCGCTACAGCCTTTTCGATCCCTGATCTCGCCGTGACTGCGCCGCCCAAGGCCTATGGGCTGAATCGCACAGACTCAGCCTTTCAAAGCTGGCTGAAGATTAGTCCTTGCGCGCTTTGAGAACAGCATCGATCGCCTGAATGACTCTTTTGTCTTTATGGTCTTTGCAATAAACTATGACTTCGTGGATGCCTTCTTTGACCCTATCAATTTTGATCGCGTGTTTCTTGGCAAGCCCATTGTACCAACCACTGTACCAAATGCCGAGGAAATCCGCGTCTTCCTGGAAGGTTCCCGCGAGCTGCTCGCAGGTCAGCTTCTGGACGTCAATGTAGCCCTTGTCGTTCGCGTAGGCGGAAAGGGGCGTCTGGGCGTTGGCGGTCAAGGGAGCCAGCGCGAGCGCGAAGGCAGTGGCGGTCAGTATTTTGCGCATAGTTTCCTCGTTATTTTTCAATAGATGTCATATAAGTTGCGGGCTCGATAATAATCGAGCTGGATGAATCAGTATCGGAAAAATCGTTTCAAGTCCATAACATACGCGGCGCCCGCACAGCCGCCTTTGCGCAGCGCAATTCGATCCTGTGTCGTCGATCTGAACACCCTTGGCGGGTTTGTTTTTCAAGGGCATGGCGTAACCGATCTTCCAGCGACTTCGGGGCGCCCAGGCGTAGCCGAAATTCTAGGCGGAGCTTTTTGGCGAAAGAGATGATTGCGGCATGGAGCCAAGGGCGAAGGCTTGCCCCGGAGACAATCTAGGCTTAAAAGCCCTTTGCGCCGGCGGGGAAACCCGTCAGGGCGCTTTTTCCGCTTGCGCGCCGATTGTGCCGCATGCCCTTCGAGCCAAGAGACCGGAACACCGCCGCCGTGCCCGACAAAAGCGTCTTCACCTGGACCAATATCGGTGTTTCGGTAGGCGGCGGGCTTGCGGCTGCAGCGGTCTTCGCCGTGCTCAGCAAGGGCACCATGGGGGGCTTTGCGCTAGCGCATCTTGCTCCGCTGCCGCTTATGATTATCGCGCTGGGTCTGGGCGTCCGCCATGGCGCTACAGCTGCGATCGTCGGCACTGTGGCCCTGACCGTGTGGCCAAATCCTTTGTTCGGCATGGCTTACGGACTTTTGGTTGCGCTGCCCGCGTGGCTTTCCTGCTACGCCTTGGCCGGAGCGCCCTGGGGTCGTCGCGACCTTCTCAATAGGAACCTCTCCGGTTGGGCGGTCACCGCGCTCTGCGTAACGCTCATCGCGGCGATTTTGCTGTTCCTCGGAATTACCGCGTTCTCGCATGGCGCCATCGACGAGCCCTTGTCCTACGTTCAGGGGCAGTTCTACTTCACCCTCGATGGCATGATGAAAGAGCATCAACTTGGCGAGGAATTCACGACGGAAGAACTGACGCGCTTCGTTAAGCTGTTCCTTCCTGCGATTTTCGCCGTTTATGGACTGCTGCTCCATGCGTTCAATCTTTGGGCGGCGGGCCGTTTGACGCAAATCTCCGGCATGCTGAAATTGCCCTGGCCGGATATCGCCGCCGATTTAGCTCTTCCCCGCGCTGTGGCCGTAGTGTTTGTGTTGGCGGCGGGCGCATCTGCGCTAAATGGTTTTCCGGGCGTCGCCGCGCTGACCACTGCGTCGACCCTCGGCATGGCGCTTGGTTTTCAAGGTTTGGCCGTAATGCACTTTTGGGTTCGCGGATCGAAATCCGGAGTGCTGACGCTATCGATCCTCTACTTCTTTCTCGGCTTGCTTGGCTTGCCGATGATTCTACTAACCTTGCTTGGACTTGCCGACGCGGCGCTGCATTTTCGCGAGCGAAAATCAGCTCCCGCCGCTAGCCAGGCAGACCCCCTATAACAATCCTCGAAAGCAAACGAAACTCTCGGAGAAGAACAATGGAAGTCATTTTGCTTGAGCGCGTGGCCAAGCTTGGCCAGATGGGCGAAACCGTGCGCGTGCGCGACGGCTATGCCCGCAATTTCTTGCTTGCCCGCAAGAAAGCGCTGCGCGCCACCGAAGGCAACAAGAAGCACTTTGAGACGCAGCGCGCCCAGATCGAAGCGAATAATCTCACTTTGAAGAAGGAGGCCGAGGTAGTCGCGGAGACCCTCAATGGCCAGAGCTTCACGGTTATTCGTCAGGCGGGCGAGAGTGGCCATCTTTACGGTTCGGTCGCGACACGCGACATCGCCGAAGCCGCCACAGCCGGTGGCTTTACGCTGAATCGCAATCAGGTTGTGCTGGTGCATCCGATCAAGGCGCTTGGTCTGCACCATGTGCCGGTGCATCTGCACCCGGAAGTCGACATCAAGATCATCATCAATGTCGCCCGTTCCGAGGAGGAAGCCGAGCGTCAGGCTCGCGGCGAATCGACCGTCGAAACGCGCGAACACGCTTCGATGGACGATCTCGGTCTCGAGGTTGGCGCAGCCCTCGCCGAGGCTGGCGACGTCGAAATGTAGTTTTGAAGTCGCATTTTCTGAAAAAAAAGCCGGTGGCCGAAAGGTTCGCCGGTTTTTTTTGATCGCGACTGCGGCGGTTTGAGCAACCAAATACGCCCCCGGTGATTCTGCGCCACACGCAAGTGGCTTTTGTCCTTTTTGGAAATGTTAATTGTCGAGTCTGTGAATAAGACTCATAAGGCAGCGGTTGAGCAGCGGTAGCCACGGAATATTAATTTCGGCATTGCCGCCGCGCTCCTGAACATGCAAAAGTTCAGCGTTCCGGAACGGTCTCCGCGTCGCGTTAGCAGGCCTGAAGGACACATAACTTTAACGTCCGAGAAACGATGCCCGCAATCGAACCATTGCCGGGCCGGCGCCTGTATCAGGTGGCCGAGCCCAAAGAACCTCCCGTACGCACGCCGCCGCACAACATAGAAGCGGAGCAGGCGCTGCTTGGCGCGCTTTTGGTCAATAATGACGCCTTTGATCGCGTCTCCGATTTCCTGCGCCCGGAGCACTTCTCGGAAGAGTTGCACCGGCGCATCTTCGAGGTCTGCGCCCAGCTCATTCGCGCCGGTAAGCTCGCCACTGTCGTCACGCTAAAAACCTATCTTGGCGCCATCGAACTGCCCGAAGGCGTGACGATGCAGGGTTATCTCGCACGGCTCGCCGCCGAAGCGACGACCATCATCAACGCCGAGGATTATGGGCGCACGATCCATGATCTCGCGGTGCGGCGCGATCTCATCAACATCGGCGAAGAGGTAGTCAACACCGCGTTTGACTCGCCAATCAACTCTTCGCCCCGCCAGCAAATCGAGGAAGCGGAGCGCAAGCTCTATGCTATCGCCGAAACGGGACGCTACGACGGCGGTTTTCAACGTTTTGCCGACGCGCTCACCATCGCCATTGACATGGCCAACAGCGCCTATCAGCGCGACGGCCACCTTTCGGGGATGGCGACGGGGCTGATCGATCTCGACGAAAAAATGGGCGGGCTGCAAAAATCCGATCTCATCATCGTCGCGGGCCGTCCCGGCATGGGCAAGACGGCGCTCGCGACCAACATCGCCTTCAACATCGCCAAGGCTTATCAGTTCGAGGTCGAGCCGGACGGCTCGCATAAAACTGTCAACGGCGGGATTGTCGGCTTCTTCTCGCTCGAAATGTCGGCCGAGCAATTAGCGACGCGCGTGATCGCCGAGCAATCCGGCGTCGCGAGCTACAAGATCCGGCGCGGCGACATCAGCGAAGACGATTTTCGTCGCATCACCGACGCCGCGCGCGAGATGCAGAGCATTCCATTCTACATCGACCAGAGCGGCGGCATTTCCATCGCGCAGTTGACAGCCCGCGCAAGGCGTTTGAAACGCCAGAAAGGGCTCGATGTGCTGGTTGTCGACTATCTTCAGCTGCTGTCCGGCTCTAAATCGCGATCCGAAAACCGCGTGCAGGAATTGACGGAGATCACCACGGGTCTTAAGGCGCTCGCCAAGGAACTGGCAGTGCCGATTGTCGCGCTGTCGCAGCTTTCGCGTCAGGTCGAGTCGCGTGACGACAAACGCCCCCAACTTTCTGATTTGCGTGAATCGGGCTCGATCGAGCAGGATGCAGACGTGGTGCTGTTCGTCTATCGAGAAGAATATTATCTCAAGAATCGCGAGCCGCGTGAAGGCACCGAGGAGCATATCGCCTGGATGGCGGAAATGGAGCGCGCGCATGGGCGCGCCGAGGCGATCATCGGCAAGCAACGTCATGGCCCTACGGGCACGGTCCCGCTCGCGTTCGAGGCGGAGGTGACTCGCTTCTCCAATCTCGCGGAGGAGGATCATTTGCCGGCGCGAATGTGAGCCAGCGCAGCAAGCTTTCCCTTCTCTCTTGGCGGCGCGCTGTTTTGCGCTTGGGCTTCACCGCATTGCACACAACTCTCCACGGGTGCTAAAAAGCAATATCCGCTACACTGGAGCTGCCTTGTGACGCCCGCCACACCTCCATCGGCGCCTTTGCTCGCGCGTGAGCCCGGAGAGTTGCGCGGTTCGATCAATACGACGGCCGGCGGACCGATGTTGCGGCGCCTCCTTGTTTTTCTGGGCCCGGGCTACCTCGTCGCCACCGGCTATATGGATCCCGGCAATTGGGCTACTGCGCTCGCTGGCGGGTCGCAGTTCGGTGCGGCGCTCCTTTTCGTCGCAGTGCTTTCCAGTCTTATGGCCATTGTTCTACAGGCCCTTGCGGCGCGGCTTGGGCTCGGCGCGGGACTTGATCTTGCACAAGCTTGTCGCGCACAGTTTTCCCGGCCTGTCGCTTTCGCATTGTGGCTAGTGGCCGAAGCCGCCATTTTGGCTACCGATCTCGCGGAGATCATCGGTACTGCCATCGGCCTCCAAATGCTGTTCGGACTGCCGCTCGCGGCGGGGATCCTAATCACGCTGCTCGACACTTTTTTGGTGCTGGCGTTTGAGCGCGCGGGCTTTCGAAAGATCGAACTCTTCGTCGTAGCGCTGTTGGGGTTAATTGCGTTCTCCTTCTCTGCGCAACTCGCGATGGCTAACGTCAACTTTACCGATGTCGCCCGCGGCCTGCTGCCGACGCGACAATTTTTCAGCGATCCCCAGATGCTTTACATCGGCCTCGGCATTCTCGGCGCGACGGTGATGCCGCATAATCTCTTTCTTCATTCCTACATCGTGCAGACCCGCGCAGTCGGCGCCTCTCAGGCCGAAAAACGCGAGGCCATTCGGTTCGCGGTGATCGACAGTACGATTGCGCTGTTCTTCGCATTATTGGTCAATGGCGCAATTCTCGTGCTCGCTGCTTCCGTGTTTTTCGCGAGCGGACACAAGGAAATCATCGAGCTCAGCGAGGCGCATCGCCTGATCGCGCCGTTGCTCGGCGCGCCAGCGGCGTCGACGCTTTTCGCGGTGGCTTTGATCGCCTGTGGCCTCAACTCAACCGTGACGGCCACTTTGGCCGGACAAGTCGTAATGGAAGGTTTCGTGCGCTTGCGCCTCAGGCCCGCTCTGCGCCGCTTGGTCACTCGCCTGATCGCCATCGCGCCCGCCGTCGCTTTGACCCTCTACGCTGGCGAATCCGCTACAGGACACCTTCTCGTCTCAAGTCAGGTCGTGTTGAGCATGGCCTTGCCGTTTGCAGTCGTACCATTGATCTGGTTCACGGCGTCACGCCGGATTATGGGAGAACAGGTCGCGCCACGCTATTTAAGCCTGACAGCGTCTGCAATCGCAGTCGCGATCATAACCCTAAACACTAAATTGATTTTTGACGTTCTGTCGGGGTGAAGCGAGCCCCGAATTTCTCGATACGACCCTTAGGAACTGCGCGCGGTTCTTTATCAGAGCGGCGAATAGTCTTGAGACAGGGCTTAACTTGCCTTTATAAGTCGCAAATCGTAAGTCACCTGAACTCGATTGCCGCTTGCACGAGCATGACGGGGTGTAGATCTAAGTCTGGAGTAAACACTTCGAATGCTGCCGCTTTTCGTCCAAAAAATACACAATCGACTGAAGAGAAGCTTGTGGCGCCTCCCGCTTACCGTCGTTCCCACCCCCTTGCGCGCGCAGATGAAGCGGGATGCAACGATCGCAGCCGAGATCGCCGCCTATGAGAAATCGGCGGGTTTCGCCCATAGCGCCGGTTCGTTGCCGCTGCGGACTCTTTTACGCATCGAGCAGCTTCTGCCCGCGACGGAGATCAGCTCCGCCGAGACAGGATGCGGAAAATCAACGATCTTCTTGTCTCGCATCTCCAAGCAACATAAGGTCTTTTGCGTGGATGATCGCGACGCGAGCGAGTCTTCCAGCGTCGCTTATTTCTTGAATTGTCCGGCGACAGTGACGGAAACAGTTGAAACCGTATTTGGCCCCACCCAGTCGACGTTGCCGGTCTATAAGGATCATGTTCCCTATGATCTCGGTACTGATCGACGGACCGCATGGCTTTCCGTTTCCCGAACTCGAATATTACTTTTTTTATCCGCACTTGAAGACCAACGGTCTTCTTGTCCTCGACGACATTCATATTCCAACGATCGGCCGGCTCGCCGATTTCATTTCCGAGGACCGCATGTTCGAGATGGTCGAATGCATGGGTGCGACCGCGGTGTTCCGCCGCACAGACGCCCCAGCCTTCGATCCATTCGGCGACGGTTGGTGGCTGCAAGACTTCAATCGCCGCCGCGCCGATTTCGCCAAACACATCCATCTGGACGATGGTAACCGGCGCAAGCCGATCACCTTCGAGGGAAGATTTTAGCCGCTTTTACCGAGCGGTTCGATCTCCGCTGCTAGAATTCGATCCCCTCCTGCGCCTTTACGCCGGCCGCGAAATGATGCTTCACCAGGGTCATTTCCGTGACGAGATCCGCGGCTGCGATCAGTTCGGGCTTGGCGTTGCGCCCAGTGACGACGATGTGGAGATCCTCCCGCCGGGCATTCAAGGCGACGATCACCTCATTCAGATTCAGGTGGTCATAGCGAAGCGCGATGTTCAATTCGTCGAGCACCAGCAGGCGCAGTTCCGGATCTTTCATCAGCTCTTGAGCTTTCTCCCAGGCGCGTCGCGCCGCTGCTTCGTCGCGGGCGCGATCCTGCGTCTCCCAGGTGAAGCCTTCTCCCAGCGTGTGCCAGGAAAGCAGGTTCTCGCCCAATTTTTCCAGCATGACCCGCTCGCCGCTATGCCAGGCGCCCTTGCCGAACTGCACCACACCCACTTTCCAGCCATGGCCTAAGGCCCTGAGCGCCAAGCCGAAGGCGGCGGTGGACTTCCCTTTGCCCGGGCCGGTGTGGATCATTAGCAGGCCTTTGGCGTCGATCGGCTTGCTGGCCACCTCGGCGTCCTGAACAGCCTTGCGCTTTTCCATTTTGGCGCGATGCCGGCGCGCCGCCTCGTCCTCTTGGCTCATTGCCACTCCATGTTTTGCAGGTTCAGGCGATAACGCATGAAGTCATCTGCGCTGACGCCGCCGCCATGTGACAAGGGTCACCGCTTCGGGGAGGTGCGTTTCGTCAAAATCCGACTAACCGCGCCAAAGTCGACGCCACTGCGCTTCATCGGCAGGCCGCGTCGTGCCATCTCCATCGGCGCCTTTCCCTAAACGCCAGTTTGACGGCGCCCATGTTCCCGCATATGAGGGACTGTGACGGTTCTTCGCAAGAAGTGAAAAGGGAACGCGGTGAGGAGGTTTCCGACCCCGCGGCTGCCCCCGCAACTGTGACCGGCGAGGTCCGCGCCATCAGCCACTGAGCCGAACGGCTTCGGGAAGGCGGCGCGATCCAGCGACCCGGAAGCCAGGAGACCTGCCGTTATCGATGACACGCTATCGCCGCCGGTGGGGCGGCCAGGAGACGACCATGTTCCTTCGCAGCCTTTCCGCCGCCGATCGTTTCACCTTTACCGCCGCCCGCGCAGAGGCGCTTAAGGCCGCTTTTGTAGCGCTGCTTCTGGGCGTCGGGCTCGTTTATCTTGCGGGCTTTTCTTCTTCGAACACCGCCCACGACGCCGCGCACGACACGCGACACTCGTTGTCTTTTCCCTGCCACTAGACCTGCAGTGATCCAGCGTGTCCTGGCGATCGGTCTGATCGCCGGGCTTGTGGCCGGGCTTGCGATCGCAGCCCTGCAACATGTGACGACGACCCCACTGATCATTGCGGCTGAAGTGTATGAGACGGCGCAGCACGGTCATGATGAGCCCGCCGGGGAAGGCTGGAAGCCGACCGAAGGGGTCGAACGCACGGCCGCCACCAGCATCGCAGCAGTTGCTACAGCGACCGGTTATGCGCTGATTTTGCTGGCCATGATGCTCCTCGCGGGCGACGCTATCGAGCCCCGCAGAGCCGTCGCCTGGGCGGCGTCCGGTTTTGCTGCGACAGGACTCGCCACTGGGCTTGGCCTTGCGCCGCAATTACCTGGCGCCGCCGAAACCGATCTCGCGCTCCGCCAGATTTGGTGGGTCGGCGCCGCCGCCGCCACTGGCGCCGGGCTTTTCGCGCTGTTGCGGCTAGACGACACGATTGCAAAGGTTGTTGGCGCGCTGCTGATCGCCGCACCTCATCTTGTCGGCGCGCCGCAGGCGGCGGCGCCTCAAAGCACCGTTCCGGCGGAGCTTGCGGCGCGTTTCGCAGCCTCTTCGCTGGCGGTGCAGGCTGGAACCTGGATTCTAGCGGGTGTGCTCGTCGGCGTTCTTTGGCGCGAGTTCGCAGCGCGAGACGCGCTGAAACTGAGAAATTGAGGGACTGGATGACCGCGAAGATTCCGACCACGATCATCACCGGCTTTCTGGGCGCGGGGAAGACCACGCTGATCCGTCATCTGCTGGAGACCGCCAAAGACCGCCGCCTGGCGCTGGTGATCAACGAGTTTGGCGATGTTGGCGTCGATGGTGATATTTTGCGCGCCTGCGGTGTCGAAAACTGCCCAGAGGAAAATATCGTTGAATTGGCGAATGGCTGCCTTTGCTGCACAGTTGCGGACGATTTTGCGCCCGCGATCGAGGCTTTGCTGACGCATGAGAAGCGGCCGGACCATATCATCATCGAAACTTCTGGCCTCGCACTGCCCAAACCTCTCGTTAAGGCGTTCGACTGGCCGGCCATCCGCTCGAAGCTGACCGTTGACGGCGTTATCGCCGTTGTCGACGGTCGCGCGGTCGCGGAGGGGCGCTTTGCCGACGACCTGGAAGCGATTGCGCAGGAGCGCGAGCAGGCCCAGACCATCGACCACGATAATCCGCTCGAGGAGGTTTTCGAAGATCAACTCGCCTGCGCCGATCTCATCGTTTTCAACAAGACGGATTTACTCAGCGAGGCGGAGGAGGCGAGGGTGTTCGAGATTCTCGCCGCCAGCGCGCCGCGCGGCGTCAAAGTCCTGCGCGCTCGCCAGGGCGCCATCGACGCTCGAGTTTTGCTGGGCCTCGCCGCCGCCGCCGAGGATGATCTCGCCAACAGACCGTCGCACCACGACGGACTTGCGGAGCATGACCACGAGGATTTCGAAAGTTTCATCGTAGAGATCGCGCCTGCTGCGGATGCAGCAAAGCTCGCGTTGAAGCTCGCCGAAGTCGCGGCCAGACACGAGGTTTTGCGCATGAAGGGATTTGTCGAGATCCTGGGCAAGCCCATGCGGCTGTTGATACAGGGGGTCGGCGCGCGCTTCCAGCATCAGTTCGATCGCCCCTGGAAGCCGGGCGAGGCTCGTGTAAGCCGTCTCGTAGTGATAGGCGAAAAGGGTCTTGACCGTGGGGCTATAGCGGCACAACTCGGGGCGCCATAACGTCATGCATCTCCTCGCCCGCGATCTTCATGGTTTGGACGACGCAGGTTCTGCGGTCGATCTGGAACAGACGCCGGCGGAGATCGTTTTTCTCTCCTTCTCGGACTCCGAACTTTGTCAGCTCGCGCGCCAGCATGAGCAAGGCAGCTTAAGCAGCGCGAGCCTGCGTTGCGCTTCGCTGGCGCAGTTGAAACATCCGTTCTCGGTCGATCTTTATCTTGATAAAGTGGCAAGACACGCGCGGCTCGTAGTGGTGCGCCTGTTGGGCGGCAAAGACTATTGGCCTTATGGCGTCGAGCAGCTATCGGCAGCTGCGCGCCAGCATGGTTTCTCCCTGGCGATAGTTCCCGGCGACGGTCTTGATGACGCGCGGCTCCGCAAAGCCTCGACCCTTTCGCCACAAGACTGCACGCGCATCTGGAGCTTTTTTCAGGACGGCGACCCCGAGAACTTGCGAAGCTTTCTCGGATTTGCGGGCAGTCTGATTGGCAAGCCATCGAATTGGCGAGAGCCGGTTCCTGTCGCGGCCGCCGGTTACTGCCTGAGCGCGCACAGGGCGCCGCAGCCCCGCTGCGCGCGCGCGCTGATCGTATTTTATCGCTCGGTTTTTCTCGCCGACGACATAGCGCCCATCCTCGCGCTAGCGGACGCTTTGGCGGCGCGCGGGCTCGCGGCGGAGGCGGTGTTTGTCGCCAGCCTGAAGGAGAAAGCAAGCGAACAGTTTTTGCGCGACGCGATAGGCGCTTTCGGGCCCGACGTGATCATAAACACAACTGCTTTTTCGGCGCGCGGCGCGCAGGGGTGCGTGTTGGACCTCGCCGACGCGCCCGTGTTGCAAGCGGCGCTGGCTACATCGAGGCGTGAAGCATGGGTGGCTTCAAATCGCGGCGCGAATGGCACGGACCTCGCCATGAATATCGTGTTGCCAGAGGTCGACGGCCGGATATTTACGCGGGCGATTTCCTTCAAGGCTCCGAGCACGACGCGCCTCGCCAGTGAATTATACGAGATGAGCCATGTGCCGGAGCAATCGCGCGTCGATTTTGTCGCAGACCTCGCGGCCAATTGGGCACGGCTCCGCGCCAAGGAAAACCGGGGGAAAAGTCTCGCGCTGGTTCTGTCTGATTACCCCGCCCGGCGCGGCCGAGGCGGTTACGCGATAGGGCTTGATACGCCGGCGAGCGTTCAGGAAATCATCGAAGCGCTGGAACGCGCGGATTACGACGTGGAGTCTTTCGTAACCAGGTTTGGGGAAGAAGGGCAGGCAGCGCTAAGTCTGATGCGCATGCTTGAAGAGGGTTCCAGTAGCGCGCGAATGCCGCTCGAAGATTATCGCCGCAAGTTTGACGCTTTGCCTCCGGACTTTGTAACAAGCGTGCGAGCTGCCTGGGGAGAGCCTGAGCAAGACCCCACCTGCCGCGACAACACCTTTCATTTTTCCTGCATTGAGAGTGGCAAACTGGTCGTCGCCCTGCAACCAGATCGCGGCGCCCGGGCCGAGCGACGCGAAATCTACCACGACAGCGAGGCGGCTCCGCGTCACGCCTATGTCGCCTTTTACCTTTGGCTTCGCCACGTGCGCGATATTGATGCGCTGGTGCATCTGGGCACGCATGGGACGCTGGAATGGCTGCCGGGAAAGTCGGTGATGCTCAGCGCCGACTGTGCGCCGGAGGCTGTGCTAGGACCGACGCCGTTGATCTATCCTTTCATTGTCAACGATCCCGGCGAGGCGGCGCAGGCCAAGCGACGCACGTGCGCCATAACAATCGGCCATATCACCCCGCCCTTGGCGCAGGCGCAGCTATATGACGTCGCCGCACGGATCGAAAACATGCTCGACGAATATTCCAATGCTGCGACCCTGGATCCGCGTCGCGCGAAACTTATTGCAGGCGCGATTGTCGAAGAAGCGGAACGCTGCGGGCTCGCTCAGGAATGCGGCGTAAGTCGCGAGGCCGACGCCGCTGAAGCTTTGTCGCGGCTGGACGCCTGGCTCTGCGACGTAAAGGAACTGCGCGTTGGCGACGGGCTCCATGTCTTTGGTCGCACGCAGGACGGCGATCCAATGCGCAAAGCCTGCGCCGAGGCGGAAATGTCCGCCTTGTTGCGTGCGCTCGGGGGACGCTTCATTGAACCTGGACCTGCCGGGGCCCCTTCGCGCGGACGCGTCGACGTGCTGCCGACAGGGCGCAATCTGTTCTGCATAGACCCGCGCCATGCGCCGACACGTACGGCTTATGATATCGGCCGCTGCGCTGCTCGCGAAGTCATGACGCGACATGCGCAGGAACATGGCGAATGGCCTCGCGCCGTCATGCTCGATCTTTGGGGTAGCGCGACGATTCGCACAGGGGGCGAGGATTTCGCGCAAGCGCTTGCGCTTCTTGGCGTGATTCCCGTCTGGGACGACGCCACCGCGCGTGTGACAGGATTCGAGATCGAGTCGATGTCGAAGCGCGAATTTCCGCGCGTTGATGTGACTCTTCATATCTCCGGGCTATTTCGGGATATGTTCCCAGCACTCATCAGCCTGTTTCATGACGCGGTGAAAGCAGTCGCGGCCCTGAACGAAGAAGTCGACGTAAATCCATTGACGCAGCAGGGGGCCGACGCATTGCAGCGAATTTTTGGCGTCGCGCAAGGTGCATACGGTTTAGGGCTCTCGGAAAAGATTTCGAGGGGCGATTGGGCGACGCGCGAAGAATTGGGCGCGGCTTTTCTCGATGCGGGCGGCAATGTGTACGACAGAGCGGGCGAAAGTCTGCCAGCTCGCGAACAATTCGCGTCGCGCGTAGCCAGCGCCGATGCTTTGGTGCATGTTCAGGATATGGCAGAGGTCGATGTGCTTACGGGCGCGGCCTTCAATGAATTTGAGGGCGGTTTCGTCGCCGCTAATTGCGCGCTTGGCGGAACGGCGGCGGTCACGCATGTCGACGCCTCGAAGCCGCAAGGCATAAGCGCGCGCCCGTTGAAAACAGAAGTCGCGCGCGTAGTGCGGGGCCGCGCCGCCAATCCTCAATGGATAAAGGGCCAGATGCGGCACGGCCATCGCGGCGCCGGTGAAATCGCGGAAACGATCGACAATCTGTTCGCCTTCAGCGCATTGGGGGATCTCGTAACCGACGCGCAATTCAACCTGGTCTTTGACGCTACGCTTGGCGATGACGCAGTTCGAAACTTCATTCTACGAGAAAATCCGCGCGCCTATGAGGCGATTGCGCATGTTTTCGAAGAGGCGTTACGACGTGGGCTCTGGCGCAGTCGGCGCAACAGCGTGCACGTCTTAAGGGAAGGCGTCGATGCGCAGCGCGCCTGAGATCAAGGGTTGGTGTCCCGGCGCGTTGGCGCCCATGGAGAGCGGCGACGGTCTCCTCATGCGCGCCAAGGTAGTCGGCTCTCGCCTCACTTTGGGTCAGGCGCGAGAGATCGCAAATATCTCGCTCGAATGCGGTAATGGCCTGCTCGATCTCTCGCAGCGCGCACAATTGCAAATGCGTGGACTCAAAGAAACGACCCGGGAGGCGGCTCAACAGCGTCTGAAGGCTATCGACCTTTTGGCGCCTGACGCCGCGACCGAAAGCGTTCTCAACATCATCGCTTCGCCCGTGCGGGGCGGCGCATTCGACGCCAATGAAATGGCGGGACAGCTGGCGCGCGGCATTATGGGAGATCGCGCCCTGCGCGCGTTGCCGGGCAAATTCCTGTTCCTTGTGGACGAGGGCGGCGCGCCTGGCCTGTTTGATGTCGCCGCAGACATAAGGCTCGAGGCGTATAGCGACAAAATAGCTATCGTGCTTGATGGCGCGCGCGACCTCGCCGTCGTGGCGACTCCAGAAGAAGCGATTGACGTCGCGTTGGCACTGGCGCGTGCGTTCGTCAGCTTGCGTGGAGGTCGCGCGTTCCAGTTGCGTCGTATGCGCGCTTTGGTGGAGGCGCTGGGCGCAAATTCCGTATTGCGCCGCGCGGGAGTTCAAGCCGAGCCTTATCGCTCAAGCTGTCGCGGGGCTTCCATGCGGGATCTCCTCGGTGCAAGAACACCAGCAGGCGCCTGCTTCGCGGGCGTCGCCGCGCCCTTCGGTCGCTGGTTTGCGAAGGATTTGGCGCAATTCGTTGAAATCGTTTTGCAAGGAGGCGGAGAGGAGCTACGGCTGACGCCCTGGCGCACGCTTCTCGCCGTCACGCCTTCGTTTGAGTCTGCCGTTCGCGTCGTCGACGCAGGCCGTTTGCTTGGGCTCATAGTTCAGCCAGACGACGAGCGGCTCGCAATCGCCGCATGTCCCGGAGCGCCGGAATGTCCGCAGGCGAGAGGCGCCACGCGAGATCACCTTGATCGTCTGGCGCCGATTGCCCGGCTGCTTTCGCCAGATACGATTGGACTGCACGTGTCCGGTTGTGTGAAAGGCTGCGCAAAGCCATCGTCTAGCCCCGTCACGTTGATTGCTGACGGCGCGGGTTTTGACCTGGTTTTTGACGGTTGTGCGGACGGCGCGACTGCGGCGACGGCGCTGTCGCTTTCCGAAGTCGAGCAGCTCCTTGTCGGCCGAGCCAAAAAGGAGGCGTCATGTCCGGCGCAATAAATTATATCCGCGATGGCGCCGCGATCTACAAGCGCTCCTTCGCCACTATCCGCTCCGAAGCGCAACTCGGGCGTTTCTCGCAGCAGGAAGAGCGTGTGGCTGTTCGCATCATCCATGCTTGCGGCATGGTTGAAATTGCGGACGACATATTATTCTCGCCCAGCGCGGTCGAGGTGGCGCAAACCGCATTGCGCTCCGGCGCGCCAATACTTTGCGACGCAAATATGGTGGCGCATGGCGTCACGCGTGCGCGGCTGCCTGCCGAAAACGAAGTAATCTGCACTCTCGCCGATCCGCGCGTCGCGGCGCTCGCCAAGGAATTCGGCAACACGCGCACCGCTGCCGCGCTTGAGCTGTGGCGTGAACGGATGGGAGGCGCAGTCGTCGCGATCGGCAATGCGCCGACAGCTCTTTTCCGACTGCTGGAAATGCTCGACGCCGGTGCGCCTTCGCCAGCGGCAGTGATCGGCATGCCAGTCGGCTTCATCGGCGCTGCGGAATCGAAAGAGGCGCTCTGCGCCTTTGGCCGCGTGCCTTTCATCATCGTCAAAGGCCGCAAAGGCGGCAGCGCCATGGCTGCAGCGGCGGTAAATGCGCTTGCGAGCGAGAAGGAATGAGCCCTTTGCAAAGCGCCGGCGTACTCTATGGCGTGGGGCTTGGCCCTGGCGACCCTGAGCTCGTGACGGTGAAAGCCGTGCGGCTAATCGGCGCTGCGACAGTCGTAGCCTATTTCGCAAAACATGGGCGCGACAGCCACGCCCGCAAAATTGCGCAACGTTATTTCCGACCGGGCTGCGAGGAACTTCTGCTCGCCTATCCCATGACGACCGAGCGCCCCTTTTATCAACCCGAATATGTCGAAGCCTTGCGAGGCTTTTATTCGGAAAGCACGGACCGCATATCTCGGATTCTGGTGGAGGGACGTAACGTCGCTGTGTTGTGCGAGGGCGACCCGCTGCTCTATGGCTCCTTCATGCACATTTTCGTGAGGCTGAAATCGCGTTTTCGCACGGAGATCTGCGCGGGAGTGTCGGGCATGTCGGGTTGTTTCGCCGCAGCCCAACAACCTATGACCTGGGGCGACGACGTATTGACAGTGGTGCCGGCGACACTCAACGAAGACGCCCTGATGCAGCGACTCGCCACGACCGATGCGGCGGTCGTGATGAAGCTAGGGGGTAACTTTCCCAAACTTCGCCGGGTGCTCGGGCGGCTAGAATTGATCGAGCGCGCGATTTACGTCGAACGCGGCACAATGGCCGATGAAAAGATCATGCCATTCGGCGAAAAGCTCGACGACGTCGCGCCCTATTTTTCGATGGTGTTGTCCCCCGGAGCGGGGAGGCGGCCGTGAGCGCGGGGCGGGGCCGACTGTACGTCGTGGGGCTAGGTCCCGGCGACGCGGGCTATCTGACGCTTGACGCCAGCGCGGCGCTCGCAGAGGCGCATGACATAATCGGTTATGCGCCCTATGTGGCGCGCGTTCCTCACCGCGAAGGTCAGACGCGACTCGCCAGCGACAACCGTGTCGAGATGGACCGCGCCCGCGAAGCTTTGTTGCGCGCGGCTGAAGGACGCATCGTTGCAGTGGTGTCCGGCGGGGATCCGGGAGTTTTCGCAATGGCCTCCGCCGTCTTCGAGGCTGTGGAGCATGGCGAGCCGGACTGGCGTGAGCTTGATATTCAGGTACTGCCGGGAATTTCCGCAATGCAGGCGGCGGCGGCGAGACTGGGCGCGCCGCTTGGTCATGATTTTTGCGTCATATCGCTTTCCGATAATCTGAAGGCTTGGGAGACGATCGCGACGCGACTGGAGTATGCGGCGCGCGCCGATTTCGTCATCGCTCTTTACAATCCCGCGTCGCATGCGCGGCCCCAGCGAATCTACGACGCTTTCGGTTTGCTTCGCGAGGTTTTGCCGCCCGCAACGGTAGTCGCCTTCGCAAAGTCGGTCGGACGAGTGGAGGAGCGCATGATGATCACAAATCTAGCCGAGGCCGATCCTTCGCAGGTCGACATGTCGACGCTGGTCCTCATAGGCGCGCGCGGCACGCGGCTCATTTCGCGCAAGGAGGCCGCGCCTTACGTCTATACGTCGCGAAAATCACCATGACAGAACGCTGGCTTTCGTTGATCGGCATTGGTGAAGACGGCGAATTGTCGTCTGGCGCGCGCGCGCTGGTGGACGCCGCTTCCTTGATCGTCGGGGGCGTTCGTCATCTTGCGCTGGTTGGCGCGAGCAGAGCCGAGAGGATACAATGGCCATCCCCATTAAATGTTGACGCTATCGTCGCGAGACGCGGAACGCCGACGGTTGTGCTTGCTTCTGGCGATCCGTTTTTCTATGGGGTCGGCGAATTGATCTCGCGCCACGTCGCCTCCGACGAGATCCATTGTTTACCGAGCCCGTCGGCTTTCTCTCTCGTGGCTTCGCGCCTGTGCTGGAGCCAGCAGGATTGCGCCCTGTTGTCGCTGCACGGCCGCTCCTTTGAATGCATCACCCCGCACTTGCAGCCCGACCGGCGTCTGCTCGCGCTTTCCTGGGATGGGACGACGCCCGCACGCGTGGCGAAGCATTTGGCGAAGCTGGGTTTTGGCCAGTCAGTCGTGCGCGTGCTGGAAAACCTCGGCGGCCCAAAAGAGCGCATCCGCGCGGCGCACGCAGATAATTTCTCACTCGACGACATTGGCCCGCTCAACACGCTTGCCGTTGAGCTCAAAGCGGAGCCCGCAGCTCGTGTCATTCCATTGACGCCGGGGTTGCCGGACGACTGGTTTGAGCACGATGGACAAATTACCAAGCGAGACATTCGGGCGATCACTCTCGCCGGGCTCTCGCCGCGCAAGGGCGAGCTGTTATGGGATGTCGGCGCGGGCTCTGGCTCTGTCGGCATTGAATGGATGCTGACTGATCCGGCCAATCGTGCCATCGCAATTGAATGCGACCCCCTACGCGCCGCTCGTATTGCGCGTAATGCGTCGAGCCTCGGAACGCCCGGTCTCAATATTGTGACCGGGCGTGCGCCGGAAGCACTGGAAGGCCTCGAAACGCCAGACGCAATTTTCATTGGTGGCGGTGCTGACGAGGCGGTGGTGGAGGCGGCATGGGCCGCCTTGCCCGATAATGGCCGCATAGTCGTCAATGCGGTGACGCTCCAAACACAAAACTTGCTGGCGCAGGCTTTCAGTAAGCGCGGCGGCGATCTTACCCTTATTCAGATCGCCAGGGCGCGACCGGTGGGGCGCTTTCATGCGCTGGACCCCGCGATGGCGGTGATGCAATGGCGCGCGATAAAACAATGAGCACGCGCTTCGCAATTGGCGTTGGCGCGCGCGCCGGAGTTGACGCGCAAATCTTGGCCGCGCTGGTGCGGAAGACAGCGGCGCGTCTTGGCGTGGACCTGCGGAGTGCGAACCTCGCGACGCTCGACACTCGAGAGAATGAACCGGGCGTTCACGACGCGGCCAGACTCTTGGAAATGGACGTCATTTTTTTCTCGCCCGAAAAATTGCGCCAGCGCGCACGCGATTTGCTTACACATTCGCCGCGCATCGAACAAACATTCGGCGTTGGCAGCATCGCAGAGGCGGCGGCGCTCGCCGCCGCCGGAGATGGGAGCGTCCTGCTCGCGCGGCGCGTCGTCGCTGAAACATTGACTTGCGCTATCGCGCATAACATGCGGAAAGATGAGCGGTCATGACCGTGCATTTCATCGGCGCCGGCCCCGGCGCTGCCGACCTCCTGACGCTGCGCGGGCGCGACCTCATCGCGCGATGTCCGGTGTGTCTTTATGCGGGGTCGCTGGTTCCCCAGGGCATGCTTTCGCATTGTCCGCAAGGCGCGCGGATCGTCGACACCGCACCGTTGTCGCTCGACGCAATTCTCGCCGAGATGCAAGCAGCGCATGACGCCGGTTTGGATGTCGCTCGGTTACACTCGGGCGATCTTTCAATCTGGAGCGCCGTCGGAGAACAGACGCGCCGGCTGGAGCGAATAGGAATTCCGTTCACAATGACGCCGGGCGTGCCCTCTTTCGCTGCGGCGAGCGCAGCGCTGCGGCGCGAGTTGACCCTGCCGGAGGTCGCGCAATCGCTCGTGCTGACACGCACGGGCGGTCGCGCCTCCGCAATGCCATCGACGGAAACCCTGGGCGCCTTCGCGCAAGCGCGCGCGACGATGGCGATCCATTTGTCCATACATGCGTTAGAACGAGTGGTCGCGGAACTGACGCCGTTTTATGGCTCCGAGTGTCCCGTGGCGATTGTCTATCGCGCCTCCTGGCCGGAAGAGCGCGTCATTCGGGGCACGCTGGGAACGATAGAGGCGGTTGCGGCGGATGCGGCGATGGAGCGCACGGCGCTGATTCTTGTTGGACCCGCGTTGGGCGCGGAAGATTACCGAGAAAGCGCGCTTTATGACGCGAACTATGACCGGAGATTTCGCCCACGGGGCGGGGGAGAGACCGTTTGAGCGCCTCCGGCCTGGTCATCGCCGCTGTGCGCTCAGGTTCCGGCAAGACTACGGTGGCCTTGGGTCTTATGCGCGCTCTCGCGCGGCGCGGGATGCGCGTCGGCGCTGTCAAATGCGGGCCGGATTACATCGACCCCGCTTTTCATGCGGCGGCGACTGGCCATGTGAGTTTAAATCTCGACAGTTGGACGATGGAGCCGGGGCTTGTGGCCCGCCTTGCCGCGCTCGCGTGCGAGAACGCCGACATTGTCATTGCCGAGGGGGCGATGGGTCTTTTCGATGGCGCTCCGAACCCTCCCGGATGCACCGGGGCTTCCGCCGACATCGCGGCCGCAACGGGATGGCCGGTGGTGCTGGTGCACGACGTTTCAGGGCAGGGGCAAACTGCAGCGGCAATCATTCGCGGCGTAGCGACCCATGATTCGCGGATAAAGCTCGCCGGTGTGGTGTTGAACAAGGTTGGATCGGAGCGTCACAGGCAGCTCGCCGCTGAGGCGATCGAGGCTCTAGGATTGCCCGTGTTTGGAGCGTTGCCTAGGGAAGCGGATGTCGCCTTGCCCGAACGACATCTTGGTCTTGTGCAGGCGGGCGAAACCGCAGAGCTCGAGAAAATTCTCGATGCGCTGGCCGATAGAGTGGAGAGGCATGTCGATCTCGACGCGCTATGCGTTTGCGCCGCGGGCGGGCTTTTAAGCGGAGTCGTTCAGGGCGTTTTCGGTATCAAGCCGCCGGGTCAACGCATCGCAGTGGCGCGCGACGAAGCTTTTTCTTTTTTTTATCCGCATCTGGCGCTCGGTTGGCGCGCTGCGGGCGCCGAGCTCACATTTTTCTCGCCGCTCAACAATGAAGCGCCGCCACGGGGCTGCGATATCTGCTGGCTGCCCGGCGGCTATCCAGAATTGCACGCAGGGCGGATCGCTGCGGCACACGGATTCTTGGAGGGCTTACGTCTATTCGCGAAAGATGGAACGGTGCATGGGGAGTGTGGGGGTTACATGACACTGGGTCAGGTCTTGGTCGACGCTGAAGGGCGCAGCCACATCATGGCGGGTCTGCTGCACCTTGAAACCAGCTTCTCGCGGCGCAAACTGAATCTAGGCTATCGAAAGGCAACTTTGCTGATGGATCATTGCCTTGGCTTGGCTGGATCGCAGCTGCTTGGTCATGAATTCCATTACGCGACGATCCAGCGCGAGTGGGGCTCGCCTTTTGCCCTGCTAGGCGACGCTTATTCAGAGAAAGTTCGGCCCGCCGGGCTGCGTGAGGGTCGCGTTTCCGGCTCTTTTTTTCATGCGATCGCGTAAAAAAAGGGGCCGCCGGAAGACCAGCGGCCCAAGTCAAGGGAGGAAACGCCCAAGGAGGGCTACGAAGCAAGAGCAATCTCGCTGCGATGCACTCAACTTAATGCTGCGGCGCACAACCGTCAAGGTTTTTTTGAAACTTAAGACATTTTTGCGACGAGTTTCGCCGTTGAGGCTCGGCTGAGACGAAAAAATCACCTTTAAAAACAGACTTGAACCAAAATGCCTTAGAGCGTTCGAGCTTAAGCTTATGGCAAGATCAGGGCGACTTGACCAGCGTCAAATTGCGAAAAGTCAATTTCTCGGGATGAAAAGTTCGTTTGCCGGAAACGTCGCAAGGACAGTCAAGGCAGCGCCTCGAGACTGCTCGGGAGCGCAACTTAACCTTTCGGAATGCAGGCGGCCAACCTCCCAAGAATTGTCAACTACTGCGAAAGGCTTAGGCGAAGACCCCATTTGCGGCGTTTACAATGCACTAGCCACGGTTATCCTTTCGGGGTCCGTCTGCAGCCGGTTGAAGCAATAAACTCGCCTGTATCCAAACAAGGAGAACGCTTGTGGCCACCCGAAATCCAAAAAACTACTTATTGCACGGTATTTCTTTGTCGGCGCTGGTCGCAGCCGGCGTCGGAACAGCCCAAGCTGCAGGCAATCTCTCTACGCTCAAGCCGCCTGCGCAACAGCTTCAGACCACTGGCAATCTTATTATGGCCGGTCCACGTGCGAACGCTTTCCAAATCTACTATCCGCCTTCCAATATAGAGAAGAAAGGGTTTGTTCACACAAATGTTAAGATCGCTCTTCCGCCAGGGGGATTCAAGCCTACAGTCGTGCCGGACACCGGACCACCCCAAGCCGGCCACCTGTTCGAAACTCCGGCTTCGATCGCTTGCGCTTATCGGCTGGTGCCGGTCGCGTCCGGCTGCAACCCGAATATTGTGACGACCGTTCCCAGCGGTGGGTCCAAGGCGATCGCCATCGTCGACGCCTATGATTATCCTGCGGCGCTATCCGATTTGAAAGTCGCTATCAGTCAGTTCGGCCTCGCGCTGGCGAATTTGCAGGTTGTTTACGGCACGGGCAATCCCGCCAGTGGCTGCGTGAACGGACCACAGCCGCCAAACGTTGGCACTTCTGGTTGGGACGTCGAGGCGGCGCTGGATCTTCAGATCGTGCATGCGATGGCTCCGGCCGCCAAAATCTATTTTGTCGAGGCCGCTTCCAACTCTTTCACCGACATGTTCAATGCGGTGTCTGTCGCCACTAAATGCGTGCAAGCTTCGGGCGGCGGCGAGCAGTCGAACAGCTGGGGGGGCGCTGAATTTTCCGGCGAGACGAGCTACAACTCCGTCTTCACCGGGGCGGGCGTAGCTTATTTCGCTTCCACTGGCGATACTCCAGGAGTGGAATATCCGTCAGCGTCCCCGAACGTCTTCGGGGTCGGAGGAACCACATTCAGCCGCAACCAGACAACCGGAGCGTTCCAGAGCGAAGCGGTGTGGAACAGCGCCTATACTTCCGTTGGCACGGGCGGCGGTTATAGCGCCTACGAAACGCGCCCGAGCTATCAGAACGGTATTGCGGGCATCGTCGGCGGCCAGCGTGGAGTGCCGGATCTAGCCGCACTTGCGGACCCTGAAACCGGTTTTTGGATCTACAACTCGATTTCCATAGGCGGCTGGGCTCCCTATGGCGGAACGAGCCTCGCGACTCCTTTGGTTACCGGTATCGTCAACCGCGGTGGTTTCTTCTGGAGCAGCAGCTTCGCCGGGTTGACGAATATCTACAATCTCGCGAGCGCGGGAACGCTCAAGAACTACGTCACCGACATCAATAGCGGTCTGTGTGGCGCTGGCGGCTCCGCGGGCGGAACTGGACAGGGCGATGATCCGCAGTTTATCGAAACAGCGACAAGCATCGCGTGGGATCCCTGCACAGGTTGGGGCACACCGCACGGAAATCACTGACGACAATCTAGCGGGCGCCGCTCTATGGAGGGCGCCCCCGGTCCGATCTCATAATCCCGGAAGTTGCGAAAATCTTTCGCTTCAGATCTCGACCTGACTGCCAAGCTCCACGACGCGCCCCGGCGGGATCTGAAAGAATTCGGTCGCAGGAAGCGCATTGCGGTGCATGAACTCGAACGCATTCAGCTTCAGCCGCCGCCACCGCGAGTGCTGGCTCGCCAGCACCGACAGCCGACCTACAAAGAATGAAGTGTCCATCATGTTGAAGCGGATCGGGCATCCAACGGACTCAAGCATCAGAGCGCAAGGAATGTTTGGCTGCTCCATGAAGCCATAACGCGCAGTCATCGCAAAGAAATTGTCCGTTAAATCCGTCGTTTCGACGCGTTGCGTTGGTGCAATGCGCGGAACCTGTTCCGACAGAACATGCAAGATTACAACGCGCTCGTGAATGACCTTGTTGTGCTTTAAATTGTGCAGCAACGGCACGGGCACGACATTCTGCCGGCTGGAAAGATAGATCGCCGTTCCCTCCACGCGCGGCTTGCCATGGAATTTTCTGATGAAATCGTCCAGCGGAAAAGTGTCGCGTTCAAGCGCCGCTCGCATCGCGGCTTGGCCCTGGCTCCAGGAACTCATCAGAAAAAATATTACGGCGGCCACCACCAACGGAATCCATCCGCCCTCAAAAAATTTCACCATATTTGCGGCGACGAACGACCCGTCCACCGCGACGAAGGTTCCGGCGGTAACGAGGCTCAATGGCAGGCTCCAGCACCACACTCTTCGCATGGCGACAAACATCAGAAAGGTGGTCAGCAACATTGTCAGCGACACTGCGATGCCAAAGGCGGCAGCGAGGTTCTCGGAAGAGCGGAAGGTCAGAGTCAGAATCAGCGTCAAGGACATAAGAGCCCAATTGACGAAACCGACGTATATCTGGCCGTAGCTTTCGGCTGCGGTTTGCAGGATGTGTATCCGGGGAAGAAGACCAAGCTGTATCGCCTGCCGGGTCATCGAGAACGCGCCGGTGATAATGGACTGGCTGGCGATGACCGTGGCGAACGTCGCCAGCGCGACCAGCGGAATTTGCAGTGACGCCGGACAGAGATCAAAAAAAGGATTGGTTTCGGAGGAGGCCGGAGCGTTGACGACAAGCGCGGTTTGACCAGCATAATTTAGCAGGAGAGCCGGCAAAACAAGACTGTACCAAGCCAGACGGATCGGTTGGCGGCCGAAGTGCCCCATGTCGGCGTAGAGCGCCTCCGCGCCAGTCGCGCAAAGAAATACCGCACCGAGCACTAGGAATCCTGCAACCCCGTGGCCGAACACGTAACTCAACCCGACGCGTGGATCGAGGGCCCAGAGTACGTCGGGGTGCTGCAAAACGCCTGCAAGTCCCAACACGCCGATGGTCAAAAACCAAAGCATCATGACAGGTCCGAAAAGCCGGGAAATCTTTCCGGTTCCTTTGGACTGCAAAGCAAACAGGCCAATCAGCACAACAATCGAAAGAGGAACGACATAGGGTTCGATGGCCGGCGCGGGGGTCTTTAATCCCTCCAGCGCGCTTAATACCGAAATGGCGGGCGTTATCGCTCCGTCTCCAAACAGCAGGGCCGCGCCGAGCATTCCTATGGCGATGATGGCGGGGTGGCGTCCGTGCTTTATACCGAGTAGCGACATGAGGGCGAGAATGCCACCTTCGCCGTCGTTGTCTGCGCGCATGATGACCGCGACATACTTGATGGACGTGATAATCAGCAGCGTCCAGAAGATAAGCGACAGCATCCCCAGCGCTTCTTCTGGAGCCATTGCTCCGCCAGCCCAATCTATTGCGGTCTTTATTGTGTAAAGCGGGCTGGTGCCGATATCGCCGTACACGACGCCCAGCGCGCCGAGAGCGAGCATTTTCAGACTGCCGCCATGTTGTTGCTCGGTAGTTTCGGCCGCGTCGGTCATCATGCTCTCTGTTTGATAATGCGCAGCCAGCCTGCCACGCGCGGGCCTTAGCTTAACCTGCCCTAGGGAAAAACGCGCTTGCGCCAATATTGGGCGATTTTTATGAACGTCTTTATATCGCTACAAGTCCTAAGCGGGCATTAGCGCCGTCCAAGTGCACGCGATTGCCCAAGTTGGCTTGGACAGTCCATCGCTAGAAGGAGCCGCGACAATTTTGCGCATGCTTCGAGCGCTTTGCGCCGGGCGCGGCGGTGGGTTAAAGCTCTCGCCAGCGCATTTTTCCGACCAGGGAACCGGCTCAGCCGGGGAAACGCAAAAAGAGAACATCGGGGTTTTCTGTCAGCAAAGCGGAATGCCCTTCGCCAGCCGAGGATCATATGGCCGCAATACCCGACTTCACCAAGGTCCCCTTCGCCCCCGCGGCCGCGCAGACGGCGGAGCCGGAGCCGCGCCGCTGGATGACGCCCGAGGGCGTTGAAGTCAAAAATCTTTATAAGCCGACCGATATCGAGGGGCTTTCCTTCGTCGATTCCTATCCCGGCATCGCCCCCTACGTGCGCGGTCCTTACCCGACCATGTATGTCGCCCAGCCCTGGACGATCCGCCAATATGCGGGCTTCTCCACCGCGGAGGACTCCAACGCCTTCTACCGTCGCAATCTGGCGGCGGGCCAAAAGGGCCTTTCCATCGCCTTCGACCTCGCCACCCATCGCGGTTACGACTCTGATCATCCGCGCGTCTCCGGCGACGTCGGCATGGCGGGAGTCGCCATCAACTCGATTTATGACATGCGCACCCTGTTCGACGGCATTCCACTCGACCAGATGAGCGTGTCGATGACCATGAATGGCGCGGTGCTGCCGGTGCTGGCGCTCTTCATTGTCGCGGCGGAAGAGCAGGGCGTCTCGGCGGACAAGCTCACGGGCACGATCCAGAACGACATCCTGAAGGAGTTCATGGTCCGCAACACCTATATTTATCCGCCATTCCCGTCGATGCGGATAGTCTCGGACATTTTTGCTTACACCAGCAAGCATATGCCGAAGTTCAACTCCATTTCGATCTCCGGTTATCACATGCAGGAAGCGGGCGCTTCAGCCGATCTCGAACTCGGATATACGCTCGCCGACGGCATGGAATATGTGCGCGCGGGCGTCGCCGCAGGCCTCGATATCGACGCCTTCGCGCCCCGGCTTTCGTTCTTTTTCGCCATTGGCATGAACTTCTTTATGGAGGTCGCCAAGCTGCGCGCGGCGCGGCTGCTCTGGGCGCGCCTGATGAAGGACCTCGGCGCGAAATCCGACAAGAGCATGACCTTGCGCACACATTGCCAGACATCTGGCTGGTCGCTCACAGCACAGGATGTTTACGTCAACGCCATTCGCACCAGCATCGAGGCCATGGCCGCGACGCAGGGCCATACGCAATCCTTGCACACCAACGCGCTCGACGAGGCGCTCGCGCTGCCGACCGATTTCTCCGCTCGCATCGCGCGCAACACGCAGATTGTGTTGCAGCAGGAGAGCGGCACGACGCGCATCATCGACCCGTGGGGCGGCTCCTATTATGTCGAGCGGCTGACGGCGGAACTGGCCAAGCGCGCCTGGACGCATATCGAGGAAATCGAAAAGCTCGGCGGGATGGCGAAGGCCATCGCGGCAGGCGTGCCCAAGCAGCGTATCGAAGAAGCCGCCGCGAAGACGCAGGCGCGTATCGATACGGGACAGCAGGTCGTCGTCGGCGTGAACAAATTCCAGCCGCAGGACGACATCGCGCCCGACGTGCTGAAGATCGACAATTCCGCCGTGCGGTCGGCGCAGCTTGAAAAGCTCAGGCGTCTGCGCGCCGAGCGCGACGAGGCAAAGACGCAGGCGACGCTTGACGCGCTGACGGAAGGGGCGACTTCCGGCGCCAATCTGCTCGATCTCGCGGTCAAGGCGGCGCGCGCCAAGGCCAGCGTCGGCGAGATTTCCTACGCGCTCGAAAAAGTCTTCACGCGACATCAGCCCAAGGCCAATGTCATTTCCGGCGTCTATGGGCGCGAGGCCGGCCTTGAATCGCCGGCAGTGAGCCGCGTCAGGGGCATGACCAAGGCCTTCGAAGAAAACGAAAGCCGCAAGCCGCGCATACTCGTCGCCAAAATGGGCCAGGACGGCCACGACCGCGGGCAGAAGGTGATCGCCTCGGCCTTCTCGGACCTCGGCTTCGACGTGGTGATCGGCGATCTGTTCGCGACGCCGGAAGAAGTCGCGAAGAAGGCGGCGGAAGATAATGTCCATGTCGTCGGCGTCTCGACCATGACGGCCGGGCATCTGACGCTGACGCCGCAGCTGCGCGACGCTCTGGAGAAAGTCGGGCGCAAGGACATTATGATGGTGGTCGGCGGCGTGATCCCGAAACAGGATTTCGACGCGCTCTACGACGCCGGCGCCAGCGCCATCTTCCCGCCAGGAACGAACATCCCCGAGGCGGCGGAAAAACTGCTGCACGAGTTGAACATCCGGCTGGGTTATGCGCAGCGGGAAGTGAAGGCGGCGGGGTGAGTGGGCACGGATAGCTTCCTGTTAACCAGTTCGGCTGGGCGCAAATCCCTCCCCCTTGCGGGGAGGGTGGCGCGCGTAGCGCGACGGGTGGGGGTCTCTGAATTCTTGGCGAGATGGCGCGGCCCCCCACCCGACCCCGCTTCGCGGGGCCACCCTCCCCGCAAAGGGGGAGGGATGGGGCCTCGCGATTTTCATTCGTGGTCTGGAGCGGATAAGTCGCTTTGCTATCGTAGAAGCAGACACGCGGCTTTAATATGAATTGTGTCGGTGGTCTTGCGTCACGCGCGCTCGGATAATGCGGCTATTGCGCATCGGGGAATCCGAGCGCGGATCTGTGCAAAAGATTTTTAGGGTGCGGAAGACTCGTTACGGAACGCGAGAAATAGAAGCCATCTTTAGATTATTGGTTTGAAATCCAGCGCAAATGCTCCCAGCCGTTTTTCAGCCTGAAAAATCTTTGCGTTCGGGTAATACTGCTTCATTTCAAACGCCACATCTGCTCGCACGTGGGCAGAGGCTCTCATTCCGATATAAACTTTCTCGATGGCAGCGGCGCTGATAGGCTTCCTAATCGTTTTCCGTTTTGTTTCATCTAGGCGCCACATTAATCGCCACTCGTGCTCGTCTTTCCAAATCACAGATTTTGTTTTTGCCAAGCGCCCAAAATAATCATGCAATAGCGTTTTCTCTTTACCGCCATTCTGACGTAATACTCCAGAAAAATCAAAAAACATTTCGCATGTTATTGGCTCGAAACCTTCCACATAATCTATTTCTGTCCATGGATCTTCGGCATTAAGGGCGACAGATCTGCTCCTATTGCTTTCATCCATAAGCTCCGCCGTAATCTCCGTTGCATTAAACTCTATTGCAACGCCCCTATGCCCATTTGCATAGTGCCCCCACATGTAAAGATTATCTCTAGGATGAACACTGTGATACACCGCCGTTGTTGAGAACACATACATCTACTCTCTAAGAATATCGAAATAGGCGCGTACACTTTTGCTTGCATCCTGCCAATTTTCAATATGCCCCTCCTGCAAGAACCAACCGAAATCATCTGGGTGGTTTATGCATACGTAATCGAATAAAGCCTTTGAATCTTCTTGGAAATCCGTCTCTAAGAACACATATGGATCGAACGGATCGTTTAATTGCGCAGCGTGTATGAATGTGATCTGCCGGGTTCCGATGGCGTCTAACGCGTAATCTACATTACCGTAGAATCGAACAACGCGCTTTGGCAATTTGGTCATTCGGCGAACCTCGAAATCGTCCAGCCTCACAAGTTATAGCCTACGCCAAACTCTACAAGCTCCTCGCGCACCCCCTTGGCGTCTCCCTGCGGTTCATATAGATTACATATGAACCTAGCCGAGTCAGGAGACAGCATCCGCCATGCCCGCGCCATTCACGGTTCGTCTTGACGAGTCGACGCTGACCGCGCTCGACCGGCTCGCCGAAAAGACGGATCGCTCCCGTAACTGGCTCGTCACCCGCGCCGTGGAGGATTTCGTCGCCCTCAACGCGTGGCAGATCGGCAAGATCGAAGCCGGACTCGCCGCTGCCGATCGCGGGGACTTCGCCAGCGAAAAAGAGCTGGCGCGCGTCAGGAAGAAATTCGCGCCCAAGGCATGAGAGTACGCTGGACGGCCCCCGCGCTGCGCGATCTTGAAGCCATCGGCGATTACATCGCGCGGGACAATTCCGCCGCCGTCGCCGGCCGCATCGTCATGGCCATTCTCGATCAAACTGAGAGTCTCGCGGAGTTCCCGCAAATAGGCCGGCCGGGGCGCATCCCCGATACGCGGGAGCTGGTCGTGACTGACACCCCGTTCATCGCGCCTTACCGCGTGCGCGACGGGGAAATCCAGATACTGGCCGTGTTCCACGGCGCGCGCCAATGGCCGGAGAAATTGGACTGAAAGCCGCGCCGATTACCCCGCCGCTCACACCTCGCTCCAGAAATAATGCCACACCCCATCGGCGCCAAAGCCCATGCGCATGACACGGGGGCGGCCTTCTTCCTGCGAGCGGGCGAGATCGAAGAAGCGGACGCAGCTCCATTGCGCGCGCTCCTCCGCCACATTGGCAGGCGGGGCGGGGAAGGCGGGCCATTCGTAGATCGTCACTGGCCCGCGCAAGATTTTCGCATAGGGCGCTGACAGCACCGCGCGGGCGATGTTGAGGATCTCAAAGCCGCGACTGTCGAAGGCGAGGGAATGCAGCACCTTGATCGGATCGGTCCCCGCGGGATGCTTCTTTGCACCCCGCTCGAACATCGGCCGGGTCTCGTTCCAGTCGATCGGAATGCGCAGCGCCTCCAGCTCGCCCTTGTCGCAGGCGGCGAGGATCTTTTCGCGGATCGCGGCGACCTGAGGCGGCAGCGCGGCGAGATCGCGCATGGGAGCGGAGGAGACGTCGGCGTCTTTGGCGCGTTGAGTTATTTGGTTTCCAATGCAATAGCTCCTTACATTGGCCATTGTATCGGATAAACTCGCCGCCTGGAGCGACGATGAAGCCCTGGATACGAAAGACGACCGCTAAGCCTCCCGCCACGCCGCTCGACCTCAAGGCGCGGCGTTCCACGGCCATGCTGTTCGCCGAGCGCCTGTGGCGGCTGGGCGCGGCATTGATGACGCTGACGCTGTTTTTTCTCGCATTCTCCTGGTCAGGCCTGTGGATCGAGGTAGGTCCGGTCCTGCGGATCATCGGCGTCGCGCTGTTCGGGCAGACGGCTATGGTTCTTCTGCTGCACGAAGTATTGCGGGGAAGGCCGCCCCGGCGCCTAGCGCTCAACCGGCTCGACGCGGCCGATGCGAGCGGGTTGCGTCCCGCGACATCGCTTGAAGACCGCCTCGCTTCCGAAAATCCAGAACCCGCGACGGCGACGCTCTGGGAGGTGCACCGGCGCCGGCTGGAGAAGGCCCTCGCAGCATTGCCCGTGGCGCCGCCAAAACCGGAGCTCGACAAGCGCGATCCATATGCGTTGCGGGCGCTGGCGCTGGTTGCGGCGATCGGCATGGCCTTTGTCGCCGGGGACAACAAGGCGGAGCGTCTGCGCGCAGCGTTCGACTGGCGCGGCGCCGGACTGACGCATGAGACGGTGCGCTTCGACGCGTGGCTGGACCCGCCACCCTACACGGGGCGGCAAGCAATCATGCTGGACGACAAGGACATCGGCCGAACGCGCGAGGCGCCGGTCAACTCGGTATTGCATGTGCGTTTCGCCGGCGTCGCCACGACTGAAGGCGCATTGGAGCCGATTGCGGAGGACCCCGGCGAAGGCAAGACCGGGCAAAAGGAACAAAAATTCAAACTCAGCGGCGTTGCGCAGTTGAAACTGCCGGACGGCCGAGCCTTCGAGCTCTCGACAATTCCAGATAATCCGCCTGCTATCGAGCTGATAGGTTCGCCAAAGAACAATCTGCGCGGCTCGATGACGCTTTCCTACAAGACGGATGACGATTACGGCGTGATCGGCGCGCAGGCCCTTTTGTCGCGGCCGGGCGCGCGACGAGCATTATATCCGCCGCCGCAACTGCCGTTAAGCCTGCCGCAGGAGCTGGGGGGACGCGGTGAGACGCAGACAACGCTCGATCTTTCAGAAAGTCCCTGGGCCGGCGCGCAGGCGACGCTGACTTTGGAAGCCCGCGACGAGGGCGGGAACATCGGAGTGTCGCAGGCGCAGCAGATCACGCTGCCCCAACGGCGTTTCAGCAGGCAATTAGCCCGCGCATTAGCCGAGCAGAGGCGCAAGCTGGCGCTCGACCCCGAGGACCGCGCGAGAGTTCGATTGGCGCTCGACGCCTTGTCGATCGCGCCTGACGCCTTCGACACGCCCTCGTCGATTTACCTTGGGCTGCGCACTGCGCGGCGCGGGCTCGAGGGCCAGCGGAGCGACGATGAATTGCGCGAGGTCGCGGATTTGCTGTGGGCGATGGCGCTCAGTCTGGAGGACGGCGATCTTTCCCAAGCCGAACGCGATCTGCGGGCTGCCCAGCGAAATCTGAAAGACGCGCTCGCGCGCGGCGCTGACGAACAGGAAGTAGCGAAGCTCACGGAAGAGCTTCGTGAAGCGATGGCGAAATTTCTCGAGGGAATGTCGCAGCAGGCGAAGCGCAGCCAGGATTCCAACGCCTCGCGTAGCCAGGACGGCGGAGGACGCGAGATTACCAAGGACGACCTCGACAAGCTTCTCGAGGAACTGGATCGTGCGAGCAAATCCGGCGATGTAGCGCGTGCCCAGCAGTTGCTGGACGAACTCACGGACATGCTCGAAAATCTGCAGCCGTCGCAGGGCAGCGGGAAAAGCGCCCAATCGCGCCAACGCGGACAAAGTCTTTCCGAACTCGACAAGCTCTCGCGCGAACAGCAGCAGCTTCGCGATGAAACTTACCAAGGCATGAAACAGGACGATAAATCGGAGGGAAAACCTCAGGCGGGGCGCGGCGGCGCGCAAAAAGATACGGGGGAGCGGCAACGCGCACTGCGCGAACGTCTAGAGCGTCAACGTGAGGCGTTGCGGCGGTCGGGCGAAGGCGCTTCCAGCGAGTTGGACAACGCCGACAAAGCGATGAAGGAAGCTGAACAGGCGCTGGGGCAGGGGCAGGGCGGCGCCGGGAAGGCTGTTGAAGCGCAAGGACGCGCCTTGCAGGCGCTTCGTCGCGGCGCCGACGAATTGGCGCAGCGCGGCAAGGGCGAGGAAGGCCAGGGCGAGGAAGAGAGCGAGAGCGGCCAACCCGGACGCTCCCAGGGACGCGCGGGGTCGGGTCAAGACCCGCTGGGGCGCGCCACCGGCTCCCAAGGCCAATATGACTCGCACTCGCGTTACGATCCTCTTGGACTTCCTCCGGCGCAGCGCGCGCGACGCGTCCAGGAAGAAGTCCGCCACCGTCTCGGCCAGCCCGAACGTCCGGCGGAAGAGCTGGATTATTTGCAGCGGCTGCTGAAGCGTTGAATTCTTAGTGCGGTATCAAAGAAGGCGACCACAGGAGCCGCCCGAAAAGTAGTCGCTAATGCTCATCGCGCTCCCCGCGCAGTCTTTCCCAATACTCGAGTCGCTTGCCGAGTTCGCGTTCAAAACCCCGCTCTGCCGGTTTGAATAGTTTTCGCCGCTTCAATGATTCGGGCCAGTAGTTCTGGCCCGAGAAAGCATCCGGAGCGTCGTGGTCATATTCGTAGCCCTCGCCGTAACCTTCGCTCTGCATGAGCTTGGTCGGCGCATTCAGGATTATTTTTGGAGGCATTAGCGAGCCATGCTCCTGGGCCAGCCGTCGCGCCGCTTTATAGGCCACGTAGGCGGCGTTGGATTTAGGCGCGGTCGCCACGTAGATCACGGCCTGAGCCAGGGCGAGTTCGCCTTCCGGGCTGCCGAGAAAGTCGTATGCGTCCTTGGCCGCGTTCGCCACCGCCAGCGCCTGCGGATCAGCCAAACCGACATCCTCCACCGCCATACGCACGATTCGCCTCGCCAGAAACAGCGGGTCTTCGCCAGCGTCCAGCATGCGCGCCAAATAATAGAGCGCAGCATCCGGGTCGGAGCCGCGCACGCTTTTGTGCAAAGCGCTGATGAGGTTGTAGTGGCCTTCCTGCGCCTTGTCGTAGATTGGCGCGCGCCGTTGAACGATATCCGTGAGCCTTCGTCTATCGAAGACTTCTCCCGGGGACGCCGCGCGCCATAGCTCTTCCGCGAGCGTCAGCGCCGCCCGCCCATCGCCGTCCGACATGGCGATCAACGCGAGTCGCGCGTCCGCGTCCAGTGGCAGCGCTTTTTCTTCAACGGTTTCAGCGCGCGCCAGAAGTTTACCTATTGCTTCTTCATCCAGTGGGCGGAAAATCATCACCCGCGCCCGCGACAGCAGCGCTGCATTCAACTCAAAAGAGGGATTCTCGGTGGTCGCGCCAATGAGCGTGACGGACCCGTCTTCGACGAAAGGAAGAAAACTGTCCTGCTGCGCGCGATTGAAACGGTGGATTTCGTCGACGAACAGCAGCGTGCCCTGGCCGGCTGCTCGCCGCGCCCGCGCAGCCTCAAAGGCCTTCTTGAGATCTGCTACGCCAGAGAAAATCGCCGAAATCTGCACAAAAGCGAAGGTGGTCTCATGCGCGAGAAGTCGCGCCACCGTTGTTTTGCCCGTACCCGGAGGACCCCAAAAGATTAGCGATCCCAGCGTCTTGGCGCGCAGTAAGCGCGTGAGCGCTCCGTCGGGGCCAAGCAGATGATCTTGTCCAACGATGTCCGAAAGGCTTTGGGGCCTGAGTCGGTCGGCGAGGGGGCGCGGAGCATCTTTCTCCAGTCCGGCCGCTTTGAAAAGATCGCTCATGCTAGGGCTCGGTTTACCATGTTTATGCTGCTATTAACCAGACGTTAACCACGCAAACACTATTTAGGATCAAGTGGACGACGTTGATTTTCAATCGGGATCAATTTAATTGCCTCTAAGTCTTCTGTGCGTGTGTTCGGTCGGCGTCAAACCAAAACCATCAACACGGATCAGGGAACATGCGCACAATCGCATTCGTCACGCAAAAGGGCGGCGCCGGAAAAAGCACCCTCGCGAGCAGCATTTCCGTAGCCGCAGGTCAAGCTGGCGAGCGGGTTTTCATTATCGATCTCGATCCGCTCCAGTCGCTGGTGAAATGGTCGAAAATGCGCGGGCAAAGCGATATTCCCGTCGAACACGTACCTGTCGCCAAATTACCCAAGGCGCTGGACGCCTTGGAAAAGAAGGGCGTTACACTCGTCGTTATCGACGCGCCCGGTCACGATTCTGAATTCAGCGAAGCCGCAGTGCGGTCTGCCGACCTGTGCATCATTCCTGCGCGACCCAATGTCTTCGACCTGTGGGCCAGTGAAGTCACGCGCGTCAAAGTAAAAGAGGCCGGCAAGGAATACGCCTTTCTACTAAATCAATGTCCGCCCGCGCAGCAGAATGCGCGCGTAGAACAGGGGGCGAAGGCTCTACAGGCGATGGGTGGACTGCTCGCGCCGATGGTTTCGGCTCGCGTCGATTACCAGGAGGCCGCTCGGCAGGGGCTTACCGTTAGCGAACTGCACCCCTCCGGGATCGCCGCCGAGGAAATGCGGGAGCTCTGGGCTTCGGTGAAGCGCCGTTTGAAAAAAGCGAAAAGCGTCGCCAAGGTTGAAACGGTCAAGGCTGAGCCAGTTAAAGCCGTTGTGGTAAAGCCGGTTTCCAAGCCCGTCGCGGCGAAATCGACGGCCCAGAAGCCTGTAGCAGCTAAAAGCGCGCGCAAAGCCGCCTGAGGACAAAAACACGGCGTAGCGGATTCCGCGCGGCGCCTATCGCCTTTTTTAGAGCTAATGGCGGAGGCGATGGCCTCCGCTTTGAACCGCCTAGCTGATCTTCAATATTTTCGCATTTTCATGGATGGCCTCCACCGTGTCGCCGACGCTTTTGCCAAACAGCGCCTTGGCGAGCGGCGCCACATGGGGCAGGAGGCCCTTGGCGGGGTCCGCCTCGTCTTCTCCAACGATACGGAATGACAGCTCTTCCCCGCTGGCCAGCTTGAGCATGACGCGGTGACCAAACCGCACATGCGACTTATCGGCTATCGGATGCACGACTTCGGCGCTGCCGCGCCGCGAGGTCCAGTAGCGCAGCTCTCGCTGAGCTAGCGCCAGCGCATGCAAATCGTCGGCCGCCGTTGCGCGCTCCACTTCGGCGTGCTGGCGAGCGAGCTCCGCTTCAATTTGGGCAAGGCCCTCGGGCGTCACTAGATTACGGTGCGGGCTGACTGGCCGGTCGGCCAGATCCTCGCGCACGATGTCGTCTTGTTCGCGGATGAAGGCGCTGCTCATTATCTTTTCTCGCTTTTTATGTTTTTTTCGTAAGCGCGGACGTAACAAGGCCCGTTTGGTTAGAATGGGTCTTTCGCTGTCAAACTGCAATATGGGGCGAACCCGCACCCCGGCGAGAACTCCGTCGTTGCAGCGCCCAACAAACGGCGCCCCCCGACCTGGTTTAAGGATCGAGAGGCGCTCTTCGCCTGGGAAGGGCGTTAATTTACTGAAGACGTTGCATGTTTCCTGGAGGTGGCGGACGCATGTCGCGTCCGCCACTTTTGGCGCCTGGCGTCAGACAAGCATCGCCACGCCTTCCTTGCCGATAAGCCGATGAACATTCATCAGCAACTGCAACACGACGCCAAACACGCCGAGAGCCATCCAGCCGAAGAACACAAAGCCCCAATGCAGCGGAGCCACGAACAGTTCTTCCATGAACCAGAAGGTATGGCCCCATTCATTCAGGCCGACGTTCGGGATGATCATGAACGGACCAATGGCCACGATCAGGTAAGCCAGCGAATATCCCTTCGAAAAGTAGGGAATTCGTGTCTTTGCATGAAAGAAGCAGCCAACCGCGATGATCGAGTAGATCGGATAGCTCATGTAGAATTCGATGATGTGCGACGGCGTAAAGTCCGTGTCGCGAATCACCGTCATGTGCCAGGTGCCGTCCTGCTCGGTAAAGAAGCTCGCGCCCCAATAGATTGCGACGGCATAGACTGTCAGCCATTTCGCGTTGTCGACAATGGCGCGCATTTCCTGACGCGGCGTAACGGTCGACATGTCGCGAATGCGGGTCTTCCAGAGCCAACCCGCGAGCGCCAGGCCTGAGACCAATTCCAGCGGAATTTCCGTCCACAGGATGCTTAGCCAATAGGTCTGGAATTCTGGCGCAAAGGAGTCGAGTCCCGCGCGCCAGCCGAAGATCTGCTCATAGATGCGCACGATCAGATAGAACACGTTCAGAACGGCCAAGCCGATCCACATTGGCTTCAGATCGACGATGACATCGGACCCTACTGCGGCGCCTCTGTCCGTTCTGGCGGCGGTGTCAGTAAAGGAACTCATATTTTTCTCCCTCTCTTACCGAAGCCCAGTTCAACTCCAGCGAAGGAGGAGAGTGCGCGTCTGGAGACCCCATTGCAGCCTGTCGGATATGACATTATTGTCGCAATCCTCGCCAGCTGGTATGACAAGATAGATACAAAAACCGCCAGCAGATATGACTAGGTTAAGTCAATATTCGCCAGTTGCCCATTGTGGAGGGGTCGAACTATGAAAATAGCTGTTCTCGCCTTCGAAGGCTGCTTGAGTTCGGCCACATTAGGAGCGGTCGACATGCTTACGCTGAGTCGCCGGATGATTTCCAACAGAGGGGAAGAACTTTATCGGGTCTGTGTCGTGTCTTTTGACGGCCGGCCGATTCACGACGGCATTGGTCGGCTCATTGAGGTGGACGCGAGCTTCAACTCGGTCGGCGAATGTGCGGCCGTTATCGTTCCAGGCTATTTTTGTGATGAGGGGCATTCTTTCCCCGCCACTCCCGCGATTGGGGCGGCAAGCGCATGGATCAGACAGAAACACGCGCTTGGCGCTATCGTCTGCGGCTCCTGCAATGGCGTGTTCTTGCTTGGTGAAGCAGGGCTTTTGGATGGCCGGCGATGCACCACGACATGGTGGCGGCACGACGAGCTTAAAACCCGCTACCCGCGGGCCGATGCGGCGTGGGGCGCCTCCATGATCGAAGATGGACGCATCGTGACGGCGGGCGGACCGCTGTCCTGGATCGACCTTTCACTCCATGTGATCCGCAAGCTATTGGGGCCACAGGCGGCAAAAACCGCCGCCGATTTCACCGTCGTTGACACGGTTCCGACGGCGCAGACCGTGTATGTCCCGCAAGGGCATCTGGCGGCATCCAATCCCTTTCTTCTGGAGGCCGAACGCATCGTGCGCGACGCGGGCGACACGCCTTTGACGGCAAATCAGCTCGCCCAGGCGCTGGGAGCTTCCGAGCGCACGCTGCATCGACGTCTCAAACAGGCTTCTGGAGAAACCCCCAAAGGCTTCATCGATCGCGTGCGTTTCGAAACCACGCGCATGCTGCTGGAGACCACCGCGCAGTCCATCAAGCAATTGGCGGCGCATTCGGGCTATGCGGACGAAACCAGTTTCCGCAGAGCCTTTCACCGCTACGCGGGAATGACGCCCGGCGCTTATCGCAATTGGGCGCGGGCGCGCCGTGCGTCCTGATTTTATGGAGAGTTTGGGGCCATCCGGTTCATGCGCTTTCGCTTCGAACCAAAGCCTTGTAGAAGTCTTCGCGCCAGCATGGCGCCAGCCGCGCGAAAGACGCGAGACGCGTCGGTAGTTAATTCAAGACAAGGGGCGGGACAGTGAGCGGAACATTGGATTTTAGCGGCCGCGCGAGCGCAAGCGTCAACCTTCTCGCGGGCGAAATCGTCGACCGGCTCGTCGCGGGCGCAAGCCGTTACCGCGTCGCCGTTTCGCGTGGCTCCTTGGGCGAATTGTTGATCGACGCGGGCGCCAAAGTAGCTGGCGGGGTGGATGTTGGTCTGCTGCTAACCGAAATCTGCATGGGCGGCCTCGGCCGCGTCACGCTCTCTCCGGCGCCGGGCGCGTCCAAATGGCCCTTTTGGCTGACTGTTTCCAGCAATGATCCAGTTGTCGCCTGCCTCGCCAGCCAGTATGCCGGCTGGAGCCTGCAACATGAAAAATTCTTCGCGCTTGGCTCTGGCCCCGGCCGCGCCCAGGCGCGCGTCGAAAAGCTGTTCGAAGAGTTGCCTTACAGCGACAAGGCAGATCGCGTTACGATCGTGCTTGAGAGTGATCGCCCACCGCCGCCGGAGGTCGTCAACAAGGTCGCTACCGCTGCCAAAGTGGAGCCAAAAAAAGTGGCTTTCGTTTACGCCCCCACGCAGAGCCTCGCAGGCAGCGTGCAGGTCGTGGGGCGTGTGCTGGAGGTGGCGCTTCACAAGGCGCATGAGCTGAAATTTCCGCTGGAGCATATCGTCGACGGCATCGCTACCGCGCCTCTCTCGCCCCCGCACCCCGATTTCGTCCAGGCGATGGGCCGCACCAACGACGCGATCATCTATGCAGGACGCGCCCACCTCTTCGTTAAAGGATCGGCCGAGGCCGCTCGAGAATTGGCCAAGAATCTGCCGAGCAGCAATTCGCGCGATTACGGACGTCCCTTCGCGGAAGTGTTCAAGGCCTATAAGGGCGATTTCTATAAGATCGACCCGAGCCTGTTCTCTCCCGCCGAAGCGCTGGTGACGGCGGTCGAAACCGGGGAGACTTTTAGAGGCGGCGCCATCGACGAGAAGTTGCTCGACGCCTCTTTTGGCTGAGATCGAAAAAGCGCCATCCGCATAGCGAAACCCTCTCCCCCCGATTGGGGAGAGGGCGCAGGCGGCCAGATAACGGAAACGCTAGGTCTATCTATTTTGGCGCATCAAATCCCTCGCGTCGCCGTCTTCACCGACAAGATTGATTGGCATGTCGAAAAATTCGCTCACGCATTGACGCGCCTTGGCGCGCGGCCGGTTGTGGTGCGTCTCGCAGCCTGCAAGATCGACACGACGCGTCCCTATGGCCTTGCCATCCCCGGCTTTCGCGATGCGCCTCCAGACGCCGCGGTGGTGCGCGCCATTGGTGACGGCTCGCTGGAGATGATCACGATGCGTCTCGGCGTCCTGCATGCGCTGGGCGCGATCGGGGCGCCGGTGGTCAACGACGCCCGCGCCATCGAGCGCTGCACCGACAAATCCATGGCGAGTTTTCTGCTCCAACGAGCGGGTTTGCGGACTCCCGCAACTTTCGTCGCGCAGACTTACGCTCAAGCACGCGCCATTGCGCGGCGCGAGCTGGCTCGCGGACCGCTGGTGCTAAAACCGTTGTTCGGAGCCCAGGGGTGGGGGCTGCAGCTTATCCGAGAGGAAGCCGAACTCCCGCCGCCTCCAGATGTGCGCGGCGTCTACTATATGCAACGTTTTATTGCGCCAAGGGCTGGCACGGGCGTGGTCGTTTTCGAGGACATGCGCATATTGGTGTCCGGGGGCGCCATTATCGGCGCGATGCGGCGTTGCTCCGAACAATGGATCACAAATGTTCGGCAAGGGGCCAGACCAATGGCGGTCGAGCCGACCGCGGAGCAGGCCGATGCGGCGCTGCGGGCGGCTGAGGCGCTCGGCGCGGTCTGCGCCGGCGTCGACATGATAGCAGACGAGGACGGCGCGCCGCTGGTGCTTGAGGTGAACAGCATGGCTGGTTGGAGCGGTTTGCAGAGAGTCACCGGCTTTTCGATCGCGGAACGGCTGGCCGCCGACGTGCTCGCCATGATAAAAGCCTAAGCTCGCAGCAAACAGGCAGGTTAAATTGACTGGCCCGGATCCTTTGCAACTCGCGCAAGCTTTCATCGCCGCCTGCGAAGACGAACTGAATGCGCCCAAGCCAGGCAATGTGCATATATTCGCCGGCGGTCACGGCATGGAAGCCAAGGACTTTGTCGACAGCGCGCATGTCGCCGCAATACCTCTGACAACGCCAGGCATTGATATCGGTTCGCGCATTTTCGCGGCGGTCGAGGCGACTTGGGCGCGCGTCGGCCAAAATACAAATCTCGGCATCATTCTCTTATGCGCCCCCATAGCTCATGCAGCCCTGACTCTTCCCTGGATGGAGTTGCGGGCGGGGGTCGCGAAAGCGCTGGCGGGTTTGTCGCTCGCGGACGCGGACCTTGCTTTCAAGGCTATCTCGAGGGCCAACCCTGGAGGCTTGGGGGCAGCGCCGACGCACGACGTTACAAAGCCGGCCCGGGTCAGTTTGCTGGAGGCAATGCGTGCGGCCGCCGACCGCGACCGCATCGCCTGGCAATATGTCAACGGCTTTGACGATATTTTTGCGCTCGGACTAAAGTCGATCGTGGCGTCCCGGCGCGACGGTTGCGACAAAACCATGCGAGTGCTGCGCCTTTATCTGAGTTTTTTATGCGCGTTTCCCGACAGCCATATTGCACGAAAATTCGGCGAGGAGGCCGCTGAGCTTGTTTTATCAGAGGCTCGAGCCTTCGTCGCGTCGTTGGCGCGGCTGCCTGGCCCCGATGAAGTATACGCCAGCGCGCTTCAATTCGATCAGTCCCTGAAGGCCAGAGGTCTCAATCCGGGCACCAGCGCGGATTTGACCGTCGCCACTCTTTTCGCCGATTATGTAACGGACGTCTTGGCAAACGCTTGCAAAAATGGTTAAGTCCGCGCCGCGCGAGATGGTCTCGGGCGTATCGACGCGGTTGGCTGGGCGTTGGCCCCTGACCGCGACGACAAGAAATGGGGGCGCCCCGAACCTCTCTGGTTCGTGGGACGCATAGGTTTTCTCGAAAGGAAACGCAGATGGCTTTGATCAACAAGATGCTGGTCGGCGAGTCGCTGGTCGGCGAAGGCAATGAAGTCGCTCACATCGACCTTCTGATTGGACCGCGCGGCAGCGCCGCCGAGCTGGCTTTCGCCAACGCTCTCGTCAACAACAAGGACGGCTTCACCACCCTTCTGGCGGTTGTCGCCCCGAACCTGCTGGCCAAGCCGAACACCATCCTGTTCAACAAGGTCACCATCAAGGGCGCCAAGCAGGCTGTCCAGATGTTCGGCCCGGCGCAGGCCGGCGTGGCCAAGGCCGTCGCCAACTCGGTCGCCGAAGGCATCATCCCGGTCGCGGAAGCCGACGACCTGTTCATCTCGGTCGGCGTATTCATTCACTGGGACGCCAGCGACGACGCCAAGATCCAGGACTACAACTATCAGGCCACCAAGGAAGCTCTCGCCCGCGCCATCAAGGGCGAGCCGAAGGCCGCCGAAGTGGTCGCCAAGCGCAACGACGCCAAGCACCCCTTCGCCGCCCACTAAGGCGGACCGAAAGGTCTATCGAAGCGGGGAGCCGGTTTCGGCTCCCCGCCCTCGACCAGCCTGGATCGCGCCGCAGGCAGCGCTGCGCATCAGGATGAAGCCGCGCAATGAATCGTGACCGCCGCTCCGGGAGAGTGCGTGTCGCGGGGGGTGGGCCGTCAGGCAGGACATGACGTTCGAGCCCATTCAGTTGAAAAATGGCGCCCGATTCCAAACGGAAGGCGTCTCGATCAAATAAGGCTCTCAACGGTCGCAGGGGATGACGCCGTGGAGAAGCGAACAAACAGACCGAAAGGGATCGAAACATGGGCATTCTGGATACAATTATGGGCGCGCTTTTCCCGAAGCCGGCTGGCGGCTTTGCCTCGAGCACCGGAAAGACCGGCGTCGGCGAGTCTCTCGTGGGCGACGGCAACGAGGTCGCGCATATCGATCTCCTCATCGGCCCGCGCGGCAGCGCCGTCGAAAAGGCTTTCGCCAATGCGCTCGTGAACAACAAGGATGGCTTTACCACTCTTCTGGCGGTCATCGAGCCGAACCTGTTGGTGAAGCCCTACACGATCCTTTTCAATAAGGTGACGATCAAGAACGCCAAGCAGGCCGTTCAGATGTTTGGTCCGGCGCAATATGGCGTCGCCAAGGCCGTCGCCGACAGTGTTGCCGAGGGCGTAATCCCGTTGGACAAGGCGGACGATCTCTTCATTTGCGTCGGCGTTTTCATCCATTGGGAAGCCAACGACGACCAGAAGATTCAGGACTTCAACTACACGGCGACCAAGGAAGCCATCGCGCGCGCGATGAAGGGCGATCCGACGGCGCAAAATGTACTCCAGGCGCGTGTGACGGCGAAGCATCCTTTCGCCGCTCATTGAGCGAACCCATTTGAGTTTATCGGAAAGGAGCCCCTTGGGGCTCCTTTTTTGCGTTCATTGCAAGTTCTTCTCGCCTCAGTCTCCCATCATGCAACGCTGAAGCGACAAGTGCGCCGGTCATTCCCATCGTCTCGAGCAAGCTGACATCGCTCGCTCCGCGCACGCCACCGGCTGCGAAAATTTCTCTCTTCCCCGCTTTCGCCTTTATGGTGGCCAGCGCACCGACATCCGGCCCCTCGCCGACGCCGACGCGCGCCAGAGTCATCACGATGATGCGTTGCGGCCAAAGCTGCGGCTGCGCCAACAGCACCGGGGGCCCCAGAAATTGCGGGCCGCGAAAATCGAGCGACAGTATGGTGCGCGGTTGCGCGGAAAGATCAGGTGGCGAAGCGACAGTCGACAGCGTTTCGCTACCGACGACGGCGGAAATATTCGAAAACGCGAGATTTGAAGAAATTGGGGTCTGCACGTTTGCGCCTGCGTCCAGCCAGAATTCCATGGCTGGGAAGGCCGCTACGAGCCTTTGCACGATGTCAAAGTTATCTCCGCGCCGAAGAATTGCATCGAGATCCGCGATATAAATGATAGGGAAAGGGAACAATCGCAAGAAACCCGAGACGATTTCGTCGGGCGCGGTGGATGCGCAGAGCCGCGACTTCAAAGGCTGATAGTTTTCGCGTTGCCCGGCGACGGCCCGCACGACGCCGCCTTTCATTAAGTCGATGACGGGAATGATCTGCATGGGCTAATTATACACGGAAGCGGGTGCTTGCTTCCCGAACGCGCAAGAAAACCAGAACAGGATCACGATGACGCGCAGCACGGCGGTAGCCGCTTTGACGCTCTTATCCACAATTGGAGCCGCCTTTGCCGCGCCTCCACCCGCCCGCGAACAGGGCGATTGGCCCTGCCGGCAGGTCAAGGTGAGCGATCTCGCGCTCGCTGCGATCTGGAGCGGACCGTCGATCGAGGCCGCCTCCAGGACTTGGCGCGATGATGCTGTGGTCAGCGAACTCGTTCCAAGACTCGCGGCGCGGCGCACACCCGCCGAGACGGCCGAAAAACTGATTGCCGATTTCGCCCACAGCGCTGGCCCCGCGCGCAACGAGCGCCTGACCCTGTTGTTCGCCGGGATTTACGACAAGCTTGATACTGAACGGCGTGAGGTTATCGCTGGTCTCGACCGTTACGGTCACGCGCAAAAAGACATCGCGGAACGATTACGCGAGCAAATGCAAAAGCTGCGCGAAGCGCAGGACGCGCATGCCGACGCGGTGCAACTCAAAGAACTTACCGATGCGCTGCAATGGGAAATGCGCGTGTTCGAAGAGCGCCGTAAGGCGGTGACCTTTGTTTGCGAAACGCCTGCCTTGATCGAGCAGCGTCTAGGTACCCTCGCCCGAATGGTGCTCGGCGCGATGGACTAATTTATTGGCAGTATTCGGATCGCAATACGAAAACTCCCGGCGCCATGAGAGGGCCGGGAGTTTCCAATTGATCTCAGGCGTCGAAACCGCCATCTCCGCCGCCGTCATCATAACCGTCATCCGGCTCGTAATCGGCGTCCTGCGCATCGGTGGAGTCATCGGACGAATCGTAGCCGACGTCCTGGCCGCCACCGGCTGAATCGCCATAATAATTATTGACGATCGTCTCGCCCTGACCGAGGCCAGCATGCTGAAACCCCGAATCAATGCCAAGTCCGCCGCCCATTCCACCACCATGGAAGAGACCGCGAATGCTGTCAGCGAGCAACACGCCGCCCGCGACTCCCGCCGCCGCGCCAAGCGCTCCCTTCAGGAAACCGCCTGCCGCTGGTGGCGCAAAACCGGGCTGACTTGGCGGGTAGCCGGCCTGACTAAAACCGCCTTGCTGCGGGGCGTAGCCGGGAGGAGGCGGCTGCGGCGCTCCAGAGCCCCAGGGTCCGCCCTGCGGCTGGCCATAAGGTGGAGGAGTCGGCGCCGAACGCTGCTGGGGCGGAGCTGATGGCTGTTGTCCACCGCCGAAAAGGCCGCCCAAGAAGCTGGTAGAGGGCTTTGGGGCGGACTCGAACTCGCGGACGCGAGCCTCGAGCTCCTGCAGCTTCTGATTGGCTGATTGTAGAGCGAAATCCTGCACTATGACGGTCTGCGCAAGAAGATAAGGCGCGCTTGGCTGCGCCCGAACCTGATCATTAATGAAAGCTTCCGCCTCCTGGTCACGCGGCGAAGCTGCGGCTGTCTTGATGCGCTCGAACAGGCCGGCGAGGAGTTGGCGTTCTTCGGGTGACATTGGTCTCTCCGATTTGGAGCCGGCCGCAAGGCGCGGCGGGTCAAATATGGGAGCATAGCGGCACGGCGCCAAGAGGGCTTCTCGATTCTGGCAGGACTGTGGTTACTTTCCCGCCAAGCCGAAGCCTGACGATGCCGTTTATTCTCCTGCGAGCGCCATGTCGTCGCGATGAATCAATTCGTCTGGACCCTTAAAGCCGAGCAGGCCTTCAATGTCCTTCGACGACCGCCCGATGATTTTAGCCGCGTCGGCGGCGTCATAAGTCACGAGACCGCGCCCGATCTCGCCGCCGCTCGCGTCACGGATCAGGATGCAGTCCCCGCGGGCAAAAATCCCTTCGACGCGGGTGACGCCCGCCGGCAGCAGGCTCTTGCCATTGGACAGCGCGCGCGCGGCGCCCACGTCGAGATGTGCGGCGCCCTTTGGCTCCAAAGAGCCCGCTATCCATTTTTTTCGCGCGGTGACCGGGTTTGAAGGCGTAAGGAACCAGGTGCACCGTCCCCCAGCCGCTATGCGCATCAAAGGGGAGGGCTCTCGTCCATCGGCGATCACCATATGGGCGCCGCCCGTGGTGGCGATCTTCGCCGCCTCGATCTTGGTCCTCATGCCGCCGCGGGAAAAAATCGACGCTGCGCCGCCCGCCATCGCCTCAATCTCGGCGGTTACGCGAGGTACGATGGGAATGAGCTTCGCCTCCGGGTTATCTCCTGGCGGGGCGGTGTAAAGCCCGTCCACGTCCGACAGCAGCACCAACAGATCGGCGCTCGCCATGGTCGCGACTCGAGCTGCCAAGCGATCATTATCGCCGTATCGAATCTCGGCGGTGGCCACAGTGTCGTTTTCGTTGATGATCGGCACCGCTCGAAGATTCAGCAGCCGATTGATACATTCGCGCGCATAGAGGTAGCGCCGGCGCTCCTCCGTGTCGCCGAAAGTGACGAGAATCTGTCCGGCCACCATACCGCGATCCGCGAGAACTTGCGCCCAGATTCGGGCAAGCGCGATCTGACCGACTGCGGCGGCGGCCTGACTGTCTTCGAGTGGAAGGGCGCCGGGAGGCAGGCCAAGCACGCTTCGGCCTAACGCTACCGAGCCCGAGGACACGACCAGCACCTCAGCGCCACGCCGGTGCAAGGCGAGCAGATCGTCGGCGAGCCGCTCTAGCCACTCGCGCTTGACGTCAGCCGCCTTAGGCTCGACCAGCAGCGAGGACCCGACTTTTATAACAATGCGGTTGAAGGAATCGAGCGAGGGCGTTGGCACGGCTTAAACCGCTATAAATCGCCGCGCCTGAGCGCCGATGCATGGAATGGAAGAAAGCAAGAGATGGCAGGAGTGGCAGGGCTCGAACCTGCGACCCCCGGTTTTGGAGACCGGTGCTCTACCAATTGAGCTACACTCCTGCATGCCGCAATGGACCGTTGCTAAAACGGACCTCCACAGGTCGCCCTATGGCGCGACGCGCCTTCAATGCCGCAACGGCGCCCCGGATGCAAGAGGGGCGCGCTTTTTTTGCGCGACCAATTCGCACCCCTGAGCAAGCTTACGAATTGCCGCCATTCAGCACTGTCACCGCACGGCGGTTTTGCGACCAGCAGGAGATGTCGTCGCAGACCGCGACCGGGCGTTCCTTACCATAGCTGGTCGTATGGATTCGGGAGGCTGAGACGCCATGCGAGGCCAGGTAGTTTTTGGTCGCCTCGGCGCGTCGGGCGCCAAGCGCAAAGTTATATTCGCGCGTGCCGCGCTCGTCCGCGTGGCCTTCAACGGTGAAGTGGTAGCGCGGATAGCGATTGAGCCACTCTGCCTGTTTGTCCAGCGTCGATTGGGCGGTAGCGGTCAAATCGGTGGAGTCGGTCTCGAAAAACACGCGATCGCCAACATTGACCACGAAATCCTGGGGGCTGCCGGGAGCGGCGGCGCCAGCGCGATATCCCGCTCCGAGACGGTCGGCGCCGCCGGCTTCGTCCGCCGCATTCTTGGCGCAGGCCGAGATCGCCAAAGCCGCAGTTAGTGCGGTGACGATTTTTGCGGCGCGGAGGCTCCGGGCAAGCAACATGGTGTGAACTCCTGTCACGGATTTGAGAAGACGCCCGCAAGGATGTCTAAGGCGCTCGCCGTGAGCGCCGGGCTTTGGAGCCTCGAGTCCTAGTCAAGCAGGGTTAAAGGAAGGTTCCAGAAACCTTGATGCGATATTGATGGAGCCTGTTGCATTTGTGCAATCGGCTTCTTTGCTTAACAAAGGCTTAATTGGTTAACAAAAGATGAATGGCGATTTTACGGCTCCTGTGCGTTGGTATGACGCTTGGTCCGGGACGCGCCCCAGATCTTCGGAACGGTCGCAGGGGCAAACCTTTCGTTCAGAAGCGAGATCGAACCGCGCCGGTTTGGACGCCGGTTTGGTGTGCTATTGTTCAGCTTACGGCCGCCAGCAATAGGTTTTTTTTAGGTTTTAGACAGCGTAGGCAAATTGCCGCACCGCGCAGATCAGTAATTTTACAACATTGCGACAAATAATCGCAGGCGCTCTAGCTTGTGCAACGTGGCAAAGGCATTGCATTGCTGTTTTCATCAGATGGCGCGACGAGTGATCTGCGCCTCTTGGCCAAGGCAATGACGTCAGCCAAGTAATTCAGGAGCACTATGGATGTTAAGACCTGATCAATTCCACGCAATCCTTCAAATTATGCGTTATGGCTCGCTTGTTCTGGCGCTGCTTTTCGCCAGCAAGATCGTTGCTTACGCCGCGCATACGATGCACTGACCAAAAGCCAGTTTTTTCCACCGACAAATAACGAACAGGCATAGGCGCGCCGCCTTGGTGCGCGCCGCCGCCAAAACACCGACACAGCGGTCGTCTCCCCTTCCGCGACGGCCATGGGAATAATGGGCCACCTTGGCGCGATGATCAGGACTCCGGCGCAGCGTGAAAATCGACAAAAGTCTTTTCCCAAATACCGAATGTTCAGCGTTTTCTTGACAGACCGCAGATAGCGTCGTTCAAAAGCTTCAATCCGGCTGCGGTCCATCGATCCAATACTTACATTGCCGCAAAAGCTTGCTGATCGAACAATCAGCGGCAAGCTTATGTTTTCAGCTCCTTGCTCGCACACCCGGCAAACACGCCGGCAGCCCGCTCACGGAAATGAATTTGCGCGTCCCCCCCCCGCCGCTAGACTCTCGCCCAGGCTAAAAAAACCAGACGACACTTGGCGGAGCCCGTTAAAAATTATTTAATTCCGCGCATATCAGCCCTAGCGTATGGTCATTTTCGCACTGCGAGGGATTTACACCAATTCATTCCCGATCCGCAATTGCAGGAGTTGCACCCAAGAATGCTGGCTATTGTTCGAATTGCTTTGGAGCGGCCATACACCTTTGTCGTGATGGCTATGCTCATACTGATTTTTGGCGTCAGGGCGTGGATCGGAACGCCGACCGATATATTTCCCGATATCGGAATTCCGGTCATCAGCGTTGTCTGGACTTATAACGGCCTTCCCCCGGACGACATGTCGGGGCGCATCGTCTATTTCTACGAGCGCACGCTCACCGCGCAGGTGAACGACATTCAGCACATCGAGTCTCAGTCTCTGCCGGGATACGGCATCGTCAAAGTGTATTTTCAGCCCAAAGTTAAAATCGACATGGCAATCGCGCAAGTGACTGCTGCGTCGCAGACCGTGCTAAAATTCCTTCCAGCCGGCGTAACGCCGCCTTATGTGCTTAGCTTTAATGCTTCGAGCGTGCCGGTCTTGCAGTTGGCTTTGTCCAGCAAGACCTTGTCACAGTCGGAGTTGTTCGACTACGGACAAAATTTCATTCGCCCCCAACTCGCAACCGTGGCCGGCGCCGCCATTCCTTCTCCCTACGGCGGCAAGGTGCGGCAAGTCCAGATCGACATTGATCAGCAAAAATTACGCACCATCGGGGTTTCCGCCGAGGACATAGTCACCACTATCGCGGAACAGAATCTGATCACTCCCGTCGGCACGCAGAAGATCGGCCAGTTCGAGTATATTGTCTCACTGAATGTTTCCCCGACGCAGATCTCGGAACTCAACGATTTGCCCATCAGAAAAGCTGATGGAACGATCAACTATATCCGCGACGTGGCCTTCGTTCACGACAGCAGTCCGCCCCAAATCAATGTCGTGCGGGTCGACGGAAGCGCTGCAGTTTTGATGACCATACAAAAAGCAGGCTCGGCTTCAACACTGGACGTTATCCAGGGCGTGAAAAGCTTGCTGCCGAAGATAAGAGAGTCGCTTCCAGCTGGATTGCAACTGGTTGCGGTTGGCGATCAATCGGTGTTCGTTCAGGCAGCGATCTCCAGCGTCGTCCAGGAAGGAGCCACCGCTGCAGCATTGACCGGTCTCATGATCCTGCTCTTTCTTGGGAGCTGGCGCTCGAACTCTTATCATCACGGTTTCCATTCCACTCGCTATCCTGAGCGCGATTGCAATCCTTTCAGCGATCGGTGAAACCATCAATGTGATGACGCTCGGCGGGTTGGCTTTGGCTGTCGGCATACTGGTTGATGACGCGACAGTCACCATCGAAAATATCGACAGGCATCTTGAGGAGGGCGCGGAAATTCTGGATGCGATCCTCGACGGCGCGTCGGAGATCATGATTCCGGCGACGGTTTCGTTGCTCGCTATTTCCATCGTGTTCGTGCCTACCTTCGGTCTTGGCGGCGTCGCGGGCTACCTGTTCCGGCCTATGGCGGAAGCTGTGATTATTTCGCTCGCCGCCTCCTACGTGCTGACATACACGTTGGTGCCGACGCTGGCCCGATACCTTCTCGCGAATGAATCTCGGCACACTGGCGAGTCCCTGCCGCCAAGCAATAACCGGCTGGTGCGCTTTCAACGCGGTTTCATGCATCGCTTTGAAAAGGTGCGCGCCTCCTACCGCGAGTTGCTGGGGCAGGCGCTCGCTCGGCCATGGCCCTTTGTCGCGGGCTTGCTGCTCGCGGTCGCCTTGTCTTTCGGTCTCGCGCCATTTCTCGGACAGAACTTCTTCCCGACGATTGAATCGGCGCAGATCAAGCTGCATTTGCGCGCTCCCATAGGCACAAGAATCGAAGACGCGGCGCTTCTGTGCGATCGGGTGGAGCGCGAGATACGGGGCGTCATCCCCGCCGACGCGCTGAACAATATCGTCGATAATATCGGCTTGCCGATCAGCGGCATCAACATGGCCTATGGCAATTCGGGAACGATCGGGGTTGGCGACGCGGATATCCTTATCACTCTCAAGGAAGGATATGAAAACGCCAGGCCGGAATATGTTGAAACGATGCGCGAACGACTTCCGAATCTGTTTCCGGGAGCCAGCTTTGCATTTTTGCCCGCCGACATCGTGACTCAGATTTTGAACTTCGGTTTGCCATCTCCGATCGATGTTCAGGTGGTCGGCAATCAGGCCGCAGCCAACCGCGCCTATGCAGAAAAGATATTTAAGGAAATCTCACGGGTTGCCGGCATCGCGGACCCCCGCATCCAACAAGCGTTCAATGCGCCGACGCTGATGGTCAATGTGGATCGCTCTTTTGCGCTGGACGTGGGGTTGAAAGAACGCGACTTCGCCAATTCAATGCAGGATACGCTTGCCGGCAGCTTTCAGAGCGCGCCGACGTTCTGGCTAAATCCCAAAAATGGCGTGTCCTATCCGATCGTCGTGCAGACCCCGCAATACTGGATGAATAGCCTTGGAACCCTGGATAATATGCCCATCACCGCAGCCAACGGGCAGCAATTGCTCGGCGCGATGGCGCGTATAGAGCGCGGACGCAGCAACGCCGTCGTATCTCACTACGATGTGGAGCCGGTGATAGACATTTACGCCTCCACGCACCAGCGAGATCTGGGCGCGGTAGCGCGGGACATTCAGTCGATCCTGCAACGCACGGCGAACGAGTCGCCAAAAGGGTCTACGGTGGTTCTGCGCGGACAAGTATCCACGATGACCAGCGCCTACGCGCAACTCTTCGGCGGAGTGGCGCTAGCCATTGTGCTCATCTATCTGCTCATCGTCGTTAATTTCCAGTCCTGGCTGGATCCCTTCGTCATCATTTGTGCTCTGCCGACCGCTTTGGCCGGAATTATCTGGGCGCTGTTTCTGACCTATACGACTCTTTCGGTGCCAGCGCTCACGGGCGCAATCATGTGCATGGGCGTGGCGACGGCGAACAGTATTCTGGTCGTTAGCTTTGCGCGCGAAAGGCTGGCCGAGGGCGCCGAGCCGCTTACCGCAGCCCTGGACGCCGGGTTTACTCGGTTCCGGCCGGTGCTGATGACCGCGCTGGCTATGATCATAGGCATGCTGCCAATGGCGTTGAGCGCCGAACAAAACGCCCCGCTCGGGCGCGCGGTGATCGGCGGGTTGTTTTGCGCTACCTTCGCTACGTTATTCTTCGTCCCAGTGGTGTTCAGCCTGGTTCATGCGCCGCGACGGGAAACTGCTGTGCGCCTGGGCGATTGACGGAAGAGAACCTCACGAATGTTAAACGCTGAAAAAGCCGAACAGCCCAAAGGCGGGGATGCGCACTCGCCGGCGCCCAAGGTCAAGCGCTGGCTGATGGGCTTCGCCCTTGTCGCCGTTGCGCTTGCCGCGGCCGGAATCATTAGCCGCAACTTGAAGGCGGCGAGGCTCGACGAGTGGACGCAGAAACAAGCGACCCCCACGGTTGAGGCGATTACGCCAAAGGTGGGAAGCGGGCAGCGGGATCTAGTGCTGCCGGGCGACATACAAGCCCTGTTCAACGCTCAAATTCGCGCCCGCGTGAACGGCTACATCAAGGATTGGCGATACGACATAGGCGCGCGCGTGAAAGCCGGCGAGGTGCTAGCCTCCATCGACGCTCCGGAACTGGATCAGCAACTCGAGCAGGCCAAGGGCGAACAGGCAAAGGCGCTCGCGCAAGAGCAATTGGCGAAACTCACGTCAAAGCGCTGGGCGGCGTTACGCGCGTCGACCGCCGTGTCGCAGCAGAGCGCCGACGAAAAAAGCGGCGACGTCGAAGCCAAGTCAGCAGAACTTTCCGCCGCGAAATCCAACGTCGAACGGCTAAGGGCGTTGGAAGGCTTCAAGCAGATTGTGGCGCCGTTCACAGGTGTCGTGACGGCGCGCAAAATAGATATCGGCGTGCTGGTTGGCCCCGGAAACGACCAAGAACTCTTTGATGTTTCTGATATCCACCAAGTTTATATCTATGTGCGGGCGCCGCAAGCATACGCCTCGCAACTACGCGAAGGCATGATAACGAAGCTTAAAGTGCCACAGTTTAAGGATCGCTGGTTCTCTGCTCGACTGATTTCGACGTCCAGCGCGATCGCGGAAAAGTCTCGCACGCTTCTTGTTCAACTTCTCGCCGACAATCCCAATTATGAGCTTTTGCCGGGTTCCTACGCGGAAGTGCATTTCCAGCTTCCGGGGAATAAAGAGACGCTTCGAGTGCCGGCAAGCGCCATCTTTTACCGAGACAATGAAATGAACGTTGCGACAATTGGGGCCACTAACAAGGTCGCGATCAAAAAAATAGAAATCGCGCGTGATCTTGGCGTCGAAATCGAAATTTCTTCTGGAATTGCAGCGACCGATAGGGTGATCAACAATCCTCCAGAAAGCCTCGCAGACGGGGATGTCGTCAAACTTTCCAGCGAAGAAAATGCGCAAAGCGGTCCCGGCGCGCCGAAGGCCGGGATCAAGTAGATGAAGCTGCGTCCCTTTCGTGTCTTGCTGCTGACCCCCTTTATGCTTGGGAGTTGCGATCTTGCGCCGGAATACAAGCCGCCGGTTGTCCAGACGCCAGCAAAATTCAAGGAGGCTGGAAACTGGAGCCAGGCGCGGCCGCGCGACGACCAGCCGCGAGGACTCTGGTGGCAATCCTTGCAGGATCGGGTCTTGAATGAGCTTGAATCGCAGGTCGACACGGGGAACCAGGACATTGCTGCGGCTCTCGCTGTGTTGGACCAGTCGCGGGCCTATGTCGCCAAGGCCCAATCGGGCCTGATGCCGACCGTCGATTTGGATAACAGCTACTCTTCCAACAAAAGCTCAGCGCATCGCCCCCACCGCAAGGCCGACACGCCAGTCACTCCGGCTGGCATAGCGGAGACATGGCTGGACAACCGGCCGCTAAACGAGCCGGATCACTACGGCGACAATATTCTTAAACTGCAGGCCTCGGTACGAAGTCGACCTTTGGGGACGCGTGCGTGACAAAATCGCGGCTGGCGAAGCTCGGGCGCAGGCCAGCGCCGCCGACCTAGAATCTATGCGGCTCAGTCTTCAGGCGGAACTGGCGCGCATTTACGTTGCGATGCGCGGTCTCGACAGCGAAGCGAAGCTGCTCGTCGATACCGTAACCGCCTATGAAAAAGCACTCGCACTCACGCACGCGCTGGTCAGCGGCAAGATCGGCGCGCCGGCCGATGAGGCCCGCGCTGCGGCGCAACTGGAAGTCGCGCGGGCGCAGTTGATGGATATAAAGGCGCGACGGGCGCTGTACGAACACGCGATCGCGACTCTGATCGGCCAGCCGGCTTCGTCCTTTTCCATTCCTCCGGCGCCGCTGTCGACAGTCGCGCCGAAGACGCCTCCGGGCGTTCCTTTGGACCTTTTGGAGCGTCGGCCTGACATAGCGGCGGCTGAACGACGGGTCGCCGCGGCCAATGAGACCATCGGCGTTGCGCGCGCCGCCTTTTTTCCGCGTCTCACCATCAACCTGTCGGGTGGAACGGAGGACACTGGTCTCAGTCTGTTCAACATGCGCAATAGCGTATGGTCGCTGGGACCTGCGGTGACGCTGCCGATTTTCGACGGCGGCGCCAGGCTGGCCGATCTTTCGGCGGCCGACTCGGCCTATCTGGAAACGGTCGCGCAATACCGGGGAACCGTGCTGCGCGCGTATCAGGAAGTCGAGGACAATCTGGCGCTGTTGCGCTGGTTGACGAAAGAAACGCAAAGCATGACAGCGGCCCGCGCATCGGCGGAAAAGGTGCTGGGCATATCGCTCACTCTTTACCGTGACGGCGCCACAAACTACCTTGATGTCGTCATAGCGCAGACAGCGGCTCTGGAGGCGGAGAGAGCGGTGCTTGTGCTCCAAACGCGCAAGCTTCAAGCCAGCGTCGGTTTGATCCTCGCGCTTGGCGGAGGCTGGTCGACCCTTGAAGTGGCGAAAGTGGAGTGAAATGCTTCAGGTGTGGGACTAGGTCGCCATTGGGGACGGGAGCAGATCATGTCTGAAAACACGCCAGCGAATTTCACTTGCGGGGCCTGCGCCTTCTGGTCGCCTTTCACGCAGCGGGAGGGCAGTTGCCGGCGGCGGGCTCCGCGTCCCGTGGGCGTGGTTGACGAGGTGGCGCGCTGGCCAAGGACACAAACCGACGCTTTTTGCGGGGAAGGCTGCACGCCTAGCGATACGGATCTCCAGCTGGTGACCTGCGCGACGTGTGTTTATTGGCGCCGACCTTCCGGCGGGCTTCAACCTGTGGACCTGCTGGATCATTTAGCTGCCTGGTGGAGCAGGGCGGGCCATTGCCACAGGATCGCCCCGCTTCCTTCGTCCGCCTCCGGTTACAAAGCGGCGTGGCGTGCTACCCACGAAACCGACTCTTGCTTCGAGGGCAAAAAGAGGTCTGGTTAGAAATCTGGCCGATTTGACGCAAATTCTCAGCGAGATCTTGTGATTTCGTCGCCGAACTAAAAATATGCCGCAAACCCTCGCGCCCGCCGGCCGAAGTCGCTTTGCGCAACCGTATGAATTACCCCCTACGCCGTTGCGATGTACTGCTGCAACGCAAGACGTTCCGCTTCTATCGTTTCGATGCGATGTTTGACGACATCGCCAATCGACACGACGCCAATCAGATGCCCGTTGCGTAACACCGGAAGGTGCCGGCAGCGTTCTTGTGTCATGGTGTCGCTGGCGTCGTCGATGCTGTGGTGTTCAGTCACCACTTTGCAGTTCGTTTGCATGTGACGTCCGACCTCCTCCTGCAAAGCTGCAGAACCATGCTTCGCCACGGCGGTCACAACGTCGCGTTCACCAATGAGGCCGACAACTTGACCGGAGGCATTGAGCACCACAAGCGCGCCGATTCCCTTGTTTACTAATTCCTTCGCGACCTCCTGCAGAGTCTGATCGGGAGTCGCCGTGTAAACTTCGACGCCTTTCATTGCGAGTATGCGACCAACGCTCATATTGCGCCCTCCGCTTTCTGCCGACCTGATTATGGGTCGAAAATCCTGTAACGGCTCAGCTTCCCTTTGCATTCGCCCAAAGCTGCGCCGCAAGGACATCTTAATAATTCCTGACTCTTTACTTAGTTCCGTCGTTTACTGAATTTTACCGGTCGCGAGGCGGCCGCCAGAATCTTTACGCCGCCTTCGTGGGATGTGGAGGCCTTTTTGACCCTGCGAACTGCAATGATGGCGAATGCCGCCAGATTCGCCGAAGTAGACTCTCAGCAATTCGTCGCAGTGCCGCAGGGCCTCCGCCTTCGGTGGCCGACGGTGCGGAGGGCATAAAAGTGTGCTTTACGACGTGACGGTTTGAGCCAGCGGTTGTCGTTCCAGGATTCGACCACCAAGTCGACCGCGTTACGAATGAGGATTGTATGAAAAAGCAAGCTGCGTATTTGATTGCGTCGATCGCCGCGAGCGGAGTCGCCAATGCGCAAGAGGCAAAGGGCGATGCTGTCGCGGCGGGGCGTGAATTTGCACTCAAGGTTTGCGCGGCCTGCCATGTCGTCGCCAAGGATCAGCAGACGCCACCCATGCTGAAACCACCTGCGCCGAACTTCTTGAAAATCGTAAACAACCACGGCTTTTCGGAGCAGTCACTGCGGCAGCTCCTGAGTTCGCCGCATGGAAACCTCGGCAAGAATGGCAAAATGCCAAATCCTCAATTGGCGGAATACCAAATTGACGAAGTCGCCGCCTATCTCCGCGAGTTGAAGCGTCACCGATAAGAAAAAGGCGACGCCGATGGTTAACAAGAGGTTTCCTTAAGCGGTAAGGTTGACGGCAGTTACGACTTTGCATCGCAATGTCATGATGAGATTATGTTTTCAGCAAGGCTATATGGATGCATTTCTCTTCAACTGGGAGCGGTTGTCATGAGTAACGAAGCGCTTCAACTGGATATCGCCCATGACGATCCAGTCTCCATCGTTTTTAAGCGGGATATGACCAAGCTTGATCACGAGAAAGTGATCGACGACATTTGCGACCTTAACTGGACAGGACTCTCGCAGGACGACATCACCAACGTCGCATGGGTCTATTATTACTTTTCAGTGCAGTTCTGTGAGAACGTCGGCATAGCGCGAGACCTTTATCCCCACGACAAGCGCCTGGAGGAGCTCGATCGCGGCGAACGCAATACGGACAATCTGTCTCCATGCCCTGGTGTGGTTGTGGCGGGAGAGCGCGTCGACCATGACGAGTTCATGCGCCGGACGCTTCAGCTGACCCCGATCGACGACGCGCGCCGCCGCCGCCTGGAAGCCATCGGCGCTGCCTATATCGAGAAAGTGCGGGCGATCGATGACGCATCCCGCGCTTCAAGCCTCGCGAGCTACGAAGACGGCGGCCTTGAAAGAGTGTTTCGGACTGTGTTGCTCGCCCGCCATTGGGACAGCGCTCTGCTTCAAGCGTTCAAGCACTTTCTGGAAGGACATATCAAGCTGGATAGCGACCCGGATCACGGTCACGGCTCCTTATGTCGGCATATGCATCCAAACGAGCAAGTCTTCGAGCTTTGGACCGCCTTTAAGGAAAGCCTCATTGAAGGAGTGCCCGGCCTTACGAAGTAAGGTCGCGGCCACAGAACTGAAAAAAATTAGGGCGGCCGGGTCGATCTTGGCCGGTCCGCCCCTTCGACTATTTCATAACATCGCGCCGGATTTTATGAGTTCAGCTCGTTGTCGCCAGAATGTGAAGCGCCTCTTCCTCCGGCGTTATCTTGGCGATTTTGTCCTGCGGAATATTGGTCGGCAAATTCACCGGATTGTAAGTGATGTTCTTCACGCCGTCGATTGTGCAGCGACGTCCAAGTTTCCCGAGGACGCTCCAGTGGACTCGCTCGTTGATGTTCTCTTTCTTAGGATTCTTCGAGTTGTAAAAAACGCCATAGTCCAATGCGTCGGGAGAAAGCACGACCCGATGGGCGGGCAGGGCTTTGCTGACGGCATACCCGACTGAAGAGTCATAAATCTCGCCGTCAATCGATGGCTTCGTCGCGGCATGGAGATTTTTCAAATCGAATTCGAGCTGCGTAAGCGCCTGGACGCGGGCGATCATCCACAGCAGCGAAATATCGGAAAGTCCTGAATTGGGGTATCCGCCGCCGATATTGCAGTGGACTCCAGCGAACCAGGTTTGCTCAACGTGGTTGGTCCGAGTTTCGTGTTTTGGGGCGGTCCAAAGCGTTGGCACAAATTCGCGACGTTTTTCGTCCACACCCACGGCGTGCAAGCCCACTGCGATATGTTTGCCGAAAGAGGTGTCGTGAAACCCCAGCGCGGCCACAGCGACGATGCGCGCGATTGGGGCCAGACCAAACCCCGCCGGAATGCCATAGGAACCTACTGTGTCCCATACTCCGACACATTTAATGGCGCGGTCGGAATGAATCTCCCCCTTGTCCTTTGCCGCCGTGAAATTTTGTATGGATGTCTTGTCGGAAGCACTCGCCGAAGCAGGCGCAACGCCGTTGCTGGCATCCGCGGCCGCTCTGACACTGGGCGCGACGCGGAAATGATTCCACAGCGCATCGAATCCAATGCCGCTTTGTCTTTTGCGGATGCCGGAGGCCCCGATCAGACCGGCGAGCGCCCGCACGGCATAGGCGCCTCTGGAAAAACCAAACAGGAATATCTCATCGCCAGGCTCGTAGCTTTCGACCAGAGTTCCATAGGCGTCCTGAACAATTTTCTTCAGTCCCAGACCAATCGCTCCCCCAAGAATCCTCTTGGCCAAGTCATTGTCGCTGCCTACGCCTTTATGATATTTGACAAGCTGTTGCGTTCCGTCGGCTGCGGTCGATTTAATCAAATATTGAGTGGGCGCAACCTCATCCCACGACAGCTTCGCGACATTGGTGTCGGCTGCGGCGTTCGTTTCGTCGTTCCAAGTCCCATCAATTAAAATGACGATGCGTTTCATGGCTTTTCTCACGCCTCAATTTACGACAATGTGCGGCCGCCGCGTCTGCGCGAATGTCCGCAGCGCATGGCAGCCCGATGATCAGCATAAATGCGCCTATGGTTTAGCCAATCCCTTGGTGTTGATGAAATTCACCACGGCTTGAGTTTCACTGGCGGCGCGCCTTGTCGCCGTCGCAACATTCGGTTTGGAGGGAAACCAGCCGAAATTCCTCACATCCCATTTTCCTGTGGGCAGCACAGCGGGATCAACCCCGGCAATGGACCTGTTATGCAAAAGGTCCAGCGCACGTCGTGTGTCGGTGTGGCAGCTGACGCAATCGGTATTGAAAAAATGGCTACGGGTTGGATCAGCGATGAGGTCGACCGTCTGTTTGATCCTGGCGATGGTTTTCGAGTCAGTCTGTTTGTTGTCGCCTAGATCGAACAAGGCGGCGGTTGCAAGGCCCTTGCGTTCAGCAATCGGCAATGCCGAGGCGCCTGCGGGTAAAGCTGCATTCTTGCAAGTAATGGGATTCAGATTATTCGGCGCCGGAGTGGGGATCACCTCATGAGGCGTCTCCGTTACAGCTAAAGCTTCGGCAAACTCCACGCCGTCAAGCGCGGGCCCGTGAATGGGAACAAAGCCTCCATTGGGCAAGCTGGGAACCACGCCCGGACCAACCTGCGTCATAGCGAGGAATACCCAGGGCTCTGGTCCGCCGTCGGCGAGGCCCATTATGGCCATGCCGGTAAGTTTCGCATTGGCGAGATGTCGCTCCAATACGGTCACGAGCGCATCGCGCAGCGGTATCGCCGTATTGGGATCGGCAAGGCCCGGATGCACGCCAAGCAATCGACCGGCAGTCCGGATTTTCTTGCCGCCAAAATGACCGTTGGCGAGTTCGTCGCGCAGCGTTGCAAAGTCGCGCGCCACGGCGTTGAACGCTTTGTCGTCCGGCACGAAGCGGGACAGACACCCGGGTTGAGCAGGAGTTTCGCCGCCGAGATCGAAACTGAAAATCACATGCGCCGTCACATCGTCGATTTTCGCGCCGCCGACCGGGGTGGTCACGGGCTGAAGAATAAAACGAATTTGCGGCTGACGACCGAATTGCCCGATGATCTCATTGGTCAGCCCGGGCGCGCCAGGGTCAATGCGCAGGCCTGCGACGCGCCAGGCTTTGATGTCGTGCGCTTCCGGTGGAAGCTTGAGGTGATGTGCGCCGATCTGTGTCGCCGGACCCTCCGCATTGGCCAGGAATTGCGCAAAGGCCGTCGCCGGCCACAGCGCTACGCGCTTGCTGGAATCTTTTTGGTCCGGAGCCGTCAGATCGGCAATTGCTATAGTCTTCTCAAGATCCCGCGCAAACTGGGGCGGCGGAAAAAGCCAGGAGACGTCATCGGGAGAAAGCGGCGCAACCTGAGCCCCGGCAGGCGGCGCTACGTTCTTCTGGCTTGCCGCGAAGGAAGGTTGAAGCGCAATAATCATGGCGGCGACGGGCAAAACGTGAGCGGCTCTCAGGCGACCAAAAAAGTGACAAGTAGGCATATTGTGAGCTCCCCGGACCGAATTGAATGACAAAACTGCGTCTACTTAAACGGATCGATACCTCGCAACCGAGCCAGAGCACAGCCCCGTCGCTGCGGGCGATTTAAAGGAGGAGGCGCGACGCTGAGCGAATGACATCGGTCGTCCCAGTCTCAAATGGAGCAGCGGACGATCACGATAGTGGCGGACAGTCGCGAATTTGCAACTCTCTATGTGCTCTGACTGGATTTTTTATTTGTTGCGTTGCAACGTGAGACTGGCTCCCACCTTTGCTTGGCGGCGCGGTACGGTCAGTTCGCGTAACGCCAAAGTTCAAATGGGAACGAATATTACTTCAATAAGATTGGCAAGATTGGCAAGATTGGCCCTTGTAGCAACCCATGTCGCTCGAACGTTTACGCTGTTCGCTCGCGAGAGGCATCGGTTCTGCTCGCCGTGTTGGAAGGAGCGCGCACCTTCCAATAAAAAAAACGACTACCTATATAATCTACGAAAGTGGCGCCGAAGCAAAGGTCCAAGTGTGGGCGTCGGCGAAGAGATCTGGAGGACACGCTATGCCGGAAGGTCTTCTCAAACTCATGGTGCTCGGAACCTTGGGGTTCTTCTTTGGCGCGATGCTTATGGGCTACATAGTAGCAAGCTGATCGCAGGTGCGCCGGGAGGCGAAAGATTAGGTTTTCAGACCCGAGTCAAATAGCCTCGCGCTGTTCGAGGACGAGCTTTTGATGATTGAGGATAATTCCTCAAGTTCTTCTGTTAGCATTTTCATGTTGTCGCGAGTATGAGTGGTCACGACATCTGTAAACTCGCCCGGAGACTTCACGCTTGACAATTTCACGGCGAAGTTTAGCGCGGCGCCCAAGTTGGCGCCGGTGAACTCTATAATTTTCGAGTGCAGCTCCTGGCCAACCTGTAATGAACCCCAGAACGGGGTCTTGGTTGAATCGAAGGTTTCGGACTTCATGAGCCATGCCCTTTCGAAACTCTAGCGCTGCCGGTAAGGCTATGTGCTGAATAGAAACCGGCCTGAAAGCGGATGGTTCCAACGGGGCGCGATCTGTCTGCATTATCAATTTACGGGGTGAACGCAGAGAGTTGAAGCTTGCTATCAGTATAATATTCTTGCGCGGCGTCGAATTTTTTTGAAGGCGGCGCGGCGTTTTCTTGTTCCTGAGCAAAAACAAGATCGGCGCGCTGGTGTGGCGCGCCGATTTTACTGTCTTCTCGTTTATTGTGGATCGTTCGCCGGCGGAGCAGCCTCTTCGGCGGGTTCAGCCTTGGGCGCTTTCGGAACGGGCTTTTTCTTGGGCTTCGGCGGCGGCTTTTTGGCGACGGGCTTTGCGTGAGCCTTGACCGGGGTCGCCTTCACAGCACTTTCCGCCGGGGCAGTGGGGCTATCGGCTGCCGCTGTTGGGGAAGGAGGCGCCGGTGGGGCGTCACTGCTCGCGGATGTCGTTGGAGCAGCGATGTCGGCCGGACCCGACGGAGCGGCTGCGCTTTCCGGCGCAGGGGCGGCGCTCGGCGCCATGGCGCTGCTGTCCGTCGAGTCCTTTGTCGTCGCGGCGTCTGCGGCGCTATCGCCCGGTTGAGTGGGGGGCGCTTCGGACTGCATGTCCTGTGTCGCTGGCTCCGGCGGGATCTCCGCCTGCGCTGGAACTTCGGCTTTAGGATCGACCGCAGGATGCTGTCGGTGAAGCAGCTCGCTGACTGCGCCGATTTTGCTGTTTACCAACGTGCGAAACTCGTCGGCTTGATCGGACGGCGTAACGTAAACGCCGGCGCCGAAGCCAACACCGCCGGCGATTGCAGCGGTGACCAATGTCGAAAAAATTCGTCGAACCATCCCGTGTCTCCTCTCTAAACGAAAAACCCCACGTTCGATCAGGAACTGGGGTTTGTTTAATGCCTTCTCGCGTTTGGAATAGGATAGCATTGGGGCAATGTTAAGTCGACGATCCTTGCTTCAATCCTTTCCTTTGGAATGCCTTTCGAATCAACCAATGAAAATTGCAAACACAAGCCGCGGGCAGAGAAGCGTTCGCTGTTGTTTGCAACGGCGTCATCTGATTCGAGCGCTTTCGGCGGCTTGTGTAGGCAGCAGCCAGCGGGTTTCTATTATGCAATGCTGACCAAAATTAACGTCGTGAAATTGCGACTGAATATTCAGTTGGGGTTCAGACTGCCCAGTCTATTTTCAACACGGTGAATTCGACTGAAAGGAAGGAGTGCTGCGATGAAGAATGTATTTGCAAGAACGGTCCTCGCGGCCGGCGTCATGCTTGGTGCGCTGACCTTGGGCGCTTCCGGAGCATCCGCCATGCCGAGTTTGGATCGCGGAGTGAGAGACATCACAAGCGCCACGTCGAACGTTGAAAATGTGCGTTGGGTTTGTGGACCCTATCGCTGCTGGTGGCGCCCGAACTATTACCGTCCATACGGCGTGTATGGCGGGGGATATTATGGTCATCGCCGTTATTGGGGCTACCGGGGCTGGCATCGCCGCTACTGGTGACAAGCGCTACCGCCAAAGCCCCGGCGCACGCCGGGGCTTTTACGCGGCATCGTGGGTCATACGAGTTGCATAGCCTAATGACAGTTGATCCGGTTAAGTGCATGTTCGGCTCATTCTTGTAATGTCCCTCGACCGCGCTGATTTGGAACGTGTCGCCGATGCAGTTGTTTTGGGCGCGGTTTTGCCCGCCAAAGTTTCAACTCTCGGCGATGACACGGCCGCTGGTCGGGTCGAATCGATAACGGCTCGGGCGAGACTAAATCAGCACTCACTGGCGTTCGCTGCTAACGCATTGTTTTCTTAACATTATATTGGCGCCTACCTTGCTTGAAAGCGAAGGATGTTTCTATAGTTTCTCAAAGCGAAGGAGACGTTCAAATGGCGTCACGTGATTTCCATCGCATGATAAATGGCTATGGCCTGACGACGGCGAATATTTTCTATCGCCTTCCTGACTATCCTGCGATCGTTCAAAGCTACGTTTGGCAGGAGTATGACCTGCATCCCGAGTTTCCAGAGCTCCGTAAATTCCTCGATTTCTGGACCAGGAGTCTGGAGGGCAAGCTACACTCGGTGACCGTTGCGCATGCAGGGCTTATTCGCCCTGCCGAGCTTTCCTATGTAGGCGCCGAAATTCAACTGCACTGAAATGCGCTCCGCCTCGACCGCGGAGAAAAGCCTCTTACGCGTTTTGAGAGGTGGTGCGAGGTTTCCGCGGTCAGGCTCCGTACTGGTCGTCGCTAACCGGCTCCATCCAGTCGACGGCCTTGCCGTCCAGTTTTTCCTGAATGGCGATATGCGTCATCGCGGTGTTCGGCCCTGCGCCGTGCCAGTGCTTTTCGCCGGGAGAAATCCAGACCACGTTGCCCGGACGGATCTCCTCCACAGAGCCGCCTTCGCGCTGAACCCGCCCACAGCCAGCGGTGACGATCAAGGTCTGGCCGAGAGGATGGGTATGCCATGCCGTGCGCGCGCCCGGTTCAAATGTGACGCTCGCGCCCATAACGCGCGCCGGATCTGGCGCCTCGAACAACGGGTCCACCCGCACCGCGCCAGTGAAATATTCCGGCGGACCCGGACGAGAAGGTTGAGAACCGGCTTTCCTGATCTCCATCGTGGTCTCCATCAGTCTTTCAGCGAAGCCATATCGATCACGAAACGGTATTTCACGTCGCTCTTCAGCAGACGTTCGTAGGCTTCATTGATGTCTTAAATCTTGATCACTTCGATGTCGGAGACGATCCCGTGTTTGCCGCAGAAATCGAACATTTCCTGCGTCTCGGCGATGCCGCCGATCAGCGATCCCGCGACCGACTTGCGGCCCATGATCATCGGAACGGTGTCCAGGGCCGGCTCGAGGCCGCCAAGATAGCCCACAAGAACCAGCGTCCCGCTGATCGTCAGCGTCGGCATGTAGGGGTTTACATCGTGCACATAAGGAACGGTGTCGATGATCAGATCGAACTTGCCGTCGACGCCAGACATTTGCGCTTCATCGGTGGAGAGGACGATCTCGTCCGCTCCCAGGCGCCGGGCGTCCTGCGTTTTGCCGGGCGAGCGAGTGAAGAGCGAGACATGTGCGCCGAGCGCCTTGGCCAGCTTGATCGCCATATGCCCCAGACCGCCGAGGCCAACGACGGCCACCTTGCTATCCTTGCCGACGTTCCAGTGGCGCAAGGGAGACCAGGTCGTGATTCCCGCGCACAGAAGAGGCGCCGCGCCTTTGAGGTCCAGTCCTTCAGGAACCTTCAATACGAATCTTTCTTTCACGATGATTTGGTCCGAGTATCCGCCGTAGGTCGGCGCGCCTTCGCGGTCGAGGGCGTTGTAGGTATAAGTCGATCCGCAGCGGCAGTACCTGCTCGAGACCGTCCTCGCAGGCGTCGCAGGAGAGGCAGGAGTCGACCATGCAACCGACTCCGACATGATCGCCTTGCCTCAACCGGGTCACATCCGGTCCCACGCCGACAACGCGACCAATGATTTCGTGTCCTGGAACCATGGGGTAGATCGAGTTGTTCCAGTCGTTGCGAGCCTGATGCAGATCTGAATGGCAGACGCCGCAATAAAGGATCTCGATCGTCACATCGTCGGGACGCGGATCGCGACGTTCGAAGCGAAAGGGAGTCAAGGGCGTGGTAGCCGAACGCGTCGCGTAACCGAAGGCTTTGATCGCCATCTGCTTCTCCAATTGAACCGCTTTGCCGCCGGACAGCGCGCGCGGGCTGTCGAGGGCTCGACGCCAGGATAGCATGTCGACCAACATGCGACGCCATTACATGGCTATTCCGCATGGACTTGTGAACTGATCATCCGCCACACGAATAAACCTCGGCCCGCAGACCGCTCGGCGGCTAAGCTGTTCAGCGTTCAGCCAAAGCTCTTGTTTTCGTAGCTCTCCTCCGAGACGCAAATTCGCTTTGGGAAAGAGGTTGACATGCTCGTTCTAAGATATATCTTCGATGTATCGTAGTCACAGGAGATATGATGAAACACTATGCTAAACACCACACTTGGCGTGATCGAGGGGCGTCGCAGTCGCCTCGCGCAATACGGGGAGGGGACAGGGAACCCTTCGGCCGGCCAGGATTTGGACGAGGCGGCGAACGAGAAGGAAGAGGAGGAGGTCGAGGACGGCGTCGCATGTTCGAAGGTGGGGAACTGCGCCTTGTCCTGCTTCTGCTGATGGAGAGCGAACCGCGGCACGGCTATGACCTCATCCGCGAGATCGAGACGCGAACAGGGGGAGCCTATTCCCCAAGTCCCGGCATTGTCTACCCGACGCTGACCCTGCTCGAGGAACTTGGCCAGGTCGAAGCTCGCGCGAGTGAAGGCGCCAAGAAATCCTATGCCATCTCGGAGGCAGGCGTCGCCTATCTGTCGGCGAACCGGCGCGACGCCGAAATTGCCCTGTCGCGGCTGGAGCAGTTGCGTCTTAAAAATGAAGTCATGGACGCCGGCCCGGTCTTCAGGGCGATGAGCAATTTGAAGGCCGTCTTGCAGCAAAGGCTCGCCGTTCAGACCGACAAGCAAATTTTGTTTTCGGTCGCCGACCTCATCGACGAGGCGGCCCGCAAAATCGAACGTCTGTGACGCACGCAAGCGCCAGCGGTTCGCCCAAAATTTTTAGACTACTCGCGGGCATCCTTGCATGACGGCATGCGCAAACTCGAAAGCTTCAATCTTCGCCAGAACGTCGCGTTCCGATACGCCATGCCGCAGGTCATCCAGGATAGCCGCGGTATTCCAGTTGAAGGCTGAAGCCTCGATCTTGGCCCTGATCGCCGGCGGCAGGACTTCGTAGGCTCCAGTGACAAATTGCGTCGGCGGCTTTGGATTGCCGGCGGTAGGGGCGGCGGCGCCGGGGGAAACGGGAGCAGGCATGACTGCCTCCAAAGCGAATTTTTGCAGATTAAGGAAAAATTAGGGCTAACGCGCAGCTTTGCGAGAGGAATTTTGACGAGGGCGGCTAACCCTAGGGAGAAGCCCGCTATTTCCCGGCTTTGATGCGCATTTGGCGAACGAACGAGGGCGCAGGAGATTTAGAACTTCTTCCAAAGTTTTACTCCGCAATAGGCGTTGCTTGCGCCGCTGAATGAGCGAAGTTTCTTAATCGATTGAAGTTGGAGCTTTGCATCAAATTAAGTCGGACAGTTGGTAATGCCTGCCAACGCCTTTTCCCGATCAACACTCCTAGGGTTACTGGTCGCCGGGATGGCGCCGCTCGTCTGCACCGATTTGGCGTTTGCGCAACAAAGTTCTCCGCCCGGGACTATCCTCTATACGTTTCAAGGTCGCGCTGATGGAGCTTTGCCGCAAGGCGGGCTGATATCTGATACCGAGGGGGCGCTTTATGGCGTCGTGGCGAATGGGGTGTTCCAGTTGAACCCCCCGGCCGCCGGGCAGACCGCATGGACAGAGACGGTAATCGCAAGCGTCCTCGGCCCGCAGAGCAGCCTGATCTTCGACCAGCGAGGTTCATTATATGGCGTGACTAGCAATGGTTACGGCACAATCTTCCAGCTATCGCCGCCAGTAAATGGCCAGCCCCCATGGACGCAAACAACGCTCTGGAGTTTCAATGGCGGCGCCGATGGCATTTCTCCCCAAGGTCCACTGGTTTCCGATACTTGGGGCGCACTCTATGGCGTGACGTCTCAGGGTGGAACAACAAACGCGGGCACGGTGTTCAAGTTGACGCCACCAGTTAGCGGTCAAACAGCATGGCGGAAGACTGTGCTTTGGAATTTTGGGGGAGGCGAGGATGGGGCTGTTCCCCAAGGCGGCCTGATCTTCGACCATCGGGGCGCGTTGTACGGCGCGACTTTGCAGGGAGGCGTCTTCGGCCTCGGCACGGTGTATCAGCTGGCGCCACCGGAAGCCGGTTCGATGAAGTGGCGGAAGACCGTGCTTTATAGTTTTCGAGGAATCCCCTCTGGTCAGCTCTATGGCGATGGCGCTCATCCCTACGGTAGCCTGATCTTCGACACTAAGGGCTCCCTCTACGGCACAACGTCGCAAGGCGGGTTCGAGACTGGCTTCTACGGCACGGTATATCAACTAACCCCGCCAACCGAAGGACCTAGCGCGTGGGCGACCCCGTGGCGTGAGACCGTTACATACGCATTCAATCCCATAGATACTCATCATGGCCACACACTCGGCGGCCTGATGTTCGACACTGAAGGCGTCCTCTACGGCGTGACAACGAACTCATACGACCTCAGGTTCGTTACGTTCAAGCTCTCGCCACCTCCCCCGGGTCAATCAACATGGACGTATAGGAATTTATATGGATGGAACAACCGCGTTGCAAACGGCGGCTTGGTCTTCGGTCAGAGCGGCGCCATTTATGGAACTACCACCGGTGGACCTAACTTGCTCAGCCCCGGTTACGGTCAGGTGTTCCAAATCAGCCCATAGTCAAGAGTATGCTTTCGCAGCGAGCCTGCTCCAAACTCGCGGCGTCTGGAGAAGCCAGTATTGGCTTCATCGATAGAATGATGCGGCGCGCGCAACGACCCAATTTGGAAGCATGGCCAAGGCCTCCGGCCAAGCTGGAACGGACCCCTTAAACCTCGCGTTGTTAACCATCGCTTCGGCAGTTCCTTGAATGTCGGTGGCGGCGTGGACTGGCCGAAGGGGAGGTGCGTCATGGGCGTCACGAAACTCTCAATTCTTGGTGGATGCGCAGCGTTCGCGCTCGCGCTCCCGTTCGCGGCGTTGGCCGCGCCGGTCAGCCTCGTCAGTTCGGAAAGCATCGCGCTGAGCACGCCGGTCGAGAAGGCCGCGTATTGTCATCGGCGTCATGTGCATCTGCATCGGGCGGCGAAATGCTGCGAGTATTACGACGCCGCCATTCCCGTCGTGAGCGAGCCGGTCGTGGTCGAGGAGCCCGCCTATTTCGACTATGCCGCGCCGGTCGTGGTGGAGGAGCCATTAGGATTTTACGGCTATGCAGCCCCCGTTGTCGCCGCTCCTGTCGCGCCCGTGGGGCTCGGCTATTACGGCTATGCGGCCCCCGTGGAGGTGGTGGTGGCGCCGAGTGGAGACTTCTGCGCGACTTCCGTTAAGACGTGCCTGCTTCAGGAGCCGGGCGTGCTTGGAACCGGATGCTCCTGCCATATTCCCGGCGGCATTGCGCGTGGGCTGGTGGAATAGTCAGTAAATCTCGAGGCGGGACTGCGACCCCACAGGGGCCGCAGCCCCGATGGATGCACCAAGCTGCTTTATCGGTCCGGCTGCCAAGCCCGCTTTCTTCAATTTCCCCAAGAGCATTACTCAATCGACACTCGATAATTCACGTATCTCGAAATCTTCCGTTCCGTTATGGAGCCATACGGATGCTTGAGCGATGGCTTCAGAAAGCCCTATCGCCCGGCTGCCGCGAATCGCGCATTCCCAAATTGTTAAAACGCGCCAGCCGGCACTTTTGAGTTGCTCTTTGATCCGCGTGTCTCTCACGCGATTGCTGGCGATCTTTGATTCCCAAAAATCGGTTCGCGTCGCAGGAAGGCGAAAGCGGCGACAGTCATGTCCGTGCCAGAAGCAGCCGTTTACAAAAATAATTGCGTGATAGCGAGGAAGAGCGATGTCTGGAGTCCCGAGTATGTTGCGCTGGTGAAGCTTATAGCGAAATCCTTTTGCATGAAGCGCCTTTCGCACTTCGATTTCCGGTCGCGTGTGGGCACTGCGGATTCCTGCCATCATGCGACTACGTGTCGTTCTATCCACGATATCAGGCATAAGTCCTCACGAAGCTGCGGCACCATAAACTTAGTTGGGTTATCATCGCTCAATACAAGGGATCAGCATCGCCATCGCTCTTGTATTTCACGTTTGCTAAGGGCGGAATGCGGGCATCCACCGAACCGATTCGGTATTACTAAAAATGTCAAAGGCACCGGCACCATGTCCGAAAACGTCAACGACAAATTGAGCAAATTGCTTTCTAGCAAGAAACTGGAACCGTATATTCGGCACATAAGATTTCCAATGTTCAAGAACATCCAAGCGGATACTCGAATTGAATTCGGATTTCCGATAACTGCCTTAGTTGGCGCAAACGGAACAAACAAAAGCTCAATTCTTCGCGCCCTACAGGGCGCACCGGAGAATTCAAATCTTGGGAACTACTGGTTTTCGACGGCAATCGATCCGATTACTGAAAGTAAGGAAGGCCGCCCATGTTTTATATATGGATACCGCAACCGAAAGGAAAATAAGATTGTTGAGGTTCTAAAAACCCGCGTTAAAAAAGAGGATGATCCTGACTACTGGGAGCCATCTCGACCGGTTGCCAAATACGGAATGGAAGAATTTAAAAAGAGTTTTGAAGATTCATCTAAGTATGAAACGCGCTGGGATAATATTCCAAAAGAAGTAATATACATTGACTTCAGACAGTCTTTGAGCGCTTTTGATAAATACTTTTATCAGACAACGCGGGAGACGCCGAAAGAAAAGAAGGCGCATATACGCAAATGCGCGCATCACTTACGTGATGCCGTGCAGTCTCAAGTCAAAACATATTTCTATTACAAGGAGAGAATTATCAAAAAAGAAAACAGGAAGCTTTCAACCGAAGAGACGGCGGCCGTTTCTCTAATTGTTGGAAAAAAATATATAGATATTTACGTTGTAAACCACAGTTTTTTTAAAAATGACGGATACACCGCCGTCCTTAGCGCTGACGGCCTTAATTACACAGAAGCCTTCGCGGGAAGCGGAGAGTTTGCTGTCGTCAACCTCGTTTCCAAAATTTTTTCGGCGAAAGACGGATCGCTGATCCTTTTGGACGAGCCTGAGGTTTCGCTGCATCCCGGCGCACAAGTGCAACTTATGGAGTTTATCAGCGACCGGGTGCTCACGCACAAGCATCAGATTATTATATCCACTCACGCGCCATCAATCGTGCACCGCCTGCCCTCATCCGCGATCAAAGTGTTTGCTCCCGACCCTTCTTCGAACAAGGTCAGGCTAATTGCGCAGGAATCCACTCCAGAGGAGGCGTTTTTTCATATTGGGGAGCCAAGGAGCGGGAAGCGATTGATAGTTGTCGAAGATCTGCTTGCGGCAAAAATCGCGACAAAAGCGCTCAGAACCTTGGGGCAGGCCATCTATTCAAATTTCGAAGTGAAGCACTTTCCCGGTGGAAGCAAGTCTCTGTGGAACCATTATATTCCCGTCTACGCTGCCGAAGACCGGAAAAACATATTTATTTTGTTTGACGGCGATGAGAGGCCCACGAAGGAATTGCCCGACCCTACCGGTATTCCAGAAAATCGTGAGACGGAGCTGGCGCAGGCGCTTGAGAGAGTCTCAGGTGTGCAAATCAACTTCCACGTCGACGGCGGTGCTGCTGGAAAAAACACCTCTCAGGAGAATGTGATGCGGCGCGCGCTCATAAGATGGGCTAGAATTAATGTGGATTATCTCCCCGGCACGTCCAAGCCCGAGGCCTTCGTATGGGCAAATATGCATAAGGACAGCCAAATCGAAGCGATCTCCGCGAAAGATAGCGACGCCAAAGCCCGCTTCAAATTGCTAACTCGGCAACAACTCGGGCGGGCTGAGTTCGAACCGGTTACATCTTCGGAAATCGTTGCAACGCAAGAGCGAGCGCTCGCAACGATTTCCGACTCCAATGGCGATATCAAGGATCTAGCCAATCGGCTGCGTCGCTTTCTCAATATCTAAAAAGAATATCATGACAATCAGGGTCTTCGATTTTTTCTCAGGATGTGGCGGAACCAGCCACGGCTTTTTCCAAGCGGGAATGGATATCGTTTTTGGCCTCGATATCGACAAAGATTCTGCTGAGACGTTCGTAAAAAATTTTCCGACAGCAACTTTTGTCTCTGGAGACATCAGGACCACCAAGGTCAGCGCCTTAAACAAGCTTATTCGGCACAGGCAAACGCCTTTGCTATTTTGCGGCTGCGCACCATGTCAGCCTTTTTCGAAGCAAAACAGGCAAAAGACGGAAGACGATCCTCGAAGCAGCCTTTTGCTCGAGTTCGGCCGCTTCGTGCGACACTGGTTGCCCGAGTATGTCTTTGTCGAGAATGTGCCGGGATTGCAGCGACTGCCCAGCATGTCGGGGCCGCTGGATTCATTTACAAGATTATTGACCGAGCGCGGTTACCACTTTGTCATCGATGTGATTCCAGCGCTTAACTTCGGCGTTCCCCAGACGCGCGAGCGTCTCGTCCTTCTTGCCGCCAAACATCGCCCAGCAATTCAACTGCCGCAGGCCTCTCATGGACCCACCGGTTGGCCAGTGTCTACGGTTAGGGACTGGATCTCTAACCTCGCCCATTTGCGCGCGGGCGAGATCGACCCGACCGATCCTCAGCACGTAGCGGCCAGCTTGTCAGACACCAACCTGAAACGCATTGCAGCAACGCCCGAGGGAGGATCTAGGGAAAATTGGCCGAAACGCCTATGGCTCGATTGTCACAAAGTCCATGGCGGGCATACTGACGTGTACGGGCGACTTTCGTGGGATCGCCCGGCAGCAGGTCTGACAACACGTTGCATAAGCTATTCGAATGGACGTTTTGGTCACCCTGATCAGGATCGTGCGCTTAGCGTCCGTGAGGCCGCATGCCTTCAAACTTTTCCTCGCGATTTCTTTTTTGCGGGCAATCTAGCATCGCGGGCGCGGCAGATAGGAAACGCTGTTCCCCCGCTTATGGCCCGCCGTATTGGCGAAGCAATTCTTGCGCATGCCGCAGTCAAGACCGAAGGAGATCGATGATAATATTCAATTGATCTCAAGTTGTTATTTTTGGCGCACCCGAGAGGATTTCGAACCTCTGACCTCTGCCTTCGGAGGGCAGCGCTCTATCCAGCTGAGCTACGGGTGCGGATCGCAGAAGCGATCCTGCTTTTTATATTAAGCGAGACTTTTCTGCAACGCGCGGCGCCGCCTTTCGCTTCCTTCGGCTCGGCTCTCGAAGGCGACGCGTGACGAGAGCCCGCGCCTTTGGTAGAAGCCGACATGAGAATATCCGTTAGAGCGTTTCCAACAGCCGCCGCGCCGTCGGCTTTTATCGGCGCCGGAAACTGGCTTGCCCCGTCTGACCCCCTAAGCCCGGGGCTTTTGACATGACCGAAACCGAGCGGAGGGCCAGCAGCTCCGGCGTTTCGGCGGCTCTCGTCACCGAGGATGAGGCTGGCATGCGGCTGGACAGGTGGTTCAAGCGCCGTTTCCCCGTGCTTTCTCTTTCACATCTGGCCAAGATCTGCCGCAAAGGCGAGGTTCGGGTGGATGGCAAAAGAGTTGAGACTTCGACGAGGCTGGAGCAGGGCCAGACCATCCGAATTCCGCCTCTGAAGCTGGATGAGCAGGCTGCACCCGCGATTCGCAGCGTAAACCCGGACGACGCGCGCGATATCGCGCAGATGACCTTGTATGAGGACAAGGACGTGCTTGTGCTCAACAAGCCCTTTGGACTCGCCGTGCAAGGGGGCTCCGGCACGAAGCGCCATATCGACGGCATGCTGGAGGCGCTCGCCAAGGGCGATCAGAGGCCTGTGCTCGTGCACAGGCTCGACCGCGACACGAGCGGCGTTCTGCTCGTCGCCAAGAACCGCCGCACCGCCGCCGAGCTTGGCGAAGTGTTTCGTTCGCGGCAGGCACAGAAGATTTATTGGGCGCTGGTGGAAGGCGTTCCCAAGCCGACACAAGGGCGGATTTCGCTCTATCTCGCCAAGGGCTCCGGGATGGGCGACGAACGCGCCCCGCGCAAGCCGGGGGCAGGGTCCACCCGCGATCTGGAGAAAATGCGCGTCGCCCGCCACGGCGAGGCAGATGCGCAGCATTCGCTGACTTATTACGCGATTGTCGACAAGGCTGCGCCACGTTGCGCGTGGCTGTCCATGAAACCATTGACGGGCCGCACGCATCAGCTTCGCGCCCACGCCGAGGCTATCGGCCATCCGATCTTCGGCGACCCTAAATATGGACACAGGCCCGAGGATGAGGTCCGCAGGCGCGATCCGCTGCGGGCCATGCCGGAGGGCGTCGAGCGCAAGCTGCATTTGTTGGCGCGCCGGCTGGTGCTGCCGCATCCCAAGGGCGGGGTCATCGACGTCACTGCACCGTTGCCGCCACATATGCGCGCAACCTGGGAGTTCTTCGGATTTGATCCGAAGCAACATGATCCCATCGAGGATGCGCCGGAAGAGTAGGCGGGAGGTAGTTCCAAAATGTCCACCGAGAAAGGCGATCTCGCCTCCGCGCTGTTTCCAGAGAGCGCCGAGCGCGATCCGATGCGCTCAGCGGGGCAGGGCGGCCGTCCGACGCTGCCGAAACGGTTTTACAAGCATGCGGAAGCCGCGCCTGTGGACGGCGGTTTCGCCATTTTGCTCGACGGCAAGCCCGTGCGCACCCCCGCGAAACGACCCCTGGTCGCGCCACATGAGCGCCTTGCGCAAGCCATCGCGGCCGAATGGGCCGCGCAGGAAGAACTGCTCAACCCGCAGACCATGCTCCTGACCAGGCTGGCCAATAGCGCCATCGATGGCGTGGCCTCGCAAATGGCCGAGGTCGAAGCGGATGTGGTCAAATATGCGGGTTCCGATCTCATCTGCTATCGCGCCGGGGGACCGGAAGGTCTGGTGCGCGCTCAGGCCGAGGCCTGGGACCCCTACTTGCTTTTCGCCCGCGAGATTTGCGGCGCACGGCTGATTCTTTCCGAGGGCGTCGTCTTTCACGCCCAGCCGCCGGAGGCGCTGGAAGCGGTCGCTGGCCGAGTGCGGGCCTATGTCGGGGACGGCGGGGAGGCGCCGTTTCGACTGGCGGCGCTGCACGCCATGACGACGCTGACGGGCTCTTGCATCATCGCACTTGCGACGGCGCTGCGTGAAAAGGACGCGGAGGCCGCTTTCTCGGCCGCTCATGTCGATGAGGATTACCAGATGCGGGTCTGGGGCGCGGACGAGGAAGCCATGGCGCGGCGGGAGCGTCGGCTGCGCGAATTCCTCGCTGCTGCCGAAATCTCGGTCTTGACCGCCGCCGGCTGAGGCGCCCGGCACCGCATCTTTCGGCGAATGCCCCGCCTTTGCTGCAGTTGCGTCATTTGTCCGGAGAAAGCCTCGCATGTCACTTGCTTTGACAGGAACGCTTTGTTACGGAACGCACGGTCAGCCGGTCGAGGAGGCGCCTGTTCCAAGGCTCTCGCGTTTCCGGATCTCTGGCTCCGCGCAAATCCACTTCCTGCGCCCAAATCTATCGGACACGCAAAATGCCGATCCTGCTGGAACAATATCTGCCGCTGGTGATTTTTGTGGCGCTGTCGGCGATAATCGCCGGCGCCCTGCTGGTCGCGCCCTTCCTTCTGGCCTTCAAGGCGCCCGATCCAGAAAAGCTCTCGGCCTATGAATGCGGCTTCAACCCGTTCAACGACGCCCGCATGAAATTCGACGTGCGCTTCTATCTGGTGTCGCTGCTGTTCATCGTGTTCGATCTTGAAGTGGCGTTTTTGTTTCCTTGGGCGGTGGCCTTCAAGGAAGCGGGCGCCTTTGGTTTTTGGTCGATGATGGTGTTTCTGGGCGTGCTGACCATCGGCTTCGTGTATGAATGGCGCAAGGGAGCGCTCGAATGGGATTGATCGGCAATGAGTCTTCGACGCTCGTAGCCCCACAGGCGGCGGGCCTTATCGATCCGCGCACCGGCAAACCGGTAGGCTCGACCGATCCATTCTTCGTCAACCTCAATGATGAGCTGGCGGACAAGGGCTTTCTGGTCACGGCTACGGACGATCTCATCAACTGGGCGCGCACCGGCTCGCTCATGTGGATGACCTTCGGACTCGCCTGCTGCGCTGTCGAGATGATTCAGGCGGCAATGCCGCGTTACGATCTTGAGCGTTTCGGCTTTGCTCCGCGCGCCAGCCCGCGCCAGTCGGACGTGATCATCATCGCCGGCACGTTGACCAACAAGATGGCCCCAGCGCTGCGTAAGGTCTACGATCAGATGCCGGAGCCGCGCTATGTGATCTCCATGGGCTCCTGCGCCAATGGCGGCGGCTATTACCACTATTCCTATTCGGTGGTGCGCGGCTGCGATCGGATCATTCCGGTCGACGTTTATGTGCCGGGCTGTCCGCCGTCCGCCGAAGCTCTGGTCTATGGCGTGCTGCTGCTGCAGAAGAAAATCCGCCGCACCGGGACGATCGAACGATAGAAGGCGGCCGCTGCGGCGGTCGCATGAACAAGGGCGGCTCGCCGTGCGGCCGGCTCCCGGAGGAAACTCGCGAATGGTTGCTAAACTCCAGGAACTTGGCGCGAAGATCGCCGCCGCGCAGCCGGGCGCCGTGACCGATGTCAAGGTCGCATTTGGCGAGCTGACGCTGACTCTCACGCGCGAACGTTGGTTTGATGTGGCGAAAATGCTGCGCGACGAGCCGGATTATCAGTTTGTAAACATCATTGACGTGACGGCGGCAGACTATCCCGAGCGAGAGGAGCGTTTCGAGGTGGTGGCGCATTTGCAGAGCCCCAAGCACAATTTGCGCGTCCGCCTAAAGACGTTGACCGACGAAGACACGCCCGTCGCTTCCCTCACAGGGCTCTATCCGGGCGCGGACTGGTACGAGCGCGAAACTTACGACCTCTTTGGCATTGCGTTTTCGGGTCATCCGGACTTACGCCGCATCATGACCGATTATGGCTTTGACGGCCATCCGCTCCGAAAGGACTTCCCGATGACCGGCTTCGTGGAGGTTCGCTATGACGATGAACAAAAGCGCGTGGTGTATGACCCTGTTCGGCTGACGCAGGAATACCGGCAGTTCGACTTTCTTTCTCCGTGGGAGGGCGTGCAATACGAGCTTCCCGGCGACGAGAAGGCGAAGGGGCAGTAGACAGGCGAGCACGCTGTGGCCGGTCGGAATTCCGATGCGGTCTAAGGACGCAAGAATGACCGATCAATCGTTACGCAACTTCTCGATCAACTTCGGCCCGCAGCATCCGGCGGCCCACGGCGTGCTGCGCCTAATTCTCGAACTCGACGGCGAAGTCGTCGAGCGTGTCGATCCGCACATCGGCTTTCTGCATCGCGGCACCGAAAAGCTGATGGAGTCGCGCACTTATCTGCAAAATGTGCCCTATTTCGACCGGCTCGACTATTGCGCGCCCATGAACCAGGAGCACGCGTTCTGCCTGGCGATCGAGCAACTCTTAGGCGTAGAGACGCCGCGCCGGGGCCAACTCATTCGGGTGCTTTACTCCGAGATCGGTCGACTGCTATCTCATCTTCTGAACGTGACCGCGCAGGCCATGGACGTCGGAGCCCTGACACCGCCGCTTTGGGGCTATGAAGAGCGCGAGAAACTGATGGTGTTCTATGAGCGCGCCTGCGGCGCGCGCATGCACGCCAATTATTTCCGTCCCGGTGGCGTCGCTCGTGAGCTGCCGGACAAATTGATCGAGGACATTGGGGCTTTTTGCGATCCGTTCCTGAAGGTCTGCGACGATCTCGAAGCTTTGTTCATCGAGAACCGCATCTTCAAACAGCGCAATGTCGGCATTGGCGTGATAACGCTGGAAGACGCGTGGAAATTTGGCTTCTCGGGCGTGATGGTGCGCGGTTCTGGCGCGGCCTGGGATCTGCGCAAGGCGCAGCCTTACGAATGCTACGAGGAAATGGAGTTCGACATTCCCGTCGGGAAATATGGCGACTGCTACGATCGCGCGGTGATTCGCATGGAGGAGATGCGTCAGTCGACCTCGATTATGCGGCAATGCGTCAACAAGCTGCTGAGCGCTGAAAATCGCGGTCCGGTGTCGGTGGTCAACACCAAGGTTTCGCCTCCGTCGCGTGGAGAGATGAAGCGCTCGATGGAAGCGTTGATTCATCACTTCAAGCTCTTTACCGAGGGCTTCAAGGTTCCGGCTGGCGAGGTTTACGCGGCAGTCGAGGCGCCCAAGGGCGAGTTTGGCGTCTATCTTGTTTCGGACGGCGGCGATAAACCGTATCGGTGCAAAATTCGCGCGCCGGGCTTTGCACATTTGCAGGCCATGGATTTCTTGTGCCGCGACCATATGCTCGCCGACGTCTCGGCCATTCTTGGTTCGCTCGATATCGTCTTCGGGGAGGTCGATCGCTAATGTCCGTCCGTCGTCTCGCCGAGAAACAGCCAGAGAGCTTCGAATTCACGCCGCAAAACAAGGCGTGGCTGGAAAAGCAGATCGCCAAATATCCGGACGGTCGTCAGGCCTCCGTGGTTGTTCCCGCGCTCTGGCAGGCGCAAAAGCAGCATGATTACTGGCTGCCGCGCGCGGCGATCGAGAAGGTCGCCGATACGCTCGACATGCCGTATATTCGTGTGCTGGAGATCGCCACTTTCTACACCATGTTCAATCTGGAGCCGGTGGGAAAGTATTACGTGCAGCTTTGCGGCACCACGCCCTGCATGTTGCGGGGCTCCGACGACATCGTCAAAGTGCTTGAGCGCAAGGTCGGCCCGCAGCGCAAGGTTACTGCGGATGGACTGTTCTCCTGGCTTGAGGTGGAATGTCTGGGCGCCTGCTGCAACGCGCCGATGGTGCAGATCAACGATGATTTCTACGAAGATCTGACGCCTGAAAATTTCGAGAAACTGCTTGACGACCTCGCCGCTGGCCGGCCGGTGAAAATCGGATCGCAAACTGGCCGTTCCGGTTCCGAGCCGGAAGGCAAGCTGACTAGTCTGACCTCGCTCTATGGCGATGGCGCGAAGTAACAAGATTTAAGCGAGACGGGACTAAACATGCTCTCCGACGCAGATCGCATCTTCACCAATCTTTACGGCCTTGGCGATCCTTCGCTGGCGGGCGCGAAAAAGCGCGGCCAATGGGACAACACCAAGGAGTTGCTCAATCGCGGGCGGGACGCGCTGATCGCACAGGTGAAGGAGTCCGGTCTGCGCGGTCGCGGAGGCGCGGGCTTTTCGACCGGCATGAAATGGTCATTCATGCCCAAGGAAGTCGATCCGGCCCGCCCCCATTATCTCGTCATAAACGCCGACGAGTCCGAGCCGGGCACCTGCAAGGATCGCGAGATCATGCGCAACGACCCTCATACGCTGGTGGAAGGCGCGCTCGTCGCCTCCTTCGCCATGGGCGCGCATGCCTGCTACATCTATATACGCGGCGAATTCATCGCCGAGCGCATAGCGCTGCAGCGCGCCGTCGACGAAGCCTATGAAGCGAAGCTCATCGGCAAGGACAATATCCACGGCTATCCTTTCGACCTTTATGTGCATCATGGCGCCGGCGCTTACATCTGCGGCGAAGAGACCGCGCTGCTGGAGAGTCTCGAAGGCAAGAAGGGAATGCCCCGTCTGAAGCCGCCATTCCCGGCCAATGTCGGCCTCTATGGCTGTCCCACGACGGTCAATAATGTCGAGTCGATCGCCGTGACTCCAACCATTCTGCGACGTGGCGCCGCATGGTTCGCCGGGATCGGACGGCCCAACAACACCGGCACGAAGCTTTTCAGCATTTCCGGCCACGTGAACAAGCCGTGCAATGTCGAAGAGGCGATGTCGATTTCCTTCCGCGAGCTGATCGAGGCGCATTGCGGCGGCATTCGCGGCGGCTGGGACAATCTTCTGGCTGTGATTCCGGGCGGCTCCTCTGTGCGCTGCGTTCCCGCTCACGAGATCATCGATTGTCCGATGGATTTCGACAGCCTCTCGAAGCTGGGCTCCGGCCTGGGTACGGCGGCGGTGATCGTGATGGACAAATCGACCGACATCATTCGGGCGATTGCGCGCCTTTCATATTTTTACAAGCACGAAAGCTGCGGCCAATGCACCCCTTGCCGCGAAGGCACGGGCTGGATGTGGCGCGTGCTGGAGCGCATGGTGGAAGGCCGCGCCCATAAACGCGAGATCGATCTGCTGCTGGATGTGTCGAAGAAGATCGAAGGCCACACGATCTGCGCGCTGGGCGACGCGGCGGCTTGGCCGGTGCAGGGGCTTATTACGCATTTCCGCCATGTAATTGAACAGCGCATCGACCAATATGCGGCCAATCCGCATCCCGAACCCGTGCGCGTGGCGGCGGAATGAGCAGGATGTTGGAACCCGTCCAAGGCGTCGGTTTGGAGAAGGCGAAGTGACCAAGATTCTCGTCGATGGCGTGGAAGTAGACGTTCCGCCCGAGTTCACCCTGCTGCAGGCTTGCGAGGAAGCCGGCGCGGAAGTGCCACGCTTCTGCTATCACGAGCGCCTCTCGATCGCAGGCAATTGCCGCATGTGCCTCGTCGAAGTAAAGGGCGGCCCGCCCAAACCGCAGGCTTCCTGTGCGATCGCTGTGCGAGATTTGCGCCCGGGTCCAGACGGGGCTCCGGCTGAGGTCTTCACCAAATCGCCAATGGTGAAGAAGGCGCGCGAAGGCGTGATGGAGTTCCTTCTCGTCAATCATCCGCTCGACTGTCCGATCTGCGATCAGGGCGGCGAGTGCGATTTGCAGGATCAGGCGCTCGCCTTTGGCGGCGACTCCTCGCGCTACATCGAGAACAAGCGCGCAGTCGAAAACAAATATATCGGGCCACTCGTCAAGACCGAGATGACGCGCTGCATTCACTGCACGCGCTGCGTTCGTTTCACTGCGGAAGTCGCCGGCACAGGCGACATGGGCGCGATCGGCCGTGGCGAAGACATGGAGATCACCACCTATCTCCAAAGTGCGATGACGTCCGAATTGCAGGGTAATGTTTCTGACCTTTGTCCTGTTGGGGCGCTGCTGCCCAAGCCTCAGAATTTCCGCGCGCGCCCGTGGGAATATCAGAAGACGGAAAGCGTCGACGTTCAGGACGCGCTCGGCTCTGCGATCCGGGTCGACTCGCGCGGCCGCGAAGTAATCCGCATTCTGCCGCGCGTAAACGACGCGGTGAATGAGGAGTGGATCTCCGATAAAACGCGTCAGGTGGTTGACGGTCTTGCGCGTCAGCGGCTGGATCGTCCCTATATTCGCGAAAACGGCAGGCTGCGCCCGGCCTCCTGGCAAGAGGCGTTGAGCGCCGTGGCCACGAAGACCAAGGCTACGCCTGCGACGAAAATCGGCGCGTTGGTCGGCGACCTCGCGGCGCTTGAAGAAACCTTCGCATTGAAGCAATTGGCGGACAAACTCGGCGTCGTCCATCTCGACTGCCGGCAGGACGGGGGCAGGCTCGATCCTGCCTCCGGGCGCGCCTCTTATCTGTTCAATGCGACGGTCGCGGGGATCGACGAAGCCGACGCGCTGCTGATCATCGGCTCTAACCCGCGCAAGGAAGCGCCCGTGCTTAACGCGCGCATTCGCAAGCGCTGGCTGAAGGGCGGGTTCAGCGTCGCACTGATCGGCGAGCAGGCCGATCTGACCTACGATTACAAATATCTGGGCGCCGGGCCGGATTCGCTGTTGCATTTCATCCAGCATGATCAGGCCCCCGCGAAAAAACGAATCATTCTGATCGGGCAGGGGGCGCTGGCGCGCCCCGATGGCGACGCAATTCTAGCTTTTGCGGCTCAGGCGGCGCAAAAGCGCTCCGGCGTGGGCGAAGGCTGGAATGGCTTTTCCGTTTTGCACACAGCGGCCTCTCGAGTCGGCGCACTCGATCTCGGCTTTGTCCCCGCCTCCGGCGGCTTGCCCGCTCATGAGTTCGTCAAGGCCGGCGCGCTCGACCTGATCTTCAATCTTGGAGCCGACGAGATCGACATCGCTTCTGGCGCCTTCGTGGTCTATATCGGCTCGCATGGCGATCGCGGCGCGCATCGCGCGGACGTCATCCTACCTGGTTCCGCTTACACCGAGAAAGCCGGTCTTTTCGTCAATACGGAAGGCCGGGTGCAGTCCGCGTCGCGGGCAGCTTTTCCGCCGGGCGAGGCGCGAGAGGACTGGGCCATTTTGCGAGCGATTTCCGGAGCTTTGGGCGCGCCTTTACCGTTCGATTCATTGGCGCAGTTGCGTAAGGCGATGTTCGAAAAACATCCCCATCTGCAGCGCCTGGACACGATTGAGCGCGGGAACGTCGATTCAATCGCCAAGGTGTCGCAACATTCTGCGGTCGCGATGAAAGATCCTTTCGTCTCAGCCGTGTCCGATTTCTATCTCACCAATCCGATCGCGCGCGCTTCAGCCGTCATGGCGGAATGTTCGGCGCTGGCCAAGAGCAGGCTGCAGCAGGCGGCGGAATAGGAGCATCGACGTGGGCGACCTCTGGCACACAATCGTTTCATTTGTCACGGAAAGTCCCGTGCTTCTTGCGATCTATAAAAGCGTTTTGATCGCGGTCGTGCTGCTGATCTATGTCGCTTATGTCATCCTTGCGGATCGAAAAATCTGGGCGGCGGTGCAATTGCGGCGCGGTCCTAATGTCGTCGGTCCCTGGGGCCTTTGGCAGAGTTTCGCCGACTTCATCAAATTCGCTTTGAAAGAGCCGGTGATCCCGGACACGGCGAACAAGAGCGTGTTCCTGTTCGCGCCCTTCTTGATGGCGACGCTCTCCATCGCCGCCTGGGCGGTGATGCCGGTGTCATCCGACGGCTGGGTGGTCGCGAACATCAATGTGGGCGTGCTCTACATTTTCGCATTGTCGTCGCTGGGCGTTTATGGCGTCATCATGGGCGGCTGGGCCTCCAACTCCAAATACCCGTTTCTTTCCGCCCTGCGTTCGGCCGCGCAGATGGTGTCCTACGAAGTCTCCATCGGCTTCGTCATCATCACAGTTTTGCTCTGCGCCGGTTCGCTGAATCTGACGGACATCGTCCAGGCTCAGGACACGAAATACGGCCTCCTCGGGTGGTATTGGCTCCGCCTGCTGCCGATGTTCGTGATCTTCTTCGTCTCGGCGCTCGCCGAAACCAACCGGCCGCCTTTCGATCTTGTGGAAGCGGAGTCGGAGCTGGTGGCCGGCTTCATGATCGAGTATTCCGCGACGCCTTACGTGCTGTTCATGCTGGCGGAATATGTGGCCATCGTAACCATGTGCGCGCTGCTGACCATCCTGTTCTGCGGCGGATGGCTGCCACCCATCAACGTGGCTCCGTTCACCTGGGTGCCGGGAGTCATCTGGTTCGCGCTGAAAGTCAGCTTCTTCTTTTTCTTCTTCGCGATGGTGAAAGCCTTCGTCCCCCGTTACCGCTACGATCAGCTGATGCGTCTGGGCTGGAAGGTTTTCCTGCCGATTTCGCTGGTCATGGTCGTGATTGTCGCAGCCGTGCTGGAGTTCGGCCCCGGCGCTGCGCTGGCGAATTGAGGAAAGCGTCATGAGACTGGATCACGCCGCAAAGTCGCTCTTCCTGACGGAATTCGTGGGCGCTTTCCTTCTGTCGATGCGCTACTTCTTCAAGCCGAAGTCGACCATCAACTATCCGCATGAGAAGAACCCTCAATCCCCGCGCTACCGTGGGGAACATGCGCTGCGCCGTTATCCGAACGGGGAAGAACGCTGCATCGCCTGCAAGCTGTGCGAGGCGATTTGCCCCGCGCAGGCCATCACGATAGAAGCCGGCCCGCGTCGCAACGACGGCACCCGCCGCACGACGCGCTATGATATCGATATGGTGAAGTGCATCTATTGCGGCTTCTGCCAGGAGGCTTGTCCGGTCGACGCCATCGTCGAGGGACCCAATGCCGAATTCGCGACGGAGACCCGCGAAGAGCTTTACTACAACAAGGAGCGTCTGCTGGAAAACGGCGCGCGCTGGGAGCGGGAGATCGCTCGCAACATCGCGCTTGACGCGCCCTATCGCTGAACGCCGCAAAGAGAGACCCGAAATTCACGCAACGCCTGCTGGCGTGCGATCCGTAAAGAGGACGAAGCCGTGGCCGCTGTATTCTTCTATCTCTTCTCAGGCGTGCTGATCGCCTCGGCCTTCGTGGTGATCACCGCGCGCAATCCCGTGCACTCGGTGCTCTTCCTCATTCTGGCCTTTTGTAACGGCGCCGGCCTGTTTCTTCTGCAAGGCGCGGAATTCCTGGCGATGATCCTGATCGTCGTCTATGTCGGCGCGGTCGCAGTGCTGTTCCTGTTCGTCGTGATGATGCTGGACGTGGATTTTGCGGAGTTGAAGCAGGGATTCCAAAAATATCTTCCCGCCGGGGCCGCGGTCGGCGCGGTTGTGATGTTCGAGCTTGGCTTTGTGGCGGTCAATTGGAAATCGGCGCCGTCCGCGCATGAGGCCGCGGCGTCGCCGATCCTGGCGCAGGTCAGCAATACTGCGGCGCTCGGACAGGTGCTCTATACGAAATACGTCATCTTCTTTCAGGTTTCGGCGCTGGTGCTGCTGACGGCGATGATCGGCGCGATCGTCCTGACGTTGCGCCACCGTCCGAACGTGAAGCGGCAGAACATTGCAGAGCAGAACGCGCGAACCGCCAAGACGGTGGTCGAGCTCAAGAAAGTGCCCTCGCGGGCCGGCGTGTAAGGAAACAGCCCATGACCATCGGCCTCACGCATTATCTCGTCGTCGCGGCAATCCTGTTCACCGTGGGCATCGCGGGCATCATTCTCAACCGGAAGAACATCATCGTCATCCTGATGTCGGTCGAATTGATCCTGCTTTCGGTGAACCTCAATTTCGTCGCCTTCTCTTCGGAGCTGGGCGATTTGACGGGGCAGGTTTTCGCGCTGTTCGTTCTTACGGTAGCGGCTGCGGAAGCGGCTATCGGCCTCGCTATTCTCGTTACATTCTATCGCAATCGCGGCTCGATCGCGGTCGACGACATCAACAGCTTGAAGGGCTGACCGCGCGATGATTTAGGCAATCGTCTTTCTTCCTCTCGTCGGCTTTCTGATCGCCGGCGCCTTCGGCCGCAAGATCGGCGCGCGGACGTCGGAATTGATCACTACGAGCTTGCTCATCGCTGCAGCGGTCATGTCTTGGATTGTTTTCTTCAACGTGGCGCTGGGCGAAGGCCCTGCTTTCGCTTCGGTGCTCGGAAACTGGTTCACTTCAGGGGCGCTAAAGGTCGACTGGACGCTGCGCGTCGATACGCTGACGGCGGTGATGCTCGTGGTCGTCAATACGGTCTCGAGCCTCGTCCATCTCTATTCGATCGGCTATATGCACGAGGACCCGCACCGCCCGCGTTTCTTCGCCTATCTGTCGTTGTTCACCTTCGCCATGCTCATGCTGGTGACGGCGGACAATCTTGTGCAGATGTTCTTTGGTTGGGAGGGCGTGGGCCTCGCCTCCTATTTGCTCATCGGCTTCTGGTATGAAAAGCCCTCCGCCAACGCCGCGGCGATCAAGGCCTTTGTCGTCAACCGCGTTGGCGACTTTGGTTTCGCGCTGGGCATTTTCCTTGTTTTTTACCTGACCAAATCGGTTACCTTTGACGAGGTCTTCGCCGCCGTGCCGGGTCTGGAGGGCAAGACGATCCATGCCTTCGGCCTCGACGTTGACGCCCTCGATTTGGCGGCGTTTCTGCTCTTTACGGGCGCGATGGGCAAGTCGGCGCAGTTCCTGCTGCACACCTGGCTTCCGGACGCGATGGAAGGGCCGACTCCGGTCTCCGCGCTTATTCATGCGGCGACCATGGTCACCGCCGGCGTATTCATGGTCGCGCGCTTATCGCCGATATTCGAATATGCGCCGGATGCGCTTACTTTCGTCACCATAATTGGCGCGACGACTGCTTTCTTTGCGGCGACGATTGGTTTGGTGCAGAACGACATCAAACGGGTGATCGCCTATTCGACCTGTTCGCAGCTCGGCTACATGTTCGTCGCCGAAGGCGTGGGCGGATACTCTCTCGGCATTTTCCATCTGTTCACGCACGCTTTTTTCAAGGCTCTGCTATTCCTGGGCGCGGGCTCGGTGATCCACGCGATGCACCACGAGCAGGACATGCGCAACATGGGCGGTCTGCGCAAGGACATTCCCTTTACCTTCGCCATGATGACGATCGGCACGCTGGCGCTGACGGGATTTGGCATTCCGCATACGGAGATCGGTTTCGCCGGGTTTTTCTCCAAGGACGCGATCATTGAGGCCGCCTACGCCGCCAGCGCGCATTCTCACGCGGCGATGTACGGTTTCATCGCCACCGTTGTCGCCGCTGGACTCACCTCGTTCTATTCCTGGCGTCTGGTGTTCATGACATTCTTTGGTCATCGGGCGGTCCACGCCGATGCGCATGGTCATGACAATCATACGCATGGTCTCGTAGAAGAGCATTTGAGCGATGAGGAGCCGTTACACGACTCTCACGGCCACGAGGATCACGGCGACCATGACCACGGTCATCACGCGCCGCATGAGTTGCCGCTCGTTATGCTGATCCCGCTGGCCGTTCTGGCTGCCGGAGCAGTGGCGGCGGGCTTCGTCTTCGAGCGTTACTTCGCGGGCCACGCATATGGCGAGTTCTGGAAGGAATCGTTGTTCACCGGCGAGCATAATCACGTTCTGCACGCCATGCACGAAATCCCCGGCTGGGTGTCGTTCATGCCTTTCAGCATGATGGCGCTGGGTTTTCTGGTTTCGCTATATGTCTATGTTCTGAAGCCAGGGACCGCGCAGAAGATCGCCGCCGCTTTCCCAAAGTTGTACCAATTTCTGCTCAATAAATGGTACTTCGACGAGCTCTACGACTTCCTGTTTGTCAGGCCGGCCTTCGCCATTGGCCGGCTGCTCTGGAAAGACGGCGACGGCCGGATCATCGATGGTTTTGGGCCTGACGGAGTCGCGGCGCGCGTTTCGGACGGCGCACGACTGGTCGCCCGCCTCCAGACTGGGTACATCTATCATTACGCTTTCGCCATGCTGATTGGGGTAGCTGCGGTCGTGAGCTGGTTCGTCGCCGGAGGCATACGCTAATGTTTGGTTTCGGAATTCTCTCCGGCTTGACCTTCCTGCCACTGGTCGGTGCGGCGTTCATCCTGACGCAGCGTAGCGGAACCGAATTGTCACTGCGGAATATCCGCTGGGCGGCGCTTCTGACCACGATCGCAGTCTTCGTTCTGTCTCTGGTCGCTTGGCAACGCTTCGATACCGCAAGCGCCGCCTTTCAGATGGTTGAAGAGAAGACGTGGTTCGGCTCGGGTCTTGTTTATAAGCTGGGCGTCGACGGATTTTCGATGCCCTTCGTGCTGCTCACGACCTTTCTGATGCCATTCGCGATTCTCGCGTCCTGGGAGTCGATAACCAAGCGCGTCGCCGAATATATGGTCGCCTTCCTCGTGCTGGAGACGCTGATGATCGGCGTGTTCTGCGCGCTTGATCTGGTGCTGTTCTATCTTTTCTTCGAAGGCGGCCTCATTCCGATGTTCCTGATCATCGGCATCTGGGGCGGCAAGCGGCGCGTCTATGCGAGCTTCAAGTTCTTCCTATACACTCTGGCGGGGTCGCTGCTGATGCTCATCGCCATTCTGGCGATGTATAATCAGGCCGGCACCACCGACATCACCGTGCTGCTCTCGACGCATTTCCCCGCGCACATGCAGACATGGCTGTGGTTGGCGTTCTTCGCTTCATTTGCGGTGAAAATGCCGATGTGGCCGGTCCATACCTGGTTGCCGGACGCGCACGTTGAAGCGCCGACCGCCGGATCTGTGATCCTCGCGGCGATCCTGTTGAAGATGGGCGGCTATGGATTTATCCGCTTCTCGCTGCCGATGTTTCCCGACGCGTCGGTGCAGTTTGCACCCCTGATCTACGCGCTTTCGGTGGTGGCGATCATCTACACCTCACTCGTCGCCCTTGTGCAGGAAGACATCAAGAAGCTGATCGCCTATTCCTCCGTCGCCCATATGGGCTTTGTGACGATGGGACTGTTCACTCTGAATACTCAGGGCGTTCAGGGCGCAATGTTCCTTATGATCTCGCATGGCTTCGTTTCCGGCGCACTGTTCCTTTGCGTCGGCGTGATCTACGACCGCATGCACACGCGCGAAATCTCCGCTTATGGCGGACTCGTGAATCGGATGCCTTTCTACGCGTTCACCTTTATGGTCTTCACGATGGCCAATGTGGGTCTGCCGGGAACGGCCGGATTTATCGGCGAATTCCTGACGCTGGTGGGAGCGTATAACGCCAATAGCTGGGTCGCCCTGTTTGCGACGACCGGCGTGATCCTCTCGGCAGCCTATGCGCTTTATCTCTATCGCCGCGTGGTTTTCGGCGCGCTTGAGAAGGCCAGCCTTGCGAACATCTCCGATCTCTCGGCGCGAGAGATCGCTATCTTCGTTCCTTTGATAGCGTTGACGATTTTCTATGGCGTCCGGCCCGGGCCTGTCCTGGAAGCCTCGGCTGCCTCCGTCGTCAATTTGCTTCAGTCTCATTCGGCGCTGCTTGATGCTGTCAAGCTCGCCGCCGCCAGCCACTGACGGATCAACAAAATGCCCTTTTTCACGCAGCTCGCGCATCACTTCCTGCCGGAAGTCATCCTCGCCATCGGCGTTCTGGCGCTCATCCTGGTTGGCGCCTGGCGAGGCGAACGCGCCCACGGCCTGGTGTCGGAATTGACCGTAGGCGTGCTCGGACTGGCGCTGCTGTCCATCGTGCTCTCGACGCATTCCGAGGCGAGCGTCTTCGACGGCGCTTATGTCGACGACGCGTTCTCGCGCTTCGTAAAGGGTTTGACGCTTTCGGCCTCGATGGTGACGATATTGCTGTCGACCGACTTCATGCGGCGCGCCCGGCTGGATAAGTTCGAATATCCGATCCTGATCCTGCTCGCCACGCTTGGCATGCTGCTTCTGATCTCGGCCGACAATCTCATTGCGCTGTATCTCGGACTCGAGTTGATGTCGCTGGCGCTTTATGTGGTCGCGGCATTCGCCCGCGACGATGCGCGCGCATCGGAAGCCGGCTTGAAGTATTTCGTACTCGGAGCACTCTCTTCCGGCATGATGCTTTACGGGGCGTCGCTACTTTATGGCTTCGCCGGCACGATCTCCTTTACGGGCATCGCCGCTGTTGTCTCCGGCTCCGCCCCGATCGGGGTCGTCTTTGGGCTCGTTTTCGTGCTGGCGGGACTAGCGTTCAAGATGTCCGCGGCGCCTTTCCATATGTGGACGCCCGACGTTTATGAGGGCGCGCCCACCCCCGTCACCGCATTCTTCGCATCATCGGCCAAGCTGGCCGCCGTAGCCATCACGGTCAGGATTGCACTGACCGCTTTTCCGGGCATGACCGGCCAGTGGCGCCAGATCGTCGTGTTTCTGGCCATTGTTTCGACTTTGCTGGGCTCCTTCGCGGCCATTGGACAAACGAACATCAAACGCCTGATGGCTTACTCGTCGATTGGCCATATGGGGTTTGTGCTGATCGGCCTTTCCGCGGGCACTGAGGAAGGCGTAAAAGGTATCGCCATTTATCTAGCGATGTATGCGGTCATGACGCTCGGCGCGTTCGCCGCGATCCTGACCATGCGCGTCGACGGCAAGCCGGTCGAAAACATCGCTGACCTCTCGGGCCTGTCGCGGAGCAGAGGCGGCACCGCCTTCTTCCTGGCGATGATAATGTTTTCATTGGCCGGTGTTCCCCCGCTCGGCGGCTTCTTCGCGAAATATTACGTGTTGCTGCCTGCGGTTCAGGCCGGGCTTTACCCGCTTGCCGTCGTAGGCGTGCTGGCCAGCGCCGTGGCGGCCTATTACTATCTTCGCATCGTCAAGGTGATGTATTTCGATGAGCCCGCGCCGGTCTTCGACCCGTCCCCGGCGACGGTGCGCGGCATTCTCGCGATGTCGACGATTTTCCTGTTGGGTTTCTGGGTCTATCCCGCGCCGCTGATGAATGCGGCGACCGTCGCCGCGAAATCGCTGTTTTGAAAGCGGCCTCGAGCGTGGAGCTGGGCGAGGAAGCCCGTGCGCGCGGCGTTCGGCTGCTTGCTCTCGATGAGGTGGATTCCACCAATGAAGAGTGCAAGCGTCTTGTGGCCGCCGGAGAACGCGGACCGATCTGGGTCGTGGCCGCGCGGCAGAGCAAGGGTAAGGGGCGGCTCGGCCGTGAGTGGATCTCGACGCAGGGCAACCTGCACGCCAGCCTGATCTATTCCGATGCCCTCGCGCCGGCGCTTGCGCCGCAACTGGGATTTGTCGCGGGAGTCGCGGCGATTAACGCGGTACGGCAAGCGGCTCAACTGGGCGACCAAATCGCTCTGAAATGGCCCAACGACCTTCTGCTCGGCGGCGGTAAGCTGGGCGGCATCTTGCTTGAAGGCGTTTCCGTAACGACGGGCGATCCCCGCCATCCCAGTCACCTGGCCACAATCATCGGCATCGGCGTCAATTGTGCGATCGCGCCAAAGGGCTTGCCCTATGCGGCGCGCGCCCTGCAGAGCATTGGCGCCCAAGCGCCTTCTGCCGGGCAGCTTTTCGAACGACTCTCGGACTGTTTTGTCGCTACGTTGGACCTTTGGGCCGGCGGAGAAGGTTTTCCGGCGATTCGCGAAAAATGGCTCGCAGACGCCGCAGGACTCGGCGACCCCGTTAAAGTTGCTTTGTCGCGCGGCGAAGAATTACAGGGGCGTTTCAAGACCATCGACGCCACCGGACGCCTTATCTTAACGACTGATCAAGGCGATCAAGTCGTCGATGCCGGCGATGTATTTTTTGGCCCCCTCGAGAACGATAATCTCAAACTTTCAGGTTCACGCTCATGACCACAGACGCGAGCAACTTTGTCTTCGCGCCACTTGGCGGTTTGGGCGAAATCGGCATGAACGCCGCCTTATACGGTTTTGGTCCGCCGCGCGCGCGCAAATGGCTGATGGTGGATTGCGGACTGACGTTCCCCGGTCCTGACCTTCCCGGCGTGGATCTTGTGCTCCCCGACGTCTCTTTCGTGGAGAAAATCGGCCGTGATCTTCTCGGTCTTTTGATCACTCATGCGCATGAGGATCACATTGGCGCACTGGCGGCGCTGTGGCCCAGGCTGCGTTGCCGTGTTTTCGCGACGCCTTTCGCCGCAGGCCTCATAGAAACGCGCCGCCTTTCCGAACCCGGCGCGCCGAAAGTTGAAATCACGCGGGTAGGGCCGGGCACAGTTTTGGATCTTGCGCCGTTCAGCGTGGAGTATGTCGCTGTTGCGCATTCCATTCCCGAGGCCTGCGCTCTGGCGATCCGCACTCCCGCCGGGCTGGCGGTGCATACGGGAGATTGGAAGATCGACCCTGATCCGGGCGTTGGGCATCGGATCGACGAAGCCAGATTGCGCGCGCTTGGCGACGAAGGCGTTACTGCGCTGATCTGCGACTCCACGAATATTCTGCGCGACGGAGACAGTTTTTCCGAAAGCGACGTCGCACGCACACTGCGCGCTCTGGTAGCCGAGGCGACTGGCCGGGTGCTGGTGACGACTTTCGCTTCGAATATCGCGCGCATACGGGCGATCGCCGAGGCGGCTCAGGCCTGTGGCCGCACTGTAGTCGTGGCCGGACGCGCACTCGACCGAGCGATTCAGGTTGCGCGCGAGTGCGGTTATCTGGAAGGCGTTCCCGGATTTTTCTCTTTGGACCATCTTGCGACTTTGCCGCGCGACAGAGTGGTGGTGATTGCGACAGGCAGCCAGGGAGAATCGCGCGCCGCCATGGCGAGAGCTGCGGAGGGCGAGCATCCGGCGATCAAGCTGGTGTCGGGTGACAGAGTGATTTTTTCCTCGCGCGCCATTCCCGGCAATATGCGCGAGGTGCATCGAGTCATAAACAAGCTGTGCGATCTAGGTGTCGAAGTGATCACCGATCATGACCATCTCGTGCATTGTTCTGGTCATCCCAGAAGGGGTGAAGTCGCGCGCATGTATGATTGGATCAGGCCGCAGGCGGCAGTGCCGGCGCATGGAGAATCGCATCACCTCACTCAACACGCAGCCTTTGCCCGGGCTCGCGGCGTGCAGCACGTTGTTTCGGCCCGCAATGGAGATGTCGTGCGCCTGGCGCCCGGTGCACCGGCTATTATTGGTAAAGCTCCCTCAGGCAGGGTGTTCAAGGATGGCGACGTTCTCGTCAACGAAAATGATGGAGCAGTGCGCGAACGTGTGAAGCTGGCCTTCGCGGGCGTAGTGTCGATCGCGCTGGCGGTCAGCAAGCAAGGCGACATGATCGGCGACCCCGATATTGTTTTTGCCGGCATTCCCAAGCGGGGCAGAGACAATGCCGACATGGGCGACATTGTTGACGACGCCGTTTTCAAAACCTTCGATGCGCTGTCTCGTCCCCGGCGACGCGATTTCGATGCCGTGGCCAATGCCGTCGAACGAGCCGTGCGGGGCGCCGTGTTTGCAAGTTGGGGCAAAAAGCCGCTTGTGCATGTGCTAGTCGTGGGCGCCTGAACGCGTAAAGCGCGTCTTTCCCTGCAGTTTATGCAGTTTTGGCGATATCTGAAGGTGTTTGGCGAATATCGGGCTGACACCCTACGCCATAGTCTGCGACGTTTTCTGCTCAAACAAGATGCTGGCGACTTTCGCGCCAGCCGATTGCAAGGGCGGAGAAAGCAACATGAGAATCAATTTCGGACTTGGCCCAAACGTCCTCATCTGCGGCGGCGCGGGGGCGGTTCTTGGCCTCATACTGGCTCTTTGGGGCGCAGGGGCGAATATTGGCATCGTAGTCGCCACGACGATCGTCATGACAGTGCTGTCCGGAATATTCGGCATGTTCGTTTGACAGAGCGCTGACCGAACACGCCGAGGATCAAGCGGCTGCCCCCGTCGCAGAGATGCGGCGGGGACGTTTTTTGAATTAACGACTGGCGAGAACCGTCACGCTCACCTGGCCAGTGCCGCTGGAAATCAGTCCAAGCTGCGTAGCTGCGCCCTTGGAGACATCCAGGCTTCGGCCGGTCCAGGCCGCTGGGCCTCGATCATTGACCCGCACGACGCAGGAACGACCTGCGTGCGTCAGAAGCAATCGCGTGCCAAGCGGCAGGGTGCGATGGGCGGCGGTCAGGCCCCACTTGTTGAAACGCTCGCCACTGGCTGTGTGGCTGTTCGGCTCGAGCGATCGCGGGCCACCGCCATACCAGGAAGCGAGGGCGGTGAAGGAGCGGCTGTGAGCGCTGCTGGACTGCGCGACGTGGCTCCATCGATGGCCGGCGTGGGCGTGACGTCGCCCGTGTCCATGTGGAGCATAGGCATAAGCCTGGTCGTTCGCGCCATTGAATATACGATCAAGAAAATTACTGACGACATCAGCCTTTGCTTGAACTGGTATGGACATAAGTCCAACCGCGAATATCGACCCTATAACTCGTTTCATAGTTTACCCTTTTTACGTTACGCACAGCACTTCAACTACATTTGAAATGCTATTTGAGTACGGATCCAATCTCCTTTGGATTGAGGCGACAAAAATGACCTAAAAAATAAATGTGACCAAATAATGTGCTCAATGAGAATGTGTAGGTAAGCTTATTTTTCGGCGCAAAGCAGCAAATTATTCGTTCGTATCGGATTTATGGAGATTTTCTTCGCACAAAAAACGAAGAAGTTGCCTTCCATATGATGGATATCTTCCACGTCGGCGTGATTTTATCGATCATGTAACGACTTGTATCTGTATTTATGTTATGAAACTCCTATACTATCCTGTGAGTATTGATATGGTTGAAAACCTTGCGTCTGATGTTGACGCGGCTTATCGCTCTGACTTTCTAAAGTCGTTGGAGCAACAGCTGCCGAGCGGATGGGAGACGCGATGACAACCGCCATAAGATCCGCCGTAATCGGCGTCCTCACCGCCTCCGACCGGGCCAGCGCCGGCATTTATGCCGACGAAAGCGGCCCCGCTATCGAATCCTATTTTCGCAGGGTGCTGACCACGCCGTTCCAGATAGAAAGGCGCGTGGTTCCGGATGGCTTCGAGAGTGTGCGCGATGCATTGATCGACCTGTCCGACAATCTGGGTTGCGACCTGATCGTCACGACGGGCGGAACTGGACCGTCGCCACGTGATCTTACGCCTGAGGCTACGTTGGCTGCGGCGCCCCGCGAACTGCCCGGCTTCGGCGAGTTAATGCGAAAAGTGTCTTTGGAGCAGGTGCCGACGGCGATCCTGTCGCGTCAGCTTGCCGCCCATCGCGGCAAATGCCTGATTATCAATTTGCCGGGCAAACCATCCGCAATCGTAACTTGTCTCAACGCAGTCATGCCGGCTGTTCCATATTGTCTCGATTTGATTGGCGCTGCTTGGATCGAGACCTCTCCAGATCAGGTCAAGACCTTTCGCCCGAAGTCCAAATGAGAAGCGAGGCAGCGGCGCAACGCTGCGTTCCGTTGCAGAGATCCTACCCACAAGGGTAGCACCAGGCTATGGCCGGCGCGACAATGGTGCGGCTTCTCATCCTGCAGCGGCGACTGTATAGAATTTCTGCAGCGCGCCGCGAATCGCACAATGGGTCGAGGCAGTTCGCGTCTTTTGCGGTCACTCGATCGTGAGATAAAGGGCGGAATATCATGAATGACTTGCGGCTGGCCGTAGTGGGCGCCGCCGGCCGTATGGGCCGGATGCTTGTGCAGACGATCCCTGACACTCTGGGCGTGCGCCTGACTGGCGCTATCGAGCAGGCGAAGGCCTCGTCGATCGGCGTTGATTCCGGCACATTGATCGGAGCCAGCGCCAACGGCGTTCTGGTTAGCGACGACCCACAGGCAGTTCTCGCGCAAAGTGATGTTTTGATTGATTTTTCCTCCCCTGCCTCGACCGTGGCTCTGGCGGCGTTGACGGCGCAGATGGGCGTTGCTCATGTAATCGGCACGACGGGGCTTTCGACACAGGATCTCGACGCTATCGCGGCGGCGGCGCGAAAAACTGTAATTGTCCGTTCGGGCAATATGAGCCTTGGCGTCAATCTTCTGGCGGTGTTGGTGGAGCGGGCGGCTCGGGCGCTTGGACCGGCATGGGACGCGGAAATCGTCGAAATGCATCACGCCAAGAAAGTCGACGCGCCCTCCGGAACAGCGCTCCTGCTCGGCGAAGCGGTGGCGAAGGGCCGTGGCGTCCAGCTTGACGAACACAGCGCGCGCGGTCGAGATGGCCTGACCGGTCCGCGCAAAACCGGCGATATCGGTTTCGCCAGCCTTCGAGGCGGCACGGTGATCGGCGACCACTCGGTCATCTTGGCTGGCATGGGGGAGCGAATCGAGCTTTCGCACCGCGCCGAGGACCGGGGCATTTTCGCGCGCGGCGCTTTGGCGGCTGCCCTTTGGACCAGGGGGCGGGCGCCAGGACTATATTCCATGGCGGACGTCCTCGGTCTTTCGGGCGACTGAGCATTACGGGGATTTTGCACGCATGAATCGCACACTCGTACTCGTCCGGCACGGCCAAAGCGAATGGAATGCGAAAAACCTGTTCACCGGCTGGAAAAACCCGGACCTGACTCCGTTGGGAATCGAGGAGGCGCGCAATGCCGGCAAGGAGCTGCGCAAGCGCGATATTCTTTTCAGCGCCGCCTTCACATCTTCGTTGCTCAGAGCTCAACATACGTTGGAGCTGATCCTGGAGGAGCTTGGCCAATCCAATGTTCCGACCAGCCGGGATCGTGCGCTAAACGAGCGTCATTATGGCGACCTTTCCGGCCTCAACAAGGATGAAGCGCGCGACAAGTGGGGTGAGGAGCAAGTGCGCCTATGGCGTCGCTCTTATGACGTCGCGCCCCCCGGCGGCGAGAGCCTCAAGGATACGGTGGCCCGAGTGGTTCCATTTTATTGCCAGCACATTCTGCCGCCGGTGCTGCGCGGCGAGCGCGTGCTGGTGGCGGCGCATGGCAATTCGCTGCGCGCGTTGGCGATGGTGCTGGATCAAATGACGCCAGAAAGCGTATCAACTCTGGAACTCGCGACGGGCGTCCCGGTAATTTACAAGCTCAATGCGGATTCCACGGTGGCGTCGAAGATCGTGTTGGATTGACCGGTGATCGGCCGTCGTTCCGGTCGTTGATAGTCTAGACCCATGACTGACCTGCCTGCCGGCGTCATCCTACATCGCGGGTTCCTCGGCCCATCCGCGCAACAAAACCTCGCGAGCGAGATATCCCAGATCGTCGCCCGCGCGCCGCTCTATGTCTCGACAATGCCCAAGACCGGCGCACCCATGTCCGTGCGGATGACCAATTGTGGATCGCTCGGCTGGATGAGCGATAAAGAAGGCGGCTATCGTTACGAGCCGCGCCACCCTGTAACGGGCGAGCCATGGCCCGCAATGCCAGATATTTTGCTTGAGGCGTGGCGACGCCTAGCCAATTTCATTGCACAGCCGGAGGCGTGCCTGATCAATGTTTACGACGCCGAAGCGCGCATGGGGCTGCATCAGGACCGCGACGAGCGGGATTTTTCCGCACCGATCGTTTCTCTGTCGCTCGGAGCGGACTGTCTGTTCCGGATCGGCGGGATAAAACGCGGCGGAGCAACGACTTCTGTCGTCCTGTCCTCGGGCGACGCCTTGGTGCTAAGCGGATCGGCGCGACTGCGATTCCACGGCGTCGACAGGATTTTATCGACGTTGGCTCCCTCGATCGCGCTCAATCTTCCCGCAGGCGCCGCGCGAGTAAATCTGACTCTCAGGCGTGTGCTCTGAATCGCGGCGTTTGCCGCCGTTTCATCGCAATGTCCGTCATTCGGGGCACATCCAGAGCGGATAATAGACTTTTTTCGCTCGGGGCGCGCAGATTGCCGCGGAACGAGATATTGTATCTGGAGCTGCGCCGATATAGTTTCCCTACCCGCGAGGGATGGATTTGGCTCGCGGCGGGAGGCTGTGGCCTGCAATTATAATGACGGTCGCCGTACGACGGCCGCGTTGAGGAAAGGAACGAGGATGAAAACTGTTTCCCTGTTGACGTTCATGGCTGGCGTCGCTTTCACCGCTATGGCCGGCACGGCCTTCGCCGCTGGCGACGCTGGCGCGGGTGAAAAGGTTTTCGCGAAGTGCAAAGCCTGCCACCAGATTGGCGAAGGCGCAAAGAACGCCATTGCACCCGAGCTGAACGGCATCGATGGCCGCAAGGCTGGTTCCGTTGAAGGCTATAACTATTCTGACGCGATGAAAGGCTCGGGAATTACCTGGGATGCGGCCTCGTTCAAGGAGTTCATCAAGAACCCCAAGGCCAAGGTTCCCGGCACCAAGATGGTGTTCCAGGGTCTGCCCAGCGATGCTGACGAGGACAATGTTTGGGCCTATATCTCTGGCTTCGGCGCCGATGGGAAGAAGAAGTAATTCTGCTTCATCCGAGGCAGAAACAGGAAAGCGGCTCCAGTTGAGCCGCTTTTTCTTTGCGTTGGCCTGCGATGGGTTATAGGACCGCTTCACCCAACGACAGGACATGTTGAGTTGACCCGCAAGCCAGATGAAGTCGATTCCGATCTGATGCAGCCCTTGGAAACCTTGCCGGTTTTCTTCAACCTCAAGGGCCGGCGCGTGGTCATCGTGGGTGGTTCGGAAGGAGCGGCCTGGAAAACCGATCTTGTCGCCGCGGCCGGAGCGGAGGTCGCGGTCTTCACCGCCAACCCCTGCGCAAAACTATGCCAAATTGTCAGCGCGCGCGACAACATCGCTATTTTCTCACGCGATCCCACATCCGCAGACTTTGAGGGCGCAGCCCTCGTTTTGGGAGCTGTCGCCGACGATGCCCAGGCCGTCGAGACAAAAAAGTTGGCCAAAGCGGCAGGCGTGCCAATCAATCTTGCCGACCGCCCGGCTTTAAGCGACTTCATCATGGGCGCCATCGTCAATCGCTCGCCCCTGGTGATCGGCGTATCGACTGGAGGCGCCTCGCCAGTCTTCGCGCAAGCAGTGCGGGGGCGCATCGAAACTTTGGTGCCGGCGACCTTCAGCGCCTGGGCGCGGGCGGCCAAGACATGGCGCCCGCAAATTCTGGTGTCCGGTCTCGATTTTCTTGCGCGCCGCGATTTTTGGCGCCGCTTCACAGGCCTTGCCTTCGCCGCGCTGGAGCGCGCGCCGTCTGAGGCTGACCGCGACGCACTCCTGGCCGAAACGCGCGCAGGCGGAGACGCACCTTCGCGGGGCCGGGTGACGCTGGTGGGCGCGGGGCCGGGCGACCCCGAATTGTTGACCCTAAAGGGTTTGCGCGTATTGGCGGGCGCAGATGTCGTGCTGTTCGACGATCTTGTTCCGGCCAGCGTGCTGGATTTTGCAAGAAGGGAAGCGACGCGCATAAACGTGGGCAAGCGCGGCTATGCGCCTTCGGTGCAGCAAAAAGAAATCACCGCACTTCTGGTGAAGCTCGGAAGCGAAGGCAAGAATGTCGTCCGTCTCAAAGGTGGCGACCCGATGATTTTTGGCCGCGCCAATGAAGAAATCAGCGCCATCCGAGCGGCGGGCCTCGATGTCGAAATCGTGCCCGGCGTGACCGCGGCTTTGGCGGGCGCGGCAGCGCTCGGCGTCTCGTTGACGAGCCGTGAAACGGCAAGGCGTGTGCAGTTCATAACCGCCCATAGCAAGGATGGCGTCTTTCCCGAGGATTTCGATTGGGGCGCGCTCGCCGACCCCCGCGCGACGACCGTCGTGTATATGGGCAATCGTACCTGCCGGAGCTATCAAAGCGGCTGATTGCGGAGGGCGCGAACCCTGCTACCCCCGCTTTTATGGTGGAGCGCGCAAGTACGCCGCAACAAAAGATCATCGCTGGCACAATAGCGGATTTGCCGGGCAAGGTCGCTCAGGAGACGCTGGAGGGCCCGGTGCTGCTGTTGATCGGCGCGGCGTTGGCAGGGTAAGAGGAAGCGGATTAAGCGCACAGTATTTTGCGGATGACGCTGAAGGGTCAAACCTTTTCCGCCAGCAGCGCCAGCAAATGCTGCTCGTCCGGAGATTCGGCTACTTGCGCATTCACGCCTAGCTCGCGCTCCAGGGGCGCGGCGACGTCTTTCGAAAGCGCGAGGTGCTGCGTCTGGTGCAGTCGTTTAGTCAGACCCGCATCTCTCGCAAGTTTCAGGAAAATCTCGGCGCTGCGCCTCGAATAATGGAGCACGGCGGCGACTTCGCCCTTCAAAAAAGCTTCGCGAGCTTCCTGCGAAAGGATGGAGGTCGCTTGCGCTGCATAGGTCTCGACAGTCGCAATCTCATGTCCCGCCGCGCGCAGGCCTGTCTCCAGATCATCTCGACGATCTCTGCCCGCAAGGTAGAGAAATTTTGCCGGCGCCCTGTAACGCGCGTTGATGAGCGCCAGAAGCGAGGCGGAATTTCCTGCGACAAGATAGGTTCGCCAGCCAAGCTTCTCCGCGGCTTTCGCCGTGCGCGCGCCAACAGCGTGCAGCGGGGCGGCGGGCAGGGCGTGGGAAGCGGCGAAATGTTTCACGCCCTTGGCGCTTGTCGCCAACACGGCGTCGAACGGTCCCTCCGGTATGACCGCGCCCGTGGCTATGATCTCCAGCACCGGCGAAACCAAAGGCTCGAAACCCATCGCGCGAAGTTTTTCGGTCGTGCGTCCGGCATCCTCGCGCGCACGCAGGACGAGTACGCGTTTCACGCCAGCCCCGCCACGCCATGGGGCAAGCGGCGCAAAATATCATGGCCGGCGTGATAGCCGATCAGGGCGGCGTCGACAGGATGACCGCTGCCCCGCGCAGCGAAGACCTCGCCGCCATCGCTGCGCAAGACCTCGCCAGCAAAAATGAGCTCTTTGCCGTCTAGGTGCGCATAGGCTGCGATGGGCGTGCGGCAGGAGCCGTCCAGCACTGTAAGAAAGGAACGTTCCGCCGCAAGCGCGAAATTGGTGGCTTCATCCAGTATTGGTTCAAGCGCCGCGCGCGTGCGAGCATCCGCTGCGCGGCATGTGACGCCTATCGCGCCCTGGCCAGCAGCGGGCAGGAATTTGTCCAACGGCAGCAGTTCGGTGACTTGCGCCTCAAGGCCGAGTCTTTTCAGCCCGGCCAGCGCAAGCAGCGTTCCATCAAACTCGCCGCTCTCGATTTTCTTCAGTCGGGTTTCAACATTGCCGCGTATCAGCGCGGTCTTCAGGTCGGGCCGAAGTCGTTTCACTTGCGCAGCGCGGCGCAGCGAGGCGGTCCCCACTGTCGCGCCTGCGGAGAGCTCCGCCAAGGTCACGCCGCCGCGGCCGATAAAGGCGTCCCTGACGTCCTCGCGCGCCAAATAACCGGCGACGACGATTTCCGTCGGCAGATGGGTCGGCAGATCCTTGGACGAATGCACCGCGAGGTCGATTGAGCCGGCGATCAACGCGGCGTCCAGCTCCTTCGTGAACAAGCCCTTGCCGCCCGCCTCGGACAGCGCCCGATCCTGTATCGCGTCACCGGTGGTGCGGATGACCTCGATTAGGAAATGATCTTCGCCAACTCCATGCGCCTGCGCCAGCAATGCGCGGGTTTGATGTGTTTGCGCCAGCGCCAGCGGGCTGCCGCGAGTGCCGATGCGGAGGGAAGGGGTGGTCATCGAGCTTTCCGGTTTTAAAGACCTGCCAAGCGCGACTATAGGAGTAACGGCGCTCACGGCAAGCTCCTGGCGGAGTAACTTTTGAGTCGCTGTTGCGGCAGAGGAAAATGGCGTGACCGAAATCTGTAGAATGTCGGATCGCGGCGGTTCGTATCGCTGGATTGCGCTCGGGCTCGCCACGCTGGCGCAAGTCGCCGGATGCTTTCTGGTGCAGGGGCTCGGCGCGCTCGGCGGACAAATGCAGCAGGCAATGGGCCTGAACGCCGCGCAGCTCGGGTTGCTGGTTTCGGCCGCCCAATTCGCGCCTATCTTAGGGCTACTGGCTGCTGGCGAATTACTGGACCGCTTCAGCGAACGTCTTATCGTAGGCGTTGGTGCGACGATGGTGGCGGCGTCAATTTTTGCCGCCTCGCGGGCTCAAAGCTATGAATTGCTGCTCGCCTGTCTGGTCATCTCCAGCGTCGGCTACTCCACCGTTCAACCGGGCGGCGGCAAAGCGGTGGCCTCTTGGTTCGCGCCGAACCAGCGAGGACTCGCCATGGGCATACGTCAAGCTGGGCTGCCGCTTGGCGCGGCGCTGGCGACTCTGGTTTTGCCAAGCATTGCAAAAGGTTTCGGTTGGCGCGCGGCCTTCGCTCTTGGAGCGGTTGCGGCGCTGGCGGGTGGGCTGAGTTTCGCAGCCTTTTACCGCGCGCCCTGTCACGGCGCGCCTAATCGCGAATTCCCCCCGCTGCGGGAGCGTTTTGATTTGCTGAGGCTGCCCGGCATTTCGCGGATCGTCTGGCCCGGCGTGACGCTGGTGTCGCTGCAATTCGCGATGACGATTTATCTTCCGCTGGATTTTCGCGACCGCTTCGGAATGCCGATCGAGTCGGGTGTCGCGCTGTTGTTCGCGGCGCAAGCGGCAGGCGTGGTCGGTCGCGTCGCGCTGGCCTTTTGGAGTGACCATAGCCGGGGCGGACGATACCTGCCGCTGCAAATCAGTTTTGTTGCTCTGCTGGCAGGAGTCGGCGTCGATCTGGTAGCTCCGGGCGCCCCCACACCCGTGCTGGCGGCGCTCGCTTTATGGCTGGGTTTTTTCGGTTTTGGCTGGTACGGGCCGTGGATTGCGCTTGTCAGCGAAACCGCGCCGGCGGGACAGATTGGCTTCATGATCGGGCTCGCCATGGCGATCAACCAAATCGCCGTGGTGCTGGCGCCGCCGCTTTTTGGGTTGCTGCGAGATTTATCGGGAACCTATGTTTACGGCTGGCTCGCGCTCATCGCCGCTATGACGCTGGCCTTCGTCAAGACCCGCCGCGCCTGAAAAAACCCGCCAATCAACTGACTTCCCAAGCAAGAAGGCGTGATCGCTTTACGGCCGCGACTGGTTCGAGCGAACGCTTTTCCAATGCGAGATCGAGGGTCGCCACGCGACGCGCCGACGCCGACCAGTTCGCCAGGCTGAGAGCGTTGTCGGCGAGCCAATTGAGCGAGAGCTGCACCTGTAGAAACGCCGCGGCCGCTTGCATGAGATCGCCCAGCGTCAATTCGCCAGCTAGATATTTCGGTGCGCCGAGAATGAGCGGAACCACGGGCGCCAGGAGATTGTTGGCGCTGGTCAGGAAGATGACCTTGGTCTGCCCCTGAATCACGAACGCCCATTTCTTCCTGAGGCGACTGAGATAGCCGCGAAAATCTTTCGCTTCGGCGACTTTATGGTCGCTAATGATCGCTGCCTCGATTTCATGTCGCGCTCGGCTCAAAGCATAACGGAAATCGCCTTCTGCTTCGGCTTTCTCCTCGACGCGCGCGACGAGCGGCCGCCCAAGTATCCACATCCCCAGCGAAGTCATGGCGGTATAAATGATGACAGCGATAACAAGGTAACCCGGCACAAGCAGGCCAAAAAGCTTGTAGGCTCCGCCGACTGTCCACAAGACGACAACGAAAGAAGTCGAAACCAGAAAGATGTTGATCACGCCGCCCGCGAGATCGACGAAAAGCTCGATCGCCTGCCGCCCGTCTTCCGCGATCCGCGCCTCGGGATTGTCGATCGCGGGAGAAATAGCGCATTCACGGTGGGTCGCGTTTTGCAGCCATCGCTTGACGAGGCTCGAGGTAAGCCAGAGCCGCCAACCGACCTGAAGCCGCATCCGACACTGAAGCGTTGCAATCGCCGCAACTGCCGTGATCGCGCCCAGAACCGCCAATTGCAGGATGCTTTGAATGATCCCGTCGGCGTCCTTGCCCTGAAGCGAGTCGAAAAACCCTTTGCTCCATCTGTTAACAGCGAGGGCGACGAGAGTGTTTGCAACCAGGCATATCAGAAATCCAAATGATAGAAGCCAAGCCTGGCTACGAGTCTCGCCTTTCCAGAATCCGAACGCGAGTTGGACAAAACGCTTAGTCAAACTGTTCCTTTTTGGCCAGCATCCGCATTATAGCGGCAATCTCGGTGCGTCATTTGCTGTAATTATCAGTCGGATAAGTTGCTTATTATGAATATTACGATTGCAGATATTATTTTCATGTTACGCGTGAATTACAAAGACGTCAACTAATAGCTTACGATTATTATATGACGCTTGATAATTGTGTATCAGTATTGACGCCGCGAGAAGGCCTTTGCGGAGGACCGACATCCCCATTTGCCTCTATGACCCCCGTCACTATAGGTTGTGACTGAACCGCGCGGGCGTCGAATCGGCTCCTTTTCCCCGCGTGATGAGGATACTCATGCGCGTTCTGGGCATTGAAACCACCTGCGACGAGACGGCGGTGGCCGTAGTCGAGGAGCGACTGGGTGGCGCAGGCGGCGAGATACTTTCCAACGAAGTGATGAGCCAGATCGCGCGTCATGCCGCTTATGGCGGCGTGGTGCCGGAGATTGCGGCGCGCGCGCATACCGAAGTGCTTGACCGTCTGATCGCCCGCGCGCTTGAAGATGCTCGGGTCGACATTTCTGGCGTCGACGCCATCGCGGCCGCTGCGGGACCGGGGTTGATCGGCGGAATCCTGGTCGGTCTCACAGCGGGCAAGGCGCTGGCTCTGGCGGCTGGAAAACCCTTCATCGCCATCAATCATCTGGAAGCCCATGCGCTGACGGCGCGACTTACGGATGGAATTGAATTTCCCTATCTGGCGTTGATCGTCTCCGGCGGTCATACGCAACTGGTCGCTGTGCGCGGAGTCGGCGAATATCAGAGGCTTGGGTCCACGGTTGACGACGCCGCCGGCGAGGCTTTCGACAAAGTGGGCAAGATGCTTGGTCTGCCGTATCCAGGCGGACCGCAGATCGAGCGGATCGCCACTGAGGGCGATGCGCAGCGTTTCGATCTGCCGCGCCCCATGCTTGGACGACCCGGCGCAGATTTTTCTTTGTCCGGACTGAAAACAGCCGTGAGGCAGGAACTTTTGCGTCTGGGCGAAGATCCTTCGGACGAGGACAAAAGGGACCTGGCGGCTTCATTTCAGGCGGCGGTGGTCGACGTCATAGTCGACCGAGTACGTTCTGCGCTACGAATGTTGGCGGAGGAGGGCGATCGCCCACAAGCGTTGGTCATCGGGGGCGGCGTGGGCGCCAATGGCGCAATTCGCCGCGCGCTTACGCGTTTTTGCGCCGAAACTGGGTTGCGTTTCGTCTCGCCGATGCCGGAGCTTTGCTCCGACAATGGAGCGATGATCGCCTGGGCGGGGTTGGAACATTTCAAGTTGGGGCTTACAAGTGATTTGAATTTCGCTCCGCGTCCGCGCTGGCCGTTAGACGCCAGTTTCAGTGCGGCGCATCACGGCAAGGCGTAAGCAATGCGTCTTGTCTTCGCGGCCGCGGTCGCTGGATTTGCGCTGACGCCGCAACCGCCGGCCTCGGGACTTCTATCGAAGGAGCCGGCAATAGCAGGCGTTCGCGCTTTTTATGGTCCGAGCGCGGGCATCGAAACCGTCGATGCACGGCTGATTGACCAAGCGCGCACATCGATCGACATGACCGCCTATGTGCTAAGCGATAGAGCCATCGTCAGCGCATTAGGCCGCGCCGCGATGCGGGGAGTCCGTGTGCGGGTTTATCTTGATGGCGAACAAATGGGCCATTCGGAAAGCGCGGTTGCGGCAATCTCCTCCACCCCGAATGTCGAGTTGCGGCAAAAGCATCGCTCGCGCGATTTGATGCACCTGAAGTCGTTCGTCGTCGATCGACGGATCTTGCGCAGCGGTTCGGCTAACTTCAGCGTTTCAGCAGAAGAATATCAGGATAACGACCTGATAGTGATTGAAAGCCCCGATCTGGCGAGAAGTTTCGAGGAGAATTTCGAGCGTCTCTGGGCCCGCGGCGACAATCAGAGGATCGGCTTCAGATGAACCGCGCCCGCACTTTTGTGCTTGGCGCCGGAGCGTGGGGCGTCGCCCTGGCCAATGTGGCAGCGTCGGGACGCGGCCGTGTCGCGTTATGGGGGCATGACGTCGCCCATATCGCCGCGTTGGCGCGCGATCGCGAAAATCGTCGCCATCTGCCGGGATTGCCTCTGGCGACCGCAGTCGCGCCCACCAACGATCTCGAGGAATTGGTGGACGCAGAAATCGTACTTGGCGTCGTGCCCGCGCAAGCGATGCGAGCTGTGGTCCGGTGTGCACGCCCGTTTCTGCGTAAGGGCGCAGCCTTCGTGAATTGCGCCAAAGGCATCGAGCGCGACACGCACAAGTTCATGAGCGAGGTGATCAGCGAAGAGGCGCCCCAGGTCGAGCTTGCGGCTCTATCGGGGCCGAGTTTCGCTATTGACGTTTGCAAGGGCTTGCCGACTGCGGTGACGCTGGCTGCGATGGACGGGCCCTTGGCGCAGCAGCTCTGTGAGCAATTGTCCACCAAAACCTTCCGGCTTTACCGGTCGACGGATCTGCGGGGCGTCGAAATAGGCGGCGCCGCCAAAAATGTGCTTGCGATCGCCTGCGGCATGGCAGCAGGACGAAACCTTGGAGCGAGCGCGCAAGCTGCACTGATCGCGCGCGGCTTCGCCGAGCTTCGTCGAACTCGGCGCGGCTTGGGGAGCAGGGCAGGAGACGCTGATGGGCCTCTCGGGCCTTGGCGACCTGGTGCTGACTTGCGGCTCCTCGCAGTCGCGCAACTTCGCTCTCGGTCAGGCGCTGGGGAGCGGGGAGCCTCCACAGGAGGCCAGTCACGGCAAGCTGGCGGAAGGCGCCTACACGGCCTCGGCGTTGGTTGATATTGCCCGCGCCCGTCAGGTCGAAATGCCGATAGCCGAGGCTGTCGCCGCCATCCTTTCCAACCGTTTGAGCGTCGATGCGGCGATTGACGCTCTGTTGACGCGGCCCTTGCGCGCCGAAGCGTAAGCAGAGGGTTACTGAGCATCTTACAGCTTGGTATAGTCTTTGAAAAGCACAGGCCGGCGCGACCGGGAGCCGGCGGCGGGGGCAAGCCGATGAAACTTCGAAACAAATTTTTTATGTGCGCTGCAAGCATGGCGTTGATGCTCGGGATGGGTTTGAACGCGTCGAAGGCCCACGCGCGAGGCGCCATGGGTTATGATCAGGACCAGTGTGTGCTGAAAATTGGGCCGGACTTTTTCTACTTTTCCGGATACCAACAGGGGTCGGCGCGGCGGAAATTCTGCGAGGACGTGCCCGCCATCGGCGAAACGACCTTTGTCTTCGACTATGGGCAAGATGAGCTGCGCCAAATGAAGACGGATTTCCGGATTCTGCGGGACAGCGGGGAAGCAACCGATGGAGCGCCTGTGGACGGGGCGACGGTCGCTTATCTTCCGCCACAGGTTTATCCCAAGGGGACATTCAACTTCGTACATCGTTTCGAGGACCCGGGGAATTACGTTGGCGTTGTCACGGTCGACGGTCTTAGCGGCGAACATTGGGTGGCGCGCTTTCCGTTTTCCGTCGGCGGCGCGCCGTTGCGGATATTGCCCTTGGTTTTGCTGGGCCTTGCGGCAGCCTTGGCGGTTGCGCTTTTCATTGCCGGCCGCTCGGATAAAAAGGCGTGATGTCGTTTGAGGACTTTTCCGGAAAATTCGCATGAGCATCATTCGCAAAGCGGCGTTCTTTGGCGAGAGACATGACCGAAAACGAGGAAACCGCAATTCCGGGCGGAGCCGCCAGCGTCGATTTGACGATAGCGCGCGATATTGTCGTTGGCGACCAAGGGCCTTGCGCGACGTCGCGTGAGCCCTGGCTGCGCCTTTCCTCGGTTGAAGACTTCCTGCCGGGAGTCTGGATCGAGATGCGCTACGCGACGAGCTTGTACGACGATCCGGTGCGCCCGATCCTCCGTTTCTGGATACAGGGCGGCGCATACAAGGACGTTCTTGCCCCGGCGCCCTGTGAGGGCGTGGGCGTCTGGATTGGTCGCGCGCCGACCCACCTCGTTGAGGTTTGGGTCAGTCCAACTGACAAAATCGGAAGATTTGATTTCCAGATATTGTCGATCGGCCCCACGCCGCTGCGGACAGCGCTTCGAAAGGCGTTCGCCTCACCCAAGCGAATGTTTTTTTCATTGTCGGCTCGGCTCGTAGGGTTGCATGACGAGGCTGACCTGAATTTGCGTTGGGCTTTGGGCCGCGAAAAACTCTCCGCCTATCCGAACTGGCGCAGTCAACGAAGCGAAAGACCCGACAGCGCGATTGATGCGCCGCGCAGCGACTGGGAAAAAAGTCCCGTCGCGACCGTCGTTTTGCATGTGGAGGGCGCCGCTCCCAACGCGATCGACGCAAGTTGCAGCGCCCTCACTGCCCAAGCCTATCCTCACTGGAGGGTTTTGTTTAAGGGCTCCGCTTTGCAGGCTGACGGATGGTTGGACGATGATCGCTTCGCCTGTATCGAGGGGAAAGGGCCTGACGTCTCTCGCGATCTCGTTTGCGTATTGCGGGCGGGTGACGAAATCCTTCCTCACGGCATAGCGTGCTTTGTCGAGCACTTTGCTAGAAACCCCACGGAAACGATTGCATATGCGGACCACGCCGAGATTGATTTAGGCGGTGCGAGCGCTCCCTGCTACAAGCCGGGCTGGAGTCCGACGCTGAACAGTTTTACCCAGTACGTCGGTCGGGCGGCGCTTTTCCGCGGCGCATTGGTGGGAAATGACGGCGATCTCTTGCGCCTGTCGCCTGATGAACTGCTTGCTCATTTGCTGACATCGACGGCAGAAGACTCTGTAGGGCGCGTAGCGCGAGTCTTGTTTCACTTTCCGAAGTCAGAAAGCGATGACGCTCCACGTGCGGCGTTGACGCCAACCAGGCTTCCCCAACCCTTGCCCCGGGTGACGGTGGTCGTGCCGACGCGCGACCGGGCGGATTTGCTCCGCCCATGTCTGGAGACCCTGTCTGCCCTCACATCGTTTCCCAATCTCGAAGTGCTTGTGGTCGACAACGACAGTGTGGAACCCGCCACGCATCGGCTGCTACAGGAGCTGACCGAGCGGGATAGGCGCTTCAATGTGTTGCCGGCGCCGGGTCCCTTCAACTTCTCGGCGATTTGCAATCGCGCCGCAAAAAGCGCGGCAGGCGATTTTCTGGTGTTTCTAAACAATGACACCACCATAGTTTCCCCGGGCTGGGTCGAATCTGATGCTGGAGTTCGCTTCGCGGCCCGACGTTGGCGCTGTCGGCGCAAAGCTGTTGTTTCCTGACCTCAGGGTCCAACATGTTGGCGTTGCTCTTGGCATGGGCGGAGTCGCCGGTCATTTTGGCGCCGATCTTCATCAAAACGATCCCGGTTGGCGCGGCGTAAATCTTTATCCTCATGAAGTGGCCGCCGTGACCGGGGCTTGCCTGATGGTCGAGCGACGAAAATTCGAGGCTGTCGGAGGATTCGACGAGATCAATTTACCCATCGAACTCAATGATATCGACCTGTGCCTGCGCCTCGCGGAAAATGGCTGGCGCAGTATCTGCGATTCACGCGCGGCGCTCGTTCATCACCAGTCCGCGAGCCGGGGCGGAGCGACATTCCGCTTGCAGAAAACCTATGCCGCCGAGCGCGCCTATTTTATCGACAAATGGCGTGCGACGATCCGGAACGATCCCTATTTCCACCCAGCTTTATCGCTGTACGCCCATACGCCCGCGTTGGGATGAAGCGGGCGGCTGTCATGCTTTGGCCGTAGAAATAACTTAGGGCGAGTTTGGCTGGCAGGTCGCCGACTGGTATTCCAGGCTGATGAGCGGCGGCGATCAAAACATGCTAACTCCATGACGTCCGCGGCGCTCACCCGCCGCTTCCGCGTCTATAAGGGTTAAACCGATCAGCGAAAGGCTCGCCGCCGAGCCGCAAATAAGCTGAAGTTTTCGAAAGCAGATGACGGAAACGAAATCCATTAGCCGCAAATTTGATAGCTGGGTGGCGGGCGTTCGCGGCGCCTTGTCCAAACCCGACATATCCAAATTGTCCAAATCGCTGCCGGCGGTGATCCGCTCGCGTCTCCCCGCGGTTGTGGGCGCTCCTCCGCGGTCCAAGCCGGAGACGACTGCGTCAGCGAGCGGGATGGGCATTGGTGGAAAGACTTTTCTGGGCTTGGTGCTTTTTCCGACGTTTGTCTTTTGGCTTTACGCTCTGCTTTGGCAGTCAAACGGCTATTTGGTCGAGTTGCGCCTTACCGTCCGCGCGGCCCCTGAACTGCGGGTAGCCGCCACTAGCGTAACGGACGCGACAGCGCTGCTGGGTAAAATGACAGGCGGCCCCAAAAGCACGACGCAGGACACTTACATCGTACTGAATTATCTCAGGAGCCGCGCAATGATCGCGGACATCGGCGGACGCGCCTATTTTGAAGAGATTTTCGCATCTGACGACATCGACTACTTCTCGCGATTGCCGCGCAACGCCAACATGGAAGACCTGTGGAAATATTGGAATAAGCACATATCGGCGAGCGTCGAGAACATTGTCTGGCATTTTGACCGTGCAGGTGGATGCCTATAGCCCGCAAAATACGCTTCGTCTTGCTAAGGATCTGGTGCGACTGAGCGAGAAGCTCGTCAACCAGATCACATTGCGGGGTCGTCAGGACGCCCTACAGCGCGCGGATCTCGAAGTTTCGACAAGCAGTCAACGATTGGCTGATGCGCGCGAAAAGCTGCTTCAGTTTCGCAACACGAATTCCTTGATTGATCCTGGATCTAAAGCGGCCAGCATCGCTGAGGTTATCGGCAAGCTTACATTGGAAAAGATCGATATCGAAAATGCGCTTTCTACTTTCACCGGTTCGTTGTCAGCGGACTCACCCAGCCAGCGCTTCCAGCGCGCCAAACTGGCGGCGCTCAACAAGGATATCGCTGAGGCCCGAAGCAAGCTGACGAATGAAAAAGCCAGCGATGCCGTATCGGCTCAGATTGCGTCATACGAACGTTTGAAACTCGAAGAGCAATTCGCTCAGACGCTGTACACAATTGCACAAAACTCTTATCAGAAGGCCCGGCAGGAACTCGACAAGCAGGTTCTCTATCTCGTCGTGGTCGTTGCGCCCACCTTGCCGGAAGCCGCGACGACGCCCAAGGTCATCACGTCGACGCTGCTGCTGTTTTCCGCGCTGACAGTTTTATGGGCCATTTGCATACTGATTGGCGCCGCCTTGTCTGATCAGATGGTCTGAGTGTCCCGGGCGGCGAGGTCCTGCGCGTTGCCCTCGATGGCCGTCACAATGGATTCCTGAGCGAAGGAGTATAGCGCCAGGTCGAGTTCGAGAAAGTCCACCGCGAGGCCCACGCGCGATAACGTGACCGCCAATTCCTGGACGGTTGTGAAAGTCTCGCGTTTTTCATCACGCAGAAAATCCGAGCCCACCGCTTCGTTCAGCAAATTCTTGAAGAGCGGGAACGAAGATTCAGTTCCCACGACATCCATCGAAGCGAGGTTTTCCAGAGCGATCGGCACATTGCGCCATTCGGGCGGTTCGTCCACGTTGCAGCCGAATGTCTTGACCATCGGGCTCATGAGAGCCATGCGCTGAGCGTCGCTGCAGGCTCGAAAGGCAGAGGTCAGGGCTTTCGGATCGTCAAAGGTGAGATCGCGCGCCAAATCTATCAGCGGTTCAATTCCGGTCACGAAAGTCTTGAGGAGATGGCTCGAATTGGGGCGGGATAGCAACTTTAACACCAGGAGGCGTTCGGCCATTTCTTCGAAAGGATCGCGAAGCAAGGCTGCGACCACATAACCCGAATTGCGCAAATAGACGGAATAGCGATTGAAGTTCGAGCGGCCGGAAAAAAACAGCGATTTGTTGAACGTGTTGTTGATCAAAACGATCATCGTCTCGAGCGAATAGCGCTCCGAACAGGTGTAATTCAGAGCAAAACGGTCGTCGGCGACATTCACGATGCGCCGTTGCGGCATTACCGAGCAGTCGAACAGGAAAACCTTCCGCTCGATATGACGTTCGGGCTGATGGCGACGGTAGATCGGAAGCCGCTGCCCGGCTTCGAACAACTCGACATCCTCCATCTGTTCCAGATTTTGAACCAGGAGATTTGTGATTTCAAAGCCAACCATGCCTGTCGCATGGACGCCAAGCTCCCGCACGTCGGGGCGCATTACATTGGCCTCGACCTCGAACTCTTCCTGATCTTGGACCTTCACCAGGATTTTAGGAATTTGAGAGGGATTGTCGGGAGCCAGCCAGCCGCTGATTTTGTGTCCGTCGTCCACGTCGATATGGAAGAACATTGCGTCTCTTTTTTCCTGCGTCGATAGCAGCCCTCGGGCCGGTCGCCTTTGTAGGTTGTTTTAGCATGAAAGCGGCTAAAAACATGGCTGATTGTGCGCTGCAGTATTCGATCAAAGATGATAGAAGTCTTCATCTCTCGGGCGAGCAGGGGCCAGGCATGGGGTGTTTAGGGCCCCGCCGTTCTTCTCTCGACCCGGAGTGAGCGGGTTCGATACGCGACCGTGGCGGATCAAACTTAACCTGCAGCGCTACGCATCGCGTTCGAATTTTGCGAAGTTTGACGCAACTAAGGTGGATTATGGCCTCGGCAAAAGCGGAAACGATATTGCAGGCAGTGCGCAGGCACCTTCGCAATGGATACATCATTCTGACGCAGCGAGGGCTGGTTGCGCTTTATGGCGCGGCGATGCGGGAACTGGCGAAAATAGTCGACTCCCCGGTCGGCGCATTCCTCGCGCCGCGCGATATCCTGAGAGATGGACCGGAACTGGCCCGTAACCAGGGGCTAAAGGTGGCGATCGGGGCGGTGCTTCGCCAAATTGCGGCTGAATATGATCCGCCGCTGGGCAAGAGTCGCAATCCTGTCAATGCAGCGACGCGCGCCGCCGCAATTCGCTATCACTACACTTATGAGTTGCTGAAGCCAGATGGAGTGGCGCCCTCGCGGCGTCCCGTAAACGACGTCGACTACGCCCTCGAAACGCCCATTTCTGTTCGAAGTCAAACCGGCTTCGCGGGGGCCAGTCGCGGCGATCATTCATGTGTTTTATCCTGAAGTATTGCCGCTCATCCTTGAAAAAATCGTCAATATCCCCTGCGGAGTCGATCTGTTCCTGTCTACCGACACGCAGGAAAAAGTCGCGCATATCGCTGCCGATACGGCGCAATGGGAGAAGGGCCGCGTGGACATTCGGCTGCTTCCCAACCGGGGGCGCGATATCGGCGCAAAATTCGTCGGCTTCCGCGACGTCTATGAACATTACGAGTTGTTTCTTCATCTTCATACGAAACGCTCGCCGCATGGCGGCGAACCTTTGGCGCGCTGGCGTGACTATCTCGTCGACAATCTGTTCGGTTCTCCGCAGATCGCCGCCTCCAATCTCAGCCTGTTCGACGATCCGCGGATTGGAATCGTCTTTCCGCAGCATTTGTTCGAACTGCGAGGCGTTTTGAACTGGGGCTATGATTACGATCTGGCGCGCAAGCTGATGCGTCGCATGGGCGTATCGATCAACAAAAATCTTGTGTTGGAATTTCCTTCGGGCTCGATGTTCTGGGGCCGTAGCGCCGCAATTCGGCCCTTGCTGGATATCGGCCTGGATTACGGCGATTTCCCCGAGGAGCGTGGACAGATTGACGGCACGCTGGCGCATGCAATCGAGCGTTGCGTGCTTATGATAGCGGAGTCGAGGGGCTTCGAATGGTTGAAGGTAGTTCGGCGCGATCTCTATCCCGCGCAAAAGACAGTATTGCCGGTAGCGACTCCGGCGGACATCACGCAACACAGGTTGAAAGTCTATCAGCCCTGCCTTGCGGCGGTCGATATAGAGCTGCCGCCCTTTTCCCGATTGGTCAAGGAGACGCGCCCGATCCCCGTCTATCCGTCGCGCAGCGCGCGGCCGCGACTAAACCTGATTGTTCCAACGATAAATCCCCAACAGACTTTTGGCGGCGTCGCCACGGCGCTTGGGCTCTTCGATGAAATCGCGGAAGCGCTCGGAGAGGGCTTCGATCGAAGAATTATAGTCACCGACGCCGAAATCGAGCAGGCGGCTTACGCTAATTTCGTGGGTTTCACGCCTGCGCCGTTTGCAGCAAGTCTGGACGGACCGGGGCGCACGATCATTGATGCGAGCGAACGCGACGGCGGGCGGCTCGATCTGCGCGAAAACGATCTTTTTGTCGCGACTGCCTGGTGGACGGCCGAATTTTCGCTGGTCTTTGAAAGCGAGCGGCAAAGGTTCTTCGGGGGCCGGAGGCCTTTTGTCTACATTATCCAGGACGATGAACCCAATTTCTATGGCTGGAGCAGCAAATTCATTATGGCCGAAGCGACTTATCAGCATCCTCAACAGACAATCGCGATTATCAATTCCGAAGAACTTTTTAACGTCATGACGGCCAAGCATCAGTTCCGTGCAGCCTTTTGCCTGCCATATCAGACAAATGAAAAAGTCGCCGCGATGCTGCGTCCCACGCCAAAAGAGCGCATCATTCTCGTTTATGGTCGGCCCGCGGTCATACGAAACGCGTTCGAACTGATTTGCGCGAGTTTGTGTCGATGGCAGCAGCGCGATCCAATTCGTGCAAGCCGGTGGGCGGTCGTGTTTCTTGGCGAGGAGTTCGAAGCGGCCTTAGCCTATCCTGTACAAAACGCGACAGTGGGCGGCAAGGCGACGCTATCCGCATACGCCGACTACCTCAATCGTGCGTCTGTCGGCGTGTCTTTGATGGTTTCTCCTCACCCGAGTTATCCTCCTTTGGAGATGGCGGAGGCGGGCCTGCTCACTATCGCCAATGACTTCACTGGCAAGCAAATGCGGCGCAGATGCCCCGACATCGTTGCGCTGGACAGGCTGGATACGGAAAGCTTGGCGCAGGCTATTGAAAACGCAGTTGAAACGATGGAGCCTTCAATCGGAAAGATAGCGCCGCGCCGTATGTTGCAGACGCCCGAAGATGAGTCTTTTCCGGAGCCGCGCCCCGAAGAGATCGCGCGCCTCCTACGCGCCAGCCTCGCAGCTAATCTGGACGCGCAGGCGCGCGTTTTGGAATTGAACGGGCAAAACGCCTGTGAGAATCGTTAAGTTGTCGTTCAGATGAACTGGAGCATTGGCGTCTTGTCGGGATAATGCAGTGGTGTGAAGATAAACCACGGGACGCTGTAAATCGCTCCAGAGCAATGGCGCGAACGTTATTCAAGCGACGGCAGGAGGGCGACGGGTGGCGGACAAGAGACTGAATAATAGTCTGTTAGCCCGACCAGAGCGCATATTGTTCCAGCGCATAGTGCGCGTGTTGCCTCGATCCGTGCAGCCCTCCCACCTGACTTTCATGGCTGTGTGTGGCGGTCTTACCGCGGGCGTGTCGCTCGTTTTATGCAATTTTTCGGCGATGTTTCTGCCTATCGCGGTTTGCGGGATCATCCTCAACTGGTTCGGCGATTCGGTTGACGGGCTGCTGGCTCGCGTCCGGAGCCTCCGTCAGCGCCGCCACGGCTTTCTGTTTGAACATTCCTGCGACTTGCTAGCGCAGAGCGCCATGGTGATAGGTCTTGGCTTCTCGCCATACCTCACGCTCACTTCGGCGTTGATGCTGCTTTCTCTTTATCTGTTAATGAGTTCCTATACTTATCTGCGCATTACGGTCGAAGGAGTCCACAGGCTATCCTACGCGGGACTTGGCGCCACGGAGTTTCGAGTCTTGCTGGCGACTTGGCCGGTTTTAGTTCAGCTCAGCGGGTGGCAAGTTGCGGATAGCCGGATTCTGGGCATGACCGGCATCGATTTGGTCGTGGCGTCTTTGTCACTTTGCATTTTTGTCGCTTTTATCCTCGTCATGCGTCAGGATCTCGAACGGATCGACGAGCACGAAAAGCGGTTGGAAGCAATCTACTCGTGCGAAATCGCAGGCCATTCCTCTGAAGTGTCCCCGGAAGCTGATCGCGACGCTTCGACTGTCAGCGTGAGAGAGACCGGAACTTAAGCGACGCTTGGCGGTTTTAGGGTGAAGGCTTGCGCTTTTTCCATGAGCGGAGCCTCCGGCGCCCTTGCCCTCCAAGGGCATCTGACCTATACAGCCCCCATCCCACAGGCGAGAGTTTAAACGGCGTCTGCTTCAAGGCGTCGTTCCGGTGGCCGATCCTTCGGCCGCAAATTGCTTTCGCCGAGGCCTAACCGGAGAAAACAAATGGCGTTACCCGATTTCACCATGCGTGGCCTGCTCGAAGCCGGCGCTCATTTCGGTCATCAGTCGCATCGCTGGAACCCAAAGATGGCGCCCTATATCTTCGGCGCTCGCAATAACATTCATATCATCGATCTCGCCCAGACCGTGCCTTTGCTGCATCACGCGCTGAAGACGATCTCCAACACTGTCGCCAAGGGCGGCCGCGTATTGCTGGTCGGCACCAAGCGACAGGCGCAGGAGCAGATCGCTGACGCCGCGAAGCGCAGCGCACAGTATTATATCAACTCCCGTTGGCTGGGCGGCACGCTGACCAATTGGAAGACTATCTCCGGCTCGATCCAGCGCTTGCGCAAGCTCGAGGAGATGCTGGGCGCGGGCGCGTCGGGCGTGACCAAGAAAGAGCGCCTGTTGTTGACCCGCGAGCGCGACAAGCTCGAGACGGCTCTGGGTGGAATCAAGGATATGGGAGGAACGCCCGACTTGATTTTCGTTATCGACACCAACAAGGAAGCCCTCGCAATCAAGGAGGCGAACCGCCTTAAAATCCCGGTGGTTGCAATCCTCGACACCAACTGCGATCCCGATGGCGTGACGCATCCCATCCCCGCCAACGACGACGCTGGCCGCGCCATCGCTTTCTACTGCGATCTGGTCGCCCGCGCGGCGATCGACGGCATCTCGCGCAGCCAGGGCGCTGCGGGCGTCGATTTTGGCGAGGCTGAAGCGCCGCCGGTCGAGCCGGCTCTTGAGGTTGCCGAGTCCAGCGGAGCGCCGGTCGAGTTATTCGAACTCTTGTCCGCCCCGCGCGGTGCGCCTGACGATCTCGCGAAGCTGCCGGGCGTCGGTCCGCAAATCGTGAAAAAATTGAACGACGGCGGCGTTTTCCACTACTGGCAGATCGCCTCGCTGACTCCGGCTGACGTCACGAAGCTCGACGCAGACCTGAAGCTCAGCGGCCGTATAGCCCGCGATAACTGGGTCGAACACGCGCGCTCGCTCGCGTCCGCCTGATCGAAGTTTCGGGCGCAGTCGCGCCGCAAGCAAAGGCAGTTGAGCGCCGGTCCAGTTCGGGCCGGCGCTCTTTTCAAAAAAGCTCCGCCGGGACGGCCACCCGACCAAGAGTCGCTGTCCCTTCTGTGCGCGCCGTAGCAAGCCGATGTCCTGACGCTGCGACGCCCCGCAAACAAAGGAATTTGCCCATGGCCACGATTACCGCCGCTCTTGTAAAGGAATTGCGCGAGAGCACCGGCGCCGGCATGATGGACTGCAAGACCGCGCTGACCGAAAACAATGGCGAGATAGAAGCTGCTGTCGACTGGCTGCGCAAGAAAGGCCTTTCCAAGGCGGCCAAGAAAGCGGGGCGTGTCGCAGCCGAGGGCCTCGTCGCCGCGCTGACGGGCCCGAAGGGCGGGGTCGTCGTCGAGGTCAATTCAGAGACCGATTTCGTCGCTCGCAACGACGACTTCCAGACGCTGGTCCGCAATATCGCGCAGGTCGCGCTAGCTAGCGGCAAGACCGACGTCGAGGCTCTGGGCAAGGAAGCCTATCCCAGTGGCGGCACGGTCGCCGAGGCTGTGACCACGGCCATCGCCAACATCGGCGAAAACCTGACGCTACGCCGCGCCGCGGGTTTCACGGTGGGGGAGGGCGTCGTGGGCCGTTATGTTCATACCCAGATTTCGGACGGCCTGGGCAAGATCGCTGTCATCGTCGCGCTCGAGTCCAAGGGCGACAAGGAAGTGCTCGCGACTCTGGCGCGCCAGCTCGCCATGCATGTTGCTTCCGCCAATCCGCTGGCGATGACCGCCGCGGAGCTCGACTCCGCCACTGTTGAGCGCGAAAAGAACCTTCTGGCCGAAAAAAACGCCGGCAAACCGGCGAATGTGCTTGAGAAGATCATCGAATCTGGTCTCAAGACCTATTACAAGGAAGTTCTGCTTCCCGAACAGGTCTCCAACCATCCAGATCACGCGGGCAAGACCGTCGCGCAGGCCGTGAAAGAGACCGAGGGAAAAGCGGGCGCGCCGATCGCCATCAAGGGCTTTGTGCGTTATGCCTTGGGCGAAGGCATCGAAAAGGCTGCGGGCGATTTCGCCGCTGAGGTTGCTGCCGCAGCAAAAGGCTGAGATCGATCGCGCCGCAAACGCGGCCACACCCACGCGCCCGACCGTCGCTTGCGGTCCGGGCGCGTCTTTTTGTATGAAGATCCGGCGGTGTTAGCGCGCTCGATCGAGAGAAGGATGGCATGACGAACTCCACCCCGGCGAATGGTTGGAAGCGTGTGGTCGTCAAACTGTCCGGCGAGGCGCTGATGGGCGACGGCCAACATGGGCTTGACGCGCCCACGCTGGCGCGAATTGCGCGCGACCTGGCGGTCGCAGCTGGCAGTGGAGTGGAGATCGCCGTGGTGGTGGGCGGCGGTAATTTTTTTCGCGGCATCCAGGGCGCCGACAAGGGCATTGAGCGCGCGCGCGCCGATTCCATTGGAATGCTTGCGACCGTCATGAACGGCCTTGCGTTGGAGCAGGCGATAGAGGCGCAAGGCCGGCAGGCGCGCGCGCTTTCATCAGTTCCGATGCCTTCGATCTGCGAATCCTACTCACGTCGGGCAGCGTTACATCACCTGGCGAAGGGCAGGGTGGTGATTTGCGCGGGTGGCACCGGCAATCCATTTTTCACCACCGACACGGGCGCGGCGCTGCGCGCCGCCGAACTTTCCGCCGATGCGGTCTTCAAGGCGACGCAGGTCGACGGAGTTTACACCGCCGATCCCAAGAAAGACCTTTCGGCGCGGCGCTATGAGGTCTTGACCCATGACGAGGCCATAGCCAAAAATCTTGCAATCATGGATACGGCGGCGTTTGCTCTCGCCAGAGAAAACAAGCTTCCAATAGTTGTGTTTTCCATCCGCGAAGAAGGCGCCATTGCGGCGACGCTGAGCGGTCTGGGGCGCGCGACGCATGTCGTTCCGTAATTTTCCGGCGGCGGCTCGCGACCGTTTCGAGCGACGCCGGAAACTTTAGCAGGCACAAAAATTCAACAATGTGGCGGTTATATCCACTAAGGTCCGCCGATAACCGAAACCAGACGCCAACAGGTTGTTTCATCATGAGTCAGACATTCGATCTCGCCGAATTGAAGCGCCGGATGCAAGGCGCGCTCGCTACATTGAAACACGAGTTTGGCGGCCTTCGCACCGGCCGCGCCTCGGCTTCGCTGGTGGAGCCCGTTCATGTCGACGCTTATGGGCAGTCGACGCCGCTAAATCAGGTAGCGACGATCAGTGTCCCGGAGGCGCGTCTGATTTCAGTTCAGGTATGGGACAAGGCTCTGGTTGGCGCGGTCGACAGAGCGATTCGCGACGCGAATTTGGGGCTGAGCCCGAATGTGGAAGGACAAACGCTCCGTATTCGCACGCCCGAGTTGAATGAACAACGGCGCAAGGAACTGGTCAAAGTCGCCCATAAATATGCCGAGGAAAGCAGAGTAGCGGTGCGGCACGTGCGCCGGGACGGAATCGATATTCTAAAAAAGCTTTTGAAGGATCACGCGATTCCGGAGGACGACGAAAAGCGCCACGAGGCCGAAGTGCAGAAAGCCACCGACGACGCGGTTCACGAGATAGACGCCTTGCTTGCCGCCAAGGAAAAGGAAATTATGCAGGTTTAGGCCTGATATACCGTGTATAAGAGTGCGGCATCCTCGGCGCGCATTGGCTGCTCCCAAGCGATGATTGCATGGAACATGCGATATTGGTCACGGTTTGGAATGTGGAAATGGCGGACAGCGACGTTTTGGCATTGAACGGCGCCGCAGTGGATGCGGGAGCCAGTCCGCGTCGCACCCCACGCCACGTAGCTTTGATCATGGATGGGAATGGTCGCTGGGCGGCGCAGCGAGGCCTCCCGCGTTTCGAGGGGCATCGACGCGGCGTGGAGGCTCTCCGGCGCGCTGTTCGCGCGGCGATCGAGCTGGGCGTTCAGTATCTAACTGTATATTCTTTTTCGGTGGAGAACTGGTCCCGGCCGCGCGAGGAAGTGCAGAGTCTTCTTGGCTTGTTGCACCGATTCATTCGCAATGATCTGGCCGAACTGAAAGCCAATAATGTACGCGTGCGGGTTATCGGCGCCCGCGCTGATCTCGAAGCCGACGTCGCGGGCCTGTTGCGCGAAGCCGAGCAACTGACCGAGGACAATACCGGGCTGACGTTGGTGGTCGCCTTCAACTATGGCGCGAGGCAGGAGATCGCCGCCGCCGCTCGCGCACTCGCCGAAGCGGTCGCAGCCGGACGCTTGGCTCCCGGCGACATTGATGCGGACGCGATCTCCGCGCGGCTGCACACAGCCGATATCCCGGACCCCGATCTGATCATCCGCACCTCGGGAGAGCAGAGGCTGTCGAATTTTCTGCTATGGCAGGCGGCCTACGCGGAATTTGCATTTTTGCCCATCAACTGGCCGGATTTCGATAAGGCCGCTTTCGAAGCCGCGATTGACGATTACGCCCATCGCGATCGCAGATTTGGGCGAGTTCAGCCTGTGGCCTGCGCCGCGAAGACCGCTTCATGAGCGGTTGCACTAACGGCGGGGGCAATGCCTTCGGAGCGTCAGCACGCGATCAAGGCGAGATGCGCTCGCCGGAAAAAAAACCGGGCGGCTTTAGCGATCTTGGTCCTCGGGTCGTTTCGGCGCTTGTGCTCGTCGCCCTGGCCGTCGGGGCATTGATAGTCGGCGGCGATTTGTTCGTGTTATTCTGGTTGCTCGCCGCTTTCGCGATCAACTGGGAGTGGCAGGGATTGATCGGCGGCGAACGTCGCTTCGCCCGTGTCGCCGCCGGAGGCGTTGCGCTCGCGGCCGCAGCCGGTCTCGCCCATGCGGGCGCGGTTTCCACGAGCCTTCTCATTTTAGCGCTGCTTGCTGTCGTGGCGGCGATTCTGGCGGGAGCCAGCCGCAGACTTTGGGCTCTTGGCGGCGTATTTTATGCCGGAGCGTTGATTGTTCCCGTATGTATCCTGCGCGATTCGCCGGATGTCGGCCTGTTGGCGATCGCCTGGCTCTTTGCCGTGGTGTGGGGCACTGACGTTTTTGCGTATTTCGGGGGGCGCATGATTGGCGGCCCCAAGCTTTGGCCCCGGGTTTCCGCTGGAAAAACCTGGTCTGGGACAATGACGGGCGTGTTTAGCGGCGCCTTGCTCGGGTTGGCGGTTGCTCATATCGGCGCACCGGGCGTCGTCAAAAACTTGCCAGTGTTCTCCGCAAGTTTGACCGCCGCCGCGTTCGCCCAAATCGGCGATCTCATGGAGAGCGCCGTCAAGCGCCGCTTCGGCGTTAAGGATTCAAGCCGGTTGATTCCCGGTCATGGCGGCGTAATGGATCGACTCGACGGATTCATCTTCGCGAGCGTCTTCGCGGCTCTTCTCGGGGCCATGCGCGGTTTGTCGTCGACGGCCGCCGGGGTCTTCTTCTGGTAGGGCGGAAAATCATGAATTCGAATGAAAAAGTGTTAGACGCCACGGCTTTAAGGGCGAGGCCGCAGCGACGCATCGTGCTGCTGGGAGCCACCGGCTCCATCGGCAAATCCACGATTGACCTCCTCGAGCGCAATCCCGACGCCTTCGTGGTGGTTGCGCTCGCGGGCGGACGCGACCATGCGGCGCTAGCTCGGGTCGCGCGGGCAGTCAAGCCCGAGTTTGTAGCCATACGCGACGAGGCCGGCTATGCCGCGCTGAAAGAGGCGCTGGCCGGCACCAATATCCAGGTCGCTGCGGGCCGCGAGGCGGTCATTGAAGCGGCGTTGCGCGAAGCTGATCTTGTGGTCAGCGCAATAGTGGGAGCAGCGGGAGTGGAGCCGACCCACGCCGCCCTGGAGGCCGGCCGCGACGTCGCTCTTGCGAACAAGGAATGTCTGGTCTGCGCGGGCGTGCCCTTCATGCGCACCGCGCAGAGGTTGGGCGTGAGACTGCTCCCTATGGACAGCGAACACAACGCCATTTTCCAGGCGCTGGGCGGAGCCGATCCGGCGACCATCGAACGCATGATCATTACGGCCTCGGGCGGTCCTTTCCGCACATGGGCAAAGGACGCGATCCAAAACGCCACGGTCGCCGAGGCTTTAAATCATCCGAACTGGTCGATGGGACCCAAGATTACCATCGATTCCGCCACAATGATGAACAAAGGCCTGGAACTGATCGAAGCGCATCATCTTTTTGGGGTGCCAGCCGAAAAGCTTGACGTCGTGGTGCACCCCCAGTCGATCGTTCATGGCCTCGTCTCCTTCGCCGACGGAGCCGTAACGGCTGGCATGGGGGCGCCCGACATGAGGGTGCCCATCGCCCACTGCCTGGGTTTCCCGGACCGAATGTCGGCTCCCACGCCCCGGCTCGATCTGGCGGCGATAGGTTCGCTTACTTTCGAGAGGCCGGACTATGACCGCTTCCCCTCGCTCAAGCTGGCGCTCAATGCGCTGGCGTCCGGCGGCGGACTTCCAACTGTGCTGAACGCCGCCAACGAAATTGCGGTGGAGGCGTTCCTCGCCGGAAAGATCGCATTTGGCGGAATCGCTCGCCATGTGGCCGAAGCGATCGACGCTGCTCTCAAGGACGGCACAGCGAAAGAGCCCGCCACTGTGGCCGAAGCGCTCGCCGTTGACCATATTGTGAGAGAAAGATCGCGGGCCATCTTGGCCGGGTGATCCGCTTCAGGCATGTTAACGCTTCAGTAACCAAAACGAGGCCGGTAAACGTGGGCTTCGCGGCGAGTTATGCGTCAGCGTGCAAGGAGTTGAAATCTGATGGGTTTCCTCATGAGTCTCTTAAGCTACATTGTGCCGTTCATTGTCGTCCTCAGTGTGATCGTATTCGTTCACGAATACGGCCATTTCATTGTTGGACGCCTGTGTGGCGTTAAGGTTGACGCTTTCTCACTCGGGTTTGGCCCCGAGCTCTGCGCCTTTGACGACCGGAAGGGCACGCGCTGGCGGATTGCAGCCATCCCCTTGGGCGGCTATGTAAAATTCCACGGCGACGCCAATGGAGCGAGCGTGAGCGACCCGGAACTTCTGGCGGCAATGCCGCCCGAGGAACGCGCCGTCACCTTTTACGGTCAGCCGGTATGGAAACGTGCGGCGGTTGTCTTCGCCGGTCCGTTATTCAATTTCCTGCTTGCGATCGCGATTTTCTTCGGGCTATTCGCCGCCTTCGGCCGACCAGTGATCGTCGATGGCGAACCCGTCCTTACGCCTCGCATTTCTGTCGTCGACTTGGACCGAGCGGGCTCACGGGCAGGCTTTCTGCCGGGTGATGTGGTCCAATCCGTGGACGGGGAGGCGGTAGACAGTTTTGGCAAGTTCCAGCGGATTATCTCGGTGTCCGCGGGGAAAACGCTGAATGTCGTCGTTTTGCGCGACGGGCGCGAGACGAGCCTGACCGCTACGCCGGATCTCGTGGAAGCCGACACGCCCAAGGGCAAGATGAAAATCGGACGGCTGGGCTTGAAGTCCAGCGAAGATTTTCGCGACATGCAGATGCAGCCTTGCACTTTGCCGCAGTCCCTGATCTTGGCGGTCGATGAAACGTGGACGATCGTCGAGAAGACAGGCCGCTTCTTTGGGGACCTGATCAGCGGGCGGGAAAGCGCCAGCCGGCTCTCCGGACCCATCGGCATAGCCGAAGCATCGGGCAAGATTGCTCAAAAGATCCCGACACTGGGCATCTGGCCTCTGGTCAACTGGATCGCCTTGCTATCAGTCTCGGTCGGACTGTTGAATTTGATGCCGGTGCCGCTTCTCGACGGAGGTCACCTTCTGTTCTTCGCCATCGAAGCGTTGCGCGGCCGCGCCCTTAACGAACGCGTACAGGAATACGCTTTCCGAATCGGCTTGGCGATGGTCGGCTCTCTGATGTTGTTCGCCACCTACAATGATCTGGCTCGGAACCTCCGTCGACTAGTTGGCGTGGGCTCATAAGCAGCAAAATCCAACAATATTCCGGTGTCCGCTCACCCCCCATTAATGGGGTAGGGAGCGGACCCACTTTTGCTACAGTCCGGGGCGTCAGGATCTATTCATAACTAACAAATTCATCTTCCGGCAGGTCCTCTTTAACCTACTGTTCTCCATGAAATGTGGCTTCATCGCCACGGCTTCGACAAATTGCTGTAAGAAGTCTTGTTACGCATTTGCAGTGTTCGTTAAACCTTGTAGAAGGGATAACGGATCCGCAGATGCCGCGTGTGCGGCGCGCCATATGCGAGAGAACCGCGCCGCGCTTCAGGGCGGCGTAAGTTGCGAGGATCAGGGTTACATGCTGTCGACCAGAGCTTTTTGCAGACGTCCTTCTTTCGTGGTCGCGATCCTTGCCGCATTGATCGGCTCAGCCGCCCATGCCGCGCCCTCCAATATTGAAGTCGTAGGCAGTTCGCATAGCGATGCCGATGTGATCCGTTCCTACTTCGCAGGCTCGAGCGAGGCCGAGGTGCAGGCGGGCCTGGAGGCTTTGCGCGCCAGTGGTCGTTTCACCAGCGTTTCCGTCTCCCGCAGTGGCGGCCGGGTTATCGTGCACGTTGCTGAAGGCACGCAGATCAATCGCGTCGTCCTCGAGGGCAACAGCAAGGTCAAAAGCGACACGCTGCAAACCGAACTCCGTACTAAGGCGCATGGTTCTTTCAGTCCTCAGATCGCCGAGCAGGACGTCGCGCGAGTCGCCGAAATCTACAAGCGCTCCGGTCGTGCCGCAGCGAAGGTTACATATCGCACGGTCGCCTTGCCAAATGGCCGAATCGACGTGGTCTTCACGATCGTGGAAGGCGACAAGACCGGCGTTAAGGAAATCAAATTCATAGGGAATCAGGTTTACTCCACCGGGCGTCTCGTCGGTTTGATGGAAACGACAGAAATGAACTTTCTGTCATTCATCAAAACCAGCGACGTTTATGATCCCGACCGAGTCGCTGCGGATCTTGAGCTGGTGCGCCGCTTCTACCTGAAGAATGGCTACGCCGACTTCCATGTCGTCAACTCCGAAGCTATTTTCGACGCAGCGCAGGGGGGCTACATCCTCGCGATTACGATTGAGGAAGGGCCGCAGTACCGCGTCTCCAGCGTCGATTTGGAATCCCACCTCCCGGATATCGATCCGGAGACTCTGAGGCCTCTGGTGCGGCTCGCGCCGGGCGACGTTTATAACGGCGATGCAGTTGAGAAGACCGTCGATACTCTTACGCGCGAAATTGCGCGCAAGGGTTACGCATTTACGCAGGCTCGTCCCCGGGGGCAACGCAATGTCGCCGATCACACAGTTGCGATCAGATTTGTCCTGGACGATGGTCCTCGAGTCTATATCGAGAGAATCAACATCCGCGGCAATAACAAGACCCGCGATTATGTAATCCGCCGCGAGTTCGATCTTGGCGAAGGCGACGCCTACAATCGTACTTTGATCGATCGCGCCGAGCGTCACCTTAACGGCTTGGGATACTTCAAGAAGGTCAAGATCACGAACGAACCGGGGTCTTCCTCAGATCGCGTGATTGTCAATGTTGATGTCGAAGAGCAACCCACGGGCAGCTTCAACGTGTCGGGCGGCTATTCGACAACTGAAGGCTTTATCGGAGAGGTTTCGGTCTCCGACAGCAACTTCATGGGTCGCGGCGAGGCTGTGCGCCTTTCTGTCAATGAGGGCCAAAGATCGCGTGGCGTGAACTTCAGCTTCACGGAGCCTTACTTCCTTGACCAGCGTATGTCGGCCGGCTTCGATCTCTTCGCGAAAAAGAGCGACGCCTGGAACTATTCTTACTACAGCACGACATCTTACGGCGGCACGCTGCGGCTTGGCGTTCCCATAACCGAAGAAATCAGCTTCTCGCCGCATTATTCGATCTACAACACGCAAATTTCGATTCCCAATGACTCTAACCATCCTTATGCCGACTGTCAGAATCCAATCCCGTTATATACTCCGGGTTTTGGCTATATTTTCGCGCCCACTCCGAGCAGCTTGAATATCATCTATAACTGCATGAGTAATGGCGAAGCGTCGCTTGCGATCAAGGACGCGGAAGGCACTATTACGACTTCGTTGGTTGGATATACGCTCGCGTTCAACAATCTCGACAATTTCAAAATCCCAAGAAACGGCATCAGCGCAACCTTTACGCAGGATTTGGCGGGTCTAGGTGGCGACACGCGCTTCATTCGCTCTTCTGGCGACATTCGCTACTACCATGAGATCCCCTATCTCACGGATTTCGTTGGCATCGTTCGTCTACAAGGCGGCGATCTGACCGGAATTGCGGGTTATCAGCCGCGCGTGTTCGATAACTTCAATCTTGGTCCCAGCCTCGTTCGCGGTTTCGCGCCGGGCGGCATAGGCCCTCGCGACGTTTCGAACTGGACCAGCACTCAAGGCAATTCCATCGGCGGCACGGATTATATCGGTGGTACGCTTGAAGTGCAGTTTCCGATCTGGGGCATACCGAAAGACATTGGATTGCGCGGCGCATTGTTCACCGACGCCGGTTCTCTCTGGAATTACCGGGGGCAGACCAATTTTAGCAAGGCGCTCTACGGCATTCCAAATCTGCCGTGCACTCTGCCTTACACAGCGCCTACCTACGGCCAGGGCAGCTGCTTGGTCATGACGCCTCTGACCGGCGGCAGCTCCACCGATACCTTTAGGATCCGGCAGACAGTGGGCGCATCGATCCTATGGCAATCACCCCTCGGTCCGATCCGCTTCGATTACGCGGTCGCCACAATGAAGGGCCCCTACGATATAACCCAGCGCTTCCGTTTCTCTGGCGGCACGACCTTTTGATCTTGGCAGGCCGGGACCGTTGAGGTCCCGGTTTTCTGTGCGGTGCCCCATTAAGCCACCTTGCGGAAGTGTTGCGATATAACTTCGATGAACGTTCCTCGGCGCTAATCCGATACTTGTAATTGCGGCGAGTTTTCTTGCGTAAGCGTCAGCGAACCCCCTTTCTTAAAATCTTCGCGGCTGCGACGGCAAAACGCCCGCAGGCTTTTCTTTTCGAAGCCTTGCGCAGCCCTCCGATTGCCGGCAGCGAAGACTGCGGATATGAAGTTTGCGGTGATTGGCGGCGAGGCGGAAATTGACGGCAGCGGATTTTTTCGAACCTCCTCGCGCCGTGCCTCTCGCGGAAATTGCGTCGCTGTGCTCCGCCCGCATCAATGTTGCTGGCGCTAAGTCCGATGTTGCGGACACCGTGATCAATGGAGTTTCTTCACTTGAAGACGCTCGCGCGGGTGATCTAACCTTTTACGACAAACAGCGTTACGCTCCGGTTTTGGCGCTTTGCCGCGCGTCTGCGTGCTTTCTCAGGGAATCGGACGTAGAGCTCCTACCTCTCGGCGTGGCCGGACTGATCGTCGCGAAGCCTTCGCGCGCCATGACGCTGGCGATGGCGCATCTGTTTCCCGGCGCATTGACCCCGACCTCCCTGTTCGCCGCAAGCGGAGTTTCTCCCAGCGCTATCGTGCATCCGCAGGCAAGGCTGGAAGCTGGAGTCATCGTAGATCCGGGAGTGTCTATAGGACCTTTCGCGGAGATTGGCGCCGGCACGATCATTGGCCCCCATGCTGTTGTGGGGCCGCATGTGCGGATAGGGCGCGGCTGCTGCATCGGCGCACACGCGAGCATTACTCACGCGTACATTGGCGATCGCGTGATCATTCATCCGGGCGCTCGGCTGGGCCAGGATGGCTTTGGCTTCACGCTGGCGAGCAAGAGCCACCTTAAGACTCCACAACTAGGGCGTGTTATCGTTCAGGACGATGTAGAGATTGGCGCCAATACGACTATTGATCGCGGCGCGCTGCGAGACACAATTATTGGCGAGGGCGCCAAGATCGACAATCTCGTGCAGATCGGCCACAACGTCACCATCGGAAGAGGCTGCGTCATCGCGGCGCAGACCGGAGTCGCCGGATCCAGCGAGATCGGCGACTTCGCGCAAGTCGGCGGTCAGGCGGCGATCGGCGGACATCTGTCGATCGGCGAGGGCGCGGGGATAGCAGCGAAATCAGGCGTCATGCGGGATGTGCCAGCCTTCGGACGCTTTGGCGGGGCGCCCGCACGGCCTATCCGCCGCTTTCTGCGCGGCGAAGCTTTGCTGGAGCGACTGAGCCGCCGCAAATCGGATAAAGAGAGCGACAAGGTTTGAGCGCAAGGGCGCAAAGAACGCCCTGCGTTAGGGGAGCAAAAAATGAACGACACGACGACGAACGCCACGCTTGAGACTTTGGACATACTTCGCATCCTCGAGTATTTGCCGCACCGCTATCCCTTCCTGCTGATCGATCGCGTTGTCGATATCCGAGGAGATGAATCAGGCGTCGGCATAAAGAATGTCACGATCAACGAACCCCAGTTTCAGGGACACTTTCCGCAAGCGCCGGTCATGCCGGGCGTGCTGATGATCGAAGCGATGGCGCAGACGGCCGGCGTTATTGCGATGCATGCGCAAAAGGCGACGCAGCGTCCCAAGACCGTTTACTTCGTCACCATCGACAAGGCGAAATTTCGCAAGCCTGTGGGGCCGGGCGATCGCATCGAATTTCACATGACCAAGACCGCGAACCGGCGCAATATTTATTGGTATGAAGGCAGGGCGATGGTCGACGGCGTGCTGGTTTGTGAAGCGCAAATCAGCGCTATGGTCGGCGCCTGAGATGGCGTCGCGAGGTCGCATGATCTCGCTTGTCCAATTTGGGAACGTGGCGTCTTGAGCGCCCTCACGCATCCTTCCGCAATCATCGAAACCGGCTCCCGCATCGGCGCCCGGGTTGTTGTCGGCCCTTTCTGCTGCATTGGCCCGGAAGTCGAGCTTTGCGACGGCGTGGAGCTTCGCTCGCATGTCGTTGTCACGGGCAAGACGTTCATTGGACCGGGGACGAAGGTCTTTCCTTTCGCGTCCATCGGCGCCGCGCCTCAAGACCTGAAAGCGCGCGGCGACGAGGGTAGGCTGGTTGTGGGAGCTGATTGCCTCATCCGCGAGGGCGTCACCCTTAACGCCGGCACGGTTGCGGGGGGCCTCGAAACGCGCATTGGCGATCGATGCGCTCTGCTGGCTTATAGTCACGTTGCGCATGATTGCCGCCTCGGCGAAGGCGTCATTCTGTCCAATAATGTTCTGCTGGGGGGGCATGTTCACATCGGCGATCATGTGATGATTGGCGGCGCCAGCGCCGTGCATCAGCATGTGCGCATCGGCGCTCACGCTTTTGTCGCAGGGATGGCGGGCGTGGAGGGCGATGTGCCGCCGTTTACGCTCGCTGGCGGCAATCGCGCACATTTGTTTGGCCTCAATGTCGTCGGTTTGCGGCGTCGCGGTTTTTCCGCCGAACGTATCGCGAAGCTGCGGAACGCATATCGCATTTTGTTCGGGATCAGGGACTCTCAAACGCTTTTTGACCAGCGCGTGACGAACCTGGGAAAACTCCACTCGGGCGACGCGGATATAGAACATCTCGTCGAATTTTTGCGGGCCTCGTCGAGCCGCCCTCTTTGCGCGCCGCGTGCGGGGAGGGCGCAGGCGCCGTGACGCGAATATTCATCATCGCCGGCGAAGCGTCCGGCGATCACCTTGGCGCGCTTCTGATGCATGCGCTGCGCGCGAAAGATGGCGATGTAGTCGTCGATGGCGTCGGTGGCGAGGAGATGTCGCGCGAGGGGTTTTCTTCCCTGTTTCCCTTCTCCGACCTTGCGGTAATGGGGTTGTTTCCAGTGCTGGCGCGACTGCCGCTTCTCCTTGCGCGTATCGATGAGACAGCTCAGGCGATAATTGCAGATCCGCCGGATTGCGTAGTCCTGATCGACGCCCCCGATTTCACGCATCGCGTGGCCCGTCGCGTCAGGGCGTTCCTGCCGCACATGGCCATCATCGATTATGTCAGCCCGACCGTCTGGGCGTGGCGTCCGGGCCGGGCTCGAAGGATGCGCGCCTATATCGATCATGTGCTGGCGATATTGCCTTTCGAGCCGGCGGCGCTGGCGCGGCTGGGTGGTCCGCCCTGTGATTATGTGGGTCATCCGTTGATCGAACACATCGGCGCGCTCACGCCGCAGGCGGGCGAAAAAATTCCGGATGGCCCTTTGCTGATTTTGCCCGGCTCACGGCACGCTGAAGTGAAGCGCATGATGCCAGTTTACGGCCCGGCGGTGGCCTTGCTGGCGCGGCGCTTTCCTGGTCTCGATATAGCGCTGCCGGTCGTTCCGCACGTTGAAGAGGCGGTGCGCGAAGAACTGGCGAGTTGGCCCGCAAAGCCGCGTCTGCTGTCGCAAGCGGAAAAATTCTCTGCCTTTCGTAGCGCCCGCGCGGCTCTCGTGACGTCTGGAGCCGCGACCCTGGAATTGGCGCTGGCAAGCGTACCCATGACTGTGGCCTACAAGGTTTCGCCATTGGAGAGCCTGCTCAAAATCCTGGTGACGGTCGATTCGATCGTCTTGCCAAATCTGATCGTGGGCGCGCGGCCCGTCCCGGAGTTTTTTCAGGGGGCCGCATCGCCGGAGGCGCTTGCCGAGAGCGTGGCTCAACTGCTGGAGGAAACGCCAGCGCGAGCTGTACAGCTCGGCGCATTCCATAAGTTGCGCGTGAAAATTCTCGCGGGCGGCGCCGCGCCAAGCGCGCGGGCGGCAGAGATCATTCTGGACCACACTCTGCGCGGCCAAAGGTCGCGCAGCGGGAATTGATAACGATTAAGCTTGGCGCCGCCGAATTTTGAATTATTCTAAGTAGCGACGCTGAGGCGCGCCGCGCGGCGGACGGTTAGCGTCATCAATCAGGAATTCGAGTAGGGAGCAACAGGTTATGGCTACGCTCAAGGGCAGCAAGACCGAAGACAATTTGAAGGCCGCGTTCGCGGGTGAATTGCAGGCCAACCGCCGTTATCTGTATTTCGCCCAAAAGGCCGACGTCGAAGGCTACAACGATGTGGCGGCCGTTTTCCGTTCCACGGCGGAAGGCGAAACGGGTCACGCCCATGGCCATCTTGAGTTTCTCGAGACCGTTGGCGATCCGGCCACGGGCCTGCCAATCGGCAAGACCTCTGATAATCTGAAAGCCGCCGTCGCCGGCGAGACCCATGAATACACGGATATGTATCCGGGCATGGCGCGCTCGGCCCGTGAAGAAGGTTTCGAAGAAATCGCCGAATGGTTTGAGACGCTGGCCAAGGCCGAGCGTTCCCACGCCGGGCGGTTTCAGCGTTCGCTCGACGAATTGAAGTAAGGCCGTTTCCCTCCCACTCAAGCGGGACGACGGAACTCGTTACGCCACTCCTTCTCCTCCGTTGAGGGGAGGGGGAGTGCATTTACGGAAAGCCACGGGAAAATTATGCGGGAAGGCAGCCTGGACGCTCCTACGCGGCATCCGATCGACTGGCAAAGCGCTGACTTCTACGATGAAGCCAAGCTAGACGCTGAGATGCGGCGCGTGTTTGACATCTGTCACACCTGCCGCCGCTGCTTCAATCTGTGCGACAGTTTCCCGCGTCTGTTCGATCTCGTCGACGACTCGAAGAGCGGAGAACTCGATACAGTCGACAGCAAGGACTTCAGGCCCGTCGTTGACGCCTGCACTCTGTGCGACATGTGCTTCATGACGAAATGCCCTTACGTGCCGCCGCATGAATTTAATATAGATTTTCCGCATTTGATGCTGCGCTATCGCGCCGTCGAGGCGAAGCGGGATGGAGTAAGCATCAAGGATCGCGTTCTGGCGCAGACGGATATCGACGGCGCAGTCGCAACGCATGTGTCGGGCCTCGCCAATTGGGCGACCAACCTCGGCAATAAAACCTTGCGAAGGTTGCTGAGCAGTCTCCTTGGCTTAAATCCCGAGGCGGCGCTTCCGAAATACATCAGCAAAACATTAGAGGCGGAAGCGAAGGACAGCGCCCCGGCGCGCGTTCCAACGGCGCCGGCCAAGGCTCGCAAGGCGATTCTCTACGCCACCTGCTATGGCGAATATAACGATACGTCTATTGGCAAGGCCGCGCTGGCGGTGCTCGCCAAAAATGGCGTCGACACTAAAGTCTTGCACCCGCACTGCTGCGGCATGCCGAAGCTCGAGCAGGGTCTTATCGGCGAGGTCGCCGACGCCGCGAAACTCGTAGCCGCAGCTTTCGCGCCTTACATAGCGGAAGGCTACGACATTGTTGCGCTGGTGCCGTCCTGCGCCCTGATGATGAAATTCGAGTGGCCGCTCATCCTGCCGCATGACGAAAGCGTGAAGCGTCTGGCTGCGGCGACTTTCGATCTCTCCGAATATGTCGTCGACATTTCACGCAAAGAGGGGTTGGCGGAAGGCGTCAAACCGATAGACGGAGGGGTCGCGTTCCATGTCGCCTGCCACTCTCGAGCGCAGAACATGGGACAAAAGGGCGCGGAGCTTTTGCGCCTGGTGCCGGAAGTCGATTTGACCGTCATTGAGCGCTGCTCCGGCCACGGCGGCGCCTGGGGCTGCAAGGGCGCCAATTTTGAAACCGCGCTGAAGGTTGGCAAGCCCGCCGCCCGGCAGATCGCCGGCGCAGACAAGAAATACATGGTTTCGGAATGCCCGCTCGCGGGGATGCATCTTGCGCAAGGCGTCGAACGTCTCGGGGGCGACACCCCACAACCGGAGCTGATTGCCCACCCGATCGAACTGCTGGCGCGCGCATATGGCGAGGGTGGTTGTGGGTGCAGCACAGGCGCCAAAGCTTCCCCTGCTGTAGCGAAAGCAACAGCAGGCTCGGCGATCGACACTGGTTCCGCGTAGCGTAGGCAGTTCCCTTTCAACATGCCTGAAGGCGGGCATATCGAGAGGGGGGCGTTGGAGCAACAATGACAAACAAGCACGAACTGACAGCCGGCGACATTCTTCCTTGGGCCGAATACGCCGGCTCCAGAACGGATCATCGCCGCCGGGTGAGCGCGATGAAGCGCAACCGCCGGATCGAAGTCGGTCCATACATCACTTTCTATTTCGAGAGTTTCGACACGATGTGGTTGCAAGTGCAGGAAATGCTGCACATCGAAAAAGGCGGGGCCGAACAGCTCAAGGACGAACTCGCCGCCTATAATCCGCTCATCCCCAAAGGCAATGAACTGGTCGCGACCTTCATGATCGAGATTGACGACGCACTGCGCCGCGCGCGGGTACTTGCGAACCTTGGCGGCATTGAGGAGACAGCGTTCTTCCAGCTCGGCGGGGAAAGAATCCCTGCGCTGCCCGAGGCCGACCAGGATCGCACCAGCGCGGAAGGCAAGGCCAGCTCGGTGCAGTTCGTGCATTTCCCGTTTACCGAGGCGCAGATCGCCGCCTTCCGCCAGCCCGGAACGCAGGTAATCCTCGGCCTCGCGCACCCGGCCTATAGCCACATGGCCGTCGTGCCCGAAACGACGCGCGCGGAACTTGCCGGGGATTTCGCTTAATATGGGTTGAGTGTTCAACCCGCGTCGCCATGCACTCTTTTCGTTGCGCCTCGGGCGTGGTAAGCGCATGGCCTCACTCATGCGCGTCACAGGACCGGCTGCGCCAACAGGCGTGGAGGAGGCCGGAAACAGCACAGGTTTCGCGCCCTTTGGCATAAGAGGAAAATAATGAGCCAGTCCGGATTCTTCACCACCCCGCTCAGCGATTCCGACCCCGAGCTCAACAAGGCAATTGAACTCGAGCTCGGCCGTCAGCGCCACGAGATCGAACTGATCGCCTCGGAGAACATCGTTTCGCGCGCCGTGATGGAGGCTCAGGGCTCGGTTCTGACCAACAAATACGCCGAGGGTTATCCCGGCAAGCGCTATTACGGCGGCTGCCAATTCGTCGACATTGCCGAAAATCTGGCGATCGACCGCGCCAAGCAGTTGTTTGGCTGCGGCTTCGCCAATGTGCAGCCCAATTCGGGCAGTCAGGCTAACCAGGCCGTGTTTCTCGCGCTTGCCACGCCGGGGGACACCTTCATGGGTCTCGATCTCGCCGCCGGCGGCCATCTGACGCACGGCTCGCCCGTGAACCTGTCGGGCAAGTGGTTCAAGCCGATTCCCTATACGGTGCGCAAGGACGATAACCGCATCGACATGGAGCAGGTCGCCGCTCTCGCCAAGGAACACAAGCCGAAGATCATCATCGCTGGCGGCTCCGGCTATTCGCGCATCTGGGATTTCGAGGGCTTCCGCAAGATCGCGGATAGCGTCGGAGCCTATTTCATGGTGGACATGGCGCATTTCGCCGGTCTCGTCGCCGCTGGCCTGCATCCATCGCCGTTTCCGCATGCCCATGTCGTGACGACCACCACGCACAAGACGCTGCGGGGGCCGCGCGGCGGCATGGTGCTGACCAATGACGAGGACATCGCCAAGAAGATCAATTCCGCCGTGTTCCCCGGCTTGCAAGGTGGACCGCTGATGCATGTCATCGCTGGCAAGGCGGTGGCTTTCGGGGAAGCGCTGAGGCCATCGTTCAAGGTCTACCAGCAGCAAGTGAAGGACAACGCCCGCGTGCTGGCGGAGACGCTTGTCGCGGCGGGCCTCGCCATCGTCTCGGGTGGCACCGACAACCACCTGATGCTCGTGGATCTTCGCCCCAAGAAGATTACGGGCAAGGCTGCGGAAGCCGCGCTCGGCCGCGCTCACATCACCTGCAACAAGAATGGCATTCCGTTCGACCCAGAGAAGCCTTTCGTCACTTCCGGCATTCGCCTCGGCTCGCCGGCTGCGACCTCGCGCGGCTTTGGCGCGGCGGAGTTCAAGCAGGTCGGCGGCTTCATCGTGGAAGTCCTCGACGGCCTCTCCGCCAAGGGTGAAGAAGGCAACGCCGCGACCGAAACCGCCGTGAAGGAAAAGGTCCACGCGCTGACCGCGAAGTTCCCGATCTACTAAGTTCATCTGCGCCCTCTCCTCACCACGGCGAGAGGGCGCATTACAAGCGGACCGCGCGAACGCAGATCGACACCTGTGGTGGTGAAGTGGATTCACCCCACTGGTATTGTCTGGGTGCTACACCATTTTTTATTCATTGTGCCTGATACTCAAGCGCGGCGAGACACGTTCTTAAAGTTACAGTTGTATTTTTGAGCATTTCAGACGATCAGCATAGTAAGGTAAAGCTTGCGACTCGAGGTGCAGCCGCTGTAAACAAATATTAACTATAACAACAAAAAGGGGCGTAAGTCCTGCGAGGAGAAAAGCCATGCCGCGCGAGCTCGAAATTCTGTTAGAAGCTGCAAGGAAGGCGGCACCGTCTTCCGAGCATCGTGATGAGCAGAGGAAATCGTTTGTATACGGCAATACCGCTTTTGAGAATGAATTGACCACTCGCGAAATGGTGGAACAGCAAGCAGCAATTGTTGCTCGTGAACGCAATGACGAGCGACGATAGCGGACGCCGGGACAGCCGAGCACGGGACCCGGAGTTAATAAAAGACCCAAGTGAGCGGGCAAAGGCGGAGGTGCGCAATGGTTTCCGCCAATACGACACTGGCGTTGCCATTGCTCAAGAAGCGATCGACCGAGGAGCTTTTCGTCTCAGACCGTCGGCTATTCTCGCGCTGCAACGTGAGGCCTTATGCGGCATAAGCATGTATGCGGGAAATTATCGTCCCGGGCCCGTGGAAATCAACAAGAGTCGCCATATTCCGCCGGACGCGCACTTGGTGCCTGAACTTGTTGAGGACATGTGCGACTATGTGAATAAAGAGTGGGATAGCGCGAGTGTCCTTCACCTCGCATGCTATGTCATGTGGCGGTTAAATTGGATTCACTCTTTTGCGGATGGCAACGGTAGGACTTCTCGCATAGCCTCCTATCTCATCCTTTTAGCCAAATCCAAGACGATACTGCCCGGAAAGCCCACGATTCCTGATCAAATTCAGGCGGACAGAAGCGGTTATTTCGCCGCCCTGGACAGCAGATGATGCATGGAAGGAAGGACGAATTGACGTTTCCAAGATGGAGGATTTGCTAAGCGGGATGCTAGCGAAGCAGCTTTTGTCATATTACCAAGAAGCGGGTGGGACGCCCATACTTAACGGCGACACTGTGCCAAAGGCATAAGATCCAATGAACGCCATGGCGAAAGCCACGTCGCCATGTGGGCCTAGGCATCCCGGAAACCGGAAAAGAGCGAAGCCGACAAATGCGCTGTCCTTATTGCAGCTCCGCCGATACGCAGGTGAAGGACTCGCGTCCCGCCGAGGACAACTCGTGCATAAGGCGCCGTCGCGTCTGCCCCGTTTGCGGCGGAAGGTTCACCACCTTCGAGCGCGTGCAGCTGCGCGAACTCATTGTCATCAAGAAATCGGGGCGGCGCGCGCCCTTTGATCGCGACAAGCTGATGCGCTCGCTGGAAGTCGCATTGCGCAAGCGCCCGGTCGACCCCGAGCGTGTCGAGCAGATGGTCAATGGCGTCGTGCGCCAGCTGGAAAGCTCCGGCGATCCTGAAGTCGAAAGCAGCCAGATTGGCGAGCTCGTGATCGAAGGCCTGCGTTCGCTCGATCCCGTGGCGTATGTCCGCTTCGCCTCGGTCTATCGCGACTTCCGCGAAGCAAAAGACTTCAATACGTTGCTTGACGAGCTTGTGAGCGGCGGCGCGGAGGCTTCCGAAAAGCCCGAGCAGGATTCATCGCAAACTCCGTCAAAGGAAACGGCGCAGGCCGGGAAGGCGCCTGAACGGGCATGACAGCAGCAGACGTAGACGCAGCCTACATGACTGCGGCGTTGGCGCTTGGTCGCCGCAATATGGGCCGCGCCGCGCCCAATCCAGCAGTTGGCGCGCTGGTGGTGCGCGAAGGCGTCGTTGTGGGACGCGGCTTCACGGGTATTGGCGGTCGCCCGCATGCGGAAACCATGGCGCTTGCCCAAGCGGGCGACGCCGCCCGCCGGGCGACGCTATATGTCACGCTGGAGCCCTGTTCGCATCACGGAGAAACACCGCCCTGCGTCGATGCAATTATCGCCAACGGCTTAGCACGCGTCGTCACCGCCATGGACGACCCCGATCCGCGAGTCGCAGGCCGCGGCCATACGTTGCTGCGTGAAGCAGGGATTGAAGTCCTTCCTCATGTGCTGGAGCGCTCCGCGCGCAGAGACCACATCGGCCACACGCTCCGCGTGACGGAAGGTCGCCCTATGGTGACGCTCAAACTTGCGCAAACTCCTGACGGTTTCGCCGCCGGCGCCTTGCATGACCCCCGCCTGCACATCACGGGACCGCTCGCCGACGCCTATACTCACATGCAACGATCACTGCACGACGCCATAATGATTGGCGTCGGCGCCGCACGCGAAGACGATCCACTGATGACCATCCGGCTCCCCGGCATGGAGGACGAAAAGCGGTTGCGCGTCGTGCTCGAACTCGCATCTTTCCCTGTCGCCAGGGTCTCGTCTTGGCGCCACCGCGAGACGGATTCCAACGCTCGTGATTGTGGGGCAGGACGTCGCTTCCAGTTCAATCGACAGTTTCATGGGCGCGACCGGAGCCGAAGTCGCGCGCGTGCGCACGGATATGCTTGGACGCATCGCACTAGATGCTGCATTGGCGCTTCTGGCGCAAAGGGGCGTTACAAGAGTCTTTTCCGAAGGTGGGCCGCGCGTCGCAGAAACCCTGATAACGGGAGGGCTCGCCCACGAGGTGATCTTGCATAATGGCGCGAAGCCTTTCGGCGGTGCGGGAAGACCTGCGCTGCGGCCGGCCGCGTTGGCGGTGCTGGAGGATGAGCGGCTTTATCGCCTGGCGGAGACCGCGCAGTTCGGCCCGGACCGGATGACGCGGCGCGAGAGGGTCGCGTAGCATGTTCACGGGAATCATCACCGATGTGGGCGACGTCGTGTCTGTCGAGGAGCGTGGCGCTCTCCGACGCCTGCGCATCGTCTGCGACTATCCGGCGGAAGGCATTTCACTGGGCGCGTCCATCGCGTGCTCGGGGCCATGCCTGACGGTCGTCGCGGTGGGGCGAACTGGCGGACGCACGTTTTTCGAAATCGATGCTGCGGCGGAAACGCTCGCCCGCACCACCGCAGCGGAATGGTCCGTGGGAACGAAGATCAATCTCGAACGCGCGCTAAAGATCGGCGACGAACTCGGCGGCCATATCGTCACCGGCCATGTCGACGGGCTCGCGATGATCGTCTCACGCGAAGATTTCGACGGGATGGCTCGATTTGTAATCGAGGCGCCGCATGATCTTGCGCGCTTCATCGCGCCGAAAGGATCCGTGACGCTGGACGGTGTATCGCTAACGGTGAACGAGGTCGACGGCGACCAATTCTCAGTGCTGATTATCCCCCACACGCTGAGCGTCACCACGATCGGCGAGCGCAAGGCCGGAGATGCGTTCAACCTCGAAGTCGACCTGATGGCGCGCTACGCTGCGCGGCTGACGCAAGTGGATACCCCCACCTAGTCCGGTTCGTATGGAGCGACGGCAGGGCAGAGAGAGCTGAAAATCCCAATCTGCACGTCATAACCTGACGCGCCAGAACCATCCAGTATTTCGCCCGTTTTGAGGTATTTGATCACGTATTTGGTCATATTATCGTCGGTCTGATGCTTGTTTTTGCCAAGGAATTGATAGTTGTTCCCGGAGAAGTCTGCGAACTTGCCAGAGTGGCAGTCGGCTGAAATCGTTTCTTTCTTTCCGGTTGAGTTCTTATCTATGCAGGCTTTCGAGTAATCCTTACCATATTGGCGACAAAATTGTACAGCGCCGTTACGGCCGCGTATGGCGTGAATTACGGCATGTGTAGAATTTATACCTTCCTTGGAAAGGATATCGTCGTACATGCCGACGCGGCTGCCGTAAAATACGGTCTTGTTCGGATCGGGCTCCGGCGGCGAGCTTTCCAGCGATACCGGCTCATTCACGCTCCAGGCGCATAGAACGCCTTTAGCGACTTCCCAGCACGCATCCGCTTTATACGCCTGGCCGAGATCGATTTTGCTTCCACTTTTTGGGCGCCACGAGAGTTTGCCTTCGCTTTTATCCGTGACACGGACCTCCGCCGAAATGCCGCGCCCTTCACTGTCTCGAACCTCAAAAGATCCTTGGTGATCCGTCGGGACAAATGTGCAAGGGCCGCCCATATAATGAACGCCATCATTCTCAAAAAGGCACTGGGCGGTTCTCGTTCCGGACTCCGTCGCCAGAGTCGTCGCAGTCGTCAGAGCTAAAGCAGCGGCAAGAAAACATACACGCATCCGGCTTCCTATGACTGCTTTACATCATCCGACATCGGGTGCAGGTCGCGCACCATGGCGCGCATGCGCTCGTCGAGGACATGGGTGTAAATCTGCGTCGTCGAAATGTCCGCGTGCCCCAGCAGTTCCTGCACGACGCGAAGATCCGCGCCGTTCTGCAAGAGATGACTGGCGAATGCGTGGCGCAGAGCGTGTGGATGGATCTCGCTCGCGGAGATGCCCGCCGCAACCGCCGCGGTTTTCAGGTCGCGCGCGAATGCCTGGCGGGTCAGATGGCCGCTATCGCTGTCTGAAGGAAAAAGAAAGGGAGCCGCTGCCAGCGGGGGGCTTTTCGCCTCAAGTAGCGCGCGATAGGCAGTGATGGCTCTCCTCGCGTGTTCCGTCAGCGGCACGAGTCTCTCGCGCCCGCCCTTGCCCTTGATTGTAATGAAGGGATCGCGCGCCCGGGCCGCGCTTTTGGGTAGGGACACCAGTTCGCTGACGCGCAAGCCTGTGGCGTAAAGCATTTCCAGCAGCGCATGCATGCGAGCCGCGCGCATGCGCTCGCCGAGCGGTCGCTTTTCGTCGTCGATCCCCTCTTTGGCGACACTCAAGAGGCCGTCGACCTCCGCCATCGACAAAACTCCGGGCGCGCTTCTGCTGCGACGGGGTCCTTCCAACGCGGCGGCTGGATCATCGGCGCGATGCCGGTCGACATAGAGAAACTTGTGGAATTGACGCAATGCCGAAATCCGCCGCGCGACTGTCGCGCTTGACAATCCCTGTGCGCTGAGCGCGGCGATATAGTCCCGCAGGCTTTCGGTCGTCGCATTGACCGGTCCAATGCCTGCGCGCCCGAGGTAGTGAACGTAGTCCGTGAGATCGCGCCGGTAGGCGTCCTGCGTATTGGCGGCGGCGCCGCGCTCGGCGGCCAGCATTTCCAGGAAGCAGTCGAGTTGGCGAATGGCGCTGGGATGAGCGTTCACGTTGCGCCTTCTCGACCGGTTTACTTATTGAGGCGCGCCGGAGAAATGGACTGTGTCATTTCGCGCGGCTGGGGCGTCACGAAGGTAACCAGCGCCAGCATGGCGCCGTAGGCGAGGGCGGCCAATACGCCCACAGTGACGAGGAATCGGATGAGGCTAGGCACGGGATCGGCCTCTACAATGCAGGAACAACACCGCACCTGCTATCGCCCGAAGCGGGGACGATTGCAACAGTCGAGGCGTCGGCGCCCTGGGCGATGAGGCGAACGAGCGGGAAACTTCTGGAGAGCTGATATTTCGCGCTACCGCAAGAGTTCCCTCCCGAACCTCATCATAATCTATCGAACCACGACACGTGCGCCTACATCCACCCGGTCATAAAGATCCGTCACGTCCTCATTCATCATGCGAATGCAACCCGAAGAGACATTCTGACCGATTGTGTAGGGCTCGTTGGTGCCGTGGATTCGATAGAGCGATGATCCCAGGTAAAGCGCCCTTGCGCCCAGTGGATTAGCGGGGCCGCCCGGCATGAAGCGAGGCAGATCCGGGCGGCGAGCCAGCATTTCTGATGGCGGCGTCCAGTCCGGCCACTCGGCTTTGCGGCTGATGGTTTTAACGCCAGACCACTCGAACCCCGGCCGTCCCACGCCGATGCCGTATCGGATGGCGCGACCGTCGCCTTTTACGTAGTAAAGAAACTTGCTGCTCGTATCGATGACGATCGAGCCGGGCTGGGCGCCGGAGTATTCGACTTCTTGCCGCATATAGATCGGATCAATCTGACGTCGCACGTCTATTTGGCCCGGCGCCGCGATCGCAACCTGCTGGCGGTCGCGCTGTGAATATGGCTGTGAGTTATAACCGCGCGGAGCTGGATTGCCGCCCGTGACCAACATCTCAAGAAAGCCGCCGCCCAGGGCAGTTTGACCCGGCGAATCCATGCCCACCGGGATATATTGGGATTGCGCCGGACGGTTGGCTGCATTTCCGGGGCCGAAAAACGGGCCGGCTTCCGAGACCGGGGAATTCGCTAAAAGCGCAGACAACGCGGTGACGCCGAGAGCTGAAGAAAGACGCACGTGAAGCATGAACGGATACCATTGTCACAGCGCGCCGCATCGGCGCTGCTCTTGGAGATGTATTCGAATATAGCCTCTAAATCTTTATCGTAAATATAAAGCATTCGCTGTGGTTATTGATTCGGAAACTGGTCTTTTGCTTGGTGACTGCTTTGAAAATATTCATCATGAATGACCGGTTAAATGACTTTGTTTGTCTTGCGTGGGCCACATCGCAGCGTCCGCCAAGCGGCACGTCGCACGTTCGCTGTCGAGGCATTCGCTTCTTGACTCGCACTGGCGGTGCGAGGCTTAGTTTCAAGTAAAATCCCGTGTTTCATCGCGGGCGACGGGCGACCAATGCGCTCGATATTCGAAAATCAGGACAGGTGGAGCGAACATTGGCTGACAAGAGGTTTTCTCTAATTCCGAACGCGAAGGCGTCAGGGTCCTCGTGAAGAAGTTTTCAGCCATAAACAGCGACCCCGCCAATTTGGCGCAGACGTTTCAACTAGCGGTGCAGTCCTTTCAGCGGGGTGAGCCGGCGCGGGCCGAAAGCCTTTGCAGCGAGGTCGTCGCAAAGGACCCAACTCATTTTCAAGCGCTTCATCTGCTGGGGATCATCTGCCTCCAGCAAGGTATAAACGCCGAAGCTTTGCAACACCTTGGCAAAGCATTGCAACTGCAGCCTTTTGACATCGCAATTCTGACAAATGTCGGGAACGCGCATTCCGCGCTAAGGCAATACCGCGAGGCTTTGTCGAGCTATGACAAAGCGCTTGCGTTGAATTCAAAGCATCCGGAGGTGCTGCATCGGCGAGGCAATGCGTTGATGGCTTTGAACCGCCCGCAGGAAGCGCTTTCGAATTACGACAAGGCCTTGGCGATCAAGCCCGATCTTGTCGACGTAATGAACAATCGGGGCAATGCGTTGATGATCCTCGACCGCCCGGCTGAAGCGCTGGCGACCTATGACAAGGCGCTTGCTCTGAAGCCGGACCTATCGTCGGCGCTTTACAATCGCGGAACGGTGCTCGTGACCCTGGGCCGCACCCGGGAAGCGCTCACGAGCTACGACAAGGCGCTTGCCTTCAATCCTCACAACGCCCAGGCTTTTCTTAATCGAGGCAATGCGCTTCTGCTGCTTCATCTCCCCACAGAGGCGTTGGCGAGCTACGACCGAGCGCTCGCCATAAAACCGAACTACCCCGAGGCGCTCAATGGCCGCGCCAACGCACTGAAAAATCTCCAGCGTTACGAGGAGGCGTTAGCGCACTACGACAAAGCGCTAGCCTCCCGACCCGACTATGCCGAGGCTGCGTATAATCGAGGCAACACCCTGATGGAACTGCGCCGCCCCGCGGAGGCGCTGCTCAGTTACGACAGGGCGCTTGCACTCAGGCCGGAGTATCGGGAGGCGCTCAATAATCGGGGCAACGCTCTGATGGAGTTGAAGCGCGTCGAAGCCGCGTTGGAAAGCTATGACAAAGCGCTAGCACTAAATTCGCGCTATCCAGAGGCGCTCAACAATCGCTCCAATGCCCTGCTGGAGCTCAAGCGCCCGGTGGAAGCGTTGACGAGCGTGGACGCTGCGCTAGCCGCAAGACCGGACTATCCGGAGGGGCTCAACAACCGCGGCAACGCATTAAGAAGCCTTAACCGCCCGACAGAGGCGCTCGCCTGTTACGATCAAGCTATCTGTGGCCATCCAAACTACATCGAAGCGCTGAACAATCGCGGCAACGCATTAAGGGATCTCAAGCGTCCTGAGGAAGCCCTGGCAAGCTTCGACAGGGCGCTTGCGGTAACGCCTGACTACCCGGAAGCGTTGAATAATCGAGGCAACGCCTTGCGAGATCTAAGGCGTTTCGAGGAGGCGCTGGCAAGTGTCGACAGAGCGCTCGCTTTGAAGCCGGACTACCCCGAAGCCCTCAATAATCGCGGTAATGTCCTAGGCGATCTTGATCGGCCCGATGAGGCGCTGATCAGCTATGATGCTGCGCTGACATTAAGGCCTGATTTCGCCGAAGCCCTCGACAACAAGGGCGGAATTCTAATGCAGCTAGGGCGGTCGGAAGAAGCCGTGTCCTATATCAAACGAGCGACGAGGCTCGCGCCAGACAGGGCATTTTACTTCTATAAACTGGCCTTATCAAAGCGGTGGAAAGTCGGCGATCCGCAACTCCTGGCGATAGAGGAACTGGTTCGGCGCAAGTCATCGCTCGCTCCAGAGGAAAAGATTTATCTGCAATTCGCATTGGCGAAAGTTTACGACGACATCGAGGATCATGAGCGATGCTTCGCCAGCCTTTTGGAAGGCAATGCGTTGAAGCGCAAAAACATATTTTACGATGAACGCGAAACTCTGGCGATGTTCAAGCGCACGCAAAAGGTGTTCGACGCCGCTTTTATGCGCGAGCACGCAAAAATGGGCGAGCCGGCCTCCACGCCGATTTTTATTCTGGGGATGCCCCGATCCGGGACAACCCTGATCGAACAGATCGTGTCCAGTCATCCGAGCGTTTTCGGCGCTGGAGAAATAGATGACTTCAGCCAGGCCGTGGGGGCATTCTGCACTGGAGCCGGCGCCGGCTTTCCCGAAGCATTTTCTCAAATCTCCGCACAACAGTTGCGCCAAGTTGGCGCCAATTATTTGGAGCGCATTCGACGCGCCGCGCCCGAAATGCGGCACATCACAAACAAGACGCCGGATAACTTCCGGTTCGCGGGTCTCATCCATCTGGCGTTGCCGAATGCGCGCATCATCCATGTTCGCCGTGATCCGGTCGACACCTGCTTTTCCTGCTTCTCCAAGCTGTTCGCTGGAGAATTGGGCTATATTTACAGCCTCGGGGAGCTTGGCCGTTATTACCGCGCCTATGAAGAATTAATGGCGCACTGGCGTTCCATGCTCCCGAAAGACGCCATGCTTGAAGTGCAGTATGAGGATGTCGTCGCCGACCTCGAAGGAAACGCTCGCAGCATCGTCGCGCATTGCAATCTGGAGTGGGATCCGAAGTGCCTGGATTTTCATCGGAAAGAAGGGCTGGTGCGCACCTCAAGCATGCTGCAAGTGCGTCAGCCGATATACAGTAGCTCCATCGGGCGCTGGCGCGCCTTCGAGCCATTCCTTGCTCCATTGCTCGCGGAGCTCAAAGACGTATCCTGCCAAGCGCGACCATCGAATGAGGGCGCTTAAGCGGAATTCTCGCACGGGATAATCAAAAACAAGATGGTCCGATCAAACCGTTCCCCGAGACAGAGGCGCGTCCCGCCTCGCGCGCCGCGCAGCGGTGGCTACGCTCTCGTCATAGTTATCTGGGGTCTGGGAATTATAGCGCTGCTTGTGGTTTCGTTCATGACCACCGCGAGGTTGCGCATGCAGGCCTCAAACAACATTGCAGGAGCCGCTCAAGCGGATGAGATTGCCCAGGCCGCAATCAACCTCGGGATAATGTCACTCTCCAACGAAAGGCAGGTCGCACAGCAGCCCGCGCAGCAGGCGCCGGGAACACTCCCGGTCCCCACCGGTCCCCCGCAAAGAATCATCCACGACGGAGAGCCTCGCGTTTGCGGGATTGCGGGCGCGGTTTTGGCGGTCGCAATTGAAGATGAGGGCGGAAAGGTTGACATCAACGGCGCTTCGCAGGCGTTGATCAAGGCGATGCTGATGGGATTCGGACTCGGCATGAGCGACGCGGATATGGCGGCTAACGCGATTGTGGCGTTCCGCACGGCGCCCGGTTCCGTTGCGCAGGGTCCCAGCCTTGGGCCCGGCATCAATCCTAGAACAAAGCAGGCGCTATTTCAGACGGTGTTTGAGCTCGATCAGGTGGAAGGGCTTGAGCCTTCGCTCGTACGCGAAATACTGCCGTTCGTGACCGTTCATTCGCGCCGTCCTCGCGTCGATGCTGAAACTTCGTCTCCAGCGTTATTCGCGGCGCTTGCCGGTTATAAACCCGCCGACGTCTCTGCGCTGCGCATGCAGCCCTTTCCGAACGCGCTGGATCGCACAGACCCGCGTTTCCCGACGGCGTTCAAACAGAACGGAGACAGTGGCGTTTTCCTTGTGCACGCCGAAGCGCGGATTTCGACAGGGCAAATGAGCGTGCGTGAGATAATTGTCGATTTGAACCAGGAAACCGGCAGTCTGTTTGCAATCCGCGAAGTGCGTCGCGGAGCCGCGCGATATGCCGATCAGTTGCGCGCGGCGCAGTATCAAGGACTGCCGAATTGCTGACTTCGGCCCTCCTGTCGTCCGCTAGAAATGCAACTCCGGATTGTCTTCCTCCGGGCGGATTTCATGACGAAACACGACGGGCATTTGCGAAAGGACGAACAGGAAGGTCAACGGCAATATGCCGAATACCTTGAAGTTCACCCAAGCGTCGGTGGTCAGTATGCGTCGTAGCACTTCATTGAGGCCAGCAAGGAAAAAGAAGAAAAAGCCCCAGCGCCAGGTCAGTTTGCGCCAGCCAGCGTCGTCGACATGGAAAGCCGCCTCGAAGATAATCGGAAGCAGCAGCTTGTCGAAATAAAGCGCTCCCAGCAATGCCGAACCAAACAGCGAATACAGGATCGTCACCTTCAGCTTGATAAAGGTTTCATCCTGAAGCAAGAAGGTCAGAGTGCCGAAGACAAGAACAAGAGCGGCCGTAACCACGGGCATAACGGGCAGTCGCTTCGTAATGCTCCAGGACACGCCGAGGGTCAGCAATACGCCGACCATCAGCGTGGCGGTGGCGGCGAAAATGCCGAATTTCTGATTTGCTATAAAGAACACTGCAAGTGGACCAAACTCCAACGCCAGCTTCAGCCCTGGACTGACTTGCTTTGGGTTGTCAGCCTTCGCTTTGGCGGGCGATGCCTGCTCGGGTTTCTCGACAGCCGTTTCCTGCGTCATTGCCTGGTCTCCGCCGCAGCCTTTGCGGGGTCAGATTCCTCGGGGTCGAGCCCCGCGATAGCGCGCGCGAAATCGCGAGCGGTGAAAGGTTCGAGGTCTTCGGCGCTTTCGCCAACCCCAACGAAGTGTATCGGGAGAGCGAATTGCTCGGCTATCGCGACCAGAATGCCGCCGCGCGCCGTGCCGTCCAGCTTGGTCATCACGAGACCGGTGACGCCGGCGATTTTGCCGAAAACGTCAACTTGAGCAAGCGCATTCTGGCCAACAGTCGCGTCGAGCACCAGGAGCACCGCATGGGGAGCCTCAGAGTCTGCCTTTTTCATGACGCGAATGATTTTTTCCAGTTCGGCCATGAGTTCGGTGCGGTTTTGCAGACGTCCTGCAGTATCCATCAACAATACGTCCGCGTTTTGCTCGCGCGCTGTCTTTATTGCGTCAAAGGAGAGTCCCGCCGCGTCGGCGCCTTCCTTGCCCGCGACGACGATCGCATCGAGGCGGTCGCCCCAGACCCGCAACTGCTCGACAGCGGCGGCGCGGAAGGTATCGCCGGCGGCCAGCACCACACTTTTTCCTTCGCCGCGCCACTTGGAAGCAAGCTTAGCGATGGTGGTGGTCTTTCCAGAGCCGTTGACCCCCACGACCAGCACCACGAATGGCCGCTTCGAGGCGTCCAGGTCGAAAGGGAGGGCGACGGTGTCGAGTATGCGCTCGACCTCGCGGGCGAGGATGGCGCGGACCTCGTCGGGCTCAATGTCCTTTTCGTAACGCGCGGCGCCCACCGCCCTGGTGATGCGGGCCGAGGCGGCGACGCCGAGGTCGGCGCGAAGCAACACGTCCTCCAGTTCCTCCAGCGTGAGCGCGTCGAGCTTGCGCTTGGTGAAGACGTCGGCGATGCCTTTGGTTATCGCCTGCGACGACCGAAAGAGGCCGCCAAACAGCCGCTCCCGCCAACTGCGTTTGGGGGGCGGCGCCTCCTCTTGTCCGCTTTCGACCTGAGGCGCAGGCGCTCCGGCGCCACGACCAAAGAGGCGTGCGAAAACGCCCCGCTTTTCGGTAGCCCCGTCTCCGTCCTTGCTCATTGGTTTCCTCTTCAAGCGGCTGACCCGTACACCAGACTGTGCGAAAGAACCAGAGCGGCCGAGTCGGTCGCTCCGGCTGAAACTGAAGGCCAAAGACTGTCAGGGAATGCGATAGCCGCGCTTTAACGCGGTTTGCGCTATATGTCGCCAGCGGTCAGCCCCTATACGCATCAGCCCCTGAAATAAAGAGTGTTTCACCTTTGCCCACCTTGGTCCTCACGCCTCTTATCGTAGCCACAGCTCTGTTCATGGAAAATCTGGACGGAACCGTTCTGGCGACGGCGCTTCCGGCCATGGCGATCGACCTCCATGAGGATCCGGTAGCGCTCAAACTTGCGCTGACTTCATATCTGCTGGCCTTGGCGGTGTTCATCCCGCTCTCTGGTTGGGCTGCCGACAAATTTGGCGCGCGCAAGGTTTTTCGCGGAGCGATCCTGGTTTTCACTTTTGGATCCATTCTCTGCGGTCTTTCTTCATCGCTGCTGGAGGTCGTCTTGTCTCGGGTCGTCCAGGGCGTGGGCGGCGCGATGATGGTTCCCGTGGGCCGCCTGGTCATATTGCGCACCGCTCCGCGCGCCGAATTGGTGCGCGCATTGGCGTGGCTCACCATCCCCGCGCTAATCGGGCCGTTGATCGGCCCGCCCCTGGGCGGCTTTATCGCCACTTATTTTCATTGGCGTTACATCTTCTGGATCAACGTGCCGATAGGCGCGCTCGGCGTGCTGCTGACAAGCCGCTTCATCCCTGATTTGCGGGAGGTGGACGTCCGTCCGCTCGATTTGCGCGGAGCCATGCTGACCGGGGTCGGCCTTTCCTGCCTGGTGTTTGGTTTCAGCGTCGCGGGAAGGGGATTCGCTCCACCGCCTGTGATCGCCCTCTTGCTCCTTACAGGTTTCGCGGCGCTGTTGGCTTATACGCGCCACGCCCGCCGAACTTCATCGCCGATCCTCGATCTGGACCTGCTTGCGATCCCGACCTTTCGGGCGGCCGTATTCGGCGGGTTTCTGTTCCGCATCGGCATAGGCGCGATGCCATTTCTGCTGCCCCTTTTGTTGCAGGCAGGCTTCCATTTGAGCGCATTTCAGTCAGGTTCGCTGACTTTCGTTGCGGCGGCTGGCGCTATGGCGATGAAGACGGCGGCGCAACCCATACTTCACGCTCTCAGTTTTCGCCGGGTGCTGATCGTGAATGCGCTCGTGTCCTCAGCGTTTCTCATCGCCAACGTTTGGTTCACGGCGGAGACGCCGCATTGGATCGTCATGGCGGTCCTGCTGGTGGGCGGTTTCTTTCGCTCGCTGGAATTCACGGCGCTGAACGCCATCGGCTATGCCGAGATCGACCAGCGGGCGATGAGCCGGGCGACCAGTTTTTCGGCCGTAGGTCAGCAATTGTCGCAATCCGCGGGCGTCGCCATGGGCGCCGCCGCGCTAGAGATCTCGCGCGCCATGCATGGCGGAGGCGAACTGCTGGCGACAGACTTCACGCCCGCATTTCTGGTTATCGCGGCTGTGTCGGCGGCGTCGGTTTTCGCTTTTTCCCCGCTCGCGACAAGCGCAGGCGATGAACTTGCGGGAAGGGGAGCTTTCCCCGCTCGATGACGAGTTGTCGTTATATTTCCCGAGCTCTTCCCCTAAATCCTGTCGCGAGCACGTAAAGCTCGGCGGATCCGGCACGGCTCGCGGCCGGTTTGACATGACGAACTACGGCGAAGTCGCGCTTGAGTCGCGCAAGCAGTTGGCCCTCGGTGCCGCCCTGCAACACTTTGGCCACAAAAAATCCTCCGGGCGAAAGCACCTCGCCCGCAAAGTCCGCCGCTAGATCTGCGAGCGCGACTATTTTCAGATGGTCGGTCGCTTTGTGGCCCGTGGCGTTGGCGGCCATGTCCGACATCACGCCATCGGCTTCGCCGCCAAGCATCGCCTTAATAAATTCGGGCGCGTCCTCGTCGTTAAAATCCTTGACCGAGAAGGCGACGCCGGAAATCGGCTCCATGTCGAGCAAATCCACGCCGACGACTTTCCCTCGTCCTTCTCCGACCTTGACGCGGTCGGCGGCGATCTGCGACCAGCCGCCTGGCGCGGCGCCCAGATCGACAATGCGCATCCCCGGTTTCAGGAGATGATAGCGGTCGTCCATCTCCAGCAGCTTATAGGCCGCACGCGAGCGATAGCCGTCGCGCTTCGCGCGGGCGACATAGGGATCGTTGAGCTGGCGCTGCAACCATAGCGTCGAAGACAGCGAGCGTTTGCGGGCGGTCTTAACCCTTACCTTGAGCGAGCGACCACCCGCGCGTCCGTCGCCGCCATCGACGCCTTTTGTCATGCCAGAACCTTCTCGCTTGGCGCGAATAGACCAGATTCGCTCGGCTCCATCACAAGGTGGCGCTGATGGAACGCGGCCAGCGTTCCCCGATGGCCGATGGAGATGATCGTTGTATTCGGCAACCGGTCACGCAGGATCTTGTACAGCTTTGCCTCAAGCGCTTCATCGAGCGCAGAAGTCGCTTCGTCGAGAAAAAGCCAGTCGGGCTTTTCGAGAAGCGCGCGCGCAATGGCGACGCGCTGTTGCTCACCGCCTGAAAGGCGCTGGCCCCAGCTGTTTTCTTCGTCCAGTCTCGAAACAAAGGCCGAAAGCTGAGCGGCCTCCAAAGCCTCCAGCATCTGCTCGGAGGAATAGGCGTCCGTCTCATAGGGATAGGCGATCGCGCTTCGCAGCGAGCCGATCGGAATATAGGGGCGTTGCGGCAGCAGCATCATCTTCGCGCCGCCGGGAACGCTGATCAGGCCCCGGCGGTAGGGCCAAATCCCAGCGACAGCGCGAAACAGCGTCGACTTGCCTGAACCGGAAGGACCCGACAGCAGCACGGATTCGCCCTGAACAAGGGCCAGATGTTTTGCGCTGACGATGGAACGACCGCCGGGAAGCGCGAGCAAAACGTCTTGAAGCAAAACGGGAGCGCCCGCGGGCGCGAGGGTCACCACTGCATCTGCGCGTCGCGCATCGGCAAAGTCGATCGCGTCGTCGAAAGACGTCAAGCGATCCAGCACCGCTTTGAAGCTCGCGAGCGAGGTGTAGTAGGTCACGAAGAAGTTCAGCGCTTCCTCGACGCTGCCAAACGCTCGCGCCGTCTGGCTCATGATGCCGAGTTGAATCTTTCCCGCGAAGTAAAACGGCGCCGTCAGTATGTAGGGGATAATTGGCGACAATTGCCCGTACGCCGATGTGAAGGCCAGCAGTTGCTTGCGCTTGTTAACCAGCGCCAGATAGTTGCCGATAATCGCTGTGAAGCGGCGCGTCAGCGACATCTGCTCGGCAGGCTCGCCAGATAACAAGGCGACTTGCTCGCTATATTCGCGCAACCGGGCCAGCGAAAAGCGAAAATCCGCTTCTCGTCGTTGACGTTCAAAATAAAGGGCGGTCAGGGAACGGCCGATCAGGAAGGTCGCCAGCGTTCCAACAGAAGCATAGATCAGCGCCACCCAGAACAGGAAGCCGGGGATATGGATGTCAGTTCCCGGCAGCGGGTAATTGCCGGATAGATCCCAAAGCACGATCGAAAAGGAAACCAGCGAGCTCAGGGTCGAAATCAGCAGGATCGAATAGGAATAGATGCCATTCGCTTCCCCGCCGCCGCTAATGAAGTTGTTGATGTCCTCGGCGATGCGCTGGTCGGGGTTGTCCGTCTGCCCGCCTTCCAGAGTCATGCGGTAATGGCTGTGGTGATTGAGCCAGTGTGACACATAGTGTTGAGTGAGCCAGCGCCTCCAGCGAATGATCAGCATCGACTGCATCACGAATTCGATAACAGCGCTGGAGATATAAACGAAGGCCCAGGGCGTAAACACCATTAGCAACTGGCGCCAGAACTCCGGCTGGTTCTTCTCCTGAATGGCGTTAAACCAGTCCCGGTTGAAGAAGGACAGGCGCACGGTAATGCCTACCTGCCCCTGATTGATTAGCACCAACAGGACAATCATTGTTATGGCGAGCGCGCGCTCGCGACCGGCCCAAACGCGAAAGCCCCAAAACCGAGACTCCGACTTATGCGTCGAGTTAAAAAAAAGATCGGCAATGCGCGTTGTTTGCCGAACTACGGGCAGATGGGAAACCGCAAACACCAAAATCGAAAACACGGCCACCGTCAAAGCCATGCTTTCCGGCAAAGTGTAGTCTTTGAGAGCCGCGGGCCAAAACTCTTCGATCTCAATAAGGCGGACCAGGCCGAAAACGATTACTTCTGAAGAGAAGATGCAGATAAATATCTTCAGAAAACTGGAAATGTCGGCGCCACGCCATGTCGTATAGGCGCAGATAAGGGCGCCCGCGGACAGCAGAAGCGTTTCGGGATCGCCCCGATGTGCGCCCACTATGAGCGCTAAAATAGCAAAGACACCGACTGCCGCGCCTAGTTTCCGCATATTTGTCCCCAGTGCGGGCACCGCCCCGCATAACGTTCGCGCCGTTTCGGTTGTGACCCGGCGCGACTCCATCTCGCGATAGCGCGAGTTGAGCTTCGAGAGAAGCCGTTTTGAGGCGAATTGTCATCGAAAACGCGCGGAATTGGGGCAACGGAAGCTCTGGCGCGGTAAGACCGAAGTCTATTCCTCTTCCTCGACCACGGCTTCGCCGTTTATATGAGCGACCAGGACAGGCGAGGCCTTGAACGTGAGAACTTTTCGGGGAGTGATGGGAGCTTCTACGCCAGTCTTGGGATTGCGCCCGACACGTCCGCGCTTGCTGCGAATGTTGAATGTTCCGAAAGAGCGCAATTTCACCTGCTCGCCGCGGACGAGCGCCTCACAGATCTCCTCGAAAGCAGTGTCGAGAATTTTGCGGGCTTCCGATCGGGAAAGCGTTGGGCAGCAGGCATACACTGCCTCGCGCAACGCAGCGCGGGTCAAAGTGTTGCCCTGTATTTCTTCCTTCATCACCATTTGAAAATTGCAACTGGTAGGTTGACCAAATCTTGGTCATCAAATTTCTCTGGCACGATGATCTCCCGATCCGCGAGCGTCCTAAACGATGTCTTTAGCCAATCGCCTTCGTGGCGCAAGCTTTGCAAGCTGGCAGCCTAATAATAAATCAGAAAAATGCAAGAGCTTCTATTGATTTGATAAAATTGAACTCTAGACACTTTAAATGGAAATAAGACAGGGCTGTTGGTAAGTCAGTGAATCAAAAGGAGCATGGCGTTCGCCGCCCTGCCGCTGGAAAACTCCACAGCAGGCCGGCGAACGTAAAGGCGAAGACTTACACAGACAAAGCCACCTTATGTTTGGCCACCGGTATCATAGACCGTATCTTTCTGATGCGCTCAAGGTCGACGTGGGTTGACACGAGGCCGGGACCCTCGGAAGCCTTGGCGACGACGTGGCCCCAGGGATCGGCGATCAAGGAATTGCCATAGGTGAAGCGAGTTTCGTGACCAGCCTTATGCGCTCCGGTCTGAGCGGGCGCGCAAAGATAGGCTTGCGTCTCAATCGCGCGCGCCCGGCATAGCACTTCCCAATGGTCTTTGCCCGTCACCAAAGTAAAAGCCGAGGGCAGGGCGATCAAATCCACGTTTTTATCGGCGAGCGCCTGAAACAGATATGGAAAACGCAGATCGTAACAGATTGCGCAGCCTATCGTGACGCCTTCGCAATCATAGGTCACAACTTCGTTGCCGGGCTTGAAGGCGGCGCTTTCATGATATTTCGCCCCATCCGGGGCGGTGATGTCGAACATGTGGATCTTGCGATAGCGCGCAACCTCTTTGCCATCGCGATTGAACGCCACGCTCGTATTGTGGATCCGCTCCTCGCCCGGGATCTTCTCCAGAATAGAGCCGGCATGGATGAATACGCGATGCTCGCGCGCAAGATCCTGGCAAAGCGCGTAGGCGTCTCCGCCCGGTAGTTCCTCCGCCGCAGCCATTTTCTCCGAGCGCGTTCCGCCGATGAAATCGAAAACCTCCGGCAGACAGATCCAGTCGGGATGCTCTTGCGCCACCGCTTTTTCGATGAGAGCTTTTGCGCTCTCCAGATTAGCAGCCTTGTCGCTAATCGAATTCATCTGGACCAGTGTGACTTTCATGCGGCAACTCGGAGGGTTCGTGAAGCGACTAGCCAAGCTCCGCGCGAAGCATCGGCGTCTCGGTTCACCTGATACTAGACGCTTGTTGCGACTACGGCTAGACGACGTTTTGGACCAACGCAAGGCAGGCTTTCTCGCAGCCTGCGTCTCGTCCGACCGGCCGCGAGACGCATGTTGCGGCGCGGCACGAAACTGCTGCGCCGCATCCCCGCCAACGCCCTTTCGCCCAGACGCCGCAACGTCGCGATGAACTGGTCGAGCGAAACTTTCGACTGGGACTCCGTTGGCTCGATCAGCATGGCCCCATGCGCTACAAGCGGGAAACAGACGGTCATGGAATGGAAGCCTTCGTCAATCATCGCCTTCACGAAATCCAGAGTTCACGCCGACTCCCGCGAAGCACGCGTCGTCGAATAGACCCTCGCGCATGCAATTGCGGTTGCCGAAAGGGGCGCTCATCAGATCACGCAATCTGACCCGGATGTCATTGGCCGAGAGAGAGAGCAACGTCGCGTGAGGCCGCGCCAACCCGTGACCGCGATGAGCCGGCATATCTGCGAGGGCGCGAACGAACATGCCCATCTGCCGGTGAAAAGCAGTCGGCGCCGGTGAGGGGGATGGTAGCGCATCCTGATCTGTTGGCTGGAACCCTTAAAGGCTCCGCACATGGGTTTCGTAAGCGGTTTCGTCGAGCAAATCCGTGAGCTCATCAGCGTCGTTCAGGCGCAACTTCACGAACCATCCGTCGTCAAGTGGGCTCTCATTGACCTTCGCAGGCGTCGCTTCGAGTGCGCTGTTCACCTCGACCACTTCGCCGGAAACCGGCGAGAACACCTCGCTCGCCGCCTTCACGCTTTCCACCGTCGCGAGCGGTTCGCCTTTGCGGATTTGCTTGCCAACCGGGGGCAATTCGATGAACACAATGTCGCCGAGTTGCGCCTGTGCGTAGTCGGTTATGCCAACAACGCCAACTTCTCCGTCAACGCGTACATATTCATGATCAGTGGTGAAATGCGTATCGGACATCAGTGATCCTTTCGTAAGTGAACATAGCGATGCGGCACGAAGGGCAGTTTGGTCACAGCGAGTTCTACGGTTTTGCCGCGAAGTTGCGCGCTTAGCAGGGTTCCCGGCGCCGCGAAAGCGCTGTCCACATAACCCATCGCGACGGGTCGCGAGAGACTGGGCGAAAAGCCGCCCGAGGTGACGAATTCCGGCTTCGATTCCGTTGGGCGCCACGAGCGGCGCACTCTCACGAACGGGGGCTTTTCCCTGCGGAAGCAGGCCGACGCGGATTCGCGCCGGGCCGTTTTCAAGCGCGTTGCGAATGCGCTCGAAGCCGGGGAACCCGCCCTCCGCGCGTCGTCGCTTGCCGATTGAAAAGGTCAAGCCCGCCTCAACCGGATCGACGCCGGCATCAAGATCATGGCCGTAAAGGCATAAACCCGCTTCCAGCCGCAAGCAGTCCCTTGCGCCCAGCCCGATCATCTCGACATCTGGATGCTCAAGCAGCCGCAGCGAGAATTTTTCAGCGATGGTCGCTGGCAGCGAGATTTCGAAGCCGTCTTCTCCGGTGTAGCCGGAGCGCGTGACGTAGACGCCGGCATCGTCGTAATCGAAGGCCCTCCAGTCCATGAAGCTGAGCTCTTCAACGCCAGGAAGCAGAGGCCTAAGCGCATCCACCGCACTGGGTCCCTGCAGGGCCAGCATCGCCCGCTTATCCAACACTTGCAGGGAGAATTGGGGAAGCTTTTGCGCGATCAACGCGAGGTCGGCGTGCTTGGTGGCGGCGTTGACAACCAGAAACAGGCGCTCGTCCCGGCCTGGAAGGCGCGTCACCATAAGGTCGTCGAGAACCCCGCCAACTTCGTTTAACAGCTGCGTATATCGGGTGCGCTCAGGCGCAAGTTCCACAAGATCTGCGGGACAAAACGCCTCCAGATTTCGGGCGACGCCCGCGCCCGCGAGAATAGCCTGTCCCATATGCGAAATGTCGAATAGACCGGCTTTGGCGCGCGTGTGCAAGTGTTCGGAGACTATGCCCCTAGCGTATTGCAGCGGCATGTCGTAGCCGGCAAACGGCGCCATCCGAGCGCCGAGCCGCCGGTGCATCGCATCAAGCGGGGTGGTCGCAACAGAAATCGCTGGGGCAGGGGCGAGATGGCTCAAGGATTAGCTCCGGGACAAGACACGGCCGTGCGATGAAGGATTGCTCCTCATGCACGCCCCCTCTGTCCGGGATACCTGAAAGATTCCCCGCATCAAGCGAGTTTCGCCCTTCGGTGGACGCTGGCAAAAAGGCCGCAGCGTCGCTTTCCAGAGTTTTATAGATTTCACGCGGTTCTTTTGCCTGAGCGTTTCCGGGGCGGTTGCGCCTTCGGCTCTGGCCCTTGCGGCCAGCATCTCCCGCGCGAAATCAAATCAATTTCGCGTGAAGATGTGACTCTTGAACCTTTCCGTCAAGTCAAACTCGAACAGAGGCGCGAGAGGTTTGAGGCTGTAGTCGCGTCTTACGTCGGAATGACAGCCCAGTCGCACGCAGCTATAACTTCGGCATGAAGGAAAATTCGAGAAAGTCCCCTTGGCGCGCGCCATCAGATGGCGGCCCATCGACCGCTTCCAGGCATCCCTTATGACGGACAAACCGGAAACCATCGCGCTGCTAAGGCATCTGCACAACAAGCCCGGCCATGACGAAGTGAAGGCGGATTTTCGGGAGCTGCTGGTCGTTGAGTTCGGGGCCGCACTGACCGACCTCGACTTCGAGAAGCGCGTCCCCGAGGTCAAGGGGCGAATCGACGCTCTGATCGGCCGTACGGTTTTCGAGGCCAAGAGCGATCTCGACAAGGAATGGGCGGACGTCGAGCGAAAGATGCCCGACTATCTCGCCGACCGAGAGCGCGAAGAAGGTCAGCATTTCGTCGGCGTCGCGTCCGACGGACGCAAATGGGCGGTTTTCGAGCTTGCGGCCGGCAAGCTTGTCAAGGTGAAGGAGACCGTTCTCAATCCCGAGGAGACCGGCGTCTTTCTCGCCTGGCTAGACGGCGCGCTGGCGCTTAAAGCGTCGCTTCCGCCAGACGCGCTGACGATACGCAGCGAACTTGGCAATGGCTCCGTGGCTTTTCATTTGGTCGACGCGCGGCTGCGAGCCTTGTGGGGAAAGCTGAAGAACGATCCCGCCGTCGCGCTGAAACGCCAACTCTGGGCGGAACTCTTAAAGCTCGTTTATGGCCGAGAGATCGAAAGCGACGCGCTCTGGTTCCAGCATACGTTTCTGGTCATTGTTTCGAAGTGCATTGCGCTGGCAGTCATGGGGATGCGCGAAGACGATCCCAAGCGCCTGCTCTCCGGCGAAGCCTTCACGGCCGCCGGAATCAATGGCGCGGTCGAAAGTGATTTCTTTGACTGGATCGTCGCCGACGCGGAGGGCGAGGAGCTTGTGCGGCGGATCATGGCGCATGTGCGCCGCTTTCGCCTTGCAGAAGTCGAGAGCGACGTGCTCAAGATTCTCTATGAATCGCTGATCGATCGCGCCGAGCGGCACGGGCTCGGCGAATATTACACGCCGGACTGGCTTGCCGCGAAGATCGTCAAGGCGACGGTCTCGGCGCCGCTCGAACAGCGCGTGCTTGATCCCGCCTGCGGCTCGGGCACGTTCCTCTTTCACGCTATCCGCCACTTTCTGCGCGAGGCGGAGGAAGTCGGGCAGGCCGAGGATTTGCGCGCGGGGGAGGTTTGCGCGCATGTCGCGGGCATGGATATTCACCCCGTCGCCGTCATCATCGCCCGCGTCACCTATCTGCTGGCTCTGGCGCCTGCGCTGGCGACCCGCAAGGGAGCCTTGTCGATCCCGGTTTATCTCGGCGACTCCATGCAATTGTCGATCAGCCAGTTGATGGCCGGCAAGGAACTGGTCATTCGCGTGCCGCCGCCGCCGGCGGGGCAGGGCAAGAGCGGCGAAAAGGACGAGAACGGGCGCGAGCAGCTCGATTTTCCTGACACGTTCTGCCGCGATCCGGCGCTGTTCGACAAGGCCATCGAGCGGATGCGCACCGGCTCCGAAGCTGACATGAGCCGCGATCAGATCGAGAAGGCGCTGTATCGCATCACCGAGCAGCACTACCGCGCCGATGTGACCGAAGAACAGCAATGGGCGATCAAGGATCTCGGCAAGACCTATGTCACCTTCGACAAATTGCGCCGCGAGGGCCGCGACAGCGTTTGGGCCTATGTCGCGCGCAATCTGTCGCGCCCGCTGGCCTATTCGGCGGCGGGCGGCTGGGCGCATGTGATGGTCGGCAATCCGCCCTGGGTCGCCTATCGCCACATGAGCCCCGATTTGCAGACGCGCTTCAAGGAGCTGGCCAAGGGCGAGTTGGTTTATGTCGGCGGCAAGCTGGCGACGCAAAACGACCTTTGCGCGCTGTTCACCGTGCGCGCGGCCATGCTTTATTTGCGCTCGGGCGGAAGGCTCGGGCTGGTGCTGCCAATGGCGGTGCTGACGCGCGGCCAGTTCGACCGGCTGCGGCGCGGTTCCTTCCATACGTCGCGGATTAGCTGGGACGCGGCATGGGTCATGAACGACGATGTTCAACCGCTGTTTCCGGTGCCGTCTTGCGCGGTCTTCGGCCGCCGCACAGCGACGTCGAGACCGCTGCCCGACAAAGTCCGCGTTTATTCGGGAATATTGCCACTGCGCGACGCGCCGGAGGAGATCGCGGATCGGCTGCTTAAGGTGACGGAAGGCGCGCCGGCGCTGGAGACGGCTCAACAGGAAGGCGGTTCGCCGTACCGAAAATTGTTCCGCAACGGCGCGACTTTGTTTCCGCGATTATTTGTATTTGTGGAACGCAAGCAAATGGGTCGCCTCGGCGCCGACCCGAGCGCACCCTTTGTCGTTAGCCGACGCAACAGTTTGGAGAAAAAGCCCTGGAAAGATTTGCCCGCCGTAGAAAGTCGTGTCGAGGCAGAGTTTTTGCGCCCGGTGGTGCTCGGTGAAAGCATATTGCCCTATCGCGTGTTCAAACCGTTCGAGGGCGTCGTTCCGGTGACGAACGAGGGCGAAGTGCTTGACGCGGCGACGGCGCTCGGTCGCGGCTTCGACGGGCTATATGGCTGGATGAGCAAAGCCGAAGCAGCCTGGGATGCGCATAACGGGCGGAAAGAATTTTCGACTGACGGAACGATACGATTATTTCGGACTAGTTGTCGACGCAATTTCCTTTCGCATCTTTGCGCGTCGTTTACGCAAAAGCAGGTTCACAACCTGCCGCCGCAATTTTGCGTGACAAACAGACTGTCGTCGAAAATCTGCTCTACTGGAGCGCGGTCGCGAGCGAGAACGAGGCGAGATATCTAGTCGCGATCCTCAACAGCGAGACCGCGCGCAAACGCGTCGCAGCCTTTCAAGCTCGCGGCCAGTGGGGCGCGCGCCACTTCGACAAGGTGATCTTCAACCTGCCGATCCCGCGTTTCGACGCCAAAAACAAAACCCATGCCGCGCTGGCGAAAGCCGCCACCGAGGCCGAGAAAATCGCCGCCGCGCTCGAATTGCCCGAGGGCGTCAAATTTCAGCGCGCGCGAGGTTTGGTGCGAACCGCTCTAAACGACGCGGGGATAGCCACACGCATCGACGAGCTTGTCGACAAATTGCTTACGTCTGGCCCGGTTTGAGCCGATAAAAGATGTGATGGCCGATCACGTCCATCTTGGTCAGGCTCCGCGCCCAGCGCGGCTTCACGTAATTGGCATGATAATGCGTCGAGCGGCCGACGTCGGAGATGTAGGTTTGCCCCGCCAGCACTTCATCGGCGATGCGCACGGCGGCCGTCCATGAGTCGCGCTCGGTGATGCGAAGCGACTTGCCCTCGCAGGCGAAGGAGAACTGGCAGCCCTTGTAATGGCGCCGGTTCTGATAGACGACGCCGCAGATATTGGTGGGGTAGAGACCGCTGGAGACGCGATTCAGCACGACCTGCGCCACGGCGGCCTGACCCGCCTCCGGCTCGCTGCGCGCCTCGAAATAGACGGCTTCCGCGAGGCAGCGTTTTTCGCTGTTCATCCTGTCCTGATCGATCATCGACGCGTAGTCAGGCCTTACGTTTTCCTTCGGCGTTGAGGAATTCTGCAGCGCCAGCGTCGCGCGGGGGAAAGAACCCACCTCTATCGGCACAGAGTCCGGTTGCGCCGGGGTTGATGATCCGAGAGCTACGGCCCGCGCCACTTGCGGCGTGGCGCCGTGGGCGGCGCGTTCTCTGAGCGCCTCCACGGAAACAGGGGTGGATACGGAGGCGGCCTGCGCCGGCAGCGCCGCCGCGGCGCCTTTTTGCGTCGTCGTCTGAAGGTTCTCTTGAGAGTTTCCGAAATCGGCCGAGTCTTCCTCGCCGGGGAGGGAAGCGCGTGGCCGCAGCGCCACCTGAGTCAAGGTTCCGGAGATGCTAAACGCCAAATCCGGCGAAACAGCTTCCCGCGTCAGGCGAGTCTCGAAAGTAGGACGGATCGCAACCACGGGATCGCCTTTGCGCGAACGGTCGATCTCGGGAAAGTTGGTCGCGTTGGGCTTGAGTTCGATGTGCGGTTCACGCTCATCCGGGAGCGTATGCAGATCTAGCGGTCCGCCGTCGGTCAGGTGGGAAAGCTGTATGAGCGGGCGAAGTTGATTGTGGCCCGGTTCTCCCGACAGTGCGGCAGCCAGCGAGGTCGCTGTCGCTCCTCTGCCACCGCGCGCCGTCAACGGCGCCTCATTCCATCCATTGGCGGTGTCCTGTCCCGCGGAAGCTGTGAAAGACACCAGCAAACCAACACCCAGACACCAGGGCGCAACGACATCGACCGACCAATTCGCATTCGACTGACGACGCATACTTTTCTCACGCCTGGACGCCACGCTCGGCTACGGGCCCAGACGCAAGCGCCTTCGCCATCCAAATGCAGCCGTTGGATGGTTTATCGCGCATTAGGCTTGCGGGATTGTTACCCCAGTCGGCGGGCGCGCGTTTCAGAATGGCGCAGGAGCCCGCCTATTCTCCAATGAGATGCAGAACGATCTCACGATGATGCGGCCGCCGTCTGTGCTCGAAAAGGAACACGCCTTGCCACACTCCAAGCGCGAGCGCGCGTTCCACGAGCGGGATCGAGATCTGCGTTTGCGTGAGCGCCGACCGAATGTGCGCAGGCATGTCGTCAGGGCCTTCGCTATCATGCGTATAGAGCGTGGAATCTTCGGGCGCCAATCGCTCGAAGACTCGTTCGAGATCGCGAAGCACGGAAGGGTCGGCGTTCTCCTGTATGAGCAGCGAGGCGGAAGTGTGCCGACAAAATAACGTGAGCAGCCCTGTTCGCAGCGCCTGTTCGCGAACGAAGAACTGGACAGCCGGAGTGATTTCGTAAAAGCCCTGGCCCCGCGTGTCGACTGTCAAAATATGGGTGACCTGGAGCATCGGCTTTCTCCGGGGCGGGTCAGTGGACCCGCGGTGCTTCTTGGCGAAGTAATATCGCGCCGGAGTCCACTTAAGTCATTCGTCGAACGTGGCCCGCATAAAAATCTTGCGCTTGTATTCCTTTTCTATTAAGTTACTAAACTAATAGACTTCTGCGTTTGGATCAGCCTGGACCATACACTCGACGCTCGATGTCTCTTGTCTGCGGATGCACTAGTTATGCACGGCCATCAAGTCCGCGTACCGCGGGATGAAAAGACATAGCTGGTGGGGCCAAAGGAGTAGCGTGTGATGTTCGAGGTCCTCCATTCGATCAATCTGCTCTATTCCCTTTCGGGATTCGTGGTCGGCGGACTCGTGGGGTTCACGGGCGTGGGCGGCGGCGCGCTGATGACGCCCATCCTTGTCCTGATTTTCGGCATAGCGCCAACTACTGCGGTCGGAACCGATCTGCTTTATGCCGCTATCACCAAAAGCAACGGCACATTGGTGCATGCGCTGAACGCCAACGTAGACTGGCGAATAACGCGGCGCCTGGCCGCGGGAAGCATTCCCGCAACGATAGTCACGCTGTTGTTCCTCTGGCGCCTGGGAGGGGCCGATTCCCACGCAGGCAATGGCCTGATCAATTCGGTCCTGGGTTTCGCGCTCCTGCTTACTGCCTGTGCCATTCTGTTTCGTGGCGCGACGCTAAAATATATCGCTCGGCACACTGACGGACTGACAGATTTTCAGACCGGTTTGCTAACCGTCACACTGGGCGTATTTCTCGGCGTTCTGGTGACGATCTCCTCGGTTGGGGCGGGGGCGATAGGTATGACAGTGCTGCTTGCGCTTTATCCTCGCGCTGCCTCTGTTCGGCTGGTGGGCTCCGATGTCGCCCACGCCGTCCCGCTGACATTCCTGGCGGGCTCCGGGCATTGGCTGATGGGCGGCGTGGACTGGAGTCTGCTGACGTCGCTTTTGATCGGCTCCTTGCCCGGCATCGCGATCGGAAGCCATCTGGCGGCCCGTATCCCGGACCGTTTCTTGCGGCCGGTCATCGCCAGCGTATTGGCGGTCGTAGGCGCCAAACTATCTTTGTGATTTCGGCAGACTGGCTTTGGCCAGTAGAATTCACGAAAACAGCCCAACCAAGGTCATTTTATAGTCACGTTCCGCGATTAGAAAAAGAATCAGAACCTCCCAAGCATGCGGCCACGCAGCGAGGGAAGGTTTGAAGCGCCGGGCCGGATGTACGCCCGGCGTTTTTTTTGACAATCTATGCGCCAATTTCGGCGAGCGGCTCATCCGAATTTAGCCAGGCCTGGAAACGTCTGCATCAGCCAGAACGAGACATTCTGAACGCCGCCCGTCCAGAAGACGACGCCGGTCAACACGAGCAGACCACCGACAATTCGCTCGATTTTGACGAAGTGCCTTTTGAAGCGCGCGAGAAAGCCAAGGAACGGCTCCATCGCAAGCGCGGCGGCCAGGAAGGGTACGCCAAGCCCAAGGGAATAGACAGCCAGCAGCTGGGCGCCGCGCCAGACCGTGTCCTGTGTGCTTGCGATCGCCAGGATCGCCGCGAGTATCGGGCCGATGCAGGGCGTCCAGCCAAAGGCGAAAGCGAGGCCCATTACATAGGCCCCCAGAAGCCCCATTGGTTTCGCGACCTCGGCGCGCTTCTCGCGATAAAGCAGGCCGATTTTGAATACCCCTAGAAAATGCAGTCCCATCGCGATGATTACTGCGCCAGCGGCGTAGGACAGAATTTCCTGATTGGCGCGCAACACTTGACCAAAGAAGCTGGCGCTAGCCCCCAAAGCCGTAAACACCGTGCCAAAACCCAACACGAAAAACAGCGCCGCTAAAAAGATGTCTCTTTGAGCGCGAGCTTTGGATTCGGCTGAAAGGTCTTCGAGCGTTACGCCCGCAATGAAGGTCAGATAGGGCGGCACCAGCGGCAATACGCAGGGGGAGAGAAATGACAGCAGCCCCGCCGCCGCCGCCGCTGGAAAGGAGACATCCGCCGCCATTGTAACCTCGTTGTTTGCGGCTCAAAGCCGAGTGCAGCTTCCGCAAAAGGCGAGAGACCTTTGCGACCAAGAACCCGCTCGTTTTGATTTCGAGCGATTTCCTGTCGAGCGCGTAGCTCCGCGCGATCGGAAAGCGCCAGGAGCGCGCACGGTGGCAAACGCCGTCGCCTTTGTCCAGTAATTCCAAAGCGTGGGTCGACTGCAGATAGTTCTCGAAGGAAGCGCATTTCCGACCGTCCGGTGAACATCGCGCGCGCTACTCTTTCCAAAATCTCAGCGTCTGTTAACCAACTGGAAAAGGAGGATGGTTAACCTTCAGCTCGCGGCATTGCGCTGGATGCGGAGATTTGAACCATGCAGAGATTATCTGAATGGAGCGGTCCAAAGGACAGCCGTCCCGCTATTGAGCGGCTACGCGCATCGTTTCGCGGCACTCCAGATGCTAAATGGGACAAAAAGCATTTTGTACCTTCGCCCACCATTTCCTTGACGCGCCCGCCGCAAGTGACTAGCGGCCAGTTGCTGCGCATCTCCCTGCTGGTGCTTGCCTCGCTGATTTACACTGACCCTTCGCCTTTTGTTCCAAATTGGTTGAAAAGCAGCGTTCAGTCCCATCTGTCCAGCAATAGAGGCGTCGATCCTGTTACAACGTCTCAAATCCCGATCACGAAGCCTGCTGATCTGGAAGAGGCGCATTAACCATAAGTTAACCTATCGAGCGCACTCTTCGATTGTCCCGCACACGCGGGATAACTGGGTGGTTTCCACCCACTCGTCTTTGATGCCTCCCTGTCGAGAAGCCTCAGGAGCCGCTTTAGGGCGGCTCTTTTTTCATGGCCCTTCAGTTGTGGCCGACACACTCGCGCATTACTGCTATCATCGGCCCGTCAGGCCAGGGGTTGTCATCCTTGGGCGCTGAATTAAGGTTAAGAAAAGGCTAAGCGGGCGAGGCGCGGATAAATACGTTAGATTGCTTGTAATTGGAAATCACGGGGTGGGGCCCCGGGATGAAGTTCGCGAGCGAGCGTAGCATGCGTGTGAATGATAGTTTAGAAGGCGCACGGCAACCCGTGTCCTTTGTTGAGAAACTGGCTGGCTCCGAAGCCTTCGGCGTGATGTTCCGGGAGGGCATGACGCTGGTCGAGGAAGCAGCAGCCTATCTCGACGGCGCAGGACGCGAAGAGGCCAAAGCTCTACCGCGAACCGAAGCGCTCGCCTATGCTGCGGAAAGCATGAGATTGACAACTCGGCTCATGCAAATCGCTTCCTGGCTGCTGTTGCAGCGAGCGGTAAACCAGGGCGAAATGACCCGGACGCAAGCCGCCAGCGATCGCAACAGGGTAAAGCTTTCTCAACAGGAACTGGCTTCGGACCCCGACGTTTTTCAGCGTCTGCCGGAGAAGCTGCGCGACCTTTCCATCCATTCCGTTCGCATGCAAGCGCGCATCATTCACCTCGACATGCTGATTTACACGCCACTGATCAGGGCGCAGCCGGCGCCAGTGGCCAGCCCCATCGAAGAGCAACTCAAGATGCTGCGGGACGCCTTCGCCCCCAACTCCTGAGTCTCGGAGCCCCGGTTTTCGCATAAAAAAGCTCCTGCCGTTCACCGACAGGAGCTTCGATTTATTCCGCCGCCGAGGTGTGGCTATTACTTCTTAGCGAAGGACAGCCCGCCGAAGCGGGAGTTGAATCGCGACAGGCGCCCACCGCGATCCAGCAACTGCTGCGAGCCGCCAGTCCAGGCCGGATGGGTCTTCGGATCGATGTCGAGGTTCAGAGTGTCGCCTTCCTTACCCCAGGTCGAGCGCGTGAAATACTCGGTCCCGTCCGTCATGACGACCTTGATCGTGTGATACTGGGGGTGAATGTCTTTTTTCATCTCGATTGACCTCTTTGACGGGCGAACAAGGCTTATTCCCGCGAAGATCGGCGCGGGATAGCGACCGGTTCAGAATGGTGATTTGGCTGGCTATTAGCCCATCGATGGCTTTTGGGCAAGGCGCCGCCAGTCATGGAGGTCACTTATCGCCGAAAATCGGGAGGAATCGCCTCAGGCGGCGAGTATCCGATGCACCTCGTTCACGAGGTCACGAAGATGGAACGGCTTGGACAGAATCTTGGCTTGGCTCGGCGCATGATTGTCAGGATTTAATGCGACCGCTGCAAAGCCGGTGATGAACATCACCTTGATTTCAGGATCGAGTTCGGTGGCGCGACGCGCCAGTTCGATGCCGTCCATCTCGGGCATGACGATGTCAGTGAGCAGGAGCTCAAAGGGCTCGACGCGGAGCTGATCATAAGCCGCGAGTCCGTTATCGAAGGAGGTGACTGAAAAACCAGCATGTTGCAACGCCTTGACCAGGAAGCGGCGCATGTCATTGTCGTCTTCAGCAAGCAAAATCTTGGCGGTGGCCTGGTCGGTCATGGCGCTCCTCGTATCCGTTTCTACCACTAATGCGGATTTTTAGTAAAAATCGGGTGAAAGGCGATGATTTCCAGTTAGAATAAACAAATGTAAGCCGAACAGGCTTCGCTTGCAGCCGAACCCTGGATGAAATTCCTTGAAAGCGGTTGCGCGGGGGGCGGAATTCTGGCTCCATCGCTCTCCAACAAGGAAATAGCGTTGGCCCAAAAGGCTACATAGCACAAGGCGGCGACGCATGGAATTAGAGCCAAGGCAGGATAACACGGCCCTTTGTCCTTCCATCGAGCCGGAGTTTGGAGCGCCCTTCGATCTGATCGCGCCTTCGGGTCCGTTGTGTCCGCTGGTGTTTTCCTCGCCACACTCGGGTTGCCTGTACCCGGCGCGCTTTCTGGATCAGGCGCGGCTCGACATTGCTAGTCTCCGCCGGTCCGAAGACGCTCACGTGGATGCGCTGTTCGCATGCGCCGCTGACATCGGAGCGCCAATGTTGCGGGCAAAGTTTCCGCGAGCCTACCTCGACCTCAACCGCGAGCCCTACGAACTCGACCCGCGCATGTTCTTCGAGCCGCTGCCAGAGTTCGCAAACACGAGGTCGCTACGCGTCGCGGCCGGACTAGGCACGATTCCTCGCGTCGTGACCGATGCGCGGGAAATATATTCAGGCAAACTGAATTTAGCGGAGGCGCTCCGTCGCATCGAGGCACTTTACAAGCCTTATCATGCAGCGCTCAACAATCTGATGGACCGCGCTCGTCAACAATTCGGTGTGGCCGTTTTGGTCGACTGCCATTCCATGCCCTCAATCATGGCGCGCGATCCGGGCGCGGGCTCTCGCTCCGAAAAGCGCCGCGTGGATTTTGTGATTGGCGACCGGTTCGGCGCAAGTTGCGACACGGGATTCGTCGACACGATTGAACAGCGGTTGCGTGGTTGTGGCTACAATGTCCACCGCAACCGGCCCTATGCCGGCGGCTTCATCACCGAGCATTACGGACGCCCGGGAGCTGGATGGCACGCAGTGCAAATCGAAGTGGGTCGCAGCCTGTACATGAATGAGGCCACGCTGGAGCCCAATGAGCGATTTAACGCTGTAGCTTCCCATCTGGGCGAGGCGCTGGCGGAACTCGCGCGCGATATTCCTCTGGGCGGCGCCAATGTGCAGGCGTCGCGCGCGGCGGCTGAATAGCCTGAACAAACCTTTCCCCCCGGAGTTTCAATAAGTGACAGCCGTCGATTTCGAAAGATTCGTCGAACAGCTCGCTGATGTATCAGCAGAAGCCATATTGCCGTTTTTTCGCACGGCGATCGCCGCCGAGGACAAGGCGCGGGGAGGCGCTGCGTTCGATCCGGTTACAGAGGCCGACCGGGGCGCTGAAAACGCCATGCGACGCCTGATCCAGGAAACCTTTCCGGCCCACGGACTCATCGGCGAGGAATTCGGATCGCGTCACGACGACGCCGAGTATGTGTGGGTGCTCGATCCTATCGACGGAACAAAGAGTTTCATTTGTGGATTCCCCACCTGGGGCACGCTCATAGGCCTCACCCATCGTGGCGCTGCGGTTTACGGACTTATGAACCAGCCTTTCACCCGGGAGCGTTTTTCTGGTGACGGGGAGGCGGCCTATTGGCGCGGACCAGCGCGTCACGGGAGCGGCATGGAGAAGCGATCCCTAAAGACGCGCGCCTGCGCTGATCTCTCCCACGCCACCTTGATGACCACTTCGCCCTTGCTGATCGACACAAAGCTGCGGGACAATTTTCAACGCGTCGAACACAGCGTGAGGCTTTCACGCTACGGCGGCGATTGTTACGCGTATTGCGCGCTCGCCGCCGGTCATGTCGACCTCGTCATCGAGACCAATCTCAACCCCTACGACATTGTTGCGTTGATCCCGATCGTCGAAGGAGCGGGCGGCATCGTGACCACATGGAGCGGCGAGAGCGCTGCGCAGGGCGGCGCCGTTATCGCCGCAGGCGACCGGCGCGTTTACGAGGCGGCGATGGCGCTGCTGGCGGAGTAGCAACGCGATGCGGTCCCGCTAGCCAAGGATCGCATGTGGTATGAAGCGCGAGCGGTTTGAAGTGATGGGCGAAACATCTTCGCGTATTCCCATCCCGGCTGGCGCGTCGCCGACAATCCAGCTGCCGATAACCGGACGATGGCCATCGAAATCGGGCAGGGGACATAGCGCCTGACGCACGAAGCCCTCCGCGCCATATCCGTCTTTGTAACCGCAGGTTTTCAAGCCGCCATCGACAAGCTCCACATCCGCGCCCTCACGCGAATAAAGCGGCTTGCGGGCGTAATGATCGCCGAGTTTCGCGGCGCGCGGATCGTCCTCGAAATAGCAGGGAAGCAGATTGGGATGGTTAGGCGACATGTCCCATAGCAGCGCCAGCATGCCCTTGCTGGAGAGGATCATTTTCCAGGGCGGCTCGACGAAGCGCGTGCGCAATAAGGCGGGCGCCTTGCCAAAGGGATCGGCGAACATCCATTCCCAGGGATAGAGCTTGAACATGTAGTCGATCCTGCGGCCCCAACGGTCGACGTACGCGGGACCGTGGAGGCCGATGTCGCCCATGTCGAGCGCCTGCGTTTGCAGTCCGGCCTGCCGCGCGCAGTCTTCGAGATAGGCGACCGTGCCGGCGTCCTCGACGCTCCGGCTCATGCAGGCGAGATGGAGAAAGTGACCAAGCGCAATCTCGCGCCAGCGCGCGATGAGCTTTTCATGCAGCGAGTTGAACTGATCCGCGCCTTTGGCCAAATGGCCGCGCGCGATCATCTGTTCGAGCCAGAACCACTGCACCACTGCGGATTCATAAAGGCCCGTTGGCGTGTCGGCGTTATATTCGAGCAGTTTTGCATGGCCGTCGCCGCCATAGGCGAGGTCGAAACGGCCGTAGAGAGAAGTGTCGCGTCTGGTCCAGCTTTTTTTGATGGCTTCAAACGCGAAAGATGGAACGCCGAGCTTCGCCAATAAGTCGTCGCTGGCGACGACGCGGGCCACGAGCGCGAGACAAAGCGCATGCAGCTCCTGAGTCGGTTGTTCCAGCTTGTCCTCGATCTCGCGAAGCGAGAATACATAGCGGGCGGATTCGTCCCAGTAGCGTTCGCCGTCTTGCGAGGCGTAGTGGAAGCCGATTTCTCTGGCGTGAGCCTCGAAATCGGGACGCGGAGCGGACTTCTCGCGCCTCACTCCCCGCCGCCTCCGCCATGCCCGCCGCCGGCGGCGCCAAAACCGCCGAATGACGCGCTGCTGTGCGAGGCGGATGATGAGCCGGAAGATCCCCAGGACCCGCCGTGGCCGCCGCCACCGTGGGAAGAAGAACTCTGGCACGGTGTGGCGGAATTTGAGCGGTCCTGCGGCCCGCAGTTCTGGCGATTGTCGAGACTCCGCAGCGCCTGCGTCATGGCGAACAGGCCAAGGGCCGTCGCGCCCACGGTTCCCAGCGAAATCGCCAGCGTGCGCATCTGGAGCGAAGAATGCGGCTCCGGGCCGCCCGGAAGCCCTTTCGGCGCGTGGGTGACGATGGGCGGCGGCTTGACGCCGCGCTGGCCGAATGGCTTGGGCGGCGGCGCCATGACGTTACGGGCTCATGCAGGCGGCGCTGATGACGCCAGCCGAAATCGAGACGGCCGCGACCCACAGCGCAGAGGCGAGGGCGTTTTGCTCAATGGCGTGCGACAGGCCTGGATGCGCGAGACGCGCCAGCTGATAGGCGATCACCTGCGTTGCGAAGGCGACGAAGCCCCAGACGACGAACTCCGACGCGCTCTGCGTATTGTGGATCGCGCCGGCGAGCGCGATGGCGAAGCCGACAAGGCTGCCGCCGAAGGCTGTCGCCGCGGAGGCGTTGTGCTCGCGAACGATGAGCTCGAATTCGCGATGCGGCGTCAGCCAGACATAGACCGCGCAAAAGCCGACGCAGAAGGCGATGGAGCCGGCAAAATAGGCCGCGAAGGATAAGAGACCGGGAAGAAACTGGGGCAAGAGAATCGGCCTCTGCGAGGTTTGGAGCGCGAAGGCTAACAATCAGCATCGGCGCCGGCAAGGGCCGCCGCACCGCACCGTGTCAAGCTGGGACGCAGATATCGGCGAGCGCGTTTATGCGCGGCGTGGGCGGATAGCCATGTTTGACGCGATGCGCCTCGTGAACCCCGAGCGGCGCGACTGTCATGACATTGCTCATGGAAACGTCGCCCACCACGCAACTCAAAGGCGCGATGCGTTTGGGGAAACATTGCGAAAGTTTCGCGGGGTCGATGTCGATGCGCCCCAGCGATTTGATCTGCATGTTGGCGATGTGGCGAGCGGTCAATGTGCCGGGATTGCGCAGCAGCCACATGCGTGGCCCCCGCAGTTCCGCCAGCGCAGGTTCGCTTGAGAGAGGTTCGCAAATGACGAGCGGCCGATACCAGGCGAGATAATCGAAGGCGAGACCGCATTCCGCGATCACGAGGGCGCCCCAGCCGTCCTGCCGCCACGCCTTTATCCATTCCCATTCCTTGCCGATGGCGTAAGGATTGATGGGCGCGCCTTTGCAGACGGGATAGATCAGGACTTCGCCTGTCTCCAGAAGCAGCTTTTGCGGCGCTTTGAGAACCTTTCGCGGCGTCGCTTCCATGATCGGGCCGGCGATGCGCGCGCGCAGCTCCTCCAGCACCGCCTTGCGCTTGAGAAGCGACTTCTCGTCCATGCCGAGCGCCGCCATGGCGGCGAGGTCAGCGCCGTCCGCGATGATCGCCAGCGCCTTTTCGCGGGCGTGGGCGCAGTCGATCCCGCGCTTTGCGAATTGATCGGCCACCGTCAACCAGAAGGTCGTGTGATCCGAATCCTTTGGATCATTGGCCGCCGTTGGCTCCGTCGCGCAAAGATAGTCGAGCAGTCTGCCCGGTTCAGAAGGCACGCGCGCAACCGCCGTCACGCTCGCGCGCAAATCCTGCGCGAAGTCGCCGGAATAAAGCGAAACGCCCCACGCTCCCATGTTTCACGGCTCCTTGATCCGCGTGAAGGAGGGGAGTTTGCGGGAATTTGTTTAACGGGGGAATAGCGGCGCTAGGGTCGGGCAAACAGCGGATTCTCGTGCTAGACAGAACTCAGATATTGGCGGAATCTTGAGTTGACACGGGCCGAATAGATTTTCCGTCACCATGAAATTTTTCTGGAATTACGACAAGAGCGACGAGGTGTTCCATAATGCCTGCTATAAGAAATATTGAGCGTTTCAAGTCTGACTTGAAGTCACTGCTTGAAACCGCTGGTACCCTTGAACTTGCCTTGCTGAAGGAATTACATGGAACCGTGGAAGTAGTTCAGGCGCTCGAGGACAAGGATATTTCTGAAACCATTTTAAATAAGCTTCCGGCGTTCGACGTGACTTATGAAGCGTGGTATTCCGAAGGAACTCGTGCTCCTGAAGCAGTTGCTTCCCGACCGACTCTCAGGATTTCAAAGAGCACTTTGAGGCGCCGAAGAACCGGAAGGAAATTACGTACGCCACGTATCGCATTCAGGATAAACTCAAAGGGCTCCGAGTTACCCGTCCGCCATACAATGAAGTGATTGTAGACGGTAAAGCGGCGATCCCCCACTTCAGGCAACAGGCAGCCATATTGAGGGCTGCGGAGAAGCGGTTTGATAGTTCTCTCTTTGAAATTAGGCAGCTTGTCCAAGCTGATCTGTTCGATAGTGAGATCGATGCAGCGCGTGAACTTCTGAAGAATAAATTTGTGCGTGCGGCTGGCGCGATCGCGGGAGTGTTGTTGGAGAAACACCTCAAGCAAGTGTCGGAAGATCACAGCCTCAAAATTTTGAAAAAGCACCCCGCGCTCAGCGATTTAAACGAGGTTCTGAAGGCTAACTCTGTAATAGACGTGCCTCAGTGGCGATTTATCTCAATGCTGGCAGATATTCGGAACCTATGCGATCATAACAAGTCGAAAGAGCCAACTGAGCAGCAGGTGACCGATCTCATTGACGGAACCGACAAAATTCTGAAAACTGTTTTTTGATGACGCATTGAAATTGGGTAACATCCCCCTCACTCCCACTCGATTATTAATGGGCATTATAACCTCTTGAAATTACATCATTAAAAATTTTTTTTGCGGCGCTATACCGTCAGCCGTCCCGCCAAAACGCCCGGCTTTTGAAATCATTGGGTTTTTTCGAGGGAACCCCAAAAACGGTACTTTCGGGGACTATCGTCAAGCAAGGGATGCAGGAAACAATCCGAAACGATCCGTGCATTCCGCCAATTCCACGCTGTGATCGTACCATCGCAGCAGCCAATTGTCACGTTGGTCGAGGTGCGTGACCCGCTGATACTATTGCGCACTCATCGCAGGCTATGCCGATCCAATCCCATCAGAAACTCTAATTTCGGATCGTCCTGCGCCGCGCTTTTCTACACGAACTTGTACGGCGATCCGCTCGATCATGGCGGCGACATGCGTGATGACGCCAACCTTCTGACCTCTGCCCTGTAAGGTTTCCAGCGCATCTACTGCCAAGTCGAGCGTCTCCGCATCGAGCGATCCGAAGCCTTCGTCGATAAATAGGGTATCAACAAAGGACGATCGGCCTTCAAGACCTGACAGCGCCAACGCGAGCGCCAAGGAGACCAGGAAACGTTCACCGCCTGATAGGCTTCGGGTGCCGCGCATCTCGTCGCCCATGTCGCGATCAACGACATGCAGCGTGAGATCGGACGCGCCCCACGCGCGAGCCTATAACGGGGCTCAATGCGTGGAGGTGATCATTCGCCAGTTGGACCATGTGATCGAGCGTGATGCCCTGGACAAAGCGACGAAAGCGATCGCCGCTGGCGGAGCCAACAGCATCGTCGACCGCCTGCCAAATTGCGAGTTCCACTTTCGCTGGTGTCTGATTCGGCCGATAGGTTTGCGGCTGCTCGCCGCGCCTCATCGTCGCGCGCGAGCAGCGCGGAAAGAACGCCGGTTCGTTGGTGCAGCCCGCCTATCTCCGTTGCCAACGCGGCAACCGTGGTGGTCAATACCTCCGCGTCAGTCGTCTCGTCGAACCCTTCAAGTGCCCTGACTAAGTCGTTCTGGCGCGTCAGAGCCGCGGCGTCCGCATCGTTTACGGTCCGCTCGATCTCCTGAATTCGTGATCGCAGCACTCTAGCACACTGCCGGATCGGTGGCAATCAGCGCGGCGACCTGATCCGGCGAGCGAGCGATACTCTGGCAGGCCGAAATGAATGCCACTTCGGCTGAAGCTCGACGGCTCTTCGCGGCCTCCAACGCTGAGGCGGCCTCTTCGCAACGAGCGCTGGCCGACTGGAACGCGCCAGCGGTGGACGATTTCGCCTCGCGCCGGCCTGCGAGCGTTTCGCGCGCTGTTCGACGAGCCTCATTGATCCCTGTGCGGTGAACAGCCGTCGCCTCGCCATCAAGGAGCTCGGCCCGGGCGAGCACCTTCTCGTCCACGACCAAACGACGTTGATCGAGACGGGTCGCGGTCTCCGTCACCTGCATCCGTGCATGCTCAAGCGAAGCAGCGGCCGCCGCGCGATCAGGCGCCAACCGCTGCAACGTCATTTCGAGTTCGCCAACTTGCTTACGCAGCGCATCGTATTCTTCGGCGACGATCGCTGAGGGCCTGATGGCAACATCCTCGGGATCGGCGTCGAGTGCCTCCGCGTTCGGTCTGCTGCGGCGAGAAATGGCGCGATCTCACGGTCGATGGAACCGAGGATCTCAGCAAGGGCCGCCCCGCGAACCATTTGCTCTCTTTGACCTTCAATTGCGCTGCGTGCAGTTCAGAACGTCGTTGGTCGACGTCGCGGTCATCGACTTCGATTGCCCGAGCGAGCGCGTCATGCTCCCGCTGCAAACCATCGATTTCTGTCCGAAGACGCTGGGCGTCTGCGAGTGGACCAGTGATAGAGATCCGTTCCGCCTTTGCTGCCGATGCGAGCGCCGCCAATTCGGACGCGCCTTGGCTGTCGGGCGCGCGGGGCACGCTTCCCTCCACTCTCGCCTTCGCGCAGAGATCGCTCAATAATGGCCTCTGCTCGATATAAGCGCTCTCGGCCGCCGAAAATTGGCCGCGCGCAACATCGATCCCGCGGTTCGCCTCTGTGCGACGCACCTCTGCGGCGGCGAGCGTACGCGTGGCAGCGCCTAAGCGCTGGTCTGTCGCAGCCAACGCTGTATCCAGTTCTTCGCGACGGCGGCGAACAGTCGCGACCATCTCATTCAGCGCGCTGGGGTGCGCAAGATGAGGATGATCTGTGCTCCCGCACACAGGGCAAGCTAAATCCGGGGCCAGCAGGCTGCGCAGATGAACGGCCTCCGGCGAGACGGCTTCATCGGCGAGGTCCGCAAGAGGCGCGATTTCGGCGCGAGCTGTGCGATCGCGAAGCTGTTCGGATTCGGCGCTGGCGATTTGGCGCTGGCTGTGCTCATCTCCTGCGCCGAAATGGCGAGCTCGGATTCCCCGCGCGCTAGATCCGCCGACGCGCGAATGTGCTGTTCGCAGGCTGGTGCTCGCTTCACGCACGCCTCCAAGACCGCGCTGAAGGTTTGCGTCACGTTCATGGAGCGCCGCTTCGTCGATTGCGGCAAGACTGCTTCGCCGCTCACCGATATCGCGAGTGTAGGCTGTCCTTCTGATCACGATCACCCGCGAGCTTTGTCCGACAGCTCAGTTATTTCCCCGTCCAATACGCGCCACGGTATTCTGCGTGCCTCGGCCGCCTCCCGACACCGCCGTGGCGCGTTCCCGTTTGAGGGTGAGCCGCTTCGCCAGCAGGGCCGTCGCATCATCGAGACGATCGGCAACAAGCGCGACCAGATTGATCCTTCAATCGAGCCGTTGCTCGCCGATGCGACTCTGTCGTCTGATCAAGAGCTCGATCAAGCGCGGCCAGCGTCGCGACGCTGGATTGCCAGCGCCGTCTCCGTCTGCTGCGATTTCTCCGCCGCGCCATCGAACTCGGTTCGGGCAGTCGCCAAGCTCTGCGTCGAGTTTTTCCGCCTCGCTCCAGAGCGGCCCAAAACCCTTGAAGATGTCCTCGGCGGTCGCGTCGGCCGTCGTCGCCTCCGAGAGTTGAATCGAAACCGCTTCGTCGAGCGTCTGCGCGTCTTCGCGCGCGACCAGCAATTCGCCGAGGCGGTGATCTCGGCTTCCGTCGCCGAGCGGCGGGCATTCTCCAAGTCGACCGACAACGGGCGAAGCGGCTCGATCAGATCGAATTCGGCAAGAGACCGATACTCATCAGCGGCTGCCTCGCGCGTCGCGCGCGCCGCCGCCGCCTGGGCCTCAGCCTGAGCGAGATCACTTCGGGCGGTAGCGACCCGCTTAAAATGATCCAGCCGCCCATTGTGCTGATCGCGCTCTGCGGCTTTCTGCGCGATGGTAGAAGCAAGCTGGCTTTGCTCGCCCAGCAGCCCCTGCCTGGCGTCGTCATCGAGAAGGCCGATGTCGCTACGACGCTGCTCCAACTGCTCGACAATTCTTCGTCGGGCTTCTGTGCCCATCATGGACGCGGACCGAGATTGCTGCGTAGATTTCCGTACCTGTGATCTTCTCAAGCAATTCCGCGCGCTCGCTCTCGGCGGCGAGAAGGAAGGCGTCGAATTCGCCCTGAGCGAGAAGCACCGTTCGCCGGAACTGATCGAATGTAAGGTCGGTTCTCGCTTCCACGGCCTCGCGAACCTGGGTCTTGCCAATCGCCACGGCGCTGCCGTCATCAAGCCGGATACAATGCGCGCTGCTCATTCTGTAGCCGCCCATTTGCCCGGCCTCGCGCGCGATTGGCTTCCCAACGGACGCGGTAGCGCTCACCATCATGCCCGACGAAATCTACCTCGGCATATCCGCCACCGGCGCCTCGGCGCAGGATCGCGCGTCCATCATGAATGGAAATCGCTTCTCCGCTGGGATCAGGAGCATTTTCCCGCCGGCTAACAGAGACGCGCGGATATTCGCCATAGAGCGCGAGGCACAGCGCATCAAGGATAGTAGATTTCCCGGCGCCAGTCTCGCCGGTGATGGCAAAGAGGCCGGAACCCGCGAGTGGCTCTGCCGCGAGATCAATTTCAAACGGTGCCGCAAGACTAGCCAAATTTTCGCCGCGGATAGCCAAGATGCGCATAGGTTACGCCTCCGCCCGCGCCTGGTGGAAGACATCCAAATGGGCGGCATCCGGAGCCACGCCGAACGCGCGTTCAAACGCAAGCTTGAACAAATCCTCTGGATCTCGTTCCGCCAACCGGATCAAAGGATCGGCAAGAGCCTCTCTATTCAGCGCGCCGGGTATCGCGGCGACGCGGGCATCGACGATGCGCACCGGAAAGTTCTCAGCGATGCGGTCGATCTCCTCCCTGAATCCAGACGGAAGTCCGTCGCGGGCAAGTCTGACCTGGAGGAATGGTCGCTCATGGGTGATCAAGTCCGGCGGGAGGCTTCAATGCCGTTAGGTGATCACCAAGTTCCGATCAACCGCATATCGCCCGCCTCCGGAAGGCGAAGGAATGGAACTGGCCGATTGATCGGGATATGGTCAGACGCGACCTGCGCGCCATCGAGGCTCACAAGCGTGACCCCATGCGCGTAAGGCTGCTCCGTCGCCGACAAAGGGATCAGTGATCCCGAATAGCGGACGGTATCGCGGCCGATGGCTTGGGCCTTGTGCAGGTGGCCGAGCGCTACGTAGCTCGCTTCCGTCGGGAATACGTCATGCGGCACGGCATGCTGACCACCGACCAGGATTCGGCGCTCGGCACCTTCCGACTCGATACCGCCCGCGACATGGAGGTGCCCGGTCAGGACAAACGGCAAACCATCTATCTGCCTCCGTAACGTGTCGAGCAATTCCGCGTAGAGACTCCGCACCCCGGCGATGACAGGCGAGCCCGACTCGCCATCCAATCGCGTCAAGTTTGGAAGACACGCGGCGGTCGGGTAGGAGACCGCCAAGACATGAGCAGCCACCGCACCGCTTGCGTCAGCGATCGGCACGAGGTGACGTGCGGCCTCGACCCGCCCGTCATGCCGCCGCACATTTCCCACAACGCGGATGTTGAATGCCTCCAACAGAGGCCGCGGCGCTTCCAAACGACCAGCGGCATCGTGGTTGCCGGCAACGATCACGGTTGTCATTCGTGGCTGAGCGCGGCTCAGCCGCACAAGCGTATTGTAGAAGAGCTGTTGCGCTTCTCCGGACGGGTTCTGACTGTCGAACACGTCGCCGGCGATTACGAGCGCATCGACATTCCGCTCCACGACGATCTCTTCGAGCCGCTCAAAAACTTTACGGTGCTCGTGCTCGCGAGAAAACCCGCGCAACGTTTGACCGATGTGCCAATCAGCCGTGTGCAGGATACGGATCATTACTTCCTCCGGCTTTTGCGCCGGAGGAGTGCCCGACCATGCGCTCGAAATTGCGCCCCAATCGACGCCGCGCTCTTCGGCCAGCGTCCAAACGTTCCAGAAATCCGGATCTGCCGACTGCGGCCGCTGCGCATCAGGCAATTCATCCACCTCTACCAGAACCGGGATCGGCGCTGCCCAGCCAAGGAGAACCGCCTGCCTGGAGGGTAAACTTGGCAACTCGCGCAACAGGCCACCCACATTATCAGGGACCAGGCGCGCGACGAGATTCTGGTCCGCATCGTTGACGATACGATGCAACAAAAACGTGTTGCATTGGGCGAGCACTGTCGGAGAAAGCTCCGACGGGCGCTGCGATGAAAGCACGAGCCCAAGCCCGAACTTGCGCCCTTCGCGGGCGATACGCTCGAACACTTCGCGGCAAAGTTGGGTTGGAGATGAGGCAGGACCATCATCGTCCTTGCCGCGCCGAACGAACGTGTGCGCTTCCTCCAGAACGAGGACGGTCGGCAAGGTCTGGCCCTTCGGATGGCCGCGGCGATACCTCTGAAGCGATTCGAAGATCAGCCGAGCCAAGACTGAAACGACGATGTGGACAATTTCAGACGGAACGAGAGACAGATCGACGACGGCGATCTGCCCATTACTCGCGCCATCGTCGCCGACATAATCCTTCAGCCAAGCTTCAAAGGAAGTCGGCGGATCGCGCCCAATTACGGCGCCAAGCCGCTGATCAGCGAGCATTCCGCGAATGCGAAGTCCGAGCGTCGAGATGAACCCCGCGAGGTTTCCTCCCTGCTCGGTTGCTACCCGGTCAAGATGTTCGGCGAGAATGTTGACGTCAAAGAACTGCGGGGCGTCCTCGCTGATGAGGGCTGCGTGGCCGATATCCGGTAGCGTCTGAGCCAACGTGTCCAGTGCGCTGCGGATCGTTTCCAGGTCGGAAATCGCGAAGTCGTTGAAGTAGTTTCCTGATCGTCGGCTATCGACAATTCCCGTGATCGTTGTTGCAATTGCCGCAAGTGCGCCACTCGCCGTATCCAGAGCCTCTCCGCCGAACTGGGAACAATCTGACGCGATCGTTTCAAGGAGCCGCGCGCACTCGAATCTCGCTCTTGCTGCGCCCGCGAAAGCCTGTGTGCCGGTGTTCAACATCGCCGATATCCGGATCGAATAGGAACCGAGGTAGCGGCGGATCATCGCCTCTCTCGGGACACCTTCCGTCTGGCCGGCCTTCAATTCTCGCAGCCCCTGCATCAGCAGCGGGCGTTGCGCGCCGGGTTGAGCATGAGCGACTGCGGTCCATTCATGGCCGCTCCAGAGCCACGCGGGGACATCGAGCGGCCGTCTCCCCTTCTGCCACGGGCGGAACCCGAAACAACCGCAGTTCGTCTCCCCGATCAGCGAAAGCCCTGGCATATTCGCCATTTGGATCGAGGACGATGAACCGCGCATTGGGCACTCCGGTCTTGCCGGCATCCTGGATGGCCTTTTCGGCTGCCGCCATAGACCATCGAATCAGGCCCGCCACGGTGCATGATTTACCGCTGCCGGTGTTTCCCAACACCGCCAGATGTCGACCGAAAAGCTTGTCGGGGTCGACCATGATGGCTGCGTTCGATGCCATCGGAGAGGAGCCAATTCTGACTCTTTTGTCGTCGTCTCTCGCGCCCACAATGGCTTCGACCTGTGGCGGCGTCGGGACGAGAACCTGATCCCCCACTGATGGAAATGCGACGACGCCACGGGAGAGTTCGTATTTGGTCATTCCCGAGATGCGGTCGCGCCGGGATGTCAGCGTTCCAACCGGAGATAGCGACATTTTTCGTAGCGGAAACGGAAGATCAATCAGGCCGAAGTCTTTGAGCCCAGCACGCTTTGGATAAGGAGAACGCTCGATCCCAATCCAGGTAATGTAGGCAACCGTCGCACCGGCTTCATTGGGGATGAGCACGTATCCGTTGAGGCGCGGAAACCCCGCCGGCACTCCAGTATTCAATGCCGTCGAGTGCGGAGCGTCCAGTTCAAGAAGCACCCGAACTTCGTCAGGCGCGACCAACTCGACGACACCGACAACAAGGCCCGATAATCGTTCGATTGGAGTTGTCATGATCGCCTCATACCGCCCGGTTGCGGGCGCTGAAGGCGGTGCGGCAGTCGGGTCGCTGGCTTTTGGATCGCCGGGCGATGCTTCAACAATTCTGTCATTCGGCCTGATATGTAGTCGAGCGCCGGTTTCGGCAGGTAGTTTGCAACCAACGTCTGCAAGATCCGAGAAATGCGGTCCGATCAGCAACGAGACCTGCGCGTCTCGCGTCTTTTCAACGAATGCTTTGAGGCGATCATCAGCCGAATAGGCCATGATCACCAAGTGGGTCGACGGGATCGTGAGCATATCGAGCAGCACTCGATTGACGTGATCGTCGCCGAAGCCATAGCCATACGTCACGACAACCGCGTTAGGTCGGCAAGCCGCTGCCGCAAAATCGCGAAAGAGCTCCGCATAGGGATATTGCGTTGTTTCGACGTCCTTCGCGGGATTGGGATAGATCATGACCGTATCGACGGGTTTTTTGGGAATGTCGGTATGATCCGCAGGTGCTCCGAATGGGATGCCCTTGCGATAAATTCGCCGCTCGTCCTTATCAAAAAACCAATCCAGTGAGCCGTGGAGCTTAGTCAGGCGAATGACGCCCTCCATGAACCGTGGTTCTCCCCGAATGCCGGGTGGATTGTAGTGGACATCAACTTCAACGCGCGACGCGCGGAAGACTGGATTCAGCGCGCCGACAAATCTGTCGATGATCCGAAGACCCGCAAAGTCGCAACCATGTTCGATCAGGCGGTCGTAGTTGGTTGTGAAGACGTGCAAACGTTCACGGGATGCGGCGCGGCTCGCAAAACTCAGCAGGAATGATTGCAGAGCGCCTTGGGCAGCATCCTTTGATGCCGGATCCTTTCCGGCAACAATCCCGCTTTCCGTCTTTAACAATGAAGTGAGGAAGCCAGACATCTGGGCATCAATGCCATCCTTGAGAATTTTTTCTGCTCCCTTGTCTATAACTCCCAGGCCATCGAGCAGAGCAAGCGCACTTCGAAACTGATCTTCGAGGTTTGCCGCACCTCTTTTCATGGCCGTCGCTCCGGCCTGGGCGTGCGCATCGATGGCGGTGTCATAAGACGTGCCAAATGTAACCTTGGCCATGCCTGTGGCCCCTACGCCCGCGAGGTAACCCACCGCTGTGGTGAACCCACTGCCGAGCAGTAGGTTGAGGTGCTCTGCTTGGAAGACAGCAGAGAGCCACGGCTCGATGTGCTTTCGAGCACTATTGGTCAGGGAGTCCAGTTCATCTGGGTCAGTGGGTAGATCGTCCCAGGCACCTGAGTGGCTGCCTACGCGATAAAAGTGCTTCCTATCCATACTTCCCCCCAAACGCGGCAGCGGCTCTGTTCTTCGCAATCGCGCCATGCGGAACGGAGTAATTTTATCGTTCCGCTATGTCTCATCGGTTGCTGCTCCCGGCGACCACGGCCCGCTCGGCGGCCAAATTCGTTCTTCCTTCAATCCGCCGACCAGCGGCATCAGGAAGAGGCGAAGATCGGCGACGGTAGCGGCGAAAGCATCTGGTGCGGCTGCCATCCGGTCCCGGCCCAGGAAGGCCCGCCATTGAGCGGTCCATGCTTCCGCGAATTCATCGGTTAGACCGACCGGAACGTCGGATGGGAGGACCGTTCCGCGTCGTTCGAAGGTCCGCTGAATTGCCTCGACAAGGGCGGCCCGGCGAAGTTCGAATGTTCGGGAGATCACCCAGAGATCATAGAAATCCTTGAGCCGGCTATTGGCCACGCCGAGCGTTACGAGCGCTTCGAATTTCTCGGCCACCACCGTTTCGACCGGATATGCGCGAAGGCGCGGCGTTGGGGCGTCCAGCAGGGTAGGATAATCGATCTCGACGGACGCAGGTGTAACGGCATCGCCGAAACCAATGTCGACTTGGATCGGAATACGCGCCCCCGCGATCGTTGCCGTTGTGCGGACCCGCACGCCACCATATTCCACCTCCTCACGGATCGGGGCCGCCATCAGCGCGGCGACATCGAACGTCACACCGTCATCGGCGACCGGCTGAGTACAAATGGCTCGGAAGGTTTCGGCAATGGCCTCGGTGTCACTGTCGCCCTGACCAAGCAGGTCCAGATCGCGCGTAGGCCGAAACGGGTCGGCGACCCAGGTCACGAAGAGCATCGCTCCTTTGAGGATGAAGCGGTCCCGGTGTGGTGACACGCTCAGCCGATAAAGCAGACGCTCAAGTGCGTAGCGCGTCAGCAGAATCTGGAAATCCGATCGCTCGGCACGTGCCCGATCGAGGAGCCGCGCTCGCACTGATGCGCCGATGTTGCGAGGCTCACGCGGCATCAGACACCATTGCTTCGACGTAAGGACGCATGATCGACCAGACCCGCGCCTTGCGCGCGTGACGCCAGAGTTGATCCGGCTTGCATCGGCGACGGCGGAGACCCTCGCGCAGCCCCTCCATTGCGACGTCGAGGCCGATCTTGGTCCGGTAGCGGAAGCAGTCGACAATTGTCTTCGCCGGATCCGTAATGGGAACGTCGACATTCTCGATGCGGTGACGCTCGACCCCTTCGGTGAGTGCCGATCCAGTGAAGCGCACGAACCGAATAGGAGGATAATCGATCTTGGGCCGCCAAGCGGCACGGTCGATCGCCATCCATACAGCCGACGGCATCTGCAGCGTCAGTTCGTGGTATTGGAGTGCTGAGATTAGGCAGACCACGCCCTTGGGAACCAGAATCGCCGCCTCAGCCAGCGTATGGGCAGCCTCTACGTGTGCGTCGGGGAGTTGATAGAGGCCCCGTGCCGGACGGAGGACCGCCTCCTCCCGGACAAGGCGCGCAAGCGTCTCCGGGCCGATGCCTTCGGCAACGAACTCCCTCAGCCGGAGCATGCCCCGGGATTCTAGGAGCTTCAGCGCACGAAGCCGCTGGGCGCTAGTGGACGGCATGGACGGTGACGTTTCCTCTGATCAAGAAATATATAGCAGAGGTTTTATCACAACATCGTTGACTTGGGAATCCCCAAGTTTTCGCCCACCACTACCCTTTTCGAAGCTGGCCGAGAAGCTACCGGACGACGACGGCATCGTCGCCCACCTCATATTTTCTCAGTGCATCGATGAGACGAGAAAGTTCGGCGCAACTCTCGCGGTCCGCAGCGACTATCCTGTCAGCGTGATCCGGCCGTCCTTCAACCGATGCCGACTGGCTTGGGCCAGGTTGACCGTATTCCGTACGAAATCGAGCCGCGCGATCCCAGCGTGATAGGCTCGGAACGCCTCGCTCAAAGCGTCATCGGTCACCTCGGGCGAGACTTGATCATCCTTGCCCTTCGTGAGCGGCACATCGTCGAGCGATAGACCGCGCCCGCAGAGAAACGTCGTTACGATGACCTCGAAAGTCATTGGTGGACGGTGATCCATATGCGCCTCGTCCCGCGCGATGCGTTCGCCTGTAGCGGCGCAGGAAACCAGACCGTCAGAACCGCTGTGGATGGCAAAGAAATTATCGCGGGCCTTATAGAGATCGAAGCGCACCGCACGTCGAAAGGCTTGGGCGACCTCCTGCTTACGGCTGGGTGGTCGCTGGGAGATGCAGTGTGGATAGGAGAAATCCGTGCCGCTGCCATCGGTGCGGATGATCCGGAAGCATTGCGTCCCATGCTCAGTCATCATGACTTGGAAATGGCTGACGCCACAGCCCACCTTGGCGACATATTCGGTGTGACGTTCGAGAAGGGCGGCAACGTCGAGGCTATCCTCGTCACTCACTCGCTCACCAGGCCGGTAGCGGTTCAGTATGGCCTTGAAGAAAGCCGTGGCGTCGCCTTGCTTTCCGAAGCTGCGCGTCGCCAGTTCTACGGGTTTCGAACGTCCTCCCATTCAAGCCACCCTTGTCTGTGCTGCCGCAAACTCGAACTGCGCCTCGCAGCCATCATGCGCACATATCGGCTTTTTGAGAGTAAAGGGCCGCTGGAATTTCGTTCGGCTGCACTTCTTGCAGGCGAACTGGCTGCGGAACGTCTTGAACTCCTCCCAGCGCGCCTTCTCGTCACCAATCGAACCGTCCCCATAGGGCCCGTCCTGGAAGTGGCTGCCGAAATTCTCGATCTCGCCCTTCACTAAACTGTCGAGGAACCGATTGTTGACGCCCGCCACCAGCTCCGGCACCAGCTTGGTATCCTTGAGCAGGCCGGCGAGCGCCGAGGCCAACTCGCTGCGTTCGTAGGAATAGGCCCTCTCCAGCGGCCGGATGCGGACGCTGACCCCGAAATCCCGACAGATGCCGAGAAGCCATTCCTCCTCGGCCTGGCGCATCTCGTTGGCAGCCGACTGGCCTGCCGCCCAACGCGCCTCGATCATCTCATCGCTGACCTTGTGGTCAGCGAAACGCGGCCCATAGGCCCGATCGAGGCCAATGATCCGGGTAAAGTGCCACGCTTTCGCCTCGAGCTGATCCTTCAAATAATTGAAGAACCGCTCGTCGTGCGTGGTGATCAGGATCTGGCAGTTGCCGAACTTGGTGGCGATGAGCCCAGCAATGGTGCGCCGATGATCGGCATCGTAGGAGGTGACGATGTCATCCAGCGCGATGATGGGCGCGCCGGCGTTAAATTGCTTGATCGCCGCCATCCGCAACGCCAGCGCCAGCGAATGGATCTGTGAGTCGCTCAAATAGCCGCCCGGCTGCACGCCCGTGCGGTTCTTGGCGAAATCGATCAGGAGATTGAGCCGCTGCTGGTTCGTGTCGTCTTCCGCCGGCAGTTCCAGCCGGATTGGCGTGGCGCCAGCGCCCTGGATCAGCTTGTAGATATCGTTCATCGGCGTCTGAAGCTTGTCGAGCAGCGCCTGCACCTTCTTGCGGATTTCGGCCGAGATCATCGTCGCCTGCGCCGTCAAGGCGTCGGAGAGTTTCCCCAGTTCATCTCGCGTCCGCAGCGCAAGGTCCGCTCGGCCTGTAGCTCCAGCAGTCGATCGATCTTCGCCTTGGCCTTGATATAGGTGTGGTCGCCTTGCTTCGACTCGATGTCGGCGATGGCCTGATCGAGCGTGGCGAGCAGCTTGGCGATTGCCGAGACAATGTCGGCCGAGGCCGGCAACGGCGGTCTGCGGCCAGCCCGCGATGCCTGCTTGATAGGCGATGAGATCGGCTTTCAGCGCTGCCTCGCCGTCGCCAAGGAGGCCAATCAGCCCCGGCAGCGCCGCCACCAACTGGGTATGGGCCTTGGTCGCCGCCGTCTTGGCCTCGTCGAGCGTCTTCTTGGCGGCGGCGTAGTCGGCCAGCTCTTCGAGATGCTTGGCGATATGTTCCCGGATCGTCTCAGCGCTACCCGCCGCCGTGTCCGCGACAGGTGTTGCGCAGACGGGGCAAATGTCAGGTGCCGCCGCCCCTTCGGCAAAAAGCGGCTCTGCGGCTTTCCACAAAGCCTGAAACACGGTGCTCGCCGCTTTGCCGCGTTCTTCCGCTTCCTTACTCTCCGCCGCCGACAGCGCCGCGACAGCGGCGTCAAAGATCGGAATCGCACCGCTGACGACAGTCTCGCCGCTCTCCGCGTCCGTCGCCTCCGCCCGCAAAGCGGCAGCGGCATTGCGGATCTGGCGCAGACCCGCAAGCCCGATCTTGTTCTCCTCGGCCTTCGCGCGCGCTTCCAGTTCGAGATAGGCCGGATCGCCAGCCGCCAGCGTCGCCAGCACCAGCGCCGGATCGAGCGGCGCCAGGACCGACGTGTTGGCGTAGGCAAGCACCGCCGCCGCATCCCAGGCTTTCACCACCTGGGCCGTCTCCTTGGCAAGCTGGGTGTCCACGCGCTGCAGCGCCGTCTCGTCCTCGGCCGCGGCCTTTACCTGCGTGCGCAGCGCACGAATATTCTTCTGCACCTCAACCAGCGGGCCGAGTTGCAGCCAATTGGCGACATCCGCGTAGCGCTGTTCGGGCGTATGGATTTCGACGAACGTGCGCAGCGCATGCCCGCGGATGATCGGCGGCACCGCAAAGCAGGCGTTCACAGTCGTGGCCACCGCCGGTATCGGTCGCTTCGCCCCCGCCGCCGATCGGCCGCCGCTGGCGGCATCCTTGCCCGAGACCACGCCGATCGTAACCGCCGACGCTATCTTCGCCTCCTCAGCCAGATTGTGCGCCAGCGCCACGGGACCGGCCTGGTTGTTGATGGCGCGCTGCCCGAGCCTTTCGAGCGTTCCGTCCTTGGAGAACATGAATTCCAGCGCATCGATGACGCTGGATTTGCCGCTGCCGTTCGGCGCGAAGATCGCCAGGCAACGCTTCTTGCTGAAATCGAACGTCTTCGGTTGGAGATACGCGCGGAACCCGGAAAGGCCCAAGGACTGAAGAAAGTAAGGGTCAGCCATTGGCCACCTCCGGCTTAGGAGGACTGGCACGTTCGCCTGCGAGCTTCAGGATGGCGTCCTTGGCCTGAGCGACGGCGTTCTGCGCGGGCGCCACTTTCAGGATGTGAGTCTTCAGGATCTCCGCCATGCCGGCATCGACACCTTCCTTTTCCTTCAGACTTTCTCCTAAGACCTTCAAAAACGCGTCAGGCGTATCCACTACATTCGCTTCATCTTCCATGCGTCGGTCCCCGCTTTAAGCATTAGGTAATTCCAAGGAGCCCCCAATCGGGCGGTGGCGGCAGTTTTCGAGATAATTCTTGTTTATGGGGAAGGACAGAGAAAGACATCAGCCATAGGCTGCCTTCCCGACGCTCTGCGCGAGCCATGTCGGAAGCTGCGGCGCGGCCGCGACAAGCTCGCCGAACACTCCGGGCGGCATTTTCTGCTTCAGTGTCTTGAGCGCAGTTTCCGCCCGTTCAGGACCGAGCCAGGCAAGCGCCCGGACGGCCTCCCCAGCTGGTCGGCTGGCCAGAGCCAATTGCCAGCGCGGCGCATGCCGCAATTCCACAACCTGCTTGCCGAGGTGCATCGTCCGGCTGCGTCCGGATGTCAGATAGACCGAACGAACAGGCACCTGCGTCGTCAAGCCAAGAGCGTTTGCCGCAGCGGCGCCGTTCGAGACAATGATCTCGCCGCGTTGAGTCGCCAGAGCCTCAACGGCCTGCGCGACCGAAGGCGTTCGCGTTCCGAACCGGCTGGCGACGGGACGAAGATAGACGCCGCGACCCGCGCGAATGAGCTGTCCACGCTCGGCCAGACGCGATAGCGCCTGATCCACCGCAGCTCGATTTCCAAGGTGGAGCAGCCCCTTAGCGGACACAGGCGCCCCTTCGGGCAGTCCCGCCGCATGCGTCAATATCTGTTCGGTCAGCCGAGTCATCGTCGTTCTCCTGTTAGAAGCATATACGGTTTTCTGACACTTTTCAATGAAGCCCGCATGAGGGTGAAGCCGGGTAAGGGGGAAGCCTTCCCCTGCGGCCGAGCCATGATCTCGGCCGACCCCTTCTGCGGGGACCTCCCCCGCAACGCCCCCTTTAGAGTGAGAGTGCGGACGGGATTTCCGTGACGGGTTGAGGGCTGGAGAAGAGGTCTCCGGCGCCCGTCGCGGAGAACCGCGATGTTCAGGAATACCGAAACGGGCATGCCGGCAACGACCGGGCGAGCCTTTACGACGAAATCACCAGCAAGATCATCGCCGAGCTGGAGGCAGGCCGCTTGCCCTGGGTTCAGCCCTGGGGCACGGCCACGGCCAAGGCGCCCCTCGCCATGCCGAGGAACGCTGCAACCGGACGGCACTATTCGGGGATCAATGTGCTGATCCTGTGGGGCGCCGTGATCCAGCACGGCTTTCCCGGCCAGAGCTGGCTCACCTTCCGCCAAGCCTTGTCCCTCGGCGGGAATGTCCGCAAGGGCGAACGCGGCACCACCGTCGTCTATGCCGACCGTTTCACCCCGGAGGACGAGAAGACGCCGCGCCCGCGAGACCGGCGAGGAAGCGGCAGCGGTCCCGTTCCTCAAGCGCTTCACGGTGTTCAACGCGGCGCAATGTGACGGCCTGCCAGAAGACGTAACCATCGTTGCTCCGCCGCCTCCGCCCGGCCTCATCGAGCCGCAGGTCGAGGCCCTTATCCAGGCCACCGGCATCGACTTCCGCATCGGCGGCGATCGCGCCTTCTATGTCCCGGCGCACGACTATGTGCAGGTGCCTCCACCCCAAGCGTATTTCGAGTCGATCAATTGGCACCGGACGGCCCTGCACGAGCTGGGGCACGCCACAGGCCACCCCTCGCGCCTGAACCGCGATTTCTCGGGCTCCTTCGGCTCGAAGAAATACGCGTTCGAGGAGCTGGTCGCCGAGATCAACGCCGCCTTCTGCTGCGCCTCGCTCGGCATCACGCCCACCGTTCGCCATGCCGACTACATCGGCTCCTGGCTCGAGGTGCTGCGCGAGGATAACCGCGCCATCGTCCGTGCCGCCTCCCAGGCCAGCAAGGCGGCCGATTGGCTGCTCGGCTTTCTGCCGGACGCCGATATCGGCCTCGCCGATGACGAACGGCAAGCGGCGTGATGACACTGAAAACCGGAAAGGCGGAGAATCTGACTTCCGCCGTCACGCCTTTCGCGCTTTTCCGGCGCTGCCCTCTCTCAGAGTGAGAGGGCGGCGCTTCGCTTCGTGACGGGTTGAAGGTCGAGAGAGAGGCTCTCGCCGCCCGTCGCGGAGTAAGGAACATGGCGACTGCCGTTCAAAAGATCACCCTGTCGTCGGCGCGCGACATCCCCTTCAACAAGCTGGCGCTGAGCCAAGCCAATGTGCGGCGCGTAAAGGCCGGGACATCGATCGAGGAGCTGGCCGAGTCCATCGCCCGGCGCGGCCTCATTCAGAGCCTGCATGTCCGTCCCGTCCTCGACGCCGATGGCGCCGAGACCGGCATGTTCGAGGTGCCCGCCGGCGGCCGGCGCTATTGCGCGCTTGAACTGCTGGTGAAGCAGAAGCGCCTGGCCAAGACCGCGCCAGTGCCCTGCGTTGTCGGCGACGCCAAAAGCGGCATCCTCATCGATGAAGTCTCGCTGGTCGAGAACATGGAGCGCGCGCCCCTCCATCCACTCGATCAATTCCGCGCATTCAAGGCGATGCGCGATAAAGGCATGACCGAGGAGGCCATAGCGGCCGCCTTCTTCGTCAACGCCAATGTTGTGAAACAGCGACTGCGCCTCGTCTCCGTCTCGCCAAAGCTGCTGGAGATCTATGCCGACGACGGCATGACGCTCGAACAGCTCATGGCCTTCAGTGTCTCGTCAGACCATGCCCGTCAGGAACAGGTGTGGGACGCGATCAAGGATAGCTGGCAGAAGGAGCCCTATCACATCCGCCGAATGCTGACCGAGACCGCAGTACGCGCCGCCGACAAGCGAGCCGTCTTCGTGGGCGTTGAAGCGTACGAAGCGGCCGGCGGCGTCGTGCTGCGCGACCTGTTCCAGTCCGACGATGGCGGCTGGCTGCAAGACCCGGCCCTACTCGACCGCCTGGTGGCCGAAAAACTCAAGGTCGCCGCGGACGAAATCGCGGGCGAGGGCTGGAAATGGGTCGAGGCCGCCCTGAGCTTTCCCTACGGCCACGAGCACGGGCTGCGCGAGCTTGCAGGGACAACGGTCGAACTGACGGGGAGGAACGCGCAGCCCGTGAGACGCTACGAAACGAATATGACCGGCTCGAAGCCGAATATTCCGAAGCCGACGAGCTGCCGGACGAGGTCGATGCGCGTCTCGGCGAAATCGAAAAGGCCCTCGACGCCTTGGAACAGCGCCCGGCGATCTACGACCCGGCCGACATCGCCATCGCCGGCGTTTTCATCAGCATCGACGCCAACGGCTCGCTGTCGGTAAATCGCGGCTATATCCGCCCCGAGGACGAACGCCCAGCCGACCAGACGGTAACGATACGCCAGCAACGGAAGGCGACAAGTTCGTGCGACCGCGCCACCATTCAACGCCCGTCGTCACCATCGGCGGCCAGGCGGTGGCGCCGGATGAAGACGAGGAGGAGGGCATCAAGCCGCTGCCCGAGCGCCTCATCACCGAACTCACCGCGCATCGCACCCTGGCGCTACGAAACGCGGTAGCCGAGCATCCCGACATCGCCATGACCATGTTGCTGCACAAGCTGGTCAGCGACACCTTCCGGCGTCCCGCGCCGACCGGCTGCCTTGAGGCCAGCGTCCGCCATGTCTTCTTCTCCGCCCAATCGGAGGAACTGAAGGACAGCGCGCCGGCGCGCGAGATCGCCGAGCGGCATGAACGCTGGGGCGATCATATCCCCGCAGAGGATCAGACTCTGTGGGATTGGTTGAGCCATCTGGACGACGGAACGCGTCTCGACCTGCTTGCTCATTGCGTCAGCTTCGGCGTGAACGCGCTGTTCGAGCGGCCGAACCCTTACGGATCAGGCGTCAGCCAGCATGGTCTGGACGTGCGCTTCTCCCAAGCCGACCGGCTGGCGCGGGTCACTGGACTCAACATGGTCGCGGCAGGCTGGCGGCCAACAGTCAGCAACTACCTCGGCCGTGTCACCAAGCCCCGCATCATCGAAGCCGTCCGGGAGGGCGCGGGCGAACGAGCCGCCCAGCTCATCGACCACCTGAAGAAGGGTGACATGGCCAAGGAAGCCGAGCGCCTGCTGGCCAACACCGGCTGGCTGCCTGAGCCGTTGCGTCTGATCGATCCCAACGACGCACAGGTCATCGAACCGGGGCCGCACAGCAACGCTGACGATGACGCTGCCTTGCCCGACTTCCTCAGTGAGGACGGCGACGACGAGGAATCCGACAGGAGCGAAGACGACGACGCCCTCACGATCGCGGCCGAATAACCCTCACGGCGGGGGAGCGCCAAGAGGTCGCGTTCCCCGCATCCTCGTAAGGAGACCCTCCATGAGTGAACCCAACCCTTCCAACACGCGCCGCGCCACCTTCCAGTACCTCGTGCCTGTTCATGTGGAGGTAGAAGACGGTTTTGTCGTTTGCGTCACCCTCGTCGACGAAACGCCGGTGCACGATCCAATCCTGGTCGAAGGCGATGCCAGCTACCTGCCGGAAGCCGTCGCCGCCGCTGATAATGGCCAGCCCTGGCCATCCTGGCGGTTCGGCTACTGACCGACTTCGATCATCCCTCAACCCAGCCCGGCCATCGCGCCGGGCTTTCTCGTTTCAGGAGCCTATGATGGCCGACTATTTCACCCATTTCTCATGCCTGCTCGACGTTGGCACGTCCGAGAACGCCGCCCGCGCGCTCGACCTCTACAACAAGCTGTCCGAGGAAAGCGCATCGGAAGAACCGCCCTCCGAAGGCTTCCTGCTCTCGATCCAGCCCGAGCATGGCGGCAACCAGCTCTGGATGCGCGATGACATGACCGGTGACCCCGAGCGCCTCCTCCAATTCGTGAAGCGCTGCGGCGCCGAGTTCGGTCTCATGGGCCGCTGGGGATTCCAATACGCCAACACCTGCTCGAAGCCCCAGCTCGATGGGTTCGGCGGCGGCGCCCATGTCATCGACCTCGCGACCGGCGAGACTGTGGACTGGATCTACACCGACGGCTGGCTCAACCAGACCATCTCCGCCGAGGGAGGGCCGCTATGAGCATCCCCTCTCATGCCCGAAGCAATTTCCAGACCCTGCTACGCGCGGCAAGTGACGGAAACCTCGCCCTCATGGAGTGCCTCGACGCTGTGAGCGGCAGCCCGCGCTACGTCATTTGCGCCGTGGGGCGCGACAATGGCGACTACCTCTTCACGCCCTTCGGCCATCTCGCTGACGGTAATCCCTACAACGCCTATCTGCCGCCCGATCCTGACGATCCCGAAGGCTTCGTGCGGCCAGAAAGTGGAGAGGCGCCATGACCGGCATCGACGCCATCTTCGCAGCGGATCGTCAGCATCCCCCGCACGAACGGTCTTTGCCCTGGAAGGAGACCCGCGACGGCCTTACCGTCGTCGTCGAGCCCAAGCCCCATTGGGCCAGCGACATGCGGGCGTTCCGGACCGAGAGCCGAGAATATTGCGCCTATGCCGATTGGACCGCGAACGGATCGCGGGCCAGATTCTTCGGGCACGTCGATACCTGCGGAGAGGACCTGATCTGCAAGGCCCGCATTCTGCTCGCCGGAGAGATAGCGGTAGGGCTCTGGAACTGATCCCCTCAAAAAGCGCCTCACCTCACGGTCGGGCGCTTTTTTCATGCTGCGATCTTGAGAGTGAGAGTGCGGCCGGAACGGGTTTGAGCCGGTGCGGTCGAGAGAGAGCGCCGCGCAGGCTCTCCCCTTCGCGCTCTCCTTAAGGTTCCCACCATGACCATGATTTCCGCATCCGCGGCGTCCGCTGCCGCGCCGCTGGTGCTCGGCCCCAATCTCGCACCTGCCGCCACCGTCGCGGCAGCCGGCCTGCTTCTGCCCCATCTCGAACGCGGCAAGCGCGTCGATGCGGCCACCCTGCGTGCGGCGATGGAAACTGCCTTCGGCGCGTCGGACGCCACCGGCGCCTGGGATTGGAAGACGGCCTATGACGCCTGCGAAGCGGCGACCGTCCTTTTCCTGCGCAAATACGGACGCGCGCTTTTCCGCAAAGCCGGGTCTCCGGCTTCCCGGCTTTCCGCGTTGTCAAAAATCGCCGGTCTTCTGCCGACACATACGCGCCGGTCCGCGGAGAGCCAGACCTTCCAGCAATTCTCGACGCCGATCCCGCTCGGCCTGGTCGCGGCCCAAGCTGCGGCCGTGACGCCGGCCGACCGGGTGCTGGAACCTTCGGCGGGCACCGGCCTCCTCGCCATCCTCGCCGAGATCGCCGGCGGCGCGCTCGTCCTCAACGAGTTGGCCGACACCCGCGCCAGCCTGCTGTCCCTTCTTTTTCCGGCCATTCCCATCACCCGCTTCGACGCGGCCCAGATCGACGATCATCTCGATCCCGCCGTCACGCCCACCGTCGTGCTGATGAATCCGCCCTTCTCTGTCATGGCCAATGTCGAGGGCCGCATGGCGGACGCCGCCTACCGACACGTCGCCTCCGCGCTGGCGCGTCTGGCGCCCGGTGGCCGGTTGGTGGCGATTACCGGCGCCCGCTTCGCGCCTGATAACCCAGCCTGGCGGGACGCCTTCATTCGGCTGCAAGCGCGCGGACGCATCACCTTCTCCGCCGTCATCGACGGATCGGTCTATGCCAAACACGGCACGACAATCGAGACGCGCCTAGTCGTCATAGACAAGCTGCCTGCCGACGATCCCGCCAGGTTCCCGGCAACGCTTGGCGTCGCGCCGGATGTCACCACGCTGCTGGGCTGGCTCGACAACCATCTGCCGGAACGACTCGCCCTCAATTCCTCCCTCACGGTGTCGGTTGCCGCGCCTTCTGTTCCACGCAGCGTGCGCGGCTCTATCAACCGCGCTGCCAAAGCCGCCCCGGCGACCGTGCCGATCGCCGAACCGGAGAGCTTGCCGCTCGCCTATGAGACCATCGACTGGCTGGCCGGAGAAGGCGGTCGTCTGTCCGATGGCATCTATGAGGAATACGGATTGCAGGCGATCCGTATTGTCCGGTTCTCAGGCCCACCCGACCAGGCTGGTTCAATCGGCGGCCATGGCAAGCGTAGCGCCACCCAAACCGAGCTACCGGCCGCGCCTGCCGACAAACATTCATAAGCTACTATCCGACGCGCAACTTGAGACCGTCATCTATGCCGGTGAGGCGCACGCCGATCATCTCGCCGGATCGTGGACGGTTGACGCCACCTTCGATGTCGTCACCGCCGCGCGTGATGATGCGACGAACGCGATGCGCTTCCGGCGCGGCTTCATGATCGGCGACGGCACCGGCGTTGGCAAAGGCCGCCAGTCCGCCGCGATCATCCTCGACAACTGGCTTCAGGGCCGCCGCAAGGCAGTGTGGATCAGCAAGTCCGACAAGCTGATCGAGGACGCGCAGCGCGACTGGTCGGCGCTCGGCATGGAGCGCCTGCTGGTCACGCCGCTGTCGCGCTTCCCGCAAGGACGGAAGGTCGCGCTGCAAGAAGGCGTCCTGTTCACGACCTATGCCACGCTACGCTCCGACGACAAGGCTGAGAAGGTTTCGCGCGTTAGGCAGATCGTCGAATGGTTGGGCTCCGACTTCGACGGCGTCCTCATTTTCGACGAGGCGCACGCGATGCAGAACGCCGGCGGCGGGAAGGGAGAACGCGGTGACATCGTCGCCTCGCAGCAGGGCCGCGCCGGCCTGCGTCTCCAGCATGCCTTGCCGAATGCCCGCGTCGTCTATGTCTCTGCGACCGGCGCCACCACGGTTCACAATCTCGCCTACGCCCAACGACTCGGTTTGTGGGGCGGCGAGGATTTTCCGTTCTCCACCCGCGCCGAGTTCGTCGAGGCGATCGAGGCCGGCGGCGTCGCGGCGATGGAAGTGCTGGCGCGCGACCTGCGTGCGCTCGGCCTCTACACCGCCCGGTCGCTCTCCTTCGACGGCGTGGAATACGAACTGGTCGAGCACACGCTTACCGCTGAGCAGACGCCGCATCTACGACGCCTATGCCGGAGCTTTCGCAATCATCCATAACCACCTGGATGCGGCGATGGAGGCAGCCAATATTACCGGCGCGACCGGAACGCTGAACCGGCAAGCCAAGTCCGCCGCCCGTTCCGCCTTCGAGAGCGCCAAACAGCGCTTCTTTGGCCATCTGCTGACCAGCATGAAGACGCCGACCCTGATCGCGCTCGATCACCGGCGATCTGGAAGCCGGCCATGTCGCTGTCATCCAGATCGTCTCGACCGGCGAGGCGCTGATGGAACGCCGACTGGCAGAAATGCCAACCGAGGAATGGAACGACGTTCGCGTCGACATCACGCCGAGGGAGTATGTTCTTGATTATCTCGCCCATTCGTTCCCGGTACAGCTCTACGAGCCATTCACGGACGGCGAAGGCAATCTGTCGTCACGGCCGGTTTGTCGCGACGGCCAGCCCGTCGAAAGCCGCGAGGCCGTGGCGCGCCGCGACGAGCTGATCGAACATCTGGCTCGCTTGCCGCCGGTGCCCGGCGCGCTCGACCAGATCGTCCAGCGCTTCGGCGCCGATTTGGTCGCCGAGGTCACCGGCCGATCGCGCCGGATCATCCGCAAGATCATCGGCGGGCGGCGACCGGCTGGTCGTCGAGAACCGCGCGGCTCGCGCCAATCTCGCCGAGACCGCGGCATTCATGGACGACAAAAAGCGCATCCTGGTGTTTTCCGACGCCGGCGGCACCGGCCGCAGCTATCACGCCGATCTGTCGGCCCGGAATCAGCGGCTGCGCGTGCATTATCTGCTGGAGCCCGGCTGGAAAGCCGATGCCGCAATACAGGGGCTCGGCCGCACCAATCGCACCAACCAAAAGCAGCCGCCGCTGTTTCGGCCGATCGCGACCGACGTCAAAGCGGAAAAGCGCTTCCTCTGCACCATCGCCCGGCGGCTCGACACATCTGGGCGCGATCACCCGTGGCCAGCGCCAGACCGGCGGCCAAGGGCTGTTCCGCCCGGAGGACAATCTGGAAAGCGTCTATGCCCGCGACGCGTTGCGGCAGCTCTATCTCGCTGCTGGCGCGCGGCAAGATCGAAGGCTGTTCGCTGGAGCGGTTCGAGGAAGCGACCGGCCTGAAGCTGATGGACGCCAATGGCCTGAAGGACGATTTGCCGCCGATCACCACCTTCCTCAACCGGCTGCTGGCGCTGACCATCGAGCTTCAGGGCGTCCTGTTCACCGCCTTCGAGCAATTGCTCACGCCAAGATCGCCGGCGCCATCGCCTCCGGCATCTACGACGTCGGGCTGGAGACACTGACTGCCGAAGGTTTTATCGTCACCGGCCGGCCAGACCATCTACACCCATCCGGGCACTGGCGCCGAAACCCGACTGCTCACCATCGCGAAGCGGACCGCAATCGCCCGGCTCAAGCTCGACGACGCGCAAGACTATCTCGCCGAGGCCAGGCAAAACTGCTGATCAACGAACGGTCAGGCCGCGCGGCGGTGCAGACCCCCGCCACCTCCATCATGCTCGACGATGGCGAAGTCGAACGCCGCGTCCGGCTCGTCAGGCCGATGGAGTAGCATCACGATTCCGGTCAAGATGATGGGTGAGACCCACTGGGCCGAGGCGGATCGGGACGCCTTCACCCGACCTGGGCCGACGAGGTCGCGGCTGTGCCGGAGTTCTCCGAAAGCACCATCCATGTCGTCGCTGGCCTGTTGCTGCCGATCTGGAAGCGGCTGCCGAACAAGTCCACACGCGTCTATCGGCTCCAGACCGACGAGGGCGAACGGATCGTCGGTCGCAAGGTCTCGCCCGCCTGGGCGGACAATGCGACAACGACCGGCGCGACCACGCTCACGACCGCCGAGGCCTTCATGGCGCTGATGGGTGGCCGCACCATCCTCGATCTCGCCGAAGGGCTTCAGCTTCGCCGCGTCCGCGTCATGGGCGTCGAGCGCATCGAGCTGTCGGGCTTCACCGACACTATGCGCGAGCGGCTCACCGCCTAGGCCTATTCCACGAGATCATCTCCTGGAAGCTCAGAATGTTCGTGCCGACCGATGCCGCCGGTCCGCAGTGCTGAAGCGGTGCTTCGAGCCGCTATCCGATCCAGCGCATCGCCGAACGCGGGCGGCGTGATGACTCGTCTCGACGCTTCCGAACTGGCGCAACGTCTCGGCCGGGAGGCCGAGGCAGTGTGCCGTCATTATCTCGCGCCGGCCGGCGCCAGGGCAATTACTGGCAGGTCGGCGACGCTCGCGACACGCCCGGCCGCTCGATGTTCGTCCGGCTCAAGGAGACCGCGAAGGGGCCAGCGGGCAAATGGACCGATTATGTTGCATTACTTGTTATGTTGCGGCGATCCCGATTGGGAGCTTTTCCACAGACGGTTGAACGGCTCCCACGCAACATAATTTTCTTCACGGCGTGCTGCGAGCAAGCTTGGCC
>CAVRWF010000003.1:0-108677 GCA_963724845.1 uncultured Alphaproteobacteria bacterium
GGCCTACAACTGGCATCGGCATTACGACGCCACGCTCGGGAGATATGTGCAGCCTGATCCTCTCTTGAAGGATCAAGGAGCGACGACAATCGGCGGCGTTCCCAGTGATGTGTTGTCGTCAAAAGCCAGCTTCATCGACAAACTCAGAATGGGCGGCAATCTTGGCGCGCTGACCCTGTTATCCAAATTTTCGGATTGGCGTTGGAGCGATGCGGCCCCCGAACACGCACTGTTCCCTGATGGACCAAGCGCATATGGGTATGTCGGCGGCAATCCGTTGGCTAAGGCCGATCCTGAAGGCCTACAGCCGAAGGATAAAAGATTTAGCTTTCCAAAGCTATTCTGGCGCTGGTACCATCGAGAATGTAAAAAGCCTGGCGATGCTGATTTGACCTATGAGGAAGCATGCGATTTCCATGACGAATGGTGTCGCCTCGGGAAACCTTAAAAGTCTGAGTTGACGAAATGAAGGTTAAGGTAAGCGATGTTACAATTTGGCTTATTCTGCAGGGAAGAACTGATATTAGCAAAGAGGACAGAGCTATTTTAAGGCCACATAGAGAAATAAGGGATCAAAGAAATGGTAATTCGTTCCTAAGCTTATCGATAAGCGTTGACCGCGAGATTTTTTTGGACCGTCGACAGAGCATATTGGTAGATAAGTTTAAGGATCTTGCTCCGTATACTTTAGTTGCTGAAGTCGCAATCTTTCATTCGCCAAAATTTGCAAGTGTATCAGTTGAAATTCCGAGTCGGATTATGATCTGCCTAACGCGTCTTGGTGCGAAAGTTTCTATTATTTCATATTTGTCCTCTTAGCCAAACTCATACAATAAATGACAGTTGCGTAGTACCGTAAATGGCCGCGCGAAAGTTTACCATCTTGAGCGCTTCGCAGAACGGCTGACGTCGTCTCGTTCGCGATTTTGCAGCCGCGGATTGTCGGGCTTTCATGCGCCCGCGCGCCGTCTGGCGCCATGTTTTGCGCCGTCAGCCGGTCATTTTTCGCGTCCCTTTCCGCTTCGAGACACACCTCTCCCCTCGCGGCGGCCTCACGCCGCCGCGTCGAGAACCCGAGCCCGCTTCATGTTCATCGCCATGGCGACAAACTGAAGATGACAATTGTTGCGCGCGAGGCTGCGGTAGCGCACCCGCGCCATCCCATACCAGTTCTTCATCGTCGCATTGGCGCGCTCGACGCCGACGCGAACGCTCGACGCCGTCTTGTTGAACCATCTTTGCCAATCCGGCTGTCGCGCTCCGCGTTTCGCCTTATAGGCGATCTTGTCGTCGATGTTCTTGTCGTTCAAAGCCTTGCGTAGCGCGGCGCTGTCATAGGCCTTGTCGCCGTAATAGGCCTGCTCATCGCCCTGGATCATCGCCTCGCCGCGCTGGCTATCGTGCAGATCGGCGCTCGTCATCTCCGCCTGGCGCACGATGCCGCTCTCTTCGTCCACGGCCAGATGCGCCTTGTAGCCGAAGTAGGTCTCGCCGTTCTTCTTGGTGAAGCTCGCGTCCGGGTCGCGCGGATTGACCTGCCCCTCGTCGTGGGGTGGGGGCTTCACGGCGGCCGCGATGATGGTGGCGTCGACCAGCGTGCCGCGCTTCACGATCAACCCACGTGCGTCGAGTTGTCGATCGACTTCGGCAAGTAGTTTTTCGTCGAGGCCGAGCTTGGCGAGCCGCTGGCGAAACCGCCAGATCGACGAATGGTCCGGGGTCTCCTCGTCCAGGGGAACCCCGCAAAAGCGCCGAAACGACAGGCGATCGCGCACCGCCTCCTCGGCGGCGGGGTCGGACAGCCCATACCACTGCTGCAACAGCACGATCTTGAACATGGTCAGCGGCGGATAGGCCGGCGCGCCGTCGCTCGAAGAATGCAGCGGACGCATCAATACGTCGAACGCTCTCCACTCGAACGTCTTGGCGATGTCTTCCAGAAATCCCCCAGGGCGAGAATAGGCTTTGACGAAAGCGTCGGCGAGCGAAGGTTGGCTGAAGTTACGGCGCGACATCGGCAACTCACATCCGTTGAACGCCCCAGAGAATCACGGGTTCGCCGGTTTTGCAAAGCGCTCCATTCTGGATTCATCACTGGTCCTTTGCCGGATATTTGGTGCGGTTGCATTGACGATTTTTATATTCATTTGGGTAAATACATAATCAAGTCATGAAGCTTCGGCGTCGGGCCGAGCGCATCGTGTTTACGCATTGATGGCGCTGGGTTCTCCGCGCAGTTAAGCACAAGCGGAGGCATTTGGATCGGATCTTCGGCAAAGTTTCCTACAGCTGGTCCAACCCCGAGGTGATGAACATCCGTTTTCCCGGCCAGTGGTTCCAGCTGGAGACGGGCCTCGCTTACAACTGGCATCGGCATTACGACGCGACGCTGGGGAGATATGTGCAGCCCGATCCGTTAGGATTGCGGTCGCTGATGAGCGACGGACCGAGCACCTATGGCTATGTTGGTGGCAATCCGCTGGCGTATAGCGATCCGTTTGGGTTGTACGGCACGCAGTCTTGTGACTATTATTCGCAAGCGTGTAATGCCAATGGAGGCGTGGGATACGAATGCGGTCTTGGCGCCGCCGCGTGCCCAGGATTTCGAGATTCCGCTCCATTCTTAGGCCCGAAATGGAAAAGCTGTGTTAGGCAATGCTTAGAAGAAAGAAACAAGGATAGGCGCCCCGGAGGAGATCCAGAAGGAGGAATATGCCACACGCAAGAGCCTATATCTCCAGCATCTAATTTTTACGACCACAGCGCGTGCTTTATTGGGTGCTTGCTGAATGCTGACAATCCATACAATTACAATGGACCGATACTTCCTGATGCCGATATAAAACTTAGATAGGAAGAATTATATGAGGCGCCTAGGCAATATATGTATAGATATACGATATACAGATATATATAAGGCGATATATATTATACTTATAATTATAGGCCCATTTGTTGGATATTTGCGATGTAATTTTGAGTGCAATAACATATACGGTAATGATTCTATGCACCAAAGATTTACGTTTCATCTAATCGTATTGGTATTGAATATTGTGGCGTGGATAGAATTTCGAAGAGGGAGTAGTTTCGGAACTATTTTCGAAAGGGTTCTTTCAATAGGAAGAATGCTAATGATTATATGTGGCTCATCGGTTGCGTTCGCTTTCTTTAATATGGAAAGTCCGTTGTATGAAACAGTGTGGAGGCCCTTAATAAGCCTAATGCAAGATGGATTTCGAGTGCGGGAAAATGGCTTAAATGAACATGGATTCTGTTTATACATATTTGCATGTGGAATGTTGTTAACTGCGGAAAGTATTTTTTTTGCTAAACTTGATTTTCGACAGAGCCCAGGATTGCCACTGTTTGTCACTATATATGCTTGTGCACTTGTGTTCTGCCTTGTTTCCTCGGCCATAGGATGGAGGGGAGGTCTTGGATTTCCTTGGTTTGGCTCTACTTTTGCCATGATTGCGCAGCTACTTTACGCCTTGCCTATGTTGTGGGCGCGCAAGTAATCAAGACCTCGCAGAATAGCTTGGTGGCGCACCGACAGCCTGGACGCCAAGGCTATTACGGGGCGCTGTCCTTTGCCTATGACGGCGTCGGCAACCGCCTGAGCGAAACGACCAATGGCGTGTTGTCGAGCTATTCCTATCCCTTGACCTCAAACAAATTGTCATCTGTGACCCCTACGGGCGGATCAGTGCGGGCTTTCACCTATGACGCCGCCGGCAATATCCTGACTGATACGCGCGCCGGCGGTCTTGGCATGACCTTCCAGTATGACGTGGAGGGGCGGCTCTCCAGGGCCTGGCAGACCAACTCCACAGCCAATGGCGGCGTCTATGGCTATGACGCGCTGAACCGTCTTGCCTCGCGCACGGTGACCCAGACCGCAGCGCCGACGACCACGACGACGCTCTATATCCACGACATCAACAATCACATCATCGCCGAGACCAACACCGCCGGGCAGACGCTGCGCGAATATATCTGGCTTAACGATCTTCCGGTCGCCGTGGTGGACAATGTGAACACCGCCTCGCCGACGGTCTATTACGTTCACAGCGATCATCTGGGCCGTCCCGCGCGGATGACCGCGCCAAACCAGAGCTGGGCCTGGGACGTGATCTATGATCCGTTCGGCAATGTCTCCTACAGCTGGTCCAACCCGGAAACGATGAACAATATTAGCGATAAGCTGGTGCTGCAATGGTCGGCATAGAAATTCAGGTGGCCAGGGTCGCGACTTCGTTAAGGCTAACAACTGGTTTACGCGAGCGGCGCCATTTCGTGCATATTCCCGGCGGGGCAGCCGAGGTAGATTGCCTGCGGATGATTGATCTTTTTTGGGACGATTAATTATGCTTGAACGACGTAAATCACCGCGCGGACGCGCCTATCTTGGCGCTCGTATCGAGTTCGACAATCGCTCGACAATGGATTGCCTCATCCGCGATTTGAGCGATGACGGCGCGAAGCTTGCCGCATGCTCAGGCAATGTGGCGCTCCCCGATCGGTTCCATGTTTTTGTCGCCAAGCATTGCGCGCACTACGAAGCCTTGACCGTCTGGCGGCGCCAGGACGAAATGGGCGTGCGGTTGTTGTCGAAGTTGCGGCACGGCAATGTGATCGCCTTCGATCCCTTGCGCCGCATCGCCGAGACGCTCAAGCCAACTGACTGAAGTCGCCGCGGTTCCCAACTATGGACACTTATGGAAACAGCGCCGCGATACGTGACAGGCTACGCATATGAGTAAGCAACATTTGGAGCTGTTGTTTTATATTGGGCTTTGTGCGGGGATGACAGCGGCGGTGTTTACGCGCTATATTTCATTTCGATTGAGATCTACTCATAAAGAACTGTGGAATGAGCTAGGAAAACCTACGATGATCAGCCGAGATTTTGGGCAGCTTCTAACTAATATTGGTTATATGCGATTCTTGTGGCTGGGAAAGAAAACGGGTGACACCATTCTGGATTCATCACTGGTCCTTTGCCGGATATTTGGTGCGGTTGCATTGACGATTTTTATATTCATTTGGATAAATACATAATCAAGGCGTGAAGCTTCGGCGTCGGGCCGAGCGCATCGTGTTTACGCATTGATGGCGCTGGGTTCTCCGCGCAGTTAAGCACAAGCGGAGGCATTTGGATCGGATCTTCGGCAAAGTTTCCTACAGCTGGGGCCGACGCCCCCGCATTTGTAGCCAGCGCCTTTATTGCATAATATTTCCGCCGGCCCGCACTCTCGGAGGCCGCAGCACCAACCTGGGTGGCGCATTTGCAACGATCGGGAATGGACGCCCGGGAGTCCCTGATGGGCTCCAGGATCGCCCGCTGGCCGCACAATATCGAGCGTTACGGCGACACGCTGGCCGTGGTCGAACATCAGCCGAAATTTCTGCTGTCGCCCGACGACAGTTTCTTCTGCATGGGCTCGTGCTTTGCGCGCAATGTCGAAGAACATCTGATTTACAGCGGTCGAAAAGTCCTCAGCAAGCGCATCGTCTGCCCGGCCGAGGAGTGGCCGAACCGCGTCAACGGCTTCGTCAACAAATTCACCACCAGCTCGATGCTCAACGAGATCGAATGGATGCTGGGGCCGCCGCCGCTCGACGAGCGCCTGTTCGAGCAGACCTCGCAGGGATGGGTGGATTTGCAACTTGCGCCGGGCGTGCGGCCCGTCGTTCTGGAGCGCGCGATCGAGCGCCGCGCCTATCTCATGCGCGACTATTTCAACCGCCTGCGCGAGGCCTCGGTCGTCGTGCTCACGCTTGGGCTCAACGAAGTCTGGAAGGACGCAAAGTCCGGCCGCTATCTCAACGCCGCGCCCAGCTTTTACAGCGTGCGTCGCGAGCCCGGACGCTATGCGCTGGAGATAACCGACGTCGACGCCAATGTGAGCGCGCTGGAGCGTTTTCATGCGGCGCTGGTGCAATTGCAGCCGTCGGCGCGCGTCATCGTCACCGTTTCGCCCGTGCCGATGCGCGACACATTCTCCGGAAAGGACGTCGCAGTCGCCAACACGCTGTCCAAGGCGACCTTGCGCGTCGCTGCGGAAGCCTTTGCGCGCAGCCACGCCAATGTCGATTACTTCCCGACGCTCGACATGATCTCGCTCTCGCCGCGCAACCTCGCCTATGGCGCCGATTGCATGCATGTGACGGATCAGGCCGTGGGCATGATCATGCGGCTGTTCCTGCGCCTGTATCTGCAGCAGGACGTGCCCGCGGCCTCCTTCAACGAGCCCGCCTATCTGCTCGCCAACCCCGATGTGGAGGCGGCGGCGCGCCTCGGCCGGATCGAGTCGGGCTATGAGCACTGGCTCTCGACCGGCCAGGCCGAAGGCCGTCCGCTCGCCCCCACCGGCGAATCGGTCGAGCGCCTGAAGGCGGCGGGACTGGCGTGACGGCTCCCGCCTGTTTTTTATGCAACCGCGAAAGTCGCCGGTTTTTGCCTAATTGCTGGGCAGCGGTCGCGGGATGTGTGGCCTTCCTGCAACAGCTGTCTCCAAAATGCGTGCAAGACCCATGCAGCAAGGCCAATTCAATTTTGTTAGCTTGGCGAGGGGTTAAGATAGTCCTGACCTCAACGCGGCGTTCCGCGAGCCTGAGCTAGGAGTTTTTTTTATGCGTAGGCAAGTCTCCCTCGTGGCGCTCGCGCTGGCCTTTTCGGCCGGCGCCGCTATCGCCGCCGATCTCTCTTATCCCAGCGTCGCTCCGGGCTTCGTTGCGCCCCCGGCCGCCATCAACTGGACGGCGATCTACGGCGGCCTCAACATTGGCGGCGGCTGGAGCTCCAGCGTCGTCAATCCCAACTCGCTGACGCCCTACACGGACCTCGGCGCGCCCGGCAGCATGTTCCTGCTTCCCGGTTCGACCCAGACCGGCGGCAGTTCCGGCGGCGTCGTGGGCGGCGCCCAGCTCGGCTACAATTACCAGTTCGCCCGTTCCTTCGTGGTCGGCGTGGAGACTGACTTTCAGGGAACCACCATCAGCCCGAGCAGCAACAACGTGGCGGCCACTTATGTGAGCCCGCTCGGCACCGGCAATCTGCTCATTCCGCTGGCCAATCCCGCCAATATCGGCGTGAGCCTCGACTGGTTCGGCACGGTTCGTGGTCGCGTCGGCTATCTCGTCACGCCCACGCTGCTGCTTTACGGAACGGGCGGCTTCGCTTACGCCGGCGTGTCGGGCAATAACTCCGGCCTCAGCACCACCGCCACGGGCTGGACGGCCGGCGGCGGCGTCGAGTGGATGTTCGTTCCGCATTGGACGGCCAAGCTCGAATATCTCTACATGGACCTCAACAGCAGCGGCGTTTACGGCGCCTTCACCGGCTACGAGTTCGGAAGCCGTCATCATCCCGAGATCAATGTCGTCCGCCTCGGCGTGAACTATCTGTTCAACTTCGGCGGCCCTCCGGCTCCGGTTCTCGCCAAATACTGAGTTTTTCCCGAAACTCATGCCAAAAGCCCGGCTTCGCGCCGGGCTTTTTTGGTTTTTGAGCGCTTGCGTCGCCGCAGGCGTTGCGAGGGCCCTGCAAGCCTCTAGTTTTGCTCTTGTCGCGTTGGCGGCTGGAGGAGGCGGACATGAAAAGAATGATCCTTTTGTCGGGCGCTCTCATTCTTCTCGCGACGCCAGCCTGCGCGGAACTGCTGCTGCATGTTCTGGGGCCGCACAGACAAGCCGGAACCCTGCTCCAGAAGAAAACGCAGCAGTCATCGGAGGCGGTCCAGAAAACGGAACCTTTTCGCGAAACAAGCCCGCGGAATCTCCCCGATGCAGCGGCGCAGGAGCAGCCAAGGTAGCGGACCGCGCACGTCGCCGGTTGATTCAACTCCAACAACAAAAATCGCAAGGGCGCATCCTTCTCCCGTGGAACGGGAGAAGGTGGCCTCGCGTCAGCGAGGGTCGGATGAGGGGTCTTGAGACTTGGTTGAATCTGCGGAGTCTTGCGTTGGGGCGGAGACACCCCTCATCCGTCGCTCCGCGCCACCTTCTCCCGCAGGCGGGAGAAGGAGGGACGCCGGTTGATTCAACTTCAACAACCAAAATCGCGCAGACGCATCCCTTCTCCCGTGCAACGGGAGAAGGTGGCCTCGCGTAGCGAGGTCGGATGAGGGCGCTGAGACTTGGCTGAATCTCCGGAGTCGCGCACTGGGGCGGAGACACCCCTCATCCGTCGCTCCGCGCTGCGTTCTCCCGCAGGCGGGAGAAGGAGGGACGCCGGTTGATTCAACTTCAACAACCAAAATCGCGCAGACGCATCCCTTCTCCCGTGGAACGGGAGAAGGTGGCCTCGCGTAGCGAGGTCGGATGAGGGGAGTTACGACTTGGTTGAATCTGCGGAGTCTTGCGTTGGGGCGGAGACACCCCTCATCCGTCGCTCCGCGCCACCTTCTCCCGCAGGCGGGAGAAGGAGGGACGCCGGTTGATTCAACTTCAACAACCAAAATCGCGCAGACGCATCCTTCTCCCGTGCAACGGGAGAAGGTGGCCTCGCGTAGCGAGGTCGGATGAGGGCGCTGAGACTTGGCTGAATCTCCGGAGTCGCGCACTGGGGCGGAGACACCCCTCATCCGTCGCTCCGCGCTGCGTTCTCCCGTTCCACGGGAGAAGGAGGGACGCCGACTCAGGCGCCGCTCACAGCCTCATCTTCGAGCGCACAGAAAATTCGTCCGCGGCGAATTGCACGGCGCTGTCGTTGACGCCATTCATCTCGAGCGTTCGCCGCACGCGCGGGTTGGCGCCGACGATATAGACCTGCATCTTGCGCCGCTGCGCCTTCTCCACGAATGACAGCAGCGCATTGGCGGCGGCGGCGTCGGCCAGCGGCACGCGGGTCAGATCGAGGATGAAGGACTCGGGGCGGGGACCGATGGCGTCCAGCACCGCCGAGACCGAGGCCGCGACGCCGAAGAAGAACGGGCCGTTGATGCGATAGGTCATCACCTTGTCGGCCAGCGCCGGCACGTAGCAATCGTCCTCGCTGTCCGCGTCCTCGTGCGGCGGGGCGAAATCCGCGCCGGTCTCGACCTCGACCACCTCGGCCATGCGATGCATGAACATCACGGAGCCGAGCGCCACGCCCGCGCCGATGCCGACGGTGATGTCCTCGAACACCGTCAGCAGAAAGGTCGCCGAGAGCACCAGAGCCTCGCCGCGATCATGCTTGAACATGGCGACGATCTGCTCGCGCTCGATCATGTTCCAGGCGACGATGGTCAGAACGGCGGCCAGCGCCGCGAGCGGAATATGCGCGGCGAGCGGCGCCGCCAGCGCCATGAAGGCCAGCAGAAACACCGCATGCAATATTCCGGCGATCGGCCCATGCGCGCCGGCGCGGATGTTGGTCGCGGTGCGCGCGATGGCGCCGGTGCAGCACAGCCCCCCGAACAGCGCGGAGCCGATATTGGCGTAGCCCTGCGCGGCAAGCTCGCAGTTGGAGCGGTGATGGCGCCCCGTCATCCCGTCCGCCACCACGGCCGACAGCAGCGACTCGATGCCGCCGAGCAAGGCGATGGCGACCGCGGCGGGCAACAGCGGCGCGAGCTGGCCGAGGCTCACGTCCGGCAAGCCGGGCACAGGCAGGCTCTGCGGCACGCCGCCGAATTTCGAGCCGATGGTTTCGACGGGAATGTCGAAGGCCCAGACGCAGCCGCCGGTGAGCATGATCGCCGCCAGCAGGCCGGGAAAGCGCGGCTTCCAGATGCGCAGGATCAGGATGAAGGCCAGCGCGGCGGCGGCTATGCCAAAGGCCGCGGGCTGCGCCGTGCCCAGCGCCGGCCAGAAGGCTTCGAGCTTGGGCAGGAAGGCGGCGGGCTCATGCTCGACGCGCAGCCCAAGCAGATCCTTGATCTAACTCGTGAAGATGATCACGGCGACGCCTGCGGTGAAGCCGATCGTCACGGTATAGGGGATGTATTTCACATAGACGCCAAGCCGCAGATAACCGATAGCGATCAGGATCAGCCCCGCCATCATCGTCGCTGCGAGAAAGCCCTGATAGCCGTGAGTCTCGATGGTCTTGGCCACCAGCACGATGAACGCCCCGGCCGGCCCGCCGACCTGAAAGCGGCTTCCGCCGAGCGCCGAGATCAGCAGCCCGCCGATCACGGCCGCGAACAGCCCGTTCTCGGGCTTGGCGCCCGAGGCGATGGCGATGGCCATGGACAAGGGCAGCGCAACAATGGCCACCGTGAGGCCCGCCACGGCGTCGGCGCGCAATTGCGACAGCCCGTAGCCCTCGCGCAGGGTGGAGACGAGTTTGGGCGTGAAGCTTTCGATAAAGCCGGGCGCAGCCGGCGTGACAGGGTCTCGCATGGAGCTTTTGAGTTGGCGGGCCGGGAGCCGGCGCGATTCGGGGAAGCGGGACGAGTATAGCTGCAAGCAAGTTCAACACCAAAAATCGCAAAGGCGCTTCCTTCTCCCGTGGAACGGGAGAAGGTGGCCCTCGCGTCAGCGAGGGTCGGATGAGGGGTCTTGCGACTTGGCTGAATCTCCGGAGTCCTGCGCTGGGGCGGAGACACCCCTCATCCGTCGCTCCGCGCCACCTTCTCCCGCAGGCGGGAGAAGGAGGGATGCGGCCTGATTCAACTTCAAAGACAAAAAACGCAAAGGCGCTTCCTTCTCCCGTGGAACGGGAGAAGGTGGCCTCGCGCAGCGAGGTCGGATGAGGGGTCTTGCGACTTGGCTGAATCTCCGGAGTCGTGCGCTGGGGCGCACAGAACCCTCATCCGTCGCTCCGCGCCACCTTCTCCCGCAGGCGGGAGAAGGAGGGATGCGGCCTGATTCAACTTCAAAGACAAAAAACGCAAAGGCGCATCCCTTCTCCCGTGGAACGGGAGAAGGTGGCCCTCGCGTCAGCGAGGGTCGGATGAGGGCGCTGAGACTTGGCTGAATCTGCGGAGTTGTCCGTTGGGGCGGAGACACCCCTCATCCGTCGCTCCGCGCCACCTTCTCCCGCAGGCGGGAGAAGGGGGGTGCGGCCTGATTCAACTTCAACAACCAATATCGCAAAGGCGCATCCTTCTCCCGTGGAACGGGAGAAGGTGGCCTCGCGCAGCGAGGTCGGATGAGGGGTCTTGCGACTTGGCTGAACTCTCCGGAGTCGTTCGCTGGGGCGGAGACACCCCTCATCCGTCGTTCCGCGCCACCTTCTCCCGTTCCACGGGAGAAGGAGGGGTCGCCCCCTCATTCAACTTCAAGACCTTCCCTCGCTCAGCCCGCCGCCGGCTTGATCAGCAAAATCTTGTAAGCAATATCGAAATAGTCCGGCGCCGCGCATCGCTGCACGCTTTCGTCCCGCCACAACATCTGCGGGATCCAGGCCGAACCCAGTCCCGCCTTCACCTGCGCCAGAAGGGCTTCCGCCGAGGCGCTTTCGCAGACGGGTTGCTCCTCGATCTGGATGCGGTGCTTGTCGAGCATTGCGGCGATCTGCGCGCCATAGGTCGTGCCGGGGGTGTAAACCATCACGGGGCCGCGCAATTTGCCGCCGCTCAGGCTCACCTTGCGTTTTTGCGCCGAGCCTCGCACCAGCGTCAGCCGATCCACGCCGATCTCCTGCGCGCTAAGGCCGGCAAGAGCGTCGTCGCCGCCAAAATGCGGGATCAGGCTCATGTCCGCATGCTTGCGCTTCACCGCCTCGATGCAGCCCGCGATGGAGGCGACGATCAGCGAATAATTCTTCAGCCTGTTGTCCAGCAGCCACGGCGAAAGGAAGCTCGAAGCCAGCGTGTTGGTCGTGTAGATGCGCAGCGATTTTCTGAAATGGCTGGAGGCGTTGAGCACGGCGCGGCGCGCGTCGAAAATATCCTCGCGCAGGCGATGCGCGCGCGACAGGAACTCTTCGCCGGCGGGGGTGAGCGTAACGGGACGCGACTCGCGATAGAACAAAGCCGCGCCGAGCCATTCCTCCAGCCGTTGCACGCGGCGGCTATAAGCCGATTGCGTCGTGCAGCGCGCATCCGCCGCGCGGGTGAAATTGCGCGTCTGGCAGAGCGCAAGAAAGTCGTCGATCCATTGCAGCTCCATGATGCATAAAATGCATCATACCATCGAAAATGGCAATTTGCGCTCGGGCGGCGAGGGCGGTTATATGCGCATAGTTCATCAACTCGCGGGGAAAGCGATGAGCAGCCGCAATAAGTCGATGTTTCTACGGCAAGACGCGGAGCAGAACACGGCGCTGCGCCATCTGCCGAGAAACGTGCGTCTGGTCGGCGCGGCGCGCGCGCAAGAGGGCAACGGCTTCTATGAATTTGAAGTGGTGATGGGCAACGCCGCCTATCGAGAGGGCGAGCATTTTTATCTCACGCCCGCAAAGGCGCAGTGCGCTTACGCCACGGCCGCGGGCATGTAGCCGCCGCAGTTGAGCGGGCCGGCGCAGTCATGAAAACAGGGCGCTCAGTCTTCGCGCCAGGTCGTCAGGCATGACGGGTTTGTGCAACATCTCGAAACCGGTGGCGTGGATCTCCCCGATGCGCTCCGGGGCCGTGTCGCCGGTCACGATCAGCGTCGGGATCGGACGCCCCGCGCGCACGGCGATTTCGGCGGCGGTTCGCGTGCCCGACATGCCCGCGCCCAGACGATAATCGGCGATGATCGCGTCGAAGCGCCAGGCTTCGTCCGCGCCGAGCCGCACGGCCTCCTCGCCCGATTCCGCGCAAAAAACCGTGCAGTCCCACGCTTCAAGCAGCAACTGGAATCCGGCGCGCACCTTGGGATTGTCCTCGATCACCAGAATGCGCCGCCCGGCGAAATCCTCGGCCCTGCCCGATGCGGAGAGAAGCGCCGTAGGGGCGGCGAGGGGAAGCTGTATGGTGAAACGGGTTCCGCGCCCCTCGCGCGACGCCGCCTGCACCTCGGCTCCGAGCAGGCCGGCGAGGCGTTTGACGATCGCCAGTCCCAGCCCAAGCCCTTGCTTGTGGTCTCTGGCCGGATTTCCGACCTGATAGAACTCCTCGAAGATGTGCGGAAGCTTGTCTTGCGGGATGCCGACTCCCGTGTCCAGGATGTCGATCCGGAGCCGTTCGCCGCGACGGCGGGCGGCGATGTACAATCCGCCGCGCTCAGTGCAGCGGACGGCGTTCTCGATGATGTTTCGCAATATGCGTTCAAGCTGCGCGGGGTCCGTTCGCGTATGCAGCCCCGGCGCACAATGACGAAGCAGCTTCAATCGCTTTACTTCGCATCTCGGCTCATATTCGGCGGCGAGCCGGCGAACCATCCCGCCAATGTCGACGTCCTCGAATTGCGGCGCCACGACGCCGGCGTCGATGCGCGAAAGGTCCAGGGTGCTGCTGAGCAGGTTGTTCAACCCTTCCAGCGCATGCTCCATCATAGCGACCGCCTTCTCGACAGCGGGCGCCATCGCCTGCCGCTTCAGCACGGTCAACAGAAACACCAGCGACTGCACGGGCTGGCGAAGATCATGGCTGGCGGCGGCGAGAAACTTCGACTTCGCGAGATTGGCCGCGTCCGCCTCGGCCCTGGCGGCTTTCAGTCCGTCCTCGACCTGCTTGCGCCAGGTGAGGTCGTGGATGTCCGTACATGTGCCGAACCATTTCTCTATGGCTCCGCTTTCATTGATCAACGGCGCGCCGCGAACCAGCCACCGGCGATAGGCGCCATCGGCGCGGCGCAATCTACATTCAAGCGAATATGTCGCGTTGTTCTGTACGGCGTTTTGCCAGGCGTCCCATGCCTTTTTCCTGTCGTCGGGATGGAAAGGCTTGTTCCATCCGTGGCCGTAGCTCTCCTCCAGTGTGAGGCCCGTGTAGTCGACCCATTGCTGATTGAAGAAAATGTTCCAGCCGTCCGGACGCGTGATCCAGATGATTTGAGGCAAAGCCTCCGCGAGTACGCGAAACTCGTTTTCGCTGACTGCGATGTCGGGGCCTTTTCGCGCGGGGAATTTATGCGCAACGACAGAGTTGGCGCCGATGGCGAGTTTTGAAATGTCTGAAACGTTTTTCATGTTGCCCGCCGCGTTCCGTCTCATACAATAGATTATTCACTCAGACATTTTTTGGGAAGCCGGATTTAGCGATGAGACTCAGGACGAAACGATATGGCGCCGGCCGAGCTGTTCGACAATAAAATCAATGTACCATGCGCCGCCAGCGCTTTCGCTGGTCGCGCCACACAACACAGCGGCGCGAGATCTTCGGTCCGTCCGTCTCTCCGGCACGCCACGCACGCGCGTGACGCCGCATCTCTCCTTTGCGACGAAATCGGCCCTAGCTGAAGTGTCTAAAGTCACGAAGGTAAAACGGTTTCGCCCATGCTGACTGATGAAGCCAGGATTTTGCGTCAGGCCGAAGGCTGGAGCAGGCAGGGACGCGGCGTCGGCGTCGCCACCGTGGTCGAGACATTCGGCTCCGCGCCGCGGCCCGTTGGCTCGCATCTCGTCGTCGACGAGGCGGGAGTATTTCACGGCTCGGTTTCGGGCGGCTGCGTCGAGGGCGAGGTGGTCACGGCGGCGCTCGACGCCATCGAAGACGGCGCGCCGCGCCTGCTCGACTTCGGCGTTGCGGACGAGGTTGCCTGGCGCGTCGGACTGCCCTGCGGCGGCCGTGTCGGCGTTCATGTGCAAAAGCTTGACGCGGCTGGCGCAAATCTCCTCGCCGAACTCAACAGCGAATATTCTGCGCGCCGCGCCTGCGCGCTTGTCACGCCGCTCGACGGCGGCCAGTCTTCGCTGTTGCATGCGGGCGAGGCCGCCGACGACGCGGCGGGCGCTGCGTTGCGCGCCGGACGCAGCGCTGTCGTCGATGTCGGGGGCAGGCGACATTTCGTTTATGTTCACAGGCCGCCGACGCGACTGGCGATCATCGGCGCCGTGCATGTGGCGCAGCCCTTGTCGGAGATGGCGCGCATCGCGGGTTTTGATGTCGTCATTGTCGATCCGCGCACCGCCTTCGCTGCGCCCGAGCGCTTTCCCGATGTGACGCTGGTCGCGCAATGGCCGGACGAGGCGCTGCCGCTGCTGGGTCTCGACGGATTCACCGCGATCGCCGCCATGAGCCACGATCCCAGAATTGACGATGCGGCGCTGCGTCTCGCGCTCGCGTCGGACTGCTTTTATGTCGGCGCGCTCGGCTCGCGGGCCAGCCAGATGCGGCGCGTCGAACGTCTCAGGGCGAGCGGCGTCACGGCGCAAGCGCTCGCGCGACTGCACGCGCCGATCGGGCTCGACATCGGCGCCGTGAGCCCGACGGAGATCGCAATATCGGTGATTGGAGAGATTGTGCTCGCGCAACGTCAAAAACCCTTGCGCGCGGAACTTTCGCGCGCGGCGGCGGTCGCGGCGCAATGAATGTCGCCGCCATCGTGCTCGCGGCGGGGCAGGGCGCGCGTTTCGATTCCGCGCGCAGCAAATTGCTCAGCGATCTTGGCGGACGCGCATTGGTGCGCTATGCGGCGGAGGCGGCGCTTGCATCGCGCGCATGCAGAACCATCGTTGTCACCGGGCATGCGCGCGACGATGTGGAGCGGGCGCTGGACGGCCTGCCGGTGACCTTCGCGCATAATGCGGATCATGCAAGCGGCATGGCCTCGTCGCTGCGCGTCGGACTCGCGCATGCGTCGGACAGCGCCGGCGCGCTCGTGCTGCTCGCCGACATGCCGGCGGTGACAGGCGCGACCCTCGATCAATTGATTGCAGCCTTCGAACGCGCACCGCAGTGTCCAGCAGTTGCGCCGGTGCATCGAGGCAGGCGCGGCAATCCGGTGTTGCTCGGCGGCAGCCTGTTTGCGCGGCTTGCAACGCTGCGCGGCGACGAGGGCGCGCGCGCCATGCTGCGTTCGGTCGATGGCGTCGTGGAGATCGCAGTCGACGACGAGGGCGTCATCACCGACATCGACACGCGCGAGGATCTCGAGCGGATGCGCGCCGCAGAGGGGACGCCGGTTGATTAGCGTCAACAACAGAATGTAAGGCGCTTTCTCCCGTGAAGCGGGAGAAGGTGGCCTCGCGAAGCAAGGTCGGATGAGGGGTCTCCGCGCTGCGTTCTCCCGAGAGAAGGACGGGTCGCCGAACCATTCAACTTCAGTCACGAAAGTTGCACCCCGCCTCACGCTGGTTGCTTGTCCAATGCATCCGATCGGCGCATGATGCGCGCTTACACGATCAATGTTTTTTTCGCCGCGCTCAGTCGGCAAAATTTGGAAAGCAAAAACAATGAGCGACGATCAAGCGGCCGTCGAGGCCAAGGTTGAAAAGGAATCGGACTTTCGCGTTTTCACAAGCAGCGGGGAGATTCCGAACGTCACCTTTTACTACATCGAGAGCACGGCTCCAAACAATGTCGAGCAGCGCACGGGCGGGGGCGGCCGTCCGCCCGACGGGCTCACGCCGATCGATCCCGACACGGCGGTCAAGGAGATAGCGCAGACGCTGGTTCCGCCGGACAAGCCCGCCACAGACGCCAATCTGGTCGTGATGGTGCATGGATTCAACAATCCGCCGGACGAAGTTCTGAAATTCTATGGAAGCGCGGTCGAAGCGCTCAAGAAGGACAGCGCCGCGATTTTTGGCCCGGAGCGCAGAACGGTCTGCATCGGCTATCGCTGGCCGTCGGAGTCGATGTTCAGCGTCGCGCGCAGCAGCATCTCCGCCATGCCGTGGTTTCCGCTCGGACTGCTGATCATAGCCGCTCTTGTCATCGTATTGCGCCTGTTCGGCGCCCATTTCCTCGCCGGTTTCTTTACGACGACGGCCGTCGTCATCGTCGCAACCATCCTCGTGCTCGCGGCGCTGCGCGCCATCGTCTATTTCCGCGACACGTATCGCGCGACCAATTACGGCGTGCCGGATCTTGTCGAAGTGTTGCGGCAGATCGACGCCGCGGCGACGAACATCGTCGATGCGGAGGCGGCGGCGGGCAAGCCTCCGCGCCAGCGCATCTCGCTGTCCTTCATCGGCCACAGCATGGGCGGGCTGGTCGTCACCAATGCGATCCGCGTGCTCTCGGACGTGTTCAATCCGCAGGTGCTTCGCACTTATCTTTCGGGCCAGGAGCGGCAAGGAGCGGCGACCAAGGAGACGGGAGGCGGGGACGAAGTGACCGGCAAGATCGGCCATGTGTTCACGCTGATGCGCTTCGTGCTGGCCTCGCCGGACATTCCCGCCGAGACGCTGCTCGCGGACCGCGCCAATTTCCTCGCCTCGTCGTTGCGCCGGTTCAGGGAAGCCTATCTGTTCAGCAACGAGGGCGACGAGGTGCTGCGGCTCATTTCGACGACGGCGAATTACTTCTCCTTTCCGACGCAAAAGCGCAATTTCGGCTACCGGCTCGGCAATACGGAAATATTGTCGACCGGCTTTGGCTCCATCGCCGGTCGTCCTTTGCTGGAGGAGCTGCGCGTTGGCGACGAGACGCTCGCGGATCTCTCAAGCAAGACGCGGCGAAGGAGACATCCCAATTTGCGCAAGCATCAGAATCCGGCGGAGGTGGCGGAGGCCTTCACCTATTTCGACTGCACGGATTACGTCGACGAGCCGGGGCGGAAAGGCTATCTGACGCAAGCCCGCAATTACAAGGCCCACGACCCCAACGGCTGCATCCCCTATCTCGAACACATCAATCTGCTGTGGAAATACATCTCGCCGCTGGTCCCCGCCGATCAACGCATCAATGTTCACGGCGGCTATTTCGAGGGCGCGGTTTCGCAACGGTTGATCTACCGGCTCGCCTGTCTTGGTTTCAACGATGCGACGAAGGCCTATGGCGGCCAATCGGCCATGCTGGACGAATGTGCGCAGCATCAGATCAGGGTCGTGTTATCCGGCCGGCTCGGTGGCAAGCCTCGCGAGATGATGGAACGCTCTGCATAAACGCGGTGGCGGTTCCTGCAAAGCGGCGGGAAAAGGATGCGCCTTTTCCGCTGCTCAACAGTTGGACCAGCTGCAGGCGACCGCGATGCGCCGGTCCATCGCATAAAGCGATGCGTTTGTCGCTTGCACAAGCGTCATCACGCCAAAAGCCAAAGCCGCCCCAAGCAGCACTCCAGCAGCGAAACGCTTCATTCATCCGGCTCCGTGCAAGCGCCTGATCGACGCCAGCGTAGCTCAAGAAAGATGGTCGCGCCAGCGGCGAAGTTTTGGCTCTCAGGCGCTCGCATCTTAGTTTTTGCAATGAATGAGCCTTGCCCGGGACTGCAGAAGGAACATTTGATAGCGCGCAGCGTATAATTTTACAGCCGGCGTCGCTTGCGCCTGTGAAAACAATGGGCCAGAATACGGAGGGCTTGGCCTGCACTATTCCCAGAGCGGGCGTCTCATGGCAAAGGCATGGTATGCCGATGTTTGGCGAGTTCGTAGCTCAGTCGCGGCCTTCATTTCTGCAGGACAATACAGTCCTGGAAAAGCGCAGCATGAAAAAGCTTCCGCTGTGGATTGCTGGCGTGATCGGAACCGCGATCATCGCCTTTGTGATTATATGGGGCGGATTGCGCAGCGCCTCCGAACGCGCCGAAGCCGAACGCTGGCAGGATCACACACAAACGGTGCTGCTTGAAGCTCAGCGCCTGTTGTCGGCGCTTCAGGACGTCGAGACGGGCGAGCGCGGCTATGTCATCACCGAGAAGCCCGAATATCTCGCCCCTTATGACGACGGCCTGCTCTTCCTGCGCGCGGGACTGGCGCGGCTCACCGAGCTATCGAACGATAGTCCAAGCCAGATGGCTCGCATCAGCGAGTTCCAGACGGTGGCGACGGCGAAGATCGAGCAGATGGCGAAGACCGTCGACCTCGTCCGGGCGGGCGACCGCTCCGGCGCCGTCACGCTCATCGAGTTGGGACATGGCAAGGCGCTCATGGATCAGGCGCGAGCAATCATAGCCGCCTTCACCGCCGAAGAGACCCATCTGCTGGCCCAGCGCCGGGCTGCGGCGGCGGAAGCCTGCGAACGTGAAAATTTGCATATCTACGCTCTGTCGGCGATGGGCGTGCTGGCGCTGCTGGGAGCAGTGGCCGGAGCGGTTTCCGCGACGCGGGCCGAGGCGCGGGCCGCTATCGAAAAGGAAGAGGTCAAGCGACAGGCGCTCGCCAGGCTCGCTCATGCGCAGCGGATGGAGGCGCTTGGCCAGCTCGCAGGCGGCGTCGCGCATGACTTCAACAATATCCTTCAGGTGGTGCAGGGCGCCGGCCGGATGATCGAGCGACAGCCGGAAGACGCCGAGAACGTCCGCCGCCTTGCGCTGATGATGTCCGAGTCCGCGGGGCGCGGCGCAAACATCACCCGTCGCCTGCTGACGTTCGCGCGGCGGGCCGATCTGCAAAACGAGCCGGTGGACGCCGGCGCCCTGTTCTCCAGCATGCGGGACATACTGGCGCATACGCTCGGCTCCGGCGTGACAGTGCGCACGCATGTGAGCGCAGCGCTGCCGCTTGCGCTGGCCGACCGACAGCAGCTCGAAACCGTCCTGATCAATCTGGGCACCAACGCCCGCGACGCCATGGACGGCGATGGAGAACTGGATTTCTCGGCGGAAGAGGAGATCGTCGGTCCGAACGAGGGTGGGGATCATCCCGCGCATCTGAAGCCTGGCGCCTATGTCCGCTTTTCCGTCTCGGACACGGGCGGCGGCATGCCGCCCGAAGTGGCGGCGCGGGCCTGCGAGCCGTTTTTTACAACCAAGCCCGAAGGCAAGGGCACCGGCCTCGGTCTCGCCATGGCCCAGGGCTTTGCGGAGCAGTCCGGCGGCGCCCTGAAAATCGAAAGCGAGCCCGGCCGCGGCACGACGATCCATCTCTGGCTCCCGGTGGCGGTGGAGGAATCCTCCACGGGGGTTGCGGGCGGCGGAGAAACGCTGGCGCAAATGCTCCAGCGTTAGAGCCGCTGACGGGCCGCGCTCGCTTCGATGACAACGCCCACGCGCCGCGCCGAACAGGGCGATCGCCGGCGCTGCGACGCTCAGGCCCTTCTCCCGACATGCTCCCTGATGAACCGTCCGGCGCTGGTCAGCGCGCGGCGGCCGGCGTCGAGTTGCGCGTTCCAGACCGGCCAGGCATGGATCATATGCGGCCAGACTTCCAGCGTGACGGGAACATCCGCCTCGCCCGCGGCGACGGCGAAGCGCGTTGCGTCGGCGAGCAGCGTCTCGGCGGACCCGACCTGAACCAGCGTCGACGGAAAGCCCTTGAGACCGCCAAACAAGGGCGAAACGCGCGGGTCCCTTCGGTCCATCTTCTCGGAGAGATAGGCGTCGGCAAGCTCCTGCAGATAGTCCTTGTGGATGAGCGGGTCGACCGCATCCTTGGAGTCGAGCGTGTCGCCAGACAGCGTGAGGTCCGTCCAGGGCGACGCCAGCCAGGCGCAGGCGGGTTGCTCCTCGCCCGCATGGCGCAGCCGGTTGATGAGGCCGATGGTCAGTCCGCCGCCCGCGCTGTCCCCGCCCACGGCGATGCGATGCGGCGTATAGCCCTGCGAAAGGATGAAATGCCAGGCCGACAGGGCGTCGTCATAGGCCGCGGGAAAAGGATGTTCCGGCGCCAGCCGGTAGCCCACTGCGAGTGTGCGCACGCCCGCCGCGCGGCCCGCTTCCGTCACCATGCGGCGATGGCTGAGAATGGAGCCCGAGCAATAGCCGCCGCCGTGGAAGAACAGCAGGACGCGCGAAGCGTCGCTGCCCGGGGCGATCGACCACTCGCCGCTGGCATCGCCGAATTCGACTTCCGTGAGGCTTATGTCTTCGGCGACCGGCCAGACCGAGCCGACTTCGTCCAGCCGCTCCCGCCGCTCGGCCCAGCCGACCGGCCTCGGCTTCGACCCCAACAAGGCGCGAACCGCGTCAATCTCGCTTCGATCATCCATCGCCCTGCACCTCCTAAGGTTGAGCAGTCCGGGCGACGATTGGTTCCGTCGGTAAGGAAAAATAGTCGACGGCGCTCCCTCGCGCAGCGAGGTCGGATGAGGGGAATTGCGGCTGGGTTGAATCTCCGGAGTCTTGCACTGGGGCGGAAACAACCCTCATCCGTCGCTCCGCGCTACGTTCTCCCGCAGGCGGGAGAAGGAGGGGACGCCGAACCATTCAACTCCAACAACAAAAATCGCAAGGGCGCATCCCTTCTCCCGTGGAACGGGAGAAGGTGGCCCTCGCGTCAGCGAGGGTCGGATGAGGGACTTGCGACTTGGCTGAATCTCCGGAGTCTTGCACTGGGGCGGAGACTCCCCTCATCCGTCGCTCCGCGCCACCTTCTCCCGCAGGCGGGAGAAGGAGGGGACGCCGAACTCATTCAACCTCAATAACCAAAATCGCAAGGGCGCATCCCTTCTCCCGTGGAACGGGAGAAGGTGGCCCTCGCGTCAGCGAGGGTCGGATGAGGGGTCTTGCGACTTGGCTGACTCTCCGGAGTTGTTCACTGGGGCGGAGACACCCCTCATCCGTCGCTCCGCGCCACCTTCTCCCGCAGGCGGGAGAAGGAGGGGTGCCGGCCTGATTTAACTTCAACAACCAAAATCGCAAAGGCGCATCCCTTCTCCCGTAAAACGGGAGAAGGTGGCCCTCGCGTCAGCGAGGGTCGGATGAGGGGTCTTGCGACTTGGCTGAATCTTCGGAGTTGCGCACTGGGGCGGAGACTCCCCTCATCCGTCGCTCCGCGCCACCTTCTCCCGCAGGCGGGAGAAGGAGGGGACGCCGAACTCATTCAACTCCAACAACAAAAATCGCAAGGGCGCATCCCTTCTCCCGTGGAACGGGAGAAGGTGGCCCTCGCGTCAGCGAGGGTCGGATGAGGGACGTTGCGACTTGGCTGAATCTTCGGAGTCTTGCACTGGGGCGGAGACTCCCCTCATCCGTCGCTCCGCGCCACCTTCTCCCGCAGGCGGGAGAAGGAGGACGCCGACTTATTCAACCTCAATAACCAAAATCGCAAAGGCGCATCCCTTCTCCCGTGGAACGGGAGAAGGTGGCCTCGCGCAGCGAGGTCGGATGAGGGGCGTTGCGACTTGGCTGAATCTTCGAAAGCGTTGGTTGAGTCAAAGACAGCTGATACTGTGTCGCCCCCAACTAAAACATGACCTTGACGGCGCACATGAACGGCTATTTCCGCTTTGCTCTCGACTTCTTTCAATCCGTGTCGGCGGCGCGAAGCTTTGCTGCGCGGGGCATGGATCCGGTTCTCTCGAACCAGATGCTCGCCGCGAGCCGGCTTGATGCAAGCGACGCGCTGGCCTCGCTCGGCGCCTCGCCCGAGGGGCTCGAGGAAGCCGAGGCGCAAGCGCGGCTGGCGTCGGGCGGCCCCAATGTCATCGCGCAGGAGGGGCAGCCCTCGATCGCGCAGGAACTATGGGGCCGCGCGAAAAATCCGCTCAACGCGCTGCTGCTGGGTCTCGCCGTCGTTTCCTATCTGCTCGGCGATTTCCACGCCGCGGTCGTCATTTCGATCATCGTCGCTCTCGCCATATTGATGGCTTTTGTGCAGGAGCATCGCTCCAACGACGCCGCCGCGCGGCTGCGCGCCATGGTGACGACGACGGCGAGCGTACGGCGGCGCGACGATAGCGATAGCGCCGGAAGCTTTCGCGAAATTCCATTCGAGCAACTCGCGCCCGGCGACATCGTGCGGCTTTCGGCGGGCGACATGATCCCGGCCGATCTGCGCCTGCTGTCCGCCAAGGATCTCTTCCTCAACCAGTCCGCCCTGACCGGCGAGGCCATGCCGGCGGAAAAATCCGCGCAGGCGTGCAGCGATGAAGCGGCCGATCTTTTCGACGCGCCCAATCTTTGCTTGATGGGCGCGAGCGTGGTCAGCGGCTTCGCTACCGGCGTCATAGTGCATACCGGCGCGAAAACTTATTTCGGCCAGCTTGCGGACCAGATTTCGGGTCGGCGCCAACTGACGAGTTTCGACAAGGGCGTCACCAGATTCATCTGGCTGATGATCCGCTTCATGCTGGTGATGGTTCCCAGCGTATTTTTCATCAACGGCTTCGCCAAGGGCGACTGGGGCGAGGCGCTGCTCTTCGCCGTCGCCGTCGCCGTGGGACTGACGCCCGAACTGCTCCCGATGATCGTCACGGTGAATCTCGCCAAGGGCGCGATCGAAATGTCGAAGAAGCGCGTCATCGTGAAGCGCCTCAACGCCATTCAGAATTTCGGCGCGATGGACGTGCTCTGCGCAGACAAGACGGGCACGCTGACGCAAAACCGCATCACGCTCAGCCTGCATCTCGATCTTGCGGGAGAAAGCAGCCAGCGCGTGCTGGAATACGCCTGGCTCAACAGCCATCACCAGTCCGGCCTGAAAAACCTGCTCGACGACGCTGTGCTGGACCATGTCAGGCTCGGCGAAAATCTGCTTCTCCAGCATCGCTACGCCGCCTTCGATGAAATTCCTTTCGACTTCATGCGCAGGCGTCTTTCCGTCATTCTTTCGCGCGACGACAAAGAGGCCAGTTTCTCGCGCGCATTGAAACGCCTCGCCGGACGCGGCGCGGCGACGCATGTGCTGACCTGCAAGGGCGCCGTCGAGGAAGTGCTTTCGGTTTGCAGTCGCTTACGAACTGGACGGCAAGCGGCGCCCGCTGGATGCGATCCGGCTCGATGCAGCGCAGACGAAAACGCGGGAGCTGAACAAGGAAGGCTTTCGCGTCGTCGCGGTGGCCTGCAAGGAAATCAGGCGAGCGAAGAAAAGCTACGCCGCGGCGGATGAGCGCGACCTCACCCTGCTTGGCTTCATCGCCTTTCTCGATCCACCGAAGGACGATGTGCGCCGCGCGCTCGCCGCGCTCGACGAATGCGGCGTCTCGGTGAAGATTCTTACCGGCGACAATGAAATCGTTACGCGCAAAATCTGCCGCGAGGTCGGTCTTGCGGTCGAGCGCGTGGTGCTGGGAAGCGAGGTGGAAAGGATGGACGACGCCGCTCTGGCGGCGCTCGCGCAAACCGTGACCGCCTTCGCCAAGGTCTCGCCCGAGCAGAAAGCGCGCGTCATTCGCGCGCTGCACTCAAAGGGCCATGTCGTCGGCTTTCTTGGAGACGGCGTCAACGACAGCCCGGCGCTCAAGGCTGCGGACGTCGGCATATCCGTGGATACGGCGGTCGACATCGCCAAGGAATCCGCCGACATCATTCTGCTCGACAAGAACCTGCTGGTGCTTCAGCAAGGCGTCATCGAAGGCCGCAAGGTGTTCGGCAATATCGTCAAATATATCAAGATGGGCGCAAGCTCCAATTTCGGCACCATGTTCAGCGTGCTGGGCGCCAGCATTTTCCTGCCCTTCCTCCCCATGCTGCCGGTGCAGGTGCTGACCAATAATCTGCTCTACGATCTCTCGCAGACGGCGATACCGACCGATAATGTCGACGAGGACTATCTTTCCGTCCCGCGCAAATGGGACATCGGCAATCTCTTCAAATTCATGCTGTTCATCGGGCCGATCAGCTCGATCTTCGACTATGCGACCTTCTATGTGATGCTTTACGTCTTCGACGGCTGGAACAATCCGTCGCTGTTCCAGACCGGCTGGTTCGTCGAGTCGCTGCTGACGCAAACGCTCATCATCCATATCATCCGCACCGCAAAGATCCCCTTCCTGCAAAGCAGGCCGAGCGCGACGCTGCTCGCCATGTCGATCGTCATCTGCGCCATCGGCGTCCTGCTGCCATACACGTCGGTCGGGGAGGCGCTCAAATTCACGCCGCTGCCGGGACTGTACTGGCCCATCCTCGCCGCTATGCTGGCGGGTTACGCGGTGCTGACGCAGCTCGCAAAGAGCTGGTTCGTCCGTCGCTGGGGGATGTGAAGTCTTTGGAAATGTGCGCTGCAAAAACCGGCAGGGATTGCCGCCAAACAGTCCACGCGGATGAAGCTTCAGGCATCGCTTTCATTACGCTCATACATCGCCCGAGCTTCAGTGCGGGCTTTTGTTTTTTTCTGCGCCATTTTCAGCTTGCGGCCACTGCCCAATCTGACATAATTTATTAATCGGAAACAATTACTTATGCCGCCATTGCTGCGATGCCGCTTAAAAGGCGTCGAAGAGCGGGGCCAATTGTCAGGAAGCGAACAATCTTGTCGCAAAGCTGGCACAATCCTTGCGAAATTGTAGGGAAGCAGCCACTCCACTCGGCCCGAAACGGAGCAAGAGATGGGATATCACGCCGCAACCGATGTGAACGAGGCTACAGCACGAAACTTCCGCTCAAATGAATCCGAACTGGTCGGAATTTATGAAATCTCCAAGCTCCTTGCTTCGCCAAACCGGGTCGAAAAAACCTTCGCATCCGTGCTGGCGCTGCTGTCGAGTTTCCTGGATATGCGCCACGGGCTGATCGCCCTGCTCGACGACCAGGGCGAACCGAAGATCGTGGTTGGTCCCGGCTGGAGCGACGGCAGCGCGAAGATGTTTTTCGATCATCTTCCCGTGCCGGCGGTTCGCCAGATCGTAGCGACAAAAATGCCTCTGGTGATCGAAAACGTCATGGAATTGCCTCTGTTTAGGGGATGCGATCTTGCGGAATGGGGTCCGTCCGATGGCGCGCCATTCTCCATCCTTGGCGTTCCGATCAAGGACGGAGACGTCGTCGTCGGCGTCTTGACGGTGGACCGGTCGTTCGACCTCCAGACCACGACGTCCTTCGATCGCGATCTTCGTTTCCTGGCGATGGTCGCCAATCTCATCGGCCAGACCTTGCGCCTGCACAAGCTGGTCGCTCGCGACCGCGAACGGCTGATGCAAGAAAATGCGCGGCTTGAGAAGAGCGGACATAACGATGACGAGGAAACGAAATTTGTCCCCCTTCCAGGCATATTGGGAGACAGTTCGGCAATCCGCACCGTTGTAGAAAAAATTCGCATCGTCGCGAAATCGAGATCCACCATCCTTCTGCGCGGCGAGACCGGCACCGGCAAGGAAATGTTCGCGGCGGCGATTCATAATTTATCGTCGCGCGCCAACAAGCCCTTCGTCAAACTCAACTGCGCGGCGCTCTCGGAAAGCGTGCTCGAATCCGAACTCTTCGGCCATGAGCGCGGCGCGTTCACCGGAGCAGTGAACGCGCATAAGGGACGGTTTGAACTGGCCGACGGCGGAACGCTGTTTCTCGACGAAATCGGGGAGATCACGCCGGCGTTCCAGGCCAAGCTCCTGCGCGTGCTTCAGGAGGGCGAGTTCGAGCGCGTCGGCGGCAGCCGCACACTGAAGGTGGACGTGCGTCTCATTTGCGCGACGCACCGCGACCTTGAAGAGGAAGTGCAGAACGGGAAGTTCCGCGTCGATCTCTATTATCGCATCAGCGTCGTGCCGATTCTGCTGCCGCCGCTGCGCGAGCGAAAGAGCGACATCGCGCTGCTCGCCAATGAATTTCTCAAGAGGTTCAACAAGGAACAGGGCTCCCGCCTGACCTTTTCTAAATCGGCGATGGATTTCCTCTCGGAATGCAGCTTCCCCGGCAACATTCGCGAACTTGAAAACTACGTGTTGCGCACTGCGACGCTGGCGCCGGGAGACGTCATAAACGACAAGGATATCTCCTGCCTCAATGACACCTATCTTTCGCCGATTCCAACCAACCTCCCACAAGGACGAACAGGCGCCCCCATCCGGTTCACGCCATTGCCGATAGCGCCCAAGGCGCGAGCCGTCGGGCCGTCGTCCACGAGCGAAACCGGCGCCGACACGGCGTCGCCGGTGCAATGTCCGGGCGCCGAAAACTGCACCATGATCGAAGTCGACAGGCGGTCAACGCGGGAGAAGATTATTGACGCGATGGAGCAAACCGGCTGGGTGAAAGCGAAAGCGGCGCGGCTGCTCGGGCTGACGCCGCGCCAGATCGGCTATGCGTTGGAGAAACACGACATACCGATCAAGAGGTTTTGACGTCGATTTCCATCATGGCCGCGATCAGCGCGGCCAAACAGCGCGGCTATTTCTGAGTCGTGGGGTGACGGTTGGCGTGACTGGCGGCGCGAATACAAAAGCGCGACGCGAAATTATCGCGCCGCGCGGTGTTAGCTCAACAGTGTAGCGTTAGCCGCTCACTTGGTCTGAAGCTCATACCAGCTGCCGCTGGTGAAGTAGACATAATATTGCGCGCCACTCGTACATACGTTCAGCAGATTGTTTCCAGCCGACGACCCATAGGGGCTGTTGATATAGGTATAAAGATAGGTCCCGTCGACATTGAATGCGTACTGATAGTAATAGCCGCCGGACGAGTACCATATCGAGGTCCAGCAACGCTCGGCATAGGTGCCCGACGAAAAGTTCGGTGCGACCGAGCCACTAATCTTTCCCGTGCCTCTTCCCTCAGCGCCGGTGGCTTTCGGGGCGCTGGCTGCGATCGCCGCCTGCATTGCGTCCGGGGTCAGGCCTCCAGGCGCGGCGGTCTGTGCTGTCGCGGCGCCAAGAGCAACGCTCGAGATTATAGCAGCGAGTGCGGTGGATTTTATAAGCTTAAGTTCCATTTTGCCCTCCGTTAATTTATTACGCGTAAATGACAATCGCCTGTTAGGGGCGAAGTCTATTGAAGACTGTGCCAATTCTGAGTCTCATGCAAGAGCGTTATGTTCTGTTCGTTTTTACAGTGCGTTCTAGAAAGCTGAAACCTAACTCTACGTCGAAATTCGAACACATGACGCCGTTTATGGGCTTGGCGCGAGGGCATGATCCAGACCTTCACGCCCAACGGCGTCTTTGCTGCCGTTTTGACGATTGCGCTCTGTTTCAGCGTCCAGCGGCGGCGGCGCGGCTTCTCTGACGCATACTGCATAGCAATCGCTTCTCACATCCACGTCAGCGTCTTGTAATCGAAACCCTCTTCGATCATCGGCTTCACCACTGCGAAATAGGGCGAAATGTCGAAGTCTCGCGGCACATAAAGCGCCGAGTTTCTGATGTGCAAAATCTCGCGCGCCACATGTGCGTTGGTTCCGTCGTCGATGAATTCCACGATGGGCAGCACAGGATAATTTATGGCCTGAAAGGCCTCCGCCAGCAGCGTCGAGCAGAGCGCGCGGGTCGGAGAGGAGGCGCCTATGGCGATGAAACGGCGGCGCAGGCGCGAGGGGATCGGCGGCGTCGGCAGCATATAGCGGAAGAGATCGAAGAGATTGCGCAAATCGTATTTATAGCCGATCCGCCCGACAGCGAAAGCGATCAACGCAGCAAGATCGTCCTCGCGCAGATGCAGCGGACGACAAATGCGCGTGTTCGAATTGGCGTATCGCGACAGCGGCGACGAGCAGACGCCGTCCACGAGATCGGCCTCGATCAGCACATGCGGTTCGCCGTCCGGCTCCTTATGGCCTTCGAGCGCGCCGGCGAAAAGCGCGGCATGCGACCAGGTCGATTGCGTGAGATATTTTATCGGGCCGGAAACGCGGGTCGCGCCTTCTATCAACAACACGTCGCCGGCGCGCAGGCACTTCATGAGCTCCGAAGCGCCGACCGGTGGCGTCAGGGGATGTGTCTCCACCTCGCTCATGAGATAATTCGAGAGGGCGAGGCCGATCCTGTGCAACAGCGTTCCGATCATCACCATGCGTTTGGCGCCTCCTTCGCGGTTTGCGGCGTCTGAAGGACGATTGCACGCCGGCGAGCAACCTCGTCTGCCGTCAGGCATACTTCGGAGATATTTGTGCCTCTGCGACACAATTCAGAGATATTTAACGCACAAGCGCCAGACTGAAACCTCGGCTCCAGAGAGCGACCGCGGCAGGACACTTGCTTGAGCAAGTCAAAAGCGGCGAAAGTAAACCAAGGTTCTGGAAACAGGAAACAGTGACGATGAGAAACTCTGCTCTAAACTTCATTACCGATGAAAGCGGCGCGACCGCGATTGAATATGGGCTGATCGCCTCCCTTATCTCGATCGTCGCTATCGCCGCCTTCAAAAGCGTCGGCAGCGGTTTGATCACTGTTTACAATCAGGTCGCCACCAACCTGATCTGAGTGTTGGTCAACGCCAGGCTCGATCTGAAAAACCAGAGTTGAGCAAATTCGGGACGAAAAAACGGTCCAGCGCATCATTCGCGCTCGGGCCGTTTTCCGTACGCCAACCGTTGATTTGGAGTTCGTTTCAATCTATTCCGAGCCCGTTGCGATGTTGCGGCGCCAGCCTGAATCTTGAACAATGCAGGACGGCGGCTGCACGATCCGGGATCTAACTCTTCAATTGTAATGTGTGTGTAATGAAGCTTATCTAAACATTAGATATGGATTACGCGAACATATTTATTGCATTTTTGCTCAGTTTTATGCTCCTTCGGCCGCCGCATTCACGTATTGTTTATCGAACACGCCTCAAATCGTGCTCCGGGATTGCCTGTGTAGTCCAAAGTGGAGAAACTATGGCCTGCGCCCAAGTTCTTGCCAGGGACGAGTGCGAGAAAGTTCGGCCTCGCGCCATTCCTGTTGCGGAGGCGCGGTCGCCGACGATCGATATTGCGCGCGGCATTGCGATCCTGCTGGTAATTTACTCGCATGCGCTGGAGCCCGTTTTTGGACCGAGCCAGGATTCCTCCGGCTTGGCGTTCCTGCAGTGGAAGTTCATTTACGCCTTCCATATGCCCCTGTTCTTCATGCTTTCGGGGGCCGTATACAAAATAAGACCCACGGGCGAGGTTCTGGCGCGTTCCCTGTCGTTTCTGCTGTTGGCCTATCTGTTTCACATCCTGGGCTGGCTGGTGAAGACAGGGCTGCATTGGCTGGGGTCGCTGGTTCATGTCTCGGCTTACGACAGCATAGGTTGGGGGCACCTGCTTAAACCATTCATAGACGGCGATTATTTCACCATTCGCATAATGTGGTTCTTCTTCGCGCTCGCTCTGATACAACTCGCCTATCACCTCTATTACGTTTCAAGTCCGCTCCTTCGTGCGTGCGTCGCTGCAAGTCTGTTTTTCATTTTCATGTTTTACGTGAGTTCGGGGCACAATTATTTCCAGATCGCTTCGGTCGTTCCCGGCGTGATTTTCTATGGCTTGGGGCATGCTATCTCCCGGTACGACGTTTCCCGTTTTGGCTGGCCCTTGGCGATCGGCGCGCTCATCGCGACAGCTATTTTAACGCCGCTCAATCACGGCTGCTATTTCAGCGCGACCGACCATTGTGGAATCGGAGCCTTGAACGGCGCCTTCGCAGTATGGATGGTGATAGGGCGGACGGGCTTTATTCCATTGTTCATTCTGACCGCGGTTCTCGGCAGTCTGGCGATAATCGCGATAAGCGCGATAATCGCGCGCCATCGCGGACAACTCTCCGAGAGCCTCAGCACAATGGGCGTGGTCGCTTTGGACGCGGTGCTGCTCAACGGCCTATTTCTCGAATTCGTGAATCCATTCGCCGGACGGGAGATACTCGCGCATTCGGCGACGCCATATGTCGGCGTGCTCTGGTTTATTCTCATGATCGGCGCGCAACTGGTTCTGCTTCCTTCCATGCGAAAGGTCTTCGCGCCGATGACCGACGCGACGCAGCGAATGGGCCGCGCGCTGACGCGCACCTGAAAGGTTCTCTGCTGAGACGAGGTCTCCTTCTTCGCCTGCGTGAGAAGGTGGCGGGGAGGGACGGACGAGGAGTGTGCGCGCTCCAATGCACGATTCCGCAGGTTCGACCCCGTTCGCAGAGTCTCTCATCAAACTTGCGGCGCGAGGCCGCGCTCTCCCTCGAGTGAGAGAACGTGTCATCGGCAATGGACACACGCGTGTCGCACTGCGCTGCTTGGCTTTTTGGGCCAGGACGGTCCGGCCTGTGGAAAGCGCCAACAGGAGGTTTCCGCGCCACTGGTCCGCTGCAGTGCGATGAACTAGAATCCGCCCCAACGGCGGAAACTCGGAAAGCGGTCATGAACGAAGAAAGCAAGGAATCGGCGAAGCTGCGCAGGCTCAACGCGACCTTTGTCGAGATAGCCATTCATCTCGGCTTTGTCGGCTTCCTGGTCTATTGGGCCTATCTCCTGGTGCGGCCCTTCATCCCCATCGGCGTCTGGGCGGTTGTGCTGACGGTTGCGCTCTATCCCACCTTCCGTCGGCTAAAGCTGTTTCTGGGCGGCGGCGCGGTCGGCGGACGCTGGGCGGCGGGATTGCTGACCATCGCCGGTCTGCTGATTGTGCTGGGACCCTCGACCTGGCTCGGCGTGGGCTTGATCGAGGGCTCGAAGGCCTTGCTCCAGCGGCTCGAAAGCGGCGCACTGACAATCCCGCCGCCTTCGCCGCAGGTCAAGGACTGGCCGCTGATCGGCCCTCCGCTGTTCGACTTCTGGCAGCTTTCCTTCACCAATCTGCGCAGCGCGCTCGAAAATGTTCTGCCGCATCTGCGGCCTGCCGGCGGGGTGCTGCTTGAGATGGTCAGCAGCGTCGGCGCGGGGACGCTCAAGTTTGTCGTCTCCGTCGTCATCATGGGCTTTCTGTTCGTCTCCGGGCCGGGCGTCGTCGCGGCCGTCAACATGCTGGCGCGCCGGATCGACCCCGCCTATGGCGAGCGCTTCGTGACGCTCTCCGGCGCGACCATTCGCGCGGTATCGAGCGGGGTGATCGGCATTTCGTTGTTGCAATCGGTGATCGGCGGCCTCGGCATGTGGCTGGTGGGCGTGCCCTACGCCAGCCTGCTGACTCTCGCGATACTGGTGCTCGGCATCGTGCAGCTCGGCCCCATTCTGGTCGCCGTTCCGCTGGTCATATGGGCCTGGATGACGCTGACCACGGCCGCAGCCATTGGCCTTACCGTCTGCATGTCGATCGTCTATCTCATCGAGGCGCTGATGAAGCCCTTCGTGCTGGCGCATGGCCTGACCACGCCCACCATCGTGATTTTCATGGGCGTCGTCGGCGGAATCATCGAGCACGGCATCGCCGGCCTGTTCGCAGGCCCCATTGTGCTCGCCGTGGCCTGGGAGTTCGCCAAGGCCTGGATCTTCAACGATGAGCTGCTCGTTGAGGCGGCGCCCGAGGAGGTGACCGACAATCTGACCCTGCCGCCGGGCGTGACGGACCTGTCGCAGCAACCCGCATCCCCCCGCTGACGGGCGGACCTCCTTCTTCTCCCGCGAGGAAGGAGGAGGGTCCGGTTGCCAAATGAGACGACCGGTCATATAACTGCGCCATGAGCAGGCGCGACGTGCACGAGCTTCGAACAAAACTGCTGGACCATGGCGTGGCCCTGCTGATGGAGCAGGGCTATCACGGGACCGGCCTGCAGGAGCTTGTGCAAAGCGTCGGCGTGCCGAAGGGCTCCTTCTATAATTATTTCCCCAGCAAGGAGGCTTTCAGCGCCGAGGTCGTCGCGCACTATATCGAGCCTTTCATCCAGCAACTCGACGGTCATCTGCGACGGCGCGACGTCAATGCCGAGGCGGCGCTCAAGGCCTATTTCGACGAGCTGATCGAGGAGACGGAGCGCCGGGATTTCAAAGGCGGCTGCCTGCTCGGCAATCTCATCGGCGAAATCGGCGACACCAGCGTACTTTGCCAGACCTCCTTGCGCGCGGCGGTGCATCGCTATCGCGACAAGCTGCGCGAAGGTCTGGCGCGCGCGCAGCAGGAAGGCAGTTTCCGCAAGGACATGGACGCCAGGGAAATGGCCGACTTCATGGTCAATGTCTGGCAGGGCGCGCTGTTGCGCGTGAAGATCGAGCGCTCGGTGCGGCCGCTGAAACAATTCTGCGACTTTCTGCTCAACGGCTACTTCAAGGCGTGACTTCATTTGCATCGAATCAAGACGACCGGTCAGTTCAAGATCGGCGCCAGCGGAGAGGAGGGGTGACACATGCCGAAATACATCATCGAACGCGACATAGAAGGCGCGGGTAAGCTCGGCGCTTCGGATTTGCAGGCCATCTCGCAGAAGTCCTGCGGAGTCATCCGCAATCTCGGACCCGACGTGCAATGGGTTGAAAGCTTCGTCACGGCGGACAAGGTCTACTGCATCTACATCGCCGCCGATGAGGCGATCATCAGAAAACATGCGGAGCAGGGTGGTTTTCCCGCCAACCGCATCAGCGAAATCAAGTCGATTATCGATCCCGCCACAGCCTGAAACAAAAACACAAAAAGGGGAGTTTGACATGAAACGCCGTCTTGCAAGCGCAGTCGCCGCTCTGATCGCCGCGAGCAATCTGGGTTGGACTCTTGCGCCCGCGCGCGCCGACGAAACCTGCAATTCGCCTTTCATGACCGGGCTGATCAAGGGGCAGGAGCAGTTTCTCCATGTCTGGACGCTCGGCGAAAAAGGCGTCGGCGACGAGTCGGACAAGCTCGTCACCATTGACGTCATCCCGGGCTCGCAGAGCTATGGCAAGGTCATCAACTCGATTTCGGTGGGCGGGCGCGGCGAGGCGCATCACATGGGCTTCACCGACGACCGCAAATATCTCTGGGCCGGTCGTCTGGACGACAGCAAGATTTTCATTTTCGACGTCGGCTCCGACCCCGGCAAGCCGAAGCTCGTAAAGACCATCGACGATCTCGCCGAAAAGACGGGCTTCGTCGGACCGCATACGTTCTATGCACTGCCCGGCCGCATGCTGGTGCAGGCGCTGTCGAACAAGAAGAACCACGGCGGCGTCACCGGGCTGATCACCTACAACAACGCGGGCGATCTGGTCATGACGACGCCGATGCCGCTCGACAATGGCGGCGACGGCTATGGCTATGACATCGCCATCAATCCGTCCGAGAACCGGATGCTGACGTCGAGCTTCACGGGCTGGACGAATTACATGATGGATATGTCGCAACTGATCGCCGACAGCTCCGCGATGAAAAACTTCGGCAATACGATGGTGATGTGGGATCTCAAGGCGATGAAGCCGGAGAAGGTGTTCTCCGTCCCCGGCGCGCCGCTGGAAATCCGTTGGGCGCTCAAGCCCGGCGCCAATTGGGCCGTCACCGCCAGCGCGCTGACGTCCAAACTCTGGCTCGTCAAGCCGGACGACAAAGGCGAATGGCAGGCGAAAGCGGTCGCCGACATCGGCGACGCCTCAAAAATACCGCTGCCGGTGGACATCTCCATCGCGGCGGATGCGTCGTCGCTTTGGGTGAACACCTTTATGGATGGAACGACGCGGCTTTTCGATCTTTCCAATCCCGAAGCGCCGAAGCAGGTCTATTCAAAAAAGATCGGCTCGCAGGTCAATATGGTGTCGCAAAGCTGGGACGGAAAACGGGTCTATTTCACCACCTCGCTGCTCGCCAACTGGGACAAGAAGGGCGCCGACAACGAGCAGTTCCTCAAAGCCTATAGTTGGGACGGCAAGGATCTCAAACTCGATTTCGTCGTCGACTTCGCCAAGGAAGGGCTGGGCCGCGCGCATCACATGAAGTTCACGGCGCGCGCGCAATGACATGGCGCCGGGGCGCGCTCGCCGCTTTGATCCTCTGCATGGCCGCGCCCGGCCTTTGCGCGCAGGAGACAAAGCCGCGCGTCACGCGCCTTCCCGCGCCGGGAACCTATGCGCTCCAGCGCATACAGCGCACGCCGCAGGCGCTGCTGCTCGATGCGGAAGGAAAGCCGGCTCAGCTTTCCGCCTTCACGCGCGGCGCGGTGACGGCGCTCGGCTTTTTCTATGGCCATTGCGTCGATCCCGCTGGATGCCCCGTCGCCTGGTCGACTTTCGAGACGGCGCGGCGCGAGGCGGATGCGGATGCGCTGTTGAAGTCGAAGCTGCGACTGGTTTTCGTCAGCCTCGACCCCGAGCATGACACGCCCAATGTGTTGCGGCTGTTGCGCAGCGGCGAGGCCACAGGCGACAGCGCAATTCCCTGGGAGTTTCTCACCAGCCGCTCCTATGAGGATCTGACGCCGCTCCTGCGCGAGATGGGACAGGACATCTCCTTTGCGACCGACGCGGCCGGACACAGGACCGGCGTCATAAATCACATGCTCAAAGTCTTTCTCATCGATCCCGACGGATGGGTGCGGGAGATTTACACCACGGCCTTTCTGACGCCGGAGAGCCTTTTGAACGACGCGCGCACTCTGGCGATGGCGCATCCGCAGGCGAGCAATGAAAGGCCGGAGCCGTGAGGCGCGTGTTGGCGGCCCTCGCCCTCGCCGCTTGCGCGACCTGCGCGCCGGCGCAGGAGACCAGGCCTCTGCTTGGCCTTCCTGCCGTACCCGCGCAGATCGCGGGAACAAGCGACATGCGCCGTTTGGGCGCGCGCCTGTTCTTCGACCGCAGTCTTTCGGTCAATCACACATTGTCCTGCGCGATGTGTCACATCCCCGAGCAGGGCTTCGCCTCCAATCAAAGCGCGCTGTCGATTGGACTGGAAGGCCGCACGCTGCGGCGCAATGCGCCGTCGCTCTACAATGTCGCCTTCAAAAAATATCTGTTCCACGACGGTCGCGAAACCGATCTCGCCGCGCAGGTCTGGGGGCCTTTGCTCGCCGCGGACGAAATGGGCAATCCGGCCATCGGGCCGTTGCTCGACCGGCTCCGCGCCGACGCCGTGTATGGCGCCGCTTTCAACGAGGCTTTTCCCGGCGAAGGCGTCAGCATGACGACGCTGGGGCGCGCCATCGCGGCCTATGAGGCGACATTGCTGATCGGCGGCGGGCGTTTCGACCGCGCGGTGTTCGGCGGCGAAACGGGGGCGCTAACGGCGCAGGAACGGGCGGGTTACGAGCTGTTCGTCGGCAAGGCCGGATGCGCCTCCTGTCATGCGATCGGCGCGAGCGAAGCGCTGTTCACCGATCAGTCGTGGCATAACACCGGCGTGGCCTTCGCAAGGCCAAGCCCTCCGGCGACGCTTCGCGTCGAACTCGCGCCGGGGGTGTTTCAGGAAACCCAGCTTGCGGCGGTCGGGCTCGACAAGCCCGTGCAAAAAAACGACGTCGGCCGGTTTGAGATCAGCGGCGATCCTGGGGATCGCTGGGCCTATGTCACGCCCATGCTGCGCGGCGTGAAGGACAGCTGGCCCTACATGCATGACGGCAGTTTGAAGAGTCTGGAAGAAGTCGTCGACTTTTACGACCAAGGCGGCGGCGCCAATCCGGCGCTCGACGCGCGCATCAAACCGCTCGGCTTGAGCGCACAGGAGAAAGCGGCGTTGGCGGCTTTTCTGAAGGCGCTGTAATGCGGCGGAACCAATTTGGACTCGGGCGATTGACTAGCAGATCCGCGTCCAAGTCTTCGGACGCGGTTGGCATCGGAGAAGGCGCATGACCCCGTTGCGTTTGAGCAATTTGTGGAAAGTCGCGCTTCTGGCGGCGCTCGCCGCGCCGCTGTTTGCGCCGGGCCGGGCGGCCGCGGCCAATGGCGAGATCTGTCCGCAGTTCGAAGCCCGCTACTGCATCGTGAACTGCGACGGTCGTCACTTGACGGTCATGACCAACCCTTGCTTCGCGCGGCGGGAGCATCTGCGCGTCCTGCACGCCGGTTCCTGCAACAAGGGTTAAGCCTCGGTCATTCCCGCCCGCGCGGGAACGACGCTGGTGGCGCGGCGGGTTTACGCGGCCCTGTGGCTGGGAGCCGCGTGCTGCGCTCTCGCCTGATCGAACATTGCGTTGAGTTCGCTGGGGGCCTGGGCGCGCGGGCTTGCGGGAGTTCTCGATCTCGCCGCGCAATCTGGCCTCGCCTGCGAGCACTCCCGTCAATCTGCGTTCGTTGATCCACCACAGCAGAAAGCTGACGGCAGCGATGCTCCCCAACGCGGTGTAGGGCTCGTGAAAGGGGAGGGGCGGAAGGACTGGAACGCATTCCTGCGCATAGGAGCAGGCTTCCGCCCATTCCTGAAACCATTGCGTGAAGGATTCCATGGTGGCCTCATTGTGGAAGTTTTGCGACACCCGCACTGGAGTTCGGGCTGGATCCGGCGGCGTTATGCATATTGCGTGCAGACTGCATCAGGGGGAGATCGCGGACCCGGCGGTCAGCCGATGAGCAACCCGCGCACAAGCCTCAGACTCGCTTCAGTGACTCGTTCGCATCGTTGCAATGAGGATATTGCAATGCACAAAAATGGCAAGGAACAATTTTGTGCAATCCGCGGTAAACTTCTGATTAAACGCGAGTTACTCTGCGGAGTTGCGGGCTTCGCCCAATCTGTGTGCAGTGCGGCAAAGTGTCGCGAACGCGATGAAGTGCGCATCGCGGCGTAGCCGCGACCCTCAATTCCGCGTCAGATTCATCCTTGTCACCGCGCGGCCTTCCTCGACCTGCAGAAGCGCCGCGTTTGCGCCGGTGCGCGTCAGCGTCGCCCTGCCGCCACGAAACGCGAAGCTGAGCCTTTTGCCGTCCTCGGAGAAGCGGGGACTGGTGGGGTCGAAATAATCCATGCGCCAGAAAAATCCGACCGCCAGCTTGCTGGCGATGGTGACCTGCGCCGCAAGGCCCTCCCGCTCGCCGCCCCAGGAGCCGTCGAGCGCAGCCATTTGCTGCGGCATGGGAGGAGCGGCGGGCGCAAGGGCAGCGCAAGCGAGGCTAAGACAATGGCTGAGGCGCCTCATGACGCGTCTCCCTTCAACCGGCTCGTTCTCAAGAAACCCATTTATAGGGCGGTCGCCCGATGAGAAATGCAAGAGCAGCGGCGATGGCAGGAACCCCACCCTCCCCGTAAAGGGAGGGATGCAACCCCCGCGACGCGACCTTTGACACTTCGAGCGCCCGGGATGGCGTGCGCTTCGCCTCAACCGCAGGGACAGAACACCTCTATCGTCTCGGGACATTCGGCGACGGTCATGGGCGTCGGTCCGTGAAAGTCGCCGTCGACCTGGGTCGCCGCGCCTTGCGTCGAGCGGAAGTCGACGCGCGTGACGGGAATGATCTCGATGAAGTCGCTTTTGCGCAATCTGCCGAACAGCAGCATGGAGGCGAGCGCCGCTATCGAGGAGGGAGCGATCTTCGTCACCGCCACGAGCTTCAGCCCCGGCGACAGCACGCTCATGCCGGGATCGAGCTCGAACTTGCCGCCGTAGCAGCGCGCCTTGGTGACGATGGCCAGTTTGCTGACGATCACGCGGTCGCCCGTGTCGACTTCCACGCTATGCGAGCCCGACTGCACGAGCACTTTGACGAGGCAGTAGACATAGGCCAGCCGGCCGAGCAGCTTTTTGGGTCCCGCCTCGACCGCCTCGACCACCTGCGCGTCGAAACCAGCCGACGCCATCAAGACGAACGGCGCTCCATTGGCGAGCCCGAGGTGAAGCAGCCTCGTCGGGCCGCGGCTGAACAGCTCCGCAAGCTCACGCGCGCTGTCGGGCAGCCCCAGCTCATAGGCCAGAACATTCGCCGTGCCGGCCGCAATGACGCCCAGCGCCGGCCTTGCGCCGGTGCGACGCAACAGCCCTGCCACTGCGGCGTTCACCGACCCGTCGCCGCCGGCGACGACGATGGCGTCCACATCCGCGTTGCGGGCCGCGTCGCCGATTGCGGCGGGGCTGGTCGCCTGTACCACCTCGACCACGACGCCCGCGCGGCAAAGCGCCTCGAACACCGAAGCCACCTTGCATTGCGAGTAGCGGCCGGAGTTGGCGTTCGCGATGATGAGGATTCGGTTCGTCATCGTGTTGACCGCGTCGCCTCTATTGCAGATTGTCGCAGAACCTGCGCCACGATGTGTAATCGGCGGAGAACAGGGATTTCTGACTCTGCCAGCGCGGATGTCGGAAACCGTATAGCTGCATCAGCGTGTGAATCATCCCGGTTGATTCGAATTCTTTTTTCAGATTGCGATCGAAGCTGTGAAGCCCCTCATCTCCGATCGCGTCCTTCACCGATTGGCTGAGATCGAACATCAGCGGGATCTGGTACACCTGCTTGGGAGCTACGGCGTCAATATGGCCGAAAAAACTGCTTTGCTCCATCACGGCTTCGCCGTGGTCGGAGAGATAGGTGACGGAGTAATTGCCGCCGAAGGAGCGCACCATATCGATAGCCGAGGCCACGATATGATCATTGTAAAGCAGGGCGTTGTCATAGGCGTTGTTGCGCTCGATTCTCGTGCCCCGGAAGAGATAATCCTTCAGCCCTCTGTGCTCCAGCACCGGAGGCGGAAGCTTCTGCTCCGTATCGAAGCTGCCGAACTCGGTAGGGAACCTCAAAAAGTAATTCGAATGCGCGCCGATGAGATGCAGCACGATAAAGCGGCGGTTGTTTTCATCGCTCAGCGCTTTCTTCAATTCGGGAAGCAAAAGTCCATCGAGACTGAGGCCATCCTCATATCCGCGCCTGTTGATGAAGAGTTTGTAATCGGCGTCCGACACGAATTTTCCGACCCATGAGTCAAAGGTGCCCACGGCCTGCTGATTGGACAGCCAATAGACGTGAAAGCCCGCCGCCTGCATCATCTGCAGCAGACTCGGCTCGGTGTAGAGCAGATCTTCGTGATCGCGGTCGGCGAAGGAAAAGATTTCCTTCAAAGCCGGCACGGTCGCGCCACGCGAAGAACAGGCGTCTTCCTGAACATAGATCTGGTTCCTGATGCTTTCGAGCTCGGGGTTCGTGCGGCGTTTATAGCCATAGAGAGACATGTGCTTGCTGGTCGTCGACTCCCCGAGGATCAGCACATGCGTGATATTTTGCGGAACCGGAGCAGGAAACGACAGCGATACATTGTGTTTTGCTCCCAGTTTCGAGACGTCCGGGGCGTCCGACCTCAGCAGGAACAATTCCGATGCTGTCCAGACGGAAAAGAAAACGGGGTTGTTCTCGGAGAATTTGTAAACTCCGACATATGCGACGGCTGGCAATGAAACGATGCAGGATAAACAGGTCCATTTGCGCGTGCAAAAACGCGCCCTGCCTGCATAGATCAGCGCAATCAGAGGCAGGACGGCGAGGACAACCCCAAGAAAGACGACGCCGGGGCTGAGGGACTGGATAAACTCCAGCGCCTCGCGCTGATTTGTCTGCGCGACGGCATAGAGACTCGGCACGCCAAGAACCTGATTGTAGAGATTGAGGTGGACCACGGCGACGAACGTAAATAGAGCCATGTAAAGCCCGAGTAAGTTAAAGCTCGTTACTCTGAAAATACCCGCGGGGATCGAAAAAAGCAGAGCCGCGAGCCAGACGCTGAAAGCGGCGTTGAAGCAAAGCACCAGGGCGGTATGGAACCGGTGCCAGGAATTATCTTCAAAGAATATGGCGAAGGCCCCTTCCGTGGCGATGAAGGGAAAAAGCGTTCCGAAAACAGCCGCCCAGAAGGCGGCGGCGTCTATATTCTGACTGAGAATTTTTCCCCTGCAGATGTTTTGTACGAGGCTCTTGAAGTCTGCACGGTGGAGAATGAAAGACGGATAAAAAGTTTGCGCCTTCATAATCAGGCTCCTTCCGCGCCGCTGCCGCCAAAGCGTCGCCTGGGTGTAAAAACAAGTTCATAAATGTGACACAAAAGTTACATGAAAACTTAATGCTCATATGGATTACCCACGCCGGCGCCATATTCGAACGGCTACGCATGGCTTGCCGCGAGACGGGTAGGGCGCAATAGTCGCTGCGGTCCGGAGCGGCCGGGCGAGACCAGTTATCTGGATGAGGGAGCCAATCGATGTTCTATCGCATCTTCACGCGCGCGGCCTTGATCGGCGCGTTCGCCTGCAGCGTCAGCGGCGCGTCGTTTGCGCAGGCGCCCGCGTCCGATGCGCGAATGGCGCAAATCGAAAAGCGCTTCAGGGAGGCGGACAAGGATGGCGACGGCAAGTTGACGCTCGACGAGGCGCAGGCCGGTATGCCGCGCGTCGGCAAGAATTTCGATCGTATCGACAAGGACAAGAAGGGCTACGTCACGCTTGACGACATCAAGGCCGCAATGGCCTCAATGGGAGCGCGTTGATCGCCACAAATGGCGACATGCGCCGCAATCGCGCATGTCGCCTTTGGGCAAGATGAAAGTGTAACGCCTCGTCATGAGGCGACGTGTCGCCGCTCGCGGGAACGCGGGTGGTTTTTGTTTTAGCGCGTGAGGCGCTGACGCATGCCCTGACCCGCGCGCATGCCGCCTGTCGGGGTCGCGAATTCAACTCCAAGCTCGCGCTGGTTGCGCCATATCACTTTGGCGACATGCGTTATGCTTCCGATGCGCAAGCTGAACGAATTGGGCAAATTCTCGCTGGGTTCGGCGATTTTCGCGCCGGTCTGGGAAATATCCAGAACCTTGCACAGGACCGGAGCCGCAGTTCCGCCCGGGTCGGCCCAGGCTTCCACGAATATTTTCTGGCGTGGCGCCACCCGCCTTTCGTCATCGGACGGGCTCTTGGGAGCGCTCAACTTGTGCCCGATCGTTTTCATTGTTTCCTCGTTGGAGCCTATGACTGTCCCCAGACTCGTTTCTTATGCAGCAATAGCAAACAAAGGTTTATCCTTTCCCCCATTCTCGCTCGCAATGCGTTTCAAAATCAGGCGCCAACGCCGGCTCACGGCCAGTTGAGCAGCTTTGACGCGCCGGGGAGGCGCAACCACAAGCGATAAGCCGTCCTGGGCGCGCCGGGGGCCGCGCCGGACAGCGCCGCAGCAACGAGGCGCTGCGGCGGCCAGCGAAAACGGCGGAAAATGAGCAGAGGGGCTGGCGCCGACGCCTCCGCAATGGCCATCTCGAAGCGTGCGAGATCGACGATCCAGGCTGGCCATGCGTCGCCGGCCGTGAGGCGCGCGACCAGGGCGGCGGCGTCGGCCCGGTGACGGCCCGCGCGCGGCGGCCCTTGAAGTTCAGCGCGCGCCAGAAGCGCAAACTCCGGCCCAAGCGCCTTGGCTGTCAGCGGCAGCGCCTTGCGCGCGTCGAGCAGGCGTTTGCCGGTCAGCGAATTGGAAAAATGCGCGACCGCGCCCGCGTCGAGCGTCTCCAGACCGCTGCGCCCCGCGGCTTCCGGGTCGGCGAAAAATTCGCGGCGGAAATCCGCCTCGGTGAAGAGTCTGGCCAGCAAGCTCTGGGTTTGGGCGAGCGGCCGCTCCTCCTTTTGCGCGCAAGCGCTGGCGGCCCATGCATTCATCCGGGACGGGCGAGGGGCGCTGTACTTTGCGCCCTTCATCACGTCCCGTGCGCGGTCGGCTTCCGCAAGCAGTTCCGTGAAGTGCGGCAGGCGCTCGTCGCGTTCCAGAATGGCGGCCTTTATCGGCGTGCGCGCGGCGATGCGCCCGAACAGCTCCCAGACTGCTTCCGAGGTCGCGCTGTCGTGGCTGTCGATCAGCACGCCGTCGCTCCAGCGCCCGCCCGCGTAATGAATCTGCACAAGCCTGTCCCAGGGCCAGCGCTCGAAGCCCCCGTCTATGTCGCCGCCGTGGTTGACGAGATTGGCGTGGAGATTGGCGACGTCGCAGAGCCAGCCGCAGCCGGTGCGCTCCAATACGCGGGTAAGAAATTCCGGCTCCTCCATTTCCCCGCCGGGAACGGGAACGACGGTCGTTATGTTCTCGAGCAGCAGCGGGACTTTTATCTTCTCGCGAAGCGCGTCGACATTGCGCGCGACGGCGTCGATCGCCGCGCTTGTGTAGGGCAGGGCGGCAAGATGGCCGATTGAGACGCCGCCCGCCTTCGTGAAGCAAAGATGCTCGCTGAACCAGGGCGGGTTTATCCGCTCGATCAGTCGCGCGAGCTTGTCGAGATAGCTTTTATCGAGCCCGTCGGCGCTTCCCAGCGAGAGGTCCAGCCCATGCGGGACGAGCGGGAAATGCGCGGCGAGGAGATCAAGCTCGGCGAGTTTTTCATGCGAGGCGTCGAAATAATGATCGGCGATGATCTCCAGGAAATCGACGCGCGCGCGGTGTTCGAACAGTTCCGCGCGAAATTGCAGACGATAGCCGAGTCCGCTGCCGAGCGCGGGCAGGGAGGTCAATCGCCGCCGCCGCCGCAACCGCCGCAGCCGCCGCCCCCGTCGCCGCCTCCGCCGGAACTGCCGCAGCCGCCGCCGCTGTCGGATGCGCTCGCGCGCTTGAACGCTTTCGCGAAATCCGCGTCCGCCGTTCCGTTCAGCGCCTCGAAACCAAACAGTCCGATCAGAAAAAGCGCGCCGCCGTCATAGACCGCCGTCGCGCCGGACTGCGGCGGCGTGAAGATTCCCTGCGTCGATTTGAGGCGCGGCGCATAGGCGAGACGCAAGGCCTCGAGCCAGGCGCGGCCGCGCCGGCTGGCGATTCGGCGGGAGATTTGCGCGGCGATGAACAACAGCGCGATGATACTTGCGATGGACAGGAAAATCAGGAATTCGACGTTGGATTTGTGAAGCTTGTAGGCAATGAAAAGCTTTGCGCCGGCGAGGCCCGCGAGAAACACGACGCCAAGGCCGAGCGTCCAGTTACGCGCGGTTTTAACCGAAGGCGGGGTCAGCAAATTGTCCCGCGCGAGACGCTGGCGCACAGGCTCCAGCAGCCGCTCCAGGTCGTTTCGCAATGCCTTGTCCTTGAAGAGTTCGCCGACTTTCAACTTTGTTTGAATCGCCCGCAGCACGCGCGACTGCATTGGCGTCAAAGCGCCGGGCGCGGGAATGTTGGGCGTCGCGACGATGTGGCTGTCGCCTTCCAGCGTCGCAAAACCGCGCTGGCGCAGATCGTAGACGATCGTGCGAATGACGCTGTTCACCCCGCCGGAGAGATAAGCCATTTCGATCGGGTCGGGCGTGGCGGGAACGCGCGGCAGACCGGTCGAGCCCGTGCTGTCGGCCAGGGTTGGAATCAGCCAGGCGCAAACGAGCACGATGAGCGCGACAGCCATATAGACATTGAGAAACTGCGGCCCCGGAAGGAACAGAATCGAAGCGAGGTGAAAATCAGGCATGCCGCTCTCCGCTGAATGAGCGGAAGCCTAGCAGCGTTGGGATGGAAGGCAAGGCGCGGACGCCTTGCTCATAGTTCTTTGCATCCGTGAAAAGGAATGGCGCCGCATGACTGCGGCCCGCGGCGGCCTATGTCGCCTCGTTCAGCCTGCGCGCCTGCAGGGTCGCCACCCCCAGCACGCCGAAGCCGACGGCCTGATGCGAGAGCGCCAGCGCGATATGCGGCGTTCCAATCCATTCGTCGCCGATCATCACCAGAGTCGCGACGCCGAGCGCAACCTGCAGGACGACATGGCCGAACAGCACCACCGAGCCGCGCTGCGCCTTGCCTGTGGCGTTGACGGAAGCGTCGAGCATATGCATCAGCGTCAGCGCCAGCACCACATAGGCCGTGACGCGATGCAGGAACTGCACGGTGATGGGATTGTCGACGAAATTGTCCCACCACGGCTCGAGGTTGAACAGCGTGTCGAGCGAGGGCGAGAAACCGCCTTCCATCAGCGGCCAGGTGTTGTCGACGAAGCCCGCGCGCAGTCCCGCGACCAGCGCGCCGAGGCCGAGCTGCACGAACACGAGGCCCAGCGTCAGTTTCGCGACGCGGCGCAGTCGGTTTCCTTGATGCAGAATCGCGGAAGGCGCGCTCGGCCCGAGTCCGCCGGCGATCCAGATGCAGGCCGAAAAGACCAGCGCGGCGAGCAGGAGATGAATGGCGAGCCGCTCCTGCGCCACCTCGACGCGATTGACGAGGCCGGAGCTGACCATCCACCAGCCAACGAAGCCCTGCAGCGCGCCCAGGCCCAAAATGCCAAACAGTTTGGGCTTGTATCCCGGCGGTATGCGGTTCCTGATCCACAGCCATCCGAAGCCGACGACGAAAACGAGGCCGAGCAGCCGCGCCAGCAGTCTATGCGTCCACTCCCAGGCGTAAATCACCTTGAAGCCGTCAAGATCCATATCCGCGAAAAGCTGCTTGAACTGCGGGATCTGCTTGTATTCCTCGAAGGCGGCGCTCCAGTCCTTTTCCGATATCGGCGGAATGACGCCGGTCACAGGCTTCCATTGGGTGATTGAAAGGCCGGATTCGGTGAGCCGCGTGGCGCCGCCCAGCAGCACCATGGCAAAGACCAGCCCCGCGATGAGATAGAGCCAGTTGCGAAGGCCGGTGGCGTTTTCCGGTAAAGGGCGGGGCTCGTAGGCAGGCGTATGCGTGGGAAAATTAAACCAGTCTTCCATGGAGGCGCTCGGCGGGAGAAATTGTCGCGCAAAGTCTTAAGGCTTGCGCCCGCCAATTGTCCACAGTGACTCTTTTTCCGGCGCCGAATTCGAAACTCTGTCGTTAAGCGCCGCTGGCGCGCGAATTTTTTTTCGACGACGAGCAGACTGTGATTCGCGCCGACAAAAAAATAGACCGCCAGCGGAAAGCTGACGGCCTATGCCGGACCACTCGGCGTGGCCCGGTTATCGACTGATTCCGGCGATCAAAGGCGGGTCAGGGTCACGGCGCAGATGAGGATCATGGCCAGCATGCATGCGGGAACGAGAAAGCCCATTTTTGTTTCCTCCCAGTTGACGGCGCCTTTAGTAAGGCGTCCCTTATTGGCTTAGTAACAATTACAGCTTCACCGAAGGGCATGTGTTTGTCAAACACCTGATATATCCTATAGACTGGCTGGTAATTAACAATGCGCGCTTCAATCTATTCGCGCTGCAAATATTGCCGGCGTTTCTCTTGCGTTTTGGCTCGCGCCTACAGCTTTCCCTGTTCGTAGCTGTTGAGCCTTGATTCAATATCTCTCAGGAACTGATGTAATTCGTTTACAGTATCGCCTCTGATGATCTTCTGCTCGATATCGGCGGTTTCGGCGCCCAATGAGCTGATGCGATCAATCACCTCCTGCTTCAGCCTGAGCAAATCGCTCGGAAGCATTTCGTTGATGTCAGCATTGTCTTTCGACATGGAAATCTCTCCTGTGCCTTGCGCGCGGCCCGGGGGAGATTGGTCCCGCGCGATGGCGCGTCAAGGGACATTGAAGCGGCTCATGCGAGCCGCTCTGGTGTTTCAGTTGCTGGGGAGAAGCTGCAACACCCCAGTGTTGCTGGCGTTGCCGTTGATGGTGTTGTCGCCGTAGCTTTGCCCGATCCCGCCTGCCTGAAGGTGGTACCCGACGTTGTTCCATGCGATCGTTGTTCGGCGGACAAGCGCCAGCGCTCCGGCTCCATCAACAAACAGGCCCGTGCCGTTGCTGGACAGTTGCGTGTCGGCGATCGAAAGCTGCGAAACGCCCGAAACGACGCCAAGAAAAATGCCGATTCCGCTATTGGTCAGATTCGCGTGACTTAGCATGCCGCTATAGGTTCCTCCTCCGTTTGCCGTCGCCAAAAGGTTGGTTTGGTTGCCCGTGATGGTCGAATTTGCGATCGAATAAGCCAACGAGCCGGTCGGCGCGATATAAACGCCGACGCCGGTGAAGTTTCGGATGAGGCAATTGTCTATGGTCAGGTTCGAGGCGGCGGAAACAGAGACGCCCGTGCTGGCGACGCCGCTCCCGTCGATCGTCAGGCCGCGCAACACGACAGCGCCGGCGGTGTTGATGGTGATGGCCGTTCCGTTCGCAGGCGCTCCCATTCCCGCCGTGCCGACTCCATCGTTGATGACCGCGACCGGCTTGGCGATCGACAATTGTCCGAAAGAGCCTGCGTCGTGAATGAGAATGTCTCCGCCGGCGGGGCCGAGAATGGAGTCATGCGCATATTGAAACGTGCGGCAGGGCGTTGCGATCGGCCCGCAGCTCGTGGAGTTGACTCCCATTCCGGACACCCAGGCGACGATCGCGTTTCCGGCGTGTGCAGGGGCCGAACAGCCAAGCGATAGCAAGGCGGCGAACATTGAAAATTTGACCATGGAGATCTCCTCGTACGAAATGAAAACAGGAAAGACAGCTCGGCCTTGCGCAACTTAGCGCAATGGCTGCGCCGAGCAACGCGACTGCTGCCTCGAGCAAAGTTTCGAAAAGATCCGGTCAATCGCAGGCGATATGGATGAGCTGCGGATTATCCGTATTCAGGACCGTCAGGCCCGAAGGCGACGCCGCCTGCAGGCGCGGTGATTTTTCCGGCGAGCCGATCAGCCTGTATGGTCCGGGGCACATGGCCTGCGCACGTTGCAGGCACGTGGTCGTGCTGCCTTCGCAGGTGATCTTGTAGCCCGGCTGACCCTGCGCATATTGCGCCGGCAAGGCCACCGTGCGCGTCCATCGATCATAACCAATTTCCGATGAAGCGGCGCAGCCCGCCAACGCCAGTCCCAGCGCGCACCCCGCCATCGTCCCATGCAATTGTTTCACGCCTTCGGCTCCGCTGCTCGCGTCAAACCTAAGCGGGGCGCGCCGCCGTGGCTAGAGGGCGAGGGTGAAGCTCGACGCGGTTTGCACAAATGCCTCAAAAATCCCCCGTCGGGAGCGTATAAGAGCGAATCGCCGGGCAATCGGAGCGAGCAGGGTGACAGAGCAGAAGGACCAGGGTTTTCGCACGATCGGAGAGGTCGCGGAGAGCCTTGACCTGCCGCCGCATGTGCTGCGCTTCTGGGAGACGCGTTTCAAGGAGCTCGAACCGCTGAAGCGCGCGGGGGGGCGCCGCTATTACCGGCCGCGAGACGTGGAGCTGGTGATGGCCCTGCGCCATCTGCTTTACGGTCAGGGCTATACGATCAAGGGCGTGCAACGCATTCTCAAGGAGCAGGGCGCGCGCGCCGTCGTCGAAAGCCTGCGCGCCGGCCGCTTCCAGGCGGGCTTTGCGGCGTCAGGCGGCGCGGAGGCGGACCCCGAGCCTCAGCCTGCGGCGCCCGCGCCCGAGCATCGCTTCGAACCGCCGGATCTGGAACTGGAGCCCGAGTTGATGATCGAGGCGCAGGTCGAACCGGAACGCGAGCCTCCTCCGCCCACGCAACTCCCGGCGGTGGTCGCGCCGCTGTTGCGCGACTCCTCCGGCCTCGACGACGACGACATCAGAGAGTTGCGGCTGGCTCTCGCCGATCTCGCGGAGTGCCGCCGCCTGCTGCTGCTGACAAAGCGATGAGCTGGTGATTCACCACCCTATGCGCCTTCTTTCGCAAGTGTTGGCCCATACCCACGCGCGGCCGTCCCAAACCTTTCGCAGGCAATCGAAACAGCGCATCGTGTCCTCGGTGTCGGCCCATTTCGAACAATCGCCAGACCGAAGCACGACCGGCGCGGCGGGGAAATAGACTTCGGCCCAAGCCGAGCCGGCGACCGTAAGCGCGCAGGCGGATAAAAACGCGGCGAGCATCGTCTTTTTCACAGTTGCGGTCATTTCGACCTCCTTTTAACTAAAGCCCGACAGCGCCGCCCCAAACGGCGTCTTCATACTGTCATCATAGTTACATGGATTTGTGCATGCGCGATTCCAGTCACGCTTCGCGAGCAGGCCGAGTATTCGCGCTCCACGCGCCGGGAAAGCCCGTAACGGGACCTAACGGCGGCGCAGGCTGCTATAGCGGAGGTTGCGCCGTCGCATCTGGCGAGTTCGCGGCCTGAAAGCGTGCTCTATAGCTTTACAGGCGTAACGAGCCGCGGTGGGGCCGACCTGCAAGGGACCGTTCTTCGCCCTGACACGCCCGCCCAATGTGGCCATATCTGGCGGAAAACTGCGGGCGGATTGCGCGCCCTGACGCGGCGGCGATCTCCATTGCAACAAAAACCGGCTGCGACGTTGCCAGCGGACGCGCAGCCGCCTATAAGGGCGGCGCGTCGGAGTGTAGCGCAGCCCGGTTAGCGCACTTGTCTGGGGGACAAGGGGTCGTGGGTTCGAATCCCGCCACTCCGACCATCACCGTGTGGGATCCGCGTCGCGATACGCTTTTAGAAACGTTGCTGCGACGCCTTTAGAAACAAGCAACGCGGCCTTAGTCGCGCGATCGCCGTGCTTTACCTCGGGTCTGAGGCGTCGCGGCGTCAATCTCAGCCCTACCTTACTGATTCTCGGGAACAGCATGACACGCGGCGTTGGGTACGCTCTTGCGTTGTTTGTATTCCGCTTTCGCGTCGACGCACGCCCTACAGGTCGGCTGTTCTTTACAGTTCCACTCAACGCCGAAAATTCGGCTTCGGTCTCTGGAACCTTGCACGTTCCGCAACGTACGCGATTCATCGAAACGGGCTCGCGCGAGGGGAGCAGCGCAACGAGATCAAGCGCAAGGCGGCGCGCGGAAAAAAGAGCTGAGGCGCGGGGGCCTGCCTGGCTGGTCCATTTTACTCGCAAATACGTATGAGTACGAACCACCGAATATTGGTAGGGGTCCGACCGAATAATCAGGGACCGTGATTAAGCCTCAGCGAAGCCTTGATGCGGTGGGGGATGAAACTAATGTAGTCTCCACCAACTCATCTAAGATTGCTACGACGAACGTTCCGACGTACGGGTTGGCCGGAAGGGCAACCCATTGCAATGCATGAGGACGTGCGGTGGAGACGATGAACTCAAACTCAGTCTCTACTACCGCGCCAGATGGCGGCGAAGCGCTGTTTCATACTCTGGCGGACCTCATGCCGTCGCTCTGCTGGATGGCCAACGCCGATGGCTGGCTGTTTTGGTATAACAGCCGTTGGTATGAATACACTGGCGCCACGCCTGAGCAAATGAAAGGCTGGGGCTGGCAATCTGTTCATGATCCGGCGATGCTCCCGCAAGTTCTGGAGCGATGGCAAAGTAGCATTGCAACCGGCAAAGCCTTCGAAATGACTTTTCCGCTTAGAGGAGCGGACGGAAAATTTCGTCCATTCCTAACGCGGGTTGCTCCTGTGATCGGAGCGGACGGGCGTGTCATGCGTTGGCTCGGCGTCAACACCGACATAACCGACGAACGCCGCAATGCGGAAATTCTTGAGCGTTTGGTGGAGGAACGAACCGCCGCGCTGATGCGTGAGGTCGAAGAGCGCCGCCGCGCAGAGGAGAGTTTGCGCCAGGGCGAAAAATTACGGGCGCTTGGACAGCTAACGGGCGGCGTGGCGCACGATTTCAATAATATTATTCAGGTAATAGCGGCTGGTACAGAGGTGCTGAAGCGTCCCAATTTAAGTGAGAAAAATCGCAGCGTCATTCTGGATAGTTGTGTCCGGGCAAGCCAAAATGCAAAAAAGCTCGTTCAGCGTTTGCTTGCTTTTGCCCGCCAACAACCCCTCCGCCCAGAAGCATTCAACTGCAATGAGTGCATTAGCAACATCGCGGATATGCTGCGGCGGACACTAGGGTTTCACATTAGCGTACAGGAGCGCTTCGCAGAACGGCTGACGTCGTCTCGTTCGCGATTTTGCAGCCGCGGATTGTCGGGCTTTCATGCGCCCGCGCGCCGTCTGGCGCCATGTTTTGCGCCGTCAGCCGGTCATTTTTCGCGTCCCTTTCCGCTTCGAGACACACCTCTCCCCTCGCGGCGGCCTCACGCCGCCGCGTCGAGAACCCGAGCCCGCTTCATGTTCATCGCCATGGCGACAAACTGAAGATGACAATTGTTGCGCGCGAGGCTGCGGTAGCGCACCCGCGCCATCCCATACCAGTTCTTCATCGTCGCATTGGCGCGCTCGACGCCGACGCGAACGCTCGAACGCCGTCTTGTTGAACCATCTTTGCCAATCCGGCTGTCGCGCTCCGCGTTTCGCCTTATAGGCGATCTTGTCGTCGATGTTCTTGTCGTTCAAAGCCTTGCGTAGCGCGGCGCTGTCATAGGCCTTGTCGCCGTAATAGGCCTGCTCATCGCCCTGGATCATCGCCTCGCCGCGCTGGCTATCGTGCAGATCGGCGCTCGTCATCTCCGCCTGGCGCACGATGCCGCTCTCTTCGTCCACGGCCAGATGCGCCTTGTAGCCGAAGTAGGTCTCGCCGTTCTTCTTGGTGAAGCTCGCGTCCGGGTCGCGCGGATTGACCTGCCCCTCGTCGTGGGGTGGGGGCTTCACGGCGGCCGCGATGATGGTGGCGTCGACCAGCGTGCCGCGCTTCACGATCAACCCACGTGCGTCGAGTTGTCGATCGACTTCGGCAAGTAGTTTTTCGTCGAGGCCGAGCTTGGCGAGCCGCTGGCGAAACCGCCAGATCGACGAATGGTCCGGGGTCTCCTCGTCCAGGGGAACCCCGCAAAAGCGCCGAAACGACAGGCGATCGCGCACCGCCTCCTCGGCGGCGGGGTCGGACAGCCCATACCACTGCTGCAACAGCACGATCTTGAACATGGTCAGCGGCGGATAGGCCGGCGCGCCGTCGCTCGAAGAATGCAGCGGACGCATCAATACGTCGAACGCTCTCCACTCGAACGTCTTGGCGATGTCTTCCAGAAATCCCCCAGGGCGAGAATAGGCTTTGACGAAAGCGTCGGCGAGCGAAGGTTGGCTGAAGTTACGGCGCGACATCGGCAACTCACATCCGTTGAACGCCCCAGAAAATCACGGGTTCGCCGGTTTTGCAAAGCGCTCCGTACAGGTCGAAGCCGCGCCGGATGTTTGCCTTGTCTATGTCGACCCCAGCCAGTTTGAGGTTGCGGTGCTTAACCTGGCGTTGAACGCACGTGACGCTATGTCGAAAAAGGGCGGTGGCGTTCTGACGTTGCGGACCTACAACGTTCACTTGGGCGTCACTGCCGACCATGCGGCGGGCGACTATGTGTGCGTTGAAGTGCGAGATACCGGTGAAGGCATGACCTCTCACGTGCTTAGCCACATTTTCGAGCCCTTCTTCACGACCAAAGAGCCCGGCCACGGCACTGGCCTCGGCCTGCCGCAGGTGCACGGATTCGTGAAGCAATCGGGCGGCGACATCGAGGTGAAGAGCACGCTTGACGAAGGCGCCGTGATTTCCCTTTATCTGCCATGCGCCAAGGCGGAGCCTGCAACAGAAGATGACGTCTTGCCCAAGACGCAAGTCGACGCACTCGGATCCATAGCTAACAAGATGGTTCTAGTGGTCGACGACAATGCGGACGTGGCGTCCCTGACGACCGCATTGCTGGAGCAATTGGGTTACAGGACGCGCTGCGCCAGGTCTGCCGCAGAAGCTCTGGAGATACTGCGCAGAGGCGAACCGGTAATAGACGCGGTTATCTCGGACGTCGCGATGTCGGGAATGAACGGCATTGAGCTTGCGAACGTTCTGCGACTGCGCCATCCTGCCCTCCCCGTGGTGCTCGCGACTGGCTATAGCGAAATGCTAACGCGCTGGACTGACGAGATACCCAGGGAGATTTTGCGCAAGCCCTATAGCCAGGAGCAATTAGCGGCGGCGCTAGAGCGCGCGTTTGGGCGCCGCGCCGCTTAACGGCAATCCGTTAAACCAGCCCGCCCAAGTGACCGTAAATCTCATTAGGCCCCAACGAGGAGACGCTGCAAATCGACCGACCTTTTGTCGCAGCTTTCAACTAAACACACGATAACGCTGCCGCTCTCCGCGGTTTGACAAACCAGATGAAATCGCTTGAGAACCAGCGCCGGCGCCTCCAAACGCAAAAACGGCCCGTCGCTACATCCGGGCTCGGACCGCTTCGTGGGGGCTGGTCGTCGGGAACCGCTTCACTTTCGCAGCTTATGGGCGAAGCAGCGCCGCGACGAAGCCCTGGGCGGTCAAACCACATCTTGAGTGGCTGTCCTTGTCCGTCATTGCTGCTCCAGACGGATGGTTCCTGTAGAAACAAAGTGGTCGAGCGGCCCACCCTGCCAGGTACCAGAAATATATGTCAGCGAAAGTGTCTTTCCGCCGTCAGTAGAGGTGTAGGCATATGTTGCGGTAAGCGGGCCAGGACTAGTCGGGTTGATAAAAGTGACGGTCAGTTCTCCGCCGCAAAGGGCTGGAACCCAGCCCAAGCCTCCAGATGCCAGGGAAAATGTTCCCTTCTCTTGAGTAGTTATTTGCGGAGTGGAATTGCCTATTAGTTCTAGCAGGCTGTTGAAAACCCCTCTCGCTTCGCCTTGAGGACGGCCTCGTCGCCATTGTCGTATTCGAACTCGATCTCGAGCGAGCCGTCGTCGAGCAATTCGGCGGTTCCTTCGCCGGACACTTCGTCCAATTCGTCGAATCCGGTCCATGTGAACGCGATCGAGGTCGGGCCGTATTCGAGATCGAGGGTCGCCTGCATCGCGCCGAAGGCGATTTCGCCGCGCCCTTGGGCGCCGACGACGATCGTCGCCTCCCCACAGAGATCGAGATACGCGAGATCCCAGAGGTCGGCTTCGACGATCCGCCAACGACCGACGAGCTGGCAGCCCATCGGCGGTTTCATCGGCGCGCTCATGCCGCCATCGCCATCAGTTTGGGCAGGCGGACCAGATTGTAGGCCGCGGCGGCGAAGGTGAAGGCCCAATCCGACCCGGTCGCGGCCTCTGAACCGGGTCTTGCTGCTGCCGGCGACGGTCTTGATCCAGCCGAAGGCTTCCTCGATCCGCTTGCGGATCCTCTGGCTGATGGCGTAGCCGGCATGGCGGGTGGTGCGCCCGTCGATGGCCGAGCGCGCGGCCGTTGTTGTTCTGCGCCACGTGCGGCGCACGTTCATCGATCGCAGCTCGTTGACGAAGTCCTCGGCGTCATAGGCCTTGTCGGCGCCCAGGGTGATCGGCCCGGCCGGTCGGCGCGCGGCTCGATCATCGACAGCGCCGCGATGCGCTCGGCGTGGCCGTCGGCGCGGTCAGGCGGGCATCGACGATCAGGCCCGAGCGGTTCTCCATCAGGGCGTGGCCGATGAAGCAGAGCTTGGCCTCCATGCCCGGCCCCTTGCGGTAGAGCCGGGCCTCGGGATCGGTCGTGCTCTGGTGGGTCTCGTTCGAGCGCTTCTGGCCCTTGAAGTCGACCTCGCCGTTGCGCCCGCCGCCGGCGGCCGGCGGCTCGTCACCGTCCCCGTCCTTGGGCTTGAAGCTCTTCATCGAGGCCCAGGCCTCGATCAGCGTGCCGTCGACCGTGAAGTGGTCGGTGCGACAGCAGCCGCTTCACCCTGCGGCTGCGCCAGCACCGCCGCCAGGAACTTGGCCGCGATCTCGCCGTCCAGCAGCCGGTCCCGGTTCTTCGAGAAGGTCGAATGATCCCACGCCGGATCGTCGATCCCCAGCCCCACGAACCAGCGGAACAACAGGTCGAACTCCAGCCGCTCCATCAGCTGCCGCTCCGAGCGGATCGAGTAGAAGGCCTGCAGCAGCATCGCCCGCAGCAGCATCTCCGGCGGGATCGACGGCCGGCCCATCCGCGAGTAGAGCGCCGCGAAAACTCGCTCGCCAGCCTCGCAGCGCCGCGTTCGACGATCTGCCGGATCGCCCGCAGCGGATGGTCGCGCCGCACCCGCGCCTCAAGGTCCACATAGCTGAAAACGAGCCCGACCAGACCGCTTGTCCGACCCCGCATTCCACTTCCCCGACGCAGCCGAGACGAGTGAATCATATCGAGATTCCGAGCCGCCAGCGACTTTTTCAACAGCCTGCTAGCCTTCCGATCTGAAAGAATGTTCCCTGTGTCTGGCTGGTAAAGGTGAGCACAATGGTATCCGAATACGCCGCCAGTGCTTGTCCCTCGTAATAATTTACCCCCGCAGTCGGCCCGCTGTAACCGCCCGCCGGTTGCGTGCAGGTCGCGAAAGCCGCGCTTGAACTCATAATCAACGCCATGAACGCAATGCTATTTCTAAGTTTCATTTTTAGAATCCTTCTTTGGAAGTTAGGCAATTTCGTGAGCTAGATGTTTTTTTGAGGATGCACAAGACTAATACACAGGGCTTGGAAACCTAACGGCTTCGGCGGCGTTTCCAAACAGCGCGCCAAGATAAGGCATGTTCCGCCTGTCTTCGAGGCGGGCAAGGAGAAAGACATGCACAAATCAATCAGATCGACGGGGCTAGCCGGCATGTGCATTGCGCTCGCGGCGACAGTTTTCGCGGGCGGAGCATTGGCGGGGACAATCACCATGGCGGGTGCGCCGGTCGCCAAGGCAGGGTCCGCCACGGAGCACGTCAACAGCCGAGGCGTATACCCGCCATACAGGTCAGGCCCGCCGTCTTTTGGCTATTCCAATCCCAAATCAAAAAGCAATTCCAATTCCACTTCCGGCTCCAGTCCCTATTCGAGTCCCGGCTCCAATCCTAATCCCTACCGCAATGCCTTTCCGCGTCCCTATTTCAGTCCCTATCACCAGTAAGCAGACAGTTTCGACCGTGATATTTCGGCAAGTCCTGCGCACGCAAAGCTCGGCGCGGTCGCGTCCACTCTCTGCGCCGGCCTGAATCCAGGCCTCGCGTCCGCTGCGGATGCTTTGCTGGGCGTTCAAGGCTTAAAATCCATTAAAGGAAAGTTCAATTTTTCGGTCTATTTCTTCATAGTGTGGAACGCTCGGGCCAAGCCGTGCGCTGTTCTGGAAGGCCTGTGATTTATGCGGAAGTCGTTGCGGTCCATGCTCGGGGACAGTTGCGGAGCGACCCCAAGAGAATACGGCGTCATCGGACTCCTCATAGCCGTCGCCGTGGTCGTTGGCGGAAAGGCCGCCGGCCCGAAGTTTTCTGCAGCCGTCGACAACGTCCAGACCCAACTGGTTCTGGCGCTCTCCGGCCCGGGCTCGGGTCTCTCAAAGGCGCCAGCAGCGCTGCAGTCTTACCCAAGACAAACGCTGGCGCGTCAGGTCGAGGTGGACAATACGCCGACATCAGATATTTCGGGGAAGCCGGACGGCGGCGAGCGCGATCCTCGCTAATTTGCAGTCGCCTCCAGCATCAACTCTCTTCTTAATATCCACAAGGCCCGTTTCGGGACCATTTCGTCTGTCGCAGCGCGCCCCAATCATGGGCGCGCCGCGAACCCTCGCTAGACAGCCCGGCAAACCCGCCGGCTCTCGTTTGCGCCGTCACCAATAACGACGATGCCAACGATAGTAGCGGTGGTAATAATGCGGGTGATAGTAATGGCGATGATAGTAAGGACGATAGTAAGGACGATAGTATCTGTGATAGTAATGAGGACGATAATGATACCTGTGGTATCGGTACCAAGTCTTCTGGATGGGGCTGATTGATTGCGTTTGCCCGACAGCTGGATCGAGCCTCGGCATGGCGGTCGCAGGCATGGCCGGCAGCGCGAGCATGGCGGCCATAAAGGCGACTGCTATGAGAACTTCCCTTAGTTTCATGATGTTCTCCATTCATCAAACAAGCGTCGGCTGTTTCTGAAAAATGCCGTCTGTGTGGCGCCTCTACAGCGCATGTTCAAAAGCTAGGGCGCTGGCGTCACGAGAACAAGACATTTGCTCACAGATAGTAACCGTCCTTTGCGGGGCCGGCAGGAAGCCGCCAGCAAGATGCGGTCCGACGCCTGATCTGGAATGAGTCGTTTATTACAATTGCGCGGAATTATCGGGCTAAAAGTTAAGGTGTATGGCCGATTGTTCCAGCGAGTGGGAGTGCAGATCGGATCTTCTCTAACATCCTGCATATGAAAGGGAGTCGTGCAAATGAAATTCAACGCCCGCACGCTTTCGATGTGTCTCGCGCTGGGCTTCATGCTGTCCGCCTCCGCTGCGCTGGCGCGCTCCGACTCCTTGCGGACGCCCGTGGCGCCACACAGGACCGAGCAGACCGTCCTCTGGCAGGGCGAGGAACTTTCTGTCGAACCGCAGGAAACTTTCGTCCAGGAATATTCTAATTTAATCCTCCTGGGAATGCTTGGAGTGGCGCTTGGGGTTTTCTACTTCGCCAAACGTCGCGCCTGGATGCACTTTCGAGAAGAGTGTCCCAGTGAAGAGGTGATCGACGAGGTCGTCGACGCGCTCAGCAAGGATAAATCAGGTCGCTCATACGCTGTTGTGCCCCGCGCGCTTCCCACCACGCCATTCACGGAGCAGAACGACATCAACACGCTCGCGCGCGAGATCGAAATCGCCGCCCGAGCATCCACGCGGCTGAGCCGCACGGTTGGCCTTATCTATTTCGAACCGGAAAACTACGCGGAATGTTTTGAGCGACATGGCGGCGAGAAAACGCGCCAGGCCATGTCGAGTCTGGTTGCAGAATTGCGGCAATCGCTGCGATCGTCCGATCACGTGACACTGCTCGGCGACAACAAAGTACTCATCTGCGTCTGCTTGCTGGCAGGGCTGACGGATCTGGAAAGCATCACGCGCCGGATGGTTTCCATCGTTGCGCGTCTCGGATTGACCGAAAGGGCGAGCCAGCGCGCGGGCCTCGCGATTTATCCCATCAACGGCTACAGCGGCAGCGAATTGATCCGCGCTGCGGAGGAAAATTTTCTCGGAGCGGCCAAGACGGCAGAGGAAATCGCAGCGTAACCTCTGGTAAGCCGATGCTCGCGTTTGAACTCGGTCTGCGCCCGTTCAAACCAGCGTGGCTTTCAATCCGATTTCGACAGCGGCGAGCGCCTTGGAAACGGGACAATGAACCTTTGCCTCTGAGGCGAGAGTTTCGAAGGTCTTTGCGTCGACGCCCGGAACTGTTCCTTCCGTCTCCAGATCAATTCTCGAAATGGCGAAGCCGTCCGGCGCAGGCCCGAACTGCACGATGGCTTTGGTGTGTATCCGGCTGGGCGGATGACCGGCTTGCGAGAGCGCGACGGACAGCGCCATGGAGAAGCATGCCGCATGCGCGGCTCCAAGGAGTTCCTCCGGATTTGTTCCGCCGCCATTTTCAAAGCGCGACTGATAGGAATAAGGTCCGCTATAGGCTCCACTGCCAAGTGCGACCTTGCCGTTCCCGGACTTGAGGTCGCCATGCCATTCCGCTTCGGAAGTTCTCCTGACCATAGGGTTCCTCCTTCAAATTCACCCCGAGTCCTCTTTCGATTAGGGCTGGGAGTCCTTAAATGGGCGCAATCGGAGGAAAGTCATGTCGAAACCAATCGTCGTCATCGTGCCGCACAATCTTGGCGCACAAGCCGCAAAAAAGCGCATTGCTGAGGGAGTTGAACGCCTGCGGCGCGACTATGTCGAGAAACTGGCCCATTCCGAGATCAGCTGGACTGGCGACAAGGCGGATTTGAAAGTTGTCGCTCTCAGCCAGACTGTAACGGCGCAACTTGATGTGCAAAACGACCTTGTGCGCATAGAGGTGCAGCTTCCTTGGTTTCTCGCCGCTTTGTCGGACAAGCTCCAGAACGTGCTCAGCAACAGCGCCAAAGAGTCATTGCAGATCGAGCACACGAAGCCAAAGTCCTAGCGGGGCGGAGGGTCGCCAATGATGGAGCTTGACGTGAGCGCCGAAAGTCCGGATTTTTCTCGCCTCGACGCACTGGAAACGCTTGTCGCGCACCAGGACAAGACCATTGCCGAACTGAACGACGCAATCACGGCGCAGTGGCTCAAAATTGACGCGCTGGAGCGCCATGTCGCCAAGTTGCTCGAGGAAATCCAGAATGTCGCAGCCTCGCGGGATAACGCCGGAGCCGCCGCCTCCACATTATTGAGGAGTGGCGACATCAAGAAGGCTTCGTCGGATCGGTCGTCACAGCTTAGGACGTCCTTGACTCCTGTCCTGCAAGAATTCGTGGTCAAACCGTCTTCATGCTTTGCTGAGGCTTGGATGAAATCCTCACTTCGCGATGAACCGTCGGCGCGGACCGAACCGATTTGGTGGCCGCTCGTGCTGACCCGCCTGTCGGCTGCGTTGCTCATCTTCGTGTTTTCCACTTACGAGGGATTGAGGCATTGGCTCGCGGGATGGCCGGATGGACTCGTGACGGATCTGCAACTCGCAGAGGAGACGCTGGCCGCATATTTCTTCGTTATCAGTCAGGCGATCGCTTTGTGGTTGGTGATTCTGGCGGTTTCGGCGCGTCGCTTCACCAACAGGAAGCTGGACGGATACACGGCGATTTTCTACCTCGCGCTTATCGCCGTCACGATCGCGATCGATCGCTACCTCGCCTCGTATCTCGACAATTTCCACGCCTACTAAGGCGGCAACCGCATGATGGCGGGGATAACCAATATAAATTAAATCAACAGGGCTCATGCGACTTCAGTGAAAGTGCGCTCTCGCGCCTTGTTCATTGCAGCCTGAAAAATCTCAGGTAGAACGCTGCAAACACCAGGACAATGCCAATATTGACAGCCAGCCGTTCCCAGAATTGATTTCTGAAGAAAGCGACATCTACACCGACTATGATGGCGACCATCGCCATTACGTAAAGCGCGACAACTGCCCATCTGTCCATTTCGGCCGCCATTCCACGGATGACCCCCGCGTCGCGGCGATAGGTAGCGTTTTTCTGAGATCATTCAACATTCAAACGCCTCCTTCCGCCGGCTTTGCGGTCAAAGATGCGGTCATGTCCAAAGCAAGTCGAGGCATTAAGGGGTACGCCGCAAGCGTCCAAAATGATCAGCTCTTGCGCCGGACAGCTTGGCGCATGAGATTGAGGCATTCGACAGAGGCAGCCATGTCGAGCGCCGTCAATCCGAGATCGGTTTCAAACAGCGGATCGGCGCCCGCGGCGAGCAATTGCGCGACGGCTCTGGCGCGCCCAGAGGACGCCGCGAACATCAAGGGCGTCGCGGCGTTGACGTTGATATGCTGGACATCGATTCCGGCGTCGATGAGTAGCTGCATGTTTTCCACATTCTCGCCGACGCAGGAGAGCCATAACGCCTGGTTGCCGTCGGCGTTGACCGCATGAATGTCGGCGCCGGCTTGAAGCAGCTCTTTCACGAGTGCGGGCGGCGCCAGCCGCGCGGCCAGCATGAGCGGCGTCGCTTGATCCTTGTTCGGGGAGTCGACGTCGCCGCGCGTGAAGCCATGCTCGGCGAAAAAAGCCTGCAGCGCTGGGCTGAACTGTCTTGATGCGAGTGGCGCCGCTTGTTGCGTCGCGGCCCACGCTTCATAGCCGCCATCGAGACTGGACACGTCGGAAAAACCTGTCTCGGCAAAAAGCTTCGCGTAGGCCTGGCTCGAAACGCCATGATAACAGCAGATGATGACAGGCTTCTCTTTCGGCGTGTCCGAAAGATAGCGGGACAGGTTCTGCTTCGTCGCGAGTTGCGATCCTTCGATATGACCGCGCCGAAATGAACCTGCGTCTCGAACGTCGAGAACAAGCGCGTCGCCGTGGCGCATGATGTCGCGCGCGGCCGCGACGTCGATCCTGCGAAAACCGTTTACTTGCATCATCGCTGTCCTCCACCGCGCCCCATGCGAAGTCGAGGCCAGATGCTCATTCGACCTTTCACTTGGCAGCCGCCAATAAGTCTGCATGTCGCCACGAATTTCTAATTAGTCGCTGCTCATGCACGGGCCATCTCGCCCATGAGATGCGTTCAGGAGTTCTGTGATGAAAAAGTCATTGTTGACCGTCGGCGCAATCACTCTGGCGATTTGCGCCGGGTCGGCGTTCGCCGCCGATCTTCCTTTTCGCCCGTCGCCGCCGCCGCTCGGTTACATGACGCCCGCGCCTGTCTCGAGCTGGGCTGGTTTCTACGTCGGCCTCAACCTCGGCGGGGGCTGGAGCGGGAGCGCCCTCACTCCCAACAGCCTGACGCCTTTCACGGATCTCGCTGCGCCCGGCAGCCTGTTTGTGCTTCCAGGTTCGATCAATGGCGGCAAGTTCGCCGGCGTCCTGGGGGGCGCTCAGATCGGCTACAATTACCAGTTCGGCAAATCCTACGTGATCGGCGCGGAGGCCGACTTTCAGGGAACCAGCATAAGCACTGGCGGCAATAACGCCGCGACGACCTATTTGAGCCCGCTAGGCACGGGCAACCTTCTCCTTCCTCTCGCGCCTGCTGGCATTAACGCCAGAGTCAACTGGATCGGCACGGTTCGGGGCCGCGCGGGCTATCTCCTCACGCCGACGCTGCTCCTCTTTGGAACTGGCGGCTTTGCTTACGGCGGGGTGGCGGGAAATGTCTCCGGCTTCAGCAACACAGCCACCGGCTGGACGGCTGGCGGCGGCGTCGAATGGATGTTCGCTCCGCATTGGACGGCCAAGCTTGAATATCTTTACATGAACCTCAACAACAGCGGCGTTAACGGCGCCTTCACCGGCTATGAGTTCGGAAGCCGTTATCATCCCGAAATCAATGTCGTTCGCGCTGGCGTCAATTATCTGTTCAACTTCGGCGCTCCGGCTCCAGTTCTCGCCAAATATTGAGCGGTGGGAAATTTGAGGTATAGGCGCGGATCATCTCGGCCCGGCGCCTTTTTTGACGCCGGCTTCAGCGTCGCGTAGACTAAAGTCGCTCCACTCCAGCATATTGCAGCCATGCTGCCCTGGAGCGTGACAAGGTTGGCGTTACCGCAATCTTTGCGATTGTGAGTTCCACCGGGCGACAATCCCAACGCGTGACCTTTGCGGCAATTTCGCGGCATCAGCCAGGCTTGCAATAATTAGGTGCATAGACTCGAGGTTTCAGACGACCAGGTCTTGCGAAAGTTAGCGGAAGCTTTACCGTTTCTATATTCCGAGACGGCATGTCAGGCGACAGTTTTTGGGAGATGCATGTATGGGCTCTGCATGGATTAAGGAGCGGCAACCCAAAATCCTCCGTACCCGGATCTCGGCGGCGCTGGGCGAGATCGTTGCCGATTATTGCGAGTTTCTCGAAAATCATCCCGATCCCACTTTGATCAGAGACGAGAAACGCTTGCCTCACGCAAAGGAGCTGATCCTGAAAGCTCTTTGCATGTTTATCGCCACTCGTTCGCCGCGACCGGAACTGCGCGAATGTCTCATTGCGAGCGCGTTGTCGCTCTCGCGTTTCCAGAAGAACGTTGGGGAGGACCTTCATCCCCTGGGCTTCGACTTTTCAAAATTAGCGAGCATGAACCATGAGGAGTTGCTGAAGCTGATAGGCATGAACGCCGCCGGAAGGGCGAAATATCACAGGATGCTTCCGATCGTGAAAGCCGACGCTGATCGAATTATGGAGTGCGTCAAAACCGCAAACGCCGCCTTCTTTGTCTGATGCGCCAGAGCAAACTTGTGGCGCGTTCTCAGGCCAGTTGCACTGCGCTTTCAACCACCGCCGTCGTTTGCAGAACTTCAGCGACCGGCAAAGCGCCAACGGTGTGGGTTTGAGCGCTCTGATTAAGGCCCCAGACGGCGACCTGGGTCCGGTTCTTCATTCCCAGTTTTCGAAAAATCGCCTTCACATGGACCTTGACGGTCGCTTCGGCGATGTTGAGGTTTCGCGCAATGTGCTTGTTGGATTCTCCGACGATCAACCGTGACAAGATGCGCTTTTCTTGCGGCGAAAGCGTTGGAAGATTGTCGCTGGCCTCTTCGAAGGGCGCTGCCGGCTTGCTCTCGACTTCGATTAAACCATTAGACGCGATCGCCCCCGCTATCGCCTCATGTCGAGAGGATTCCTCGTTATTGAAGAGCGGCCGCAACAGATCGCGGGGAACGACCGTGCCGCCGAGCATGACCAGTTCGATTGTTTTCAGAAGGGCTTCGAAGGTGGTGTCCTTGCTAAGGCAGGCATGCGCTCCGGCTCGCAGGATCGACAAAACGTCTGATGATGTTTCAGTCTCTGCAATGATAACTATGTAGCCGCTTTGGTTCAGCTTCCTGTACATTTGTAGTTGGGAAAGGGAGCGCTCCGCGTCTTGCCCCACGCCTAACAGCAGCAGATGGGCCTCTTCCAGCTTCAGCGGGCTCAAGACGTCAAGTGACCGAGTTGATGCGATGACATTATAATTTTGCGAAGCCAATATTCGAGACAAGCCTTCTCGGAAAAGGCTGTTATTTGAGCTGATTATTGTGGGCACTTTACTCTTCGAACTGGACACACGCGCCTCCTGTTAACACTGCGCCCGCCTGCGACGCGGGTAAATTCTGAAAATCTTGTGTCGAAATATCCCATTGTGATCACTCCCGTTTTTGGAGTGGCGGTATAGTTATAGTTTAATAGTTAGTTCCGGCAAGGGCTGACTTCAAGGTGACTTAAATAAGCGATTCCGACGTTGCTCCGGGCGACATCGCGCTGAACGAAACGTCGTCGCGATCTGCTCGGCAGGCGTTAACACCATCCACTCGCTTGAAAGCGTCGCGCGCGGCGTTAACTGACTTTTTGATAGTTGATGAAAGACCCCCAGTGACGAACGCACTTCCCGGCCGGCAATGGCCGGGAGTTTTTTTTGAACAGCAGTTGTTGAAGTCGCCCAGGTCGAGGAGCGCAAGGTCGGTGAGCCAGCGACAATGCCGACGCCGACGTTGAAGTCGGATATGGACGAAGACTGATCATTTTTGATGCGCATCAGGGTTCGGCGCGCATAAAATCGATGTGAGCTTGTTTTTTACATTTTCCTGTTTGAGCAGCCCCGCAATTTGCGCGTCGGATAGATTTTGGGCGTTCGTCAACTCTTCGTTGGCGCGGCTTGGAGCAATGAACCCATGAGACGCCCCGCCCGTTTCAACGCAGAATTTGGCGCAGGAGTCGTTCGACCGATAATATACGGCTGCGCAGCCGCCATCGCATCGTATCAGGCATCCATGCCCTAAATCGCAATCATCCGCTTTCGCGTCGCAGAACATCGCCCCGAAAACAATGACAAAGATGATTGCAATGGTGAAAGGTGAACGCATAACTTCCTCACGCCAGTCAATTATCACAAACCAGTTCGCCAAGTCGGGCAAGTGTTCACAGCGCAACCTCAGCCGTCTTTTGGATTGAAAGCCGGTTGCTTGAGACGCGCCATTTTTTCGGGACAGCGCCGGCCCCTCGCCACTGTGTACGCAATTATTGTGACGTCCAGGTCGAGATACAAGCTTCGCCTGCGCGGAACCGTTCCATGTAATCCACGCCTTACCGCCTAAGAACCAGGACGATGCGTCTCGTTTTCTGATTTTTCCGCCATAGGTGCTCTGTAGTCGTCCAGCGAAAAGAGTAGATCCGATGCCTAGCGGGGCGTGGTTCGCGCAGGTTCATCCGGTCGGCGGCAAGCCGAGAGCCCCGATGGTTTTTGCCGATTTCGATAAGCTTTACGCGTTCATTGAGGACTTCAGGAAAAGCGGATCGCAGGACGCCCTCAAGGTGCATTTGCCGGAGCGGGCTACGAAGAAAGAACAGCAGGTTCTGGAAGAACTCGGCGCGGAGGTAAGTCCCCTGTCCTGAGGGAGTACCTCGTATAATCTTGTTCTGGAAGGCTCAAGTCCGCGTTCTGACTCACTCGACGAAGGGCGCGTTTTTCAAACGCTCGCGCCGCGCGGCCGCCCGGGCTTCTTCGGACAAGTCGGCGACGTCATGCGATTGAGATGCGATGGATTGAACGCTGATGTCATTCTCGGCCGGGAAGGGAGCCCAGCCGCCGACAACCTTGAATGAATTGAAGGGCTCGAAATGGCCCGCCGGCAAGATCTGGCCGCGATGCACCACGAGTTCCTGACCCGGCGTGACCTCAATGTGAGAGATCGGATGCGACTGAAACATCCGTGGCGGATTGGTGACGGCGAGCACTGGGGTCACTTCTGCATTGCGCGGGCCCGAGATTTCCACGCCGAGCATTTCCGGCCCGAAGCGGACAGCGCCGGCGTTCTCTGGCGTTGTGGAAACAAGTCGCGTGCAGATGGTGAAACGCAGCTGGCATTCGAACTTTGCAGAAAAACTCGGCGCACGACTGAGAACTTCCGATTGCGCATTGGCGAACGCGTTTTCGCACTCGCTGGCGTTGAAATTGCCCGAAGCCGCGCATGCCTGCCGCGTCGCGAAGAAGAAGGATTTCCCGGCTGCGAACGCGCAAGTCGGCGCTGAAATGATTGCGCAAAGAAAACCTGCGCCAAATATCGTGCAGAAGGAGCCGCGCTCGAGTTGATGCAACTTTTTCACTCGCGACATGGACGCAACGTCATACTGACAAAGATTTTGGACGGCGGGGAATACTAACAAAAAATACGAACAAATTATGTCATTTGTCACGGAGAAGCATGACATCACGTTGCAGGGCGCGCGCCAAACGCACAATCATCGGTTGCTGCTGGAGCGCTTGAAGTCGTCATCGCCAGGACTATGTCCAGTTGAGGCGGCGGCGTTAACGCCCGCCTGGCGTGAGTAAGCGTAGCGAGCGTGGCCCGGTCAGCAATGGCCGGGCCTTGTTTTACCAGCGCAGATTGGCGTCGCCTTTCCTTACTGCGCACGCCTTAGAGTGAGCCCGACCCCGATCCAGCTCGCGCCTGCGAACAGCAGATCGACGCCCAGAAACGTTCCAATCACCCAGAGACTGGAGGCGGGCCACTGCACCAGTATGAATGCGCCAACGGCGAGCGATAGAACGCCCGAAAAAAACACAAGCACCCGGGGGGTATTTACGGGCAATTGAAAGGCGAGAACGGAGCGAACGAGGCCGGAAGCCAGAATGCCGGAACCGATCAACAGAGTAAGAAATCCCGCGGCGAGAACCGGATTGCGAAACACACAGGCTCCGGCGACAATATAAAGAAGGCCGATCACGATCCAGAAGAAGAATTTCTTCCATTGTCTCATGGCAAAGCCGTGAATGATTTCGACAACGCCGCCCGCCATCATTGCAATCCCCACCACCAGCACGGTTGAAATTGTCGCCAGCAGAACGCTGCCAAGCGCCACGAAGCCCGCCAGTGACAACAGGACGCCGAAGGCGACCATCCATCCCCACTTTCTTTTCAGCTCGGCGTCATCCCCGAGATGCGCTGGCAGTAGACCAGATGATGCAATGCTCATATCGGCTTCCTCCAAATATTGACGACGGTGACTCTTTCGGCGTCTGCGTAGCTCCGCGTCTCAGTCTATTCTTTTCGACTTTAGCAATTCCGGCGCGCAGGCCAATTTCCTAACGTCAAGCTAACTCATAAGTTTCGCACCGCACACAACATTTTTGCATCGCGCTTGATCGCCAGGATGACTTGAGAGTCGGGGCGGCTTGCGGCTCGGCGCGTTGAAGGATGACGGCGCTGGTTGGTCCGCGGGAACGAAGCGCCCCGCGCGTGTGGCGACAAACGCTGGCTCTGCTGGGGCTTGGTGGGGGAAGTAGGACTCGAACCTACGAAGGCATAGCCAGGGGATTTACAGTCCCCCCCCTTTGCCGCTCGGGACATTCCCCCACTGGTCTGGATGCGCGGGGCTCCAGACAAATGACCCTGCCGGAGCAGGGTCATGAGCAAGGCGCTTATGGGGAATCATGACGCCCGGTGTCAACCCCGAAAAAGCGCGTTTTGAAGCCGCTCAGCCTCCGGCTGCTTCGTTGGCTCGTCGGGCCGCTTCCGCCCGCAGCGAGAACACATGCGGGGCGAAACGGGTCGAGTCCAGCATGGGCTGGGCGCCGCTGATCAGCCGCGGGTCCGACTCCGTCGCAAGAGCCGCCGCCGGCGGTCCAGCCGGGGCGTTCGCAAAATCCGGCCGGGTCGGAGGCAAGGGGATATCGGTTAACCCGCCCTTTGACGGCTCCAGATAGGCGACGCGCATACTATTGACTCCCGCGCCTGACGCCGGGGGTCTGCGGGCCTCGGCGTCGCCGGCCAGCCGCGCCAGGGTCGCCGGCACGGGCGTGCGATCCGGCATGGAAATACGGGTTGGGCCAGGCGGGGCGTCCTCGGGCCGCGACAGCGCGCTCGCTACCGCCACCTTGACGCTTTGAGCGATGTCGCGCAGCGGATTTGCGCCGGCCACGGCCACCGGGGGCGTGCGGTTCTTCTTCGCGGCGATCATTATGCCGTCGCCCTGCAGGCAATTGCGCATCCCGAGGGAGATCAGCTCGACGCCGCTGAGCACCTTGTACTGGCGGGTCAGGTAACCGAGGCGTCCCTGCACCGCGGCCGGGTAGCTGTCGAACAATTGCGCGGAAACGGCGAGGTCCGTCTCCCGCGTGTTTGCATTGTAGGCCTGATGAAATTTCACCTGAGCGTCGGGATAAACGCACACGTTAGGCAGGCTGAGCGCCAGCGTGCAGGCGGAGCGGCATTCGTGAAGCCGCACTTCGCGGTTCTCGCGGCGATAAACTTCCGTCTGCGCCTCATACTCGCTGACCAGTCCGCCGACGTCCTTATAGACGACGACCGGCTGCGGCGATGGTGGCGGCGATAAATAACCCAAGACTCAACCCTCTACGCAACTTTACTTTTCAGGAAATTCACCACGTCAGGGTGAATGAACTCTTAAAGGCGCGACGCCCCTCGCCGGGTCCATCCGGGCCTAAAACGCAAAATCGGGAATTTTTAGGCAATTGCGCGACCCGGGCCGCCACATTCGAAGCGCCCGGTCAGCCGCCGACGCCCACGCGCAGTCCTGCGGCGGGCCGCTCCTGCAACACGTCTCGGCGAAAGCGGAACAGCGCGGCGGGGCGCCCGCCGGTTCGCAGCGACATTTCGCCCGTCGCCTCGACGATCGCGGAGCTTTCGACCAGCCGCCGGAAATTCTGCTTGTGCAGATGGCGGCCGGAAATGGCCTCGACCGTGCGCTGCAATTCGGTCAGCGTGAACAATGTCGGCATCAATTCAAAGATCACCGGGCGATATTTCATTTTGGCGCGCAGCCGACCCATGGCGGTCGCCATGATGCGCCGATGGTCGTGCCGCATGGAAAGGCCGAGCGGCGCCATCGGCCCCCGTCGCATGGCGGCCTGGCGTCCGTCCCGCATCGCTTCCTCGACGAGGCCCGCCTCATAGAGAAGTTCATAGCGCTCGAGCACATTTTCTTCGTTGAAGTCGCGACTCTGCGGTTTGAACAAAAGGTTGAAGCGCTCGCTGCGCGTCAGGCCCGAAGAGGAAACTTCGTTCGGCGCTTCTTCGACCCAGCGACGAAGCTCGGGAAGTATTCTGGCTTCGATGATCTCAGGGCGTCCGTGACGCAGGTCCTCCCAAGGGAAGAAGTCGTACCATGGACGATAGCCGCCGACGCGTCCGGACTGTTGTTCGTTGAACCGCGTCAAGGCGAGATAGCCCACCGAGACAATATGCGGATCGCGATCGCCGGCGCGAGAGTGACGGCCCCGGTCGCCGAAAGTGTAGAGCTGTTCGACATAGCCGAGGGGCGCGCCCGTTTGTTCAGCGACAGAGGCGCGCAGAGCTATTTCGAAGGTGCGGTGGCGCAGGGGGTCGAATTCTCCCGACGGCAGGGCGGAGAAGCCTTCGGGCGTGTCGGGAACGGTCAGGATCAGGGGTTCATTGTCCTGAGCGGCGACGATTGCCGCGGTCAGGCCGATCGCCAAGGGCAAACCAGACCGCGCCGATGAATTTTTCTCTGCGAGGCTCACGGGGCTCAGGGTCCAAAATCTGCTGCGGCTGGCAATTGCCTTCACTTAATCGAACTGACGCAAATTGTCGAAACCCGCCCCGGTCGTTAGCCCAGCTCCATTGCGAAAGGCGCGCCCTCGAAACAATCGGCGCCGCGCCCGATGGCGGCCACCGCTTCGGTCATGCGTCCCTGCCGGCCCAGCATCCGGTCGGCCAACGCAACGAGCCGCCGATTAGGCGTGGCGGTCGGGGAGGCGCGACGAAGCTCCTCCGCAATCTCGATTTCGAGGCGGTCCGGCTCCAGAGCGCAGGCGCCTATAAAGGCCGCCGCAGGCGAGCGACTGACGCCGGCGTAGCAATGGATCACCAATGGATGCTGCCGGTCCCAGTCGCGCAGGAAAGCCAGCAGGCTTTCCACATGCTCGGAGCCCGGCAACACGTGGCCGTCGAGAGGAGCCTCGATATCCGACACCGCAAGGCGCAAGTGACGCGGCGGCGCGATCTCGCCCGGCCGCACCGAGGATGCCCCAGCGGTCAAAATCGTCACCAGCGAGCGCGCTCCGGTCACCCGCACTGTATCCACCACCTTCCGCAAGGGGCAGACATAGAGCCAGCCAGTTTTCATCGTCTTCGCGTCTCTCACCCTGATGATTTTTTCGAGGCTTTAGGGCGATAACCGCCCGCCTTCTTGTGCAACTGCATTTTCCGCCGAACCGGCTGCTCTCCAACGCAAATCCTTCAGCGCCCGTTTTCCAGACTCGTAAAACGATCCAGATAGCGCTGTTGCGCCAACTCTATCGACAACGGCGACAGATGCTCGGCGAGATCTGGAAGAACCGCCGGGCGAGTAAAGATGCGCTCGGCTTCGCGTCGTGTAAAGCCGGCGAGCGCCGTGGCCTCGAAAAACGCGGCCGCACGATCGGATTTTTTGCAAAGCAGCAATAGTTGGGGAGAGGGCGCGACGGGAAGGGAAAAGCGCCGCAGAATCGCTGTGAGAATACGGTTTTCCACGTCTTTATAAGCGTTTCCGATCACCGCCTTGAATGGCGAGATCATGTCGCCGATGACATATTCGGGCGCGTCGTGCAGCAGCATGAAAAGGCGATCCTGCCGGGAAATGGCGGGTTCCAGCTCGCCGGCGATTTTTTCCACAAGCAGGCTGTGCTGCGCCACGGAAAATATATGCTGCCCATGAGTTTGTCCGTTCCAGCGCGCGACCCGGGCGAGCCCATGGGCGATGTCCTCGATCTCGACGTCCAGCGGCGATGGATCGAGCAGATCGAGCCGCCGTCCCGAGAGCATGCGCTGCCAGGCGCGCGGCGGAACGGGTTTCTTGAATGCGGTCAAAGGGAGGGCCTCCAAAGCGAAGCTGTCATAGCCGGGGGAAGGGGAGGGGGAAAGGGCGCGATTGGCGGTGGAACGCCGCAAATTGGCGAGAACTGGAATTGTCGAGGGCGGATTCAGTCCCAAACCTGTTCAGATGATCCGACTGTTTCTTTCGTCCCGAGGGGGAGCGATGCGCAAAGGCCTTCATATCGCTGCGTTGCTGGCGGCGCAGGTGGCTTCGACCTGCGCATACGCGAGAATTGCGCCCGAGCCGCGCGATTGCATCATGAGCGTCGGTCCGGCGCAGATGACATTCAGCGCTTTCCAGGAGCAGAAGACGCACGAGACTTTCTGCGCTCATGTGCCCGACGCCGGCCCCACCGTTATCATTCTCGACGCGCATGAGTTGGAACTGCGCGGAATGAGAGTGGAAATCCGCATCCTGCGCAATGTCGGCCAGCACGAATGGAACGAGGATCTGGACGCCAATACGGAACTCACGCTGCCGGCGAAGAACTATCTGGCCAGCAACGGCACGGCGAGCTTCCAGTACAGCTTTCTCCGCGACGGCGATTACATCGCGCTCGTCAAGGCAACCAGCGAGGACGGCTACAAGGAATATATCGGCGAATATTTCTTCTCGGTCGGCGAAACGATGGAGCGTTTCCTCGCGGCGGCGGCGATGCTTGTGGCGCTGGCTTTCGTGTGCTTCGGCCTGTGGGGCGGCAAGAGCAGGCCAGCTAAAGGCGCCGTCAGGATTTCCGGCAAAGATGCAGTTTAGCGTTCAGCGCGGTCTCTAACGCAGGCGGCTCGCTGGCAGTAGCTTTGCGCTCGCGCCTCCTGCCTTGCAAACGCTTCACAGTCTGCCTATTCACAGCCCATCCGCACCCTGTGGATGACAAGCGACTTACGCCGGCTCGCATCGGCGATTGAGCGCTAAAGGAGCAGACTATGATCTCGGTCACTTTCCCCGACGGGGCGTCCCGTCAATTCGAGCCCGGCGTTTCGGGCATGGACATCGCCAAAAACATCTCGCCATCGCTCGCCAAACGCAGCGTCGCCATGACCATAGACGGGAGCCTGAGCGACCTCGCCAGCCGGCTTGACCGCGACGCGAAGATCGAATTCGTCTCGCGCGAAGACCCCAGGGCGCTGGAGTTGATCCGTCACGACGCCGCCCATGTGCTGGCCGAGGCGGTGCAGGAGCTTTTCCCCGGCACCCAGGTCACCATCGGCCCGGTGATCGAGAACGGCTTCTACTATGATTTCCATCGCGACACGCCCTTCACGCCCGAAGACCTGCCGGTCATCGAGAAGAAGATGCGGGAGATCATCGCGCGCGACGAGCCCATCGTTAAGGAGGTTTGGACGCGCGATCAGGCCACCGCCTTTTTCCACGCCAAGGGCGAAGCGTTCAAAGGCGAGCTGATCGAGGCGATCCCGCCGGGCGACAACCTGAATATCTACAAGCAGGGACATTGGCTCGATCTCTGCCGCGGCCCGCATATGCCTTCGACCGCAAAGATCGGCGGCGCTTTCAAGCTGATGAAGGTCGCGGGCGCCTATTGGCGCGGCGACCACACGAGGCCCATGCTGTCGCGCATCTATGGAACTGCGTTCGCCAGGCAGGAAGAGCTCGACGCCTATCTGCACCAGCTTGAAGAGGCCGAGAGGCGTGACCATCGACGGCTCGGCCGCGAGATGGACCTCTTTCATTTCCAGGAGGAGGGTCCGGGCGCAATCTTCTGGCACGCCAAGGGGTGGACCCTGTTCCAGAAGCTCGTCGCCTATATGCGGCGTCGCCAGGCGCAGGCTTATAGCGAGGTCAACACGCCGCAGGTGCTGGACCGCGCGCTGTGGGAAACCTCAGGCCATTGGCAGACCTATCGCGAGAACATGTTCCTCACCAAGACCGAGGACGAACGCGTTTTTGCGCTCAAGCCGATGAACTGCCCCGGCCATGTGCTGATCTTCAAGAATGGACTGAAGTCCTATCGCGATTTGCCTGTGCGCATCGCGGAGTTCGGCATCGTGCATCGCTACGAGCCTTCGGGCGCATTGCATGGGATGATGCGCGTGCGCGCCTTCACGCAGGACGATGCGCATATCTTCTGCTCCGAAGACCAGATCATGCAGGAGGCGCTGCAGATCAACGATATGATCCTGTCGATCTATGGCGACTTCGGTTTTAGCGACGTGGTGGTGAAGCTTTCGACGCGCCCGGACAAACGCGTGGGCTCCGACGAAGCCTGGGACAAGGCGGAGGCGGCCCTGCAGAAGGTTCTGGACGAGCTCGCGCGGCGTGGATTGAAAACCTCCGTGCAGCCTGGCGAAGGCGCCTTCTATGGTCCCAAGCTCGAATATACGCTGCGCGACGCCATCGGCCGCGAGTGGCAATGCGGCACCACGCAGGTCGACTTCAATCTGCCTTCGCGCTTTGGCGCTTTCTATATCGGCCCCGACTCCGAGAAAAAGACTCCCGTGATGGTGCATCGCGCCATGTTCGGGTCGCTGGAGCGCTTCACCGGCATATTGATCGAACATTACGCCGGCCATCTGCCCTTGTGGCTGTCGCCGACGCAGATCGTCATTTGTACGATCACGCAGGAAGCCGACGACTACGCGCTGGAGATCGCGGCGGAAGCGCGAAAGCTCGGGTTGCTGGTTGACGTCGATACGCGCAACGAGAAGATCACCTACAAGGTGCGCGAACATTCGCTGGCGAAGATTCCGGTGTTGCTTGTCGCGGGCAAGAAGGAGTCTTCGGAGCGCACGGTGTCCATTCGCAGGCTTGGCTCGCAGGCGCAGACCTCGTTGCCGTTGGAGGAGGCGCTCGCGGCATTGGCCGCAGAAGCGACTCCGCCGGACATGAAAGCTGCCGAATAGAAAAACCGTCGCGGGAAGGGCGACCAGTCCTTCCCGCGAAACGCTGACGACAACTCACCTTCGCGTAATGTACGCCGCTCATTTCCTCAATCGCGCCTTTGATCAGCTCGATATTCATGGCGCCATGCGCGCGTTCGCGGTCAAATGCCAACTGCAAGCGTCGAAGCAAATTGTTCAGCCGTGCAAGCGCTTTGCATTAACCTTGATTCCAAGCTACTTGACCGATACGCGCCTCGTTTTAGTCCCTGCGCACTTATGTCGCAGAGGATATCAACAGCGAATTATTCGCATGACGAGAGCGACTTTTCATTATGGTAAACATCTAGATTCTCCAGCACAGAACCGCCGCTGCTGCATGGTGTTGCCGCGCATTAGCGCCAACGCCGAGTCGAAACTTTGTGTGCAAAACCATATGGTTAACGCCCACAGATTCAGCTCGCCGCTTAAACAATTCACATTTACAAAAAATTAAGCACGATTATTGTCGAGCCGACGTTCGGATTTCACCGAACAGGAACGGCGAGGTGCGACATGGTTTCCCACTCTGGCGATACGCTTGCAAAAGCGAAAAGCGGTGAAATCAGCGCGGACGAAGTTATCGGCGCAATCGAACACAAGGCCGGCTTTCTGCCTCAAATCGAACTGGCCTATGAGTCAGCGATCAAAACGCTTTGGGTTACGCTTCTTCCGGAACCCAAGCCGGTGTTCACCTATGATCTCCTGAGGAGCCTCAACGCGGTTCATCGTGCGATCTGGACCCTGTGGGGTTCCGCGGAAAGTTACACCAACTCCCCCGTGCGATATCTGGCCTTTCGAGGCAGAGGGCCTGTTCTAACCCTGGGCGGCGATCTTGATTTCTATCTCGACTGTCTGGCGAAAGGAGATCGCGAAGCGCTGTCGGAATATGCGCGCGCGTCAGCAGAAGGAGTTTGCTGGAACGCATCGAGTTCTCGCGGCGCGGCGATAACGCTTTCGACAGTTCAGGGCAAGGCTTATGGCGGCGGAATAGACGCGCCTTGTTCTTGCAATGTGATGATTGCGGAACAACAGGCCACGTTCTGCTATCCAGAGGTCAAGTTCAACCATTTCCCGATAACTGCGGTCGGCGTTCTAACCAGGCGCGTCGGCGCTCGAACTCGCGAACAAGATCCTTGCCTCGGGCAAAGAATATTCCGCCGAAGAATTGGAAGCCATTGGAGGTCTAAACGCGGTCGTGCCGACGGGAGAGGGCGAAAACTGGTTGAGGCGCTATGCAGCCAACTCCCTGCCGATGCATTCTGCGCGGCTCTCCCTGTTCATGGCTTTCTACCAGTACGCGGGCAAGCTTGACGAACAGCTGGAGCCGCTCGCCAAAATGTGGACGGATAGCATGATGAGACTCAATCCCATGCAAATCTCCCGTCTCCAGCGGCTTGCTCAAGGCCAGGAACGCATGCTGCAGTATGCTTTCGCAACCGCTTCGCAAAATGCGAGTTTGGGGTCGCCAGCTAGAGCGGCCTCCAGCGTTCACTAGCGGAGACGACAGACTTTGGGCCGTTCCAAGGCAATGCAAGAAAAGGATTTTCAGTGTGTTCGCCTGACCGCGGCACACTGAGTGTTTGTAGCTAAAAGGTTATAAAGTCTTTACTTTTCGACACTACTCTGCCGCTAACACGTTCTCTCCCAGATGGCTGTGACCCTGCTCATGCGTGCAAAGAGTTCCGATACGGCGCTCACGCTCGGATACGACTTGATCTTCAGTCGAGTGACGAGCGCTTTGCGGCGGGGCAAGCAATCGACCAGTGATCTTGTCAGTTATCGCAATCTGGTTGCATTTCTTTTCGCTTCGCCAGCGTCGTTAATTCTCGGGCTGATCACCAGCTGCCTTCCTCCTTTCCTGGTTTGGCGCGCGAGCGGGAATCGCCTGTTCGAGGTCATGACTTTCGTCACGATCGCGATAGGCGTGTTGCGTCTCTTTACGCTGGCCGGCTATTACTGCCGAGACCATGCTGACGACGACAGGAAGACGACGCGCCGGTGGGATTGGGAGTTTATCCTCGGCGCTACGATTATGAGCATTGCGGTCGGACTCAATGGTTACTTCGGACTTACCCAGACCTCCACCGTCTCGGCTCATATAGTCGTCGTTGCTTTCAACATCGCCCTCGCATCCGGCTTTGTCGCCCGCAACGCGGCGCGTCCCAAATTTGTGCTTCTCCAGCTCGTTCTGATCTCATATCCCCTGGCGATCGGACTTATCGTTGGAGACAACAAATATTACAACTATCTCGGTTATTCGGTCGTCCTGTATATAATCAGCAACGCAGCCATCGTATTCAGCGTCAATCGCGATCTTCTCGACCTCATTCAGGCGAAAAAGACTGCGGACGGGCTTTCGAACCAGCTTCATCTTCAAAACCTCGCTCTCGACGCCGCCCTCAACACGATGCCGCATGGGCTGGCGATGTTCGACGAGCATTTGAATCTCTCCGTAGCGAATGAGCGCCACTTCGCTCTCTATTCGCTGGAGGAAGCCACCACACACCAGACATTTGCGGCTACCGAACGTCATTTGCTTCGTTCCCGTCTGGTTTCCCGGCGGGACGCGTTGGCGCTATTTCATGCCTGCCAAAAAAGTCTCAGGGAGCGCCGACCAACGCAGGTAGAACTGCTAACGCAATCCGGGTCCAATTTCGTTGTCAGCTTCACCCCCGCCCTTGAAGGCGGGGTACTTATGTTGACGGAAGACGCGACCGAACGCAGGAGCGCCGAGGCGAAGATCGAAAAGCTCGCGCGCTTCGATACGCTTACCGGGCTGCCAAACCGTCATGAATTCGGCCAGTGCCTTACGCGCGCCATCGAGGCGCTGTCGCAAGACGGACCGTCTTTCGCGGTTTTCTATGTCGATCTTGATGGTTTCAAGGGAGTTAACGACACGCTTGGCCATGAAGTTGGAGACGAGCTTTTGGTGGAGGTCTCCAAGCGGCTTCATCGCAAAAGAGAGTCCGAGGCGGTCATCAGTCGGCTCGCGGGAGACGAATTCGCAGCAATCCATCTCTTGAGCTGTCCGGACACGACGATTAGCGTCGCGCAGGAAATCAGCGCCGCTCTGAAAGAACCCTTCTACCTTGGAAACAATACGATCAGGATCAGCGCCAGCATAGGCATCGCCTTCGCTCCAGAGCATGGCTCAACCCCCGAGGCCATCCTGCGCCACGCCGACATCGCCCTGTATCGGGCAAAGGCCAGCGGGCGCGGCGCCACCATGGTCTATGACGAGAGCATGGCCGCGGAGCTCACCGAACGCCTCAGCCTCGAAGCCGACCTCGCCGTCGCCGCCGCCACCCCCGGCGCGCTGGAATTGCATTACCAGCCGATCGTTGACATAGGGACCGGCAAGACCGTCTCCTATGAGGCGCTTATGCGCTGGCCGCATCCGGCGCGCGGCTACGTTCCTCCGAACGTATTCATCCCTATCGCGGAGCAGACAGGGCGCATCGAGCAGCTAGGCTGCTTCGCCATTCAGCAGGCTTGCGCGGACGCGGTGTCCTGGCGCGACGATATCAGCGTTAGCGTCAATGTTTCCGTGCTGCAGTTCCGTAATCCCAGTGTCCTCGTTGAGTGCGTCACCAACGCGCTGTCGACGACCGGTCTCGACCCGCGGCGGCTGACGCTGGAGATCACGGAGAGTCTCTTCATCGACGAGATCGAGGCTACGCTTCAGACCATAGAGCGGCTCAGAGCCCTCGGCGTGCGCTTCGCTCTGGACGATTTCGGAACCGGCTATTCTTCGCTTTCAAATTTGAGCCGCCTGCCGTTCTCGATTGTCAAAATCGATCAATCGCTGGTCAAGGATATCAACTTCAACACAACTTCCTACGCGGTCGTCGAAGCGGTCTGCTCGCTGGCAAAGCGGATCGACATGGTGGTCGTGATCGAAGGAATCGAGACGCCCGCGCAAAAACTGGCGATCCAGCTCATCGGCGCAGACCGTGCTCAGGGCTGGCTGTTCGGCAGACCAGAACCGGCTCAACGCATCGCGGAGCAACAACAGCGCGCGGCGTAACTGCAAAACCGCCGAGCGGTCGTCGTCCTTGGCTCGACGCCCCGCTGATCAGCTATCAGCGTTCTCTGTGGAGCGGGCCAGCGCAAGCCCTGGCCGCCTCGAATTTGCCTTCCCCTGAGAACCTGGAGCCGGCGCCACGAAATTGAGTCGGACCGTCGTGCCTGTCGACGAGGCCTCCCATTCCATTTCGCCGCCGAGATCGATTGCGATTCGTTTCATGAGCGCGAGACCAAACTTCTCTTTCACGGCTGCGGGATTAAACCCCACGCCATTGTCGGCAATGGTCAATTGCAGTCCATCCTTCACGCGCCCGAAACGCAGGCGCAGTTCGCCGGGAGCGTTTTGGGGAAAGGCATGCTTTAGCGAATTAATGGCGGTCTCTGTGTAAATCAGTCCAATGTGCCGCGCGTGCCGTGGATGCAAACAAATGTCCGGCTCGACAACCGTCTCGATTGTCAGGCGACCGCCGAAGGTCTTCGCCAGCGTGTCCGAAAGCGCGCGCAAATAGGAATCCATGCGGACCGCTTCCGTCGCCTCGTCGTCGAGCACATTGTGAAGTTCCGCCGCGCTGCGCAGGCGTAAGATCCATCGTCCGAATTCTTCGGGGTGATGGGTGGCGTCGGCCTCGGCAGAAGCGAGAAGCTGAAGCGTTTGAAATTCGTTCCGAACCCTGTGGCGCAACTCGCGGTAACGATCATTCGCCTCGAGCAGCTTTCGTTCCGTCGCCGCAAACTCGGCTACATTCGCAATGCCTGATTGGGGATGCGCGGGGATCACGGAGGCGCCGCTGTCGGCCAGCGGCTCTATGGACAACGCCTGAACATGCGCAGTCCCTTCATACATGGATTTCATGATCCACGAGCAGAGCAGTACGAACGCGACGAATTCGCAGAGGATACCGATATCCCTGGGGTCCTCGAAACTAAACACAAATTTGGGTGGGACGAAGAAATAAAAACTCGCTGCGCACGCCAGCAAAAGCGCCAGGCTCGCCGCTTCAAATCCAAACAGCAAAGCGCTCACCACGATAGGGGCTGCGATTGATAGATAAGCATGCTGTCTCGGATCGGCGTCAAAGGCGAGGTTCAGAAGAACCCCAGTCAATGTAAGTAATATAGCCGACGCATATTTCGTAGTTTTTAAAAACTCGCGAGACGAACTCCCGACTTGCTGCGCTGATATACTTGCGAAGCCGCTACGGGCGACGTGGGGGCTGGCGTAGAGGCCGAATAAAACGGCAATGACCACATAGGTCGCTACGGCGTAGGGTATTGATGCGCTCGTAAGCCCCATGCTGACCAGTATAAGCCCGCTGGCAAGCCCGCCGCCTACTGCTGTAACCAAGGTGGTTCTCGGCAAAATCAGGTATTTGTTCATGTCAGCAATTGGTTTGAACAAGTCACACTCCTTGCTGATACTTTTCTGCGTTTTTTTAAAGCGCAATGAAACTCACGCCTTCAGATTTTAATGTCTTTCCGGAAACGCGGCGCGCGCCAGCCAACGCCAGCATATTTCTAATACACCTGAAGAATTGTCAAATCCTATGAGCGCTTCGCAGAACGGCTAACGTCGTCTCGTTCGCGATTTTGCAGCCGCGGATTGTCGGGCTTTCATGCGCCCGCGCGCCGTCTGGCGCCATGTTTTGCGCCGTCAGCCGGTCATTTTTCGCGTCCCTTTCCGCTTCGAGACACACCTCTCCCCTCGCGGCGGCCTCACGCCGCCGCGTCGAGAACCCGAGCCCGCTTCATGTTCATCGCCATGGCGACAAACTGAAGATGACAATTGTTGCGCGCGAGGCTGCGGTAGCGCACCCGCGCCATCCCATACCAGTTCTTCATCGTCGCATTGGCGCGCTCGACGCCGACGCGAACGCTCGAACGCCGTCTTGTTGAACCATCTTTGCCAATCCGGCTGTCGCGCTCCGCGTTTCGCCTTATAGGCGATCTTGTCGTCGATGTTCTTGTCGTTCAAAGCCTTGCGTAGCGCGGCGCTGTCATAGGCCTTGTCGCCGTAATAGGCCTGCTCATCGCCCTGGATCATCGCCTCGCCGCGCTGGCTATCGTGCAGATCGGCGCTCGTCATCTCCGCCTGGCGCACGATGCCGCTCTCTTCGTCCACGGCCAGATGCGCCTTGTAGCCGAAGTAGGTCTCGCCGTTCTTCTTGGTGAAGCTCGCGTCCGGGTCGCGCGGATTGACCTGCCCCTCGTCGTGGGGTGGGGGCTTCACGGCGGCCGCGATGATGGTGGCGTCGACCAGCGTGCCGCGCTTCACGATCAACCCACGTGCGTCGAGTTGTCGATCGACTTCGGCAAGTAGTTTTTCGTCGAGGCCGAGCTTGGCGAGCCGCTGGCGAAACCGCCAGATCGACGAATGGTCCGGGGTCTCCTCGTCCAGGGGAACCCCGCAAAAGCGCCGAAACGACAGGCGATCGCGCACCGCCTCCTCGGCGGCGGGGTCGGACAGCCCATACCACTGCTGCAACAGCACGATCTTGAACATGGTCAGCGGCGGATAGGCCGGCGCGCCGTCGCTCGAAGAATGCAGCGGACGCATCAATACGTCGAACGCTCTCCACTCGAACGTCTTGGCGATGTCTTCCAGAAATCCCCCAGGGCGAGAATAGGCTTTGACGAAAGCGTCGGCGAGCGAAGGTTGGCTGAAGTTACGGCGCGACATCGGCAACTCACATCCGTTGAACGCCCCAGAAAATCACGGGTTCGCCGGTTTTGCAAAGCGCTCCTATCAACCTCCTTAGGTTGACGCTCGCGTTATTGGAAGGCGAATAAGCTGCTTTTTTATTTCTTCTCCGGCGTGACTCTGGTCACATGGCCCATTTTGCGGCCCGTGCGCGCTTCGCTTTTTCCATAGAGATGCAAGCAGGCGCCATCTTCCGCCAAAAGCTCGCGCCAACTATTGGCGTCGTCGCCGATGAGATTCGTCATCACAACGCGCCCATGCCGCCGCGTCGCCCCAAGCGGCCATCCCGCGACGGCGCGCATATGTTGCTCGAACTGCGAGGTGAGCGCGCCGTCCAAAGTCCAATGGCCGGAGTTGTGGACCCGAGGCGCAATCTCGTTCACCACCAGCTTTTCTGCTTCCGGGCGGATAGCGTGCTCCACCACGAACATCTCCACGGCGATAATGCCGACATAGTCCGCGGCGTCGGCAATTTTCTGCGCGATCGCAATCGCTTGTTCGGCGGTTTCCGGTCGTATGTGCGCGGGCGCCGTGGTGGTCGCGAGGATATGATGCTCATGCACATTCTCGCACACGTCATAGGCGCGAAAGGCGCCGTCGACGCCACGCGCCGCCACCACCGAGATTTCCTTTGTGAAAGGCACGAAGCTTTCAAGAATGCATGGAGCGCCGCCGAGCGCACGAAAGGTCGCAGCAAGATCAGCGCCGCCTTGCAGCATGATCTGGCCCTTGCCGTCATAGCCAAGACGCCGGGTTTTCAGAATCGAGGGGCGACCAAGTTTGGCGACGCCCCTCGCGAGCGCCCCTGCGTCCGCGACATCGGCAAAGTCGGCCGTCTCGATACCAAGGCTTTGCACAAATTCCTTTTCGACGAGGCGATCCTGCGTCAGCGCGAGAACTTTCGGGTTTGGCCGCACCGGCTTGCGCGCCCCGAGAAAATCGGCGGTCGCCGCTGGCACGTTTTCAAACTCATAGGTGACGACATCGACCGACTGCGCAAATGCAGCAAGCGCCGCCTCGTCGTCATATTGCGCGACGGTGCGCGCCGCGCAGACATCGAAGGCGGGTTCGTCTGCTGCGGGCGAAAATATGTGGCTCTTGAGGCCAAGTCGCGCCCCGGCCATCGCCAGCATGCGCGCGAGTTGGCCCCCGCCCAGAATCCCGATGGTGGCGCCCGGCTCCAGCATGACGCTATGCCTCGTTGCTCGGCGCTTGCGCAACGCTGTCGGTCTGGCGGGAGCGATATTGCGCAAGCCGCTCGGAAAGAGCGGAGTCGCTACGCGCCAGAATAGCGGCGGCCAGCAACGCGGCGTTGATCGCGCCGGGCTTGCCGATCGCCAGCGTTCCCACCGGGACGCCGCCCGGCATCTGCACAATGGAGAGCAGGGAGTCCATGCCTGAAAGGGCGGCGGATTCGACTGGAACTCCAAGCACCGGCAAAACGGTCATGGCGGCAGTCATGCCAGGAAGATGCGCGGCTCCGCCGGCGCCGGCGATGACGACTTCAAAGCCTTCGGTTTCCGCATTCTTGGCGAAGGCGACCAGCCGGTCAGGGGTGCGGTGGGCCGAAACGATCCGAGCTTGATAGCCGACGTCAAGCGCGTCGAGCGTTTCAGCGGCGTGGCGCATGGTCGCCCAATCGGACTGCGAGCCCATGATAATGGCGACAGGGGTAGCGGATTTCGTCACGGCGCTTCCAGCGGCTGAACAGGGAAGCCATGCGGCATAGCCGAAGCGGCCCCCCCGCGCAAGCCGCGCCGCCGTGTCCACGTCGCCGGGAGGTCTCCGCCCGCTCGCTTCACACTTGGGTCACGGCCGGTTTGTCAAAGCGCGGGGTGGTCAGTGCGTAAAATGAAACAGCCGCCAAAGCGCAAAGGCCAGGGCGACGCCCGCGACCACGGCCAGTCCACCCATCCATTTCAGGAAGCGCGCGTCGAGCAGAATCGGGGTTCTCCGCGTCTCCACTCTCCCGAACATTGCGTCGACATCGCGGATGGCGCGGCCGCTCGGACCGGTTCTCGGCGTCGCTCGCGGGGTGGAGAAAGAATTGTTGAGGGAAACTGTAAGACGCGGCATGGAGGAAACTCCGATAGTGACTTGGGCCGGCTCGGTTCCGTTCCAAAACGAAACAGTGCGAGCCCTTCGTCGCTATCGTTTCAATCACCATGCCAGCGATTGGCGCCTCATTTTCCCGTTGGATGCAGTTAAGCCCAGGTTTTCGCGCTCAGGCGATGATATCCGGCGTAATCTCGTCTTCCAGATGCTGGAGTCGGTCGCGCAGCAGCAGCTTGCGCTTCTTCAACCGTTGGATTTGAAGCTGGTCCACGGCTCCAACCATGAGCAAAGCGTCGATCGCCGCCTCGAGGTCATGATGTTCCAGCCGGATTCGCTCAACTTCGGCGCGAATTGCGGCCATTTCGGCTTCGTCACGATTGTCGTTCATAAACCGCCGCCCGCCCTGTCGCCCGCTCCCGGCGACTGTGCGTTCATACAAAAAGAATCGCAGACATATATTATGGCTTTCGGATTAGCCGGCCAGCAAGAGAAAATACGCGGCGCCCGCTCACGCAACCTCGTAGGCCTCGCGCATTTGCGCGATGCGCTCAAGCTTGGCGCAAAACGGGCTCCAGTCGTCGCCCTCGGCGATGGCGCTCCAGATCGCCTCCACCTCCTCGATGAGCATGGTGCAGGGCTCCGCCAAAGCAAAATAGGGGTGATCCAGCCGGGCCTGCGGATTTTGACCATAGCCGCGCAGCGCTTCCCGCAAGGGAGCGAAATGCGGCGTTTCATAATGGGACGCGGCTGGACTGCGCATGGCGCGCGCCTCATTGGCGAGACCGCCGCGCCAGTCGAAAATCGCCTGCTCCAGCGGCGCGCGCGAGGCGACGGCAAAATTGGTGAACGCCGTCGCTAATTGCGCATCGCGGTCCGCCCCCTGCGAGACGAGACCCAGCCGGCCCACCAGCGCCGCCCTGAAGGCCGCGCGAGCGAGATCTGGATAGGCGTCTATCGCCTTTTGCGCGGGCGTCAGTCCCGTCATCGGCAGCAGGCATTCCGCCAACCGCGCCAGATTCCAGCCGATCGCGCCGGGCTGCCGGCCAAAGGAATAGAGCCCGCTCTGGTCGAAATAAGCGGCGGTAAATCCGCCGTCCCAAACCGGCGCGAAGCGCCAGGGGCCATAGTCAAAGCTCTCGCCGGTCACGTTGATATTGTCGGAGTTGAGCACGCCATGCACGAAGCCCGCCGCCATATAGCCGCCGGCGAGATGCGCGACGCGCGCCGTCACCGCCTCCAGGAAGGCCGCCGCGCGCCGTTCCGGGGGCTCGGTTGCGAGGTCGGGGAAATAATTGGCGATGGAGTAGTGCAGCAGACGCTCTATCGCAGCGGAGTCCTGAAGATAGGCCAGGCGTTGGAAGGTGCCGATGCGGATGTGAGAATGCGACAGCCGCAGCAGCACGCTGGAGCGGGTGGGCGAGGGCTCGTCGCCGCGCATGAGTTGCTCGCCGGTTTCGATCAGGCTGAAGCTTTTCGAGGTGTCGACTCCCATCGCCTCAAGCATTTGCGTCGCGAGAATTTCGCGCACGCCGCCCTTGAGCGTCAGCCGCCCGTCTCCGCGCCGCGACCAGGGCGTTTGCCCGCTGCCCTTGGTGCCGAGATCGAGCAGCCGGCCGTCCTCGGCGTCGCGCAATTGCGCAAACAGAAATCCCCGCCCGTCGCCGAGGTCGGGGTTGTAGGTGCGAAATTGATGTCCATGATAACGCAGCGCCAGCGGCTTGGGGAAAGCGCCGGGCAGGGGTTCGAAGCGTCCGAAATGCGCGATCCACTCTGCGTCCGTCAGGGTGTCGAGCCCAACCCGCGCCGCCCATCGCTGGTCGCGAAAGCGGAGGATGTGCTGCGGAAAAAGCGCCGGCGCCACCTCGTCGAAAAAAGCTTCGCCGAGCGTCGCATGTAAGGTTTCGGCATGGTAGCGCGGGGACACGGGCATGAAGCGGCCTGAAAGGAGGATTCGCGATCACATGCATGTCGCGCGCCAGATATGCGGGGCAAGGGGCTGTTTCGTCGGCCCGCAAACGCCAAAAGGCGGAGATTGCTCCCCGCCTCGGGCGACTCTGGAAGTTTGGATGCCGGGGGCTTTCCCCCGCGGGTGAAATAAAGCGCCAAACAGGGCGAATGCTAATGCAGCGTCTCGCTTTGGCACAATTTGGAGATTTCGTCCTTAATCTGCAGCTTCTTGCGTTTAAGCTCCAGCACCTTTTTCTCATCCAGGCGTGGATGATGCTGTTCCTTCTCGATTTCCTTCTCGAGCGCCTCGTGGCGGCGTTGAAGTTCGACGATATGACCTTGTAAGGACATCAGGAACCTCCCTGTTGACGCCGGATCTGTAGAACCGGCGAAGTCCAGTGTGACACATTTGTTGCATCTCGCAAGCCGAAGATGAAGTCCTTGACCATTGTTTTTTTGTGCAATCCTGACCCAATTTAAACAGTTTCTTAACGAACTTTGCCGGGCTGGACCCCGGCGGAATTGTTTCCGCGACGCGTAATCGCCGGCCGAAAAAGGCTTGCGCCGGGACGCGTGAGCCATTATACGCGCCTTCACACCGGCCGCCGCCAACGGCGCTGGGGCGCGTAGCTCAGCGGGAGAGCACCTCGTTGACATCGAGGGGGTCACAGGTTCAATCCCTGTCGCGCCCACCATTTTCCATCACAAATCTTGGCGACAATGATTGAGCCGGTTCTGCGGCGGTTTTGCGCTGTTTAATGTTTCACAAAGTCCACCACATTCGAGCCGCCGCGATACTGCGCCAAAACCGCATTCGTCGCGGCTTCCACGGCCTCCCTCAATACGTCGTTGACGGGCCGGTCGCTTCGCTCCCACTGCGTGCAGGCGTCGCGCGCCGCACGCGCCTGAGCGTTCAGCTTCGACAGGATGGGATTTTCTTCCGAGCCTGTTGCGATCAATTGCAGCACCGCTTCCGCGACGTCGGAGGGCAGACGTTCCACAACGGCGCCATCGAAAGCCGTCAGGAACGCAGCAACGGCTTTCAGAAGTGCAGCCAAAGCTTCGTTAAGTTCCAACACTGGATTTGCTTTCATAATGAAGAGTAGGATTTTAAACACTTATTTATCGAAAATTGGAAATAATCCAATCTATAAAGCTGTTTATCTTAATATAATGGCGAGCAGCATTTATGATTTATTTGAGCGTTAAGCTGATTTGTTAACGTAAATGTCCAGCGACCGCCAAGCCTGGTCGGTTTTATTGCGTAATAAAAAGTAGTTAACTTGACACCGAGATTTGAGTTCGTTGCGCTCAAATCAATATCCACGTCCGCCCGCATGGGATGGCGGCGCCACCGCGACAAAAAGCCCGGCCATCGCTGGTCGGGCTTAAAAGGTTTGTGGTGGATCTATCACTCTCCACCCGGGACGGCCGCTAGTCCAAGCAAATCCGCCCGCGCGGCCGGAAACAAGCGTTCTTCAGGGATTAGGCGTCGCGCATTCGTAGCGGGTCTCGTGGCTGCTGACGCCATACCCCTCGTCAACCGCGACATCCACCTGCCGGCAAAAGTCGGTGGCGGCGACATTACGTGGCGTCTCGGACGTCTGCGGGTTGGAGGCTGACGCCAGGGTATGGCCTGACTGTGCAGAAGCCAGAGAGGCGTCGAGCGCGATTGCGAAACTGCCACTCCCGGCCAGCGCAATCATCATTGTCAGCACGAAAAACCCATCTTTCATGATCGGTGACTCTTAATTAGCGGATAGCGCAGAGGGAGCAAAGGGGTCAGGGCGCCGCGTCGAAGCAGCGCTGATGCGGTTGTAGTTGACGGAAAGCTGTCTTCACAAGCAAAAATTATCAGCTGATTCTCTAAAAAATCGAAAACGACAATACAGGACTAATTTAACCAACGCCTCCGGCGCCGGCGTCCAACTTGCGCGGCGCGGCGCAATGTTCATACAAACGGGGAACACGGCGGTCCAGCGAATCGCCAGAGCTTGTTCCGCGCAAGCGGAACACGGGTTTCCGCCTGAATTTGGAAGAGGCGAAAATCTAGCGATTTCGCGCGCTTGAAACTGCGCAGCGACACTCGAGCGGCTTAAAAACCGCACGAAGGAGACGGGTTACGATGGCGCAAAAAGGCTCTCATTCCGCCGACGGCGGCTCCGGCGAGGACAAGGCCGCCGCGCCCGTGGAGCTGCGCAAGGCGCTCGAGGAACGTTATCTGCGTTATGCGCTTTCGACCATCACCGATCGCGCCCTTCCCGATGCGCGCGACGGATTGAAACCTGTGCATCGCCGGATACTCTATGGCATGCACGTCTTGAGGCTGGATCCCGCAGCGCCTTTCAAGAAATGCGCAAAAATTGTCGGCGACGTGATGGGCTCCTTCCATCCGCATGGCGACCAGGCGATCTACGACGCGTTGGTGCGTCTCGCTCAGGATTTCTCGTCGCGATATCCGCTTGTCGACGGCCAGGGCAATTTCGGCAATGTCGACGGCGATTCAGCCGCAGCCTACCGCTACACCGAAGCGCGCATGACGACGGTCGCGCGGCTGCTGCTGGAAGGAATCGACGACGACGCGATCGACTTCAAGCCGAATTATTCCGGCGAGGAAAAAGAACCGGTCGTCATTCCTTCGGCGCTGCCCAATCTGCTCGCCAATGGCTCGCAAGGCATAGCGGTCGGCATGGCGACCTCCGTCCCGCCGCATAATGTGGCGGAGCTTTGCGACGCCGCGCTTTATCTCATCGCACATCGCAACGCCACGGCGGAGCAGCTGCTGACATTCGTGCAGGGCCCCGATTTTCCGACCGGCGGCATCGTCGTCGACAAGCGTGAAGACATTGCCGAAACCTACCGCACGGGTCGCGGCTCATTCCGGTTGCGCGCGCGCTGGAGCAAGGAAGAACTGCCTCGCGGCGGCTGGGTGGTCGTTGTCACCGAAATTCCCTATGGGGTGCAGAAATCAAGACTGATCGAGCGGCTGGCCGAACTCGTGATGGAGAGGAAGCTGCCCTTGGTCGCCGACGTGCGCGACGAATCCGCCGAAGACATTCGAGTCATTCTGGAACCGCGCGCAAAGAACGTCGATCCGGCGCTGATGATGGAGACGGTGTTCAAGCTGTCCGAACTGGAAACGCGCTTTTCCGTCAATATGAATGTGCTTGTCGACGGCGTGAGTCCGCGCGTCGTTTCGCTGGACGAGGCGCTGCGTCAATGGCTCGATCATCGCCGCGACGTTTTGCTGCGGAGGTCGCGCCATCGGCTCGCAGCCATTTTGCGACGGCTCGAGCAACTGGAAGGCATGATCATTGTCTTCCTCAATCTCGACGAAGTGATCCGAATCATCCGTGAAGAGGACGACGCCAAGGGCGCGTTGAAAGCCGCTTTCAAGCTTACCGACATGCAGACCGAATATATCCTCGACACGCGTTTGCGGGCCCTGCGCAAGCTGGAGGAGATGGAGCTGCGCAAGGAGCATACGGAGCTCACCAAAGAGCGCGGCGAAGTCGAAGGGCTGCTTGCCGACGAATCGAAACAGTGGCGCGCGATCACTGCGCAGATACGCGAGCTGAAAAAGACCTTTGGGCTGCAAACCAGGCTCGGGGCGCGGCGCACCACTTTCGAGGATGCGCCTGCGACAGCGGACATCGACCTCACCGAAGCCATGATCGAGCGCGAGCCGATCACCGTCGTCGTTTCGCAAAAGGGATGGATTCGCTCGCTTAAAGGGCATGTCGCCGATGTTTCGGGGCTGCCCTACAAGGGCGACGACGCGCTGCAGGCGGCTTTTTTCGCGCAGACGACATCGAAAATTCTGGTTTTCGCCTCCAACGGCAAGGTTTTTACCCTCGACGCCGCCAAATTGCCGGGCGGACGGGGCCATGGCGAGCCGATCCGGCTGCTGGCGGACATAGACGAGGACGCCAGCATCGTCCGGGTGATGCTCCATACGCCCGGAGCCTCGCTGCTGCTTGTGGGCGACGACGGGCGCGGTTTTGTCGCGGGCGAGGACGATCTCATCGCCACGACGCGCAAGGGCAGGGCGGCGCTCAATCTCGATGCGCCGGCGCGGCTGAAAGTCGTGGCGGCCGCAGAGGGCGACCATGTGGCGATTATCGGCGAAAACCGCAAATTGCTGGTGTTTCCGCTGGAGGAGGCGCCGCGAATGGCGCGCGGCAAGGGCGTGCGGATGCAGCGCTACAAGGACGGCGGCGTCGCCGACGCCCAGGTTTTTGCGCTTGCGGAAGGGCTTGGCTGGACGGATTCCTCGGGGCGGGTCTTCAATGTCTCGAAGGCGGATCTGAAGGAATGGCTCGGCCATCGCGCCGAAGCCGGCCGCCTGCCGCCGCGCGGATTTCCCAAGAACAACAGTTTTGGGTAAGCGGCGGCCGTGCGGGAACGGCTTGACCGAAGCTAGACTGATGCGGTGTTCATGCTTGCGCGCCGGGGCGTGAGCATGCAAGAACACCGCGCCAACGGCGCAAGACTTAAGCTTCGGGCCAAGGCTTCGGCCTGACTTCCTTTATTCGCGCGGGAGTGCGATGTAGGGTCCGGCGCACCGGCTCGATGGAGTCGTGCGAGCCTCGACAGAAATCCGCGCCGCAACCGGCGCAACCAGGTCATTCGCGACAACCGTCTCCAGCTTTGCGATCAGCGCGCCATGTCAGCCAAGCACCCCATAATTTCGATCACGGGCTCTTCGGGAGCGGGCACGAGTTCGGTCAAGCAGACATTCGAGCAGATTTTCCGTCGCGAGCGCATAGAGGTCGCCTATGTCGAGGGCGACTCCTTTCACCGTTACGACCGGGACGAAATGAAACAGGTGATGCAAGACGCGCACGCCCAGGGCAACCATCATTTCAGCCATTTCGGGCCCGAAGCCAATCTGCTTTCCGATCTTGAAGGCATGTTTCGCGAATATGGGGAAACCGGAACGGGCCGCTACCGCCATTATGTCCATGACGAGAACGAGGCGGCGGTCTATCGCGCGCCCCCCGGCGCCTTTACCCCCTGGGAAGAATTGCCGCCCAACACGGACCTGCTGTTCTACGAGGGGCTGCATGGCGCCGTCGTGACCGACGACTTCAATGTCGCGCGCTACGCGGATCTCAAGATCGGCGTCGTCCCGGTCATCAATCTCGAGTGGACGCAAAAGCTGCTACGCGACCGCCAGTCGCGGGGCTATACCACCGAGGCTGTCACCGAGACCATCCTGCGTCGCATGCATGATTACGTCTATTATATCTGTCCGCAATTCTCTGAGACGGACATCAACTTCCAGCGGGCGCCGACGGTCGACACCTCCAATCCCTTCGTCGCCCGTTCAATTCCGACGCCCGATGAATCCATTGTGGTGATCCGCTTCCGCGATCCCAAGGGCGTGGATTTTCCCTACCTCGTGACGATGATCGCCGGCAGCTGGATGTCGCGCGCCAACTCCATCGTCATTCCCGGCAATAAGCTTGACCTCGCCATGCAGCTCATTCTGACGCCGAGGATTCTGGATCTCGTGAGGCGCCGAAAGAGCGTCGGTTAAAGGAGTGTTGATGTCCAATCTGTCAGTGGAAATCAGCCGGGACGACGCCAACGCTATCCGCGCGCTGGCGATGGACGCGGTCGAGAAGGCGAAGTCCGGCCATCCCGGCATGCCGATGGGCATGGCCGATGTCGCAAGCGTGCTGTTCCGGACTTTCCTGAATTTCGACGCCGCCGATCCCCACTGGCCAGACCGCGACCGTTTTGTGCTTTCCGCCGGGCACGGCTCCATGCTGCTTTATGCGCTGGGCTACCTCGTCGGCTACCCGGGGCTCGACATCGAGGATCTCAAGCACTTCCGCCAGCTCGGCTCCAAGACGGCGGGCCATCCGGAATATGGTCACGCGCCGGGGGTCGAGACGACCACGGGACCTTTGGGGCAGGGGCTTGCGACCTCGGTCGGAATGGCTATCGCCGAAAAATTGCAGTCGGCTCGTTTTGGCGCAGATCTTGTCGACCATTTCACTTATGTGATCGCCGGCGACGGATGCTTGATGGAGGGCGTCAGTCACGAGGCAATCGATCTTGCCGGGCATTTGCAGCTCGGCAAGCTGATCGTGTTTTGGGACGACAATCTGATCTCCATCGACGGGCCGACGAATCTCACGACTTCGACCGATCAGGCGGCGCGGTTCGCCGCGTCGGGGTGGCATGTTCAAAAGATCGACGGCCATGATCTGAGGCAAATCGCAGAGGCGATTGCGCAGGCCAAGGCCGACCCCCGCCCTTCCATGATCGCATGCCGCACCATCATCGGCTTTGGCGCTCCCGCCAAGCAGGGCACGGAAAGCGCTCACGGCTCGCCGCTGGGCGCCGCGGAAGTGGCTGCATCGCGCGAGACGCTCGACTGGGGGCATCACCCCTTCGAGATCCCCGCGACTATTCTGGACGGCTGGCGCAGGGCGGGTCAACGCGGCGCGCCGGCGCACGCCGCCTGGAAGCAGCGGCTTGCCTCTTCAAACAGGCGCGCGGAGTTTGAAAGCTTCCTGCAGGGCGACGTGGGCCGGGAAGTCGCGGCGCCGCTAAAGAAGTTCCGCGAGGAGCTGGCGCGAGACAAGCCCAAGGTCGCGACGCGCAAATCCTCGGAAATGGCGCTGGGCGTCATCAATGGCGCGACCGGAGCGACCATCGGCGGCTCGGCCGATCTGACGCATTCGAACTACACGATCACCAAAGGCCTTGGCTCGGTGACGCCGGGAGATTTTTCCGGTCGCTACATCCATTACGGCGTGCGCGAGTTCGGCATGGCTGCCGCCATGAACGGGATTGCGCTGCATGGTGGTTTCACGCCCTATGGCGGCACTTTTCTGGTGTTCTCGGACTATGCGCGCGCCGCCATTCGTCTTGCCGCCCTGATGGGATTGCGGACGATCTACGTGCTCACGCATGACTCCATCGGACTTGGGGAGGACGGCCCGACGCATCAGCCGGTGGAGCATCTCGCCAGTTTGCGGGCCATGCCCAATCTCAATGTGTTCCGCCCCGCTGACGCGATTGAAACCGCGGAATGCTGGGAGCTTGCGCTCGCTGAAAACGGCACGCCTTCGGTGCTGAGCCTGTCGCGCCAAAACCTGCCGACTCTGGAGCGTCCGATCGCCGAAAACCTTTGCGCTCGCGGCGCCTACGTCCTGCAGGAGCCAGAAGGCGGGAGAGACGTCACCCTGCTTGCGACGGGATCGGAAGTGTCGATCGCGCTGGAGGCCGCCAAGCTGCTGCAACTTCTTGGCAAGCGCGCGGCTGTTGTCTCGATCCCAAGCTTTGAGCTGTTTGCGGCGCAGCCCGCCGCCTATCGTGCGCAGGTGCTGGGGACCGCGCCGCGCGTCGGGGTCGAAGCCGCCGTGCGCTTTGGCTGGGATCGCTGGCTCGGCGATAACGGCGCCTTTGTCGGCATGACCGGCTTTGGCGCCAGCGCGCCCGCCGAGGCGCTTTACGAGCATTTCGGGATCACGCCGCAAACGGTGTCGCAAGCGGCGCTGGACGTGATATCGTCGGCGTAGCCAAGGCGGAAGGAACCGGCATTGAGCGGCGAACCTGAAAACCTGGTGCTTGCTCTCCTGCGCGAGATGCGCGGCGAGATGGCGGATATGCGCGGCGAGGTCAAGGACATACGCGCGACGATGGCGACAAAAGCCGAGTTGACGAACGGCTTGGCGGATGTCCACTCGGAGATTAAGTCGCTGCGCGCCGATGTCGCATCGGATTTGATGACGATGGAGAAGCGCCTCGGCGAGCAGATCGTCGGCCTTCGCCGCGCGGTAATCGAGTATCACTCGTCGCAGATCGGGCATGGCGCGCTGCTGACCGAATTCGAGGAGCGCCTACGCCGATTGGAGAAGCATGTGGGGCTGCCGCCCGAAGGTGAGGCGCATTGAACGCGGCGAGCCAGCGACTTGCTCGACGGACCGCGGGCTGGGGTTCGATGTGGCTTGGCGACTTACGCGACAGCGGTCCGCTTGATTCTCATGAGATGCGGTACGATTTCGCCTGCGGACTGCTCCTGGCTTCCAAGTCGCTGAAGGCTAATACTCCAAATTGCCAGGAATTTTTTCTAAAACGCGCGGAGAGATATGGAATGCAAGGGTTGAAGCAAGCGTCGCTTCGATGCGGAATTTGGGCCAGGCGCATGGAACTAGCGGCGAGCGCTCAAGGATATGCATTCGGCTTTCCTTGATAGAGAGTTGGCGTGAGTGGGTCTCTCGTAATTGTAGTCGTGCAATTGCAGATCAGGTGTATAAAAGCACATCCAAATGTGATATGACGGAACGAGTTGCGCAGCGAATGAGGGGCGCTGCGCATAGCTCAATGAACTTTCGCTTTATCCGTCAACCGCTCCTGTGGAATTTTGCGTGAGACCATTTCGCGCCATTCACTGAAGAGTTTATTAGAAAGCTCGAGACCGAGAAGATTGCGCGAGTAGCATAAATTACCCGAACCATCGAATCCAATTCCTGGCGCAGGATTGTTACGCATCTGCCCCGCTAAACCAGCCCCCGACAAAAGCGACATGGCCTGTATGATGCTCATTTGAACGACTACGAACCTGCCGACAAAAGGCCTGCGATACGTGGACATGATCGGCTCTTGGTGTTTGGGTTGACTAGGTATTCTACCTTCGCGCTACCGCGTACTGTAATGTGCGGGCAACTCGTTTTGTCGATTGAGCTAAATATCAAAAAATGCGACGCAAGATTAATCTATTGATTAAACATGGTCTCGTTGTGCACAAAAGTATGCCCCAAGAGAAGCCGCGTCGTCCAAGGCGAAGGGCGCGGAAGCATCTCGCATCGCGGGGCACTCCCGAGCTTTCGCGTTGGTCCCGACCCGCTCCACCAACCCGCGTTTCGAGGCGCTGGCCCTTCCTTCCCGTAAGGTGTAAACAGCCCATTCAGGCTCCGAGCCTCGGCCCGCCCCCACCTTTATCGTGAGACCAAATCCATGGCGCTCGTCACCCTGCGACAATTGCTCGATCACGCCGCCGAACATGACTACGGCGTTCCCGCGTTCAACATCAACAATATGGAGCAGGGTCTCGCGGTGCTGGAGGCGGCCTCCTCCGTCGACGCCCCCGTCATCATTCAAGCCAGCCGTGGCGCGCGTTCCTACGCCAACGACACCATGCTCGCCAAGATGATCGAAGCGCTGGTGATCATGTATCCCGACATTCCGATCGTGATGCATCAGGATCACGGCAACAGCGAAGCGACCTGCGCCAGCGCCATCCGCTTCGGCTTCTCCTCCGTGATGATGGACGGTTCGCTCGAAGCGGACGGCAAGACGCCGGCGAATTACGCGTACAACGTCGGCGTCACCAAGAGCGTCGTCGATCTGGCGCATTGGGTTGGCGCTTCCGTCGAAGGCGAACTTGGCGTGCTCGGATCGCTGGAGTTGGGCGAAGGCGAGAAGGAAGACGGCCACGGCGCCGAAGGCAAACTCAGCCACGACCAGTTGTTGACCGATCCCGCGCAAGCCGCCGATTTCGTCGCAAGGACGAAGGTGGACGCGCTGGCTATCGCGATGGGCACATCGCATGGCGCGTATAAATTCACGCGCAAGCCGGACGGCGCCATTCTGGCCATGAATGTCGTCGAGGAAATTCACCGACGCCTACCCGACACACATCTTGTCATGCATGGCTCGTCATCGGTGCCGCAGGAGTTACAGGACGCCTTCAACGCCGCGGGCGGCGAGATGCCGCAAACCTGGGGCGTGCCGGTTGAGGAGATTCAGCGCGGCATCAAATTCGGCGTGCGCAAGATCAATATCGACACCGATTGCCGCATCGCCATGACCGCCGCGATCCGTGCGACGCTTGGCAAGAACAAGGGCGAATTCGATCCGCGCAAATATCTGAAGCCAGCGCAGGAGGCGATGCGCAAGGTCTGCGTGCAGCGCTATCAGGAGTTCAACGCGGCAGGGCAGGCGTCCAAGATCAAGGCGATTCCGCTTGCGGAGATGGCCAAGCGTTACGCTTCCGGCAAGCTCGATCCGCACATCGCAGGCGCGTGAGACGACTTGACGTCTCTCTCCGCGATGGCGGGGAGAGGCCCGCCACAACGGAGCCCTTGCGCCTTGACCAATGACATCATCATCGCGCCGTCGATCCTGTCGGCGGATTTTGCGAAACTCGGCCAGGAGGTTCGCGATGTCGTCGACGCGGGCGCCGACTGGATCCATCTCGATGTGATGGACGGCCACTTCGTGCCGAACATCACCTTTGGGCCAGGCGTTGTGAAGGCGCTGCGTCCGCACACCGACCGACCGTTCGACGTTCATCTGATGATCGAGCCGGTCGATCCTTACATAGCGGCTTTCGCCGAGGCCGGCGCCGACATAATCACCGTTCATGCGGAGGCGGGGCCGCATCTGCATCGCTCGCTGCAATCCATCCGCGCGCTGGGCAAGAAAGCGGGCGTCTCGCTTAATCCAGGAACCCCCGAAAACCTGCTCGAATATGTGCTGGACGAACTCGATCTGATTTTGGTTATGAGCGTCAATCCGGGCTTTGGCGGACAGAGCTTCATTCCTGCGCAGCTTATGAAAGTTCGGCGAATCCGCGAAATGATAGGACGCCGTCCCATTCGACTCGAAGTCGATGGCGGCGTCTCGGCGGAAACCATTGCCGCCATAGTGGAGGCTGGCGCCGACACTTTCGTCGCCGGTTCCGCCGTGTTTCGTGGAGACAGCAGCGCGAGCTACGCGGAAAATATGGCGGCGCTGCGTTCGGCGGCGGCGAGCGCCGGTTCAATTGCCGTTTGAGAAGCTTTTTTGACGGTTTCTCGCGGCGGATCGTCAGGTCGGCGTTAGTGTAACACAGCTGTCACATTGCTGCGGAACATCGCGTTTGAAGAACGGCGATTTTTTCGTCGGACGACGACAACGCGGATGGTTCGACATGCATGGTGGAATCGCTATGGACGACACGCTCTCCGAACTGCGCGAACTGCTGTTGCAAATGACACAGCTTCGCAATGACGTGGAGCGCGACAGCAACGCTTTGCTGACAAATTGGGGTGGGCGGCCCGAGCAGGAATTGCGCCTCACTGACATGCGCAATCTGGCCGACTATCTTGCGCTGCGTCGCCACGATCTGAGCGGTTTACAAAGCCGGCTCGCGTCCTATGGTCTGTCGTCCCTTGGGCGAAGCGAGGCCAAGACTCTCGCGGCCATCGACGCTCTCATCGCCACGCTGGGGCGGTTGAGCGGCGACGCCGAGCTTCCGTACCCATCGCCAGAATTGATGCTGGCCGGCGAAAAGGCGTTGCACGCCGCCTGCGACGTCATTTTCGGGCAAGCGCGCGAGGGCGCTCCCCACGCCCGGGTGATGGCGACGCTTCCCTCCGAAGCCGCGACCAACGCGGCGTTGATCGAAAGCCTGGTTGCGGCCGGTATGGACTGCGCGCGCATCAACTGCGCTCACGACGAGGCCAGCGACTGGGCGCGCATGATCGCGAACATCCGCGCGGCCGAACAAAAGCTCGGGCGCTCTTGCCGCATACTCATGGACATCGCCGGCCCAAAATGCCGGATCGCTTCGCTGCGCGCGCCGGAAAAATTCCGAGCCCATCGCGGCGATCATTTCGTGCTGGCCACAAAAATCGACGCATCCGCCAAAGGGCCAATCGCTATCGCGCCGAATTTTCCGCAGATCATCGAGCAACTCGAAATCGGCGCGGAAGTATGGATCAATGACGGCAGGATCGGCGCCCGCGTCGTCGCCAGGACGAAAGGGCAGGCCGAACTGGAGGTTTTTAGCGCGCGGGCCAAGGGCGAGCGCCTGAAAATCGAAAAGGGACTTAATTTCCCCACCACCGAACTCAAATTGTCGCCGCTTACGGAGAAGGATTTCGCAGACCTCGACTTCGTGGCGCTCCACGCCGATCTTGTGGGCTTTTCCTTTGTTCAGGAGCCCTCGGACGTCGAGTTGCTGCAGGACCATCTGGCGGCCAGACGCGGAGACCGGTCGCCACAGCCGATCGTGCTGAAAATCGAGACGCCGCTCGCCGTGCGCAATCTACCGCAGTTGATCCTGAAATCGGCGGCCGGCAATCCCACAGCCGTGATGATCGCGCGCGGCGACCTCGCGGTGGAGCTGGGCTTTGCGCGCCTGTCCGAAATACAGGAGGAGATCCTCTGGCTGTGCGAGGCGGCTCATATTCCAGTGGTCTGGGCGACGCAGGTTCTGGACAATTTTGTCCATGAAGGCGTGGCCAGCAGAGCCGAGACGACCGACGCCGCAATGGCGCAACGGGCGGACTGCGTGATGCTAAACAAGGGGCCCTACCTTACCGAGGGCGTCGCCTTTCTGCGCGACGTGCTGACGCGCATGGATCGCCACCACGCCAAGAAATTTTCGCGCTACACGCCTCTGCACGCCTGGAGCTGACCTTTCCGCGGCGAGCCCGGGTTTCGCGACAGGGCGACAAGAGAGTTGCGGAGCAAAGCTCCGGGCATTATGGGTAGCCCGTGCTTCGCCAACGGCGGAGGACCGATGGGGCGTCGCCAAGTGGTAAGGCAGCGGATTTTGATTCCGCCATACGGAGGTTCGAATCCTCCCGCCCCAGCCAGTTAACATATTGATATTACAGTATTTTTTGTGTTTTGACCCGGGCGCTAATTCCTCCGAGATGTCCGCCGGTTGCTAGCCCTAAATCGCAGTGGTCATCCTCCAGAGACGCAAAACCGCGATATCCGGCGGCCAAAGGCCCCTTGTGTCTCTGAGGCCGTTTTTCGTCCCGTCGCATGTCGAGCGTGATGGGGGCTTGTAACAATGAAATGCAACTTCCGAATTTGAAAAATTCGGGCAGAGACTCACTTTGCCAGCACGGCTAATTTTAATTCGTTTTTTCAATAGGTTACACGCCAGCAATAGATCATCCATGCTTTGGTTCGAATCCTCCCGCCCCAGCCAGCTAACACGTTATTTTGACTGGTATTTCATGTTTTGCTGACGCGCCCGGTTCTCGCCGACATATCGGTCGCTTAGGGACGCCTCTTTGGAGCGACTCGCCTGCAGAGACGAAAATCTGACGCTGGCGGAGGCCGTGCGCCCGAAGTGTCTCGCAGGCCTTTTTTCATCCCGTCACATGTCGAGCGTCGATGGATTGCAGATAGCGGGCTTCACAAGCCTTCGGACGGGCGGAAATCCCAGCACTCGGCTCTGCTCTCGCCAGTCGTGCGGCAGATTTTTCGATAAGGCGATGAGTCGCCTCGGCGTCAGCTCGACGGGGTGCTGACCGGCCAGGATCGCCCGAACGATCTCTGGCGAGAGGTAGGAAAGGCGCAGCAGAACGGCCAGATAATCACGCCTCAGACTGAGCCGCGACGCCATTGATTCGACGTTGTCGTCAGGGCCGGAGAGAAACTTGTTGCGCGTTGCGATCGCGCGGCCGACGAGCGACACGAGACCATCGTCGGGCCGGTGCGCGGAACCAGCGCCGATGACCAAGCGCACGCCTTTGCCCGCCCGACGGAGCTTTGCGTTGATTGTGAGCGTCAAAGGCTCTCCGTCCGGGATCGGGTTTGACGGTTTTGCCGGCGCGCCGTTCAGCGTCGCCATCGCCAGGAGCGCTGGTCGGTTGACGCTAAGTAGAATTCGATCATCGCCCACTTCCACCCGCCGAACCACCGATCGGATGATTTCCCGCAGCTCCAGCGACGGTAGCTTCGACCACCGGGCCGCCAGCTGCGCCAATCGAGCAAGCGCAGACTGCTGGCCCGCCGCAGCAAGACAAAACGGCGCGAGGGCGTCGCTTACCGCAAGTTCACACGCGAACAGCGCGCGCATGCGGTCAAGCACAAGCGCCTCGATATCGCCAGCGGGAATGCGTCGCCCGGCGCCATGTTGCGACCGCCGGCCGGTGATCAGACTGGCGGAAACGTAATAGCGATAGCGCTTCCCCTTCTTGACGGCGTGGCTGGGCGACAAGCGATTGTTGTCGTCGTCGAAGACGAGGCCTGTCAGCAGGCTCGGCTCGTCGGCGCCAACTCCCAACGAGCGCGCGCGCCGATTGGCGGCGAGCCTGTCCTGCACAATTTGCCAAAGATCGGGATCGATGATCGCCTCGTGTTGGCCGGGATAGATCTTGTCTTGATGCGCGACCTCGCCGCGGTAAAGCCGGTTCTGCAGCATCAGGTAGAGCGCGCCTCGCATAAAAGAGTTTCCGCCGGAGAGGCGTACGCCGTCGACGCCCGTGCGGATTTTGCTCACGACGCCTTTTTCGTCGAGCTCCACCTTCAGCAGCGCGACCGAGCCAAGTTCGGCATAGCGCTGAAAGATCATTCGAACAGTCGCCGCCTCGGACTCGTTCACCATCAGCTTGCGGTCGTTGACGTCATAGCCCAGCGGCACGGCGCCACCCATCCACATGCCCTTGGCCTTTGACGCGGCGATCTTGTCGCGGATGCGCTCGCCAGCGATCTCGCGTTCGAACTGGGCGAAAGAGAGCAGCATGTTGAGCGTCAGTCGACCCATCGAGGTCGTCGTGTTGAACTGCTGCGTCACCGAGACGAATGACGCATTATGAGCGTCCAACACATCGACGATCTTGGCGAAATCGGCGAGCGAGCGGGTGAGCCTGTCGACCTTGTAAACGACGATGATCCGAATCTTGCCGGCTTTGACGTCAGCAAGCAAGCGCTGCAAAGCGGGGCGCTCCATATTGCCGCCGGAAAGGCCCCCGTCATCATACATGTCCGGCAGCGCCTTCCAGCCGGCGTGACGCTGGCTGACGACATAGGCTTCGCAAGCCTCGCGCTGCGCGTCGAGGGAGTTGAACTCCTGCTCAAGTCCTTCTTCGGAGGATTTGCGCGTGTAGATAGCGCAAGGAACGACAACGCCGGGTGTGGGACGATCAGCTTTTCGCATTGTCGGATTCCGCGCGGGCGGGCGGCCGGCTCGGCAATTTTCTCAAGCCAAAAAATCGCGGACCCGACCAGTGCGCGCCCGTGATCTCTTGAGCTATTATTGTCAGCGACCCGTAGCGCATGCCTCGCCATTCAAAACCATCGTCGTGAACCAGCACGCTATGCGTAACGCCGCCCCATTCTCGGACGAGCCTTGCGCCGGCTTTCAGGGAAATAGGCGGAATGGATTGTCGCTTGTCGGGGGCGGCCTCGGCGCTGAGGCCTTCCATCCTGCGTAGGATTGATGAAGACAGGCCGCCGAGGCGCCGCTCCTGGATTTTGTAGGTAATCGCTCGCATCAACAGATCGCGCGACAAGCGCTTTGGCGGCGTCGTTCGATGCAGCCGTCGCCATTCGCCCTTCAACTCGAACAGCGTCAGGGCTGCTAGTCGAACCAGCTCGGCGGCGATATCGACCGACAGCTTGTCCATGTCAGCGACCACGCCGCGCCTTGATGCGGTAACGCCGGATATCATCCGCCGCTTTTGAACTGGCCAGCGAAAAGCCGAGCTTCCTTTTAACTGTTCCTGCTAAGAAGCCGCGCACGCTATGTTGTTGCCAGTTTGTCGCCAGCATCATCTCTGCGACGCTCGCCCCCTCCGGTCGGCTCAGCAGCGTCAGCATGCGCTCTTGCTTGGTGGAGGGTTCGTCGATTTGCGCTTCGACGCGCGACTCCGTCGCGGCCGAAGCGCTGCTCTCGCGCGGCGCATTCGGCTTTGCGCTCTTCCCGCGTTTCGCAATGGTTCGAGGCGCGCGCTTTGTTGCGGAATTGGCTGTCTTGGACATGATTGGGCTCCTTTGGTTCGCTGCGTCGTCGTCCTCGACGTTCGCACTGACCACAGCCCCGCAAAGAGCGAGGCGAGCCCTGTTAATGAGCGGCTGAGCGGCCAGCCCATGCCGACAGCAATGCGTACGGCTCCTGAGAAGTCCAGTCTATTCTGCGGCTGGACGTTGCCTGCAATTTCTACTGAAAACTCAGATCTGAAAGTGCGTCTCTGGGTTCGAATCTTCTGAACCCAGCCACGAATTCCCCGCGTGCAAAGACTTTCTCCTGTTTTAGCAGAAGAGGCGTAAAGTCAATGGCTTGCGTGTAGGATAGGCATCTCTGTACCCCGCAGCGAGCAAGCGGAGGCGGTTTACAGGCCGGTGTTGGGGCTCGGTCTCTGACCCGAGTTTTCCAATCTCCGGGATTTTCGCCGCGTCAGAGCTGAGACTGGTTCACAACGAGCGGAGACTCGGTTCGCAGATAACGAGTTGGGCAAACAGCCAAGTGCGAACCACAGCAGGCGCCTTGAGATGGACTTGGACCAATCTGATTTTGGGGTTCCACAAACGCTGGGCGCGAGAATATTGTTTTGTGCAGAGGCAGTTCGAAGAGGGGTGCACAGCACTAGCTGCATCACCTTTCTTTGCCTCCCTCCCGCATCGGCAGGCAGCATCCACTATCCTCCGACGTAAGCCATCTACAAACACTTGCATCTTGAGACGACGGCCAGGCGACCTCGTGTTTATGCCAAGGCTGAGGTTAGGCATCCCGGATCTGAACAATCGCTTGCGCTCGGTTAGGTCATTGGCGACAATCTTCGGAAAGTTGCCGAAACCTCTATAGGAGAGAGAGACTCGACATTCTGGCGAAGAAGCCGAAAAAGGAGTGCGGGATTAAAGACCGAGCGAAGGGCGGGCCAACGCTAAGAAGTGATTCCGTTGCTGCTTCGAGGGGTCATTTGGACTGTGCGGCGCGTTCCCCAGCGAATAGGCGCCTGAAGAACCGCGCAGCGTTTCTTATTGCGAAACTTTCCGGAGATGCAGCGATGGCGAAACGGACGCAGGCCGATGCGGAAGAAGCTGTAAGAGTGCTGATTGAATGGGCGGGAGACGATCCCGACCGCGAAGGCCTGATTGATACGCCAGCGCGAGTAGCACGCTCTTATCGCGAACTGTTCGCGGGATACGCCACTGAGCCCCGTGACTATCTGGAGCGCACCTTTGAGGAAGTCGGCGGTTATGACGAACTGGTGGTGTTGAGGAACATCCGTGTGGTCAGTTTTTGTGAGCATCATATGTTGCCTGTGATTGGCCGGGCACATGTAGGTTACTTGCCGACCAACCGTGTTGTAGGCATTTCTAAGCTGGCGCGCGTGGTGCATGGATTCGCCCGTCGGCTGCAAATTCAGGAGAAGCTTACCGCCGAGATCGCCGAGGCAATTCAGGATATACTCGAGCCACAGGGCGTTGGCGTGGTGATCGAGGCAGAGCATAGTTGTATGACATTGCGTGGCGTGGCCACGCTGGGTTCCACGCTGACGACCAGCCGCTTGCTTGGCGTTATTCGCGATGACCCGCGTACGCGGGAAGAGTTCCTCGGCATCGTGCGTGGCGTGTAGTGGACTCGCGTCGAAACGAAAATCCGCGACTGGGGTCCAGGGTGGAGCCCAATGTGGTTGGGGGACTACAATCATCCCAAATTGCTCGCCTTCATCTGAGCTATTAGTCTGCTCGTCACCGGCAGCAACAGCCCCAATTAGGACATTTGCTTGGCGGCCAGCAGGACGTGTTCGAGGCAGGCGATCTTCCGCTCAACAAAACGCAAGATGTCAGGCGCTCGTTTTGCCAAGACGATATGACCACAGATGCCTCGGCGGGACTTTCGGAATGGAAGCTTTGCCAAGACACGTTTCCTGCTTGTTGGAGTTTTTCCAAGAAGGATGATTGAGGTCGACTGGGTCTAGCCCTAAATGACGTTGCCGTTCTCCAAAAAACCCCATTGCCCTAAAGCGCATTAATGAGAAGTGGTCGCGGATTTGAAACTCGGCCGCATCGTCGCTCAGCCGGTAGGGCGTCTGGAGGATCAGCACCTAAAACATCAGCACGACGTTTTAGGGCGGACGCCCGCGGGACGGAAACGCTTACGCGCCCTAGCAGACCTTGCCTGACGCTCAGAGAAACTTCGGAATTGCAATCCGGACTTCGGGGGAAAGGAAGCTCGCCTTCCCGCCGATGGCTCCGGCCACAGCCACAATTCCTGCGACGCTTTGCGAGTGAGCCGCGCCCCAGCGATAAGCGAGGAGTGCGCCGTTCGAAAAGCCGACGACATAGATCCGCCGACGATCGACGTGCATTTCCGTCATCAGCATATCCAGGACTCGATCTAGGAAATTAACATCATCGACTCCGTTCTGCATCGCGGACCGACAGCAGAAACCGGCGTTCCAAGAAAGCTCGGTCGGATCGGGCCCCGAACTCTCTGGAAAAACGAAAATGAAATCGTCGCGGTTGTCGGGCTGGTTGAAACCCATTTCTACTCTGGCCTGGGAGGGATTTGAATCGAGGCCATGAATTACCAACAGAACTGAGCTGTCGTTGGCGTCAATTGCCGGGCGATCTATAAGAAAGCGACGCTGCTTGCCCTCGATTTCTATCTGCCTCCAGGTCAGTTGCTCGGCCTTTGATTGTGGAGCAATCGCGCATGTCGCGAGCACAACAAAGATCGCCCAAATTCGGGCGACAAGACACTCGGCCATCCGATTTCTCCACTCAATGTTGGAGCTAACTTTTCCAGATGAACTTTTGGAAGCGGTCAAACACCTCTCGAAAGGCGCCTATTCTCCCAAATATGTTCTCGAATTGTAATCACCCGGTAGCGCAGATAATACGTAGTCATTATTGGGGGTACGGACAGTTCCGATCGGGGCGGTGAAAACTTCAGGCCCCATGAGATACTGCGGGCGAACCTGGTCGGCAAAATCGGACGGAGTTCGCCGCTGGCGTCGTGCGCCGCGACGCTTGGCGGAATGCTCATGTCTCTAACTAATTACGGTCGCCGGTCTCGTTCTGCAGACCACTAAACCGCCACCTGCCCGCAGAAAAACGCCATGGCCCCCGTAACGGCTTAACGGCCACCTTCCTTGGATGATTCTGTCGCGTCCTTCTTTACAGGTCTGGCTTTTGCCAAAGCCCGAGCTTCCTCGGCGTCGACAACGTGGCTGGAACGAGCAGAAGAGCTAATTTGCGGCTCCGGCTTCGTATGCAGGGCGAGGAAGTCAAAGCGGCCAATATAGCAAAGTTCAAGCATGAGCCCCTCCGTCCGTCTCATCTTTCCTAATTAGCGCAGGAAACCTAAAAAATATGTGGCGTGCCTATGCTGCATCAATTTTCCGGCTTTTTAATTTCATGGTGTTGATATCTAAGATTGATGACGCGCTCCTGTAAGATTCAAAATTCAGAGGAACAGCCGTGTCAAATTCTTTGAGAAAGATTTACGACCTAGTTGCGCGTGGAGTTAATGCACGGGACAGCGACGGCAACACCGCGCTGCATTTGGTCGCCCTCATGGGTGATATGGAAATCGCGCAGGCCCTGATCGAAAAAGGAGCCGACCTCAATGCCAAGGACCAATACGGCAAAACCGCGCTGCATTGGGCCTCCTACTATGGTCATACGGATATCGCACGGGCGCTGATCGAGAAGGGAGCTGACCTTAACGCGCGAGACAACGACGGCAACACCCCACTGCATTGGGCCGCCGACAATGGTCACCAGCAAATCGCGCAGGCTCTAATCCAGAAGGGCGCGGACCTCAAGGCGCAGGATCATTACGGCAAAACTGCGCTGCATTTGGCCGCCGTCGCGGGCCATTGGGAAATCGAAAAACTACTCAGGGAAGCGACTGAAATCACACCCGAGGAGCTTGTTGCGTTTATTAAGCAGCTGCCGAATAGGGAGCCTACGCCGACGGGCTAAAATACCCATTTTCCTTATTCGATTGGGGGCCGATCAATCCCTCGTCCCGATCTGCTGATTTGATTCCGTATGTCGACCCAGGACATGACGCTTTCTCTGCAAAGTTGAAATGACACTCCTCGCCGCTCCCGCAACTCCCGGGTTCAGCAGCGCGGCGCAGCGTTTGGATCCCCGCAGCCGCGCTGCTGGAACGAACATGCCTTCCCTTTGTCGCCGCGGCGACGCGGTCAGACTTCGGTCGTGCGGACTCAAACGAGTATCTGCTCAACCGCATCGAGTGTGACTTCCTCAGCGCGATGGTCGTAAAGCTGGGTGGCGCGCGTCGATGCATGGTTCGCCATCTGCGCGGCCTTTTCGAGCGTGCCGCCGTTCTTCAAATAAGCGGTGACGCCCGTGGCGCGAAAGGTGTGATTGCCGACGCGCATAGCGATGCCGGCGGCTTTGGCGCGCCGTTGAATCATCGCATAGGCGTTGGCTTGCGGCAGAGGTTGCCGGTGAACCGATCGGTTGTGCAGGCCGAGGTTGTCGCATTGATCACGTCGATGAGCTGCCGCGCTTCCCGCGGATCAAGCACCGGCGTCTTGCCGCGCCACACGGTATCGCGCGGCCACATATTTCCTTAGAGCGTATCGCTGGAAGCGTCGGGGGCGCCCTCGCGGTGAAAATACGTGACCATCAGAACGAGCATCGCGAGAGTCGCAAACACCCCAGCGAGAGCGCCGACCCACATGCCAGAAGTTTCACCTATCACGTTGCTGACATCGTGGCCCGCCAATCCCCCCATAAGGGCAACGACCAGTATATTAACGAGGACGACGCGAGGAAACTTGTCTGCCGCCATATCTGGAACTGTTCCTTCTGGAAGGAACCGTTCCGCAAGCAAGCGTGCCTGCCAAGTGGCAACGACCGCGATCAGCCCCGAAGCCAAGCCTATCGTCACTCCGTTATTCGAGAGCCGTTCCACCGCTAAACCCGCAACGGCCCCGATGCATATTCCCACTCCCAAAAGGAGGAGGACATAGATCGAGGTGAGACCTCGGCTTCGATCATCAAGCATTGGATGCGCTCAGCACTCGAGACACTCAAAATAGTTAATTGGGGTGAAAGGGTAAGAGTTCAACGCTTGCTACGCCTAAGACGGCTCCGGCAATCACCCGGCTGGTGCGCGGCGGTCGAAGTTCGCGTAAGCAATTCCGCACAAGGTTGTGGCAGCCGGCAGAGCCCCGCTCCTTGAGCCCGCGCCACAGTCGGCGCCCGGTCAACGCCGGATAGGCCGCGAGGCGCTCTCGCAAATAAGGCTCATAGACGCGACGATGCTCCGCGTCTGCGCGCGCTTCTTATAGGCCGGGGGCTCGAGGGCCTTGCCGATATAGGTGCGCACGGCTTTTCGGTCGTGCCAAGTTGTCGGGCGGTCGCGGACACCGAGACGCCCTGACTTAGATCTTGCGTCGTCTGCTTTACGGCTCCAGAGCCGGACTGAGCCCGCAGACCGGGCAAAGGCAATGACGACGAGTGCAAGGGCTTGGTCGGATATGTCCGGCGCAACTTGACCGGGACCATATGTCGGCACAGAAATTCGTTATTGCAGGCGCAAAGCGTACCACTGAACGGCTTTGATCTGCCGCTTTGATGATGGTGGAGCAAAAGCGCGGGGCCCCCTAGAAACGGCGTTGTGTCATTGAGAGTCCGGCGAGCGGTGCTATTTCTTCCCTTGCGGCCCCGCGACGCTCGAGTTTTTATACGAACGAGCATCGCAAATGGGAGAATTGAAAATGAATTGGTTGAATTCTGTCACGGGTGGTGTAATCGGCGCTGAAGCACTGAGCCTTGTCAAGCAATATGTGGAGAAGGAGGGCGGCCTCGACGCCGTTGTGAAGAATTTCCAGAATGGCGGCTTCAAGCGCCAGGTCGACTTTTGGATCTCGACGGGCAAAAACCAGGCGATCAGCGGCATTGAAGTCGGTCAGGCGATCGGCGTCGAAAAGATAAAAAAACTGGCCGAAAGCGCCGGCATCGACATCAACAAGGCGCGCGACCTCCTCGCCGAATATCTGCCGATCGCTATCGACAAGGCGACTCCGGAAGGCAAGCTGCCGCCTCCCGAGAAGGGCGACGCCAAGAAATCGCTGTACGAACAGTTCTCTGCAGAGAGATAGAGCCGCCCGAGAGACTTCCGGCAGCTTTTTTCGCAGAGCGGCGATCTGATCCACCCCCGGAGGATGTCTTTTGGCATTTGGTGGCGAGTTCAGATCGCCGGTCCGGACCGGCGAGGATTTCTCATAGCCGGGCAGCCAAGGGGTAACCAATTCCGGCAACCACCGCTCCCCGCCCACTCCGTACATAATCTGGACTTGGCTCGGACTGCCGCCGAGAGCCCGAATGAGCCAGCCATCATCGTGACGCTGGGCGGTAGGCTCGTCGTCGAGGTTTGGCCGACGTGCGCGCATTAAGCAGCAAAGAAGTTCGCTAAGGACGTTCTGCTTCATGCGGTGGCCGCAGGGAGACGGTAGGCCTCAATACGAATCTTGAATTTGTCCCCGTTCAAAAACTATCCGGTCTGGGAGTTGATTTGCCGATGAAGATCGGGACAGAGGATTGTTGATTAGCATGATTGCACTGATCTCCTTTGTGCTGACCATACTACGAGAGCCCGTCGTGGGGCGCGCCGCAGCTTTGACAGCTTAAGCTGTTCTACTTGTCAACGGTCACAATCTCCGCACATTTTTTCGCGTCATAAACCGTGACGCTCGAGGCCATCTTCTAATCAGTGTATTTGAAAAAGCGACCGGCGACTTGAGACATCGGCATCTTCGCTGCGTCGGTAATATTTAATTTCGGCGCGGGTTCCTCGCCGACAGTATATTGGCTGGCTGCGCATTGGGTCGGGCCGTAAGAACGCGAGGCAACATGAGTTGAAAAGAGTGCAGGTTCGAATTGCTGTGGAGCAACAACGTATGACCGCAAATGCCGTAACTCGGTCGTCGCTTTTGGACGAAGCTTCCGCTACGACGATCGCGTTCGAGGATGATGCAGTTCAGGTTCCCGCCGCAGTAATTGCATATGGATTTCGATCTTGAACCGCCGATGGTTCAATCACTGATGCGCAGCGGAGAACTGACGAGTCACTGTGAGAAGGGCGAGAACGAGGACATGGGTCGACACCGGCTGACGTTTTTTTATAAGAATCGGCGTTTTCAGTTGGTCATCGAACTCGACAGGCAAGATCCTCAAACGATCATTAATCGATTTCGGTGATAAGGCATTGCCGGCCGCGCTGCACAAGCCCGGAATTTAGGATGTGACCAAGGCCGAGGAATCTCGTCTTCACGCAGGTTCACTATGGAAGCGTGCTTTGCAAAGATACAACTGCAACGGTGTCGCTCAAAACAGTTCTGCTTATTGCATCGGAGTCGCGGTGAACGAGAGCGCTGCGGGTAAGCGCCGCGGCTCGGTCGAGAGGGCGGAAGTTTTTGTTCTCGCGCCAACGCCGCGATTGGCTATCAGCGATGACACCGTTTTCACCGTGGGGAACCATCGTGGGCTTTGCGTCGTTAAACTGAAGGGAGGCTTTAGCGGGGCGTGTTATGCGTTTTGTGGAGGTTTTCATGATTTATGTGAGTTTGTTCAGCATCATGGCTTTGGCGCCGTTCTTCAGTGGGGCTTTGATGGATGACAGGGCAGCCGAACGCGACAAAGTTTTGGCTTTCATTTGACTCGATATTTCAAAGGTACCGGCTTATTCGCGCAAGGCCTGTCCGAAAGGCAAATGCCGCAATACGCCGCGCTCCGCGAGAGACGACGTGTAGGTCGCCATGAAGGCGAAGGGGCAGTCGGGGTCTTTGCGGTTTTCCGCGAGGTTGAAATGCACCCGTCCGACGAGCCGCCAGCGGCTGTCGCGTTTTTTGAAACTCCTGGAGCGGCAGCCCGCTCTCGGCGAGTTCGACCGAAAGCGCCTGGTGCATGGTCCGCAACAGCGTTTCCAGGACCTCGGGGCGCAGATATTCTCCGCCGTGCATTGGCGGTGTCGGTGGATCAGCGGCCAGCTCCTCGCGCCGGCGCCAAGGGGGTTGGCGTTTCGCAGGCCGCTGCCGCTTCGCTAACGCAGAGCGCCGGGGTGAAGCGCATCGCGAATGCGCGCCAAAAGGCAAGTGCTGGCGGCAGATGGCTCCCGGCTCCGCCGACGCCGAGATGCAACATCCCGTGTCCCTGACTGCGCGCGAAATGCTCCATCAGCCGATTGATGACCGCGACCTCAAGCGGAAAGTCGTTGTCGACCGGCTCAAGGCGCAGAACGCCATGCCGGCGTCAAGACGGGGCAAGCGAGCGCAGCATCGAGTGGGTGCATAAGCTTCCAGGGTCCAATGCTTCCCGCCTATCATGGAAGTTCAGGCGTCGTCCCGCTAAAGTTCGGCGTTTGGATCGTGCTGCTGGGCCAATGGAGACCCGCCGTCGATCAAGAATACGTCATGCCCCCGAGGCCATCGCTGGCTCCTCGGTGGGCGTTAAATTTTCGCGGTTGAGTTCACAGATAACTCCCGCTGCGCATCTCTCGGACAGCTCGGCGAAGCTTTCGCCGGTCTCTTCGAGAACCGCGGATTGGCCGGTCTCGCCCACCAGGCGGCGAATGATGACGTGCACGATAAAGCGGATCGAGCTCGACGCCATGGCAAACGCGGCTGGTGCGCTCGGCGGCGATCAGCGTTGAGCCGGACCCAAGAAATGGGTCAAGCACGATGTCGCCTCTGTTGGTGAGATCGAGCAGCGCGTCCATCAACATAGCGGCCGGTTTGACGGTGGGGTGATCCTGGAAGGCCCTGACGGGCGTCAGAGCCGATCGTGGACGCCCCGGCGTAGGTCCGGACGTTCAAACGCCAGCGGCCGTTCTTGCCGAGTTCGAACTGTTCACGCGCGGGGCGTCGCCCTGTTTGAACAGCGAAAAGTTCGTGTTCGCGCGCTAGAGAGGCTGCCCATGCCCGCACTGGTTTTGGACTCGACACCCAACGAGATTGATGGGTTTGAGATCAAGCTTCGAGGCGGCGGTGTAGACGGTTGGATAGCCGCGCCAATCAATGAAGGTCCCCAAGACGCCACCATCGCACACGTGGTAGGGGGCGGTGGCCATCCAGCCAATCGTTCAAGGAGAGGAACTGCTTCTTGGTTATTTCGCCCGACGCCATCACGAATTTGCGATGGGCGCCGCCGGTAACATGGCCACTGATTTTCACGTTGTAGGATTGGTCGCTCAAAAGGACGCGGGCGGGCGGAGTGTCCTCCATTAAAAGGCGGCGAATTCGCCGAGCAGAATTTCCAGCCCGGGCATAGATGTCGGGATGCGAACCCTGCCGGGCGAAGAGATTTATCAGGCCGCGGCGAAACCGGTCGGAATTCAGGTTAGCGGCGTTGACCTTTCCCATGGCGTTGCCGTGGACGAGATGGCGCATGCCGGTGTTCTTGAGGTCTGATAGACGCCGAGCCCGATGCCATTGCCGTCCATGACGCTCGGATTAGTGAAGGAGAGCCTGCCACGCGGCTTGCAGCTTGCGTTGGGCGCGATACAGGAAGTTGACTTTGTTGAATTCGAACCCTGGCTGATCGAGCCAGCCCATCCGGCAAAGGGCGTCGCAGGAACAGGCCAAAAATATCGCCGTGCTCTCGCCGACCGAATTTCCCAACTTGGTCGAACTTATAGGGCCAGTTACAATTGGAGACAGAGAACATCTATGAGTTTGTAGGCTTCGTCATCGTAACAGCTGGCTCTCGGGATGGCCGCGGTTACGCAGAGAAGCGATGCTGGTCCTGTCTAGAATGAGTGCGATAGAGTTCCTGACATCGAGCATAATGTCATGGATCGCGCAGGCGTCCTCGTCGGGGCAGAGCAACCGCACAGCGCTGGTAAGCCGTTTTGGCGAGCGCAGGGTATAGGGGCCAAAGGACCGTCCAGGAGAACGTCTTATCTGTCGAACGGTTATTTTCTGAGGAGGTCTAGCGAGGAGGTAGCCGCCGCCTTTTCCCTTGCGGCTGTTAAGAATTCCGGCGTTGCGCAATTCAACGAGAATCGCGTGTCGCAGGAATTTTCTTACAATATTGTTGTCCCTGGCGATGTCACCGGCGAGACATTGTCCTTCTGTGGTGGCGAGATGCATCAACGCCTTAAGGCCATATTTGGCTTTATTGGACAGCATATGTGATCCAGCTCCT
>CAVRWF010000004.1:0-353767 GCA_963724845.1 uncultured Alphaproteobacteria bacterium
CGCATCTTCTCCGGCTCGCTCTGATCGCCGCGCACTGCTTCGATGCCGGCCATCTGGGTGAAGGTCGCGGTACACGAGTGGAATTCGTCTGCCAGCCGCGCGAACTGCGCAGCCAGGTCGGGCCGCATCACGCCATAGCCCAGTCGCCAGCCGGTCATAGAATAGGTTTTCGAGAAGCCGGTCAGAATGATGGTGCGATCCTTGAAGCCGTCGACCGAGGCGATGCTGTAGGGCTCGCCCTCGAACAGCAGACGGCTATAGATTTCGTCGCTCAGCACCATGATGTCGCGATCGCCGATGGCGGCGCGCAATGTCTTCAACGTCCTTCTTGGTGATGATGCCGCCGGTCGGGATTCTGCGGCGAGTTCAGGATCATGAGCTTGGTGCGATCGGTGATCAGGCTCTTCAGTCGTCGACATCGAGGCGGAAATCGCGTTCTTCGCGCAGCGGAATCGGCACCGCCTTGGCGCTGAGGAAGTTGATCATCGATTCGTAAATCGGAAAGCCGGGATTGGGATAGATGACTTCGTCGCCTTCTTCCACCAGCGCCAGCATGGTGAAGAAGATGATCGGCTTGCCGCCGGGAACGATGACCACCTCATCGGGCGTGACCTTGATGCCGCGGGAAGTGGAGACCTCGGGCGGCGATGGCTTCGCGCAATTCGGGCAATCCGGCGGCCGGGCCATAATGAGTGAAGCCGTTGCGCAGAGCGTTGACTCCGGCCTCGACGACATTGGCGGGCGTGTCCATGTCGGGCTCGCCGATCTCGAGGTGAATGATGTTTTTTCCCTGGCGTTCCAGGGCGCGGGCACGAACCAGCACTTCGAAAGCAGTTTCTGTTCCCAAGCGCGACATCCGCTTAGCCAGGCGTAGTTCAGTCTGAGTAGTAGTCATAGGCAAACTGAGATTATACGACGATGGAGGGCGTGCCAGCTTCACTAGCGTTTTCGGTCCTGGGCGATTAACTCGGCACCGCTGACAGTTAGCACCTTACCGCCGTAGATTGCCTTTACCGTCCGAGGAAGTCCGGAAGTTGCGGGATTTGAGCCTTATGCGCCGGAATGATTCGAGCGATAACCTGCCGGTGCTTGGTAATCTCGATTTCTTCGCCGTTGCGCAGCAGCCTTTCGATTTTCTTGAAGTCGTAGCGCAGTTCCGAAACCGAAGCCTTCCTCATGTGACACATCGTAGCAGCTTGCCCCTTTTCCTGCGATCCGTCTCACGGTTCCGCACAGCATTCGAAGATCGCGGTATGGCCTGACATGCGCACCGCCTTGTAACCACTGCCGCGCACTACCTCCATCGCGGCATCGTAGTCGGGACCGCCAACCCACGGCCCCTGATTGCCAACGACGATCAGTCGCGCGCGATGAGAATCGAAAACTTCCAGCATCGCCGCCGGCGTTCAGCAGGTGATACTCATCCTGCTGTGCCGCGCTGAGCTTGCGGGCGACAACCAGTCCGAAATCATTTTCGAATCCGGGATACGGCTTGGCCTGCGATGCGAAAAGATATCCCGGCCAGAAGCTGACCACCTCTTCGCCCGGTCGAGTGAGCGAGTCGATCGCCTTCGACACCTCAGTTACTTGCGCCAGCGTCCAGTTCGGTGCGTCGGCCGGACCGTTAACTCCGGGCACCTTGTGGCCGGTGAACAGGTATTGGCGAAAGGCCGGAAGTCCGAAGCGATAAAGCTGATCAGCGCAACCGCGCAGATCCTGTGCGCGATGCGGAGCTGACGGGGCGATTGCAGCGCCGCCAGATAATCGCTGACCGAGAGAACGGCGGCCACGATCAGAAACGGCACAATCATCGAGAAGTACTGCATCGATGCCGGCGTCGGCAGGATGCAGACAAATCCCAGCACCAATGCAACGACGAAGGCCAGCAGCGCCGAGTCACGCTTCATGCACCGCGTGACGAACAAGCCGGCGCAGGTCAACGAAAGGACGGTAAATTGAAATCCGGTGAACCGGCCGCCGAAGGTCGCCATCATCACGTGGATTTTATCCAGCCAGTCTCCGATCAGGCCGGATTCCGAACGCAGCGCGTGATATCCCAGGTTGTTAAACAGGAACGCGTTGGGCGAGGCGAAGAACAGGATCAGCGACGGCACCGCTCCAACCGCAAAGCCAAGCATGGCCCAGAGCAGGCGAGTCAGCCGAAGGCGGCCGCCCCAAGTCTCGCGCCTTTCGAGACCTGGGCGGCGTCGCAGGATCCACCAGATGAAGACCGGCGCGATGCCCAGCACATACGAACGCGTGTCGACGCTGAGCGCGAAGAGGCATCCGGCGATTGCTACCCACCAGCCCGGCGACGACTGGTTGAGCCGCGACAGAATCATGTACGCGAGAAACAGAAACGGCGTCGCCAGCGGGAAAGTCTTGACGATGGGGAACCACGCGAAGATCAGGCTGCTCGACCCGAACAGAATCACCGCCGCGACGCCGGCCAGCCACTTCTGGGTTTCCCGGCCAACGTGCGCGTAAATCAGTCCGCCGAGCAGCGCGCTCTGCAGCGCGGCAAATGTTCGCGCCGAAATCCACGACAGGCCCGTCAGCTTGAACCACAACGCGTAGGCATACGGCAGCAGCGGCGCTTGCGTGTAGAAGAAATCGAGGTAGGGCGCTTTGCCATTCCAGCACCAGGCGCGACGCCAGCAGATAGAAACCTTCATCGCCGTCGATGAAGCGATGCCACGAAACGAACAGAAAAAATCCGGCCTGCAGGAGCAAAACCGGGATCAGCATCGGTTGAAATCAGGTCCTCAAGCTCGTCGATTTCCTCCTGCCCGTACTCCTCTATATTGCGGAGCATGTCCGGGTTGACCGCCGGTTCGTTGATCCCAGCCCGCCGACCCTTTGCGGCAAGCCGCGCTTCGCCAAGCTCGTTCTCGAGCCGTTCGCGGCGGCGTTTCAGCGACTGGTAGATCGCGGCCGGCGACGAGGCGAGGCGCCGTTGCAGGATCTGCAAGGCGAAGCCGACATTGTTGCGCTTCTTGTTGTCGCCTTCGGCGAACCGCTCCACACGGTTCATCTCGTTGCGGACATATTCGGTGACAGCGGCGTAGAGCGCGGCCTCTCCCTCCGAGAGCTGATACTTGACTGTGCGGGCCCGGCGCTCGGGAAAGAGCGGGCGTCCATCGAAACGCAGCAGTTCTTCCTTAGTCAGCCGCCGCATCATGTCTTCGGTATCGGCATAGTGGATGCCGTCGCGAAAACGGCCCTCGAAGCGGTCGCCATCGAGGAGCGCCATGAAGAGCTGGAAGTCCTCTTCCTTGCCGTTGTGCGGCGTCGCCGACATGAGCAGCAGATGTCGGCAAATCTGGCCGAGCTTCTGGCCGACCTGATAGCGCCGCGTGTATTTGACCTCGCCGCCGAAATAGGTGGCCGACATGCGATGCGCTTCATCGCAGATGATCAGATCCCATTCGCGGGCGCTCATGAGCTTCTCCTGAAGCTCCTCATTGCGTGCCAGCACGTCGAGCCGAACGATCAGCCGATCGCGATCACTGAACGGATTGCCCGAGCGCGAGGTCTCGATCATGTCGCGGGTGAGAATGTCGAACTCGAGATTGAATTTCTGGCCGAGTTCGTCCTGCCATTGCTCGACGAGACTGCCCGGCGCGACGACAAGGCAACGCTCAAGATCGCTGCGCGCGATCAGCTCCTTGATCAGCAGGCCGGCCATGATCGTCTTGCCGGCGCCGGGATCGTCCGCGAGCAGGAAACGCAGCGGCTGGCGCGGGAGCATCTCGCCATAGACCGCCGAAATCTGATGCGGCAGCGGATCGACCAGACTGGTGTGGATCGCGAGATAGGGGTCGAAATAATGCGCCAGCTTGATGCGGTTGGCTTCCGTCACCAGGCGCAGAAGCGCGCCATCGGCATCGAACGACCAGGGCCGACCACTCTGCTCGACTTCAAGCCGATGCTCGTCGTCCCGGTAGAGGACAGTCTCCGCGATGGCGCCGTTATGGTCGCGGTAAGACGACGTTGATCGCCTGATCGCCGATCCAGTCGACGGAGACGACATGCACCGACTGCGCGCGACGCAATGCCGCGAACCGATGGCGCCGTTCTTTACGTCTTCAAGCCTTGCCACCATCAGTCGGCGCCTTCCTTACGTATCGTTCATAGTTGAAGCTCCGCCCGCTCTAGGCGCGGCCTCGGTTTCCTTGCGGTTCATTGTAACGATATGCTGAGTGCGCGCGCTTTGCTTTGCTGCGTCGCCAAGCAAGCCTAGGCGCTTCAGAACGTAAAATAGCATTGCGTAGCGAACCGAGAGGACGCCGCCGCCATGGTCGAAACCGTAATCCTTGGCGACCACCTTCTTCTGACTTTCAGTCAGATCGGGGTGCGGCCCAATGATGACATCAAAATAGTTGTTCCAAAGCCAGTCCTGCTCGCCCGTCGCGCCCGGCACGCCCTTGCTCACCGACCTCCAGAATGCGCGGCAGCAGGAAGTCCTTGAACTTATTTTCGAGGTGGCAATAGGCCCGCACATGCCAGCGGAAACCGTCATACCCGAAAGCGTGCGGCGTAATCCGGCGCCAGATCGGCTCCGGGCGCGCCTGGTTCATCGACTGATAGAAGATCTCGACGGAAACGCCTTCGCGCGTGGCGTCGAGAATCTTCCGCAAGACCTTGATGTCGATGTCCCGCTTCGGGGTCAGAGCCGATATCGGCACTGGGAAGTTCGGCGATCCAGGAATCATGGGGGCGACAGTGTCCCTCCGCCACAGAACGGAGTTGCGCGAGATAGACGTAAGGATCGGGGTCGAGAAAGCGCAGCACGAACTTCTCGGCGGCGACATAGCGCTTGCCGCGCGTGTCGTACTCCATGTTTCCTGGGCGCCCGCTCCTGATAGAGCGTCAGATCCTTTGACGCCTGCGGAACGGACACACCGAAGGCCTCCACGATGTCGGCACGGTTGATCGAGCCTTCCCAGAACAGCCGGAACTCGATAAATTCGAGCCGGCGCTCCACGCCCCATTTCAACGCCGTAGCGGCCTCTGCCATATTTTTCCCGTCTCGCGTCTTTGAGGATAAAAACTATATGGACACGCCACATTAGTCCGTGTAGTTATTATTCCCATTATTGGCGCTCGTCAACGTGTGTTCGGACACGAATTGGGGGCAAGGCATGCAGGGGCGCGGCTCGAAAAGCGAAATCAGCGGACGCCGGTCGCCGCCGCCGGCTCAGCATCCCAGCAATAGACAACACACGGAAAGAGAGCTGCCATGACCATCGCGAGTCGATCCACACTGGTCGTTCATGGCCGCCTCGCGATGCGGGAGAGCCGGCTGGCGGCGGCCCGAGGCTGGCGTCATGGCCTCCAGGTCATGTCCTTCGAGCAGGCGGCCGTCCGGCTGGCCGGCGGCTTTGCCCGGCCCATCGACGACGAGAGCCTGCGCGCGGCTATCCAGGCGGTCCTGCCCGTGACGCCGATGGGCGAGCTGGAGAGCATCAAGGCACTGCCCGGCATGATCGACGCGGCGGCCGACACGCTCCACAAGATCTGGCGCGCGGGTATCGACCTCGCGGCACGCGGCGCCGATCATCCGCGTCTCGGCGCCATCGCGCGCCTGGAAGCGGCCGTCCTCGACCAGCTTCCGCCCGGCATGATGCGCCCTGTCGACATCGTCGCCGCTGCAACCGACCGCATCGGTCATGCGCCGGCCGTCCTCGGCCCGATGGAGATCATCGGCCTCACCGAACTCTCGCCCTGCTGGAGACCGCTGCTCCAGGCTCTCACCGCGCATATCCCCGTGCAGTGGACGGCCGGCACCGAGGAGCGTTCCCGCGTGGCTGGAAGGCACGGGCGTACACTGTCTCGCGCGCGCCGGCGGAAACGCCGGAAATCAGCGCTGTGAGCGCGGCGACGGCCTATCACGAGGCCATCGAGGCGATGCGCTGGGCGCGGAGCCTGCTCGCCTCGGGCGTGTCGCCCTCGGAGATCGCCATCGCGACCGCGTCTCCCGCCGACTATGACGATCATTTCCTGGCCCTGCGCGCCGACGCCAATATCGACCTCCACTTCGTCCATGGCGTCAGGACCCGTCACCACCCGCGAGGGGCAGGCGGCCGCGGCGCTGGCCGACATCGTCGTTCGCGGCCTGTCGCAGTCGCGCCTGCGCCGCCTCGCGGCGCTGTGCCGGGACGCGGGTCCTTTCGAGGCCCTGCCCGAAGGCTGGCTGCGCGTCCTGCCGACCGATGCGCCCCTTCTCGACGCCGGGCGCCTGGAACCGCCTGCTGGCCCGGCTGACGCCGGAAGACTGGCCCGACGGCGCGGACCACGCTCCGGCGCTGCGCGCGGCGGTCGAGATGCTGGCGAAAGGACCGGACGCCGCAGCCGAGATCGGCGAAGCCTTCCTCAAGGGCCGGGCGCTCGCAATCTGGCGCAAGGCGCTGCTCGCCGGACCCGCCGCCTCGATCGACGCGACGCTGGAGACCCTGAAGCAGGACGATGGACTGGAGGCGTGCGTCTCCGTCGCCTGGATGCCAGCCAGCGCGCTCGCGGCGTCGCCCCGCCGCTTCGTGCGGCTGCTGGGGCTCAATTCCTCGCGCTGGCCACGCGGCATTGCCGAGGACCGGCTGATCCCGGACCACATCATCCCGACCCCGGTGCTCGATCCGCTTCCGGTGAACCTCGCCGACCGCCGCGACTTCGAGACGATCCTCGCCACGACGACCGATAACGTCGTTCTCTCGCGCGCCCGGCGCGACAGCGACGGCCGTCTCCTGGGACGCAGCCCGCTGCTCGCCGGGCATGGCGATGAAACCTACCTCCGCCGCAACGCGATGCCGGCGCATGCCTTCAGCGAAACCGACCGTCTCATGGCCCGGCCCCAGGAATTCGCGGCCGATCCGCAAGCGGTCAGCGCGCAAGGCTGCTGGCGCGACTGGCGGCGTAGCCGAGATCACCCCCCATGACGGACTCGTCCGGGCCGATCATCCGCTCATCCTCGCCATCCTCGGCCGCACCCAATCGGCCAGCTCGCTTCGCCGCCTGCTGCGCAATCCGCTCAGCTTCGTGTGGGTCTATGCGTTCGGATGGCGCGAGCCGCAGAGCAGCGCCGAACCGCTGGTGCTCGACGCGCTTGGGATCGGCGATCTCGTCCACATGGTTCTCGACCGCGCCTTGCGCGACCTCGAAACCGGAGGCGGGCTTGCATCCGCCGACGCGGAGACTGATCGAAGCGGCGGTGGCCCGGGCCGCGCAGGCCGTCGCCGCTGATTGGGAAAGCGAACGTCCGGTTCCGCCGGCCGTCATCTGGAGCCGCACCCTCGACGACGCCCGCGTGATGGCGGGCCGCGCCCTGACCTATGGCGACGATGTCCTGCCCGGCGCGCGCGCCTATGGCGAAGTGCCGTTCGGCGGCTCGGACCCGAAATCCGACGCGGAGACGCCCTGGGACGCTAGCGTGCCGGTCACGATCCCCGACACTGGCTTCAACATCGCCGGCTACATCGACCGGCTCGACATCTCGGGCGACGGCAAGCGCGCGCTCGTCCGCGACTACAAGACGGGCCGCCCGCCGCGCGGCGACATCCGGCTGAACGGCGGCCGCGAGCTTCAGCGCTGCCTCTATGCGTTCGCGGTGAAGGCGCTCCTCGGCGACGACGTCGCCATCAGCGCCTCGCTGCTTTACCCGCGCGAGCCGGTCGATCTCCAGCTCGACGATCCCGAGGCCGTGCTCGCGGAGATCACGGGCTATCTCCGCGCGGCAAGGGCGAGCCTCGCCGGCGGCGCGGCCCTGCCTGGCCCGGACACAGGCGGCGACTATGACGACCTCGCCTTCGCCCTGCCGGCGAACGCCAGCGCCACCTATTGCAAACGCAAGATGCCGGCCGCGACGGAGCGGCTGGGCGATGTCGCTCAGGTCTGGGAGGCCGAATGATGAGCAGCGTGTCCAAAGTGCTGAAGGATGACGGCGCACGCCGCGATGCGATCAGCCTCCATGATCGGTCGATCCTGGTCGAGGCCGGCGCGGGTTCGGGCAAGACCGCCGTCATGGCCGGGCGCATCGCCGTCATGCTCGCCGAAGGCGTCTCCCCGCGTTCCATCGCCGCCGTCACTTTCACCGAACTCGCCGCGAGCGAGCTGCTGTCGCGTGTCCGCGAGTTCGTCGCCGACCTCTCGGCCGGCAAGATCGCGACCGAACTGCGCGTGGCGCTGCCCGATGGACTGTCCCAAGCCCAGCGCGACAATCTCGCCGCAGCCAGCGCCGCGATCGACGAAATCACCTGCTCGACCATCCACGGCTTCTGCCAGCGCCTGATCAAGCCCTACCCGGCGGAGGCCGACATCGATCCCGGCGCCGGCGTCATGGATCGCAACCAGGCCGATCTCACCTTCCTCGAGATTGTCGATGGCTGGCTGCGCGAGCGCCTGTCCGGCGGCCAAGGCGGCATCCTGGCCGAGATGGTGCTGCATAGCCCCGGTGAAACCGTGGCGCTCATCCATAAGATCGCCGAGAATCTGCGCCGCCGCCGCACGCTCGCGGCCCCGCCCGTCTCTCCGCTTGACGGCCACCTGACGGCATTCCGGCAGGCCGCCGCCGATTTCGCGGGCTTCATGGATGGCGCGGCGGCGGCCGAGCCGGAAACGGCGACGATCGTCGAGCGGCTGGCCGAGATGGCGACCGCCGTGGCGAACGGTCCCGATCCCGCAACGCCTGCCGGCCTCGTCCGGCTGCTGACCTCGCGTCCCCATCCGGATCTTTGCACCAAGGCCGGCACCTTCGCCTCGTACCGCAAGAAGGGCAAATGGGCGGCCGCGGCAAAGCAGGCTGGTCTCTCCAAGGCCGACGGCGATCGGCTGAACGACGCTGCCGAGGTCCACTACACCGCCTGCTGCGATGCCTGGGTCGCGCTCGTGCAGGCCGCCGCTGGCCACGCCCTGGCGGCGCTGATCGACGAAGCGCGTCCGATCCTGCAACGCTATCGCGACCACAAGCGCGCCAGCGCCCAGCTCGATTTCGACGATCTGATTTTCGCCGCGCGCGACTCTGCTGCGCGACCATGATGACGTGCGCCGGGCGCTTGGGCAGCGTTTCGCCCATGTCCTCGTCGACGAGTTCCAGGACACTGACCCGCTGCAAACCGAGATCTTCTGGCGGCTGTGCGGCGAGCCGGTCGATGGCGACGACGACTGGACCAAGTTCCGAATCCGGCCGGGCGCGCTCTTCTTGGTCGGCGACCCCAAGCAGGCGATCTATCGCTTCCGGGGCGCCGATGTCGGCGCCTATGTGCAGGCGCGCGACGCCTTCCGTGCCCAAGACCCCGGCAGCCTACTGTCGATCTCCACCAATTTCCGCTCCTGCGCCTCGATCCTCACCTTCGTCAACGAGCGCTTCGAGGCCGTGCTCTCGGCCGCTGGGCAGCCGGGCTTCACCGCCCTCGACCCGTTCCATGACGATCGCGGCGGCCTGTGCGTGGCGGCCCTCGACATTGCCGTCGCCGACGAAAACGGCAAGGCCAGCGCCGAGCAGCAGCGCGACGCCGAAGCCGACGCCATCGCCGAACTGTGCGCCCGGCTGATCGAAAGCCATCCCATCATCGACCGTCGCAAGCGGGGCGGAACGCCCCTGCCAGCCGGGTGACATCGCCTTGCTGGCGCCGACCGGCGCGGAGCTATGGCGTTATGAGGAAGCCTTGGAGCGCCGGGGCATCCCCGTGGCGACACAGGCCGGCAAGGGGCTGTTTCGCCGCCAGGAAATCCAGGATCTCATCGCGCTGACCCGCGTCCTGGCCGATCGCCGCGACACGCTGGCGCTCGGCGCGCTGCTGCGCGGGCCTCTGGTCGGCCTCACCGAGGAAGAACTGCTGGACATCATCTGGGGGCTTCCGCGCTCGGAGGTACAGGCCGGATCGGATTCCACGCCTAGATCTCAGCATCGAGCCCACCGTCATCGCGCACCCGCTCGCACGCGACATCATTGAGCGGCTGCAATCGCTCTGCCGGCGCGGCAACAGCACGACCCCGCACGAGCTACTGTCGCAGGCCGTGGACGTGATGCGCGTCCGTCCGCTCCTCCTCGAGCGCCATCGCGGCCAGGCCGAGCGCGCGCTCGCCAATGTCGATCTCTATCTCAGCCTGTCGACCGGCTACGCCGTGCGCGGCCTGCGCGCCTTCGCCGAGGCGATGACCGCGGCGTGGTCCGACGAAGCGCGGGCCGTCGAGGGCCGGCCCGACGCGCAGGAGGAAGCGGTCGCGCTCTTCACCATGCACGCGGCAAAGGGCCTCGAATGGCCGATCGTCATTCCGATCAACACCATGACCGGCGTCATGGCGCCCGAAAGCGCAGTCATCGACCGCCAGACCGAAACCTTCTATTGCCCGATCCTAGGCGTTCCGCCCGGGGGCTACGAGGCAGCGCGTCAGGCGGAAAAGGACGAGCTGGACCGCGAACGCATCCGCCTCTGGTATGTTGCAGCTACACGTGCCCGCGAACTCCTCGTCCTGCCCCGGCTCGACACCACGCCGTCGAAGTCCGCCTGGATCGGTCTCGTCGATCTGTCGCTCGGCGAACTGCCCGGCCTGGACATCTCCCACCTGCCTGCCGGCCTCTCGGCCACAGGAACTGGGCGTGGACAATACCCAGACGCGCGCGAGCTTCGCCGCCGAAGCCGAAACCATCGCCACCGGGCAGACGCGACTGACCTGGCTTGCGCCCAGCCGCGACGAGAACGCTGCCGGGGCTGTGCTCCTGGAAGAAGAGCCTGAAATCTGGGCTGGATCGGCCGATGAGCAAAGCCGAACTGGAAGCGGCGGTTCTGGTCCAGGGCGGTCGTGAACGCGGACTGATCCTGCACAAGCTCATGGAAGAGGTGCTGACCGGCGAAACTCAGGAGTCGGAGGCCGCTATTGCCGAACGTGCCGCAGAACTCATCCGCGCCCTCGGCAAAGTACCCCGTCGCGGATCCGGCGGCCGGGCTTTCTGCCAGAGAGTTGGCCGACTGCGTCGTGCGCACTCTGGCATTGCCGGAGATCGCGGCCTCCGGCCGGAGCTGCTCGCCGAATTCCCAGTCTATGCCCTTCGTGGCGAGGGCTCCGAGTTGGTCGCAACGGCAGGCATTGCCGATGCGCTGACAATTGGTAGCCGAAGGCCGACCGGTCGTGGTCGTCGACTGGAAGAGCGACGTGAACCCCGAAGCTCAGACGCTCGACCATTATCGAGCTCAGGTCCGCGCCTATCTCGACATGACCGGCGCCGAGCGCGGACTGATTGTTCTGATGACCACGGGAACGGTGATCGCCGTCTCGCCCTCGCCGCAGACGGTGGCGGCCTGACAGGAGAGCCGCGATGGCATCACGCAAGCGCACCGCCAGCTCAGACTCAGGACGATCTCTTCAATCCTGAGGTCGACTCGCTGCTCTCCGCCTCGCCTTGCTGTTGACGGCAAGGTGCTCGGAAGCCCGGTGCGGCAATTGGCGGTTCCCGCGCTGCGTGAGAGTTGCCGTCTGCAGACCATTCTCGATCCGCCGCGTCAACGGTTACGAGACGACCTGTCTTCCGGCGAGACGCTGAAGATCATCAGCGCCAGGACGGCCACGCCAGCTGGACGCCGATCTCGTTCTGCTTGTGCCGGGCGCAACGGAGCCGTCGAAGATCGCCGCGGCGCTCGAACTGGGCGAAGGCCGATGGATGAATATCTGCCGACCAACATCGACACGCTGGATGCGTTCCGAGCGCGCCGAACGGCTGACGCGGCGGTCATGTGAAACCTGGTCAGGACGCAATTCATTTCCGCGAAGGACGCCGCCGAGGACGGCCAGCCTGCGAAGCGTGGGCTGCGCCGTCCACAGATCGGCGCGCTTCACGCCGCGCTTGCCCACGCAACGCGATCGACGGACCCGCCACCATCGTTATGCCAACAGGCACCGGCAAGACCGAGACAATGCTTGCTCTCAATGCCAATCAACGGTTCGAGCGTCTGCTGGTAGTCGTCCCTACCGATGCGCTCCGGGAGCAGATCGCAGGCAAATTCGAGACCTTCGGCGTCCTCAAACAGCAGGAATGCCTCGATGCGACCGCGGCGTTCCCATTGGTTATGCGGCTTTCGCACATTCCGTCTAGCGAGGCCGAAGTGGATCAAATCTTCGACAGCGCCAACGTCGTTGTCACCACGATGCAGATCGCTGGCCGAGCCGCGGCTCCGGTGCAGGAGCAAATGGCGGCGCGTGCATCCGCTCTCTTTATCGATGAGGCACATCATATCGGCGCGCGGACATGGAGCGCGTTTTCGCAGGCTTTTCATCGATCGCGACCCGCCGCATTCCCATCGTCCAGTTCACCGCTACCCCGTTTCGCGAGGATGGCCGGCCGCGTCGACGGCGAGTTCATCTACACCTACCCGCTAAAAAAGGCGCAGCAGGAGGGATATTTCAAACCAATCCGCTTCGAGGCCGTTTTCGGTCTGGATCAGCCCGACGCTGATCAGGCGATCATCGAAAAGCTGAGCGAAGTGCTCGCCTCCGACTGGACGCAGGCCTAAACCATCTGGCCATGGCCCGCTGCAATACGATCGAGCGCGCAAAGCACCTGCACAGCCTCTATCATCGGCCTACCCCGACTATAGACCAGTCATCGTTCACAGCCAGCAATCGCTGAGAGAACGGCGCGCAAATCTCGCCGACGCTACGCCGCTTTGAGAGCCGGATCATCGTATGTGTAGATATGCTCGGCGAGGGCTTCGACCTGCCCGAGCTGAAGATCGCGGCATTACACGACCCTCACAAAAGCGTTGCTGTCACGATCCAGTTCGTCGGCCGCTTCACACGCCAGGACCCCACATTGGGTGACGCGACAGTGATCGCCAACACCGGCGTCGATGATATCGATCGCTCATTGGCCAAACTCTATGCTGAGGACGCGGACTGGAATGCGTTGGTGGAGGCTCTGAGCTCTGCCAAGATTGAACGACAGGTCCGCCGCGCGGAGATGTTCAAAGGCTTTTCGGGAGATCTGAGCGACATTCCGCTCCAGACCCTCGAGCCGAAGATGAACTCGGTCCTCTACCGGACGTCCTGCGATGCCTGGGAGCCCCTTTCGCGCCGAGGAGCTCTACAATCCCGGCGTTTATCTCGGCATGAAACTCAATCCGCATCATCGCGTCGCGATCTTCGTGACGCGCGCGGAGGAGCAGGCCCGCTGGACCACGGCGCAGCAAGCGGTGAACGTCACCTGGGACCTGCAAATGCTTCACTGGGATCAGGCAAGCGGCCTGCTCTATATCAGCAGCTCCGCCAAGGGGCCGTTCGACCGGCTGGCGAAGGCGGTTTGTGGCGATACGGCGCGCCGCGTGGAAGGTGAGGAAGTGTTCCGCAGCCTCCACGGGTTCAAACGGCTTATCCTCCGCAATCTGGGCCTCACCCACCATCAGGGGCGCGGCGTCCGCTATTCGATGTATATGGGCGTGGACGTCGCCGATGGCCTCGACAGCGCGAAATCCCAATCGCGGATCAAGAACAATATATTCGCCACCGGCTTTCTCGACGGAATGCCTGCCTCACGTGGATGCTCGGCCAAGGGCAAGTTCTGGTCCAGCGCCAAGTCCATGATCTGACCGACTGGGTGGACTGGTGTCAGGACGTCGGCAGCGGTGAACGATCCCAGCGTCACAACCGATGGCGTCTTCAAGAGCGCGATGCGACCGCGCCAGCTCAGCGAGCGTCCGGCTGTTCCGCCCGTAGCGATCCACTGGCCTGAATCCCTTATCACGCAGTTCGAAGATCGGATCGAGATCTCATTTGGCGATGTGCCGGTATCCTTCACGGAATGCGACATCGAGTTGCTCGATAATGCCCGTACCGGACCGCTGCGCTTCGCAGTTCGAAGCGATGAACAAACCGCAGAGTTCGAGATCGTCTTCAGCGACGGTCACGCCCGCTATCCCCAACGAGCCGGCCCCAAGGCGACGATCAAAATTGGCGGCAAGATACAGACATTTTCGGAATCCTTCGGCGAGGATTCCCCTCAGATCGACTTCGGTGACGGCTCACTGCTCATCTACAGCCATCTCTACAGCTTGCCCGAAGGCGAAACGATCGAACCGTATCCGTCCGACAGGATCGAGGCCTGGGATTGGTCGACTGCCAATATCCGCGTCGAGTCGCAGGGTGCGGATAAGCGCGCCGACTCCGTTCAGCGTCTCGTAATCGAAACCCTTTTGACGGCCCCCGATCCTTTTGATGTGATTTTCGATGACGATGGCAAAGGCGAGATCGCCGATGTCGTGGCGCTGCGCATAACCGACAGCGTTGTTTCCGTGACCTTGTACCACTGCAAATATTCCGGAGCGGATACCCCGGGTTCGCGTCTCAGCGACCTCTACGAGGTCTGCGGACAGGCTCAGAAATCTGCTCGGTGGAGGGACCGGCCGAACCGCATGCTTCAGCACATGCTGAAACGCGAAAAGATGCGCCGCGACCGGGGCCTCAATTCGCGGATCGAGCAAGGTTCAGCCGCCGCACTCAAGAAGCTCAAGGTAGGTTGGCAAGATCACCGTTTTGAGTTCGACGTCCGTATCGTGCAGCCGGGCCTATCCAGAAAATCGATCGGTGAGGAAGGTTTGCATCTACTCGCTGGAAGTCGAGACCTATCTGCTCGAAACCCGTGCAATGAGGCTGAAAGTTATTGGTAGTGAATAATGCCATGGGGCATCGGAAATATTCGTAATCTGTAAATTTATTCACGCCTTTGGGGGCAGACTTCGTGTCATCTTTTGGGTTCACTTTCTTATCGCGTAAGGCGTTGGGCCAAGCCGAACAGCTAATGTTCGGCGGCGCAGCGGGTGTGCGCGATGAAGTCGGTTTCCTCATCGTCCACCAGCGCTATGCCGATCACTTCTTCCCCGGCACATCTGTTTTGCAGACACGGCTGCGCTATGCGCTTTTCATCCCCTGGCTTTACCAAAGCCTGCGGACGAAACGACCTGTGCCCAAGGATTTCCGCAATGCCTTCTCCGGTCTGGAACATGAGCTGGTCGGTCGCCTAAAATATGTCGAGGGTGTGGGCGGCGAAAAGAACGGCGTGATCGGAGGAGACGTCTTCCCCGGCACAATCAGCCAACCGCCTGCCTATGTCTATTGGACGGCCCTAGCCAAATGGGGACTGATCGGCACCCGCCCCGATGGCCGGCCGTGGAGCCGCCCGGACATGGCGAAGCTTCTGGCAGCGTCCGGCAAGCGGGCGCACCATGACGATGACGGGAAACCCCTAGAAGCAGTTGCGTGGCCCATCTCGGGGCTAATCGATGTTCCCGACGACTGGGATAACTGGGGGGGCTGGGATGACCGATATAAACACGACAATAAAGGAAAACTAACGCTCGACCTTTCACCGCGGGAGCAAATCTATCTGGCCAGCAAACTTCGCGCCGTTCGCTCGCCGACCGATCCGGGCGAGCCGTCGCTCTTGTCAAAGCTGGTTGGAAAGTCACTCGACGAGGCGGATTACTGCTGGGACAGCGAAATTCTCGCACTCGCCGGCAAGGATGCCCCCATGTTGAAGCGGGCTGGCCAGGCGGCGGCGCTTTCTGCCATTGGCAGGGCGATCTATGCGGCTCAGGTCGAGACGCTCAAGGAAACGCGGGACAAGCGGCCGCAGCCAAATCTGCATCGCGCCGAACTGAAGGACGCAGTCGAGAAATGGGGCAAGCAGGCTGCCCTGCTGGATATGAACCTGTTTCTCCCCGAAATCGGCCACCTGCCGCCTGCGGTGGAAGCCGTGTTGAAGGAGAGCGCAGCATGGGTCGTGTCGGGCGTCAAGGACCCCATGGTGCTCCTCGACGTTTACGCGCGCGCAGAGATTAGCAGGAAGAACGATCGCGCGCGTCTCGCCAGCACTCAGTTCGGCGTCGATAGGCGCATGGAATGGCAAGCCGAGCGCCATGGCCTCGCCGAGCCGCTCCATTATCGCTGGGGAAATGTGAAGCGACTCCTGCGTGATCTGGAGGGCGGCGCATGAGCGATCGTCAGGCATGGCCTGGTCAGCCCTATCTCGACGAGTTGCGGCCTGGGCACTTGGAGACCGTCAGCCTCGCAATGTTCGCGACCTACTCAGTCGATCTTTCGGCAGTCGCGGCCGCGCTGCTCGCCTTGATTGGTCGCAACAATGAGAAGGGTGGCGGAACAGCGGTCGATTTCGCTGAAGCTATCGACAAGCTGCGCGATCGCGTCAGGATCATCATCCAGCGCGGCCGGATCGCGCGGCCGATAGCGCTTCCCCGCATCGCGGGCATCCTCGATCAGTTCATCGTCGAGCAGGACCACGATGAACGCGAGCGCAGTTGGCACCCCAAAATTGCCCTCGTCGCCTACGATTGTCCGAAAGGGGAAACGCGATGGAAGCTATGGATCGGGAGCCGGAACCTCACCCGATCACAAGATCTCAGACGCCGGCGTGATGCTGGATGGCAGCGAAAAGCGCGCCAAAGGACGAGTTCGGCTCCCGGGGGTCGGCACGCTCGGGGCTACACTTGCCCGCTCTGCATCGCGCGAGGACGCCAATGACATCGCCAAGCAGTTGGAGGCGATCTGGTGGGAGGCGCCAGATGGTTTTCGACTGCGCGGCCTCCTCAATGGGCTGGACGAAGGCATCCCTCTGCCATCAGAGCCACCAGCGGACGCGGTCGATGGCATAACGATTATCAGCCCGTTCCTGTCGCCCGGATTTCTGGCAAAGGCAGGCAATGGGGGACAGGTTCCAGAACGCTGATTTCGTCGATGCCGGCCCTTGCAGACATGGCGAGTCGACCCAGCAAACCTCTGGCTGGCTTCTCGACAATTCTCGCTTATGCGGCGCCAGACGTCCTCGCCGATGAGACCGCAGTCCCTCTGCCGGGCAACGAAGTCCGCGACCGAGGATGATGCCGAACCCGCTCCTCTTGCTCTCCACGCTAAGATTTTTTGCTTCCACTCGGTAGCGAAGACGGTCTTGAGGGTTGGGAGCGCCAATGCGACTGAGAGGGCATGGTCGGGGCGCAACTCGGAATTCATGGTCGAACTCGAGGCCGGCGAAGCGTTCGCTTTCGGTCTGGCGTTCCTGGTCGGTAAAGCGACGCCTGTCACGATCGAGGAACTCGCCGCTGCCAATCCGCCCGTCACAAACCCCACCGATGCACTGGAAGAGTCGCGCAAGGTGCTGATTGCCTCCTGGAACCCGGTTCTGCGACGCGACGGCGAACGCTTCTCGATTGATGCGGGAGTCGGTTCCCCCGCTCGCCCATCCCGAGCATGTGTTGCATGCCGGACCTGCAAATGGCGACCTGCTGGCTTGGCCGCCCAACGCCATCCGCCTCGACCTCGGAGCGATCCCCTTGTCACTTCAGTCCGCCTTCATTCAGGCCCGGATCAGCGGCCCTGACGGCGACATTACGATGGATGCAGCGAGTCACCGTCGATCCGCCTCTTGAAGAACAGCGCGACTTGGCCGCGCTGGCAAGCCACATGGGGCTTCGCGCTTTTCATGATTGGATGCGGGCGATGCTCAGCGGTGACACGCTCCCGTCGGCGGTGGCGCATGGGACGAAGACGCCGGCAGCGCCAGCGCAATCGCCCGCAGGGCCTTGGCTACGACCGTCTTACGCTGGAGGATATTCTCACGGCTTGGGCGCGCGACCGAAAAGCGTTCGGCAGGGTCGATCGCCACTTTGCACCCTATGTCGATGCGCTTCTCGCCCACGGTGAAAATCTGAGCGAACGAGAAAAAGCTGACTTGAACGAACTCGCCCAGATCTGGGCCATCGCGCGGAACCGGCTTTCCTCATGAGCGCCAAATCGAAACCCTTCCAGGCCGCAACGGTTAGGGCTGCGACAGCCGCCCTGTCGGGAGGCAACCCGCTGCGCCGCTTCCTCGTAGCGGACGAGGTCGGTCTCGGCAAAACCCTCGTCGCCCGTGACACGCTCGCGACCTTGGCGAGCAAGGCGCGTAAGTTCACAGTTTATTATATCACGAGCGGACTCAAGGTCGCAGATCAGAACAAGGTCGAACTGTTGCGTTTCCTCGACAAGGACGAGGCCAAAGACGCGCTCTCGAGCATCGACCGTGTCGGCCTCATTCCGTTTGAGGAAAAGCGTAAGGGGAAGCTGCGGCTTTACGCCTTTACGCCAACGACCTCATTCTCCAGCTCTCAGCGACTCTACGGGGGAAAGGCTGTAGAGCGCGCGTTCATCAAGCTTTTGCTCGACGAACTTTACCCCGGCCTGTCCGACGGCTTTCCGAAAGGCTTTATGGAATATGGCGCAACTTCCGGTTGGACGTGGGCATGTGAGGACGCGCGGGACAAGTTCAACAATGTCTCCGCCACTTTCAAGACCGCGTATGGGCTCGCGTTGCGCGCGGAATTTGGCAAACCAGCCCGCGAGAACATTCTGCTCGCGATCCAGACAAGCAAACATGGTCAGAGCTTGGGCCGGATGCGAAAAGCGCTCGCGCAAGCCGCTTTGGATTCCACGCCGCCTGACCTCGTGATTTTCGATGAGTTCCAATGTTATCGAGACCTGCTCAATGCGGGCGCGGATAACCCGTTGGCGCTTCAACTGCTGGGAGGAAAGGACGGAGCAGAGCCACCACCGATCCTCCTCCTGTCCGCCACGCCCTACCGTTTTTATGCCGAGCGCTGGGAAAGCGGCGGCAGTGCCGCGCCCCATGTCGAATTTTTCGAGATTGTCGAATTTCTGGGCGGGGCGGCGGTGCGCGCCGCAGCCGAAGCCCAATTTCGCCGCTTTGGCGATCTGTTACATTTGATCGGCCGCCTTCCGCCCGAAGCCGGCAGGCGGCCATCGAAGAGGCGCAAGCGCTCAAATATCAGCTTGAGGCCGTCCTCACACCGCTTATGTCGCGCACCGAGCGCCCGGTTTCCTATCACGCCGGAGAGCCTGCTCCGCCAGCCGTAAGCATCGAGCCTCACGATCTCGACGTCTTTCGGCACTTCACCGACCATGTATCACCCAAGCTCGCGGGAAGCGCGATCGCCTACTGGCTTTCGGTGCCGCTCCCCGCGCAGGCTCTAGGGGACCGGTATCAGATTTCACGCGACATAGACTTTCCCGCGACCCGCAGTGTTCCACACCTCGGGGCGACAAACTGCTTCAAGTCGCCCAAGGATGGTTGGGGAAGCGCCAAACTCCGCGCCCTCAACAACCTTGTGCCGACAGAGGCGCTTGCCCTTCCATGGGTGTTGCCATCGCTACCCTGGTGGGCGCCTTCCGGCCCATGGGCGAAGGTGACCCAATCTCCCAAGACGCTGATCTTCAGCAGATTTAGGGCAACGCCGCAAAGTCTGGCGGCCCTCGTTAGCCTTGAGGTCGAGCGCAAATACGTTGGCAAAACCAATCTTGCCTACGCCGCCGCATGGAAGAAGCGCCACCTCAATCCGAAACCTAACCAAGGCCCCACGCTCGCCCTGTTTCACCCGAGCCCCTTCCTGATCCGGGCTGTCGATCCCCTGGATGTGAAGGAAAAGGCGACGCTGAAGCAGCTAAGGGCCAGGGCGCGGCAGCAGATCATTCAGGCGCTACCCACGTCAATTGCGCCTGCGGCTCCGAATGCGCGTAGCAACCTGCGGCGCAAGCCAGCCTGGGCGATCCTCGCTGCAATTGAGCGGGCGCAGAAGGCGCCGCTGGCCAGGGAGTTCGGGTTGGTCCAGAGGAGCTGGGGCCGAGCAGCACCGAAGGATACGACGCTGCAAACTTTACTGACACAGCGTCAAGAGGCCGATGCGATCACTTGGCTCAGCCGGTGGGAACTGGATGCCTTGGTGGACATGGCGCTCGGCGCGCCGGGTGTCGTGACAGGCCGAGCGCTCTATCGCCACCTTCCGGAGCTTTTCGACTTCCAGGAGCAGCATTTCGCGCGGCTTGTGCGCTTCTGCTGGACGCGGCTGCGAACCTATCTGGATCGCCCTGTTTTCTGGTCCATTCTCCCCGGCGACGACGCGACGCAGAAGTATCAAAGTGCGTGCATTGATGGCTGCCTGGAAGCCGTCCTCGACGAACATTTCTGGCTGCGCAAATCCAAGGTCAACCCCGATGGGCTGATCGAAGACCTTTCAACCGCTCTCGCGGCAAACGTAGGCACCTTCGGGTTCAAGGGTTCAAAAAAGCGGGACAAGATCCGTATCCGCTGTCACGCAGCGGTGCCGTTTGGCGGCACCGAGACGGAAACGCATCGACAGGACCATGATGTCGATGAACCACCGCCGGCTCGCTCCGAGGAAATTCGCAGCGCGTTCAATACGCCATTTTGGCCTCACGTGTTGGCGACCACCTCCGTCGGGCAGGAGGGCCTCGACTTTCACAGCTGGTGCGACAGGCTCTGCCATTGGGATCTTTGCTCGAGTCCTGTTGATCTCGAACAGCGCGAAGGTCGCGTCCAGCGCTTCGGCGGCCTGACCGTGCGGCAACCGCTCGCACGAAAGCTAGGTGAACAAGCCTTGGCTCAGGCGAGAAGCCAAGCATCCTCGCCATGGGACATCATTGCACGCGATGCTGACAACGCCTTCGCGGGGGACAAGACCGGCCTCAGCCCCTGGTGGACAATGGAAGGCGCGGACCTAAAGCGGCATCTGCTCGCGTTGCCGCAAAGTCGTGACATCGATCGGTTCGCGAAGTTGCGAACGCAAAGGTTACTCTATCGCCTCGCTTTGGGGCAGCCGGACCAAGAAGATCTTGTCGAGCTTTTGACGCATCACGACTTGGAAACAACGCGTTCACTACAGGCTTTGACTCTCAATCTATCCGCATTCTCACGCGAAGCGCGCGGCTAGCTACATCACGCGCCCTGCGCTTTTCCCATTTGCACGCCGCAATGCGATGCACTGCTACGCCCGCATTTTCGAACTTCCATTCCGCGTCATCTATCGCCTTCTATCCTCTGCGATAAGCGACCAAAGGAATTCGGAATGAAGCACCAAGTCGAACCCGCAATCAATCGCACTATCCGGCGACATCAGCTCCGGGAAATGGTCCCGCTGGCTGACACCACCATCTATGACATGGAACAGCGCGGCGAATTTCCGTTGCGCTTCTACCTCACGTCTCGCTGCGTGGTGTGGGATCTTTCGGAAGTCGAGGCTTGGCTGGAAGAACGGCGCCGCGCCTCACGCGCCAAGGCTGTGAAGCGCGCGCCCATTCCCGACGTCCAGCTTCGCAAGACACGCCCCATCAAACATCCGGTTCGGGCGTGAGCAGATCCATCGTCGGCGGATAGAGAGTCGGCGTGTATTTCCGACCGGCGACCCAGGCGTCCACCAGATTGGACCACTCCTGTATCATGTGCCGACGCTGATGCTCATATTCAGCCTTGTTGTATATGCCCCGCGAAGATCGACCGTCTTCGTGCGCCAGGCACTTCTCGATCCAGTCGCTGTTGAAGCCCAACTCGTTCAGCAGAGTTGAACCGGTTCGCCGGAGATCGTGAACCGTAAAGGGCTCCAGCGGCAAACCCTCCTTTTTGGCCCTTTCCACAACCGCCGTCGTGATCCGGTTGAAAGTCGCCCGCGACATCGGAGCGTCCGCGTCGTAACGCGACGGAAGGACGTATTTCGAGTTACCGGCGCAGGTCTTGAGAGCAATGAAGATGTCGAGCATCTGCTGCGACAGATAGACGTTGTGCGCCTTCGAGCGCTTCATACGCTCCTTCGGGATCGACCAGACGGCGTTCTCGAAATCAACCTCATCCCAAACCGCATCCTGCAATTCGCTCTTTCGCACCATCGACAGTAGGATCAGCTTTATCCCGAGCCGGATCGTCGGCAGCGTCGCCACATGCTCGATCTGTCCGAGCATGATGCGGATCTCCCCCGGAGACAGGGATCGGTCCTTCGGCACGAAGGTCGCTATCGACGCCGGGCCAACCTCGTCGGCCGGGTTGGCAACCTTTTCGCCGTGCAAGATGGCGAAAGCGAAGACCAGCTTCACGATGTCTCTGACGTGAACCGCCGTTGCCGGCGCCCCACGTTCCTTCACCTTCGCACACAGCCCGCGTAAATCCTCCGGCAGGATTTCCGGAAGCAGCCGGTTGCGAAAGGCCGGAAGGATGTCGCGCTCGAAGATCGATCTGCGCATGGCCCTCGTACTGTCGGCCATTCGCGCTTCCTGAAGCCAGCGTTCGCCAAACTCGCCAAAGCTCTTCGCCTCCTGGAGGCGGCGTTTCTCACGTTGCTTCTCCTGTGCGGGCGAGCGGCCTTCCGCAATGGCGCGCCGGGCATCGATAACTTTCTCGCGCGCCCGCGCCAGCGAGAGGCCCGCCGGCGCCGTAGCGACCCAACGTCAATGTCTCCCTACGGCCGTTCAGCCGGTAGTCTAGGCGGAACACGATCGCACCCGACGGCTGAACCACGACGTACATACCGTCACGGTCCACAATTTTGTATAATTTCTCTTTTGGTTTCAGTGCTTTGATTGCAGCGTCAGTTAGCATCTCCGCCCTCCAGAATAGCCTATAAATACCGGAGAGCGCCCAATTATACCGTCAGGCCAAAAACGACCATTCGTGACAGATATTTTCCTTGTTATTACAATTGGTTAGATCAAGAAATATACCGTCAGAAGCTCTCTTGCCTCTGACGGTATATCCGATTTCGGGTTGAGACAAGATGGGCCATACCGTCAGCCATACCGTCAATTCGGAGGCTAGCCCGGCGATAGACCGCCGAAAGCCTGAGAGACATTATTTATATATTTCAGTTTGTTAAGTCGCATTCTGGAGTAGTTTTCGGATACGCTCGGATGGGCAAAAATCATTCCCACTCAATCGTCCCCGGCGGCTTGCTGGTCACGTCATAGACCACCCGGTTCACGCCCTTCACTTCATTGATGATGCGCGTCGCGGCCCTTCCCAAAAACCCCATGTCGAACGGGTAAAAATCCGCCGTCATGCCGTCGCTGCTGGTCACGGCGCGCAGGGCGAGGACGTAGTCGTAGGTTCGGCCGTCGCCCATCACGCCGACGCTTCGCACCGGCAGCAGCGCCGCGAAGGCCTGCCAGATTTCATCGTACAACCCCGCCTTGCGGATTTCGTCGAGATAGACCGCGTCGGCCTTGCGCAATATGTCGAGCTTTTCGCGCGTGATCTTGCCGGGGCAGCGGATCGCGAGGCCCGGACCCGGAAAGGGGTGGCGGCCCACAAACGCCTCGGGCAGGCCGAGTTCGCGGCCCAGAGCGCGCACTTCGTCCTTGAACAGTTCGCGCAAGGGCTCGACCAGCGCCATGTTCATGCGCTCGGGCAGGCCGCCGACATTGTGATGTGACTTGATCGTCACCGAAGGTCCGCCGGTGAAGGAGACGCTCTCGATCACATCCGGGTAGAGCGTGCCTTGCGCGAGAAATTTCGGCGCGCCGCGCTTGTCCCGCGCGATCTTTTGCGCCTCGGCGTCAAAGGTTTCGATGAACAGGCGCCCGATGGTCTTGCGCTTGACCTCCGGGTCTTCCACGCCCTCCAGCGCGCCGATGAACATCTCCTGCGCCTGCACGTGATGCAGCGGGATGTTGTAGTGGTCGCGGAACAGCGTCACCACTTCCTCGGCCTCGCCCTGCCGCAGCATGCCGTGGTCGACGAAGACGCAGGTGAGCGCGTCGCCTATGGCCTCGTGGATCAGCACGGCGGCGACGGCGCTGTCGACGCCGCCCGAAAGCCCGCACAACACGCGCCCGTTTCCGACCTGCGCCCGGATGGCCTTGATGGCCTCCTGTCGGAACGCCGCCATGGTCCAGTCGGACTTTAGCCCGGCGACCTTGTGCACGAAATTGGAGATCAGCTTCGCGCCGTCCGGGGTATGCACGACTTCGAGATGAAACTGCACGCCGTAATAGCGACGAGCCTCGTCGGCGATGGCGGCCATCGGCGCGTTTTGGGATCTGGCGATGACCTTGAAGCCTTCGGGCAGGCGCGTGACGCGATCGCCGTGGCTCATCCACACGGGGTATTTTTTGCCCTGCGTCCAGAACGCCGTCGAAAAGCGCGCTTTGCGCTACCGCCTCGACATCGGCGCGGCCGAATTCCCGGTGATGCCCGGCCTCGACCTTGCCGCCGAGCTGTTCGGCGAGAAGCTGCTCGCCATAACAGATGGCTAGGATCGGAACGCCGGAGTCAAAGATCGTCTGCGGCGCGCGCGGGGAGCCTTCGTCCGTGACGGAGCAGGGGCCGCCGGAAAGGATCACTGCCCTGGGCTTGATCTCGGCAAAGGCCTTTTCTGCGCTTTGGAAAGGAACAATCTCGCAATAGACGCCGGCCTCGCGCACGCGCCGAGCGATCAGTTGCGTCACCTGCGAGCCGAAGTCGACGATCAGCGTCTTGTGGTGGCGGTCGGCGATCTGGTGGTGGAAGTCTTCGGCGGTCATGGGCGCTTTCGTTCGGAGCTTTGGCATGGATTAAGGGCTGGGCGTGAAGAGCGCAATATGGGTGCGGGCTCGACGCGGGAACAAGGCGGCCGGCAGGGTTTCCCTCATCCGGACCCCACCATAGTCCGTTATTCTTGAGGGGCGTTCTATCGCACGCCCCATGGGGGGCCACCTTCTCCCGCTCGCGGGAGAAGGAATGCGGCGAGTTTTTTAGGGGAAGGGGAGAAGGTGGCCTTTTTGCGTGCAAAAGGTCGGATGTGGGCCGACCGCCGTCTTCACGCCTTGCGCGCCAACGCCGCCACGAAAAACCCGTCCGTGCCCGAGGTCAGGGGCGAAAAGCGCAGGCCCAGACCATGAGGCGAGGCGAAGCGCGCGAGTTCCGGCAGTTCCGCCTTCGCGGCGATCGCCTCCGCGGGAAGCGCCGCAAACTCCTTGTGTCCGGCGAGAAACTCCGCGACGCGGTCTTCATTTTCGTCCCGCAAGAGCGAGCAGGTCACATAGACGATGCGCCCTTGGGCTTTGACATAGCGCGCCGCGCGCTCAAGCAGCTCGCGCTGGTCTTTCTGGCGCAGATCCAGCGCGCCGGGGGCCAGACGCCATTTGGCGTCGGGATGGCGCCGCCATGTGCCCGTGCCGGTGCAGGGCGCGTCGATCAGCACGATGTCGCATCGTCCCTCCAGATCGGCCAGCACATCCACCTTGCCGCGTGGCGCGCGCACCTGAATGTTGCGCGCGCCGGCGCGCTCCAGGCGCTCGTGGATCGGCATCAGCCTGCGGCCGTCTCCGTCATAGGCGTAGATCTGCCCGCGATTATGGGTCTGCGCCGCCAGCGCCAGCGTCTTGCCGCCGCCGCCGGCGCATAGATCGAGAATCTGGTCTCCAGGTTGCGCGCCGCATAGCAGTGCGGCCAGCTGCGAACCTTCGTCTTGCGTTTCGACAAGGCCCTTAACGAAAGCTGTCTCCGCGGCCAGCGGCGGACCGCGCCCGTCGGCGCTTGGCAGCACCCGCAGTCCCAAGGGCGAATGCGGGGTGAACTGCGGGTTGAGATGGGCGAGTTTTTCCAGCGCTTCCTGGCGCGAGGTTTTGAGGATGTTCACCCTCAAGTCCACGGGCGCCCGGGCTGCGAGCGCAGCGCCTTCTTCTGGCGCTGATTCCCCAAGCGCGGCCTCCAGTTTCTGCTCAAGCCACTCGGGATAATCGCCACGTACATGGGAGGCGCCCCTTCCAGCGTCACCGTCTCCAGCCGCTCCCGCTCCTGCAGGGTCAGCGGGGCAGGGGCGTGGCCTTCGCCGGAAAACAACGCGCTGATCGCGTCCAAACTCTGGCCTCGCGCCTCGCGCAGCGCGCCAAGCACGACGGCGCGCGCGGTATCCTCGCCCATGACATAGGCGGCCGAGGCGCGCTTTCTCAGAGTGTCGAAAACGAGGCTTGAGATCGAGGCGCGATCCTTTGAGCCCGCGAAACGGTGCGACAACCCCCATTCCTTGATGACATCGCCCGCCGGGCGGCGATTGTCCGCGAGCTTGTCCAATATTTCGATTGCGGCGGCGACTTGGGCGGCAGGTGTCATGTGGCCTTCGGGCTGAAGCTTGGGACGCCAGAGTGAGCGCATCGCGCCGATGGAGCGACTGCTCCAGCGCTACATATTGGGGTTAGGGTTTTCCGACTCTGGATGGAGTTGTGTCCCATGCAGGCGGCTCCATTGCAACAGTCTATGAGTCCGGGGCGAGTGCCGGGCGCCTCCATAATTCGCTATTTGTCGGACATTTGAACAGGCAGCGCCGGAAACCCCTTGCTAAAGCAAAGCTGTGGCAGGCGCTGAGAGTCGCCACGCGAGCCTGCGGACGCGAAAATGCACCTGGAGTCGGGTCGTCAATGCTAAGCAACGCACAATCAATCAACACGAAGGCGACCGCACGACGCATCAGCGCCTCGAGCGGTCGGTTCAATCCTGCAACCGCTCCGCGTGATGTTCCGCGCGGATGCGACGAACCGTTCCTGTAAAAGAATGATAGACGACCGTTTCGGTTGTAATTGACGATTTTTCGAAACTTACGCCGTCAAGCAGCGGCCCGTCAGTCACCCCCGTGGCGCAGACGATAACGTCGTCTTTCACAAGCTCGGCGATGTCGTATTTTTTGCGTAAATCGGCAATGCCCACGCCGGTCGCGCTCGCCAGCCTGTCCTGCGTATCGAGCACAAGCCTGCCTTGCATTTGTCCGCCGACGCAGCGCAGCGCGCCCGCCGCCAGGACGCCTTCGCGGGCGCCGCCGCGACCCAGATACATGTCGACGCCCGTTTGAGCGGGTTGAGCCGTGAAAATGACGCCAGCTACATCTCCGTCGGAGATCAACCGAACGCTCGCCCCCGCCTGGCGGCACTTCGTTATGAGCTCGGCGTGGCGAGGACGGTCGAGAACACAAACCGTGATTTCGTTGGTCCCCACGTTCTTCGCCCGCGCCAACGCTTCAATGTTTTGGGCAGGCTCTCTGTCGAGATCGATCAGACCGGACGGGTAGCCGGGACCAATCGCAATCTTGTCCATGTACACATCGGGAGCACGAAGCAGCGAACCCGCCTTCGCCATGGCGATCACGGAGATAGCGCCGGGCATGTCCTTTGCGCACAAAGTGGAGCCTTCGAGCGGCGCCACAGCGAGATCCAGTCGTGGACCTCCGCCAGCGCCAATGCGCTCGCCGACGAACAAAGGCGGCGGGGAAACATCATCTTCGCACTCTCCGATGACGACCACACCCTGGATTGGCAGGCGCTGCAATTCCGCGCGCATGGCGCGCGCAGCAGCCCTGTCCGCAGCCATTTCATCGCCCCGTCCGCGCAGACGCGCGGCGGCTACCGCCCCGCGCTCGGTGACGCGCGCCAGCGCCAGCGCCAGAAATCGTTCGATAGACTGTTCTTCCACGAACGGCGTTTGCTCCAAGCGCTCCCCTCCAGCTCAAGGCTGACTTTTCGGCCTTGGATCACTCTCGTTCGATGCGGATCACTTGAGCCCGCGCGCTGATCGTTCCATCGTCGTAGATAGCTTCGAGCGCCTCGCGTACTAGATGTTCGCTTGTGGCATGGGTGATCAGGATAACGCCAACGGGAGCCCCGTTTTCGCGGCTGGCGCCACGGCGTCCCCCATGTTGCATGATGCTTTCGAGCGAGATGCCGCGCTCCGCCATGCGGGTCGCTATTCCGGCGAAGGCTCCAGGCACGTCTGGAACAGAAAGGCGGATGTAATAGCCGCCCTCATGATGGCGGATCGGCGCGCGCACCAGTTCTGCGAGAGCTTTGGTAGGGACGCCAAACGGCGCCGATCGCACCCCTCTGGCTATGTCCGCGATGTCGGCGACGACTGCGGAGGCTGTGGCGTCTCCGCCCGCGCCGGGGCCCACGAGTGTCAGTTCTTGCACCGCGTCCGCATCGATTGTGACTGCGTTGAGTACGCCCATGACCTCTGCGACCGGACTTGATTTACGCACCATGGTCGGATGCACGCGCTGTTCGACGCCATCGGCGGTGCGCTGCGCCACCCCAAGCAGTTTGATGCGAAAGCCGAGTTCTCCAGCGGCTTCGATGTCGGCGAGAGTCACCCGCTCGATGCCTTCGATGTCGATCGCATCCGGCGCAATCCGCACCCCAAACGCCAGCGAAGCAAGAATGGAAAGCTTGTGCGCTGTGTCAAAGCCGCCAATGTCGAAGGTCGGATCGGCTTCGGCATATCCCAGTCGCTGCGCCTCGGCGAGGCACTCATCGAAGGACAGGTCTTCAAGTTCCATACGGGATAGAATGTAATTGCAGGTGCCGTTCAAAATCCCGTAGACGCGCTGGATCGAATTGCCCGCCAATCCTTCGCGCAGGGTTTTGACGATCGGTATTCCTCCCGCCACCGAGGCCTCGAAGGCCAATGCGACGCGATTTTGCTCGGCCAGTTTTGCGAGCGAGAGTCCATGTGCGGCCAGCAGCGCCTTGTTGGCGGTGACCACCGACTTGCCGTTTGCCAGCGCCGCCTCCACGCTGGCTCGCGCCGGCCCCTCCGCTCCACCGATCAATTCAACGAAGAGATCAATTTTTGGAGAGGCCGCCAGAGCAATCGGATCGTTGAAAAACTCACACCCGCTAAGATCGGCGTCGCGCTCCTTATCGGGGTCGCGTACGGAAATTGCGGTGACGATGATCTTGCGACCCGTACGCGAAGCAAGCGCCTCGTGCTGCCGGGCAAGCAGTCGCGCAACCGCTGCGCCGACCGTGCCAACTCCGGCGATGCCGACGCGCAATGTATCCGACATGGCTATCTTTCGTGTGGATCAGGGAACCGGCCGGGACTGGCGCGGCGTTGCGGACTTGTGCCCGATTTTACCGGACGGATCAAGAATCTCCCCCGGCAACGCCGGTTGGCGGCCGCCGCCCGCGACGCGAGGTCGCAGGGCATCACAAGTTGTAACAGTGGCTTTGCCCGTCTCCGACGGTTGTTTTCCGTCAATTGAAACATATGTTTTTGGGCGATGGCGCGGCAAGGCTTGCGCCAGACTTCTCGGTCCGTCGCGAATTCCGCAGGCGGTCGGCGATAAAAAAGTGGAGGGCTGATATGCGACAGTTTTTAGAATCTTCGTTTGGCGAGCATGGGGCGAGCAGTGTGCGGTGCGGTTTTGCTTGCGGCCTTTGCGCCGGGAGTCGCTTCAGCCGGCGATAGAGCTGGCGTTTTGCAATGCCGCCTGTCCGGCAACAACATCACGATTATCGTCGAGAACCAGGAAATTGACTGTCTCTTTCAAGATGAGGACGAGGGCGCGCGCCCCGCTCATTACGTCGGCAGACTGTTGAAGGTTGGCGCAAACCTCACGGTGAACGGCCCAGGCGAAGTAGCCTGGGGCGTAGTCGCGGCCACCAACAAGGTCGGCCCCGGCGCTCTCACCGGAAACTATGCCGGCCCCAGCGCGACAGCTAAGGTCGGAGTGGGCGGCGGCGGCGCGCTGCTGGTCGGCGGATCAAACAACACGTTTTCTCTGCAGCCTTTGGAAGTGGAAGCTGGCACGGGATTGGGCTTCACTGCAGGGGTGGAGAGCTTGAGTCTCGCCTATGCTCCCGATGCGCCTCCACCCGTCTTTGTGCATCATCACCACCACCACCACCACCACCACCACCACAGATTGATCAGAAGTAGCGTGAGTTCTGTAGCGTGAAGGCAGATCCGGCCGAAGCGAAAGCTTAGGCCGGATCCATGAATTCGAACAGCCGATCGGTTGGAAAATCATACAGTTTGCCCGTCTCCCGCCACTGCTCGGAGCAGAGGGGCAACGCCTTTTCGACGAAATCCTCCGGAGCTTTTAAAGTGGCAGGATCTTCGCCAGGCATCGCCAGCGCGCGCATTCGCGTGCGGAGCGGTCCCGGATTTGCGAGCATCACCGTGACAGCGCCGGTTGTCTTCGTTTCCGCGGCATAGGTGCGGGCTATCGCCTCGAGCGCAGCTTTTGAAACCGCGTAGGGTCCCCAATAAGGCTTCATCTGCGCGCGATGCGCGACGCCAGAAGTGATGAAAAGGACGCGGCCCGCGTCCGATGCGCGCAACAAAGGGTCCAGCGAGCGGATCAGCCGCCAGTTTGCGGTGACGTTGACGGCCATAACCTTGGCCCAGTCTTTGGGGGACACATGCGCCAGCGGCGACAGCGGTCCCAGAATTCCCCCGTTTCCGACCAGAATGTCCAGCCGCCCGTAGCGCTCGAAAAGCATAGCGCCAAGCCGGTCAAGGGCGTCATGATCAGCGAGGTCGCATGGAACCAGCGTCGCCTGCCCCCCTGAGCTCTGGATTTCGTCGTCTAGTTCTTCCAGAGCGCCTTGGGTGCGTGCAAGCGCGACGACATGGACTCCTTGACGCGCGAGCGCCACCGACAGGGCTCGACCTATGCCGCGCGAAGCTCCGGTAACGAGTGCGATGCGTTGTGAAGAGGCCATCTGAAGGATCGGTTCTGGTCGCGGCATTCAAGCTCGACCTGTTCGTTGGAGTTCGACATGAACCGCGAGCCGGGATGCGGGACGGTTTCAGCTGGCCTCCGCCAGGAGCGACAATTGAGCTCGATTTTCGGCAATTAGATCCGTGAGCGCGGTCGGATAGTCGCCCGTAAAGCAATGGTCTGTGAACTGCGGTTGTTTGTTGTTGCGCCCGGGTTCTCCCATGGCGCGGTATATGCCGTCGATCGAGAGGAAGGCGAGGGAGTTGCTGCCGATCCATCGGCGCATTTCCTCGAGATTATGCGTCGCGGCCAGCAGCTTGTCCTTCTGCGGCGTGTCAATGCCATAATAGTCGGGGTTGGTGATCGGCGGCGAGGAAATGAGAAAGTGGACCTCAGTCGCTCCAGCGTCCCGCATCATCTGCACAATCTTTACGGAAGTGGTGCCGCGAACGATGGAGTCATCGATCAATATCACTCGCTTGCCCGCCACGACGGAACGATTGGCGCTGTGTTTCAGGCGCACGCCGATTTCGCGCACCGACTGCGTGGGCTGGATAAAGGTGCGCCCGACATAATGGTTGCGAATTATGCCAAGTTCGAACGGAATGCCCGCCGCGCGGGCGTAGCCGAGGGCTGCTGGCACCCCGGAATCGGGAACCGGAACCACTACGTCGGCCTCTATCTTTCGTTCCTGGGCGAGCTGCGCTCCCATCGCCTTTCGTACTTCGTAAACGGGGCGTCCATGCACGATGGAGTCGGGACGGGCAAAGTAAATATATTCGAAAATGCAGGGTCGCATCGCCTGTTTGGGGAAAGGCTTGATGCTCTGGAGACCCTCGTCCGAAATTACTACGACCTCGCCGTTCTCCACGTCGCGAACGAAGCGCGCGCCCAGAATATCCAACGCGCAGGTTTCCGACGCCAAAATATATTTACCCTCCAGTTCGCCAATGACGAGAGGGCGGATTCCCAAGGGATCGCGGGCGCCAATGAGCTTGTGATTGGTCAACACGACCAGGGCGTAGGCGCCCTCGATTTGCCACAACGCCTCGATGAACCGGTCGATAAGTTTGTCTTTGCGGCTTCGGGCGACGAGGTGCAGGATCACTTCTGTGTCGGACGTCGACTGAAATAAGGCTCCCGCTTCAATAAGCTCCCGACGCAGCGTAAGCGCATTAGTCAGATTGCCGTTGTGTCCGACAGCAAAGCCACCCGTATTCAATTCTGCGAATAGCGGTTGGACGTTGCGTAGAATGGTCTCGCCCGTTGTGGCGTAGCGCACGTGGCCGATGGCGGCGGAACCCGGAAGGCGCTTGATGGTGCTTTCCTTGGAGAAATGATCGCCGACCAGCCCCAGCCGCCGTTCGGCGTGGAAGCGCGAACCGTCGAAAGACACGATGCCGGCCGCCTCCTGTCCGCGGTGTTGAAGGGCATGCAGACCCAACGCCGCATACACGGATGCGTCCGAATGGTCGAAAATGCCGAAAACCCCGCAGTATTCGCGTAGCCGGTCGTCATCCAGGCCGCCGAGGCTCTCCACACTGTCGGCGTCCATCTCGTCCGAGGGCGAACAACTCATCGCTTTAGTCCTCTCATCACGCGGGCCGGTAGGGAGTGCTATGCCTCATCTTGCCTTGTGTGCGTTCTTCCCGCCGGCGAGTAGAGCGTCCAGACGCTGCTGATCCGTCGACGCAGCGTCGTGAGCCGCAGGGGCCTCGCTCTTCTTATCAGACGCCGGAGTTTCGATCTTTTTGTCCGTAGCGGAGCCCGCGGGTTCCGGCGATTTTGAATTGTCGGCGTCGCTTTCCGCCGGGGGCTCTTCGTTAACGGGCGCAGACTTTTTAGTTTTTATGCTGGCGATCAAGGCGTCAATATCCTGAGGCACCAGATCGTGCAGTTTTTCGCCCCCAGCCTCCAGAATCGGTTTCATGCGAGCGTTTTTGACCCATTCGGGCTGGTTCGCATCCGGCGCGAGCCAGCCATAGAACACGAAAGCCACGACGGCGAGCAGGAAGCCGCGCACCGCCCCGAAAATGAAGCCCATCGTTCGATCCAGCGCGCCGATCTTGGAATCAAGGATCAAATCGGACAGTTTCACTGTGATGATCGATACGAGCACCAGCGCAATTAGAAACACCGCCGCGATGGCCGCGCCCTGGGCAATATTTTCCTTGGGAACATGGGGCCGAATATAGGGGAGCGCCATAGGATATAAATAATAAGCGGCGGCCGCGGCCGCGACCCAGGAGAGGATCGCCAGCACTTCACGCGTAAACCCGCGCAATAACGCGAGCAACGCGGAAATCAGCACCACGGCGATTACTGCCAGATCAAGATAAGACGGCATTTCATGGCCTCTCGTGTTGTCGTCCCGCCAGCGGTCTCTCGCGCTGGCGATTTACGCCTGCGGCGCGGGGCCGAGCGCCGCGCCGGGGAACCAGTATTTCAAAGATCGGCGAAGACCCACTCGCTTTCGCGGCTGGCGCGTCGTCGTCGTCGAGAGTCCGCCTCGCGCGAAGACGCCTAGCGCATTTTTCTCATAAACGAAACGGTTGGAACTGCGCCTGCACAATTTTGCCGGTGTTTTTGTCATACGGTCATGTTTTGGCGCCACAGTGGACGCCCTCTTAGTGGCCACGTCGAGATTTCCCCGAGCGGCGCGGCTCCGGCCTCGCTGTCCGACGCCCTTTTGCCTCGGGTCGCAGGCCGCCGGCCGTGATCACCTCAAAACGCAATGCGCCGGCTATAGGCGCGGCTTCAACCAGCCGAACCTCGATATGGTCGGCGAGACGATAGGTTTCTCCGGAGCGTTTGGATGTCAAAGAATGCGCCGTTTCGTCATAGCTGAAGTAATCGCGCCCAAGCGTTGCGGCTGGCACAAAGCCGTCAGCTCCAGTGTCGAGCAATCGCACGAACAGACCGGAGCGCGTAACCCCTGAAATTCGCGCCTGGAACCGAGCGCCGATCTGATCCGCAAGATGGGCGGCGACGAGCCTGTCCACGGTTTCTCGTTCCGCCGCCATGGCGCGCCGTTCCGCCGCGGAGATACGAGCCGCGATTTCGGCCAGCTCGCCCACTGCGGTGTCGGGCAGGCCGCCCGGCCCAAGCTTGAGAGCGGCGATAAGCGCGCGATGCACGATCAGATCCGCATAGCGTCGGATCGGGGAAGTAAAATGGGCGTAACGGCGCAGATTCAGCCCGAAATGGCCGTAATTCTCATGTGTGTATTCGGCCTGCGCCTGGGTGCGCAGTATGATCTCATTGACCAGATTCTCGTGCTCAAGGCCTTTGACACGAGCCAGAATCGCATTGAAGTTGGCCGGACGCACAGTTTGGCCTTTGGCGAATTTCACGCCGATAGTGGCGAGGAATTCCGACAACGCGCAAAGCTTTTCGCGGCTAGGTTCGTCATGGGCGCGGTAGATCAGCCTTTGCCGGTTCTCCTCCAGCGTCTCGGCGGCCGCGACATTCGCGAGGATCATGAACTCCTCGATCAGCCGGTGCGCCTCCAGCCTCGGAGGGATGATCACGCGGTCGAAGGCGCCGTCGGGCTTGAGCAGGATTTTACGTTCGGGCAGATCAAGATCGAGAGGAGCGCGTGTCCTTCGCGCGTGTTTGCTCGCCTCATAGGCGGCCCAAAGCGGACTCAACACGCCAGCAAGCAACGGAGCCGTGGTCTCGTCGGGGCGCCCGTCGATGGCCGCCTGCGCCTGCGCATAATTGAGCTTGGCGGCAGAGCGCATCATAACGCGGTGAAAACTGTGGCCAAGCTTGTGCCCATCCTTGCTCAGCCGCAGCCGAACAGCCAGGGCAGGGCGATCCTCCTGGGCGCGCAGCGAGCATAGGTCGTTGGATATGCGCTCGGGAAGCATTGGCACGACGCGATCGGGAAAATAGACCGAATTGCCGCGTTCAACAGCGTCGCGATCAAGCGCGGAATGAGGGCGCACATACCAGGCGACGTCGGCGATCGCCACCGTGACGACATAGCCCCCCGGGTTGTCGGGCGCATCATCCGGCGCGGCGTAAACGGCGTCGTCGTGGTCCTTTGCGTCGGGCGGGTCGATGGTGACAAGCGGTAAGGAGCGCCAGTCCTCGTGATGCGCGCCGAGGGTGACCGCGCGAACTTTTTCGGCCTCGGCGATGGCCTCAGGTCGGAACAGGTCGGGGATGTCATGCGCCCGCAAAGCTATGAGGCTGACCGCCTTCTCGCTCGTGACCGAGCCGAGATTCTCCCGCACGCGGACGCGGCCGGCGCCAAGCCGCGTTTTTCCGAGAAGATCGACGGAGACAAGGTCGCCATGTCTGGCGTCGCCCTGATCTTCCTTGTTCAGAACCAGATCTCGGCCAACCTGTTTTTTGTCAATCGGCTCCAGCCAGCCGGCTCCGCTTTCATCGATGCGAAGCACGCCCATCATGCGATGTCGCGCGCGCGCCAGCAGCTTGATGACCCGACCTGAATATGGCGGATCCTCTGGTCCTGCATCGCGTTCCGGCTCGGTGCGAGCAAGAGCGCGGTCGCCAACGCCGGGCAACGGCTCGCCGGGTCTGGCGCGGCGCGGCGCGTGTATTAGAATTCGAGGGGCAGGGCCGAACTCGTCTTCATACCATTCCACTGGCTTCGCGATCAGTTCGCCATCGCCGTCCCGGCCGATAATTTCTACGAGAGCCACCGCAGGCAAAGCGCCGGGTTTGCTCAAACGCTTGCCGCGTTTCTCTATGGCGCCTTGCGTCGCAAGCTCGCCCAGCAGCCGCTTGAGTTCGATCTTGTCGGACCCTTTTATCCCGAAGGCGCGCGCGATTTCTCGCTTGCCGATCTTGCCGTTTTGACCCGATTTCCGCATCGCCTCTTTTTCACGCGCCAGAAAGGCCAGAATGTCTTCGCGCGTGGGAAGCGGACGCGGCTTATCTCCAGAAGGATCTCTTTTCGCCAATGCCAAACCTTTTGGCGCAACGCCGGAGAACCCGGGCGCGCGAGGCTATTATACACGCGCGCGCCCTCACAGGATACGCCGCTGGACGTCCGACGATTGACCTGTCGCCGGGCTTGCCGCAAACAGTTATTACAAAGCAGGGGGTCTCCGGGCGCAATGGCCAAGATCAAAACCATCACGCTTTGCGCGGACGATTTCGGTCTGTCTTACGGCGTTAGCGCAGGCATTCTGCAGGCTCTGCGGGCAGGGCGACTTTCGGCGGTGTCTGTTTTGACCAACGGGCCGCGCTGGCCGGCGATGGGACGAGAACTCATACGCGGCGGTTTCGACGCGGACATCGGGCTGCATTTTAATCTGACCCTCGGCGGACCGCTGGCGGCGATGCCGGTTTTCGCGCCAAGCGGCAGCTTCCCCGGCGTCTCCTCGGTGATTCGCGCGGCGATGCGCCGAAAACTGCCGATGGATGAAATCCGTGCAGAAATTGACCGCCAGCTCGACCGATTCGAGGCCGTGATGGGGCGTCCGCCGGATTTCCTCGACGGTCATCAGCATGTGCAGGCGCTGCCGGGCATCCGTGGAGCGCTGCTCGACGCGCTGGCCGAACGGCGGTTACAGGGGAAATGCTGGGTGCGCGATAGCGGCGATGCACTCCACCGCATTCTGCTGCGTGGCGGACCTGTCCGAAAGGCGATGATCGTGAGGAGCCTCGCGGCTGGTTTTCGACGTGCGGCGCGCCGGCGCGGTTTTGCCGTGAACGATGGTTTCGCCGGCTTTTCCGACTTTAATCCGGGGCATGACTATGGCCGCCAGTTTGCTGGTTTTTTGCGAATGCGGGGACGACGGCATTTGATCATGTGCCACCCCGGCCATGTCGACGAAGACTTGCGCGCGCAAGACCCCGTGACAGTGACGCGCGAACAGGAGCTGGCATTTTTGCTGTCGCCGCGCTTCACCGAACTGCTTGAGCGAAAAAGACTGAAGCTTGGACGGCTTTCAGCCGAAGAAAACCTTATCCGACCACAACATCCAGCCCTAAATCCAGCACCCGCGCAGAATGAGTGAGCGCGCCCACTGAAATCAGATCGACGCCAGTTTCCGCGATTTCCGCGATGGTCTCCAGCGTCACGCCGCCGGAGGCCTCGGCTATCATGCGCCCATCTATCAACGCCACCGCTTCGCGCAGCAAAGCCGGCGGCATGTTGTCGAGCAGCACGACATCGGCGCCTTCCATCAGCGCCTCCCGCAATTGTTCGAGCGTGTCGACTTCTATCTCGATTTTCACGAGGTGGCCCGCAAACCCCTTTGCGGCGCGAAGCGCGGCGGCGACGCCTCCTGCGACAGCGATATGGTTGTCCTTGATCAGTATGGCGTCGTCCAGACCGAAGCGATGATTGGAGCCGCCGCCGCAGCGGACCGCATATTTTTCGAAGGCGCGCAGCAGCGGAGTCGTCTTGCGGGTGTCGCAAACCTTTGCCTTCGTGTGCGCAATTTTCGCCGCATAGCGCGAGGTTAGCGTCGCCACGCCCGAGAGCCGTCCGAGATAGTTCAGGGCCACCCGCTCCGCCGAGAGAATTGCTCGTGCAGCCCCTTCGATGTGCGCAACGACTGCGCCGGGATCAAGATGCGCGCCGTCGTTGACGTAAGCCTCAAACGACACCGTCGCGTCGATCAAACGAAAGGCCTCGCGCGCAAGGGGAAGGCCGGCGATGACGCCGGCTTCGCGGGCGGCGATTACTGCCTTGGCATGTGCAGAGGCGGGAATGGTCGCCAGAGTGGTGATGTCGCCGGCGCGGCCTAGGTCTTCGGAGAGCGCAGCGCGAACCGCGTCTTCAACCATTATTCGGGGCGGAGCAGGGCAGGCAGTCATGACGTCGCCTGCACTGCGATGCTTTCCACATCCCGAAGCGTGAAGCGCGAGCGTTGCGCCAATTCAGGCAGAGGCGCGGGGAAGTCGGAGCGAAAGTGCGCGCCGCGACTTTCCCGGCGCGCATAGGCTGAGCTGGAGATGAAGAGTGCAGCGGTCAGCATGTTTTGCGCCTGAGCGCTTTTCGTTTGCTTTCTCAGCCGCAGGATTGAGCTTAACGCGCGCGCCACCCCCGGGCCATCGCGCACGACGCCGACATGGGCCGCCATCGTATCGCGCAGTTCTTCGATCACCGCCCGCTCGTTGTCGTCTCGCTGAAACTGCATGAGCCTCGCCACGGTTCCGACCTGTTCACGGACCCCGTTTTTCGTAACGTCCGCGGCTACGCGCGCACCGAGAACTATGGCCTCCAGCAGGGAGTTGGACGCGAGACGGTTGGCGCCGTGCAGCCCGGTGCAGCCGACTTCACCAGCGGCCCAAAGTCCCGGAATGGAAGTGCGGCCATTTGCATCCGTGGCGACGCCGCCCATGTGGTAATGCGCGGCGGGAGCGATGGGAATGACGGCTGTCACAGGGTCAATTCCGGCGGCCATACAACTTGCGTAGACCGTGGGAAATTTCCTGGAGAATTCTCCGCCGACAGCAGCTCGTGCGTCCAAAAAAGCGCCTCTGCCTGAAGCGATACTATTGAAAACGCCTCGCGCTACAATATCGCGGGGTGCGAGCTCGGCGGCGGTATGTATGTCCGCAAGAAATCGATGACCGTCCCGATCCACAATCAGCGCGCCTTCACCGCGCAGCGACTCTGTTGCGAGCGGCGCGGGATCCACGCCAATGTCCATTGCGGTAGGGTGAAACTGAACAAATTCGGCGTCAGCGATGAGCGCTCCGGCCCGGGCCGCCATGGCGACGCCAACGCCGCAGGCGTCGATCGGATTGGTGGTCACGCGGTAAAGGTGGCCGATTCCGCCAGTGGCGAGAACGAGCGCGCTGCAGGGGAAAAAGTGCATGCGCCCTTCCTGGTCGTAGCCGCTGACGCCCGCGACGCGGCCTTCGATCATCTCGATTTCGTAAGCAGAAACGCCTTCGATAACCTGGATTGAGGGAGTTTGCCGCACTTGTTGCGCCAGCGTCTCCATGATCGCGCGGCCGGCGGCGTCACCTTTCACGCGCACGATGCGGCGGTGCGAATGCGCTGCTTCGCGGGAGGGCTGCAAAACGCCTTGCGCATCACGGTCGAACGGCGCGCCAAAATCTGAAAGATCGTCAATGCGCGCCCGCGCCTCTAACGCGACCCCAAGCGCTATGTCCGAGTCGACAATCCCTGCGCCAGCCGCAACTGTATCGGCGGCGTGAACTTCTGGCGTGTCCTCTTCAGAAACCGCGGCCGCGACGCCTCCTTGCGCCCAGGATGATGCGCCGCCAACTCCTCCCGGGGCGAGTACCGCGACAGGCGCAGGGGCGAGTTTGAGCGCGCAGAAAACGCCTGCGAGGCCGCCGCCGACGATCAAAATGGGAGGTTTGGTTATGCTCATGTGCTCAGTCGACCGCGACGGCGGCCAAGCGTGTCAGGGCGGTAGTTTCCTTCTCGATCGCCGCCGCGACCAGCGCACGAGTGCGGTGCGGCAGGGGAAGCTCCAGCGCCACCTTGTGACCCCGCGGCGACATCTTGCACAAGGTTTTTCCGAGGATGTCGACGACCTTGTCGTCGTCGTAACTGGAGTATTTTGCGAGGAACTCGTCGAAGTAGTGCTCCAGAAACACAATGGCCGCGACATTCTCCAACGCCTGCGATTCCGGGTCTTTTTTTAGCTGTTCCTTACGGATCAACGCGCCGACGTGATTAATGTCGGTATCGCCGTAACCCTGCCTGCGCATGATCTGGCCGACCAGTGCGGCGTGGTGAATGCGGCACTGCTTGCGCCAGTCATTATAACCATGACGTCCCTGCGGATAATCGGCGCGAGAAATTTCCCATCGACGCAAATGCTGCGCGCGGGCGGCGATTTGGAGCAGGTCCGAGGCTTCTGGATAGGTCGCGGATAGTCTCGCGCTCATGCGTCGCGAATAAAGTTGTTCGAACGAGATTTCTTCTCCGTCCGAAAAAGACTTTCGCGGGTCGTCTGAGTTAGAGGAGTCTATCATTGCGATTACGGCGGAAAGTCCTGTTGTCGCGGTCATGACTTACCCCTGTTTCGCGGAAGACGCCGGTTCTAATCTTCCCTCGCCGGAGCGGTGCTGCTAACCGGCCCAACGGAGCCGTGACCCTTCGTCAGCCGACGTCGATCATCCGTTGCACGCTGGCGCGAGCCCGCTTGGCCAACAGCGGGTCAACCAAGACTTCTTCTCGCATATAAAGCAAACTATCGAGGATCTTGGGCAAGGTGATGCGCTTCATATGCGGGCAGAAGTTGCAAGGACGTATGAACTCTGTGCCGGTCGTTTCCGCCGCGACATTGTCCGCCATCGAGCATTCGGTGACAAGCAATACGCGAGCTGGCTTTTTCGTGCGCACGTAATCAATCATCGCCGCCGTAGAGCCGGCAAAATCGGAGATCTCCACCACTTCTCGCGGGCACTCGGGGTGGGCGATGATCTTCACGCCGGGGTTATCTTCGCGATAGCTTTCGATTTCATCCGCCGTGAAGCGCTCATGCACCTCGCAAGCGCCGTGCCAGGCAATGATCTTGACCTTGGTCTGCGCGGCGACATTTTGCGCCAGATAGCGGTCCGGGAGCATGATCACGCGATCCGTTCCCAAACTTTCAACGATTTTCAGCGCATTGGAAGAGGTGCAGCAGATGTCGACCTCCGCCTTTACCTCCGCTGAGGTATTGACATAGGCGACGATTGGAACCCCCGGATACTCCTTGCGCAGCGCGCGCACATCCGCGCCCGTGATCGAGGCGGCCAGCGAACACCCGGCCTCTTGATCCGGGATCAGCACGGTCTTTTCCGGGCTGAGGATTTTCGAGGTTTCAGCCATGAAATGCACGCCGCCCTGAACAATCACATCGGCAGGAGAGGCTGCGGCGAGCTTCGCTAATTGGAGGCTGTCCCCAACATAGTCGGCGACGCAGTGATAGATCTCCGGCGTCTGGTAATTGTGCGCCAGGATCACGGCGTTGCGTTCGCGCTTCAATTCGTTGATCGCCTTGATGTAAGGCGCATGGAATGGCCATTCTACCGGCGGCATGACCTTAGAGACACGTTCATACAAGGAGGCGGTAGCTGCTTCTACCTCCGGGGTCCATTCAAGATTGGGCGCCGGCAAAATCGGGAAGCGCGACCTCGCGACCTTTAACCCGTCGACGGCCGCAGGCGTAACTTTGCCGATATGAAACGGTGTGTTCATCACGCGCTCCTGAGAATTATGCCCGTCGACTGGAAGGCTCCAAGACCGCCTTGTGCTCACCATGAGCATAAGCCGCTCGCGATTGGGCGCGAAGCAAGCCGGACGCTGCGAAAGATTGCGGATGCATTACCCCATCTTCAATCAGCTGCGTCGAGTACATATGCTCGTAAAGAGCATATGTCAAGTGTCCCACTGTCTGAGGGGTGAAGCCGCGAACGAAAGGGCGCTTGGACTAACCGATAACTTAACCTTTTACCATTTGATAACCTAAATAGAAACTGCGCTAATTTTCTATTAGGCGTTTACAATTGATAAAGCGCGTTCAGCGACGATCCGACTACGATTTGCTGATTTTCAAGCCGCCAGGATATGAAATGGCTTTGTCTTTTGATGGCGCCAAGAGTCAAGCGGCTAACTCTTCTTTTCGAAACTTGCTGCTTTCACGCATGCGGAAATTCCTGCGCATGCTGGACGGCGATTTGCTCGCCTTTGACGGCAGGAGTCCTAGCAGCGCGTTGCTTGCGCGCATTCGAACTGAACAACTAGGTTCCGTCGCGAGCAATACGCCGCTGATGATGCTCGCGAGCTGCTTTAACGCCGCCGTATGGGTTAGCGTCTCATTCGATGCGCCATTTTCCGGTCTGGGCACGAGCTGGGGCGTCGCAACCATTGGACTGAGCTGCTTCATCGGCATCAGACGACTGAGGAAGGAAAGAACGGAATTTTCGGCTCCCTCCCAGCGTGGGCTGCGCTTCGCAACGGCATACGCGTTTGCCTTCGGAGTTTTGTGGGGATTATTGCCGACGTTGTTTTTCGGCGACGCCAACTCGGGAGCCCGGCTGATCATCATTTTCCTGTGCAGCGGCATGATGTTCGGGGGGGCCACGGCTTTATGGACTGTTCCGACAGCCATGCTCGCCTTTTTGGCGCCCATTTTCTTCGGATCGCTATATGCCCTAGCGGGCGCAGAAATAAGTGTCTTCAACGCGCTCGCCACGCTCCTTGTCACTTATACCATTTTCCTTTTCGAAACGAGCCTGGCTCGCTCAGTCGCAATGGCGCGACGTTGCGCAGCCTTGCTGGACGCTGAAAACAATGTGCTCAAGGACGAACTCACCAAATTACCCAACCGCACGGTTTTTCGCGACGAGATGACACGAGCGCTGGCGCGGCTCGATCGCTCCGGCGGTGGGTTTGCAGTCATGTGTTTCGACCTTGACGGCTTCAAGAAGGTCAACGACACCTTGGGCCACGCGGCCGGCGACCAGGTCCTGATTGAAGCCGCGCGCCGGTTGAGCCAGTCCACCAGGAGCGTCGATACGTTGGCGCGTTTTGGCGGCGACGAATTTGCTTTGATCGCCACCGACATCTCCAGCCCCTCTCAGGCCAAAATAGTCGCCGATCGGATTGTGCGGGCATTCAAAGAACCGTTTTTGGTCGAGGGTAGCCTCCATAAGGTGACAATCAGCGTTGGCGTGGCTCTGGCTCCGACGGACGGAGTGGACGGGTCAGCGCTGCTACGCAACGCGGACAGCGCGCTTTACGCAACCAAACATTCGGGGCGCGCCGGCTACACCATGTTCCGCGAGCAGTTTACTTTCGTCGCAGAGCGGGCCACCCTCGAAATGGAGCTTGATCGGGCCTTTAAAGAACGCGAACTCGACCTCGTGTTCCAACCTTTCGTAGACCTGAAAACATTGCGGACCACCGGTTTCGAGGCGCTTCTGCGCTGGCGGCATCCGACGAAAGGTGTTTTGAATTCGGCGCAGATAATGCCGCTGCTCGAGCGCAGCGGACTTATGGGGTCGGTGGGGGTTTTTCTGCTTAAGGAAGCTGTCGCGGTCGCGGTGGAATGGCCTGAAGGACTGCGCCTCGCTGCGCCCGTGTCTCATCTGCAATTACGCAAATCGGGATTCGCCCAGAGCGTCCATGATATTTTGATATCTTCCGGTCTCGACGCGTCACGTCTGGAGCTGGAGCTTACTCAGGCCGCGCTGGTTGTTGAATCCCCTGAAGCCTTGCAGGAGCTGCGCATGCTTCGCGATATAGGGGTCCGGACAGCGCTCAAAAATCTCGACGCCGGATATGGATCGCTGGTCAGCCTCGTCGAATTGCCGCTTAATCGCATAAAAATCGACAAGCGCTTTGTGCAGGAACTGGAGTCAAAATCGATGTCCGCGTCGATTGTCCGAATATCCACCGAGCTTGCGCGCGCTTTGAATCTTGAAGTGACAGCGGAGGGCGTGGAAAGCAGCGCGCAGCTCGACGCCATTCGCGCGCTTGGTTGCAAGGAGGCGCAGGGCGCGGTTTTTGGCGCCGCGCAACAGGCTCAAAATCTCCATGGACTGCTGGAGTTCATGCGGCTGGCGCCCAGAACGAGAAGGCGACAAGCGGCACAAATCGCGTGACGCCGTTTTTGGGCTGGCTCAGGCGGTCAAATCGTCGATTTCTCCGCGGCTTTTAAAATGCTATCCACGGCGTATGCCTACAGAAGCCCCGAGTTACTATCCGCACCGTCACTTGCTTGGAATTGAGGGGTTGTCGCGCCTCGACATCCTTGCTCTGCTTGATCTGGCGGAAAACGCCATCGAAGTCTCCCGTCAAGTCGAGAAGAAAAGCTCGAAGCTGCGCGGGCGCACGCAGATCAATCTGTTTTACGAGGCTTCGACCCGCACCCAGGCGTCGTTTGAGATCGCGGGCAAACGCCTCGGCGCCGATGTGATGAATATGTCGGTCGCGCAGTCGTCGGAAAAAAAAGGAGAAACGCTGCTCGATACGGCCATGACGCTTAACGCCATGCGGCCGGACATCATCGTTGTCCGGCATGCTCAAGCGGGCGCAGCCCATCTGCTCTCCCGTAAAGTGGACTGCTCGGTGGTGAATGCAGGAGACGGCGCCCATGAGCATCCCACACAGGCGTTGCTGGACGCTCTCACCATTCGCCGCAACAAGGGGCGTATCGAAGGGCTGATCGTCGCCATTTGTGGGGACGTGCTGCACTCGCGGGTCGCGCGCTCGAACATTCTGCTGCTCGGCGCTTTGGGAGCGCGCCTGCGCGCCGTAGGTCCCTCGACCTTGGTTCCGCGTGCGCTGGAACGACTGGGAGTGGAAGTCTTCAATGATATGGAGCGCGGGCTCGACGGGGCGGATATAGTGATGATGCTCCGCCTGCAGCGGGAGCGTTCAAGCGGTTCACTGGTTCCAAGCTCGCGGGAATACTTCCATTTTTTTGGGCTCGACGAAGAAAAGCTTGCGCGCGCCGCGCCCGACGCTCTCGTGATGCACCCCGGTCCAATGAACCGGGGCGTCGAAATAGATTCGACCGTGGCGGATGGCCCACGGTCCGTCATCCGGGAACAGGTGGAAATGGGGGTCGCGGTGCGCATGGCGGTGCTCGAAGCACTCGCGCATCATCTTCCAAACGTGTAATTATGAGGCTTAAGTTTTCGGCTCTCTACCTCAAGGGGTGAATGATGATGAAGCTCATCCGACTGGGCGGCTTGGTGTCCCAGTCTATTTTCCTGCAATTCGTCCATTTGGTGGGCCTGGTCGCCTTTTTGATTGCCGCCGCTCTCGGGTATTTTCGTGTGCCGTCCTGGACCGTTCCGATCCTGGCGGTGGCGTTCGGGGTCGGCGCCGACAAATTGATCGACGTCACCGATGTAACCGGCCTGCTGGAAAAGGCCTCGAAGGCCAATGAGCGGGGCGGGTTTCTGATCCTGGTCTACGCTGTGATCACCGTCGTCGGTTATGTAGTGGGCGCATACAGCCGTTATCACCACGAAAAATTTAAAGCTCGGCCGGCGATTGCAACGCCCAAGCTTAATAAAAAATAACAATCGGACCCAAGCCAATTCAAGCGGCTGGCGATCCAGGGTCGCCAGCCGCTTTGGAATTAAAGTCCTTCGAACAGCGCTGTCGAAAGGTAACGCTCGGCGAAAGAAGGTATAATCAAAACAATATTCTTGCCTTCTGCTTCCGGCCGAGCGGCGATCTCCAGCGCCGCCGCCACCGCTGCGCCAGACGAGATGCCCACGGGAATGCCCTCGATGCGAGCGAGATGCCGGGCGGTTTCAAAGGCAGTCTGATTGCCGATGGTGATGATCTCGTCGATCACGCTACGATCGAGCACAGGCGGCACGAAGCCCGCGCCTATTCCTTGAATCTTATGCGGTCCCGGCGGGCGTCCCGACAAAACGGCAGAGTCTTCCGGCTCGACCGCGACAATCCGCAAACCGGGGCGGCGGGGTTTCAAAGCCTGCCCAACTCCCGTGATGGTGCCGCCGGTGCCGACCCCTGACACGAAATAGTCCACGACGCCATTAGTGTCGTTCCAGATTTCTTCAGCGGTGGTGAGGCGGTGAATTTCCGGATTCGCAGGATTCTCGAACTGTTGCGGTATGACCGAACCGGGGTTCTCGGCCATAAGCTCATTGGCCTTTGCGACCGCGCCCTTCATTCCCTGGGCTGCAGGCGTCAGAACCAGCTCGGCGCCGAGAAGCGCCAGCATCTTGCGCCTTTCGATCGACATCAACTCGGGCATTACGAGTATGAGCCGATAACCGCGAGCGGCCGCGACAAAGGCGAGCGCGATGCCGGTATTGCCGGAAGTGGGTTCGATCAGGACCGTTTTGCCCGGCGTTATCTTGCCGGTCTTCTCCAGCGTTTCGATCAGGCTTACGCCAATGCGATCCTTGACGCTCGAAATCGGATTGAAAAACTCCAGTTTCGCCAGAAGATTGGCCTTTACCCCTTTTTCGCGCGCGAGGCGATCGAGGCGCACAATCGGAGTGTCGCCAATCGTCTGGGTGATCGAGTCATAGATGCGACCGCGGCCGGGTTTGGCGGGGGGCGTGTAATTGGGGCTTTGCGACACTGTAGCTGCTCCATGTTTGTCCGCGTCGATTTTGCCTAGTCGCGCGCGTGGTTGTCTATTGCAAACTGCATGCTGGCCGGCTGGTAGCGGCGGCGACCTCCCTGATCCAAATTCGCGGCTTCGCCTTGGTTGTCAAATGGCTGCTGCTTCCGCGATGCGCGCGCGGCGGGCCTCTTTTTCCACAACTGCTGGAAAGGGTAGGGCGGTAGTGGCCTTGATGCGCTCGATGGCGAATCTCGACACCACATTGCGTAGAGGAGTGATCGCAATCAATCTCTTATAGAACTCATCAAAAGAGTTCATGTTTGGAACGACCACGCGCAATATATAGTCCACGTCACCGGCCATCCTGTGGAACTCGACAACCTCGGGCATTTTCGCGACCTGTTGCGTAAATCTATCGAGCCATGAGTCGGAATGCTCCCCGGCCACAATCGTCACAAAAACGCTAAGTCCCAAACCAAGCTTTTCCGGCGAGAGCAGCGCCACTCTGCGCATGACCACCCCCGCTGCCTCAAGCTTCTGAATGCGCTTCCAGCAAGGCGTTTGCGACAGCCCCACGCGCGCGGCGATTTCAGCGATGGGCAGCGAAGCGTCTTCCTGAAGAATTGCAAGGATCTTGTGATCGAGATCATCCATGTCGTCACTCGGAGAGATGTCGGCCAGCAAAAGCGGCGCGATCAGGGAAAAACCTAGGGCGGTGGTGCATAAACGAATATTCGACACTTAGTCTATAAATGTAATAGACATTGTCAACTCTGGACCTGGAGTCCCACGAATTGCGGCCTCGGACGACCGAGCGCAAACCGCTAGGGAATATCAAAGGGTTCTGATATGAGGACGTTATCGCCGTAATCTATTGGAGAAACCCAGCCAAGGAGGAGGGGTATTGTCGGATGCTGACCAAGAAAGCCAAATACGGTCTAAAGGCATTGGTCTATCTCGCGGGACTAGATCCTGGCCAGACGGCGCTGGTGGCTGATATCGCGAATGCGAACCAAATCCCGAAGAAATTTCTAGACGCCATTCTTGGCGAATTGCGCAATGCCGGTTTTGTTCACTCGAAGAAGGGCAAGGGCGGAGGCTATACTTTAGCCCGCACGCCTACCGAGATTGGCGTCGGCAATGTGATTCGCTCGCTGGACGGCCCCTTGGCCCCCATTCAATGCGCCAGCAAAACAGTTTACCGACGCTGTGACGATTGCGTGGATGAGGTGCATTGCGCCGTCCGCATGGTGATGCTGCAGGCTCGAGAAGCGATAGCCAGTGTCCTCGACAAGACAACGCTGGCGCAAATGAGGAAGATGGGGCTGGAGGGCGAATTACCGGAGAAGCTGGATCAGGAACTGCCATCTCGCCTGGAGGCCCCTCGCACGGCCAGCGGAATGTCGCCGAGGCATGGACATGATGTGTGACCGAATTTATAAAGCGTGAACGCACTCCCGCCGCCTTAGGCGCGGTTTTATCAATCTTCAAGAGGCCGGCTCAACGTCGGGAAGGAACAAATGGCTCAAGCAGCGACGGCTGACGCAGCGACCGCGCCGGCGACCTCCACCGCCGAGCCCGCGACCACCGAAATTGGCAAGGCGACTGCAGCCTTGCGCAGGACGATGGTAGAGCGACAACTGCGTCCCTATGACGTGACCGATCTCCCGGTGCTCAATCGATTCCTTCAGGTTCCGCGCGAAATCTTCCTTCCGCAGGCGCTCGAAGCGGTCGCCTATTCCGACCTTGCTTTCCCCGGCAAAGGCTCCGCTGGGGCCGCTTCGCGAGCCATACCGGCGCCGCTGGTTCTGGCGCGCTTTCTTCAGAGCGCTGAGATCAGGCCGCATCACAGGGTGCTGGACATCGGCGGAGGCGCCGGTTACCCGGCGGCTTTGTTGTCGGGATTGGCGGCCGAGGTCACAGTCCTCGAGAGCGAACCCCAACTGGTCAAGGAAGCGCGTGACAACCTCGCCAAAATCGGCGCGACCCAAGTGCGCGTCGAATCTGGTCCGCTGGAAAAGGGCGTTCCCGAGTTTGCTCCCTTTGACGTGATTCTGATCCACGGCGCGGTCGAGAGTGGGTTGGAATCGCTGTTCCAGCAGCTTACGCCGAATGGACGTCTTCTGGCGTTCAAGCGCCTGAACGGCGCCAGCGGGATGAAAGTTGTCAGTTTCGAGCGATCCGATGGCAAGGCCGCGGGCGTGCGGCCGTTGTTCGACGCAACAGCGCCTTTACTGCCCGCTTTTGCGAAAGCCCCAGCTTTTGTGTTTTAGCCGCGATTTTCTTCATGGTTTGCAGGACTTACGAGAAAACCACTGGGTGGCTCGGTCTATGGTGACCGACACGATCTAATAAGTGTGTTGTAGCGTTTTGTGAGTCTCATCTCCCGGCGACGGCTTTCTGGCAGGCGTCGCTACGGGTTTAACTGCGGTATTCGGCGCGCTCGCACGACGATCTGGTTGTTCACGCGGCGACGGATCTGGTCAGTTCGCTGACGACCGGTCCGATTTCGAGGGTTGCGATGCATAGCCCGGCTAGAATCACGCTGTTGCATCGACGCGTCGCTGTCCGCCAACATTTGGCTCTATCCGAAAAACTAATAAGCGTCGGGATGGCGGCATTGCTCTGGCACGGGTGCGGCGGGTTGCCCCTCGCTCAAGCGGAAAGCATAAATTCCGCGCTGGCGCGAGCCTATGACGTCAATCCCGACTTGAACCAGAGCCGCGCCTCGGTGCGCGCCCGAGATGAAGACGCACCGAAGGCGCTGGCGGGAATGCGTCCAAAGGCCAGTATTTCGGCGAGCGCGGGGGCGCAATTTTCCTCGGTCAGAATTCCAGCGGGTCGCTCCACGACCGGCCAGCGCCAGTATTACTCCGATGAGTTTGTCGGAGAGCCGCGAGGCGCCACGCTCAACGTGTCGCAGACGCTTTTCGACGGCGGTCGCACCGCAAATTCCGTTCGCCAGGCCGAATCCTCCGTGCTTTCTGCTCGCGCGTCCTTGCGGCAGACCGAGCAAACCATTCTGCAGACGGCCGCGACCAGCTATATGAATGTGTTGCGAGACACGGCGATCCTGGCGCTGCGAAAAAGCAACGTTTCTGTTTTGGCCGAACAATTGCGATTGACGCGCGATCGTTTTCAGGTCGGCGAAGTGACCCGTACGGACGTCGCTCAGGCGGAGGCCTCTCTTGCGCAGGCGCACTCGGATGTCTTTGCGGCAGAGGGCGTGCTGAAAATCAGCATAGCCAGTTACCGGCAAGTTGTGGGCGTGGAGCCAAAGCGACTGGAGCCGGCGCAAGGCGTGGAAAAGATGCTGCCGAAATCCCTGAACGAGGCGATTTCGATGGCGATTGTTGAAAATCCGGCTGTCGTGGGAGCGCAACATCAGGTTGATGTCGCGGCGCTGGCCGTCAAGGTCGCAGAGAGCGCTTTGACGCCGACTTTGTCGTTAAACGCGCAGGTCGGGCCTCAGTATGACTCTTTTCTTGGTTTTCCTGGCTCCCGCCAATTTTCGGCCCAGGCGACGGGCTCGCTTAATATTCCGCTCTATCAGGGCGGCTCTGAATATGCTTCGATTCGTCAGGCGAAGGAGCAACTGGGACAGGCTCGTTTGTCCGCAGATTTGCAGCGCGACAATATCCGGGTGAACGTCGTCTCAAGTTTCGCGCAGCTGGAGACAGCAAAAGCGTCCATTGTTTCGAATCAGGCTACCGTGAAAGCAGCAGAGATTGCTTTGATGGGCGTCCGCGAAGAGGCGAAAGTGGGTCAGCGTACGACCTTGGACGTGCTCAACGCGCAACTCGCTCTGCTGAACGCGCGCGTCAATCTGGTAATAGCGCAGCGTGACAGGGTAGTGGCCTCTTACGCGGCTCTCGCGGCGATCGGGAAACTTTCGGTGGAGGATTTGCGACTGAACGTAGTCGAATATGACCCCGCCGTTCATTTTGAGCAGGTCAAGGGCAAGTGGTTTGGAGTGGACACCCCCGATGGCCGGTGACGCTTCGATTTCGCTTCGATTTTCGCTCGCCGCGTGACAGTGTTGCGTGAAAGGTGTGGAATTCGTCAAACAGTGATTGATTCGCGCCTCGCGCGAGGCCACACGGTAAGCAGATAAGATTCCTTTCCGGGCTCGGCCGGACAGGAGAGCTTGAAAAGAACGACTTATCATGAGCGCTTTGACCCAGAATTCGCCCTCTTCGCTTGAGGAAGAGCGCCGCGCCCACGAACCCTCGATGGAAGAAATTTTGGCGTCGATTCGGCGCATCATCGCCGACGATGACAGCACCGCGTCCGTTCGCTCTCACAAAAGTGATCGGCACAGCGAGGCTGTTTTCGACAATCGTCGCAGAGTGGAGCGGGAAGCGCCTCAGGAGCCAGTCACGACCTTAACGCCGACGCTCCTGCACGAGACCGAAGTCGACCACTGCGAAGCGGTGGCGGACTATGAGGACGACAGGTCGAACCATGAGGAGCCTGTGGTCGCCGCTGTCGAGGAGCCAATTTTCGCCGAACGGCCCGCGCCGCAAGCAGTGATCAGCGCAGTCGACGAGTTGGAAACTCAGGATGACGATCTTTACGGTTCCGACGATGCAGAGCAGGGCTATTACGAGGAAGAGCCGGAGACCTTCGCCGCAGTAGAAAGCACGGCCCCCTTGGTGTCGCCGGACGCAGCCGCCTCGATCACTGCGCAGTTCCAGAGCCTGGCGGCCAGTATGGTGATCAACGACTTCGGGCCTGCTGCACGATTACGCGCGGGAAATGTTGCGCCCCATGCTCAAGGCTTGGCTCGATGACAATCTTCCCGTGCTTGTCGAGCGTTTGGTGCGCGCGGAAATCGAGCGTGTGGCCCGTGGCGGCAGACGCTGAAATTTTTGATCTGCGACGTCGGCGTTAACGCCGCTTACACGTGCTAATCGTAATTTAGCGGCATGTATCGTTTACGCGCCATGCTTCGTCCGCTTATCGTCCCCCTTGGGCTTTACAGCCTGGCCGGACTTATTGCGAGCTACTTCATTTGGCACGGCCTGCACGGTCAGCGCGGGCTGAAGACTGGTGAAGAATATGAGCAGCGTCTCTCGCAGCTTCGCCTTGATAGAGACCTTCTGAAACTCGAACGCATGCAGTGGGAGAAGCGGATTACGCTTTTTCGCGGCGAAACTGTGGACGCCGACATTCTTGATGAAGAATCGCGTGCACTATTGGGACGCGTGCATAAAAACGAGGTCGTAATCCTGGCTCCGGCTGCAGACGGCGCCTCGGCCACGCGATAATTCGCTCAGCGGATCTTTGCAAAGCGGGCGTCGAGACTGACGGCTCCTAGCGGCGCAACCAAGCCTCGCGCAATCAAATCTTCAATATGAGCAAAAACTGTGAGCGCAGCGGCCCCGTGGAGGCGCTCATCCACGCCCTCGTAGATGCGCGAAACCATTTGCGAAATGGTTTCGTCCCCTTCTTCAAGGCGTTGCAGTATCGCTGCTTCGCGCTGACGTCGATGATGTGCGAGCGCCCGCAGATAGCGCTGTGGATCACGCACGGGCCCGCCATGCGCGGGCCAGTATAGGACATCATCCCTTGCGCGCAGCTTCTCGATCGACTCCATGTAGTCGCGCATGGAACCGTCCGGCGGCGCGACCACCGTCGTCGCCCACGCCATCACATGGTCGCCTGTGAACAGCGTGCGCTCCTCATGCAATGCGAAACAAAGATGATTTGCGGCGTGGCCGGGAGTTCTCGACCGCCTCGATGGTCGCGGCGCCGATTTTCAATGTTTCGCCGTCATGCAGCACTCGGTCCGGCGCATAGATGCGATCATGCGAAGCGTCGAGGCCCGGGCCGGTTACGGCGAGATCGGCGGGCGGCGCATAGGGCGCGCAGCCGACGACAAGCGCACCAGTTTTTTCGCGCAGGATGGCCGCCGCTGGCGAATGGTCACGGTGGGTGTGGGTGACGAGGATGGCGGCGATTTTCTCGCCTGCCGTGGCGTTGAGCAGGGCATCGACATGGGCGGCGATTGCAGGGCCTGGGTCGATGATGGCGACAACGCCCACGCCAACAACATAGGTGCAGGTACCTGTGAAGGTGAAGCCGCTTGGATTGGGCGCGATCAGCCGCCGCGTCAGCGGTGACACTCGCGAAACGACACCGGGCGGGGTTGTGAAGGCCGTGGCGAATATTGGGTCGGCGCCATCATATTGCATTCGCATTAGGTCCGCGCTTGCAGAGCCGTTCGGATGGCTCGATAGGGACAAGGACTTATAAGTAGGTCATAACCGAAACACGCTTCTGTTTGCCCGCAAAAGTCTGGCCAATTATCCAACGGTCTGATTTCATGATCACTCGCCTTGCTATTTCGGGCTATCGTTCGCTGCGCGACATCAAACTCGCGTTGTGGCCGCTCACGATCGTCACGGGAGCGAATGGCAGCGGCAAATCCAGTCTATATCGCGCCCTGCGCCTGCTCGCCGACGTTGCGCAGGGGAGGATTGTCCAATCCTTGTCGGCGGAAGGCGGGCTGCAATCGACGCTTTGGGCGGGCCCGGAAAAGTTCTCACGCGAGATGAAGTCAGGCGCCTATGAAATTCAAGGTCTTAAGCGGAAAACCTCGATTTCACTTAAACTTGGATTTTCGGGCCCTTCCTATGGATTCGCTATCGACCTTGGGATGCCTCCCCATGCCCCTCCAAGGTGCTCGGCATTTGATCTCGACCCGCAGATCAAGATCGAGAGTTTTTGGGTTGGGGAGCTACTTGGGCGAGCCAATCTTTTTGCGGAGCGGCGCGGTCCGGGCGTGCGCATAAAAAATGAGAATGGTGAGTGGCGGCAGGCCATGACCAGTCTGGACCCTTTCGACAGCATGATGACTCACTGCGCTGATCCGCGCGAAGGGATTGAACTTCTTCAATTGCGGGAAACCATGCGCGACTGGCGCTTTTACGATTATTTCCGGACGGATCGTGAGGCGCCCGCACGCAGGCCGCAGATCGGAACCTATACGCCAATTCTCGCGAGCGACGGCGGCGACTTCGCCGCCGCGCTGCAAACCATCAAGGAAATCGGCGACGCAGAGACTTTGAAGCAATCGGTTCTTGACGCCTTCCCTCGGTCCCATGTCGAGGTTGCGCAGTCGGAGGGTTCCTACTTCGAGGTCGAGATGCATCAGCATGGGCTCTTGCGCCCCTTGCGCGCCTCAGAACTTTCCGACGGCACCCTGCGTTATTTGCTTCTGGTCGCAGCTCTGCTGACGCCGCGCCCACCTAGCGTGATGATACTCAACGAGCCGGAGGTCAGCCTTCACCCCGATCTTCTTGCGCCGCTGGCTCGGCTCGTTTGCGTGGCCTCCGCGCACACGCAAATCATTGTTGTTTCCCATTCCCGGGCTTTGGTGGAGGCCTGTTTGGAAGCGCCGCAGGCATGTGAAATCCTGCTGGAAAAGCAATTCGGCGAAACATTGGCTCCTGAGGCCAGTGCGCCTAAATGGGCATGGCCTTTGCGCTAAAAGCAGTAAATACCCTCATAGGTCGCCGCCGTCCCGTCAGTTGAACACAGACAGCGGCGAGAGGCGGACGAAAACGTCACGCTTTTGTTTCAGACGCGGCCGGAATCGCCTGCGTTGCGGCGGCGAGCGCGGCGCGTAGCGCGTCTTCCTTGGTATGGTCGAACGACGTCCTCATGACCTTGCCGCCGACGCCTCTAAGATCCTCCAGGACTTTATCCGCTGTGAATTTCCGGATCAGCAGAAACAGCGCCGCATTGCCAGGCTCCAGGCTTCCCGCGACCTCCTTCATGAAGCTGTCGTTGACTCCGACGTCCGTCAGCCAGCCGCTCATCGCACCGGAAGCGGCGCCAAGCGCGGCGCCCGCCAATGGCATCAGAAAAATCAGGCCAATCAGCGAGCCCCACAAGACTCCGGAGACAGCGCCGACCGCCGTGGTGTTGATGAGCTGGTTGAGCCTTACGCTGCCGTCAGCCTGCCTGACGGCGATAGCCGCATCGCCAAGCTCAATAAGATACTCTTTTTGCAGATTGAGCACCTTTTGGCGAACTTCTTCGGCCCTGGCTTCGGTCGGAAATGCAATGACCACAAGATCGCTCATAGCTGTCCCCTTTGAATTTTGAAAACTGATGCGGCCCTGAGCATCGGTCGCCCGCGCCTAGGACAGTTATTGTAACGACAACTGGAAAAACAATGGCAGGCTTAAACTTAGCTTGGGCTTGGTCGGTTGTATGAACGGTCCGATCATGGTCTTTTCAGTGAAAATTGCGCGCCCTGGGCGTCGACGCTCGCGCTCTTTCGATCTTGCGCAAATCATCGGAAATATCCTCGACCTTGCGGGCGATGAGATGAATGACGCCGGATTCCCGCTGCACGTCTCCGGTGACGGCGACAAGCCTTGAGCCGAGCACTTCGGCCCTTTGTTTCTCGAATAGTTTCGGCCAGACGATGACATTGGCGGCGCCGGTCTCGTCCTCGATGGTCATGAAGATGACGCCCTTGGCCGTGCCAGGGCGCTGGCGCATCAGCACCAGTCCCGCAACGGTGACGCGGGGCGTTAGCGGCGCATTGGAACGCGCCAGCGCCGCGCACGGTAAAATCCCTCTATCCGCCAGCGACATGCGCAAAAAGCCCACGGGGTGTCCTTTTAGCGACAGCGAGAGCGCGCGATAATCCTCGATCACTTCCTCCCCGGGCGGCATCGGCGGCAGCTTTGCGTCCGGCTCCAGCGGCGCGAACGCAAGGGCGCGCAGCAAAGGCAGATCATCCTTGTCCCCGGCGCGGTTAAGTCCTGCGACCGCCCAGAGCGCGTCGCGGCGCGTGAGGCCGAGACTGGCGAAGGCATCGGCGTGGGCGAGCCTTTCCAAGGTGGAAGGCGGCAGGCCGGTGCGCAGCCAGAGGTCGCGGACGGAGTCATAGCCCGCGCCTCGCTGCGCGGCCAGAAGGCGCATATCCGCCTCGGCGGCCCCTTTGATCTGGCGAAAACCCAGACGCAAGGCGCGGCGCCCTAAAATATCCTGCGCCATCAACTCATGACGCGCGTGCAGCCGCCCGGACTCTTGCGCGGGCTCCAGCGTGCAATCCCAGTCGGAGGCGTTTATGTCGACCTCGCGCGCCTCGACCCCATGTTCCCGCGCATCGCGCAAAATCTGCGCGGGCGCGTAAAACCCCATGGGCTGGGAATTGAGCAAAGCGCAGGCGAAGACGTCGGGATAACGGCATTTCAACCAGGCGGAGGCATAGACGAGCAGAGCGAAAGAGGCCGCGTGGCTTTCCGGAAAACCGTAGGTGCCAAAGCCCTCGATCTGCCGGAAGCAGCGTTCGGCGAAATCCTGCGGATAGCCGCGCGCCGCCATGCCGGAAATCATCTTGTCGCGAAATCCGCTCACCAGTCCCGCGCGTTTGAACGTCGCCATGGCGCGGCGCAACTGATCTGCCTCGGCCGGAGAAAAACCCGCCGCGACAATGGCGATCTTCATCGCCTGCTCCTGAAACAAGGGCACGCCGAGAGTTTTGCCCAACACCTGCTCGAGTTCCGGCGAAGGATAGACGACCTTCTCCTTGTTCATGCGGCGGCGCAGATAGGGATGCACCATATCGCCCTGAATCGGACCGGGCCGCACGATCGCCACCTCGATCACGAGGTCGTAGAAACATTTGGGCTTCAGACGCGGCAGCATCGACATTTGCGCGCGGCTTTCAATCTGGAACACGCCCACCGTGTCGGCGCGCGTGATCATCGTGTAAACGCTCGGATCTTCAGCCGGGATGGTAGAGAGGCGATGGCGCACGCCATAATGCGTCGCCAGCAGTTCAAGGCCCTTGCGCAGACAGGTGAGCATTCCGAGCGCAAGCACGTCGATCTTCAAAATGCCGAGCGCGTCGAGATCGTCCTTATCCCACATGATGGTGGTGCGCCCTTCCATCGCGGCCGGCGCCAGCGGGACGACTTCATCGAGCCGCGCGCGGGTAATGACGAAGCCGCCGGAATGCTGGGTAAGATGACGCGGAAAGCCGACCAACTCCTGCGTCAGGGCCAGCGCCATAGCAAAGCGCGGCTCATTGAGGTCGAGCCCCAGGCGGACCATGTCGGCGCGGCGCTGCTCCGGATTGGAGCCGCCCGAAGACAGCGCCGAAAGCCGGGCCAGGAGATCGTTTGACAGGCCAAAGACCTTGCCGATCTCGCGCATGGCCGAGCGCGAGCGATAGGTGACGACGGCGGCGGCGAGGCCGGAATGGTCGCGGCCAAAGCGCTTGTAGATATATTGGATAACCTCTTCGCGCCGCTCATGCTCGAAGTCCACGTCGATGTCAGGCGGCTCGTTCCGCGCCGCCGAGACGAAACGCTCGAACAGCAGATCGTGTTTGGTGGGGTCGACTTCTGTCACGCCGAGACAAAAACACACCGAGCTATTGGCCGCCGAGCCGCGCCCTTGCGCGAGAATCCCGCGAGAATGCGCAAAGCGCACGATGTCGTGCACGGTGAGAAAATAAGCCGCGTAGTTCAATTGCCCGATGAGCTTCAACTCATGCTCCAGCAATTGCCGCACATGTTTGGGGACGCCTTGTGGATAGCGTTTTTTGGCGCCCTCGTGCGTAAACGCTTCCAGCGCCGCCTGTTCGCTGGCGAAACCTTCGCGCAACTCGTTGGGATAATCATACGCAAGATCGGAAAGGCGAAACGCAAGGCGCTCCAGAAAGCGTGCGCTTTCGTCCACGGCCTCCGGAGCTTCAGTAAAAAGGCGGGTCATCTCATCGGCGCTTTTGAGATGGCGTTCGGCGTTGGCGCTTAAAAGAAAACCGGCGTCCTCCAGAGTTACGCCCTCACGAATGCAGGCCAGCGCGTCGGCGAGCGGACGCCGCTCCGGCGCGTGATAATGAGCATCGTTCACCGCGACGAACGGCAGGCCGAGCTTGCGCGCCTGCGTGATGCGCCGCCGCAGCTTTACGCGCATGTTGGCGTCATAAAGCGCGGAGCCGGCAAGCCAGAACCTGTCCTTGAATGCCGTGTAGAGCGCGGCGGGCGGCGCGGCCTCGCCCAGCGCGATGAGCTGCTGGCCCTCGCCAAATTCGATGAGGTCGTCGGCGACCAGCGCGCAGTCGCCTTTTTGCGCACGCATATTGCCGCGCGTAAGCATCCGGCAAAGACGGCCATAGGCCGCGCGGTCTCGCGGATAACAGAGAATATCCGGCGTCTTGTCGGTAAAGACCAGCCGCGCGCCGACTGCCAGCTGAAAGCGTTCGGGCGCAACGCCATGCGCGCGGAGATAGGAAAAAGCCCGCACGACCCCCGCCACCGAATTGCGGTCGGCGATGCCTATGCCGCAATGGCCCAGATCCAACGCCTGCGCCGCCATTTCCTCAGGGTGCGAGGCGCCGCGCAGGAATGAGAAATTGGTCGTCGTCGCGAGTTCGGCGTAGCGGGGCAGGGGGATGATCACGGGACGCTTCTTTTGTGGTTATATGTTCATGAATTGTTCTCTTTTTCGTGGATGAGTTAAGCGGGTGTCTGGAGGCGGGACCGCACCACGCGATTCGTTGAAGTTGATTCAGCGGATACCCTCCTTCTCCCGCCCGCGGGAGAAGGTGGCGCGGAGCGACGGATGAGGGCTCTTTCAGCTCCAACGAGAGAGTCCGGGATTCAACCCGGTCGCAGCGTCCTCATCGGACCCTCGCTGACGCGAGGGAGCGCCCTTGCGATTTCTGTTGTCAGGATTGACTTATTCCGGCGCCGGCGGTTCTTCCTTTGGCGCGCGGCGTCTTTCGGCTTGCGCCGCCGCCTCGCGCGCTTCCGCCTCTTCCAGTTTCTTGCGCTTGCGGGCGTTCGGTTCGCGGCGAGGGCCTTCCACCAGACGCACCACGACGCCCCAGAGCGTGCGGACATCCTGTTCCGTCAGAGCTCATGCGGTGAAACATATTGCGCAGGTTGCGCGCCATTACCGGTTTTTTGGTCTTGGGCCGGAAAAACTCTCGGGCGTCGAGCTGCTCTTCCAGAAAATCAAAGAAAGCCGCTGTCATTTCTCGCGTCGCAGGCGGCGAGCGCTCCGACGTGTCGAATGGCAAAGCGTCGCCATAGGCCGCGCGAAACCATTCATACCCGGTCAACAGCACCGCCTGTGCGAGATTCAGCGAGGCGTAGGCGGGATTGACGGGAAAGGTCAGTATGGCGTCGGCCAGCGCCACATCGTCATTGTCCAGCCCGGTGCGTTCGGGGCCGAACATCACGGCATGGCGCTCGCCCGCCGCGATCCGCGCCGCTGCGAGAGGCATGGCCTGAGAAGGAACATGAACAGGCTTCATCTGCCCGCGTCCGCGCGCCGTGGCGGCGTAGCAGAAGGTCAGATCGGCAATGGCTGCAGGCACGTCCGGGTAGACTCTGGCGCTCTCCAGAAGATGCACGGCTCCGGCGGCGGCGGCGTAAGCGCCCTTGCGATAGGCGCCGGTGCGCGGCCAGCCTTCGCGCGGCGCCACAAGCCGTAAATCGGACAGGCCGAAATTGGCCATCGCTCGCGCGCACATGCCGATGTTCACGGCGAGTTGAGGCCGCACCAGAATGATGGCGGGTCCGCCTTCGAGCTTGGGCTTGGTGTGGTCGGTGCCGGCGCCGGTCATTGGAGCGGGGAGCCCGGATTTGTCATTCGCGCCCGGCGCCCCTCATCCGACCCCACTTCGTGGGGCCAGCTTCTCCCACAAGTGGGAGAAGGTGGGGCGCGGCATGATTCAACCTCAATTGCGAAAACAGCACGGGCGTTCCCTTCTCCCACTTGTGGGAGAAGGTGGCCCGGCGCAGCCGGGTCGGATGAGGGCGACGCCTTCATCAACATCTGTCCGCGTTTCCTCATTGCCGAGCCGCCCGCTCCAGATTGAGCGCCAGCAGCCTCGCCAGCGCGTCCTCGGTCGAAATATCCTCCGGCCAGCCATAGGCGGAAGCGACCGCGCGGTCGAGTTCGGCATGGGCGTTTTCCAGCCAGCTCGGGCGCTCGTTATAGAGATTGGTCAGCGTGCGGGCTTTTAGTTTCGCGGCGGCCTCGGCGTTTTTGGGGAGGATGCGGTCGGGGTAGCCGGGGACGACCTCGGGAACGATCTCCACGAGGTCCGGCGGGTTGAGCCATGCGCGGCGCAGCTCGTCGAGCCTCTTCCCGGCCAGCGCGATGCGCTTCGCGCGAGGGTCGCCAGCATAGTCGCTGGCGGGAATGTTGGGCGTGAGGCCTTCGGGGAAGGGGAAGGTTTCGAAGGTGGTGGTCGGGGTGTAGCGGGGATCGTTGCCGACGCCGAGCCAGGTGCAGAGCCGCAGCGACCAGGCTTCGTGAAAGCGCGAGTGAAGGACGCCGAAGCTGGTGTCGTCGTCGCGGGCGATGGCGATGACAGCGGATATCCGGTTCAACGGTCTCCGCAAGCCAACTAAAAAGCCGATGCTTGGCGACCCTTGGCGTCACGATGTAGCGCGCTCCTTCTCCCGCTTGCGGGAGAAGGTGGCCCCGCGAAGCGGTGTCGGATGAGGGTTCATGGCGCGGGTCTTGGACATTGGCCCTCACCCGTCGCGACTTCGTCGCGCCACCCTCTCCCGCAAGCGGGAGAGGAGAAGCCCCGAGAGCCTCGATCGCCGCCCACATCGCCGGTCGCGCTTCGACATGGCGCCACCAATTCTTGCGATAGGCGTCGCGGCGGTTGTTGTCGCGCTCCGGCTTCACATGCTCAAGCACGTAAGCGAAGGGCTCCTCATAGAGCGCCGCCTCCTGCTCGGTCATTTCAACGCCAAAGTCGATGATCCACATGTCGCGCGGGCGGCGGGTCACGTCGAGACCATTGACCCACGGCCGCAACACGTCGCTGTTGGGGCGCCCGTTCGGATTGAGCGGCGCCTGTAGCCAGCTTCGCGCCAGTTCGCCGGGAATGTCGAAGGCGCCGCCCTTGGTGTCGCCCATGAAGGCGACGCCTTCATTCTCGGCAAGGCGCCTCGCCTGCGTGATGTCGAATCCACGGGCGGAAAGATCGGCGTTGATCGTTTCGACCGGGAAGCCGTCGAGGCGTTTTTGTTCTCGCGGCGCCCCCTCATCCGGCCCCACTGGCGCGGGTCCACCTTCTCCCGCAAGGGGAGAAGGGAAGACTGGCGCCGCTTCTCCCTTCTCCCCTTGCGGGAGAAGGTGGCTCGCCGAAGGCGAGACGGATGAGGGGGCCGCGAGGTCGGCCCACAGCGTATCGGCGACCATCTCGCGCTTTTGCAAAATCTCGGCGTTCCAGAATCGGCGCACCCGGAAACCCTGGCTCGCGAACCACGCGTCTCGCGCCGCATCGCGCGGGCTTTCCGCATGTTGCGAACCATCGGCCTCGACGATCAGTCGCTCCGAAGGGCAAACGAAGTCGGCGATATAATTTCCAATGGGCGCCTGCCGGCGGAATTTATATCCCGAGAACCGGCGGTCGCGCAGAATATGCCAGAGGATTTTTTCGGCGTCGGTCGGGGCCTTGCGCATCTCGCGCGCATGGGTGCGCAACGTCTCCCCGCGCATGCCGCGAAGCGCGCGACCAGCGCCCGGCGCCCCCTCATCCGGCCCCGCTGGCGCGGGTCCACCTTCTCCCGCGAGGGGAGAAGGGAACGAGAAGCACACGATGCTCACCCGCACCGCCGCGCCGTCAAGTATCCAGGGCTCGTCGCTCCACGCCTCGAAGATCGTGCCTTGCTCGGCGATGGGCACCAGCACGCGCCGGTTGGCGCCGCCTCGGATGGAATTGGTCGAGACCAGCCCCGCGCGCTTCGCCCGGCCCGCGACAATCGCCGCCCAAGCCTTTGCGAACCAGTAGCAGACGAGATCGGCCTCGGCGGGAACACTTCCATCATAGGCGGCAAACAGCGCTGCGACATATTCGTCGCCGAGCCCCTTGCGCAGCAGCTTGCCGCCCAAAAACGGCGGATTGCCGACAATGAAATCCGTCTCCGGCCACTGCGCCTCGCCGCCATCATCATTCAGGATCGCATCGCGGCGCTCGATGGAGTCGAGCTTGCGCAGGATGGGCTGCGGGCGGCTGTAGATGGCGTTCTTGATCGACCATTGAATGTCGCCGATCCAGATGGTCGTGCGCGCCAGCTCCGCCGCGAAGGGATTGATCTCGATGCCGTGCAAAATCTCCGGCCCGACCCGGGTGGCGGGGCGCCCCAGCCCCAGCGTCTCGCAGTCGTTGATGGCGCGATATTCGATGTCTTTGACGCCCTGCAAGGCGAGGTAAAGAAAGTTTCCCGAGCCGCAGGCGGGGTCGAGAATGCGCAGCCTGGTCAGGCCGTCGATGAAATCGTCGCGCAACGTTTCGGCCTTCGCGCGCGCCGCCGCGATCTTCTTGTCATGCGCGCTCTGACCCGCGCGGCCGGCCGGGGCAGCCTCCCGCAGCGGCTTCATGATCTTTTCTATCTCAATGAAAGCCTCCGCCCATTGCGCCCGCAGCGGCCGCAGCACGACGGGCTCGACGATCATCATGATCTTTTCGGGGTCGGTGTAATGCGCGCCGATCTGCGCGCGCTTGTCGGGATCGAGAAAACGCTCGAACAGCGTGCCGAAAATCGTCGGATCGATCAGGCTCCAGTCGAGGCTGGTCGCCGAGAACAGCAGCTGGATTTCAACATGCTCCAGACCCAGCGCCGGCTTGCCGTCGAACAGCCCTCCGTTGAAATGCGCGATCTCGGTCAGGTCGAGATCGCCGCCGTCCTTCATCGAATCGAACAGTTTTTGAAAATAATCCCTCGACTTGTGCGGGCGCTTCTCGCAGGTTTGCAGCAGCTTTTTCAGCAGTCCCTCGGGCAGCAGCTTCACGCTGTCGGCGAAGAAGCAGAACACGAGCTGATTGACGAAATGCGCCACCGCCTCGCGGTCGGGGTTTCGCTGCTGCAGCGCGTCGGAAATGCTCTGGAACTTCTTCGCCGCCTCGGCGGTGATCATCGCTCGCGTGCGCGTGGGTTTCAGAGCGTCGGGGTTGTGAAAGACCGCGCGGAGAAGATTAAACTTTTCGGGATCGGCGAGGTCTTCGAGTTCGAACGAATATTTTTTGGTTTCCAGATTGGTCCAGGTGGTGAGGATCTGGAAGCGGATCGTGTCGCAGACGACCAGCAGCGGCGGATGCTCCAGCGCCGCGGCGTAGCGTGTCAATTGAACCGTCGCCTCGTCGAGATTTCGCCGGCGCTTTTTATATTCCCAGGCGAAATAACCCTTTTTCCAGACGTCCGCCCAGCCGTCGCCGCCGCCAGCGATCGCCGCGCCTTTTTCGAAGGTGAAGTGGTCGCCGGCGGGATCGTCTTCGGCCGGAGTAGGATGGCCGAACAGCCGGCAGAGGTCGATAAAATGCTCCTGCGCCGCCGCCCGTTCGGTCAGCGCGTGGGTCTTCCATTTGCGGATGAAATCTTGCGGGGTCATTTAGCGGGGGAATCGGGCCGAGGGCTGAATCGAAGGCCCGAACCTACTCCCTCTCCCGCCAAACCGGGAGAGGGAATGCTTTTGTCTCAGCTCCGCTTCGACATCGGCACGTATTCGCGTTCCGGCTCGCCGGTGTAGAGCTGGCGCGGCCGGCCGATCTTGGAGCCGGGATCCTCGATCATTTCCTTCCACTGGGCGATCCAGCCCACCGTGCGCGCCACGGCGAACAGCACCGTGAACATGGTGGTCGGGAAGTTCATCGCCTTCAGCGTGATGCCCGAATAGAAGTCGATATTGGGATAAAGCTTCTTTTCGATGAAATATTCGTCGTGCAGCGCGATGCGCTCCAGCTCCAGCGCCACGTCGAGCAGCACGTCCTTGACGCCCAGCTCGTTCAGCACTTCGCGCGTCGTCACCTGCATGATTTTCGCGCGCGGGTCGTAGTTTTTGTAGACGCGATGGCCAAAGCCCATAAGGCGGAAAGGGTCGTCCTTGTCCTTGGCCCGGGCGATGAATTGCGGAATGCGGTCGGGCGTGCCGATCTCCTCCAACATCTTCAAGACAGCTTCATTGGCGCCGCCATGCGCCGGTCCCCACAGCGAAGCGATGCCAGCCGCAATACAGGCGAAGGGGTTGGCGCCCGAGGAGCCCGATAGGCGCACCGTGGAGGTGGAAGCATTTTGTTCGTGATCGGCGTGCAGAATGAAAATACGGTCCAGCGCCCGCGACAGCACCGGATTGACCTTATACTCCTCGCACGGAACCGCGAAGCACATGCGCAGGAAGTTCGACGTGTAGTCCAGGTCGTTCTTGGGGTAAACGAAGGGCTGGCCGATCGAATATTTGTAGGCCATCGCGGCGAGCGTCGGAATCTTGGCGATCATACGGGTCGAAGCGACCATCCGCTGGGTCGGATCGGCGATATTGGTCGAGTCATGATAAAAGGCCGACAGAGCGCCTACGGAGGCCACCATCACCGCCATCGGATGCGCGTCGCGGCGGAATCCCTGAAAGAACCTGGCCATCTGCTCATGCACCATGGTGTGGCGCGTGATTCGATAGTCAAAATCCGCCTTCTGATTGCCGGTCGGGAGTTCGCCGTAAAGCAGCAGATAGCAGGTCTCGAGAAAGTCGCCATGTTCGGCGAGCTGCTGAATGGGATAGCCGCGATACAGCAAAATCCCGTTGTCGCCATCGATATATGTGATCTTGGATTCGCAGCTGGCCGTTGAGGTGAAGCCCGGATCATATGTGAACATCCCGGTCGCGCCATAGAGCGAACGAATGTCCATCACATCAGGCCCAACAGTGCCCTTTTTGATGGAGAGATCGACTGTTTTGCCGTCGACCGTAATGGAACCCTTGGACTCCGTCATTGCTCCACCTTCCTTGACATCGCATTTGAAGCCTCTCGACCCATATTGATGCGGTGCATAAGCGCACGCTTCAATTGACGTGAATCGAAAGAGTATCTTCTCTAATTTGGCCCCTAATGCGAGTTGTGCATCGCACAACGCTATAACAACGCTGCGCCTTGTCAAGCGACGCTGAAGCTAGGCAGCAGAGGCGTCCCTGCAATGAGGGCATCAGCCTGGCGGAGTCTCGGTCAGCCCCAGTTCCACCCTGGCTTTTTTTGTCAGCTTTCCCGCGATCATGCTGTACGACTGGCGGATATATAGCTCCAACTCGCCATTAGTCAGTCCGGTTTGCGCGTGATGTTGAATCCATTTCATCCCACGTGACGCCAGATAGGGCGCCGGGCGCAATCCCGGCTGTTCCTTGAGCATTTCGTATGAGAGGGGAGTCACCTTGAAGGTGAAGGCGGCAACGGCGCCGTCCCATCCGCCAATCGCGAAAACTTTGGGGCCGATTTTCCAGACATGAGATCCGCCCCACTGGTTGACATAGCTTGCTGCGGGCAGTGCTGAGCAAAAAGCATTGAACTCGTCATGAGTCATTGACCGCTCCCCTCCTATTTGGGGGTCTGATCCATCAATCGCGCCAGGCTCTCCTCACGGCCAAGAATCTCCAGCACCTCGAAAATCCCGGGCGAAGTTGTGCGGCCCGTGAGCGCCGCGCGTAGCGGTTGCGCGAGATCGCCAAGTTTCACGGATAGCTCCTCCGCCGTTTCGCGCACAGCGCTTTCGGTGGCGGCTGCTGTCCAGTCGGAAAGAGCCTCTAGACGCGGGGTCAGCTTCGCGAGCCGCTCCCGCCCCCCTTGCGCCAGAAGCTGCTCGGCTTTTGACTCCAGAGGCACCGGACGCTTGGCGAATAGGAACTTCGCGCCCTCGAGCAACTCATTGAGCGTCTTTGCGCGCGCCTTGAGCCCTGACATTGCCGCCAGCAGTTGCGTTTTTTTACGTTCGTCGAGCTGTGCAGCGATCTCCGGCCCGCCTTTAAGATAGGGTAGGGTTTCCACAAGCGCTTTAAGGAGTGGCGCGTCGTCCATCGCGCGCATGAAATGCCCGTTCATGTTTTCGAGTTTTACGAAATCGAAGCGCGCCGGCGAGCGATGGACCTGCGCGAGGTCGAAAGCTTCTATCAGTTCGTCCCCGGTGAAAAACTCCTTGTCGCCCTGACTCCAGCCAAGGCGCGCCAGATAATTGCGGAGCGCCTCCGGCAGATAGCCCATCTCGCGATAGGCGTCGACGCCGAGCGCGCCATGCCGCTTGGACAATTTGGCGCCGTCGGGCCCATGGATCAGCGGGATGTGCGCGAAGGCCGGCGCTTCCCACTCCAGAGCCTCGTAGATGTGCTTTTGCCGCGCGGCGTTCGTGAGGTGATCGTCGCCCCGGATGATTTGAGTGACGCCCATGTCGTGATCGTCGACGACGACGGCGAGCATATAAGTTGGAGCCCCGTCTGAACGTAGAAGCACAAAATCGTCTATGTCCTTATTGGGGAACACCACACGCCCCTGCACGGCGTCGTCGATGACGGTCTCGCCGTCGCGCGGCGCCTTGAGGCGGATGACGGGCGCGACGCCGGCCGGCGCCTCGGCGGGACCGCGGTCACGCCAACGTCCGTCGTAGCGAGGGGGCCGACCTTCGGCCTTAGCTTTCTCCCGCATTTCGTCAAGTTCCTGCGCCGAGGCGTAGCAATGATAAGCGGCGCCTTTGGCCAGCAACTGCTCCGCGACTTCGCGATGCCGGGCGGCGCGCGAAAACTGGTAGACGACCTCGCCGTCCCAATCGAGCCCGAGCCAGCGCAGCCCGTCGACAATAGCCTCCATCGCCTCGTTGGTTGAGCGTTCGCGGTCGGTGTCCTCAATGCGCAGCAGCATCCTGCCGCCGTGCTTTCTGGCGTAAAGCCAGTTGAAAAGCGCGGTGCGCGCGCCGCCGATATGAAGGAAGCCCGTGGGCGAGGGCGCGAAACGTGTGACGACCTGTTGCGACATTTATGAAACCAGCCGGGGTGGGAACGAAAACCGCCGGACGAGCAGGGCCTGCGGCGCGCCTTAGTATCATGGGCGGTCGCGGATTTCATCAGCGTCAACCCAGCCCTTGGATGCCCGGCGCAGCCGACGTTTCCCTGAAGCCCCTCGCGGGCTTCAGGGAAACGTTCGCCGTGGCTTCCCTACCGATTTCCCTGTGGTAGGCTGAGATGACCGAGCTACCCACCACGACCGATGCCGTGGCTTCCCTACCGATTTCCCTGTGGTAGGCTGGCGGTTTTCTCCGGCGCATCCGAAAGGTTGCCGTGGCTTCCCTACCGATTTCCCTGTGGTAGGCTATCGTTGCGGTCCTGTCGTTCCTGGCTTTCGCCGTGGCTTCCCTACCGATTTCCCTGTGGTAGGCTAATTCCGCAGCAGTCTGTTTTCGCTATTGAGCCGTGGCTTCCCTACCGATTTCCCTGTGGTAGGCTGCACAGGAACCGACAAGGCGCAACGCCTCACGCCGTGGCTTCCCTACCGATTTCCCTGTGGTAGGCTGAGCTTCGGCTCCTTTAAGAGCGGCGAAGACGCCGTGGCTTCCCTACCGATTTCCCTGTGGTAGGCTCTTTTCCGCGAGCGGTTGGCGAAAGTCCCGGCCGTGGCTTCCCTACCGATTTCCCTGTGGTAGGCTCCGAGCGTGATGCCCTGTGCAGCAAGTTCAGCCGTGGCTTCCCTACCGATTTCCCTGTGGTAGGCTATCGCTCGCGTCGCCTCGCCGACAATATTAGCCGTGGCTTCCCTACCGATTTCCCTGTGGTAGGCTACAGCGCGGAATAAGGGACGCCGTGGTTCTGCCGTGGCTTCCCTACCGATTTCCCTGTGGTAGGCTGCTTGTCTGCCCAGCTATGACTTTACAATTGCCGTGGCTTCCCTACCGATTTCCCTGTGGTAGGCTAGTTGCTGGATACGATAGCCGCCGTGACGAGCCGTGGCTTCCCTACCGATTTCCCTGTGGTAGGCTACGCCGGGCATGCTGGCCGACATGACCTATGCCGTGGCTTCCCTACCGATTTCCCTGTGGTAGGCTGGATACTTGGAATTGGTTAGCACGCAATTGGCCGTGGCTTCCCTACCGATTTCCCTGTGGTAGGCTTTTGCAACCGCAATTCTATGGCGCAATCAGAGCCGTGGCTTCCCTACCGATTTCCCTGTGGTAGGCTATCTCCTTCGGCCTCACCGCGATCGGCCTCGCCGTGGCTTCCCTACCGATTTCCCTGTGGTAGGCTGCATCGAGCGCCGCCAGCGTCACGCGATCGGGCCGTGGCTTCCCTACCGATTTCCCTGTGGTAGGCTGCAATGGTCGCATCGATGTCTGCCGAGTTCAGCCGTGGCTTCCCTACCGATTTCCCTGTGGTAGGCTTATACTGCCGGGGGCTGTAACCGTGATCTTGCCGTGGCTTCCCTACCGATTTCCCTGTGGTAGGCTACAAAGGACCAGCGGACGCGCCCTAGTCTGGCCGTGGCTTCCCTACCGATTTCCCTGTGGTAGGCTGGCGTCGAGCGGCGTAAAGCCCAGCGCCGCTGCCGTGGCTTCCCTACCGATTTCCCTGTGGTAGGCTCGTAACGCGGCCAACGTCGCTGTCAATCGGCTACTGACCGCGCGCACGCCGTGGCTTCCCTACCGATTTCCCTGTGGTAGGCTCGCAGGTTGTAGCGGCGAGCCGCCCCAGCGCCGTGGCTTCCCTACCGATTTCCCTGTGGTAGGCTGCAATGGTCCATCGATGTCTGCCGAGTTCAGCCGTGGCTTCCCTACCGATTTCCCTGTGGTAGGCTCAGCTACGCGTGTCTCGCCAGTCAGCCACGCCGTGGCTTCCCTACCGATTTCCCTGTGGTAGGCTGTCATCGACTAGCTGCTACCGACGCAATCTGTGCCGTGGCTTCCCTACCGATTTCCCTGTGGTAGGCTAAGGTACGTTGCTAACTAGCAAGTATATCCGGCCGTGGCTTCCCTACCGATTTCCCTGTGGTAGGCTGAACGCCGTTGGCTGTTGTCAGCCCTACACGCCGTGGCTTCCCTACCGATTTCCCTGTGGTAGGCTGCCGCCATCGGCGATGCTGCGTAGATACTGGCCGTGGCTTCCCTACCGATTTCCCTGTGGTAGGCTTGTCATGCGCAGTTATGCCACGCTATTGCGGCCGTGGCTTCCCTACCGATTTCCCTGTGGTAGGCTAGCCAGGGCCTGCCACCGGCGGTCATCGAGCCGTGGCTTCCCTACCGATTTCCCTGTGGTAGGCTGTTCAACAGCCTCCGCGCGTAGCTTACCGACCTGATCAGAGCCGTGGCTTCCCTACCGATTTCCCTGTGGTAGGCTCGATCGCGCGCAAATGACTGGTTCCACGTTGATTCTTGTCCTCTTGCCGGGACAGAAATCACAGCAGGACCAGCTGTTGAGGCGCGGCTTTTTCATTTTTTGTCAATTCGCCGATAAGCAGTTTCATGCGCGCATATTGGCGCTCGGTGACGGCAAGTGTACGCACGCTGCCTTTGGGTGGAAGGTTCTTTGTCACCCTTCCGAGGTGTTTTTCCACAGCTTCTTCGCCGCGCATCACGCGGGCGTAGACGGAAAGCTGCAACATCAAAAAACCATCGTCCTTGAGAAATTTGCGGAACCGCGTCGCATTGCGGCGCTGGACCTTGTCGCCCACTGGCAGATCGAAGAAAACGAAGAGCCACATATAGCGAACCTCCTCTGCTTTCATGGGGAAATTCCGTGCGATTTTCCCTTTAACGAGGCAAAATTCGGGAGACGCAGAAGAGCGGCGCTTGACGACTCCATCGCCTGAACGAGGCTTTCGGCGGCTTTTTCCGTCGCGACCAGCAGGGAAACAGTCTCCGCGCCGATCCGGGCGTTGACGTGCAGAACGCCGGCAAGTGCGCGCCGATCGTCGAGCGTAAGCTCGTCGGCTTTTTCGCGCCCCCTTGCGCGCGCGGCCACGAGGGCGTCGACGAAAGGACGAAAAGGCTCGATGATATCGTCGGCGAGATTGAAGGCGTTGGTGACGCTGGCGTGATGCAGACCGATAGCGGGCAGAAGCCCGGAAGCGACGAGGGCGCGCGCGACGGCGGCGCGCATCACGGCATAACCGTAGTTCAGCATTTTGTTACGCAGGTCGGAAGCGTCGTCGCGCACAAATCCGTCGAACAGCGCGCGCCAATATTCGCGCGCGGCGCGCGCCTCGACATTGTCGGGATCGCCCGAACCGACGAGCTTCGCCATTGCATTGAGCGCCGGCTTCTCGCGGCCGATGCTGTCCAGATGCGCCGCCTGATTTTCAATTTTCGCGACGACAATGCGTTGCCAGCATCTTTTCTTGATCGGCTCGCCGAGCCCGATCTGCATGGCGGCGACGCCGGCCTGACGATGGTGCGACTGAAACGGCAGCATCAAGCCGTTCGGCGTGTGGCGCGCGTCGACGCTGACGATGACGACGCCAGCCTCCATGCAGGCGGAAAGCAGCGTGGAGGTGAGCGTCGCATGCGGCGCGTCGAGCACGATGAAGGCCACGTCCTCCAGCGGAACGCGCGCCTCGCCGTCGTCCTGCGCGACGACGATCTGACCATCGGCGGTATTGAGCCGCGCCGCTCGGCTCAGGTGCAAACCTTTCCACGCCATGTACGCAACTCACGCTGAACTTCCGAAACGCAACCGAGGCGATCCACTTGGAGCTTCTTGAAAACGAGAAGTGTACCGAGTTCCTATACCTTTTCTGGTCGCGGTCGAATCTGAAACATCAGAAACCGTAAGAGCTCCAGTATTACGATCGAGACTTCGAAAATATGATCGAATGATCTCTCCATCTGTTTTGGTGATCTCTAGAAAAGTCATTTGATTTATCGACCACAAGAACTCAAATGACAAATCAATTTGGGGCCATTTGCTGTCCTCGCCGCCTCCTTGCACCGCCCGCATCGGCGGCGTGTCCATCGTGGCGATCTCATGTGGATAGATAGGCACGAGAAAATATTGGAATACGCCCTTCGCATTGGCCTTGCGAAACACGTCCACCCGCGCCATCTCGCCGCGATCGACGGTCGCGAGGCGATCGGGATTGCCCGTGTCCATCGGAATATTCACCTTGCCCCTGGTGACGAGCCGGACTTTCGAAATCGGATCGCCCTTGGGCGAAAGCGGTGGCGTTTCCTTAGGTTTTCCAGCCTCGATCCATGCGCGCAGACTTTCGATCAGCGGGGCGTTGCGGTCGGCGTCCTTGATGCGGTCGAGATCGCCCGCCTTGAGATCGGCGACCTTCTTGCGTTCATAGACCTTCTGTTCGCCGTCGCGCAGCGCGATATGCCGGACAGTGGCGTCATGCGCCTTGCCGCGCGCCCGTCGGCGTTCCGCGCGCGCGACGAAGACCTTCTCCACCGCCCCGATCGCCTGCTCGCGAAAATGAGTCCACGGCTGCGTGACGTTTTTCGTCAGATCATAGTGTAATCCCTTGCGCTCGATTTCCTGCACTTCGCGCGTCGCGCGTTGCAGCAGAAACTCGCTGGTGGCCGCCACCACAATTGCGTCCAGCGCATGGTGGCGGTCGTCGGGAATGCGTTCGCCTTTTTCGTTCTTCTTGATCCATTGCAGCCCCCAGGCGCGCCGGAGCCGGTCGGTGAGCGCGCCGGGCCGTGTAAAGACGCGGCGGACGCCGTCGCCGTTCGCATCTTTTTCGTTCGCCGGATACATCTGCTTCAACGCCTCGGCCAGCAACCGGCATGTCCAGCGCGTGTCGTTGAGATTGCGCGTGACAAACTTCTGGGCGGCTTCCTCTGCGTCCTTGAGCTTGTAGTTCCGCTTCTTGAAGCCCTTCATATATTGAATGGATTCAACGCGCGTGACGAAAGCGTCCCATTCAGCAGGCGTTTTGTCTTGGCTGAACCATTCGAACGGCGTACGGCCTTTCTTGTCCTGATTGGCCTTGGCGGTGCAAAGCGTCTTGTTGTGGAACGAGTCGTCGGCAAAGCGGCTCCACGGCAGAATATGATCGACCTGCACGGAATTATCGTCGGCCACGATTTGCTTCGGGCTTATATACTCGTCACTGTAGAGGCAGCGGCCCTGTTGCTCCTGCCACAATTCAAAGCGCAGCAACTCCTCTTTGCCACGATCGCCGTCCTGCGGCACGCGGCCAATCTCCTTCTCGAACAACTCCCTCAGCCTATCTTTCTGCTTGTTGCGCTTATCGATCCCGCGTGTAATCTCGCCGCGCTCCTCAATGGATTTGCCGACGTCGCGCGCAAGTTCCACATGGATACGGTCGGGAACGCCATATTTTTCGGCAATCGCCTTGACCTGCTTCACCGCTTCGATCAGCGCCTTACGCGCGGTCGGACTGCTGACGAGTTCGCGCGAAATGCGCTCCTCCTGCAAAATCCGTTTGAGCGCCTTCTTGCCGTGAACACCGACGTCGAAAGCATGGCGCTCGCGGCTCGCGGTGTGATCGTAGCCGGCTGCTTCGCACGCCTTGTCGTATGTCAATCCTCGCATCAGGCCGGGAATGATGTTGCGTGCGGCCTTCGCGGAAACATGCCCCGCGCCTGTGAAGACATCGAGCGCGCCGTCGCCAGCGGCTTTTACGAGGGTCGCAACGAGCGCGTCGTCGAATCCCGCTTCGTTCAGGCCCTTGCGAATGGAATCGAGATCCTCCCTGAACGAGATGATTTCAGCGATCTTGTCGAGACGCTCCGGCGCGTTGACAAGCGCGCCCCAGGCCAGTTCGCCGAGCCCGTCGATGAGCGTGCGGCGCAGTTTGGCGGTCCCGGCGGCGGCGTCGCCGGATCGCGCGACGACATCGAGTTTTTTCTCTTCGTCGGGTTTGACGCCTACGAACACGGTCGCGTCCGGCAATTTCAGTTTCTTGCGCAAGGCCGCGAACGTAAATTTAGCCGTCACTCCGAAATCCGCCGCAGCGTTTCGTATTTCATCGACGGACAACCCGCGTTCCTCGCGACCATCCTTGAGCGTAAGATTTTTCAAGCGAGAGAGCAGCCGGAAGCGTTCGAAGGAGTAACCGCGTTTCGGCGAACGTTTCTCTTCTTTTTCGAACGGGCAGTCGCCGACCATGTGTTCGCTGTCTTGCAACGGTCGCTGAAAAAAGGCGGTGTCTTTCTGCGTTTCATCCATGAACTCGTCTTCGAGTTCCTTGCTCGCGTGCGTGGCTTGCAAGCGCCGCTGGGCGCGAAACAGCGCGCGGACTTCGCCCGCGAGATCGTCGCGCAATAGCGACCGCGAATAGTCGCCGTCGCGATTTCGAAAGCGGCGCACTGCTTCCATTGAACCGGAACGTGTAGCGGTCTGGCGCAAGACAAAACTCGCGTCCTCATTCATCATGAGACCTGCCGTTTCGTATTTTGCGAGGCGCTCTTTCGTGCCTGCGATTTCCTTTTTTATCTTGGATGATTCATCGGCGGCGTCGGTCGTCCTGGCGCCCTTGGCGTTGGACTTAAAGCCGCGATGCCGCGCGATATGTCCAAGCGCCACCGCGAATTCCAGCGGGCTCAATACGCGTTCGAGTCCTTCGGCCCTAAGCCGCCAGGGGTCCAGTCCGGGCTGTTTCAGCGCGTCCCTATCGGACGAAGGCAACAGGCCGTGGTTCGCGAGAATGCGGCGGACCTCGTTCATCCGCTGCCTGCGGCGGCGAATGACTCGGCGTTGGCCGCGAAAGGTCCGGCGCTGTTCGGATTTAAGTTTCGTTCCGGTCTGGCTCTTTTCTTCCGGCGGGTCGAACATCCATGTTCCCGCCCCGAGGATGCCCCCTTCGGCGCCAGCTTCGTCTATTTCGATAACAGCCCACCCAATGGACGCGATACCTCCATCCAATCCCAAAATTTTCACTGGAAATCTCCTCAAAGCAATCCAACTACCATCAAAGCGTATTGACCGCAGTTCGCCAAGCTGCTTTTCTAAAGCTGGGAAATCGGAAGGGAAGCCACGGCAAGGTGGTTTCTGTGAAATCACTGAAGGATTACCCTCGTCGTGGCGACACGGCGGGGGGATTCCCTTTTGCGTCTATCAATGTTGTTTTCCGTTGTCGCTTTTTTAGGGAATTGATTCTGTCTCCCAGCATCTCGGGCAATCCGGTAACCAAAATCGCATCAATTTATATCTCGCGAAATTAAGAATTTGCCTCGCAATCTGCCCGGAATTGGCGCTGCAGCGCCGCTCCCCTCCTTGTAGACGACCTCGCCGTCCCAATCGAGCCCGAGCCAGCGCAGCCCGTCGACAATAGCCTCCATCGCCTCGTTCGTAGAGCGTTCGCGGTCGGTGTCCTCGATACGCAGCAGCATCTTGCCGCCACGCTTTCTTGCATAGAGCCAATTGAAGAGCGCGGTGCGCGCGCCGCCAATATGCAAAAAGCCTGTGGGCGAAGGCGCGAAGCGTGTGACAACCTGTTGCGACATTTATGGGACCAGCCGGGATCGGGGAAAACGGGAACAACCGGCGAGAGACAGTCGAGCCGGCGCGCCGCCTTTTAGCATGGGCGCCCCGGTAATTCATCCTGGCCGACGCCTGCGCTTGGCGAAAGCAGTTTTATTGACAAATTATGGCGTGGGTTTAGCTTCAGATAATAATTCCGCCGTCTGTTTCGCGCGGCCAAAGTGAAGAAAGAATATTGCGCACAGATTATTTTGGAGGAGCTGATGACCAGAGCGAGTGTTTTTCTCGGATCTCTTGCGGCGCTGGCGTTAGCGGCGCCAAGTGGCCGATCTGTCGCTGCGGCCACGACCATCAAAGAGCCCCCGGTCTTCTCCAGTTCCTCCGGGCTCCTTGATATTCTGATGATCGCTGAGGCAAAGCCGGTGACGTCATTCGCCATCGACGGCGACGAGCATCCAACAGGCTGGGTCTATACAATCTGTCCGCGACCCGCAGAAGGAACCTCTTGTTCCAATAAAGCAAAAACCATCAGCGCTTATGGCGGCTCCCGGCTTGCCTTGCAACCCGGTGACAGGCTGAAAATTCGCTTCGTCAACAAGCTGCCGGCCCTATCGCCAAGCGCAATCGCGTATATCAAAGAAAACCCGCTGCTGGCGCTCAACCCGTCAAATCTGCATACACACGGTCTTGTGGTGACGGCTGGCGCGAATTCGGCTGCGCCATCAGCCACTCCGGTTTATGGCGACTTTATTTTCACCTCGGTGTTCAACCCCGCCAATGGCGATCCCGCCGTTGTGAACCCCGGCGCCTACGCCATGCTTAAAGCGCATGGCGACATCGTCTCTAATGGCGTTGTGGACTACGACATCAAGATTCCCGGCGACCATCCGCCGGGAGCTTACTGGTTTCATCCGCATATCCACGGCCTCGCGCTAAACCAGCTATCCGCAGGCATGTCGGGAGTCATCAGTATTGGCAATGTGGCGGCTTACGCCTGCGCGAATGAATCCTGCACGCGGCCGATAAAGGAGTCCTCCCTGCGCCACCTGATCATCAAGGACATGCAGGTACTCGGCGATCACACCGGCAATTTCGAAGAAGACCCGGCGTTTTGCGCCAATGGGCCAGCGAATGCGCCGGCGGAGAATGGCGTTTGCGCGGGCGACCCGAAGGCGTATCCAGGCGGCAAATGGTTTTTCACGCTAAACGGACTGCAGTATCCAACGATCCCGCTTAATTCCCCGGACGGCGAAATATGGCGACTCACCAACGCCTCGGGCAGCGCTTCCTACAATCTCCAGCTTACCAATGATCTCACTGGCGCGCCGATTGCCGTTCAGATCATTTCGATCGACGGCGTGGCTATCGACTTTCCAAGCGGAGCAAATGCTGGCCAAATCGTCGAATTTGCCCACAACCGCATAAAACTGGCCAAGTGCGGGCCTTCCCCATCTTCAGGTCAGATTTCCTCGCCGGCGACTGGATTTGCGGAACCCTATGCACACGCGCCGGTTTGCGCCACCGAGCTTGTGCTGATGCCTGCGTCCAGGGTGGAAATTCATGTGACCTATCGCGATGCAAACAATTCTCTGGCGAGAGCGCCGCGCCACGCCACGGCAACTTTGCGCTCGGTCGGCTTCAGCACCGGTCCCGGCGGCGATGATTGGCCTCCGGTCAAGCTGGCGAGTGTGTCTTTTTCGCATGCTGGCCCGCTTGCGCTGACGGAAGCCGTTCACGTCAAGTCGGCGGCTAACTTTGGTCCGGGCGGCATTTTTGTAGCGCCGGTTTCGGGCGCGATCGCCACTCCGTTGCCGACCGGCTGCAAGGCGCTTCCGGCTGGGCATCGTCGTCGTATCTATTTCGGCAACCCGAATATCACGGGCGTCAAGAATCCTGGCGAAGACGCGGACGGCAATGCGGTCTTCGGCCTGGGTTACGAGGAGATCGACGAGAAAGGCGTTCCCGTTCCCGGATCATTGCAGGAGCTTACGCAGTTCGATCCAACTCAACTTATCTGCCTGCCGCTCGCAGCTGGGCAAAAACCCGCCATTGAGACCTGGGAGCTTTATAACCTCACCACGGAACTGCATAATTTCCATATCCACCAGACAAAGTTCCGCAAGCTGGACGGGGAAGCAAAACAGGCGGGGATTGCGGAGGACACGATTCCCCTGCCTTTGGCCGTTCCCGGCGCGGGCTCGCAACCCGTGCTCAATTCCGACGCCACTTCCTGCACCATTTCGGATTTCAAGGCGGGACGTTGCGCCGTGACGCCAATTCAGGTCGAGATTCCGTTCGCCAAGCTCGGGAAATTCGTATTCCACTGCCACGTTCTGGAACATGAGGACGGCGGCATGATGCGAATGATCCAGGTGGTTCCCTCGCCAATCTAATGTTCGCCGCGGGCTGGCTCTCAGCCATTCGCCGCAGGAGTTGTTGAAGCGCCGTGCAGGATGTCGCCAATTCCGCATCGGATGCGCTCGGCGGAGCCGGGCAGGGCCGCGCCCCGTTCTTTGTGATACGTGTGTTGCGCTTGCGCGCCTTGATCAGCGCCGCTTACGCAAAGGAAGCCGCTCTGCGCCGGCCTTTCCTGTGGACGCCGGTGGCGGCGGGAGCGGGCGCGTTGTTGTATTTTGCGGCCGACCATGAACCTTCGCTTCCATTTTCCCTCGCGTTGTTTTTGGCTTTTATTTTTGGCGCATGGCGAACGCGCGGGCATCCGCGCTTTCACATTCCGCTGTTGCTGGTCGCCTGCATTTGCGGCGGATTTTTCTCCGCGGCATGGCGTTCCGCGCGCGTTGACGGGCCAATCTTGCCGCGCATTGGCATTGGACAGCTTACGGGATTTGTCGAGGAATTGGACTTGCGCCGCGCGGGTGCGCGTTTTGTCCTGCGCGTCGCCAGCGCCGAAGGTTTGCCGGGCGATGTGACCCCTGCGCGTGTTCGTCTCACAACGCGAGGAGAACCAAATTTCAACGCCGGCGACTTCATCGCTTTAAAAGCGCGCCTTTTGCCGCCAGCTCATGCGTCGCTGCCGGGGGGGTATGACTTCGCCCGCGATGCGTATTTCATGGGAGTTGGCGCCGTCGGCAGCGCTTTGGGACGCATCGAGACCATGCCGCCGCCTGATCCTGCGCCTTTGTCGCTGCGCTTTTACGCAGCCATCGACCGCGCCCGCAACGCGCTGGCCTTGCGCGTTTTCAATGAACTGCAGGGCGATACGGGAGCCATCGCGGCCGCGATGGTGACGGGCAAGCGCGACTTTCTTTCCGAAAACGCAAAAGAGTTGATCCGCCGCGCCGGCATTTTCCACATCGTCACCATCTCTGGCATTCAAATGTCGCTGGTAGCAGGTATATTCTTTGTCGGCTTGCGCCGCCTCTTTGCGTTTTCACGCACGCTTGCGCTGAACTATCCCATCAAGAAATGGGCGGCGGCGCTGGCGATCATCGGCGCCGTCGTTTATGACATCGGCACCGGCTCGCGCGTCGGCACGGAACGGGCTCTTGTCATGACGCTGGTGATGCTGGTCGCGGTGCTGTTCGACCGGCCGGCTTTTTCGATGCGCAATCTGGCCTGGGCGGTTTTCTTCGTCGTCGCCTTCAAGCCGGAGGCGCTGCTCGGCGCAAGCTTCCAACTTTCCTTCGCCGCCGTCGCAGCGCTGATCGCGGTCTATGAATCGCGAAATGAAACGCGCAACGAACAGCGCCAGCGCGCGACGGACATATGGATTGGGGCGGCTTCGACCACGCCCGAAGGCGTATTCGCGCGGTTGCGGCGCGGCGTGTTGTTGGGGCCTGGCGCTGCGCTATTCGCGACCTTTTGCGCGACGTCGGCGACGGCCTCCTTCATGGCGAACGACTTCCACGAACTCAGCCCTTACGTCCTCGTCGGCAATCCGATTACCCTGGCCATTATAGAGTTTTTCGCCATCCCTGGCGCTCTCCTCGGTGCGGCGCTTTATCCGCTCGGACTCGATGGCTTTGTCTGGCGTTATCTTGGGCTTGGGATTGAACTGATCACAGCTATCGCGAGGCTCATTGGAAGCGCGCCCGGCGCCAGCCTCCCGGTCAAGAGCTTTGCGCCCTGGGCGATTTTTTTCTTTGCGCTGGCCTTGCTGTTTCTAGTGTTGTGGCGAAGCTGGCTGTTGCGCGCTTTCGCCATACCGCTGGTGTTGATAGGGCTGCTTGGAGCCTCGAGCGGAGAAGGCTTTGACCTTGCGATAGCGCCAAGTGGGGAAGCCGCGGCGCTGAGGCTGTCGGAGGGCGGCCTGGCTCTGCTTGGTCGCAAACCCAGTGCTTTCGCAGCCGAGCAATGGCTTCGCGCGGATGCTGACGTCCGGCCCGCCGGCGATGCGCGAGGCGGAGTGGCCTGCGACGACTATGGCTGCGTCGCGCGCGCCAAGGACGGGCGATACGTTGCGCTGGTCGAAAAAAGGGCTGCTCTCATCGAGGACTGCGCAAAAGCCGCCATTGTGGTGACGCCTCTTTTCGCGCCTTCAGGCTGCGGTGCGGCTATCGTCATAGACCGGCGCAAGCTCGAGGAGACGGGCGCCGTCGCTTTGCGCTTCAAGCCGCAAGGCGTGGAATGGACGGCGGCGCGTTCGCGCGGCGAAGATAGGCCGTGGTCGCGTCCGCCGCCCCCGCGCAAAATAATTGCGCCGCCGGCGGAGGCGGAGAAGCCGGAAGATTTCAGCGAGGCGGAGGAGTAGGCGCAAGGCTTGGTCGCACCTGCTGGAACGACGACGGGGTAAGTTGGCCTAGCGTTCTCGCGCGTAGCCGATAAGTGCTTCTCAATACTTCCGCAGCAGGCTGACCAGCTTGCCCTGTATTCGCACGCGGTCGGGCCCGAAGATGCGCGTCTCGTACGCAGGGTTGGCCGCCTCCAGGGCGATTGACGCGCCGCGTTTACGCAGACGTTTAAGCGTCGCCTCTTCTTCGTCGATCAGTGCAACCACGATATCGCCGCTGTCGGCCTGTTCCTGCTTCTTGATGACCACAGTGTCGCCGTCGAATATGCCAGCCTCGATCATCGAATCGCCGCGCACCTCGAGCGCGAAATGTTCGCCGTTTGAAAGCAGATCCGGCGGCAGGCTAATGGTGTGGCTGCGCGACTGGATCGCCGAGATCGGCGTGCCGGCGGCGATGCGGCCCATCACCGGGATGGCCACCTGCTGGCCTTCCATTTCCTCCTCGCGCTCATGCAGCGGGCGCACGCGCCCCAGATTGCCCTCAATGACAGATGGCGAAAACTTACGCGCGCGATTCGCACCCGAGGGCGTCGAAGACTCTGGCAAGCGCAGCACTTCCAGCGCGCGAGCGCGGTTGGGTAGACGGCGGATGAAGCCGCGCTCTTCCAGCGCGAGAATCAGCCGGTGAATGCCGGATTTGGAGCGCAGGTCCAGCGCGTCCTTCATCTCGTCGAAAGAGGGGGGAACGCCGGTCTCCTTGAGGCGCTCATTAATGAAACGCAGGAGATCGCTCTGTTTTCTCGTCAACATTCCAAAATCCCCCGGGAGCGGCAGTGGCTCAAGCCACCAAATCACGCGGCCGAACTATGGCCGCCGCTCATAAACAAATCATGAACGCCAGCATAGGCGTTCTTGCTGCGTTCCGTCAACGGGGAACCCTCAATTGCTCGAGTACCAAAAATTGATCGAATAGGTCAGACCGCGCGGCGGCGGGGGGAAGGGCGCGGCGCGGCGCAGGGCGTCCATCGCCGCAGCGTCCAGCTCCTCCAGGCCGCTCGACCGTTTCACCCCGATTCGCGTCAGATTGCCCTTGATGTCGACGTTGAACACGAGAATCCCCTCACGGTGGATGTGTTCGTCCTTGACGCTTTCCGGCAGGTGCACGCCCGGCATGATCAGGCCCCAGAGAATCGAAAGATAAGTGGTGTTCGCCGTGCCGCCGGAGACCGGCGCCGCCTTGGCTGCGCCGCTGAAGAGGAAAGAAGGAGAGGGGTCGGGATTGGCGAGTTCGTCCGCGAGGGATCTGGCGCCCTGCAGCGTTTCGCCCTTCGTGTCGGACCGGGTTTCCTTCCGGTCCGGCCTGTCACGGCTCACTTCGGCCTTCTCGATAACCTCCGCGTCTGGCTTTTCTTCGTCCCGTTTGAGAGTCGGAGGCTCTTTCGAGGCTTCGGGCGCGGCCTGCTGCGCAGGGCTGGGCTTTTTTTCCGGCGAGGGCTTGCGCGCGGTCTGGTTCGTCGCCAGCCCCTTGCGCGCGGCTTTGCTCTCCTTGTCCGGCGCGGTGCGCTCGACCTTCTCCTTGTTCTGAGCACGCGGAGCGTCCGTGGCGGGCTCCACATATGGCTGTTGCTGCTGAGGCTCCGGTTTCTTCTGCTCCGGTTTCTTCTCCTCGGGCGGTTTTTCCTCAGGCTGCTGCTGCTCGGGCGCCGGGGGAGGCGGTGGAGGAGGCGGCTGCTCGATGATGACCTCGACCGGCGTTTCCTGCGATTGAGTGTCGTGGGGAAGGAAAATGGCGTCCAGCATGATGAGAAGCGCCAGAATTCCAACATGAAGCAGCAGGCAGATTCCGAGAATGCCGAGGAAGCGACTGCGCTGCGGCGGCGGCGCTCGCGGCACAACCATGGGCTCGACGGGCAGGGCGTCGAAATTCACGTCAAGTTGCTGAAGCTTGGGCGCTGGAGCGGCATGCAACGGGGGGCGTCACGCTAACTTGAGTCCTGCCTGGATAGAGCGGTCTGGGAGAATGCCATCGGACAGTGCCACAGCGGCGGCATCGCCGCCACTCCCGTCGCCTGTGCATTTACGTTGGAATTGAACCGAAATGCGCTGCCGATACTCACTCGGCCGCGCGAACAGAGTTGACCTTGCCGAGATGTCCGGGGATGAAGGCGTCGAAAGCCGCCCAGAACAGGGCGCGCAATTGATCGCGCTCCATCATCACCTCGTGTCTTGCGCCGGGGATAGTGATGAGTGTGGCGATGTCGAGGCGTTGGGCGAAGCGCTCTATCGCCGGCGTCGAGACCAGCTCGTCCCGCCCCGAGGCGATCAACAATGTCGGCGTGCGCCACCGGCGCGGATAGTCCGGATCGTTGAAGCGCTCCATCTGACGAAAGGCCGCGTTCGCCCATCCGACAGTCGGATCTCCTATGCCCAGTCGCGGCTCCCGCGCCAGCACGCCGGCACTGCGGGCGAGCCGCCGTGGGTCCGATGTGAGCGTGTTTCCGGCGAACTGCAATTCAAGAAGTGAAGCCTCGCCGCCGCCGGGGATGAACATCGCGCCAAGCCCAAGCATGTCGAGTGTATTGGCGAGGATCCGCGAGCCCTGCGGAAAACGAAGGCCATAGAGGTCGATCATAGGTGCGGTGACGACCAGACGCGCGAATTGCGCTCCGCCGTCATGAGCATTTTCGAGCAGAATGGCCCCACCCATGGAATGAGCCAGCGCGAACCATGGCTTTGGACAGGCGAGGACAGTCAACTGCGCGAGAAAAGCGGCAAGGTCGCGCTGATACTGCGCAAAGTCGTCGATATGGCCCTTGCGCCAGTTCTGGAGTTCACGCTCGGAGCCGCCCTGACCGCGCCAGTCAAGAGTGACGACTTCAAAGCCGCGGGCAAGCAACTCCCCGATGGTTTCGAAATATTTTTCGATGAACTCGGCGCGCCCCTGAAACAGAGCGACGGTGGCCCGGGGCGGCGCTGAAGGAGAGAAGCGCGCCATGCGCAGAGCTGCGCCGTCGGCGGCGTTCAAGGCATAGAGCCGAGCTCCCGGCGGGGCTGGATTTTCTGGCGTTGAAACGAGATCGAGCATTTTCTGGTTTCTGACTAGAGGCGAGACTTCGACGTCCTAGCGCATCATTTAGCGCTTTTTATCACAACGCTCATAATCGGCGCTTAAGGCGCCAGCGCCTCTTGCATGACGAAAATCGCTTCCCAAATTTCATTCAGCGCGGGCCATACCGGACGCGCTTTCAGGCGAAACCCGCGGGAAAGTCCGAAGGGAAAGTCCTGACCAATCGAACTCATGTCGCTTCAAATGGAGGATATGCAATGCGTGCTTTTGACCTTTCGCCCTTGTTTCGTCAGACTGTTGGATTCGACAGGCTGATCGACACGCTGGCGCAAAGCGGCGGCTTTGAGCCTGCGCCCAATTACCCGCCGTACAACATCGAGCGGACGGGCGAGAACGCCTATAAAATAACGCTAGCAGTCGCAGGATTTGCGCGCGAAGACCTTTCGATCGAAACCCGTGAAAACACGCTGACGATACGCGGCGCGCAGGCGCCGGCTCCGACGGATTCCGGTCGTGAATTCTTGCATCAGGGCATAGCGGCAAGAGCCTTTGAACGTCGCTTCCAGCTTGCCGACCACGTGGTCGTGACGGGGGCCAACCTCGAAAACGGATTGCTGCATGTCGAACTCGTTCGTGAGATACCGGAAGCGAAGAAGCCGCGACGCATCGACATCGGAGCGCCTCAAAGCGTAGCGCCGCAGCCCGTTCAGGCCAAGGCGATGGAGGCTCAGGCGGCCTGATGCGCTGCACTGTCTCGAGAAAATGGAGGCGCCTGCCAGGCGCCTCTTTTTTTATGACGTTATCCGCCACTGGGCTTGAATGCGCCGCCGTCTGAGCGAGGAGATTCCGCCTGCGGCGCTTCCAGGCGAGTTGATCCCAAAATTGGCGAGACGGGCTGCTGGGGACTGAGTATCTGCGGGGATGGGGAAGGCGCGGGCTCGGAGACATGCGGCGGGACGGCCGCGACAGCGGGCTTTGACGGAGAAGGCGCCGCGCCCGGCGGCGGCACGATGGCGCGATGGGCCGACCCATGCGCGGCGATAGGCGGCGCAGGCAGCGTTGGGTTGTTCGGGGGCCGCGCAGTTTTCCCCGGCTGAGACGCATCATTGGCCGACGGCGGGGAGTTGCGAGCTGGCGCGAGCGGAGCGGCGCTGCGAGGTGCGAGCGGCTTTGGCTCCAGCTTGGCGCGGGAAGGGGACGGAGAAGCCGACCGTTGTTGGACCTCCCTTGGGACTTCCGGCGGAGCGGAGATTACCTTTGGCTCCGGCAAAGGCTGGCGCTGAGGCGAAACCTTTGGAGGCACTATAGCCTCGCGAAATGTTTGGCGTGGGTGAATCGTCGGAGCGTCCGTGTCGTTGCGATCGTCGTCGAAGTTTCGCGCGTACGGTTGTCCGTCCATTTGTCGCGCATAGATGACGTCTCCGGCGTAGGGATCGATGAGGAAGCGCATCTTCACGCCAGAAGCGTCAACGCCTGTGGCCACGATATTTTCTTCCCGGGATTCAATCCTGCCAACAAGCCGGAAGCCTTCCTCCCCGAGTATAGTACTGACCGCCGCTCGTGAAGCGTACGGCGCACCCTCTAGCTGGCTCGGATCGCGATATTGACGCGGCCCCTGTTCGTGGTAGCCGTCGAGTTCGGACTGGTAATAGCGGTCCACATAAGGACGGTAATAGAACTGCGCCGAAGCCGTTGCCGTCCAAAACGCGCTGCTCGCGCTGATCAAAGCGAGTAGCGACCAGCCCGTGTGCTTTTTCCGCTCGCCAACTCTAGAACTCATGACTAACTGCTCCTCTGGTCATCGGCCGCCAAAGCCGAAGCTCTTCGCTGAATGAGGCAGGGTTGGGACGAAACCGGAGCCCTGGCGGGGCGGACCAGCCGTTTTTCGTCGTGCTCGCGGCTTGCTTGTGCCGCGTGTGCAAATCTGGCAAGAATATGCCATCATGAATGGTCAGCCATGCTGACCATTCGACATCAAGAAATTACACAAGGCCCTGTAATGTCAGTCGCCGGTTCGCTGCGGTCAGCGAGCGGGTGAAATCGGAGCGCGCCCGCGACTTCTGAGGTCGCGCGTGATGATGCTCGGGGCCTTAAGGGACGATCATGGCGTTTGATGAACACCACCGACAGGCCGGCCCTCGCACGGGAGACGCTGATTTGACTAAGATCGATGGACGCGATCCTTTGTTTCCCAAAGCCGAGGGTCTTTATGACCCGGCCAAGGAGCACGACTCCTGCGGCGTCGGTTTCGTCGCCAATCTCCACAATGCGCAAAGCCACGACATAGTGAAGATGGGATTGCAGATCCTGTTGAACCTCGATCATCGCGGCGCTGTCGGCGCCGATCCGAAGCTCGGCGATGGTTGCGGCATTCTTCTTCAGATCCCTCATCGGTTTTTTGCTGAAGAAACAGCCAAGCTCGGGTTCTCCTTGCCTAACTCCGGCGAATATGCGATCGGCCAGTTTTTCCTGCCCCGCGACGCCGACGTTCGCGCCAAGGCGCGAGCCATTGTCGATGCGGCGGTCGAGGCCGAAGGCCTGACTGTTCTGGGCTGGCGCAATCTGCCGGTCGACTTCAGCGATCTTGGCGACGCCGTGCGCGCCGTGGAGCCCTTCCACGCGCAGATTTTTGTCGGACATGGCGCTGATGTTAAGGACGCGGTCGACTTCGAGCGCCGCCTTTATCTTGCGCGAAAGACCTCCTCCGGCGAGATTTACGCTCTGGGACCACTTGGCCGCGAGCATTATTCCGTCTCGATGTCTTCGCAGACTATCGTCTACAAAGGCATGGTGCTCGTCAGTCAGCTCGGAGAATATTTCCTTGATCTCAAGGACGAGCGTTTTGTGTCCGCATTGGCGCTGGTTCACCAGCGCTTCGCGACCAACACATTCCCGTCCTGGCGACTTGCGCATCCCTATCGCTTTGTCGCGCACAATGGCGAAATCAATACGCTGCGCGGCAATTTGAACTGGATGGCGGCCCGGCAGGCGTCCGTGGCGTCGCCTCTTTTCGGCAAGGACATCAGCAAGCTGTGGCCCATCTCCTACGAAGGCCAGTCCGATACAGCCTGCTTTGACAATGCGCTCGAGTTCCTGGTTCGCGGCGGTTATTCGCTCGCGCACGCCGTAATGATGCTCGTTCCCGAGGCCTGGTCGGGAAATCCGTTGATGGACGAGCATCGTAAGGCTTTCTATGAGTATCACGCCGCTTTGATGGAACCGTGGGACGGTCCGGCTGCAATGGCTTTCACCGACGGGCGCCAGATCGGCGCCACGCTGGACCGGAACGGCCTGCGCCCCGCCCGTTATCTGGTGACGGACGACGGACTGGTGGTGATGGCCTCCGAGATGGGCGTCTTGCCCATTCCGCAGGAAAAAATCGTCACGAAATGGCGACTGCAGCCCGGGAAGATGTTGCTTGTCGATCTCGAAAAGGGTCGCATCGTCTCCGACGATGAAATCAAATCGTCGCTGACGTCTTCGCATCCCTATCGCGAATGGTTGGCCCGGACGCAGATCGTGCTGGAGGATTTGAAGCCGGTCCAGCCGAGCGCCTCGCGCGCAGACGTCTCCCTGCTCGATCGCCAGCAAGCTTTTGGCTATACGCAGGAAGAGCTTGACCTGCTTGTCTTCCCGATGGCCGTCACCGGCCAGGAAGCCGTGGGCTCGATGGGAACGGACACCCCTATCTCGCCACTCTCCAACAAGGAGAAGCTGCTTTACACCTACTTCAAGCAGAACTTCGCGCAGGTCACCAATCCGCCGATCGACCCGATCCGTGAGGAACTGGTCATGAGCCTCGTTTCCTTCATCGGCCCGCGCCCGAATATCCTCGACCATGAAGGTTCGGCGAAGAAAAAGCGGCTTGAGGTGCGACAACCGATCCTCACCAGCGCCGATCTGGAAAAAATTCGCAGCATTGGCCATGTCGAAGACAGTTTCGACACCAAGACGCTGGACTTTACTTACGCGGCTGAAAAAGGCGCAGATGGTCTCGCAAAGGCGTTGCAACGCCTTTGCGAGCGTGCCGAAGAGGCCGTGAATGGCCGTTACAACATCATCGTCTTGTCCGACCGCATGGTTGGCCCTGATCGGGTGCCGATCCCCGCGCTGCTCGCCACCGCGGCAGTACATCATCATCTGATCCGCAAGGGCCTGCGCACTTCCGTCGGGCTGGTCGTGGAAACCGGCGAAGCGCGCGAGGTGCATCACTTCGCTTGCCTCGCGGGTTATGGCGCGGAAGCGATCAACCCCTATCTGGTCTTTGAAACTCTTGCCGCTTCGACTCAGCATTTCCCCGTCGACGTCAACGGAGAGACAGCGATCAAGCGTTACATAAAGGCGGTCGACAAGGGGCTGTTGAAGGTCATGTCCAAAATGGGCATTTCGACTTATCAGTCCTACTGTGGCGCTCAAATTTTCGACGCCGTGGGACTGTCACAGGCCTTCATCGATGAGTATTTCGCTGGAACCACGACCCGCGTTGAAGGCGTTGGCCTTACCGAGATCGCGCGGGAGACCGTGCGCAGGCATCGACTGGCCTTCGGCGACGCGCCGGTTTATCGCGACGCACTGGACGTTGGCGGCGACTATGCTTACCGCATTCGTGGCGAGGCTCACAGCTGGACGCCGCAAACCGTTTCGTTGCTGCAGCATGCGGTTCGCGGAAACTCGCGCGATCAATATCGCGCCTTCGCCAGAATATTAAACGAGCAGGAAGAAAATCTGCTCAATCTGCGCGGCCTGTTCCGCATAAAAGGCGCCGACGAGGACGGACGTAAACCCGTTCCGCTCGAGGAAGTCGAATCCGCCAAGGATATCGTCAAACGTTTTTCCACCGGCGCGATGTCCTTCGGTTCGATCTCGCGCGAAGCTCACACGACCCTCGCCATCGCCATGAATCGCATTGGCGGCAAGTCGAACACCGGCGAGGGCGGGGAAGAAGCGGACCGCTTCAAGCCCGAGGCGAATGGCGACAGCAAGCGATCGGCCATCAAGCAGGTAGCTTCGGGCCGCTTCGGCGTCACCGCGGAATATCTGGTCAACGGCGACATGATCCAGATCAAGATGGCGCAGGGGGCCAAGCCCGGCGAAGGCGGACAATTGCCCGGCGACAAGGTCGATGCGGTGATCGCCAAGGTGCGCCATTCGACGCCCGGCGTTGGACTGATCTCGCCTCCGCCACATCACGATATCTACTCGATCGAGGATCTGGCGCAGCTGATCTTCGACCTCAAAAACGTCAATCCGCGTGCGGATGTGTCCGTGAAGCTCGTTTCGGAAGTCGGCGTCGGCACGGTCGCCGCTGGCGTCTCGAAGGGACGCGCCGATCACGTCACGATTTCGGGCTATGACGGCGGCACGGGCGCTTCCCCGCTGACATCGATCAAACATGCCGGCAGCCCTTGGGAAATCGGCCTCGCCGAAACACATCAAACCTTGGTGCTGAACAATCTGCGCTCACGCATCGCAGTGCAGGTGGACGGAGGCCTGCGCACGGGCCGCGACGTTATCGTTGGAGCCTTGCTCGGCGCCGACGAGTTCGGCTTCGCTACTGCGCCGCTGATCGCCGCCGGCTGCATCATGATGCGCAAGTGTCACCTCAATACCTGTCCGGTCGGCGTGGCCACGCAGGATCCGGTTTTGCGCAAGCGCTTCGTCGGCCTGCCGGAACATGTCATCAACTTCTTCTTCTTCGTCGCCGAGGAAGTCCGCGAATTGATGGCCTCGATGGGCTATCGCAGCTTCGATGAAATGATCGGGCAAACGCAGATGCTTGATAAGGAGCGGGCCCTAAGCCATTGGAAAGCGGTTGGCCTGGACTTCGCCAAGCTATTCCACAAACCGGCGGGGGAGGGCGGCGCCATCCGCCACAGCAAGCGTCAGGATCACGGGCTCGACAAGGTGCTGGACAACAGCCTCATCGAAAAAGCGCGCCCGGCGATCGATCGGGGCGCCAAAGTGACCATCGACACGCCGATCCGCAATGTCGACCGCACCACCGGCGCCATGTTGTCCGGAGAGATCGCGCGAGTCTATGGGCACGCCGGCCTGCCCGAAGACACGATCGACATTCGGGCTGTCGGCACCGCCGGACAGAGTTTTGGCGCCTTCCTGGCTCGCGGCGTGACTTTGCGGCTGGAGGGAGAAGCCAACGATTATGTCGGCAAGGGCCTGTCGGGCGGCAAGGTCATTGTATACCCGTCGCGCGAGGCTAAAAAGATAACTCCGCATCAGTCGATCATCATCGGCAACACTGTGCTTTACGGTGCGATTGCTGGCGAGTGCTACTTCCGGGGCGTTGCGGGCGAACGGTTTGCGGTTCGTAACTCGGGCGCCATTGCGGTTGTCGAAGGCGTCGGCGATCACGGCTGCGAATATATGACTGGCGGCGTGGTGGTGGTTCTTGGGCAGACCGGCCGCAACTTTGCGGCGGGCATGTCGGGCGGCATCGCCTATGTGCTGGACGAGGACGACAGCTTCTCGTCGCGATGCAATCTTGCGATGGTGGATCTCGAACCTCTTTCGGAGGAGGAAACCGCCATGACCGAGAGCTTCCATCAATCCGGCGATCTCGAAACACACGGCCGGGTGGACATAATGGGCGACATGACTCGTTTTGATGTCGAGCGCCTGCGCCAGCTCATCAGCAATCATGCGCGCTACACCGAGTCCACGAGAGCGCGAGAGATCCTTGAGAACTGGGAATCCTATAAGCCGAAGTTCCGCAAGGTGATGCCGGTCGAATATCGTCGCGCCCTCACGGAGCTCCTTGCCAAGGGCAAGGCGCCGCAGAAGCTCAAAGCAGCGGGCGAGTGACGCGGCATTCCGTGCTGCGGCCTCGCCGCGGCGCAAAACAGATTCCGTGCGAAAATGACGAATATCGTCAGTTTTGTGGGGCGGCCTGGTAACAACCCACGTTTGGCGACAGCTCGCCGAACATGGACGAACGATGAGCAGCGAGCGCGATGGGCAAGGTTACGGGTTTTCTTGAAATCGACAGGCAGGACCGCAAATACAAGCCGGCCGCCGATCGTATCCGTCATTACAAAGAATTCGTGATTCCTCTGTCCGAGGAAACCATGCGCAATCAGGCGGCGCGCTGCATGAATTGCGGCATACCGTTTTGTCATAACGGCTGCCCTGTAAATAACCAGATTCCAGACTGGAACGACCTCGTTTATGAGGGGGACTGGAAGCGCGCGCTCGCCAATCTGCACTCCACCAATAATTTTCCTGAATTCACGGGCCGCGTCTGCCCCGCGCCTTGCGAGGCGGCTTGCACGCTGAATCTGAACGATCAGCCGGTGACCATCAAATCCATCGAATGCGCGATCATAGACCGGGGCTTTCGAGAGGGTTGGGTCGTTCCAGAGCCGCCGCGTCGTCGAACCGACAAACTCATTGCGGTCGTGGGCTCCGGTCCTGCCGGCCTTGCGGCGGCGCAACAACTCGCGCGCGCAGGCCATCGGGTGCACGTCTTCGAAAAGAACGCCAGGGCCGGGGGCCTGCTGCGCTATGGAATTCCCGACTTCAAGATGGAAAAGCATCTTGTCGATCGCCGCGTCGAGCAGATGGAAGCAGAAGGCGTGGTCTTTCATTATGATTTGAATATCGGCGTCGACATGAGCGTCGACGACCTGGTTTCCGCTTACGACGCAATTGTGCTTTCAGGCGGAGCCGAGGCTCCGCGCGACCTTCCAATACCTGGGCGCGACCTCAATGGCGTTCATTTCGCCATGGACTTCCTGCCTCAGCAGAACCGTCGCGTCTCCGGCGAGCCCGTGACCAGCAACGCGCCCATTTTCGCTTCCGGCAAGAATGTGATTGTGGTCGGGGGTGGCGACACGGGGTCCGATTGCATAGGCACGTCGCGCCGTCATGGCGCTCTGTCCATCACCCAGCTCGAGATCATGCCGCGCCCCCCGGAGAAGGAGGACAAACTTCGCACCTGGCCCGACTGGCCGCTGAAGTTGCGCACCTCCTCCTCGCACGAGGAAGGCGCAGAGCGCGAGTTCGCGGTGAGAACATGCGGGTTCTTCGGAGTCGACGGTTCGGTTAAGGAATTGCGCTGTGTGCGCGTCGACGACAAAATGCAGGACATTCCCGGCAGCGAGTTCTCGCTGAAGGCGGATTTGGTTTTGCTGGCGATGGGGTTTGTGTCGCCGATAAAAGAGGGTCTGCTGGACAAATTGGATGTCAAACTGGATCAACGCGGCAATGTGGCGGCGGATACGCGGTCCTACAAATCTTCGCGGAACAAGATCTTCGCCTGCGGCGACATGCGGCGCGGTCAGTCGCTTGTTGTCTGGGCGATCCGCGAGGGACGTCAATGCGCGCACGCGGTTGACGAATTTTTAATGGGCGAAACAACTCTGCCAAGGTGAGGAAACATGCCGACCGGTAGCACTGAAGCCTGGTACTGCGAACATATTGTCGGCGGTCCCTGGTCGTTCGCGATCCTAATTCTTCCGCTGATCGGAGCGTATTACTACGGACGAGGGCAACACAAGATCGGATGGATATTGATCGGCCTTTGGTTGCCGCTCCAAATTGGCATGTCCTATGTCAACAATCTGGTCGTCGAATGTCCCCAACTGGACGCGCCGTTAACGACCGAGCAACCCCAATAATAAAAGCCCCGGAACCAACCGGGGCTTTTTTTTTGCCTCAAAGCACGACCACAGTGGCGCCGACTTTCACGCGGCTGAACAGATCGCTGACATCCTGGTTCAGCATTCTGATGCAGCCCGAGGACACCGCGTGGCCGATCGTCCATGGTTCGTTTGACCCGTGAATCCTGAATCCCGTGTCGTGGTTGCCCGAATAGAGATACATCGCGCGCGCTCCAAGCGGGTTGTCTTCTCCCCCTGTCATGTAACGCGGCAGATCTGGACGGCGCTTCAGCATAGCTGCCGGCGGCGTCCAAGAAGGCCAGCTTTCCTTGCGACCGATACGTGTGCGCCCGCGCCACGTAAAGCCTTCTCGCCCAACGCCGACACCATAGCGCCACGCCCTGCCGTTCGGCAAAGAGAGATAAAGCGCCCGCTCTTTTGTATCGACGGTGATCGTGCCGGGGGACTGATGGGTCGGGTCTTCGACCAGTTCTCGAGTCGTTTCCGGATATTCTCGACCGAGTTCGAGTTTCATCCTGCGGGGCGTAAGTTTGTTGCGCCGGCGGCTGAGTTTCGAACAATGCAAAGAATGACCGTTCGTCAGCGCCGGCGGGCGTCGAGGAGAACCAAAAACTAAAGAAAGCAAAAGCCAGCAAGGTAAATAGCGGCATACGCGCCTCCCACTCTGTCGCCATCCTGGCGATCTTTTGGGAGTCAAATGCGCAAGCCTGACAATTGGTTCCACTCACGCTTGCGTAAGCCTAAATTTCGCCCCAATTTAATTGTCGCTCGGCGCGACTTGTTTGTTTTCGGGCCAGGAGAAATCGTCCGCGCGGCCGCGTCGCGCAGGCTGGGCGCCGCCCTCGATAAAAACATGCTGGGCGACTGCCCGCTCAGCGGAACTGGCTGCAGGCTGGCTCGCATGCTTGTCGCGACGAGCGAGTTCGTCCGAAGCCAAAGTAGACGCTCCTGTCAGAGGCTGCGTCTGTCCGATCGCTGGTCGATCCTGTGGAAGAGTTGGGGCTGCCGGAGGCGGCTCTCCTTCCGGAGAATGAAAAACCACTGGGGCAGGCGGCGGGGAGGGCGGAACTGGTGTCGAAGCTGCGCCCGCGGGCGTAGGCGCGCCGTCCACGCCAGACTTGGGTTGTTCCGGCGTAGCCGGCAGCTGTCGCGCGTCATACAGGCGCTTGATCTCTCCCTCAACAAAGAGTGCAAGCTTGCGCCCCCCGGCGCCCGTGAAATGCACGCCATCTTCGCTACGAAGCTTGACGTTTTGGCCGTTTATGTCAGGACCGAAGGCGCTGTACTGCCCGTGGTCGTCGGCGAATTTATCCCACAAATCGACAAAGGAGATATTCGCAGCGGCTGCTCTCGCCCGGTAAATCTCGTTGATTTGAGCCATATCGGCCGAAAATTTTTCGGCCTTCATTACAGGCAGTCCGACCCAGACCAGCGGAATGTTCTTGTCCTTGAAAGATTGAATGAACGCATCGACGCGAGCCGCATAGACCTCCCGCCAGCGCGGAGAGAGTGGATCCAGTGTCTGGCCGCCCTCGCTGATCGATTGCCGGTCATTGCTCCCGATCATGACAATCGCCATATCAATCTTTTGCGATCCAGCGGCGATGTCGCGGGCCGCTTTATTCCAGTCGTAAAAGTCATTTCGTACTAAGCCGGAGCTTTCCTTGCTCTTGTGCAAAAGGCCAATTCGCGGCATCTCTTCAAAAGATTCTTCAAGTCCGTCGGCGAGGATCTGGCCAAGCGTATCGCCAGTCACCGCCACGAGGAAATTCGCCTCACCCGGGATCTTTTCGGGATGGCGCGGAGTCTCCTGCACGGTTGCCCTATGCTGCGGCCTCTGCGAATGCGACGACAGGTGCGGCGTACGCGGCTCCGCGTAGGGGACGCGACGCTCGGGAATGTTTTGTCGCGGTTGGCGATAATTTGGCGCTTGCCGTTGAATGATATGGCGAGAGCCACCGCCAAACAAACCGCCGAAAAAATCCGAGAAGGGGTCTTGAGCCCGCGCGACCACCGGCCAGGCGATCGCTACCAGCGCAAGCATGACAACAATCAGGCGGGTGCAGAAGTGAAGGCGCTGTCTGAACTGTTCAGTCATGGCGAGATTATATCGGAAATGCGCAAATTGGTAAAAACGTGGTCTTGACGGGGGCGCGTGCTTTAGCGTCATTCTGCGGTCAGGGTTTCGTCGCGGAGGAAACAGATGTTACGCGAGACTTTGCTCGTTTTGGCGCTCATCGGCCTTTGTACGTCGGCCGCGACAGCGAGGGAGCCGGGATTAGCCGACACGCCGCCGGCCGAAGCGCGGGGCCTGCTTCCCTATCTCGGCCTTGTTCCCCCTTGTGACGAAGCTTCCGTGCTGGCGCAAATTCAGAGTGAGTTTGAGCACCGGGAAAGCAGCTACTGGCAGAGCGGGCTTGTAATCGAGGGCTTCGGCGAGCCCCGCGAAATTGGATTTCGCAGCAATGGCCTCAGCTATATCCCGCGTCGGTTTTGCCGCGCTCGAGCGCTGCTGAATGACGGACACCAACGCAACGTGACCTATGAGATAGCTGAAGCTCTCGGATTTATCGGCATAGGATATGGCGTCACCTGGTGCGTAACGGGTCTAGACCGCAATCACGCTTTCTCCCCTGCTTGCAAGGCCGCCGGTCCGTAAGTGTTGCCCGGAGCTTCGATTATGATCATGCGAAATTTTCGCAGCCTGCTCGTGCTTGCGGCGATTGCCTGTGCAGCACGGGCGTCCGCGCTTGACAATGGTTGCCTGCTTGACCGTTGCGCCGACCAGGCGCCCCCGGCCGTCGCCCCTTCGGCGCCAACGCCTTCCGCGCCAGCGGAAAGGCCGCGCTTTGGACCGCCCGCCGCCAGTGGAGAGTTCGATTTCTACGTGCTGGCGCTTTCCTGGTCGGCGGGCTTTTGCGAATTGAGCGGCGGCGGCAGATCGCAATGCGAGCCCGGCTCAAAACTGGGCTTCGTCGTGCACGGGCTGTGGCCGCAGTATGAACACGGGTTTCCCAGCAATTGTGGAGGTTCGCCGACAGTCTCTCGGGTAGCGCTGGAGCGCGCCAAGGGCGTCTACCCCGACGACGGCCTCGCTCGTTACGAATGGCGAAAGCACGGCACCTGCACAGGCCTGAGCCCCGCCGAATACTTCAACTCTGTCGCCCGCGCCAGAAATGCTGTGACTATTCCTCCGGCTCTCGCGAATGTCACGGCCGACGAAACTCTTGCGACGCTCGACATAGAACGAGCCTTTCTCGAAGCAAATCCCCGGCTCCGGCCGGGGATGATGAGCGTTGACTGTGAGCGGGGGCTCTTGCAGGAAGTGCGCATTTGCCTCAGCAAGGATTTGCGCGACTTTCGCGCCTGTCCTGAAGTTGCGCGCCGCGGTTGCCACGCCCGCGAAATCCGCGTTCCCGCGCCTTATTGAGCCTATGAACTACCGCCATGCATTCCATGCCGGCAATTTCGCGGATGTGTTTAAGCATGCGTTTCTGACGCGGTTGCTTGCCTATCTTGCGCGAAAGGAAGCGCCCTTCCGCGTGATCGACACTCACGCGGGGGAGGGCGCCTACGACCTTTCGGGCGACGAGGCGGAACGCACCGGCGAATGGCGGGGAGGCATAGGACGGTTCGCCGACATTTCCGCAGCGCCGGCAGACGTAGCCATCCTGCTCAAACCGTATCTCGACTGCATAGGACTGGTGGTTGAAGGACGCCCGCTGCTCTATCCGGGTTCGCCTTTACTGACGCAAATGCTAATGCGCGCAAACGACCGCGCAATATTCTGCGAGTTGCGCGAGGATGCTTTTGCGGCGTTGCGCCGGCGCTTTACGCGCGACAGGCGCGTTAAGACGATTCACATCGACGGTTATATCGGCCTCGGCGCCTTTGTTCCGCCGGTTGAGCGGCGTGGGCTCGTTTTGATCGATCCACCCTTCGAGCGGGTGGACGAGTTCGATGCGATGTTAGAGGCGTTCCTTACAGCCTATCGCAAATGGCCCACGGGAATTTACGCCCTCTGGCATCCTATCAAAGACGTCGCGCTGGCCGGGGACTTCTTCAACGCGCTTCAGGAACACGGCGTTCGTCGGGCGCTTCGGCTCGAAATGTGTACAGGTGGCGCTGGCGAAAGGTTAAATCGCACGGGGCTTGTGGTGGTCAATCCGCCTTATCTCTTCCATGACGAAGCCCGCACCCTGCTGCCATTTCTCACCCAGCGCATGGCTCAAGCGCAGGGCGCAAGCTTTGCAGTCGAGGAACTAACCGGAGAGTGATCCAGTCAACTGCAACGCCCGGAACCAACTCCCGTCACAGGCCGTGGCGTGGCTGGAAGATCCAATAGATAATTCCGATGGCCGCACAGGCTGCGCCGAACAGAAAAACGATGTTTCCCATATACTCATCTTTCATGTTCAGCCCGTACAGGCTTATCACCAGCCCCACGATCGCCGCATATAGTGACTTCTGGTCGCGTTCTGGCTTGGGTCGTTTCATCTGCCCTAGAGTTTGTGGCATGGCTTCCTCGTTAAATGTGTTCCATTCGGTTCAGCGAACTTCAGGTCATACTTTTTGAACGACAGACTTGCGGCTATAAACGCGGAAAATTACCCAAGGATCGCTGGCTCATGCTCATTCTGCGCTATTCTCCCGCCTCGCCCTACGCCCGCAAAATCCGTATCGCCGCAGATATCCTTGGCGTGACGGATCGCATCGAAATCGCCGGCGTTGATCTGGCCGATCCCACGGACAGCATACGCTCGCAAAACCCGCTCGGCAAAATCCCTGCGCTGGTTTTGGAAGACGGCTCTTCGCTTTACGACAGCCGCGTCATCGCAGAATATCTCGACGTTCTCGCTGGCGGGGGGAAGCTCTTTCCCGCTGACCCGGCGCGGCGTTTTCCGGCTCTGCGTCTGCAAGCGCTTGGCGACGGGATCAACGATGCGGCCTTGCTGCTCCGCTACGAACATTCTGCGCGCCCCCCAGCTAACCGTCATGCCCCGACGATTGAACTGCAACAAGGCAAGATCGACCGCGGGTTGGCCGCGCTTGAGAGCGCGCCGCCCGGCGGTCCGGTCGATATAGGACACATCGCAGTCGCAACCGCGCTCGGCTATCTGGATTTGCGCTTCGAAGGCGAGTGGCGGAGAGGCTATCCCAATCTCGTAGCCTGGCTCGATGCTTTCAGCGCGGCTACGCCTTCATTCGCAGCAACAAAGGCGTGAAAACCGCGCGCGGTTCCGCCGCGCGCGGTTTTGTCAGGTTGTAGGCGCTTTCCAGACCGTGTCATCTCCGGCGGCCTTCGGAGCGGCGCTGGCTTGCGGCGGCGTGCCGTCGGATGCAGGTGGAATACGCAGCACCTGGCCAGGATATATCAGGTCGGCGTTCTTCAGGAGAGGCCTGTTGGCCTCGAAAATCTCTTGATATTTTGGGCCATGCCCATGGCCATAAACCGCCTCGGCGATCTTCCACAAGCTGTCGCCTGATTTCACGGTGTAGAAGCCCGACCCCGGCTGCGGAGCCGGAACGGCGATATTGTTTATGACCCTAGTGACCCCTTTCGTATTGCCGACGGCGAGCGCGATTTTCTCAGCGTCCGGAGTTGTGGGCGCGGAGCCGCTGAGCGTCACTGTGGAGCCGTCTACGGCAATGTCGACTTTGGACGCGTCGAGTCCCTGTTTCGTGATCTCGGCCTTCAAGGCGTCAGCCGGAGCCGCAGCGGTTTCCGTTGCGCCGGCTGGCGCCGGAGCCGCAGCGTTCTTCTTCGTCAAAAAATCCAAAATGCCCATATTGATCTCCTCATTAGTCGAAACTGAAACGCAGCCACATTCGCGGGCCGCCATGAATATTATAGGCACGCGAAACTCCGCGCATATGTAAAAAGGCCCAGAGCGCCAATGCGCCGAGCCTTTTTTGACCCCGTTTTCGTAAAGGAAAGAAGCGTTCGACTTTGAAAGTTGAACTCCGGTAGCAGTTTAACCTGAACCCTTCCGTCCTCGAATGTTTTTTTAAAAGTGATAGTTCACACCGACTTTGACCTGGGAATTGTCGACGCTTGTCTGGAATGAGGCCGGCGAAAAACCAAAGTAACGGTCGGACCCAACCGAGGTGAACAAATACTCTGCCTTCGCAGAAACGTTGTTTGTCACCATGAACTCAAGGCCCGCGCCCAGCGCCCATCCAGTTTGGTAGATGGATTGCTGGCCGGCGAAGCCGGTCCAGATGTTGCCGACGGAAACGGTGTTGTTGCTTCCCGCGAAACCGCCGGTAATGTAGACCAGCGCCCGATCGAAGGTGTAGCCGACGCGGCCGCGGATCGTGAATAAGTCGTCAATGCTGCTGGATGTTGCGAACCCGTAATAGGGCAATTGCGAGGTTCTCATGCCACTGAAATCGAAATCGCCTTCGAGGCCAATCAAAATATTGGGGGCGACCATATAGTTGTAGCCACCCGTGAATCCAATAAGGCCCCCTGTAGCGCTGCCGAGCAGTCGATCCCCGCCGTCTGTGAAGGACCCGAAACCTATGCCCCCGTTGAGGCCAAGGTAAAAGCCTTGCCAGTTGGAAACAGGCGTTGGCGAATAATAGTCCTGTGGCGGCGGCGCAGCGCGGTGAGGCAAATCCGCGGACAGCACGGGCGTCGCCGCAAGGACGAAGGGCGCGAGCATTGTCGCGAGAAGGGCCTGTCTCATTATACTCAACTCCGCTTGCGCGCCCCAGCGATTTCGTGAGGCAAACTCGTTTCAAGACGGCTGAAGCCGTTCGTTTTGATGAATCAAATTAAAATCATTCATCTTAACAAGACCTTTCAATTAGCGATCAGTTGGCAGCGTCGAAAGTAGCATCCTGACAAGCTTAACGTATCAATTATGGTGCGATTTGGATTGATGTAGATTTAACTTGATGAATACTTGCCATAATTGTTTACAAACTAGAAACAGAGTCGGCGTTTTTGGTTGATATTGGATAATAAAGCGTCAATAACCGCCTATAGTGAAAATCGAGTTGTAGAAAAAACGCAGGCCCGTGCGCAACAAGGATTGACGCGGGGTTCGACGGAGAAAGAGAACATGACCGAGGCGAAAGGCCCGGTGCTGGTGACAGGGGCCGCGCGGCGCATAGGCCTGGCTATCGCTCATGGTTTCGCCCGCGAAGGACATCCTGTGGTGATCCACGCTTCGGGTCGGTCCTTGCCGGAAGCCGAACTGGCCGTTGCAGCTCTCAACACCCTTGGCGCAAATGCCGCTGCTCTCGCCTGCGACCTCGCTGACGCGCAAGAGACGTTGCAGTTAGTTGAACGCGCTGAAGCAGCCTTCGGACCACTCGCGCTTCTGGTCAACAACGCCTCAGTTTTCGAATTGGATAACGCTCAGGATTTCTCGCTCGATGTGTATGAGCGACAAATGGCCGTGAATCTGCGCGCGCCGCTAATTCTCGCGCAGTCATTCGCGACACGGCTCCCCTCAGGCGCGGATGGATCAATAATTAATGTGCTCGACCAGCGCGTATGGCGTCTCACGCCCCGCTACTTCACCTATACAATTACAAAATCGGCCCTGTGGACCGCGACGCGCACCATGGCGCAGGCTTTCGCGCCGCGTATTCGCGTCAATGCCGTCGGACCTGGGCCCGTGTTGCCGAACGCAATTTACGGCGAGAAGGGTTTCGAGGCGGAGGTGGCCGGCGTTCTGCTCGAACGGCCAACAGAACTCTCGAGCGTCGTCGATGCGGTGATGTATCTCGCGCGGGCGCGCAATGTGACAGGTCAGATGATCGCCGTGGACAGCGGCCAGCATCTGGCATGGCGAACGCCTGATGTTTTGCCGGAGTAGGACGACAGAGTAGCGCGAAGCTGCGCCTCATGTCTCATCTGCGGTCACGACAAACAAATTGCGCGCCGAGGCGACCAACGCGTTAGAACCATCTGTCTGGGAAAGAACCCAAACACCGGCGGTGACGGCAGAAGACGCGTTTTCAGAAGCGCCAAGCAATCTGATCAAATCTGACAGCTTGGTCACTTTCAGCTTGGTCATTAAATTAGCTCGGTGAGCCTCTACGGTTCTCGTGCTTATGCCGAGTTCATGTGCGATTATTTTGTTTTGTTGGCCTTTGGACAGACCCGCCAGCACATCGCGTTCCCTACCGGTCAGTCCCGTCAGCTTCTGCTGGAACAACAGCGCTTCCGTTTCATCCAGATGTTGATCCTTCCAAGCCAACGCTTCCCGGATCGAATCCAGTAGCGCGTCGCTGTCGAAAGGCTTCTCAAAAAAATCGACCGCATTCTGTTTCAAGGCTTCAACCAGAAGCGGATCATCTGCTTTATCGGTGATGACGACAATCGGGATATGGACGCGCCGCTGCTGCATCTCCGCCAGCAGATCCAGACAGCTTGTTTTAGATGCACGTTCAATCGTTATCACGCAACTGATGTGCTTCATGTCAGTTGCGTGCAAGAAATCTTGTGTGGAACTATAATTTCGGAACGCATATCCCTCAGCCGACAATAAGAGGTTTAACGATTCTCTGATGAGCAGGTTATCGTCAATGGTGTGAAGGATGCGGTGCGGGCCTTTCGCCATGCCACGCTGTTCGGGCGACTTCACGTGCCTTTGGCGAAACCGTCTTCGCGAAGCGCGCGCGGCGCCTGGTATCCTCTGTGTTTGCGGGGCCATAGTCGCAGTCTCGATATGTCAGGACTGTTGCGTTCCATCGGAGTTAACCGTTGGACGCATCCAGAAAGCCGGCGCCGGTATTGATCGGTAAATGCCCGATCCATAAGCGCTTCTGACTGCGACACTGCTGGAGTTCTCTCACCTAATTCTTCTTTGAATATTCGACATTGGGCGCAATTTTATTAATTATGTCCGCGGCGTTAAAGCGGCCGGATACTTACGTATAATTTCCTTTTGCAATTTCATTGATTTATGTGCCAGGGGCAACGGACAAGCCCAACCGGCGTGAAACGTCCAGTTTGGCAGGATTGCTGATGAAAGGAGAAGGCTAAACTTCCGGTTGGATCAGCGCTGCAACAGCGGTCCTCTCTGCAGCGTGTCCAACGGAGCTATTCAATCTGCGCTGGGCAATCTTCTGATTGTGAATTCGATCCGGCCGTCCTCGAGTTCGCGCCAGAATTCAATTTCCGTCATGTAAGCAGCTTTGGGGTAAAGCTCAAACCATTCACGAGCTTTGTCGCGTGCTTCCACCCTGGCCATTGTGAAGGTCTCGCGGCGCCACCCGTCGCTGCGGCCCGAAGGTCTGGACAGGCGGGCTCTATGCGCAATTCGCTTGGCGACATCGCTTGGCTGTTTCGTTTCGACGCCCATTCAACGCCTCCGCACGCGGGCTCTTGCCGAGCCAGCCTAACGCTATTTTCAACAGAAAGGGAGTCGCAACATGACCGGCGCGTTTGAAGGAAATGTTAACGCTGCGGACGCTTTGAACTGCGCCTAATCAGGGCTCTTTTGCGCAACCTCTTCCAACAATTGCATAACTTTGCGCGGATCGCGCGGAAATCCAGCTCGGATCCAATTTGCCTGCAGGCGCTTGAGCGCCGCGCCCAGCGCGAGACCTGGAGGGACGCCCAATGCGATTAGATCGGCGCCTTTTACTGGGAAAGCCGGAGATTCGGCCTTGTCGACAAACTGCGCCGCGGCGCGCCAGCCTTCGTCACCCGGCGGCGCAAGGCTATCCGCCTGGGTTAAGGCCAGCGTATCCCTTGCGTTGGTTCGTCCATGCAGGAACAGCAGTTCATTGAGCTCCTGCGGGGAAAAGGGGGCCTCGCGGCCATGCAATCGCTGAATCAGCCCGGCGTCCACCGAGAGACGCGCATATTCCGCATTGGAAAGACGCAGGCGGTCACGCATGCGATCCGCATCCTCGCCCACGACGACGGCGAAGGCCGCGAGCCGGGCGATCGGATCGGGCCTGCCGCCGCAGGCTTTTTCGAAGGCGACGAACCGCTCCAGTCGGGCCGGGTAAGCCATGCCGAGCAGCACCTCGGTGAGGCCGGCTTGCGACATCTCTCGCGCTGTTTCCACGACGCGTCGCGTGACGAGAAATTTAAGCAGCTCCGCGCGGATTCGTTCCCGCGACAGGGCGCTCAGGTTTTCGCGCGCCAGGATAGCCGCATGGAGTCCGGCGGGATCCAGCGGACCTTCGCCGATCGAGGCGTGAAAGCGGAAAAAGCGCAAAACCCGCAGGTAATCCTCGGCGATGCGCGTCGCCGGATCGCCAATGAACCGGATCTTTCGCGCCGCAAGATCGGCTTCGCCGCCAGTGTAGTCGTAAAGGCGCCCGTCCGGAGACAGCGAGAGCGCATTGACTGTGAAGTCGCGGCGCAACGCGTCTTGCTCGAAATCGGCGCCGAACCGCACTTTGGCGGCGCGGCCGTAGGTTTCGACGTCATGACGCAGCGTCGTTACCTCGAACGGGACGCCGTCTACAAGGATCGTCACCGTTCCGTGTTCGACCCCCGTGGGAACAGCCTTCAGTCCGGCATGGCGGGCAGCTTCGGCCACGGCGTCCGGCAGGGCTGTGGTGGCGACGTCGATTTCATGGGGGGTCAGACCAAGCAAAGCATCGCGCACCGCGCCGCCGACAACTCTCGCTTCGCATCCTGTCGCGCTCAACGCCGCAAATAGGCGGCCAAGTGCGGGGTCGCGCAGGATGCGGGTGACGTCGCTCATTCGAACCGGCCCGGAACAAGGCGCCCGTTTTCTATATGCGCGGGCAGATAGGTCCCTTGATTGCGTGGCCCAAGTCCGAGCAGCAAAATGCCGCCCACAGCGACGAGAAGGCCGGCGATAGTGAGCGTGGACACGACGCCTCTATGCCAAAGTTCAGCAACGAAAGGCCAGCGCATTTGCAGCAGATGGAACACCGCATAGAGCACGAAAGGAGCGGAAAAAAGCAGGGTGGTTTCAATGACTGCGCGCCACATGGGCGGAATAGCCTTTGCTGTCGCCGGGGAGGCGCGTGATTTGATTTTCGCCGTTATACACGCTTTGGCGCGAGCGCGCAGGCTGGCGCGCATTACGATTAATTCGCAAAGAACCCCCGCAAAGCAAGGTGACGCCATAATTCGCGCGTCTTTGGACTAAACATTATGTGCGCGCGCGGCCCGCCCGCTTTATTCTCGACAAACCCGCCCGAGGTTCTAAGCTATGGCGCGGTGCGAGTTACCGCGTTTTCGGACGATTCCGCCTTTTACCCTCTAGCTCGAGTCTAAGCCTCAATGACCCAGGATCAGCCCATCGCGCTCGACGCCGCCGTCATCGCCAGCGCCGACCGCGCGCTCGACGAGATCCGCCGCGCACGCGAAGCTGTGGCTGGCGTGATCTTCGGTCAGGAGGAAGTCGTAGAGCAGGCGCTTGTGACATTGCTGGCGGGCGGGCACGGTCTGCTGGTGGGTGTGCCTGGTCTCGCCAAGACTAAGCTGGTGGAGACACTGGGCAGGGTTCTCGGCCTCGACACCAAGCGTGTGCAATTTACGCCCGATCTTCTGCCGGCGGACATTCTGGGTTCGGAAGTGCTGGAAGAGGCGGCGGATAAATCTCGCGCCTTCCGCTTCATTCAGGGTCCAGTATTCGCCCAATTGCTGATGGCCGACGAGATTAACCGCGCCTCGCCACGCACTCAGTCCGCCTTGCTGCAAGCAATGCAGGAATATCACGTCAGCGTGGCGGGCCATCCGCACGATCTGCCACGTCCGTTCCATGTGTTGGCGACCCAAAATCCACTTGAGCAAGAAGGCACATATCCGCTTCCGGAAGCGCAACTCGACCGCTTTTTATTGCAGATCGACGTCGTGTATCCCGACCGGGCCAATGAGCGGCGGATATTGCTTGAGACGACCGGAGAGCGCCAGGTTGCGCCCAAGCAAGCCCTGACAGCCGATGAATTGCAGAACGTACAGCGTTTGGTTCGCCGGCTGCCGGTGGGCGAGAAGATCGTAGACGCAATTCTCGATTTAGTGCGCGCCGCACGGCCGGGCGACGGCGATCCAGAGATCGCTCCCTACATTTCCTGGGGCGCCGGACCTCGCGCCGCACAGGCGCTGATGCTGGCGACGAGGGCGCGGGCGCTCGTGAATGGGCGGCTGTCGCCATCGCTCGACGACGTGGCTGCGTTGGCGGGGCCAGTGCTGAGGCATCGTATGGCGCTTACCTTCGCCGCGCGTCGCGAGTTCACCATTGAGACGATAATAGACAAGCTTGTGGAACGGCTGGGCTGAAATGGCCGCAGCCGCCGCGACAACACACTGGTTCGATCCACTGGCCCCGCGCTCAGAATACGCGCTGGAAACGGAGGCGGCGGATGAAGCCGATCGTCTCCCGCGTCTGATCGCCAAGGCGCACGAGGTTGCGGGAAGCGTGGTTCACGGCGTTCACGGGCGCCGCCGCGCGGGGGTGGGCGAAGATTTTTGGCAATACCGTCCATTTGCGACCGGAGAAGCCGCGCATAAAGTTGACTGGCGACGCTCGGCGCGCGGCGATCAGCTTTTTGTCCGCGAACGCGAATGGGAAGCAGCACAAAATTATTTCGTCTGGATGGACAGATCGCCGTCGATGGCCTTCAAATCTTCGCTGGCGGGGGATTACAAAGTCGACCGCGCCACAGTGCTTGGGTTGGCGATAGCGGACGTGCTGGTGCACGGCGGGGAGCGCGTCGGCGCGTTAAGTCTCACGCCCGCGCTGTCGGTGCGCAATATTATAGAGCGCCTCGCCACGGCCCTTGCGGAACAAACGCCGGTCGATCGTCTGCTGGACATTCCCCCCGCAACGTCTCTGCCGCCGAGAGCCAGGCTAATCCTGATCTCCGATTTTCTGTGCGATGTTGATCAGTTTTCGGTTCGACTGCGCGAGTTCGCCGATTTTGGAGCGCGCGGCGCACTGCTCATGACCATCGACCCCGCCGAAGAAAGCTTTCCGTTTTCGGGCGAAACACTGTTCCGCGACACTGATGGCGGAGCCTCCTATCATGCTGGCGAAGCCCAAAGTTTGCGCGCAGCTTATACGGAGCGGCTGGCTGCGCACGAGGCGCGATTGCGGATGATGGCGCAAAGCGCCGGCTTTCTGTTTCTCAAACATCATACCAATCGCCCCGCAGCAGAAGCGGCATTGGCGTTGCTGATGGGCCTGAGCGAAGGGCTGGAGGCGCACTGATGGGCTTCACCTTCGCAGCCCCTTTGGCGCTCCTGGGCCTACTCGCGCTGCCGGCGATCTATTGGCTGTTACGGGTCACGCCGCCGCCGCCGCGAGAAATTTTCTTTCCGCCGGTGCGGTTGTTGAGAGGTCTGAAGCAGCAAGAGCGTACGCGCGCCAAGACGCCGTGGCCGCTGCTGCTTTTGCGTCTTGCCATCGCGGGTCTGGCTTCGCTTGCGATGGCGGGGCCCGCCTGGAATCCAAACGCTGCGCCGCTCGCCTCCGGTCCAATGCTGCTCGTAATGGACGACGGGTGGGCCGCCGCGCCCGCCTGGGATAAGCGCATCGCCTCCGCCGAGAACCTGCTCCAAGGCGCCGGGCGACTTGGGACCCCGGTCGCGCTGATGCTTGCCTCGGAGGGAGTGGCCGCTCCCCAACTGACCGATAGCGCGCGGGCGCTGGAGCAGTTGCGTGCGGCCCGTCCCAAACCATGGCTCCCGGATCGTGCCCCCACAGCCATGCAGGTCACTGCATTTGCGCAGGCTCACAAAGGGGCGCGGCTCGTTTGGATTAGCGACGGGCTGGAGCAGGGCGGGGCGGCTGCATTTGCAGCAGCGTTGCAAGACGCCTCAAAGCAAGGCGCCAGTGTCGAAGTCTTTTCAAGCGATCAGGTGACCCGCGCGTTGCAGAGCGCGGTCAACGACTCCCAAGCGCTCGAAGTTTCCGTGCTGAGCGCCGGACCCGAGCGAAAAGGGACGGTCGAAGCGCTGGACGATAAGGGTCGAACAATCGCTTCCGCCGCCTTCGAGTTCGAGGGAGCGGCAAAGGCCAAAGCGCATTTCGAACTTCCGGTCGAATTGCGCAACGAAGCGAGCACGTTGCAAATTGCTGGGGAAAAGTCGGCTGGCGCTGTGGCGCTGCTTGACGCGCGCGGCCGCGTCCGGCGCGTTGCGGTTGTAAGTGGCGCCGGAGACGAGACGCAGCCTTTGCTGTCCGCGGATTACTATCTCGCCAAAGCGCTCGCACCCTTCGCACTGTTGCTGAACTCCCGAACCAATGAAGCAGATCCGGTGTTGGCGGCGCTTGCCGATCGTCCCAATGTGCTTGTACTCGCGGATCTGAATGTGGCGCCCGGCGAAGCTTTTGACGCACTCAGCAATTTTGTGGAGCAGGGCGGCGTGTTGTTGCGCTTTGCAGGTCCGCGGATCGCCAACGCCACCGATGATCTCACGCCAGTGAAGCTTCGTCGCAACGGCCGCGTGCTTGGCGGCGCCATGTCGTGGGAGACTCCAAAGCGTTTGGCGGAATTCGAGCCGTCGAGCCCTTTCTTCGGCTTGGTTGCGCCTGCTGAAGTCAATGTAAGTCGTCAGATTTTGGCTGAGCCCGATCCTGGCCTGTCGGCGCACACCTGGGCAAGGCTTTCCGACGGCACGCCGCTGGTGACCTTTGACCGACGCGGAAAAGGCATTATCGTTCTGTTCCACGTCAGCGCCGATATGACATGGTCAAATCTGCCTATTTCCGTTCTGTTCGTCGAAATGCTCAAGAAGATTTGCGTTTTATCCGGCGAGAGCGCCACCCAAGGCTCAGGCGACAGCGTACAAAGCGATCGCTCGGTGCTGACGCCCTTGCGGACGCTCGATGGCTTTGGCGCTCTGGGCGCTGCTCCAGCGACAGCAAAGCCGATCCCCGCGGATTTTGTGGGACATGCTGATGGCGAACATCCACCGGGGTTTTATGGAGCGCCGGGAGCGGCAGTCGCCGTGCAGACGGTCGCTCAAGACGATGTTTTGCGCGCACTGGACTTCTCGACCTCGAATCTCACTCCACACAGCCTGGAAGTGCGCGCGGGCGCGCGCGATCTGCGGCCGCTTCTGCTAACGCTGATTTTCCTGGGCCTTCTCATAGATTGGCTTGCCCTGCTGCGGTTGTCGGGGCGGCTGACGCTGGCGCCCGCAGCCTTAAGCATTGGCTTAGCTCTCCTCATAGCCGCGCCGGCGCCTCAGGCGCGGGCCGAATCGGCCAAAATCGCCTCGGCTGGCCAGCGCGACCGCGAGGCGGCCCTCAAGACCAGACTCGCCTATGTAATCAGCGGCGACGTCCGTATCGACGAGACCAGCCGCCTCGGACTGGAGGCGCTGTCGCGCGCGCTAGACCAGCGAACTTCTTTCTCGCCCGGGGAGCCGGTCGGCGTGGACATCGGTCGAGACGACCTCGCCTTTTATCCAATGCTCTATTGGCCGATCAATGCGGCGGCGGCGCAACCCGAGCCAAAAACCGTCGCGCGCGTCGCCGCATATATGCGTCAGGGCGGCACCGTCGTGTTCGACACACGCGATGCATTGACGTCTCGGGCGAATGCCGCGCCCACGCCGGAAACGCTCTGGCTGCGAGAAGTGACCAAGGGCCTTGATCTTCCGGCGCTTGAAGTCACGCCGCGAGATCATGTGATCACCAAGACGTTCTATTTGCTAGACGGTTTTGTCGGGCGTTACGCAAATGGGGACACCTGGGTGGAGGCGTTGCCGCCCGAACCCGCCAATGGCGCAGCGCGACCGGTGCGCGCGACCGATAATGTTTCGGCTGTCGTGATCACGTCGAACGATCTCGCAAGCGCCTGGGCGCAGGACAAAAGCGGGCAGCCACTTTATCCTCTGACGCCGGGCGGCGGACGCCAGCGCGAAATGGCGCTGCGCGGCGGCGTGAATTTGGTGATGTATACGCTCACGGGCAATTACAAATCCGACCAGGTGCATGTGCGGGACCTTTTGCAAAGGCTCGGACAATGAGAGTGCTTAATGAGTGAGCTTAATCTCGCCTTCACGCCTCTGTTGCCCTGGCCGGCGCTCGCTCTGCTCGGGGCTGCAGCGCTCGCGGTTCTCGCCTTTGCCGTTTATGTAAAACAAAAGGGCGCGGGCTGGCGGGCCATCGCGCTCGCGCTGTTGCTTGGAGCATTGACTGACCCGGCGCTCGTTCGGGAACAGCGAGAACCACAGAAGAGCGTGGTTGCTGTCGTGCTCGACCACAGCGAGAGCCAGACGATCGGCCGGCGCTCGGAACAGGTGGATGAAGCGCGCAAGGCGCTGGAGGAGGCCTTTGCGAAGTTCCCGGATATCGAATCGCGGTTCATCACGGTAGGCACGGGCGGCGACGGCACTCTGCTTTTCTCCGCCCTCTCGGATGGACTCAAAGACGTGCCTCCCGAGCGGGTCGGCGCCGCAATCATGATCACCGACGGCCTTGTGCACGACATTCCCCTTCAAGCGGAGGCGCTTGGCTTCAAGGCGCCGCTGCACGCCCTGATCACCGGTCAGGAAAAGGAACGTGACCGCCGCATAGAACTCGTGGAGGCGCCGCGTTTTGGCGTCGTCGGCAGGGATCAGATTTTGCGCGTGAGAGTGATCGACAGCGCTGGCGGATTTGATCCCGTGCTCATCAATGCGCGCCGCGACGGAGAGGCCATAGCCACACGCCGCGCGCGGCCGGGCGAAGTTGTCGACATTCCCGTGCATATTGAACACGGCGGCTCCAATGTCGTCGAGGTGGAGACGCCCGTCGTGGAGGGCGAGCTGACCGAAATAGACAACAAGGCGGTGGTCGTCATTGAGGGGGTGCGCGACCGGCTGAAAGTGTTGCTGGTTTCTGGCGAGCCTCATCCGGGCGAGCGCAGCTGGCGGAACCTGCTGCGCGCGGACGCTAATGTCGAACTGGTGCATTTCACCATTTTGCGTCCCCCGGAAAAGATCGACGGAGCGCCCGCGTCGGAACTGTCACTCATCGCTTTTCCGACAGCCGATTTGTTCGGGCGTAAGATTAACGATTTCGATCTCATCATCTTCGACCGTTATTCGAACCAGACGCTGCTGCCCAGCGTCTATTTCGACAACATCGCGTCTTTTGTCGAAAATGGCGGGGCGTTTCTAGCCGCCGTTGGTCCCGACTTCGCTACGCTGGGCGGGCTATACTACTCGCCGCTTTCAAACATCTTGCCCGCGCGTCCCGACGGAGCGCTTTTCGAACAAGCATTTCGCGCAAGAGTTAGCAAAGACGGCGAAAAGCATCCCGTGACGAGGGGCTTGGAGGGGTCGCGCTCGACGCCGCCAGCGTGGGGCGAATGGTTCCGGCAAGTCGACGCCAGCGTATTGAAAGGTAATTCGGTGCTCGCTGGCGCCAATGACAAGCCGCTGCTCGTGCTTTCGCGAGAAGGCAAAGGGCGTGTCGCGCTGCTGCTGACAGATCAGATGTGGCTGTGGGCGCGCGGTTTTGAAGGCGGCGGCCCGCATGTCGATTTGATGCGTCGCCTCGCCCATTGGTTGATGAAGGAGCCGGAGCTGGAAGAGGAAGCGCTCCGCGCGAAAGCCCGCGGACGCGAGATTTCGCTGGAGCGCCAGAGCCTTAAAGATGAAACGCCGCCAGTATCCATCGTCGCCCCTTCGGGAAAGCAAGAGGAAATCGCGCTGGAAACGAAGGAGCCAGGCCTCTCGCGTGCGAGCTTCACCGCCAAGGAGTTGGGGCTTTATCGTTTTGAGAGCGGCGGCCTGTCTGCGCTGGTGAATGTGGGACCGGAGAATCCGCGCGAATTCCGGGAAGTAGCCTCGACGCCGGAAAAATTGCGGCCGCTCGCCGAGGCGACGGGCGGCACGGTGCGCCGTCTGTCGTCTGGCGCCTCTAGCTCCATAACCCTGCCGCGCCTCGTGGAATTGCGCGACGCCCACAGTTTCGGCGGCGCCGACTGGATCGGCGTAAAGCGGGGAATGGCCAGCACGCTGAAGGGCGTGGAGACAGCGCCGCTGGGCATGGGCCTTTCGGCGTTGCTGGCGCTGTTGGGGGCGATATTATTTGTTTGGACCTGGGAGGGGCGGCGATAGTCTAAGCACTCTCATCCAAAGTATTTTTACCGGCACAGGATAAGTCGCAGATAAATATCTCGCTCGACGCGCCGCTTTGGCCGCGCCCGGGCGCATGTTCGTCCGCGCGATTTCCCGCCCCGGACGCTCGTTTCAGGAAAGCGGGTAAGATATACACTGTGTCGCGGCTCGCCGCTTCCCGAATGTTAGAGCGCGAGAATTCTTTTGCAGGTAATTTATCTCCAGGAAACGCCTACAGATGAGACTTACGACGAGGAGGGCTATCTGGCGGCTAACCCGGATGTCGCGGCGGTAGTGGCGGAGCGCAAACTCGCCTCCGGTTGGGCCCATTTCAAGAAATTCGGCCGAGCCGAAGGGCGGCGCCAGTGCGTGCCGCCGCACCGGCGCGCATTTGTCGAAAATCCCATTCCCGCCATGCGGGCGCAGAAAATGCAGCGTCTGGCGCCACTTCTGGCGCGACCGCCGCTTCGGCTGGATCCCGCCGGGCGAGCAATTTATCTCACCCACGAATTGAGCAAGAAGTACGATCTGGCGGACACCGAACTTGTCAGTGAAAATGGGTACGACGACGAGACGGCGCAGCTTCTTGAATCGGTCGAAACGGGTTTGGTGCTCGACGTCGGCGCCGGCAACCGACCTGCTTACTATAGCAACGTTGTCAATTACGAGGTCGTCGATTACGCCACAACCGATGTGCTCGGCGTCGGGGAGGAGTTGCCGTTCAGGGATAATTCTTTTGAGGGCGTCATATCAATCGCCGTGCTGGAGCATGTCAAGAACCCCTTTCGCTGCGCGAGCGAACTTGCGCGCGTGCTTAGACCTGGCGGCTGGCTAAAATGCTGTGTGCCCTTTCTGCAACCCTTTCATGGCTATCCTCATCACTATTTCAACATGACGCACGAAGGCTTGCGAACACTCTTCGAGCCCTATATCGCCATCGAGCGTCAGGAAGTAACGCCTCCAACGCATCCCGTGTGGGCTATCGCCTGGCAGCTGCGAGAATGGGCGAATGCGCTTCCGCCAAAAGCGCGCAAGGAATTTCTGCGCGAGCGCGTGAGCGATCTCATCGCGCATCCCGCCGGTTTATTGCAAAAATCCTGGGCGCGTGAGCTTCCGATGAAAAAACAATTCGAGCTGGCCGCTGCGACTATTTTAATCGGGCGCAAGCGGGACGAGGCATGATTTCGCCGCGTCTTTTGGTTCACGAAGGACTGGACGGCTGGCTGTTTTTGACCGGCGGCACCAACTTCGTCACGACGCTTTATCAACGAGAAGCCGGCGGTTTGCCTGATGCGATGCTGCGTCGCTGGCGCGATCTGATTCTGCGCCGCATCGAACGGGCGGAAGCTTTAGGGATCAGGTACGTCCACATGATCGTTCCTGAAAAGCTAACGATTTACGGCGACAAACAGGGCGAACGACTCGTCGACCCTGAGCTCGCGCCAGCGATCCGTTTGCGCGAAATGATTGCGCAAACGTCGGCTGCAAAAAACTATGTGGATCTCGTCTCGCCCATGCTCGCAGCGGCGGCGATGCAAGACCTCTACTGGCGCACCGACACCCATTGGAACGTTGAAGGGGTGCTGCTTGCTTATGGCGAGTTATGTCGCGCCCTGAACCTCGTCCCTGTTGAGGATCTGCGGGAGCGGCCAAGCCGCCAATTCGAAACCGTCATGGATCTGGGAGGAAAACTCGATCCACCGCGCTGGGAGTCGATCGAGGAACGGGAATGGGCGCGAGATGCGACGCGTATTTACGCCAACCAGGTTGCGCATTTTATCGACCAGGCGGAATATAACGCTGCGATCCACGTTGGCGCACATGCGAAATTCATCAATCCCGTAGCAAGAAATACGCAGAAAGCTCTCCTGTTCGGAGATTTATTCTCAACCCCCCGCACGCACCTTTTGACAGGTCTACTGGCGGAGACGGTGCGGGAACTCGATTTTGTCTGGTCAGCCAACATAGACTGGGATTTCGTGGCCAAGGCGAAACCTGATCTACTGGTTTTTGAAATTTCCGAACGATTTATGGCGTTGTTGGCGAATGATCGCTTCAGCCTGCCGAGAACCGAACTGGCGCAGGCCGTTCGCGCGGCGCGCATTCGGTGGAAGCGGAAATGGACCGGATTGCGGCGCGAGTGATCCGCGCGGAATTTACGAACAGCGCGTCAACCAGTCCTCGAGGTACTGGCGCGATCGCATCTCGATGAGCCGAGAAACCGTGCGCGGAAATTCAAGCGCCTCGGCTCCTTGTTCGGAGCGGTAGAGATCGCCGGGCTCGGCTTCCGCGCTAAGGATCAATTTGGTCTTCGCATCGTAAAGAACGTCGACCAGGGTCATGAAGCGCTTAGCCTCATTGCGGCGATCGAAGTTCATCGCCGGAACATCGTCGACGATGATGATGTCGAAATTTTTCGTCAATGCCAGATAATCCGCGGCGCCTAATGGACGCCCGCAGATCTGGGAGAAATTGAAGCGGGCGATCCTGCCGTGCGCTTGTGGAATCTCGATCTTGCGCCCTTTTATATGCAGACTTGTTGGAGCGAAGGCTCCGGCTCCCATATGCGCGGTCAACTGCGCTTGCGCCGCTGATCTGGCCTCAGGGTCAGTCGTCTTGAAATACACTTCACCGACGCATTTTTTCTCCAGACGAAAATCGGCGCGCGCATCCAGGTGGACCACTTCCATGTGTTCCAGAAGCAAATCGATGAACGGCAGGAACTGATCCCGGTTGCGGCCGCCTTCATAGAGTCGTCGGGGCTCGACGTTGGATGTCGCTACGACAATGACGCCTGCGGCGAAAAGCCCTGAAAAAAGCCGAGCCAGAATTGTCGCGTCCGCGATGTCCGAAACCGAAAACTCGTCGAAACACAGCAATCTGGTCTCGCCAGCCAATTCTTCGGCGACTTGCGAAACCGGGTCGCCGGCGCCATTGCCTTTCCGCCGCGTTCGGTGGAGGCGATCATGAACCTCGCTCATGAAGGCGTGGAAGTGCACGCGCCGCTTGCCTTGCACCGATGCGGCATCAAAGAAAAGGTCCATCAGCGTGGTTTTACCGCGCCCGACGTTGCCCCATAAATAGACGCCGCGGAGCGCGTGTGATGGAACCTTGCGTTTTAACAGCGACAGGACGCCAAGAGCGGCGCGGACAGGCGCCGGGCGCATAAGGTCCCTGGCCAGTCGGTCAAGACTTTCCAAAGCTGCAAGTTGCGCCGGATCGCGTTCTATCACGCGAGCGGACGCCAGCGCATTGTAGCGGGACAGCAGAGACAGTGACTTTCCGGACAAGGCGCTTTTCCGTTTGGAGAACAGTTTGGTCGCAATCGGCAGACAGCCTGCTAGAGCCGCCGCATTCTTCCGCTCGTTGCGGCAAACGCTCCTTCACGCAATTCGTAATAGAGGAGACGATCGGGGTCCACAGGTCCCGGCATAGTGATTTTTCCGCGCGGCACGCGCCGAAATCCAACACGAGAGTAATAATCCTCGTCTCCAACGAGCAACACCAGCGTGTGGCCTGCCTCTCTGGCTGCGTCGAGCGATTTCTTTATCAACGCTTCGCCAACGCCCTGAGAGCGGAACGCCGGCTCGACCGTCAAAGGCCCCAGCAATAGAGCAGGGGACGCGCCAGCCAGAATTGGCGTCATTCGATTGGCCCCCACCAGCAGAGTGCCGACTCGCGCAACGAAAGACAAGGAAAGGTCAGAGGCGACGCCTTCTCGCAGCCGATACGCCGTGCGCGCAAAGCGACCTGGACCAAAAGCGCGCTCATCGAGTTTCTCGATGGCGGCTTCATCGGCGGCCGACATGGGAGCAAAGCGCAAAGCAAGGTCGATCATCCGGGCGCGATAGCACGAGCAGGGCGGAGCGCAAAGCGGGGGATCTTGGCGTATGATCAGGAAACATGGCGCTCTGCAGCAGACAGCGCCGGGAGACAGCCTAATGGCAGCCGAAGCGCAAATTCGTCTTGCGACGGTTCAAGACGCCGACGCTATCGCCCGCGTGCTGGTCGACGCCTGGCGAGAGTCATATGCGTCGCTGATGCCGCCGGAAGCGCTTGAGCGTCTAAACGTCGAAGAACAGGCGTCGCGTTGGCGCGAAACCATTCAAGCCTGTTCGGAAGATAGTGCTGGAACAGTTATCGTGGCTGGGCGGCTGGGAGAAGCCGTGTTCGGCTTTGGTGCATGCGGACGGCAACGCAGCCCGCGCCTTCAAGACGCAGGCTTCCCAGTTGAATTTTCATCGCTTTATCTTTTGCGGCGAGCGCAAGGGCGCGGACTCGGGCGCGCCTTGATGCAGCTTATGGCGACACATTTGACAAAAAATGGCTTTGCCAGCGCGTCAGCCTGGGTTTTTCGAGATAATTTTGATGCGCGCCGCTTTTACGAGGCGGTTGGCGGCGAACGCACCGGCATTGATGGAGAGTGGTCCATTCTTGGACTGACTCTCGCGGACATGTCCTATGGTTGGGAAGATCTGACTGCGCTCGCCAATTCACCAATAGGGCGAGACTGGCGCGCCTTTTAATACTTCATCCAGCCTTGCGCGCGTTGCGCGCGTCGTCCCCTTTGGTAGTGCGTCCAGCGAAAAGAAGCCTGCTTCGGCGATCTCCCGGTCGGGGACATGCGGAGCGACTTGGCGAAACTCCCGCACCACGTAAAGCGCTACATGGTCGCGAGGGGAAGCGGAGCGGTTGAGATAGATCCCATGTAAAGGAGGGGAGCCGTCCAGGACAATATTGCCTTCCTCGCTAAGTTCTCGCGTCATCGCCTGTTCCAGCGTCTCGCCGCCTTCGACACCGCCCCCGGGCAAATAATAGCCGTTCACATAAGTATGACGAACGAGCAGCACTTTACCCGCTTCGTCTATAACGAGGCCGCGCACGCCAAGCGTCATTGGACGCTGAAGCAGGGCCCCTAGAGTTATAATGCGCGTGATTAATTTCGCGCCAGATTTGTCTATATTTTGTTTCATCGCCATCGTCGCAGGAGTTGCCGACGCAATCTATGGCAAAAACCTTCCTAACATTCTAGAAACTTTAGCTCTCCCTTCCTCAATGTCGGAGCCAGGTCGCTTTGAAAGCTTTTTCGGACCTTACCGAACGCGAAATTCTAGCGCTGGCCATCACTTCCGAGGAGGAAGATGGCCGCATTTACATGAGTTTTTCGGAGGATCTGGCGGAACGCTACCCCGCGTCCGCCCAATTTTTCGAGCAAATGTCGCTGGAAGAAACCCGCCATCGGCATCTTCTGCTGGAGGAGTATCGGAAGCGTTTTGGCGAACATTTACCGCCGATTCGGCGCGAAGATGTGAAGGGCTTTTTGACCCGCCGCCCAGTCTGGCTCACAAAAAATCTCCCGCTCGACACGATACGCAAACAAGCGGAGACAATGGAATTTGAGAGCCGTCGCTTCTACGAAAAGGCGCGCGACCGAACGACGGACGTGAGTGTTCGCAAACTTCTGGGCGACCTTGCGGCGATGGAAAGCGGCCATGAAAAAATCGCGGGGCGAATTGGCGCCGCTACTCTGACCAAAACTGCCGTGGAAGAGGAAGAGGAAACTCGCCACCGCATGTTCGTGCTGCAATATGTGCAACCGGGCCTTGCAGGGTTGATGGACGGTTCCGTCTCGACGCTCGCGCCCTTGTTCGCGGCGGCCTTCGCGACTCAGAACAATTTCCAGACCTTCCTCGTCGGCCTAGCCGCCTCCATCGGAGCCGGAATCAGCATGGGCTTCGCCGAGGCGCTTTCCGACGATGGCTCGCTTACAGGGCGCGGTTCACCCTATCTTCGCGGCGGCGTCTGCGGGCTTATGACCGCTCTCGGAGGGCTGGGCCACACGCTGCCTTACCTCGTCCCAGATTCGATACCCAACCATTTTAACATCGCCACAGGCATTGCCTCGGTCGTGGTGTTTTTTGAGCTTTGGGCGATCGCCTGGGTCCGTGCGCGCTACATGGACACGCCATTTCTTCAAGCGGTTTTCCAGATCGTGCTGGGCGGCGTGGTGGTGCTCGCCGCAGGCATTTTGATCGGTGGAGCCTGAATGGGCTTTCTCCTCGCGCATCTGTCTGACGCTCACATCGGACCCATTCCGAGGCCCAATCTGGCGGAACTCATCGGCAAAAGGGTCACCGGATATGTGAACTGGCTACACAAGCGCGCCGCGCAGCACGACATGAGCCTGCTCGCACAACTTGTCGACGATCTCCTCGCACAGAATCCGGACCACGTGGCCATGACGGGCGATATCGTCAATATTGGCCTTCACGGAGAGATCGCGTTGGCGCGGCAATGGCTGAGCCGGCTCGGCGGCCCGGAGTTGGTGAGTTTTTCGCCCGGCAATCATGACGCATATGTTCCAAATTCCGTTCCGCTTTTGACGCGGTCTTTCGCGCCCTGGACGACCGGCGACAACGGATCGAGCGCCTTTCCCTATCTGCGCCGACGCGAAGGCGTCGCATTGATCGGCCTTTCCTCTGGCGTGCCGACGGCGCCCTTTGTCGCTTCGGGGCGACTGGGAGCAGAGCAATGCGCGGGGCTGGCTGCTCTGCTGGAAGCGACAAAGGTTGAAGGCTTGACTCGCGTCGTGCTGTTGCATCACCCCCCGCATCACGGCGGCGCGCGAGCGCTGCGCGGGCTTCAGGACGCAGAAGCGTTCGAAGCGATTATCTCTCGCCAGGGCGCGGAACTGGTGCTGCACGGTCATAACCACAAGCAGAGCTTGCACTATCTCCCGGGACCCGAGGGCAGGGTTCCTGTGGCGGGCGTCGCCTCGGCCTCGGCGCGCCCAGGGGCGCATCATCCTGGCGCGGCGTATAACTTGTTCACCATCGCGCGGGAGGGCCTCACGCAGCGCATCAGATTGCAGACTCGCGGTTTTGACGAAGCGAAGGGCGCATTTGTGGATTTGGCCGCGCTGACCTTATAGGCCGCGCATAGGCTTCAATGCGCGGTGAAGTTCCGATAAACCCATACCGCCAGCAGACCCAGTAGCCCAAAAAAGGTGACTGAGCCCAACAGTTCGACAAGAAACAGAAAAACCTGCATAGCGCGGAGGTTGAAATCCTTGCGCTTTGTCGCTCCGCCTGCGGAAGATTCCAGCCGCGCGGCGGCACGCGCTGCTCCGGCAGCCCCTGCGCCGCTGCTGGCAAAGTCGACCGCAAGCGCTTTCTCCCGCTCTATAAGGCGGTGCGCGATATAAGCCGTTACAGCCTCGACAATGACTTCAAGTTTTTCGCTCTCGCAAATCGTGATGCGGCCATGCCGAGTGTCCTGGACGAATCGATAATTGCGTCGGTCCCGGCCCATTTCCACAAAACCGATTTGATCGATAAAAAGCCGAGGCCTCTCGCCCGGAGACACCGCTATGTCGAATAAGTCGCAATCTTGCGGCAGTTGCGCGACCACAGGATCAAGTTGCTCGCGCAACATCTCAAGCCGGGCGATTTCGGCTCCTCGCAGCTCCGAAATAACGCTCGCGTGCTCGGCGCTTTCAATGCGGGCTCGGCTTAACGCCCTCGAAAGACTCGTGATTCGGCGCTCGAGATTCGGCGGCGGAGGTGGAGAGCCACCGCCACCAGCTGTCGCAGAAGCGGTCAGCTTTCCCTTTAGCGCACCAGCTTCAGCTCGCGCGGCCTCTGAAGAAAAACTATTGTCGCGCCCGGTTTCATCCATGTTGGTCACGATTTCCGCCCACTAACGACGCGCAAATTTACATTTTTTTCACTATAGACGCTTCCGGTCCATCTGCGAAGTGCCGTCCGCTCGCGCGGTTTCCTCTCTGAGCGGGGGTCGACTTTTTTTCTGCCTTCCGGCATGGGAAGCCATCGCCGATGATTCCGGCTAAGGCAAACACAGCGCCATTTCAAAAGCGGGCGCGCGAGGAAACGTAATGACGGCCATCGACGTCGGGGCCCGATCTGCGGGCCACACACTGGAGAGATCGCTGATTGGGGCCGGTCTCGTCGCTGCGGCGACCTTCGAGACGACGAATGGGCGCAGTCACGCATTATTGGCCGGAGCCATCGCTGCGCTGGCTCTTTATCTGCTTCGGTCGCACCAACTATCCGGATCGGCCAGCCGACTGACGCGCGGTCTGGAAGCCGCCGCTGATTTTCTCGCTGTCGCCGCGCTGGCCGCTTTGTGCGATCCGACGGGAGTTCTATGGCGAGCTCCGACGTCGCTGCAGAATCTATTCACGCTTACGCCAAGCGGAGCTGGAACCGCGAGTTTCCTCTATCTGACGGGCGCGATCACGCTTGTCGGACGCTCGCCATTGGCGGTCCGTGGCGCCTTGTTCCTGCTTCCCTTCATTTTCTCGCTGCTTATTTCCCTCGGCTCGCCGGTAGCCGATGAGCTGGGCCGACTGACCTTGCTGGGCGTCGACGCGCCGGAACTCGTCAGGACCATCGCGGGGCGTTGCGTCATATTGTTTATACTCAACGAAGCGGTCGTCGTCGGCACGCCGCTGGCGCTCGGGCGTTTCCTGCCCAGGGAATGGCGGCCTCACGGGGTGCTGTTTCTAGCGGCGTTGTTCGCCGCGACAACGCCTTTCATCGCCAGCACTGTCTCCGCCTACTTCGCACCGCGCCTTCCCACGCCTTTGGCGCAGATCGCTGCCGCAGTGGCCTCCGGGGTCGCTCAAGCGGGGCTATGGGGAGAAACCTACCTCGTGACGCAGTCACTGGCTGGCCTGCTCCGCGGAGCGGCCTCGCTTTCGGTAATCGTCTTTGGCGATTGGAAAAGCGGCGCGGAAAAAGGCTTCGTTTATGGCCTGGTGTTCATGGGCTTGCTGCTCACCGCCAATCTCGTGGTGGGTTTTTCTCCGGCAGCCACCGTTATCGTCGCTACGGGACCTTTGAGCGCGGCGATACTGGGCGCGCTTCTGTTTCCGCTGGCGCGAACCATCGTCGAAAGCACGGATTCTACATCGCCGTTTTTTGGCCGCCTCGAACATCAATACAGGACAAACTCAAATTACGTCCGTGGCGTTGTCGGCGGCTTGGGGGTGTGGCTTGCGCTTTATATCGACCTGCCAGTAGCGGCCGGTCTGGATCGTTTTTTGTTTGGCGGCCTGATCGGCGTTTTGGCTTTTGCAGGCGTGGACGCCGCGATCGACGCCTTTGAGCTGCGACAGGGACGCCGGCAGCACCTGCGCAGCTGGCGCGTTTATTCGCTGGGCGCGATCCTCGGCGGACTCGTCGCCGGAGCCATCGCCTGGTATCTCGATAAGGGTCAACTCTCTACCATCTTTACGAAATACTTTGCCTATGTGTCTCTCGACTACAAGGCTGACGGCAGGCCGGTTAACCCCTATATAATTCGTCCCCTGTTCTCAAAATGGGGCGCAACGGATCTCGGGCTGGCCGACGGCGGCGTTCGAACGCTTTATGACGAGTCGTTGTCGGGCGTCATTCAATGGGTGTTCGCCGCACCACTTTTTTCGATTAACCTGTTCTTTCTGACCGCGCTGATGCAGCGCAGCCTGAAACCGCTACGTCAGCTCGCGAGTCTCGAGGGGCTCGATCTCCTCGTGGAGAATGCTGTGCGCGTGCTGCGCTGGGGCTTGTGGATGGCTCCGGTCATCTATTCCTTCTTAAAGGCTGCGCCCGACCCAACCTGGTACAACCAGGACGGACTGGTGCGCACCGCCGTCGCGACCTGGATGTATTCAGTCCTTCCGGACAACGAGTTTCGCAGCTGGAGCCTCGATATTTTCACGGCTTTATTGGCGTTCGACGGGCTGCGTGTTCTGATTTGGTTCGATCATATGGGCCTGCGTGTCGCCACGCTGGTCAATCTGTCATTCATCGGCGGCGACATAGCCGACGAAAAGGCCGCCCGCTTTTTGGGTAAGGCGCAAATCAGCAGAGCTATTCCGGAGGGAATTCGTCGCTTTGGCACCTGGGCGCCCTTGTTGCTGCCGTTCTATATCCCGCGCGGCGCGGAATGGGACAAGGCATGGGGAGCCGCCGAGCAGATGAGCGCCATGCGGCCGCCATCCTATACTTATCTCATCAGTGGCTATCTGATTTATGTCGGCGTTTTGGCGCTGGCGTTGATTGTTTTTCTATTGGTGCAGCTTGCTCGCGCGGGCAAAATCGCTTTGCCCGGCGTGACCGGCCCTGGCGGCGCCCCGGGGTCGAAGCCGTTGCAGTTGGCTAATGGCCTGATGACCGCCGAGTGGTTCGAGGACGGGCAGGGCGCAGCGCGTATCGAAGGCGTCGCGCGCGGCGGCCCGCCGATCGATCTGACCCGCCGTCCCGACGATCACGCGCATCCGCGCGGACGTTTCCTGTTTTTGCGCGAAGGCAATGGACCTTTGTGGTCGCTGGGCCAAGCGGCCACTTGCGGCGTCACAGGCAAGGCCGCGCTGACTCACGAGGGCGAAAACTGCCTATTTTTCCTGACCTGTCAGCAGGGCTTTGATATTGAAGCGAAGGTTACGCTCGCGTCCAATGAGGCGGTAGAGATAGGTCGGCTGCGTCTCGTCAATCTGGAACAGCGCACGCGCAAAGTCGTGCTCGCTTCGATGCGCGAATGGGTTCTCAACGAAACTGGCGTCGAGCAGCGCGACGCGGCTTACAACGCCATCCACATCGGTACTTGGTTCGTGCGTTCCTTGAATGCGGTATTCGCTCAAAATCGCCTGCTGAAGGGCGGCGCGCGGCGTCATTCGGACAGGCGACTGTCGCCAGAGGTCGGGTTTCACGCCATTGGCGCCGCGCCGGGAACGACGATCAGACTGCTTGGCTATGAAGACGTGAAGTCGCGTTTCTATGGCTTGGGGCCGACCAATGCGCCCGACAGTTTATTGGGACTGACGGAGCCACGCGACCCCCAGGACGAAGGACTTCTGTACGGATTTGATCCCTGCGGCAGTCTCAACATCGAAGTCGAGGTGCCGGCTGGCGGCGCGGCCGAGATCATCATCCTTGATGGCTGGGCGCGCAACATGGGCGTCGCCACCGAAACTATCGCCCGCAATCTGGGGATCGCACCCGTCTCGCCGGAAATCCTTGACCGCGCCTTGTCACGCAGACGCAAACTTTTGGCGCCCCCGGTTCCGGCGAAGCATCGCTTCGCTTTTTCCGAGGATGGCCGAAGCCTCACGACAACCCCAGGAACGCCGCGACCCTTTTCCCACGTCATCGCCAACAGCCTGGGGCTTGGCGCGGTTCTCACCAACGACGGCGATATTTTTTCCTTTAGCGGCAACTCGCGGCTTAATAGTTTCACGCCGTTCCGCATGGGCGAGGGGCGGATGGCGCCAGCCGGGCAGGCGATCTACGTCTATGATCTTGCGCGCAAGGACGCCTTCGCCGCAACCTTTGTTCCATTGCGCCGCCGTGACGCGGATTACCGGGTGACGTTCGAACCAGGCGTCGTCACTTATCGCTCCGAACGCGATCATCTCGAACTCGAGCTGACCATTTTTGTTTCGAAATCTCTGCCCATCGAATTCAAACTTCTGCGTATCCGCAACAAGTCCGATCACGAGCGCTTGCTGGAGATCGTGCCGATGCTGGAAATCGTTCTGGGTGAAACCCCGAACGAAAGCCTCGGCAATATCGAAACAGTGACCGAGGACAGCCTCAAGGCGCTGTATTTTCGCAATCCATGCAATTATTTTGTACAGGGCTGGGCTTTTGTTTCGACCTCGCTCGACACGGAGTTTGCGGAAACTTCACGTCGTCGATTCCTGGGGCAGGAGGGTCGCGATCCCGCGTTGCCGTATATGGTTGAGCATGGTCATCCCGACGCAGGCGCTCCCGAGCATCAGCGCAAGGTCGCGGCGTTCTGCGGCTCCATCGATGTAGCGGCAGGCGGCGAGACGCTGGTGGTGCTCGCTCATGGGCAGACGGATTCCCTCGACGACGCCAAGAAGCTGGCCGCGCTCGCTCGCGATCCGGCATTCGCGGAAGCGGCGCTGGCGGAAAGCAGAGCGGCTTGGGACAGCGAAACCGCAGTGCTCAGGATAAGGACCAACAAGCCCGAACTTGACCGCATGGTGAACAACTGGCTGCCCTACCAACTGCTGGCTTCGCGTTTGTGGGGCCGCACTGGCCCCGCGCAACGATCCGGCGCCACCGGCTATCGCGACCAGTTACAGGACGTGATTCCTCTCATCCATCTCGCGCCGGAACGCGCGCGCGCACAGATTTTGCTGCATGCGGCGCATCAATTCATCGAGGGCGACGCGGTTAAATGGTGGCATAAGGCGCCTAATGGCGGCACTGGTCTGGGCGACCGCACTCATGCCTCGGACCCGCACCTCTGGCTCCCATATGTGACCGCACGCTATGTGAAGGGAACCGGCGACGCAGCGATTCTGGATTGCGTCGAGCCCTTCCTCGAGGCGCCACTTCTTCCGAAAGACCGGGAGGGCGAGGCTACAGTGCCGCTGACCTCCCGCGACAAGGACACTCTGCTGGGTCATTGCGCGCGCGCTATCGACTACACTCTGGCGCGCTTTGGCGACCACGGCCTGCCCTTGATGGGGACGGGCGACTGGGACGACGGCATGGATCAGGTCGGCGCGCGCGGCCGCGGCGAAAGCGTTTGGATGGGCTTTTTCCTGCACGGGATTTTGCTCGACATGGCCCCGTTGTTCGACTCGAAGGGAGACGGCAAACGCGCCGTGCGATATCGCGAAGTCGCAGAAAAACTCCGTGAGGCGCTGGAGCAGTGCTGGCGCGGCGATCGTTATCTGCGCGCCTACGCCGATGATGGGGGCGAGATTTCGCCGATGAGCGCGATGACGTCCTCATGGCCGGTGTTATCGCGCGCGGTCGACGACGCGCGTGGACGCGAGACGATTGAAAACGCTCTGAAGATCCTCGCGCGACCCGACCGGATTCTGTTGGTTTCACCCGCTTACACGGAACATTCCAACCCTTATCCGGGCCGCAGCGCGGATTATCCGCCCGGCGTGCGCGAAAACGGCGGGCAATATTCGCATGGCGTATCGTGGTTCGTCGACGCGCTGTCGATGCTGGGAGCCAAGGCAAGAGAGCAGGGGGATCGCGCAACCGCAGCCGAACTCTTCGCGCAAGCTTATGAAAGCTGGATCGCCATATCTCCGTTGTCCAAATTCACGACGCCTGAGCAAGCCGATATTTATGGCCTGCCGCCGCATCAGCAGCCTGCGGACGTGTATGAAGGCGAAGGCTATGAGGGACGCGGCGGCTGGGCTTGGTACACCGGCTCGGCGGCGCGGATGATCTCCGCCATCTACGCCCTGCTCGGCCTGGAGTTCGAAAATGGCGAAATCAGCTTGCGCGCGGATGCATTTGACGCGAAGGGAGATTTGAAGCTTGAAAGCGTGACATTCAATGGCAAGACGATAGACCGCAAGAATTTGGCAAAGTAAAACAAGAAAAAATGATGTTGGCGCATCCGGTTACGGAGAATGCCGCTTCGGCGCCGATTTCTCAGGTAGCCGCAAAGACCGTAACGCCTTCTCATCGCATTTAAGGATGTTTCGTGCTTTGCCTAAAAACACGTGGAAAAGTTGTTGCCAAAGGATAAATTGTTAATAATCTATTAAAATCGAGTTTTTGTACGTGAGTTGAGTAATTACGTGTGCAGGCGAGTCGCCTTGTTTCTGGTTTTATGGTCGACGCTATTGGATACGTCGGCTCAGGCCGGCGCTTTACTCATGCCCGAAGGTGAAGGGCAGCTTATTGTCACGACGACCTTCGCAGACGCCGCCAATGCGTTTGACGCTAGAGGGCGCCTCATTAGGACGCCTCCATATCGTAAGTTTGAAGTGCAGAGCTATGTCGAATACGGAGCAGCCGAATGGCTTACCGTAATCGGCGAAGCCGGCGGCATGGATTTTCACGCCTCCGCCGGCCAGGCGTCGCTGGCCGCGCCGCAGCAACCCCAATACAGCGGATTGGGGCTTGGCGCGCTCGGCGGACGCATCGCGATTGTCAATTTCCAAGGCTATTTTATCTCGCTGGAGGCAGGTCTGCGCGCCGCATCAAACCACAGCGCCCAAACTTTCCTCGACATGAAAGACCGATGGCAGGCCGACGTGCGCCTGCAGATGTTCCACTCGATCGAACTTTTCGACCTTGATGGTTTTTTCGACTCCCAGTTCGGCTACCGCACGCGCGGTCAGAACGGCGACGAAGCCCATATCGACTTAACCGCCGGGCTGCGGCCGTGGGCCAATCTCATGCTTATGGCGCAGGCATTTACGACCGTGTCTCTTTGGCAGAACGGGAGAAATAACGTGTTCTCGCAAAAGTTCGAGGTCAGTGCGGTCTACGATCTGAACCAGACCTTTTCCGTCCAGCTCGGTGTCATCGACGCTCCAATAGGCGTCAATTTCCCGGCAGAGCGGGGCATCGTCAGCGCCATATGGGCGCGCTTCTAAAGGGGAGTCCTACATCCTCAGGGGAATCTTACAGGATAGATTTCGCATAATCGATATTATGGAACCTAATGTTCGCCCCGATCCATGCCGGCCCCGCCGGGATCCCGCGCCGCGCCGGCCATTGGAGCGTCACAGGCTAACAGAAAGCCGCAAGCATCGGCGCCTGCGCCACCGATATGGCTAACGGACTGCTGAGGAAAACGGCTGAGGAAGATTCAAAACGGAATCCGCATTCCGTCGAAGGCCGGCGTCACATTGGGTGGGCACATTGCCGCCAGCGCGTCGTAGTCCAGGTCAACATGCAGATCCGTGAGGACGGCCCGGCGCGGCTTTAAGCGCTCGATCAATTCCAGCGCCTGAGCGACCGACAAATGCGAGCCATGCCGCTGATGCCGCAGCGCGTCGATGATCCAAAGGTCGAGGCCTTCGAGATATTGTAGGCTTTCCGCCGGGATCGCGTGCAGATCGGGCGTATAGGCCATATCCCCGATACGAAATCCAAGCGCATCCATTTCGCCATGCTCAAGGCGGAACGGCGTCGCCTCGACGGTTCCACCGGGTCCAGAAAGGAAGGTGGAACGGCCGAGATGGAGCCGGTGCTCTGTAAGCAGCGGAGGATAAAAACTGCCCGGCGGCGTCTTGAAGATGTAGTCGAATTTGGTTGTCATCATGTGCGAGGTCGGCTCGTCCATGTATGCAGGGATCTTGCGTCCATTCATGATGACAAGCCCGCGCACGTCGTCGACGCCATGGGTGTGGTCGGCGTGCGGATGTGTGTACAGAATGGCGTCGAGCCGCTTGACCTCGGCGTCGATAAGCTGCTCGCGCAGGTCAGGGGACGTGTCCACGAGAATATTGGTCGAAGCGCCGTCCTCGCCCTGCGAGATAAGAACCGAACAACGGCGTCGGCGGTTCTTCGGGTTGGCCGGATTGCATTTGCCCCAACCCTGCCCGACGCGCGGCACCCCGCCCGAGGAGCTGCAGCCAAGGATTGTGACTGTGCGCGTCACGCCGCCATTTCCTGCTGGCGAAGCGGCGGCATCTTCGAGAACAGCCGCAACGCATTGGCCGTGGTGGCCGCCGCGAAATCCGCCTCCTTCATGCCCTTGAGCTGCGCCAGCGTCCGAGCGGTGTCCGCCACAAAGGCCGGCTCATTGCGCTTGCCGCGATGCGGGGTCGGCGCGAGGAATGGCGCATCTGTCTCGACAAGAATGCGCTCCAGCGGCACGGTCGACGCCGTGTCGCGCAGGCTTTGCGAATTCTTGAAGGTCACGACGCCGGAGAAGGAAATGTATAGCCCCAGTTCCACGGCGGTCTCGGCCAGCGCCTGCGAGGCCGTGAAGCAGTGGAGCAGGGCCGTGAAAGCCCCCTTCCCCATCTCGTCGCGGAGGATCGCCGCGCAATCTTCGTCGGCGTCGCGCGTGTGAATGACCAACGGCAGGCCGGCGATGCGCGCAGCGGCGATATGCTTGCGGAACACCCGCGCCGCCGAGTCCTTGGGCGCATGATTGTAGTGGTAGTCAAGGCCCGCCTCGCCAAAGGCCACGCATTTGGGATGACGCGAGAGCGCGACCAGTTCCTCCGGGCTCGCCTCGGGCTCGTCCAGCGCGTGATTGGGATGCGTGCCGACGGTGCAGAACACGTCTTCGTAACGCTCGGCGATGGAGGCGATCGAGGCGAATTTGGTCACATGGGTGGAAATGGTGATCATTCGCCCGACGCCGGCGACATGAGCCCTTGCGACGATCTCGGCCTGTTCCGGCGCGAAATCTGGAAAGTCGAGATGGCAGTGGGTGTCGATGAGCATGGTTTAACCCGCTGAGACCTGAGGCATGAGAGAAGCTTGAGAAGACCGGATCATTTGCATTTGCCGTTGAAATCATACCCCGGACCCGGATGCAGCGACGCCGAGACATGCGCCACTAACGCGTCATACTTGTCCTTGTCCGCAACCGGATACTCCACCCGTAGGTCGTTCCAGATCGTGCCGTGGCAGGAAAGGATCGACTTGCTGTAAAAAATCCGATCTGACTTGGTCCCGGAGACAACGACGAGACGCGGCGTAATTTTCTTATATGTAATCGCGGCGCCTTTTTGCTCGACCCTGATCGCGACTTCCTCGTCATGCGGCATCGTGCTGAAGCTGCCGGATATGGTGATTGTGGCGCTCCCGTTGGGAGAAGTGAAGATGCGGCCATCATTGTTCTCGGGCGCGGGACCCATCTTCCAGTCGGAAGGCGCATCAGCGGTCACGCCGAAACGATCATTATAATAGGGCCGCCATGCCCCCTCGGCCCAAGCGGCGGAACCGATGAGGCAGGTCGCCACGAGCAGGACCATACGCGCGGCGTTGATCGCGGGCTGAGGACCGTCGGGCTTAAACACTCTCCTCCGGCTCCAGATAGCGTGGAAACACCGGCGCCGGCGTCGGCAGTTTCGCTCCCGAAACCAGCGCGTGATCCGCACTGGCATGGATGAATTCGCGCGCTTCGGGTGGAACGCCCAGCAGGTCGAGCAGCGCGCCGGCGCCCGCAGGGATGAAGGCCTGCAAGGAGATCGCCAGCCGCCGCAGCGTCTCGGCGGTCACATAGAGGATCGTCTCCATGCGCTCGGGATCGGCTTTTTTCTTGACCCAGGGCTCCTGTCCCGCGAAATAGCGGTTCGCCTCGGCGACGACGCGGAAAATCTCGGTCAGCGCATGGTCGGGTCGATAGGCGTCCATCGCCCGGCGCGCGATCTCAATGACGCCACCCGATTCGTTGAGGATTTTGGCGTCTTCGTCCAGCACCACGCCAAAGCGCGGGACCGCGCCGCCGCAGTTCTTGTTGATCATCGACAGCGAGCGCTGCGCCAGATTGCCGAGGTCGTTGGCGAGATCGGCGTTGATGCGGTTGACGATGGCCTCATGCGAATAATTGCCGTCCTGGCCGAAGGGAATCTCGCGCAGGAAGAAATAACGCAGCTGATCGACGCCATAGCGTTCGGCGAGTTCGATCGGATCGACCACGTTGCCGACCGATTTCGACATTTTTTCTCCCCGGCTGAACAGAAAACCATGCACGACGATGCGCTTCGGGAGCGGCGCGCCAGCGGACAGCAAAAAGGCGGGCCAGAAGATCGCGTGAAAGCGGGTGATGTCCTTGCCGATCACATGGGCGTCGGCGGGCCAGAAGCGCAGGCGCTCGCCCTGCCCCGTCAAATAACCCGTCGCGGTGATGTAGTTCGTCAGGGCGTCGACCCAGACATACATGACATGCTCAGCGCTGGTCTGCGGGCTTTGCGGAATCCGGATTCCCCAATCGAAGGTCGTGCGTGAGATCGAAAGGTCGGCGAGGCCGCGCTTCACGAAAGCGACGATTTCGTTTTTGTAATGCTCTGGCGTGACGAAATCTGGATTGGCCTCGTAATGGGCGAGCAGCCTGTCGCCATAAGCCGAGAGCCTGAAAAACCAGCTTTCTTCCTCCACCCATTCGACTGGTGTGCCGGTTGGCGCGTATTTCTTGCCGTCGCGCTCCGTGAGTTCGCCTTCGTCGTAATAGGCCTCGTCCCTTACGGAATACCAGCCGGAGTATTTGGCCAAATATATGTCGCCATTGGCCTCCATGCGCCGCCAGATTTCCAGTGCGGCCTGCTTGTGGCGTTGCTGCGTCGTGCGGATGATGTCGTCGGCCCTGGCGTTCAGCGCTTCGCCCATGCGTTCGAACTGGGCCGCGGTGCGATCGGCGAGACCCTGCGGGGTGAGGCCTTCGCGCTCGGCGGTGCGCTGCATCTTCTGGCCGTGCTCGTCCATCCCGGTGATGAACAGCACGTCGAAGCCCTCGAGCCGCTTCCAGCGTGCAAATGCGTCCGTCGCGATGCGTTCATAGGCGTGGCCGATGTGAGGCGCGCCATTCGCATAAGGAATGGCTGTGGTGATCATGTAGGTCGGGCGCTGCGTCATGGGCGCGGGTTTACCGTGGTTTCGCCACGCGGGAAAGCGGATAAAACGACTAATGACCTGGATCTTGCGGGCGCGCGGTATCGTCCATCACGCCCATGATCTTGCGGAAAAGTCCCGGGGTCAGCGCGGAAAGCGGATTGACGCGAACTGCCGGCGCGCCGAGCTGGCCAGTGACGCGATAATTCAGCGCGAATATGCCCTCATGCGCGCCTCCGGTCAGGATCTGGCCAAAGACCGGAATATTCGAAACCAGATTATTGAGGCCATAGGCGGGCACATAGGAGCCTCCTATATCGACGGTCTCGCGCGCAAGATCGACATAACCGTCAAAGGTCAAACCCATTTCCGGCCCCGACATGATGCCGTCCCGTAATGACAACTTACCGCCCGCCCAACCGAACTCGGCCTGAAGCCGGGCGACGCGAACCGATTCCGGATCGAACCGAAAACCGCCCTTCTCGTCGGCTCTGGCTGCGCCCTGCGCCATCAACTGACGCATCGCGGGCTCGTTCTTGAGATAAAAGTCACGCACATGCAGCACGCCGTCGGAGCGCCCCTGCCCTAACTGAATTCTGGCGTTGAGGACGCCCAGAGTCCATGCGTCCGTAAAGATCAAGAAAGGACAATAACGCTCCGCCGTCGGCGCTCGAAATTTCGACATGCGGCGTTCCGCTATCGCTGCGCGAAATCGCGACAGCCAGTGGTTCGCGTCCAAAATGCCCGGATAGGGAAAAGACCCGTGGCCGGCCATTCCGCCGCTCCCATTTAAAGTCGACATTGGAAAGTATCTGCTTTCCAAAGCCCGTGACGATAGGCGATTTCAAATCAAGGTCGAGGTCGTCGAAGGAAATAGCGGCTTTGGCGCCGCTTTGACCAGCCTTCTCCAGGCTAGTCGAGGTCAGCCCCCGGAGCATCGGTCGGGCGTCGAGATTGTTTCCTCGCACGATCAACTTGAGCGCTTCCGATCCGCGCTGGGCCTCCACCTTTGCGTCATCGCCGGGCGACAGACGAAATTGTGAAAACCTTGCGGAGCGGAAAGCGCCATCTCGTGTCAATTCGACGACGCCGCTGAGCTGCGTTGCGCCGGCTTCGAGGGCGAAATGTTCGAGCGTGATGCCCTCGGGGCGTCTAACCAGGGTAAACTGGGCCTTGGCAGGTTTGCCGGCCGGCTTGACGACCCCCGGCAGTATATTGTCGAGGGAAGCGCGCGTGAGATCGAGTTCTACGGGTGTTTCCGCTTCATTGATTGGCAAAGGCGTCTTCACCAGCGCGGTGACGGGTCCAATGACCCCGGGCAGCGCGAACCCGCCTCTCGCACGGCCTGTCTCGTCCAACACGACCGAAAGCTGCGCCTGCGTCAGGGCGCCGTCTCCAGGTCCGCGCTTTATGTCCAGTGTGGTCGCGCCGCCGAAAACGCGGCCTACGCCCGTTATCCGCAAGCCGGCGGCTCGATCATTCACGATGTTCAGGGCGCCGTTTTCGAGGCGTTCCGTCCCCAGGAAATGCTCGATGGAGAGGTTGCTGGCGTTGGCTTGGATAGCCACCACAGTGTGGTCAGGACGCGCTCCCACGCCGATTTCAAGATCTGCGTGCAGTCGTCCGTCTATCTGGCCTTTGAGTTGCGCCGGATCGATCGGCAAAGCTGCGTAAGGGGCGAGGCCGGGTATTGAGAGTACCTCGGCGACAGCCTCCACGCTCCCGGCCAACCGCACGTCAAGCTCCGCCGGCGAAGGCTTCAGCGCATTGTCTTTGATCGCAAACCTGCCTTCGCTAACATTGACGCGCCGATCATGCGGGGTTTCCAATACAGCATTGGCGTCCTCCAGAGTCATGGTTCGACCAGTCAGCCGTAAATGCGTCGAAAGACTGCCAAGCGGCGGCAGTCCGGGGATCAAATCGATGAGCGTTGCATTGATAATGTCGGCTTCGCCTTGAATCGCTTTGTCTGGCGGCGGTAGCTCGTAACGCATCGCAACAATATCGGCCTGTGTGAAATCCGCCTTGAATTCACCATGCCGTATAGTTCCGGTGGGGGCGTGGTCCGTTAGCCAATAGCGCACCGGCGTGGCCGAATGCGTTGGCAACAATCGCATCAATGCGGCGATCTGAGTGTTGTCGAAGGTGAGCTCATAAACAACATGCAGGCTGTTCGCCCAATCGATAACAGCCGATCCAGCGAGGTTCACATCGGACGCGGCGAGCTCGAGGCGCGAGATATCAAGTCTTTGTTGCGCGAGGGAAAGTTGTAGGCGCAGAGATGAGCGGTCGAGCCGCAGCGGCTGCTGTCCGGCGCGATCGGGACCAACCAACGCTGGTTTTGCGAAACGCAGAGAAGCGACCCATGAATCCGAACCTGAGCCAGAATCGACGCTTTGCGCTGCGCTCTCGGAAACCGGCGGCGCGACAGCGCCTTCCAACGTCATCTCCAGGGCGCCAGTCTTGATTTCTACGGGAGAAATGATGAATTGCCGGTTCTGCTTGTCCCAATGCGCCGCTCCGGAAACCTCGCGGACCATTACCGGCTCGAAGTCCGGCTCGTCGAGCCGGAAATAGCCAGTGCCGAGGCGTGCGCCCGCGCTGGCCTCTGTCACACGCCCTTCTGCGCCTAAAACGAAGTGCAACTCCGCGGACAATGGCGCATCCGTGTCGAAAGGCAGCTTCCGCAGGCCTCCGAACAGAGCGATGTCGTCAATCGAAAAATCGTGCGCTTCGGCGTCGAAATTGCGCTTCGAGCCGGGCAGTCCGTGCGCTGACGCGACAACTTCCCAGCGACGCGTCGCTCCAGTTGCAGCGAGACTGAATTTCATGCCCCCTAAGCTTTTGTCGAGGCTGAGTGTCAGATCGTCGTAACTTATTACGCGATCCACGGTCCTGTCATCGATGACGAGGCGGCCATGAATAACCCCAACTCTGTCGATCGCGCCGATGACGCTGTCAGGATTCGTCGCAAGGTCGCTCAAGACGCGCAGCGCCCCGCCAGCCCGCGCCAACAATTTCGCGCTCTCGGGGGGAAGACCGCGCGCGGGCTTTGGATCAGCATCCGGCGCGGCGTTGTTTAAAGGAACTGCGTCCTGCGGCGCGGTGCCGGCTGAAATGGAGACGCGCCCGTCGGCCATGACCGCAAGGCGTAATTCCAGATCCAGCATTTCGAGGCGACGAGGTTTGACCCTTCCGGCGAGCAGCGATCGTAAGTCCACGGAAAGCTCCGCGCGGGGCGCGGCGACAATGGTGCGGCCGTCAGACTTCACGGTCAGTCCCTGAACGGTCAGCGTCGGCCCATGGTCCGTATTGGCGATCGCGACGCCGTTCAGGCCAAAATCATATCGATGCGCGTACAAATCATTGAGAGAAGTGACGATGATCGGCGTGAGCCAATCAAAACCGATTGGTCCGCGCGACAAGGCGACAAGGAAACCGCCGATCAATACACTTAGCACCAGAAGGATCCCGATGCCGAAACCTCGCGCCCCACGCACGGCCCGCCGCGCGCCAGGAGATAGACGCGGCGGTTGAAACCGCAGCTCAGTGATTCCGCCTCGTTCGCCCGAATCCTGTCCGTCGCCGGCTTGTTGCTCTGTCAAACGGCCCCGCTATAGAACAAACTCGGCGCTCCCGGCGCCTGCTAACCAACACTATGCCTGATCGCTGAGCCAAAACGATGGCGCCGCGCACCGCAGCACATTTAAAGAGCAGCGCTTAGGCATGAAAGGCCCTTGCCTTGCCCCCAAAGCTTTGCAAACTGGTTTAACGATAGGATTGAACGCCAGGAAGGGAAAGCGCATTGACCACCACAACCACGGCAAAGCTTCAAGAAGGCGATATCGCGCCACCCTTCAAACTGCCCGGCTCTGCGGATGAATCGCATTCGCTGGCGGACTTCAAAGGCAAAAAACTGGCGCTTTATTTTTATCCCAAGGACGACACTTCCGGCTGCACGAAAGAGGCGATCGAGTTTAACGGCCTGCACGCGCAATTCGCCAAAGCGGGCGCCGCCATCCTGGGCATGTCGCCCGATTCGCCCAAAACCCACGACAAGTTCCGGGCGAAATACGAGCTCGCGATTCCACTTGCCTGCGATGAAGCGAAAGAGGTGTTGAGCGCCTATGGAGTCTGGGTCGAAAAAAGCATGTACGGCCGCAAATACATGGGCGTGGAGCGCACGACTTTTCTTATTGGTCCGGACGGTCGCATCGCCAAAATCTGGCGCAAAGTAAAGGTGCCCGGTCACGCCGAAGAAGTGCTAGCGGCAGCGAAAGCTCTCTGAATCCTCAATAAGGATTCACTTAGCCTCGCTGGCTGGCGTCGGCATCGGGCTCGGAGTCGTTGCGGCCTTTTTGGCAAGGAGCTTTTGTACCTCTTCCAGTCCCTTCTTGGCCGAAGCCAACTCGGGCTTCAGCTTTAGAGCCGTCTTGTAGTCCTGCTCGGCGCGGTCGAGATCGTGCTTGCCGAGGTATGCATTGGCGCGGTTGAGATAGGCCTGCGCATAGGTGGGATCGATTTTTATCGCAGCGTCAAAAGCGCCGACCGCGCGATCAAAGTCGCCTTCGCCATGATAGGCGAGCCCAAGATTATTGTGAGCTTGCGCGGACTTTGGCTCCAGCCGGGCGACTTCCCCGAAATCTGCGACAGCGTGCCGGTAGTCCTTTTTCGATTGGTAATAAGCGCCACGAGCATTGAAGTTCGCCGCGGAACGCTTGTCGCTTTTTACCGCCTCGTCCAGATCGGCCAATTCCCTAACAGCGTCTCCTTTTTGCCGCCAGGCGATAGCGCGAGCGCTATAGGCTGAGGAGCTTTTGGGGTCCAATTTTATAGCTGCGTCATAATCGGCGATCGCGTGGTCATAATCGCCTTGGACGTAGTAAACGCCGCCACGACCAAGATAGGCGGCCGCATCCTTCGGTTGCGCGGCGAGCGCCGCGTTATAATCGGCAAGCGCATGGTCGAGTTCGCCCTTCCCCCGGTAAGCCGCGCCGCGCGCAGCTAAAACCACGGCGGATTTCGGGTCCGACTCCAGCGCTTTGGTAAAATCAACGATCGCACGATCCCAGTCTCCTTTCGCTTGATAAGCTCCAGCGCGATTGACATAGGCTGCAATCTTGTTGTGCTTGGATTCTTTGGCGAGATCACCAATGACCTGCGTGCAACCTGCAATTCGGACGTCCACATCCGCCCCGCGGCAGCCGGGCCAGCCGTCCCTTGCGTGAGCGGCTGAAATCGAAGCAAGGGCAAGCGCGGCGCCGAGGGCTCCTGACCGCATATGCAAGCTAAACATTGGCTTCTCGTCCGTGAGGCGGTGAAGGCTGCTAAAGCTGATCATTTTAGTATGATATCCGTTTTGGGTGTCTCCGCAACACGAATTGCAATTTCAAAGGGTTTGGAGAGCGCCTTTTGCGCCGCGAAAACAGCTCGCTCGAATCGTTCGATCAAGGACATGAAGGCTTTTTCGCGTCCGATTTGTGCACAGTTTTGTATAAATACTGGCGCTGAGTATCGTCGTAGTTATCAACAAGTTGGCTTTTGATCGCTGCTTTCCGGCTGTTCGCTCGGAGCTTGGGTAGTTGTCATCGAAGCGCAAATCGCATCTTTGTTTGGGAATGTAAGCTTGACGTTGCGTGCGTATGAAAAGTCAACACCGGGACTGTCCTCCAGACAGTAGCTGCGGCTTTGTGCCGTCGGCCATAAGGCAAATGCGTGGGTCTCTCGTCTTCATCGGAGCGTCAGATGTTAGCAAGTAAATTAGAGATAGTTCGCGACGACCAAAACGGTGCGAACCTGATTAACTTGCAGGATCTACAACGAAAATTGTATTTGGGCTTGGAGAAAAACCGGAAGGACGACTTCCCCAACGCCCGCCCCGACTTGCCCGCCGCGCTTGATCTCATTTCCAAGGTCGCCGGCGCCTTGGAGCTCATGGAGAAGCGGGCCAAGGACATCGAAGCATGGGCCTTGGGCACTATCCAGCAGTTGCGGAATGACTTGGCGTCGTCGGAGGCGAGAGCGTCCGATTATGAGGGCCGCGCGCGCGAAACCGAACAGCTCGCACGAGAGCTTCAGTTCAAGCTGTCCGCGGCGGAGCAACGCGCAGCGCGGGCGGAAGAACGAGTTGCACGCGCCGAGGAGCGCGCTTCCAGAGCCGAAGATGAAATAAAAAAGTCGGAAACGCGGGCACTGCGAATTGAAGAAAGGCTTTCTCGAACCGAAGAGGAGCTGAAGCAGGCGGAAACGCGCGCCCTGCGTGCGGAAGAACGGGTTTCCCGCGCCGAAGAGCGGGCGTCCAGAGCCGAGGAAGGGGCCAGCAATACGGAAGCCTGGCTGGAGCACGTGCATGACGTGATCACCAAAAACCTTTCCAGCGCTGTTGGCGTATTGGGGAAGCTTAACCCCGAGACCGACGTCGTGGTCGAATTAAACAAGAAAGTGGCCGGCCTGCCTGGCAGAGACGGCTGAAACGCAAAGCGCGAGGGCAAAAACTGATCCCGATGCGAAAGTCGCTACTTGTAATCGCGGGTTGTAACCCCTCAGAGCGCGCCGGCGAGAGGCAAGATTAGCTCCTGGAGTGACGGCCGGCGCTCCAAACCCGATGGCAAAAGCGTCAGTCGCGGAAGCAAACTGCAATTGGCCGCCTGCAGGCGTCGAAAATCCTTGCTTTTCCGGTCTCGCCTCATGCTAGAAGCGTATCGGCGCGGAGAAAGTAGTGAAAGCGCAGAGCGCTTTTCCAGTAAATCGCGAAAAAAATTAGCAGTTTCAGGAGACGGTCGGCGCCATTGGGCCGGCGTTCCTCCCACAGCATTCCTTAAGGGGAACCTGATGCCCGAAGTCATCTTTACCGGACCGGCAGGCAGGCTTGAAGGCCGCTTTCACCAGTCCGCGACGCGCGGTGCGCCAATCGCCATCGTCTTGCATCCGCACCCGCAGTTCGGCGGGACGATGAACAATCAGATCGTCTACCACCTTTATTATGCTTTCGCCGAGCGCGGTTTTTCCGTGCTGCGCTTCAATTTCCGCGGCGTTGGCCGCAGCCAGGGATCGTTTGATCACGGCTCGGGAGAACTCTCCGACGCCGCCGCCGCGCTTGACTGGGCGCAGGCCGTTAATCCGGAGGCTCGAGCTTGCTGGATCGCCGGCGTCTCTTTCGGTTCCTGGATCGGCATGCAGCTGCTGATGCGACGGCCCGAAATCGAGGGTTTCGTCTCGGTGGCTCCTCCGGCAAACCGGTTCGACTATTCCTTTCTGGCTCCCTGCCCTTCCTCGGGCCTATTCATCCATGGCGATCAGGACCGCGTGGCTCCGCTCAAGGAAGTCACCGGCTTGATCGAAAAACTCAAGACTCAAAAGGGCATCTCGATTGAACACGCCGTGGTGAAAGGCGCCAACCACTTTTTCGAGGACAGGATCGACCCGCTCATTGCGGAAGTCGACGCCTACCTCGACAAGCGGCTCGGCAACCCTCCGCGCATCGCCATTCCCGCGCGGGGCGACTAACGCTTTTATCCGGTTTGTGTGAGAGCTGGAACAATCCGCTCCTGTATGGTCTCTGGATCCAGCGGACCGAGGATCGACACCTCGATTGTAGGTCCCGGAGCGATTACGAAGGTCGCAGGAACGCCGCGGACTCCGAGCGCCCGCTGCAAAAAAGCGTGCCGATCGGCGCCGACGGCGCGGTAGGGATTGCCGTTGCGCATAAGAAAGTCGCGCGCATGTTCAGGCTCGTCCTTAACGTCGGCTCCGTAAATCGGCGCCAAGCCCCGTGCGGCGAGATCCACCAATAGATCATGTTCCTCACGGCAGGTCGGACACCAACTCGCCCAAAAATTCAGGATCGAGCGGCGCCCCGCAAGGTCGGAGGCGGAGAAGCCCGGCGTCGGCATTCCGTCCGGACGCGTCAGGCCAGGCACCGCTTCGAGCTCGAAACTTCCCAGCCTGAACGGATTGAACAGCCGCGCTGTAAGATCTTTTTGCGTCCATATTTGAGCGGTCAGCACTGCGCCAGCGCCTACGGCCACACCACCCAGTGCGCCGAGAACGAGGCCTCGACGAGAGGGGGCGGCGTCATGCTGCGTTGCAGCAATTTTGGGCTCGTCTTTCATATGGTTTGCATCGGCGAGCTTCCCCACCGTCCCAGATCCGAGGAACTCTATCCTAAAGGGCACTAATTTGCGAGCGCGCCAAAACACCGCCCGGCATGGGCGCAGGCGCGCCAGTGGTCGTCGGAAAGGTTAAAGGCTTCCCTTCCAATACACGCGCAGCGAGAAATCCAAAGGCTTGAGCCTCAAGGAAATCCGATGACCATCCGACCACTTCCGCTGTCGTCACCTTGCACGGTAGTCTTAGAACCAGTTCCCGCACCAGTATGGGATTGCGCGCGCCCCCGCCGCATACAATGAGAAGCTGAGGCTCTTTTGGCAGGTGAGGAAACAGCCTCAGTACCGACGCGGCAGTAAAGGCGGTCAGGGTTGCGGCGGCGTCCTCAGTTGAGAGATTACGTATTACATCAAGTGAAAAAGTGTTTCTATCTAATGATTTTGGAGGAGATATCTCAAAAAATGGATGAGCTAATAGACGCAACAGCGCCGCTTCATTCACGCGGCCTCTCGCAGCGGTGTGGCCGTCCCGATCAATTGGCGCGCCGGTCCTCTGAAGCATCAGATCATCAATAAGCGCGTTGCCCGGCCCTGTGTCGCAGGCGATGGGTTCGTTTCCATCGGATATGTAGCTTACATTTGCGACGCCGCCGATATTTAGCAAGGCGACCTCTCCCCGCAGCCCCCCTGCTGCAACCAGAGCGCGATGAAACACAGGCACGATAGGGGCGCCCTCTCCCCCAGCGGCAATGTCAGCCGCCCGGAAATCATAGGCTACGTCCAAGCCGAGCCGAGCCGCTAAAGCTGGTCCATCTCCGATCTGGATGGTCAGGCGCTGCTTTGGGCGGTGCAGCACTGTTTGCCCGTGGAAACCGACGACGGAGATCGTGGCGGGGTCGATTGCGTGATCGCTAAGGAGGCCCTCGACCGCTTCTACATGCCGGTCCGTGACCATACGTTCGGCGAAAGCGAGCACGCCCGGACGGGCGTTGCGATCCTCTAGCGTCGCGGCTTCTGCGAGAGCGCCGCGCAACAAGGCGCGGTCGGCGTCGGAATAAGGAAAGGCCGCGGCTGGACCAAAAGAAAGGGTCGTTTCACCGTCGGTTTCGACAAGGGCGACATCGACCCCGTCCATGGAAGTGCCGGACATAAGTCCTATGGCGCGGTATGTGGGCAACTTGAGACTCCTGCGCAAACCGCTCAAAAGGACCTCGGCGGACACAGGAGAAACTACGATATGGCAACCCTGCGCGCCATACCGGCCAGGCGAGAAGCCAATTGGGGCGATCAACAATTCACAAAATCGGCTGGCGCCAACCGCTCCGAGCCCATTCTCTACAGCATTGATTTATAGACTGCTGCGCCTAAGCGCTGACCCGGCCTTGGGGATTTTGCTCGCGTCTTAGCCCCACACGGGAGCGGCTTTTTGGATGCGCGCCGAGAAATCTCGCGAAAATCTCTGGCCAAAAGCGGCCTGTTTCTGGTAAAGGTATAGAGCGCGGGACTATATGACATTCAACTGGCACATCCCCTTCAAACCCTTTCGGCCGCTTCCGCGCGCCGAAGGGCTTTCGCTTGGGCGTACTGCATATGGCATAGCGGTCTTGCCGTTTTTGGCGGAGACGAGCAGGTAGACATGAGCAAAGGTAAGGATTTCCGGGGACCGAGGAAGCGCGGTTTCGACGACGACGGTCCCTACAATTACGATTCTCAGCGACCCAGTCGGCCGCAGCAGCGATCGCCTTTTGGAGGCGGCGGGTTTCCTGACCTTCCGGCGCCGGTTTCCAACGAGCCCGCGATCGACGCGGTCGTCAAATGGTTCAAGTCCGACAAAGGCTTCGGCTTCGTCGAGCTCGGCAACGGGACGGGCGACGCCTTTCTCCACATCGGCGCTGTTCAGTCCGCGGGCTATGAAACCTTGCCTCCTGGAGCCAAGCTGAAGGTTCAGGTGACCAATTCCGTCAAGGGCCAGCAGGTCGCCCGCGTACTGGAAGTCGATCTCGCGGGCGCCGCCGAACGCGCCCCGCCTCCGCCCCCGCGTAGCGGCGGATTTGGCGGCGGCGGGGGGTTCGACAGCCCGCGTCCCCGCCGACAGGCGCCTGATCCTTCGAGCGCTGTGACCGTGGCCGGAAAAGTGAAATGGTTTGACGAGACCAAAGGCTTCGGATTCGTTCAGTCCAACGACGGCGGCAAGGATGTGTTTGTCCATATCTCCATTTTGGCGCCTTCGGGAGTCAGCCGTCTCGCCGAAGGGCAGCCGGTGACAATGCAGGTGGTGGATACGCAAAAAGGCCGCGAAGCGCTGTCGATTATACTCGACTAAGCCCGACCTCAGTCCAAAAAGCGCCGCGATGCTCGGGAGAGTTTCGCGGCGTTTCTTTTTTGGCGACGTCCTCTCCTTTTCTCGCGCAGTGACGGGTTTTCTATGAACATCGAGCGCTTGATCGAGATCATGGCTGCTTTGCGCACGCCGGGAACGGGTTGCCCTTGGGATCTGCAGCAGAATTTTGCATCCATAGCGCCGTACACGATCGAGGAGGCCTATGAGGTCGCCGAGGCGATCGAGCGCGGCGATATGGACGATCTGAAGGATGAGTTGGGCGATCTGCTCTTGCAGGTCGTATTCCATGCACGAATGGCGCAAGAAGCGGGAGACTTCTCGTTCGAGGACGTCGCACAGACAATCTGCGAGAAGCTCATTCGGCGTCATCCGCATGTATTCACGCGGATGGGCGCGCTAGATGCGGACGCTGTTGTGGCTCAATGGAGCGATATAAAGGCTGCGGAGAAAGCTGCGCGCGCCGGGCAAAAGGCGACCGAGGGCGAGACGCCAGCGCCACGCAGCGTGCTGGACGGGGTTCCCTTGCCCCTGCCCGCTCTGACGCGGGCCATAAAGCTGCAACAAAAGGCGGCCAGGGTTGGATTCGACTGGGCCGATGCAAGGCTGGTCCTGGAAAAGCTCCGCGAGGAGACTTTGGAAGTCGAAGCGGAGCTTTCCAGCGAGATGGATGCGCAGCCGTCACAGGAGTTAGCCGAGGAAATTGGCGATCTTCTTTTTGTCGTCGCCAATCTCGCCCGCCATGCCAGAGTCGACCCGGAGCAGGCGTTACGGGGCGCCAATGCAAAGTTTGAGCGACGCTTCCATTACATAGAGCTGCGCCTGGCCCAGGCTGGGCGAGCTCCGGCGCAAGCCACTCTGGACGAGATGGAGGCGCTTTGGGTTGAAGCCAAAAAATTGGAGAAAAAATAACAGGGCGCTACGCAATTTCGCCATCGGACCAAACAGCCTCAAGCTTTACGCTTCGCCGCAGGATCGACTTGATGAACATGACAGAAGCCGATTCCCGCTATAGCAACGCTGCTCAATTTTTTCATTGGCTCTCGGCGTTGCTCGTCGCCAGCGCTTGGCTGCTCGGTCAAACGCGCGACGAGTTTGCGCGCGGCGAGCCCCGTCGCATGGTCGACTTTCTGCACATTTCTGCGGGGCAGCTGATTATCACTATGCTGGCGCTGCGCCTCATCTGGCGCTTCATTGCACCCCCGGCTCCGATGGAAACGACTGCGGCAGGTGTCTGGGGCGACCGCGCGGCCAAACTCGCCCATATCCTCCTCTACGTCCTGCTCCTTGCAGTCCCTATCGCGGGAATCGTCACGCTTTTCGCAGACGGCAAGCCGCTGCCGCTCTTCCGCCTCGGTGAAATCCCCTCCCCCTGGATTGGAGACAAGGCCTTCGAACACAAGGCGAAAGAAATACATGAATGGTTCGCGAACGGGCTAATCTTTCTCGCCGCGCTCCATGCCACCGCTGCGCTGGCGCACCATTTCCACTTCCGCGATGGCGTTCTGACGCGCATGACGCCAAAGTGGATTTTGAAATGACGTTTGAGCTTTAGGCTGCGCTCTTCGAAAATATGCTGAGCACCATCACTCCTGCGACGATCATTCCAATGCCGATGAGTTCTCCGAGCCCCAGCGCCTGCTTGTAATAGATCCAGCCCACCAGCGAAATCAGCGCGACTCCGACTCCGGACCACACGGCATAGGATACGCCCATGGGAATGAAGTTCTGGGTTAGCGACAAGAAGTAAAACGCCATCCCATAGCCAATGACGACCATGACCGACGGCCAAAGATTGTGAAAGCCGTTTGTCGCCTTCAGCGCGCTGGTGCCGGCGACTTCCGACAGGATCGCGATGGCGAGATAGAACCAGGGCATCAGCTCGCGATCTTCGCCGCCGGGAAACGGCGCGCCAGTTCCCCGAAACGCTCCGGCGCGACGCGCAGCACTAGATTGAGATCGCCTTCCGCTGTCGCCTCACGCTCCAGAACCTCGGCATGAGCGTAGGCCCAGGCCAGTCCTTCGCCGTCGGCGCGGTTCAGCGTCAGCGCCAGGGTCACGCGACCGGCGGCGAGCAACGTTTCGATCCGTTGCAGCAACGCATCCAGCCCCTCGCCGGTCAACGCGGATACAAGTGCAGGACGCTCCGCAGCATTGCCCCCCCGCACTGAAATTCGGAGGCTTTCCAGTCGCCTCGGCTCGATGGCGTCGATCTTGTTCCACACCTCGATCATCGGCTTGCGGTTTTCACCCGCGAGTCCCAGTTCCTCGAGAATTGTCTCCACGTCGCGTCCCTGCGCTTCCCAGTCTTCATGGGAAATATCGCGAACATGCAAAATCACTTCGGCCTGCGTTACTTCTTCCAGCGTCGCTCGAAAAGCGGAAATAAGCATGGTGGGCAGATCGGAGATGAAGCCCACCGTGTCGGAGAGCAGCGCCTTGGCGCCGTGCGGCAGGCGAATTTGCCGCAAAGTGGGGTCGAGCGTCGCAAACAGCAGGTTTTCCGCAAAGACGCCCGCATTGGTGAGGCGGTTGAACAGCGTCGATTTACCCGCGTTAGTGTATCCAACCAGCGCTACAACCGGGTAGGGAACGTCGCGTCGCGTCTTGCGATGCAGTCCGCGCGTGCGCTTGACCTTATCGAGATCATGCTCGATCCGGCGCATGCGTTCCTCGATCAACCGCCGGTCGGTTTCGATTTGGGTTTCGCCGGGTCCGCCGAGAAAGCCGAAACCGCCCCGCTGCCGTTCCAGATGGGTCCAGCTGCGCACAAGCCGCGACTTCTGATACTCGAGATGCGCCAGCTCCACTTGCAAGGCGCCTTCTTTGGTGCGCGCTCGCCGACCGAAGATTTCCAGAATGAGTCCGGTGCGGTCGATAACCTTCGTGTCCCAGGCTTTTTCCAGGTTGCGCTGTTGTACCGGCGACAACGGGCAGTCCATCGTGACGAGCCCGACCTCCTCCGCCTTCACAATCTCGCCGATTTCCTCAACCTTGCCTTTGCCGATGAAGGTCGCAGGACGCACCTCGTTGAGAGACACGGCAATTTCCCCGCGGACGTCGAGATCAATTGCGAGGGCAAGGCCTACAGCCTCTGCAAGACGCGCTTTGGAATCACGGATGGACATTTCGCGCGAAGGCCGTGTTGAATAAGGCCCAACCACAAGCGCACGGGTCTTGCCGCTCTGGTTGCCTTCGGTTGTTTTCGACCGCTGTGGTCCTTCCTCGCTCAATCGGTCCTATGCCCCTCTGAAAACGACGCGCAGTCCACGCGCCAATCTGGAGCTGGCGACGCAAAGCCTAATATAAGCGGCGATCCCTAATGCGTGAAGTAAAAGCGAAAGTTTAGTTCAACGCTTTTCGGCAGCGGCTTCGCCTTCCTCGCCGGGTTCAAACATATGAATGGGGTGTCCCGGCATTATGGTGGAAATGGCATGTTTGTAAACGAGTTGCGAGTGGCCGTCCCGCCGAAGCAACAGGCAGAAATTGTCGAACCAGGTCACGATGCCTTGAAGCTTTACGCCGTTGACCAGGAATATGGTGAGCGGGACTTTATTCTTTCGAACAAAATTCAAAAAAGTGTCTTGCAGGTTCTGCGCGCGCTCCGACATCGGCTATCCTGTTCTTCTTGTCTAGCGGACCTAACCGGCCCCGCCTCGAGTTCGTTGTCTCGATTCCAAACCATAATTTGCTATTAGAGCGCGACCGCCTTCGCGGCGCAAGCTTCAACTGCGCCACAACGGGGTCTAATACCCTTGACGTCGCATAGGGGACACTGGCGCGCCTGGCGAGCTCGCCTGCTGGGAACTTCATTCAATCGCCAGCGATTTCAACTTTCTGTGCAACGCCGAGCGCTCCATGCCGATAAATTCCGCCGTGCGGGAAATGTTACCCGAAAACCGGTTTAGCTGCGCAATCAGATATTCCCGTTCGAACACCTCCCGCGCCTCCCGCAGAGGCAGGCTCATCAACTTTTCACCGCGCACGCCGGCCGGAGTCGCCGGCACGAGTTCGCCCACGTCCGATGGCAGCATTTCGGCGGTGATTTCGGCCGACGGATCGCTGGAATTTCAAAATCATCAGCCGTTCGACATTGTTGCGCAGCTGACGAATATTGCCGGGCCAGTCGTGCAATTGCAGCACCGCAAGCGCGTCCTCGCTGATGCGCCGGCGCGGCATGCCAGAGGCCGCGGACATGCTTTCCATGAAGTAATTGATCAATTCGGGAATGTCTTCGCGCCGCTCCGCCAGTGAAGGAACGCGCAGCGGGACCACCGCAAGACGATGAAACAGATCCTCGCGGAGAGTTCCCTCTTCAATCGCGAAGGCGAGATCTCGCGCCGAGGACGAAATGATGCGAACGTCGACCTCAACCCGCGTCGAGCCGCCGACACGCTGAAACGTCTGGTCGACCAGCACGCGCAGGATCTTGGCCTGCGTGTCCTTGGGCATGTCGGCGATTTCGTCGAGAAACAGCGTGCCGCCATGCGCCTCCTCCAAAGCGCCGACTTTACGCACCCCCGCCGAGGCTTCGAGGCCAAAAAGCTCGGTCTCCATGTTTTCCGGCGTGATCGTTGCCGCATTGATGACCATAAACGGCGCTCCGGCCCGCGCGGAAGCCTCATGAATGCAACGTGCCGCCAGTTCCTTGCCGACCCCGGGCGAACCCGTGATCAACACCCGAGAATTGACGGGCGCCACCTTCGCGATCATCTGCTGCAACTGATGCGCGGCCAGCGAGCTGCCGACTATGCGGTCCAGCGCGCCCGCGCGCTGGCGCAGCGCCGAAAGTTCGCGTCGCAGCTGATAGGCTTCGAGGGCGCGCTCGGCCACCAACATCAAACGGTCGGCCTTGAACGGTTTTTCGATGAAATCATAAGCGCCCATGCGTATGGCGGTGACCGCCGTCTCGATATTGCCGTGACCTGAAATCATCACCACCGGCAGGCTGCTATGCTGCTTTTGAATGGCCTCCAGCACCTGGAGTCCGTCAAGCCGTGAACCCTGCAGCCAGATATCGAGAAACACCAGATGCGGGCGCCGCGCGGCGATGGCTGTCAGCGCTTCGTCCGCGTCTTTGGCGGTCCGAGTTCCGTAACCCTCGTCGCTCAAGATGCCGGCTACCAGCTCCCTGATGTCTTCTTCGTCGTCGACGATGAGAATGTCGCTCGCCATTACGCCCCGCTCTGTTCATTTTGTATTGGCTCGACCGGGCTATCCGCCGCCTCCTGCGTCGCCGGCGCAGGCGCCGCCGGCAGCATCAGGCGGACGCAGGCGCCCTTTCCATCCGGCGCATCCAGCAACTCCAACCTTCCACCATGATCTTCGATAATCTTGGCGACAATCGGCAGCCCCAGTCCCGTTCCCTCTGCGCGAGTCGTCATGTAAGGCTCAAGTAAACGCTGGCGGTTCACGGCCGGAAAACCCTTGCCATTGTCGATAACATTGAGCTCCACCATCTGATCGCGTTGACGCAGCGAGATGCGCACCACTCCTTTTGCAATGGTCTGCCCACTCTCCTGTTGCTGCGTCTCGTGCAGCGCTGCTATGCCCTCAATCGCGTTCTTCACAATATTTTGCAGCGCCTGAGACAAAAGACGTCTGTCGAACAGTGCAAATAAAGGTGGTCTTGGCAATTCTTCCTCGATGTCGACGTCTGCGTTGCCGACGCGCATCAGAAATGCGACTTGCCGCACGCACTCCCCAAGATCATCGCGCTCAAGCCGCGCCTTGGGCATGCGCGCAAAAGACGAAAATTCGTCAACCATGCGTTTGATGTCGTCTACCTGACGCACGATTGTGTCGGTGCATTGATCAAAAATGTCGCGATCCTGGACGATGAGCTTGCCGTATTTGCGTTTCAGTCGCTCTGCCGAAAGTTGGATCGGCGTTAACGGATTCTTGATCTCATGCGCGATGCGCCGTGCGACGTCCGCCCAGGCGGAGCTGCGTTGGGCGGTAACCAGATCAGTAATATCGTCCAGAGTCACGACGAAATTGGGATGCCCCTCCACTGCACGAGCAGAGGTTACGCGAATATTATATGTGCGCTCGCTGACGCCACGTTTGATCGTAAGCTGACTTTGGATGGAGCGTGGAAACACTTCGGCCGCGTCCTTCAGGATCGGCATTATCTCCGGCATTGCGTCCTGAGCTTGCGCGCCTACAACTGCGGTGTCTCCGCGCCCGCCGGCTCGCAGCAACTCCTCCGCCGAGCGGTTGACGACATTGATCGCTCCATTGGCGTCGACGCCCATCACCGCCGCCGGAACGCCGGCGAGCACCGCCTCGGTGAACTCGCGACGCTCGTCATTGATGCGATTGGCCTCCAGCAGCCGGTTCTTCTGAACGTCGAGTTCCGTGGTCATCTTGTTGAACACGTCGCCGAGGCGCGCCAGATCGCCATGCGACCTGTCGACATCGACTCGCACGTCAAGGTTGCCGACTGAGACCTGATCCGTAGCGGCGATCAGAGTGCGGATAGGCGCCACGAGACGATTGGCGAAATCAAGCCCGACCCAGACCGATGATAACAGCATGATTGTAGTGAGGAGCGAGTACATAGTGACAAACGCGCGCTTTACCGCCGCGCCAAAGGCTTCGAAAGCGTCGTAATTGGCGATCAGAATTTCCGCTTGTTGCGGAAACTCGACGGCAAAGGGATCGATCGCCCGCGTGACGTAAAGAAAGGTGTCAGGAAAAGAGTTCAGCGAGCGTATGGCAACGAAGGTCTTGTCGTCATCGATCAGCAGACATAAGCGTTCGCTTTTACGCGCATTGTCAAATTCCGACTGCGGCGGAGAGATGATGATTGCGGAGGCCGCCCCTGCCCCGGCGACGTCAACGCGATCGAGAATATCGCCGCTGGGCTTAAGCAGCGCGGCCGTCGAGAAACCGAGAAATCTCGCGCGCTTCGCGAAGTATTGGTGAAATCTGCCGCGATCGACAATAAACAGGCCGCTCGCGTCGTCGAGGTCGGAAGCTGTAAGTTGTGCTTCCTGCAATAGCGCACCGCATTGGGTCTCGCGGAATACTCGCGCCGCCTCGGCCGTATTGTGAACGAAGCCCTTCACATTGGCCATGATCGCGGGATTGAGCGCTCGATCCAGACTGACAGAACCCACAACCGCGAGCACCAGAGCGGGAACGAGAGCGACGACCGAAAAGAAGCCGACCGTGCGCATATGCAGCCGGGCGGCGGCCTCTCCGGCCCGCCATGCCTTGAACAATGTCCAGGACTGGCTAAACACCATCGCGGCGAGGACAATAAGCGCCACGCCGTCGACGATATAAAGCGCCAAAAGCGTGTCGCTGGTCGGCGCCAGCGGACCGAATTCCGCCATGACCAGAAATGTCGCAAGCGCGCAGGCGACCGCGACGACGACGATGATCGGGCCGAGCCACGGCCTGAATAATCGCCTTTTTGGCGTCGCCGGAAATCCGCTTAACTGTTCTCCTGCGCTGGACATGAGCCTGTATATGCCGGCGGCTCAGCGCTCGCAATGAGAGCCCGGTATCCGAATTGAAAAGCTTGGGTAAAATGAAGACCCTGCGGTGGCCTTCGACCGGCGCGCGAATCCGCGCCGGCGTCGCCGGAACAACCCAGCTTGCCCCTTACCTTGGCGAGCGCATCAGCCTGATATCGAGATCATTCACCTTCTTGCGCAGCGTGTTGCGATTGAGGCCCAAAAGCTCCGCCGCTTTGATCTGGTTGCCGCGCGTCGCGGCCAGCGCCGCCGAAATGAGCGGTATTTCGATTTCCCGGATGATGCGATGGTAGAGGCCGGGCGGCGGCAGTTGATCGCCGCAGTCGCGGAATAGTTTGGCCAAATGCTGTTCGACCGAGCCAGAGAGCGTCAACCCGCTTTCCAGTTCCCGGCTCGATGCGCCGGCTCCTTGCCCATTCGCAGTCCCGGAGAACGGATTTCTTTCGCCGCCACGGGGATGGTTCTCGTGATCGAGTTCGATCTCGATCAATTGTTCGGAAACGACCTCTTGCGGATGCAGCGCGGCGAGCCTGCGGATCAAATTTTCCAGTTCGCGGATATTGCCGGGCCAGCGATACCGCTTCATGCGGTCGAGAGCCGCCTGCTCGATATATTTTTGCGGCAAGCCTTCGGTGACTGCGACCTTGAAGAAATGGTTCACAAGGTCGGGAATGTCCTCGGCGCGCTCGCGCAGCGGCGGCAGACGCAGCGGTACGACGTTAAGCCGGAAATACAAATCCTCGCGGAACAGCCCCTGCTGAATCAGCGTGCGCAAGTCCTTGTTGGTGGCGGCGATGATGCGGACATTGGTCTTGATCGGCGTGCGCCCGCCGACCGTGGTGTATTCTCCCTGCTGCAAAACGCGTAGCAAGCGGGTTTGCGCTTCCATCGGCATGTCGCCGATTTCGTCAAGGAACAGCGTGCCGCCTTCCGCCTGCTCGAAACGCCCGGCGGAACGCTGGGCGGCGCCAGTAAATGCGCCCTTCTCATGGCCAAACAGCTCGCTCTCGATAAGGTCGCGCGGAATCGCGGCCATATTTATGGCTACAAACGGCCCTTTCTTGCGCTTTCCGTAATCGTGCAAGGCTCTGGCGACCAACTCCTTGCCAGTCCCGGACTCGCCGTTGATCAGCACCGTCAAATCGGTCTGCATCAGACGCGCCAGCGAGCGATAAATTTCCTGCATCGCCGGGGAGCGCCCGACGAGCGGCATCCCTTCCATTTCCTCAGGCGGCGCCCGGTCAGCCTGGTTGCGCGGCTCGGCCATAGCGCGGCCGACGATGCCGACCAGCTCCTTCAGGTCGAAGGGCTTGGGCAGATAGTCATAAGCGCCTCGCTCCGATGCGCGGATCGCAGTCATGAACGTGTTTTGCGCGCTCATGACGATTATGGGCAGTTCGGGCCGCAGCTTCTTGATGCGCGGCAATAATTCGAAAGCATTTTCGTCGGGCATGACTACATCGGTTACGACAAGATCGCCTTCTCCCGACTGAACCCAGCGCCAAAGCGTCGCCGCAGTTCCGGTGGTTCGCACCTCGTATCCCGCTCGCGAAAGCGCTTGCGCGACCACCGTGCGGATCGCGGCGTCGTCGTCGGCGACCAGAATTTCGCCATGAGTCATGGGCATCGTCTCCAACCGTGAGCGCTCTTCGACTGCTTGCGAGCAGGCCGGGCAAATTTCCTGAACGCTGTCGACGCAAACTTTATTAGACACCGCCGAGCCGCCGTGGGGCTCGCAGGGTGTTTGGGCATTATCGATAGGTGGGCATGAGTATTCGAAAGGTCGTTCTTCTTGGATGCGATTCGCATTCGATAACGCCGCCGTGGTCGTTTACGATCTTCGCAACTAGTGCAAGACCCAGGCCAGTCCCGGAAGATTTGGTAGTGACAAAGGGATCGAACAAATGTCCGGCGATGTCGTCCGGCACGCCAGGCCCGTTGTCGCAGACGCGAAACTCGAGGGGAAGGCCGATGGGACGCTCGGAACCCTGCGGGCGCAGGCTGACGCCCGGACGGAACGCCGTGGACAGTTCTATCTCTCCATCCACCGCGTCGCCGATCGCTTCGGCAGCGTTTTTCACCAGATTCAGGAACACCTGCACCAACTGATCACGATTGCCAGCGACAGAGGGAAGCGACGGATCGTAATTTTCGACGAAACGAATGTGACGGCCAAAGCCGCTTCGGGCGACTTGCCTGACGTGGTCCAGAACCGTGTGGATGTTCACTTTCTCTCGCGTTAACGGACGATGATCGGAGAAAACCTCCATTCTGTCGACAAGGCGGACGATGCGATCGGTCTCCTCGCAGATCAGCCGCGTTAACGCGCGATCTTCGTCCCCAAGGCCTGCCTCAAGCAATTGTGCGGCGCCGCGAATTCCCGAGAGCGGATTCTTGATCTCGTGCGCCAACATGGACGCCAGCCCGGAAACTGAGCGCGCGGCGCCTCGATGAGTAAGTTGCCTGTCTATTTTATCGGCAATTGTACGTTCTTGCAGCACAACCAAAACGGCGCCATCGCTTTGCGGCAATGGTGCGCAATGCACGTCGACTCGACGGTCGCCGCCGGGACCTGGTCGCCCCATATCCACCTTGTATTCATTGACTGCGGCTCCTCGCTCCCTGACGTGATCGATCAATGTCAGCAATGCGGAACCGAAAGGCAGCAGGCGCTCCAGTTTCTGACCCACCAGAAGCGACTTTCCGCAGTCAAAAAAGGCTTCAGCCGCTGCGTTTGCGTCCGCGATCACCCCTTTGTTGTTGACGGCCAGAATCACGTGAGGCAGCGTTTCCAGAATGCTGGAGCGGTTGTCGTCCCCCAACACCGGCAAAGCGCTTTTGTTGCGGGGAGAAGAGATTTTGACGCGGGCGGACTGTGTCATGCTGCTTCCTCGCGTTCAGGGATTTCAAACAGACGATTGATCAAACGCCGCGCATCTTTTGGTTCTTCGGTGGTGACCAGCGCATTGCGCAATTCCGGATGGGCCGAAAGCCCCGCATGGTCGGAGTAAGCGGCGAGGTGCTTGCGGGCATGGCGCAGTCCCGACCGCCCTCCCATAGCTGCAAGCAGGCTGTCCAGATGTTCGAGCGCCAGAACGCCCCGCTCAGCGCGAGACGGTTGGGGCCGCAGACGTCCGGTGGCGAGGTGATAGGCGATGTCGCCGACGATCCAGGGACGCCCGACCGCCGCCCGTCCCACCATCACGGCATCCGCCCCTGAAAGTCGCAGCATTTCCTTGGCAGCTAAAGGACTGTCGCAATCGCCGTTGGCGATCACCGGAATTGTCACGGCCTGCTTTACGGCGGCGATGGCCGCCCAATCGGCCGTTCCCTTGTAAAACTGCTGGCGTGTGCGGCCGTGCACGGTCACGAGCGCGGCGCCTTCCGCTTGCGCCCGGCGCGCCAACTCGGGCGCGTTGCGGGAGTCGTCGTCCCAGCCGAGCCGCATTTTCACGGTCACGGGCGTCGCAACCGCGCTGACGGCTGCGGCGATCAGGCGACTCGCGTGGTCCAGATCTCGCATGAGAGCTGAGCCGGCCAGACCGCCCGTCACCCTTTTGCAGGGGCAACCCATATTGATGTCGATCCACTGCGCGCCGCTGTCCACCGCCCGCCGGGCCGCCAAAGCGATTCCCTCGGCGTCGCGCGCAGCGATCTGCACCACGCGAAGACGGGAGCCCTCGCCAGATAAACGCAGCCGGGTTTCCTTGTCATCTCTGGCGACGCCCGCAGCCGTGATCATCTCGCTGACGGTGGCCGATGCGCCAAAGCGCTCCGCTATACCGCGCATGCCGGGGTCGGTCACGCCGGCCATTGGCGCAAGCAAGGCGCGCCCGGACAGCGCGAGGCCTCCGACGTAGATCGGCCCGCCAAGAACGCCTAATTTTGTATCAGGACCCATCGTGCCTGAAGTATAAGCATGGTTCTTCGCGCTTGCAACATTGGCGGGCTGGCCAGGCGTCCCGAGACCGTCAACAGTCCGCGATTGACGCGCCCGCGAAAACGCGACACAGCAGCGCCATGACTGCAACTTTCTCTATCGCCATCCTTACCGTCGCGGGCGGGCGCGGCTCGCGCGCCGGCGCGGGTCTCCCGAAGCAATACCGCCCCCTGCTGGGCCGGACCGTGCTGGCCCATACCTTACAGGCCTTGCATGCCGCCGCGCCGCAGGCCCTTCTCGCCACGGTCATCCACGCAGAGGACCGCGCGCTTTACGCCGAGAGCGTCGCCGCCTTGCCAAAGGAAACGCGCGAAAGGCTGATCGAGCCCGCCATCGGCGGCGCCTCGCGGCAGGAGAGCGTGCGCAACGGGCTGGAGGCGCTGGCCGCACTGCCGAAAGCGCCGAAAATCGTGCTGATCCATGACGCCGCCCGGCCCTTCGTCGAAGCCGGCCTCGTTGCGCGGGCGATCGACGCAGCGCTGGATCATGGCGCCGCGGCCCCGGGCTTGCATCTGGCCGACACGGTCAAGGAGATCGACGCCGGCGGCAAGGTTATCGCCACGCCGGAGCGAGCGCGGCTGCGGGCGGTGCAGACGCCGCAGTCCTTCGCCTTCGAACTGATCCTGAACGCCCATCGCATGGCCGCCACCGGGGCGCTGGAGTTCACCGACGACGCGATGATCGCCGAGCACGCGGGACACAGCGTGCATATTTTCGCTGGCGACACGGCCAACTTCAAACTCACCACGCCGGAGGATTTCTTGCGCGCGACGTCTTTGCTCCTGAACGCCCTCCCCGATGTGCGCACAGGTCAGGGCTATGACGTCCACGCATTCGCTGACGGAGACAAGGTCTGGCTCGGCGGCGTCGCCATCCCGTACAGCCACGGCCTCGCCGGCCATTCCGACGCCGACGTGCTCATGCACGCCATTACCGACGCCATCCTCGGCGCCATCGCCGACGGCGACATCGGCTCGCATTTCCCGCCGTCTGATCCGCAGTGGAAAGGCGCAGCTTCCTCCATCTTTCTCGCCCATGCCTGCAAGCTTGTGCGCGAACGCGGCGGCATGATCGCCCATATCGACGCAACCATCGTCTGCGAACTGCCCAAGATCGGCCCGCACCGAGAGGCTATTCGCGCCAGCCTCGCGCGGATCATGGAGATGGACCTGGACCGCGTGGCGATAAAGGCCACGACATCGGAACGCCTTGGCTTCACCGGCCGGCAGGAGGGCATGGCCGCGCTCGCCATCGCGACGGTGAGATTGCCGGGATAGTTGCTCCGCCAAGTCAAGCGCCGCTCTATTCGATCGCCTAAACCAAAAATTATTTCCTTTCTCCTAGTCTCCGTAACGGCGCGGTGCCGATTAACTGCGATTATTTTGGGGAATATTTATATGTCCAAGGCCGCATTAAGTTATTTTTCGGTGGCTCTGCTTCTTTCCTCCGCCCTTCCCGCCCGCGCCGGTGGTCAGACCGCCGCCTGGGTGTCGGGTCAGGGAAGCGACGCCGCCAGTTGCGGGTCGGTCGCCGCGCCATGCCGCACTTTTCAATATGTGCATGACACGATCCTTGGAACTGCCGGCGGCGACATTCTCGTGCACGACCCCGCCAACTATGGTTCCCTGACAATCACCAAGCCGCTCGCCATTCTAAACGACGGTGTAGGAACGGCGGGCATGAGCGCACCGGCGGGCGGAACCGCCATCACCATCAACGCCGGGTCGAACGACGCAATTACGCTACGCGGTTTGACGCTAGACGGTCTCGGCTCCGCAGCAACGGGCATCGCCTTCAACACCGGCGGCCGCATCGAAATTCAGAAATCCGTCTTCCGCAATTTCACCCAGATGGGCATGGCGCTCCTTGGATCGGCCTACACCTATTCGATCTCGGATACAGTCGTTTCCGACATTCCAAGCAGAGGAGTGGGCATATTCATCAATGGGCCGCAGGGCGGCAACGCTTCGGCGATACAGGGAATTCTGAAGAATGTGGACGTCAGCAACGCGGGGCTTGGGGTTTCGGTATTCAACTCCAACATCACGATTGTGAATAGCAATCTCGACTTGCACAACGGCGGCTGGGGCGTGCAATGCGCGGGGTTAATCTTCGTCTCCATAATCAATACAACCATCAACTATAATGGGATTGGCATAAACCCTGTCGGGGATTGCGGGCTCATTTTGGCGAGAAGCACCATTCAGAGCAATGACATGGCAGTCGGCAACTACTTTGCCAGCTATGGCGACAATGACATCAATTTCAACTCAATGGGGACTGTTTTCACGCCGTTCCCCGTCGCCAGACAATGACGCTACCGCCTCACTCGTCGCTGATAAAGTTATTCGGAAATCAGGCAATGACCAATTCTTGTTTCAAATCCACCGCTGGACTCTGCGCCGCTCTGCTTCTTTCCTCCGCCCTTCCCGCGCGCGCCGGTGGTCAAACCGCCGCCTGGGTGTCGGGTCAGGGAAGCGACGCCGCCAGTTGCGGGTCGGTCGCCGCGCCGTGCCGCACTTTTCAATATGTGCATGACACCATCCTTGGAGTTGCCGGCGGCGACATTCTCGTGCACGACCCCGCCAACTATGGTTCCCTGACAATCACCAAGCCGCTCGCCATATTAAACGACGGCGTAGGAACGGCGGGCATGAGCGCGCCGGCGGGCGGAACCGCCATCACCATCAACGCCGGACCAAGCGATACAATCACGCTGCGCGGGCTGACGCTTGACGGACTGGGCTCCGCGGCCTGGGGCATCGCCTTCAACAGCGGCGGCCGCATCGAAATTCAGAAATCCGTCATCCGCAATTTCACCCAGATAGGCATAGTGCTCCTTGGCTCTGCCTACACCTATTCGATTTCGGATACCGCTGTTACCGATCTTCCATTCAACAGTTCGGGCGGAGCGATACTGATTTTCGGACAAGGCGGCAACGCTTCGGCGGTGCAAGGAATTCTGAAGAATGTGGATGTAAGCAACACTGCGCTTGGGGTTTCGGTTGAGGGTTACGCCACGATTGTGAACAGCAATATCTCGAACAACGACGCGGGATTGCAAAGCCTTGCTGAATTATCGATCGTCAACACGACGATCAATCAAAATCACGTGGCCATAAACAATCATGGCAGCCTACTTCTGTCTCGAACCACGATTCAGAACAACGATGTCGGCATAGAGAGTCTCACGTCGGTCTCCACCTATGGCGACAATGACATCAATTTCAACACAATGCCTTCTGTCTTTACGCTGATATCCATCGCCAAGCAGTGATGTTGCCGCGTCAAGTCGTCGCTATTGAAAGCTTTTCGGAGATCAAGCAATGACCAACTCCTACTTCAAATCCGCCGGCCTCGTCGCCGCCCTGCTCGTCGCCACAACCTTTTCCGCTCGCGCCGCCAGCGCGACCGCCGCCTGGGTGTCCGGTCAGGGAACTGACGCCGGCGGTTGTGGATCGGTCGCCGCCCCGTGCCGCACTTTTCAATATGTGCATGATACAGTTCTTGGGACTGCTGGCGGCGATGTCCTGATTCACGACCCGGCGAATTATGGTTCACTGACAATCACAAAGCCGCTCGCCCTATTGAACAACGGCGTGGGAACGGCGGGCATGAGCGCGCCGGCGGGCGGAACCGCCATCACCATCAACGCCGGGCCAAACGATATCATTACGCTGCGCGGGCTCACGCTCGACGGACTTAGTTCCGCCGCAACGGGCATCGCCTTCAACAGCGGCGGCCGCATCGAAATTCAGAAATCCGTCATCCGCAATTTCACCCAGACGGGCGCATCGCTTACCGGATCAGCCTACACCTATTTGATCTCCGATACCCTAATTTCCGAAATTCCCGGCAGCGGCGCAGGCCTGACCATTCGTGGGCAGAGCGGGAACACCTCGGCGGTGCAGGGGTTTTTGAAGAATGTGGATGTCAGCAATGTCGGGCTTGGGGTTTCGATATCAGGCTCCAACGCCACAATCGAAAATAGCAATATGTCGAACAACGCAGGCTATGGCGTCCAATGCGACAGTTCCGCCGTTGTCTCCATCATCAACACCACCATCCTTTATAACTCGCTCGGCATAAACGCTCAGTGCAACGTCGTCTTGTCGGGGAATACGATCCAGATCAATGCGACGGGGATTTCCGGCAGCAATGGCGGAACGGCGTCAACCTACGGCGACAACTACATTAATTTCAACGCCACACAATTTGGAGGCATTACTCTGACCCCCGTCGCCAAGCAGTGACCGCCGCGCGACCTTGAGCCGCAGTCGGGAAAAGGAGCATAAAGGCGCATGAACGCCGAAATCCATTCCCTGGCGACCACCTTGCTGGACCTGTGCCGTACGCGAAAGCTGCTTGCGGCAACCGCCGAGTCCTGCACCGGTGGGCTCGTGGCAGGAGCTATCACCGACATTCCCGGTTCTTCCGACATCTTCGACAGGGGCTTCGTCACCTACTCCAACGAGGCAAAACAGGAGATGCTCGGCGTCGCGGCGCAGACGCTGCTAAAGCATGGCGCAGTGAGCGCCGCGACCGCCGTGGAGATGGCGGAGGGCGCGCTAAATCATTCGCGCGCAGATGTCGCGGTCTCGATCACCGGCGTCGCTGGTCCCGGCGGCGGCACGGTGGAAAAGCCGGTGGGGCTGGTGCATTTCGCCTGCGCGCGACGCGGCGGCAGGACGACCCGTGCGGAGCGGCGCTTTGGCCATCTATCGCGCGAAGAGATCCGCGCGGCGTCGGTGGTCCAGGCGCTGACCATGCTGCTGGAGGCGGCGCGCAATCCTGATTGAAAATCGTCGGACGGAAATCCTTCTCCCGCTCTATTGGCGAACGAAATGCAGCAATCGAGCCAAGCAGGCGGGTCCGGTCAGCCCCCCCGCCCATAAACCTGATCGGCGCGCTTGACGAAGGCGTCGGAATATTTGTGGAACGCCGTGTCGAACATCGCTCCCATCAGCATGCCGAGCGCCATGCTCTTGAACTCGTAGGCGATGAAGAAATCCACCACGGAGCGCGACTCGCCGTTCGGTCCCGGCGACTCGTCTCGAAAATTCCAGCGATTGTCCAGTTTCTTGAAAGGGCCGTCGATATATTCGACCAATATTTCAAGCTTTGGAAGATTGCAGGTCACGCGGCTGGTGTAACGCTCGCAGATCGCACGAAAACCAACGTCCATCTGGGCGACGATCACCTCCATGCCCTCCCCTGCCCGCGTGCGCCGGCGCACGCGCATCCCCTCGCAGAGCGGTACAAATTTGGGATAGGCCTCAATATCGCTCACGAGCGCGAACATTTCGGCGGCGGAGTGATCAACCTTGCGACGATTGCGGAAGCTTTTCATGAAAAATCCTCATAAAGCAATTTTCCGTGTTGTGTCAGCTCCCATTGATGCAAGTTGCCGAATGCTTTTTGAGGCGTCCTCCCAAGTTGAGCAGCCTCCATGCGACCCCGCCTCTTGCTTTCCCGTTTTCGGGGGCACAGATAAGGTCGGGCCGCCTGTATCGGGCTCTGGGCCGAGACTTCGGCTTCGCCCCGACTTCGGGGAAAAAATTTTCAATTACGGAGGAGCGACATGGCGACCAAGACCGATTTCACCGCCGACGAATGGAAAAGCCTGCTGGAAAGCCCGCTTCTTGCGGGATTCGCGATTAGCGCGGCTGATCCCAGCGGCTTTATCGGCACGATCAAGGAAGGCTGGGCCAGCGCCAAGGAACTCGCCGCCGCCAAAACCAGCGCCAGCGATGAATTGATCAAGGCGGTCGCCGATGATCTGTTTACTGCCGAAGGACGCAGCGCCGCCCGCGACGGTGTTCATGCGCTCGTGAAAGGCGCCCAGCTCAGCGAACTGAAAGAGAGGGCGCTTGCCGAGTTGAAGCGCGCTGCGACGATCGTCGACGCCAAGGCGCCAACGGATGCGGCCGCCTTTAAAACCTGGCTTGCGCATATCGCGCAACTGGTTGCGGAAGCTTCGGCGGAGGGAGGCTTTCTGGGGTTTGGCGGCGTTCAGGTCAGCGACAAGGAAAAGGCGACCTTGGTCGAGCTCAATAAGTCACTAGGCGTCTGAGCCGGCCTGATTGGCGCGTGCGGGCAACGCCTGCGAAGCCTCGAAGTTCCTGGAATAGGGAGGCAGGGTCAGCCTGAATGTGGCGCCGCCTCCCGGAGTGTTCTCCACGCTGATGGCGCCATGCAGGGCCGTCGTCAGCTCCTTGACGATGGCAAGACCGAGCCCCGTCCCTTGCGCGGTGTCGCCGCTCCGCCAGAACGGCTCGAAGATCATCTCTCGAAATTCCTCGGGCACCCCGGCGCCGTGGTCCACCACCTCAATGATCACGCCCGGTTTCACCCGAACGAGCACGACGCCGCCCTGAGGCTCCGCGCGCAAAGCATTGTCAATCAGATTTGCGACAATGCATTCGAGCACACGGTGGTCCCCTCCTACAAGCAGCGGTGAGGAGGGACAGATAAACTCGATTTCGCGATTATTAGCGATCACCAACGGCGCGTAGTCCGCAACCAGCGCGCGGCTCATCGCGCCCACATCGACAGCAATGTCGAGCGGCGCGCTATGTTCGCCCAGGCGCGTGGTCATCAGCAGTTGATCGACGATCGTCTGTATGCGCCGCACGTCGCGCTGGAGTTCGGTCTGAGATGGAATGCCCGTCAGCCCGTCGATGCGCGCCCGCAGTATTGCAACGGGCGTGCGCAGCTCATGAGCCGCATTGGCGGTAAAACGCCGCTGCCGCGCCGCGCCGGCATCCAACCGTTCCAGAGCCGAATTTACCGCTTCGACGAGCGGGAGGGTCTCCGTGGGAATGTCTGCGAGCGGAATCCGCTGGTGCATCGAGTTCATATCAATGCGCGAGGCAGAGTCCGCGGCCCGCAGCAACGGCTCAAGTCCTTGCCGGGCTGCTGCGAAAGCGATCAAAGCAGCTGCTCCGAAGACAGGCAAGAAATAGATCAGGTTGTCGCGCGCATTGTCGTGGAAGAAATAATAAAGATCGCTAAAATGGAATTGGTAGCCGTAGGTCACAATGATCACACGACCAACCGAGGTATCTTCCTTGGTCAAGGTTCCGCGGAGACCAGGGTCTTTTGCTCCATCCATGGTAAAATTCATGGAGAAAGCCTTGATGCCGCCCATGAGGTTGAGCCAGGCGACCAGATCTTTAGACGATCCAGCGAAGGCTGAGGTTTGAGCCAGGTCGAATACGGCGAATTTGAGCGACGGATTAGTCCTCATATGCTCAGTCAACGCAGGACTCGGAAGGATGTAGGGCACGCTGTTAGGGTCGAGCCTAAGTGATTCCGAGACCTGCGCGCGGGCGCGATTTTCGGCAAGGTCGTCGATTTTCATGTCAAGATCAACTCGCAGGCCCGTCAAAGCCAACGGAATGTTGACGATCCAGACCACGACATAGACGAGGAGCTGACCAGCCAGCAGGTAGCCAACAAGCCGCGACGAGAGCGAAAAGCGCATCAGGACTGCGACTTGGCGAGCATATAGCCAATGCCGCGAATGGGGTGAATCGTCACTCCCGCGTCATTTTCATTGAGATGCTTACGTAACCTCGACACCAGCGCGTCGAGAGCATTGGACTGAAATTCGTCTTCGCCGCTGTAAACCTCCTCAATCAGTGTTTCGCGTGGCGTCGCACGACCGTCGCGACGTATCAAGGAATCGAGTAAGGCGAGTTCGCGCCGATGCAGCACCATAGGCCGTCCATGGACAAAAACCTCGCGCGACCGCAGATCGAAGGACACTGCTCCAACTGTAACCGGCGGCTCCGCAGCACCATTGCCGATGCGGCGTAGATTCGCGCGGACCCTTGCGAGAAGTTCATTTATATCAAAGGGTTTTGTCAGATAATCATCGGCTCCCGCGTCTAGTCCGATGATTTTGTCCGAGACGGAGTCCAGCGCAGTCAGCATAAGCACGCGCACCCCGGGATGCGCCCGCCTGATGTCTGGAATGAGAGATACGCCATCGCCGTCTGGCAATCGCCTGTCGAGCAGCGTCAATGAATAGGAGCGCGCGCCGATAGCGTCTCTCGCCTCCCGTAACGTTGGCGCGAGATCGACTTCGAAACCGCAGCGCTGGAGGCGTTCGCCAATCAATTTGGCGAGTTCCACTTCATCTTCAACGACAAGAATGCGCATTATATCCGCCTGTCTGCCGATCAGCGCGGATACAACGCTCCGCTAGGCCGTTCTTATTGCTCGAGGCCGCGAACGCCTCTAGCGGGTGTTCAGATAAGGTTGGTGGCGACCTGGTTGTAAACGGTAATCAAGCCGCTGCCGACTGTTTTCATGGCTGCGACAACTCCGATTGAAACCAAAGACGCGATGAGGCCGTATTCGATCGCGGTCGCCCCGCCGTCGTCGGCAAGGAAATCACGTGCAAGTTTCATCATTGCACAAGTCTCCACACTACGGTTTTTTCGTCCTCAAGATTCCTGCCATCAGGAATTCGGTCCCATTTGGATCGTGCTAATTAAAATTTCCATTAAAGGAAAGGCCAGTAAAGGAGCAAACATCGGAAATATATCTCCAGTAACCGCCCGATCATCTCGGCGTCATTCCAATGCAATGTTTGCGTAATCTTATCGCTTGTTGTCGCCGCGAAAAGCTACGTAGTCCCTGGGCACGCTCGTGAGCAATTTAGCGACATTGAACGCGCACTCGACGGGAGGAATCGGATGGCAATAATAGAACGGAAGCGATTGCCGATGGGCAGCATCCCCGGACAAGTCACGTCCAAGTAATTTATGCTTCAGGCTGCGCGCAAACTTCATGTAATACTCGGCCAAGGTTAAGCTCGCGTCACAACTGACAGCCTCTTCTCGCTCGATCTCTTTTCACGCAAGCGCTCGAAGTCCGCGCCCGCGTGATGCGACGAGCGTGTGAGAGGAGACGCCGAAACCATCTGAAAACCTTTTGCGTAAGCCAACGTCTCGTACGCTGTGAACGCCTCCGGCGTAACGAATTCGACCACTTCATGGTGCTTTCTGGTGGGTTGCAAATACTGCCCGATGGTCAGAAAATCGACATCGGCGGTGCGCAGGTCGTCCATCACCTGCGAAACCTCGCCGCGCTTTTCGCCCAATCCAACCATCAGTCCAGATTTGGTCACAATATCCGGGTCGATCTCCTTCACCCGTTGCAGCAGGCGCAACGAGTGGAAATAGCGCGCACCTGGACGCACAGTCGGGTAGAGCCCCGGCACCGTTTCGAGGTTGTGATTAAAGACGTCAGGACGCGCTGCGACGACGACTTCCAGCGCCCCCGCCTTGCGCAAAAAGTCCGGCGTCAGCAACTCGATTGTCGTGTTCGGGCAGACTGATCGTATAGCTCCGACGGTTCGGGCGAAATGCGCGGCGCCGCCGTCGGCGAGATCGTCTCGGTCCACCGAAGTGACGACCACATGGGCGAGGCCGAGCGCCAGAGTCGCCTGCGCAACCTTCTCTGGTTCAAGGGGGTCAAGCTGCGAAGGCATGCCGGTTGCGACGTTGCAGAATGCGCAGGCCCGCGTGCAAACCTCGCCCATGATCATGAAGGTCGCATGTTTCTTTTCCCAACACTCGCCGATATTGGGGCAGGCTGCCTCCTGGCACACGGTCGAAAGACCGCTTTTTTTCAGCAATTCGCCGGTTTCGCGCCATAAGGCCGAACCGGGCGCCTTGACCCTGATCCATGGCGGCTTGCGCGCCACCGGCTGATCCGGGCGATGCGCCTTTTCGGGATGTCGCTCGGGCCGCCGCCCGCCTTCCCCGCTGAGCTTGCGCGGATCGTTGTTGATGAGATCGAGAATCGTGGTCATGGCGGCCCTTTCGCGCGAAGCGCCCTTAGATAGTAAGCGCCCGCAGCGTGATTTGCGAGGCCGGGTTGATGCCGGCAAGCTGAGACAAAACAGGAACGCAATCTTTGAAGGCGTCGGGCGTTCACGGTTAAAAAACCGCACATGCCTGGGATTTATAAACCGCACCGACCCGGCATTTATGGTTAATTCTGATAAATCATGTTTTACAATATGTTATGAAGTTAGGTTAATCTCTGGTTGAGCCGGTTGTTGCGCCAGCGCACACGTCTCACTTCCCGCGTAACGCGGAAATTCAGGAAGACGAAAGGGGTCGTTGTATTTCCCGCTTCGTGGGGAACGGCTAGCGGGACTATTCGCGGCTCTAAAGATGCTCCACCGCGATCACGCCGGGAATCGTCTTTAGCGCGCCGGCCACTTCCGCGCCGACGGGATAGCCGCCCGGTAGCTTGATCTCGATTTCCTCGCCGTAGTCGTCCCGCATCACGACGAGCGAGACCTCGCCTTCTCCCCTGCCCGTCAGCTTCGCCTTGATGCTGTTCACCGGAGAAGCGTCGCGCATAAAAATCCGCAGGCCCTTTTGCGCCTTGGCCGCCGCCGCAGAGAGCGGCTCCACCGTCACTATGCGCGCGCGCACCTCGTCACCCTCCAGATTCGCGGAAAGCGTAATGAGCAGCGCAGCGCCTTTTTCCAATTGGTCGCGATATTGCGTGAGCCCCTCCTGGAACAATATCGCCTCATACTGTCCGGACTCGTCCGAAAGCTGCACAATGCCCATCTTGGAGCCTGATTTGGTGCGACGCTCGGCGCGGTCGAGCACCACCGCCGCGAGCCTTCCCGCCGAAGCGCCGCGCTTGACCGAGGCGACGAAATCGCTCCATCGCTGGAGACGCAGACGCCCCATGACGCTGCGATAGGCGTCCAGTGGATGGCCCGAGAGAAAAAAACCCGCCGCCTCAAATTCGCGGCGCAAGAGCTCAGCAGCGGTCCAGGGCGCAGCTTTGGGCAACGCAAGCTGCTCCGCCTCTTCCGCGCCGAAAAGCGCATTCTGCCCCAGCGACCGCTCGTTCGCCTGCCGGTTGGCGGTGGCGAGAATGGTTTCTATGCCCGCGAACACCCTGGCGCGGTCCGGTTCGAGATCGTCGAAGGCGCCGCAACAGGCGAGGTTTTCGAGCACTTTTTTATTGACCTCGCGGGGATTTATGCGGCGCGCGAACTCCGCGACGCTCGCAAAGGGTTTTTCGCCGCGCGCGGCGACGATGGAAGCCGCCTGCCCGTCTCCTACCCCCTTGATGGCGGCGAGCGCATAGCGGATCGCCAGCTTGCCGTCTCGACCCGGCGCGACGTCGAAATCCGCGCCTGAGCGGGACACCGACGGAGGCTCGACATTGATGCCGAGACGTTGCGCCTCCTGTCGAAACTCGGCCAGCTTGTCCGTGTTGCTCATGTCGAAAGTCATCGAGGCTGCGATGAACTCCACAGGATAGTGCGCCTTGAACCAGGCTGTGTGGTAAGCGATGAGGGCGTAAGCGGCGGCGTGACTCTTGTTGAAGCCGTAATCGGCGAATTTGGCCAAGAGATCGAAGATTTCATCCGCCTTCTCCCGGTTCAGCCCGCGCGCCACTGCGCCTCCGACGAAACGGTCGCGCTGGGCGTCCATCTCGGCCTTGATCTTCTTTCCCATGGCGCGGCGGAGGTTGTCGGCCTCTCCCAGTGAATAGCCGGACAGCACCTGCGCGATCTGCATCACCTGCTCCTGATAGATGATGACGCCAAAAGTCTCCTTCAGGATCGGCTCGATCATCGGATGCAGATAGTCCGGCTCCTCGTCGCCCAGCTTGACTGCGCAATAGGTCGGGATGTTCGCCATCGGACCGGGACGATAGAGCGCGACAAGAGCGATGATGTCTTCGAAACGATCGGCGTGCATCTCGACCAGCGCCTTGCGCATGCCCGCGCTTTCCAGCTGAAACACGCCTACCGTTTCGCCACGACCGAGCATCTCATATGTCTTTGCGTCGTCTAGGGGCACCTTGGCGAGGTCGAACTCCGGATCTCGCCTGCGCACCAAAGTTGCAGCCGTGGAGAGCACCGTCAGGGTCTTCAAACCAAGGAAATCGAATTTAACCAAACCAGCAGGTTCAACCCACTTCATGTTAAACTGGGTCACGGGCATTTCTGATTTGGGATCGCGATATAGCGGCGTAACTTCATCTAATGGTTGATCTGCGATGACGATGCCGGCGGCATGAGTCGAGGCGTTGGAGTAGAGACCTTCCAGGGCCCCCGCGATCTTGAACAGACGGGCGACTCGCTCGTCTTCGGAAACCGCCTCGCGCAGTTTCTGTTCGCTGGCCAGAGCCTCGGCGAGCGTCACGGGCTTGGCCGGGTTCTGGGGTACGAGCTTGGCGAGTTTGTCCACCTGCCCCAGCGGCATCTCCAAAACGCGGCCGACGCTGCGCAAGACGCCCCGAGCCAGAAACGAGCCGAAGGTGATGATCTGCGCGACGTGATCTGCGCCATAGCGCGCGCGAACATAATCGATCACCTCGCCGCGCCGGGTCTGACAGAAGTCGACGTCGAAGTCGGGCATCGAATTGCGTTCGGGATTGAGAAAACGCTCGAAAAACAGTCCAAACCGCAACGGATCGAGATCAGTGATAGTCAGCGCATAGGCGACCAGCGAGCCCGCGCCCGAACCGCGCCCCGGCCCGACCGGGATATTCTTGGATTTCGCGTGTTTGATGAAGTCCGAAACGATCAAAAAGTAGCCCGGAAAGCGCATCTTTTCGATAACGCTCAACTCCAGTTCAAGCCGTTTGGCATAGTCCTCGCGGCTCAGTCCGGCCGCCGGTCCTGTAGCCTCAAGCCGCGCCGCAAGCCCCTCCACCGCCTGTTGTCGCAGCTCTTTCGCCTCGATGTCATCAAGCTCCAGCGTCACTCCCTCGGGCGCCTTGCGGATGAAGCGCGGCATGATCGGACCGCGCGCGCGCGGCCGGAAGGAGCAACGCCGCGCGATTTCCACGCTGTTCTGGGTCGCCTCTGGCAGATCAGCGAAGAGCTGCAGCATTTCCCGCCGGGTCTTGAAATAGTGGGTTGGCGTCAATCTGCGGCGCTCTGCGACGCTGGTGACGGTTCCCTCAGCGATGCAAAGCAGCGCGTCGTGCGCCTCAAAATCACCCGTCGTGGCAAAAAATGGCTCGTTGGTGGCGACCAGCGGCAAGCCCCTCCTATAGGCGAAATCCAGCAACAGCGCTTCGACGTCGCGCTCCTGGGCGAGACCGTGCCGCTGGACTTCAATGTACAGCCTGTCGCCAAAAAGTCGCTCCAGCGTCCCCAGTCGTCCCGAGGCAGCCTCGACGCGCGACTGGGCCAGCAAAAGGTCGAGCGCCCCCTCTGGACCACCTGTCAAAGCTATAAGATCAACGCCTTCGCTCGCGAGATCCGCGATCGTCACGGTAGGGGCTTCGCCGGGCTCCGCCGCAAGATAAGCGCGCGAGCACAAGCGCATCAGGTTGCGGTAGCCGGCTTCCGTTTTCCCCAGCAAAACGATGTTGCCGAGCCCCCATTCCCGCTGTGTGCCCTTGGCGTCGCCAAAATCCACCGTCAGCTGCACGCCCGGTATGCTCTGGATGCCGGCCTTTGCTGCCTTGTCGGAAAATTCCAGAGCGGCGAACAGGTTATTGGTGTCGGTCACGGCAAGGGCCGGCTGTGCGTCATATTCAGCCAGCTTTATTAGCTGTCCGAGAGGAAGCGCCCCTTCACGCAGTGAGAAAGCGGTGTGCACATGCAGGTGGATGAAGCCGGGGTCCGAGACGATCATTGGCGCAGTCTACCGCATCACGCCGGACTATCGCGAGTCGATAGAAGCGGCGTTAAAGCTTGCCGTAGACCACGCGTGTTCCACAGATCATATCGTGGAGCGCCTTGTGCTCGTCCGTCCAGAAGATCATCAGGAAGCCGAAAAACAATGGCAGCGTCGACAGCAAATAGGCGAAATTGCGCAAGATCGCAAAAGGCGCGTCGACGCGCTGGCCATTGGTCCTAACGACATAAATGCCGCAAATCCTCTTGCCGGGCGTCGCCTGCCAGGGTCCAGCGGAAAAATAGGCGTAATAGGCCAGCGCGATCGCTGTGCCGATGATGTTCACCGCCAGGGTATTGTTATTGAGAAAAGCCTCGCTCTCGGCCGAGCCGAAGATTGAAACCCCTACGACGGCAAAGAGCGCGCCCGCAACGCCGACCAGAAGCACAGTCAACACGTAATCGATGGCGTAAGCGCCCAGTCTGATCCAGAAACCAGCGAACTTTACATCGCTTGTGACTTCGCGCGCTCTTGCGCCGGCGAAAGGAACGCTGGCGGCGGGATCCGCGCCAGTTCTGAACGACGCCGCGAATCCGGTTTTCTCGATCGGGACCCAATCGGGCGCCCCCACAAGATTGACGTTGCTCATTCGCGCAACAACGCCGTTTTCAATCATTTCCTTCAGTTTGGAGCCTTTGATCGGACCAATGATTCCGGAACCGTCGTGAAGGTAGAAAAGCTGTTCCAGCGTATCTGACGACAGCGGCGGGCTTAAAAAATCCGACACTTCACGATTCTCCAGACTGGCGCGCTTGGGACTTCAAGGAGGCGCGACGCGCCATCTCGCCGAGGAGCTTCCTTGCCGAGGATCAAGAGGGAATATACCTGCGAGGCGCCGCTGTCGAGGCGAGCGCCGCCGCTGTGGGGGTTCAAGCTTTGCCCACAGCAAAAAGCCTGGCCAAACGAAAGTTCGGACCAGGCTCATGGTTCGTGTCGAAAGCAGCGGTGTTACGCCGACGGCGTGAACGCCTTCGCGGCGGTTTCGACCGGCTTCAGCACTTCCTTCGCGAGCGCAGTATAAAGCTCGCCGAGCTTGGTGGATTCCGCGATGAATTCTTCGTAGGACGACTTGGCGAATTCGGACTGAAGCGCAATCGCTTCATCGATCTTCTTCACGCCGACCAGCTTCTCCGCGAGTTCGCGGGTCTTCTCAAAAGACTTCTTGGAATAGTCCGTCGTCTCGGTAGCGATGCCCTGCCAGCTCTTGGCGATAGCGTCCGTGGCGGCGGTGAAAGCCTCAAACTGATCCTTGCCGAACTGCTGCACGCTTTCGAAAGTGGCGACCATTGGGTATGTCCTCAATTTGCGGCGCGCCGCAGGGAAAAACACCAACCTTTGGCGGAGACGAGGCGCGCACTGTTTACGCTTTTCTCTATACCGCACCGCACAATAATCTGTCAAGCATTATGTTGCATTGCAAAAACAACGATAAATTCCCTCGCGCAGCTTAACCGACAGGTAACCGAGTTCCAGTATCGCTAGGCACTGTGATGTTTTGGTGACGCATCGCCCCCAGGAGGAGCGTCACCGGAGCCGGTTTGTGTACAGATTACGGACGAGTAAAATGGCTATTTTCGGTTCAAGCGTGCGTGTTCGGCGTTGGATATCCGGCTGGCTTGGGCTTCTCGCCGGCATCCTTTTGATAGTCGCCTTCGCTCTTCCCGCGGAAGCGCGGCGCCACTATCACCACCACTCCCATCACAGACATGCAGTCACCTACCACGCGCACCATCGCCACGGCTCGCGCCACGCATATTTTCGTCGCAATGGCCGACATCATCAGCACTATGCCTATTCGCGCGCCGAGAGCAGTGATGACGGCGAGATGGTCTCGCCCAGCGGAGTCGCAGCGATTGTCGTTGATGGCAACAGCGGCCGCACGCTCTATTCGCTAAACGAAAATCAGCCTCGCCACCCCGCGTCCGTGACCAAGGTGATGACTCTTTATCTGCTGTTCGAGCAGCTCGAAAAGGGACGACTGCGTCTCGACTCTCCCCTGATGATTTCCTCTCACGCCGCCGCCCAGGCGCCATCCAAACTGGGCTTGCCGCCGGGCGACACCATCGACGTGGAAAACGCCATCAAGGCGGTCGTGACGAAATCCGCCAATGATGTCGCCGTCGCTATCGCCGAGAACGTCGGCGGCGACGAGGAAACCTTCGCGCAGATGATGACTAGCAAGGCTCACGCGTTGGGCATGCACGGTACGCATTTCGCCAACGCGTCCGGCTTGCCCAACAGCCAGCAAATCACGACTGCGCATGATCTCGCTGTGCTCGGACGTGCAATTCAGGATCGCTTTCCCCGCTACTATCGCTACTTCTCGACCCATTCGTTCGCCTACAATGGCGCGCTTCATCGCAATCACAATCACCTGCTGGGCCGCGTCGAGGGCATGGACGGCATCAAGACCGGCTATACGCAAGCGTCAGGCTTCAATCTGCTGACGTCGGTGCGTAGAGACGGACATCACATCGTCGCCGTCGTGCTCGGCGGAAAGACCGCCGGCGCGCGCGACCGTCTGATGGCGAACCTGATCGAGGACCATATCGATGAAGGTTCTGGCACGCGGACAGCACGCTCCATTTCGGAAGAAGCGCCGGCCGAACACGTCGCAGTCGCGGAAGCTGAAGCTCCCGCCCGATTAATGGTCGCTGAAGCTGAAACAGCGCCGAAGCCGCAGCCTATTGCGGAGTCGAATGCTTCCGCGGACGAAGAGGAAGTGTCGCCCGCACCGCGTCAACCGCGCCTCCAGAAGATCGCGCTTATGGCTCCCCCCACGCCGCCAGCGGCCATTCCGGCGCCGCAGCGCGAGGACAAGGCTCGTCCGGCTTTCGTTTCAGGCGTTCAAAAGCGCGCCGAGGCGAAGGCGGAGCGCAAGTCTCGGGCAAGCGAGCACGCACGCGCCGCTGTCGACGGTTCAACCTCGCACGTGGCTGGCAAGGCCGGTCGAAGCGAAACAGTCGCCGCCACGACCCCTTCCTCCGTCAAGCACGCCGATCCGGAGCGCTCCCAGATCGCCAGATGGGACGCCGCTCGTCCTTCGCACTCCGGCTGGATGATCCAGTTGGGCGCAACGGACGACGCGGGCAAAGCCACAGAACTCCTGAGCCGCGCCCGCACGCAAGGTCATGCGCTTCCCGCCACCGCGAAGGGCTTTACGGAGAAGGTGCAGAAGGGCCATGAGACGCTATATCGCGCGCGTTTCGCCGGACTTGAGGAGCAATCCGCGGAGTCCGCCTGCAAAATGCTTAAGCGCTCCGGCTTCTCCTGTTTCGCAACGAAGAACTGAGGGTCGTCGGCATGGTCTCCGTTTCGCACGACACAGGCTTAGCACGAGCGTCCGAATGGCTTGGCGTCCCCAGGAGGAGGCGGGCGACCAGCTTCTCAGCCATGGTGCCGACGCATCAGGACATCCTTCGCTTCGTTGACTCGAGCGGCGAGGTCAGTCGTTCCGCCGTGATCTGGATGGAGCTTCTTCATCAGATCACGGTGCGCCCGCGCTATTTCGCTCGCCGGCGCGCCCTTTTTGAGGCCCAGTATCTCATACGCCTCATCCTCGGAAATCGAACCGCGCCTGGCGTGACCGGAGCCGCCAGAGCCGCCGCCCCGCGCGTTTTGCTCACCCTGTCCTGCGCCACGCCATCCGGGAAACCGGCGGTCGAGATATGCCTCTAAAAGTCTTGCGCCCTCGGGATCATCCGAAAGGCATACGCTGTATAGTTGCAAAAGTTGGGGCCGGGTGAGCGCATCCAACTGCTTTCCTTCGTCCGGTCCAGCGAGAATGACGCCGCGTATGGCGCCGCTGGCGCGGTCGAGTTCCATCTCGATCATTGCCGAGCGAACTCTGGAGACTCCGGCGCCGCCGCGCCCGGCAGGGCGGAACCCGCCGAGAGAAAAGCCGCCCAACCCCAACATCCAGAGCCCGACGCCCCAAAGCGCCAGCCCAAGTCCCAATGCTCCGCGCAAGAACAGCAGAGCCCCAAGGGCGAGCGCTGCAAATCCGCCAAAGCCTTTGATCGATCGCGCCAAAACTGCCGGCGAAGCGCGCGTAAAGCTTTGGAGAAGAAATATCGTCAGGAAAACAACCAAAAATCCGGCAAGGATGGGCATGAACGGTTTTCCTTACTAGCTGCGAACCGCTTCACGCTCCGCGAAGTGGGCGCCAGTATCAAGCATGGTTCCTTGGCCGGTTCGCTTGACGCGAGCGCGGCCTATAGCTGAGACAAAAGCAAGCGCGCCGCGGCTTCGCCCCGCGCTGACCTCTTTTGAAGCTCCAGACGGCCGCCCGCGGCGTAGGCGGCGGCGGCTTTCAGCAGTTCCGCCAGCCGCCCCGGGGCGCTGGAATCGAATGCCGCATATGCGCCGCCAGTGATACGCGCGATTTCGCGATAGGCCGCCTTTACGCCTGCGTCGCTCCCTTCCTGAAACATGAAGGCCTTTACGCCCAGAAGACCGAGTTCGCCTGCAACGGCGCCAAGATCGTCCAGTCGCTCCTCCATGGCGTCGCCGATGTAAATAAGCGCGCCAACTGGACGACCGCGGGTTTCGTCGCGCACGTGGCGAAGGACCTTGCCGATCTGAGTGCGGCCTGCGTGACAGGAGATTTTCGCCATCAACGCGCCAAGCCCCTGCCCACCCGTGACGAAACTGGAGGCCCGGCATTCCGAAAAGCCGCGAAAATAAACGAGCTGCACTTCCAGGCCGCCGTGCACCGCAGTCGTCGCAAACATTTCGCCTTGGATGGACTGGGCCAAATCCCAGGTCGGCTGCCGGCTCATGGTGGCGTCAAGTGCGAACACCAGCCGACCGCGCCCTTCGCTGCGCGCGGGCGTCAAGGAGCGGGCCTCATTCAGGAAGGCGTCCACTGCTGAATTGTCGCCGCTTCGCGTCAGCGGCCCATTCTTGCGTTTCTCATCCAAGGCGGTTCACGTCGTCTGTTTAAACCATTATAGCAGATCGGGCGGCGGCGGCGACAATGCAAGGGGCTTCGTTCAGAGGCTTGATCAACGCAGCACATAGCTATCCGCGTGTCACCACTGAAGAAAACCTTCAGATGCGATGTATATACTCCTTATAACACAAACGGAGGAGGCCCATTCATTGACACAAAGGCAGGCGCCTCCCCAACCCCGCATCGCTGCGATACGCGCCGACGCGAGCGGGACCGTTCAGGATCTGATGGAGGCCTTTGCTCTTGACCTGCACAGCCAAGGTTTTGTAGTCGCGGGTGTTATCCAAACGCGCATCCTGGATCAAGCGACCGGTCGGCGACGCATCGTGCTGCGCGATCTGCAAAGCGGCGACCATTATCCAATCTCGCAGGATCTCGGCCCAGGCTCGGTCGCCTGCAACCTCGATGCGGGCGAGTTGGCTCTTGCATGCGCTTCCGTAGAAAGCGCGGCGCGGCGTGGCGCCGATCTGATAATTCTGAGCAAATTCGCTAAACAGGAAGCCTCGCGAGGGGGCTTGAGCGACGCCTTTCGCTGCGCCGTGGTGGCCAAGGCGCCGGTTATCGCTTCAGTGTCGCCGGATTTTCTCGAGGAATGGAGCGCCTTCGCGGGTCCACTTTCGGAATTTGTCGAGCCCTCGCGAGAAGCGCTCGCGGCATGGTGGATACGCGTGCGTATCGAGTAGCCTTACCTTACGGGTGGAGCATACATCAGCCCTCCGTTGGTCCAGAGCGCGTTTTGACGGCGCTCCATGGCGAGAGACGAGCCGTGACCCAAATTCCGCTCGAAAACCTCATCGTAATTGCCCACCAGCTTGATTACCCGATAGGCCCAATCGGCGGAAAGTCCGAGACCATCTCCGAAATCGCCGTCGACGCCCAGCAGCCGGCGAACATCCGCATGTTCAGACTGCAGAGCCTTGTCGACGTTTGCGGTGGATAAGTTGAGTTCCTCGGCGTTTAGCATGGCGAAATGCGTCCAACGCACGATATTGAACCATTGGTCATCGCCCTGTCGTACAATTGGACCGACGGGAGCCTTGGTGATCAGCTCGGTAAGTATTGAATGGCTCTCCGCTGCCGCCAGTTTGGAACGGACCACATGCAAACTTACAAGATCGGCTGACAAGACATCGCACTGCCCGGCTTCGTAAGCCTTTGCCGCGTCTTCCAAAGATCCGAACAGACGCGGCTGATATTTGGCTCCGAGCCTCTGGAAAAAGTCCGCCAGATCCAGTTCCAGCGAGGTGCCCTGCTGCACGCAGACCGACAAATCCGCGACATCCTGCGCCTTCTGGATATCCAGCTTCCTGCGCGCGAGAAATCCCTGTCCGCCATAAAAGGTGATCGCCGCATAGAGCACTTGCTGACCAGCGTCGCGAGCCTCAGTCCAAGGCGCACTGCGAAGCAACAGGTCGACATTGCCTGACTGCAGCGCGCCAATGCGCTCCTTAGGCGCGAGCGCGATGACTTGGACCTTCGCGGAATCATCGAAGATCGCAACCGCCAGCGCTCGGCAGAAATCCACGTCAAAACCGGTCCAGCCGCCCGTTTCGTCCTGCTCCGCGAAACCTGGCGCAGGAGTCGAAACGCCACAGACGACCGAGCCGCGTTTTTTGACCTGCTGCAATGTGGAGAGCCGCCCCTCATTCTGAGCGATCGACGGCGAGAGCGGAAGAAGGCAAGCAACGAGCATTGCGAAGGCTGCGAAAAACAACTTTCCGCCCCCCTGCGCTGCCAAAACAGGCCCGTGCGCACGACGTTCAAAAACGGGATCGCGCGGCTTACACATGATTTTGGGGGTTCTCATGCCAACTGGTTGTGTCTCGGCTTCGCCGCGCCAGTAGTCTAATATTGCGCGAAATGTCCGCGAGGGAGCTATGACCAAGACTACGAAGGAAACAAGGCGGAAAAATAGTAGCCGCACTCGTTTTGTCCATGCCGGGCGCGAACCCCTCGACCAATTTGGTTTTGTCAACACGCCGGTCTACCGCGGCTCCACCGTGTTGTTTCAAAACGCGGAGGGGTTTTCATCCCACAGCCAGCCTTACACTTACGCGACAAAAGGCACGCCGACGACGCGCGCGCTGGAAGACGCCTGGAGCGAAATCGCGGGGGCTGAGCTGAGTGTGCTGACCTCCTCGGGCCTTGCGGCGATTTGCCTCGCGCTGATGGCCGCGACCAAGGCGGGCGACCATCTGCTGGTCTCTGATTCCGCGTATCAGCCGACCCGCATATTTTGCGACGGAGTGCTGAAGCGGTTCGGCGTCGAAACCCAATATTACGACCCGCGCCTGAGCAGCGGCGTCGCGACTCTGTTCCGGCCCAACACCAGCGCAATCCTGGCGGAATCGCCAGGCTCTCTCAGCATGGAAATTCAGGACGTACCGGCTATTGCGCAGGTCGCCTCCGCGCAGGGGGTCTGCGTCATTCTCGATAATACCTGGGCGACGCCGCTGTTTTTTCCCGCGCACCAGCGCGGCGTCGATCTTAATGTCGAGGCGGGCACCAAATACCTGTCCGGACATGCGGATCTGATGATGGGGCTTGTTTCCGCCAACAAAGCCTGGGCGCGGCGGTTGCGCGCGACTTACGACGCCTTCGCCATGTGTCCCGGCGGGGACGACGCTTTTCTCGCATTGCGCGGCTTGCGCACGATGGAATTGCGTATGCGGGAACAGGAACGAGGCGGACTGGCCCTGGCGCAATGGCTTGAGCAGCGGCCCGAGATGTCGAGGGTGCTGCATCCCGCCCTGCCCTCGCATCCCGACCACATGCTGTGGAAGCGGGATTTTTCCGGCGCCTCCGGGCTCTTTTCGGTCATCCTCAAGCCAGTGTCCCAACAGGCCGTAGCAGCCTTTCTCAATAGCTTGGAGTTGATCGGGATCGGCTATTCCTGGGGCGGATACGAAAGCCTCGTCATTCCCTTCGACTGCCGCCATGCTCGCACAGCGACGCAATGGACGCCGGAGGGTCCAGGCTTACGTTTTTCAGTCGGACTGGAAGATGTGGCGGATTTGCAGGCAGATATCGCCGGCGGATTCGAAAAGATGAGGGAGACAAGCGATTAGGCGCCTCAGGCGGGGAGCAGCTTGCCGCGTCCGAAGGCGAGTATAAGCGTCTTGAGCTCGGGTTCAGTCACTTCCTCGGCGGCGTCCGCGCAAGTAAACCATTGTGTCACGCGCTGCCCTTTTTCCGGCCAGCGTTTGCGCTGACGCAGCACTTGCAGCGGGAACACGTCGACGCGACACAGGATCGCCGCGCCGTTCTTGAGCCGCTTGTGGTAGTGAAACGAACCAATCTTCGTCTTTTCGATCTTGCCGATCAGCCCCGCTTCCTGCAGCGCCTCAAGCGCCGCCGTGGCGTGGGGTTTGCGCCCTTTCATCGGCCAACCCTTTGGAATGACCCATCGCCTTGTGTCGCGTGACGAGGCCAGCAAAATCTCAACGCCTGCGCCAATACGCCAGGGCAAGGCTGCGTATTGCTGGCGGGGCTCATCGCCTCCGGGCGCCTTCTTTTTCTGAACTTTCGGGTATTTCATACGAAATACCTCGCTAAAGCGTAACAGAGGGCAGCGATGAGCGCCGCCATCGGCATGGTTATGACCCAGGCGACCACGATGTCGCGCGCGATGTTCCAGCGCACTGCCGAAACGCGGCGCGCTGCGCCGACGCCGACGATGGCGCCGGTGATCGTATGCGTCGTCGATACCGGCACGCCAAGGCCGGTAGCGAGAAACAGCGTGATCGCCCCGCCCGTCTCTGCGCAAAAGCCTTGCATGGGCGTGAGCCGGGTAATTTTCGAACCCATCGTGTGAACGATGCGCCAGCCGCCCAGCAACGTTCCCAGCGCCATAGCGAGCTGGCAGGAGAGCACCACCCAGTAAGGGACGGTGAACTCGCCCACGCCTCCCGCATGGGCGTAGAGCAGCACCGCAATGATGCCCATGGTCTTTTGTGCGTCATTGCCGCCATGGCCAAGCGAATAAAGCGACGCCGAAAAGAATTGCAGCCAGCGAAAGGTCGCGTCGACCGCCGTAGGAGTTTTCCGCACAAACAACCAGGAAACGATCAGCACCAGCAGAAGAGCCAACGCAAATCCGAGCGCGGGCGACAGCACGATCGCCGACCCGGTCTTGAGCAGTCCGCTCCAGACAATCGCTCCGCTTCCGCCCTTCGCCGCGCCGGCTCCCACCAGCCCCCCGATCAGGGCATGCGAGCTCGACGAGGGAATCCCCACCGCCCAGGTCAGCAAATTCCAGCTAATGGCGCCCATCAAGGCGCCGAAAATCACGAAATCGTCGATAAGCTCAGGCAGAACTATGCCGGACCCGACAGTTTTGGCGACGTGCAGACCGAAAAACATGAAGGCGATGAAATTGAAAAACGCAGCCCAGAACACGGCATATTGAGGCCGCAGGACGCGCGTCGAGACAATCGTAGCGATGGAGTTCGCCGCGTCATGTAGGCCGTTGAGAAAATCGAAGGCCAACGCGACCATAATGAGGCCAACGAGCGCAAAGGAAACGTCGTGCAACGGCAACTCCTGACTAAATGTGCTCGATGACGATGCCGCTTACCCGGTTGGCGACGTCCTCGAAGCCGTCGACAACCTTTTCAAGATGTCCGTAGAGTTCTGCGCCCACGATGTAGGCCATGGGATCGTCGTGGCGATGCGCGATGAACAAAGCCTTCAGCCCTTGGTCGTAGATCGAATCGGCCTCGTCCTCGATCTTGGAAATCTCCTCGCTGAAAGCATTGAGTTTCGCGGCATTGGGTCCCATCGTGCGCAACAGAGGCACAGCCGTCCTGGTCAATTCGGCAGCTTGCACGATTATGTCGCCCATGCGCCGCATCGGCGGCTCGAATTCATGGGTTTCATACAGCAGCGTCGCTTTCGCGGTCTGATGCATCTGATCGATGGCGTCATCCATTGCAGTAATAAGATCGCGGATATCGCTTCGATCAAATGGCGTGATGAAAGTGCGACGGATCGCCAAAAGCACGTCGCGGGTGATATCGTCCGCCTGATTTTCAAAGCGTTTGATTTCGCGACTCCGCTCAAACACCCCTTCGCCGCCCTCGAGCAGGGACCGTAAAGCAAGAGCGCCCCCGACAAGCGTCTCTGCGTGCCGTTCGAAAAGATCGAAAAAACGCTCCTCCTTAGGCATGAGCGCCTGAAACCATCCCAGCATGCGCGGCTCTCTTGGTGCGACGTTGTCACAAAAATGTCATAAACGGGCAAGGCGTTCGAATAGCCCTTCGCCGCAGCTCTGTAAAGCTCCGGAGGCAGCTGGCGTTTGATTTGCCACTAGAAAAACGGCGGCGGGCTCTCAACCTCGCCGCCAGAAATGTCTTCCGACTGCTTACTTGTCGGCGAGTGTCGTCCTGTGAAGAAGACCGCCGAGCAGGCCTCCGGCCAAGGGCGCAACCCAGAAGACCCAAAGTTGTTCGAGCGCCCAACCGCCAACGAACAGCGCCTGACCCGTTGAGCGCGCCGGATTAACCGATGTGTTGTCGACGGGGATAGAGATGAGATGGATCAAAGTCAAAGCCAAGCCGATGGCTATGGGAGCGAAACCGGCGGGAACACGGGTTTCGGTAGAACCGAGAATGACCAGCAGGAAGAACGCCGTCAGAATGGTTTCGATCAGCACGGCTGAACGCAACGTATAGCCCTCCGGCGAATGCTCGTCGTATCCATTGGCGGCGAAGCCGCCCGCCAGCGAAAAATCCAGCTTGCCCGTAGCGATCAGGTAAAGCGCCCCCGCGGCGACCGTCGCGCCGATGACTTGCACGATGATGTATGGTCCCAAATCTCTCCAGGAGAAGCGCCCAGCGGCGGCGAGGCCGAGCGAGACGGCCGGATTGAAGTGGCCGCCAGAAATTGGCCCGAAGGCGTAAGCGCCGGTGAGCACGGTAAGGCCAAAGGCCAGGGCCACGCCCGAAAAGCCGATGCCCAGTTGCGGGAATGCGGCCGAAATTACGGCGCTGCCGCAACCGCCGAACACGAGCCAGAATGTTCCCAAAAACTCCGCTAAAAGTCTGCGTCCCAAATGATACTGCATAGCGTTCTCCTAAGTGCGATGACTGAAATCCAGCAATTCCCGCGCCGCTTTAGCGCCGATTTCATGAACGAGTGGCGACCCCGGCAGGATTCGAACCTGCGACCTTCTGCTTCGAAGGCAGTTGCTCTATCCAGCTGAGCTACGGAGCCGGACGCGTTGGCGAATCGGTGGAGTATGTTCGGAAAATCGCAAAGTTGCGAGCCCTTTAAGCGCTTCCCCTGCAACCCGCGTATTATTCAACAATTTGCAAGACATGACGCCGCACGGACGGAACAGACCCGAGGGCTGCCCTCGGCGAGCGTATCGCTGCAAGGGCGGCCTGGGTGGATGATCGAATCTGCTTCAGGCGATCGAGGAGAGCGACGCGGCCGGGATTTCTCAGCGATCGACTTTCGGAGTCGTTCCGAGACGCCTGGAGTTCGAAATCGACACGCATTCGTCCCTGTGCCAGGCCTGAATGAGGGCGTTCAACACATCCTCGAGTTCCTCGTCTTTTTGAGAAATGATTGCTTCCGCAGCTTCAATCCAGACGTTCCGCTCTTCGTCGGTTAACCCTTTCAGAAGATCCGAGTCGCGCAACAGCATTGTTCGCATATGCTCCCGAAAGACTTCCACCAGACGAGCGCGTCCAACCGCCGCCTGAGCCTTCAAATTGGCCCGCCACCGGGCTTGCCGCTCATTGTTTGTCATCGCCATGGCCACACCTCATCTTGAACCAGAAGCCGTTAATAACAATGTTAATAACGGCCGTTAGTAACGGTGTTATTAACAGATAAAGCGCCAATTTCGTTAATAACGAAACTTGGGCAGCCCGTTATTAACGTCGTTATTAACGGGATTGTGCTGCAAAATCAATCCTGTGCGCCAGCCGAGCTACGGGCCCTTTGAAATAGACGCTAGTTGAAAAAGCGACGGCCCGCCGACGGTGCTGGCGACCGGCTTGCCGATAATCCGCGAGATCGGTGGTTACGCGTGCTGCGCGTTCCAAATGAATGTTCCGCCTCTCGGCATCGCCCATTCCGTCGGCGCGCGCCCCGAAGCGCCAAACAAGCGCCGGCGCCACTCCAACCTCAGCGGTCGAGCAAGCTCAAGAGGCCGTCATTGACGATGCCCCCCAACTCGTCGCAGGCCGCTTGATGCAGCCCTCGGATGTGGTTTGCCCTACCGCGAATGCAGGAGGAAATAATTGAATTTCAGGAAGGATAAGAAATCGCAATGACTGCTTTCGTCATAGCCGCCGGAGCCCAGCGAACTCAGCTGGGAGCGGCGACATGACCTTCTGGCGCCAAGCGCCCCCTCAAGAGAGCTCGTTCTAACCCTTAGAGGATCTGGTATTCTTCCAGCATTTTTGAAGCGGCCTGATGAATCCTTTTCCATCTTCACTTGATGTCGGGGCTTCAAAACAGGAATTATCGCCTTCGGGGAGAGCTGATGGTTGCAGGCCGCCCTCTTTCATACATTTTTCGACGTATTCCCCAATTGCAAAATGCTTTCTTTCGTCCGTTAACGGTGATGTCTCCATGGCGCTGTGACCAGCTAGCTGACAGTCGGTGATGATCTGTCCCATCACATCGTCCTTTGCTTCACGGCCACAACCGGACAACAAAAAGACGCCTGTCACAAAAACTAAAACGGATAATTTGGTTGAGTGATGATGCATGGCCAGCTCCCTGATTTTTTACCCCCTTATTCCAGGGGGCGCTTTTTGAGTTGGCTTAGTGTAGTCGAACATTGGATCAATGCGAAGTCGCCTCACCAAGTGAGGATCGCTAGCAATCTCTCATCGCCTAGCGATCTCTAAAAATTGCATCCGCAAACGAAGGCGGAAGTGACGTGCAGCAAACTCGTCAAGGTTCGATAGGCAACCGATTTGTCGTTTGCTTCGTCAATTTCGGAAGCGACCGAAAAAAGCCAACGCGCGCCGGTCACCTGCTAGCGACCTTAACGAGAACTTCTTTCGTTACATGCGCCGACATTGAGCCCTCGTTTCAATCTTGAGCCGAGCCAATATCTTCTTGGGATTTCTCACGGCTGGTGAACGAAGGAATGTCCACTATGTAAAGGTGTGGCATGAGGAGATGACCATGGGATTGCTTCGCAGATGGAAGCTGATCGTGACGCTCACTCTTTCTGTTATCGCGCTATATGCTGGGCTCTGGCTTTTTTTGACGCAATCGAACGTTGCGGACCCGATAAAGAGGGCTCCACCTCAAACACAGAAAGGCCCGGCCTAAGCATTTTTCCCCAAGAGCAGCCTGCTATCAGGCGTTCCTTCAAAACGCATTAAAGACCGACTGATTAAAGCGCTTACTGCGGCATGTCTGCGACGTCCTACATAATTGATTTCATGGCGACCCCGGCAGGATTCGAACCTGCGACCTACTGCTTAGAAGGCAGTTGCTCTATCCAGCTGAGCTACGGGGTCGAAGTCGTCTGGGTCAGTGCGTCCAAAGACCGATGCGGTTTGTCTTGAAATTATCCGAGTAAGAGGCGATGCGCCGCTTGGCGGTCGAAGGCTTCGGCTCTTCGACGCGATAGGCGATTCCGTTGCGCTGGGCATAGGCGATCGCCTCCTCCTTCGTGTCGAAGGTGAGCCTGATTTGCGACTTCATGTCCGAGGAAGAGGTCCAGCCCATCAAAGGATCAATCCCCCGCGCGGATTCGGCGTCGTAGCGAAGCACCCAGGTTTTTCCGGAGCCAGGGGCCGATTGGGTTGCGCTCCCGGAAGGACAAAAAATGCGTGCGGTCATGTGGCCTCGGTTGATGTTTGACTCAAAAACTCCATCCCACAGCCGCGTAATCGGCTGCGAGCCTTGGCGGGATGGTCGGGGCAGCAGGATTCGAACCTGCGACCTGAAGTACCCAAAACTTCCGCGCTACCGGGCTGCGCTATACCCCGTCTGCGATCGCGCATCGCGCTAACCGCCCTACTCCCCATCGAGCCCTCGCTACCACGCTCGTGCGCCGCTCACAAGGGAGAGTCGCGCCTTAAGTCTGGTGTCAGCGACGAAAACCTCTGTCTTTTCAGTCAAACCCTAAAGGATGGGGCGGCGAGGATCACACCGGCAAGGCTACGCTGGCCCGCAGGCCCCCAAGCGGGCTTCGCGCCAGCGTCAGATCGCCGCCGTGGTTGCGTGCAATGTCACGCGCGATGGCAAGTCCGAGACCGGAATTTCCATGATCCTGGTTGCGCGATTCGTCCAGGCGATAAAACGGGCGGAAAGCGTCCTCCAGTCGGTCGACGGGAATGCCTGGACCGTCGTCATCGATATAGACGTTCATGATTTTGCCGTCATTCGTCACGAGGAAATCAATGCGCTTTCCATAGCGCTGCGCATTACTGACCAGATTGGCGAACAGCCGTTTGAGCGCCGCGGGTCGAGCCACCAGGACCGAGCCGCCGCTCAGCTCCAGACGCGCGTCGATGCCCCGTTTTTGCGTGTCGCCCTGCAAGTCCTTCAGGATCGCCCCGACGTCGGTCGGCGCTGAGGCTTCACCGCCGTCACCTCTGGCGAAAGCAAGATAGGCTTCGACCATGCGCTCCATCTCGTCCACATCCTTGCGCATCTCCACCGCTTCATTGCTCTGCCCCATCAAAGCCAAAGACAATTTGAAGCGCGTGATAATGGTGCGAAGATCATGGCTGACCCCGTTTAGCATCGTGGTGCGCTGTTCTATGGCGCGTTCGACCCGGCGCTTCATTTCGACGAAGGCGGCGCCGGCCTGACGCACCTCGCGGGCTCCTCTTGGGCTGAAAGCGACGTCGCGTCCCTTGCCAAACTCCTCGGCCGCCCTCGCCAACCGCAGGATTGGCCGAATCTGGTTGCGCAGGAAGGAGGTTGCTATTGCGATGATCACGACTGAGGCGACGGTGGTCCAGATGAAGAAGATATGGGAGTTGGAAGCGTAGGCCTGTGTCCGCGAGGTGAGAACCTGCAAGGTCGCGTTGTCGAGGGCCACCCGGATCTCGACAACATTGCCGCGCTCCGTGGTGTCGATCCAAAATGGATATTTCAGTCGGCTTTTGAGTTCGCGCGTGAGCGTGTGGTCCAGCAAAGAAAAAAATGGCTTTGGCGCGGGGGCAGGCAAGGACTGCTTGTCGAGCACCGCCACTTGCATATTCAGGTCCAGGATGGCGATGCGAGATAGAATTTCGTGGCTCTTGTCCTGCGGGAAGCTGGTGTAAATATCCGCGACCGCGGCGACATCGCGCGCGACTGCAGCCGACAGACGATCCGTGATCGCCTCCCAGTGGCGCTCCATGTACACGTATGCGACGGCCGATTGCAGCAGCACGATCGGCAAGATCACGATCAGCAGCGCCCGGGCGTAGAGCCCCTTGGGCATGCGCTGGTGCAACCATCCGGCAAAGCCGCGCCACAATCGGCGCAACGCGGAGAATGCGTCAAGAAATCCAATGCTCATCGCGATGCCCGCTCTTCCGTTGCGATCTGTTTCACATTTTCCGCAATCAGGCGATAACCTTGCCCGCGCACCGTTTGGAGGCAGTGCGAGGCGCCGTCGATTTTACGCCGCAGGCGCGCGATCTCTACGTCAACGCTGCGCTCGCTGGGCTCGGGTTCGCCGCCGGTCCCTCGCAAGGCGAGAGTTCGCCGGGAGACCACTCCTCCGGCCGCCAATATGCTCAAAATATCGCGCTCGCGCGTCGTCAAATGTATCAGCCGTTCGCCTTGCCGCAGAACGCCATTTTCCGGTTCAAAGCAAAAATCGCCAAATCGCCTTAACGCCGGCGCAGCGGGACTACTTGAACGCCGTCCGGGTCCGCCGCAGAATGCTGGCGATGCGCAACGCCAATTCGCGCGGCTCGAAAGGTTTGCCGAGATAATCGTCAACCCCCGCCTCCAGCCCCTCGACGCGGTTGCTTGTCTCCGACAGGGCAGTCAGCATAAGGATCGGGGCCGAGCGCATAGGCGCATCGCCGGCCCGAAGACGCGCCGCGAATTGCAACCCGGTTTCGCCCGGCATCATCACGTCGAGCACGATAAGGTCGAAAAGAAATACGCGAAGACGCGTCATAGCCTCTGCAGCGCTCGCCACAGCGCTGACCAGATAGCCTTCACTGACCAGAAAACGAGACAGCAGGCTACGAATCCGCCTGTCATCGTCAACCACAAGAATATGGGGCGCGCCAACATGGTCGAGGACCTCCCCAGTCATCAATTTGTCTCCGCTCGCCTGAGCAGCCCGCGCGCGCGAGGAGCCTCCGCTGCATCCCCCGCCGCAAGGTGCGCCCGGACGCCCGGACGGTCATCTTCGTCGATCATCGCCAGCAGAAACTGCGTCGCGGCTCGGCGCTCGTCCGGGGTCAAACCGTCAAGAACGCGCACGAAACGGGCCGATTGCAGACGCGCCAGATCATGCGCAAGCGCCGCGCCCTTGGCGCTGGGGAACAGCAGCCGCTGACGCCGGTCGACGGCCCCCGAGCGCGCTTCGATAAAGCCGCCTTCCAGCAAAGGCTTCAGCACCCGATTGAGGCTCTGCTTCGTGATTTTGAGGATGTCCAGCAGTGCGGCGATAGCTAGACCGGGACGGCGATTTACGAAATGGAGCACGCGGTGATGCGCTCGCCCAAAGTCGAAATTTTCCAGTAGCCGGTCGGCATCCTTCACAAAGTCCCGATAGGCGAAGAAAAACAGTTCCATCATATCAAAAATCGCAGCTTCCCTGCCCGGCGAGAGGTCCTCAGGCTGGCGCATCTGCTTTATGGGAACGAATTGGGGCGCTTTAGGCTGGCCAGGTTTCGCTTTTGCTTGCGCCGACAGGATCGTTCTCCTCACAAAAGGCGCCGAAACACCGGTCGCCCCTACCCCTCCGGACTTTCCGCTGCGCCATCCCTTTGCAGCGAGTTTATGTCAGCTATATTGACATATTTCCAGGCGATAGCTAGTGGATTGGCGCATTGCGCCGCGCCGATCTTGGCCGCCGCTGGCTTCCCCCGGAGACTGTCATGTCGATGCCGCCCTTCGATCAGCGCGATGGCTTCATCTGGTACAATGGGACGCTCGTTCCCTGGCGGGAGGCAAAGCTTCACGTTCTTTCTCATGGCCTGCATTACGCCTCCAGCGTCTTCGAGGGCGAGCGGGCGTACGGCGGCGTCATTTTCAAGTCGCGGGAGCACTCAGAGCGCTTCCGACGCTCAGCGCAAATTCTCGACTTTGAAATTCCTTACAGCGTCGAGGAGCTCGACGCAGCCAAGGATGCGACGGTCAAGGCTAATGGCATGCTGAATTGCTATGTCAGACCTGTCGCGTGGCGCGGTAGCGAGATGATGGCCGTCGCGGCCCAAAACTCCACAATCAACGTCGCGATCGCGGTCTGGGACTGGCCGAGCATGTTCGACGTCGAAACCAAGATGAAGGGCATCCGCCTCGATATCGCCGAATATCGCCGCCCAGACCCCGCCACGGCGCCTTCAATGGCGAAGGCCGCCGGGCTTTACATGATTTGCACGATCTCCAAACATCGGGCGGAGAGACGCGGTTATGCCGACGCTCTGATGTTCGATTGGCAGGGTCGCATAGCCGAGTGCACCGGCGCCAATGTCTTCTTTGTGAAAGACGGCGCGCTGCACACGCCCATCGCTGATTGTTTTCTTGATGGGATCACGCGGCGCACGGTGATCGATCTCGCCAAGCGGCGCGGCCTGACGGTGATCGAGAGGCGCATCATGCCCGACGAACTGACGACCATGGAGGAGTGCTTCATATGCGGCACGGGGGCCGAAGTGACGCCTGTGGCCGAAGCCGGCCCGTACAAATTCACGCCGGGCGCGATTTCCCGCCAGCTAATCGAAGACTATTCCAAGGAAGTTTTGCTATAAATTAATACTGCCCGCGCAAATCCTGCCATTGCGATTGATCGCACAATCCTCGTCGATCGCGGCGCTCGCTCTGTGAATAGCGAGCACTTCCGCAACGCGTTTCACCGAATTTACCTAAAACCCGCCTGAAGGCGTCAACGCATTTCTTGCGCGTCGCACTTCAATGCAGCGGACGCTCGCCTCTCCAGCCATACGCTATCCTTCTGAATTTGCGAGGCCTCCTCTCTCGCGTCCGGTTTTTGCGGGCTAAAATTCAAGTCCGTTCAGCCGTGGTTAATTTAACCGTAACCATCGATGCGGCGAATTTATCCGCAAATTGCCAGCGATTTAGAATTTTCGTGGAAGGATTCATTAAGGAAAGATGAACATCCTCACGCCTCAAGACGCGCCATTTCGAGACAACTTAGGCGCTCTCTTCGAGGCTGACGATGAAAGCAAAATTAACAAATCTCCTCCGACGCGGTTCAGCGTCAAACGGCGCAACATGCGCCCTTCGTCATTTTATCGCCGACAAGAGCGGTTCGACGGTCGTCGAGTTCGCAATGATCGCTCTGCCGCTCTTTTTCATGATCATCGGCGTCATCGAAATCGGGTATGGCAATTTCACCCAGTCCCGGATGGACGCCGCGATCCAATCCACGGCGCGTCTCATCATGACTGGCGCGGTGCAAAACACCCAGTCGAATGGTCAACCTTTGACCGCGCAGCAGTTTCGCGATCAGATCCTGTGCCCCAAGTTGCCCTCGACGATGAACTGCAACAATGTGTTCGTGAACGTCCAGGTGTTTGCGGAACCTACGAGCACGGGCGTCCCCTCTCCCTATTTGCAATTCGTGAATGCGTCGGGGACCGGACTCGTTACTCCTGCGCTCGACAACAATCTGAATGGATACAACGTCGGGATCGGCGCCAGCTACGTCGTCGTCGATGTCGTCTATCCACTGCCGCTGCTCGCGACCAGTTATCTGACGCCTGACGTCATGATCTACCAGGGCCGCCGGTCACGACTGCTGCAATCGACTGTTACTTTCAAAAACGAGCCCTTCTCGATCAACTGACGTGTCCGTGGAGTGCTGAACATGTTGAAGTCGCTTGTTAAATTCAAAACCTGCAAGGGCGGTCTGGCCGCAGTCGAATTCTCGATGGCTTTGCCGTTTCTCCTGATGGCTCTTCTCGGTTTCTTTGAGCTCGATCGCTATTTGGCGATGACGCGCAAACTGGAGCTTACCGCCAGTTCGATAGCCGAGATGCTGACACAGTTGCAGAGCGGCATCATCACGCCAGTCGATGTCACCTTTGCAAAAGACTCGACGATGGTTCTGTTCCCGGCCGTACTCGCTGACAGCGTGCGTAAGGGCATCTCCTGGAGCAACGACATCGCCATTTCTATGAGCAGCATCGTTTTCAGCAAGGTCGACCCCAACTGCACTACTGCCTGCGCATACAACGCACAGGTCGCGTGGAGCAGTGGCTCCAACATCATTGCGCGCCCCTGCAACACGCTGTTGCAACCGGTAGCGGATACGCAGGCTCCATCGCCCGCAACCCTGGCGAGCGATGCGTTCGGGCCTGTGCCGGTGATCTCTGTTGATCTTGCTTTCAATTACACGCCGCTGTTCGCAGCCAGCTTCATGCCCGCGGTCACCATCAAACGATCAGCTTACATGCAACCCCGTTACACTCCTGGAAACGCTTATCTGAAATATTCGGTCGCCGGGGGCGACTCCCTAGTCACCACCTGTCCAGGATTTTGATCATGCGAAACATTTCCAACAAAAACTGCAAATCATGGATCGCGGACGAAAAAGGGTCCGTGGCGACCATCATGGGGCTGGCGATCATTCCGATCATGCTCGCGTCGGGCGTCGCCGCCGACTACGCGTTGGGCCAAAGCGCCAAGACGCGACTGAATTCCGCAGCCGACACGGCCGCTCTCGCCGCGATCAAGGCTGCGGAGGCGACCATGATCTCACTTTCCGCCAGTAACCCAAACGCCAGCGCGCAAGCGATCGTCGATGGCGTGGCGCAGGGACAAAAATCGTTCCTGGCTCAGGCCGGCAGAAATGGATCGAACCTCACGGGCGAGCCATCCGTGGCGGTGACTGTGGTTGGACGCACCATATCAGCGACCGCTTCCTATACCGCAGCCGTTCCAACCAATTTTGGCAGGATCGCCGGCTTTAACAGTATGGCGTTTCAGGGGACGTCGTCCGCCTCGCTGACAATGCCAAAATATCTGGATTTCTATCTGCTGCTTGACGTGTCTGGCTCGATGGGTCTGCCCTCCACCCCAGCGGGCGAAGTCGCACTCGCAGCCGTCAATCCCGACGATCGCGGCAACTATCCGACAGGATGCCGTTTCGCTTGCCATTTCCCGGGGTCGCAGGGCTACACCGCCGCGCGCGCCCATAACATTCAGCTGCGGGTGGACGCAGTTGGCGCCGGCGTGGCGGCGCTCATGACCAAGGCCCAGCAGACGCAAACTCTTCCCAACCAGTATCGGGTCGGCGTCTATCCTTTCATCGAGCACGCAAACACCTTTGTCGATCTCACTTCGGACCTCGCCGGAGACGCCTATTCGGTCGCCAGCGCGATTGATTACAATCCGGCGACAGGTTCTACGGACTTCGGCAAGCTTCTCGACTCCGGCAACGACAGCGTGTTCGCTTCTTCGCTGAACCCCAATTACAGGGTCACTTCGAACTCGCCGCCCGATACACATCCGATGGGCGCGGGCGGCACGCATATTGAAAATATCTTCGCTGATATAAACACCAAGATCGTCACAGTTGGGGACGGCTCAACGCAGGCTTCCCCGCAACCCTTCGTCTTCTTTGTGTCGGACGGGATGGAGGACAGCCAGTGGTACGTCACCGCGACGAGCCAGTGGCCTGGCGTCACGCCTTATCCGACGCCCCCCGGAGAAACTGTATCAATTCGCGCAATGGACCAGACTCTATGCAGCAATCTGAAAAGCCGGGGGGTCACCGTGGCGGTGCTGCAAATTCCCTACACTCCTTTCGTCAATCCAAAGACTTTCGCGAATAGTCAGGAGTTCAAGGCCAACGACGCCCAGCCCAATCTGTCCACCGCAATGCAGAGGTGCGCTTCGCCGGGCTTTTATACTTACGCAAGCTCTCCAGCTGAGATCGCAACTGGAATTCAAAACCTGTTTTTCGAGGCAGTGCAACTGGCGCGTCTAACACAGTAACGGGCGCAACCTACGACAAGCGCAGTCGCTATGCGCTCCCGTTTCGATAGCGAACTTTTCAAGCATGGCGGCGTGATCCGCCATGCTGTTTTTTTGTTCGCTCCATGCCGCGGTATTACTCGCAACCAGCCGACGGGCGCGTCAGCCGTGAACAAACCCGGCTGCTAGCCCAAAAAAAACGCCCCGGTTGTGGACCGGGGCGCCTTGTGTCGATCGGCCGCGCTTCAGTACGCCGTGCTGCAATGGCAACGCTTATGCACGGTGCGATACTGCGTCGTGGGCAAATATTGGATGTGCTGGTAGGCGCGATACGTCGTCACGGGCTCGTAAGTCGTTCGGACTGTCGGCTGATAAACCGTGGTCGGGACCTGATAGGTTTGCTCATAGGTCTGACCGTAGCCGTAAGGCGCGGCGGGATAATAGCTTGGAGCGTAAGTGTTCACGGCTGAATAGGCCGCAGGAACGCCGGAGGCGTAATCGCCATAATAGCCCGAGTCGCCGTAATACACGCCGCCGCCGCCATAATAGCCGCCCCAATAGCCTCCTTCGCCATAACCGCCGTACACCGTAGCCGCGGTTCCCGTGGCGATAGCCGCCATAGACGCCATAGCCGCCCCCATGACCGTAGCCGCCCCCATGACCGTAGCCGCCGTAACCGCCATAGCCGCCGCCGTAGCCACGTTGTCCGCCAGGAGCCCAGTGCTGGCCCAGTCCGGCGCCGAAGCTGCTACCGCCAGCCCAATGGCCACCGCCGCCACCATAACCCTGCCCGCCAACGCCGTGAAACGCTTGGCTACCGACGTTGATGTGACCGCCTCCACCATAGTGGCCGCCACCGCCGCCGCCACCGCGTCCACCCGCCAGCGCTTCTCCTGCGCCGAGCGCCGCCGCCATAGCCACGCCGGCCAGGCAGACGCCTCGAAGTTTCGAATTGAAACGCATTTTCTTGCCCTTTCGTGTCGTATCGGGGCGAATCCCCGCGCATACGGGAGGAATCGCTTTTTTTCGGGACGCCTGACGGGCGTCTCGACGACAGGGGGCAATTAATGGTCCGTTAAGACCGTTTCACTCGCTCAGGAGGCGTTGCTGCAACATAAGGAATGGAAGGCTCGCGCGCTCAGCCGCCTAGCCGGGCCTTGATAGCGTGCTCGGCGAGCGTCTTGCCGAGCGACCAGACTGCCGAAGGCGCCCGATGCGCGTCCGCAATGACGGCGGCGAAAGAAGATTTCGATCCAGTCGCAATCGGCGTCGCTGATAGTCAGCGGCGGGAGCAGCTTGATCGTATGATTGCCGTGCCCGGCGACTTGGGTCAGAACCTTGTGATCCCGGAACAAGGGAATGCTGATGAGCTGACAGAACAGACCTGAATTCACGGTCTCCAAAAGGTTCCACGCGGCTTTGAGCTTCAGCGACTTGGGAGGTCCGAATTCCACGCCGATCATCAGCCCCTTCCCACGCACATCTGCGATGAGTTCAAACTCCGACGCCATTTTCTTGAAGGATCCAAGTAGGCGCCTCCCTTGCGCGGCCGCATTTTCGATCACCTTTTCCTGCTCAAGAACTTCCAGGGTCGCAATGCCCGCCGCCATGGCCATATCGTTCTTGGAAAAAGTCGAGCCATGCACCACCGCCCGATCCATGCGGTCGAATACCTTGTCGAACACCCATTTGCGTGTCAGCACTGCGCCAACCGGCACATGTCCGCCGGACAGCGCCTTCGCCAGCACCACCATGTCGGGTTCTACGCCATAGTGGTCAATCGCGAGAAACGCGCCAGTGCGGCCGACGCCCGTCTGGATTTCGTCGGCGATGAACAGAGTTCCATATTTGCGGCACAGATCGGCGACGCCACGCAAATAATCGTCCTGGGGTATGTTGACGCCCTTGCCCTGGATCGGCTCCACAAAAAAAGCGGCGACATCGCGGTTCTTCAGCGCCTCTTCCAACGCGGGAAGATCATCGAACGCGATCTCGCGGGCCTCCGGAACCATTGGTCCAAAGCCCTTCTTGAAGATCGCGTCGCCATTTATTGACAACGACCCATAGGAAAGGCCGTGAAAAGAATGCGCGCAATGGACGACGCCCGAACGTCCGGTTGCCGCCCGCGCGAATTTCATCGCTGCTTCCACGGCTTCGGTGCCCGAATTCGCGAAGAAAACCTTGTCGAGCCAGGGGGTGTGTTTGAGCAGCCGTTCCGCAAGCACGCCCGCGAGAACCGACACGTCGAGTTGAACGAGATTAGGCAGTTCCCCATTCAGGACGCCAATCAGTGCGTCGCGCACCTTCGGGTGGTTGCGGCCCAAGGCAAAGACGCCCCAACCGCTAAGTAGATCGAGATAACGGTCGCCCGTACGATCGTAGAGATAAGCGCCGACGCCTCGGTTGAAGCCAACATCGTAGCCAATTGTTTTCAATACGCGCACCCACATCTCATTGAGATGTTGCGAGTGCAGCGAATACCGCTCGTTCTCGCGAGCAGCGGCGAGCCCCACAATGTCCATAGGCGACTCGGCGTTCGGCGGAACATTCATTTAATGGGCTCCAATTTTATCCTGAACCAGGGCGCCCGGCGTATCACAATAGTCGACCGAGCTTCGGCATCCTGAATAGTTAGGATGCGCGAATTATCTGACCGTTCCGCCCTAATGACGGAGGCCAAGCGCAACTCTTACCCAAGATTGTTTGAAATGCATTTTATAGTATCAACGCCGCCGGGTCGAGTAGGTCCCGTCGCCCCGCACAGCGGCGCGGTTATTGATCTGAAGCAAGGGGCGCGGAAAAAATCGCGTTTGCGCATCTATTTGCCCCAAGCGAAAAAAGATGCGTCCATTCTGTCCACAACAAAGCGCAGATGGTTAAAAAACTAAGTTGGACTAGCCGCCGTGAATGATATGTTTAGTGCCAGTGATTTACCGCAGCGGGGCCGATTCGGTCGAGACGCGGCGTTTGTTTGAAAGTCGCGTCTTGCGCTGGATCAGCAGGGGGGTTGGTCAGTTGGGAGTAAAATCTGATTTTCAGGACGAGTTTGGGTTGCCGGCTGCAAGCGCGGAAGGTGAGGAAGCCGGACTCGATCTCGTTGAAATTGGCGGCTCGATCAAGTGGTTCGATGTCGCGAAGGGATATGGATTTATTGTCCCGGATGACGGCTCGGCGGACATTCTATTGCATGTCACGACGCTTCGACGCTGCGGCTTCCAAACTGCCCAGGAAGGCGCACGCGTCGTCTGCGAAGCGCATCGACGCATAAAAGGCATGCAAGTCTTTCGCATTGTCGCGATGGACGAGTTGACGGCAGTGCATCCATCCCAATCCTCGGCGGGACGCACTCATACGCAAGTGACCCCTACCGGCGGCTATGAAATAGCCATTGTTAAGTGGTTCAACCGCGTCAAAGGATTTGGCTTTCTGACTCGCGGCGAAGGCACTGAAGATATTTTTCTCCACATGGAGACTGTCCGGAGGTTCGGACTCGCCGAGTTGAAGCCGGGTGACAGCGTACTGGTGCGCTATGGCGATGGACCAAAGGGACTTATGGCTGCTGAGGTTCGTCCGCTTGAAACCAAGGCGCCGTCCTCGCATTAATGCCGATTTTCAGGCGCCTTGACCTCTAGCGCCTGCTTTCTAACGCGGGCCTTCAACCATGAGCCAAGCGACGCATCGATTTATGAGCTTGCGACATGTGATATTTGGGCTTTGTGCGACAGTGATGTTTGCTTTGACGCTGCCGGCGCAGGCAGTAGAGCCCGCTCTGGAGCCGCTTGAAATCGTCACCTCGACCGGCACGCACCAATTTCAGGTGGAAGTGGCGCGAACCATGGGGGAACGCGAGCGCGGACTAATGAATCGTCGTTCCATGCCTCGCGACCAAGGCATGCTGTTCGACTTTCACATTGAACAGACTGTCGCGATGTGGATGAAGAATACTTACATCCCGTTGGACATGGTTTTCGTCGCACGCAACGGTCGCGTCACCGCAGTGCAGCGCAACGCAGTTCCATTTTCGGAAACCATTATCCCCTCGGGGCCTCCCGCTTATGCCGTCATTGAACTCAATGGCGGCGCGGCTCAGGAAATCGGACTGAAGGTCGGAGACCTCGTACGGCATCCGACATTCAAACCCTAAATCCATTCAGTGCGCAGCTCATGCGCTGTGATGCTTATGTCCGTAATCGTCATCGACTTCATGGTGGGGATGGGGGCGGCCCGAACGCTTACGCATGCCATCGAACAGGCGCTGCGCCAGCGAAACGAAGGGCTCCGTCACACGCACCAGATCTTCGGCGCGATCAACGAATTTCTCTCCGCGGCTTAATTCCCGATCGAGAGCGGTGAGCGCTCTTGCATGTTCACCTACGCGATCCTCTCTCCAGGCCTCCAGCACCCGCTTCCAGGCGTGCGCCAATCCCTGAAGCTTGAGCGCGCCGACGGGGCCGTCACTGTCGATATCAGCCGCCTCCAACATGAAGCGCATGGAATTGACAATTTCCCGGTTTAAAGCGCTCGCCGCGAGTGGGTCCTTCGCCGCCCAGTCTGAAATGCTGACCACGGCGTCTCTGTACGGCTCGAGCGCATCAAGACGATGCGCGAGCACGTGATACAGTCTTTCACGCGAGGGCTCATCGTCATAGGCATGAGACAGATTGTCGAGCACTTTTCGATCTATTCGGCGCAAAAATGCCCCAAGAACGGCGCCTTTGGAAGGGAATGCATCGCGAAAATCCGCCAGAGACACCGCCGCTTCACGGGCAATATCGGTTATGGACGTTTCGTCGAAGCCACGACGGGCGGCAAGCCGCAGCAATGCATCCACAATCGCGTCGCGCGAATTTGCTGCCGGTTTCGCGGAAGCGTTATTAGCGCCTGCGCCCGAAACATTCCCGTGACCGCTTGTCATGTCTAATCTCCTGAAATTTTACGCTTACGGGCGCTTTCCGGTCGTTCATACCACTTTGCGAAGGTAAATAGGCCCGCAAAGGCCATCGTCCAACTATTCCCGCGGAAATTGAACCTGGCGGGGAACGCTCTATACGCCCGGATCAGCCGGATAGCTCGTCGGCGCGGCGCCGCGCCGACGCTACGGCGCGTTCCAGCAGAGGTTTGAGTCCGTCCTTCGCCATCAGGACGTCCAGCGCCGCCGCTGTGGTTCCACCAGGCGAGGTCACGTTTTCGCGCAGCGTGGCGGGGGAAGTCTCCGCCGCGCGATGCATCAGCTCCCCCGCCCCCGAAACCGTGGCGCGCGCCAGTCGCATTGACAGATCTTCCGGCAGACCCGCCGCAACTCCGGACGCAGCCAGACATTCCGCGAGATAAAACACGTAAGCGGGACCGGAGCCGGAGACGGCCGTAACGGCGTCGATCTGCTCCTCGCTCTCAACCCATTCGACAGTTCCGGCCGCTGAAAGCAGGGCCTCAGCAAGCGCCCGTTGCGTTTGCGAAGTCTGTTTGGCGGCATAAGCGCCAGAAACGCCTCGCCCGATTGCGGCAGGCGTATTGGGCATGGCGCGCACGAAAGCTCGGGCGGGCAATCGCGATGAAAGGTCCAATATGCGCTTGCCAGCCAGAATGGACACGACAAGCGTGTCCGGCCCGAGCAGCGGCTTCAGAGTGGGAGCGACGGCGTCCAGCATCTGCGGCTTGATCGCAAGAAGCAGCACGTCGACCGGAGCTGCATCCGCCGTGACCGCGGTCGCCAGCTCGAATCCCTTCTCGTGACAAATGATCGCCACTTCGGGCGTCGGGTTCGGCTCTATTACGAAGACCTTCCCCTGTTTTTCGACGCCGCGCAGTCCGGCGAGCAAGGCAGAGCCCATTTTTCCGGCGCCGACAAACGCCACGGACACGGCGGAGAGGTCGACTGATGGTAGCAGGTTCACGCCTCGCCCTTGGTCTCGAAAGTTGCGGACTCCAGCGCATCTTTAGCGTTCTTGCCGGCCCAAAGCACGAATTGAAACGCTTGATAATAGCGCTCGCAGGTGGTGAGAGCGTTGTCGAGTAGCGCCGCACATTGCTGGCCAGAAGGTTGCGCGCCGCCAACCAGCAACAATCCGTGCCGGTGCATCACCACAGCCTCCTTCGGCCACAAATCAAAATGGCCTACCCAGAGCTGTTCGTTGATTGTCGCTATGAGCGCTGCGATTTCGGAGCGCCGGCGGTCCGGCACCTTCAGATCGAATGCGCAACTGACATGCAGAGTTTCCAAATCGGCAAGCCATGTGAAGGCGACGTGGTAGTCCGTCCAGCTTCCCGCCACTGATATGGAGATTTCATCTTCATCGTCGCGGTCGAAAGACCAGTCGTTCGTGGCGGCAAGCTGCTCGACCACGTCGACCGGATGTTCCGCCCGATCTTTCTCTTTTTCCGATACGATCAGCATGAGCTAACCTTTGGTGGACGCCCCAACACGCGGCGGTGGACATAAAGCGGCGTTGCGACGCGAGGCGCCAAGGCACAACAACCATAAGCAGCCCGGATCGAATCGTTACTCGCTGACTATAACCGATCCGATTGAATCCGGGCCAATTTCCGCACCGGCTCGCTTGGCCGCGCGACATCCTTCGATCGCCCGGACAGTGAAAGATTCGTTCGCCGGGGTCTAGAGTCGCACGTCCTCATTCCACAGTTTGCGTGCCGAACTATACGTAAAAGCTTTGGATAACCAAGGAATTGGCCGCGCGGGCGGAGAGTTGCCGCTCGAAAAAGCTATTCGTCGCGAATTGGGTAGGTCTGGATGGAGTGCGAATGCAAATTGTGAACGCAGAAGACGGAAACGCGGCCCGGGTTCCGAGCCGCGCGTATGTTCTGATGCGTTGCCCGCCAAACTGCATTCACGGCTGCATGATCACCGGTGAGCCGACGCTGACGCGGTCATATAAATCAGCAACGTCCTCATTGAGCATTCTTATGCAACCATAAGACGCAGCCGTGCCTATGGAGGAACGCATCTTGTGCGTGGTGCCGTGAATGGCGACCTGGAAACGATCGAGGGTCAGCGCCCGAACGCCCATCGGATTGTGCGGCGAACCGCCTCTAATGAAATTCGGGAGCTCCGGGTGATCGTGCTTGACGATCGGCGGCGGCGCCCAGTCAGGATTGACATATTTGCCTTCGATCGCTGCGTAGCCCGACCATTCCTTGCCAGATTTTGGCACAGCCACCGGATAGCTGATCGCGACGCCCTGCCCCACAACTAAAAACAGCTTCCGTTGGCGTGCGCTGATAACAATCGTTCCCGCCCGCACCGAAGGAGAAAAGGAAACCATGTTACGCGCCGCCGCCTCCTGCGGCGCAGCTATGGCGCCACATAAAACAACGGCGCCGGCGGCCAGTACATTTAAAACGCGCGCGCTGACACTGCGCCCAGCAAAGAAAGAACGGCCCATGGGCTTCACCCTTACGCTTGGCCCCCGATAGGCCAAATAGAACATGACAAGATTCATTCTATCTTTCGCCGCATTTTTGTCTAAAGCTTCTTAGACTTTCGGTTAGTGGATATCCCTAAGATTTCCTTATTTGTTGTGGTTCAGCCACAGCCGCGAAAGCTTCGATATTCTGCTGCTTGCTTTTCAGCGAGTCCCTGCCGTCCTCTTGGCCGAAACATCGATCTGGGCGAGGGGAGTCGACGGATCACCGCGACTCCCAAAGTCAGGTCATCAAAAACGGTCAACAGTCCCCGATCCCAAGCCCATAGTCGCGAGGAGCCGACGTGTCAGAGGTGTTCATAAGCTACGTGCGCGAAGACAAAGAGCGGATCGCTCCGATCGTGGAAGGACTGAGATCTCTTGGTGTCGCTGCATGGACCGAAGGCCCCTTCAACTCGGGCGAGCATTGGGATGAGGAGATCGGACGACGGCTTCGAGAAGCCAAAGTTGTTCTTGTGTGCTGGAGCAAGGGTTCCATTCACTCCGTGCGGGTGAACGGCGAAGCATCCGTTGCGCAGGCGCAAGAAAAATTCGTGCATTGCTTGCTTGAAGAATGCAACGCGCCAGCGCAGTTTCAGTCTCACCAGGCAGAGAACCTCTCGGGGTGGACAGGCGGATCGGACTACGCTGGATGGCGAGAGCTTGTGAACCGGTTCTCCGGCTTGCTTGGACGGCCCGGGCTTCCTTCCCTGCTGGACGCAGTGGGGGCCGCGGACGAGCGTGAGCGTTTGGCCTGGACGCAGAGATTTCCTGAAGATCCCTACGCCGATGTGCTCCGCAACGAGCTTGAGAAAAAAGAGCGGAACCGTTTTGAAATTGAAATGGCTTCCGCACGCAAGGCTCTCTCCGATGCGTCGGCGCTCATGGAGCAATCAAAAAACAGCGTGCTGATGCAGTGCTCCACCGAATTCGAGAGGTGGATCGCCGACCTTAAGACCGCTTCCTATGACACGCGTCCGAGCATCGCTCACGCGCTTTCCTCGCCAGAAGAATGGCTAAGTAAGGAAGCTGTTCAGCGCCTCGCACTGGAGCGAGACACGGCGTTGAAAGAGAAGCAAGTCGCCCTCGAAGCGCGTGACGCAGCGCTACAAGAGGCGCACAGCGCAATCGAAGAACGTAAGGCGACGCCCAAGGAGGCGTCAAAGTCTCCCGAAATTGGGAAACAGCCGCCGGCAACTGTGACCGGCCGGCCCTGGATCATCCTTGCGTGTCTTGCGTCGCTTCTCGCCGGGGGCGTTGGGTACCGGACCATCGCCGGTTCCGGCGGCGCCGGGCCTGACACTGATCGGCAAACAAGACAGGAACTGGATCAGAGCAAAGCCGAGTTGCAGAAAGCTGGCGGCGAACTTGCGATCGCACGGGACGACCTCGCCGCGCGGCTGAAGCAAAAGGACGCCGAACTCAACGAAAAAAACGACGCGCTCAGGGCCTTGCGCGAAAACGCCGGCAAATTGCAGGCGGCGTTGAACGCCGCCAATGCGCAGCTCGACACTCTCCAACACACGACGCCAGCTCCCGCCGCAAAGACAACCGAGCCAACGCCCGCGACGCCCGCAGTCTCGTTGGAGCAGAAGCGTCAAAACGCCAAGTTCAGCGTCTTCGACAGTGGAGATCTGCAAGGAGGTGACATCGAGAAGATTTCAAGCGCCAGCGCTCAGGATTGCGCCAGCACCTGCAGAAAAAATCCTGCCTGCCGCGCCTATAGTTACGACAAATGGAATCATTACTGTTTTCCAAAATCAAGCGTCGGGCTTTTGCGGTTGGAGCCCCGAGCGGTTTCGGGGGTAATAGAGGGTGAGCCGGCTCCAAAAAAGGTCGCGTCCCGCGTGACCATGGAGCAATACCATGGCAGGGCGTTCCCTGGCGCTGGTTTCAAGACGTTGATTGTCGAGCAGCCTGAAGATTGCCAGGAGATTTGCCGGCAAGAAGAAGCTTGCGTGGCCTACACATTCTTTTGGACGAATAGTAAGTGTCAGCTACTGGGTAAGGCCGGAGCGTATTTCCCCAACGAGGAGGCGGAAAGTGGCGGAAAGAAACAGGGGCGCTAGAAAATATCAAGGATGACTCAGACCCCTCCCCTCATCTTTGACAGAGTTCTGACGCGCACGCGCCTTCTACGTGCAATCGGTCGTAACGCGCCGGATTTTCTGATGCAGCGCGCCGCCGATGACTTGCAAGACCGCCTGTTTGCGATCCGCAGGGAGTTTCCGCGCGCGCTCGATCTGGCTACGCCGACGCCGCATTTCGCCAAAGCTTTGGCCACAAGCGGACGTCCTCCGCCGCTGCGCGCTGCGACGGTTTTCTGGCCGGGCGAAAATGACGCGCGCGTCGTCGCCGACGAAGAAGCCCTGCCCTTCGCGCCAGAATCCTTTGATCTGATCATGTCGGGCTTGGCGCTGCATTGGGTCAATGATCTGCCTGGCGTTTTCGCGCAGGTTCGCCGATGTCTGGCGCCGGATGGACTGTTCCTCGCCTGCATGGCCGGCGGCTCCAGCCTGATCGAGTTGCGCACTGCTCTGGCGCAGGCGGAATCGGAAATCCTGAGCGGCGCCAGTCCTCGCGTATCGCCCTTCGTCGAGGTACGCGATCTTGGGTCCCTTCTGCAGCGCGCCGGCTTCGCGTTGCCCGTGACCGACGCCGACGTCTTCACATTGCGTTACAACTCGATGTTCGCCCTGTGCAACGAGCTGCGATCCATGGGCGCCGCCAATGCGCTTATGGCTCGCTCGCGCCGCCCCTTGCGCCGGTCGGTGTTTTTGCGCGCCGCGCAAATATATGCGGAGAAATTTTCCGACCCCGACGGGCGGGTGCGCGCAAGCTTCGAAATCGTTTGGCTCTCGGGCTGGGCGCCGCATGAAAGCCAACAAAAGCCGCTCAAGCCCGGCTCTGCACAAATGCGGCTGGCGGATGCGCTGAAGGCGGGCCGCGGCGAAAGCTGAGCCTCATTTATTTCGGATGATCTGCGCGATCCTTTCAGCCGCAACCGCTGCGCCGTCCTCCTGCGTAACAACGACGCCGACTTCTTTCGAGCGCTGTGCATATAGCGGAGTATCCAGCAGGGCGCGAAGCTCCCTTGCGAGCCTGTCGGGACTGATTTCGCGGCCCGGAACCACGCGGGCGACTCCAATCCTCGCAAGACGCGCGGCATTGTCCTCCTGATCGCCCAGGAACGGCGTGACAAGTTGCGGCTTGCCTGCCCGCAGAGCCTGACCGCTGGTGCCAATTCCACCGTGATGCGCCACAACAAGTGCGCGCGGGAACAATTGGGAATGCGGCACGTAAGGCGCGACATGAACGTCCGCCGGCGCGCTCGCCCGCAGTAACGCCAAATCTTCGACATGAGCGAGAATGACCGCGCGCGCTCCAAGCCTGCCAGCAGCTTCCATGCAGGCTCGGTAATGCTCCTCATGCCCATGCGCAACAAAGCTGCCCAGTGTGAACACGAGTGGCGCGGCGCCTTGCGCCAAAAAGGCGTCGAGCGCCGACGCTTCGCGCTCTTCCATTTGTGAGCTGCTGTCGTGAAAACTGTGCCCGGCGATAAGAAGCGCGGGCGAATGGTCCGGGCGCGGCGGAGCGAGGAGGCTTGAGTGCAGGGCTATCGTCGTTACGCCCAACGGGGCTCCGCGGAACAATGCGAACGGTCCTGTGACCGGGAGACTGAGACCCCGCCGGAACTGACTGAGAGGCATAGCCCAGAGAGCAGCGAGACGCGCCAGAAGGCCTAGCAGCGCACGATTGTAGACGAGCGCCAGACGACCTTTCGGCTCCGCGACGAAGGGAGACCGCGCACCCAGCGGCGGGTCATAGGCCGAATAAAGAAGCATTGGCGAGAGCGTGACCACCACCAAAGGCAGTCCGCGCTTTTCGGCGACGGCGTGAGCCGAGAACGCAAGGCTGTGCGCCACAATCCCCGCGACATCTTCGCTTTCGGCCAGGAGCTGATCATAGGCGGTGCGCAAATAGGGAAAAATTATCCGCTGGAACAGGAAACCGTCATCCTCGCTCATCCGCCTGGCGAGTCCGCCCAGATCGAGGCCAAGACGAGACATCAGGTCATCCAGATCCGGCGCAACGGCTACAAAGCCCAGTCCTTGCTCCTCGACCAATTGACGGTAGTTGGAAGAGGTGGCGAGAACGATGGCAAAACCCTCGCGTTGCAAAGCCCGCCCCAGCGCGATGAAGGGATGGAGATCGCCAAGCGAGCCGAAGGTGGCGAGGAGGATTTTGGGCAGCGCCGCGCGCATGGGTTGAAGAGTCCTCGGATGGTTTACGGATTTATAGTCGAATTGCCCCGGGTCTGGAAAAAATGCGGTGGTCGCGCAGGGTGAACCACTCGTCCGCGTGATATAAGTCGGCTCCGCAACCTTGAGGTCACTATGTCTCCTACTTCCGCCCTGTCCGGCCCAACGCTGCTCACTGCCCCCGAAAAGCCTTCGCTCGGGGGTCTGACCCGCGCCGAGCTGACGGAGGCCCTGCGTACGCTGGAGCTGCCGGAGCGGGAGTTGCGCATGCGCGTTTCTCAGCTTTGGCACTGGATCTATTTTCGAGGGGCCAGCGATTTCGCCTCGATGCTCAATATTTCCAGAGCCATGCGCGAGCGGCTGGACTCCTCCTTTTCGCTCGATCTACCCCAAATCGTCGAGGAACAGGTCTCCACAGACGGAACGCGCAAATGGCTGCTGCAACTCGCGCCGACAAGCGATACCGACAAACCTGCCGAAATCGAATGCGTCTACATCCCCGAGAGCGATCGCGGCACCCTCTGCGTTTCCTCTCAGGTCGGCTGCACATTGAACTGCAGCTTCTGTCATACCGGCACGCAAAAGCTTGTGCGCAACCTCACGGCTCGAGAAATCGTCGGACAGCTGATGGTCGCGCGGCGCAGGCTGGGAGACTTCCCGGGGCTGGAGCGACCCACTGACGGGCTCGTGCCTTCAGGCGAGGGCGTCCGCGCGGTATCGAACATCGTCTTCATGGGCATGGGCGAGCCGCTGTACAATCTCGAAAATGTCGAGGCCGCGATCGAGATCATGGCCGATGGCGACGGGCTCTCGGTCTCGAAGCGTCGCATCACCGTGTCCACCTCCGGCGTCGTGCCGCAGATCGAGCGTCTCGGCGCGGAATGCGGCCCCATGCTGGCGATCTCGCTCCATGCTGTACGAGACGAGTTGCGCAACGAGCTGGTGCCTTTGAACAAGAAATATCCGATAGCCGAGCTGTTGAAGGCCTGCCGCGATTATCCCGGCGCGTCCAATGCGCGCCGCATCACCTTCGAATATGTGATGCTGAAGGGCGTCAATGATACTCCGGCGGCGGCGCGGGAACTGGTGCGGCTACTCAAAGGCGTGCCGGCCAAGATCAACCTGATTCCTTTCAATCCCTGGCCGGGCGCGCCTTACGAGTGCTCCGACTGGGAGACGATCGAGCGCTTCTCCGACATCGTATTCAACGCCGGCTACGCCAGCCCGGTCCGCACGCCGCGCGGTCGGGACATTCTGGCGGCCTGCGGGCAGTTGAAGAGCGAAACGGAAAAGCTGCGCGCGCGGGCAAGGATGGTCGCAGAATAAACAAGCGGAACGCGGGCTTTCCAGTCGGGCGGCAACGAGGGCGCCAAAATGACCGGGCAATTTGCAAAAATAACCGTCGGCCTCGCAATTCTGGCTTGCAGCTTTATTGGAACTTCTTTCGGAGCATCTGGACCAATAAGCGAACAGGAAGCCTTTGAGATTGGCAAAGAGGCCTACGTTTATTTTTACCCGCTCGTCATGATGGACGTGACCCGCAAGGTCATGACCAACGTCGAACCGGGAAAGAGAATCGGCGCGGGCCCCGCCAATGAATTTTCTCATGCGCGCGAGTTTCCGCCCGCGGATTTCCATGACGTGGTGCGTCCGAATTTTGATACACCCTACTCTATCGCGTGGCTCGATTTAACCAAAGAGCCAGTGGTGATGTCGGCGCTCCGACAAGGAGGCGAACTGGCTGCCTTCGCCGGCTGCCGGCGGTGAAAGCATCACTATGCGCCTTTACGCGCCCCAGGCCGAGGCGCTGGACGGTCGCTGGTTTCCGCCGGCGATCAAACATGTGAAGTGAGTAGATCGACGCGGACGCGGCTTAAGGCCGCGCCGAACGCCGCCAGCCCCAAAGCGCCAATGTCGCCAGCGCGAGGGATACGACGACGCTCCAGACTGCAAGGCTGAAACCGAAAACCAGCAGCGCCGGCTCATCGCAGCGCACGGGTTTCACGCGTTTCAACTGGGCCAGGAAGTCATCAGGAGAAAGTACCGCCCGTCAATGCGCCCGAGCACTCGGTTGGCCCCGGCCAGAGGTGGAATTCGACGCCGGAGTGATAGGCGGCGATTGCGCCGCCTGCCGAAAACGTGAGCGCCAGACAAAGCAGGCCCCACCGCGCCAGTTGCGCCCTGCCCCCCCAGGCGGCAAAAACCGTCAACGCCGCAAGCGCAATGCCGATATAGTAAGGCTTACGGCCCAGAAGGCAGAGTTCGCAGGGAATGTAACCCATCGCCTCGATTGTCCATGCCCCCGCGATTGTTCCGCAGGCCACGAAAAGGATGAGCAAGGCGACCCCGCCCGTCGCATTGCCTCGAGCCAATTCAGTCAGTCGCGACATCAGAAGAGTTTAACGGCGACGACAAAGCCGCCGACCACGATGGCCGCCATCGACCCCATGAAGAGCCCGAAGTGACTCTCAAGCTTTGCCCGAATGGGATCGCCAAAGTGGTTCAGCGCGGCTGCAAGCAAGAAGAAACGCCCGCCGCGCGTAATCGCGGACAACAGGATAAACAAGGGGAAGTTGTAGGCGAAAAGGCCCGAGAAGATCGTCACCAGCTTGAACGGGATGGGCGTGAATCCCTTCACCAGAATGAAGATTGCCCCCCACTTGGCATAAAACTCGCGCATGGCGTCCATCTTCAACTCATAGCCATAGAGATGGATCAACCATTGCCCCACTGTGTCGTAGAGCAAGGCGCCAATGGCGTAGCCCAAGGCCCCGCCCGCCACCGAAGCGACGCTGCAAATCAGGGCGTATCGCCACGCTTTCTTTGGCTCGGCGAGCGACATCGGCACGAGAATCACATCCGGCGGAACAGGAAAGAACGAGCTCTCCGCAAAGGCGATGACGCCGAGTGCAAGTTGCGCGTGCGGGCTTGCGGCCAGCGCCATGGTCCAGTCGTAAAGCTTTTTGAACATGCCCCACCGATAGCACCCGCTCGATGCCGAAGATAGAGAGGCGGGCGCAGAGGAGCTTTACCTAAAGAAACTTGATGGCGGGTTGACGGCGGCTTTTTCAAAGCTAATATCCGCGCCGCGCGCCGGCTAAAGCCGGTCCGCGCCCCTGTGGCGGAATTGGTAGACGCGCTCGAACTCAAAATCGAGTTCCGCAAGGAGTGCTGGTTCGACTCCGGCCAGGGGCACCAAATCGCTGTGCGGCAGCGTCCAAAATCATCTACAAATACCGCAAAACACTAGTCTGCCGTTGTTTCGACGCTGCCAGCAAGCTGTGGGAAACCCGGAAATGCCTGAAGAACAAGGTGCATGTTCTGAAGCCGGCCAGAGCGGCTGTATCTCAGCCCTCCACCTGCAAAATCAGCACCCAAGGAGGTTTGGGATAGCTCCCACGAGAAGGTCGACGAGCCCGAATCCTCGCGCTCGACGCAACGATCCCACAATTCGTTCATTCACGGCGAGTAATTCGGGATCCCGGAAATTGGCGATGATGTGCAGCTTGTCGCCTTTGAGGCGAAACGCGCGCACGGTTTCGATTTTTGACGATTTTTTTTGAGATTGGTCTATACGCGCATTTTTAATAGCAAGGTCGATCCGAGAAAACCGGAATGCACCCATAGTAACTTCTATGGCATTTCTGGTCTCGATATCGCCCAGTGATTTCCCGAATCCTATCGCCGCTCTCTGAGCGTCCGATTTCATGTAGTCGTCGAAGTCATCGTCTCCTTCTTTGGAGTCAGACATGAAAGACAATTTAATCATGAAGTCGTCTTCATCGTCGTCCTGGCCCACCCAGGCTTGACCGCACTTCTGAACGAAATCGTATTCCTTGGGCATCGAGATGTCGTACGCCAAACCAAAACCGCCTGTGCCCCAACTTCCAAATCCAGCCTGCCAACGCTCGGTCTTCCATCCTGACGGCGTCCCGGATCGCCCTATGAAATGACCGACAGCGAAATCCACTCCAAGAAACGCCAATAGAAGCAAAAGGAAAATGCGGCGCGTCATCATGGCGTTTTGTCGCGAGCAGCAGCGGCGGCAGCGCCGGCGAGCGCATATTCGATCGCCTGTGCAAAAGATTTCATTCCCCGCCCCTCGTTGCGCGCATCTGAACTATCAATTGCCGCCTGCGAATCCATTAATGGAGAAGAGGTGGCAAGGCCATTGATGGAATTTACATAAGCTTCGCGCGGTGAAGTCTATTGTCTGCTACGCCGCGATTTTCTTTACTTGGCCAGCCGATGCAAAACGACCGTCAGCGCATAGAGTAAGCCGACGCCCTAGGGTCATTGCCGTCTAGCTTTGCGCCGAAATGAGCAAGTTGCGGGAGGGCAGAAACAATTTGTTGGCATGTGGTTTGTTATCTTGTCGGGAACAGCAAATCGCGGCTGCGGAGAATGCAGTTTCGTCAACCAGGCCGCGAGACTAAGAGTCATACAGTTAGTTAAGTGGAAAGACGTGAGTTATGGCGTACACGTTTGCAAAGAGAATCAAGGATGGTCGCCATCGTTCGGCGACAGTCGTCGTCGACACTCCCCCTAACACCCAAATCGAAGTCATAATGCCCTGCACGACGCTCGCCGAGTTCGACAAAGCGATGGAGCGGTTTGAACAGGACCTCCTCGAGGCGAAGAAAAAGGCCCGCGAGTGGATCGCCTTTGGATTTTCTGCGTAGCCTTCGGTGGTTGTGCGATCCGGCAGGCGCAACCCTATTGGAGCGCGTGGGCCAGTTTCGCCGCTTCGTCAGAGCCGATGCGAAAGGTTGTGCCGTCGTCTAGTTTGACCTCAACGGCCTCCAGGCCCCCCACATTATAGAGCCAGCCGCGCGGCGTTAGGTGGACGCCCCATCCCCACCACCATTTGTTGACGGCCGGAGTCGCGCTGGCGATTGCCTGACGTGGGACAGACTTCCGCCAAACCCCAGGACCAAAATACCAGCTCAGGTTCTCCGCCGTCACCTCGACGGTAAGGGAGGAAAAGACCCAGCCGATTCCGCCTAGCAGGATTCCAAGCGGAAGCAATGGAAGCCAAAGGCCACACGCGAATGCCGCCACTAACGCTCCAACCGCCGCCGGAAGCATAGTCAGGCGCAAAAGCAAGCCTGTCTGCGTATGCGTATAAAAAGAACGCAATGTAATGCTCCTTCTGCCTCGCGGTGGCGCCCTCTGCGCGGCGGGGCTCGACCTGCGCCCTGGGCTTCGCGCCGACTAAAGATCGTTCTATTTTTAGGACTCGAACTGCGAATGGCGCCTTAACGCCCCTTGCAAGCGCGCCCGCTTCGTCCGATGTTTTCCACAAAATTGGCCTGATCGACCGGAGTCTGCGCCGTGTCTTATCCGTTACCTGTTCCGATCAACCGTCTGAATAAAGCCGATCTCGCCGCGCTCGAAGCCGCAGTCGCCGCGCTGGAGAGATCCAGCTTCGCCAAAAGACTGTCCAGTCTGGTGGGTCAGCAGATTGGCTTCGCGGGGCGTGTTTTGCCCGAAAAGCTTCAACAATTGAGTGCGCTGGCGGCTCGCAGGGCGTTGCAACAGGCGCTTGGCGTGGCTTTGTCGAGCCTGAGGGGCAGGCCCATCTCCGATATGCGCGCACGCCATCGTCAATTGGCGATGGTGTCGGGCGCTGTCGGCGGCGCGATGGGACTCGTCAGCCTGCCGGTTGAACTGCCGATTTCGACAACGATCATGTTGCGGGCCATCGCCGACATCGCGCGCGCCGAGGGCGAGGACCTCAGCGACCCGCACGCAGCAATGGCTTGTCTGGAGGTTTTCGCTCTCGGAGGCCACGGCGAAGAGGGCCGAGTTCTCGAGGGCGGCTACCTTGCGCTGCGCAGTCTGTTCGCCAAATCGGTTTCAGACGCGGCCGCTTATGTGGCCCAAAGGGGTGTCGTTTCAGAGTCCGCGCCAGCGCTGGCGCGGCTTGTGGGAGTGGTCGCTGCGCGCTTTGGCGTCGTGGTGTCGCAGAAAACGGCGGCTCAGGCGGCTCCACTGATCGGCGCGATCACGGGAGCGGTGATCAATCTCGCTTTCACCGAGCATTTTCAGACGCTCGCTCAGGGGCACTTCGTCGTGCGGAGGCTTGAACGCGCCTATGGACCCCACGAAGTTCAGGCCGAATACGCCCGCATCGCTCGCACGGCGGGTTTTTGGCCGCAACAGGCCGCAGGAGCGGCTTGAGCCCATTTATTTTTTGGTGCGCACGGCGTCCAGAAGATTGCCAACCTGGCGGTTGTAACTGATGTTCGCCTCATTTTCCTCGAGCACGACGGCGTCGGCTTTCGCGAAGCTGTCCGGCAATAGCTCAAGGTCGGTCGGAAGCCGCTGGCCATTGCCGATCTCGCCGGGAGCCGTGAGGAAGCGCGTCAGCGTGATGCCGCCGGCGTCGTCGCGCACATAAAACCAGTAGTCGATTTCTGGCGGACAGGGCGATTGCGCCGCGACCACGATCAGTTCCCGCAGGAAGCTGTCGCCTACCAGCAACAGCCTCGGCTTATGCGGACAGGTAGCCTCGCCGTCACGGCGCGACACCGCCGCCGTCGGATAATGGTCGTCCGGCCAGAACAGATTGAGCAGATCGAGGAGATCACGATCGGTTCCCTTGGCAACGTCGTCCTCACGCCAATCGAACTCGTACTTCCCGATTGGCGAAGACCCGTTCTCTGTTTCGATGATCCGCGTCATTTCGCGCATGGTGAGGGCCGCGCCAAGAAGATTCCAGTGGATGCCGCCGCGGGGAAACAAATCTATCGGATAATTGTCTCTTTCCTGCTGCAGCAGCCTAGCGCTATCGACATAAGGCGCGCCCCGCTGCTCCAACGCGGCGCGGAATGGCGACAGTTTATCTTGCGACAACCCGCGTAGGAGAACCGGACAACTGCGGCCAAGCGGCAGATATTGTGGAGCGTGCGCGGCTTTTGAAGGGGAAACGACATAGACGAAGGCCCGGCCCTGCGCCTTGGCCGTAGCCGCAACTTCAGAGACGCTGTCAGCCCACATATTTAGCCGCGCCCTGTCAGGAGCGTCGCCGCGACCGCAAAACTCGTCGATATAGCCGGTAGCGAAGAGCTGCTGTTGCCGACCTATGGCGATATTGGCGGCGCCCGACGCACCGAAATAGCGAATACATGAGCTGGTTCTTCGCCCGCACGGAAATTGGAAAAACCGGCGATGTGCGGCCGAGGTTCACTGAAACAATGCGCTGCGTCTCACCAGAAAGGAATGTGGGCAACGTCCAGGGCGCCGGCTCGATCTTCGGCACACCGCTCAATGGCTCCGCGCTGCGAATGCGCAGCTTGGGCCAATCTCGTTCCACCGCGAGGTTCCACAGGTTGGCGAGGAACAGAAAACCAACGAAACCCGCGCAGGCGAAGATCGGCAGTCGTTCGAGGAAGCGTCGGGACAGCGCCAAAGCCATGGGCTAAAACCTGAAGTAGATGAAAGGCTTGAACGGATCAGCCACACCTTTCGCGAGCGCGGCGATAAAAAGGAAAGCGAGCAATGCGTTCGTTGCGAACGCATGGCGCCGCGCCAGAGCCGGCCAGCTGAACCCCTCGACATACAGCGCAGCCCGCTGCGCCACACAGACTGCGGCGCCGATGAGCGCGACGAGCCAGTAATAGGAGGGAACCATCTGATCTCCGGGCGCGACGACGGAAGGCTGCGCCATCAAGGCCAGCATCCCTCCTGCTTGATGCAGCGAACTCGCACGGAAGATGGTCCACCCGACCATGACAATGAAAAAGGTCACGAGATTGGCGAGCCAGCCCGGCAGTCGCCCGAGCGCACGCAAGAGAAACAGGCGGTCAAGCACGAGAAACACGCCGTTGTAGGCGCCCCAGACGACATAGGTCCAGGCCGCGCCGTGCCATATCCCCGAGGCGAGGAAACACAGCCAGAGATTGAGATGCGTGCGCAGCTCCCCCACCCTGTTCCCGCCAAGCGGGAAATAAAGATATTCGCGAATCCAGCTGGTAAGCGACATATGCCAGCGGCGCCAGAACTCCGAGATGCTCCGGGCGATGTAGGGCTCGTTGAAATTCTCCAGCAAGCGGAAACCGAACATGCGCGCCAGACCAATGGCCATGTCCGAATAGCCGGAGAAATCGAAGTAGATCTGGAAGGTGAAGAAGATTACGCCCGCCCACGCCTCGGTAAAACCCAGCTCCGAGATGTCATGCGAAAAGACGAGATCTGCGCCTCCCGCCAGCGCGTCGGCGAGAAGCAGCTTTTTGATTACACCCAGCATAAAGCGGGAAAAACCGGCGACAAAATCGTCGACATGGGCCGGCGGGCAGGCCTCCATCTGGCTGGCGATGTCATGATATTTGATGATCGGCCCAGCGAGGAGCTTGGGGAAAAAAAAGACATAGAGCGCATAAAGCGAAACGGTGCGCGCCGGCTTTGTGACGCCGCGATAGATATCGACGAGATAGGTGATTTTCTCGAAGACTATGAAGGAAACGCCGATCGGCAACGCAATCTTTGGAATCGGGATCTGCACAAGATGCAGCGCGTCGACATTTTCGATCAGGAAACCCGTGTATTTGTAATAAATCAGCACGCCAAGATTGGCGCAGACTCCCAGAGCCAGCCATCGCGAACGGGCGGGACTTCCCAAACGCGATTCGAACACCCGCCGAGCGACAAAAAGGTCAAGCGCGACGGAGGCGAAGACCACCAAAACGAAGACTGGCTCACTCCAGGCGTAGAAGGCGATGCTGGCGAGCAGCAAAGCCATCGTCCGCCAGGCGTGGCGACGCTCCACCGCCAGATAGAAAAGGTAAACCGCCGGCGCGAACAGGAACAAAAACAGCGGTTCGTAGAAAAGCATCCGGGTCCTTGGGCGCTGGCGAGGGCAGTTGGGTCATAGCAGAGGCGCAGCAGCGGCTGCAAGGAAGCGCCCTTGCGCGCGCCAGCCCCAGCCGCTAACAACCCGCCCATGTCCGACGATTTCGCTCCAAAGTCAGAATTTCTCGCCACGCTGATTTCGCGCGGCTTCATACACCAATGCTCCGATTTCGCCGGGCTGGATGCGGAGGCGCGCAAGGACGGATTTTCGGCCTATATCGGCTTCGACTGCACCGCTCCGTCCCTGCATGTCGGGTCGCTCTTGCCGATCATGCTGCTTGCCTGGCTACAGCGCGCAGGCGGCAAGCCCCTGCCCCTGGTCGGCGGCGGCACGACGCGGGTCGGCGATCCTTCCGGCAAGGACGAAAGCCGCAAGCTGCTGCCCATCGAGCAGATCGACGCCAACAAGTCCTCGATCAAGCTCATTTTCGAGAAGTTCCTGCGCTTTGGCGAAGGCGGCGGCGAGGCGCTGCTGCTCGACAACGCCGACTGGCTGGCGGGCCTCAATTATATCGAGTTCCTCCGCGACGTCGGCCGGCATTTCTCGGTCAACCGCATGTTGACGATGGATAGCGTCAAGCTGCGCCTTGAGCGCGAGCATGAGCTGTCCTTCATCGAGTTCAACTACATGTGCCTGCAGGCCTATGATTTTGCCCAGATCAACAAACGCCATGGCGCTGTGCTGCAAATGGGCGGCTCCGACCAATGGGGCAATATTGTCATGGGCATCGACCTTGGCCGCCGCATGGGCTGCCCTCAGCTCTATGGCCTGACCTCGCCCCTGCTGACGACATCCTCTGGCGCCAAAATGGGCAAGACGGCTGCGGGCGCGGTCTGGCTCAACGCCGATCTGCTCTCGCCTTACGACTACTGGCAATACTGGCGCAATACCGAGGACGCCGACGTCGTTCGATTTCTGAAGCTGTTCACATTCCTTTCGATGGACGAGATCGGGCGGCTTGGCGCGCTGGAGGGCGCGGAGATCAACGAAGCCAAGAAGACGCTGGCGACCGAGGCGACCGCGCTCGTGCATGGCCGCGAAGCCGCCGAACAGGCCGCGGCCACCGCGAGGACCACCTTCGAGGAAGGCGCGTTGTCGCTGTCGCTGCCGAAAGTCGCGGTCAGCGCGGCAGAAGTTGCGGCGGGGCTCGGCGTGCTGACAGCTTTCGTGAAAGCGGGGCTTGTCGCCTCTACAGGCGAAGCCCGACGTCAGGTAAAGGGCGGCGGTTTGCGCGTCAATGACTCGGCCGTCACCGACGAGCGCGCCGTAATCGGCGACAGCGATTTCGAGAAGGACGGCGTGGCGAAACTGTCGCTCGGCAAGAAGAAGCATGTGCTGCTGGAGCGGGAAGGCTGAGGCCCCTACTCCCTTAAAACCTCGCCAATCGCCGCCCAGGCCTCCAGCTTGCGCGCGAAGTCGAGGCTTGCATGAGCGGGGCTCGTGGATGGCAGTCGCAGCATCGGAATCGGATTGCCCAATCCCGGCGCGACGAGGCCCATGAAGAGCTGCTGCGCCGTGGCGCCATTGAAGCAGATCAGGCTGATCTCGCGATGCTTCTCAAAGAACGAAACGAAATCATTCGGCGTCACGCTGGATTTGTCTATTTTCTGATCGAGGCTCCCTGGCCTCTTCGCGCTGGCGCAGACGTCCCACAGCGCGACGCGGCTCGCCACGAGACGCTGCAGCCGTTCTGCGTAGGCGTGCTCCGGCCCCGCGTCAAAAAGCCTGCCCATCAAGGGCCAGAAGGCGTTGCGCGGTTGCGCGTAATATTGCTGCTCCTGCAGCGAGCGCTGTCCCGGCAACGATCCGAGGATCAGCAGGCGCGCATCGCCGCGCGCCGCCGGCGGAAAGCCGGCCGAACGCGCGACGACGCTGGCGCCGGAGCGTGGTGAAGTCATTGCGTGAGAAGGCTAATCGAAATGCCGGCTCCCGTGCAAAAATTCCATGTTGGCGCGACGATGTAGTCGGCCTGCAGGCCGCAGTAACCCGACGACGCAAGTCCGAAGGCGTTTGCGTTTGCAAGTTTCGCCGCATAAATCTTGGCCAATTCAGCCGCCGACGAAACCGAGAAAGACTTTGACGCGTTGGTGACGCCGGCCTGAAGCGGCGAGGCGACGCTGGTGCCGCCTACAATGCCCCAACCGCCATTGCCGCTGTCGTACACCCAGACGCCGGTCTCGGGATTGGCGAGCGCGGCGATATCCGGCACGCCGCGCGTCAAGCCCACGACGGATGCCAGCGCGGCCTGATAAGAGGGGCGCGGCGTGACGGCGCTGGAACCGCCACCGGCTTCGCTCCAGGAAACCGCGCGGGTGAAAGCAAAAGTTTTCAGATCGCGCGCTACGCTTATGCCGCCTACCGCGACGACATTGGCCGAGGATGACGGCCAGCTAACGCCTGGGTTATCGCCCGAGGAGGCGAAATAGACGACACCCGACGTCGTGAAATGCGAGTCGTAGTTCGTCTGGCCACTCCACTCCGAGCTGCCCCAGCTCATGGAGACTTCTCCGCCGCCCGCCTTCGCGACCAGCTTGCTGGCGACGTCCACCGCGAGCAGAAGGTCTGAAAGCGACGACGACGCCGCTTCCACGAGATAGAGCGTGGCCCCCGGCGCCATCGCATGCGCCATTTCTATGTCGAGCATCGACTCCAGCTCCCAGCCGGGGTTTGCTGCGGGCTTCGTTCCGCTTGCATAAACGACCTGAAATGTAGACGCAGTGGGAACCGGCAATCCGAATTGCTTGCTGTAAGCCTGAAGGTCCGTCAGAGCATTGGCGTAATTATAGGCGTCGACGATGGCGATGGCGCGGGAGCCGGCCTTTGAGACGGTTGTCACGATATTGGGATTGCAGCCATTGGCAAAGGCCGCCAGCCCATGAATGCAGGCAAGCGATGCAGCGGTCTCATAGGGGTAGCCGGCGTATGGCGGCAACCCGGTCGCCGTCGCCGCGGGATGCGCTGTGAAACCGGGAGCCGCCGCCGCTCCAGCGACCGGCAAGATGAATTGCACGTTGGTATGCGCAGCGACGCCAGTATCTGCTGACAGCTGCGCGCTGGAAGCCGGAACGACGATGGCATGATCGCCGCGCGGCTTGATTTCCGCGCCAGACAGAATGCCGGCGCTTGTTTGTTCGAAAGCCTGCGCAGCGCCGGCTTGGACGATCAGCCCGCATAGCGCAGCCCGTGAGATGGAAGCGAATTTCATAGGGGTTCCCTTTTTCGAACGAGTAATTCATCGGATGCATCGAGAGCGGGAACATTCATAGTATAGATCAATAGAATACTGGGTGAAAGTCGACCAATTTTATTGATGTAAACTGTAAAAGTGGCGATTGCACTTCTTAAATGACAACATGATGGACTTGTATGCTTGATGAAACGCGTACATTTGTCAGCTGCGCTTGTGAACTCAACGCGAAATGAAGCCGCACCGCGTGCGCAAAATCTCAGCGTCCAACGCAATCAAGTCGCCTTTCAGCAGCCCGATTTTTTCTTCGTCATTGCCTTCAAACACCGTTCCGAACGCCGTCGGCACGCCCAATGCGCGTGTGTAATCGCCAGCGTGAATTTGGTCCTGTCGCAGGTTGGCGAAAATGAGCTCTTCCTGCAGAGTTGCGCGCGTGGCGAAAAGCTGCCCGCAGTCCATGCCAGTAAAAATCGGCGCATCCGTGTAAATCGGCTCGATGTCGCGAGCGGCGCGCGCACAACCTGAAAGCGCATATGCGCAGAGGAGAAAGCGCACGAGCCAAAGGACCTTCATCAAATCTTTCCTGAGCGGGCGAAATCGCAAGGCGGTCTGCGATCCTCGCCTGTTTGCTCCCGAAAGCTGATGCGTAGCGTTCGCTTCTCGTTACACTTGCACCGCTTTTTCCAGGCGCTCGAAAATCCCCACCACCAGAGCCTTTTTGTCGAAATTGAAGGTTTCGGTTTCGCGCGCCGCCTGTCCGATTTCTTCCCAGGCCGCAGCGTAGCCGATCAGCTTCGCCGCGCCCTCCCCGGCCTGCGCACGAACGCGTGTGTCCATAAACCTGTGCAGCGCGCGCATGAACGTCTCGTAAGCGGATTCGTTGTCGCGACCTGTGAGCCGGTCGGCAAGTGCATGAACTACGCTCCAGTCGACTTGCGGCAGTCGATCAAACAATGTGCGCAGCGTGCGGTCGAGAGCGATGCCATCGCCATCCAGCAGTCGCAAGGCTTCGCGCACCGAACCGTGCGCCTGGTGCGCCGCCTCGCTGATCGTTGCGTTCGGCAACTCCGCCCACTGCGGCCCCAGCGTCTTCACCGCTTTTGCGATGTCAGCGGGCTGCATTGGCTCCAGCATCAGGCGACGACAGCGCGAGCGGATGGTGGGCAGGATACGTCCGGGCTGATGTGCGATCAGAAGGAACAGGGCGCGCTCGGGCGGTTCTTCGATAAGTTTGAGTAGCGCGTTGGCGCTGGAGCGATTCAGATCATCAGCGCAATCGACGATAGCGACGCGCCAGCCGCCTGTCCCGGAGCCACGATGCAGGGCGTGAATGATTTCGCGAACGTCGTCGATGCGGATTTCGGTGTAAAATTTTTTTGTTTTCTCATTCCAGCTGCGCCGAAGGAGAAAAATATCCGCCAGCGCCAGGGAGGCGATGTGCCGCGCCGCAGGGCTGTCCGCTGGCACGAACAATGACTGCGCCTGTTGGACATCCGGGGACAACGGATCTGGATGTGCGAGCAAAAAACGTGCAAGGCGCCAGGCGAGCGTCGCTTTGCCAATGCCCTCCGGGCCGCCGAGTATCCATGCCTGCGCCATTCTGTTCTGGCGATAGGCGTTCAGCAGCGCCTGCTCCGCCGCCGTGTGGCCGAAAAACTCCAGGCGCTCGCGCGGATGCGGCGCATCGTCGAGACGGTCGCTTTCCGGGGCTCCGGCCTCTTTGCTCATAGCCGCTGTATTGCGCTGGAAGGGCCAAGAAACCGCGCCTCGACCAATTGCCAAATCGCTTGCGCAACTTCTTCCTTCGGCGACAGCGCGTCGACGACGCAGCAGCGATCCGGCTCGCCTGCCGCTATGTGGAGAAAAGCCCGCCTTAATCCCTCGTGAAAAGCGACCTCTTCGCGCTCGAATCTTATCAGGGACGGATTGAGCTCCCCGCCGGGCAGTCGCCCTCGCCAAACCATCCTGTGCCGGCAGGTCCAGAAGAATGGTTAGATCGGGACGCAAAGCGCCAAGCGCAACCTGTTCCAGCAGCGCGATCATGCGCGGATCGGCCTTGCCCATGACGCCCTGATAGGCGCGCGTCGAATCCGAGAAACGGTCGCTTAAGACAATCGCGCCTCTCTCAAGCGCGGGCGCGATGAGCGTGTCGATATGGTCGATACGTGCAGCGGCGAAAAGCACAGCTTCTCCAAGAGGCCCCAACCCCGCGCCACGACCCGAAAGGAGAAACTCGCGTAATTGCTCAGCATGAGGGGAGCCACCTGGCTCTCGCGTCGCGACGACTTCAACCCCGCTTTGAGCGAGGCGCTGAGACAGCAGGCGGATCTGCGTGGACTTGCCGACGCCCTCGCCTCCTTCGAAAGTGATGAGGCATCCTTTCCGCGCGGCCGGGGCGCGCGGCGACGGCGCCGACGCGCTCATGGCTTCTTTGCGAAACGGGAGTGGACGAACCCGGCGGCATACTCATAGGCGGCGTCGAAAGCGCGGCGCGCGAGCGAACCTTCCTCGACGCTTTCGCTGGCGACCAGCGGCTGATCTAGCACCACGAGATTGCCGCGCCTGATCTCCACTCGGCCCACTTTGGCGCCGGCTTCAATCGGCGCGATCAAAGGCCCCTCATAAACAATCTTACCGGAAAGTTTTTCCGAACTGCCGCGCTGGAGCAGCGCGGTCACATCCTGCGTCGCGGAAAGCGGCACGCTACCTTTGGCGCCGCCGTAAACCTGCGCCGTGCCGATCGGCTCGCCAGCCTTGAACAGCGCCTTTTCTTCGAAATTGCGGAACCCCCATTGCAGCAGCTTGCGCGCCTCATCGGCGCGCTCCTTAGCCGTGCGCGCGCCATAGGCGGCAAGGATTAGCCGGCGCCCTTCCTCAACCGCAGAGGCGACAATTCCAAAGCCGCTTTTCTCGTCGATGTTGCCGGTTTTCAGACCGTCCGCGCCGATGCTCATGTTCAGCAGCGGGTTGCGGTTCGGCTGTTTGATCTTGTTCCAGGTAAACTCTTTTTCGCCAAAATATTTGTAATAGTCCGGGTATGTCTTGATGACATAGGCGGCAAGTCGCGTCATGTCGCGTGGAGTGACCTTTTGATCCGGCCCAGCCTGTCCCCAGGGATTGCCGAAACTGGATTTGGTGAGCCCCAGCTCGGAAGCCCGTTTGTTCATGCGCATGACAAAGGCTTCCTCGGCGCCGGCAACACCTTCGGCGAGCGTGATGGCCGCGTCATTTCCAGAATCGATCACCAGCCCGCGAATAAGGTCCTCCACGCGCGCATGCGAATTCACTTGCAGAAACATCGACGAGCCGCCCGACTTTACGCCTCCGTCCCGCCACGCGTGTTCGGAAACGGCGAATTCGTCGTCGAGTTTCAACCGTCCTGACGCGAGTTCCTGGAAAACCAATTCGGCGGTCATTATCTTGACCGTGGACGCCGGGGTCACCTGATCGTCGGCCCCCTTCTCAAAGAGAACGGCGCCTGACCCCGCGTCGACGAGGATGGCGTTTGGAAAACTGGTTTGAAAAGTCTGCGCCCCCGTCGGGCCGCAAGCGAAGGTGAAAACCACGAACGCGAAGAAAATAGTCAAGAATTTCATGATGCTGTTTGACACGGGCTTGATTCCGCTGCGCAACGTTCGACAAAGAACATGGCGCGCCGCGCGCTGGAATGCAATCGCCTCGTGAGGCTCTTTAAGTCCACTGCGGTCACGACCAAAATCTGATCATGACCGCGAAACGCTTCAATTTCAGTTCATCGCCTGCTTGTCGTTGTTCTTGCTCAACGTGGCCCCCAGGTTAGCTGGCCGGGTGGGAGGCAAAGGCGTGGCGAGCGGATGGGCAGCATGGATTGATTTGACCGGCGTAAGATCAACTTCTCCATTTTCCGCATCGAGCGGGGTCGGCTTGTCCCCGATGGACATCTCCTCCGGAGCAGTCCTCGCCACGGGTTCAGCATTTTGTTCCGCGGAACTCTGCGTCCGACGCGTCGTGCCAACGGTGGCGACGTCGCGGTCCGCGTCCAGCTCCGCGGGACGGTGGGGTGGCTCGGCGTAAGCAATGCGAGTCGGCGCGGGGGCCTCTGCAACCACGACCGGAGGCTCCATGCCTGGAAGGAGCGCCGGCGCGCCGTCGGTTCGCAAGGAGGCCATGAGTTTGGCGTTGTCGGAACCCTCGAGTTCGGCGCGGCCGATCCACTCCACTTTAACCTGTGCGGTGCCGGCGCTGCGGAAATCGAGCGCTTCCGCCACACGCTGCGATACGTCCATCACCCTACCGCCATGATAGGGGCCGCGATCATTGACACGAACAATAATAGAATGGGAGTTCCGCAAATTGGTGACGCGCGCATAGCTCGGCAGGGGCATCGTCGGATGCGCAGCGCTGAGAGAATTGCGGTCGAAAATTTCGCCGTTAGCCGTCTTGCGACCGTGGAAATCCGAGCCGTACCAGGAGGCTGTGCCCGATGCGGCATAGGCTCTCTCACTTGGATAATACGTCTTCCCAGCGATCTTGTAAGGCTTCCCGACCTGGTATCGCCCACCTCCTTGCGGGATTTCCTCACCGTCGGCGACAACTCTGGGGCTCGCGCGCACGCCATAGCGCGGGTCGATTCCGCCGCCCTCGCGGCTCGCATAGCGCTGGTTGGCAGGTGCGCCTGCGCAGCCCGCGAGCGCCCCCAACGCCAATAAAATCACAGAGTTGCGCAAGAAAGGGATGGTATTTTGAGAAGGAACATCGGGACTCATGAACGCGGACACATTTCCATCGTTGGCGGATGATCGCATTGCATGGTCCTTGCCGATCAGCACGGTGAGTTAAGCGCCGGATCGGGCCAAACTCCCGCGATCGATGGCGCATTTTCTCCAAATTGCATTACTCGGGCGTTAACGCTGCCAAAATACTGACGCAGTTGAGGAAAGCCCTTTAACAAAGCGGAAGCTTTCCAGTTGCGTCGCCAGAAGGCCTTCAGATTGCGACAAAAATGCGACCGGCGACGACCCGGGAACGGTCGAGAGCGGATTCATACGCTTCAGTTTGAGACTTTGCAGAATGACTCGTTTTTTCAACTCAATGTGAAGCCTGGGCTATTTGGCTCGCGGCGCCTATTGCGTCGCTGCGGGTCACGGTGCGGCGAGTTGACGCTTCTGGCCCCTTCACATTTGCGTTGGCGCAAGATCGACGATTTGCGCGTCAATCTTTTCGGCTCCGCGAAAGGCGCCTACCGAGAGACGAGTCGCCACGTGAAAGGTTTGACCACGGCCTCTCAGAAGCGCTTCTCCAAGCGGGGAGGCCAGCGCACGAAAGCAGATCGCGTCCAGATAGGCGCCGTCTCCAGACTGTAGCCGGGCGCGAACGTGATCCGAACCGACGATTGACGCATTGGCAAGCCGATGCCCCGACAGGGCGAATATTGGCTCTCGGTTTCCCTGCCCGTACGGACCGGCCATTTCTACGCCTCGGAGAAGCTCGAATTTGGCTCCGCGCGCGGTCAAAGAGGCATCAATGGATAAAATGTCGTCCCGCGGCCGCGCCGCAAGCTGTGTCTCTAGCTCGCTGTTCATAAAGCCCCGAAACTCACGCAACCGCTTGCGAGCGATTGTCACGCCAGCTGCCATCGCGTGGCCGCCCCCCTTCGCAGCGACTCCTGTTTCGACGGCCCGCCGCACGACCAGACCTAGATCGACACCACTTAAACCTCTACCTGAACCCGTTCCATTTTCACCTTTGAAAGCAATGGCAAAGGATGGAATGTTAAACCTATCTTTTAGCCTTGAAGCGATGAGCCCAACGACGCCAGGATGCCATTCGTCACCCGCCACTACGAGACAGGAAAGATTGTTGGATTGTCGCAACTCTTGCTCCGCTTCCGCTTCCGCGAGCTCAAGCGTAGCTTTTTCGAGCGCCTGCCTTTCGCTATTCAACCGGTCCAACTCGCGGGCGACGACAGCCGCCTGCACCGGATCTTCCATCATCAATAACCGCGATCCGAGCGCCGCGTCGCCTATTCTCCCGCCAGCGTTTATGCGCGGCCCGAGAAGGAAACCCAAATGATACGCACGAGGTGGCCCATCCATTCGGGCGGCATCCATCAACGCATTGAGCCCAACTCTCCTCCGGCCGCGCATGACGGCCAGCCCCTTTGTGACGAAGGCGCGATTGAGGCCGCTAAGCGCGGCGACGTCCGCCACCGTCGCCAAAGCCACAAGGTCGAGGCCCGCCAGCAAATCAGGGGCTGGTCGCGACGTGTTCCAACGTCCACGGCGCTTCAATTCGCGGTTCAGGGCGGCAAGCGCCAAAAAAACCACGCCCGCTGCACATAGCCTGCCCTGCCCCGAAAGATCGTCCTGCCGGTTGGGGTTCACCACTGTGGCGGCGGGGAGAACCTCGGACGCCTGATGGTGATCGAAAACGATGGCGTCCATTCCCAGCGCCGCCGCCTCGGCCAGCGCCTCGTGACTGGTCGTGCCGCAATCAACCGTGACCAGCACTCTCGCACCTCTCGCGAAGAGGTCGCGGATCGCCTCGATGTTGGGGCCATAGCCTTCAAGAATGCGGTCGGGAATGTGGATGAACGGCTGGGCAGAGCCCGCCGCGATCAAGAACTCTGCGAGCAAGGCCGCGGAGCAGGCTCCGTCGACATCGTAATCTCCGAATATCGCGATCTGTTCGCCTGCCTCGATGGCTGCGGCAAGCCGGTCAACCGCTCGATCCATGTCGAGCAGCGTAAGCGGATCCGGCATCAGATCGCGCAAAGTTGGATCTAACCAGGCGAGCGCCGTCTCGGTCGTCACGCCCCGTCCCGCCAGCACCCGAGCCAAAACATCGTCGAAACCATGGGCTTGAGCGATAGCTTCGGCCCGAGCTTCCCCCGCTCGATCGAGGCGCGCCTGCCAACGCCGCCCGAGGAGAGAGCGCTCGACACCCAGAAAAGCGTCGGTTGATTGAGAATGCATGAGAAACTCTAAAAACAGCCAATCCGAGGACTTGCATCGCCCGGTATCACGCGACGGCAGCCGGGGTTAATAAGTCCGAAGCTTCCGTCGGCGTCAACAACCGCCCTGCCTTGCGCCAAGGTCCTTGCGCGATGTCGCCTCGCCCGCGATCCTGATCCGCATGAGCGAGACGATTCTGCTGAGGAACGACGCGGGCGACCGCGCAAAAATCAATACATTCGGGGCCGAGCTGATGTCATGGCGCGTGAGCGGGGTCGATCTCATCTGGCCCAGGAACCCCGAGATTTGGGCTCAAAGCGCTCCCATATTGTTCCCCGTGGTAGGTTGGACGCGCGACGGAAAAGCGCGCATCGGGGGAAAAGACTTCCCGCTCTCCCTGCACGGCTTCGCCTGGAAGAAGCAGTTTTCAACTGGCGAACAGATGGGGGATTTTCTCAGGCTCGAGCTTGAATCAGATGACGAGACCCGCGCGCTTTATCCTTTCGACTTCCGGCTGGCGGTCGAGTTTCGCCTGCTTTCCGGGGGGCTGGAGAACGCGCTTGTCGTGACCAACACCGGCTCCGCGCTACTGCCATACGCGTGCGGACTGCACCCCGCCTTCAACTGGCCTCTCGACGGCTCGGTCGCGCCTCACAGCATTGTCTTCGACCGACCGGAGCGCGCCGAGGTTCCTGTCATCGCTCCCGGCGGGTTGTTTTCGAACAGGACGCGACCCGTTCTTATGCCCGGCGACACGCTGCCTCTCTCGCAAGAGCTGCTAAAGGATGAAGCCTTGTGTTTCCTGAATGCGAACAGCCAGCGCCTCGCCTTTGACAATGGCGCGGGATCGAAGCTGACAGTGAAGCTGGAAGACTTCCCGCACATCGCTTTTTGGTCCCTGCCGCCGGCGCCCTATCTCTGCATAGAGGCTTGGACCGGACATGGAGACCCGGAGGATTTTTTTGGCGAACTGGCCGAAAAGCCATCGATGCGGCTGCTCGCGCCCGGAAAAAGCGCTCGCCATAGCGCTATATTCCGCTTTGAACGAACGAGCGCTTACACATAAGCAAGATGATCGAACAAATGGAACTCGGCGCTTGCTGCCGCCTTGGGGCAGATGGCAAAGATAGAGCGGAACGGTCATTGCTTATCCGACGCGCCCTGCCGCCCGACCGAGGACCAACTTGAATGACGATAGCCGCCAATGTGATCGCCGCCATCGGCAACACCCCCTTGATTGAACTGCAAGCGGCCTCGAAAGCGACGGGCTGCCGCATTCTCGGAAAGGCGGAGTTCATGAACCCCGGCGGTTCGGTCAAAGATCGCGCCGCGCTTTACATCGTACGTGATGCGATTGTTCGCGGAACGCTCAAACCCGGCGGACTCATAGTCGAGGGAACTGCCGGCAATACCGGCATCGGCCTCGCCGTGGTCGCCAATGCGCTTGGTTTTTCAACGGTTATCGTGATTCCGGAAACGCAGGCGAAGGAAAAGAAAGACATGTTGCGCCTTCAGGGCGCCCAACTGGTCGAGGTTCCCGCCGTCCCCTACGCCAATCCCAACAATTACGTGAAGCTTTCGGGCCGTTTGGCGGAGCGGCTTGCGAGAGTAAACCCGAAGGGCGCCATCTGGGCCAATCAATTCGACAATCTCGCCAACCGCGCTGCACATTTCGAGACCACAGGCCCCGAAATTTGGGACGAGCTTGGCGGCGAGGTTCATGGGTTCATCTGCGCTTGCGGCACCGGCGGCACGCTGGCGGGGGTGGGTCTCGCTCTCAAAGAGCGCAACAAAAACATCAAGATCGGCCTTGCCGATCCGATGGGTGCGGCGCTTTATTCTTGGTACGCGCATGGCGAGCTGAAAGCCTCCGGAAGTTCGATAACTGAAGGTATCGGTCAGGGGCAAGTCACCGAAAATCTTGTCGGCGCCCCAGTGGATTTCGCCTGTCAGGTTCCCGACAAAGAAGCATTGCCAATTATTTTCGATCTCGCCCAGAATGAGGGGCTGCTGCTCGGCGGCTCGTCGGGAGTGAATGTCGCCGGCGCGATTCGTCTCGCCCGGGAACTCGGTCCGGGCCACACAATCGTTACGGTCCTCTGCGATGGCGGCGGCCGCTATGCATCGAAGCTATTCAACCCCGAATTCCTGCGCGAACAGAAACTGCCCACGCCCCCCTGGCTGGAGCCGAAGGCCGCGATCGATCCGGGGTTTGTGTAAAAATCGCCTCGCGACCACGAAGGAACAACATGACTCGGCATAGCTGGACGCTTCCAATCGCTTTTGCGCTTGCTCTTTGCTCGACGCCACTCCTCGCGGCCAGCGATAATGACTGGAGCGATTGCAAAAGCGAGGATGCGGGAGCAAGGGACCGCATCATCCTGGCCTGCGGACGAATAGCATCCAATAAAAAGACTCCACCGAAAGATCGCGCGGTCGCCCTGAACAACCGTGGCAACGCCTATCAAGGGAAAAGCGAGTTTTCCCGCGCCATCGCCGATTACAATGCCGCCCTGCGCCTCGACCCAACCATCGCGCTTGTCTATGTCAACCGCGCCTTCGCGTACAAGGACACCGGCGACTATGATCGGGCCATCGCGGACGCTGACCGGTCTATCGAGCTCAACCCGAACAACGCCGTGGCTTTTCGCGCCCGGGGCGACATCTACAAGGCGCGCGGTCACAAGGCCAAAGGCGACCTCGACCACGCCATCGCCGATTACAACGAAGCAATCCAACTCAATCCGCAAGATCCATTGACCTACCGCAACCGGGGCCTGCTCTTTGAGAGCAACGGCGACAGCGCGCACGCCACGGACGACTACAACAAGGCGCTCGAACTGCGAGCGAAGTAAGTCAGGTCGCGCGGACAGCGATTTGCTCCGCCAGAGTCAGATCTTCCGGCCGATTGACATTGAAAAACGGATCGTACGGGTCGGTAGACCACTCGACCACGACGGATTCATAGCGTCCAATAAAGCCCGAGACCTTGCGGAGCCCTTCTTCCACCAGCGCGCGCCTCAGATCGTCGCGCAGAGCCACACGCCATAGCGCTATGGCGTGGTGATCGCGGTTCGCTGAACTGGCGACGGCAATTTGGGCCCCGCCAGCCAGCGCGCTTCGCAAGCGTGTTACGAGATCGTGCGGAATGAACGGCGTATCGACGGGAACGCTCGCGACGTAAGAAATGTTCGGAAAGTTCGCGGCTACATAATCCAGGCCGGCCAGCACACCCGCGAGCGGTCCAGCGAAGCCGGGCACGCTGTCGGGAACGACGGGCACATCAAAAGCGGTGAACCGCGCCGCGTCTCCATTGGCGTTCAAAACCAGCCCTGCGCATTGCGGCTCAAGACGCCGCAGGAGGCGCGCCACAACGGGTTCGCCCGCCACTTCGATAAGCGCTTTGTCGACGCCTCCGAGCCTCCGCGCCAGGCCGCCCGCGAGAACCAGTCCGTAGGTTTCAACCATGAAGCTTTTTCCCCACGGTAATTGCCTCTATGTAACTTGGACGAAGCTCCCTCTATCCAGGGAGAGTATGCGCCCAAGGAGGACGGATATATGCCAATTCGCCGGATTGTACTCGCCTTTGCTGTTCTATCGACGCTGAACCTTAGCGCCCTCGCGGCAGAGAAGGCGCCCTTCACTCCGAAGGGATTCTCCGCGGCGCAATCGGTCAACGATCCAATTCTCGTGGACATTACGGCTCCGTGGTGCCCGACATGCAAAGCGCAACAACCAATTCTGGAGAAGCTGGAAAAGGACCCGAAGTTTAGCAAGCTGAAGGTGTTTCAGGTGGACTTTGATAGCCAGAAAGACGTTGTGCGCTCGCTGAAGGCGACCAGGCAAAGCACCTTGATCGTCTTCAAGGGCGCTGTTGAGACGGGCCGTTCCGTTGGCGATACAGATGCAGCATCGATAGCCGCCTTGCTCGACAAGGCTTTTTGAGGGTGAAATGAACGTCACCGCCTCGGGTCTCGCCGTGCTGGCAGGAATTTTGTCGGTGCTCTCTCCCTGCGTTTTGCCGCTGCTTCCTCTGGTGCTCGGCGCCGCCGCCACGCAGCACCGCTATGGACCGGCGTTTCTCGCGCTTGGCGTGTCCATCTCTTTCGTCTCCCTTGGACTGTTCATCGCAACCATTGGCTTTGCGATCGGGCTCGACGAAACCGTGTTTCGCTTCGGCGCAGCGGCGCTGATGATTCTCGCGGGCGTGGTCCTTGTGGCCCCGCCACTGCAAATGCGCTTCAGCGCAGCCGCCGGTCCACTCAGCGACAGGATCGACGCCGCCTTTCGCGGAGTTCCGGCGGCGGGCGGGCTTGGCCAGTTTAGCCTTGGGATAATTCTCGGCGCGGTTTGGAGTCCTTGCGTCGGCCCGACGCTTGGCGCCGCCTCGGTGCTCGCCGCAAGAGGCGAGAATTTGCGCGAGGTTGCAATTACAATGGGATTGTTCGGCGTCGGCGCCGCACTGCCGCTGCTCGCACTCGGGATGCTGTCGAGGCAGGCCATGCTGCGTTGGCGAGACAGCTTGCTCGGAGCCGGCAAGCGAGCCAAGCAAGCGCTCGGCGCACTTTTGATACTGATGGGCGCGCTGATCGTCACCGCTCTGGATAAACGTCTCGAAGCCGCACTTGTCGACGCGTCGCCGCCATGGCTGACGGAACTAACCACGAAATTCTAGTCGCGCCTCATTTCGACATGCAATCCTTGATGTCGCTGGATGTCTTCATGCGTTCGAAGGTGTCCGTGCAAAAACGCTCCAAGTCGGGCCGCAATTTTTCATTGCCTGCGTTGGCGCGGATGCCGCTGGCGCCTTCGAGCAATTCCTTCTGAGCTGCGTGGACGCGGTCCGGCGACAAAAGCGAAGAGCAGGACTCGTATTTCCTGAGCAGCGCGTCGCAGGGAGGGATCCCGGTCGGGTCGACCGCCAGAGCGGGAGTGACGGCGAGGAGGACGAGACCGAAGGCAAAGGTAAGTTTCACAGCAGCGCGTTCCTTGTCGAGCGGGTCGAATTTCGCGCAGAACATAGAGACACATTGCAAAAAATGAAACGGGCGGCGGGCCTTTCTTTGGACCCGCCGCCCCATTCTCCGACGCTGGTTGTCTCGCGAACGCCGGAGCATTCCTGCCCCGAGGGCTAAAGCCCCGCGAGGTAGCTGGTAGGATCGACCGGGGTCGATCCCTTGCGCAGCTCGAAGTGCAGCTGCGGCGAAGCGACATTGCCCGACTGACCCGATTTGGCGATCGACTGACCCCGGGTGACGTGATCGCCACGTTTCACCGAGATATCGCCGTTATGTGCATAGGCGGACACGAAGCCGTTGGGGTGACGGATCAACACCAGATTGCCGTAACCTTTGAGTTCATTGCCCGCATAGACCACCGTGCCGCCTTCGGCCGCCTTGACCTGGGTGCCTTCCGGCACGGCGATATTGATGCCGTCGTTGCCGCCATTCGCGAAGCCCTGGATGATTCGACCGCGCGCCGGCCAGCGAAATTCGGGATGCGCGCTGTCCGAGGCCTTTTCTTCCTCCACCGGCCCAACCGATGCGGTCGTTGTGGTCTTGTCTACTTTGCTTGACTCGACGACCGGAGCTTCGGCAGCAGCGACCTTTGCCGACTCATGTTTTTCGGGAGCCTTGGCCACTTTGGGGGCCGGAGCGGGAGTTTCGATAGCAGGTGCGGGTTCTGTTTTTGCGACGCGGACCTTCGGTTGCGGCGCCGGCTGAACGTCCACAGTCTTCTCCGCAACCTTGGCGACATGAGCTTTTGGCTTGGCTGCCGGCTTCGCGTCCTCATCGTCCGCCTTGGCGACATGTTCTTTGACCGGCTTGGCCTTCGCCACCGCTAGTGGCTTGTCTTCCTCGTCGTCCTTTTCGGCTTTGGCGACATGAGCCTTCGGTTTTGCCGCTGGTTTCACGGACTCTTCTTCATCGTCCGCTTTCGCGAGATGCGCCTTGGCCGGCTTGGTTTTTGCCGCAGCAACCGGCTTTTCTGCCTCGTCATCATCCGCCTTGGCGACATGCGGCTTGGCTGGCTTGGCTTTCGCCGCAGCCGCAGGTTTGTCGTCCTCTTCCTCTTTGTCCGCCTTTGCTACCTTAGCGGGCTTCGCCGCTGGCGCTTCGACATGCTTGCCGCTGGCCTTTTTCGCGGCGGGCGCCTCATCGTCGTCCTCGTCGGACTTTGCGGCCTTTTCCGGCTTGGAAGGCTTGACGGCCGCCTGTTTAGGTTCGACCTTGTGCACAGTCTTGGCTTCTGGCGCATCTTCTTTTGCGACATGCGGGGCTGCAGCCGCCTTGGGCGCCGCTGCGGTCGCACGATAGACCGGAATGACCAAACGGGCGCCGGGCTGCACTTGCTGTGCGCTGGAAAAACCGTTCACTTTCAGCAATGCGTCGGCCGGAACGCCATAACGATTGGCGAGCATCGCAGGGGTTTCGCCCTCAGCGACAGTAATGGGCGTGCCGCCCTCCGCGCTCCAGTGATTGTAGCTTCCGCCCGGCGCTGCCGCCTGCTGAGCGACAGGAGCGGGACGCGGCGCAGATGCGCTGCTGGTGGGAGGCGCCAGAGGCTTAGAGTGAATCGGCGCCGAATTCGGCGAAGCTGAGATCGCTCCGGTCGGCGCCCGATCCACGGCGCGCGCCGCGCGGGATGTACTGCGCGTTGGGCCGTGATCGAAAGGATCCGCGAAAGGATCGGCCGAGAAACGGCTCGCATCAGAACAGCCTGCCATCAAAGCAGCAGCTCCTGCGGCCAACATGAGTCGCATCGCGACCCGTGAGAATAAAACTCGACGCATTATTGCCATGACGCGACCCACTCAAACTCTAACGCAACGACCTGTTGTAGTCAGAATCCGGTTAAGGGAGCGTTTAAGATGAACGCAATCTCGCGTTCGAAACTAAATTTGTAAGCATAAATCGCGATCGGGACTTTACAGCACCAGAGCCGGTCCGCTAAGGCCGGCGCCCTGGCGGCATTCTCCCCGGTCGGTTTCATCGAAATGCGAGCCCATGCGCTCCAGCCGGATCAACCTCGCGCGTCGTCGGGCGGGCGCCGCGAGGGGTAAAAATCGCCCGAACACCATGACGCCGCCCGGAGCGAGCCGCTGCGCCAGCGCCGCGGGAGTTTCTTCCAGCGACATATGCAGAATGATGCGGTCGAAGGCTCCCAGCGCCGTATCGGGCGCGAGTCCGTCCCCGAAAAGAACCTGTGCGTTGGCGATGGACAAGGCCGCAAGCCGGCTTTTGGCTTCAATCGCCAACGCTCTCATAGCGCTCGATGGAAACGACCTCTCGCGCGAGTTGGGCCAACACCGCCGCGCTATAACCGGAACCGGAACCAACCTCCAGCACGCGATGCGTGGGCTTCACCGCCAGCGCCTCCAACCAGCGGCCAAGCTCGGCAGGCGCCGGCATGGTCTGGCCGCAATCTATCGGCAACGCCAGGTTGCGATTGGAAAGATCGCGAAAGCGATGCGGCGAGAACAGTTCTCGCCGCACCCGCTCTATCGCCCGCATCAGCGAAACATCACGTACGCCGGCGCTGCGAAGTTGCAACGCGAGCGCGGCGCGCGCCTCGACCGGCAGGGGCTCCATGCCGAAGGTTTCGCTCATGGCTTGGCCTCGAAAACGCTCGCCAGCGAAGTGACGGTCGGATGGTCGGTGAAATCGAGCTTGAGAGGCGTGACGGTGATCTTGTTTTGCTCCAGCGCTTCGAGATCGGTCCCGGGACCCGGCGTGAAGTTGCCGCGCTGAAAGGAAATCCAGTGATAGGGATTGCCGCGCCCGTCCTTGCGGTCCTCGATCCTCATCAGATCATTGCTGCGACGGCCCTGCATCGTCACTGCGACTCCCTCCACCTCATGCGGCAGGCAGTTGGGAAAATTGACGTTTATCAGCACATTGGGCGGGATTCCGGCGGCGAGCAGCTTGCGCAAAACGCCAACGGCGTGCGCCTCCGCGCAACTCCAGTGAATGGTCTGGCGACCAGCGAAGAAATCATAGACTTGCGACAGGGCTATGGAGGGAATGCCCAGAATCGTGCCCTCCATCGCGGCCGCGATGGTGCCGGAATAAGTCACATCCTCTGCAACATTCTGGCCGCAGTTGACGCCGGAAAGCACGAGGTCCGGCGGACGGTCGAGAAGCTTGCGCACGCCCATGATGACGCAATCGGTCGGCGTGCCCTTCAGCGCGTAGTGGCGCTTTGAAATCTCGCGCAGGCGCAGGGGATCGTTGAGCGACAGCGAATGAGCGACGCCCGATTGTTCGGTCTCGGGCGCAATGACGAAAATGTCGTCCGAGATTTCGCGCGCAATCTTTTCAGCGATTGCGAGACCGGGCGCGTGTATGCCGTCGTCATTGGTGAGAAGTATGCGCATCTTTCGATTTTACCGGTTCGCGCGGCGCCCCTCATCCGACCTCGCCTCGCGAGGATGGGACGCCTTCTGATTCGACATCAACAAACTAGGAAACAAAGGCGCTCCCTTCTCCCACTTGTGGGAGAACGCAGCCCTTGCGTCAGCAAGGGTCGGATGAGGGCGCCCGGTCTCCCTGCGCACGCAAAAGTCTACCCCCGCGAGATAACCTCTATGCCGCCCATATAGGGCCGCAGCACCTTCGGCACCTCGACGGAGCCGTCGGCCTGCTGGTAGTTCTCCATCACAGCGACCAGCGCGCGGCCGACCGCGACGCCGGAGCCGTTGAGCGTGTGCACGAAGCGCGGGCCGCCGTCCTTGGGGCGGTAGCGCGCGTTCATGCGACGCGCCTGAAAATCGCCGCAGACGGAGCAGGACGAAATCTCGCGATATTTCCCCTGCCCCGGCAGCCATACTTCGAGATCGTAAGTCTTTTGCGACGCAAAGCCCATGTCGCCGGTGCAGAGCGTCACCTTGCGATAGGGAAGCTCCAGCAATTGCAGCACCTTCTCGGCGCAGCCGGTCATGCGCTCATGCTCGGCGAGCGACTGCTCGGGCGTCGTGATCGAGACGAGTTCGACCTTGAAGAACTGATGCTGGCGAATCATCCCGCGCGTATCGCGCCCGGCCGCGCCCGCCTCGGCGCGGAAGCAATAGGTGCCGGCGGTCATGCGCAGCGGGAGCTGGGATTCGTCGATAATTTGGCCGCCTACGAGATTCGTGAGCGGGACTTCGGCGGTGGGGATGAGCCATCGACGATTCGCTTTCGCGGCTCTTCGAAAACTTCAGCAACCTTGGACAACGTGATTTCTGCTTCATTGGCTCTAACCGCAAGTGCGCGTGCTGAATTCCAAAGCATCGGCCCAAATGTCCTTATCAATCGCCGTAAAATCAAAAGCTGTAAGAGCGGCAAGTACCTGATTGTTTGATTGCGAACTCTCATTAACAATCTTTTTGTAGCCGCGAGTATCTGTTGTAGGAACCGGCACATCCAGCGTTTCGAGATTTACTGAAAGTCCTGAAAACTGATCTTCCCTGAACTTCGGCAATTGCGCCGTGCCGAACATCGCCTCGTCGCGCACCAGCAGCGGCGGATTTACTTCCTGATAACCATGCTGGTCCGTGTGCAGATCGAGCATGAATTGCGCCAGCGCTCGCTCCATGCGCGCGAGTTTGCCCTTGTTGACGACGAAACGCGCGCCCGAAAGTTTCGTGGCGGCCTCGAAATCCATCAGGCCAAGGCCTTCGCCGATCTCGAAATGCTCCTTGGGCGTGAAGTCGAATTTCTTCGGCTCGCCCCAGCGCAACGCTTCCACATTGTCATGCTCGTCCTTGCCTTCCGGCACGGCATCCAGCGGCGCGTTGGGGATTTCCGACAGCGCCTTGTCGAGCGCGGCTTTTGAATCGCGCTCGGCGGCCTCCATCTGCGGCCATTCTTCCTTGATTTTCGCGACTTCCGCCTTCAGCGCCTCGGCCCTGGCGGCGTCCTTGGCCTGCATCGCGGCGCCGATTTCTTTTGAGGCGGCGTTGCGGCGCTCCTGCGCGGCCTGCAACCTAGAGATCGCGGCGCGGCGGGCGTCGTCCAGCGCCAGCAATGTCGCGGAAAGCGGCTCAAGCCCGCGCCTTGCGCGGCTCTTGTCAAAGTCTTGCGGGTTCTCGCGAATCCATTTGATGTCGTACATGAAATTGCCCGGCGTTCGGTGGAGAATCTTGCCGGGTTTGTCCCCCAAGCGCGGCGAAGGGTCAACCCGCGTCTCTACTCCCTCTCACCACAGGCGAGGAGCGGCTGCTATACCCCGCCGCTTGCGGCTGCCTGCGCCGCAGCGCGCTTCTTCTCAATTATTCGCACCGAGAAAATCGAGGCTTCGTAAAGCAGGATTCCCGGAATGGCCAAAGCAAGCTGGCTGAATACGTCAGGCGGAGTCAGTACCGCCGCGACGATAAACACCAGCACGATGGCGTAGCGGCGCTTTTCGGCAAGAAACTGCGACGACACCAGCCCCACCTGCCCTAAAAGCGTGAGCACGACCGGCAGCTGGAACACGATTCCAAATGCCAGCACCAATGTCATGATCAGCGACAGATATTCCGAAACGCGCGGCAGAAGCTCGATCTGCGCTTTGCCCGGCTCGTTGGCCTGCTGCATGCCGATAAAAAAGCGCAGCAAATTCGGCGTTACGACGAAATAGACCAGCAACGCCCCTGCCGCGAAGAATATCGGTGTGGCTATAAGGTAAGGGCGGAAAACCGCGCGCTCGTTTTTATAAAGGCCCGGCGCGACAAAGGCGTAAATCTGCCCGAATACCACCGGGCAGGACAAGAACGCAGCTGCAAATAGCGCGACCTTCATCTGCGTGAAAAAATATTCCTGCGGGGCCGTGTAGATCAGCTTTGCCTCCGCCCCCGCCACATGCGTGTAGGGAATGACCAGCAGATTATAAATGTCCCTGGCGAAGTAGAACGAGATCAGAAACATCACCAGAAAAGCCAGCAACGCGCGGATCAACCGCTCGCGCAACTCCATCAGATGTTCGATCAACGGCGCCTTGGTGGCCTCGATATCGGCATCGGTCATACGGTGGGCCCGTCTTGCGGCGGAACCGGCGCCGGACGCGCGGGCGGAAGTTCAACCTTCGCGGGCTCCTGAGGCTTGGGCGGTCCTTCAACCGCATCGGTGATCTGCTTGCGCGCCTCCGCCATTGGGTCGAAAGCGCCGTTGAGCCCTACCCCCGCAATGGCGGAGTCGACTTCCTGCTTGAGGTCTTTCCTGAGGTCGTGCAGTTCGGCTTCGCGCATCGCGTCCATGAACTGCCCCTGAAATTCGGCGGCCATGCGCCGCATCTTGCCGGTCATCTGGCCAAGCTGGCGCAATACGCGCGGCAAGTCCTTTGATGGAATCGCCACCAGCGCGACGATGCCGATGACGATCAGCTTGCCGGCGTCGAAATCGAACATTTTTCTATCCGCGCGAGGTTGCAGCGATAAGGATTCGACGCGCCGGCCGCCTGAAAAGCCTAAAGCTTCTTCGCGTCGCTCGCCTTGTCGAGAGTGGCGTGATCAGCGGCGAGACGCTCGACCGATTTTGGCGGCTCTTCGGAAACGGAAGCAGGAGCGTCCTCCTCGGCCATGCCCTTCTTGAAGGCCTTGATGCCCTTGGCGACATCGCCCATGACGTCGGAAATCTTGAACTTGCCGCCAAACAGCACGAACACGACGCCGCCGACGATGATCCAGTGCCAGATCGACAGACCGCCCATGGCGCAACCTCCGAAAACGTAAGGGTTGCAGCTGCAACCGTTTATTTGACGGGGAAACTAGGACGCCGGCTGCGTAAAAACAAGAACAATCAGCCTGCTTGGACGCCCGTGGCCCTTAATAGGTCTTGGACAGATAATCGACGATGATCCCCGCATCGGCATCGCTGATCGGCGCGTGATAGGAATGGATCATCTTCTTGACCTCGCCTTCCCAGAACTCCCGCGCGCGATGCGGCGGCTGCGTATTTATGTAGTCGACTGAATGGCACGTGGAGCAATTGTTCTGCGCCGTGTCCACGCCCTCCCCCGCTCGCAGCGTCGCATCCTCATCGGGAAGTTGATAAGACAGAGGCTTGGCTGTGCTTCCGCAGACCCCCGACAATAATGTTGCGGCCAAAATAACAACGAAAAGATGGGAACTGCGCAAAGTCGCGTCTCCGCTCAGGAGGCCAGCACGCGCACCGTCTCCACGATGTTGCGCATATAGCCGGGAGGATTCCACAGGGGCTTCATGGGTTGCGATTGGCCGATGCGGTTGATGGCGCGCACCTTTAGCTCCTGCTCTCCCGCCGGAAACCGCATTTCGATCGTCCATTCGCGAAAGGAGTAACGGCCGAGATCAGAGGCCAGACTCGCCGCTTGCCAGCTTCGGCCTCCATCGGCGGACAAAAGCACGTCCGTGACGCCATATCCGCCGTCGAAAGCGATGCCTTTCACCAGCGTCGCGGCTTTCGCCTTCACCCTGGCCCCATCCGACAGATTGGTGATGAAGGAGCGTACATTGTAACGGGCAATAGGGATAGTCGAACTGGGCTTCTGGCCCGGCTCGGTGCAGGCGCAGGCATTGTCCGGAATCCGATACGCGCTGGTCATCCAGTAACCATCAAAGACGCGATCGATCACGGTGATCTCGTTCAGATGCTTGACCCAATAGGTTCCGTAATGGCCCGGCACAATGAGCCGCAGTGGAAAGCCGTTGAGCCAGGGCAGAGCTTCCCCGTTCATTGCGTAAGCGAGCATGACCTCGCCGTCGCGGGCGTGATCGAGATCGAGAGCTTTCACGAAATCCGGCGTTTCAGGGAGCGCCGGTCCATCAAGACCGTTGAAAGTGACCTGTCGGCTCCCAGCCTGAATTCCGGCCTTGTCGAGCACGGCCTTTAGCGAAACGCCGCGCCAGCGGGCATTGCCCATGGCTCCGTTCGCGAGCTGTCCGCCGGCGACGCGAGGCTCGACGAAGCCCCTGCTGTTGCCCGAACATTGATTGACGGCGACAATTTCAAGCGGCTCAAAACCGGTCTTGAGGTCGGTCAATGACAGCGACAGCGGCCGGTCGACTTTACCTTTGACCTCGAGACGGAAGGCGTCCGGATCGATGGAAAGCGGAATGCCGCCAAGGTGGTAACGAACAAAGAACGCGTCGTTCGGTGTGATCGCGCCCTCGTTGAAGACGGAGAAAGGCGTTTCAAGCTGCGGCGGACGGCTCGTAAGTTGAATAAGCGGACGTTTGCCGGGGTAACGCACCAGGCGCCGCTCGCCATTGGCGAAAGGCAGCGTCGCCATGTCCGTGGCGGCAAAACTTGATGCGGGCGGCAAACTCATCACAGCCGCAGCTTTAATAAAAGCCCTTCTGTCCATCATGGCCTTATAGCTTTCATTCCTCGCGCGACCCTTCATTCATATATCTGGATCGCACGGCTGACCGCCCGTTTAATCTCCCTTGAGTTCCTGTTCCGGCTCCGGTTCCGACGACTCTTGCGACTCGGGAAACTCCATCTCGAGCAAAGCGGGAGCATCCTCTTCCAATGGCTCCTCGTCATCGGTCAACTCCGCGTCGTCGCTGGGCTGCGGTACGCGGAAATCCTTGGGCATGCGCCCGTCGAACAGGCCCGCACCCTTCAGCTCCTCCAGACCCGGCAGATCGCCGATCTGCTCCAGTCCGAAATGCATCAGGAAAGCTTCGGTCGTGCCGTAGGTGATCGGGCGTCCGGGAGCCTTCCTGCGGCCCCGTAAGCGCACCCAGCCGGTTTCCAACAGCACGTCTAGCGTGCCCTTGGAGATGGCGACGCCGCGGATGTCCTCAATTTCGGCGCGCGTGACCGGCTGATGATAGGCGACGATAGCCAGCGTTTCCAGCGCAGCGCGCGAAAGCTTCTTTTCTTCGACCTGCTGGCGGGCCAAAAGCCAGGCAAGATCTGGAGCGGTGCGGAAAAACCATTTCTTGCCGGCGCGCGCGAGATTGACCCCTCGCGACGCGAAATCCGCGCGCAAACGCTCCAGAGCCTCAATGACCGCAACGCCTCCGGGCATTCTTTGCGCGATTTCCGCCTCGTCCAGAGGTTCGTTTGCGGCAAACAGCAGGGCTTCTATGATTCTGACGGCGCTGTGCAATGCGTCTTCGGCACGCCCCAACTCCTCGTCGCTTTCAACGTCGAACAATTCGATCTTTTCTGCGGCCTGCGCCAATGCGCTTCTCCCCGATGCTGTTTCAGCGCCTTTCCGCCCACGGGTCGGGCGTCATGACTCGAAGTTGAACTCGGCGTCGTCGCGGGGCGTTTCGCGCCGTCGCAGCCAAATTGTTGAAAAAGCCCGGTCCTGCCGCAGATCAAACCGCCCTTCGCGCACCATTTCAAGCGAGGCGGAAAAGGCGGAGGCGCGAACGGTCCGCGCGGTCGGAAGGTCGACGCAAAATTGCAGCAAATAATCGTCGAGCACCGTCCACTCCAGCGCCGCTCCCGCGAGCCGTTCCAGCGCCTCCCGCGCGTCCGCGAGCGACCAGACGGCGCGCTGGCGCAACGTGACCCTGGAGATCGCGCCTTTTTGTCGCTGGCGCGCATATGCCGAAAGCAGATCGAACAGATTCGCGCGGTAACTGGTCTGGGAGGAGGTTTCTATCCCCTCCGCGGCCCCACGCAAAAACATGTCGCGCCCAAGCCGGGCTCGGTCGGTCAGCTGATCGGCCGCACGGCGAATCGCCTCCAGTCGACGAAGTCTGTCCGCCAGCGCGCTCGCCAGATCTGCAGCGGAGGGCTCCTCGCCTTTGGGCTGTTCCGGGAGGAGCAATCGCGATTTGAGATAGGCGAGCCAAGCCGCCATAACCAGATAGTCGGCGGCAAGCTCCAGCCTCACGCGGCGCGCGGCGTCGACAAAGGTCAGATATTGTTCGGCCAAGGCCAGAATGGAGATACGGGAGAGATCGACCTTCTGGCGGCGCGCGAGTTCGAGCAAAAGGTCGAGTGGACCTTCGAAACCATCGACGTCGACCAGAAATGCGGGCTCGCTTTCCCCTCTGTCCGGCTTCTCCGTCGCCTCGAACGCCAGCTGACGCGCCATACCTGTAAACTTCTCCCCGACACGGCGGAATCCGCCTCAACGCGCCGGAGATTGGGCTTTTTAGGCCGTCATCGCAAGCGCAGCGTCCAATTCGCGTGCGCCATCCACAGCATTAAAGTCCTCTCCAGAGGGAACGAGGCGCGCCAGCGCCGCCTCCGCCCTCTCCAGCGCTCGTCCGGCGAGAGTTGGCGCGCCTTCCGCCACGGGCCGGGCCTCGGCGAGATCGCCGTTGCAGTGAAGCACGATGTCGCAGCCGGCGGCGATGGCTCCCTCGGCGCGCTGGCGAAAACCGCCTTTAAGCGCCTTCATGGAAAGATCGTCGGTCATAAGCAAACCATTGAAGCCAATGGCGCCGCGAATGATTTGATTGATCACGGCCTTCGATAGGGTTCCCGGAGCTTTCGGATCCAGCGCGGTGTAAACGACATGCGCAGTCATGGCGAGCGGCAGATCGGCGTTGGCGATAAAGGGAGGAAAATCGACGCGTTCCAATTCGTCGCGCGGTGCGTCTACAATGGGTAGCTCCAGGTGACTGTCGGCGCGCGCCCGTCCATGTCCAGGGATATGTTTGATTACCGGAAGAACGCCGCCTGCAAGCAGTCCCTCGGCCGCAGCCCGGCCGAAACGCGCGACTTTCGCGGGATCCTGGCTGTAGGCGCGGTCTCCGATAATGTCATGTGAACCCGGTTGCGGAGCGTCGAGCACAGGAAGGCAATCGACGGTAATGCCAACTGCACGCAGATCCTGAGCGATTAACCGCGCGGCGAGCCAGGCGAGCCGTTCCGCGCTTTCGATCGACCCGGCTACGCGCTCGAAAGTCGCGGCGGAGGGGTATTTGCGCCAGTGCGGCGAGGTCAGACGCTGTACGCGCCCGCCCTCCTGATCGACGAGAACAGGCGTTCTGGCTTCGCCAATTGCCTCACGAACAGAGTCCGTAAGGGCTCGAACTTCATCTGGCGCGCCGATGTTGCGCTTGAACAGGATGACGCCCCAAGGGCGCGTTTCGCGAAGGAAGATGCGCTCTTCCGGCGTGAGCGCTACGCCGGCCAAACCACAGATAAAGGCGCGGGTCATGCCGGCGACGCCCATACCAAGCGATTAAAGCGCCTCTCCATCTGAAGGCCTCCTAATGAACTGGATTGGATCTGAGCAACAAATGGCGCGTCATATCCATGACGCGCCGAGGGATTTTAGCCAGTTGAAACCAGCCCTCTCGATGTCAGTTGCCCGCGACGAAGCAATTACCGCCGCTGGATTTCACTTTGCCGCAAACGCTGTTCGCGGCTGCTTTGCTGATTCCGCCGATGCGAACGCGATAGACGGTTTTGTCGCCCACTTTCGCCATTTTGAACGACGGATGATGCCCGCCCAGTTGCGCCCCGTATTTCGAGGAGACTTTCGTCACCAAAGCATGCGCCTCGGCCTCCGAAGTGGCCGCGCCGAACTGCACCGCGAAACCGCCTTTTTCCATCTTCTGCGCGGCAGGAGCGGAGTTTGCTTCAGCCGGCTCAGCATTATCGTCAACAGCAGCGACTTTTTGCAGAGGCTTGGCTTTGGCCTTGACCTCCGCCTTAGGCGTAGTTGCTGGTTTGGCGGGACTTTTCGGCGTGGTCGAGACTTTCTTCGCAGCCGCCTCGCGAGCCTGAGCACCGGTGGCTTTGACCACTGCCGCCGGAACTGCGGCCCCTTCAATTACAGTACCGTCCGGCCGGACAGAAACAGTTTTTATCCGCTTGGGTTCTGGCCCCGGTATGACGCCCGCCTCATGGGGAGCGTCAACGGGCCCAGCCCCAAGCTTGACCGCGCGCGGCTCGACCCGCGGATCAACGGCCTGTTCCTGATGCGAAACGATTTGTTTCACAGGAGTGCTTTCGTGCCGATCGAGCACGGTCGCATCCGGCTTGTCGACGCTTGCCTCCGCGTCGGCCGCGGGCTGCACCTTGGTCGGCCCGTCGGGGGCGTTGATGGTCGCAATCTCGCGCGAGCCGATGGACCCGTTGCGATGTGCGAACGACCAGCCAATCCCTCCGCTCGCCAAAAGCGCGATGGTCGCCACGGCGTGCCAAGGCCGCAAAGAAAAACGGCGGCGCGCCGGCTGAACCGAGTCGCCCGACTCGCCGTTGGCGCCATAATCCAGATAAGCCGCTTGCTCGTCGGCCCAGTCTCCCTCGCTCGCAGAATGGCTCTGGCCAGTGGAAGCCTGCGCGCCAAAATGCGAAGAAGCGCGATCTTCTCCGTAGGACTGATCATCTCCGTGAAAATTCTTCAGCTCATCCTCGGGCGGGGTGTGCGCCTCGACGAAGGCGCCACGAAGCTCCGCAGCGAAGGAGTCTTCTTCATGCTGGGGACGCCAATTTTCGAAGTCCGATGGCTGGGACGACGGCTGCTTGGCCGCGAACACCTCGTCATAACGATGCGCCGCGCGGTTTTGCTCTTCCCCGTGCATCAGTCGCGCCAGCTCGCTCAACGGATCGCGCGGAGATTTATTGTTGGGTTCCGAGCCCCGCAGACGCCGCTCGAAATCGCTGATGTCGATTGCAGCGCCTCTGTCTGTAGACTCGCGCATGGCTACCTCGCCTGTTTCCGGGGCGTGAAAGATTAATGGGCCGAGCGCTCTTCCTTAGTGCCGTTTTCAGTGAAACGACAAAAGAACTAGCGCATCTCGTCGGGCGCCGTCACGCCTAGTAGCTTCAGGCCCGACGCCAGTACGCAGGCTAAACAAACAACCAACGCAACACGGGCGTTCGTCAAATCTCTCTCAACGGCATTAACAAACCGTAATTGTGGCCGATCTTTGCCCCGGTTCCAATGGGCATGGAACGTGCTGGCGAGTTCGTAAAGATAAAACGCCACGCGATGGGGCTCATGAGCCGCCGCCGCCGCCTCGATAAGTCGGGGATATTGCGCGATCACCCCAGCGAGGCCAATCTCGCTGTCGTCTTCCAACAGGTCGAGCGGGGCGCGCAGCAACGCCTCGGGGTTCACGTCAAGGTCGGGAAAAGCCGCCACGGCCTGACGCAGCACGGATTTTGCTCGCGCATGAGCGTATTGCACGTAAAAGACAGCATTGTCCTTGGACTGCTCTCGCACCTTGGCGAGGTCGAACTCCAAAGGCGCATCATTCTTGCGATACAACATCATAAAGCGCACCGCATCGACGCCAACCTCGTCCACCACCTCGCGCAATGTCACGAAATCGCCTGAGCGCTTCGACATTTTGACCGGATCGCCCTCGCGCATGAGCTTCACAAGCTGACAAAGCTTCACGTCGAGCGCGACCTTGCGTTTGGACAGCGCCGCCACCGCCGCCGTCATGCGCTTCACATAGCCGCCGTGATCCGCTCCCCACACGTCGACGAGGGTCGTGTAGCCCCGGTCGATCTTCGCCTTGTGATAGGCGATGTCAGCCGCAAAATAAGTGCTTGAGCCGTCAGATTTCTTGAGCGGACGGTCGGTGTCGTCGCCCCAGTCGCTGGAGCGGAACAAAGTCTGCTCCCGATCCTCCCAGTCATCCGCCATCTGGCCCTTGGGAGGCGGCAGACGTCCCTCGTAGACAAGCCCTTGCGCACGAAGCTGCTCGATCTGACGGTCGATCTCCGAGACGCCGTTTTTTTTGTCGTGCAAAGTGCGCTCGGAAAAAAACACCTCATGCGTTATGCCAAGCGCCGCGAGGTCGTCGCGGATAAGCGCCATCATCGCATCTATCGCGATGTCGCGCACGGTCTCCAGCCATTCGTTTTCGGGCTTGTCGAGCAGGGTCCTTCCGTATCTGGCGGCGATCTCATGCCCCGCAGCCTTGAGATAGTCTCCGGGATAAAGCCCTTCGGGAATGGCAATCGTCTCTCCGAGCGCCTCGCGGTAGCGCAGATACGCCGAGCGCGCCAGCACATCGACCTGCGCTCCGGCGTCGTTGATGTAATACTCGCGCGTGACCTCGCAACCTGAAAACTCCAGCAGATTGGCCAGGGCGTCGCCAAACACTGCGCCACGTCCGTGTCCGACGTGCATGGGTCCAGTGGGATTCGCCGAAACATATTCGACATTAACCTTGCCGGAGAGCGAGCCCGTCCTGCTTCGCTGCACGCGTCCGAAGTCGGCCGGTGCGCTCAGGACGCCCCGCAAAACGTCGCGGTAGAGCGAGGGCTTGAGCCTTATATTAATGAAGCCCGGGCCGGCGACCATCGCCTCCGCCACGCCTTCGCTTTCCGCAAGCGCCATGGCGATCTCCATCGCGAGCTGGCGCGGATTGGAGAAACTGGCCTTTGCGTCCTTGGCGAAGACCATGGCCGCGTTGCAGGCCAGATCGCCCATGGAAGCATCCTTGGGCGGCTCGACCACGAAGCGCGCCGCATCGAGCACGGGCAACCGCCCCGAAGCCGTTATGCGAGCGAGAATTTCGGCGATGCGGTCGTGAAAGATCTGAAAGATGTTCATGTTTTATGGTTTGAAGTTGGCGGACCGGGAACTGCGCCAGTAAAGATGGGCGAAACGAGGGCGCCGCCGGGTTTAGCAGACTGGGCCGGCAAAAACACCCTTATGCGAACTGCAGGGCGAAAACGAGATTTCCCGCAGAACTTGCCCCTCAAAACACAACAACTCTGCCTGAAAGCCGCCGGTATTCGTTGAGAGCGTATCGGTCGGTCATGCCGGCAATGTAATCGGCGACGACATGCGCCCGCGCCTCCATTGCGCTGGCGCTGGCCTGGGCGGCCCACTCCGGCGGCATAAGGCCGGGCAACTCCAAAAAGGCGGGAAATAGCCATTCGATGGCGGCGCAGGCCTGATCTCGCGCCGCCACGATTTTGGGGTGTCGATACATATTTGCAAACAAAAACGCCTTCACCTCTCGCTCCGCCTTCTCCATGGCGGGAGAAAAAGCCACCGTGGGCCCGGTGGCGCGGCGTATGTCCTCGGCGCTTTTCGGCGCAACCTCGACGAGTCTGGCCTGCGATTGGTCGATCACGTCTTCGACAAACCGGGTTATGACGCGGCGGGTGAGCTCATGTATCACCCTTGTCTTTTCGAGCCCGGGATACAGGCCGTCCACTTCGGCCAGCAGCTCTCTGATGAAGGTCACTCCGGCAATGTCCCGGATATCGAAGAGTCCGGCGCGCAAGCCGTCGTCTATGTCGTGAGCGTTGTAGGCGATGTCGTCCGCCAGAGCGGCGCACTGCGCCTCGGCCCCGGCGAAAAACTCCAGTTCTAGTGGGTAAATGGCGTCAAAGCGGGCGATGTAGGGTGGCACCGGGCGTTTTGCGCGTGGACCCATGAGTGGGCCGTTGTGCTTGACCAGCCCCTCCAGAGTCTCCCAAGTGAGATCGAGCCCGTCGTAACGCGCGTAGCGGCGTTCCAGCTTGGTGACGATGCGCAGCGCCTGGGCGTTATGGTCGAAACCGCCAAATTGCGCCATGCAGGCCGTCAGCATGTCCTCGCCCGCATGTCCGAACGGGGTATGCCCGAGGTCGTGGGCGAGGGCCACCGCTTCGGCGAGGTCCTCGTCGAGCGCCAGCGCCCGCGCCAGGGCGCGTGCGATCTGCCCAACCTCGATGGTGTGCGTGAGGCGGGTGCGGAAGTGATCGCCGTCAAGCGGCACGAAAACCTGCGTTTTATGGGCGAGGCGGCGGAAAGCCGTGGAATGCAGCACGCGGTCGCGATCCCGCTGGAATGCGCTGCGGGTGCGCGAGGCGGCTTCCTCAAACATGCGCCCGCGCGTAAGCGCTGCGTCACAGGCGTAAGGCGCCAGAGGCAGGCGGACCGCCAAGCTCGATGCTCCTGTCATTGAAAGGTCAGTAAGGCGTAACTATGATAGGCGTGATTAGCGCGCCAGGCGAAGAATCCGCAAGTCTCTCGCATTGCTATCGCATTGAAAAAGGCAGGAATGACATGAGCGTCGAACAGGCTGCAAAGGTAGTCGAGCTTAGCGACACCGCCGTGAAACGTATTGCGGCGATCCTCGCCAAGGAGCCGACGGGCTCGGTGTTCCGGGTTGGCGTCGACGGCGGCGGCTGTTCCGGGTTCCAATATTCTTTTGCCGTGGACCCGGCGCCCGGCGCCAGCGACCTGGTGGTCGAGCGCGAGGGCGCCAAGCTTGTCGTGGACGAGGCTTCGCTCGCTTTCCTGCAGGGCGCGCGCATAGATTTCGTCGACGATCTCATGGGACAGGCGTTCAAGATCGAAAACCCCAATGCGGCCTCCTCCTGCGGCTGCGGCGTCAGTTTTTCAATCTAACGGATTGACCAACCACTCGGCTGCCGGCGGCGGCCGGCCCGGGGGACTCTCTTGGACGCGCTTTTCATCGGCCACGCCTATATCGACGTCAGTATGATCGCCGACGCCCTGCCGCGCGGCGACGAGAAAGCCGTAGCGAAAGATTACGCCGTTTCCTTTGGGGGGAATGCGGCGACGGCGTGCTTCGCCTGCGCAAAGCTCGGCCATTCTCCAGACCTGATGATTCCCGTGGCGCGGGACTGGCTGGGCCATATGTTCATGGACATGGCCGCCACATATGGTCTGCGGGTCCATTCGAGGCGCGTTGCGCGTTCCTCCCTGTCCTTTGTATTCCCTCAGGGCGGCAAGCGGTCCATCCTGCGCGCTCGTGACGACTCCTATCTCCAGAGCTTCCCCCGACTCGACCTTTCCATCACGAGAATCCTGCATCTTGACGGCCACATGGGCGACGCCGCGGTCTATTACGCAAAGGCGGCGCGCGAGAAAGGCGCGCTTGTCTCGCTGGATGGCGGCGCTTTGCGCCCCGGCGTGCTGGAGCTGCTGGACTTTGTGGACGTGGCGGTGGTCGCGATGGACCTTTGCAGGCAGATGGAGCTTTCCGAAGCGGAAATGCTCGCCTTTCTCAGGAGAAAAGGCTGTCGGATAGGCGGCGTCACCAATGGCGAGAAAGGCCTGCTCTGGTATGACGAGCGAGGCGAGACGCACCGATTGCCCTCGCTTCGCGTGCCGCCGGAGAAAGTCATAGACACTTCCGGCGCAGGCGACATCTTCCACGGAGCCTATTGTGCGAGTTTCCTGGACGACACTCAAGCCCCGTGGCGCGCACATTTCGAATTCGCCCGTGCGGCCTCAGCACATAAGGTGCAGCATCTCGGCAATGAGGCCGGCCTGCCCTCACGCGCGGACATAGCCTTGGCGCGCAAGCATTTCGCACCCGTCGAATAGCCGGGAAAAGCAAAGATTTGCATCTGGTGCGCAAAGGGGGTTGGCAAATCGCATCAACCCTTGCTATATGCCCGCACCCTAGATGTTCCCCGATAGCTCAGCTGGTAGAGCACGCGACTGTTAATCGCTAGGTCGTAGGTTCGAGTCCTACTCGGGGAGCCATTTATTTTCATAGACCTAGATCAATCGGTCGGTCGACACACCCATGCTAATTTTCAGCAAAGGTAGGCGCTGAGGTGGGCGGATAAAGTTACGCTCACGTTTGACTACGGCCACACTTACAGCTCATTGCCTAGAAACGCCCCCCGACACGCCGGTGCGGCGTTCTCGTCTTGGGTTGTTGGACGGAAATCTTTGAGCGGCAACTATGCTTGAACGCAATCAAGCAGCACCGATCCGAGCGCGACTGGCTCCGCTAGCGCCTGTGCCCTTCGAATTTCCTCGGAGGGAATGAGGCGATCACGGGATAAATCCGCAAATATCCAGCGCGCGCCATGAGCGGCAATTTCCAAACTCGCGTTGGGATGTCTGAATTGTTCCCGCGAGATTTTTAGACTCTGCGTCCAGTCATGTTCGATAGCCGACTCGAAGCCGATTGAAATTTCGTCGTCAACCCTTCCGACTTCATACGCGTGGATAATCCCCCCGGCTCTGCGCGCGGCGATCAGAATGCTAGCGGCGCTTTCAAGGACAGCTTCACTGCTCGTCATCAGCCCGAGGTCATAGCCGCGATCCAACCTCAACACCTTACCGGCTTCGGTCAAATCACTTTCGCTAAAGCCGCCAAAATTTGCGCCTAAAAGCTGATGCGCTGCGAATGTCGCTAATTCATAGCTATTCGCGCGTTGGACGAAAGGCGCGAGCAGCATCGACGCTTTGTAAATCGGCGTCCGATCGAGAAGCGCCCGCAATTCGCGTTTGCCTTGGGCGATGACGCCACGTCGCTCGGCGCGTGCCGCCATGCGTTCATGATGTTCCTTATGCAGTTCGTTTTCGAACCAAGCGTCGATCTGTCTGGCCTGTTCTAGCCGCGCTTCGACAGCGGATAGATCCCGCGCGGCGTCTTCATAGTGATTGCGTGGCTTGCCGGGCTTGTGCGGGAAAATCTTGCTCATTTGTCTTGTCCTCTCGTTGCATGTTACACGCCTGTAAGGGCGTGCCCTTGTGCAATGAGATAAGCCACCTGCGTGCCCTTACAATGGTGCGCCATTACAATTGGAGGAAAGTCCGGCATGGCCAAACGCTCGAGCAACCCGCCGCCGCCTGCCGCTGAGCCCCAGCTGTTCCCAGCGTCGACGGCTGAAGCACCCGCTCCGCCTGCCGCACGGTCCAGCGAGCGTCCCGTGCGCCGCCCGCGCCCGGATATTGTGCAACAGACGATCTATCTGCCGCGCGCCGTGCATGAGCAGTTGCGCAGCCTGGCCTTCGCCGAGCGGGTCAAGATGCATGACGTGCTGATGCAAGGGCTCGATCTCGCGTTCAAGCAGCGCGGGCTGAAATCCATTGCCGAGCTTGCAAACGACAGTTGAGCGCCCATCTTTGTGTAATGGCGCAAGCTTGTAGTTGCGTCATTGTATGGAGTGATGGCAATGCAACTTGAATCGAACCAGGACTTAGTTGAAGCCGAGCGGCGAGCCACCGCTCATCACGAAGCCGGACATGCCGTAATCGTGTGGCGATTGCATCTAGGCATGCCAGAGTTTGTCAGTATCCGCATTGATGAGAAAGACGATACGAGCGGTCGTATCGTCTATGATTGCCGCGTTGAATTTGATGGCGACGACGACGATCAGACACATCGGTGCGCCGAAAAGATGGCGCTGGCCGCGCTGGCTGGACCAGCAGCGCAGCTACGTTACGCGCCCGGTTCATATGATCATGACTGGCAAGGCGTCCATTGGGGACGCGGCGACTATGACATTGCCTCTGATATAGTTTTCAGGCTGAACGGCTCGTCAAAAGCCGCTGCATTGCATTTGAAATATCTCGAAAAACATGCCGGGCTGTTGGTCGAACAGTATTGGGCTGACATTGAAAAAGTCGCGGCGGCGCTGCTGGAAAAGGAAACGCTCGATCAGGACCAGCTCGGAGCGTTGCTGCTGGGGGAAATACGGTCGAAGCTAAAGGCTGCAATCAACGCTGTCGAATCAGCGCCAATGGAGGCTTTTGAATCGAGGCTGGAGACGTGACCGTGCATGCTTCGCTGCGCTACGACCGTAGCGCCATTTTGAAAGACGCTCACAAACAATATCGGCTTATGCGTCCGCACGGCTGGAGTTTCGCCCGCTGTCTGTCATTCAGTTGGGCGAAAGCGAAGGCGCGACGCGCGGCGACGGCAAGCCGTGAAAGGAGTCGTCATGCTTATTCGAGGGCTTGTGAGGCCGACGCGCCAAGGAATTTTAGCAATGCTTCGTCATCTTAAGGGTCGCGAAGCCACGCCAGAAGAGATAGCGCATTTGGACGAACTGCTTGGGCAAATGGCGCGCAAGGGAATGGTGATTCCCCCCAATGACGACGCACCTGCGCCCGATGCAGCGCCAAGCGACGGCGAGCAAAAATGAACGGACGCTCCCAAGCCATTACGTCCATGACCTGGGAGCGTTCCCCCCCAACTCATAGCGCGGGGCCACAGCGCGCACTGTGCATATCTCTTGGTAGCTATCGCCATCAAGTTTCTGGAGGGAGTCGCGTCGTCGCTCCGCAGGGCGGAGCGCACAGCCAGGCTCGTCGTGTCGAACGGGCGAATTCGCAGCGCGAGCGCGGCGTCGCTCCCGATGCGCGGCCGGGTGACGCGGCTTGCGGCAAGTCTAAAACGAGAAAGCCGCCTCACGAGGGGGCGGCTTCCCAGCGCCATCACTTTGAACGGTCATCGGCTTCCCAGCCTGGACCGCGAAATTAGCTTAGCAGAATCCAGCCTTTCATAAATGGCGTTCCTCGCTTTCGCTTCGTGCGGCATGACGAAGAGAAGTCTCCCCCTCGTTGGTTAACGGTTCGTTAATTTCTGGTTTTTGGCGTGCGCCCGATCATGTTGGGGCGGGCTTTAAGCGCGAGCGCCCGAAACCGCCCACCGTTGGTGGCGCGCCTTCGCCCTGACGGGTACTAATCCATCACGCATCAGCTTAAGGTCGCCGCCGCGGCCAGTGCTGAGAGGCGCTGCCCCTCGCGCGCCAGAAGGACACTCAGCGCGACCGAGGCTCACTGCGTAGCGCCCGCACCACTCCCGCAGATTCTCCTGGCGGCTTGCAACCCCGTTCTCGCCGAAGGGCAAGGTTGCATCAGCAGATGCAACCACAGCCAACAAAGAGAAGGGGAGCACGATGACCGACACGAAAACATTGACAAGGTCCGACCTGGCGCAGTTCACAGGCAGTGAAAATTGGTATCGGCATGGCCTGGTGCGGGATGTGCTGTTTACCGACGGGGCGAAGCATGTCGCTGACGTTGGCGGCGCTTATTGGCTCATCGACGAGATTGCCCTGGCGCAGCGTTACGAAAAGCGTGTGGCGGCTGAGGGATTTCAGCATTGGAAATTGATGGTGAAGGAAGACCACACGGCGACGCTCACCTGCGACGACGGCAACGGTAACGTGGTCTATTCAAAGCGGATTCCGTTCACGGATTTTCCGCTTGAGGAAATCGCGTTTTATTTCACTAACAAAACGCTGTTGTTGCCGAGCGAGTATTGACGGGCACGAGGCCGCCTCTCACGGGGCGGCCTTTTCGATTTAACTTAATGGGGCTTATGGTGCGTCAGGAGAAGCTGGCGCGTTCCAGCCGGTGAAAGACCGGCACGGGTAAGGCCTTAGCGGGCCGCCCGGTAGCGAGTGTTGCGTAGGCGTAGGCGTCGGTGACGGCGAATGCGAAGCGTACACAGCGATCTGATGGGGTGTGGGATTGAGCTTCGAAAGCCATAAAACCGCGGAGGCCGAGACGCTCATAATCGTCGAAGGCAACATGTGCGGCACCGTTACGCGAGGTGCTGACGCTCCGCCGGAGTCGGAGACCACATCACGTCAGAAAGGAAAGCGTCGGAACCTGAGAGGTCTCACGTCCGGCCACAGGCACAAAACCCGCATCGGGAAGGCGAGGAGCCGAAGCCGATGATGCACGGGCGTGAGAAGTCAGACTCCGTCGTAGTAGCAGCGAAGTGGCCGAACAAAACCGGGCAACCGGCAGCGGAAGCCATGGAGCGAAGGACGGAGGCCAAGGAGAACGCGAAACAGCAAAGCATGCGCCGGGCTCAGCACCGGGAAAGTGTGGAACAGGCGCTGGGTCGCGTACGGAATGCCGCAAGGTAACGGAAGAAGGATCGTGCTCAGGAAAAAGAAGCTGAAGAAAAGCGCCGACCCGACCAGCCTTTAGCTATTCGCACGCATCTCGCCAAGCGCGTGTCCAGTCTGATCTTTAATCACGCAGATCGTGGCCTTTCGATCACGAATGAGAGTATTGCGCATCATCGACTCCCCATAGGCATGCGCCAAAACCAGGGATTTGGCGCAGTGCTTCACCGCTTCGAGGAGGAGCCGATTGCCATCGAGATCGATTGCGAAAAACTCTAATACGTAAACCATCGCTCCCCCGGCTTTGCGACAAGTAAAACAGGGAGATTGGCCGTGGCCAAACACCTGTCAAACGCGTCAAATCTCAAAGTGAGAAACGCCGAGTGACGTTCGTTCAAAATCATTACGCTGAAATTCAGGCAAACGGAAGCCTAGGCGCATGACAACTATCGAGACACACATATCTCAAGAATTTTGTATGTGACGAGTTATGCTGGTGGCACAGGCCTTTCGAGCTGGTTTTGCCCTTTTTAAATGGAAGCTGTACCATTCCCAGCGAGAACGCGTCAGGCGCGAATACATGAGCTCTTCCTTCGCTTTACCAAAACAATAGCGCCTTCAGGTCATGTTCATGACAATTTGACGAGGCTCCTCAGCGGGGGCGTCAGGAGCACTTCAATGAAGCACATGAACAGAAGCGTCCCGCGCAATTGCGGCATCCGATATGGAGCATTGAGCCTGGCTTTGCTTCTTGCCTGTCCTGCCATGGCATACACAGGCGAAAAGCTCGCCAAGGACGCAAAAATCGGCATTGCCGAGGCACGGGTTATCGCTCTGAAGGCGCATCCGGGCAAGATCACGGACGAGGAATTGGAACGTGAAAGCGGAGGAACCGGCCTTCGCTATTCATTCGACATCAAAAGCGGGAACACCACGCAAGAAGTCGGCGTTGACGCCAAAACGGGCCGTGTGTTGGAGAATGCCAAAGAGGGTCAAAATCCTGACTAAAGACAATTGATACAAAACAGTGTGGAATCACGGCTACTGTTCGAGGCGATGCAGCCGGATTCCACACCACAAGCAGAGCCCACTGCATGAATGACGTTGCAACAATCAGATTGAGCAAAGTCCCCGAGGTCACTTTGACGTTTTGGGTCATCAAGATTCTTGCGACGACGTTAGGCGAAACAGGCGGCGATGCAGTGACCATGTCGCTGCACCTCGGTTACGCGGTTGGCAGCCTTATCTTTATCGGCACTTTTGCCGCCGCCGTTGCCGCGCAGATTGCCGCGAAGGCATTTCATCCCTTCCTTTATTGGATCACCATCGTCGCGACGACCACTTTGGGTACAACGATGGCGGATTTTGCCGATCGTTCACTCGGCGTCGACTATCCCGGTGGAACATTGATATTGCTGGCCGGACTGGTGGCCTCACTCGCTGCGTGGCGCTGGTCCGAAGGTTCGATTAACGTCAACACGGTCGCCACGCCCCGGGTTGAAATATTCTACTGGGTGGCGATCATGTTCTCGCAAACCCTCGGCACCGCGCTTGGCGACTGGATGGCGGGGGCGGACCGAGGCGGCCTTGGTCTCGGCTACGAACACGGCGCGCTGGTCTTTGGCGCTGGCTTGGCGCTCGTCGCGGCCGCGTATTTCTTCACGAACATCTCTCGCGTTCTGCTGTTCTGGATCGCGTTCATCCTGACGCGACCTTTGGGAGCCACGCTTGGTGATCTGTTGGATAAGCCGGTTGCCGACGGCGGGCTCGCGTTCAGCCGCTTCACCGCCTCCACAATTCTCACGGTCGTCATCGTTGCTTGCGTTTTGTTGCTTCCGCAAAGGGCAGGCAAGCATCCGGGTGCGCACGAACAGAATCCATGAAGGGCTGATGCCCTTTCGTGCGAATATCAAAACTTTTGACTGGATGTCATGGCTTTGATTTACTTATGTTTTTTCCGTGCGAAAGATACGTGTAAAAATCGGGGTTGATTAAGAGTGACGATCAGCTTGTGCGAATAGTGGCCTCGTTGCTAATTGTTCTTGGCCCGCCATGCATGCCATCGAAACCACGCGTTTTTCTTTGGTTAAAAAAGGCTCGAATCCGCAGATTCGAGCCAGTGAGGGCTGTGCATGCAGGCACAGCCCGAAGCCCCACGACGGGCATGTAGAGATAAGCGCCTACGCGGCACGAATTCATATCTAAATCGGCGTGTCGGACGCGATGTTGGCCCGATAAATCCGCGACGACGCTTTTCGTCGAGAGCGCCGCTGGAGCGTTGCTGTAACCCACCCCTCGCGCTCCAAGTTCGGCGGCTTCGACAGATCGGCTGGTCCGTGCGTCGAAGAGTCACCCTATCCAGTAGCCGTGGAAGATGAGAAGGTCTGGCTCACCACGGCAGGTATCATGTATCTGGTGAATGTCGGGCAATATTGTTTCGTTGGATCCCGGCACCCAATCCTGGGCACCCAGACAACGAGGTGCGCCGATCTTAACGGCGGGAGAGGAAACGAAAACATGAAACTACGAGCTTTTTTGACGGCTGGCTTGATCATCGCGGGAGTGACCGGGCCGAGCTTTGCCTTTGAAGGCATGCTGTTGTCTGGCAATGGCGGAATCCACGCGGACCGCCTCCTTCAAGCCGTCAGCTGCAATGTCAATGATGACGACAAGCAAGCCCTTTGCATGAGGGGCTGTGAAGACGAGTATATCAAGGCTAGTCAGGCATATGGCACCGCTGGCCATCTCGAGGGGCCAAAGGAGGCCAAAAAGGCGTGCGAAGCCAAGTGTGGATGCTGATACGGCATAGCCCATTTTGGAGGTTTTTCGCTTGACTTGGGCCGCCGGCAAAACCGGCGGTCTTTTTCTTGATCACGTTCAAACGGCTTTCTGCCAGCCATGCTCGACGCGCGGACAGTGTGAGCGTCTCGATATCGCACACAAGCGCCACGCAAGAGGGGGCGTCCGGCTAAGGCCGACAAATAACCAATTGCAGAAGCAGGGCCGCGGAGGCGGAGGCGAACAAAGCGCGTAACGCGGCGGAAAGCCGATTCGTGCCGGTTTCTTTCCCGCTCTGGACGCGGATTCCCGCTTTAGAACCTGGCCGCGACCTAGCCGATAAGCACAGCTTAAACTTTGCTCTTGTGGTGTGGCTTTATTGTAAGATCCCAGCTCATCTCACGCATGATAACGTCCTTTATCATGCGTGCGAAAAATGTCCGGCTAGACTGATGGTAATCTGATTATTCGCACAGGACTCTGACGTTGCGTCTGCGTCGCTGTGGGCTCACTAAGGATATTCTCATGAATGATCCAAATAGCCATAAGCCTGAATATGTTTATGTAATCCATGGCATTAGAACAAATGCATTTTGGCAGTCGGTAGTTGTCGAGAAAATAAAAAAGGCTGGCGTCGAAGCCGGCGCCAGAAACTATAAAAGATATGATACATATATGTTTGTAATGAAAAACATTTTCTGTCATGAGCCGCTCAGGTTGGTTGAATCAGACATTATAAACCTCCAAAAGAAATACCGCGTGACTGTGATCGCACACAGTTTTGGAACATGGCTCATTTATAAATTGTTGATGACAAACGCCGATATTGTAATAAATGATCTTCTACTTTGTGGTTCGGTCATTCCGAGAGCATCGTCTGTGTGGCGTCAACTGAAGGACGATAAGAAACAAATTACGGGAAACATCATAAATTATTGTGGAACAAAAGATATCTGGCCAGCTATGGCAGAACTTCTTTCGAAAGATTATGGCGCTACGGGAGTAGTGGGGGCTGGCGACCCAGTGGTGACTGATGGCTTCTTCCCTTTGCCCCATTCAGGATTCCTTACTGAGGAATTTTGCCAAAGGCAGTGGGTTCCTGCAATCACAGAAAAGGCGATACCATCGTCTCCCTTAAATAGAGATGAGGTTAGCACACTTGTCGATGCGATTCTTTTTTTGGCAGCGCACCGCGGAGCGGCAGTGTTGTCGCTATTCAGTGTAATAATAATTTTCTTTAACTTAAATTCTTCGCAACTGGCTTGCTATTATAGAAATTGCTTTGTTGATGTGATTCGTGTCCATGATTTCTCGGACTCAAGTCAGCAATCTGCTCGTAATAAATATATTGACCATGTAAAGTATGAATATAATTTCAATTTCGATTTGAGCAATTATTTATTTCGGGCAAAAAAAGAAAGAGGAGCTCAAGTTACAAGCTATCTTGGTCAGGATTTAAACCCAATTCAGCCGTTCGAGTCCTCGGATGGTTCACCCGAACGGTACCATAATTTTACTATCCCGGTTGAGAAACGGCGCGCTTCGTTTTCGGCCGAATTCCGCACGGCGCTTCCTGAAGCTGCAAGTGGGGTGGAAGCGATGGCCGGAGTGAAGATTCGAAATTTGCGCATTCAAATTCGTCTTCCTGATGGGGCAAAGATGCTGCCGTATGTTGGCGACGAATTTCAAAACGGGCTTTTCACTAGAGTGGGGGAGGGAAAAAAAGTTCCCAAAGCAACAGCTTGCGACGTTGCTACAACAGGCCAAGAGCTGCGTTGCCATAACCTGAATTTACCTCCCGGGGAGAAATTATTGTATTGCTTTACTCTCTCAGGGTGGAGTGGCATTCCAGACCCGAAAGATCCGTGTCGAAAAGACAACTGATTGCGCCTTCTTGTTTTGGGCGATAAACGCGGCCGCTTGTACTACCTGTCAAGCGACCGCCATCCGATTCTCGTTCAACCACTGGTGTCAACAGCGTCACTCAACCAGGGTGGCAGAAACATGGCGAACATATTCCCTCGTGTTTTTTGAGCCGCATTCAAAAAGTGGTGTGCACCTACCTGAAATGCAAGCTGTCTATTTAACAATTGATTTATATGGAAATCCGCTCCACCTCGTCGAGCGTTATCTCATCGCCGGTGCGATCATAGAGCTTCGTGGTGCGCGGGCTTTCGTGCGCCGCCATGGCCTGTGCATTCTCAAGGGTGCCGCCGGCTTCGAGATAGGCGGTGATGCCCGTGGCGCGGAAGGTATGACAGCCGATCTTGGCCCTCAAGCCCAACTCTGCCGCGCGGCGCTGGATCATGCGCCAGGCGTCGACACGGTTCATCGGTTTATCCGTCAGCGCGCCGGTGCGGCCGGCGGCGGAGCGGAATAGGGGAGCCTTGCCGCCGTCGCGGACGCCGGCCGCCTCGATATAAGAGTCGAGATAGGCTTCGAGAGTGTGATGCGCCGGCATTTCATGGCGCTTGCCGCCTTTTTCATGCAGCCGCAGCCACCAGCGCTTGCCCTTGGGGTAATAGTCCTCGACGCGCATGGCGACGACCGCGCCAATGCGGGCGAAAGCGAAGGTCATCACCGAAATCAGCGCCCGATCCCGCAAGCCGACCACGGTCGACGCATCGATGCTGTCGAGCAGCGCGCGCGCCTGTTCGCCGGTCAGCACCGTGGTTTTGCCGGTTTTGACGACGTGTTTCGGGCCGCGCACCGAATGCGCCGGATTGGTGGCGACGACCTGACCGGTGACCAGCCAGTCAAACAGCATGCGGATGGCGGCGAGGTGCTGCTTGACCGTCGGCTTTTCAAAATCCTTGCCGAGCGCCTCGATATAGGCGGCGACATGCAGCGGCTCGATGTCGGCGATTTCGCCGATCTTGTGATGGTCGCACCAGGCGAAGAAGCGCACGGCGGCGCGATAATAGGCAAGCCGAGTGTTCTTGTTCCTGATCGTCGCGGCGAAGAATTCGAGAAAGCGGCGCGCGGCCTGGTCGCCGGCGTCGGCGATGAGGCGCGGCACGACGACGCCGTCGCGGCTGGCGACGACCACGGTCTTGGACTCGACGACGACGACGGCTTGGCTCAATGGAGGTTACGAAACATAACGTCCTTTATGTTACACTAACATTCTTGTTGAGCGCCGTTCCCAGCCAGCATGCAAATGCGCCTGCCTCACCCGGCGGCTGCATGTTCTAGGGCGGCGAGGTCCAGCTTAGGCAACCTCGTCGCCGTCGAAGGCATCGGAAGCCACGACCTTTCCGCAGGCTTGCAGGGCGCATGGCGCCCTGCAAGCCTGATCGCCCTAGCGCCGCGTTCACCCTTCATGTGACCGAGGGGGCAGAAGCGTGGATTTACTTGAACTTAGCCATATTACGGAATAGGAATACTCTATCAATTCACTTGACTTTACACCATAAAGGTGTATTATGCCCCATGACGGATAAGCGAAAGCCGACCTACGATCTGACAGCTTTTAAGGCGGCCTTCGATGACGTGAACAAGCTTCACGGCAGTGCGGAGCGCTGCGAACCTTGGTTTCGGACGAGCTGATATCGTGGCGACGATCCAGACCATGCAGCGCGAGCATTTCTACAAATCCATGACCTCTTACGGGGATCATCGGGTTTGGCAGGATGTTTATCATGTGCCGTCGGAGGCGGGCGCGCTCTACGTCAAATTCACGGCGGATGTCGTGACCGAGTTTTTATTGCTGTCGTTCAAGGGGAAAGACGATGACTAATCCAGTCTGTCCGAAAACGGGAGCACCCATGCAACGCGCGGTGCGCCCGATGACGCTCGACTACAAGGGCGCGCAAATAACCTTTGATATGCCGGGCTGGTATTGCAACTCGTCCGACGAGAGCATTCATACCGGCGAGGACATGAAAGTGTCCGACCGCGCTCTTAATCGCCTCAAGGCGGCGACGGAGGGCTTGCCATTGCCGGAGGAAATCAAACGCATTCGCACGAAGTTGGGACTGACCCAAGAAGCGGCGGGAGAACTCATCGGCGGCGGCCCGCGAGCGTTTCAAAAATACGAAGCGGGCGACCTCTTGCCGAGCCGCGCAAGCGGTAGTGCTCTCGCCTTGCTCGATCACGATCCAACGGGGCTTTCCGTCCTTCATGCACGCCCTCATCTTGCCGCGCCCGAACACTCCCTCGGCGGCCTTCACGCGGGGGATTAGGATAAATTGAGTTTAGCCGGACGCCCAATCTTGCGCGGCGCTGTGTCCCATAACCGCTTCGCTAGTTCCGCTCGCTGCGCCGCGTAATTGGCCGCGACCATTGGATAGTCACCGGGCAAACCCACAAATGGCTTTGGTCAATCAGAAATCGGCGGTTGCGGCAATTTGTACGCGCCCTCACTTCCTCTGATTTTTCTGACTGTAAATCCGTGAGACGCGTGCAATTTCGCACGTCATTTTTGCAAAGAAAAAGCCCTTCGAATCAGCGGCCTGATTTTGGAGCGATTCACGCACAATTCATTCCGGATTTGGATCACCGTAAAATGCCAAAGTTATCGGCGTAGCCTGTGAAGGGTCACCCATTCGCCTAACAGCGGCTCGTAACTCTTCCCGCCTGCCTTCTGTTCGTAATCTGGACCCGCAAATTATTTGTGCCGCATCAGCTTCACTTGTCGCTCGAATTTCCTGCCAGTGAGGTGCAGCAACTCCCCGGATATATTCACGAACGAGATAAATAGGCATTCCACATTCCCCGGTACTCTTGCACATGTAGGGCGTCAGGCTTGGCATCGAGCATATCGAACACCGGACAAGCCGGAGATAGCTTGCCGCTGCATCGGTTGATCGTGTCGGCGAGAATCTTTTCGAGCCGCGCGCTGGCGACTGTTGCATATTCTGCTCTTATGGCGACGTGCCATGCCAGCCGATGCAGGAAGCGACACAGCATTGCCGCGCTGCCGGATGTTGCTCCGGCGGGTAAAGCCGCTATTCGCACACCTCGGGTCCGCCAAATCCCCAGGGATTCTGCACTGGAAAAAGGCAAAAAAGCCTTTTTAAATCAACATTCTAATTTTGGAACCTAAAAGGCGCCCGCCGCACTTTCCTAGTAGCTGGTGTTTATGACGTTTGGTGCTTGTATCGGAAGCGCGAGCCGGACCTTCATCCTTCTCGAAAGTTTTTCCAAAAGATTTGCAATGTGAGGTGGCCCTGTACGTCCTGAGCTTGGAACATATCGCCTCCACACTGGTTTCAATCGATATCAGCCCGCCTTCCTGAGATATCCATTAGGCTCGCGCGCAGTGAAGCACCTAATAGTTCATGGTGCAACCGAAACGAAGAGCGCCATGACCGCAAGCGCCGCAAGCAACAAATCGGAGTCTGAGCAGCACATTCCGGTTTGCGCGATCGGCGCTTCCGCCGGCGGCGTGCATGCGCTGCAGGATTTTTTTGCAGCCGTCGGATCGGACATCGGCGCCGCCTTCGTCGTGATCCTCCATCTCGCGCCCGATCAGCCGAGCGTCCTGAGCGAAATCATCGCCGCGCGCACCCACATGCCGGTGGGCCAGGTCGCGAACTCCGTGCGGCTCGAACCCAATCACGTGTATGTGATTCCGCCTGACCGCGAACTCGTCATCGCGGGCGACGATCTTACCGCCCGGCCTTTCGGGGAGCCGAGAGGCCGCCGCTCGCCGATCGACATGTTCTTCCAGTCCGTGGCGTCCGGTCGCGACGACGGAATCGTGATCGTCATGAGCGGCTCCGGTTCCGATGGGGCGCTGGGCGCGCGCGCGATCAAGGAGGCCGGCGGCGTCATCTTTGTGCAGGACCCCGGCGAGGCTGAATACCCGCAAATGCCGCAGAGCGCCATCGCGACCGGCGTCGTGGACTACGTCGCGCCCGTCGCGCGGCTGGCGACGCGCCTCGCCGAGACCATCCGCCACAAAAACGCCCTGTGCGACATCAGTGAAGAGGAGGCGGAGGGCGACATCCGCCAGATCGTCAATTATCTGCGACGACGCACGAGCCACGACTTTTCCGACTACAAGAGGGCAACGATCCTGCGGCGCGTCACGCGGCGCATGCAGGTCACCCGCCAGGACAGTCTCAATGCCTATTATCGCTATCTCATCGGGCATTCCGACGAGACACAGGAATTGTTCTCCGACCTGCTGATTTCCGTCACCTCGTTCTTCCGCGATCCGGAGGCGTTCGACGCCTTTGCCGAACAGGTCGTGAAACCGCTGTTCGAGCGGCTCCATGATCCCGCGCCCCTTCGCGTCTGGGTGGTGGGCTGCGCGACCGGCGAGGAAGCCTACAGCATCGGCATGCTCCTGCTCGAAGAGGCGCAAAGGCGCGCGGTCCGCCCGACAATCCAGATTTTCGCCAGCGATCTCGACGAGGGGGCGCTCGACCGCGCGCGCGAAGGCGCATACCCCAAGGGCATCGAGGCCGACGTGTCGGAGGAGCGGCTGCGTCGCTTTTTCCTCCTCGACGGTTCGGCCTACCGAGTCAAAAAGGAGCTGCGCGACCTCGTCCTGTTCGCCTCGCACAGCGCGCTCAAGGACCCGCCCTTCATCAAGCTCGATCTGATTTCATGTCGCAACCTGCTGATCTATCTCCGGCGCGATCTCCAGCGCCAGATGTTCTCTCTGTTCCATTACGCGCTGAACCCGAACGGCTTCCTGTTTTTGGGCTCGGCGGAGACGATCGACACGGCCCCGACCCTGTTCAACCCCCTCGACCGCGAGGCGCGCATCTATGCGGCGCGCGCGCAGACGGAGAAGAGGCCGCCGCTGCTGCCGGCGTTCGGCGCCGGCCGCCAACTGCTGTCGCCGAAAAACAAGCGCCCCCACGAGGCCGAGCCGCCGCTTGCCGTCGGTCTCGCCCACGCCTCGGCTCTCGAACGCGAAGCGCCGCCCAGCGCGCTGGTCGATGCCTCGTTTGGCATTCTCCATTTGTCTCCGACCGTCGGCCGCTTCTTCCGGCCGCTCGAAGGCCCGTTCACCGCAGAGCTGCCGGCGCAGGTGCGCCCCGAACTGCGCGTCGACCTGAAGCTCGCGCTCCAGCGCGCCTTCGAGGAGGGCCAACCCTCGCTGACGCCGCCCATCGCCGTGGCGTTCAACGGAAGCAGCCGGCTGGTCGCAATACAGGTCGTGCCCCTGACCCGCGACAATGACGAAGGCCCCGTTGGTCAGGCGCTGGTCTTCTTCTTCGACGCCGGAGCGGTCAAACTGACCGACCATTCGCTCGGCGACGAGGACGTCAACCGGGAGGAAGCCGCGCACCTACGCCAGGAGCTGAGCGTTTCCCAGGACCGCCTCGGCTCCAGCCGCAGGGAATATGAGCAGGCGACGCAGGAGCTGCGCGCGTCGAACGAGGAGCTTCACTCCGTCAACGAGGAATACCGCTCAACGGCGGAGGAACTGGAGACCAGCAAGGAAGAACTTCAGTCGATGAACGAGGAGTTGCAGACCGTCAACATGGAGCTCAAGACCAAGCTCGAGACGATCTCCGCCGCGCACAACGACCTGCAAAATCTGATGGCGACGACCGAAATCGGCACGCTGTTCCTCGATCCAAAGTTCAAGATCAAACTGTTCACGCCCGCCGCCGCGCAATATTTCAACATCACCGCGGCCGACGTAGGCCGCGTCATTTCCGACTTCACCAATCGGCTCGTCTACGCGGACCTGGAAAAAGACGCGGCGCAGGTCGCCAGCACCCTCGTCCCGATCGAATCCGAGGTGGAGACGCGGGACGGGCGCTGGCTGCAGTTGCGCATACGCCCGTATCGAACCGTCGAAAACCGCATCGACGGCCTGGTGCTCACGCTTGCGGACATCACGACGCGCAAGCTCGCCGAGCTGGACTTGAGCCTGGAGCTGCAGGCGATGACGCGTATTCAGCGGCTCGCCACGAAGATCGTCGGATCGGATCGGCTGGACGAGCCGCTTGGAACCGTGCTCGAAGCAGCCGTCGAGATGGTGGGCGCCGCTTTCGGCGCCGTTCGAACTCATCGACGAGGGCGCGAAAAATCTGAAAATCCTTGCGCAACGCGGTTTCGACCAGCGTTATCTCGATCGATTCTCGACGGTCGATGCGCCCGAAGGATCGAGCCGCGCCTCCGTCCTGAGTAACGGCAAGCAGAGCTTCGTCGAGGATGTCGAGACGACGCCGGGCGACGCGTCTTTTCATGAGGAGATGCGCATCGGCGGTTTCCGGGCCACAATTCTTAGTCCGCTGTTCACCGCCAAGGGCGACCTGCTCGGAATGCTTTGCCTGTCCTACCGAGAGCCACGCCAGGCCTCGATGCGCGATCTGCGCCTCGCCGACATTTGCGCCCGCCAGGCGGCGGACGCGATCCAGGCCTATAATCTGCAGAACGCCCTGCGCGAGGCCAACCGACGCAAGGACGAGTTTCTGTCGATCCTCGCGCATGAGCTGCGCAATCCGCTCGCGCCCATCCGGAGCGGGATCGAAGTGCTGAAGCGCACGCCCGCCGCGAACCCCCAGACCGAACGGCTGCTCGAAAGCATGGACCGGCAGGCAGCGCATCTCGTTCGCCTCGTCGACGATCTGCTCGACGTTTCGCGGGTGGCGCACGGCAAGATCGACCTGCGGCCAAAACTTCTCGATCTCAACGCAATTCTGCAAGATGCGCTCGAAAGCTGCGCGCCGCTGATCGAGGCCAAGCGCCATCACGTCGAGACCGACCTGAACGCGGCGCCGCTCGTCGTCAATGGCGATCCCATCCGCCTGTCCCAACTCTTCGCCAATCTGATCAACAACGCCGCGAAATACACGCCGCCGAACGGCCGGATCGAGGTCTCGTCCAAAATGGAAGGCGGTGGCGCCGTCGTGTGCGTGCGCGACACGGGGATCGGCGTGCCCCCCGACATGCTGCCGCACCTGTTCGAGCTCTTCTTTCAGGTCGATCGCGACAACGGCGTCGGGCAGCGCGGAATCGGCGTCGGGCTGACTTTCGCCCGCAGCCTCGTTCAGTTGCACGGCGGTTCGATCGACGCGTTCAGCGAAGGCTTGGGAAAAGGCGCCCAATTCGTCGTAAAGCTGCCGCTCGCCGGCGTTCCGCTGATCGGCGATCCCCCGAAAGCCGCGACGACTGCGCTGGCGGCGCCCTCGCGACGCGTGCTCGTCGTCGACGACAACCGCGAGGTTGCGAACGGTTTCGTCCTGCTGCTCCAGACGATGGGCGCGGAGACGCGCACCGCCTATGACGGCGAATCCGCGCTTGCGGCCATCCCGGAGTTCAAACCCGACATCGTCTTCGTCGACCTCGGCATGCCCGGCATGGACGGGTTCGAGGTGGGGCGGCGAATCAGGGCCTTGCGGGAAGGAACAAGCATCGTGCTCGCGATGCTGAGCGGCTGGGGAGGGGACGAATATCGCCGCCGATCGGAGGAGACCGGCTTCGACCATCATTTCGTCAAGCCGATCGAGATCGCGGCGCTGGAAAATATTCTTGCGACCATAGCGCCCGGGGCGGTTTATCGAACGAGACGTAATTCGAACCCCGGGGGCGAGCCGCTGCCGTAATCCTTCTTTCGGCCTCGTCCCTTGGAGTGATTGCAATTTAGGAGGTTTGCACTTGGTCGCATAAACCTCAATCTGTTAAAGCGCACCGCAACTTCCGATCTCAGATCACGGCGCGCATGCGCGCACGAACGTCTCCGCATCCCTTTATTCACGGTTCCCCCACTGAAACGGGCCGACGCCTGGCCTCTCATGTGGGGACGTTGACCGGTCCCGCCTCGCGATCAACGCGGCTCGCTTCCTCTCTTCGTTCGTGCAGCTCCGCCCCGCATAGCGGCGCGCCCCCTGCCCTTGCCGGGCGGCGGCGCGGCGTTTGATCGTTCGGCTCAATGGTCCCGGTCCCCTTGCCCTCACGAGGCCGCAATCGCGCGGCCCGCGAAACAAGGGGAACCGCCATGAAGAGCGAACGCTTCGACATTCAGCAGCACATCACCGACCAGATCATCGCCGCGATCGAAAGCGGCGCAGGGCTGTGCGCCGATCTTGGCAGCACCGGCACCGCGGGCTGTCTCAGTCTTAAGCAGCGCTTTTATTCAAAGTCGAAAGGAAGGCCGACGCCTTTTCCACATACGCCCTGATCTCTCCGCCGGCGCGCCGTCGAAGTTGATTGTTCAGTGTAATGTTATAACGTATCGTATGGACACCAAAGCAAAACCCCAAAAAAGCAGGTGCTTCCATGCTCCGAAACAGCGAATTTATGGGCGATGACAGCGCTGTGTGCGAGGCGGGTGGCCCTTTTCGGACGATAATCCGCAAAAACAACGGCTTTAAGCCTGGGCAATCGGGAAACCCAAATGGGCGGCCGGTTTCAGCCTATTCCAGGAAGGCGGTGCTTCGCCGCATGCTGGAACGCGCGCAGCCGAGAGTGATCTGCAAGATGATTACCGCCGCTTCGGTGGACGGCGACGTGCAAGCGGCGAGACTCATTCTAAGCTTGTCGACGCCGCGCGATCGCGCCGTGGTGATCGACTTGCCGAAAGTCACCTGCTCTGCCGATGCGCTTGAATGTTTGGCGAGGATTATCGAGGCCGTGGGACAGGGCGTGCTATCGCCAGCCGAAGGATCAGTGGTGTCGCAACTCGCGAAGAATTATTTGGAACTGACCTTGGCTCAAAAGCTGGAGCAGCGCGTCGCTGCGCTCGAAGCGCCGTCGAAGGCGGCAGCGGCATGAACCTCGTGAGCCTGGCGGCAATCCAGCGTCGGGTGGCGCGCATCGAGACGAGCCGGGGCGAGCGCGACCGGGCGGGTGCTAAGGGCATTAAAGGCATGGCTCGATTACTCGAATTGACCGCATTGGCTAATGGCGCCTGCAGCGCCTCAGCGCGCGCGTCCTGAAGCCCACCCGTCTCGGGATCGAATTTGCCGATCGTAAGCTTGGTTTTTTTGCCGCGATAGCGATAGCGCAAGATGTAGCTGACTGAGCCGGACGGATGCTTGACGACATAAGCGCCGGTCACGGCGGCGTCCCGCGTCTCGTAAGGGGCGGCGCGCACCTGGAGCGCAGTGACCTCTTTGACAGTGAGGCCGAGCGGCTTGGCCATAGGAAAGCTCCATAAAAGGTGGGCGGCAAAGGTGGGCGCTTGTACCTGTCTGTCCGGGTCGGCGACTGTCGTCCAACGTCGGTATTGAAACGCGCTACGCAAGGTCTTAAGTGGAGTTTCTAAGAGTTTCATGTAATTGATAGTCGCCGACAGCCGGCAAGTGACAAGCGACTGTTAATCGCTAGGTCGTAGGTTTGAGTCCTACTCGGGGAGCCACAAAATCCAGCATCGGCAGGAAGAAAACTCCCCGGCCCAGCCGCCTCAGACGATTCGCAGCCCCGGCTGAAGGAAGGCCGCTGAAGTCTGCTTTTCACTCGAACTTGATGAACCGCGGAGGCGCTTTACGTAGGGAGCGATGAACCGCCGCGACGCGCTATTTCTTCCGTGCGCGCCAACGCTCATGGAAGCAAAAAAATGTCAGGCCACGCGCGTAACAACGACAGCGCCGGAATCACGGTGTTGGCAGTGATCTTTGCTTTAATTTTTTCCGTGATTTTGCTTAACAAGTTTGTGGACTGGGTGGGTCCTTATTCCGGCGGCTTGAGTTCGCCGGAAGTGGGGAAAGACATATCCCCCCGCCGATGAAGTCGTTGGACGAAAACGGCAGTCTCGAACCTTTGCGCACTCTGGCGCGGCATGCGTGATCTCGTCAAAGAGCAGCGAATATCTCAAAGGTCGCAGCGGCTCTCGTAAGGGGAACGCGAGCCGCCGTTTTCAGCCCAAAACCAACAGATCCTGAGCCTTGCGCGTCGTCGTAACTTCGGCCATCCGGACCTAGTTAAGGTTGGTCGCGATCTGGTTGAAGACTACTTGCAAACCGCTGCCGACGCTCTTGAAAGCGGCGATAGCCACGATCGAGATAAGGGAGGCGATGAGGCCGTATTCGATCGCTGTGGCGCCGCTCTCGTCGGTACAGAAACCGCGCAAAAGCTTAATCATGCTTCGCTCCTTTATATGATGACAATCAGAGCTCTCCGCAGTCGGAAAACCCGCTCCCTAATAGCCACAGCCTCTCCGGCTCGTCGGTCAAGGACAGCGCCAGCACAGTTCATGCCTTTGGAGAGGCGTTTCAGGCGTGGAAGCTTTGCGGCGCCGCCGCCTCGGCTTCCATAGGCTCACCATGTCTCTTCGGACTTAAGCAATGCTGAATCCGTCACCTTCCCGTAATGTTTTTTCGTTTCCCCCGTCGCGAGGCTAATTCGAGGCAACAGGTCCTCCAACTTGCTTCGCCCGCGTAACACTCCCTTTACTTTGATCGCACAGTCTGGGGTCATGCGTTTCCTTACCGCCTTAGCCGTCCTGATTTTCGCATTTGCTCTCGATGCGGGAGCCAATCATTTCCGCTACAGCGAAGCGGCGTTTAGCGCCGCAAAAGGCGCCAGCGACGAAGCAAATCGGCTACTGGATTATTGGATTTACCGGCCACTCCGGCGATAGGCGGGGTCTGCGCTCCCCAAACCAGTCTCATTATTAAATCGTTGAGCGACCAGAAGTAAGGATCTGCCGTGTTTGACAGAGGGGAACGCATGCCCAATTCATCGGGGCTCTTGTTCACGGCGGTTCTGGCCGGCGTTGCCCTGGGCTCCGCGGCGACTTGCGCCCAGACAAACCAGGCATGGGTTTCCGGTCACGGGACGGATGCAGCAAATTGCGGCACAACCAATTCTCCCTGCCGCAGCTTCCAATATGCGCACGACCATATCCTGCTGGCCGGCGGCGAGATAGATGTGCTCGATCCCGCTGATTATGGTCCGGTTACAATTACGAAGGCGATCAGCATCGTCAACGACGGCGTTGGCTCGGCGACCATTGTCCAAAGCGCAGCGGGACTAAACGCGATCACCATAAGCGCCGGCGCTGGCGACTCCATCCACTTGCGCGGCCTTAGCCTCTACGGCCTCGGCGTCGCCGCCAACGGCGTCGCGCTAAGTTCGGCGATGCAAGTCGATCTCGTGAATTGCGTGGTGCGGCGGTTCATGAGCCATGGGGTCGATCTGGAACCCACAACCGCGCTGAATTTCACGATCACAAATGTGATTGCGTCAGAAAACGCAAACGCCGGAGTAAATCTGCGTCCCACGGCCAGTCTTGTCGGATCAATCAACGGATTGAGCGCCAGTTACAATGTCAACGGCGTTCAACTGGCCGGGGACGTGGCGGCAAGCTCCGCGAACATCTTCGTTTCTGTCGTCAAAAGCGTGGCGACCAACAACAACAATGGCTTTGCTGCGTTTTCCGCCTCCGGTCATCCGGGTGTGAGAATGGCGGTCAGTGATTCCACGGCAAGCGGCAACGGCGCCGCGGTTTACGCGGGCGCAGGCGGTCAGATTGCGGTTGCGCGTTCGAACCTCGTTGGCAATGGCGATGGAGCCTATAGCGGAGCTTCCGGCGGCATCGTGACGCTGGGCGACAACAACCTGATATTTAACGGAGCGAATCTGTCCGGCCCCGGAGGCGCGACGCCCTATCCGCAAAAGTAATGCGACCCTAGTCTGCGCCCCGCAAATGAGCGACTCGCAGTGGCACGGGCGGATGAGAATAATAGAACAATGCGTATAAGCGGTCGGGCGTCAGCGTCGCCAGATTATCTCGCGTCAACCGCGTGAGAGCGGAGATCATCGGCTCCTTGCCGACCATCGCCTTTGCAAAATCGTCCGCCTCAAATTCTGCGCGGCGCGAACGCCAGGAGAGCAGCGGCGACAGAACATGCATTACGGGCTCCTTGGCCAGAAATGCGACTATAAGCGCCAGTCCCGGCTCATGCGGCAAGCCGAAAACAGCCGCCAGTCCACTTGGCCCCAAGGCCCAATGCAACACAGCAAAACCAACAAAGGCGATGACCGTCGTCAAGGCAAGCATCTGCCTTATGTGGCCGAATTTAAAGTGCCCCAGCTCGTGAGCCAGGATTGATTCGATTTCTTCCGGCGTGTGTTTCGCCAATAGCGTGTCGAAAAAAACGATGCGCTTGGCTTTGCCAAAGCCGGTAAAATAGGCGTTGCCGCGAGAAGAACGCTTCGAAGCGTCCATTACGAACAATCCGCGCGATTCAAATCCGCACTTCTGCAGCAGGCTTTCGAGACGTCGCCGCATGGTCTCATCGGGGAGCGGCGCGAATTTGTTGAACAGAGGAGCGATGAACGTCGGATAGATCGCCATCATCGCGACGACAAACACGATGAACCCGGCAAAAGCGTAGAGCCACCAATAGTCCGGAGCGGCGCGCAGCAAAGCGAACATCCCGTAAAGCAACGGCGCCGCCACAATGACTTCCAGCGCTCCCGTCTTCAGCCAGTCCCCGAAAAATGCGCCGATGCTCTGCCGGTTAAAGCCAAAACGCGCTTCGAGCCCAAATGTCTCCGCCAGTTCAAACGGCAGTTCCAGCACGGCCGAGATCAGGCCGAAAATCACCATGAGCGCCACGCTTCTGGTCAAGCCTGGTTCCACGATCCGGGATACCGCCACATAGAAGGGCGCAAGCCAGAGCAGAAGCCAGGCGAGCGAGAGCATGCCGTCGTAGACCGTTGTCGCGATAGAAAAACGCGTCTTCGCAACCGTGTAATCGGCAGCTCGGCGATGCTCCTCCAAACTCACTTCCCTGGCGAAGTCTTCCGGCACTTGGCCCCGATTTAGCGCCACTCGTGAAAGTTGCCGCAGGCGAAGATAGACGCCAAGCCCAGTGGACAAAACAATGGCGGCGCAGATCAGGACGGCCAACGGCGTCATCTAAAACTCCTCAAAGGCGAAGACCCGGGGACGATCCAAGGCACGCAGTCATTCGCCGCAATATAGGCGTTTGGCGATCGAATGCGAGAGTGAAAGCCAGCGCATGGCGACCTTGAGCGGCGCCTTCCCGAGTGGGCAACCTTCAGCCGTGCGGCAAAAGCAGGTCACGCGCCTGGTTCAACGCGGCGGCGCGTTCAACGGAACCGCCATGGTCAGGATGAGCGGTTTTCATTCGCGTGCGGTAGGCGCGTTCGATCTCCGCTCGGCTGGCTCCAACGCTAACGCCCAGGGTCGAGCAAGCCTGCGCAAGCGGACTTTGCAAAGGCGCTCGCGGTCTCGAGGGATCGCGGTAGCCAAATCCGTGCGCTTGCCCTCCCGTCTCGGCTTCGGAATATTCATGCCCAGTGGATCGACCAGCACTAGCCGAGCCGCGGGCAGAGGGACCACGGCTTGCCTTCGCTTCATCGGCGATCAGGCCGAACTCCACCATCGCCTCCTTCAAGCGATAACCCATATCGTGCATGCAGACGGCGACAAAAACGCTGGCGAGCGCCGCCAAAGCCGCCCGCGCAACCATCAAAACATCGGGGAGCGCGGTTTGTATGCGACCGCTTTGCCGCCAGGTCTCGCTATGGGAAGAATGCCCTCTCCCGATTCCGATCCAGAAAGTTGCGAGATGGTCCAGGCGCTGCGGCGAGAGTTCAGGAGCCAGGGTTGGCGCGAAAAAAAACAGGCAGGCGCCCGCGATCCAGAAAAAATGCGTCCAGCCGCGCGTTTGCCTACTGACAAAGCCGCGCCAGCAAAAATAAACGCCCAGCGCCAACATCGCGGCATAAGCGAGATGCGTCTGAGTGACGACAAATTGTTCCAGCAACCCTCGACCCTCTTCAGTCGCCACAGCCTGCAACGGATATTCCCGTTCCGCGATCGCCCGCCAAACATGCAACATGTCGACGCGCACCGGCCGAAGGTCGCCCGGAGCAATCGCGAGGAGAATGATCAAAGGAGCGAGCGTAGCCACGAAAATGGCGACGCCAGCCATGGTCAGTGGAACGGCGATGCCACGCGAATCATATTCGCCGGATTTATGCGGGCCCGTTTCGAACAGATCGAATGAGATGACGTCACTCCTTCGATAATCAGGCCGCAAGCACCTTGCGGCCACGGTTCATCAGGGCGAAAGGCGCTCCGCTCAGCAGAATGTCGAGCTCCTCTAGACTTTGATGCCGTCCGTTTACCGACAGGCGCGGTAGCGCGTGCAGATGGTCGGCGTGTTCGGCAAAAAGCATGCCGGATCTGGTGGTGACGCCGCTGCCAAAACCGAGTTCTCGCGCAAGGTCGAATTCGCGTTTCCCCGCAGAGGTTACATCGCCGACCGGATAACAAAAGTGGCGAATGTCCACCCCCAGTTCTCGAGCAATGGCGGTTCTGCTTTCGGTCATCTCTCGAATTACCGCTTCCGCGTCGAGCTTGGCGAGACGCGGGTGCGTCACGCTATGGGCGCCGATACTGGCCAGTTCGTGGCGAGCTAAAGCAGCGAGCGTCCCCCAGTCAAGGCAGAGGCTCTCAGTCAATCGGCGCGGTTCGATGCGCGCCTCGGCGCAAAGCGTCAGCGCCACGCGAAGTAATTCTTCTTCCGAACTGTCCCGCAGAAGCCAGTATAACTCAGTAAAGGCGGCATTCTTTTCTGCAGCTTTCGCGCATCGAGCAACGAAGCGGCGGCCGCCGGCGATGACATCGATCCGCTCCAAGCGGCGGATTGATTCCTCCAGCTCCACCCACCACATGCGCGCCGATCCCTCAGCGAATCCCGAAGTCACATAGGCCATGAATGGAGCGCGGTGGCGCTCCAGCACAGGCAAGGCATGTTCCACAAGGTCACGGTAACCATCGTCGAAAGTCAGAACGACGAATGGCGCGCGCGAATGATCGCCCGCGCGCAGCTCCGTCAAGGCATCATCCATGGAAATTATGCGAAAGCCCCGCTGACGCAAATGTTTGAGTAGCGCATCGAAGAAGTCGATCGATATTTCGAGGCCACGATTGGGCTCGAAACTTTGTTCCAGGCGGTGGTGCACTCGATGGAACATCAGGATGGCGCCGATGCCACGCGTATATGGTTCCGCAACACGGTGCGCGCCGCTGGCCCGAAAAAATCCCATACCCGCTTCAATGGCAATCTCTCGCCATGTGGTCATTCCGCGTCCTCCGGCGCTTGCTCTTCGGCGTCCAACAATGCTTATTTTGATCTTCTCCAGTTCTCATTGACCTTTTCTTGTTATTGAGGAGGAAACGCTGGTTTGTGGGAAAATTGAGCCCGGCATGGTTACGAAACTCGAAACATCAGAAAACAATGAAATGTCGAGTTTCGAGGTTTTCACTCGACTTGCCGATGCGCGCGACGATTGGCGCGCGCTCTATCTTTCTTCGCCAGCCAGCCCCTATCAAAACTATGACTATGTGGCTGGCTGGTTTGAAACAATTGGTCGGCGTTACAGCGTGGCGCCCTGGGTCATAGTCGTGAGGCGCCCCAATGGGGAGCCGCTCGGCTTGTTCCCTTTGTGCACACGCGATGTTTTCGGTTTGCGCTTGGCGGAATTCCTTTGCGGACGCGAAAGCAACATGAACATCGGCCTGCTTCGACCCGGCGTTGTGATTGATCCTGAAGCCCTGTTGCTGGCTGCGGCGCGCCGACAACCCAACCCGCCAGACCTCTTCTATTTGCGCAATCAGCCGGCTAGATACCAGGGCGTGGACAATCAACTCGCTAAAACAAGAGCTAACCCCAGCCCAAGTTTTGCCTACGGCTCTCCCCTGCCCGTCGATTTGGCGACCCTCGATCAGCAGTTTTCAAAAGATGCGCGCAAGAAGCTTCGCAGCAAGCTGCGACGGCTTGAGTCGATGGGCTCTCTCGTTGTCGAGCACGACGCGCGCGGCGCGCGAGCGAAAGAAATCGTTGCGGCTTTAATCGCGCAGAAGTCGGCGAGGCTGGCCATGATGGGTGTGGGCGGAGCCTTTAACCAGTCGATGATGCAGGCCTTCCTCGAACGCATCTGTGACGCCGGGGCGCTTGAAGCGCATGCGCTCAGCGTTTGCGGACGCATTGTCGCGACTTATGTAGGTTTGGTCCATTGCGGGCGGTTTTCTGCGCTATTGAACTCCTTTGACATGGAGGCGACCATCGCCCGGCATTCGCCCTGTGATCTTCTGCTGCACGCTGTATTGCGTAATCTCGTCGAGCGAGGATTTACTTATTTCGACCTTGGCGCGGGCGAGGCTAGATACAAATCCGCAGTCTGCGAAGATACGATTGAACTTTACAACTCCGTTATCCCCGCGTCCGCCCTTGGCGCGATAGCTGCTCCGATGTTTAAGGCGTTTCTGTCAGCCAAGAGAACAGCCAAGCAGACGGCGTGGCTATCGCTGACGTTGGCGAGATCGCGACGCGTCCTGCGCTTCTAGTATTTATGCGGCTACAAGATCGCTGGTCGCGTCCTCAATCAGCTGAACATCTCGATGTACGTGCGAAAGCTCGTCGAATATTTCCTGTGCGGCCGGATCAGCATCACGCAACAAAATCTTGTCGAACATCGATGAGAAGCGGAACGCGTCAGAAGTTGTTCCGATTGAGAAGACGACGAAATCGTAAGTCTGCGCCAGCGCGTCTACAACCGTCACTATGTCGACCTGCTCGGCGCTGTGATCAAAACCGGGGGGTATCAAGTGCAGATGCGAACCCTTGTCCCGATAGATGACTTCGCCGAAATCCGCGACACCTGACACAAGCTCACGCAAACCACGCGGCTGTCGGTCGCTAAACGTGACGAGTTGATCAATAATTGCTTCGTTTTCGTCAATGCTGACGAGCACCGCGCGACCGCGCCTGGCGAGGCCCCGAGCCAGCGCCAGTACGGTGTTAAAGGCCAATGGACCTTTGTCGCCGCTCGCGATCAACACTTTCACGCAACGCGCCTTTAGACGCGCGGCATCGATGCCGCCGATCACTTCTCTTTCGTCTGCAATCACCCTGTCGGCTTCGCATTGAGCAATTCTTGCCGACGGCGCTTCGCTTTCTGATGTCTGTCCGGTCATTATTTCCGCGCTCGCGCCATCTCCAAAGTGCAGATCATTCCTTTCAACTTCAGAGTGATCGTGCTCATATTCCTCCGTCATCCTCCATGCTGTCGCATCCGTGACCGCCGCCGTCTCAAGGGAGGCTGGAGCGTCCAGCTTGGCTCGCGACTCTGCTTTGGGGGGAGTTACACGCGCGCGACCGGACAGCATTTCACCGGACAGAATTACACCGGTCGACAATATCAGCGCCGCCAGCGTCGCAAAGGCGGTGATCGGGAGTTTCTTCGGAAATGACGGCGTTTGAGGCGCCAGAGCGCGCTGGAAAATTCGAGCGTCCGCCGGCGTGCCTTGCGCATTCTCGCGCGCTAAAACTTCCTGGTATTTGGCGGTCGCGCTCTCTAGTTGCTCCTTGTAAAGTCGGGCCGTGCGCTCCAGTTCACGCAATTGAACATCTTCAGCGTCTGCGGCGCCAACCACCTGTTTTTGGGCTTCAAGTGTCCGAGTCAAATTCTCCACTCTCGCGCCGGCGATGCGAGCTTCGTTTTCCAACGTCCGAACCGTGCGCTCAGCGGCGGAGCGGCCCTGCAAATCTAGATCGGCGAGTTGGGCCTGCAATTCCTTTATGCGCGGATGACCCGGCAACAAGGTGCGTGACTCCAGCGCAAGCTGAGCGCGCAAGGTGACGCGCTGCTCGAGCAGGCGGCGGATGACCTCATTGTTGGCGACGTCTGGAATGTCCCCGATGCGATTTTGGCGCAACATGTCTCGAAGTAGCCTGGCTTTCGCCTGGGCATCAGCCTGCGCAGTACGCGACAACGACAGTTGCGTGTTGAGATCACTCAGATGCTGGGCGTTGATCGTCGTATTATTGGAGCCGAGCAGCAGGCCCGATTTGACACGAAACTGTTCGGCGCGCCCTTCGGCGTCGGCAACCTGCTTACGCAGTTCCGCGACCAAAGACGCCAGTGTTTTCGCAGCGCTGCGCGCGTTGTCACGCTTGGCCTGTTGCTGGAACTCGATATAGGCTTCAGCGACCGCATTCGCGCCGCGCGCAGCGAGATCCGGATTACGTGAGGTAAATTCTATGGACAGGACGCGAGTCTTCGTGGGCGACAGCACACTCAACTTGTCGGCGAAGGTTTCGAGCATCCGGTCTTCTGGCGACAATTGAGTGGGATCGCGCATCAGCCCAAGCAGAACTAGCGTACGCGAAGTCAGTCCCATGCCTTTGGCAAGCGGGTCAAATTCGTCATCGCCCTGCAACCCCAGCATCTTTATGACACGGCGCGCCAGGTCGCGCGAGGTTAGCAACTGTATCTGACTTTGCACCGCTTCAGCGTCGGGAAGAACTTCGGTGACGCGTTCGGTCTTGTCGGCGCGAGGAAGGAAGTTTTCCTGGTTTTCAAGCAGAACGCGCGCTTCGGCGCTGTACCGCGGTTTGACGACATTGACAAAGATGAGCGCCCCGACCAGCGTCGCCAGGGTGGGACCCACCACCCACCAGCGTTTAGCGGAAAGCACGCGCAGGATGCCGGAGAGATCTATTTCTCCCGTCACGCCCCTTTCGCCATCATCATTCTGGCCAATACGCATCGCCTAACTCCGATCGACACTAACGGGGTGTAACCAACTATGGTTGCGGCGAGGTTAATTGCCTCGTGTGCGATGCCCTGTTTTGGTTTTCAGTGAGCCTTTGTTAACCACGAGGGCATAAAAATCGGGTCAGATCGCCGCCGTGAAAGCGATTTGTAACCAGAGTCGGATCGGAAATGACGGGACACAAAGCTCTCCTCTCTTGCCTGCTCATGTCGGCGTTGTTGTCGAGCTGCGCAGCGCCCGGAGACTATCGGCCCGAGCTTCTGATCCCACTACCGGAACAGCACTACACCCTCGCCGCCGGAGATCGGTTGCGCGTCATCGTATTTGGGCAGGACGCCTTATCCAACTCCTACGCCGTCGATGGATCTGGCCGCATTTCCATGCCTTTGATCGGTTCCGTACCCGTCTATAATCGCGACCCCGCATCGGTTGAAAGGGAGATCGCAGAGCGGTTGCGCGCCGGATTCGTGCGGGATCCTCGTGTCTCTGTCGAAGTCGAAGCGTTCCGGCCTTTCTTCGTGCTGGGCGAAGTCAGCTCTGCCGGTCAGTTTCCCTATGTGGAAGGGATGACCGCCCGCACAGCCGTGGCGATTGCCGGGGGCTTCACGCCACGCGGCTATCAAGGCGGCGTAGATCTCACTCGCGTAATCGACGGGCGTCCCGTCACGGGACGCGTTCCGCTGGACACGTTGCTGCGACCGGGCGACACTGTGATGGTGCGGGAGCGCATATTTTAAATTTGCCCGTGTGGGGTGACATCTTCCCTGCGAAACTTGGCGAATGACGCGCTGAGCGGATGTCGATGGACCCAAACCTCCGTGCGTTGACTAGACGACGCATCGGAGATCCTGCCGCAGCGAGTCTGAACAGGAGCGACAGAACATGTGTGCCCTAGCCGTAAGCCCCCAAAGCAACCGTGAGCGCGAGGAGCCCGAAGGCAAGGCGACGCCGCAATCGACGCTCGCGGAGATCGCCAGCAATGGAGCCCCCAATAAGGCCTATTCGCCGATTGTGCTTGCAGGGCTTGTGCGTCTGATCGAGTTTCTGCTGTTGGCGGCGGCTGGTTTCGCCGTCCATGAAATCCACGTAGCGCCTCTGTGGGGCCACGCTGTCGCCTATTTGATCGGCACCCCCGCCATGGCGTTCCTTGCGGTGGTCACATTGCAGGCGCTCGGCCTTTATCATGTGTCCGCCTTGCGGACGCCGGTCCGCCACGGTTTGAAAATCGCTGCCGGGTGGACGTTCGTTTTCGTCACGGCTCTTGCCGGGGTCTTCTTCCTTAAGCTTGACGCTAACTTTTCGCGGATTTGGCTTGCGGGCTGGTATCTAAGCGGTCTTGGCCTCTTGTTCGTGGAGCGTTTTGCCGTCGCTGCTCTGGCGCGCACGCTTACCCAGCAGGGCAAGTTGGACCGCCGAACCGCCATCGTCGGGGGTGGTCCCGCCGCCGAGCCCGTGCTGAGCGCGCTCGCCGCCCAAGATGACGGCGACCTGCGAATTCTCGGGGTGTTTGACGACCGCTCCGACATGCGGTCACCCGATGTGGTGGCGGGATATCCAAAACTCGGAACTGTAGACGATCTGGTAGAGTTCGCCCGCCATACGCGGCTGGACCTTGTGGTCTTCACGCTTCCCATTTCGGCGGAAGAACGATTGCTGCAAATGCTCCGCAAGCTGTGGGTGCTGCCTATCGACGTAAGACTTGCGGCGCACACCAACAAGGTGAGATTTCGACCTCGCTCCTACTCGTACCTTGGAGACGTTCCGGTAATCGACATTTTCGACAAACCGATCGCCGACTGGGATGTGCTCATCAAGACAGCGTTCGATAAAATTGTCGGCGCGCTTTGTCTCCTGATCCTGTCGCCCGTGATGATCGCCGTCGCCGTCGCCGTGAAGCTCAACTCGGCGGGGCCCGTACTGTTCAAGCAAACGCGTTACGGCTTTAACAACGAGAAAATCGAAATTTACAAATTTCGCTCGATGTATGTTGATCAGCTGGATGTCGACGCGAAACGGCTTGTCACAAAGGGCGATCCCCGCGTAACCGGGGTGGGACGCATCATACGCAAAACTTCGCTTGATGAACTGCCTCAACTCTTCAACGTTGTGTTCAAGGGAAATCTATCGTTGGTTGGCCCCCGGCCGCACGCGATGCACGCGCGCGCAGCCGATTATCTTTACGACGAAGTTGTCGACGGCTATTTCGCGCGACACCGGGTCAAACCCGGCCTTACCGGCTGGGCGCAAATCAACGGCTGGCGCGGAGAAACCGATACTCCAGAGAAAATTCAGGCCCGTGTCGAACATGATCTCGACTACATTGAGAATTGGTCGCTGTTGCGCGACATCTATATCCTCGCCCTGACGCCTTTTGCCTTGCTAAAATCGGAAAACGCCTATTGAACGGCGTCAAGGCAATAGTTGAACGAAGGAGAAGTGTTTGCGCCGCGAAAATTATCTGATCGCGCTAATCGCCGCGCTACACGGCGCCGCTGGCGTCAGCCTCGCCGCTACAGCCGCCCACATCGAAAACAGCGCCCTGCTCGCGACGTCGAGCCAGTTCTTGATGGTTCATGCGGGCGCGGGATTGGCGCTCGCCGCGCTTGCTGCAGTTTTTCCCGCGCCGAACAAAGGTTTGGTTTTCTCCGCTTTCGCGCTCCAGGCCGGCGTTACGCTGTTTTCAGCGGATCTGGCGCTGCGCGCCCTGGCTTCTGGAAAGCTGTTCCCCTATGCGGCGCCGATTGGCGGGTCGACGACTATTTTGGCCTGGTTAGCCATAGCGGCCTGGCTGGCCCTGCGTTTTGCGACGTTTAAGGGCAAAAATTAGGGGCTCCAGAATAAACAAGCTTTTTCGGGGAAGATCGATTTGATAGGCGTCGGAACGCCGCCTGAAAAAAGGCCGGATCAGCCAAAATAGCCGGGGTGCAAGCTGGACAATAAAGCTCTTCCGCAGCACCATGCCTTATGCACAGTCCCGATAATTCCATTGGCGACGATCAATTCAGGAGAGCTGCAGAGCCCGACGGCGCAGCGAACTCCCTGGACGGACTGCGCATACTTATCGTCGAGGACAACCCGTTCATCGCATTGGCGCTAGAGGAAATGCTGGTAGAACAGGGACTTGTGATTGCAGGCGTTGCAAAAAATCTGGAAGGAGCGCTGCGCCTGACCAATTCCACGCAATTCGATCTTGCGCTGCTCGACGTTAACATTGGCGAGCGAAAAATCGATCCCGTGGCCGAGGCGCTGACCCGCCTGGGAACGCCTTTCGTTTTTACCACGGGCTACGGCCGAGCTGGCCTGCCGGAAGCCTTTCTTGACAGTCCGATAGTAGAAAAACCCTTTTATATCGAGGAAATACTCGACAGCCTGCGTAGCGCCTACGCCAACGCCCGAGGCGGCTCCAGATAGCATCGCAGCGTCATCTGCTGCTCAAACACGAAGCTTTCGCAGCGCAAATCCGTGCTCTTACGGTCTTGCGGTCGTCATTCGGCTAGCTTACTCATTGCTTAAATATGTTAGCGTTCCATTAAAGTGAGTTAACACCGATGGCGATCACGTCTCGACTGTTTCCTATTATTTCCCGCTTTTGTGATTCACGGCTCCGGCCCCATTCCAGGGCCGCCGTAACTACCGGCGCGGCCATCGTTGTGCTGGCGGCGACGCTGCTAACTTTCGACGTGCCGGAAAGCCTCGCTCAGGGTGGATTTTTCGACGCGCTATTCGGCGGCCCGAGACATCAATATATCGTAGAGCCGCTGCGCTACTTTCATGGCAATGGCAGCGGCTACAGCTATGGATACGGCTATGGCTGGCGCGGCCGCCACTATGTTCGGCGCCACAATGCGCATCTTTATGCCCATCGTTTCAGGCGCGAGCGCCTCGCCCATCATCACAGCTATCACCTCGCCGCCCAGCGGCCAGTTGCGGTCGCAGAGTCCCACCGGTCGTCCGCGGCTATGGAAGCGGCCCACATCGAAGCGGCGCAAGGCGGCAACGTCACGCTGGGGCGTCGCACTGTTTGCGTACGCACTTGCGACGGATATTTCTTCCCGGTCGCCAATCTCAGGCGCAACTCGGATATTTCATCTCACCAGGCCACCTGCGACACGCTTTGTCCCCAGGCAGAGACGAAGCTGTTCGTGATGCCCGCGGGCTCGGAAAACATGGATGAAGCCGTGGCGGCGGCCGGCGGGGAGGTGTACTCACAGCTCTTAGCAAAAATAAATGCCTCCGGAGACAAGCCAAAGTCCTGTGGATGCCACTCCGTCGCGGGAGACCCCGTCGAGTCGAAGGCCGTTTTCAACGATCATACGTTGCGCGTCGGAGACTCCGTGGTGACCAACCAAGGCGTTCGCGTGTTCAAAGGCGGAGCCTTTCCCTATAACAGCAGTGATTTCATGTCGCTGGCGGAAACCCGCAATTTACCGGCCGAGAAGCGCGGCGCACTGGCGGCGATAGACCGCGTGTTGAAGACCCCACACGGCCGGGCGGCCTTGCTGTCAGATCGGTTTCACGAAAAACAATCGCAGCGGCGCCATCTTCGCTCAGATCTTGGAGACGGCCTGCGGTTTAACTGATGATGCGGAGGCAGGACGCTGCGCCTTGTTGTCGCCGTGCTTGCGCGCGAGAACCAGTGAAAACCCATAGGAGGCGCCGGCGGGCGCCTTTTTTTCTGAGGTTCTGATGAACAATGTCGGACAGAGCCCCAGGCCAGATCGCCGCGTCAGCCGTATCTGGCGACTCGGGATCTTGAAAAATGTTCCGCGGGCGATGGCCGGGCTGCTTGCGGCTTTGAGCGTCTGCTTGGTGGCGCTTGCTGCGATCGGCTTTGCGCATTGGACCTTTTCTTCCGAGGCGCTTATCGGCGAAGTCGCCAGCCAGGTTTATGGCTCGGCGGGCCTCTACATCGCCGCCAAGGGCCGCTCCACCTTCTCGCTGCTGCCGCGTCCCCATATCGCTATTGAAAGAGTCGCTCTGGCTGATCCCGGAGCTTTTGTGACTTTGGAAGCGGACCGTCTTGATGGAGACGTGCGCCTGCTGCCGCTGCTGGCCCGGAGACTGGAAATCGACCGGTTGACGCTGACGCGGCCGACAATCAAAGTTGACCCGCAGAAGGCGCCCAGTTTTGGTGCTGTTCCTGTCAGCATTCCATCGCCAGCGACGACACACGCTATGCCTAAGACGCGCTTTCGAAGCGTGTCGCTGGTGGACGGCGCCATAACTTTGCTCGGCGATAAACCGCAAGCGATCGGCAAACTTGATGCAACGCTGGATTGGCAGGAATCCGCGACGCCCGCGACTTTGACGGGCGAGTTCGATTGGCGAAACGAACATTTTCGAGGACTATTGTGGATCGCCCGCCCCGACGTGTTGCGGCACGGCGACCAAACGCCCCTCAGTCTGCGGTTGGATGGCGACTCGCTCCGTATCGAGGCCGAAGGAATGGCTCAGGCCGGCGTTATGCCGCGCTATACTGCGCGCGTCGCGGCCTCCGCTCCATCCTTGCGTCGGGCCTTAGCCCTGCTGAACATTACGGCGCCGCTCCCCGGCCCCCTGGAAAACTGCGAACTGGCTGCGCAAGCCAGTATTGGCCTTGCGGACGTGCAGCTGTCGCAGCTCAAGTTTCTCGGCGACAACAATGAATTTGAAGGCTTTTTCGCTCTTAGCCAGGAAGATGGCCGCGCTCGAATCAAGGCTAATCTTTCGAGCAGATATTTTTCTTTGAAGCCATTGCTCGACTATCTTCCTGCATTGTCGAACGGCGACGGACAATGGAGCCGCGAGAATTTTGATCTGCCGGATCTGTCCGCGGCCGACGTCGAGTTGCAGCTTCGGGCAACCCACTCGCATTTGTCGCGGCTTGCCATCGACGACGCTGAGCTTGGCCTAACCATGCGCGCTGGCAGACTGGATTTTAAGCTGATCAACGCGAAGGCCTATAAGGGAACGATCAAGGCGCATGCGACCTTCGCCATAGGTGCGCAAAACGTCGTCGAAGCGCATGTCGAGGCGCAGACCGCCAGCATGGACGCGGGCTCCCTGCTTTGGGATGCGGTCGCGCACGAGGACATCACAGGCTCACTCGATTCAACGATCGCCCTTAACGCCGTCGGGGATAGCATGGCGGCGATGATGCGTGATCTCGATGGAAGGGCTAGCCTCACGCTTAATCAAGGCGCTATTGCGGGCATCGACTTAACGCGGGCCATGAGCCGGGTCGAAAAGCGCCCTTTATCGAGCGCGATGTATATCCGCTCCGGACGCTCATCGGTCGAAAAGGCGTCGGCAACGGTCAAAATTACGAATGGCCTTGCGAGCGTCGAAGATGGCTCTGTGTCTGGACCAGGCTTTGCGCTCGCCTTTACCGGCTCGACCCGTGTGCTCGACCGCAGCCTGGCGCTGCACGCGCAAGTCTATTCGGCCGACAAATCGGGGGCATCGCGATCGAAAGGGCAACAACTCAGTTTCGAACTCCTAGGTCCTTGGGACGAACTCAATTTTGTGACTGACGCCAAGGCCTTGATCCGTCGATCGGGCGCCGCGGCGCCTTTGCTTCCGCCGCCGGCCCCTCCGACCGAGCCCGAAAACCAGGCGAAACAGCGATAGCCCGTGCTTTCTGGTTTAAGTCGCCTACGTCAGGACCGCGCGCAGATAAGATTCGCGTCCGGGCGGCATTGGAACGCCGCGGGGGGCGAAAACATCGCGATTTAAGAAATGCCCGGAGAGCCGAAACGCCGCCGCGAGTTCGGCGGCTTCGGGCTCTGCAAAACTGTCATCATGTAAAAAGGCGGGATAGGCCAAAAGCCGGTCGCGCCACGGCTCGCCTGCATCGCGACTGACGGCGCGACCGGATTTCGGAGAGACATAAACCAGGTCGTCGCGGCGTCCTGTCAAAGCGCAGGCATCGAGATCGAGACCGAAGCCCAAGGCGCCCAGCATCGCAATTTCGAACCGGGCGAGCAGCGCCGGCGCATGTTCGATGTCGCCAAGCTGGTCCGCGATTAGTCGCGCCATCTCGAACAAATGGCCATTGGGATCACGCTCCGGCAGCAGCCTTAGCAATGCGGAAAGAAAAGAAACGCCATGCAGTGCGAAACCGTGGTCAATCAAACGTGCTGCTCGTGACTGCAACGGCTCGACGGTGTAGGCGCCAAGCTGATGATCCAGCCGCGCCCTCCAGTGCGCCTCCACCTGATTGCCTGGTTGCAAAACGGCGCGAAGCGCCCTGCCGGCGCCGCCGCGAACAAGACCAAGGTGACGGCCATGAGCCTTGGTCATCAATTCGAGGATGACCGCGGCCTCGCCGTGACGGCGCACGCCAATCACAAGACCTTCATCCCGCCAGTGCATGAAAGGTTTAGACCTCGGACAGTTTCATATCCGTCTTGTATTCAAGCTCTTCCACGTCCTTCGTCAAGGCCTGACCACAAATCACCTTCCCTTTGGTCGCGTCGTAAGTGAGCGTGGGCGAGCCGTAAAGGGACCAGCCCATGCTCAATGCCTGCGTGACGCGATGACAAAAGGACACGTCGTCGGGCCCCGTTAAATAGCGATAAACGGTCAAGCTTTTTTTTGAATTGGAAGACGACATTCCCTACCTCATCGCTTCTTCGGCCTCATCGCGGAACTACATTGAACGCGCGGGGCTTACCTCATTCGTCCTTGGGAAAATCCAGCCTCATCTCCCGATAGCGCTCTGGATCGTCAGCCCAGTTTTCCCGCACCTTCACGAATAGGAAAAGGTGGACTTTCTGGTCGGCCGCCTCCGCGATTTCCTGCCGCGCCGCTTGCCCGATCGCCTTTATGGTGCGACCGCCTTCTCCGATGACGATTTTCTTTTGTCCGTCGCGCGCGACGAAGATCGTCTGTTCGATACGGGCAGAACCGTCTTTCTGATTTGTCCAGGAATCAGTTTCGACGGTTGATTGATAGGGCAGTTCGTCGTGAAGGCGTTCGAACAATTTCTCGCGGGTGATCTCCGACGCGAGAATTCGCATGGGCGCGTCCGATAGTTGATCCTCGGGATAAAGCCATGGAGACGCCGGCATCCGTTCGCCGAGCTTTTCCCGCAACTTCTCGACGCCATCGCCATTCAACGCTGAGATCATGAAAGTGTCTTCAAATAGGCCCTTTGCGTTCAACTGTTCCGTCAGGGCAAGCAGACTGTCGCGAGGCACAAGATCGATCTTGTTGAGCACCAGCAATTTAGGCGCTCGCGCCTGCTGCAGCTTGCTTAGAATGGACTCGACCTCCTCGTCGAGCCCTTTGCGAGCGTCGATCAACAAAGCCACGACATCGGCGTCGGTCGCGCCCGATAGCGCGCTTGCGACCATGGCGCGATCAAGCCGGCGTTTTGGAGCGAAAATTCCGGGGGTGTCGACCAGCACGATCTGCGCGTCGCCGGAGATGGCGATGCCGCGCACAAGCGCTCGCGTTGTCTGCGCCTTGCGCGAGACAATGGAAACTTTGGCGCCGACCAGTTGATTAAGCAGCGTCGATTTGCCGGCGTTGGGCGCGCCGACCAGCGCTACGAAACCGCAGCGGGTGGCATGATGATGTTCCTTTAATTCACTCATAAGCCGCCTTTTTGGGAATCTATGCCTTCTCGATTGAGGAAGGCTTGAGCAGCAGCCTGTTCGGCGACGCGCTTGGAAGGGCCGGTTCCTTGAGCGGCGGGAAAACCGTCAACATCCACGAGAACAGCGAAATGAGGTGCGTGGTCGGGCCCAGTCCGCGAAGACAGTCTGTAAAGTGGAGCCGCAAGGCGACGGCCTTGCGCCCATTCCTGCAGAGTTGTCTTGGCGTCCTGGAGCCGGCGGCCCGGAGTTCTCATGCGATGGCTAAAGGCGGTCCGCACCACACGCTCGGCGGCTGCGGCGCCGCCATCGAGGAAAACCGCGCCAATGACCGCTTCGCACACATCCCCGAGGATTGCGTCCTTATCTCGTCCGCCAGCTTGGGCTTCCCCTTCTCCCAGCCGAATGTACGGTCCCACATCCCAATCCCGCGCCACCTCCGCGCAAGTTTCCTTCCGCACCAGCGAGGCGAGACGGCGGGACATCAGACCCTCGCTGTCTTCTGCAAACGCGTCGATCAGCATATGCGCGACTGCCAACCCGAGCACGCGGTCGCCAAGGAACTCCAGTCTTTCGTACGACTGCGGGCGAGAGGCAGCCGCGCTTACATGCGTCAGCGCCAGCTTGAGCAGCTCCCGGTCATTGAAACAATGCCCGATTCTCTCCTCAAGAACCGACAGATCGCCGCCGATGCCTTAAGTCATGGCCAGTGCCGTCAATGGGCGGACTTCAACAGGCGCTCCCAACGCACGGACCATGGCCAGCGCCAGAACGCCAACGGAGATTCGTCCTTTTTCACCGAGAAGAAGATCCGTTCGGCGCGCCCGACGAGATTCACATAAGGCACGAAACCCACGCCGCCGAGCTCGGGCGCAATGCGAGAGTCGGTGGAATTGTCTCGGTTGTCGCCCATCATGAAGAAATTGCCGGGTGGAACGACAAACAATTCGGTGTTGTCGTTGATTCCGTGGTCGCCCTCAATCTCGATGATGGTGTGCTCGACGCCACCCGGAAGAGTTTCCTTGTATGTCGGAACCTCGCTTTCACGTCCGTCACGCCCTTCGGTGCGGGCTTTCCCAACCGGCTCGCGAGGGACAATTACATTGTTGATGTAAAGACGTCCGTCGATCATCTGGATGCGGTCGCCAGGCAAGCCGATGACGCGCTTGATGTAGTCGGTTTCGTTGTCGCGCGGCAGTTTGAAAACCACTACGTCGCCGCGCTTGGGCTCGGAGCCGAGCACCCGGCCCGAAAATAGATCCGGCCCGAAGGGAATCGAATAATTCGAATAGCCGTAAGAATATTTGGAGACAAAGACATAGTCCCCGATCAACAAGGTCGGGATCATCGAACCCGAGGGAATGTTGAAAGGCTGGAAAAGCAGCGTGCGGATGACGAGCGCAATGGCGAGCGCCTGGATGATCACCTTGATCGTTTCCAGCAGTCCGCCTTCGTCGCGCGGTTCGGCGTGGACCTTCGTGTTCAAGCCGCCATTCTCCTTATGCTTGGCGGCTCTTTCGCCGCGCTCGTCAGTTTGCCAGTGAGCCTGTGATCCCGCTCTAACACGCCGTCGCCTCGATGAGAACCAGCGCCTGTGCGTAGGGCTCTTCGTCCGTCAAGGTCAAATGCACCCGCGCCCTCATGCCCGAAGGGGTGATTTTGGCAAGCTGCGCTGCGGCGCCTCCCGTCAATTCCAGCATCGGTTGACCTGTCAACATATTGAGGACGCCCATATCCTGCCAGCCGACGCCATGGTTGATGCCTACGCCCAACGCCTTGGCGCAAGCCTCCTTCGCCGCGAATCTCTTCGCGTAACAGGCTGCCCGCGAAGTTTTCGCGTCGCAATAATTGCGTTCCGCCAGTGTGAACAGTTTTTGCGGAAATCGCTCGCTGTGGCGCTCGAGCGCGTCCGCGATACGGCGAATATCGCAAAGGTCAGCCCCAAAACCGATGATCACGGCGCGTTCACGCTGGCGCGGCCAGTGTTCATCGCCGCTCGCATCAGCCGGATCGCTTCGGCCAGCCCTATGAAGACCGCCTCGCCCACGAGAAAATGGCCAATGTTCAATTCGACGACCTGCGGAAAGGCGGCTAAACGGCGCGCGCTATCGTAATCCAGACCGTGGCCGGCGTGAACTTCCAGTCCGCGATCGGAGGCGGCGACAATAGCCTTCTCCAATCTTGCGAACTCGCGCTCCGCCAGATCCGCTTCGCCAACCTCGACCGCGTGACACCAGGCTCCCGTGTGAAGTTCAACGACGGGCGCCTTGATCGAGTGGGAGGCCTCTATCGCCTCCTCGCTCGGTTCAATGAACAGGGACACACGAATTCCCGCACGCGTTAGTTCGTCAACAAAGGGAACGAGGGAGTCATGGGCGCCGAGGACGTCGAGCCCGCCTTCCGTCGTGCGTTCGGTACGCTTTTCCGGCACCAGACAGACAGCGTGCGGCCTGATCTGCAAGGCGATGTCGAGCATTTGCTCGGTCGCCGCCATCTCGAAGTTGAGCGGCTTGCTGATGCATTTCTTCAGACGCGCCATGTCGGCGTCTTGAATATGACGCCGGTCTTCCCGCAAGTGGGCGGTAATTCCATCGGCGCCCGCTTCAATCGCCAGCAGGGCCGCGCGCAAAGGATCAGGCCGCGGCCCTCCACGTGCGTTTCTGATCGTAGCCACATGGTCGATATTCACGCCCAGACGCAGCGGCGCCATAATTTGCTCCTTACCCGATCACCCGCTCGACTTTACTGACTAGAGGACTTGACCGAAGGCGCGCGATAACGTCGCCCAAATGTTTCAAATCCGCGACTTCCAGATCGAAGGTCATCTCGCGGAAGTCGGGAGAATGCGCGGTAAAACCGATATTGTCGATATTGGCCCCGGTTTCGCCGATCAGCGTCGCCAGCGCGCCGAGAGTGCCCGGTTCATTGACCGCCATCGCCACGACGCGTGCGGGAAAAAGTTCGCGGCTTTGTTCATCCAGATCCCACCGCACGTCCAGCCAACGGTCCGGTTGATCGTCGAAGCTGGTCAAGGACGGCGACTGGATCGGATAGATGGTGATGCCCTCGCCCGGCGTCAGAATACCGACGATGCGATCTCCCGGCACCGCCCCCCCGTGCTCGGCGAAGCGCACCGGCACGTCGCCACGCAGGCCGCGAATCGGAATGGCGCCGCCTTCGCTTCCCGGCACTTTGAAAACAAGATTGGTATTAGCCTTTACGTCGAACCAGCCAGGCTCTCCGGGCCCCGGGGCCGTCTGAGCCGCCTTGCGTTCCTCGCTGAAGTCCGGGTACACGGCCTTGACTACGTCGCCGGAATAGATTTCGCCGCGCCCCACCGCCGCAAGGAACATCGTCCACAGAAGCCCGCGCCAGACGTGGCAACACGCCTTTGAGCTTGTCATCGGCGTAGGCGCGGTTTGCGCGGGCGAAGGCTCGTTCGACGATCTGCCGGCCGAGCCCCGCATATTGCCGGCGAACAGCTTCGCGGGTCGCCCGCCGAATCGCGGCGCGCGCCTTACCGGTAGCCACTGCTGCTTCCCAAGCTGCCGGAGGAATGTGTCCCTCGGCCCGCACGATCTCCACCTCGTCGCCATTCTGGAGCTGTGACAACACCGGTGCGATGCGACCGTTGACTTTCGCGCCTACGGCGGAGTTTCCGAGCTTGGTATGGACCGCATAGGCGAAATCGATCGGAGTTGCGCTCCGCGGCAAGGCGATCAAACCGCCCTTCGGCGTGAAGCAGAACACCTGATCTTGGAAAAGCTCCAGCCGCGTATGCTCCAGGAACTCCTCCGGGCTGTCGCCGTGAGCCAGAAGATCAAGCGTTTCCTGCAGCCAGCGATAGGCTCGGCTCTCCTTGGCGAGATCGTCGCGACCCTCCTGCCCTGTAGCGTCTTTGTAAAGCGCATGGGCTGCGATGCCGAAGCGCGCTATTTCATGCATCTGCGCGGTTCTTATCTGCAATTCGACACGTTGATGGCCTGGCCCGATCACCGTCGTATGGATTGAGCGATAGTCGTTCTGCTTTGGCGTTGAGATGTAATCCTTGAAGCGGCCCGGAACGCTGGGCCACTTCGTGTGAACGACGCCGAGCGCGCGATAGCAATCCTCGACTTCGCCGACAATGATGCGGAACCCGAAAATATCGGAAAGCTGCTCGAAGCTGACGGACTTGCGCTCCATCTTTCGCCAGACGGAATAAGGCGTCTTTTGTCGCCCGGTCACCGCCGCTTCGATGCCCCGCTCCGCGAACTCCTCCGTCAGCTCCTCTTCGATTCGCTTGATGATGCGGCCATTTTTGGCCCGTAATTCATGCAGGCGGGTTTCGATCGTCTGATAGGCTTCAGGCGTCAAATGACGGAAGGCGAGCCCCTCAAGTTCCTCACGCAGTCGCTGCATGCCGATGCGGCCGGCCAGCGGCGCATAGATGTCGAGAGTTTCCTGCGCGATGCGCGTTCGCTTTTCGATCGGCACAAAATGCAGGGTGCGCATGTTGTGCAGACGGTCTGCAAGCTTGACCAGCAGCACGCGCACATCTTCAGCGACCGCAAGCAGCAATTTGCGAAAATTCTCGCCCTGTCGCGCCTGTTTTGAGACAAGATCCAGCTTGTCGATCTTGGTCAGCCCGTCGACGAGTCGCCCGATCTGCTTTCCGAAAAGCTGATCGATTTCTTCGCGCGTCGTGCTGGTGTCCTCGATTGTGTCGTGCAACACGGCGGCGACGATGGTGGCGTCGTCTAGCTTGAGATCCGTCAGGATCGCAGCTACTTCGAGAGGATGTGAAAAATAAGGGTCGCCGGAGGCGCGTTTTTGCGCCCCATGCGCTTTCATTGCATAAACATAGGCGCGGTTAAGCAGATCCTCGTCGACGTTCGGGTTATATTTGCGAACTCGCTCCACGAGTTCATACTGACGCATCATCCGCGTTTAACCCGTCATCGAAACGTAGCGCCGGGAGCGCCCGCTGGCGCTCACTTCTAAAACACAAGCAAAACCGCCGCCAAGAAAAGAGGTCGAGCGCGTTACTCCCCTTCGTCCTCGACTTCGGCGGGCGGCACAAGCCCTTCGAGACCGCGCAACAGGTCTTCTTCCGTCATGCGGTCGAACTGGGTGTCGCTACCGGTAAATTCTGCGCCAGCAGCGGACGAAAGCGCGGGGACCATCTCGCTCTCGGGCTCGTCGACCTCGACGTGGCGTTGCAAGGAGTGAATGAAATCTTCTTTCAAATCCTCTGGCGTAAGCGCTTTCTCTGCGATTTCACGCAGCGCGACGACAGGATTCTTGTCCTTGTCCCGCTCAACGAGGATGCTTTGGCCGGATGAAATGAGCCGAGCGCGATGCGCGGCGAGTAAGACCAAATCGAAACGGTTTTCGATCTTGTCAACGCAGTCCTCGACGGTGACGCGCGCCATCTGCGACCAACTCCTTGTTTTTGGGAATGAGCCGGGTTGCTACTACAAATCCGTAAAACAGGCAATGCCTGTCCAAAATATTGCCTCCACAGTGGGCAATAGTGGCTTGAACGCCACAACCCGTTCACTTTGGCTCCACTTTATAAAGATTTGTATTTAACAATTGGATTTAGCTCTTGACGTCGGCGCTTTGGCGCCCGATTTGGTTACGCTTAGATGATCCTGTGGTTTCGGCCCCAGGAGAGCGCGGCGGCAACTCGGGGCGGGAAGCGCCAATCGTAAAAAGGCGTTTTAACGAGCGTGTAGTGAAAGCCGTCGCAACGGTAGCCGGGCTGAATAAGGTCGGGAATGGTCTTCAGGTCGTTTAAGAAGGTCGTAACACGATTGGTTAGCCCAGTAATTTAGACTCTGTGACCCAAATGTGAGAATTAAAATGGCAGACCAGGAACGGATTGCATTATTTATTGATGGCGCAAATCTCTATGCGACAGCCAAGTCACTCGGTTTTGATATCGATTATAAGCGCCTTCTCCGTGAGTTCCAGAGCAAGGGCACGCTTATTCGCGCTTTTTACTACACCGCGCTGATCGAGGATCAGGAGTATTCTTCGATCCGTCCGCTCATCGACTGGCTGGATTATAACGGTTACGCCGTCGTCACCAAGCCCACCAAGGAATTCGTGGATTCTCTGGGTCGCCGCAAGGTCAAGGGCAATATGGACATCGAACTTGCCGTCGACGCAATGGAGATGGCGGAGCATATTGATCACATGGTGCTGTTCTCGGGCGATGGCGACTTCCGCTCCCTCGTCGAAGCTGTCCAGCGCAAAGGCGTGCGCGTTTCGGTCATCTCCACGATCACCACGCAGCCTCCGATGATCGCGGATGAATTGCGCCGCCAGGCCGACGAGTTCATTGATCTGATCCATCTTGTGGGGAAGATTGGCCGCGACCCCGGAGAGCGCGCCGAGCGGATGCAACGGTTCCAAGAGCGTCGCCCCATGCCACAGTCCGCCACCCCTGGTCACGAAGACGGGGAAGAATAAGACTGCTTCCAAGCAACAAGGCCGGCGGGACGACTCGCCGGCTTTTTATTTCTTGTTTTCTGGTGCGGGAGCAGGAGTACGCCTTATTCGCGGACTCAGCCCTTATCCCTGAGCAACCTGCCTTTTTCCCTGTTCCAGTCGCGTTTTTTCTCGACCTCGCGCTTGTCGTGCAGTTTCTTGCCGCGGGCCAAAGCCAGATGCAGCTTCGCCCGTCCGCGCGCATTGAAATAAATCCGCAAAGGCACAATCGTCATGCCTTCCCGCTCGATCGCCTGCGAAAGCTTGACCAATTCTCGTTGCTTCAACAATAGTTTTCGCAGCCGCTTGGGCTCGTGGTTGAAGCGATTTCCGGCGAGATATTCAGGAATCGTGGCATTGACCAGCCAAGCTTCGCCTTTTCGGTCTACATGCGCATAGCTTTCCGCGATCGTCGCCTTGCCGGAACGCAACGACTTCACCTCTGTTCCAGTCAGCACCAGACCTGCATCGAAGGTTTCGCCGATCTCATAGTGAAAGCGCGCCTTACGGTTCTCGGCGACAACCTTGGAATTCGGGTCCGGTTTGTGAGCCACTGCCTGTCCTTATCCCTCCAGCACGCCGGCTTTGACCATGGCCGCGCGGATACGGTCCTTGGTGGCCTGCGTCGATGGGACAAGCGGCAAGCGCACTTCTTCGGAAGCCTTGCCGAGGAGTGAGAGGCCATATTTTGCCCCTGTCACGCCGGCCTCCAGGAAGGTTGCGACCTGTAGGGGAACGAGTTTGTCCTGAATCGCCAGCGCAGTTTTGAAATCGCCTGCGAGCGCGGCGTTTTGCAGTTGGGAGCAAAGCTTGGGGGCGATGTTCGAGACCACGGATATGCAGCCATGGGCGCCTGCCGCCATGCAGGCCAAAGCGGTAATGTCGTCACCCGAAAACTGGATGAAGTCCGGCCCCATCGCCTCGCGCTGCAAAGAGATGCGTGCGACATTGCCTGTCGCATCCTTGACGCCGACGATATTACTTAGTTCTGAAAGGCGTTTCATCGTCTCGACGCTCATATCGATCACCGAGCGCGGCGGAATGTTGTAAATAATGATCGGGATCGAAACCGAATCAGCGATCGCCTTGAAGTGCAGGTAGAGACCTTCCTGATTGGGCTTGTTGTAGTAAGGCGTCACGACCAGCAGACCATCGGCGCCGGCGCGTTCCGCATGACAAGCCAGCGCCACCGCCTCGCGGGTGTTGTTGGACCCCGCCCCAGCAATCACCGGAACCCGACCGCGCGCCGCTTTTATTGTCGCCGTGATGACAGCGCCATGCTCTTCATGAGAAAGAGTCGGGCTTTCACCCGTGGTTCCGACAGGAACCAGGCCGTGCGTTCCGCTTTCTATTTGCCAGTCGATCAGGGCGCGCAACTGTTCAAAGTCAACGACGCCGCCCTGAAATGGCGTGATCATCGCCGTGATCGACCCATGAAAAATGGCGGTTTTGCTCATTATATCAACGCTTTCTCTGCGCCTCACAGCCGCCGCATTCGCAGCTCATTGATTTGGTCATGCTGTCATAGCCGCTGGCCGCTGTTCAGGAAAGAGCCCCCACTGGATTAGCTAAGTTAGCGCCGCGACAAAAGGACCTACACGAGAGTCGAAATTTGAATGTCAAGGGAACGCATCTGCAGACCTTTGCTGTGGTTGACCTTTCGTAAATACAAAACATGCACGATCGTTGTTCGGAACAGGAGCGCGCGGGCCCATGAGATTTGCCAGGCCTTTCCAGATTACTTCGCGAACGGCGCTTGGCCTGGTCGTTGGCGGTGTCGCGTTCTTCGCGCACTATAATCACACAGATCGCTCCCCTCTTTCCTCCAAAACTTCGAACAAGCTGAATTACTTTAGCTTCAAGGCCTTTGGTCCCGAGAGTTGGCGAACTAGCCCCGGAGCGTTGAAGGAAGCCTTGCAACGAGAGCTGTCGAGTGACGTCGAGGCGGCGAGGGAGTCGGGGGAATCGAGTTCGCCACTGCTTGCTTATGCTTTGAGAAAGGCGCCCATCGGACAAGAAGACGCAGAAGTTGTGGCGCTTGATTCTACGATGCTGCTTGGCGCGGATGCACCCGCGTTCGTGCAGGCCCTAGCCGCATACAAGACGGGGGATTTCACCGCGGGCGACACCGCCGCCTCAACGCTTAAGGCAAAACTGGCAATCACCGCCGCGCAGTGGGCCGGGTTGCGCACGCATTCACGCGAAGCGGGTTTCACGCGTCTTAATCAATTCATGTCGGCGCATCCGGATTGGCCGGCGCAGGAATGGTTGCGCCGCCGCACGGAAGAGACGCTGCTCGGCGACCATGTTCCAGATAACGCGATTAAAAAGTTTTTCGCTGAAGCAAGGCCTTTGACGCCTGCGGGCAAGCTCGCATTGGCCCGAGTCCTTGGTCGCGAGGGAGACTTCGACGCGGCCAGCGCGCTGGTGCGCGACGCATGGCGCGAGGGCGATCTCAACGAGGGTATGGAAAGCCTCGTGCGCAGGGAATTCGCTGATTTTCTGACGCCCGCCGACCATAAATATCGCGCCGACCGACTGCTTTACGCAGAAAAGAATGGCGCTGCGTTACGGGCCGCCGAACTCGCGGGCAAGGACGTGGCGCTGCTCGCGCGCGTGCGGGCCGCCGCCAACAATGATTATGGCAACGATAAGCTGTTCGCGACCATTCCGCCCTCGTTGCAAGGCGATCCGGGTCTGCTGTTCGCGCGCGTGCATCTGTTGCGCAAGCAGGAAAGGATCGCGGAAGCCGGCGCGCTTCTGCTCAATGCGCCGCGCGAGCCTGAACGGGTGATCGACGGAGACGCCTGGTGGACGGAGCGCCGACTGGTGGCGCGCAAGCTGCTCGACCTGGGGGACGCGAAAACCGCCTATGCAATTTGCGCGCAGCACCTTGCTCACAGCGTGAGCGCAAAGGTCGAAGCGGAATTCCATGCGGGATGGATTGCCCTGCGTTTCCTGCACGACTTGCCCGGGGCCGAGCGTCATTTCGATTTGCTTTCCCAAATCGCCGAAACGCCGATCCAGAAATCCCGCGCACTCTATTGGCGCGCTCGCGTAGCCGAGGCGCGGCACACACAACAGGAAGAACAGCGTCGCCCGCGCTTATTATACGGAGGCGGCAGCCCACTCCACGACATTTTACGGCCAGCTGGCGCTCGCAAAGCTGGGTTCCGACGCTTCACCGGTGCGGCCTGCTCCCACACCCGCGGAAGGCGACGCGCGCGACGAGTCCGTGCGCGTTGTAGAGCTGTTGTTCGCCGCCGGTGAAAAAGACTCAGCTGCCGCGCTCGCCGCCGACGCCGCCAAGCATCTGACCAGTGAGGCGCAGGTTGCAGCGCTTGGTCAGATCGTAGCGCGTCCGCGCGACGCCAAAATGTCGTTGACGCTGGGCAAGCTCGCCTCCTATCGCGGGGTCGCCCTCGATGACATCGCCTTTCCCACCTATGGCGTGCCGCATTTCACCACGTTGCCCAACTCGGCGTCGCGTTCAATTGTTTACGCCATCGCGCGGCAAGAAAGCGCTTTCGATCCACACGCCATGTCGAGCGCGGGCGCGATGGGTCTGATGCAGATGATCGCATCAACAGCGCGCAGCACCGCCTCGCGAGCGGGCCTAGGCTTCGATCCGCGCAGAATGTTGAGCGAACCCGCTTTCAACGCTCAACTCGGCGCAGCGCATCTGGGAACTTTGCTGAGCGAGCATAAGGGTTCTTATCTGCTGACTTTCGCGGCATACAACGCTGGAGGAAAGCGGGTCAAGGAATGGATCGACGCCTATGGCGATCCACGCCACGCTAATGTTGATCCGATCGACTGGGTGGAGCGCATTCCCTTCTCCGAAACGCGCAATTATGTGCAGCGTGTGATGGAGAATTTTGTGGTCTATCGCGCCAAGTTCGGCGACCACGAAACGCGCGAGCCGCAGATGGATCTGGCGCACGCCGAAGTCGTCAGGAACGGCGATCCCTGATCCGCGTCGCGGCGCGTCTGTGCCGCGAAACGCCGACGTAATCTCGTTATATCAGAATGCGAGCGCTCCAATCGCCGCTGCGCTCAACAGGCAAAGATCGTGCAGCGCCAATGCGGCGCGTGGCGGCCGACCATCGTCGTGTAGCAGACGCATTGCGCCAATATTCACCAACGACCAGCCCACGGCGATGGCGACCAAAGCAATCGACACGCTTGCGATGGACGCGCCGGCATGCAGAACAGCCGCTGCGATCACCAGGACCAGCAGACCGCCAAATATGCCGCCAGATATCGGCAAAAGCGTCGGCCACCGCGCCGTGATCGCCGCCGGCCCATACATCGCCAGTAGATGCCATGCCATCGCGGCGCCGACGAACCCTCGAGAAGCCGAGCAAAGAGACAAGGCGAGCGGCCCATGCAGCATTCCGCCCGCCATGATGAACCAGGCCACGGAACCCGCCAGCGTCGCAGCGACAAAACGCAGTGAAAGGCCAACCCACGGCCTTTTTTGGCCTGCGGGCGAAGCAATCGCATGCGGCAACCGGGTGGACAGCCAAAGCGCGGCGACGTGCAGCAAGGCGGCGCCAATCAGCAATTGACCCACGCCGTTTCCGAAAAACGCGCCGAGCCCGATGATCGCGGGCGCTCCGCCCGCCGCCGCGGCGCCCCCGGCGAGAACCAACAATCCACCACGCGTCGCAAGCGCGGAACCACCCGCCGCGATGTGACGGTAAAAGAGGCTAAAGCCTTGAGCAAGGCCAAGCCAGAAAGCGCCGAGGCACAAAGCTCCGAAAACGCCATGCGACGCTCCCCAGGCCGCGAGAAGCCCACCCGCGACGCCAAGGCTTGAGCCCAGAGCAAAGGCCGAACGCCGCCCGAAAGCGTCAATCAGAAATGCAGCTGGAAAGGTCGCGACAGCCGCGCCGACCAGCAATAACGCATAGGGCCAGCCCAACCGGCTCGGCGTCGGCGCGAGGAGGCTGCTCGCCTCGGGCAGCGCGGAAAGCACGAGAGCCTGCGCCAGCACGGCAAGTCCGAACCCCGCGGCCAATCGCCATAAATCATGCACATCGAGTGCGTATTCGCTTTCCCCGGCGGGACCGCAAACGCAGCTCAATTCGCCCGGCCGCACAGGCAACTCGTCATAATCCTGCGCGCTCATGTCTTGTCCTCGATATCCTCGTCGGACAATACGCGCGACGCGGCGCCGTCGAGATCATCGTACTGTCCAGAGTTGAGCGACCACAGAAAACCGAGCAGCCCGACAAGCCCCAGGGCCAGCGCAAGAGGCACCAGAAACAGCAAAACGGTCATGGCGCGAACTCGCAGGTTGTTTCAGCGACCGCCGAGGACGTTTTGCGCGTCGCCGCGCCCGCGCGCAAAGCATTGAGCGTAACGAGCAGCGAGGAGCCGGACATCGCCGCGGCGGCTATCAGCGGCGTCAACAGGCCAAGCATCGCCATTGGGGCCGCGACCGCATTATAAAGAACAGACAGCCCGAGATTTACTCGCATGATGCGCCGGGCGCGCAGGCTCGTCTCCAAAGTCGCGAGCACCGGAGCGAGACGCTCTCCCAGGAACACCGCATCCGCCGCCGCCTGAGTAACCTGCGTTGCTTCTATGGGCGACATTGAGGCATAGGCGCTCGCAAGGGCTGGCGCGTCGTTGAGACCGTCGCCGACCATCAGCACCTTACGGCCGGCTTCGCGCAGCGCCTTCAATCGTTCGACCTTATCGGCCGGCCTCAGTCCACCTCGCCAATCCGAGATATTAAGTGCATGGGCCACTGTTTCGACTGCCTCGGGTCGGTCGCCCGAGAGAATCGCAACCGCAAAGCCGCTTTTTGCAAGCGCCGCCACCGTCTTCGCAGCATCGTCGCGCAATACCTGCCGCAACTGGAACAATGCGTGACGCTCCCCATGGCGAAAAGCGACGACTGATATGTCCGGCTCCACAGCTCCAAGCGCCGTGACCGCTTCGTCGAGCCCGCAGTAGGCCGGAGCGCCGAGCCGCGCCTCAACGCCCTCGACCAGCGTGCGCACCCCCTGCCCTTGTTCTTCTGTAATGTCGGTAAGCGTAACCGCATCCGGGCGCATGGCCGCCACAGCGCGCGCAAGAGGATGACTGCTCCCACGAGCGAGACCCGCCGCAATTTCGAATAAATCCGAAGCGATTTCCTGACTGTTGATGACGCTGGGATGCGGCGAAGTCAGCGTGCCTGTTTTGTCGAACACCACCGTGTCGATTTCGGCGAAGCGTTCGATCGCGTCCGCGGCGTTAAGCAACACGCCACTACGAAACAATGCGCCGCTCGCCACGACCTGCACCGCGGGCACGGCGAGCGCCAAGGCGCATGGGCAAGTCACGATAAGCACCGCAATGGCCGTCACCAGCGCATCATGCAGCGACGCTCCGACCCAAAGCCAGCCAAGCAGCGTCGCCAGCGCCGCTATATGCACCACGGGCGCATAAAACTGCGAAACCCGATCGGCAAGTCGCACATAACGGGAGCGCGCGGCCGTCGCCTTGTCCAGAAGGCGCTCGATCTCGTCGAGCAATGTGCCGCTTCCCGCGGCTTCCACTCCAAGCGTCAGCGCGCCATGATAATTGAGGCTACCAGCGAACACCCTGTCGCCGCGCAAGACGGACCTGCGCGCTGTCTCTCCGGTAATGACGCTTTCATCCAGCGTCGAAGCGCCCGCCACGATGAAACCGTCGGCCGGCAGTAGCTCTCCTGGACGCACCAGCACCTGATCGCCGCGACGAAGCTGCTGCGCAGGAACCATCGTTTCGATGCCGTCTGCTGACAAACGGCAGGCGAAAGGCGCGCGCAGCGCCGCGAGATTGGCGGCTACGGCCCGCGTCTTGCGGCGCATCGCGGCGTCCAGATAGCGCCCGAGCAGAAGAAAGGTGAGCAGCATGATCGCGCTGTCGAAATAAGCATGCGCAGCGTGAGTGAGCGTTTCATAAACCGACATCGCCAAAGCGAGCACGACGCCGAGCGAGATGGGGACGTCCATATTGAGGCGTCCCGCGCGCAGGGCGGAAAAGGCGCTTTGGAAAAAGGGCTGGCCCGCGAAAGCTGCCGCCGGCAGGGCGATCAGCGCCGAAATCCCATGAAACATATCGCGCGTCGCCGGATCAATGTCGGCGCTCTCGCCGACCCAGACGGAAACCGAAAGCAGCATGATGTTCATTGCCGCAAAGGCCGCGATGGCGAGGCATCGAAGCAGCCGCTTCGACGCCTCCTGCTCCGCGCGTTCGCCGCTGGCGAGTTCGAACGGCCTGAGACGATAGCCCATGCGGCGCAGGCGTTCGAAGGCGCCAGTCAACTCAAAGGCCCCTTCCCGCCATTCAAGCGAAAGACGCCTGTTGGTGTAATTTACGCGCGCAGCGAGCAATCCGGGAAGTTTGCGCAGGGCGGATTCGATTTCGCCGATGCAAGCCGCGCAGGTCATGCCCTCAATGGCCGCCTCGAAGCGAAGCACGCCATCCTTGTCACGCACGACAAGCGCTTCATGGTCGAGAGCGGGAACGCTCATGGTTCAGTCGATTTTCAGGCGGCTTTGGGAGCGGAAAATTTCGCGTCCGCCCTGCTCCGCCGTAAGCACGAGATCGCGCACGCCTGGCGGCGCCGCCACTCGGGCTTCGTAGCGGCCAGGCGCTGTTTCCTGAAGTTTCACCGACCGGTCCTGCTTCTTGTCGACGGGAGAGGCCAATGTAGCCGCGAGCGCAATCGCTGAAACTTCTGCCCCCTTGGCGTCGTGCGCAGTCACCAGAATCCGCGTTTCGCCAGGGCCCGCCCTTTCGAGCGATACGTCGACTTTCCATCCCCGCGCCGCCTGTTCGCGCGCGTGAGCGATATCGCTGTTATACGCGACGCCGTGCTCGTAGGGGTGGGGTTCGACCTCTCCGCTGAAGGTCGAGATCGCCGAATATGCCATATAGGCGTTCACACTGAAGATGACGCCGAAAAACCCCAGCAGGATCGCCAGCACTTTCCATCCTGTAAGGGGCTTGCCCTGGTCCGGCGTTTTCAAATTCGGCACGAGATCACAAGATGACATCTGCGCTCTCCGTTAGTGACCGCCTTTCTCACGGAGGGAGAGGCGGTCGATTGATATTCACGGCGGGCCGTCAAGGCCACAGAAACACATCCTTGGCGGATATGGTCTTGTCACTATCGACCTCATGCGCGGTAAAGTCGACGGCGACCGGATTCTTGTCGGCGTGCGCGCCATGCATCGTCAGCAGGACTCGCGCCTCGCGGGTTTGGTCCGCGCCAACGTCCAGGACTATACGCCCCTGAGCGTCTTTCTCGCCGCCTACAACCTCAACCTGAGCGCTTGGCACTCCGCCGATCTCGAGCGCGAACCGCCGGGTCTCTGGCTTCATGTTGGAAATGCGGATGGTGTATGCGTTGCGTACGCCGCCATCGCTCAGTTTCACAGTCAGCGGATTGCGGTCATGCAACACATTGAGGTGCAGATTGCCGCGCGTCGCCAGCGTGAAGATCATGAACCCGCCAATCGCGAGGATCAAGGCGGCATATAGTACAGTGCGCACGCGGATTGGCTTGTATATGGACGGCTTGCCGCACTCGCGCCGCGTTATGTTCATCTCGGTGTCGTAGCCGATTAACCGCGGCGGACGGCCGATCTTTTCCATAACGGCGTCGCAGGCGTCGATGCAAAGGCCGCATTGTATGCAGCCAAGCGAAGCGCCCTGCCGAATGTCGACGCCGGTCGGACAGACCGCGACGCATTGACCGCAATCCACGCAGTCGCCCGCCGGAAGCCCTTTCGCACGTAGTTGCACCGCGTGCTTGAACAACTCGCGCGGTTCGCCGCGATCGTAACGATAGGTGACATTCAACGCATATTCGTCGGTGAGCGCCGCCTGAATGCGCGGCCAAGGACACATGTGGAGACACACGCCTTCGCGCATAAATCCGGCGAACACGAGCGTCGTAAAAGTGAATATTCCGATCCACATGTAGGCTTCGCCGGAGCCCGGAGCGAAGGTGGCAAGGTCATGCACGAGCGTGGGCGCGTCGGCGAAGTAGAGCACCCAGGCGCCGCCGGTCCACCAGGCTATCAGCAGCCAGAGAAGATATTTCGTGGCCTTCTCGCGAACTTTCTGTGCGGTCCAGGGGCCCGCGTCCTTGCGGATGCGATCGCGCGCGTCGCCCTCTATCCAGCGCTCTGTCATCATGAACAGGTCGGTCCACACCGTCTGCGGGCACATGTACCCGCACCAGATGCGGCCCGCCACAGCGTTCATGAGAAACAGCGTCAGAGCGGCGATGATCAGCAGCCCAGTGATGTAATAGACTTCCTGCGGCCAGATCTCGATGAAGAAGAAGTAAAAGCGGCGATGCGGCATATCCAGCAGAACGGCCTGCGTCGGCTCGTTGGGACCGCGATGCCAGCGCACGAACGGCAGCAGATAGTAGACCGCCAGCGTGAACAGCTGGATGCCCCATTTGATGCGGCGGAACTCGCCATCGACTTTCTTGGGATAGACCTTATGCGCTGGGGCCACCAACGTGTCATGCTCGCCGCTGTCGGGAGCAAGCTCTGAAGTGGACAACTGAACGCCTCTCACTTTGAGTTCTAAATAGCTTGGGCGCGCCAGCCCCGCTTCGAGGCTGGCGCGGTTTGATCTATTGGCCGCCGCCTAGCGAGTGCACGTAAACGGTCAGCGCCTTGATTGTGGTTTCGTCGAGGCGACCTTTCCAGGCCGGCATCACGCCGCCGCCGCCCTGCATGATGCGATTGACGATGGTCGGCTTGTCGGAACCATAGAGCCAGATAGCGTCGAACAGATTGGGCGCGCCGACCGACGAGTTGCCCTTGCCCTCGGCGCCATGACAGGCGGCGCAGTTCTCGTTGTAAAGCTTCTCGCCCGCAGCTTCCGGAGCCAGAGCGTCGGGAAGATCAGCCATCGTGCGCACATAGTCGGCGACGTCGGAAATCTGCTGCGGCGTAAGAATGCCGTCGCGCCCAAACGCCGGCATGGCGCCGCCTCGCGTTTCCTTGTCCGCATCCCAACGAACGCCATGTTCAATGGTGTTCTGGATGTCGGGTAGCGTTCCTCCCCAGATCCAGTCGTCGTCGTTCAGATTGGGATATCCCTTCGCCCCTTGCCCGCCGGCGCCGTGACACGCGGCGCAATTATTGAGGAAGGCCACTCGCCCCACCGTGCGGGCAGCAGCGAGAAGTTCGGGATCTTGTTCGATCGACGCCAGAGGGGCGTTTTTGATTTTGGCTAGTATCGGAGCGCGAGTCTCCTGCAGCGCGGCGATGTCCTGAACCACCGCAGCCCGCGAATGCCACCCCAGAACGCCCTCGGTTGCGCCATGCAACAGCGGCCACGCTGGATAGACCACGCAATAGGCTATTGCCCACACCACCGTCGCGGCGAAGGTCCATACCCACCACCGCGGCAAAGGCGTGTTGAGTTCTTCGATGCCGTCCCACTCATGCCCGGTCGTGTGCATGCCGCTATGGTCGTCAATGCGAATCTTGCTGTCGTGCAGTTTGTCCACGGACATTTTCAGTCCTCCCGCAGGGGAATTTGAGCGGCCTCGTCGAATTGCTTGCGGCGGGAGGGCCGCAAAGCATAAGCGAGCGCTACGATAAAGATCAGGCCGAAATAGGCGGAGCCCCAGGTTGCTGCGAACTCACGCCATACTTCGAAAGTGGAGACGTCTCCGGTTGTCATGTTTGCTTCCTCGGACGAGCGTAGTTTGGGCGGGCGTCCAGCCGGACGCCCTTTACCCATCACCTGATGTTCGCCTTGTCGTCATAAAGTTTGAAGTCCACCGACACGCCAAGATGTTGCAGATAAGCAATTAAAGCGTCCTCTTCGGTGGCTGCGGTCTTGCCAGAAACATCTCCGAGCACCGCATTGGGATAGCGCTTCTGCATCTCGGCGCCGCCGGGATCGTCCGCTCCCGTCTGCGCGGCGAGATCCGTCGCAGCCTTCTCGATCTGCTCGTCGCTGTATGGCACGCCGACGACCCGCAGCAGGCGCATCTGTTCAGCAAGATGCGCGCTGTTTAGCGGCGTCATCGAAAGAAAACCGTAGCCGGGCATGATCGACGACGGAACCACCGCGCGTGGATCGCGAAGATGGTCGCGCTGCCAGTCGTTCGAATATTTGCCGCCGACCCGCGCCAGATCGGGACCATTGCGTTTGGAGCCCCATTGGTGCGGGTGGTCGTACATGCTCTCCGCGGCGAGCGAGTAATGCCCGTAGCGCTCAACCTCATCACGCAAAGGACGGATCATCTGCGAGTGACAGGTGTAGCAGCCCTCGCGTACATAGATGTTGAAGCCGGCGAGTTCGAGCGGCGTATAAGGCCGCACCCCCTCCACCTTTTCGATCGTGTTCTTGAGATAGAACAGGGGGACGATCTCGACGAGGCCGCCTACTGAAACAAGCAGCAGGATGCCGAGCAACAGCATGATCGAATTGGTTTCGAGCAGCTTGTGCAGTCCTCCCGAGGAGGGAGCATGTTGGGTCGTGTTCGACATGGGCTCTTCCTCACTCTGCCGGCATGGGAGCTGCGACTGCCTCGAGAACCTCTTCGGTCCGGGGCGTCGTGATGGTCTTGTATATGTTCACCAGCATTATCAGCATTCCGATCACGAACAGACCGCCGCCAGCAGCTCGAATGAGATATTCGGGATGCAGCGCTTCCGTCGTTTCGACAAAGGAGTATTCAAGGAAGCCCTGCGGCGTGTATGCGCGCCACATCAGGCCCTGCATGATGCCGGCCACCCACATCGCCGAGATATAGAACACGATGCCGATGGTCGAGATCCAGAAGTGCCAGTTGACCAGCTTCAGCGAGTAGAGCTTACGATTCCAGACCCACGGAATCAGGCAATACAGCGCGCCAAAGGAGACGAAGCCGACCCAGCCGAGACTGCCCGAATGCACATGGCCGATACCCCAGTCGGTGTAGTGGCTGAGCGAGTTGACGGCCTTAACGGACATCAACGGGCCTTCAAAGGTCGACATGCCATAGAACGCCACCGAAACGACCAGCATTCTCAGCACAGGATCGGTGCGAAGTTTGTCCCAGGCGCCGGACAGGGTCATCAAGCCGTTGATCATGCCGCCCCATGAGGGCATCCACAGCACCACCGAGAACACCATGCCGAGCGTCTGCGCCCAGTCGGGCAGCGCGGTATAGTGAAGGTGATGCGGACCCGCCCAGATATACAGGAAGATCAACGCCCAGAAATGCACGATCGAGAGGCGATAGGAGTAGATCGGCCGCTCGGCGCGCTTGGGTATGAAATAATAGACGATGCCCAGGAAGCCCGCCGTCAGGAAGAAGCCCACGGCGTTATGCGCATACCACCACTGGATCATCGCGTCCTGCACGCCCGACCAGACAATCACCGACTGCGGCGAGAACACCGAAATGGGAATTTCGCTGTTGTTGCCGAGCACCAGCACGGCCACGGTAACTATGAAAGCGAGATAGAACCAGTTGGCGACGTAGATATGCGGTTCCGCGCGCCTCGCCAGAGTGACGAGGTAAACGAGGAGGTATGTCACCCAGACGACCACGAGCCACAGGATCGCGTACCATTCCGGCTCCGCGTATTCATGGCTGCGCGTAATGCCGAGCAAATAACCCGTGCCAGCGATCAGGATGAAGAAGTTATAGCCAAGCACCACGAACCAGGGTGCGAGTTCTCCCGCGATGCGCGCGCGGCTTGTTCGCTGCATCACATAGAAAGAGGTCGCCAGCAGCACATTGCCGCCAAAGGCGAAAATCACCGCCGAAGTATGCAGCGGCCGCAAGCGACCGAAATTGATCCAGGGCAAATCGAAGTTCAGGATCGGAAAAGAGAGTTCGAGAGCCAGATACAATCCGACCAGGAATCCCGCCGTGCCCCAGAACAATGCGGCTATCGAGGCGAACTTGACCGGGCCGTAGTTGTAGTTTGGCCTTCCCTCGATCACGAGTGGCGTAGGTCCCGCAGGCCGGGCGTTATAACGCAGATTGATCGCAACGACCGCCAGAAGGGAGCCGAGCGAAAACAACGCCATGTGAAACGCGTAGGCTGGCGTATAGGCCCGGGAGGCGACGAAAGCGGTGGCGACGGCAAGCGTTAAAAATATCGCCGAAAGCGATATTTCGCCGAAGGTCCGCCGTTTCGGAATTAAAGGCAGCCGCTCCATGGTGTTTTGTCCTCATCATTTTAGCGTGCATGCGCGAGATAGCGGAATTACACGGGAAACGCATGCGAATCTCCCGCAATGTCTCTGCAAACTGGAGAATAATGCTACGCCGCACAACCAGAGAAGGAATTGACAAACGTCAAAGAACAGGCCGTTGCCGGCCTGCTGCGCGAAAAAGTCACATGGGGAAAATCGATCCTGGGCTTTCGCCGGGAATGACGCGGAATCGGATTCAATAACGCTCTTTTTATGACCATTTTTGACAATCATGGAGGCCTGTCGCGCGAATTTGACGCAGGCGCGTTGCGTCACAATGGAGACTTCTCGCCATCAGCGCGAGGCGCAAAAGAATCAATTGCTCCCGCCGCCACACCGCTGTCAGCAGGGTCTGGCGATATGATAGCCGAGAAGAGCTCCGAGCGGTCCGGAATGGCGCAGCTCGGTAAGGCCTGTGAAATAGACGCTGCTGCCCGAATAAGGATAGCCAAGATCGCAATGTGGATTTTCAGCCGACATCGCCGTGTTCTCCCGTAATTCCAGCGGGGCGAGCGCCGAGCTGGGAATGTAGCCGCGCAATTCGTCGACGGCGACGAGGCTCCACCCTTGGCGCGAACTTTCGACAAGAACCGTCGTCCCTGCCGCCAGCACTCCGTAAATGCGCGTGTTCGCAGTTGGTCGAGAGCGAAGTTCGACGCCCTGAACCAAAGTTTCCGCAGCGGCGCTCCAGATGACAACCGCGCTTCCAATAAATCCCATGATTAGTCGAACCGCAAAATTTGTCGCTGAAAATCCTCGCCGCATCGAGCATTCCTCTCATTTCTCGAATGGCGACCTGGACGGCTGAACTTGTCCCCCGAATCGTCATCCTGCAAATTAAGCCCACTCCATCCGGCCTCCAACTGTGGCGCGGATTGCGAAATCAACAGGCATGCGGGCAATAAGCTTAAGCTATAGTCTTTTCGGCAAGCGCTTCGCGGTCGCGCAAAGATGACACTTTTGAAATATAAGTCCGCCGGGCGGCTATGATTCGGGCGACGACTTGTGAACAAGGCATTATCAAATTTTATCTCGCTGGCGCGCTGGATAGCGGCTTTGGCAGTGCTGATCGGTCATGCCGGGGTGCTGATTCAGCTTAGCGACATAATGGTTGGACCGCACGGGCCGGGCGTATACGCTTGGTGGTTTCTCGCGAGCTTTTCGCATCAAGCCTGTACTGGTGTTTTTTGTAATTTCGGGATTCCTCATAGGCGGCGAGCTCTTGGTTCGGAGGCGCAGGACAGCGCCCTTCCTGCAGGACTATATGCTCAACCGCTTTAGCAGAATTTATATCGTTCTGATTCCCGCGCTGGCATACGGATTCCTCATTGATCTTGTCGGCAGGCGGATATTTCCAAATTCTGGAATCTACGACGCGCCCTTTTTCGAGGGAGTCTTCAATCCGCTGAACATCCTCTGGTCGATTTTGCAACAACAGAGCATATGGGCGCCACAAGCCGGCACGAATGGTCCGCTATGGTCTCTCGCTTGCGAGATGTGGTATTACGTGACTTTCCCGCTGCTCCTCCTGCCTTTCGCAACCGCTTATCCGAGGACTATCCGTTTCGCCGCCTTCGGACTCGGTGCGCTGGCGGCGACGATCATGTCTATTCCCGAAAGCTTTTTCCTTTTCGGATATGGCGCTTGGGCGATCGGAGCTTTCACCCGCCTTGCGCCACGCCCCATGATTAAATCCACTCTGCTTTCTCTCGGGATCTTTTTGATAACGGTCACAGTTATGCGTCTCGCAGCGCGAGGTCCAATAATTGTCGCGCATCCGATCATTACGACGCTCGCCGACCTAGCAGTCGTCGCAACATTCGCCAATCTGCTTTTGACGCTCCGCTTTTCAGATGAAAACGGACTCTTTGCCGAAATCGGCTCCATTCACCATCGCTTGTCGGACTTTTCCTACTCGCTATACGCCACCCATGCGCCTTTGGTGTTTTTCGTCTGGGCAGGAGTCGGCAGCCTGCTGGGTCGCGATTGGTATAAGCAACTCCCAACGCCTCTGCATTGGACTCTCGCCTTTGCGGTAATCGTTAGCGCCATCTCCTTGGCCTATTTCTTTTCGCGCCTGACCGAGGCGCGAACCCGACAGTTCCGGGAGTTTCTCCGCGGAGCCATTGCGGGAACGGGCCGGAAAAGAGCCGTCGCGGATGAGGTGGCAAAAATTGCGCCCCTAGTTGAGGGCCCGACCGCCGCCAAACTGGCTCTCGAGCGCGAAAAGTCCTGAATTTGCACACCCCGAACGCGCTTCCGACCAGCGGCAAAATGCTGCGGTCGGAGCCGGTACAATCGCTCGCCTTCTCCAGCGAAACTGAATTATGCTGCGGTCCAGATAGCTTATGGCCCGGATTCGCCATGCGCCGTTTGGTCTGGAGAAAGCATGAAGCCGGCATTTTTCCGCATAGGGGCGCATTTTTTGGTCGCCTGTTTCGGCCTCGCCGGCTATGCGGCGGGATTGTCGACAACCTCAAGCTGGGCGGAAGACGGTGCAAAGTCCGGCTCTGGACAGTTTTCCGCGAGCGACCTTCCGGCTGATCGGGACGGCGCCGCAATCCTGACGGTCCCAGCGGCAGGCCGTTACAGCGTGCGCGCCAAAAGCGCCTCGGGCGCGCGCATCGACATCGTAGACATGATCGAAGGACCCGGCGAATCTTCGGGAGCGCCGGGCCAGCGCGACGGTCGCATCGATAGGCTGCTAGAAAAGGGCGCCTATAAAGTCCGCATCGCCAACGCCAAAGGCTCAACCGGCAAAGTGCATCTTTCGGCCGAAGCATTCACCGAAGTCGACGCGAAACATCCCCCGCTTGTCGCCGGGCGGATCGAAAGCGGTGAACTCGGCGACATGCAGCAGCGCTCCTACGGGCTGGAGGTCGGCGCCGAAGGCCGGGTAGCGCTTGAAGCCGTCGGCCGCTCCCTGCAGGATATGCGGCTTTGGAGCTCTAGCGGCGAATTGGTCGACCTGGCCTTCGACAAGCGCATCGTGCAACCGAAGCCGGGGCATTTCATGACCCGCATCGGGCTGGAGGGCGCGTTAGCGCCGGGCCGTTATCTCGTTACGGCCTACGGCGCTCCGCCGCTCGTTTGGTCCGATAGCGCGACCGCTCAGCCATTCCTGCTGCGCCTGCAGACGTCGGCCCCGATTGACGCAGGAGTGATCGACGGGGTGATCGGACCGTTTGGATCGTCGCGCTTCGCTGCTCCGGGCGAATATACCGCATTTCGACTCGAACTGCCCCAACCCGCCAAGGCAAGTTTGGACGTGCGCGGCGCCAAGCGCGCCACTGCGTCCGCTCAGCTTGGCGTCAATAACAGGGAGCCCGCCGTCACGGTTTTTGCGCCCGGAGACGAAAAAGAACCAGCACAAGTTGAAGTCTCCGGCTTCGAAGGACAGTCCTTTACCCTGCGCGCTGCGAGGCAGAACACGCATCTCAATTTCGAGGCGTCCGGCCCGCACCTGGTCGGCGTCGACCTCGCCGGCGATGGTGGTGATGAAGTTCCCGCAAGCGTGTTGTTCGCCCGGGTGGAAAAAGACGGCAAGATACGTGTGCTCGCCTCCGACGTGCCCCGTATCGCGACGGGCCGCCCATGGCGCGGCAAGTTTAATTTGCGCGGCCGCACGACGTTGCTATTCGAGGCGAAAAACTCTGGGCCGGTGGTCGTCGATGTCAAGGGCGTCAAGCTGCATGTGAGCATTGAGCCGACCCTGGGAGCGCTCGCACCGCGCGCGGACGGTAAGGATCCAACGCGTTTCGATTTGCAGGCGGGTTTTTATACGCTCGTGCTGGAACCACAGGGCGACGGGGCGGGCGTCATTGACCTCACGCTTGGAACGCCGGGCGTCGCGGCTCCCGCGCCTGCAAGCGCGCCCGAGCGGATGGCCATTTCGTTTGGCCAACAGCAGCTCGAACTTTCCGGCTCTTATCACATCATCGGCAACATCGCCCCTCAATTGTTGATGGGACCCCGCATTGTCGCCTTGCCTGCTGACCTCGCGACAGCACCGCTCCCCCTATGGCAGGGAGCGAAGGAGAAGCTCGTAATCCCACTGCGTGCGCCGAGGAACAGCAAGATAGTCGCGAGAGACAGCAAGGGCGCCGACTTACCCCTGAACTTGAGTCCGGAGGCGGTGCAGAACGAAATCTCCGTCGTCACTGCGACGATCGCGCCCGTGGGCAAAGATCGCGCACTTGCACTTGTATTTGTCTCGGGCCCTGCTTCAGCCGTCCAAGGCGAGGAGACGCCAACTGAGAAGGAAAAACCGGCCGCGCCGCGTAAACCGGCGGCGGGTCGCGCCGCCCTGAGCGCCACTCAGTCGCATCCGATCTTTTTCGATCTCGGCGGCGACGAGACACAGGAAGTGCGTTTTAATGTTACTCAGGGCGGCCTTTACCGCGTTGAAACGCTCGGCCGTCTGCAGACCGCGTTGAAAATCGGCGCAGCGATCTCGACAAATCTTGCATCGGGAGAAAACAACGGACCGGGACACAACGGCCTCGCCACCACTTATCTGCGCGCCGGAGCCTATCGCGCCGCTGTCACCGCCAAAGAGTCATCAGGACATCTAGGCTTTTCCGTAACGCCCGCAACTTTAGTCACGACGCCGAAGCTCGGCGATCAAGGCAGCGTGCGGGCGACGCTCGCACCCGGCAAAGGCGCTGTTGTGCCGATCGAAATCGCGCAAGACGGCGTCTATCGGTTAGACCTTTTGGGCGTTGGCCGCCGCTGGCGGGCGCGTCTGGAGGATTCGGACGGTTGGCCGCTCACGAACCCGGCCGAACTTACGCGATTGACGCGTAAATTCGAGAAGGGGTTCTACCGCCTGGTTGTCACTCCGGAAGATGTCGAGGCGCGCCTTGTGGCGCGCTTGCGGATGAACCCGGCGCCGCTGGAACTATCAGGACACGGGCCGCATGCCCTGCCCTTTGAAACCGGGCAAAAACTGCAATGGCGCGAGCCTCAAATGCCGGACGCAGTGCGAGAGCCGGATGTCTGGACCTTTACCTTGAAGGGCGAGTCCGATGTCACGCTCACGATCAGTGACGGCATGATCGGCGAAATTCTTCGCGGCGACAAGGAGAGCATAGGCAAAGCTGCGGACGGCCACGCATTTGAAGGCAAGTTGGCGGCCGGCGATTACCGCGTCGAAGCACGCGCGCTTGCCCGCGACGATCGACGTGACTACGAAATTTCGCTTTCGTCGTCGCAGTTGCAGCCCGGCGCCCCGCGCTGGGTTGAACTTCCCGCGACATTGTCATTCGCGCTGGCGCATGACGCTGTGGTCGACATTTCGAGCTTTGGCGACAAGGCGACGCTGGGCGTGCTGAAAGACGCCGGCGGCGCCACGTTAGAGAGTTTGACCGGCCGCTCTGACGACTGGAACGTCGCGCTGTCGCGGCGGCTTCCTGCGGGAGCCTATAGTCTGGAGCTGAAAACGCTCGGAGCCAACCCACAGAGCGCCCCGGACGCGCAGGACAATAGTTCGGAAGACAAGAGCACTGAGGCGACGGACAACAGCCAGCAGAGCGGCGTCGAACTGCGACTTACATTGCCCGAGGAGTTGAACGAGGGCACGCTCGCCGCCACGGGCGCTAAAACCCTGAATGGCCCCCGCGCTCACGTGCTCGCGCTGCCTGCGACGCGCGAAGGGAGCCTCATGCTTGTCTCCGCGCAATCCTCCGCCGAAGTCGCCTTGTCAATCGAGCGCCGCGACGCGAACGGAGCATGGCGCGTCGTGGGATCGCAGCGCGACCTCGCCCCCGTCGCTGCATGGCCGACCTCGAACGATAAAAGCGAATGGCGCGTCGTCGCCTGGGTCGTGGGCGGAGGCGAGGCGCCTATAACCATCGCCACGCGCATATTGGAGCGCCGAGCGCGCAATGGTTCCGGCCTTCCGCTGGAGCCAGTCGAAGGCGCGCCAGCGCCGGTGTGTGCGGGGCTGGCTCAACTTCCCACGGCGTCGGTCGTGGAGATTGCGTCGTCGGCGGCAGGTCTCGCCGTCGGTTCGGCGCCGGGCGAGCTTTTGAAGAGCGTTCACGCCGGTGCGCTTGCGCCGCAATCGGAACGTTTGTGGTTCGTTGCCCCCGGCGACTGCAAAGACGACGTTGCCGTTAAAAGCATTGAATGGCGCGGCGAGGAAATCGTCGTTGATCTTGGAGCGGGTGAACGCGCCCAGATCCCCGCGCTGGAAGCGCCCAAGGGCAAAGCGCGGCTTTGGCTGGCGCGGTCTACAGTGGGCCAGGTCGGTCTCGACGCCGGCCACGGCATGGCCGTATCTGCTCACGCTGCGCTCACCCTTGCCGGCGACAAGCCGATCCGTCTTTGGGAAGCGTCTGGCGGCGAGCCCGCACGCGTCGCACTACGGGCCATCGACGTTGATGTGGCGCCTCTCGCCCAGGGCGGCGCCCTTTATCGCACGGTTCTTGCGCCCTTGACCGCACAACCCGTGATGCTCGCCGTCGGCGAGGCGCCGCTGGAATTGCAGTTGCCCGCTGAAGTCGCCGCGTTCGCCTCACCACAGGAGGAGTCGGGCCTCGCGATTTACGGCGGCGCTGCTTCGACGTCAGCGACCTATCATGGCGCGCTGAAGAAGGACGCGACGCTTTGGCTCGTCAATCTCTCGAACGCGCCTAGGCCCGTTTCCGCCGCCGTCGCCATTGGCGCGCGCGAGACTTTGACCACAAACCATCCGTTGAAGCGCTTTTTTGGCGCTGGCGGAAAGTTTGTCGTTCCCGTAGCGAACGCTGGCGACGCCCGCCTTTTTGTGGTTGGGGGCGAGGCGCGTTTCCTGTCTCAAGACGGGCGCCTTTCACGCGGAACAAACGCCATGCGCGCGCAAAACAACTTGGCTACCCTCGATATCCAGGGTTCCGGAGTCCTGCTGTTTGATCACCCGCCCGGGCTGTCGGCGCTTTGGCTGGAAAGCATCGGCAAGGAGCAAAAGCCACTGCCATCCAAAGCTCTAAGCACGCCCCAGCGGGTGGTGCTTGCGGGTGACTCGGCGAGTTTTGCTTTGCATCAAATCGCGCCCGCTCTGCTCACTGTCCGCGCCGGCGCGCCGGCAATTGTCGCCTTCACGCAAAACGGGCGGCGCGATCTGGAAGCCTTTCCGGCGGGCGTCGAATTTCGACGCTACATGGCTGCGGGAGACGCGACGCTCGATGTTTTGTCGGCGGGCGAGGGTCCGTTGAGCGGCGCGCTGGACGTTTCTACAACCGCTGTCATTCCAGCGCATGAGGGAGTCAATGACCCAGTGACCCTCGCGCCGGGAAGCGCCGCGATATTCGTATTTGAGATGCAGCGGGAGAGCGAGATCGGATTGGGGCTGCGCACTGAGCCCGATCGCGCCGAGATGCTTCTGCTGGACGCTGCCGGAAAGCAGCTCGGCGAAGGCGTCGAGCAATCGCACAAGCTTGCGGCCGGGCATTACTTCGTCGAAGCGCGCATTCCCACAGATGCGCCTTCAAGCACCGTACGACTCTCCATTTTTGGCCTGTCGCCGCCGCCGGCCGGGCCACCCGAAGAAATAGTTGCGGAATATCTGGACAAAGCCGGCCTTAAAAAAGCGAAAGCGCGATAGAAAGCCTGAGGCGTTCCAATGGAAAGATTTTTACTGGCTTTGTCCGCAGCGGCATCCTTGTTTTTTTGGGCGCCAGAGGTCGCAGCGGAGCCTGCGCCGAGTTTCGATCGCGTTCAGCGCGCCGACGGCGCTCGCGTCGTGCCGGAAAAATTCCTCCGTGACTGGGACCCGATAACGATATTTTTTGAGGCCGACGTCGGCCCAAAAGCTGGCGGCGCGGCCGACTCGCACGAAAAACTCGCGACACTATCTCCCGAACCGGCCGGCGAGTGGCGATGGCTTGGACCCCGCGCCTTGCAGTTTCGCCCTGCCGAGCCCTGGACTCCCTTGCAGCGCGTTACGATAAAGTCCGGCCCTGCGGAAGCACGGCTCATTGCGTTGCTGCCGACGCCAAGCTCCACTGCGCCCGCAGACGGTGCGGAGCCGATCCCCGAGCTTTCGCAGATCGCGCTCACCTTTCCTTCGCCTGTCGCCGCAAAGGCGCTGGCGCGGCTGCTCACCATCGAACTACGTCCAGCGCCAGGAATTTCGCCGCAGGGCGGCCAGATTCTGCAGGCCGCCGATTATCAGATTCTGCCGCTCGAACGTGGCGCGCGCGCCGATGCTCAAACTTATGTCATCAAGTTTCACGAGCCCATCGCGGATGGTCGCGTCGCTATCTTGCGTCTCAAGCTCGCGGATGAGCCGGGCTTTGATGAAGAAATTTTCGAGCTTCGCACGCGCACCGCGACCCCCTTCACCGTGACGGATGCAACTTGCGGCCGTGGCTGGAACGACGACAAGATCGACAATGTGCTGCGTTGCGCGAGCAGCGGCGGCGCGGCGGCCGCCGCGCCCGAAAGCGGGGAAGAGGACAACGACGCCGCCTCGTCCTATGCGCCCGCCAACAAGCGGCGCCTGTCGCTACAGTTTTCCGCCGAACCCGCCGAAATCGATATTTTGCGCGCGCGCCAAGCATTGCGGATTTCACCGCCCGTCGACGATCTCGCCGTGGAAGTGGAGCATAAGCGCCTCAAGATCACCGGCAAATTTCTGTCCGACCAGATCTATGAACTCGCGATAGCGCCCGGCTCGCTGCGTGACGCCCGCAAGCGCGTTCTCGCAAGCGCTTTTACTCAGCGCTTCGCCTTCATGCGCGACCCGCCAGCTCTACAATGGGACGCCGGCTACGGCCTTGTAGAGCGCTTCGGCCCGCAACTGCTGCCGCTGCGGGGGCGCGGTTATGAGCGCGCGGATATTCGCATCCACGCCATCGACCCACTGGCGCGAGACTTTTGGCCTTTCCCTTCTGAAGGGCTGGAAACCGAGGACGCCAGCGCTCCCGCGTTGCCCGGCAATGAGCCCAAGCATTGGAGCGAAAATGCCGACATTGAGGCCGACGCAATCAAGGAGCGCATAAAGGCGCTCGGTTCGCCCGCAGTGTCTCGGCTGATTGACCTGCCGCTGAGGCGCGGCGGAGCAGACGCCAAATTTGGTCTCGATCTGCGCGAGGATTTCGGGCGCATCGCCGGCAAGGAGCAACCGGGCACATATCTCGTCGGTCTGCGCGCGCCTGATGAAGCTGCGCGCCACTGGCTGCGCGTCAGCGTGACGGACCTGACTTTAAGCGCCATCGAAGAGCCGGGCCGCGTGCGCTTTGCCGTGACCTCGCTCTCGACCGCGCAACCCGTGGCGGGCGCACAGATACGCATCGAAGGCGTGAAGGACGAGAAATTCGTCGCACTGGCTCAAGGGACAACAGACGCCTCCGGCTTTTTCACCTGGAGCCTCGCCAAGAGAGCGGAGGCGGATCTTCGCCGCGTCGTCGTCACCAAAGGCACGGATACCCTCGTCGTCGACCCGGATAACGCCCCCTCGGAATATTCCAAGGAAAACTGGTCGAAGCCTGAGCTGGCGTGGCTCGCCTGGACCACTGACCCGGAACAACAGCGGGTGCAAAAGCCACGCACGCTTTGTCATCTTTTCACCGAGCGCCCGATCTACCGCCCCGAAGAGCCAGTCCATATCAAGGGCTATGTGCGCAGCTATCGCGGCGGCGTCCTCAGTCTCCCGAAAGCGGGAGGAACGCTCGTCGTCACGGGCCCCGGCAATCAGGAGTGGCGCATTCCGGTGAAGCCCGACGCCAGCGGCGGGTTCTATCACAAGTTCGACGCGCAGACGGCGGCGACCGGCGACTACTCCATCAAATACGAGTCCGCCGGCGTAAAGCCGAAACCCAAGGAACCAGCAAAGGACGCGAACGCCGGGGCGGGCAAGGAGGCCGACAAAGAAGCGGATTCTCAAAAGGGCGATCAGCAGGCGGAAGCCATCGACGACGAGGCCGGCGCCGCTCAGGCCGCAGCGCCGGAAGACCTCTCCTGCGGGAGTTTTCCGTTCAAGAAAGAGGCCTATCGCCTGCCGACTTTCGAAGTGGTGCTGAACGCGCCGCAGATGGTTCCGCTAGATGGCGAATTCAGCGTGGATCTTCTCGCACGTTATTTCGCTGGCGGCCTGGCGGCGGACCGTCCTGTCAAATGGCGCGCGGCCCAATTTCCCTATGTCTTCACGCCGCCGGGCCGCGAGGGATTTCTGTTTTCGACCGATGCGAGATTTTCAGGCGAGGGCAGATTCAAATCTACCGCCGTGCTTGAGCGCGATCAGCGGACCGACGCGGGCGGCGCCGCGCGCATGAGCTTCGATACGACGATTGAGCCAACGGCGCAGCCCCGCCGATATTCAATTGAAGCCACTGTTGTCGGTGACGACGGCATTGAGGTGCGCAATGTGCAGAACGTAATCGCAGTCCCACCCTTCGTGCTGGGCGTCAGGACTTCGCGCTATGTCGAAAAGCCCGGCGCGATCACGCCAGAGCTCATCGCGATCAACGGCAAGGGCGAGCCGGTCGAAGGGCTGGAGATGACCTTGCGCTTTCTCAAGCGCAACTGGATTTCCACTCTGCAAGCCTCGGACTTCGCGCAGGGCTCCGCAAAATATGTGACGCAGGTTGTCGATGAAACCTTGCTCGAACGCAAGGTGACGAGCGCCAAGGACGCACAAAAGCTAACGCTGGAGGCCAGGGATGCTGGCGTCTATGTCGTGCAGCTTGAGGCCTATGACCGCATTGGCCGACGCCAGCAGGTGAGCGTCGATTTCTTCGTGGGCGGCGATACGCCCGTCACCTTCCAGCGTGCGCCGTCCTCCACCGCCACAATCACGCTCGACAAGGAAAAATATGCGCCCGGCGAAAGTGCGACGCTGCTGGTGCAGTCGCCGTTCCAGAACGCCCGTGCGCTGGTCATCGTGGAACAGCCGGGCGGAGTCTACGACTATCAGTTCATCGACATCGCCAACGGCTTTGGCCGCTATGCGCTGACTTTGAAAAAGGAACAGGTTCCAAAGCTCGCCGTGCACTTTCTGATCATGCGAGGGCGCCTGAAGGACAGCGCGCCGACCGTCGCCGCAACTTTCGATCAGGGCAAGCCCGTGACCATCGCGGCGACCAAATGGGTCGAGGTGACGCCGGTCAAAAATATCGTGACCGTGAAATTAGAGGCGCCGGCGAAGGCGCGCCCCGGCCAGGAAATCGAGGCGACGCTGCGGCTCAGCGATGACGCTGGTAAACCGCTAGCGGGCGAGGCGACTTTCTGGATGGTCGATCAGGCGGTGTTGTCGCTGGCGAAAGAGCAACCGCTCGATCCATTGCCGAATTTCATCGTGCCACGGGAAACCACGCTGGCGGCGCGGGACACGCGCAACATGGCCTTCGGCGTGATTCCGCTGGAAGAAGTGCCCGGCGGTGACGCCGCACTGGAGGAATGGGGCGCGGAAAACAATATTTCGGTGCGCAAGAATTTCACGCCAGTGCCGATCTATCTGCCCAGCGTCAAAGTCGGCGCCGACGGCATCGCCAAAATCAAAGTGAAATTGCCCGACACGCTCACCGTGTTCAAGCTGCGCGCGAAGGCCGCGAGCGGCGCCGACCGTTTTGGATACGCGGGCGGCGAAATGCTCATTCGACAGGAACTGGTGGCGCAACCGGCCCTGCCCCGCTTCGTGCGTCCCGGCGATACATTGGACCTGGGTTTGGTGGCGCGCGTCGTCGAAGGCCCAGGCGGTTCGGGCTCGGCGCATATTGCGGCTCAGGGTCTTAGTCTGCAAGGCGCCGCGAACCAAAAAATCGATTGGGCGCAGAACAAGCCCGCTCGTATTGATGTGCGTGCGAGCGTCCCTGACCAGAAAGCGGGCGCCAACGATGTCAAGATCGGTTTCAGTGTCGAGCGGGACGCCGATCACGCGCGAGATGCGGTTGAGATCGATCTGCCGGTGCGGCCGGACCGCGATCCGGTGCGGCGCTACGAGGTCGTGGACATAGCAGCCGGCCAGAGCGCCACCCTTGCGCCTGTCACCGACGGCATGCGGCCAGAGAGCTTTTCGCGCCGGGTCGTTCTGGCAGGCGATCCTGCGTTGGTGAAGCTGGTGGCGGGCCTTAATGCGCTCGTCGAATATCCCTATGGCTGCACCGAGCAACGCCTGTCGCTCGCGAGCTCGGGATTGGCGCTCAAAGCCTTTGCCCCGATCCTCGCCGCGGCGGGACTCGAAGGGCGAGTCGACGCCAATGTGAAGAACACGGCGCAAGCAATCGAACAGACCATCGACCCCGACGGTCTCGTCGCTTTCTGGCCACGCACCCAGGGAAACGTCTCGCTCACCGCATGGTCTTACGCATTCCTGGCCAAGGCTGAGAAGGCGGGCGAAACCATCGACAAGGCCTTGCTGGATCGTCTCGGCAACGCGTTGAAGTCGTCGCTGCGTTCGGATTATCCACGCCTCATTACAGGCGACGAATTACGCGAGCGCGTCGAGGCGCTGGCGGCGCTGGCGGAGAGCGGGAAGCTGGACGACTCCTATGTCGCCGAATTCTCAAGACAGGCGGACTTCCTTCCAAACGCCAGCATTGCGGAAATGACGAGCGCTGTCGCCAGCAGCACCGGCGCGGACCAACGCGTCGTGGCTTCTTTGCTCGACGCACTTTGGTCGCGGGTCAAATTTTTGCAACGCAAGGGCGAACAGGTCTATGGCGGACAGGCGGCGGACGGCGGCAGTCCGATTATTCTGCCGTCTGAGACCCGCTCCCTCGCCGAAATGGTTCGCGCCACGGTCATTGCGGCGCCGAGCGATCCTCGCACTCCCGTGCTTCGAAGTGCGCTGCTACGACTGGGAGAAGGCGACGGCTGGGGCACGACCAATGCGACCGCCGCGGCTATCAATGCGCTCGCGGAAGGCTGGCGCCGCCCGACATCGCCGATCGCCTTGTCGGTCATGCGAGGGAAAGATGCGCCGCAGACGCAAACGCTCGATGCGAACACGCCGGTGCTGCGCCTTTCCAGCGCAGACAATGCGCCAATGGTTATCGCCAACGGTTCGAACGCTCCAGTCGTCGCGCTGGTGGAAACCAGCTTTGAGCCGACGGAGCCAGGCTCCAAGGCGCCGGCGCGCAGCGAAGGCTTTGCGCTGACCCGCGCCCTCTGGCGCGTTCCAGGCGGCGGCGGCGCGGCGGAAAAACTTGAACCAGCAACGAACGGCGCCATTCAACTGAAGCAGGGTGAGGTGATTGAGGAAACCGCCGAAGTCGTCAATCCTGAGGACCGCACACATGTTGCGATCTCGCTGCCGCTCCCGGCGGGATTCGAGCCGCTGAACCCGAACATCGCCACCGCACCGCGCGAGGCGCAACCGTCGTCGGCTCCGACCCTTGCGCCCAGTTGGACCTCTTATGGCGACGACCGTGTGTTTTACGCCTATGACGCGCTGCCGAAGGGGAACTACCGCTTCGCCTTTCGGGCAAAGGCCCAGACCGCGGGGTCCTTCACGCAGCCGCAAGGGCTCGTGGAGACGATGTACAAAAAGGGCGTGCAGGGCGCGAGTGCAGGCGCGCGGATTGAGATCGCGAAATGAGACGCGCGATCACGCGCGCTGTTCTGACTGCGATCGTCACTGCCATCGTTGGTTTTGGGGTGTGGCTCGCTTGGAAATCTCTCGCGAGAGCGGACTTCGTGGCCCCGCGCGCTACTGAAATAATTTATGATCGCAATGGGGATTTTCTGACGCAGGTTGCACATGCCGGGGTGGATGGATACGGCTACTGGCCGCTGACAAAAGTCCCGCGCCGTTTCGCGCAGGCGACTTTGGCGCTAGAGGATCGGCGTTTTTACGCGCACAACGGCGTCGATCTTCTTGCGATACTTCGCGCGGCCTGGAAGAACGCCGCAAGGCGCGGCGTGCGCGAAGGCGCCTCCACCATAGCCATGCAAGTCGCGCGCATGCAAAATCCGGCGTCGCGCGATCTAGCCAACAAGCTCATGGAAGCAGCGACTGGACTAGCGATGGTCTGGCGTAACGGCCGTGAAGCGACCCTGGCGCATTATTTGCGCCTCGCGCCTTATGGCGGAGGAAGCCACGGCGCCGCGCATGCAGCGCGCTTTTATTTCGACAAGCCGCTCGACGATCTCTCCTGGGCCGAGACAGCGCTGCTCGCTTCCGTTCCGCAGTCGCCCGGCCGCATGAATCTTGCGCGCGAGAGCGGACTGAGGCGAGCCGCACACCGCGCCCGAAAGGCGCTTGAGGAGCTGCAACGCGAAGGAGTCATCGACTCTGCGCAAGCGGCTCTCGCGATCAACCAACTCGCCGCAATGAAACCTTTTGCAGCGCCGCGACGACCCGAAGCGTTACACCTCGCCTTGCGGTATGAAAAGCTTCTGCACGAGGGTCGCATTAAAGCTGTCTCTGAGAACGATTACCGCATTCACGCCACCGTGGACCTGCGTCTGCAAGAACAGATCACCAGACTGGCGCGCCGCTATCTCAGCGTCTTTCGCGGAGCCGGCGCCCGGCAGGTCGCTGTGATGGTGGCGGAGCGCTGCGCTGCGCCAGCAATCGCTGCTAACACCATCCTCGCGGAAGTGGGGTCCGCCCGCTTCGACGGCGCCGACTCCGGCGCCTTCGACTTTACGCGTGTCATGCGGTCGCCCGGCTCTACGCTAAAGCCCTTCGTCTATGCTTTGGCCTTTGAGCGCGGCATGCTCAAGGCCACCGACCTGCTCGCCGACATTCCCGAGGGCGCTTCAGGCGTCAATAATGCCGACGGGGCCTTTCTGGGACCGATGCTGCCGCGTCAGGCGCTGGCCAATTCGCGCAACGTACCGGCGACAAATCTCCTGCGCCGTGTCGGGATCGAGGCTAATTTCCATTTCCTGCACGACATCGGCCTGCACGATCTTGAGGCGCCGGCGGAGTCATTCGGAATTTCCATGGCCATCGGCTCGCTGCCCACCAAACTTGAGCGTTTGCTACGGGCCTACGCCGCGCTTGCTGACGACGGCCTCATGTCCGAACTAACTTATGCACGAGAGCAACGATCGGCCATCCCGCGACGCGTTATGTCGACGGATACAGCGCGGCTCGTCACCTCCATTTTGGCCGACCCGCAGGCGCGCCTGCCTACATTCCCTCGCTATGGACCGTTGGAGTATCCTTTCGCAGTCGCGGTGAAGACTGGCACCAGCCAGGGCTATCGAGACGCCTGGACGCTTGCGTTCTCGAAAAGATTCGTCATTGGCGTGTGGCTCGGACGCGCCGACGCCGGCGCCATGAAGGAATTGGGCGGCGCGGCGTCGAGCGCACGTCTCGCCCATGCCATTCTCACGCAATTGCACGGCGGCGTGCGCGGTGAGATGGAGCAATCGAGCTTTCCGTCACCGGAGGGCCGAACCGCGGTTGATTTATGTCTTGGAGCCAGCGCTGGCGGCGCCTGTTCCGAGACAATACGCGAATGGGTGAAGCCCGGCGAGACGTCTGTGGCCGCTCCCGCCTCACCCGCGAAAGAGACCGAGGAAACGCGGCTCGCTATAGCTACGCCCGAGCACAACACTCACATTTGGCGCAATCCAGAGCAACCGATGGCGTTCAACAAGCTCGCGCTGAAGCTCGCGCCCGGAACGCGCGGGGCTCAGATCGTCTGGTACGTCGACGGCGAGCCATTCCAGACAGCGGACTCGGGCGACACAGTGTTCTGGCCCCTCAAACCAGGAGCGCACCACATTCAGGCGCGCCTGGCTCTCCAACCGGGCGCGTCGCGAACAGTGAGGGTGATGGTGGAGTGACGCAATATCATGGTGGAACTGTGCGGAATTGGACGCCGCTTCCGCGGCGCATCGATAGCCGCCCGAAATCACGTGCAAGCTTCCGAAGCAGTCCGGAGGAACGTGGTTGGAGGTTGGCTCTTCGGGGGTAATCCCGTCTCGCGTTTCGCCCCGGAGTCTTCATAAAACCGCCAAGAAGGCGCCGCTCGATAACCACGCAGTGGAGTATCAGGGCGAGGGAGAGACCACCTGTATGGTTGGGGCGTTCTTCGGAACTAAAGGGGCGATCGAGAGGAACGCCCAGGCGTCAGACAAAGTCGGACTGCCCAATAAACTTCTGTTTATCGAGGGAATTTTGAATTAGGCGATCGCGCTCAACAAGATTCGCAAAGGTTTTTAAAGCTTTCTGCCTGCCCGTACAGGTAGCCTGATGATCGACGCATTTCAGTTGATCCGCCAGCGATGGCGCCGGCAAAAACTCGGCTCACTCGCCTATGCGACTTCAATACTCGATAGCCAAAACGCTTCGACATGATGCTGTTGCAACATCCGAAAACTACCATACTATTTTTATCGCGAGGCTCTGGATCAAGCTTCAATTGAGCGGGTCGATGCAGACGTGAGTTCCACATCTGGAATTCGAGGAGGTTACCATGAGAAAACTGATTGAGCTTCTTAGCCTGGCTGTAATTATCTCGTCGGCAGGCACGGCGTCGGCGTTGGCGGAAAACATGGGATGGCATCACATCGGTGGTGGCTCCGCGCCGGCGCCTGCAATTGGGGCCTCGGCGCTCGGGATGTTCCTGGCAAGCGCCATAGCTTTTTACGTACGGAAGCGTCGTCGGGGCGAGTGAAAACAAGGCAAATCCGACGACGTGGAACGCTGTTTGCCCACTCAGGCGCAACAGACGCTGCGCTCGCTCCAAATTCGTGAGACTTCAACGGGGCAGTGAAGGGTGGATGTGCGTTCCACCCCGCGCCTCGATGGTCGATGGTCGCGTATTCGGATACGAATAAAATCAGAATATCCGAGCATCCCATGCACGATACCGCACCAGGCGATTCAGCGGACCGAGCTTACTCGGTGGCGAAATGGTTCAAGCTCGTCGATGGCGATGTGCTGCTCGTCTATACTTTGGCCCTCTTTGCGGTGGGCGGCATGCGTTTTTTGGGGGCGGCCGCGAATGAGGTGCATAAGGTTTTCGAGGTCAATGCCGGCGAGCTCTTAGCGTTCGTCGCCATCTACTCGCTCATCAAGTCAAAGAACGACACTATCGTCTTATCCAGGGCTGACTTTGCAATACTGTCGGCATGTGCGCTTTTTTTCCTTCCGCCCGAGACGCATTTCCCATTTTTTGGCGCCACTATCGCCGGCCTCTATTTTTGGCGACGTCGCGCTCGCAATCCTCAGTTCGCTTCGGTGGGGCAGCTTTGGCTGGCGCTTTCAATTTACGAAATGTGGGGGCCATTATTTTTTCGAGTTGTTTCAGCGCCAATAATACGGGCCGAAGTCGCTCTTATAGTCAAAGCCGGAGGATTGCTCGGCTTTGGGTTAGATAACGATGGGGTTCTCCTTCGCTCGCCAAGCGGGTGGCTTGTTATCGTCATCGAAGGCTGTTCGTCATTCCATAATGTTTCGCTCGCATTTCTTGTATGGTTGTCGCTTCTCAAGCTGGATGGGGCCACAGCAAGCCGCGCTAATCTGTCGGCGCTTGGTGTGGGCGTTTTAATGATCGTTTGTCTCAATGCCCTTCGCATCCTGCTGATGACGCCCTCTGAAGCGTATTACACGTTTTGGCATTCGGGCAATGGAGCGATCCTCTTCTCTTGCTTAACTTTGGCGGCCATCGCGGTTCCTACGATGATTTCGTTGCGTCGACGAGGGTCATGAATAATCTCCGCAATGGCGCGATTTTGATCATTCTGATTTCGCTCGCTGGCGGAATGTGGTCGCGATACCAATTTTTGGACTCAAATATTGCTGAATCCGACGTTGCGCCCGCTATAGAGGTTGGGCGAATTCTGGAACACTCAGAACTGCGCGTAACGGGTTCATTCGAGGAACAAATGGGCGACCTGAGCTTGATGGGCTATGAGGTTGCGCTTCCAAACTGCTCGGCTCCTCTGGCCGTCCTGCAGATCCCGGTACGGAATTCAGCAATTCCAGACGCATATCGCTATCGCGAAGAGAAATACATCAGTTCCTATATCTATAATGGGACCCCCTACCCAGAATCCGGGATCAGTTATAGATTGCGTTCCTTGCATATGTTTTACCGTATTGAGGCCCTTCTCGGCCTTATAAAAAACCAGCAATTTACGACTTATTTTAAGGTATGGACTCCCCCAGGCTGCCCCGAGATTTCGGGCGCGCAAGCGTTGACTTTGGAGCGAGGTTTGACCGCCAAGGTCAGAAGTTGACGCGATGTCTGCGAATTCTCGAGTGGAGCGCAACCTGCGAAAACGGCTTCGTTTAGGTCTGGTAGCAGGTCCAGTTCACGGCGAAACGTGCTTCGAGCTTGTGTAATTTAGCCGAGTGTCTCGAAGGCCCATGTGGATTCGATAGAATCGGCGCGTACGCTTCTGGGAGCGACGGTGCAAACTGTGCGCCAAGGAGCACAGAAAGCTGCGGCGGCGATGTGAAACTGGTGGAGCTGCGGGGAATCGAACCCCGGACCTCTGCAGTGCGATTGCAGCGCTCTCCCATCTGAGCTACAGCCCCGGTCCGACGGGGTGACTACACGGCGGACTCATCCCTGTCAATTGCTTCCGCGTCCTGCGTTGGAACGCGGCCGGCGCCACCGCAGTTTTCTCGCGCCAGACCGCCCCGACGTTACGCCACACGCCCAAGGATTGCAGCGCGAGCGGCTTGGGGCTAGACACTTCACCAAACCGTCAACGATCGGAACCTGCGCAATGTCATACGCCATCGTCAACCTGCTTCTCACGGTCATCGACATCTATTGGTGGATCGTGGTCGCCTCCTTCGTCATGTCCTGGTTGATAGCCTTCGACGTCATCAACACCCGTTCTCAGGCAGTCTATTCGATCCGCCGTGGGCTTGCTGCCATGACCGAGCCCGTTTACGAGCCCATACGCCGGATCCTGCCAACTTTCGGCGGTCTGGACTTCTCGCCAATGGTCGTGATCCTGGGCCTGCAGTTCCTCAGCAACGCCATCACGCATAGTTTCGCCTTTGGCTGAACCGGTTCCTGGCGCGGCCTGGGTTGTCGAGCCCACGGGCGTCGCGCTCTGGCTGCGGCTGACGCCCAAAGGCGGCCGCGACGCGCTGGAAGGCGTCGAGACTCTGGCCGACGGGCGCAGCGTGCTCAAGGCGCGGGTGCGCGCGGCGCCGGAGGACGGGCGCGCTAACGCCGCGCTGGTCGAGCTGGTGGCGAAAGCCCTGGAGACGCCCAAAAGCGCCGTCTCCCTCGTCGCGGGACACACAAGCCGCGTCAAGAAACTTTTCGTCGCGGGCGATCCGGTCCGCATTAGAGAGGCGCTGGCCGCACGGCTGGAGACAAGCAACCGTTGAATAAGCAATGGCGGAAATCATGACCAAGACAAAATCGAATAACGGCAATTTCTTTGAGGATTTTTCGCTCGGCCAGGTGATCCGCCATGCCGCGCCGCGTACGGTGACTTCAGGCGAAGTCGCGCTTTATACTGCGCTGTATCTTCCGCGCTTCGCCGTGCAGTCGTCGAAGGCTTTTGCTCAGGGCATCGGCTATAAAGACGCCCCGATCGACGACATGCTGGTTTTTCATTTCGTCCTCGGCAAAACCGTGCCTGACGTATCGTTGAACGCCATCGCCAATCTCGGCTATGCCGACTTCAAGTTCTTGGCGCCCGTCTATCCCGGCGACACGCTTACCGCGACTTCGGAAGTCATCGGCCTTAAGGAAAATTCCAACAAGGAAACGGGCGTCGTTTACGTGCGCTCGACCGGCAAGAATCAGCGCGGCGAAATCGTTCTCGACTATGCGCGTTGGGTGATGGTGAAGAAGCGCGACAAGAACGCGCCAGTCGGACCCGAGGTCGTCCCTGCCCTGCCCAAATCGGTGCCTCCCGCCGAACTCGGCGGCGCAGTGCCAAGACTTGATATCGCCGCCTATGACAGGGTTTTGGCCGGCTCGCCCTACTTCTGGGGCGATTATGAAAAGGGCGAGAAGATCGACCATATCGACGGCATGACCGTCGAGGAGGCGGAGCATCAGCTCGCGACGCGGCTCTACCAGAACAACTCCAAGGTGCACTTCAACCAATATTACGAAGCGCAGGGACGCTTCGGAAAGCGCATCATCTACGGCGGTCACGTGATCTCGCTGGCGCGCGCTTTGTCCTTCAACGGGCTGGAGAACGTCTTCCACATCGCTGCGGTTAATGGCGGGCGCCATGTCAATCCGCTCTTTGCTGGCGGCACGGTCTTCGCCTGGAGCGAAGTGCTCGACAAGGCAGAAATTCCCGGAAGAAGCGACATTGGCGCGCTGCGCCTGAGACTGGTTGCGACCAAGGATAAGCCTTGCGCAGAATTTCCGCTCAATGGCGCCGACGGCAAACCGGACCCCGCCGTGCTGCTCGATCTCGACTATTGGGCCGTTCTGCCGAGATAAGCAGCGACATCAAACAGCTAGCCCGCCGCTACTCACCAAACTGCAAGCGGGCCAGCTTGGAATAAAGTCCGCCCTGAGCGATGAGGTCGGCGTGCGTTCCCTGCTCGACTATGCGACCAGCTTCGAGCACAATAATGCGGTCGGCCTCAAGCACCGTGGCGAGGCGATGGGCGATCACGAGGCTGGTGCGACCCGCCATGACATCTTCCAGCGCCGCCTGCACCAAAGCTTCATTCTGTGCATCAAGAGCCGAGGTTGCTTCGTCCAGCAGCAACACTGGCGCGTCGGCGAGTATGGCCCGGGCGATGGCTAATCTCTGGCGCTGGCCGCCCGACAGGGTGACGCCCCGCTCCCCCAGCTGGGTATCGTAGCCGTCCGGCAAAGCAACGATGAACTCATGCGCTTGCGCGCGCCGCGCGGCCGCTTCTATCTCGCGGCGTGGAACGCCCTCTCGGCCGTAGGCGATGTTTTCCGCTATGCTGGCGCCAAAAATCACGGGATCCTGCGGCGCCAATGCAATAGCGCGACGCAGCGCCGCCGGATCAAGCTCACGCACATCAATTTCATCTATGGAGACAGCCCCCGAGTCCACGTCGTAGAAACGCAGCAGGAGCTGGAAAAGAGTCGATTTGCCAGCGCCCGAGGGGCCAACCAGCGCCACCCGCTCGCCGGGTTCGATGACGAGATCGAGTCCATCTATCGCCGCGACCGCACCGGCGCCCGCATAGCTGAAACGCACCGCGTTGAAAGCAAGACGCCCCCGAATCGGCTCCTTCAACACTTTCGGAGTGGCGGGAGCCATGATTTTTGGTTTGATCGCGAGAATTTCCCCTATGCGCCCCGCAGCGCCTGCGGCCGCCGAGGCCTCGCTCCATACCTGCGAAAGCTCGCCGAGCGAACTCGCGCCCAACACTGCGTAAAGCACGAACTGCGACAGCAATCCCGAGGTCATGCGGTTGGACAGCACATCCTGAGCGCCAAGCCAAAGCACCGCCACGACGCTAGAAAAAACCAGAAAAATCGCACCGACGGTAAGATATGCTCGTAGTCGTGTCGCCTCGCGCGCAGCGTCGTAAGCGCCTTCAGCAGCGTTCTTGAAGTGCGACACCACCGAAGGTTGCGCGCCACAAGCCTGCATGGTGCGAATTGCCGCCAGATTTTCGGCCGCGTAAGCGGAGGCGCTGGCCAGAGCGTCCTGCGCATGGCGAGACCGACCACGCACTGCGCGTCCCGAAAGAATGAGCGGTGCAACAATCAGCGGAATAACCGCAAGCGCCACGCCCGAAAGTTTGGGACTGGAGACGATCATCATAACGATCGCTCCAAGAAACATGAAAAGATTGCGCAAAGCGACGGAGGCCGAAGAGCCGAAAGTCGACTTGAGTTGGATCGTGTCGGCGGTCAGACGAGAAACCAGTTCGCCAGTCTTCGCTGTGTCGTAGAATGTCGCGTCCAGCGCCGCAAGGTGACGAAACAGGTCCGCGCGCAAATCGGCGACGACCCGTTCTCCTAGCGTTGTAACCAGATAATATCGAGCGCCCGAAGCCAGAGCCAGGACTCCCACCACCGAGATCAACGCGCCAAAACCAGCGTTCACGCCGCCTGCGCTGTCTTTCGAAAAGCCATGATCGATCATGCCGCGCACGGCGACCGGCAGGGTCAAAGTAGCGCCCGCGGCCACCGACAAGGCGATGAGTGCAAGCGCGATTGTCTTGTAATGGCGTAGCGCATAGGGGAGCAGTGGGCGCAGCGGCGCCAATGTGGCGCCGAGGCGACGGCGAGATTCGGGGGAGCTGTTGTCGGTCATGCAGGTCGCTATAGCGTCCAATCGCGCGCGAAGCGACACCCGACCGATGCTATCAAGGCTTAAATTTCGAGCGGCGTCTCATAATTGGGCGCCAAATTAAGAAAAAAATTTGCAGACGAATTGACCCAACAGGTCGTCGCCACGCTCGGAGCCACGGATTTCATTGATTTTTTGTCTCGTGCAGCGCAACAGATGAAAATTGTCAGACTCGACGGCGCCGTCTGGACAGCCAGCACGGTTATGCTAACCTCCCGCCTGTCGTAAGACAGCCCTTTGGGGGGCAAAGAGTCGAATGCGCCACGGTCAGAACGATAAGGCGCAGTACTCTACGGAAACAAAACGAAGGAGAGAAACAATGGCTTCCAAAGAATTCGAAATCACCACAAACACTTATATCTTCGCCGGCGTTGGCGCGCTGATCCTCGGCGGCATGGGCGCTTTCGGTCTCGGCGGCATTGCGAACACGCTTTCGGCTGCTGTTGTCGGCGCTCTCGCCGGCGGCTGCCTCGGCCTGTTCTTCTAGTAAAGCAGGATCACTGCGCGAATACGCGGTGATTCTAATATCTTAGTCTAAGCTCATCGCCAGCGGTTGTTACAGCAACTGCTGGCGTTTCTCGGTTTTGGAGCTGCAAGACACACCCGCTCGCTAGCGCCTTTCCCCGATAACCTTTCGTTCTTCTAGAGCTGTCGCGCTAACTCCCGCAGAACGAATTTTTTAACCTTGCCCGTGGACGTCTTCGGCAGTTCTCCAAAAACCACACGGCGCGGGCATTTGAAATGCGCCAAATTGTCGCGGCACCAGCCAATCAACTCTTCTGCCGTGGCGCTCGCCCCTTCTTTCAGCTCCACAAAAGCGCAGGGCGTTTCGCCCCATTTGTCATCCGGGGCCGCGACGACAGCCGCCGCTCGCACTTTCGGATGCTTGAACAGCGTATCTTCCACTTCGATCGAGGAAATGTTCTCGCCGCCGGAAATGATGATGTCCTTTGAGCGGTCTTTAAGCTGGATATAGCCGTCCTTGTGCATGACCCCGAGATCGCCGGAGTGAAACCAACCGCCGTAGAAGGCGGCGTCGGAGGCTTTCTTGTTTTTCAGATACCCTTTCATCACCAAATTGCCGCGGAACATGACCTCGCCCATGGTCTCGCCATCGCGAGGCACGGGCTCCATCGTTTCGGGGTTCATAACCTCGAGCCCGTCCAGCACGATGTAACGCACGCCCTGACGCGCCTTTTTTTCGGCCTGGGCGGCGGCCTCCAGCGCGTCCCACTCCTGCTGCCATTCGTCGACGGCGGCGGGACCGTAGGTCTCCGTCAGACCATAAAGGTGGGTGACTTCGAAGCCAGCCTCTTTCATCGCCGCCAGCACGGCCTGTGGCGGGGGCGCAGCAGCGGTAAAGAACCGGGCTTTGACCTTCAACGGACGTCTCTCGCCTTCCGAAGCCGAAAGTAGCGTCGACATCACGATTGGCGCGCCGCATAGATGCGTGACGCCATGTTCCGCCATGAGTTCATAAATGTGCCCGGCACGCACCTGGCGCAGGCAAACATGCGTTCCAGCCACCACGGAAAGCGCCCAGGGAAAACACCAGCCGTTGCAGTGGAACATGGGTAAGGTCCACAGATAGACGGGATGGCGACCCATGTCTCCGGTGAGCACATTGCCAAGAGCGAGCAGATGGGCGCCGCGATGGTGGTAGACGACGCCCTTGGGATCGCCTGTAGTGCCTGAAGTATAGTTCAGGGAAATAGCGTCCCACTCGTCAGCGGGAGACGCATAAGCGAAATTAGGGTTCCCGGAAGAAAGGAAGCTCTCGTAATCTACGCCGCCCAGGGACTCGCCAGAACCCTCATGGACCGGGTCGTCATAGTCGATAAGTAGCGGCTTGCTCCCAGCGAGCGTGAGCGCTGCTTTCGCCAGAGCCGAAAATTCGCGGTCAACGATCAAAATCTTGGCTTCGGCATGGTCCAGCATGAAGGCCAAGGCCGCCGCGTCGAGTTGCGTATTCAGAGTGTTGAGCACAGCGCCTGTCATCGGAACGCCGTAGTGACATTCCAACATCGCCGGCGTGTTGGCGAGCATCACAGAAACAGTGTCGCCGCGCTTTATTCCCTCGCTGTGCAGCGCGCTGGCGAGACGTCGGCTGCGGGCGTAAAACTCCGCGTAATTCCGGCGCAAATCGCCATGGATGATCGCCGTGCGCGTCGGAAACACGTCGGCTGCCCGCGCCAGGAATGCAATGGGGGTCAGCGGCTGAAAGTTCGCGCTATTGCGGTCGAGGTCGCAGTCATAAGGCGAGAGAGTCAAATCGCGTCTCCTGCGGCAATACGAGGCGCGAGCGGTCCGCGTCATCGCCGGCCACGCGCTCCAGACTATTCGATTTAGCAGGAATTCTCAGGAAAATCGGCGCCGATTTTTTCCCGGCTTCTGCCTAATTTCCGGCTTGGCGCTCCGGGCCGGCCCGCGTAGTAGCAGCGCTACTGCCAGCCTATTCCCCGAAGTCGACATCCTTCAGGCGGCCAAACACCCGGTCCGCGTCAAAGTGATCGTCCTCAACTGGCGCTGCCGGAGCGCGTTTTCCAAACACGTCTTCTTCGGTCGCCGCCGGAGCGTGACTTGGCTGAGTCGTAGTTTCGGCAGGCGCCAAGGTCTGGCCGTGATCTTCGATATGCGCAGGCCGATCTTTGGCGGCGCGCGTCACCTCAAAATCGAGATCGATCTGCGAGCAAAGGCCGAGCGTGACCGGATCCATGGGCGTCAAAGCACTGGAGTTCCAGTGAGTGCGTTCGCGAATTGCCTTGAGCGTTGTTTTGGTGGTGCCGACGAGACGCATGATCTGCGCGTCTTTCAGCTCCGGATGGTTGCGCACCAGCCACAAAATTGCATTGGGACGATCCTGACGACGTGAGAGAGGCGTATAGCGCGGACCGCGTGGGCGCTTGATCTCCGGAACCTTCACCTTTGAAACAAAAAGTTGAAGCCGATGCTCGGGTTTGGCTTCGCCTCTGGCGATTTCCTCACGCGAAAGCTGACCGGAAGTGATCGGGTCGTGGCCCCGAATGCCGGCCGCGACTTCACCGTCGGCGATGCCTTTGACTTCGAGCGGATGCAATTTGCAGAAATCAGCGATCTGATCGAAGGTTAGCGAAGTATTCTCAACGAGCCAGACGGCGGTCGCCTTGGGCATCAGCGGTGCGTTGCTCATCAAATTACTCCTCAAGTCTCGTCGTCGCAGGCATGAAGAACAGGGCGCGCGCGTCCGGCGCGGGCATAGTCCATAGCTCCATCATGCTGGGGATAAGGCCCCTATACCGCGGAGCTCGACGGAGCGCAACGATTATCCCGGACTTCTGCGATCTGGAGGCAACCCAGGCGGAACCGGCCTCCGGCGCAGGACTCAGCGGAGTCCGAGCTAAATCGCCTCGCGAGCATGCGCGGGGCGCAGTCGACGCAGGGCCGGAGGCAACAACCTAACTAGCGCGCTGGAGATACGCACCCCGAAACGGTGGAAAAACAGCCCGGCCGCTATAATGAGAACGCCAATGGCCGAGAGCGCGAAAGGAAACATAATCGAGTTTTTGAACACTTCCTCCGCGAGATAACCAAGATAAAGGGTAACCCCTATGCCACCAAACACCGCATAGGCTCGCCGCATCAAATACAATGACATGAAGATCAGCGCCACGTTTACTGCACAGTAAACCGCCTTGCCGAACTCGTCCCCGCTATGCTGCTCGGTCAAACCGCCCCAAAAAGCCATGAGACCGAAAAGGTGCAACCAGAAAGCGTAATCGCCGCCGCGCCAGCGGCGCAGATCGACTCCCCAGGCGGCAAGGAGCATCAAGGCGCCAAAAACCATACTTACCTTGGCGCGTTCGTCCCAAGTGAAACTCTGAGCTCCAGCGACCCACGGTGTAAGATCCATGGACATAAACCAGAGCGCAAAAGCGATTGGCATGACCAAAAAGGGGAAGGGAAAAAAGACCAACGCCAGCAGCGCCGCTGCGATTGTCCCCAGCTCCATGGGTAACCAGCTGGATTTTATCCAGACATAAAAATCACGATAAGGAACGGTCTGTGTTGGATCGAGTCCGGTAAGGGACTGGACCGCGAATATAAACAGGGGGGCCATGCCCACTGCACAGACAATCAGAAGTCCGCCAGGAGTGCGCAGGCCGCGGTGCTTCCAAAGATAGCCGCCCGCGAGCAAAAACGCGGCGCCATAGCTTAACGACGTCACGATAAGGGACTTGGCGCCCCACATCCCGAACGCATTGGTTGAAAACAGCCCCATAGCGCCAATGACGATCAGCGCGCCCAGATACCAGAGCAGATTGACGAAATCGAAACGCGCCGAGCTTTTGTCCACAGCGCCAGACTGCGATCCTGTCGCGTAAAATTCGACCAGCCGTTGGTAAGTACGCTCGTCAATCACGCCGGCTTCCACAGCGGCGCGCAAATCCTTTGCGGCGGGGGATGAGGCGGCCATGCGAGGGTCCTTCTGGGGATTTAGGCGGCTCGCTTTACTGCGACAACCGCAATCCGATCATTTCAGAGATTGCGGCGCCGCACAAGCTGACGCCAAATTGGCGCTCGTCCGTTGGCGCGGCAAGGCAATATTGTTGAGCAGCGCCATTTGACACTCGCCATCCGTTTCGCTCATTAACCCGACAACACCGAGGTTCATCCCTCAATGCATGTGGGACGCGACTGATGCAGGATAAAGCCAACGGCCTCACTTACGCCCAAGCCGGCGTCGACATCGACGCCGGCAATCGGCTGGTGGACCTGATCCGGCCCGCCGTGCGGGCGACGCGCCGTCGTGGAGCCGACGGAGAGATCGGCGGCTTTGGCGGCGTCTTCGACCTTAAGGCGGCGGGCTTTGCTGATCCGCTACTGGTCGCGGCCAATGACGGCGTGGGCACGAAGGTGAAACTCGCCATTGAGTCCGGCAGGCATGGAACGATTGGCATTGATCTCGTCGCCATGTGCGTGAACGATCTCGTCGTGCAAGGCGCCGAGCCGCTATTCTTTCTCGACTATTATGCTACGGGAAAACTGGAGCCTGCGGCGGCTGCGTCGGTTGTCAGGGGCATTTCGGACGGATGCGTTATCGCCGGCTGCGCTCTACTCGGCGGCGAAACTGCTGAAATGCCGGGACTCTATGCCCAGGGCGATTATGATCTCGCAGGTTTCGCCGTTGGAGCGGTTGAACGCACGCAGCTTTTGCCTCGACTGGTCAATGTCGGCGACGTCATGTTCGGACTGCCTTCATCGGGGGTCCATTCCAATGGTTTCTCGCTGGTGCGCCGCATTGTCGAGCGCACAGGCCTCGCATGGACCGCGCCGGCCCCCTTCGAGCTTGAGCGCAGCCTTGCCGAAGCCTTGCTGGAGCCTACGCGCATCTATGTGAAGCCTCTGCTCGCCGCGTTGAAAGCCACTTCATACATCTCGGCGCTGGCTCACATCACGGGCGGCGGCTTTCCTGACAATCTTCCACGCGTTTTGCCAAAGGGCCTCGGCGTCGCACTTGACCTTTCCGCTATCCCGGTCTCGCCTGTGTTCAAGTGGCTTGCGCAGACCGGCGGCGTCGCACAAGCAGAAATGCTGCGCACATTTAATTGCGGCGTTGGCATGGTTGTGGTCGCGTCGAGGCACAATGCGGGGGAAGTCGAGCACGTGCTACGCGCCGCAGGCGAAAGCCCGATCCGCATTGGCGAGATTATCGAGTCGGCGGGCGGGGAGCGCGTTCACATGCACGGAGCGCTTGCGCTTTGAGACGTCTTCGCACGGCCATTATGATTTCAGGCCGCGGCTCCAATATGGATGCGTTGATCGCAGCGGCGCGGGTTCGGGACTTTCCCGCCGAAATAGCGCTTGTGTTGTCCAACCGCCCCGACGCGCCGGGCCTCGCCCGCGCCAAAACTCTGGGGCTAGCCACGGCGGCGGTCGATCACAAGATTTACGCGGGGCGCGAGGAGTTCGAGCGCTCCATGCAAATCGTGCTGGAGACTTACCGCATCGACTTCATCTGCCTCGCTGGCTTCATGCGCATGCTGACGCCGTGGTTCATCGGCGGCTGGAGCGGCAGAATGCTAAACATCCACCCTGCCCTGCTGCCGTCATATCGCGGCCTGCACACACATGAACGCGCGCTCGCGGATGGCGTCAAGATCCACGGCTGCACGGTGCATTTCGTCGTTCCGCAAATGGACGAAGGCCCCATCGTCGCTCAGGCCGCCGTGCCTGTGCTGGATGACGATACGCCGGAAACTCTGGGCGCTCGTGTGTTGGCGCAAGAGCATAGGGTTTATCCGCTGGCGCTACGTCTCGTCGCCTCGGGTTCTGTGCGCGTCGAGGGCAACAGGGTAATAGGGGCGGTTGGACAGGCGCGCGGCGTGGAGGCGTTGGCTGCGCCTGAAATCGACTGACCGTTAATGGCTTTCCATCACGGAATCGCATCTAGATCGGCGAGCCAGATTGCCGCCGAGGAATCGCTGGGCGCGCGCCAATCGCCGCGCGGCGACAGCGAGCCGCCCGAGCTGACCTTGGGACCATTCGGCATCGCCGTGCGCTTGAACTGACTTGTCTCGAAGAAGCGTCTCAGAAAGACCCCGAGCCAATGTTTTATGGCATGAAGATCGTAAGCGACCCGCTGGTCCTGCGGGACAACGGACGGCCAGACGCCAGCGCTTGCATCTTGCCAGGCGTGCATTGCAAGAAAAGCCACTTTCGAGGGCGCATAGCCGTAGCGGGTCGTATAAAACAGGTTGAAGTCCTGCAGCGCGTAAGGCCCAACGAAATCTTCCGTGCGCTGCGCTTCGGTTCCCGGCACAAGCTCCGGAGAGATTTCAGTGGCTAGAATGTCTTGCAGCACGGCGACCGTCTCCGCGCCAAAGCGCGCATCGCGCTCGCACCAGCGTATGAGATGCTGGATCAGGGTCTTGGGTACAGAGGCGTTCACATTGTAATGCGACATTTGATCGCCGACGCCATAGGTGCACCAGCCAAGCGCGAGTTCCGACAGATCGCCGGTGCCCACCACAAGAGCATTATTTTGATTGGCGAGACGAAACAACAGCGAGGTGCGGGCGCCGGCCTGCACATTCTCGAAAGTCGCATCGTAAACGGGCGCTCCCTGCGCGGCCGGATGGCCGATGTCGAGCAACATCTGCGTGCAGGCCGGAGTTAGGTCGATCTCCTGCGCCGTCACGCCTATTGCCTTCATCAAAGCCCATGCGCTCGATTTTGTGCGTTCAGTCGTCGCGAACGCGGGAAGCGTATAGGCGAGGACATTTGTGCGCGGCAAACCGAGCGCCTCCATAGCTGTCACGGCGACCAGCAAAGCGTGAGTCAAATCGAGGCCGCCCGAAACGCCAATCACTACCTTGTCGATCCTCGACGCGCGCAGCCTCTGCTGCAATCCATGCGCCTGGATATTGAACGCTTCGAAACAGAGTTCAGCGAGGCGCGCGTCATCGTCCGGCACAAAGGGAAAGCGCGGGACGTTGCGCAAGAATCCGATGCTTTCGCGTGCAGGCTTCAAAGCGAATTCCACCCGCCTATACTGCGTCGCGCCCTGTTCGATGTCGGCGCAATCGCCGAAACTCCCTTGACGCAGGCGCTCAGCGGCAAGCCGCCCCAGGTCGATGTCGGTCACGACGAGTTGAGGCTCATTTGCAAAACGCGGCGCTTTGGCGAGCGCTGCGCCCACCTCATAAATGATCGCCTCGCCATCCCAGGCGAGATCGGTCGTCGACTCTCCCTGACCCGCCGCAGAGTAGAGATATGCGGCGATGCATCGCGCCGAATGTGACGCGCAGAGCATCTGTCGCTGATCGGATTTCCCGACGATAGCGTTGCTGGCGGACAAATTGAGCAGCACCGTCGCTCCCGCAAGCGCAGCTCTGGTCGACGGCGGAATCGGGACCCAAAGATCCTCGCAAATCTCGGCGTGCAAGATCAGCCCCGGCATGTCGCGAGCGGCAAGCAAGACATCGGAGCCGAAGGGCGCGATTTGGCCTGAGATCTCTATTTCCTCGCCTGCGACAAACGCGCCGGAAGAGAAATGGCGTCGCTCATAGAACTCGCGATAATTGGGCAAAAATATCTTGGGTGTGACGGCGAGAATTTCGCCGCGTAAAATAAACACTGCACAATTGTAAAGACGCCCGCACTGTCGCAACGGCGCGCCAACCACGACCAAAAGATTGAGCGCGCGCGACGCCTCGACAATTTCGCCCAGCGCAGTCTCGACGGCGGCGAGCAGAGCCTCCTGTTGCAACAGATCGTCGATGGCGTAGGCGCTGATTCCCAACTCTGGAAACAGAACCAGCGACGCGCCTCGTTCTGCCGCCTGCCTGGCCATTTCGATGGTCCGCGCGGCGTTGGAGATGGGTTCGGCGACAGCGACCTGCGGCGCACCTACCGCGACACGCAGAAAGCCATGAGTGTGGAGGTTGAAAAAAGGGTGGGTCATGGACCGATTATAGTCGCATCGCCGGCGAAGAGGTAAATACGGTTTACGGATCCCCGAGCGGCGCCAGTTCTGCGATTTCCGGATGGCGCTTCTATCGAATGGCAATGCGGTGTTTCATATCGAGAACTAGCCCCGCGAAACCTCGGGCGTTCCCGATAAAATGCGCCAAAAGGCGGTCGTTTCCTCGCGTTTCGATGTCGACCGTCCCGTAGCCCAGCAGACGGCCGACAAACGTCTGGGAGACATTGACGCCGACGACTTCACCAATTTCTATTTGCGTTATGGTTTGTGCGAATACGCCTCGCCGCCAGAGAATTTGCTGGTCATCCACGTCTAGAAGGGTCGTGGCCCGCACAGCCAGAGCCCATGCCAAAGGGAACCCAAACAGGACCGTTAAAACGCCGATAGCCACCGGCGTCCCTGCTTTAAGCAGCCAACTTGCTGCGCCAACGCCGATGTAGGGTTCAATCCCTCGCAAGAACTCGTCCACCTCATGAGCCCCCGCGCGGCTGTTTGCGAAGTCGTGGCCGTATTTGAAGATCACGACCCCGAGCAAAGCGATGAAAACAGGACGCACGAGCGTCACCCAGTGACGCTTGAATTCCCAAGAGCTCGGCCTTTGTCGCTCCGGATCCCGCTCGCTCATGGTTCAATTCCTTTCTTCTCCAGCCTTGAAGATCAGTCCGAAATTCGCTTCGCTTCAGCAGCCTCCAAAAAGAAAGGGCGGAGTTCCCCCCGCCCTTCCCGCCCAATTTCGACTTGCCTCAGCGCGCCAGCACGGCCAGCAGCAACAGCGCGACGATATTGGTGATCTTGATCGCCGGATTAACGGCCGGGCCGGCGGTGTCCTTATAGGGGTCGCCTACGGTGTCGCCGGTGACAGACGCCTTGTGCGCGTCGCCCCCTTTAAGATGCGTCACGCCATCCTTGTCGACGAAGCCGTCTTCAAAGCTTTTCTTGGCGTTGTCCCACGCGCCGCCGCCCGAGGTCATCGAGATCGCGACAAACAGGCCGTTGACGATCACGCCCAGCAGCAGCGCGCCGAGCATTGCGAAGGCGTTAGCCTTGCCGCCAAGTATCCATCCGACCACGAAAGCCACAATCGGAGCCAGCACCGGCAGGAGCGAAGGAACGATCATTTCCTTGATCGCCGCCTGCGTCAGCATGTCGACCGCGCGGCCATAGTCGGGACGCTCGGTTCCCGCCATGATGCCGGGCTTTTCCTTGAACTGCCGGCGCACTTCCTCGACCACGGATCCCGCTGCGCGGCCCACCGCCGTCATGGCGATGCCGCCAAAGAGGTAAGGAATGAGGCCGCCGAAGATCAGTCCCGCCACGATGTAAGGGTTGGAAAGATCGAAATCGACCTTGCCGATACCCTTAAAGAACGGCACGCCTGTGTCGATAAAGTGCTTGAGGTCGTTGGTGTAGGCGGCAAAGAGCACCAACGCGCCGAGCCCCGCCGAACCGATTGCGTAACCCTTGGTGACGGCCTTGGTTGTATTGCCAACAGCGTCGAGAGCGTCGGTCGACTGACGCACTTCCTTGGGCAAGCCAGCCATTTCGGCGATGCCGCCCGCATTGTCCGTCACCGGGCCGAAAGCGTCCAGCGCGACGATGATTCCAGCGAGGCCAAGCATCGTGGTGACCGCGATCGCCGTGCCATAGAGGCCGCCGAAATTATAGGTCAGCAAAATGCCGAGCACGATCACCAGCGCCGGAGCCGCTGTCGATTCCAGCGAAATCGCAAGACCCTGAATGACGTTCGTGCCATGGCCCGTGACCGAAGCCTGAGCGATTGACACGACCGGCCGCTTGCCCGTGCCAGTGTAATACTCGGTGATGTAGACGATAGCGCCGGTGACGATAAGGCCGAGAAGGCCGGAAACGAACAGGCCATAGCCGTGGATCGCTTCGCCGTTCACCTTGCCGATTTCGCCCCACCCGACCGTGAAAGTGGTGGCGAGGAACAAGCCCGCAATCGACAGCACGCCAGCGGCGATTAACCCCTTATAGAGCGCGCCCATGATCGAGTCGTCGATCCCGAGTTTCGCGAAATAGGGTCCGAACTGCTTGCTGAGCGGTGAGTCGTCGTTGCCGAGCTTGACGAAATAAGTGCCCGCGATCGAGGCTACGATCGAAAGACCGCCGATCGCCAACGGATAGATAACCGCAGAGGACAGGCCCTCCTGCCCGGCGAAGAAGATCGACGCCAACACCATGGTGGCGACAACCGTCACCGCATAGGTTTCGAACAAATCGGCCGCCATGCCGGCGCAATCGCCGACATTGTCGCCGACGTTATCCGCGATTGTAGCGGGGTTACGCGGGTCGTCTTCCGGGATTCCGGCTTCGACCTTGCCGACGAGATCCGCGCCGACATCGGCGCCCTTGGTGAAGATGCCGCCGCCCAGACGCGCGAAGATCGAGATCAGCGAAGCGCCAAAGCCGAGGCCGACAAGCGCGTCGACAACGACGCGATCAGCCGCCGTATAGCCTGCGAACCAGGTGAGAATGGCGTAATAAACCGCGACGCCGAGAAGCGCGAGGCCAGCCACCAGCAGGCCGGTGATGGCGCCCGCCTTAAAGGCGATGTCGAGACCGGCGGCCAGCGACTTCGTCGCCGCCTGCGCCGTTCGCACATTGGCGCGCACGGAAACATTCATGCCGATGAAGCCGGCCGCGCCGGACAACACCGCGCCCAGAAGGAAGCCGAACGCCACCCACCAGCCGAGCAAAATTACGAGAAGGACAAAAATGCCGCCGCCAACATAAGCGATGGAAGTGTATTGCCGCTTGAGATAAGCCTGCGCACCTTCCGCGATGGCGCCGGCGATTTCCTGCATTTTTTGCGAGCCAGGATCAGTCGCAAGCAGCTCCTGCGAGGTTTTCACCCCGTAAACAATGGACAGAAGTCCAAAAACGATGGTTATAAACAACACCATGGTGAATTCGCCCTTTCATTCAGGGCCGCGGGAGGCGGCCGCCAAAGCAAGCGCCGAAAAAATTGGAAATTTTTCCGAAAATCTTGCTCTAACCTTTTGTGTTCAGCGATTTCCGATCGCTCGCATGGAGCCACGCGCGGAAAGCGCTTCTAGCATTCGGACCGTCGCAAGCGGTCAAGGCGCTGCGCAGCAAAAACGGCGCACGACCGCGATCCGAATCGAATCGTGGCTGCTGCGAATTTAGGGGTGCTTGTTTGCCAGAAACGGCCCGTTCGAGCAATGCCGGGCAGCCGTCTGGCTTCAGAAGTGACTGAATGACAATCTATTGAATTTCATGACCTTTCCCTGAGGATCAAGAAAAGCTGTCTCGCCGTCTCCTGCAATGATTTCGCCGATTCGGGCGCAGGGCGCCCCGGCGGCTCGCGCGGATTGCTCGAAATGCGTCGCATCAGCGGAGATGCAACAAAGAATTTCATAGTCGTCGCCGCCCGTCAGCGCGACCTCCATCAAATTTGATTCTATCGCGATTGCTTCTCTCGCGGCGTCCGACAGGGGCACATCTGATAGCGAGACTCGCGCGCTGACTCGGGAGGCTTTCACCAGCTTGGCGAGGTCGCCAACGAGCCCGTCTGAAATGTCCATAGCCGCACTGGCATGGGCCCGTAAGGCTGGCCCCAATTCAAGACGCGGAAGCGGAAGCAAATATCGCTGAAGCAGATAATCGCGCGCCTTTGGAGAAAGCCGGTTCGCCAGAGCTTTGTCAGAGCGCAAGCGCAAACCCAGCGCCGAGTCGCCTATCGTCCCGCTTAAGAAGAGAGCGTCGCCCGGTTTGGCCGCGCTCCGCGGGACAAACCTCCCATTCGGCGCCTCGCCTAAGGCTGTGATGGAGAGCGTAAGTGGCCCGGGTGTCGCCACAGTGTCACCGCCCAGCAGAGGACATCCATAAGCTCGAGCGTCCTCGCCAAGTCCGGCGGCGAAATCCGTCAGCCACTCATTGGTCCAATCCGGCGGCAGCGCGAGAGCGAGCAGGAACCCCAGAGGCTCGGCGCCCTTGGCTGCGAGGTCCGACAGATTGACCCGCAACGCCTTCTTGGCGATCTGCGCTGCCGGATCTTCCGCGAAGAAATGGACCCCGGCCACCAACGCATCGGCAGTCGCCACGATGGCGTTGGCGCGGAGTGGCAATAAGGCCGCATCATCCTGGAGAGTGAGCGCCCCGCTCCCAGCGAGCGGCGCGAATAACTTCGCAATCAGCTCGTCCTCGGTAAAACGCTGCGCCATGGACCGCCTGAAGATTGCTTTATGCGTTGTATTCCGCCGGGGCGAAGATCAGTTTTTTGCGAATTCCGTCGGTCTCGTCTCCCGCGCCAGCCGGTCGAGCACAGCATTGATCATACCGGATTCGACGGGACCGAAAAATGCCCCGGCGACGTCGACATATTCCTTGATGACGACGCGCATCGGAACATCCTTGCGCTTTTCCAGCTCATAGGCGCCAGCGCGCAGAATGGCGCGCATCACCGCCTCAATCCGCGCGAGCGGCCAGCCGCCCTGCAAGGCGGAGTCGATTTCGCGATCAATCGCCTTCTGCTCGTCAAGCACACCCTGCAAAATTTCGCGGAAGAACCCGACTTCGGCGGGCTTATATTGGTCGCCTTCGATCTCGCGCCCCATCCAATGGGTTTCAAACTCGGCGAAAACGTCGTTGAGGCCCTTGCCTCCAACTTCCATCTGATACAGCGCCTGCACCACTGCGAGCCGGGCGTTGGAACGTTGTTCTATGTTCATGGTCGCGCTCCCAGCCGTCGCGTCAGGCGAACGAGCGACAAGGCCGCCAGCGCCGCATCGGCGCCCTTGTCGCCTTGCTTCGGATCGGCGCGGACAATCGCCTGTTGCTCAGTTTCCACCGTGAGGATTCCATTGCCGAGCGGCAGGCGCATGGCGACCGAGAGATCGGTGAGAGCGCGCGCGCTTTCATTGGCGACGATTTCGAAGTGATAGGTCTCGCCGCGAATGACGCAGCCCAGCGCGACAACTCCCTCGTATGGGGCTCCAGCTTCCCGCGCGAGATGCAGAGCAATCGACGCGGCGGGCGCGATCTCAAGCGCGCCGGGAACCTCGATCAAAGTTGCATCGGCGCCCTTTCGCTGCAACGCCGCAAGTGCGCCATCGCGCAGCAGCGCCACTACATTGTCGTTGAATTTTGCCGCGACAACAAGAATCTTCGCGCCCGGAACGGGCGCAGCGTCGTCGTCCGCGCGAAAAAAGCCAGCCATCATTTCCCCAACTACCCGCTGCGCCGCCATCCTGCGTCGCAGGAGGAAAATCGAGACGGATGTTCAAAGTGAACCCGAGCGACCCAGATCTTTGCCGCACTTCTCGGGAAGCGGCTCAGTCTCGCCAAATGCAGAGATCGCAGCTCACGTGTCTGCATCGCTCGCCTATAGACCATGCTGACGCTCAACGCGAATGTTTTGGAGGAAGATCAGCCAAGGTCAAGGGATTAGCTTGTCTTGCGCAATTACGGAGCGAAGCCTTCGAAGACGATTTGGTCAGCCCATTGCCTTGCCGCTGCCGCCTGATCGGCCCTCCGAACCGTCCAAACCGTCACAGGCAACTTAAGTCCCTCGCGCAGCAAGAACGGTACGGCGTTTGGGAGGTCATCAACATTGAAGGACAGGAAATCGGGCCGGCTGCGCGGAAAGTGTAGCCAATGGGTCAACTCCGACCTACGCCCTTGCGTAAGTTGGGGCCAATCTTCGGCGGTGTAGGAAGCTTGCGCGATCATTCCCAGCGGGATGTGGCCAACTCCCAATGTCTCGCCATGCTCTCGCAAGAACGCGATTGGGTCTGGATCGAAACTTTCCAGCGCGAGCGGCCCCGAGTAGTCTGCCACGAGTTCTGCGACGCGGCGTGTCAAGTCGAGATCGCCATCAAACCGGCTTTTAAGCTCCACTACGAGAGGCGTTTGCCCTCGAACCACGTCGAGAAGCTGAGAAAACAGCGGCGGTGATTCTTTAGAGCCATTCAAAGTGAGTCGGGTCAGCTCGCCTGCGGTTTTCGCGATGACGGGCCCCTCCGCATCTGTCAGCCGCTCCAGCGTATCGTCATGAAAAACAAGCGCATCGCCATTGGCGCTAAGCTGCACGTCACACTCAATCGCGTAACCCTTAACGACTGCCGCTCGCGCCGCACCCAGTGAATTTTCAATAATCCCAAGCGTCTCGTTGTGAAGACCGCGATGAGCGATCGGCCGCGCGAGAAGCCAGCTCAGGTCAGCGGTCATGTCGCGCCACTACTCCAGAATCTCGAAGACGCCTTCAACCTCGACGGCGGCGTTCAGCGGCAGTTGTGCGACGCCAACCGCGAAGCGCGCATGTTTGCCTCGCTCGCCAAGCACGCTCGCGACGAGATCCGAGGCTCCGTTTACAACTTGGGGCAATTGACCAAACTCCGGCGCGCAGTTCACGTAACCTCCCAGGCGGACAGCCCGAATTTTGCCGAGATCGCCGACTGCGGCATTGGCTTGAGCGAGTACATTCAGCGCCGCCTGCCGCGCGGCCGCCTGCCCGGCCTCGAGAGAAACGCCAGCTCCAAGCTTGCCTTGATGCGCAGGGTCGACGACGCCCCCCGCGACTGGCAGCTGGCCGGAGACGAACAGGAGATTACCGGCGCGCGAAAAAGGAGTGTAATTGGCGACGGGCGCGGCTGCGGCCGGCAACACGAGCCCAAGAGCCTGAAGCCTAGCGAGCGGAGAATCCAGCGAAACAGCAGTCATGGATAATTGGCCTTCCGTAACTTATGATTTGCGCCCTTGGCCCGCAGACCGTAATTTCATCCGTTTCGCAACGCAATCGCGGGCGACACTGAATCCGGGCGCCAAGGTCGCCCATGCGGCAAAATGGAGGCCCAGAATTTATGGCTTTGCCTCGCTTATCGGCTGGGTCGGCGCTCTCGCTGACGCTTATGTTGTCCCTCAATTGCCATGCGTTGCACGCGGAATCGATCCCGCCGCTCGCACCTCATCGGGCAGTGTACGAACTTAGCCTTCTCAAGAGCTCCGGCTCGAAGGCGCCAGCTCAGGCCCGCGGACGTATCGCGTTTGATTTCGGCGGTTCCGCTTGTGAAGGCTATGTGCAAAATTTTCGGCAAATCACTGAATTGCAGCCCGAGGAAGGCTCTGCGCGAGTGTCGGATTTGACCTCGGCTACCTTCGAAGCGGGAGACGGGCAGACCTATCGTTTCAAAATCACGACAAAAGTTGACGATGGCGGCGGTGACGACGTGGACGGCTCCGCGCAAAAGGCCAAGGCGAAAATAACGGTCGCTCTGACGCGACCGAAAAAGGAGAAGCGCGAGCTATCGGGCGAGATTCTGTTTCCTACAGAACATATGCGCAATATCCTGACGACCGCACGCGCTCGGCAAAATATCCTGGAAGCGCGCGTCTACGATGGCTCAGGCGACGGCTCCAAGGCATTCGAGACGATGACGATCATCGGCAAGCCGGTGGCCGCCCCCGCCAGCGAGAAGTCCGCTCAGGTCGAGATATTGAAGGACATGCGTCGGTGGCCCGTGTCGATTTCCTATTTCGAGGCGGGTAAGAAGGACGAGCAGCCGGCCTACATCCTCTCGTTCGAACTATATGAAAACGGCATTTCTCGCGCGCTGAAGCTAAACTATGGCGATTTCGTCCTAGCAGGTGAAATGACGCAACTCACGCTGCTTCCCATCCCAAAATGCGACAAATGAGGCGGCAGAAAGATCAAGCATTGGTTTTGACGCTCGCGGCGCCCCCATGAGCGCCGCGAAAAAGGCGGATTGTCGTGAGCAGCGGCGCGAAGGGACTTTAGAGCGGCTAAAAAATGATTTAGAATAACTTCAATGAGCCTTGTAACCACCACCGACGAACTCGCCACCATTTGCGACCGCCTCGCAAAGCATCCTTTTGTCACGGTAGATACTGAATTTTTGAGAGAAACGACATTCTGGCCAAAGGTGTGCGTGATCCAGCTCGCCTCTCCGGAAGAAGCGGTCGCAATCGACACGCTGGCGGAAGGAATCGATCTATCGCCATTTTTCGCATTGATGGCGAATGAATCGGTGGTCAAGGTATTCCATGCCGCCCGGCAGGACGTGGAAATCGTCTGGCGCCTGGCGAAATTGATTCCCAAGCCTCTGTTCGACACTCAGGTCGCGGCCATGGTGTGCGGCTTTGGCGAGCAGGTCTCCTACGTGGAATTGGTCAAGAACGTCACCCGCGTTAACCTCGACAAGTCCTCCCGCTTCACCGACTGGTCGCGGCGGCCGCTGTCGGAGGCGCAAATCAGCTACGCCATCGCTGACGTGACGCATCTTCGCGACATCTACGTGCATTTGCGCACGAGACTGGAACGCTCCAAGCAACTCGACTGGCTCGTCGACGAAATGGAAACGCTGACCTCCCAGTCGACCTACGAGCAGCATCCCGACGATGCGTGGGAGCGCCTACGCCACCGCGCCCGAAAGCCGCGCGATCTGGCGGTTCTCATGGAGTTGGCCGCGTGGCGGGAATCAGAGGCGCAGGGCCGAGACGTCCCGCGCTCGCGCGTACTTAAGGACGACGTGTTAATTGAGATCGCACAGGCCGCTCCGCGCAATTTGGACGCCTTGTCGAATCTACGAGCCTTTCCCCGTGGCATGGAACGTTCGCGTGCCGGCGCCGATATAATAGCCGCTATCGAAAAAGGCCTTTCTCGCGATCCGTCCACCCTCCCGCGCATCGAGCGGGAGCGGAGAAACAATAATGGCGCAACAGTCGAACTCTTGAAGGTTTTACTTCGACAGGTCGCGGAAGAGACGGGCGTCGCGGCCAAAATGATCGCCACCGTGGACGATCTCGAGGCTATCGCAAATGACGACAAAGCAGATGTAGGCGCTCTTCGGGGCTGGCGCAGGATGATTTTTGGCGAGAAAGCCATTGAGCTGAAGCGCGGGCGCCTCGCTTTGGCCGTGGAGAACGGCAAGGTCGTGACTTTTGACTGGCAGGACGCCGAGGTTGGAGCGACGGGCTAAACCAGAAGCCCGATTCCCGTCCCAAATTTCGGCTCGGCGACAGTGAGTAAAATCAAGAGCTTTTAGCAATCGTGGCTTGGCTATCATTTGTGCGTCGCACCATTGCCATATTGCGATGCAATAGTTTCAAATATGGAACAACCTTGGCCACTTCTGCGCAAGGATGATGACCCAAGCGCGGTCGTTCCATGAGCGCCGAGGCCGCTCCATCGCAAGGCGATGAAAGGAATAGACCATGAAATCAGGAAAACGGATTGTCGCGGCCACGCTTCTTGCTGCGTTGTGCCTTGCCACAACCACGAACCTGTCCGCGGCGGGATCCTGGTCGACGCTGATGATGAAACCTTTGGGGGCAGTGAGCTTCGACGCAGGCGCGAAACACGTCGTGACCTATTTCATCAGATATTATGGCGTTTGCAAGCTGACCGTGATGATTGCCGATCTCTCTGGCGACGATGGCGATGCTAAAGCTACGCAGCTTCAAACTTCGGTCGAACCACAACAGACTGCGCGGTTCGCCACCGCGGACGGCAAGTCCCTGCGTTTCGTCTGCCTCGAACACGCCGAAGCCATGAGCGTGACGGCTTTGAATATGCTCGCGAATTCAGAACGGAACTAGGTCGGGCTCCAAGGCAAACCCGACACCCGAATATGGGACCGTAACGGCGATTTCCCGACAAAGAATCGCCGTTGCGCCTCGTTTCGGTCTGATATGGTCAGGCTGTATCGCCCCCACCAAGCGCCCGGCGCGCCTGCCCGACCATTTCTGGCTGCAGATTCAACCCTTGCGCGAACTCAAGAAGCAGTGGCTCGCTGCTGGCGAGGTAGTCCAGCACGGCCAGCAAGAGCTCCGGTTCCGCCAAGCGCGCGGGCAGCTCCGAAAGCTCCAATCCAGTGGTTTGCAAAAACCCGTGGATTCTTTCCTGTTCTTCCGCCAAGAAGGTAAGTGCTTGCAAAGCAAGCGATTCTGCACGTTCGCGGCTGGGCGCGACTAAAGTCCTGGTTCCGCGAGTCAGCGGCGGACCTTTCGATATTCTCATTTCATCAATCTTCCTGAATTAAACAGGGATCTGGTTCGGCAGGAGCAAAAGCCGCTGGGCCTGTCTGACAGCGGGGCGTGTCTACAATTCTGAGAGAAGAGTCTCCCTCATGGCCAAAACAATCCTCATCGTAGAGGATAATGAGCTGAATATGAAACTCTTCAATGACTTGTTGGAGAGAAACGGCCATGCGACGCTCCGTACGAAAAGCGGCGTTGAGGCCATAGCTCTGGCGCGTGAGCACCGCCCCGATCTGATTCTGATGGACATTCAATTGCCGGAGGTTTCCGGCCTTGAGGTGACGCGCTGGATCAAGAACGACGAGGAGCTGCGGAGTATTCCGGTGATCGCCATTACCGCCTTCGCGATGAAAGGCGACGAGGAAAAGATTCGCCAGGGTGGCTGTGAGGCCTATCTCTCAAAGCCAATCTCGGTCGCGAAATTTCTTGAAACCGTGAACGCATTCCTCGCCGAAAAATAAGAGGATTTAGTCCCATGACCGCGCGTGTCCTGATCGTCGACGATCTGCTCCCCAACATCAAGTTGCTGGAAGCGCGCCTGACGGCCGAATATTTCGATGTCATCTCCGCAACCAATGGTTTCGAAGCCATCGAACTGTGCCGCGATGGCCGCTGCGATATCGTTTTGCTCGATGTCATGATGCCGGGCATGGATGGTTTCGAAGTTTGCAGGCGCCTTAAGGCTGACCCGTCGACGCTCCATCTGCCTGTAGTTATGGTTACCGCGCTTGATCAGCCTGCCGATCGCGTGCGAGGTCTTGAAGCCGGCGCGGATGACTTCTTGACCAAGCCGGTCGATGAAATTGCGCTGATCGCGCGCGTTCGGTCATTGTCGCGCCTCAAGGTCATGCTCGACGAATTGCGCGCCCGAGTCATCACATCCGCCAATCTCGGCCTGAAAGACGCCGCAGAACTCATCCGATCGAACGCTGGCGATAATGGCCGTATTTTACTGGTCGAAGACCGCGCAAGCTCCGCGGACCGCATCGTGGCCGCACTGCGCGACTTGCATCAGGTGACTGTCGAGAGCGTGCCGCAGGACGCGCTGTTCCGGGCCGCCGAAGGCGAATTCGACATGGTGATTGTCGGATTGAACCTGGCAAATTTTGACGCTTTGCGTCTTTGCAGCCAGCTGCGCTCGCTGGAGCGCACGAGAGCGCTGCCGATCCTGCTCATCGCTGACGCCGAAGAACGCCCACGGATTTTGCGCGGTCTCGACCTTGGCGTGAACGATTACATTCTGCGCCCAATCGACCGGAACGAACTGGTCGCTCGCGTCCGCACGCAGTTGCGTCGCAAACGTTACGCCGACACGCTGCGCGAGAACGTGCAGGCGGCGTTCGAACTCGCGGTGGTCGACGCTCTGACAGGTCTCAACAACCGCCGCTTCCTCGAGACCCACCTTTCCAGCGCACTTGATCAGGCCGCACATATGGGGCGTCCGTTGTCACTGATGATCCTCGATGTCGACCACTTCAAATCGGTCAACGACACCTATGGTCATGACGCCGGCGATGAAGTGTTGAAGGGCCTGGCCCAGCGCATAAGGCGCGTGGTGCGGGGAGCCGATCTCGTCTGTCGTCTGGGCGGCGAGGAATTCGTTATCGTGATGCCTGACACCTCTCTCGCGGTGGCAGGCAAAGTCGCCGAGCGCGTACGTGCGGCGGTGCAGGTCGAGCAGTTTACGATTGACGCCAATGGGCGCTCCATTCCCGTCACGATTTCGATCGGCCTCGCCGAGCGGGGCGTCGACGCCAACCCCGACGCTTTGCTTCGGCGGGCGGACAAGGCGCTGTACCGATTCTAAGACCTCCGGCCGCAACAGGGTCACCGCAGCAGCAGCCTGATGATTGGTCGAAGCCGGATGGACATCGACGCGCTATAAATCAGCGTCGAGGCGATCAACGATCGTTCGCAAAACCTTCAGGCGAGCAAATTTCTTGTCATTTGCTTCTACGAGCGTCCAGGGCGCGCGGCGGGCGCTGGTTCGATCAATCATCTCGTTTGCGGCCTCTTCGTAGAGCGGCCATTTTTCGCGATTGCGCCAGTCATCAGGTGTGATCTTGTAGCGCTTCGTTGGTCGCGCCTCGCGATCATTGAAGCGCGCGAGTTGCTCGTCACTGCCGATCGCCAGCCAAAACTTCACAATCGTCAGTTGCGCCCGCTCCAACTGATGCTCGAAGTCGTTGATTTCTTGATAGGCTCGCATCCAGTCTTGTTGAGAACATAGCCCCTCGACGCGCTCAACCAGGACGCGCCCATACCAACTTCGATCAAAGATCGAGACGTGCCCCAGGCGCGGAATATTGCGCCAGAACCGCCAAAGATAAGGCCGAGCGTGTTCCTCGTCCGTCGGCGCGGCGACTCCGTGAACACGAAAGCAGCGGGGATCGAGCGCCTCGCGCACGCGCCGGATAGCCCCGCCCTTGCCCGCCGCGTCGTTGCCCTCGAAGACCAATACAAGCCCGCGGCGCAGGAATTTCTTGCCGGTGGTGATTTCGCTTATGCGCTGCTGCAATTTTTGCAGATCCTTGGAATAGGTATCCGGGTCGGCGCGCAGCGTCATGTCTAGGGAGGAGGTAAGGCTAGCGCGCGGCAGCGCGACAACTTGCGAGGTTTGTAGCGCCAACTCAGTCGGGGGAACGCTTTCCGCATTGGCGCGCTCCAATGTTCGCAGCAGCAGTTCCGCCACTGCAGCGTCGCGATAACGGGCGTCATCGGCCGCAACTACCGCCCAAGGCGCATAACCGGTGGAGGTTTTCTCAACCATGTCCAGCGCCATCTCCCCCAGATGCGCCCGCTGCCTGGCCCCCTGTATCTCTTCCCATTCGATCACCGTGGCGCGACGCATCGCGCCATCATCCTCCCGCAATTTGGCCAGCCGGCGATGCGCTTTGTCTTCTTGCATGAACAGCCAGACCTTTATGACGATAACGCCCTCCTGACAGAGCATCTCTTCGACCCGGTTGATCTCCTCCAAAGCGGCGTTGAAGGCGTCTTGATCGGTTCGACCCAGCACTCTGTCGCGCAACACCCTGTGATGCCAGGAGCCAAGCATCAGCCCGATGCGCCCGTGAGCGGGCATGTCGCGCCAGTAACGCCATTCGAGCGGGCGGGACCGTTCTTCATCCGTCGGGGGCCCGTAAGAACAGAGTCTCAAGATAATGGTCGTCGAGCCATTCATAGAGGCGGTTGAGCACCTCGCCCTTGCCGGCTCCGTCCGAACCATTGATCAGCAACAGAATTGTCTTTTTCTTGCGCTGAGCGAGTTCGAACTGCGCGTCGAGCAGTTTTTCACGCAGGCGCTCCTTCACCTCCTCGAATTGCGCCTTGTCCAGACGGTGCGGCAGGCGGACGGAGTTGAACATGGGATTTTCTCCAATTGCTACGCGCCAGCGAAAATATTGCGGGAGAACTTTGCAAAAATGCGTCCCTCAGCTACACATGACAAGCGGGTCCCGTAGCTCAGCAGGATAGAGCAGCGGTTTCCTAAACCGAAGGTCAGGGGTTCGAATCCCTTCGGGACCGCCATAAGAATCAAGATGCAACAAGTCCCGTCAGCCTCAAAGGCGAAACAGGCCCGTCGAGGAACTCCGCACGGCGAAAGCGTCAGACGCCAGCGTCTGTCGATGATACGAACCGGCATAGAGGCTGCAGCCTCGCCTCACCGGGATCAATGCAAAGGAAGAATCCGACTTGACCACGCTCGCTACGCCGACGCTGCCCCGGACCTTATGGTATGGTGCGAAGCTACGCTGCCCTCATTGCGGCGTTGGAAAGCTGTTCTCCGGTTACCTGAAACGACAGGACTGCTGCAAGAATTGCGGTGAGGGTTTTGTGGGCCTTGACGCGGACGACGGTCCAGCGTGGCTGACCATTGGCCTGGCGGCACACATCATTGTGCCCTTGATCATATTGTTGGAACGGGACGCCTCACTGTCCTACCCGCTGGAGTTTCTGATTGTCGTAATTGCGACCGTCGTCAGCGTGTTGCTGATACTGCCCATATCGAAGGGCTTCTTCATCGCTGCGCTGTGGCGGATAAAGCGGCAGCACAACTGACCGCTGCTTTTGGTTGCACTTAGCGCGGCGCCGATCACCAACCGTAACCGTTGATCGCGCCGCCAAGTATCGAAAATGCACTCACAATGCTGGGCTCGCCGAAGTGGCCTAGATCTTCCACGAAAACCAGGCCGCCGGGCCGGACGACAAAATCATGGGCGTATTGCGCCGTTCGGCAGGGACTTATCTGTGCTCCGCATCCCGGGAGGTCTCTTCCGCCCAATATGGAAATCCATGCGCAGGGCTGACGGCCGGCGGCGTACGAGGGCTCAGGCGCACCTCCGACAGCGACTAGGACCGATAAAAGAATGTAACGTCGCATCACTACGTCTCCCTGACAGATGCTCGGCGGCGCAAGATGGAATTTGTCTTGTCGCTTTCGCTTGCCGAGCTTGCCTTGCGCTGTGGCGGAGCCATTTACTCAGACAGTTTTTTTACTCGATAAAGTGTCGCGGTGTGCCGCGGCTCACGGGTTTTGGGGCGCAAGTGGAGGCTCGATAATGACGCCCGCACAATGTCGCGCCGCGCGCGGACTTCTTGACTGGACAAGGCAACGGCTCGCCGATGCGTCGAACATAAATACCGCGATCATCGATAATTTCGAACACGGATTCACAACACCGCAAAATGCGACGCTTAACGCGCTGCGACGCGCTTTGGAGATGGGCGGCGTGATCTTCGTGGATGAAAATGGGCAAGGAGCGGGAGTGAGGCTGCGCAAGACAAGACCATCCGGAGCGCCGACGACTATTCCGATAGAGGAGTTGAGCGCCGAGAACGACGAATAACAGCGCGCGCTTTCGCGCGCGCCGCATTTGCGCGAGTCACCGCCTCAGAAGAACCCGAGTTTCTTGGGGTTGTAGCTGACCAGCATGTTCTTCGTCTGCTGATAGTGGTCGAGCATCATCTTGTGGTTTTCTCGGCCGATGCCGGACTGCTTATATCCGCCGAACGCAGCGTGCGCCGGATAGGCGTGATAGCAATTGGTCCAGACGCGCCCGGCCTGTATCGCGCGGCCAAATCTGTAGCAGCGGTTGATGTCGCGGCTCCACACGCCCGCGCCAAGGCCATAGGGCGTGTCATTGGCGATCCGCAGCGCCTCCTCATCCGTCTTGAAGGTCGCGACCGCGAGCACGGGGCCGAAGATTTCCTCCTGGAATATGCGCATCTTGTTGTTCCCGCGCAGCACGGTCGGCTGCACATAGAAGCCCTCGGCGAGTTCGCCGGAAAGCTTGTTGCGCTCGCCGCCGGTCAGGAGCTCCGCGCCTTCCTGCGCGCCGATCTGGATATAGCTCAGTATCTTTTCCATCTGCTCATTCGAAGCCTGCGCGCCGATCATCGTCGAAGGATCGAGCGGGTTGCCCTGCTTGATCGCCTTGACGCGTTTCAGCGCGCGCTCGATGAAGCGCTCATAGATCGACTCCTGTATCAAGGCGCGGCTCGGGCAGGTGCAGACCTCGCCCTGATTGAAGGCGAACATGACGAAGCCTTCGATGGCCTTGTCGAGAAAATCATCGTCCTCGGCCATCACGTCGGAAAAGAAGATGTTCGGCGATTTCCCGCCCAGCTCCAATGTCACCGGAATGAGATTCTCGGTGGCGTATTGCATGATGAGGCGGCCGGTGGAGGTCTCGCCGGTGAAGGCGATCTTGGCGATGCGCGGGCTTGAGGCCAGAGGCTTGCCCGCTTCAAGGCCATAGCCGTTGATCACATTGACGACGCCCGGCGGCAGCATGTCGCCGATAAGCTCCATCAACACCAGGATGCTCGCCGGCGTCTGCTCCGCAGGCTTCATCACCACGCAATTGCCGGCCGCAATCGCTGGCGCCAGTTTCCACACCGCCATCAGCAGCGGAAAGTTCCACGGGATGATCTGCCCCACGACGCCGAGCGGCTCATGGAAATGATAAGCGATGGTGTCGCTGTCGATCTCGCTGATGCCGCCTTCCTGCGCGCGAATGGCGCCGGCGAAATAGCGGAAGTGGTCAATCGCAAGCGGCACGTCGGCGAGCGTCGTCTCGCGGATCGGCTTGCCATTGTCCCATGTCTCGGCGAGCGCCAGCAGGTCGAGATTGTCCTGCATCTTCTGCGCGATGGCGTTGAGCAGATTGCCGCGTTGCGCCGGGCTGGTCCTGCCCCAGGCCTCGCGCGCCGCATGTGCGGCGTCCAGCGCAAGCTCCACGTCTTCCTTCTGCGAGCGCGCGACTTCGCAGATTTTGCCGCCCGTGATCGGCGAAATATTATCGAAATAGCGGCCCCCGACCGGCTCCACGAATTTGCCGCCGATGAAATTGCCGTAGCGGGCCTTGAAAGGCGCGGCGCGCGAGACGTGAAGCTCTGGCTTGTTCATGGCGTTTCCCTTTTGATCTGACGCGGCATTCTCCGTCTCGACGACGGGTCCGTCTTCGATGGGTAAACTAGCACTGGCGCGGGTGCATGCAAGGAGGGCAAGGGACTCCACTCGAACCGCCGGGTATTGACCCTGGCCGTGACGCCTCACTGGTGAGCCGCCTATTCCTTTGGCTGACAGTTTGTCGACAGTTTCCATCCCGCCGGAGCACAGGGCGGCGCGATGGAGCGACGAAAGCTGAAAAGAACAACCCGGCCACACTGGCCGGGCTCCCTTACCCAGTTCTTCGGTCGAGGCGCGGATTCCATTGCGGACGATCAATATTTAGCAAGAACCGGAGCCGGCGCGCCCCAGTTGAAGTGGTAGTTGACGCCAGCGCGAGCGATAACGCCGTCAAATTTGATGCGCGTCACCGGATTGTTCGCGATCAACGGTTGCCCCGCATTCACGCCAGTCCCCAGCACAGCTGCAGGCACGGCGATGGGAGACACCGCAACGACCGGACTTGAGGCGAAGGCCACGTTTCCTAGATCATAATAGAGCGCTTCGGCCTTCAGGCTCCAATTCGGCATGAACATCCATTCGAAGCCGCCACCAACCGTCCAGCCGACCTGCGTGTTCGAAAATTGACCGGCGCCGGGGGAGGTCGGAAGGCCTAAGGCGCCGTTGAAGGAGGCGAACGCGCCCTGAAGGCCCGAAACCACGCCCCCGATAACGGCCGAGTGAACCGCCGAACCGTAGACGCCACCATAAGCAAGACCGCCAGTTCCATAGGCGAGCATCGTCGGCGTGATCAAATAACCGACCCGACCACGCACGGTGCCCATCCAGTCGACGCCTGCGGTGACTTGTCCGGAACCCAGAGCTGTTCGGCTTAACGTGCAGGTGTTTTGAGCGCCATTGAAACAGGGAAGACCCGCCGTCGGATCAATCCAGTGCATGCCATCCTGCGATGCGCCAAGATAACTACCGCTTCCTCGGGTCGTAGCGCCCTGAATATCCGTTTCGATGCCAACGAGGAAGTTCGAGCCCCATTGATAATTGTAACCTGTTTGGCCGCCACCAATGAAGCCACCCTGGTTCACATTGGCGACACCGGTGTTCGCAAGCGCTGTGCCGCCATTGATCAGCCCGCCAAAAGCTCTCAGCGGATCGACGGCGTTAGCGGCCAAAGCAACGCCATCGAAGATCGGCGCGCTTGCAGTAGACGCATCAGGGGTCGCGCCCCACCCACCGCCAGCATTCAATCCCACGTAGAAACCCGTCCACATTGGCGGCGGCGGCGGGATATAGGGTGGAGCCTTGATGGACGGCAGATCGGCGGCGAGGGCCGATCCGGCGAAAAGCGCCAGCGCAATGGCGGTCGCTGAAACGTACTTTTCCGTGCCCATAGCTTGCTCCTGAAAACTTCGACAGACGTCCCGATCACGTCCGTTTCATATCGTAAACATAAGTCCAGCCGACCGATTTTAGGATGAAGTTAAAGCGGCAGAAGGAGGAAGCCGTGTCTCTTTCCGGCGACGGTTGCAATAATGCAACAGCGATGACGCACTGCATTTGCGACCGCGCACTAGAGATGGGTCGCGCCGAACATATGCCAAGCGTAAATGCCGAGCGGAACGAGGTCCATCAACATCGCCGCGGCCAGGAACACGCGGGTAAGACGCTGGCGCACGAGGAAAAAGGTCGCGGCCTCAATCGCGAGCAGGACCGGGCCAAGGACTATGCGCGGGATCGCGCCGAAGGCGACGAACGCGCCGAGCGCTCCATAGACAGCCTCGGGAACGCTCCGGGGGCTCGGACCGGGCGCTATCCACTTGACCGCGAGCCAGCTTACGGGTCCGAACGCTGCGAGCAGAAGTTCGGCGGCGAGCAGCACGCGCGGCGCCTTTTCGACGGCTAGCTTAACCAGGAACCAAGTCGGCGCGAGGCTAAAGAAACCCGCGGCTAGCATGAACAAGACCATGTCGCCGAAGGCGACCATGCCCCCCGAAGTCTCCTTGATGTCGTCCGCGATGAGCAGTTCATTGACGGTGACAGCGGCGAGCCCGCCCATGATCGCGAGGACGTAGCCCAGGGCTATCAAAACCAGCTTTTTGCCCACGCTCACGCGCTTGCCCCAGGTCAGAGGAAACTCTCAATTCACATCAGGACGTGGATAAAGATCATTCGCAATCCGATGAACCCTGCAGCGCGATGGTCGCAACCATCGGCTGTTGCGCTTTGCCGAAATCCCGACAACTCACCCCGCCCTCACTGCGCCAGCTCTTTCAGCCCCCTTCGGATCAGCGCGGAGGCGTCTGCGTCTGCGCCCAGCGCTTTGACGCTCGCCGCCACGGCGGTTGCGGCCTGCGGACGGGCGTAGCCGAGATTGCATAGCGCCGAAATGGCGTCGCGCACGGCGCCGGGCTCGCTGCTCGCGTCTTCGCCTGCCAGGCGCATGGCTATGGGATCGACCGATCCGAAGGCCGGCGCCTTGTCCTTTAGCTCCGCGACGATGCGGGCGGCGAGCTTCGGTCCCACGCCCGAGGCGCGCGAGACCATCGCCTTGTCCTGCGTCGCTATGGCGCTGGCGAGATCGTTTGGCGGCAGGATCGACAATATCGCCAGCGCGACCTTGGCGCCCACGCCCTGCACGTTCTGCAACAGGCGGAACCAGTCGCGCTCGGCGTCCTGCGCGAAGCCGAACAGCCTTATGGAGTCCTCGCGCACCTGCGTCTCTATGGCGAGCGTCGCCGCCTCGCCCGCGCGCGGGAGATTCTGCAGCGTGCGCGTCGAGCAGTTCACCACATAGCCGACGCCATGCACGTCGAGGATAACGAAATCCTCGCCGAAACTGTCCACCACGCCCTTGAGCTTGCCGATCATCGCCGCCTCACGCGAGTTTCCGCGCCAGGAGGCGCGCGCCACGATGCTGCGCATGGCAGATCGCCACCGCCAAAGCGTCCGCGGCGTCCTTGCTTGCGGCGAAGCTCGCGGGCAGCAGCACGCGCACCATCATGGCGATCTGCGCCTTATCCGCGTGGCCGTTGCCGACCACGGTCTTTTTGACGAGATTGGCGGCGTATTCCTCGACCTCGAGGCCGGCCAGCGAGGGAACCGTCAGCGCCACGCCGCGCGCCTGACCCAATTTCAGAGCCGATTGCGGATCGCGGTTGACGAAGGTTTCCTCGACAGCCGCCTCGTCCGGTGAATGCGTCTCAATGATGTCGCGCAGCCCTTCATGCAGTTGGCGCAACCGCATGCCCATTGGACTTGCCCCATCGGAATGGATACAGCCCGAGGCGACGAAGGAAAGGCGAGCGCCTTGCGCGTCAAGGATTCCCCAGCCCGTGTTGCGGAGGCCGGGGTCAATGCCAAGAATTCGAATCGGGGCCAGAGTCATGACGCCAGACTAGGCGTTGGCGTCGGATCCGGCCAGCGGCGTGGCTTCTATCTTGCCGAGCGCATCAACCACCGCATCGAAGGCCAGAAGGGTCGATGCGTGGCGAGCCTTGTAGTCGCGCACGGGCTCCAATACGGCGAGGTCAGCCCATCTACCGCCGGGCGGCGGGCCGTTCTCCTTCAGCATCTTGCGCATGGCCTCGCGCAGTTCCCGCAATTCCTGCGGGCTTGAGCCAAGTATGTTGCGCGCCATTATGGAAGCGGAGGCTTGACCCAGGGCGCAAGCTTTCAGCTCCTGCGAATAGTCCGACACCCTGCCCTCTTTTACCGTCAGGTCGACGGTAATGGTCGACCCGCATAGCCGTGAATAGGCCGTAGCGCTGGCCTGAGGGTTCGGCAGCCGGCCCAAACGGGGAATGTCCGCGGCCAGTTCCAGAATGCGCTTGTTGTAGACTGAATCGAGCATGGGGAGAAAGACCGCCGCAGGGGCTTACCTTTACCTGTGGCGCCTATTATATAGATGTTGGACGGCTCGCGCGAAAGCGGGAACGTTTACGGCGGCGCCGGCCCGGATATTGCGACCATCGCCGCAGTCTCGAATTTTCGCTCGAACGGTGGCGGGCGTGTGCGTTCCCGGACAATTCGCCACAAGTCGGAGTTCCGATTTGCACGCTGGTTCCGAAACCGACGGCGGCTTTGGGGCGACAGTTTGAACCATTCGCTTGTCTCGCTCTTGCGCGACAGGCATTGCCGCTGGCCTTCCCGCCAGTTCCCGTCTGGGTCGCGAATGCCTGGGCATTTCACCGCCGCATCGGAGGCGCCACATGGATGACGTGGTTAAGTCCTTGATCTCACGCACGCAAAGAGCGACCACCTCGGCAATCGGCAAACCCAGCCGCGCAGAAGCAGAGGACGCCGTGCGCACTCTATTGCGCTGGGCGGGCGACAATCCGGAACGCGAGGGGCTGCTCGAAACCCCCGCTCGCGTGGTCAAAGCCTATGAAGAATTATTCAGCGGATACAAGCAGGATCCCAAGGAGGTTCTGGAACGCGTTTTCGCTGAGGTAGAGGGCTATGACGATCTCGTTCTGGTGCGAGACATCCCATTTTTTTCGCACTGCGAGCATCACATGGTGCCTTTCGTCGGCAAGGCGCATATCGCCTATTACCCGACCGATGGGGTTGTGGGTCTCTCGAAGCTTGCGCAACTCGTGGACGTTTTCGCCAAACGTTTGCAGACACAGGAAGCAATGACGGCTCAGATCGCTTCGACGATCGAGACCGAGCTGAACCCGCGAGGAGTCGCCGTGCTGGTGGAGGCCGAACACATGTGCATGTCGATGCGCGGCGTGCTGAAACAGGGCGCGTCAACGGTGACTGTCCAGTTTTCCGGCTCTTTCCGCGACAACCCAAGCGAGCAGGCGCATTTCTACACGCTGCTGCGCGGCGGACGCTGAATGAGCCCCGGCTGAAATCAAGACAAGCGGGGATTAATGACTGCGACAGGCCATGACCATGCGCTTGAAGAAGGCGCGGCGTTCGCCCCGCGCTTTGACGCAAACGGGCTGATTGTTTGCGTCACCATCGAAGCGGGGACGCGTCAGGTTCTAATGGTCGCCTATATGAACCAGCTTGCTCTCGACAAAACCATCGAGACCGGAGATGCCCACTACTGGTCGCGCTCTCGTCAGAGCCTTTGGCGGAAGGGCGACACTTCCGGGCAGGTGCAGCGCGTGGTTTCTCTCAACGTCGATTGCGACCAGGACGCCATTCTGCTTGAGGTTGAGCCTGGAGGCGATGGAAAAGCCTGTCATACCGGACGCAAATCCTGCTTCTATCGTAAGCTTGAGCGTGGGCCGGATCGGCGCCTAGTTTTTTTGCAATAGGCGGCTCCAGCGCCGACCTTGTTAGTACATCTGCCACTTTCGAAGCGCAGGCTTCCGTACCAAATAGAACGTCAGAGCGGAAACAGCTCTATTTGGGTGGGAGATGCGCGCAGGAGCGGCGCTATGTTTTCGTTGATGCGAAAGAGTTTCGACATGTCGAGCGACCGTGGCGCGGTCCTGTTCTCTCAACCGCCGGAATCGGACTCTACCAAGCCTTCCAGTGGGCGCCGCAAGCCAAAAATTGGCGTGGCGCTCGGAGCTGGCGCTGCGCGCGGATGGTCGCACATCGGGGTGCTGCGCGAACTGGCCGACAATGGAATCAAACCGGACGTGATCGCCGGCACCTCGATCGGCGCGGTGGTCGGAGGATGCCAGGCTGCCGGCAGCCTTGACCAGATCGAGACCTTCGCGCGGTCGCTTACAAAGCGGCGCGTTTTCGCGATGATGGATCTTTCCTTCTCGGGCATGAGCCTTATCAATGGCGACCGCCTGAGGGCGGCGCTGGAACAAGAGCTGAAGGGCTTTCAGATCGAAGATCTGCCAATCCCTTTCGCGGCGGTTGCGACGGAAGTCGGCACCGGCCATGAAGTTTGGCTGCAACAGGGCCCGCTCGCCCTGGCGATCCGCGCCTCTTACGCGCTGCCAGGTATTTTCGAGCCGGTGCGTATCGGGGATCGCTATCTTTTCGACGGCGCATTGGTCAATCCGGTGCCCGTAACCGTCTGCCGGGCTCTTGGGGCTGATTTTGTGATCGCCGTGAACATCACCGCCGACACAATGTATCGATCAAGCGTGATTCCAAACCAGTCGGCGGGTGCACAACCAACCGACGCCGGCGCCAAGGGGCCATTCGCGGGCCGCATCGGCGCGGCGCTGGAGGGAGGACTGCTGCCTCGTTATTTCGAGCGGCGGGCTGGCGATACCCCCAATGTGGCGACAGCGATGATTGACGCCTTTAACATTATTCAGGATCGAATCTTGCGTTCGCGCCTCGCTGGCGACCCGCCCGACGCAACGATTAACGCACGGCTGGACGATGTCGGCATGTTTGATTTTCACAAGGCGGATCAACTCATCGCCTCCGGGCGAGCGGCAGCCAGCCGCGCGCTTCCAAATATCTTTCAGCATGTTCCGGTTCCCGGCGTAACAGTCTGAGAAAACGTTGCCCTGCTGGCGCTTGTCAGCGACGGCTGCGACTCGCGGGATCGAACCAGCCGAACAGCAACAACCCCGCTAGAAAGCCGCCGATATGCGCCTCCCAAGCGATAACGCCGACCCCCCCTGGCGCCTGCGGAACGAGACCGAACACCAAATTCGCTCCCAGCCAAGTCAGCATGAACAAGGTCGCGCGCCGATTTGAGAATAGCCTCGCGAGCGAGAGAAATCCGCGCAACTCGGCCTGGACCGCGGATGGTTCATTTATGGGCTCCCCGAGCGCCTCCCCATGTGCGAAGGCAAAGCGAACGATAGCGCCCATTGCGCCCGAGATCGCCGCCGAGGCGCCAACCACCGGACCAAGGTCGAACGGATGCGCCCCAAGATGCGCGAGCGCTCCTGCGATGGCGGTCACCGCAAAAAAAACAAGAAAGCGCGCCGATCCCAGACGTTTCGCGACCGGCGTCCCGAAGGCCGCCAGCGTTAGGCTGTTGACGCCAAGATGTGTCCAGTTCGCATGCAAAAAGGCGTAAGTGAGCGGCGTCCACCAGGAAAAAGGGGTGGTGTTCAGAAAAGCCGCCAGTTCGTCGCCATCAATGTCCACTTCGGCGAGCGACCGCAAGACGCTGTTTGGCGAGAGGAGAAAGGAAAGGCGCGCGGGAATAAAGGAGAAATAAACCATCAGCGCCGCGCCGATGGATTGAGGAAAAAGCTCTACCAAAACTTGAATGGCGAAAAGAACTGCGATCAGGGCGCTGACGACGCCCGGCAGATTGAAAATCCTCTCCCGGTTCACGCCGTCTCCTGTCGACTTTTTTAAAACTTGGCCAGCGAGGCCCCTCGGGCCTCTGCGCCAAATTAGCACAATTCGCCGACTGTCGCTGTGTCGTCCTGGGCCGCGTCCGCTTGGCGTTTCAACTTCGCGGACGCGGCCCATGCAGCAGTATTGCGGACCGAAGGGGCAAGAGCGTTGGAGCTACGCTCTGGCTTCAACTTAGTGGTGCGGTTCTGGCCGAAAGGCCCGGAGAGGACGGCAATTTACAGAGCATTCAACAAATTCCCCGGATCCTTCGCGAGCGGAGCGTCTCGTTTCCAGCGTCCCGGGGACAGTCAGAGAATGTCATGCACCCTCTCTGCGCGCAATAAAACACTTTCGAAACGGTTAATCCGGCGGGCCCTGGCACATGCGCTGCAGTTAACCTCTCGGCGCGCAGCAGCAAGTCCCTAAGCGTGTCGAAGCGGGGCAGGTCAGCCCAAGAGGGCGCAACAGGACTAAAAATGAGACATCCCGTCAGCAAAGATCTCTATGCGTATTGGAATCGCCTTCGCGGAGCCCGCTCAGCTCCCGATAGAAGCGACATAGATCCCGCCGCGATCCGGCAGGTGTTGGCGGACAGCTTCATAATCGAGATTGATTCAGCCTGCATTTTTCCAATCAGATTGTGCGGAACGCGCCTGAATGCGCTGAGATTGGCCGAGCAAAAAGGACACTCATTCCTTGATTTATGGCAGGAGGAAGACCGGCGCAGCGTCGCGGCCGCCCTGCTCACGGTTATCGACGGCGTAACCCCTATCGTTGCAGGCGCAAAAGCGAGAGCACCGATGGACGCTCGCTGGAACAGCCCGTCGAATAACGACATGAGCTTCGAACTGTTACTGCTTCCCTTGCGCCATTTTGGCAAAACTCATTCTCGTCTGCTCGGTTCGCTTTCTTCCAGCGATCAGAGGGACTGGTTCGGGCGGGCTGTCGCTTCACCGCTTGAACTTGCGTCGTTGCGGGTAATTCGTCTTCAGGAAACGGCAAAGGTCACACGCGCGACTTCGACCGACCTCACGCCCTCGCCTGTTGGAAGGCGCATACCAAAGCTTGTTGTTTACGAGGGCGGCAAGTCTGGGTTGCAATCTGGCATTCTTTAGAAAGCGTAATCCGTTATTAAGTCATGACGCCTAATGTCTCGCGACACAGAGCATATTTCCGACCCGACTGATGGTGACCATGACACTCCAGTTGCAAACACATTTCGAAGCAATGGAAAGCCGTCGGTTCCAGCGTGTCCCGGTCGCTCTTTTCGGACGATATATGCTCGAATCAAAAAGCGAATATCCGTGCCAGACGGTGCAAATGTCGCCCGGCGACATGTGGTTGTTCGCCCCGGTTAAACCGCAGATCGGCGAAAAGGTAATCGTTTATCTCGATGAACTGGGTCGTTTCGCCGGCGTAACAATTCGACAGGACACGACGGGCTTCGCGATCTCGATGAATTTGCCGGCGCTGAAGCGGGACAAGCTTGCGGATCAGTTGACCTGGTTCGCCAACCGCCATGATATCGGGCTTCCGGAGGATCGCCGCCACGAGCGTATCGTGCCTCTGATGCGCCGCGCGAATCTCAAACTGCCGGACGGTCGCGAATTAATCGTCAAACTCATCGACATCTCGGTTTCCGGCGTCGGCGTGGAAACGGACACTCTGCCTCCGCTAGGAACCCATGTGGTGATAGGCTCTACGCCCGTCACCGTTGTGCGGCATTTTCCCGGAGGTTTTGCGGGCGAGTTCCCCAGACCTTTCTCGCCCGGTCAGATAGACAAATCAACCCGTCTGTAGACCCTTCAAACCGCCGTCGACACGACCACGCTCGTCACCACAGGCAGCCTTGTTCTCAAAAGTTTCACGGCTGAGAACCCCGTCGCCAGCAAGAGCGCGCGAATTTCGTCGAATGTTCTCGGCTCGCCGCGCCCCATCGCCAGAGTGTAAAAGCCATAATAGGCGTCCAAAGGCTCGACGCTACGTTCACCCGATATCGCCTCGATAATGAGTAACGTTCCGCCGATTGGAAGGGCTCGGCGCACATTGCGCAGCACCTCCAGCGCGCTCGCGTCATCGTGATCATGAACGATGCGAACCAGCGAAATCACGTCGGCGCCCTGCGGCAGCGGGTCTTTTAAAAAGTCTCCTCCGTGGACTTGAGCGCGATCCATCAGTCCGGCGCGGCTCAGCCGCGCTTTTGCGCGCTCGGCTACTGCGGGCAAATCGAACAATGTCAGCTCCAGCGTTGAAGCCCTCGCTGCGGCTTGCGTCAAAAAGACGCCTTCGCCGCCGCCGACATCCATCAGACGGCGATGCTTTTGGATCGGGTAGACCGCGAATGCCTCCTCCGCCACCATCGGCTGAGAAGCCGCCATGAGAGCGCTATACGGACCGACCTGTTCTTCGCCAAGCTCGCCTGGTTTCTCAGCCGCGGAATAGGGCCAATACCCTGCCAGTTTCGTCTGACCGTATCCGCGCAGCAGCGCGACAGGGTCGGAAAGATCGGCGTAGAGCATCGGCTGATGCTCGATCAGGGCCAGCGCTGGTCCATTGCCGATTAACGCCGCTCCCAGTTGTCCCAGCCCGTATCGGCCCTGCCCCCGCCGCTCGGCCAGCGCTAATGACACCGCGGCGTCCAGCAGACGGCGCGTCGCGTCCGCAGAAAGCTCCAGTCTGGTGGCCAGCTCTGCGCTGGTCAGAGGCCCGTCCTTCAAAATCTCGAACAGGCGCAAACGCACGCAGGCGAATAGCACCTGCGAATAAACAAAACCCGCACAGAGGTCGAGCATGGTCCGGCTTCGCCTTCGCGCAATAGCGCGAGTCAGTGGATTGCGAAGGCTCCATTGCTGGAAGCGAGGATCGGCGATCAGCCGGTCGCGCAAACCTCGCAGCCAATCGTTGACTTCTGACGCCATCTCCATGACAGCCATCGCTTTTGCTCCGGGTCGCATCTCGATCCGAGGATTCGCGCTGCTGCGACGATTTCCCTCAGCCCCGATTGCTTACTGAGTCGCGTTTTCAAGTGTAAAGTCCGAAGATCGAAGCATTTGAAAAAAGCTTCGGTGACGCTCCTCGCAATTGACGGGCTGCTCACAGCGCAACGCGGGAAAAAAAATGCGGCCGACCCCTATCCTCGCCATAGTCACGGCGCTCGCTGTGTTAGGCGCCGTGGGCGTCGCTGCACAGCAAAGCGAACATATGGGCATGCCGCTGGACACGCGCCAGCCCCTCGATTTTCCAGCGCATATGCGCAAGCATATGCTCATGAACATGCGGTCGCATCTTGAAGCGCTGGGAGAGATCCTCGCCGCGCTTGGCGAAGGAGATGGCGTAAAGGCCGGCGCCATCGCCAAAGCGCGTTTGGGATTGGAGTCGCCTGCAGCTGCCGCCTGCCTCAAACCGGAGGCGGGCGCCTCAAGCGCGAAAATGAGCCCGATGGTCGACATGGCGGCCATGATGGCCGAACATATGCCGCCCCAGATGCGCGAAATGGGCTTCGCAATGCATGAATCAGCCAGCGCGTTCGCCGTCGAGGCTGCAAAAATGCCGCAAGGCGGAGACCCCAAGCCCGCGCTTAAGGCCCTCACGCAAGTCACTCAAAACTGCGCCGGATGCCATTCCGCATATCGATTGAGATAAGGCGCGCCAGAGGGCGACGCGGCTAAGAGCCGCGCCGGTTCAGGATCAAAGCCGCTTCAGCCCTTCTTCGTAGGTAATGGTCTCGTAAACCTGATCATATTTCTCTGCGCCGTCCGCGATCACATCGATTTTCTCGGCCGTGTCAAACTTCTTCATCTTCGTCTTGTCGAGATAAAGGAAGTCGATCAGTTCATTGTAGACGCTGGTGTCGTCAATCGGCAGCACGTATATCGGCACGCCATTGAAGCTGATCTGGTAGCGCGAAGCGCGATCAAGGTCGCTGACATAAATGAAATATTTGCCGCCCGCATTCACATTCTCGCCAAGCGTCTCGACCAGCGCGGGGAGCTGCTTGTAGGAGGTCAGAGATCCGGCCAGGAACGACAGGCTCGCCTCGCCGTCCTCGGCCGAAGCGAACGCCGCGGCGAGATTTATCGGCGGATCAAGCGAAACAGCTATTTCACCGCGAAAACCGAAACGGCCGGGCCGTTTGGTCGGCGCTTTATGCGTCGGCTTCAGCAGCCGGCCTTCTGATTCAAGGCGGCCAAAGGCTGTGGACTCGATGGAGGTCATTGCAAACTTTCCGTTGTCCGCCCATTCCTGAAACATTCAGGACTTTGGCGGCCGATTTATTTTTATTGGACAGGGGTGTCCGCGCTTTGCCCGCGGTCGCCGTTCGAAGTCGAAATTGCCCAGTTCAGGCGCGATGCATGCGCGAATCTGCTCGCGCCACCCGGCCCCTGCCGGCATCGCATTTGTCGCGGCTGTCGCAGCGCTCCCGCGATGAACCAGCATTTATCGCGCCACGCCTGTCTTCACCTCGCAAACTCAGTTACGCAGGGCGTTAAAGGGGGCTTCGCAACGCTGTTGAAAAACACCATTGGCGCAAAGCCAACATCGTCTTCGCGGTCGGTTGGGTCGCCAAGACAAGCCCACGCCGCCGTGCTACCCAGCGCGCATGGGGCTTCGATCGAACGCCCACCGCAAACGATGTGCTATGCCAGAGCTTCCGCCCAACGCCCGCGCCTTGCTTAAATCAGTGTTTGGCTATGACGATTTCAGATCCGGCCAGTCCGAGATCATCGCCGCCGTGCTGAGCGGCGATCCTGTGCTCGCGGTGATGCCGACCGGCAGCGGCAAATCCATGTGCTACCAATTGCCGGCCATCCTCGACGAAGGCCTCACCATCGTTGTCTCGCCGTTGATCGCGCTGATGCGCGATCAGGTGCAACAGATGCAGGCGCTAGGCGTGGCGGCGGCGACTCTGAACTCACAGAATGACGCTGCGGAAAATGCTCAGGCGCGCCACGCCTTGCGCAATGGCGAACTGCGGCTGCTGTTCGTTTCGCCCGAGCGTCTGCTGATGGACGGATGGATCGACGAGTTGCGTCGCGCGAAGCTCGCCCGACTCGCCATCGACGAAGCGCATTGCGTCTCCGAATGGGGCCACGATTTCCGCCCGGAATATCGAGAGCTTGGCCGCGCCGCGCGAATGCTCGGCGGGGTGCAGGTGATCGCCTTCACCGCCACCGCAGACAAAGCTACGCGCGCGGACATCGCGCGGCGGCTGTTCGACAAAGAGCCGCGAGTTTTTCTGCACAGTTTCGACCGCCCCAATATCGAAATGAATTTCGCGGTCAAGGAATCCCCGCGCAAACAGTTGCTGCGTTTTCTGGCGCGGCACAAGGATCAAAGCGGCATTGTCTACTGCGCCTCGCGCAAGGAAACCGAACAGCTCGCCGCCTGTTTCGTCTCTGAAGGCTATGACGCCATCGCCTATCATGCGGGTCTCGACCACGCCCTGCGCAGTCGCAATCAGGATCGCTTTTTGCGCGAGGATGGCGTCGTGGCGACGGCGACCATCGCCTTCGGCATGGGAGTCAACAAGCCAGACGTGCGTTTTGTCGCGCATGCCGACATGCCTTCCTCCGTCGAATCCTATTATCAGGAGATCGGCCGCGCCGGTCGCGACGGCCTGCCCGCGGACACGCTAACGCTCTACAGCCTCGAAGACATGGCGTTTCGCCGACGCCAGATCGATCAGAAGGACCTGCCGCAGGACCGCCGCCTTATCGAACATGCGCGACTCACCGCGCTGACCATGCTGTGCGACTCTCCGCGCTGCCGGCGACAAACGCTGCTCGCCTATTTCGACGAGGACAGCCCGCAATGCGGACGCTGCGATCATTGTCTGGGCAAGGTCGCGGTCCGCGACGGCACTGTCGAGGCGCAAAAAGTGCTTTCTGCCGCGGTGCGCACCGGCCAGCGTTTCGGAGGGGGCTATCTTGCCGAAATCCTGACCGGCTCCGCCACAGAGACTATCCAGCGCAATGGACATGACGCGATCAAAACCTTCGGCGCTGGCGGCGAACATTCAAAAGCGGTCTGGAACTCCATCATTCGCCAGCTTTTCGCCGCCGGCGCGCTTGAAAGCGCCAGTGCGGAGCATGGCGGCTTCGCGCTGACGCATAAGGGTGAGGAAATTCTCTATGGCCGCGAAAAAGTCGCGCTGCGCGATGATCCGCCGAAGTTGAGGGACCCAAGATCGTCGCGGCGCCCTTCCTCCGTCGGCGAGCCGGCCGAAGACCGCCTGCTGGCGGCGCTCAAGCGCAAGCGCCGGGATCTCGCAAGGGAAGAAAATGTGCCCGCGTTCATGATCTTCGCCGACCGCACGCTGATCGACATGGCCGAAAAACGACCTGCGACGCTCAACGAGCTGACCCGCGTCTATGGGGTCGGCGAACGCAAGCTGGCGCGCTACGGCGACGCCTTTCTGGAGGCGCTGGAGGAGGCGCTTCGGTAGGCCCCCCCCCGCCGTCACAAACCGTGCAATTGGGGCCCATAGTGGCGTAGAATGACCCCCAACGAATCGAGGGCCGACGCAGCCCGCCCCGCCGCCTGTCTTTCGCGACAGGCTTTTGGGACGACGCCCTTAGGAAAGCCGGACAAAATGACCGATAAAGACAATAATAACAATGGCGACGTCGAAGACTACGGCGCCGGCTCGATCAAGGTCCTGCGCGGGCTGGACGCGGTGCGCAAGCGCCCCGGCATGTATATCGGAGACACCGACGACGGCACCGGCCTGCACCACATGGTCTATGAGGTCGTCGACAACGCCATCGACGAGGCGCTCGCCGGACACGCCACACTGGTGACCGTCACTCTCAACGCCGACGGCTCCTGCACCGTGACCGACAATGGGCGCGGCATACCGACCGGCATCCATGATGAAGAAGGCGTCTCTGCGGCGCAGGTCATCATGACCCAGCTGCACGCCGGCGGAAAATTCGACCAGAACTCCTACAAGGTTTCCGGCGGCCTGCACGGCGTCGGCGTCTCCGTCGTCAACGCGCTGTCGGTGTGGCTAAAATTGCGCATCTGGCGCGACGGCAAAGAACATTTCATGGAATTCGCCAATGGCGACGCGGTGGCCGACCTCATCGTCACCAACCCCGCGCCGATAGACAATGGCAAGGCGAAGCGCGGCACGGAGGTCACCTTCATGCCCTCCTCCGCCACCTTCACCATGGTCGAATTCGACTATGCGACCATTGAGCATCGCTTGCGCGAGCTGGCGTTTCTGAATTCCGGCGTGCATATCGTGCTGACCGACGCGCGCCACGCGGAAATCAGGCAGGAAGATCTGTTCTACGAAGGCGGCCTCGAGGCCTTCGTGCGCTATCTCGACCGCGCCAAATCTCCGCTGATCTCGGCGCCGATCATGATCGACGGCAAGCGCGAGCATATCGCCGTCGAAGTGGCTCTGTGGTGGAACGACAGCTATCACGAGAATGTGCTGGTGTTCACCAACAACATCCCGCAACGCGACGGCGGCACGCATCTCGCGGGCTTTCGAGCGGCGCTGACGCGTCAGGTGACCGGCTATGCCGAAAGCTCCGGCCTGACCAAGCGCGAAAAGGTCGACCTTACCGGCGACGACTGCCGTGAAGGCCTGACCTGCGTGGTGTCCGTGAAAGTTCCCGACCCCAAATTTTCCTCGCAGACCAAGGACAAGCTGGTTTCCTCGGAGGTGCGTCCCGCCGTCGAGAGCATCGTCAACGAACTTCTCGCCCAGTGGCTGGAAGAACATCCGGGCGAGGCGAAGATTGTCGTCTCCAAAGTTGTCGAGGCCGCCGTGGCGCGCGAGGCGGCGCGCAAGGCCCGCGATCTGACGCGGCGCAAGGGCGCGCTCGATGTGGCGAATTTGCCCGGCAAGCTCGCCGATTGTCAGGAACGGGACCCGGCCAAATCCGAACTGTTCATCGTCGAGGGCGACTCGGCCGGCGGCACGGCCAAGCAGGGCCGCAACCGCGAGTTCCAGGCGGTGCTGCCGCTGCGTGGCAAAATTCTCAATGTCGAGCGTGCGCGCTTCGACAAAATGCTGGCGTCGGAACAGATCGGCACGTTGATCACCGCGCTTGGCGCGGGCATCGGCCGAGACGAGTTCAACATCGACAAGCTGCGCTATCACAAGATCATCATCATGACCGACGCCGACGTCGACGGCGCGCATATCAGAACGCTGATATTGACCTTCTTCTACCGGCAGATGCCGGAATTGATCGAGCGCGGCCATGTCTTCATCGCGCAGGCGCCGCTCTACAAGGTGACGAAGGGGAAATCGACGCAATATCTCAAGGACGAGCGCGCGCTTGAAGATTACCTGATCGACGCGCTGCTCGACGGAGCCGTGTTGCGCACACCGTCGGGAGAAGACCGCGCCGGCGGCGATCTTCGCCGTGTGCTCGAAGACGCCCGCACATTTCGTTACCTGGTGTTGAGCCTGCATTCGCGCTACGACAATGCGGTAGTGGAACAGGCGGCCATTGCGGGCGCGCTACAACCGCTGCCTCAGGACGCCGAAGAAACGCAGGCGCTCGCCGACGCAGTGGCGCGCCGTCTCGACACCATCGCAGAAGAAACCGAGGGCGGCTGGCGCGGCGCGCCGCACGAGGGCGGCTATGTTTTCCGCAGAACGTTGCGCGGCGTCGAGCATGTGGCGCTACTGGACGCCGCGCTGCTGGCTTCGAGCGAAGCGCGCAAACTGACCGAACGCGCCGAAGGCTTGCGCGAAATTTTCGCGGGCCAGGCGGCGCTCATCCGGCGCGGCGACGAGGCTGTGGTTTCCGGCCCGATCGCGCTCTACGAGGCCATGAACGCTCAGGGACGCAAGGGCCTCGCCATCCAGCGCTACAAAGGCCTTGGCGAAATGAACGCCGAACAGCTCTGGGAGACGACGCTCGACCGCGAAGCGCGCTCACTGCTGCAGGTGCGCGTGAAAGAGGCGGTCGAAGCCGACGACATATTCGTGAAGCTGATGGGCGACGTCGTGGAGCCGCGCCGGGAGTTCATTCAGGAGAATGCGCTCAGCGTGGCGAATTTGGATGTGT